>CAWBZG010000001.1:0-181735 GCA_963793245.1 Rhodothermales bacterium
CGATGTCCCAGGCGCCGATGGCGTCGATGCGGTCCTGGAGTTTGGCCTGCTTCTCGATCAGCGCGTCGAAGTCGGCATCCGGCTCGGAAAACTGGGCACTGATGGCCTCGAAGTCGCGCACGAGCTTAACCGTGTCGGCAGCGCCTTCCTCGACGATCTGGCGGACCGTCGCGTCCGGGTCGAGTTGCGGCTCCTGATGCAGCATCCCGAACGAGACGTTTTTCTGCCGGTCGATGCCACCCTGATAGTCCTCGTCCTCTCCCGCGATGATCTTGAGCAGCGTCGACTTACCCGACCCGTTCAGCCCCAGCACGCCGATCTTGGCGCCGTGATAGAACGACAGGTAGATGTCTTTGAGAACCTGCTTGCCGTTGCGGTGCGTCTTGCTGACGTTCCGCATGGAGAAAATAATCTTGGTATCGCTCACGAGAGGTAGGGGATGCTGTTTGAGTCTCCCTAATCTACCTGAACCGCACGCTCATGTTTGCGGATTACGCGTCGATTCTGCGGTTCAGCCTTGGTCGATCAGATCGAACGCATCGTCGGGAAGGTCGAGGCGCGCGTACAGATCGCCGAGCCGAAACGTCTGCTCGAACAGGAACGACTCGATCATCGCATCCTCGCCCGATGCCCCGCGAATCGACCACAGATCACCGACGCGCTCGAACAGCGTCACCGACCGCTCGTCCTGCTCAAACAGCCAATACGCTTGGAGCGATGGAATCTGCGTGTACGATCTCAACTTCTTGGAGCGGTCGATGTGCTGCGTCGACTTCGATGTGACCTCGACAATGAGTAGCGGATTGAGAAGCGTCGGCGGGTTCGTGGTGCCGTCGAAGTCGGGATCGCACGCAATGACCAAGTCGGGGTACGCGTAGTTACCGCCCGGGATGTCGACGCGCGTGTCGGAGGTGAACCCGTCGCAGCCCTTGGCGTCCAGCGCCAGACCGAGCGCTCGCGTGAGATCGAACGTCAGCTTCGAGTGATTGGGCGACGCACCCGTCATCGCAACGATCTGCCCGTTCCAAAACTCGTGCTTGCCTGGATGCGACGCGTCGTAGGCGAGATAGTCGGCGGAGGTGATTCGGTTTGGCTGTGCAGACATGACGATGAGCGATCAATCTGTACGCAACGTACGAAACGCTACGATTAGACCGGCTGCGTGCTGCGGACGAACGAGGCGAAGCTTTCCAGGTACGTCGATACGAAAGCGCGCGTCTTCTCGTCGGTCAACCGTCCGTCGTCAAACTTGTCCATCGCGCTGCCGACGAGCACGCCGGGGTGCGGCATCAGCCGCGCCATGACCGCGCTGAGGACGAGTTTCATCACCTGCTGCCCACGCCCCGTTCCAACTGGCGACGGCGAAACGCCCATCAGTCCGACTGGCCTACCGACCAGGCACGATTTAAACGACGGACGACTCGCCCAGTCGATGGCGTTTTGCAGCAGTCCGGGGACGCTGTGGTTGTACTCGGGCATCGAGAACAGCACGCCGTCTGCCTGAGCGATTTGAGTGCGCAAGCGCGTGACGGCGTCTGGCGCGGCCTGCCCGGTTTCCAGGTCCGAGTTGTAGAGCGGCAGATCTCCGATGTCGAGCAGGTCGAGCGTGACACCTTCGGGCAGCAGATCGGCCTGAATGGTTTCGAGCAAGGCGCGGTTGAGAGATCCTTTGCGCAGGCTTCCGGCGATGCCGACGAGGTGGAGGGAGGAGGACATGAAGTCGTTTCGGATAGATGAGTTTGTCGCAACGACTATCTCTGTACTCTGGGTTCTCGACTGCCCATTTGGTCACAATCCAACGATTCGGCCTAAACGCAAAAAAGCGGGCGACGCCGTAGCATCGCCCGCTCCCCCCATCAGACCTCTGCAGACTGCCGCCGATTCCGATCAAACCCCTATGAATGCGCGGATGGCTTAGTGTGGCAGCCCTGAGGCTGAAACTTGCGCGGCAGGAGTGATCCTGCTGCGGATGATGTATCGGCGGTTCGCGCGGCGACCTTAACTCCGCTGCTGATTTAGGTGTCGAAGGGGTGTGAGGTGTACCAAGGGACTATTCACTGTAAACCTTTTGCACCCAACCACATGGGGCGAGATTTAATGTGGATAACTGCATCACATGCAGTACGTTTGTGCCAAAGCCATCCGGTTCTCCTGCCGGTTTAGGCCGCCTTTCTTACAGTGGGCGCCCTGATTCTCCTTCTACGTCCCACCCTATCGTGACCGGATCTCCGTCTCGCGCGTCTGCGCTGCTCTGCGCCGTCGTGCTCGCCCTCGTTGCTGCATCGGCTCCCGCTCAGGCACAGATCGCACGCCAGTTCACGCCGCGCTTCTCGGCCAACGTGACGGGCAATTTCGCCTACGCGGCCAACACGTCGCTCACGTGCGACAACGACGCGGACCCGACCAACGGATCGCTCAGCGCCGCCACCAACACCCAGGAGCAGCGGGAGTGCGAGCGGGTACTCGCTGGTGCCAACCCGACACCGATTCGCAACACTGAGCCGCGCAACAACAACTTTTTTCTACGCAACCTCGACGTAGACAACATCGCGGCGACGTACAACTCGTCCTCTTCCCCGATCGCGCTGCCTGCCGAAGCTACGGTGTTGTGGGCAGGGCTGTATTGGGGCACCAAGACGGAGACGCTCAACCAGTATCCGAACGGTGGGGTGGACCTGAACAAAGTCCAGTTCGACCTGCCCTCGACGGCCGGATATCAGTACACCACGATAACGGCGCAGCAGGAAGATAACGACACGTACAACAGAGGCTACTTCGCCGAAGTGACGGCACTGGTGCAGCAGGGCGGAGCAGGTCTCTACACCGTCGGCAACGTCGCGTCCAGGCAGCAGAACAACGGATGGGGTGCGTGGACCCTCATCGTGGCCTACCAGGACCCCAGCCAACCCCTGCGCAACTTGTCGGTCTTCGACGGCAGCGGAACGGTCAACGCGTCGCCGGGCAACGCGAATCCCAACATCACCGTGACGCCGACCGGCTTCACGACGCCGTTGTCGGGCAGCTTCCGTCCTGTCGTGGGCGTGGTGCTCTACGACGGCGACCGGGGGAAGCCCGGAGCCGGGCAGGGCGACTTCTTCGAGGTCAACGGCACCAAGCTGAGCAACGCGCTCAACCCGGTCAACGACTTTGGCAACGCGACCATTTCGTTCTTTGGTCAGCAGGCGATGGGCAACGTGCCGCAGTACGAAAATAACTTCTCAACGGACGTCGACGTGCTCTACGCCGAAAACCCCTCAACCGGCGCCAACCTGCTCGGCAACGGTGACACCAGCGCGAGTGTCAGGGTTGCAGGCGGTAATGGAGAAGGCATCTCGATTCAGGTGCTGACCTTTGCCTCTGAGATCTACGTGCCCGAGGTGCAGATGGTCAAAACGCTGCGTGACCTCAACGGCGGGCAGCCCCAAAGCGGCGACGTGCTCGAATACACCATCGCGCTCGAAAACACGGGACAGGACGCGGCCACCAGTTCGGTCATCACCGACAACATTCCGCCCAACACGACCTACGTGCCCGGTTCGATTTCGATCGTCTATGGTCCCAATATGGGGCCTCAGTCTGACGTGTCGGGAGACGACCGCGCCGAATACGACGCCACCAACAAGCGCATCGTAGCGCGCGTCGGGTCCGGCTCGACGAGCACCGCGGGTGGTACGCTCAATCCCAATGTCCCGACGGCCGTCCGCTTCCGCGTGACGATCAACGCGGGTACGCCCGGCGGCACGGGCATCTTTAACCAAGCCCTGCTCGCCTACAAAAAGGCAACGCTGGGCGGTCCGGTCGACATCCTCACGTCCGGCGTGGCGACGAGCGTCGTAGGCAGAGGCACCGACCTGACGATCAGCAAGGTCGACAGTGCCGATCCGGTCAACGCGGGCGAGACCTTCTTCTACACGATTACGGCGCGTAACGACGGCCCCGAAGTGGCTGCCAACGTTGCCGTCACCGATCAACTGCCGACGGGCGTCGAGTTCGTCTCGGCGAGCGTCCAGAGCGGTGCGGGCTGGACCACGGCGTCACCCGCAGTTGGCGGCAGCGGTGGACTGGTGATGTTCTCCAAAGCGGGCACGTTCGGCATTGGCGAGGCGGCTACGTTCCGCGTTACGGTACGCGCCAAGACGAACCTCATCGATGGCTCGCGGCTGGTCAACACGGCGCGCATCTCCACCTCGACCATCGATGTGAACGCGTCGAACAACGCAGCCGACGAGCCGACTCGTGTGCGCGGACTGGCTGACCTGCGACTGAGCAAGGCCGTGTCCTCTTCGACGATCAACGTGGGCAGCAACGTGTCGTTCGTGCTCACGCTCGCCAACGACGGTCCCAACGACGCAACGGGTGTCACCGTCCGCGACCAGCTACCTGCCGGGCTGACGTTCGTCAGCGCCAGCCCTGCTGCCGCCTACGACGAAATGTCCGGCATCTGGACGGTCGGCACCGTCTCCAGCGGCGGCGCACGGAGCCTCACGATTACGGCGCGCGTCGACCAAGCAGGGCCGATCATCAACATCGCCCAGGTCGCCTCGTCGGATCAGCCCGATCCTGACTCGGCGCCCAACAACGACGGCGGCAACCAGGCCGAAGACGACGAAGCCGCAGCGACGGTGACAGGCGCTCAGGCCGATCTGAGCTTGACAAAAACCGCCAGCAGCGCGGCGACTCCGGTCGGCCAGAACGTGACGTTTACCCTGATGCTTTCCAACAGCGGTCCGAGTGCGGCAACGGGCGTCGAGGTGACAGATCAGTTGCCTGCCGGACTCACGTTCGTCAGCGCCAACCCCGCCGCTGACTACAACAGCGGCACCGGCGTCTGGACGGTCGGAAACGTCGCCAACGGAGGCGTTGAGACGCTCGAAATCGTCGCCACAGTGGGCGGCGCTGGTCCGTATACCAACGTCGCCCAAGTGACGGCGAGCGATCAGCCCGATCCCGACTCGGCGCCAGGCAACAACGATCCGAGCGAGGACGATCAGGGCAGCGCGATGGTCGGCGGCTTGCAGATCGACCTGAGCGTGAATAAGACCGTCCTGCCGCATACGGTCCGCGTCGGCGAGAATGCGACATATACCGTGACCGTCCGCAACGACGGCTCGCTCGACGCGACGGGCGTCGTGATCTCGGACGTGCTGCCTGCGGGCCTGACGTTCGTGAGCGACAATCCGAGTGGGGACTACAATGCGGGCGCGAGCAATTGGAACGTCGGCAACATCCCCGTCGGCACGAGCAAAACGCTGATCGTCGAAGTGACGACGACCGCCGACGGTAGCTTCTCTAACACAGCCGAAGTCTCCGCTGCCAACGAACCCGACGCCGACTCGACGCCAGGCAACAACGATCCCAACGAGGACGACCAAGACAGCGCGCTGCTGACCGTCACTCCCCTCGCTGATCTGAGCGTCACCAAAGTCGTCGACAATGCCTCGCCGGTCGTCGGCGACAACGTCACGTTCACGATCACCGTCCGCAACGACGGGCCGAGCGACGCGACGGGTGTCGAAATCACCGACCCCACCGTCATCGGACTGGACTACGTGAGCGACACGCCGAGCCAGGGCGGATACGTCGAGGCAAGCGGCATCTGGACCGTCGGAGCGCTCGCTTCGGGACAGTCCGAAACACTCACGCTCACTGCGCGCGTCACGCAGATCCACACGCTGACGAACACGGCACAAGTCACGGCCAGCGATCAGCCCGATCCCGATTCGGCTCCCGGAAACGACGATCCCAACGAGGACGATCAGGCCAGCGTCAACGTCAACGGCACGCAGATCGACCTGATGGTCGACAAGTCAGCGTCGGCCAGCGCGGTCAGCGTCGGTAGCGACGTGACGTTCACGCTCGCCGTCACCAACAGCGGCACGGCAGGTGCAACCGGCGTCAAGGTGACGGACCAGTTGCCTGCCGGCCTTACGTTCGTGAGTGCCACGCCTGCCGCAGATTATAACAGCGGCACGGGCGTCTGGGACGTTGGTAGCGTCGCCATCGGTCAGACCAAAACACTCGACATCGTCGCCACTGTGACGGGACTCGGGCCGTACAACAACGTCGCCGAGGTGACGGCTGCGGACCAGCCCGATAAGGACTCGACGCCGAACAACCAGGATGCTGCCGAGGACGACCAGGATAACGCCGTCGTCAAGGGCTTGCAAGCCGACCTCAGCCTCGGAAAACTGGTCAACGTGACGAGCGCCAACGTCGGCGACAACATCGTCTACACGGTCGTCGTCACCAACGCCGGGCCGACAGCCTCGACCGGAAGCGGCATCTCGGTCGGCGATCAGTTGCCCGCCGGAATCGCGTTCGGCATGGCGTCTGAGAGCCAGGGCAGCTACGACGCGATGACGGGCATCTGGACGCTGGGCACGCTCGGCGTCGGCCAGAGCGCCACACTGACGGTCATCGCTCAGGTAACGGCGAACGGTCCGATCACGAACACCGCCGAGGTGATTCAAGCCAATGAGCCAGACCCAAACTCGACGCCGAACAACGGCGATCCCACCGAGAACGACCAGGCCAGCGCGACGATCAACGCCAACCAGCCTGCCGACCTGAGCATCACCAAGTCGGTCAACGACCCGGCGCCGACGCGTGGTGACGTGGTGACGTTCTCTGTCGCCGCTACCAACAGCGGTCCAAGCCCCGCGACGGGCGTCGTCATACAAGACGTGTTGCCCGTTGGACTGACGTTTGTCGGCTTCACGCAGCAGCCGGGCGTCAGTTCGACGTACGATCCAGGCTCCCGCACCATCACGTGGACGCTAGGCGCGCTCGCACACGCGGCGACCGAAACGCTGATGTATACGGCGACCGTCGATCACGTCGGATCGTTCACCAACGTCGCGCAAGTCACCGCGAGCGATCAGCCCGATCCCGACTCGACACCAGGCAACAACAATCCGCATGAGGACGATCAGTCCAGCGCGGTCGTCACCAGTGCAGCGCCTTCGGGTGGCGGCGGAGCAGGCGTCGAAAGCGACGGCTCGCTCGCCACGTTGATGGCACAGCGCCTGTTCGTGCGCCGCCAAGACATCGCATTGGGCAAAGCGATCATGGCCGCTCCCGTTGCGGCTCCGTTCACTCAATCGTCCGGCAAAGGCAGCACGACGCTCGCCGACTTGGTCCCCGCGACCGGTCCCGGCGGCTCAACCGCGTACGACGTGACGCCGCGCGACTTGCTCGCTGTCACCAACGCACGCGACGTCGTCGCCGCCGATTACGCCCGTCCTGACGGACGCAGGATCGGTGCGATGTTCGGAGCGCTCAGCCCCGGCGGAGTCCTCTACGACCACGCCAAAGCGACCTGTGACCGCCTGGGCGGTGGACGCATGGAAGACGTGCGGATGCTCGACGTGGACGGCAACGGCTTCGTGCTCTCCAAGCTGATTCACGCGGATGGAGCGGTCGACTTCGCGGCCAGCTTCGTCGCCTACCGCATGCCCGACGGCTACATCGTCGAGAGCCGCTTCTCGCCCAATCAGTACGACGCGCCCGCAGGTGCACTGTCGGTCGTCAACCTCCAGGTCTGGAGCGCGGCGCCCGTCTACACCGCCGAAATGGTGCGCAACGTGCTCGCTGAACTGGCCGCCGATGCCCCGGTCTCGTTCCGCGATGCGGGCGTCGCCCCGTCTGTGTACGTCGTCGACGGCGGCTACGCCAACGGCGCGATCACGCTGCGGATGCGCAACACGACGGGTCAGAGCGTCACGCTTGCCCTCACCGGATCAGTCGCACGCAGCGAGACGACGGTAGACACACGCACCGAAATCGAGCAGACGATCACCGTACCCGCTCCTGCTGACGAGAATGAGTTCGCGACCGTCCGCCTCGACGTCGGTCCGATCTTCGACGGCTCCTTCCTCATCGACGACGAACGCTCAGGCGATCAGTTCTACTTCGCCGACGGCACGTGGAGCTACGTCAAGGGCGAAGGCACGAGCGTGAGCCGCTTCGAGACGTTTGCCGCCGCCAACGCTGCATCGGTCGAAGACGGCACGTTCTCGGTCGAGCGCTCGGCGGTGCTCGCCGGACGCCAGGGCCAGTTCGCCAGCCTCTTCCGCTACCTCCGCTCGGGCGGACAGCCGGTCGACCTGTCGGATTACTCGCACGTCGAGGTCACGGCATCGGGAACGGGCCGCTTCCAGGTCGCGCTCGAAAAAGCGTCGATCGTGGATGGCTCAGGGCAGTTCGCAACGACCGTCGGCCTGACGAGCAGCGCGCAAACGCTGCGCCTGCCGCTGAGCGACTTCGCCCGCGTCGGCGGCGCACAAGGCACGTTCGAGGCCGATGACGTCACGCTCGTCGCCTTCTACCCGCTTGCCGCCAATGGACAGACGTTCGAGATCACCGTCGAGAGCGTCCGCTTTGTCGGAGGCACGCTGACGGCGATGGGAGACGACGGCACACCGACCGAATTGACGCTGCTTTCCGCGCCCAACCCGGCGCGCGATCAGGCGACGATCCGCTATGGATTGCCACAGGCTGGAAAGGTGCACCTCGAAGTGTTCGACATGCTGGGCCGGTCCGTCTCCGTCCTAGTCGACGACGTTCGCCCCGCCGGAACGCATCCGGTGGTTTTGGATGCGTCGAGCCTCCCAGCCGGAACGTACCTCTACCGCTTGGTCACCGATGCCGGTACCAAAACGGCGACGCTGACGGTCGTTCGGTAAACGCCACCAGCTGACGCAGTTCACAACCGCGTGCTCCTCCTTTGGGAAGAGCACGCGGTTGCCTGTGTTGGATACATCGTAACGCGATGGATTCTCCATCCGCATTCCTCCAACGGAGTGCATGCCGTGCCCGATATTAGGTGACCTATGCCGCTTCAGTGCGGCATCCCGGAGGGTTGCCCGAGCGGTCGAAGGGGCACGCCTGGAAAGCGTGTGTGCCAGTTTCTGGTACCGAGGGTTCGAATCCCTCACTCTCCTCCATCCACGTGTTTTGCAACACGTCATCCTGAGCCTGTCTGTCGCAAGCCTGCCCTGAGCGTAGCCGAAGGGGATCTCCACTATCCGACGAATCCCGCCTGCGATGAACAGCATGACCGGCTTTGGCCGCGCTTCAGCAGATCACGACGGCACTCATGTCGATGTGGAAGTGCGGTCGGTCAACCATCGGCATCTGGAATCGTCGGTCCGACTGCCGCGCGCGCTGGCCGACCGCGAGGCTGCACTCGTCTCCTACCTGCGCAGCCGATTCGACAGGGGAAAGTTTAACGTCTCGATATCGCTCGAAACCGACGCCGCCGATCTCACGCCCCAGGTAGACGCCGATGCAGCCAAGACGTACGGCGCCCTACTCCGCGACCTCGCCGATGCTGCCGGCACCCAGGCTCCGACACTTGCGGACGTACTCCGCTTTTCCGACGTGCTGCGCCAACCCGACGACAGCGACACGGACGACGCCGAAGTATGGCGCGTAGCCGAAATAGCCCTGGCTGGTGCGTGCGACCGCCTCGCTCAGATGCGCGCCCAAGAGGGACACGCATTGGCCGACGACCTTACGGCCCGGGTCGATGCGCTCGACCGCATGACCGACCAGGTCGAAGCCCGAGCGCCCTCGCGCATCGACGAAGCACGGACTCGTCTTGCCGACCGGCTGGCCGAGGTGATGAATGACGAACGCGTCGATCCCGCACGGCTAGAAGTCGAAATCGCGCTGCTGGCCGACCGGCTCGACGTGACCGAGGAGTGTGTTCGGCTCCGCGCGCACTTGCGCTTTTTCCGCGAGGCGATGGCGTCGGACGAAGCGAGCGGACGCCGACTCAACTTCTTGGCCCAGGAGATCGGGCGCGAGGTGAACACGGTCGGGTCGAAAGCAAACGACACGCAGGTCGCGCACCTGGCCGTCGGGATGAAGGAGGAGCTAGAGAAAATCCGCGAGCAAGTCCAGAACGTCGAATGAGCACTTCGCCCTACTACGTCATCGCCCTGACAGCCCCGAGCGGTGCCGGAAAGACGACGATAGCCCGTCGCCTGTTGGCCGAGCGCGATGATCTCCGCTTCTCGGTTTCGGCTACCACGCGCCCGCCGCGTCCGGGCGAAATCGACGGTGTCCACTACCACTTCGTTTCGTCCGAGCGCTTCCGCTCTATGATCTCGGACGGCGAACTGCTCGAATACGAAGAAGTCTATCCGGGCCGGTTTTACGGCACGCTCGTCGGAGAAATCGAGCGGGCGATGGAGACGCAATCCGTCCTGCTCGACGTCGACGTCAAGGGCGCACTTCGAGTCAAAGAACTCTTTGGCGATCGGGCGCTCACGCTGTTTATCGCCCCCCCTTCTCTCGACGAACTGAGCGCGCGGCTGACAGCACGCGGAACAGAAACCGGCGACACCTTGGCCGTGCGCATGACACGCGCTGCCGAAGAACTGACCTACGCCGAACGCTTCGACGCCGTCGTCATCAACGACGACCTGGAAACTGCCGTTGCGGAAACTTCCCGCCGCGTCGCTGCATTCTTATCGACTTAATTTCTGCTTAACCGCATTCTATTCTATGGCAATCCAGACCACCGACATGGCTGCGCTGACCGCGCAAACGAGCAGCATCTACGAATCTGTCGTCGTGCTGAGTAAGCGTGCCCGTCAGATCTCGTCGAACGAGAAGGCCGATCTCGACAACAAGCTGTCGTACTACGAAGGCTTCGGTCCCGAAATGGAAGACACCGCGATGTCGGCAGAGCAGGCCCGCGCCTCGATCGAGTTCGAGAAGAAGCCCAAGGCCAGCGAAATGGCGATTCGGGAGATGGAAGGACATGAGGTGTACTTCCGTTATACTGAGGAAGAAGACTCGTTCTGAGCCAGCTAGCTTACGATCTTTGTAGGGCGCATCCTGATGTAGGGTGCGCCCTACTTGCTTTTGGGGTACTTGCTGCGCGGGCATCCTTTTGTCTTGAGACAAAAGAACCAAAAGATCAAGGCTTACGTCGCATCGGCGGACACTGCGCTCCGGTCGCTGGTCCGTCTGAGGCCGACGTTGTCTCTGCCGCATTCTCTCGCTATCGCTCTAAATATGCCTCTCTCTGATTCGCTTCCCCTCAACGGTCGCAAGATTCTCGTCGGCGTGACGGGTGGGATCGCGGCGTACAAGGCAGCGCTGCTGATTCGGGCGCTGCGGCGGGCGGGGGCGAGTGTGCAGGTGGTGATGACGGAGCACGCGGAACGCTTCATCAGTCCGCTGACGCTGGGCGCGCTGGCCGATGGGCCGGTCCACTCGACGCTATGGCCCGAACACGCCGAAGCCGGGTGGACGCAGCATGTTCATCTGGGCTTGTGGGCCGACCTGATGCTCGTCGCCCCGGCGACGGCGCAGACACTGTCGAAACTGGCGAATGGCGCCTGCGACAATATGCTGACGGCCGTCGCGCTGTCGCTGCGGTGCCCGCTCGTGGTGTGCCCGGCGATGGACCACGACATGTACTGCCATCCGGCGACGCAGGCGAACCTCGACACGTTGCGCGAACGCGGCGTCCACGTGATGCCACCCGAGACCGGACCTCTGGCGTCGGGACTGGTGGGCGAAGGCCGGTTGCCCGAGCCGGACACTATCGTCGACTACGCGATCCGCGTGCTGAGTGCGACGCAGGACAGGTCGATGAGCGGCAAGCGCGTACTCGTGACCGCTGGACCAACCCGCGAGCACGTCGACCCCGTCCGCTTCCTCTCCAACCCGTCGACCGGAACGATGGGGTTTGCAATTGCCGGAGAAGCCGCGCGCCGGGGTGCCGACGTGACGCTGATCGCCGGGCCGGTTGCGCTGGAGACGCCGCCTGGCGTGACGCGCATCGACGTGACGACGGCAACCCAAATGCACGCGGCGGCGATGGAGCACGGACCAAGCGCCGATCTGATCGTAATGACCGCCGCTGTCGCTGACTACGCGCCCGCCGATACGCACGCGCACAAGACTGAAAAAGGGCGATGGCGACCTGACGCTCCGCCTCGTCCGCACGCCCGACATTCTCGCCGAGTTGGGAGCGAACAAACCGGATGGACAGATCCTCGTCGGCTTCGCGATGGAGACACAGGACGGCGTCGCCAACGCGCGTGCCAAGATGAAACGAAAGCATCTCGATGCCATCGTACTCAACGTGCTCGGAGAACCGGGCGCGGGCTTCGGAACGGGCACCAACCGCGTCACGCTGCTACGCCCAGACGCATCTGAAGAACTGCCGACAGCAAGCAAGGCCAACGTCGCCCGAATGCTGCTCGACCGGCTGAGCTGAAGGCCTCACCGGGGAAAGCCTGTGGACAACCATCCGTCCTTCTGACTACGACTCCGTTGCCGACGGCGGAGTCACAGGCTAGTTTGCTCTGCCTGCCCTTTCTCCAATCTCCGACGCTGTGGACGCCGTCACTGCCCTACGCGACGCCCTTGCTTTTCAGCGCTCGCTCGGTGGTTCAGACGTACCCTTCGTCGACCTCAGCCTGGTTCAGCAATCGTCAACGCTAGACCAACAAGCCGAAGAGTCGATTGAAGCGTCCAACGAGACGGCATCGCAAAGCGTTATGCACGGAGCCTCACGCCGTCTCGTCGGTGTCACAGGGGGCGCCGACCGAAGAGGCGAGCGCTGACGTTTCTCCTGAATTTTCTGACGACGACATGGCCACCACCGACCTGTTTGGCGAACCCGTAGACGACCTCGGCGCCTCGCCCTACGACCGCATCGAGGCGCTCATTCCCGACAACCACCCGGCCAAGCACGCCCAATCGCTCGAAGAACTGGAGCGTATCGTCGCCGAGACCGTCATGGTGCCGATCGACGAGGAGCGACAGAATCCGGTCTTCGGAACGGGCGACGCCGACGCCGACCTGATGATCATCGGCGAGGCGCCCGGTGCCGAGGAGGACAAGACCGGCGTGCCGTTCGTCGGGCGGGCGGGGCAGCTACTCGACAAGATCCTGTCGGCCGTCAACTTCGAGCGCGACGAGGTCTACATCGCCAACATCCTCAAAAGTCGACCGCCGAACAACCGCGACCCTCTGCCTGCCGAGACCGAAGCGCACTTTCCGTTTCTGCTCAAGCAGATGGTGCTGATCCAGCCCAAGATGCTGCTGTGCGTCGGGCGCACGTCGGGCAACGCGCTGCTCGAACGCAAGTCGACGCTGGCCGCGCTGCGCGACACGTTTCACGACTATCATGGCCTGCCGCTGGTCGTGACCTACCACCCGGCTGCCCTGCTGCGCAACGAGCAGTGGAAGCGCCCGACGTGGGAAGACGTCAAGATGCTCCGCACACGCTACGACCAACTCGTAGGCTAACTCCAACCGCGCTCGCTCCGCCCCAAGCGGAGAGGCGCACGATCTTGTGCCGATGGCCGACGACGAACCGCGCTCGATGCGCATCAACATCGATCCCGAAAACGAGCGGGCTATCCCGTTCGACAAGATCACGGGAGCCGGTCGACGTCAGAAAGACGTGGCGATGGTACACGAGAAGGCGGGTCGCCGTCCTCCTCAAGCCGTCGACGTGGAGCAGGCGGTCTTGGGTGCCATGCTCGTCGATCCGTCGGCGATTGCGCTCGCCATCGAAGTGCTGCCCGAAGAGTCGTTCTACGACCCGCGCCACGCCAAGATCTACACGGCCATCCTGAGCCTGTTCGAGCGCGACAACCCGGTCGACTACGTCACGCTCAGCGAAGAACTGCGGCGACGCGGCGAACTCGAATCCGTCGGCGGCGCCTACTATCTGACCGAACTGACGAGCCGCGTCGCGAGCGCGGCCAACGTCGAATATCACGGTCGCATCATCGCCGAGCGAAGCCTGCTGCGGCGCTTCATCGAGACGACGAGCATCCTGATCGGAAAGGCGTACGATCCGGCCCAAGACGCGTTCGAACTGCTCGACGAGGCCGAGAATCGCATCTTCCAGATCTCGGACGCCAACCTGCGCAAGTCGTCCGTCAGCCTGGGCGACGCCGTCCGCGACACGATTGGTCGGCTCGAAGCCATCCACGGCCAAGCGCAAGGCATCACGGGCGTGCCGACCGGCTTCACGCGGCTGGACGGCATGACGAGTGGCTGGCAGAAGTCGGACCTGATCATCATCGCAGCGCGGCCAAGTATGGGGAAAACGGCACTTTCACTTTCTATGGCGCGCAACATGGCGCTGCACCCCGAGAAGCCGTGCGGCGTGGCGTTCTTCTCGCTCGAAATGAGCGCGCAGCAGTTGGCGCAGCGTCTGCTCACGAGCGAAGCCCGCGTCGACGCGCAGGCGGCTCGAACCGGGCGAATGAGCCAGGCCGAGTGGCGCGACATGGCGCTGGCTGCTGGTCGCCTCAACGACGCGCCGATCTACATCGACGACACGCCCGGCCTGTCGATTCTCGAACTGCGCGCCAAGAGCCGACGCCTGATGAGCGAGCACGGCCTGGGCTGCATCATCGTCGACTACCTCCAACTGATGCATGGCACGGGAGGTAAAAACTCGAACCGCGAGCAGGAAATCGCTCAGATCAGCCGCTCGCTCAAAGCCCTCGCCAAAGAACTCGACGTGCCGGTCATCGCGCTGGCACAGCTTAGCCGTGCCGTCGAAACGCGCGGCGGCGACAAACGCCCGCAGCTTTCCGACCTGCGCGAAAGTGGCTCGATTGAGCAAGATGCCGACGTCGTCTGCTTTCTCTATCGCGCCGAGCGCTACGGCATCACGATCGACGACAATGGCAACTCGACCGAAGGTATCGGCGAGGTCATCATCGGCAAGCAGCGCAACGGGCCGATCGGTGTCGTCGAGATTGCGTTCGTTGGCCAGTACGCGCGCTTCGAAAACCTGACGACGCACTACCAGCAGCCAGACGACGGATACGGTGGCGGAGGCTACGACCAACTCGGCCCCGGACCCGACGATTATGGCGGCGGCGATGGACAAGGGGGTCCGCCTCCGTCCGACAGCCCGTTTTGAGCCTGAGCAGTGAGCGTAATACGTTGAATTTGCCCCATTTAGACAGACCGGCGCGCAGTGGTAATCTTGCGGTAGCATCCTGTACGCTTTCTTACCGTCTATTCCTACCTCGATTTCGTCCGCATGGCGCTCCATAACGATCCCGGCGACGGCCTCGCCGAACACGTCGTCCCCACCCGCGACACGTTCCTGGGCCGGATGAAGAACGAGGGTGTCTACCTCAGCATCCTGACGGTTCTCTTCGTCGTCGCAGCCGTCGTGTACGATCAGCCGCGCATCGCGATGTGGTTCGGCTTCATGCTGGCGGGCTACTCCGCGATCGCCAACGACTCGATCCAGACCATCGGCACGTTCATCGCGTCGAATCACCACCGCAAATGGTGGGTGCTGTGGCTGTTCATCGCCGCTGTCTTCGTGCTGACCATTCTGGACAGCCTGTTTGTGTGGGAGGGCGCTGGGTTCGTCTGGACTGGCGACGTGTCGCACGACCGATTGGCATCGAAGGGGTTTGCTGAAGCGCCTGAGACGTTCAAGTACCTCCAACTGGCGGCGCCGATCTTCCTGCTGATCCTGACCAGACTGCGCGTTCCGGTCTCGACCTCGTTCCTCATCCTAACGTGTTTCGCGACAGACCCCGACGGCATCACGTCGATGTTGGTGAAGAGTCTATCGGGATATGGCGTCGCCTTCGCCGTCGCGATCCTGGTCTGGGCTGCTACGACGCGGCTGATGGAAGGGCTGATGGCACGCCGTCCCAATCCGCGTCCGTTCTGGGTGCCGCTGCAATGGGTGTCGACGGGCTTCCTATGGTCGCAATGGATCGCACAGGACGCGGCCAACATCGCAGTCTACTTGCCGCGCGAGATGGGCGGTGGACAGGCGACGTTCTTCATCGTGTTCATCGTCGCCGGACTGGGAATCCTCTTCTACTTACGCGGCGACCGGATTCAGGAGATCGTGACCGAGAAATCTGATGTCGTCGACGTACGGCCCGCGACGATGATCGACTTCATTTACGGTCTCGTCCTGTTCTACTTCAAGGGCATCAGTAACATTCCGATGAGTACGACCTGGGTATTCCTGGGACTGCTTGCCGGACGCGAAACGGCCATCACGATCTTCGGGCGCAAAGCCGACAAGCGGACGGGCACGCAGACGGCGCTGCTGATCGCGCGCGACATCGGCTACGCGGGCATCGGCCTGCTCGTCTCGATCGCGATTGCCTACGGCGTCAACCCTGAGATCGTCAGCGATATCTTTCCCGGCTAAGCGAGGTTGGCGAGAGGCGATATACCCGGATTCGGGGATGGACGTGACGCGTGTGAGTGGGCAAGTTTGGATGTATTTCTCCACCAGTCCCTGCTGCCACCATGCGTCTCGCTCCGCTCTCGTCCTCCTGTTCGCGCTGCTTCGCCGCGCCAGTTGCCCACGCGCAGTGGGAATACCTCGGCCCCGGCCGCATTGACGGAGGATCGTTCGTTGCCGACGGCTCAGTTACCTATCTCAACGCCCGTGTGCTCTTCGGGTCCACGCTCTCCCGCTCGGATGATGGCGGTAGAACGTGGACCGATATATCGGACGGGCTGGATCTGGGAGGACCGTCCGAACCTCCATTCATCGAGTCGATGGACGCTTCGGGGGGAACCATTGCAGTCCTCGTTAGCGATAATGCCGGATCGCGCGGTAAGAAACGAGTCTACCTATCGACCAATGGCGGCGTCAACTGGACGCTCAGTCAAACGCTTGAGGACGACGAGGCCGATCACGTCGTAGTCGTTGATGCGTCTACCATCGTCACCTACTACCGCATCAGTAACGTCAACGCGCTGCCGCTGATCTTCGTCACGACCGACACTGGCGCTACCTGGTCTGCACAGACCGTTTCTTCAAACACGTTCGCAGGCAAATCGACTACGAATAGGATCGTCTCGGCAGGAGGCTCGATCTTCGTTGAACAGGCTGGGAACGTGCTTTACTCCTCGGACGAAGGTGCGACGTGGAGCAGCTTTACCCTGCCTAACGGCACTAACTTCAACTACGTAGGGTCGTCGACATGGTCCGAAGGGGAACGGTATTACACGTGGCTGATCTCACCGTTTAGACAGCTTCCTACTCGGCTTGTGTGGACGGATAACGGCGGTCAGAACTGGGAAGTTAAGGAAATTACCGGGGCCGTCCCCAGTTCTTACGTTCGCTCCAAAGGCGATATGTTAGTGTCGGTGCAAAGGCCAGGTATCATCAATTACAGCCTTGACCAAGGAAGCACGTGGCAAGCCGGAGACGCCAGCGGCGTCATCGCGCAGGCAGGCTACAGCAGTTCAGGAGGCGCTGATGCCACCCTTCAAGCAACCGACGCTGGTTTCCTCTACCTTCCCAACGGGAATAATGAGGCGCGCGTTTACTTCTCTGTCGACGCCATCGACTGGACGCCCGTTCAGGTGCCTGCCATGCGAGTCGACTTCGCCCCCATCCGCCCTGTCGGCGGCGCACTGTTGGCTTCGATGGGAAGCGGCGCCTACTTCCGCTCGGCTGATGGCGGCTCTACGTGGAGGAGATTCGACACCTTCGATGGGGAATGCTCGAACAGCGGTGGACTGATGACGAGCATCGACGGAGTCGGCTATGCGCTCTGCCGCGAGCACACGTTCCGCAGCGAAGACGGCCTGGAGTGGACCGAAACCGGCACCGACGGGCCGGGCCCGGACTACTTTTTCAGTGGTGGGAATGCTCTATACGCACTCGACTTGCGGAGAGCGGTCAGTAGCACGGGCGGCAGAGATGGTACGTTGTTTCGCTCGACGGACGAAGGAGCTTCCTGGGAGCAACTGGCAACCGATCTGGCTTTGCAATCGACGCCTTCGGTTTCGGGCAACCGCATCGCGATGGCCGACGCACAGCCGTTCGTCTTCCGAGGCGTCCGACTAAGCGTCGACGGCGGCGCCACGTTCACCGAGTCGCAGCCCGCGATCAACGGATCGTACGTCGCAGCAGCCGTCACTCCGGCCTCCGTCTTCGCTGGCGGAGCAGGCATCGGGCGAAATGGAGTTCGCGGCGTCCAAACGTTTTTCCGAAGTCGCGATGATGGGCAGACGTGGGAAGATTTGATAGCGACTGGAAAACTCGCCGCCGGACCGATCTCCCTTCACACGACCGAGGAGTTTGTCGTTGCCGTCCATTACGACAGCGTCTCGGTTTCCAACGACGACGGCGATACGTGGACGAGCATAGCAGAAGGATGGCCTGCCGACGTAAATCAACCATCCCGCACCGCGTTCGTCGTCGGCGACACCCTCTACGTGCAACTAGGGTTCAGCGGGCTGTGGCGCGCCTCGCTCTCCGCAGCCGGAATCGTCACCTCGACCTCGTCCGCTTCGGCCCTCGCGGATGCCGACCTGCGCGTCTGGCCCTCGCCCACGCGCGGCGACGTACGCATCCAGTTCGCACTCGACCGGAACGCCAGCGTGCGCATCGTTGCCTACGACCTGCTGGGCCGAGAAGTCGCTCGTATCGCCGAGCGGTCACTGAATGCAGGACAAGAGTCCGTTGACTGGTCTGCTTCTTCGCTAGCTCCAGGCATCTACCTGATCCGCATGACGACCGACCGCGGACAATCGCAGACTGCCCGCTTCGTCAAGCTCTGATCCGGCGTCTGGCGCTCTGCTCCTCACGCATTACCTCACCTAACCCCAAACCAAACGCACCATGCGCACCACTCTCCTCGCCGCCCTCGCGGTGCTCCTCTTCGTCCCCGCCACCCAAGCTCAGATCCGCCTGGGCGCCGTCTACGGAACCGACACCGAAGTCGGCGGACAGGTGGGCTTCGGCTTCACTGTCCCGTTCGAAATGCAGGGCCAGCAAATAGGTGCCATCGGCACGCTCACGGTCTACGCGCCCGAGTCTGTCGACGCGCCAGGCCTCGAAACCTCGCTGGTCTATGGAGAAGTAGCTGTCGAAGCGCTCTACGGATTCAGCGTCACCGAGTCGCTCGACACCTATGCCATGGCCGGTCCCGTCGTTGCTTTCGCCCGGACCAGCGTCGACTTCGCCAACGAGAATCCCGCCTTGGGAATTGAAGATCAATCGGACATGAGTACGGACATCGGCGTCAACGTCGGCGCGGGCATCAACTTCGGTCTGCTCTACGTCGAAGCGCGCTACAGCTTAGGCGGATTCAGCCAGGCCCAACTTGCACTTGGCGTACAGTTCTGATCGCCCTGTCCCAAACGCACCGCGCCCCTGCTCCGATGTGGAGTAGGGGCGCGGTGCGTTTGGCGGATTGTGTCCACGTCGCTGCCGGTTCTACGCGTCGGCTTTGGCGCTCTGGGCCATGCGCTTGCGCTCGTGCGGATCGAGGTAGCGCTTGCGGAGCCGCACCGACTTGGGCGTGATCTCCATCAGCTCATCCTCGCGGATGAACTCGAGCGATTCTTCCAGGCTCATCTTGCGCGGCGGGATCAGCTTCTCGAAGTTGTCCGAGCCAGAGGCGCGCATGTTCGTCAGTTTCTTCTCTTTAGTGATGTTGACTTCGAGGTCAGCGTCGCGGGCGTTCTCGCCGATCAGCATACCCGAATAGACTTCATCGGTCGGCCCTACGAAGAGCGTACCACGCTCCTGCAAGTTGACGATGGAGTAGGGCGTCACCTTGCCGTTGCGGTCGGCGACCAAGGCGCCGGTTGAGCGGTGGACGATCTCGCCCGCCCACGGACGGAAGCCCGCGAACAGGTGCGTCAGAATGCCCATGCCGCGCGTGTCGGTCAGGAACTCCGTCCGGTAGCCGATGAGTCCGCGTGCGGGAATCTCAAACTCTAGGCGGACGCGGCCCGTGCCGTGGTTGATCATCTTGGTCATGATGCCCTTGCGTCCGCTCAGCTTCTGAACGACGGCGCCCATGTATTCTTCGGGCACGTCGAGCAGCGCGGTTTCGAACGGCTCGTTGCGCTTGCCGTTGATCTCCTTGATGATGACCTGGGGCATACCGACCGAGAACTCGAAGCCTTCGCGACGCATCTGCTCGATCAGGATCGCCATTTGCAACTCGCCGCGTCCGAAGACGATGTAGCGGTCGGGGCTTTCGGTTTCTTCGACCTTCATCGAGAGATTCGTCTCGACTTCGGCCATCAGGCGGTCGCGCAGGTTGCGGCTCGTGACGTACTTGCCCTCCTTACCGGCGAACGGGCTGTCGTTGATGCGAAACTCCATCGACAGCGTCGGCTCGTCGATCTTGAGCGGCGTCAGCGGCTCGGGGGTTTCGGGGTCCGACAGACTCTCGCCCAATCCGATGCCAGCGGCTCCGGCGACCATGATGATGTCGCCCGGTCCGGCAGCCTCGGTTTCCTGACGCGCCAATCCGTTGAACGTGAACAGCGATGTGACCTGCGCCTTCTTGGTCGAGCCATCGCGGTGGCAGAGGCTGATCCATTGCTTGTTCTTGATCGTGCCCTGCATCACGCGTCCGATGGCGATGGGACCCAGGTAGGCGTCGGGTTTGACGTTGGTGACCAAGACCTGGAGCGTCGCTTCAGGATCGCCCTGAGGCGCCGGGACATGCTCGATAATCATCTGGAAGAGCGGCTGCAGATCCGTCAGCGGCTGATCCAACTCGGGGGTGCACTGCCCGTCGCGGGCGACGGCGTACATGACCGGGAAGTCGATCTGCTCTTCGTCGGCGTCCAAGTCGATGAACAGGTCATAGACCTCGTCGAGGACGGCCTGTGCACGGGCGTCGCTGCGGTCGATCTTGTTGATGACCACGATGGGCGTCAGTCCGAGCGCGAGGGCTTTCGACAGCACGAAGCGCGTCTGGGGCAGCGGGCCTTCGGCAGCGTCGACCAGGAGCATGACGGCGTCGACCATGCGCAGCGTGCGCTCGACCTCGCCGCCGAAGTCGGCGTGCCCCGGCGTATCGACGATGTTGATCTTGGTGTTTTCGAAGATCACTGCCGTGTTCTTGGCCGAGATCGTGATCCCTTTTTCTTTTTCGAGATCCATCGAGTCCATGACGCGCTCGGCGATCTCCTCGTTGTCTCGGAAGGTGCCGCTCTGCCAGAGCATGGCGTCGACGAGTGTCGTCTTACCGTGGTCGACGTGGGCGATAATGGCGATGTTGCGGATGTCCTTCATGGGAGGCGTCTCGGGTGCGGAAAAAGCAGTTCACACGCACCACGTGGGCGCTACGCTGTTCCACTGCGTCACAGCGTGTCAGTCGCATTCGCCGAAGATTGGCGCGTTCTACGACCTCTCTACGCGCGCCACGCTCAGCGCTTGGGAACGCGCGGTGTCCCGGCTCTCAGTTCGGCGTCTAGTTCACGCATCGGCAAGCGATCTGCATACGCCAGCGGAAACGAACGCTCGCCCAGGTACACGATGACCTGCTCCCCGAACGCGACCCATTCCAACTGATCGGGCGTCGCGACAAACTGCACGGCTCGCATAGTAGAATCGCGCACACCGCGCGGAAGCAGCGGCTCATCAAACGCTTCCCGCCAGTCGACCCGCTCGTCCTCAACGGTAATCGCCAGAGTCATCGGCACCTCGCTTTCGGCAGCGATGGGCCGCACGACGAAGTACAGATCGCGTCGGCTGCACCCCGAGTCGGCGCATCGACTCGCCGCCGACAGCCGATAAGGTGCCAGGTCGTGTGCTCCTTCTTCATCGTTCACCGGCTGAGCGTAAAGCGGGATGGCGCGCGAGTAGACGGCTTGCTGCCTCTCCCCTGCCACTCGGCGCACCGATTCGGGCGCGCATCCGGCGAGTAGGACGAGAAAGAGAGTCAGGATCAGACGCATGACAAAAGGTACGTTTGCTGCCTCCCTCGAAGTCGTCGCGATCTTGCTCCGAGTTTAGGGTCACCACTGCACGCGAACCGACGCACCCAACTGCCCAGCTACCAGCGTCGGCGCGAGGTTGAGGTATAGGCTGCCTGTCCGCTCACGCTCGCGGTCTAGTGTGACGTTGATCCGGCGGGCGTCGCTCCACGCTTCGGTCGTCGACCAGACCTTTAGCCCAATGAGCGCCGTCGTGCTGATAATGGCGAACGCCACCATCGCATCACTCGGTTCATTCGTCTCAGCGCCGAGCGGCTCGGTGAACGGGTCGAGCGCCGTCCCAGCGATCCGGGGATAGGTGTATATGATAACGGTCGTGGCTCCAACTTCGGCCAACACAACCCAAAGCCCCTTATCTACCTGTCCATTGTACCAATGGCCCCCGGCCGGGAGGCCGAGCGCCAACGCTCCGGCCAGGAATGGCGCGCGTTTGTAGTCGGTGTACCATTCCGCCTCGAGGTCTTCGCTGAGCTGCGCCTGAGCTACGCTAGGGCTGAGAACGGTGTAGCAGACAACAAGGACTAAGTAGAGAACAATGCGATGCATGGCCGAATAGGGATGTGGAGAAGCGCAGCGCGTCAAAGTTAGAACAAGCGGAAGGGGTGCCGACGGCGAAAACCGCGTGACGCGCGGCGAGGCTCGTGCGCTCGTGCTACCTTGCCTTCTGCCGCCCGCTCCCGTCCCAATCTCCCCGCCGCGCCGTGCAGACCAAGTTCATTTTCGTCACCGGAGGCGTCACCTCGTCGCTCGGAAAAGGCATCTTCTGCGCCTCCCTCGGCCGCCTGCTCGAAGCGCGCGGCCTGCGCGTGACGATTCAGAAGTTCGATCCCTACATCAACGTCGATCCAGGGACGATGAACCCATACGAGCACGGCGAGGTCTACGTGACGCGCGACGGCGCCGAGTCGGACCTAGACCTGGGCCACTACGAACGCTTTTTGGGACGCGAGACGACGCAGGCCAACAACGTCACGACGGGCCGCGTCTATCTCGAAGTCATCACCAAGGAGCGCGCCGGAGCCTATCTGGGCAAAACCGTCCAGGTGGTGCCGCACATCATCGACGAGATCAAAAGCTGGATGCGCAAGCTCGGCGAGACGGGCGACTATGATGTCGTGCTGACCGAGATCGGCGGAACGGTCGGCGACATCGAGAGCCAGCCCTACCTCGAAGCCATCCGCCAACTGCGCTACGACCTGGGCAAGGACAACACGCTCGAAGCCCACTTGACGCTGGTCCCCTACCTCGCCGCGGCGGGAGAACTCAAGAGCAAGCCGACGCAGCACAGCGTCAAAATGCTGCTGTCGTACGGATTGCAGCCTGACCTCCTCGTCTGCCGCAGCGAGCACCCGCTCGACGCCGACATCCGGGGCAAGCTGGCGCGCTTTTGCAACGTCGAGCCGCGCGCCGTCATCGCCGCGCTCGACGCCGAGAGCATCTACGAAGTCCCGCTCCTCTACCGCGAGCAGAAGCTGGACGACATCGTGCTCGAAAAACTCGGACTAACCGGAGACAAAGCGCCCGATCAGCCCGAAATGGACGAGTGGGTCGACTTCCTGCGTCGGCTCAAGAACCCCGAGCGCACGGTCGAGATCGCGCTCGTCGGCAAGTACGTTGAGCACCAGGACGCCTATAAGTCGATCAGCGAGAGCTTCATCCTAGCAGGAGCCGCGACGGGCGTGCAGGCCAAAGTCCGCTACGTGTTGTCGGACGACCTGACGGCGGAAAACGTCGCCGATACGCTCGACGGCGTCGCCGGAGTGTTGGTCGCGCCTGGATTTGGCGACCGGGGCATCGCCGGTAAGGTCGAGGCCGTCCGCTGGGCACGCGAGCGCGACGTTCCGTTCTTCGGCATCTGCTTGGGCATGCAGTGCGCCGTCGTCGAGTTCGCCCGCAATGTCTGCGGCTGGCCCGACGCGCACTCCGCCGAGTTCGACCCAGATACCGAGCACCCCGTCATCGCGATGATGGCCGAGCAGAAAGCGGTAAAGAATATGGGTGGCACGATGCGCCTGGGAGCGTACGCCTGCGCGATCCAGCCGGGTAGTCGGGCACACGCCATCTACGGCGAGGAGCGCATCGAAGAGCGCCACCGGCACCGCTACGAAGTCAACAACGTGCTGCGCTACAAACTGCTCGAACACGGAATGCAGTGTACGGGCGTCAACCCGGCCAACGACTTGGTCGAGATCGTCGAGCTTCCCGAAAAGCGCTGGTTCGTCGGCGTGCAGTTTCACCCCGAGTACCGCTCGACAGCGCTGCACCCGCATCCGCTGTTCGTCTCGTTTCTCGAAGCCGCGAGCGCTTACGCGTCGGAGAAAGACATCGCCAGCGAACCCAAGAAGCGCAGTCGCAAACGGACGCAGCACCTGGCAGCGGCCAAGGTAGTCGACTCGGAATGAGTGGACATCCGAGGGCCACTTTACCTGTGCGCCCTCGGATCTATTCCACCACTAACGGTCTCAGCCCAGCGCCCGCTCCAAGTCGGCAAGCAGGTCGGCTTCGTCTTCGACGCCCACGCTCAGGCGGATCAGGCTGTCGACGAAGCCTGCTTTGCGGCGCTCTTCGACCGGGATTGAGCCGTGCGTCATCGTCGCCGGGTGCTCGATCAGGCTTTCGACGCCGCCAAGCGATTCGGCGAGTTGGAAGATCTGCGTCGATTGCAGCACGTGCGTGGCGGCGGCTTCCGTATCGTCGACGAGCGTGAACGATACCATGCCGCCCATGCCGCTCATCTGACGCGACGCCAGTTCGTGCTGCGGATGCGCCTCCAGGCCCGGATAGTGAACGTGGGCGACGGCGGGATGGTCGGCCAGCATCGTGGCGACGGCGTGGGCATTTTGCTGGCTCCGCTCGACGCGCAGGTGGAGCGTTTTTGTGCCACGGAGAACGAGGAAGCAGTCCATCGGTCCGGGCACGGCGCCGACGCATTTAACCTGAAAGCGCAGGTGTTCGATCCACGCTGAATCGCTCGTGCAGACGGCGCCCAAGATCACGTCCGAGTGGCCGCCCAGGTATTTGGTCGCGCTGTGGATGACCAAGTCGGCGCCCAGGGCGAGTGGCTGCTGGAGGTACGGTGTCGCGAACGTGTTGTCGACTACCAAGTCGGCTCCGGCGTCGCGCGCAATCGCGGCGAGTCCGGCGATGTCGGCGATTTTGAGCAGCGGGTTGGTCGGCGTCTCGGCCCAGATCATCGTCGTCTCGTCGCGCACGGCGGCTTGGACAGCGTCGAGGTCGGTCATGTCGACGAACGAGAAGTCGATGCCCAGGTGCTCGAACTGGGTCCGCATCAGACGATAGGTGCCGCCGTACAGGTCGTTCGTCGAGATCACGTGATCTCCCGAGCGCAAGCGACGCAGGATCGAGTCCATCGCGGCGACCCCCGACGAGAACACGACAGCGTCGGTCGCCCCTTCCAACGCGGCCAGGTTGCCTTCGAGCGCCGTCCGCGTTGGGTTGGTGACGCGCGCGTATTCGTGCCCCTGATGATCGCCCGGTCCGGCCTGCACGTACGTCGACGTTTGGTAGATCGGCGTCATGATCGCGCCGGTCGACGGATCAGGCGTTTGCCCAGCGTGGACAGCGAGGGTGCCGAAGCGAGCGGTATCGGGGACGTGGGCCATGTAGAAGAGGTCGGTTAGGGGAGCAGGTTTAAGCCCGGCGTGCGCAGCGTTGTTCGGGCGGACGCCGTTCTTCACCTGCTGTGCGATGATTCAAACTTGCCAAGTCTGCCAAGACTTGGCAAGTTTATGCGTGACCTCAACTGCCTACTCGTGTCGCAGCGTATTGGCAGGATTGAGCCGCGCCGCGCGGACGGCGTGCAGCCCGGCAGCGAGCATCGCCACGCCCAGCACGACGACGCCCGCCAGCACGAACGGAGCCGGACCGAGACCGACGCGGACGGCGAACCCGTCGAGCCAGTGGCGCATCGCGAGGTACGCCAACGGTCCGCCCAGCGCAAACGCCAATGCAACGAGAATCACGAACTCGCGTGTGAGCAGCGCGACCAGGCTCGCCACGGTTGCTCCCAGCGATTTGCGGATGCCGATCTCCTTGGTGCGTCGCGTCGCGGCGAACGCGGCCAGCCCGAGCAGTCCCAGCGCGGCGATCAGGATGGCGAGGCCCGCGAAAATGCCCAGTACGGCCTGCATCCGCCGCTCCTGCTCGTAGAGCGCCTGCATGTCGTCGCGTAGGAAGCGGGCTTCAAACGGTAGGCCTGCAGATACCTCGCTCCATGCCGCTTCGAGTCCTTCCATCGTCGCGCTCACGTCACTCGTCTCCAGCCGAACGGCAACCTGCTGCACGCCCGGCCACCAGTTTTGCGTCAGCATCAGCGGCTGCGGTTCGGTGCGCAGGCTGCCGTATCGAATATCCGCCACGATGCCGACGATGGGGTTGCCCCCGACCGAATCGGCGAGTGCTTCCTCATTCGTCGCAAAGCCCAGAGCGGTGACGGCACTCTCGCTCAACATTGCCTCTTCGGCTGGCCGTAACTCGAACATCTCCTCGCGTGTCATCGGTCGAATCGGCTTGATGTTTCGCCCGGCGAGTATGTCGATGTTCATGGTTTCGAGAAATGCTTCGTCGATGCGCGCGTGAGTCAGCATGACGGGTGCCGCTTCGGGGTCGTCCAAGCTAACGCCGTAGCCCATCCATGAGAACCGGATTTGCCCTGGAAGACTACTGCTGGCCGACACGCTTGCCACACCCGGCACGAACTGAAACGCACTCTTGATTGCAACCCAACTATCCGACTCGCCCAGCCGTGACACATCGACAGTGACGACTTCATCGACGGCGAAGCCCAGATCGGTGCGCTGCAGGTGGCGCATCTGCTGGGAGATGACGAGCGTGCAGCCCAGCAGGACGATGGTAGCTGTGAACTGAAGCGCTACGACCCCGCGTCTCAGCGCCCGCTCAGTCCACGCACCCGACGACCTGGATTGACTGCGACCACGAAGCGCCTCAGTGGGGCGGAAACGCGAGAGAACGAGTGATGGATACCCACCTGCCAGCACACCAACAGCCAGCAGCACGCCGACGGCTGAAAGCACGAACGACGGACGCAGCACCTCGCCCAGACTGATGCTCGAATCCGCGAGCGTATTGAACAGCGGCAGTCCCAACGCCAGCAGCCCCAGGCCAACCGGAAGCGCGATCAGCGTCAGCATCAGCGTCTCGACGACCATCTGCGCCACGATCTGACCCCGCCCCGCGCCGACGGCCTTGCGCACACCGACCTCGCGCGCCCGCTCCAGCGCCCGAGCTGTTGCCAGGTTGACGTAGTTGCTGCACGCGATCAGCAGCACGATCAAGCCGACGATTCCGAGTAGGTAGATCTGCGTCCGGTCGGCCTGCCGTGACGCTGCGATGTCGCCGAAGTAAACCTCGCTCACAGGTTGAAGCGCCACATCTTGGATAAAGCTCTTCTTTTGGTCATCGCGCAGAATCGTCAGTACACGGTCCGCGATGGCTTCGGGATCGCCGTTCGGTTTGAGTAGCACGAACATCGGCTGACCACAGTCCTGGCACTGTGAAGTCGCGTCGAGCGAACGGTAGGAGATCAGGTAGTCGATAGGGATGTGCGAAGTCGTCGGTAGGTCTTCGACGACTGCGGTGACCTCAAACGGTTGATCGTCACCGTTCCACATCAGTGTGACCGACTGCCCGACAGCATCCGCTTCGCCAAAGAAGCGCTCGGCCATCGTCCGATTGATCACGACCGTGTTGGGTCGGTCGAGCGCCGTCGACAGATCGCCCCCAACACGATGGAACGTCAGAACGTCGAAGACGCTCGGCTCCGCGCTCCATCCGGTCATGCCCTCCATCTCGTAATCGCCTACGCTCACCCGGGTGCCCGAATAGCTGTTCAGCTTTACCGCATTCTCGACGCCTGGCATATCGTCCCGCAACTGAGCGGTTGGATCTCCCGACGGCCAACCGCCCCACTCTGGCTCGCCAAACCCGCCGTAGGTGACGATGCGGTAGAGGCGGTCCAGATTCTCCTGATGCTTGTCGAAGCGCGTTTCGTGGTGGAGGTAGAGCGCCACGAGCAAGCAGCACGCCAGCCCGATGCTCAACCCGGCGACGTTGATGGCGCTGTAGCCTCGCGCGCGGCGCAGCGATCTAAAGGCGAGGCGGATATGGTGCTGCAGCATGGCGAAGTGGGGAGTGGTCGAAGCGGACGCCTGCTCAATACGCCACTATCGTTCCGAGCGCCCACCTGCCCGTTCCAGCGCGCCTGCGCCCGAGCGGTGTCCGGCAGCGGACAAGCCAGCGTGCGCGTGCGAACAAACGCGCTCCTCGCCAAGCACCCTACGCCGTCGCCGACTCCAGCGTCTGAATCGTGCCAGTCGACGCGTCGACGCGGGCGCGGATGCCGATGGGCAGCGTCAGCTTGTCGGCGACGTGGCCGACCATGCGGCCTTTCCAGACGGGCACGCCGAGCGGTTCGAGATGATCGCGCAGGACCCGGTCGAGGGTGAGCGACTTGGAGCCTTCGTCGGCTTGGCAGTTGCGGCAATCGCCGAAGTAGACGGCTGCCGCTCCACCCAGCACACCCGCAAGTGCCAGATGCGTCAGCATGCGGTCGATGCGGTACGGATCTTCGCCGACGTCTTCCAGAAACAGCACGTGGCCCGTCGTGTCGGGGAAGTAGGGCGTGCCGACGAGCGCCGACAGGACCGTCAGGTTGCCACCGAACAGCGGCCCCTCGGCGACGCCGGGAGTGATCGTGATGCGGTCCTCGTCCGGCTCGGTCGCCGCGAACGTGCCGCCAGCGACGGAGGGCAGCCAGTAGCGCAGCGTGATTGCGTTCCACGTCGACGTACCGACGGGTCCGTGAAAGCCGACCAATCCGGCTTGGGCGTACAGGCCCGACAGCAGGCTCGTCACGTCCGAGTAGCCGCAGACGACTTTGGGGTTGGAGCGAATCAGTTGGTAGTCGAGCAGCGGCAGGACGCGGGCGCAGCCCCAACCGCCTCGTAGCGGGAGGATGGCATCGACCTCGTCGTCGGCGAACAAGGTGTGCAGGTCGGACGCGCGCTGCTCGTCCGTGCCGCCCATGTAGCCATACGTTTCGAGGACGTTGGGCGCGCGCTTGGTGGTGTACCCCCGCTCGGCGAGCAGCGCCTCTACCTCGACCAAGCCTTCGTCGGTATACGACGCCCCCGCCGGACTCGCCAGTCCAATCGTGCCTCCGTGACGCAGCGCAGGAGGACGGATCAGCGCTTGGGGCGACGATGGCGCCGCAGTTGCGCCCAATGTCAGCGGGGCGAGCGTGGTAGCGGCTCCGGCGGCGGCCAGGTCACGGAGAAAGCGTCGGCGGTCGGGCATGGAGCAGGTGAAAGGCGGCAGTATACGCCTGCATCGCCGCGGCAGTCCAAACGCAGCCGTCACGTCGGACCGGCATCGCCGCGCTGCTACGAGACGTTCGAGCGGACACACTCGCCGAATACCGCTCTCCATGCGCCTACACTTTACCGTCCTCCTCTCGTTGCTCCTGTTCACCGCAGCTTGCTCGTCCAATGACGGCGACGAGGTCGTGCTTCCCGTCACGTCCGGCTTAGCGGTCGGGCAGAGTACGGCAGGCGTCGAGACGTCGTTTGGAAGGCTGACGGCTGCACTTCAGTCCGCCGGGCCGGTCGGCATCGTGGCCGAGGTCGATCATCAGCGGAATGCGTCCGGTGCGGGCTTGAGTCTGCGCCCGACACGCGTCGTCCTGTTCGGCAATCCGGCGCTGGGCACGCCGCTGATGCAGGCCAATCCGCAAGCCGGACTCGATCTGCCACAGAATATGCTCGTGTACGAGGACGCCGATGGCAACACGCTCGTGGCCTACAACACGACCGACTACCTCGCACAAAGGCACGGCGTCGGCTCAGTTTCGACGCTTCCCGACATCGCAGGCGCCCTCGCGATGTTCGCCGAAACCGCAGCAGGAACAGGCGCCAGCATCGAGATGGGATCGGCTGCCGACATCGACCAGGGCGCAGGCATCGTTGCCGTCGCCAGCCCGGACGACGTGGCGACGACCTATGCGCGCTTACGCAGCGCCATCGCAGGCAACGATGCGCTCACCCTCGTCGCCGAGTTGGACCATCAGGCCAACGCTCGGTCGGTCGGCCTGGACCTGCCGCCGACTCGGTTGATCGTGTTCGGAAATCCGAATCTGGGAACGCCGCTGATGCAAAACGCGCAGACGGTCGCCATCGACCTGCCGCAAAAAATGCTCGTCTACCAAGGCGCTGACGGTCAAACGATGATCGTCTACAACGATCCGGCGTTTCTGGCATCGCGCCACGGTCTGGACGATGTGGCGCAGATTGCTACGATCGGTACAGCGCTGGCTGGGCTTGCAGCAGCCGCCGCAGGATCGAACTGAGCCGCCTGATCAGCGAGACGTGTATCCCTTGCGCAGGACCGCTTCGGCAGGCTTGTTGAGTGGGGTGAATCCGTCTGGGCGCGGCTCGTTGTCGGGATGGACTTTCCAGATGAACGCACCCATCATCCACGGTTGCGGCCATACTTGGGCGAAAAACGCGTCGTAGAGGCGAGCCTGCAACGCGTCGTCGACTGGCGATTCGTCGTTCTGCGGCCAGAGCCACGGCTCGGCGGCGGCTGTCGTCGCACTGCGGTAGCCGACTTCGGTGAACAAGACGGGGCGGTCGTTCAGCCGCGACACGCCGCGCAACACATCGAGGTGTGGCGTCCAACCGGCACGGAGGTCGGCGGCGGTTGGGTTGGCCTTGGTAGAGATCGGGAAGTACGCCTGCACACCGATGGCGTCGACCGATTTCCAGAAGCCGATTTCCGCCAGCCGGTCCCAGTTGGCGGCGTAGGTGATCGTTCCGCCGTAGACCGCGCGGACGTCGGCGGCGAGGGCGCGCCAGAAAGCGGGGCGAATCGTCGCGGCCTGGTCCAACTCGCTGCCCATCACAAAGACCTGAGCATCTACGCTGGCCGCCACGCCTGCCCAAAACAGGACGTATTCGCGATAGCTGGCCTCCCACGCCTTCCAATCTGCCTCGCTGGACATCTCGACGTTTCCGGGCCATGCGCCGTCGCGCAGCCAGACCTGGGGCTTGATCGCCAGCCGGACGCCCAACGTGCGGGCTTCGTCGGCCATGCGCGCGATGCCGTCGGCGTTTTCCGAAAACCACCGCGCGTCGCGTCGCCACCTCATCTCGGGCTGCTGCGCGTCCGGCATGAAGCTGTATGGGACGACGCAGATGATGCCCGCGCCCAGATCCGCGAACCGACTCAGCGCGCCGACGCCCGGATCGCGCGACGCGTCGAGCACCACGCCGCGCAGTTTGTCGGCGGACGCGACGACGGGGCCAGCCGCTACGTTGCGCGGCGTCGTCTGAGCATCGCATCCCAACGCAGCAAAGGCGATAGCGATCAGGACGAGCGCGTTGCGGATCAGGTTAAAGAGCGTTGAGGATTCTCGTTTTGCGCCCCAAACTTCAGGATCGTCGTCTTGGACGTGATCCAGGACCCAGATGTCTGATGCGTGAGGTGTTGTTTCCGACCTCCTGGGTTCGCTGCGCGGTCCCTTCGGGTGCCGGCTGGGGGCCGGGACGACAGAATCTAGAAAGCTCAGCATCCTTTTACTCATCCGATGAGGTCGAGGCTGCAGCGGCGTCCGACGCTTCCTGCCGAGCCATGCCGAGCACAAGTTTGAGGTGAGTGAGCACCAGATCAGCCGTCCCCAGTTCGGCGAGCCGCTGATCCGGCGTCGTGGGCAGGCCGGGACCGCTGACGCGCCCCATCCAGAGCGGGAGTTTGTCGGCGAGGGCGCGTGGTCCGGGAAACTGCGCTTCGGGCAGGTGGAGCGTGTAAAACGCCATCTTGCGTTCGAGGCGGGCCTGCGTCTCTTGGGCCGCCTGCACCAGTTCGGGGTCGTTCTGCGATAGGACGGCGCCTCCGATGAGGTAATCGCGGTAGAGATAGGGCAGCGCCGACAACGCGCCCGACGCCGCACGCGCCGCCTCGGGCATCGCCTGCAACCCAACTTCGGCTGCCCTCGCCGTAGCGACGGCGACCAGCGACAGCGTTTCCTCGGCGACGACTTCGGGATCGGCGGTCGGAATCGATTGCATCACCTGACGCGAGAGGTCCTGCATCAAGCCGAGAGCGCCTAGGGAAGCAAATGCGGTCAGTCGGGCCGTGCGGTCGATCATGTGAGAGCAGAAGTGAAATCGTAGAGTACGCGATGGGCAACGCCCGACGCTCGGTTTTGCTCGCGATGTCATGGATTTGGAATCGGCGACCGTTCGGCTCACGACTCTACGCGCCAGTGCGCCTATACTGCGCTTCTCGATCAATCGCCTCTGCCGCATGACCCGAACCGTTTCGCTCGCCCTCGCGCTGATCGCTGTATCGACCCTCGTCTCGTCGGCAGAGGCGCAGAATGTCGTCGTCAACGAGGTATTGGCCTCCAACGCCGCCACGCTTGCCGACCCCGACTTTGGAGATTTTGGCGACTGGATCGAACTCTACAACGCGTCGGACGCTGCCGTCGACCTGAGCGGCTGGACGATCACCGACAACCTCTCCAGACCCGACAAGTGGACGATTCCCAGCGGCACGACGATAGCGGCACGCGGCTTTCTGCTCGTCTGGGCCGACGACGAAGACACCGGACCGCCCGATGCGACACAGTTGCACGCCAACTTCAAGCTGTCGGCAGGCGGCGAGCAGGCCGGTTTGTTCGACGCAACAGGCGCCGTCGTCGACACGGTGACGTATGGCGAGCAGGCAACGGACATCTCGTACGGACGCTCGCCCGATGGAGCCGACACGTGGGCGTTCTTCTCGACGCCAACGCCCGGCGCAGCCAACTCATCCGACGGATCGAGCGCTAGGCTCGACGCGCCAACTATCGCGACAGCAACAGGCTTCTACTCAGGATCGGTAGCGGTTGCGATGGAAGCCGAAGCAGGCGCCACGATCCGCTACACACTCGACGGATCGCCGCCGACCGAGGCGTCTGCTGCGTACTCCGATGCGCTGACGTTCAACGCGACGACGGTCTTGCGCGCCGCAGCCTTCGCGACGGACCGACCAACGAGCGCCGTCGCTACGCGGACGTTTTTCGTCGACGAGGCGAGTACGCTGCCGGTAATCTCGCTCGTCTCCGATCCCGAAGGCTTTTTCAGCGACACGTCCGGCATCTACGTCGAAGGCACCAACGGCATTCCGGGACGCTGCCGGACCGTTCCCGTCAACTGGAATCAGGATTGGGAGCGCGAGGCACAGTTCAGCTTCTGGGAGCCGGACGGAAGCGGCGGCTTCGACCTGATCCTGGACCACGGCGCAGGCGTCCAGATCTTTGGCGGGTGCAGCCGGATCTATCCGCAGAAGTCGCTCTCGCTGCACGCGCGCAGCAGCTACGGCGCGTCCGATTTCGCCTACCGCTTCTTCGCTGACGTGGACATCGACAGCTTCGACGATCTGGTCTTGCGCACGTCGGCTCAAGACTGGTGGCGGACCATGTTCAGAGGAGGCATGATCCAGATCCTCACTCAGCACATGGACCTCGACGGACAGGCCTATCGCCCGACCATCGTCTTTCTCAACGGCCAATATTGGGGCATCCACAACCTGCGCGAGAAGCTCAACGAGGACTACGTCGCCGGTCACTACGGCATAGACGATGACGACGTGGAGGTGATCGAGGACACCCGGCGAGGTACGTCTGAGAACTACGACCCGGTGATCGACCTCCTCGACGCAGGCGACCTCACGGACCAACGGTTCGAGCAATTGGAGCGGATGGTCGACGTGGAGCAGTTTGTGAACTACCAGATCGCGCAGATCTACGCCGCCAACGGCGACTGGCCCGGCAACAATCTCAAACTGTGGCGGCCCAGGATCGAGGGCGGACGCTGGCGCTGGATGGTGTTCGACACCGACTTCGGGTTCGGTGGCAACGGCAGAGGGCAATTCGATACCAACACGCTCGCATTCGCCTCAGCCACCCGACGAGAGGGGACGCTTCCCAACCCGGAGTGGGCAACCTACCTGTTTCGCAAACTGCTCGAACGCGACGACTTCCGCCACACGTTCGTCCAACGCATGGCCGCCCACATCGGCACGACATTCAGGCCGGAGCGCACCGTCGCCCTGATCGACAGTCTCAAAGCCGACATCGCTGGCGAGATGCCGCGCCACACCACGCGCTGGACGCAGTCGGCTTCGTTCGGTCCCAGTTGGGAGTCGCAGATCGAGATCATGCGCGAGTTCGCCCGCAGACGGCCTGGCTTCATGCGCTCGTTCATCACGCAGCAGTTCGCCGACGTATCCAGTTCGGTCCTGCTCACGCTCGATGCGACCGAAGGCGGACGTGTGTTTGCCGAAGGCGTCGAGTTGCCCCGCGCATCCGACGGCGGTCCGTTCGCGCAGCCCTTCTTCCGCGACGTCCCGCTGCGCCTCGCCGCCGTCCCCGACGACGGCTACGTATTCGCAGGCTGGTCTGGTCAGACGGAGTCGAACGCCGATTCGATCTCGGTCGTCCTAACCGGCACGTCGTCGCTCACCGCCACCTTCGCCCTCGCAACCGCTGCTGGATCTCGACGAGCGAGGCGATGCAGACCCGCCTGAGCAGCGCCCACCCCAGCCCGACCTCACTCACGGCTACGCTGACCGCAGAGATGGCCCAGCCCGGTCCGCTCTCCGTCCGCGTCTACGACCTGCTGGGCCGCGAAATCGCCGTCCTCACCGACGGCCCCGCCTCATCCGGCCCGCACCGACTCACGTTCGACGTAAGCGCGCTCCCCAGCGGCGTCTACGTCGTCGTGATGATCGCCGACGGTATGCGCGCAACGCAGCGTGTCGTGGTGGCGCGGTAGGAGCAACTGCCCGCCTTTGCATCGCCCGCACGCGATGAGGTATGCGTATGATGCTAGGAGACGCGCCTGATCAGTTCGGCCTTGTCCACATTGAGGTGAAGTGCCACCTCGCCGAGAATGCTGTTCAGGGTTCCGACTCGAAGCGGAGAATGCAGGGGCACCGTCACGTGGTGCTCTCCGACTTCTGATTGGCGGGTCAGACGAACGTGGCTGCCGCTCTGCCGCGTGGCTTCGTAACCCAATTTGCTGAGACGCTTGATCAACTGATCTCCGCTCAGGTCACGGGGCAGCCTCATGCCGCGAGTGAAAACACTTCGTCTCGGACAAAGTGAAGCCGGATCACACTCGGACGCTCGGCCTCGTCGAAGTGGACTTCGACCGCGTCACGGACCATTGCGCGAAGCTCCTGCTCCGTGTCGGCTTCGGTGTAGACCGAGTGGTCTAAAGCCTTGGCCTCGAAACCGCCTTCGGGTGATTCGGAGACTAGGAAGATGATTTCGCTTGCCATGACGTGCTCAGGTTGGGGCCTTCTCTGACGCACGCACCGACCTCTCGGGTTGCCTCAGCGCAGGTACGCACAACATCTGCGGGTTCGCTGTACTCGTGGAGTACGGTGGTTGGAGAGAGCATTTCTTGAACCTCTTCAACCGTGTATGGCGGCGACTTTCGGTGAATCACGGCATGGCAGTTGGGACAGACCGGGCGGAGGTCCGCTACCGGGTCGACCTCGTACCGCTCGCCCAACTCAGACACCGGGCGGAGGTGGTGGACATGAATGAAGCCCTCAGCAGCGGAACCGTAGGCCCCCCCGAAGTCGAACCCGCAGACGACGCACGCCGCGCCGTAGTGAGCGAGGCACCGCCGCCGCGCCTCCGGGTTGCGTTCGTACACGTTGAGACTGACGGCACGCGGCGTGCCTTCGTACAACGTGTGAGGCTCGGCGATCCGGTTCGGTTGGAACTCTGGGACGATAATGGCAGCCCACTCCCGTTCCAACACTTCCACAACGTGAGGCGGGATGGAAACCCCGGACGCCTGGGTGTTCCAGTAGACGCCCGAGAACTCAGGGGCGTCCAGCCGGACACGCGGCAGGATGGGATCGGTCTCGGGGTCTTGCAGCGCGTCGAACTCCACCTGTACGAACTGGCCGGGCGTGTTGTGGCCCGGGTCCCAATGCTCGTCTTGATAAGAAGGCGTTGTGACGGTGCCGCTGGCGATGATTCCACGCGGCTCCAAACCTTGTCGGAGTAGGAATACGCGGTCGCCGCGGTCGATCCGCTTCGTGTTTCCGCAACTCCAACGACGGACGACGTGCCCGCGCTCCGCTACCGCGTCTGCATCAGAGGCGAGGTCGTTCCATGCCCACCGCTTCGGGTTCCACGTCAAGAGATACGTCGCCATAGCGCAGCGATTCAGAGATAGAGCTAACCAGTCGCTGACGGACGCGTGAGGTTACAGCGACCGGCCCATGCCGCCGCCTTCTTCGGGCTTGCCTAGCGACTCGCGCATCTGCGTGTCCGCCTGAATGTTGCGCAGGTTGTAGTAGTCCATCACGCCCAGGTTGCCGCTGCGAAAGGCGTCGGCGATGGCTTTGGGGATCTGGGCTTCGGCGGCGACCAGGTTGGCGCGCTCCTCTTGCTCCTGAGCGACAGCCGTCGCGCGGCGCTCTTCGGCCTTGGCCCTAGCGACGTGCAGGTCGGCTTCGGCCTGATCGGTTTGGAGTTTGGCGCCGATGTTTTCGCCCACGTCCACGTCGGCGATGTCGATCGACAGGATCTCGAACGCTGTCCCGCTGTCGAGTCCCTTGGCCAACACCGTCTTGGAGATCGCGTCCGGGTTTTCGAGAACGGCGGCGTGCGACTGAGCAGAGCCGATGGTCGAGACGATGCCTTCGCCGACGCGTGCGATGATCGTGTCCTCACCTGCGCCACCGACCAGCCGCTTGATGTTGGCCCGGACGGTCACGCGTGCGATGGCGCGCAACTGGATGCCGTCTTTGGCGATGGCCGAGATCGGAGGCGTTTCGATCACGCGCGGGTTGACCGACACCTGGACGGCTTCGAGTACGTCACGCCCGGCCAGGTCGATGGCCGTCGCCTGATCGAACGGCAGGTCGATGCGCGCTTTATCCGCCGAGACCAGGGCGTTGACGACGCGGCGCACGTTGCCTCCAGCCAGGTGGTGCGTTTCGAGTTGGTTCGGCGTGACGGGAATGCCTGCCTTGTGCGCGATGATCAGCGGACGCACGATGGAAACGGGCGAGACGCCGCGCAACCGCATCCCGATCAGCGTCGAGATCGGTACGCGGACGCCGCTCGTCGTCGCCTCGATCCAAAGCCGGATGGGGACGAAGTAGAACAGCACGAACGTGCCGACGATGACGGCGGCGACGATGAGTACGCCTGCGGTGGCACCAAAGATTTCCATGAGAGCGAAGAGTGAGGAGGAGTGAGGTTGGGCCGGGTCAGACAGTTGGCAGCGTCCTTTCTATACCATCATCCTGAGCCTGTCAGCCTGCCCTGAGCGTAGTCGAAGGGAAGGATCTCCTGACTTGGAGTAAGCTGCATAGTTCGGAGGTCCTTCGATTGCGCTCAGGATGACCAAGAAAAGAGTGGGTTAGCGGCCGTCCCCGGCAGGGCGCAAGTAGTCGCCGCTCTGTCCGCCGGTCTTAGCGAGCAAGCGGATGTCGGATATGGCGATCTCCTTGTTGATCGACTTGCACATGTCGTACACCGTCAGCGAGGCGACCGAGACGGCGGTCAGCGCTTCCATCTCGACGCCGGTTTCACCGACCGTCTTGACAAATGCGCGCACATCGACTGCGTCTCCGGCCTCGTCGAGTTCGAGCGTTACTTCGACGCCTTTGACCTGGACGTCGTGGCACAGCGGAATCAAGCGGCTCGTCTGCTTGGCGCCCAAGATGCCCGCGATCTGTGCGACCGAGAACACGTCGCCCTTACGGACGCTGCCCTCGGCGATCAACCGAGCGGCTTCGGCTCCGACTTGCACGCGTCCGGCGGCAACGGCAGTGCGGGTTGCGCTTCCCTTTTCGGCTACGTCGACGAGACGCGCCCCGCCCTCGGACGATAGGTGGGTAAACAGTGTATCGGTCATGGCGAGCAGAGAGAATGCGGTTCAAGATAGGGCGCACCGACCTGCTCTTTGAGGCGATTCGTACGGCCACGCGGCTATCTTGCGCGCTCGCTCTCGTCCCACCTTTCCTCTTCGACATGCGCATTCTCGTCACCGGCGGCGCCGGATTCATCGGCTCCCACATCGCTGACGCTCTGGTCGCCAAGGGCCACGACGTTCACGTGATGGACAATCTCGTGGGCGGCTTCCGTCACAACGTCCCCGACGCGGCACACTTCCACGAGGTCGACATCCGAAGCGAGCAGGCCGCCGATCTGATCCGATCGCACCGTCCCGACGTGATCGTTCACCACGCCGCGCAGATGGATGTGCGCAAGAGCGTCGCCGATCCGCGCTTCGACGCCAGCGTCAACGTCGACGGGTTTCTCAACCTGATGGAAGCTGGACGCGAGAGCGGGTTGAAAAAGGTCGTGTTCGCGTCGACTGGCGGGGCCATTTATGGAGAGCCGGACTATGTACCTCAGGACGAATCGCATCCGCTCCAGCCGCTATCACCGTACGGCATCACCAAGCTCGTGACGGAGAAATACCTCTACTTCTACCAGCAGACGCACGGCATCCAGTACGCCGCGCTGCGCTACGGCAACATCTACGGCCCGCGTCAGAGTCCGCACGGCGAGGCAGGCGTGATCGCGATTTTCGCCGAGAAGATGCTCGACCACCACCAGCCCGTCGTCAACGGCGACGGCTTGCAGACGCGCGATTACGTCTTCGTCGGCGACGTCGTACGGGCCAACCTCGCGGCGCTGGAGCATGAGCAGAGCGGCATCTTCAACGTCGGGACGGGTGTCGAAACCGACGTGGTGACGCTCTTTCGCACGATCAACGAGTACACCGGAGGCCACACCGAAGAGCAGCACGTCGACGCCAAGCCCGGCGAGCAGATGCGCAGCGTCCTGAGCTACGCGCACACCAAAGAGGCGCTGGGCTGGGAGCCGCAGGTGTCGATCGCCGACGGCCTGCGCACGACCGTCGACTGGTTCAAAGCGCAGCGGGGATGATGTCGGTGGGCTACCGCGGACCCCTCCGGCCTGCGGCCACCTCCCCTTGAAAAGGGGAGGACGAATGCTGAGTCGGCGGATTAGGTGATGATCTTTGCGTCGAGCGAAGTCCCCTCTTTTGAAGGAGGGATGCCGAAGGCGGGGTGGTCAAGTGGATCACTCCGCACCCACTGCCCCGTCCGCGCCTCGTACCTTTCGAGCCACCCTATTCTGAACTATGCGCGCCATCGTCATCGGCGCGGGCGAAGTCGGCTACGACGTGGCTCGCATCCTGTCCCTCGAAGACCACGACGTTGTCGTCGTCGACAACGACGCGGCTACGCTCGAACGCGCCCGCGACACGCTCGACGTACTCACGATTCTGGGTTCGGGCACGAGCGCCGATGTACTCGGAAGCTGCGGCATACAGCGCGCCGACATGGTCGTGGCCGTCACCGCCGTCGACGAAGTCAACGTGATCGCGTGTATGCTAGCGTCGCGGCTGGGCGTGACGACGACGATTGCGCGCGTCCGATCCGACGAACTCACCAGCACCAACAGCATCCTCAAAGCCGCCGACTTCGGCATCGACCTGGTCATCCAGCCCGAAGAGAGCGCGGCGTCCGAAATCGTCCGCCTGATCCGCCGATCCGCCGCAACCGACGTGCTCTCGTTCGCCGACGGACAACTGCAACTCGTCGGCGTGCGGCTGGACAAAGAGACGCCGATCCTCGACCTGACGCTGGCCGAAGTCGCTCAGAAGCTACCCGGTGTGCCGTTTCGCATCATGTCCATCGTCCGAGGCGCGCGGACGATTCTGCCGGGCGGTGGCGAAAAGCTGCGCAGCGGCGATCAGGTGTTCGTCATGGGACGCCCGCGCGACCTGCCGCACGTGACGCGGATGCTGGGCAAGGACGAGAGCCGATTGCAGCACGTGATGATCCTGGGCGGCACGGCGACCGGAGCGCGCATCGCGCAGCAACTCAGCCAGGTCAAGAACAAGAGCGTCAAGCTGGTCGAGTCGGACCGCGCACGCGCCGAGCGCCTGTCCGAACTGCTCCCTGGCGTCCTCGTCCTCAATGGCGACGGCACCGACATTGATCTGCTCGCGCGCGAAGGGCTGGGCGAGATGGACGCGTTCGTAGCCGTCACGGACGATGAGGAATCCAACCTCGTCACGTGCCTGATCGCCAAGCACCTGGGCGTGCGCAAGACGGTGGGCTTGCTGTCCAAGAGCGCGTACATCCCGATTGCCGCGTCGATTGGACTGGACGCGGCTGTGAGCAAAAAACTGTCCGTCTCGCGCGAGGTGCTGCGGTACCTGCGGGGCAAGAACGTCCTCAGCGTCGGCACTGTCCACGGCATGGACGCCGAGATCCTCGAACTGGAGGCGGCTCCTCGCTCCCACGCCACACGCGCGCCGTTGAGCGAGATGCGGTTACCCAAAGGTCTGCTCGTCTCCGCCGTCATCCACGCCAACAGCGTCGAGATCGCGACGGGTACCACGCAGATCAATCCCGGCGACCGCGCGCTCGTCTTCGTCCTGCCCAAATCGGTCGACGCAGCGCAGAAGTTTTTTGCGCGGTAAAGCGGCGAGGCTTGTACCCCGCGGACTGCGCGTGATGCCGGAAAGCAGGGTCATCACGCGCAGCCAGTGTCACCGACCGAACGTGCGCAGTTTGTACGTCAGGTTGAGCATCACGTAGCGGCCCAGGGCGTTGCTGCGACTGTTTTGCAGGTACGTCTCGGTCACGGTGCGGTCGATGTCGGACTGCTGGTCGAGCAGGTCCGAAACGGTCAGGTTGATCTCGGCCACGTCGCGGGCCAGGAATTTATAGCCGACTCGTCCGCCCCACAGGATCTGCGTCGGCAGGTCGGCGCTGGCGAAACCGGTGTAGTGAATCGCGCTCACGTCCGACGACAGGACCAATCCGTCCCAGGGAAGCCACGACAGTTTGGCGCCGGTCAGGTGGCGCACGTAGGTGTCGTTCAGCGACTCGGTCGACGAGGTGGCTTGCGTGTAGCGCGCGGCGTATTCGACCGAGAAGTCGAGACGCGGGCTGATGGCGCTGCCGACGAACGCGCGCCCGTCGATGTCGAACTGGTTGGAGGTCGTCTCGGCTCCGTTGCTGAATCCGGGGAGGCGCGCGTAGGACGTGCCCAGCGACAGGTTGGCGTTGCTGCGGATAAACTGGATCGGGCGACCGTAGCTGGCGAGCGCTTGGGCGCTCCACGCGCCGTCGACGTTTTGCGATTGGGTAAACGTGCCGCCTGCAGGCAGGACGATACCGGGCGCGATTTCGGTATCGGTCAGGGCGAAGCGCGTGTCGTTCGCGAACGTGTTGAAGCCGTACGATCCGCTGAGCAGTCCGAAAAGAACGGTCCCGCCCTCTGCATCGGTCCGGTTGAGGCGGGCGCGGAGGGTGTGCGTCGTCGAGGGGACGAGGTCGGGGTTGCCGGACGTGAGTTGCAGCGGGTTCGTCGTGTCGATCACGTCCTGCACCTGCGACGCCGACGGCGTCTGCGTCCGGGCGCGGTAGTCGAGGTTGAGCCGTGCGCCTTCGCCCAGCGTCAGGCGCACCCTAGCCGACGGCAAGAAGGACCAGAACGTCCGGTCGACGTTCGTGACGAGGGGAAGCATCTGCTCGCTTTCCAGCCGCTCGTGCTGCACGTCCAGACCGATCTGCGCGCTGGTCTGCCGGTCGCCCATGCGGTAGGCGATGCCGCCGCTCTGTGTGATCGAACGCTGGTCGAGCCGGTTCGTCTGCGCCGAGTCGAGCAAGGTGAACGCGCCGCTGCCGTCGCCCAGAAAGGCGAGGCGGTCCGACGAGGTCCACTCGATGCTCGGGCGGTAGTTGAACTGGAGTTGGCCGCTTTCGCCCAGCGGTTCGGTGAAACCCAGCCGGGCCGAGACGCCGCGCGACAGGGCGTCGGTGTCGAAGAGTTGCGTTGAGAGCGTCGGAGCGTCGCCGTCTGCGTCGAAGAGCGACGTGGCGAGTTGACTGTCGTCCTGGCGGTCGTTCACCTGCCCGTCGACGCTTAGCGTGATCGTCCGACCGGGAGCCGCGAGCCGATGCCGGACGAGCAAGCTGCCCGATGCCGAAAGTGCCGATCCCTCTGCCTGATCGTCGACGCGCGTCGTGGCAATGGCGGCGCCCGAGGGAAGCGTAGTCGCACCCAAGAGCGTGCCCGTCGACGTGTTGTCCTGGAACGTCAAGCGCGGCTGGACGACGATCTGCGTCCGCTCGGACGCGCTGTACTCGGCCCGCAACGCGACGCGGTGGTTGGTGTTGGTGCTTTCGGCATTGTCGCTTTGAGCGTAGCGCTGCGTGATGGCATCGCCGGTCGTATAGTCGCGGTCGAGGCCTGAGGCGAGCGTGTTGTCGGTCGCGTTGTAGAAGTAGCTACCGGTCAAGGCAAGCGCGCCGCCCAGCAGTTTGTCGGTGTAGTTGACGCCCAGCGCGTTGGCCGAGTTGACGCCCGACTGATCGCCGACGACCAGGCTGCTCACGTCCGCGCTGCCGCCCCGTCCGCCGCCGCGCTGACCGCCGCCACCTCCACCGCCGCGCCGCTGCCGTCCGCCACCGCTACTGACGACGCCGAGCAGGTCTTCGGTCGCAAAGTTCTGCTGGTCGACGTTGTTGGTCAGGCCCAGAAGCGTGATCCGGCGCTCGCCATCCAAGATGCTGACGTTGCCCCCGGCGAGGTATTCGCCTTCGGCTCCACCGCCCGCGAAGACGCGCCCGAAGCTGCCGTTACGCGCATCGGGCCGGGTGACGATGTTGACCGTCTTCTCGGTCGTGCCGTCGTCGAAGCCCGAGAACCGAGACGCATCGCTCTGCCGGTCGAACACCTGGATCTCCTGCACGATGTCGGCGGGAAGCGAGCGCAGGGCAGCCTGAACGTCGGTCCCGAAGAACTCACGTCCGTCGACGAGCACGCGCTGAACCGCTTCGCCTTGGGCCGTCACCTGCCCATCCGCCACGACGACGCCGGGCATTTTGGAGAGCAGGTCTTGCGCGTCGGCGTCCGGGTTCGTGGCGAACGCATCCGCCGAAAACGCTGTCGTATCGCCCCGCACCTCGACGCGCCGCCGCAGCGTCTCGACGACGACTTCGTCCAACGCATCTCGGTCGACCGCCAGTTCCAACATGCCCAGTGCCAGTCCAGGACGAGCAACCTCGACCGTCCGAACGAGCGGCAGGTAGCCGACAAAGGTGACGCGCATCCGGTAGGTGCCAGACGCGACGCGAAGGGCAAACGATCCGTCCGCTCCCGCCGCGCCACCGACGCGCAGGCTGTCCGGCGTATCGCGCACGAGCAGAACGGTAGCGCCAGCGAGCGGCTGCTGATCGCCCGCATCGCGAACCGACCCGGTCACCTCGACGGTCGAGGCGCGCCCGGTTTGGGCGTGTGCGGAGAGGGGCGCCAAGCTCAGAAGAGCGGCAGCGAGGAGGAGTCGGGCGAAAGACATGACGGAACGGGTCGAGAAATCGATAAAGGCCCGGCCCCGGAGAGATTCCGAGGCCGGGTAAAAGGCAGGATTAGGAACCGCCGCCGCGACGACCGCGCTGCGGGCGATTGGCCTGCTGCTCAGCCACCCAAGCGCGATAGCTGGTGACCTGTTCGGGCGTCAGGAGCTGCTTCGATCCTGCCGTTGGTCTCGGTCTGCTGCTGCTCGCGCTGCGCCTGGCGCTCTTCGCGCGACATTGAGCGGTTGTCTGCCTGGTCGCCGCGCTCGGGGCGAGGCGCGGTCAGGATGGCGCGGATCTGTGTCGCCTGCGCTTCGGTGAGCGAGAGCGCCTCGGACAACTGCGTCATCTGCTGTTCGATGCGTTCGCCGTTGGGCGGTCCTTGCTGGCGTTGGCCGCGTTGGGCGTGGGCTGTCGATGCAAAAGCCACCAAGCCAGCGACGAGGAAGGCGAGCGTGCTCAGCAGGCGGAGGACGGGCGTGCGGCGCGGTGCCGCGAGAGGGTTCGTGTTCATCGGTTCGGGGTTGATCCGGCGAGCGGAAGTGCTCGTTTCCCCACCCAAACGGAGGTTTTCCATACCGCGTTGCGCCCTCGGCGCCCAAGTGCAGCCCCGTGTCACGAAGTGCAGCTATGCGCTATCGACGCCTTTTTGCCGAGAGTCTAATGCGGTCTTTCTACTCTGCAGATGACGCGATTGATAGGCTATTTGGTCGTCTTCCCTGCGAAGGCAGGGATCCACAACTGTCTCCTGAGTCTGAAATATGCACGACTCTCGCATCATCCCGTCGGTCGGATGTGCGACGCCATTTTTCTGGACTCCCGCTTTCCGCTGCGCTTGGCCTTCCTTGCCTTGATGCAAAGAAGCAAAGATCAAGGCGGGACTCGCTCCGGCTGACGCTCGCTCTCTCCGCGTCCGAGACGCCGGACCGAGATCAGGCCGAACCAATCCAGTTGAGCATCAGAAGTTCAGCCCCAGTCTTGGTATGTAACGTCTCCGATTTTGCCTCAGACCTGACCCGAAAGCCGCGCCTCCAGATCGTCCCGTCGACCGCGTGCGAGGGGTAGCCGCGTCCCGTCGAGCAGGCGGACGGCGTAGTCGCCCTGTCGACCGATCAGGAGCGAGTCGATTGCCACTAGCCGCACTAGCGTCGAGCGGTGGATGCGGGCGAATAGGGCCGGGTCGAGGCGCGCTTCCAGATCCTGCATCCGCTCCCTTATGACGTGCGTCTCGCCTTGGGCGTGCGCTTCAATGTAGGCGCCGTCCGACGTGAAGTAGTCGATCGAATCGACCGGCACGAACCGGACCCGCCCGCGCGTCTCGACCGAAATCCGAGCGGCGTACGTCGGCGACGGCTCTGCGGTTTGTCCGAGCAGGGCGCGTAGTTGGTCGCGGATCGCGTCGGTACTTGTGTCGGGCGACTGCTGCCGCGCGTCGAGGCTGGCACGCACCCGGCTCAGCGCCTGGCGGAAGCGCTCGACCGAGTAGGGTTTGAGCAGGTAGTCGAGCGCGGCCAGTTCGAACGCTTCGACGGCGTGGCGGTCGTACGCCGTCACGAACACGACGGCAGGCATGGCGTCGGCGCCGACTTCGCGGACCACGTCCAGTCCGGTCAGCCCCGGCATCTGCACGTCGAGAAACACGACGTCGGGGCGGTCGGCCTGGATGCGCTCGACGGCAGCGATCCCCGTCGCCGCCTCGCCGATCACGTCGGCGTCCGTCTCGCGTCCGATCAGGTCGGCCAGGCGCTGACGGGCGGGCGGCTCGTCGTCTACGATCAGGATGCGGAGGGCGGACACGGCGGATCTAGCGGTGAGTCGGTGTCGTGTGGAACGGCAGAATCACGGTCGCGCGCGTGCCGCCATCGACCCGGTTGAGCATGAACGATGCGGCATCGCCGTACAGCGCGGCTAGCCGATTGCGCGTGTTGGCGAGACCGACACCGCCCATTGACGCGTCCGGGTCAATGCCGGGTCCGTTGTCGCTGACGGTGAGGACGAGACGGTCGTGCCCGTCGGACTGCTCGCGGACAGCGATTACCTGGATACTGCCCACCACATCGACCAACCTGCTGACGCCGTGCTCGACGGCATTCTCGGCGAGCGGTTGGAGGAGCAGCGGTGGCAGGTGCGCGTCGAGCGTATCGGGCGCGAAGTCCAAGTCGACCGTCAGCGCGTCGCCGAAGCGGGCTTGTTGGATGGCGAAGTAGTCGCGCAGCAGGGCGCGTTCGTCGGCCAGCGGGATTTCCAGTCGCGCGTCGCCGTCGAGGACGCGGCGCATCAGGCCCGCGAGTTGAGCGATCATCGTCTGGGCGCGCTCGGGATCGCGCTCGATGAAGGCGCTGACGGCGTTGAGCGCGTTGAAGAGGAAGTGCGGGTTGAGTTGCATCCGCAGCGCGTCGAGTCGGGCGTCGGCGAGTTGCGTTTCGAGCCGGGCGCGCTCGGTTTCCAGTCGGCCCGCCTCGGATTCGCGGTCGAGCGCACGAAGAAACGACATTCGCGCTACGCCCGCTGCCAGCACGCCGGTGTAGATCACGAACTCGTCCAGAAACTGAAACCGTGTCACGGATCCCCACGCTGTGATCTCGGCTCCGCGTCGCCCTCCGCCGCCGAACGCCCGACGCGGCAAACTTTCGATCCATCCGATGTCGATCAGGCCGAGCAGCAGCGCCGTCCGCGTCAACTCGATCAGCGCGGCGACGATCAGCCCGATCCCGACGTGGACGATCAGCCGCTGCACGACGGCTCCCCGACGGAGCGGAAGCGTGCGGACGAGCCAGAAAACGGCGGGCGTCAACGCGATCCAGAACGCGTACTCCAAGATCGTCCCCACGACCGCCGCCGACGTGAGCGTGACGACGCCCGACGGCAAGAGCGCACGCCTCAGCAGCAGCAATACGGTGAGCAGCAGCCAGAACGCCGCCGTCACCGCCACTTCCGTGCGGCGCGACCAGGGAGGAGAAGAGACGGCAGCGGACATGCTGCAAGCTAGGCACAGATCAGAGGACATAGCAGTCCGCCCAAGCCTGTCCCTCTGCGAGAAAGGCACTCGAGAGGTTGATCCGGAGGCAATCGCTTCGTATCGTATACATACGATAAAAGATTGGCATGCAATCCAAAACAGACCTCTTCCCCGCTGACCTCGCTCGCCTCGCCGAGGTAGCCAAAGCCCTTGGACACCCCGCCCGCCTCGCCATACTCAAGACCTTGGCCGAACGCGGTTCGTGCGTCTGCGGCGAGGTTGTCGACGAGTTGCCACTCGCCCAGGCGACGGTCTCTCAGCATCTCAAAGCGCTCAAGTCAGCCGGTCTCATCAAGGGCGAGATCGACGGGCCGCGCTCCTGCTACTGCGTCGACGCTTCCGCCCTGCGCGCTCTCGCCGATGACTTCTCGGCGTTTCTCAACCCAGTTCTCGCCGCTCTCTCTCCGGCAACGCCCGGCGACGCCGACTGCTGCTGAGTCATTATAGGCCGTTGAGGATTGACATCTTTGCTCGAACTCCCAGACTTGTCGTCCTGGACTTGATCCAGGACCCAGTGGTCTGAATCGTAGTGCGTCGTTTTTGAACTCTCGGGTCCCGGCTCGTGGGCCGGGACGACGGAAACTCAACACCCTCTTACGCCCGCGCGACTTTACGATATGCCCGACCTCTCCCTCGCAACCGAGACGCCGTCCGCACAGGGGCGAAACAAGGATCTCGGCTTTTTCGAGCGCTACCTCAGCCTGTGGGTCGCGCTGTGCATCGGGGCGGGCGTCGCGCTTGGGGCGCTGGTCCCGGCTGTGCCTCGGACGCTCGGCGGCCTTTCCATCGCGCAGGTCAACCTTCCGGTCGCCGTCCTGGTCTGGGCGATGATCTTTCCGATGATGCTCCAGATCGATTTTCGGAGCGTCCTCGGCGTTCGCCGACAACCGCGAGGGCTGACCGTTACGCTCGTCGTGAACTGGCTGGTCAAGCCGTTTTCGATGTTCGCGTTCGCGTGGTTCTTCCTCGAAGTGCTGTTCGCACCGCTAATCGACGGCGACCTGGCGCGCGAGTATGTCGCCGGTGCGATCCTGCTGGGCGCCGCTCCCTGCACGGCGATGGTGTTCGTGTGGAGCTACCTCACCGACGGCGATCCAGCCTACACGCTCGTCCAAGTGGCGATCAACGACCTGATCATGTTGGTTGCGTTCGCGCCCATCGTCGCGCTGCTGCTCGGAGTCGCCGACATTGTCGTGCCGTGGGAGACGCTGCTCTACTCGGTCGTGCTCTACATCGTCGTGCCGCTGGCGGCGGGAGCGCTCGTCCGCTGGGCGCTGTCAGGGCCAAGGGAGCGGCGTGGTTTGACGGCGTGTTTCTGGCGCGATTCGGTTCGGTGACCGTCGTCGCGCTGCTGCTGACGCTCGTGCTCCTGTTCTCGTTTCAGGCCGATCAGATCCTGGCCGCACCGTTCGACATCGCGCTGATCGCCGTCCCGCTGACGCTCCAGACGCTGTTCGTCTTCGCGCTGGCGTACGGATGGGCGTATCTGTGGCGCGTCCCGCACCGCGTCGCTGCGCCTGCCGGACTCATCGGGGCGAGCAACTTCTTCGAGATGGCGGTCGCCGTCGCTATCGTCCTGTTCGGAGTGACGAGCGGAGCGGTGTTGGCGACTGTCGTCGGCGTGCTGATCGAGGTGCCGCTAATGCTGGCGCTCGTCCGATTCGCCAACCGCACACGCCCGGCTTTTGCGGCCCGCGCTCTGGCCCGATGATCGAGGTCGAAGTCACTTCCGGGGCCGCCGCTCACGTTCTCGAGAACGGAGGAGCACTCACGCTTCGCCAATCTCCGCGACACGGGTGCTGCGGAGGGACGGTCTTGCTCGTCGTCGCCGAAGCCAACGCGCCCCGCGATGACACTGGGTTCGCTCGGCGCCCACTCCATGCTTCCGGCGGCCCCATCACCCTGTTCGTGCAGTCCGAAATCGACTCGGACGTGGGCGATCCACTGCGCGTCGGGCTGGATCGTCTGCTCGGCTTTCGCTCGCTCTACGTCGAGGGCGCTCCGTCCGAACTGTCCTCGCGCTCGTCGCCTTCACTCTCTCAAACTCCCAGCCTTCCTATGAACGTCGACACCTCCACATTGTCCGCCCTCCCAGACGCCGATACGCTCCGCCAATCAGTCCGCGACAAGTACGCCTCGGTTGCGCGCGGCGACACGCTCTCGTGCTGCGGTCCGAGCACCGATGCCGACAACCTCACCGAGATCAACATGATCGGCGATGCCTACGATGGCGTCGATGGCTACGAGGAGGCGGCGGACTTGCAACTCGGATGCGGACTTCCGGTCGAGCACGCAGGGTTGGCGCCGGGACAGACCGTCCTTGACCTGGGTGCCGGAGCCGGACTCGACGCGTTCGTCGCCCGCCGCATCGTCGGCGAAACGGGCCACGTGCTCGGCGTCGACTTTACGCCCGAGATGGTCGCCAAGGCTCGGCAAAACGCCCAGCGTCTCGGCTATGCCAACGTCCGGTTTGAGCAGGGCGACATCGAAGCGCTGCCGTTCGATGACGCGAGCGTCGACGTCGTAGTCTCGAACTGCGTGCTCAACCTCGTCCCCGACAAAGCGCAGGCGTTCGCCGAGACGTTCCGCGTGCTGCGCCCGGGCGGTCACTTCTGCGTGTCGGACGTGGTGAGCCGAGGCGAGCTTCCCGCCGCCATCCGAGCGTCCGCCGAACTCTACGCCGGATGCGTCGCCGGAGCGATGGACCAAGACGCGTACCTCGCGCTGATCTCCCAAGCTGGATTCGACGGCGTCGAAGTCGTGGCCCAGCGCCCGATCGATCTCCCGTCTGGCCTGCTGCCCGAAGGTGCCGACGCGCCGCTGTTCAGCGTGACGGTTCGCGGATCGCGCCCGGCCCGATGACGATTGGCTCTCCAACCCTGCCGAGTGCTCCGCTAGCGGACGGCGAGTCGCTGCCGTTCGATCAGCGCGATATCGTCGTGGTCGGAGGCGGCCAGGCCGCGCTCGCGGTCGGCTACTACCTGACGCGCGAGTTGCGCAAGACCCAGGCGACGTTCGCCCTGCTTGACGACCAACCCGGACCGGGTGGCGCGTGGCGCATCGGGTGGGATTCGCTGCGCCTGTTCTCGCCTGCCGAATGGTCGTCGCTACCGGGCTACCTCCTGCCGCGCCACCTCGCCAGCAGCGATGCGCCAGCGACCGACTCTCCGCACCGCGACGACGTACTCGACTACCTCGACGCGTACGAGAGCCGCTACGAGCTTCCCGTCTGGCGTCCCGTTCGCGTGGCGGGCGTCCATAGAGCCGGAGACCGATTGCGCGTCGAGACCGACCGAGGCAACGTGTACGCTCGCGCCGTAGTTGCGGCGACGGGAACGGCATCGGCGCCCTTTACGCCCGACGTGCCGGGACGCGAGGCGTTCGGTGGAGTGCAGATTCACTCGTCGGCGTACCGCTCGCCCCAACCGTTTGTAGGTCAGCGCGTGCTCGTAGTCGGCGGCGGCAACTCGGGCGCCCAGATCATGGCCGAGGTTTCGGCTGTCGCCCGCGCTTCGTGGGTCGTCGAGCGCACGCCCCGGTTTCTGCCGCCCGACATCGACGGGCGCGTGCTCTTCGACGCGGCGACGGCCCGCTACCACGCGATCCAGAACGGCGAAGACCCTGGTCGCCCCTACGGACTCGGCGACATCGTTCAGGTGCCATCGGTCCGCGAGGCGAAAGCGGCGGGCAGACTGGACGATCTCCGTTCGCCCGTCGCCCGGTTCACGGCGTCTGGCGTCGTGTGGGCCGATGGCAGCCACGAAGCCGTCGACGCCGTCATTTGCTGTACCGGCTTCCGGCCCGCGCTCGGCTTTCTGGATCCGCTCGGCGTCGTTTCCGATGGACACGTCACCGTCGACGGCACGCGCTCTGTAGGCGAGCCTCGGCTTTGGCTCGTCGGCTACGGGCAGTGGACCGGATTTGCCTCGGCCACGCTGATCGGCGTCGGACGCTCGGCGCGCGACACCGCGCGAGAAGTCGCCCGCGCTCTCGCCGACACCTCCACTCTCTGACCCCACTTCCCATGCCCACGACGTTCGCCGTCTTCTCCGACGTTCACGCCAACCTGCCCGCACTCGAAGCCGTTCTGGATGACATCGACGCGCGCCTGGATCGCGGCGAGATCGACGCCGTCTACTGCTTGGGCGATCTGGTCGGCTACGCGACGTGGCCCAACGAAGTCGTCTCGGCTGTTCGGCGGCGCGGCATCCCGACGATTGCGGGCAACTACGACGAGGGCGTCGGATTGGGCAGCGACGACTGCGGCTGCGCCTACCGCACCGACGAAGACAGGGCGCGCGGAGCCGAATCCATCGCCTTCACCAACGGCGCCGTCACCCAGTCGACGCGGCGCTATCTGCGGTCGCTCCCGCGCCACATCCGCCTGACCCTCGCCGCCCCACGCGACCGCAACGCCGCGCCCGTCGAGGTGCTGATGGTACACGGCAGCCCGCGCCGAATCAACGAGTATCTGTTCGAGGACCGCCCCGACGACCTGATGCTGAAACTCATGGCCGGAGCAGGCGCCGACGTGCTGCTCTTCGGCCATACGCACAAGCCGTATCACAAGACGCTGACTGCTCAGACGGACGAGGAAGAAATCACCTATCGCCACGCCGTCAACACAGGTTCGGTCGGCAAGCCCAAAGACGGCGATCCGCGCGCCTGCTACGCACTGGTGACCATCGACGCCGAGCGCCCCAAGACGGACCCTGCGTACTGCTCGACTGAGTTCGTTCGGGTCGCCTACGACGTAGAGAAAGTGGCCTGCGCCATCGAAGCCAGCCCACTCCCGGACGCCTTCGCACAGATGCTCCGAGACGCCTGACGCGATCCTCGTGATCCAGCAGAAACAGTCTACTCGCCCTCTCCGAGCCGCTGCACGACTCGGGCTTGTCCCGTAAACGAAAGTCCTTGAGAACTTGCCGTCGAGATCATCACCGTCTCGATGAGCGGTTCGGCCACGCTCGTTTCCGCCGACCACGTCACCAGGAAGTTGGCGCCCGAACCACCTGTGTCATCGCTCGCGGCAACGACGTACGCACGCGAGACGAGCGGCCCGAGCGTCAGAGGAGCGTCGAGGTACTCGCGGACAAGACGGCCGTCGGAGTCGTAGTACGCGACCGATGCGACGGTGACCGATCGTCTGGGATCCGTGTTGCGCAGGCTCAGCGTGACCGCGAGTTTGAACCGTCTGTCGCCGTCGTTGTGGTAGATGTGGGAATACACCGGGACGTAGACGACGGCGCCGGAGCGAGCGCCCTCTGGAAACTGCGCCAAAGAAGCGCCGATGGGATCGGCCTGACCTTCTACGACAGCGGGAGTCCCCGATGTGGTAGGCGACGCATGATCGTCCGCGGAAGTCTGGCATCCGGTCAGCAGCACTGCCCAGGCGGTGCACACGAAGACTGAGCGAGCGGACAGGCGGAAATACATGGAGACACGGACGAGGGAGCGCGTAAACTACGAGTCTCGCCGAAGCGAGGAGAAAAAGTAGACCATCCCGCCTATCCCCCTTTTCATGACCCGCTCGCTGCTCGCCCTCGCCTTTGCCCTCTCCCTCTCGGCTTGCGCGCCCTCTGCGGACGATCCGGCTAGCGCCGACGCCACCGTCTTCGTGGCCCGCCTGGGAGCCGACACCGTCGCCGTCGAGCGTGTCGTGCGCGACGCCAGGGGCATCGACGTCACGCTGATCACACGCGTACCCGCTACGCAGCGGACCGAGGCCCGCATCGACCTCGACGGCGAGAGCCGGATGGTCGGCTATACGTCCCAGACGCGCGACGCTGGCGGGCAGGTCGTCCAAACCCTGAGCATGACGCGCGATGGGGATAGCGTGCGCGTGCAGGCGGGCGATGCGTCGCGACGCGCGTTTGCTGCTGGCCCCGACGCGCTTCCGTTCGTGGAGTACGCGCACGCGGCGTTCGATCTGGCGCTCCAGCGCGGGACGAGTGGAACGCTACCGATGGCGACCAACCGTTCGATTCTCGACTTTGCCATCACGCGCCACGGCCAGACGGCGACCGTTCGTCATCCTTCACGAGGCGCGATGGCGGTCACCTTGGGACCCGATGGCGGCCTCGACACGCTCGACGCCGCCGAGACGACCCGCAAACTCTTCGTCACCCGAGCGCCTGGCTTCGACGTGGACGCGTTTGAGCGCCGCGCCGCCGCACTCGACGCCGACGGTCGCGGGATCGGAGCGCTGTCGGGACGCGCAGAGGAGCAGGCAACTGTAGACGGCGCAACGATCACCCTAGACCACGGACAGCCCTCTCTCCGAGGGCGCCAGGTCTGGGGCACGGTCGTTCCCTACGGCAGCCTCTGGCGCACGGGCGCCGACCGCGCAACACACCTGACGACCGACCGACCGCTCGTACTCGGCGAAGGTGCCAACGCGCTTCGCCTGGGCGCAGGGACCGTGACGCTATTCTCTGTCCCGGAGGCCAACGGCGGCGTACTCGTCGTGAACGGGCAGACCGGACAGAACGGCAACTCGTACGATCAAACGCAAGACATAGGCCGCATCCCATTTACGCTGGAAATGCTGACGACACCCGTCGAGCAGTTGGAGATCGTCGCCGAGCCGGACGGCGATAGGGGAAGACTGGTCATCCGCTGGGGCGACCGCGCGCTCTCGGTCCCGTTCCGCGTCGAGTGACACGAGGCTAAGTTGCTCGGAGGAGCAGGTTTAAGCGGACTTAGCACGTGTCGTCACGTCTGCACAAGTTCTGGATATCGGTGAGCTAGACTGCCTGCATGACCGGGAGAGCCGTTTGTGTCTCCCGGACGATAGCTGTCTTCTCTCGACCCTTGCCGATCCCATGCGCGCCTTCCACATCGCCCTCCTATTCAGCGGCTGTTTGCTTCTCGCCAGTTGCTCCTCAACTTCTACTGATCCTGCCAGCGACGAGTTGATCGCGGGCGAAATCGACACCTCGCTCTTCGTCACGGCATCCATCGTCGGCGAGATCACCGAGGAAGAGTGCATCCTCTCGGGAGGGACAGAAACCACCTGTATCCGCTTTTCGGTCAACACCACGCCGGTCGACCATTCGGCTGGCCCCTGGTGCCCCGGCACGATCCAGGACGACGCTTCGCAGGGCGGCATCTGGCCCGAAGGCGGCGTCGCCTACGATGTCGATGGGGCGTTCATCGAGAACCTCGACACGTTTTACGACGACGACTTCTGGCGGATGTACGACGACGCTGGCAACGTCCGCACGACACAGACGCGCGAGGCGTGTGCGGCGGCGGCCAACCCCAACGTCGGTGCCGAGTACGCCAACTTCTGCGTCCAGTGCGAAACGTCGTACCTCGAAGCCGAAGCGCAGATCACCTACGTCATTCCCAAGCAGCCCGTCATGGTCAGCGGGACGGGCCGCACGAGCGATCCGATGGGCGTGGCCTTTAACGGCATCAGCTTCGCTCCCGCCGCCCCTACCGCCAACATCCTCGGGGCGTACACGCTCGCGCCGTTCGACGACTGCGGCGGTCACGTCAACCTCAACGTAGGCTACCACTACCACGAGGCGACGGGCTGCGGCACACAGGTCGATCAGACCGACGGCCACGCAGCGATGATCGGCTACGCGCTCGACGGCTTCCCCTTTTACGCTCAACTGAACGCTGACGGCCAGGAGCCGACGGATCTGGACGCGTGCCGAGGCCACACCGACGACGTGCGCGGCTACCACTACCACGTGGCTGCGCCCGGCACCAACCAGTTCGTCGGCTGCTTCCGCGGCGAGTACGGCTGCGCCCTCGAAGGCGCCGGATCGGGCCAGACGTGTGACGCAACCCAGAACACGGGCGGTCCGGGCGGAGGTCCGCCACGTGGCCCCGGTAGGACCCGGCGGACCTCCGCCCAACGATGCGATGATGGGCAACGCGCCGACAAACGCGGCCACGGCAAAAGCTCCAGCGGCACACTCGCACGCCTTCCCCGGACCGCACGACCACCACTGAGTCGGCGGCGACGGGAGCGGGAAACTGCTTCAAGCGCGAGAGCAGACAGAGATCTCCTTGCCACCACGTTCTGCACAGATCCTGAACATGTCTCCGGTAGACTAACCACATCCTCTACCTCCACCCTCATGAATATCTCCTCCTTCGGACGCGGAACGGCAGCCGCTGCACTCGTCGTCCTCGCTCTGCTTCCCGCCTGCGACTCGAACACCGCTAACGACGATGATGGCGATAGCGACGGCGGCGCGCCCACCGGCGTGTTGGCCGCCGCCTACGCCGAGTTCGACACCGACAACGTCACGGTCATGCTCGACGGCTCCGACGTGCTGATCGAGTCGAACGGCTATCCCAACCACACCTCGCCGTACTGGTCCAACACGACCGCCCGTACGCTGGACGGCAGGACGACGGCAGCGGCGGCTACCAACCATCCGCTGTTCGCCGAGCCGACTTCTACGTCCTACGACCAGATGGCACCGGGCAACATCGACGACTTCAATGGCTCGTACGCGCTCACCGTCCCGTCCAGCCCGTCGCGAGCCTCGTCCTCGTCGGCGACGGGACTCGGGGCCATCGGCATCGCGGTCAGCGGCGCCATGATCTACAACGACCAGGAAGGCCCCAACGTCCCGCTTGCCAATGCCGTCGGATCGCTCGACGTAAACGGCGCGCACACCGGCCCGCAGAGCTACCACTACCACCTCGAACCCGTCTCTTTTTCCGAAGACGACGACGCGCTGATCGGCGTGATGGCGGACGGCTTCTTCCTCTACGGACGCCGCGACGCGGACGGAACGTACCCGAGTGACCTCGACGAGTCCGGCGGTCACACCGGCACGACGCCGCACAATTCGGCGAGCGAGTACCACTATCACATCCAGAATGAACTCTATCTGGACCGGTACTACATCCTCTTCCCCGGCGATTATCAAGGTACTCCCAGTGCGATCCGTTAACCGCAACACGCTCCTCGTCGCTGCTGCTCTGCTCCTCGCAGGAGCCGCCGCCTGGACCGCCACCCGCCCCGCCAAAGTCGACCGTTCCCTGCTGACGCTCCAAGCGGACGAGGGACGCGTCTACCACGAAGGCGCTCCGTTTACGGGAGCTGCTGTTGCCTATCAGGACGGCGAACTCGTCGAACGGACGACCTACGTCGAGGGCAAGAAGCAGGGGCGCTCGGAGCGGTGGTACCCAGACGGCAAACGGAGCGAGCGGCGTCACCTACACCAACAACCGGCGCCACGGCACCGTCGAGACGTGGTGGGAGGACGGCACGCTGCGGTCCGAGTCGCATTTCGTACGGGGCGTGGCCGATGGCGTCCAGCGCCAGTGGTACCGCAGTGGCGCGCTCTTCAAAGAGGTCCACCTCGCCGGAGGCCAGGAAGCCGGATTGCAACGCGCGTGGCGCGAAAACGGAGTCCTCTACGCCAACTACGAAGCCAGAGACGGGCGCATCTACGGACTCAAACGCGCCAACCTCTGCTACGAACTGGACGACGAACGCCTCGTCGTCAACCTCTAACCCCACCGCGACATGACCCGCTCCCTCCTCCTCGCGACCGCCGGGCTGCTGGTAGTCGTCGTCGGCTGCGACGACGCGCGCCAAGCCCTCATCGAAGCCAGCCCGGTCGCCAGTTCCCCAAGCGCGCTTCCCTACTACGCCGACGGCGACTTCACGCCGCACTGGTTCGCGTCCGCCCAGGAAGTCCCCGCCGACTTCCACGCGATTCCGGCTTTCTCCCTCACCGATCAGCGGGGCCGAACGATCACCGAAGCCGATCTCGACGGCCAGATCTCCGTCGCCAACTTCTTCTTTACCGTCTGTCCCGGCATCTGCCCGATGACGACGGCCAACATGAAGCGCGTCCAGACTACGTTTGCCGATGACGACGGCGTCGCTCTGCTCTCGCACTCGATCACGCCTGACGCCGACAGCGTCGCCGTGCTCGAAGCGTTCGCCGAGCAGATGGGCGTGCTGGCCGACAAGTGGCACCTGCTCACCGGCGAGCGCGACGTGATCTACGCGCTCGGAAAGAGCGCCTACTTCGCCGACGACGATCTCGGCGAAACTATCGCCGCACCCGATGCTGCGTTCACGCACACCGAAAGCTTCTTCCTCATCGACGGCAACCGCCGCATCCGAGGCGTCTACAACGGCATGAACACGGCCTCCGTGACGCAGCTCATCGAGGACGTGCGGACGCTCCAATCCGAGTAGTCCCAGGCGGCACACGCGTCAGGTTGGGCGCAAGCCTCTATCTGCTCTGCACGTGCGATCTTACCACCCGCCCCGCTCTTCTCATGCCCCGAACCCTCCTCATCGCTGACGACGAACCGACTATCCGGGATCTGCTGCGCGACTTCTTTGAGGCGCAGGGGTTCAACGTCGTGACGGCAGCGGATGGAAAGCAGGCGCTTGCCGCCGCACGCGAGTCGACTCCCGATCTGATCCTGCTCGACGTGATGATGCCGTGGATGGACGGATTCGAGGTCATCCGCACGCTGCGGCGCGAAGGCGAGACGCCGGTCATTCTGCTCACGGCGCGCGCCGAGGAAGCCGACAAGCTCAGCGGTTTAGGACTCGGCGCCGACGACTATATCACCAAGCCGTTCAGCTTCCACGAGGTCGCGGCGCGCGTACAGGCCGTCCTGCGACGAAGCGAACCCAAAGGCGTGCTGCGCGGCGGCGAGGTGGTTCTCGACCCCGAAGCGCACCGGGTCGAAGTGAGCGGAAAGCTGGCCGACGTCACCCCTGCCGAGTTCGCCATTCTCCACGCGCTCATGTCCGCGTCCGGACGTGCGCACTCGCGGATCCAGTTGCTCGAAGTGCTCGGCCACGACTACGACGGATCCGAGCGCACCGTCGACTCGCACGTGCGCAACCTGCGCGTCAAGATCGAACCCGACCCCAAAAACCCGTCGCACATCGACACCGTGTTTGGCGTGGGCTACCGGTTCGCGCCAAAGGTGACGTCGTGAGAATCCGCTCACTCCGCACCCGGTGGACGATCGCGCTCGTGGCGGTATGCGTGCTCGAAGCGCTGCTCGTGGCTGTCGCCGTCCGCGTGACGACGGCGCGGGCGTTCGAGCGGTTCGTCGTCGAGGAGGCGTTCGAGGTCTTCGTCGAACGCGTGGAATCGGAAGCCCGAACCCAGGGCACGCTGACCGGCGACGTACCCCGCTCCGAACCCAGCCGTCCGCAGCCGCCGCCTCGTCGCCAACCGCCACGACTCGATGACACGCAAATCACTCCTCCTGGTCGTCGCGAGCAACCACGGCCTCGCCGCGAAAGCAGCCTTCCATCGCCGGTGAGTCTCGGCGACGGCATCGCGTTCGGTTTGGCGGATGCTCAGGGCTACGTGCTTCGACCGTTCGACCGGCACGCGGTGGGCGATAGCCTTTCGCCGAGCGAGCAGGCGGCAGGACGCGCGATCCTGGTAGACGGAAGCCGCCTGGGAACGGCTTTCGTCCCCCGCAACGCCGCTAACATGCTGGCCGACTTTCCCGGCGACAGTCCCGAAGCGCGGTTCATCGCCTCGTCCACGACGGCCCTCGCCGCTGCACTGGCGGGCGCGCTCGTTCTCGCACTCGGATTTGGCGCGTGGCTCGCCGGACGGACCACGCAGCCGCTGGGCACGCTCACCAACGCCGTGCGAGCCGTCACTGCGGGAGACCTCCACCAGTCGGTTGCCGTCACGACCTCCGACGAGGTGGGCGCGCTCGCCGATGCCTTCAACACGATGAGCACCCGGCTCGCCAACGCAACCGCCCTGCGCCAGCGGATGACGGCAGACGTATCGCACGATCTGCGCACGCCCGTCACGGCTGTCCTGGGTACGCTCGAACTGATCGAAACCGGCGTACTGGCGCCCACGCCCGAGCGCATCCGTGCGGCGCGCGTCGAGGCGCAGCGGTTGGCTCGGCTCATCGAGAACTTCCACACGCTCGCCCTCGCCGACGCAGGCGAACTCCCGATCCACCCAGCCCGCGTGGACGCCGCCGACGCGCTCCTCCACACGGCGACGCTGTTCGAGGCGCAAGCCAAGAGCGCGGGCGTCGATCTGGCTGTCGAAGTGGACGACGTGCATCCGGTCCAGGCCGACGTAGACCGGCTCGCGCAGATCCTCGCCAACCTGGTATCCAACGCGCTCCGTCACACGCCGACGGGCGGACGCGTCACGCTCGGCGCTCACGTCACGGGCGGCAACGTCGCCGTCACCGTCGCCGATACGGGCAGCGGCATTCCGCCCGATGTGTTGCCCCACGTGTTCGAGCGCTCGGTCCGTGCCGACGCGTCTCGGTCCGGTGGAGGCGCCGGACTCGGCCTGAGCATCGTCCGCTCGCTCGCCCAAGCGATGAACGGGAGCGTCGGAGCCGAGAGCGTGCCCGGAGAAGGGACGACGGTGACGGTCAGGCTTCCTATGTGGTCACACCAGGTGGCGTGAGGAGATGGAGCCGTAGCCGAGCGTGTACGCGGCCTGCTCTTCCAAACTGCGCGCCTTCCTGTCTTCCAGTCACCGGGCAATCTTCGATGGAACGGGCATGTTCTGTCACTGCTCCTCCGCTCACCCGCCCCCCTTCCGATGGACGACGCTCAGTTCGAATACATTACCATCTTCGTCTCGCTCGTGCTGGGGTTGGGCGTCGCGGACCTGCTTCAAAGCGCGTACCGACTCGTGCAGGAGCATCGACACGTGCGCTTCCACTGGCTCTCGCCGGTCTGGGCGGTCATCGTCTTCCTGCGCGTGACGTTTTTCTACTGGGATTTCTACGCGTTCGGCCATTCCACAGTCTGGGCGTCGTTTCCGTCCTTCCTCTTTCTGCTCACCAGTCCCGTCCTCCTCTTCATCGCCGCATGCAACGTGCTGCCGGACGCGCTGCCCGAAGGCGACCAAACTCCCCTCGACCTGCGAGACTACTTCTTTGAGCGCCCAAGGGGATTCTTTGGCGTTTTGATGCTGTTTTCGGTAAGCAGTTTCGGCATCGCTATCCTGCTCGGCGCGCCTCTGCTCGACGTTCGTCCGGTGATGTTTCTGCTCGAAGTGCCGCTCTTTGGCGTGCTGGCATGGAGCCGCAACCCCACCTTTCACAGCGTTGCAGCGCTCATCCTGCTCGCCACTACTATAGCCTACGTGTTCGTCGTGCAAGGCGCACTGGTCGGCCCGATGCCGCCGCAGTGATGCCTGGCGAGCCGAGCCAGAGCGCGCGTTCGACCGGGTAGCGCGGGCGGACGGGCTTCGTTTGGGAGGGCAGCGCGAGGACAAACATGGACGGGCGCGTCACCTGCGAGATGACGGATCGGAGTGTCGAGCAGGCCCCGGCTGCGCGGTGCACGAAAACGGTCGGGCGCGTGCACAGGATCTGGACATCGCGTCCCGAGACTAGGGTCAACATCCTCCTCTCCGACCATGAACGCATCCACCCGCTGGCTCCTCGCCACCCTCGTCCTCACGCTCACCGCCTGCGACAGCGGCAGCCTGTCCGACAGCGACGGCGACGCCATGTTCGCACTCACCTCGCTCACCTGCGACGTGTCCGGCGTCAACACCGACCCGTTCACCGTCGCCGACGCGCTCGCAGCGAACGCGGCCGACCACGAAGCCGCCGGTGACTACTCCTACGACGCGCCTCAGCCACGAGCATCACGCTCACCGGCTCGTCCGCCACCATCAACGGAATGGGAGCCAGCGCCAACGGGAGCACGATCACCGTCAACGCACCCGGCACCTACGTCGTCACGGGAAGCCTGAGCGACGGCCAACTCGTGGTCGACTCGCCCAGCGACGGCATCGTGAAACTGGTGCTCGACGGCGCCAACATCACGAACACGAGCGACTCGGGCATCCGCGTCGTAGAGGGTGACAAGACGATCCTCATCCTGGCCGACGGATCGATGAATGCGGTAACCGACGGCGTGAGCTATCCGGCTAATGCCGAGCAGAACGCCGCCGTTTGGAGCGACGACGACTTGTCCATCGGCGGCGGCGGATCGCTCACTGTCACCGCGAACTTCGAGGACGGCATCGCGAGCAAAGACGGTCTGGTCATAGCAGGCGGCACCATCACCGTCACGGCGCCCGACGAAGGCATTCGGGGCAAAGACTACCTCGTCGTTCGGGGCGGTGCGCTCGACGTGACGGCAGGCGGCGACGGTCTCAAATCCGACGAAGACGGCGACGCTGACCTGGGCTACGTGCTCATCGCAGGCGGTACGACTGTAGTCGACGCCGACGGCGACGCGCTTTCGGCCGAGACCGACGCGCTCGTTTCGGGTGGAACGCTCGCGCTGCGGTCGGGCGGCGGCTCGGGTGTGACGCCGGGCGATGCCTCGACCAAGGGCCTCAAAGCCGGAGTCCTCATCGTGATCGACGACGGCACGATCACCATCGACGCATCGGACGACGGTGTCCACTCCGACGACATGATCGTCATCAACGGCGGCGACGACCCAGATCGCCACGGCCGACGACGCCGTCCACGCCGATCTCTCGCTGACGATCAACAGCGGCGACGTCACGGTGACGCGGAGCTACGAAGGCATCGAAGTGGTGCTGGGCGACCTGGTCGTCAACGGCGGCACGATCACCGTAGTCGCGACCGACGACGGATTCAACCTGTCCGGCGACGGCGACGACCCGAACGGCGTCGAGTCGGCGGGCGACCCGTACGACATGATCTTCAACGGCGGGCGGATCATCGTCACGTCGGGCAACGACGGCATCGACTCGAACGGATCCATCGTGATGACCGGTGGCTGCCTCGCCATCAACGGCCCCGCTCCGGGGACGCGGCCCGAGCAGGGTGCCATTGACTACAACGGCGACTTTGAGATCACCGGCGGCATCCTCGTCGCGGCAGGCGCATCGGGACGGATGGCCCAGACGCCGGGCACGGCCTCGACCCAGCCCACGGTCGCCGTCACGTTCTCGTCTTCCCAGTCGGCCGGGACCCTCGTCTCGCTCCAAGGAGACGGCGCCGCGCTCGCCATCGCGCCTGGCAAGGCATTTCAGTCGCTCGTGATCTCCGCGCCGTGGCTCAAAACCGGCGATGAAGTGCGCCTCTATCGGGGAGGAAGTGTCTCGGGTAGCATTGCAGACGGCCTGTTCGATGGAGGAATGCTAGGCGACGCAGCGCTTCTAGAAGCCGCCACCCTCTCGTCCATTATCACAAACGTCACGCCTTGACACAGGCGCAGCGTCGACACATCCCATCGGATGCCTGCTCGATGGACTACCGCCCTCTCTCCACAGCCCTACCGTCATGCGCCCATTTCCTCTTCTGCTCGTCGCTCTCGCGCTGATGCCCTCGGCTTGCGATTCCGCCGATACGTCCGACGCAATCGTTAGCAGCGACGCCGTCTTCGATCCCGCCCTGCTCACCTCCAACTTGGTCGGCGCGGCTACGCTCGTCGACTGCACGCTGAGCGACGGCACGGCGACGCAATGCTACCAGGTTTCGTTCGGAGCCAACCCGCTCGAAGACGGCCCCTACTGCCCCGAGACGATTTCAGAAGTCGGAGGCTTGGGCATCTACGACGGAGCGACTAATCCCGGCTTCCAGGCGCTCAAAGCCACACTCTGGGATGCGATGGAAGCCGACGGCTACGACATCGTTGATGAGAACGGAAACGTGAGCGTCGCCGATCCGGGCGCTGGCGGTGGCGGATCGAACCCGTCGTGCCTCGAAGCCACACCCGATGATGGCCTGACGCTGACGTACCTGATCCCCGCTGTTCCGTCGCGGTTGAGCGCGCCCGACCAGATCGACATGGTCGAGTTTATAGGTCTCTCGCTCGACGGCGTGCCGTTCGCTGGCAACCCACCGTCCGTCGTCGCTACCGGCGGAGGGCGCCCCGGAGGTGGAGGCAACATTCCCGCCATCGGCGGCTGCGGCGGCCACATCGACCCGGCAGGGTACCTCCACTGGCACTTCGGCGCACCGGAGATGAACAGCGTGCTCGACGCCAACAACATCACCGACGTCCGATGCACGGCAGTTGCGCAGAGCACCAAAGACCTCATCGGCTTTGCCAAAGACGGCTACCCGATCTACGCCTCCCAAGACGCCAGCGGCTTGCCCTCGGACCTCGACAGCTGCGGCGGCCACATCGTCAGCCACTCCTGATTACGCCGATGGCGTCTACCACTACCACGTCTCGGCGACTGACGCGCCCAACGTCCCGTCGTGCGTCGTCGGCGCTTCCGCTCGTCAGGCTTTCCAGTTCCGATAATGACACGTCTCCTGCTCACTCTCGTACTCACGCTGTGGGGCACCCAAGCGTTTGCCCACGATCCTCGCTCGGCCGCTGTCGAAGTCTATATCACCGGATCTGCCGCCACGGTCCACCTAGCCATCTCGCAGGCCGGACTCCACGCCGCTCTCGAATCGGCAGCCGGTCATCCTATCGACGCACAAGCTGATAACTACGGCGCGCTCGTAGCTGACCACCTGCGCCGAACCCTTCGATTCTCGATCAGTGGCCAGCCGCTGCCCATCGGCGACGTTGGCCTTCGGCTCGGCGATCACCAGTCTGACGCACGCTTCGCTATCGCGTGGCCTTCGGATGCAGACGTGCTGACGCTCGACGTCGACGTGCTGAATGGGGTCGCAGGCCACCTGACGATTGTGCGCGTCCACCATCGGGGAGAGACGACCCGCACCATCCTCACGGAGGCGGTGGAGCGAGCTGTAACCGTCGACCTGTCGGACCGTCCCGCATCCGGTGTCGAACGAGTCACGTTCGCCGACGCCTCTTCCGCCCCCTCGCCGCCGGCGCGCTGGGTGATGGTCGTTGGGCTTGCTGCACTAGTGTTCTCGCTCCTCGTTGCCGCCTTTCGCCGATTGGCATTGTCTGGGAAGAGAGCGATCAGCGAGGCGAGGGACTAGCACTCGACATTCCATGACCTAGCGCAGGCGACGAGTTGGCACGCATCGGATGCGGTACCTTTGCACGGCTACCGCTCCCCCGTCGCATGGTCCTCAACTACAAAGCCGTCGTCGGCGTGCTCGGCGCGTTGGTGTTCTTCCTGGGCGTCGCGCTGATTGCGCCGATGGTCGTCGGGTTGATCTACGGTGAGGCCGCTTGGTGGGGCTTCGGCGTGATGGCGCTGGTGTCGATGACCGGAGGCGGCGCGGCGTACTGGACGTTCGGGCGGAGCGGCGACTCATTGGGAGCGCGTGAGGGATTCGCTATCGTTGCGCTGGCGTGGTTCGTGTTGTCGCTCGTCGGCGCCGTCCCGTTCGTACTCGGCGGCCCGCTCGACAGCTACACCGACGCGTTTTTCGAGACGATGTCCGGCTTCACGACGACAGGCGCGACGATTCTGGGTGGTGGCGGCAACCCGGCTATCGAAGACGTCAGCCACGCGCACCTGTTCTGGCGCAGCCTGACGCACTGGATGGGCGGCATGGGCGTCGTCGTGCTCACGCTGGCGATCTTGCCGTTTCTGGGCGTCGGCGGGATGCAACTCTTCCGCGCCGAAGCCCCCGGCCCCAGCGCCGACAAACTGACGCCGCGCATCCGAGAGACCGCACGCCGACTGTGGTTCATCTACGTCGGCTTGACCGTCGTCCATTTCGTGCTGCTGCTCCCGGCGATGACCGTGTTCGAGGCCGTCACGCACGCCTTTTCGACGATGGCGACGGGCGGCTTCTCGACGCTCAACGGAAGCGTCGGCCAGTTCCAGAGCGCTTATGTCGACTGGGTCGTTGTCGTGTTCATGTTCTTGGCCGGAGCCAACTTCGCCCTCCACTACCGGATGCTGCGCGGCGAGGCGATCACCGTCCTGCGCGACGTAGAACTGCGTGTCTATGCTGGCATCGTGTTGGGTGCGACGGTCCTTATGATGCTGGGCACGTGGCAACCGATCAGCAGCCTCTTGCAGCCCGGCGCGCCGCTCGAATACGCCGGTTTCTGGGAATCGCTGCGGCAGAGTGCGTTTCAGACGCTCGCCATCGTCACCACAACGGGCTACGCGACCGCCGACTACGAACTGTGGACGCCGCTCGCACAGGGCGCCATCTTCGCGCTGTTCTTCGTCGGCGGCATGGCGGGCAGTACGGGCGGCGGCGTCAAAGTCGTCCGCGTGATCCTGATGCTCAAGAACTCGTTCAAGGAGATCAAGCAACTCGTCCATCCCCAAGCGCTCATCCCGATCCGGCTGGGCGGGCGCGTCGTGCCCAACGAGGTGATGCGCAACGTGCTCTCGTTCATGGTGCTCTACGTCGGCTTGCTCGGCGCGGGCACGATCGGGCTGATGATGTGCGGCATCGACGTGTTGGGCGCCTTTAGCGCGGCGGCGTCGAGCGTCGGCAACATCGGCCCCGCGTTCGGCGACTTCGGCCCGTCCGAGAACTACGCGTCGGTCCCAGCAGTCGGGAAGTGGGTGCTGGCGCTGCTCATGATGGCCGGACGCCTAGAGATTTTCACCGTCCTCATCCTCTTCGTCCCGACGTTCTGGCGGCGATGAGATCGAAAGAGCGGTCTGCACCTCAGGACAACGCGACGTTTTGAAGCGGGCCTCTACGCACTCGCTACGTCGGCGTGGGGTTCGTCACTCTTCGTCCTCTTCCTCCTCGGCGGTCGAGTTAGCAGGAGCGGGCGTCGGATTGAGGATGTCGATGATCATCGTGACGAACGCCTCGGCGGATTGCAACACCTCTTCGGCCTGAGGCTTCTGAACGCCAAAACTGTGCGCGTAGTCGGCGACTTCCATCAGGTCATGCGCATGATCGAACGCGACACCGGCTTCCTCCGGTACCTCGCCGGACCGCACGAACGCATCGCCGAACGCCACGCGAATACCGCCCGACGTGCCGACGCGCCGCTCGACGAGTAGGGCTTGGGCGGCATAGAACATGGCGAAGTAACTCCGCGACGCGGACGAGTCGTAGTCTTCGATTTCAAACAGCACGGCGGCGCTGCGCAGGTACGTTTGCGCTTTGCCGAGCAGCAGCAACTTCTGACTCATAGACGAGGGAGGTGAGAGAGGCCAAACATAGCGCGAGCGGCGGTGACGCCCCGGTTATATCATGACCCGCCAAGCTACGATGCGGCGCTATGGCAGCCGGAAGTCGAACCAGGCGCCCGACACGCGCACGCCACTTCCCAGGTTGTAGCGTTCGTCATCTACGATCTGCTGCCAGACTTCGACGCGCCACACGCTCTCGCGCCACGTCGACCGGGTGGCTGCGTTGGCCGGATTCATAAGCGTCGCCCGGCGCGCGGCAACGAAGCGGCGGAGCCAGTCGGCTTCGTCGGCGCCTCGTGCAGGCGTCGTTCCGGCCCGTGCGATGATGGCAGAGAGGCCGTCGGCGTCGTAGCCATCACCGTGCTGAATCGCCGTGTCGTAGAGCAGGGCGAGCGCCAGCGGCGTCTTCGTGCCGAGTTGGGCGGCGTAGCGTTGCGCGGGCGCGTAGTACCAGTCGCGCGCGACGGCGTCCTGCGCCTGTTGAAACTGCGGATCGGCAGCCGCTTGCGCCCACGCTTCGGGGAGTCCGGCGAGGCCCGACACGTCGCCCTGAAAGCCCTGCTTGAGCCGGTCCAGTTCGGGCAGATAGTCGACGATGGGCGCCAATTCGCGGGTCTGTTTGTAGCGACGAACGACTTCGGCGGCGCTTCCGCTCGACGTCGTAAAGCCGATCCAGCCCAACGTAAAGCCGCGTCCGTCGCCTAGCGCATACCAATACGCGTACTGTTTGTCGAGCGTACTGTGCTCGAAGAACGACACCAGCGCTTCGACGCGTCGCTGCTGATCCGGCGAGAAATGAGGCAGATCGGTCGACTGAGCCGACGAATCCAGCGCCGAGACGCCGTCACAGGCGCAGAGGAAGAGTAGGAGGAAGAGTGCGCGCAGCATCGGTAGGCATAGTAATTACAACGAGATACACCACATCAATATCCATACCTAATCGGCAACCTTTACTGATACTGGCATTGCTTCCATCGTATCGGCACACTGCAGCCTCCTTTCAAGCACGATTATGAATCGTGAACAGGAGAAGCCTCCTCGTCTGCTTCGGTAGAGTCCGCTAAAACTACACTCAGCTAAACAGTGCTTCGACGAACGCCACGCGGTCGAATACCTGCAAGTCGTCGATGCCCTCGCCGACGCCGATGTATTTCACGGGGATCTTGAACCCGTTCGAGATGCCGATCACGACGCCGCCTTTGGCTGTGCCGTCGAGTTTGGTGAGCACCATGCCGGTTACGTCGACGCTCTTGGTGAACTCCTCGGCTTGCCGGACGGCGTTCATCCCGGTCGACCCGTCGAGCACGAGCAGGACTTCGTGCGGCGCTCCGTCCACCTGCCGGTCCATGACGCGCTTGATCTTGGACAACTCGTCCATCAGACCGCTCTTGTTGTGGAGGCGACCGGCGGTGTCGATGATCGCTACATCAGCGCCCTTGGACTTGGCCGATGCAATCGTGTCGAAGGCGACGGCGGCGGGATCGGCGCCGTGTCCCTGTTTGATGATCGGCACGCCCGCGCGCGTCGCCCAGATGTCGAGTTGTTCGGTAGCCGCCGCGCGGAACGTGTCGGCAGCGCCCAGGACGACGCTCTTTCCGGCCTGCTTGTAGCGATGGGCCATCTTGCCGATCGTCGTCGTCTTGCCGACGCCGTTGACGCCGACGACCATGATGACGTGCGGGCTGTTGGGTAACGGCGCGTCGAAGTCACGCGGGCGTTCGGGGGCGTCTTCGAGCATCAGCCGAGCGATCTCGTCGCGCAGCAGTTCGTTGAAGTCCTCGGTCCCGGTATACCGATCCGTCTTGACGCGGGCCTCGATGCGGCGAATGATTTCGACGGTCGTGTCGACGCCCAGGTCGGCGCCGACCAAGACTTCCTCGATCCGATCAAGTACGTCGTCGTCGATGGTGTCGCGCCCTCTGACCAGCAGGTCGATTTTGCCGAAGAACGACGAGCGGGTCTTCTCCATCCCCTCGTTCAGCTTGGCCTGCTCTTGCTGCCGGACCTCTTGCTGGGCGGGCGGAGCAGTCGGTTGGGGATTCTGCTTCTTGAATCGGTCGAAAAAGCCCATCGCGGCGCGGTATCAGTTCGTGTTGGAGCGCAAGTAACTACCAAAGCCGCGGAACGTGCCTGCCAGCGCGCTTCACGAAACCGACCCGTCGGGCAACTCGGGCTTCAGCGCAGGCGGCAGTTGCATCGCCCGGACGAAGCGATACAGGTATTCGCAGAAGGAGCCGACCAAGAGCACGAACGCGATCCACACCGCCCACTGAGTCGCTTGGGCCAGTTCCAGCAGCGCCAGCAGGACCGCGACGGTCATCGCGCCGACGGCCAGCTTGCCGCTCCACACGCTCGGCGGGACGGAACCGTGACGCTTGGCGATCAGCACACCTCCGCCGAAAATCAAGATGTCGCGTACCAAGACGAGCACGATCAGCCAGACCGGGAGGTTGGGTTCGGCAGGTCGGAACGCCAGCGCGCCGCCGATCACGACGGCTCCGAGTTTGTCCGCGAACGGATCGAGTACTTTGCCCCATTCGGACACCGTCCCCGTCCACCGCGCGACTTTGCCGTCGAAAAAGTCCGTCGCCACACCAACGGCGACCAGCGTCCACATCAGCAGCGGTTGGTCCGCCTGCCACGCCAGCATCGCAATCGGTACGACGAGCGCCATCCGCGCCACGCTCAGGATGTTGGCAAACGTCCAGAACCGGCCCAGTTCGGCCATCGTGTGCGGCGCAGAGGTAGCGGGAGGCGTAGACATGACGGAGGTTACGAACGCGCGAGCCGCTAGGTTAGGAGCGACGTGGAAAAGGCCTGGCTACCGTGTGCCCATCTGCGTTTCGATCTGGGCCAGATACGCTTGCACGCGCCGGTCAGAGGGGTCCGCTCGGGCGGCGCGCTGGAACATGCGGCGGCCTTCTGCCAAGTCACCGCGCTGAACGGCGATCACGCCCAGGTTGGCGAGGGCACCGGTGTGGTTGGGATCGACGACTAGAGCGCGATTGAGGTACGTCGTCGCCTGATCTGCGTTGCCGGACATCAGGGCGACGCCGCCGCGCGTGACCAGTGCGTCGAGCAAGTCAGGGTCGAGGGCGAGGGCGCGGTCGAGGGCATCGGCGGCCTCAGGCACGCGCTGCTGACCGACGAGCAGCAGCGCGAGGTTATTCCACGCTCCGGGCTGATGGAGCGGGTCGAGAGCGACGGTCGCGCGATAGGCGGCCTCGGCCTCTTGGACGCGATTCGACGAGGCGAGCGCCTGAGCCAGTTCGTGCTGCGCTTCGACCAGGTTGGGTTGGATGGCGACGGCGCGTTGCAGCGGAGCAACAGCTTCGGCTGATCGGCCCGACGTGCGGAGCGTCCAGCCCAGGCGGTGCAGCATGCGCGCGTTGCCCGGATGAACGGCGACTCCCTGTTGCAGCACCTGGGCGGCAGCGGCCATGCTGTCGTCGTCGGCGAGAACCCACGCGAGGGCGAGGTACGCATCGGGCGGTGTCAGCCCAGCGGCCAAGCCCTGCCGAACCCCGGCTTTGATCCTGGGTCGGTAGGCGGGCAAGCGGTGTTCGGTAGCGTACATCGTCCAGTAGGCGACGGCGTCGTGAAGAGCGCGCTCGGCTCCGGTCTCTTCGGTTTCGCCCTCCTCGACGACGCGAACGAGTTCGATCATGTCGGCGCGGTATAGATCGCGTTCGCCGGGAGCGGGCGGCGGCGTGTCGGGAAGCGTGCGCCGAATCCAGTGATCGGTGAACGTGACGTGCGGTATGTCGGACGTTCCGGCGCGTTGCAGGTGACACGTCGTGCAGGTCTGCGTCAACTCAGCGGCTGGAACGGACGCGTGCGCGGGAATGGCGAGTTCGGTGGGTGTGTGGCAGGTCTGGCAGACGGCGTTGAAGTGGTTCGCCTCCATCTCAGCGACCGGCATATGCGGGTCATGGCACGTCGTACACGTCATCTGCGTCTGGTCGAAACACGCGCTCCGCGACAGCCGCTCGGCATGGCTGGCGATGCCGAAAGAGGTCGGATCTTCGATCTGCTCGCGCGATGCGTAGACGACGCGGTTGTCGCTCAGCTGCTGGCCGGGACGAAACGTGTCCGGCCCCTCGCCCTCCATCCAGACCGTCGTTCCGGCCAGATGGCACTGCTGGCAGACGGCGAGTTGTCGACCTCGGTCCAGGTCGTGCGGGTTGACGACGCCGATGCCCGGATCGTTTGCTGCCAGTCCTTCCAGATGCGCCTCGACGTGCTCGCTCGACGGACCGTGGCAGCGCTCGCACGAGATCCCCGTCGGCATGGCGTCATAGTGCGCTTCGGTGAACTCCGAATAGTCCGGCAGCGCGTTGTGGCAGGTGATGCACGCCTGGTTGGTCGGTCGGCTGAAGCGCTGGTTGATTTGCGTATACCCCGGACTCAGATCCCAGATTTCGCGCTCGACGTACCACGTCAGCGGCATCTCGGTGACGTGCCCGTTCGACGTCATCAGGTACGACCGCGTCGCGTGTCCTGAGCCGATCACCCATTTGACGGCGTGCGTGCGCTCGTAGACCGTGTCGCCCGACGCATCCAGCCGAAACTCACGTTGATACAGCGTGTCGCCACGGACGAAGGGTTCGTAGTGGAGGTCGCGCTTGGGATCGTAGACGCGGGCGTCGTCGAACTGCTCAGGAGCCGTCGCCGCATCGAATAGCGAAACCGACTGGCCCATGCCGGATCGCTTGTAGCTCGAAAACAAGTCGTTGTGGCACGTCGCGCACGTCGCGTCTCCGGCGTAAGCGGCCTGGACGACGGTCGACACGTCTGAAGTCTCGCCTGTCTGTTCGCCACTGCCGCACGCACTCAGCGCGTGGACCGATGCGAGTAGGAAGAACCCGGCAATCAGCAGGGTCGCGCGTGGTGGGAGGGAGATTGGCAACGTCTTTGTAGTCTCGTAGGTATGAAAGTACGCGCTCTCCTCCTCGGCAACCGCCCCCGTGTGGGTGCCCCGTTCGTCTTAGGCACCAGCCTGTCGCTAGCAGCCCTCGTATTGACCGTCGGCGGCTTCTCCATGCACTACGCCGAGCAAGATCGGGCTACGGAAACTGCCGACATTCCCGCCCTCTCCGTCTCGACGCCCGCTCATGTGTCGCCCGTCGACAGCGTCTTGGCGCAGTTGCACGGCGCGTTTCTCGCTGGCGAACCCACGCTGACGCGCGCCGCCGACGCACGCCTCGATGACGCCGCGTTTGCGTTGCAAGAGGGCGATGCAGGCTGGGAGGTCGTGTGGAGCGAGCGCGATGTCCTCCTCGCCGACGCGCGAGCAGCGCATTTGCGCGAGCGGTTGCAGCTGTGGGAGCATGGTACACGCATTCGCGTCGTGGCGCGGAAAGACGTGCCGGGCATCCGGGCACGGCCTTTGCGCTAAGGGGCGCGTCGGAACCGGCTTCCCCTTGCCGGGCAGGTGCAATTTGCGCCTAGTTTCCGAGACCCCTCCCCCCGCCTCCCTATGTCCGGTCCCGTACTGATCGCCGTCGCGATGGCGCTGCTGACGCTTTGCATCGGCGCCGTCGGCGGCTACTACTACTTTCGCGCTCGCTTCTTCGACGACGAGGGCCGCGCCGCCGGTGCTCCTCCACCCGTCGACGCCCACACGCTGACTCATCGCAAAAACGCCGAGATTGAATCGGTGGAAGTGCAGGTCGACGCCGTTCGGGACACCCTCGCGGACCATCGCGATGCTCTCAAAACCGCCCTGGGCAGCGAATGGCCCCGCCTTGATGCCCACCTGCTGCGCCTCGGTGATGCACTCCAACAGGCCGCCGACGCCGCTCACAGCCGCGAAGAAAAGCTCATCCAGACCGAAGCTATCGTGCGGAGCGAAGACGAACGGGCAACCGAGCGCCGCGCGAAGTATGCTGCCGACCTCACCACTCTCCGCGAGCAGGAAGGCACGCTCACCTCCCGGCGAGCCGCGTTGCTCAGCGAGCGGACGCGCCTGGAGGCCGCACTCGCCGCACATAAGGCCAAATCCGTCGCTGACCTGGACGCCGTTCAACAGACGCTCGCTCAAACGCGGATGCAGGCCGACGCACTCTCTCAGGAGCGCGACCGTCTCACATCGGAACTCGCCACCACACACCTCGCTCTTTCGGACGAGCAGAGGCAGCACGTAGCGAGGCAGTCCGAATGCGACGGTCTCGCCGCCGATCTGCACCGCGTTCAGGCGCGGCGCGATGCATTGCAGACCGAGTACGACGTGCTCACCGCTACGCATGACTCGCTGATTGCCCAGCACGACGTCACCACAATCTCGCTCGACCATACGACCGAAGCGCTCGCCAATCTCACTGCTCAGCACGAGCAACTGACGGCGCAGCATCACACGCTCGAAACCGCGCTCAGCGACCTCGAAGAGCGGCACGAATCCCAAACGCAGGCGATGGAAACCCAGTCGTCCCGCCTAGCCAAGGTGGAATCCGAGCGGGATGCGCGCATGGCCGAACTGGAAGCCGCCCGTTCCGAATACCGTGACCTAACCGAGCAGCACGACAGCCTCGCCGACCGCTTCGACGCACTCAACGTCGACCACGAGGCCGCCCGCGCACGCCTTGCGACCTTGACGGCGCAGCACGAAACGACGAACCAACAACTCGAGTCGGCACAGCAGAGGATTCAGCAACTGGAAGCCGAACGCGATGAGGCGGACGAGCAGTTGGAAGTCGAACGCGCGCGCCTTGCAGAACTGACGACCGAACGCGACGAGGCGCAGAACCTGGCAACTGGTTTGGTCGCCGAGCGTGAGGAAGCTGAGCGGCTCCAGAAAGAAACCGAAGCACGCGCGGCCTCCCTTTCCGACGACCTCGACGAGCGACTGGCACTCCTACTCAACGCCGAGCGCATGCTGGCCGAGGCCAGAGAGGTCGCCGACGAACACGAACGCACGCTGGCCCAATCCGCCGACGCGCTCGCCACGCTTACGACCGAGCGCAACGCCTTGCGCGACGCTTTGGAAGCCGAGCGCCAGGCCGGGCAGGAGCACGCCGCACAGGTCGATGCGCTCAACGATGAGGTGGACACCCTTCGAGAAACGAGTAGCGAGGCCGCCCGTCGGTTCGAGGTAGAACGTCAGTCGCTCTTGGGCGAAATGGAAACCGCGCGACACGAAGCAGAGGCTGTCACGGCGGAACGCGACGCTATTCACGAACGAGTCGCCACGCTCCGCAGCGACTTCGCCCAAGCCGAGGCGCGCGCGGACGCACTCCAGATCGCTGTCGACCGAACAGGCGACACGACCGAAGAAATCGACGCCGTACGAGCCGAGCGCGATACCGCTATCCGCGAACGCGACGCCGCACGAGACGCCTTGAGAACCGCCGAGGCTAGCGTGAACGCCCACGGCGACACCGACCAAGCTCTCCAAGACGCCCAAAACGAAGCGACTCGGCTGCGAGACGAACGCGCCGATCTCCAATCGCGGATCATGGCTGCGCAAGCCGATGTCGAGGCTGCCCGCGCTCATGCCCAGTCGCTCGAACGCGAAGTCGATGCCCTCCAAGCCATCGCATCTGGCGCCACGGACGATGTGGACTTCGACAAAGCCCTCGCTGCCGCTCACGCCGAGCGCGACACGCTGGCCGAGCAAGCTGCTAGCCTCCGCAGCCAACTCGCGCTCGCCCAGGCCGAAGCCGAGGCGACAAGAGAAGCCCTGGATGCCCTCGCTCCCCCCGCCGACACCGATGCGCTGACCCAACGCCTAGCCGACGCGGAAGCCCAGCGCGACGCCTTGTCCGACCAACTCGACGCGGCTCGGTCCGCACGCGACGCGATCCTCGCCGAACGCGATCACGCCCGCGATGCCCTCGCCGATTTGGACGGAGAAACCGAACGCGCCCGAGCCGAAGCCAACGCCGCACGCAAAGAACTCGTCTCGCTCCAGGAAGCGTGCGACGAAGCCCGTCGCGCCGCCGACGCGCGCCGCCAGAGCGTCGAGCAGGAACGGACTGCGCTCCAATCCGAGCGCGACCGTTTAGCCGACGCTATCCAGTCGCAGCAGGAAGAAGCCGACACGCTCCGCCAGACTCTCGCCGACCTGCGCGGCCAACGCGAACGCGCCGCCGCCGACCTCGCCCAGTCGCAGACACAACGCGACGCACTCGCCAACGACGAGCGCCAACTCACTGACCTGCGTGCCCAACTCACGGCATACCGCGACCAACTCGCCTCCTACCGCGATGACCTGGCGCGGCGTAGCGAAGCATTGGGAGAACGCGAGCGCACCGCCGAGGCCAAGCTGCAAGAAGCCCGCGACCTGATGGCACGCGCACCCAAACGTCGCCCCGATCTCCCGACGTTTGCCCCACTTCTCGGCAACGACTAGCGCTGATCGTGCTCGACTAGGCGATGCGCTCCACGATGAGCGACGGCACGTCCGGTGCAGCATCTCCCACCTCGACCGACGCACGTAGCGCCTTGGTGAACGCGTCCGCCTCGGTCATGCGCGAGTAGAGCGTCGCCAGCGGCTGACCGGCCTCTACGTGCTCGCCGACGCGTGCGTGCAGCACGACACCCGCCAACGGGTCGACGTCGTCTTCCTTGGCCCTGCGCCCGGCTCCCAGCGCAACCGTCAGATCGCCGATCTTGCGCGCGTCGATGTCGGTGACGATGCCTGAGCGTTCGGCCTCGACGACGATCGAAGGCGATTGGGCCTGCCGCACGTCGGGATCTTCGAGCGTACGCACGTCGCCGCCCTGCACTTCGACCAATTGGACGAATTTGTCCCACGCCCGGCCATCCGCCAGTGCTGCACGGGCCTGTTCGGTCCCCTGCTCGACCGAATCGGCGACGCCGCCCATCCGCAGCATCTCGGCGGCCAGCGCGATAGTGATTTCGACGACATCGTTGGCTCCGTCCGTCTCGCCTTTCAAACACCGGATCGTTTCGGCGACTTCGGGCCAGTTGCCCGCCGCGCGTCCCAGCGGCTCGTCCATCCGCGTCAGCAGAGCGGTCGTTTCGACCCCATGCCGCGTGCCGATGGCGACCATCGTCTGGGCCAGTTCGCGCGCGCGTTCGGGTGTTTTCATAAACGCGCCGCGCCCGACTTTCACGTCGAGCACCAGGGCGTCGAGACCTGCCGCCATCTTTTTCGACATGATCGAAGCGGCGATCAGAGGAATCGACTCGACCGTCGCCGTTACGTCGCGCAGGGCGTAGAGCTTGCGATCAGCCGGGGCGATCTCGGCGGTCTGGCCGATCATGACGACGCCCAGATCGGCGAGTTGGCTGCGGTAGCGATCCAGGCCCAGACCTGTCGTGAAGCCGGGAATGGATTCGAGCTTGTCGAGCGTTCCGCCCGTGTGACCCAACCCACGCCCCGAGATCATCGGAACGCCGACGCCACACGCCGCCACGAGAGGAGCCAGCAGCAGCGAGATCTTGTCGCCGACACCGCCCGTCGAGTGCTTGTCGACTTTGCGCCCCGCCACGTCCGACAGGTCGACGACCGTTCCCGAGTGCAGCATCACGTCGACCAATGCCGATGCTTCGTCGGGCGTCAGGCCGCGCAGGTAGACTGCCATCAGCCACGCGCTCATCTGATAGTCTGGCACGTCCCCACGCGTGTAGGCGAGCACAAAGTCGCGCAATTCGTCCGGGTCGAGCGGCAAGCCGTCACGGGTTCGGGCGATAAGGGCAGCAGGGGCGAGCATGGCAGGTGGGTCAGATGAAAAGCAAAAACCCTCGCCGGGCGCAGGGCCGGACGAGGGTCGAAAGGTACGGGAGGGGCTGTTTATGCCTGCTCCTGCGTCGTGTCGGGCGACTCGTCATCGAGCTGCTTCTTGCCACGGTTGCCGTAGCGACGGCGGAATTTCTCGACGCGACCGGCGGTGTCGACGAACTGGCGCTTGCCGGTGTAGAACGGGTGGTTGGTCGAGTCGACGTCCGACTGGATGTCGCGGCCGAGCGTCGAGCGCATCTGCGCTGTCGTGCCGTCGGCCAGTTCGACAGTCATGGTCGTGTAATCGGGATGGATACCGGGCTTCATAGCCGAAAGCGGTTAAGTGGAATTGTCAGTATGCGCGCTACGTGAGCGCAGAAGAGCCTATGAAGCTACGATCCGGCACAGAACCGTCCAACTCATTGGCGTAACCTTCACTGCACTTCAAATCGAAGGCGGCATCCCGTACGATAGGTCTGTAGGTACGCGGCGTGTGTGAGCTTCACGCCCAAAAAGTCCCACCGTCCGGGGGTGACGGTGGGACTCTAGGTGGGCAGGTCGGGGAAGTGGCCTGCCCGTAGCGTCGAAGACGGCTGAGCGTCAGTCGTATTGGCGGCGCAAAAACGTCGGCTCGTCGGTGTCGGGGCGCTTGGACGAGGGGCGGTTGCTCTCGATAGCCGACGTGTCCAGGCGGACGCGCTTGACGACTTTCGGACGCGGCGCCTCGTCTGCTGCCTCTCCGTCTTCCATCATCTGGCGACGCACGAACGCGGGCTGGTCGAGCGCGCGCACGTTTTCCTCGCCTTTGTACAGGCGCGGCGCGTGGTCGCTGGGCTGCGAGCGGGTCAGGCGCTTGGGCAGTTCCGGCTCGGCTTCGACCTCCGGCTCCGGTTCGACGGCGGGCGGCGCGGCCTTAGCGACCGGCTGTGGCGTCGGCGCCAGATCCTCGACTTTGCGGTCGAAGCCCGTCGCGATGACCGTCACACGCAGCGTATCGCCCATCTCTTCGTTGAACACCAGGCCCCAGATCATCTCGACCTCGGGTCCGGCGGCTTCGTTGATCAGGTCGGCAGCTTTGGTCGACTCGGCCAAGCCGATGTCGCTCGAACCGGTGATGTTGACGATGACGTTGCGCGCGCCCTTAATCGACAGGCCGTCGAAGAGCGGCGAGGTAATCGCTTTCTGCGCGGCGATCTCGGCGCGGTCCTCGCCCTTGGCCTCGCCCGATCCCATCAGCGAGAGTCCGCCGTCCTGGATCGTCGTTCGCACGTCGGCGAAGTCGAGGTTGACGAGTCCGTGCTCGGTAATCAAGTCGGCGATGCCGCGCGTGGCTTTGTAGAGCACATCGTCGGCCATGCCGAACGCCTGCTTGACCGTCAGCTTCTGGGCGACATCGTTGAGGCGCTCGTTAGGAATGACGACGAGCGTGTCGACGTTGGCAGCCAGCGCTGCGATGCCTTGCTCACAGCTCACGTGGCGGCGCTTGCCCTCGAACGAGAACGGACGCGTGACGACGCCGACCGTCAGCACGCCTTTCTTGCGCGCGATGTGCGCAACGGTGGGTGCGCCGCCCGTACCCGTTCCGCCGCCCATGCCTGCCGTAATGAAGACCATGTCGTAGCCGTCGAGCAGCTTTTCGATCTCGCCCCGGCACTCCTCGACCGCTTCGGCGCCGACCTGGGGACGCGCTCCGGCGCCCAGCCCTTTGGTGAGTGCACGCCCGGCCTGGATCTTGACCGGCGCGTGGTTGAACGCCAGCGCTTGCTGGTCCGTGTTGATGACGATGAAGTCGACGCCCGAGATGCCTTTCTCGATCATGTTGTTGACCGCATTTCCGCCGCCTCCGCCGACGCCGATCACGGCCATGCGCGCGGCCATCGGCTCGTCCTCGACGAACTCGAAGCGGCTGCTGATCGAAGTGCTCGGCGTGGCGGACACGTTAGAGGTGAGGCTGGCCGGAGCCGCGCGGTTGGTGGTGGGCAGGTCGTAGCCCGAGTTGAGTTTGGTAATATCCATGGTTTCCCCCGATGGTGAGTGATGTGGCTTGATTGGAAAAAAGAAGAGGGCCGCGTGGTCGGCGTCTCGAATTATGGGATAGAGTTGCGTCTCAGAGTTCGTCGAAGAAGCGTTTGACGGATGAGAACAGACTGCTCGACTCCTTGGAAGCAGGCGGCTGGATGGGAGGCGCGTTCGTCGGACGGATGCCCATCGCGTCGCTGCCGACGGCGCCGCCGATGACTTCGGGACGGATGCCGTAGAGCACCAGCCCGACCGAGGTCGCAAACTTGGGGTCGTCGACCTGATCGTAGAGCGCGCCTTCTAGCCCGATGGGGCGTCCGATGCGCGTTTCGACGCCCAAGATGTCGGCGGCGAGTTCGGCGGTTCCGGGAATCAGCGCGCCGCCGCCCGACAGCACGACGCCGCCCGACAGGTGCTGCCCGTAGTTGGTGCGCCGGATCTCGACGGCGGCAAACTCCAGAATCTCCTCCATGCGCGGCTGCACGATCTGCGCCAGCACGCTGCGCCCGACGGCTTTTTCGGGCCGCCCGCCGATGCCGGGAATAGTGATCTCCTCGTTCTCGTCCGCCATGTCGACGAGCGTCACGCCGAACTGCTGCTTGAGCGCTTCGGCCTGCTCGCGCATCACGCCCAGTCCGCGGCGGATGTCGTCGGTGACTTTGTTGCCCGCGATCGCGATGACGGCGGTGTGGCGGATGGTGTTCTCCTCGAAGACAGCGATGTCGGTCGTGCCGCCGCCGATGTCGATCAGCGCGACGCCGATCTCTTTCTCGTCGGGATGCAGGACGGCGTAGCTGGAGGCGAGCGGTTCGAGCACGATGTCGGCGACTTCGTAGCCTGCCTTCTCGATGCACCGGTGGATATTGCGCGTCGCGCTGACCAGCCCGGTAATGATGTGGACTTTGGCCTCCAGCCGCTTGCCGCTCATACCGACCGGGTCGAACACGCCGTCCTGCCCGTCGACGACGAACTCCTGCGGGATGACGTGCAGAATCGTCCGGTCAGATGGCACGTCGACCTGGCGCGTGTCTTCGAGCAGGCGCTGAACGTCGGCTTCGGTGATCTCGCCCGAGCGGTTGTTGATCGTGATGATGCCCCGGCTCTGGCGGCTCTCGATGTGATCGCCCGCGATGCCGACGATCACGCGCTTGACCTCGACGCCCGCCATCCGCTCGGCCTCGTTGACCGCTTGCTGGACGGCAAAAACCGTTTTGTCGATGTTGACGACGACGCCTCGGTTGAGGCCGTCGCTGGGCGCCATGCCGACGCCGAGCACCTGAACGTCTCCCCCCGAGACGTGCGACGCGACGATCGCACACACCTTGGTGGTGCCGATGTCTACGCCGACGACGATGCGTTCGCTCATAATGATGTGGATGTGTGGGGCCTCGTGGCCCAGTTGTGGCTGACAGACGTTGCTCTCTTCCCCGAAAGCGCGGCCTGCCTGTAGGACGGATCAGGCGATCCGGTAAGAGTGGTGGTGAGGAAATGCGAGAGCCAGGGCGCGATCCTCTCGGCTGTCATTGCGAGGAGCGGAGCGACGTGGCAATCTCCGTGCTCGCAGCAGACGCTGGGGATTGCCACGGCCTGCGGCCTCGCGATGACAGTTGGAAAGGAGTGAGGCGGGCCGGTTCATGCGTCGCCTCCTGTCGTGATGAGTTGTCCGTCGAAGCGCAGGTCGACCGTCGTCACGTCGCGCGTGGGATGCGTGAGCAGCGACTGGTGCCAGAAGGCGTCCAAAGCGGCGATCTTGCGGGCAAAGGAGTGATCGCCCAAGCGCACGCGCAGGCTGCGGCCGTTGGGCGTGGCAGGCGTCCAGGCGTCGATTCCGCCCTTTGTGACGACGAACTCGGCGGCAAGTGTGGCCTGTTCTTCGTCCATTGCGGCGAGGTCGGCGAGCAGCGTGCGCAGAGCAGCCGAGGCGACCGGACGCGTCGGGTGCGACGGAGTCTGGGCGCCGCGCACGAGCGGGACGTAGAAGACGGCGGCATCGGTCGCGGGCATCGCGTAGCCGCGCGCGTCGAGGTAGAAAGCGGCGTCGCCGTTCCGGTCGAGGGCGAGGGCGACGGGCGTGCGCTCCGTCACCCGAATGCGCAGCGTACCGTCGGGCATCCGCATCACGTTGGCGCTCGCCACCCACGGATGACGGCGGACGCGGTCGGCGACCAGTCCGGCATCGACTTCGTGCATCGCCATCGACGTGTCGACGCCAGCCAGCCGCAGCAGCTGATCCGTATCGGCGTGCTGAGCATCGACGACCGAAATGCGCTCGACGGGAAGCACGTAGCCGTACCACGCTGCGCCGCCAGCGACGAGCAGCGCCAGCACGACGGCGACGATCCACTTGACTGGAATCCGAATCATGCGGCCTCCTCGGTTTGCGCTTGCAAGCGTTCGAGCAGCGCGTTGCCCCACTTGTAGATCGGCCCCGCGCCCATCGTCACAACGACGTCGCCGGGTTTGACCAGCCGGTCGAGCGTGGCTTTGAGTTCGTCCATCGCGGGCACGTAAACGACGCCCCGGTGCCCATTGGCTCGTGCGAGTTCAGCGAGCGTGGCGCCGTCGACATCGGGGTACTGCTCCTGCGTCTCGCGCGCGCCGTAGATGTGGTCAGGATCAGCACGTCGGCATCGAAGAACGCGCGCGAGAAGGCGTCCATCAGGTCGTGCGTGCGGCTGTACAGGTGCGGCTGGAAGACGGCGACGACGCGGCGGCCCGAGAACGCGGTCTGGGCGGCTTCGAGCGTCGCCTCCACTTCGGTCGGATGGTGCGCATAGTCGTCGACTACGATCACGCCTCCGGCTTCGCCTTTGACCTGGAAACGGCGGTCGACTCCGGTGTAGCCTTCCAACGCTCCGGCGATGTCGTCGAAGCGCATGTCGAGTTCGAGGCCGACGGCGACGGCGGCCAGGGCATTGCGCAAGTTGTGCAGGCCCGGCGACGGAAACGCGATCCGCCCCATCCGCTCGCCCTGCGAGACGACTTCAAACGTGGTAACGGCTCCGTCGTGTCGCACGTCGTCGGCGCGCACGTCGGCCTGGCGCGAGAGTCCGTAGGTGGTGACGCGCCGACGGATGCGGCCCAGAATGCGCTGCACGCCCTCGTCGTCGAGGCAGGCGACGGTGACGCCGAAAAACGGGACGCTGTCGGCGTACTGCACGAACGCGTCTTCGATGTCGATCAGGTCTTTGTACGTGTCGAGGTGATCGGTCTCGACATTGGTGATGACGGCGATGGAGGGCGTCAGGCGCAGGAACGTGCGGTCGTATTCGTCGGCTTCAAGCACGACGATGTCGCCCTGACCGGCAACGGCGTTCGAGCCAAACGCGCTGACCTTGCCGCCGACGATGATCGTCGGGTCGAAGCCGCCGCCCTGGACGACCAGTCCGGTCAGCGTCGTGGTCGTCGTCTTGCCGTGCGTGCCCGCGATGCCGATGCCGAAGTGCATCCGCATCAACTCGCCCAAGAGGACGGCGCGCTTGATGACCGGCAACCGGCGGCGGTTCGCCTCCATGGTCTCGGCGTTGGCGTTCGGGTTGACGGCGGACGAATACACGACCGCGTCGACCTCGCCGACGTGATCGCCCGAGTGCCCTTCGTAGACCGTCGCGCCCAACTCGGCCAAGTGCTCGGTAACCGGCGACAGGCTCGCGTCGCTGCCCGTCACGCCATAGCCACGGCGCAGCAGCACCTCGGCCATCGACGACATGCCGTTGCCGCCGATTCCGACGAAATGAACCGTGCGGATGCGTCCGAAAATGGGTTGCCGTCTCATGCTGTCACCTCTGAGCAAAGGACAGCCATCGTAGCGACGTTATATATAACGTCGCTACCGGCGACTGGAAGGGCTACACATCTCGTCATGCGCTACCTCCTTCCATAACAGGCGCACCGGCCAACGCCAACACGCGACGCGCGATAGCATCGGCAGCGCTTGGGCGCGCCAGCGTCGCCAGAGCCGTCTTCATCTCCTCACGCTTGGCCGCATCGCCGATCAGCGTCTGAACGTCGGCGACCATGCGGGCGTCGAGGTCGGCTTCGGGCAGCAGGATTGCGGCACCGGCCCGTTCGAGACTGCGCGCGTTGTGCGTCTGGTGATCCTCGGACACGTTGGGCGACGGCACCAGAATCGCGGGCGACCTCGTGATGGCGAGTTCGCTGCACGTGATCGCTCCGGCGCGGCACAGCACGACATCGGCGGCGGCGTAGGCGTGCTGCATCTCGTCGAGGTATTCGAGCACGTGCAGGCGCGCGTGGTCCGGCGCTTCGTCGAGCATCTCGGAGTAGTAATAGCTGCCGGTCTGCCAGACGATGTGAAGCTCGGGGTTGGCGTCGAGCAAGGTCGGCGCGTGCTCGATCATCGCGTCATTGAGGCGGCGGCTTCCGAGCGACCCGCCGAACATCAGCAGGACCGTCGCCGAGTCGGGAATCTGGTAGTGCGTCCGCCCCGCCGACCGGTCGCCCGTCAGCAGGATCTCGCGCGTCGGGTTGCCGCTCAGGTGGATTTTGGCGCCGTCGAACGCTTTGCTCGCTTCGGGGAAAGCAACGTGGATCTCACTCGCGCGCTTGCTCAGCAGGCGGTTCGTCAGTCCGGCGAATGCGTTCTGCTCCTGGATCAGCGTCGGACGCCCCATCGCCTGTGCCGCGCCCAAAACGGGTCCGGTCACGAATCCGCCTGTCCCAACGACGACATCGGCGTCGAGGCCTTTAACTAGCTTCCACGCGTCCGAGAACCCCTTGGCGAGTTTGAACGGAAACGAGAACAGCTTGGGCGACAGGCTGCGCGGCAGTCCGGCGACCGTAATCGGCGAGATCGGATAGCCCGCTTTGGGGACGGCCTCCCACTCCATTCGGTCGGTCGTACCCGCGAACGAGATCGACGCGTCGGGACGCAGCGCGCGGACCGCGTCGGCGATGGCGAGCGCGGGATAGACGTGCCCACCCGTGCCGCCACAGGCGAATAGGATGCGCGGCGCGCGGTCGGTCGTGTTCAGGGTCGAGGTACTCATTGGCTCTGACGCGATAGGTTGAGGAGAATGCCGGTCATCGCGCCCATCGCGACGATGGACGAGCCGCCGTAGCTCACGAACGGAAGCGGCTGTCCCGTCACCGGCAGCAGGCCGACGCTGACGCCCGCATGGGCCAGTCCCGACAGCACGATCATCAGCGTAAAACCGACGCCGATGAACAGGCCCATCGGATCGGGCGCGTGCCGAGCGATGCGCAGGAAGCCACGAAACAGCAGGATCACGAACGCGCCCAGGATCAGCAGCGCGCCGATCAACCCGTACTCCTCGGCGATGATGGCGAAGATGAAGTCGTTGTAGGGCGCTGGCAGGAAGTCGCGCTGGATGCTCTTGCCCGGTCCGACGCCGACGATTCCGCCCGACGCAATCGCGATGCGGGCTTGGAGCGGCTGGTAGGCTTCGCGCAACTCGTCGCCGACGCCCTGCGCCTCGGTGTGTGAAAACCACTCTACACCCAGCGCCTGCTCGACGCGCGCCGCACGTGCCGGAGAGAACGCCAGCAGAAGCATCGCCAGCACCAAGCCCAGCGCGCCCAACCCGGCCAAGTGCAACACGCTCACGCGCGCCACAAAACACATCAGCAAGACGGTCACGAGCAGCAGCGCCGCCGTCGACAGGTTCTCCATGCCGATCAGCACGACCGTCGCCAGCGTCCAAACCATGACCGGCAAGAACGCGTGCCCGAAGCTCTCGATGTACGACTGCTTCTGCGCCAGCAGCGTACCGACGTAGAGGATAAGCGAGATTTTTGCCAGATCCGATGGCTGAAAGCTGATGCCGCCCAGACTCAGCCACCGCGCCGCGCCGCCCGTGACGGTCCCCCAGATACCGACGACGGCCAGCAACACGAGCGAGCCGATCAGCATCCACCGGCTCAGTTTGGCCAGCTTGTGATAGTCGACCAGGCTGACGGTCCCCATCGCGATGATCGCCAGGCCAACCTTGACGACGTGCCGCCACATAAACGGATCGCTGCTGCTTCCGCTCTTCGTCGCCAGGAACGCGACCGCGCTGTACACCGCCGCCACGCCCCACGCCGCAAGCGCGAGCACGACCCAGATCGTGTAGCGATCCGATGCGGGTTTGGCAGGATGGGTGGAGGCGGACATGGGGTGGAGTCAGTAAACTGTCATCGCGAGGACGTAGGCTGTGGCGATCTGAGAGTTGGCGATGAGTTTTGTATCGAAGTGCGGAGGTAAACTGAGGGAGGTTGTCACGTCGCTGCGCATCAGTGATGCTGCGCTCCTCGCAACGACAGGCTTTTCGGAGATCAGAGCGCGTTGACGGCGTCGCGGAAGGCGTCACCTCGGTGTTCGTAGTTATCGTATTGGTCGAAGGAGGCGCAGGCGGGCGAGAGCAGGACGACGTCGCCCGGCTCGGCGAGGGCGGCGGCACAGCGGACGGCGTCGGCCATGTCGTCGGCTTCGACCGAGCGGGCCGAGACCGATCCCAGATCGCGCATCACCTTTTTGGCGCTCTCACCGATAGCGACGACGCCACGCGTGCGGCTGGCAACCAGGTCACGCAGGGCCGAGTAATCATTGCCTTTGTCGCGTCCGCCAGCGATGAGGATGACTTTCTCGCGGTCGAAGCTTTCGAGCGCGTACCAGACGGCGTTGACGTTGGTGGCCTTGGAGTCGTTAACAAAGCGCACGCCCTGATGCTCGCCGACGAGTTCGAGCCGGTGCGGGACGCCGGAGAACGTGGCGAGGCTTTCGCGCACGATCTCGCTGCGTACGTCCATCACGCGCGCGGCGACGGCGGCGGCGAGGCTGTTGTAGAGGTTGTGTCGGCCTCTGAGGGCGAGTGCGGCAACAGGCATGAGACGTTCGGTTTTAACGTTGGGCGCGTCCGACAGGCGGAGGCACAGGTCGCCGCCGTCGATCCAGCCGCCGACCGTAAGTGGTCGGTCGATGCTGATCGGTAGCGGTTGAAAGGGATAGGAGTCATCGCTCAGACGCGCGGCGATGCGTTCGTCGTCGATGTTGTAGACGAGAGCGTCGCCGTCGGCCATGTTCTCGAACAGGCGGTACTTGGCGTCGGCGTAGTTGTCGACCGAGCCGTCGTAGCGGTCCAGGTGGTCGGGCGTGATGTTGAGCAGCACGCCGACGCGCGGGCGGAAGCCGTCGATGTGGTCGAGTTGGAAGCTGGACACTTCGAGCACCGCGACGCCATCGGCTGCGATGTCTTGGGCGCCATCCGAGAACGCCGTTCCGATGTTGCCCGCGACGAGCGTTGGGCGTCCGTCTTTGGCGAACACGTGACCGAGCAGACTCGTCGTCGTCGTCTTGCCGTTGGTGCCCGTGATCGCGACGATGGGCGCGTCACAGAACCACGATGCCGCTTCGATCTCTGACACGACCGGCGTCCCGCGTTCCATTACGGCCCGCACGAACGCCGCCGTCGACGGAACGCCCGGCGACACCACCATCAGGTCGCACGCCAGCGACACCTCGCCGTGCCCACCGAACTCGACTTTGACGCCGACTGCTTCCATCTCCTCACGCACGTCAGCTCGCTCCGGCCCACTGTCCGTCAGCCGCACGCCCGCTCCCGCCGACGCGAGCAACCGCGCAGCCGCGATCCCGCTGCGGGCGGCGCCCACAACGGTAATGCGTTTGGATTGGAGGTCGGCGATGGTCATTACTGGATGCGGAGTGAGAGAATCGTCGCGATGGTGGTGACGGCGGTGATGATCCAGAAGCGCGTCACGATTTTGGCCTCGTGCGTGCCTTTGGCTTCGAAGTGGTGGTGCAGTGGCGCCATGCGGAAGACGCGCACGCCAGTCCCGGTCCGCTTTTTGGTCCACTTGAAGTAGCCCGTCTGGATGATGACCGACAGCACCTCGGCGAAGTAGATGAAGCCCATGATGGGCAGCAGCAGCTCTTTGCGAATCGTCAGCGCGACGATGGCGACGGCGGCGCCCAGGGCAAGCGAGCCGGTATCGCCCATGAAGACGGTCGCCGGGTAGCCGTTGAACCAGAGGAAGCCGAAGCACGCGGCGGTCATCGCGGCGGCGAAGATGGCGCCCTCGCCCGCGCCCGGCAGGTAGAGGACGCCCAGGAAGTCGGCCAGGATTTCGTTACCGGCGATGTAGGTCAACGCGACCAACCCGGCTGACACGAACGCCGTCACGCCCGTCGTCAGTCCGTCCAGTCCATCGGTCAGGTTGACGGCGTTGCTGACGCCCGTCACGATGAAAACGGCGACGGGGATATAGATCAGCCAGCCCCAGCCCTCGACTCCGAAGTAGCCCAGCAGGTCGTAATCGAGCGGGTAGCTCAGGATCGGCAGGTGCGTGAGCGTTCTCACGTCGCTGAACTGCGGCAAGAAGTAGAGCGCACAGCCGACGACTAGACCTAGCGTGATCTGGCCGATCAGCTTGTAGCGCGCCGACAGGCCGTCTTTGTCCTTTTTGACCGTCTTGATGTAGTCGTCGACGAAGCCGAATGCGCCCATCCAGGCCGTCCCCAGCACGCAGAGCCAGACGTACGGGTTGTGCAACTCGCCCCAGAGCAGCGTCGCGCCGATGATGGCGAGCAGGATGATCAGACCGCCCATCGTCGGCGTGCCGCTCTTGTGCGCGTGGCTGACGGCTCCGGCATCCTCGCCCTCGCGGACGCTTTCGCCCAACTGCTGCACGCTCAGCCAGTTGATCATCTTGCGTCCGATGAACAGCGCGATGAGCAGAGCGGTCAGCGCGGCGAGCGCAGCCCGAACGGTGATGAACTGGAAGATCTGGAACCCGGCGGGTTCGTACGTCTCTTCGATCCAGGTGAGGAGGTAGTAGAGCATCGGTCAGTGGCGGGTGGGAGGAGCAGCGTCGAACAACTCGCGCACCAGGGCGCGGTCGTCAAATGGGACCTTCTCCGTCCCCACAATCAGGTAGTCTTCGTGCCCCTTTCCGGTCACGAGCAGCACGTCGCCCGGCGCGGTGTGAGCGGCGGCGTAGGTGAGCGCTTCGTGGCGGTCGACGATCCACGCGGCGTCTGTCGGACGATCAAACCCGTGCCGGATGTCGGCCAGGATTTCCTCCGGATCTTCCGTCCGCGGATTGTCAGACGTGACGATGCAGCAGTCGGCGTAGCGCTCGGCGATCTGGGCGGTAGGGCGACGTTTGGTCGTGTCGCGGTCGCCGCCGCAGCCGAAGAGCACCCACAGGCGTCCGCGCTCGTCGTCCATCGTGGCGCGTGCGGTGCGCAGGACGTTTTCGAGTGCGTCGGGCGTGTGTGCGTAGTCGACGATGATCGTGCGGTCGTCCTGCGTCACGAACTGCTCGAAGCGGCCCGGAACGGGCGATGCACCTTCGAGCGCAATGCGAACAGCCGACGGCTCCCAGCCCATGCCGATGCCGACCGAGTAGGCAGCCGCCAAGTTGTACGCGTTGAACTCGCCGACCAATCCGAAGCTCATGCGCTGTCCGTCCATCGTCAGCGTCAGTCCGGTCAGCGCGTTGTCATCCAGGCGGAAGTGCACGTCGGCGGCGTCCGATTCTCCGTAGCCGATGACGATTGCGCCAGCGCCGCGAGCAGCGTCGGCCATGTCTGCACCCGATGGATCGTCCACGTTGACGGCGGCGACGGATCCCTCGCCCAATCCCTCGAAGAGGCGACGTTTGGCGGCTCGGTACGCGTCCATCGACCCGTGATAGTCGAGGTGATCGCGCGTCAGGTTGGTGAATGCGGCGGCGGCGAACGGCACGGCGGCGACGCGGTCCTGGTCGAGCGCGTGGCTCGACACTTCCATCGCGCAATGCGTGCAGCCCGCTCGCTTCCATCCGCGCCAGCAGTTTGTGCAGTTGCTCGGGTCCCGGCGTCGTGTGCGTCGACGCGACCACTTCGTCGCCGACGCGCGTTTCGATCGTGCCGATCAGCCCAGCTTTGTGGCCCAGCGCTTCGGTCATCTGGTGCAGCAGGTACGCCGTCGTCGTCTTGCCGTTGGTGCCCGTCACACCCATCATCGCCAACCGCTGAGCCGGATCGCCTGCGAGCAGAGCCGACGCGTGAGCGAGCGCAGTCCGACTGTTGGCGACGCGGATCGTCGGCACGTCCGTGTCGACTTCGACAGTGCGGCTGGTCACGATGGCGACCGCTCCAGCCTGGATCGCCTTGTCGATATAGCGATTACCGTCTGCTTTCTCGCCTGCGACGGCGACGAACAGGCTGCCCGGCTTGACCGCTCGGCTGTCCGACGTGACGCGCGTGATCTCGACACCGTCTGCCCGCGCGCCCTCGCCCGATCCTGCGTGGAGCAGGTCGGCTGTGGAAAGGCGTTCGAGGAGAGCGGCGAGCGTCATCGGTTCGTCTGAAGAGGAGCGGATGAGGACAGCGAGAGGACGGCGCGCGATGGGGCGGGCGCTCCAGCGGATGGCGATTGCGACGCGACGACGCCGGAGCCGGTGATGCGCGCGCGGACGCCCATCTCGGCGAGCCAGTAGCGGGCTTCGCGTCCGGTCAGGCCGATCAGGTTGGGCATCGTTTCGACTTCGAGCGTGTCGGCGAGGGCGCGGACGGTAGCGCCGATCACCAGGTCGGCATCGGTCGTGTGGACGGCGGAGAAGCCGCGTTGGGCCGAGACGTTCAGCCCACGCGAGCGCACGACCGACGAGGCCACGGGCAGCGGCGCGGCGTTGAGGGTGGGCGCGTGCGTGCGGTCCGTGACTTGGGTAGAATCCGGCGGCGACAGACGGGCGGCGATGGCAGGGAACGTGCCCAGCCAGCGGCTCGCCGTGCGCTGGAAAACCGGCGCGGCGACGGCGCCACCGTAGATGCTCGACGTCGGTTCATCCATCACGACGATCAAGGCGACTTGCGGATCGTCGGCGGGGAAGAAGCCGACGAAGCTTCCCCGATAGCCGCTTCCGTACGCGCCGCCCTCGGCTTTGCGCGCGGTCCCGGTCTTTCCGGCGACGGGCAATCCGGCGATCATCGCTCGGCGTGCCGTTCCGTCTTCGCTGACCGCTTTCTCGAACGCCGGAAGCAGCGCCTGCGCCGTCTTGTAGCTCATCGCCCGTCGGATCGAATCTTGGGGCGCCCGCCACGTCACGCGTCCGGTCACATCGCGCCGCTCGGACACGACGTAGGGCTGAACGAGCAATCCGCCGTTCGCCAGCGCGCAATACGCGGCCAAGACCTGTAGCGGCGTCGCCGACACTTCGTAGCCAATCGCCATCGAAGCACGCGTCGTCCCGCTCCACTCACTCGGACGCTTCAGTCGTCCATCAGCCTCGCCCGGCAGGTCGATGTAGGTCGGCTGGCCGAAGCCCATTGCGCGCGCCGTCTGGTAGAATGCGTCCGGGTCGATGCGCCCGGCGACGCGCGCCGTGCCGACGTTGCTCGACACCGCGATCACGTCGCTGAACGGAATCGTGCCGTGCGCCTTGGTGTCGCGCAGCGTCCTGCCCGAGAAGACGCCCCAGCCCTCGCCCGTTTCGATCATCTCTTCCATCCGCACGACGCCTTCGTCAAGCGCGGCGGCGGCGGCCACGAGTTTGAACGTCGATCCGGGTTCGAGTTGGTCGGTCATCGCCCGGTTGCGGCGCTGGCTGATGCTCGACACACCGGCGCTGTTGGGGTTGTAGGTCGGCACGTTCGCCATCGCTAGAACGGCTCCCGTTTTCGGGTCGATGGCAACGGCGGCGCCCCACTGACTTCCGGCCTCCTGAACGCCGCGTGCCAACTCCTCTTCTAGAATGCTCTGCCGATACAGATCGAGCGTCAGCACCAGCGACTCGCCGTGCTTGGGTTCGACACGCGCCCCGTCGACCAGCGCCGTCCGCCGACGCACGCGGTCGCGCCGAACGGTCTGCTGCCCGGCGACGCCTTCGAGCGCCTCTTGATACTGCACTTCCAGCCCGGCCAACCCACGCCCGTCGCGGTCGACGTGGCCCAGCACGTGCGCGGCGACTTGCCCGTAGGTGTAGCGGCGCGAGCGCGTCGGGTTGGAGATCAGGCCCGGAACGTCTGACTGCGTCAACTGCTCATACTCAGCCTCGCCGACGCCGGTCGCCAGCGAGACGTATTGCTTGGACGAACGGCTCTCGACTTTGCGTGCGTAGTAGCCCGCCGAGCGTCCTGTCAAGCGTCCGAGCGTGGCGTAGAAGTTCGACGCCTGATCCGCGAAGCCGCGCGCCGTCGGGTCGAGCGCCAGATCGTAGCGCGTCTGGTTCGTGACGAGAACACGGCCCGACGCGTCCAAAATGTCGCCGCGCAACGCTGGGATCTGCTCGATGCTTTGCGCTTGCTCCTGCCCGCGCGCTCGGAGTTCGGCGCCCTCTTCGACGTAGATCCGCCCCATGCGCCACACCACGAGGATGGGCACGATGCTGACGAGCGTCAGCACCACGTACATCCGGGTATGAATCTGGTCGCGAGCGGTCACGGATCAGTCGGTGTCGAGGGTGATGGGAGTGCCATAGCCCAATCCTTCCTCCAACCCGAGCGCTTGTGCGCGCGGCAGGATGACGGTTGGGCTTGTCGCCGCGTCGAAGGCGGCTTTCAGACGGTTGTGGCGCAGGTGCAGGCCGAGGTTGTCGCGTTTGGCCTCTTGCAATTGGGTCAGCAGGTCGTGCGTCGACGAAACGTGGCCGACCCAGCCGGTAAACAGGACCGACACGCCGAACACGAGCAGGACGAAGTTGCGCGTCGAGATGCCCATCAGCGTTTGCGACACGCGCCCTTCACGCCTTGCGACCGGCGTTCCTCCGAGCATGCCCCAGTCGGCGGGAGCTTCGGCATGCGGACGCACACCCTGATTGCGCTCGGCTTCCCACGCCGACGTGTCCGACGGGCGCGGCTGACGGGCCGCCGGGCGGATGGTGCCCTTGCGACGCTGCGTCGGTGTCATGTTGAGTACGGCCATGTCGTCAAGCGGTGGTGATGGGCGTGACTTTCTCGGCGGCGCGGAGCCGGGCGCTCCGGGCGCGCGGGTTGCGGGCGATCTCCTCGTCCGACGCCGTGATAGCGCGCGTCGTAATCGGCCGCAGCGGGGCGATGGCGTTGCCGTACATATCGCGCGGTACGTCGGCGCCGTCGAACGTGCCTGAGCGAAAGAAGCGCTTGACGCGTCGGTCTTCGAGCGAGTGGTAACTCAGCACGACGATCCGCCCGGCTGGGTTCAAGCGTTCGAGCGATTGTTCGAGCGCGCGTTCCAGCGCACCCAACTCGTCGTTGACCGCGATGCGCAGCGCCTGGAAAACGCGTGCGAGGCTCTTGGTCTCGTCACGGTTCGGCACGCTAGACCGAACGGCGTACGCCAACTCGCCCGTCGTCTTAATAGGGCGGCGCCCAACGATGGACCGCGCGATGTGCCGACTCCGACGCTCCTCGCCGTACTGATAGATCACGTCGGCCAGATCGTCCTGCTCGTACTCGTTGACCAGCGTCGCCGCCGAAAGGTCTTGCCGCTGATCCATCCGCATGTCGAGCGGCGCGTCGGTGCGGTAGCTGAACCCGCGCTGCCCATCGTCCAACTGATGCGATGACACACCGATGTCGAGCAAGATGCCATCGATGGTGTCGACGCCCGCGCGGTCGAGCAAGTCGTCCAGATCACCGAACGTCCCGCGGACGGTTTGGAAGCGGCCCGATTCTACGTCCGCTGCGAGCCGGTTTTCAGCTTCGGCTAGTGCCTCGGCGTCGCGATCGATTCCGATTAATTTAGCAGATGCATCCAGCGATTGCAGAATTGCCAAGCTGTGTCCGCCGCCTCCCAGTGTGGCGTCTACGTACACACCGTTCGCAGTATGTACGAGCAGATCGACCGTCTCCTGTACGAGAACCGGAGCATGGTAATCGGAAGCGTAACTGGTATCCATCGTCATGCGGCTTCCCCTCCCATTACGTCCTGAATCAACTCGGACTCGTCGAGGATGTCGCCCATGTAATCGGCGTAGCGATCGGCGTCCCAGATCTCGACGTGGCGCAGAGCGCCGACGACCAGCGCCTTGTCGCCAATGCCGAACTTTTCGAGTCGGTCGCGCGAGACGGTGACGCGTCCCTGCTTGTCGAGTTCGAGGTCTTCCGCCGAAAACAGGATGACACGAATAGCCTTACGCACATCGATGCGCGAATCATTGAGGCGGCTCATCTCCTCCTCTTTCACCGACCACACGTCGTCGGGGTAAAGCTGCAAGCATCCATCCACACCGTCGACCATTGTGAACCGTCCACCAGCTTCGGGAGCCATGGCCGCACGCATCTTCGCTGGGATCGCAATGCGTCCCTTCGGGTCAACCGAGTTGAGCGAGTGTCCTTTGAAGCTGGCCATTGATGCGTGCGTGTGACGCCCGGCGGCCCGAGCTGTCCCCTCTCCCCACTTTCCCCCACACACACCAATCTAACCGAAAAAGGCCCTTTTCCAATCTAAAACCCTGTTTTTCGCACGTTTAGGAATATGCGCATAGGGTGGTGACATGCCCGACAACTTCCGCACAATGGTCATAAGAACAAATATTCACCCTAGACATTTCGAGGTGAACAAGTTTTCACCCTTGGCCGTTTTATCCACACGCCCATTCACACATACGCATAATGTCGCCCACACTCACTGATCGGCAGAGCCAGGTGCTCGCATTCGTCCAGCGCTACATCCAGCGTCATAACCGCCCTCCGACGATGAAGGAGATCGGTGCCGAGGTTGGCATCTCCTCTACTAGCGCTGTCTCCAAATCGCTGGACGCCTTGCAAGCTAAGGGCTATGTGATACGGACTCCCAACGTATCTCGAGGACTTCGTATAGTAGGCTCCCAGCCCGGGTCACTGGCCTCGTCGACCGTCTCGCTCCCCTACGTGGCCGACGCGTTCGACCGGCATCCCGAGTCGCTCCGAAAGGTGAGCGATGGCACCCTCCACGTCGACGCCTCCATGCTAGCCGGGCAGTCGGCCAGCGACGTTATCGTAGTGGCCGCGAGTGATGATGGGATGACGGGGGAGGGCATTCGGAAGGGGGATCGCATCGTGACTCACCTCGCCGCTGCAAAGGACATGACGAGTGAAACGCTCGCCGTCGTCGTCCTTCGTGAACAGCTAGTCGTACGCTTTATACATTTTGCACGCAGATTGTGGCACGTGAAACCTGTGGCAAGACACTACGCCGAGGAAACGTTCGAGAATGGCGATTCGGCCTTTTTTCCTATCGGCCACGTCCTAGGTGTTCTGCGTTTCGTCGCGAAAACAGAGACCTCTCCTGCGAAAGTTAGAAGGCGTTAGTCTAAGCCTATCTGCCCCTGTGTCGCTTCTACCGCCGCCACGCACGAATCAATGTATTGGCTCAGCATCTGCTCGAACGGCTGGTTTCCTGCCGACGCTAACGCTTTCCGCTCTGATTCCAACACCCGCACCTGCTCGATTACATCTCCCTGAACGACTGGATACAGACTCAGCAGATGCTGATGTAATCGCACGGCAACGCGCCCCATCCTTCTGAGCAGCAACGCTCGATCCATGCGACGCAGCAGGCTAGCCGACACGCCGTCTTCCTCGTTATCCGTCAGCGCGAGGACGCGAATCCGGTACGCCAACTGACCCAGCAGTTCGGCATCTGCTTGGGCTGCAGTACGCGCTTCTTCGTGCGGAAGGAGCGTCGTAGGATCGGACGATGAATGAGCCAGCTTCGTCGTCTCGTTCCACTCCGCAACTACGGACAGAGCGGACAGGAGGGCGACGGTCTGATAGGCCTGCCGCTCGTCGCGTTGGTCGTCCACCTTGCTAGATGTCGAGATAGCGCATGAACGCCTGAACGCGGTCCTGCAAGTCCTCTTCGGTCTCAGACTCTCCGTGTGAGCCGATCACGTGGTAACCGTAATGCTCAAGGAGGTGTCGTACGCGAGAGGCGTCCTGCACGTTGAGCTTGAGCGTCAGCACGTACGACTCGGTCGACTCCGAAGGCGGCTCAGTGACGACGGAAAGGATGCGTACGTCGTTTTGCTCAATCGTGTGGACGAGCTTGGCGAGCGAGAAATCGCGCGGCTCCATCTCAATGGTCACGATGGCACCGGCTTCCTGTGTGGCGAGCATCTGAGCATACCGCTCGAAAATGTCGCGCCGACGGGCGAAGCCGAGATAGCGTCGGCCTTCGTCGATGATCGGAAGCGCGGTCAGATCGTGCTGTACCATCAGTTTTGTCGCCTCGAACACGTGCGCGTCGGGCGCGATACTGACCGGGAAACCGCGCAGGACCGACGCCAGTGTCGCGTCAGGGCCATCGGCTTCGAGCAACACTTCTTCGCTGACGACGCCAAGCAAGATGCCGTCTGGTCCGACGACGGGGAGGATTTCGCATCCGTCTTCGAGCACCATCCCAAGCGCGTCCTCGATGGTATCCGAGGGCGAAAGTGGAGCGGGTGTCCAGGTAACGAGTGTATCGATGGGGACGGTCATGGCAGGCAGGCGCGGAGACTACGCGTCAGAGTGCAAGGGATGTGCCGAAGCGCGTGGGATAGGCTAGGCCCATTGAAACGCCAGCGCAAGGGCAGAAGAGCAGGACGCTTGTCTAGGTATCGGGACGGTCGGCGATAGATTAAGCGGTCGCCTCGGTTTGTCCGTCCCCGACCCACTTCAGGTCGGCATGAGGACGCAGCGCGGTTTCCAAGTCCTGCCGGTGCTGCGGGTCGACGCGGAAGCGTAAGCGAGCGACGGCAAGCGCTCCAGACGCTTCGCTTTCGGCGTATCCGTACGTTTCGTCGAGCACATCGGTGACCTGGTGGATGTGGGCGATCAATCCGCTTCCGGTTGCGACGGGAACGAGTGCGTCCATCGTTACGAAGTCGGCTTCGACGGCTTCGACCATCTGCGTTTTCAACTCTTCCAACCCGACGCCTCGCAGCGCCGACACAAACGCAGCGTCCGGATAATCGGCTTTGAGTTGGCCGAGCAGGTCGCGGGCTTCGAGTTCGTCCATCTTATTGAACACGAGCAGACGGCGCTTCTCGAGCACACCCAGTTCGTCCAACGTCTCACGCACGACAGCGATGTGGTCCTCAAAGTGCGGATGCGACGCATCAACGACGTGCAGCAGGATGTCGGCCTCGCGCGTTTCGTCGAGCGTCGACTTGAACGATTCGATCAAGCGGTGCGGCAGCTTGCGGATGAAGCCGACCGTGTCGGACAGCATCACTTCTTTGTTATCGTCGAGTCGGACCAGGCGCGTCGTGGCGTCAAGCGTGGCGAACAGCCGGTTTTCGGCGAGCACGTTGGTGCCGCTGATCGCGTTCATCAGCGTGCTCTTTCCGGCGTTCGTATAGCCGACGAGGGCGAAACGCGCGTACTCCTCGCGGCCCTTGCGCTGCGTCGTCCGTTGCCGGTCGATTTTATCGAGCCGCTCGCGCAGCAGCGACATGCGCGTGCCGATGAGTCGGCGGTCCGTTTCGATCTGCGATTCGCCCGGCCCCTTGAACCCGATGCCACCTTTCTGACGCGAGAGGTGCGTCCACTGCCGCGTCAGCCGCGTGCGGACGTAGTCGAGTTGGGCCAGTTCGACCTGCGTCTTGGCCGTCGACGAGCGGGCGCGTGTGGCGAAGATGTCCAGGATCAGACCGCTGCGGTCGACCAGTTTGCACTCGACCTTGCGTTCGAGGTTGCGCAGTTGAATCGGCGACAGGTCGTCGTCAAAAATGACCAGGTCGGCCTTGTGGAATTCGACGGCTTCCTTGAGTTCGTCGACCTTGCCCGAGCCGATGTACGTGCTGCTGTGCGGTTTGGCGAGGTTCTGCGTCATGCGCTCGCACACGTCGGCTCCGGCGGTGTCAGCTAGCTGAGCCAGTTCGTCGAGCGAGTCTTCGATATCGTAGCGCGTTTCGCCTGGAAGGAGGACGCCTACGAGGATGGCGCGTTCGCGCGCGTTGGGGTTGGGTTCGTACAAACGAAGCGTGGTTTATTCGCCTTTTAGAACGTGGCGAACGCCCGCAAGTTGCCCTAAATCGGCACACTATACGTTGGAAACGCGCAACTGCAACACCAAACCGAGGGGTAGTTTGCCCCCTCGCATTGTACACATCCGCACTATGGCACGCCGCTGGTTTTCGACCCGACAAGATCAAGGGGACTGGGGCGCGCCCATCACGTGGCAGGGCTGGGCCGTCGTGTTACTCTGGGTCGGCGCCGTCCTATTCGGTGGCCTTCGCTGGGCCAACGGATTCATGTCGACCGACAGCTTCTCACTCGTCTTCATCGTCGCGACGCTAGCAGCGGTGACGGCGTACTGGTTCAAAGGCGCACGCCACCGCTGAAAGAGCGACGCGTTTAACTGGTCGGGTTGCCGCCGGTCGAGCCAAACACTTCGCCCGTTGTGTAGCCACTCTCCTGTGTGGCGAGAAACACGAACATCGGCGCGATCTCGGCGGGTTGTCCGGGGCGTCCGTACGGGACGTTGGAGCCGAACTCCTCGATCTTGTCCTGCGGCTGTCCGCCCGACGGCTGGAGCGGCGTCCAAAACGGCCCCGGCGCGACGGCGTTGACGCGAATGCCTTTGTCGGCGATCTGCTTGGCGAGCGCTTTGGTAAATCCGATGATCGCCCACTTGGTCGACGCGTAATCGACCAAGCCCGGTGATGGCTTGGATCCCTGAATCGAGGTCACGTTGATGATCGATCCACCTGGAGGCAGGTGCGGAATCGCGGCTTTCGAAAGCCAGAACATCGCGTAGACGTTGGTTTTGTACGTCTGGTCGAACTGCTCGGTCGTGATGTCGAGGATGTCTTCGGTGTAGACCTGCTTGCCCGCGTTGATGACGACCACGTCGAGTCCGTCCATCGCGTTGCGCGCATCGCCGACAAGCTTCTCGCAGAACGACTCATCGGTCAGATTGCCTGGGAGTCGCACGACCGTGCCGCCCTCGCCTTCGATCAGGTCGACGAGCGATTGCGCATCTTTGGACTCAGCATCGAGATAATTGATGGCGACCGTCGCCCCTTCGCGGGCGTACGCGATGGCCGTTGCGCGCCCGATGCCGCTATCGCCGCCAGTAATGAGCGCTTTTCGGCCTTTCATCCGGCCCAAACCTTTGTAGCTGGTCTCGCCGTGATCGGGGCGCGGATCCATCTCCTCAATCGAACCGGGAGCGGCTTGCGGCTGACGCGGAAACGGCGGTCGTGGATACTGAGTGAGTGGGTTCTGAATGTCGTACTGGTTCTCGGTCGCCATAGAGGTAGAGTCGGTTGGTGAACAGCTTCTAACTCTGCCTCTCGCTGGTCGATTCACCTTTTTGTTTGTAGCTCGTGACGATGCTTCACCGCCAGTGATGAGTCGACGACCAGGTCTCCTTTGCGTGCCTCATCCAGTTGCAGGCGCAATTGAACGGCTTCGGATTGTCCAGGATAGACGAGCGAGGAAACCGACAGGCCGAGCAGCCGAACGGGGCGCGCAACGGGTGCGGCGTGCAACAGGCGGACGGCCTCGGCGTGGAGCGCGCCCGAGGTTTCGATCAGGTCCGAGCCGGTGTGGGCGCGCGTGTGGAGGGCGAAGTCGGCGTACTTGATCTTGAGCGTGACCGAGCGTCCGCGCAGCCGGTGTGTCGCCAGCCGGTCGGCCAGTTTTTCGGCGATGGGAAGCAGCAGCGTTTCCATCTCGGCCAAGCGACTCACGTTGCGACCAAACGTCCGCTCGGCGCCGACGGACTTGCGTATGCGATGCGGGCGAACAGGGCGCGGATCGTCGGCTTGGGCGATGCGCCACAGCCAGCGCCCCGTCTTGCCCAGGTGACGCTCCAACTCGTCTTGCGTCCGGCGGGCAAGGTCGGCACCCGTGCGCAGGCCGAGCGCATGCAACCGCGCCGCCGTTACGGGACCGACGCCATGGAACTGCTCGACGCGCAAAGCGGCCACAAACGCTAACGCTTGATCCGGCGTGACGACGGTCAATCCGTTCGGCTTGTCCATCCCGCAGGCGACTTTGGCGATGAACTTGCCTGGGCCGACGCCCGCACTCGCCGTCAGCCCGGTTTCACGTGCGATGTCGGCTCGAATGCGTTCGGCGATCCGCGTCGCCGATGGGGGGCCGATCTTGGTCCGCGTCACGTCGAGGTAGGCTTCGTCCAGCGAGAGCGGTTCGATCAGATCGGTGTAACGGCGAAAGATGGCCCGCACCTGCTGACTGACTTCGTGATAGACCGAAAAGCGCGGCGGCACGACGATGAGATCGGGGCAGCGGCGCATCGCTTCGAACGTCGGCATCGCACTTCCTACCCCAAACGGACGCGCCTCGTACGACGCCGTCGTCAGCACGCCCCGCCGCCCCGCCCCACCGACGGCGATTGGCTTGCCTCGCAACGTGGGATCGTCACGCTGCTCGACCGACGCGTAAAACGCGTCCATATCGACGTGGATGATCTTGCGGTGAGACACTTGGAATCAGAGGGTGGGGTGCAAAGATATGTGTCACGGCATACCAACGCCCTGCCCGTGTATATGTGTATTGGTATAACGAACAGAGAAGTAAGTCTGCTATTTGCGTACGAGATGCATTGGTTCTACCTTTCGGATCGCGCGTGCTCTTGAGCAGCGTATTTGAGCCGAGACTGTATTTCATGGTGGTGATACGGTCTTGGCTCATTTTTATGAGGGGCGTTACGAGCGACTGCGTTTGGACCTCAGCGTCCAGATGAGCGATAGACGCTACTATCGGTAGTCGCAGAGCGTGAGTATCTTGACGACTGACTCCCATTCGTCTCTTGCTATGATTCAGGCTGCCTCGCTCTCGCCCACCCGCTCCACGCCGCTCGCTCACCTGCGCAGCGCTGACGCCTCGCTTCTCGTCCAGATTGCTGGAATCGCTGGCTTTGCGCTGCTGGCTGCCCTAGGCGCTCAGGTGCGCATCTACCTCTGGGAAGTCCCGATCACGCTTCAGACGGCAGCCGTCTATGGTGCGGGCCTCTTCCTCGGATCGCGCAACGGCGCGCTGGCCATGCTTGCCTACCTGCTGATGGGCCTCTTCCTGCCGGTCTTCGCCGGAGCCGAGTACGGCATGACCTATCTCGTTGGAGCCGCGTCGACGGGTTACCTCCTCTCCTACCCGCTCGTCGCGCTGCTAGTCGGACGGATGACGGCGGCGGATGCGTCGCTCGGTCGCTTGCTAGGAGCGTCGGCTCTCGGTGCCCTCGTCCTATTCGGATCGGGCGTGACGTGGCTGCACTTCGCCGCAGGACACGCAACTTGGGCCGAGTCGATCTACAAAGGCTTCGTCCTCTTCATCACGTGGGACCTGTGCAAAATCGCCCTGGTTGCTGGAGGCTACGCGGGGCTGAACCGCCTGACGAACCGCGGCTGACCCGACGGTGCGCAGAACGACGCACGCGCCCGCAACTGACGACCGCTTCCGTGTCCCTCTGCGTGGCATAGAGGTAGACCACCAGACGCGCTGTGCTCACTACAACGGCCCGGCAGACATCGTCGCGATGCGGTTGGGGGATGCATTCTATCCGTGTCACGCCTGCTTTGAGGACACAGCTGGCAGCAGGTCGAACGGAACGGACCCGCGCGCTGGCCTAGCCGATCTTGCCGTGTTGTGTGGCGTCTGCCACGTGGTGTTGACGGTCGGCGCCTACCTCTCGTGTGGTTACCGTTGTCCATCGTGCGAATCGGCATTCAATCCGGGCTGTGCGGCGCATCGCGATCTGTATTTCCGGCCTGCCCTTTAGCCCGGTCACGCAAGCAATCGCGTACCCGCAGCGATCGCACAATCGGCGAACGTCGTTGGCTCTATCTGGACGACAGCCACTCACGACGCAGTCTGCACATAGACTCGCGCTGCGAGTGCTCCTCGCCGTTGACTGAAAGAACACAAAAGCGACCGTGGCAGATTCACGGTTTAGCCTGGGCTACGAACTGGGATCTAAGCGCGCAAGTGACGATCTTGCGGGCTATGGAGACGCCCGAACCCCTTTCGTCCGCTACCGAGGACTACCTCAAAGCCATCCTGACGATCGGCAAGGGCGAGCCTGTAGGCACTTCTGAGTTGGCGGAATCGTTGGGCGTTGCTCCGGCATCGGCGACCAACATGACAAAGCGCTTGACCGAAGCGGGTCTTACCGAGCGCCTTCCCTATCGCGGCGCCACGCTCACACCTGCGGGGCGCCGAGTCGCCGTCGAGTTGATCCGACACCACCGGCTGATCGAGTTGTATCTGCACAAAGCGCTGGGCATTCCGTGGGATCGCGTTCACGAAGAGGCCGAGCGATGGGAGCACGTCATCTCCGAGGAAGTCGAGGCGCGCATGGACGAGATCCTCGGCTTCCCGACGCATGACCCCCACGGCGCGCCAATTCCATCCGCCGAACTCGACTACGAGCACCCCGTCCGCAAGGCTCTGCCGTCGATGGCGAAAGGCCAGAGCGGACGCGTGGTAGAAGTCGCCGACGACGATCCAGCCCTGCTACGCTACGTCGGCGAGTTGGGCCTCTACCCCGGAACGCAGTTCACCATAGAGCGAGGCGAGCCGTTCGACGGTGGGCCGATCACGGTGCATCTAGCTAGCGCACCCGCCGTCTCGATCCTCGTTGACGGGCGGGCGGCGCTGAGCGTGTTCGTCGAAGCGAGCGCTTAACCGCATATATCCCCTCTTTCGGGGATGTGTGGGAGGCCTCGTCGGGTCTAGGTTTGACGCCGTTCAAACACTACTTGGCGATGCGTTACCTCATACTCTTCCTGCTATTCGTCCTTCCGGCAGCCGCCCAACCTGTCGAGACGGAGCGTGGTGCAACCCATACCGTCGCGGTCGATGCAGGCGAAACGCTAATCGTCCTGCTGACCAACTGGGGGTACCAGCCTGCCGGAATAGGATCGGCCTACTTGTCTCTAATTCAGCCGGATGGCACACCCCTCGTCAACGCATTCGGCTCCGAAGAGTATTCCGTCCAGCGCGAGTTCAAGCTTCGAATCGCGAATCCTCAGGTAGGCACGTGGACGGCGAAGCTAGGCGGCGAACCCGAACGCTCCGACCACCTCGACATCGAACTGATCGCGACCGCCACGCCACCTCCGCTTTCGCTGTCCGAAGCGATTGAGCAGGGCGATCTATCCGCGTTGGCGCTCGCGATCTCCAGTGGAGAGTCCGCACTCGCATCGGACGTCGATGGGTACACTCCCCTGCACCGCGCTGCGGCGGCGGGTCATCTCGACATCGTACGCTTTCTGCTCGGTACTGGGGCCGAAGTAAACGCCACCCACGGCGATCCCCGTCTGGCCGACTACGCCTCGGGGTTTACACTCGACACGCCACTCCACCTGGCAGCAGGATCAGGCTACACAGATGTTATCCGCGCTCTGGTGGAGAGCGGCGCAGATCTGAACGCAACGAGCCTAACGGGTGACACTCCACTGCACAGCGCCGCGTGGTCTGGTCAACTCGAATCCGTCCGAATGCTTCTCGACGCAGGAGCCGATCCGTCGCTCGAAAGCGAATCAGGAACGCCGCTCGACATTGCTCAAACGCTGGCCGATGGTGAGTGGACCGGCGACAGCGAACGTGCTTCGGCTACCGAAATCGTGGCGCTATTGAAATCGCGCTGATTCGGATCAGCCTTCGGTGCCGGGCAGGTTGAAGCCGATGCCTCCGCCCGTCGGGGAGGCGGCGCCTTGCTTCAACTCCGATGCGAGTTTGCGGTACTCGCGTTCGATCTGCGGCGTGACGCTGGCGCGCGTTTCGCCGAGTGCTTTCTCGAACGATTCCATGGTCACCTCTTCGCGACTGGCGCGGATGGTGAGCAACCCGGCTTTCCGGGTCAGGTTTTCCAGGTCAGCGCCCGTATAGCCGTCGGTTTTGGCGGCGAGAGCGTCCAAGTCTACGTCCGAGGCGAGCGGCATTTTGTCGGTGTGGACGCTGAGGATCTTGAGGCGGCCCGGCTCGTCGGGGATGGACACGTAGATCAATTCGTCTAGGCGTCCAGGGCGCAGAAGGGCCGGATCGAGCAGGTTGGGCCGGTTGGTAGCGGCGATGACGACCACGCCCTGCATGTCTTCCAGCCCGTCCATCTCGGCGAGCATCGTGTTGACGACGCGCTCGGTCACGCCGGATCCGCCCATGCTGCCCATCCCGCCGCGCGCCGGAGCCAACGCGTCGATTTCGTCGATGAACAGGACGGTCGGCGCCACCTGGCGAGCGCGTTGGAAGAGCCGGGTGACCTGCTGCTCGCTCTCGCCGTACCACTTGCTTAGCAGATCGCTCGACTTAGCGGCGATAAAGTTGGCTTCGGCCTCGCGCGCGACGGCTTTTGCCAGCAGCGTTTTGCCCGTTCCCGGAGGTCCGTAGAGCAGAAAGCCTTTGGCCGGTCGGATGCCGATGTCGCGGAACGCGTCGGGGTTTTTGAGCGGCAACTCGACGCCTTCGCGCAGCGACTCTTTGGCCTCGTCCAGCCCGCCGATGTCGTCCCAGCCGATGCTCGGCGCCTGAATCATGATCTCGCGCAGCGCCGATGGTTGGACGCTTTTGAGTGCCGCCGAGAAGTCGTCGCGCGTGACGACGATCTTTTCCAGCACCTCGGACGGAATCGTCTTCTCGTCCAGGTCGATCTCGGGCAGGTGGCGGCGGAGCGCTTCGATGGCAGCCTCACGTGCCAGCGCGCCCAGATCGGCGCCCACGAAGCCATAACCCAGCCGAGCGACTTCGTTCAGGTCGACGCCATCGGCAATCGGCATCCCACGCGTGTGGATCGCCAGGATCTCGCGGCGGCCAGTCTGATCGGGCACGCCAACGACGATCTCTCTATCGAACCGACCGGGACGGCGGAGCGCTTCGTCGAGGGCGTCGGGGCGGTTGGTGGCCGCGATGACGACGACGTTTTTGCGCGCGTCGAGTCCGTCCATCAGCGTGAGTAGTTGCGCCACCACGCGGCGCTCGACCTCGCCTCCCGCCTCGCTGCGTTTGGGCGCGATGCTATCCAACTCGTCGATGAACACGATGGCGGGCGCGTCTTTCTGCGCGTTCTCGAAAATCTCCCGCAGCCGCTCTTCGCTCTCGCCATAACGACTGCCCATGATCTCAGGGCCGTTGATGGTGAAGAACGACGCGTCGCTCTCGGCGGCAACGGCGCGTGCGATCAGCGTTTTACCCGTTCCCGGTGGTCCGTAGAGGAGCACGCCTTTGGGCGGGTCGATGCCCAGCCGCGCAAACAGCTCGGGGTGCTTGAGCGGCAGTTCGATCATCTCGCGCACCTGCTCCAAAACCGGCCCCAATCCGCCAACGTCGTCGTACGTGATGCCGATGGGCGATTCTTGCGGCTCGGTGTACTCGGGCAGGATTTCGATCTCGGTTTCGGGCGTGATCTGCACCAGCCCACGCGGACTCGTGCTCGTGACGATCAGCCGGATTTCTTGCAGACCAAACGTCCGCTGCCCACCGAACGGCGACTGATTCCCGAATGGCCCTTGCTGAGTCGACTGTTGCGAGTAGACGCTCGTCGAGATCACGTCGCCCGTTGAAACGGGACGCCCAGCCAGCGTGCGCAGGAGCGCCTGCCCGTTGCCCTGGAGCATCACGCCTTGCTGCGCCGGAGCCACGACGACACGTGTTGCGGGTTTGGTCTCGGCAGCGCGCACGGTGACGTGCTCGCCCAATCCCGTTCCCGCGTTGCGGCGCTGCAACCCGTCCAGCCGGACGATGCTCAGGCCATCGTCGGCAGTGTACGGCGGCAGTGCAATGGCGACGCTGGGGCGTTTGCCTTCGATCTCGATCAGCGCGCCGGGCTGGATGCCTAGCCGCTCGAACGTCTGTCGGCTCAGCCGGGCGCCGCCTTTGCCTACGTCGCTTTGCTGCGCTCCGGCTACTTGCAGGCGGATGTCGTCGGTAGCGGACTGAGTTTCGGAGGCGGGTTCGGGAGCGTCGGCCATAGGTAGGGAGCGGTGCAGAATGCGGAGGAGACCAACTTGCACGGCAGCACGCGTCACCTGTTCGCGCCAGATCCCAGCGTTATCGCCCCGTCACACGCCGACTGTTCGCGGCTTCTGCATGTTACTCTTCGCGCGCGCGAGGCGGCTTGTCGGCTGATCCCCTACGCCTCCGATGCCCGCCTCCGCCCCAACTGCTCTCGCTCGCACAGCCGACGGCTCAGCGCTGCGGGTGGCTCTGTTTACGGGCGCGTACAACCACATCGCCGACGGCGTCTCGCTCACACTCAATCGGCTCGTAGCCTACCTGATCGATCAGGGCATCGACGTGCAGGTGTTTGCACCGACCATCGATAACCCGCCGGTCGACCACGCGGGCGACTTGCATCCGGCGCCTTCCATCTCGGCTCCGGGACGCCCCGAATACCGCGTATCGCTGGGTTTGACGAAAGGCGTCCGCAAGCGATTGGCGGCGTTCGATCCGCACGTCGTCCACATCGCCACGCCCGATCTGCTCGGCGTGGGCGCGCTGCGGTGGGCACGGAAACAGAAACTGCCCATCGTCGCGACGTACCACACGCACTTCTCGTCGTACCTGCGCTACTACAAAGCTGGGCTGCTCGAAGGCGGGTTGTGGCGCTACTTGCGCTGGTTTTATGGCAAGTGCGATGGCGTTTACGTTCCGTCTCAGTCGATGGTCGACGTACTCAACGCGCACGGCATTCACTCCAATCTCCACGTCTGGGCGCGCGGCGTTGACTCTCACGTGTTCAACGTGGACAAGCGCTCTGATGACTGGCGCGCGCGCTACGGCTTATTGAAGCATGATGTCGTCGTCACGTTCGTCGGTCGGTTGGTGCTCGAAAAAGGGCTGGACGTGTTCGCCGACGTAGTCGAGGGTCTCAATGCGCGCGGACTGGCGCACCGCAGCGTCGTCGTCGGCGACGGTCCCGAACGCGCCGATATGCAGGCACGGCTCGCTCCGCTGGGAACGGTCTTCACCGGCCACCTTCGGGGCGACGATCTGGCGCACGCCTATGCTTCATCCGACGTGTTCGTGTTTCCGTCCGAAACCGAGACCTTTGGCAACGTGACGCTCGAAGCGATGGCGTCTGGCGTCCCCGCCGTCTGCGCCGACGCAACAGGAAGCCGCTCGCTCGTAGTCGACGGAACGACCGGATTTCTCGCACCAGCGCGCGACAGCACCGCTTTTCTCGACGCCACAGCCCAACTCGTCGCCGATGCCGACTTACGGAGCCGAATGCGTGCTGCCTCGCTCGAACGCGCGTCGCAGTTTACCTGGAGCGCCATTTTGGGCCAGATGATCGACCACTACGTCCGCCACGCCCGCCCCTCGCCTGTGTCCTCGGCCTCCTCCCTCGTCCTCGCTTGATGCCCGCCCCGATGCGCATTCTCTTCGTCTCGCACTCCTTCCCTCCCGCCGACGCGCCACTCGAAAATCTGGGTGGTATGCAACGCGTTGCGACCGAACTGTACGCCGCGTTGGGCCGCATCCCGGGCGTCGAAGTCGAGGGCGAACTGCTGCGCACGACGTGGAAGACGACGCACCTGCGCGCGCCCCTGTTCTTCGTCCGCGTGATCCGCAGACTGCGACGCATCGGCAAGCGAAAGTCTACGGACGTGGTGCTGTTCTCGTCGATGGTCACGGCGTCGACCACGATTGCTGTAGGCAAAGCGCTGCGAGCGGCAGGCATACCATCGGCAGCGATCGCGCATGGACGCGACCTGACCCTGCCGTCGAACCCGTATCAGTGGCTGCTTCCGCGCGTGTTCAGAGGACTCGACCGCCTGCTCCCCGTCAGCCGCGCAACGGGCGACGAAGCACTTGGAAGAGGTCTTGAAACTGCCAAACTCGACGTGCTGCCCAACGGCATCGACGTGACGCGCTTCTCTCCACCCGCCGATAAGGTGCAAGCCCGCGCCGATCTGCTCCAGGCTGCCGGCCTCGACCTCCCTGGTGACGCGCTGCTGCTATCGAGCATCGGTCGCCACGTGGAACGCAAGGGGTTTGGTTGGTTTGCCGAACGCGTTATGCCGACGCTGCCGGACGGCGTCCACTGGCTGCTGGGCGGCGAAGGGCCTGAAACCGACGCCATCCGCACCATCGTTCGCGAGCGCGGATTGCAAGACCGCGTCCACCTGCTCGGACGCGTCAGCGAAGAGATGCTGGCTCAACTCTATCAGGGCAGCGACTTGTTCGTGATGCCCAACCGCCCCGTCGATGGCGATATGGAAGGTTTCGGCGTCGTCATGCTCGAAGCCAATCTCGCCGGGACGCCCGCCATCGGCGCCGGAATCGAAGGCATCCGCGACGTTATCACCGAGGGCGTCAACGGTCACCTGCTTCCTACTGGAGACGTGCGCGCCTTCGGTCGCATCATCGCGCGTTATCACGCCGACCGCCCGGCTCTCGACGCGCTATCCGATCAGGCATCGCCTCACGTCCGCGACACGTTTTCGTGGGACGCCGTCGCCCGCCGCTACGTCGACTCGCTGCGCAACCTCACCGGCATTTCGGGCGATGGACTGGCCATTGGCGATGGTGCGTTGGCCGAGCCGGAACTGGCAGTCTCGACACTCTAAACGCGGCGAGTCTGGCAGGCTTGCCTCCTCTGTTCTGGATCAGAGCCACCATTGAACAACAGCGCCGATAGCGACCGATCCCACCGCGACGGCCCACACGCGTCTGCGCGGCGCTTCTTCTAACGCTTCAGGAAGCAACTCGCGCAGGGCGACCCACAGCATAGCGCCCGCTGCAAAGCCCAATCCGACCGGAAGCGTCAACGCAAAGGTCTCGACAGCTAGAAACGCGGGGACGGCGAAAATCGGTTGCGGCAGGCTCGACGCGATCGCCCATAGTGCCGCCTTTCCAACGCTTGTGCCACGAGGCACGAGCACGAGCGCAATCGCCAATCCCTCGGGCACATTGTGCAGTGCGATAGCGAACGTGACGTACAGCCCCAGCGCCTCGCCGCCGCCAAACGACACGCCGACGCCGATGCCTTCGGTCATCGAGTGGAGCGTCATCACGCCCATGATCAGGATGGCTTGAGCCGCATCCGCTCCGCTTAGATCACCGACGTGGAGATCGTCGTAGCGGTCGAGCGTTTTGCGCGTCGCCCACACGAACCCGACGCCCAGCGCCAACCCGATTAGAGTCAACATCAGAGGCCTCTCCGTACTGGTCGACATCGCGCCCTCCCAGATCAGCAAGCCGCTGGCCGCCGTCATCAAGCCTGCTGCCAGCGCATTCGCCAGCCCCACCTGAGCGCCGCTCCACTCCTTGCGAAAGGCAAAGGGCAACACGCCCACTCCAGTCGCAATGGCGGTCACCATCGCCAGTAGGCCGACGGTCAGCGGGGTGATCTTGAGCATTCGGCAAGGTGTAGTGACAACCGGGCTGTAACGCGCGTGGCTGCCCCTCCGGTTCGCGTATCTCTACACTTCGGACAGGCCGCCTTCATCCGCCCAGATCCAACCCTACGCGTCCACGAACCATGGAATCTGCGGTGGCACAGGTTGATCGACGATGATCGAAAAGCGGCTCAGTCGGTTTGCGGTGAGGTTGCAACAGCTTCGGTGGCAGCCTCGCGCGACTCCATCCACTGCAACAGCGCGGGGAGGAAGACGAGGGCGGCGAGAACGGTCGTGCCGATGCCCAGGACGGCGAGCTGACCGATGGATTTGAGTCCAGGGTGGAAACTGAGGAGCAGTCCGCCGAAGCCGATCATCGTCGTCAGGCTCGACATAAACACATGCTCGCCGGTTGATTTGAGGATGTAGCGCAGCGAACCAGGCCCCTCCTCGCGGTAGCGGTGGACGATGTGGACGCCCGCGTCGTTGCCGATGCCCAAGATCGCCGGGAGGACGACGAGGTTGTAGAAGTTGAGTTTGAGGCCCAAAATCTCCATTCCCAAGATCATCCACAGCAGACCGACGACGAGCGGAATGATCGCTAGCATCGCCCATTTCAGGCTGCGGAAGTTGACGACCATCAGCAGCACCACGATCAAGAACGTGCCCAGCACCATCCACGGCGCCTCGGACATCATCAGCCGCAACATATCGGCGGCGACGAGGCTGGTCGATCCGGCGAAGAATACATCGCCATCCGCCGTTTCGACGCGGCCCACATCGTCTGAGAAGGCGATCGAGTTGCGTCCGTCCGACAGGCCGACGCTGGGGTAGACCATCACGAAGTTGCCGATCTCGCCGGTTTTGGTCGTGTATTGCGCGCGGAGTGCTTCTGGGATGTCGTCCAGTTCGACCGGGTTGGTCGTGCCAGCGGCCATGCGCAGACGGTCCAGGTCGGCGTTGGGTTCGGCTGTCAGGAACGGGTCGTCGAGCAGTTCGCGCACGTAAGCGATCTGTTCGAGTCGGGCGTCCTGTGCCTCGGCATCCGACGGGAAGCGTTGTTGCAGGCTCTCGACGTCGAGGATCGTCGGACTGGTCGTGTCGGCTTCCTGAATCGACTCGTACGCGGCGACGACGGCGGCGGACTGCTCGGGCGTCTGGGTGATGACGTACGCCGGATTGCGGCGGCGCGGCTGATCGCCCGTCGTCTCTTCGGCCTTCTGCTGCGAATCGGTGACCTCGTAGACGGGCGCGTTACGCTCCTCGAAGCCTGGATACGACGGTTCGAGCGATGCGAAATCGTACTCGAACGACAACGTCCCCACGAACGCGACGGCAGCGACGACGGCCACCAGACTCGCGATGACCTTAGGTTTATACGCTCGTACCGGCGCCGATGACGTGCGGGTGGGTGCCTCGGCCCCATCACCCGCGTTGAACGAGATCAGGTGCCACCGCTCGAACACGGCCAGCATCGCCGGAAGCACGACGGTCATGCTGATCGAGGGCGAACAGGATGCCGACGCCTGCGATGACGCCGAACTCGCTAAACCCCTTGAAATCGGCGAACGTGAGCACGAACAGCGCTGCCGACGTTGAGAGCGCGCCTATCGTGATTGCCTGCGCAGTCGACAGAAACGTCTCCTCGCCTGCGTCGATCACGTCCAGTCCGCGTGCGCGCTCTTCGGTGTAGCGCGCGTAGAAATGGATGCCGTAGTCGACGCCCAGCCCAAAGAGCACGAGCGCGAGCGTCGACGTCATCAGGTTGAGCGCGTCGAACGCCAAAAACGCGATCCCGCCCGTCCACGTCAGGCTCATCATCAGCGGTAGCGCAATGACCAAGCCGAGCGCCGGAGCGCGTATCAGCGTCCGAATCAGCACGCCGGTATCGAAACGGCGTCCGGCGCGTGCGCGGTAGGCTTTGTAGAAAAAGTAGAAGATCACAGCCAGCAAGACGGCCAGCACGCCCGCTCCAAACGACTCTTGAACGTCGGTCTGAATGGCGCCGACTTCTTCAAGCGAACGGTACAGCCACCCCGCCGACGTCACCTCAAGTCCGTCTCCATAGGCCGTTGGATCGACCTGCGCGATGGCTTCGTCCAGTCTGTCGTAAACGCGCTGCAAACTGCGCACGTTGGTCTGGCTCGACGATGGGAAGAAGGTGACGAGCAGTCCGGCGCTGTCTGCCGAAACCTGATATTCGCGCCCGACGATCCGCTCGTACGACGCTTCCATATTGGCCGCCGCATCCGGCTCATCCTCAGCCTCTTCGTCGTCGAAATCGTCTCCCAAATCGACGTAAAACGGGTTGGCCTCCAACCGCGCTTGCTCTTGCAGGTCTTCGAGGTAGTAGGTCAGTTCCTCCAACTCACTGTCGGTCGCGAAGTAGAGCGCGTTGCGCTGCAAGAAGCCGATCTCACGGCGCAACTCGGCGCGCGTGAACATCGGCTCACCCTCGTGCTCCATCGCCATGACGACTGGCACGAGCGCTTCGGCGAACGCTTTGTTGGCCTCGAACGCTTCGGCTCCGTCCGCATTTCGATTCCAAATCGCGACTTGGGCGCCCCTCTCCCCGCCCAGCGTTTGCCGCAACTCGTCCAGCGCCTGGACGCTCGGATAGTCCGACGGCAGGAGGTTGGCAAGGTCGGTGTCGAGCCGGAAGTTGTTGGCCGAATACCATCCGCCCAACAGCGAGAACAGCAGCGCGACGAGGACGACGGCGTACGGATGACGCATGACCCAGCGAATGGCGGGGCGCAGGCGTTCAAACAGAGCGTGCATCAGAGGGGGAATCGGGTGAGAGCAGGAGCACGATACAACCGCGCCGCGCAAACCGGGGTGGCTGGCGCGGCGCGGTTGGAAGTCGCGGGACCGATTTAGCGGAGCCGCAGATTATCGAAATCGGAAATGGCGACGGTGCCGGTGTTGTCCGAGTCATTCCAGAACGTGATGGCGATCGGGCGGTCGGGCGCGCTCTTACCGAAGAGACCACGGTAATCGGCCTTCACGTCGCGCGTGACCGTGCTCCATCGGTTGATGCCGTCAAGGGCCGATGCGACGACGACAACTTTCAGGTTGCCGAACGATTCGGTCGTCCCGACGGGCAGTGTCGACGAGTAGGTGTATTTGATCGAACGCGGACGGCCCAGCCAGTCGTTATCGAACGTGACGTAGACGGCGGCGCCAGTGTCGTTTTTGTCGCTGTTCTTTTCGCTGGCCCCGACAGGCAGTTGAACCGCGCGCCAATCCCACTGGAGAAATGACTTATCGCGCAGATCCCAATCGAGCCGTTGGCCGTCGTTGGCGAGGACGATCCGGTGCGCTTCGCCGTCGGTATATCCGCGCAAGAAGGTGCGTCCGCCCTCTTTCTTGGTCCGAAACCACTCGCCTTGGCCGTTATACTTTTCGGACATCGGGACGAAATCGCGTCCTTCGAGATAGTGCCAGCCGCGCGGAATGACGTTGTCGGCGTTGGCCTCGAAGTCGTCGACGAGTCGGGTTTGAGCCGTCGCCGGAAGGGTAAACGCGGCGAAAGAGAAAAAGGCCAAAGCAGCCAGAAGAGTACGCATAGAGGAGTTCAGGTTGAGACTCGTAGTAACGGCAAACGCAGTGCCGAGTGCGTGGCATTATGCATCGTTGCCGGAGCGTCGCGGGTCTATGGGCACGTTGGTGGCTGCTGACCCTTCCTCTAACCCCGGTTCAGGTGGCCTCTGGGCGCTTAACTGGCTTATCAGACCTCCTCGTGCGTTTATGACGGCAAAGAGTAGCGCGTTGAGGAGTCGGTCGATCAACCCCGCTACGATCAGTAAAGCCATCACTTCCTCTCCCGCGCCGTCCATGCTCCTGGACACTCCAACGGACGCATTCATGAACACCAAGTCCCCCGACGGCAGAAAGGGAATCCGCTGCACGACCATCATCAAGACGAGAATCGTCAGCCAGACCCGCAGTTCTACTTCGGGCGCGACAACCGCCCACATCGCCACTTGCAAGGTGTAGACGATCAAAAACCGCGAGACATGAACCAGGCCGAGAAACGCCGTGTCTCCCGCCGAAAGCCGTGTCAGCTTGCCGCGCAGTCGATACGCTAATATCAACAGGACTACGATCGCGCCAACTCCGACCGGGATAAGCCACGAACGGCTCGCAATCGCGCCCGGCAGCGCGACGTATCCCATCGCAATGAACGTCCCGGTCACTGAGACCGCGACGACCGTCGACATGAGGCCTGAAACGATGGCGTTGTCTTTGACTGCGTGGCGCACCGCTGGCTCGCTGACGCCGATGTTCTGCCGCGCCCAGAGATAGAGGTAGAACTCTCCTGCGTAGGTAAACATCTGCCGGTTTACGATGCGTCGCGTGATGCCGACGCCGATCAGCCCTTTACGCGGCTTGCGCCACAACCTGCCGAAGATCAGCGCTTCGGACAGTGGCAGCACCATGTAGTTGGCTGCAAAGATCAAGTAGAACCAGGGCGTCGTCGGTGCGGCAGACAGCACTTCGCGCCACCCCATATCCATCAACTGGAAGACGAGCCACCCCAGCAGACCGAACGTAAACAGCCGCTCGACCCACTTGGCGCCTAGCTTTACACCCGGACGCGCCCACAGGTCGGAAGCGCGGGCGCGATAGACGGTGAAGCGGTCGGCGAAAGGCATCGCTCGGGTACACGTACGCTTGACGGCTGTTCGGCGGCAGTCTGTGTACCTTGCACGAAAAGCCTGCTCGCATCTGTGTCTGATCGTCCGCTCTCTTCTCGCGCACTGCGTATCGCTCTGGCGACAGCGCTGGTCTGGGGAGTGCTAGTGGCTGCACATGAAGGTGAGTTTTACCCCTTCTCGATCTTCCCGATGTTCTCCCAAGCCGGAAAGCCCTGGACGCGTGTCCTTGTTCGCGAAGCGGACGCGATGCCTGCCGATTGGTCGGATCGTGCGCTCGGTGACTTGCCAGGAGCAATCGTCCCCTTGTCGCCGCTCGGTGTTCCGCAGAACGACGTGTCGACGTTTGTTGGCAAGACGAACCGGTGGAGTGACACATCGACCCAAACGCTGAGCCGATTCATCGCTCCTGCCACGCGTCGACACGCCGGAGTATTGGTCTATCGCGTAGTGGGCCGTCTAGAAGGCGACTCGGCGTCGATCCGAGCGTATCCGTTGGCCTTTGCTACAACCGATACGTTGATTTTAACGCCGACCGAGTCGATACGGTGAGCTTAGCTGTCAACCTATTTCCGCTGGATCGCCCAGAAACGCGCGGCGAGCACTTTCATGCTCGGATTGTAGAGGCGTTTGCGGCGATTTCTGCCGTTACGTTCGCTTTTCGGTGGGCTGAGTATCTGCAAGGTGTTTCGTCATTACCGTTCCCAACTGGACTAGCGCGCTGGGTGCCGCTCGAATGGTTACTGGCGCCGGGCGTTGCGTTCGGAGCCGTAGGACTGCTGGCGCTGCTGGCGGTGTTGGGTTGGGCGCGCGTGACGCGGTGGGCATACCCAGCGGCAGTCGTCGTACTGCATGTGCTCTATGCGACGCGGCACAGCCTGGGCAAGACCTCGCACGGGTCGCATTTGGTCGGGTTGACGCTACTGGCCTTCGCGGTTGCCGTCGTGTTCTTTCGCGACGAGAGTGTCAGGCGACGCGTCGGAGTTGGGATGGCGCTGTTCTTTGTTGGACTCTCCTACCTGTGGGCCGCAGTGAGCAAACTGGTCGCGTCGGGCGGAGACTGGTCAGATGGGCGTCACCTCGTGCTGTGGATTGCGGAGAAGCAGGTGGATTTGCTATCGCGAACTGGTGGTGACGGACTCAACGTGTTGCAGGAGATGGTGCTGGCCGCGCCGTGGCTGGGGACGGTACTGCTGACTGTCGGCGTTGTATCCGAACTGTGCGGACCTCTGATCTGGTGGCGACAGACGCGTATGTGGGCAGCGTTTCTGTTGATCGGGATGCACATTGGCATTTTGCTGACGATGAACATCTTCTTCTACACCTACATCCTGCACCTGACGCTCTTGGCGATGCCATGGCCGTCCCTTATCGACCGATCGCTCGCACGCCGATCTTCGACGCTCCCCGCATGAGACTGCTCTTTCTGACACAGGACTTCCCGCCCGCTGTCGGTGGGATTCAGACGTACAGCGCGGGACTGGTGCGGGCCTTAGTCGGATTGGGCGTTACCGTCGAAGTCGTTTGCCCATCCCACCCAGACGACTGGAAAACGGATGCCTCCTTTCCATGCCCCGTCCATCGCATCCACTCGCGCGACGACTTGCTTCCGCTCAAACTGCTGTCGCGTATCCGTGGCATCGCCGATGCCTTCCGTCCCAACGTGATCGCGTGCGCGCAGTGGCCACTCGCTCTTCCCGCATCGCGAGTAGCCAAGCGATGCGGAGCGACCCTGGCCATTGCCGCTCATGGGCGTGAACTGCTGAACACGAGTCTATTCCCTCGCTACGCGTCGATTCGTCGCCACTTTGTCCGCAGCGCCGACGTTTTGCTACCCGTCAGCCACTACACCGCACGCCTGCTGACCGATCTGGGCGCTGACCCATCTCGCATCCACGTGCTGACGAACGGCGTAGACACCGACGCTTTCCAGCCGGAGGATGCGAGCGAGCTACGCCATACACTATCGCCCGACGGGAAGCCGCTGCTGCTGACCGTCAGTCGACTGGTCTATCGCAAGGGCATCGACACGATGATGGAAGCGCTGGCCCTGATTCCAGCCGATGAGCGTCCCATCTACGCGATTGCGGGAAGCGGACCCGACCAGGATCGCCTGCGTGCATTGGCTGGCTCGCTGGACGTAGACCACTCCATCCGCTGGCTGGGCCGCGTCCCGGACGCCGACCTCCGCGCTCTCTACAATGCCGCTGACGTGTTTGCTCTACCTGCGAGGGAGTCGCGTCCCGACGTGGAGGGATTCGGCCTCGTTTTTCTCGAAGCGGCTGCCTGCCGCACGCCTTCCATTGGAGCCACGACAGGCGGTATGCCCGACGCTGTTGACGACGGAGTGACTGGCCTACTCGTGCCGCCCGATGATCCGCGCGCGCTCGCCTCGGCCATCACTCGGCTGTGCTCGGATGCCCGTTTCCGCGAAAAACTGGGCGATGCCGCCTACTCACGTGCGTGTGATGGTTTCACGTGGAACGCCGTAGCCGCTCGGTTCATCACTGCGGTGAGCTAATCGTGCGTATTCTGCTGACGACGCTATTCTCTCCGTGGTCTGCCTACAGCGGCGGAGGCCAGGCGTCGACGCATCGGCTGGCTGGAGCGTTGTCCGATTTGGGACACGAGGTGCACGTCGCGTATGGGCATCCGGCGTGGAGTGATCCACCTGACGCTCCCCCCTTGCCATACGTCGTTCACTGGCTGCGCTGGCCCGGATGGAAGGCGCAGCGGCAAGCAGCGTTTCGCGGACTGGCCGGACGCCAGTTGCCTCGCTTGGTGCAGACGATCAACCCTGACGTGGTTCACGCATCGGGCGAGGAGGCGGCGTGGATGGCCCGATGCCCAACACCATTGGTGCTGACGCCGCGCTACCCTGCCTACCCCCTGCGACTGCCCCTCTTCCCATTAGACAAGTTTCGCCTATTGAAACGCGCGTTAGACGCCGCTGACTTGGTCGCCCCGACGAGCCAGTGGGCGGCAAACCGCGTCTCACAGTTCAGCGCTCGTCCATTACCGCTGACCGTCGTCCCCAACGGCATCGCCGACGCATTTCTGACGACAACCCGTGCCTCTGACGCGGCAAGCGGGCCGTTACTGTTCTTCGGACGCCTCGAAGCGACGAAGGGACTGGACGTTCTACTCGAAGCGCTTGCCCGACTGGACGATCCTCCGCCATTGGTCGTCGTAGGACGAGGCGAACGGGCGCAGTTCGAGCACATGGCGAATCGGTTGAACGTCCGAGTATCGTTCGAGCCGTGGTCGACACAGCAGGATCTAGCGACGCACTTGTCGCAGGCTAGACTAGCCATCCTCCCATCCCGGGAGGAGAGCTTTGGCAATAGCGTCGCTGAGGCAATGGCGGCAGGCTGTCCTGTGATCACGACGACAGCCGGTTCGCTCCCCGAGTTGGTCGAAGACAGGCGAACCGGCACGCTCGTCTCTCCCGGCGATAGCCTGGCGCTCGCCGACGCAATACGCGAAGCACTCGCGCATCCCGAGCATGCCTTTGAGATCGCGCAAGTTGCTCGGCTCGAAGCACGCGACCGCTTCACCTGGCCCACCGTCGCTCGTACCTTTGCCGAACACTACACCCGCTTGCTCACTCCATGAACACCTACGAATCCCTCTCGGTCGGCGACACATTTGAACTGACCCGCGTCATCACAGAAGAAGACGTCCGGCTCTTTGCTCAGGTCTCGGGCGACGACAACCCGATCCACCTCGACGCCGAATACGCCGCCGAGCACGCACCGGGCGGCAAGCCCATCGTCCACGGTGTGCTGCTGCTGGGAATTGTGAGCAAGGTGCTCGGGCGCGACTTCCCTGGTCCGGGCAGCGTCGCAGTGTCGATCTCGTCTAAGTTCTTGCGCCCCGTCCCAGTAGGCGGCGAGATCAAAATCGAAGTCAAAGTCGCCGAAAAGCGCGACCGGTTCGGGCACGTCAAGATGGGCGTCTACGCGTACTACAACGGCAAAATGTCCGTCGGCGGTGAGGCCATCCTGATTCCCCCTCGCGAAAAAGGCTGATCCTTTTCCACAGCAAAACGGCGACGAAGGACTATCCCTCGTCGCCGTTTTGCGTTAGATCGACGCTGAATTAGCGGACGAGCTTGAGGCGCGTGCCCGCCTGGATGGTCTGGTTGGTCTGCACCTGGTTCAGAATGGCGAGTTCTTCGACCGTGACGCCTGCGGGCAGATTCCCGACGAGTTCAGAGAAGCGAGCCGTGCGCGACGCGGACGTCACGCTGATACGCTTCGGCTGACGGTTGAGATACTGCGCATCAGATAGCGGCCCAAAGCTGGACAACGTGTTGACAGCCAAGCGCTCGTTCTGACTGTATACCTGAGCGGCCATCAGCGCGGCGAAGTCATAGACCTGCCCCTGGTACTCGATAAAGAAGTTGATCAACCGAAGCTGCTGTCCGGCCTGCCCTTGCTGATTCTGCTGCTGCACATCAGCGACGGCGTAAGCGGCTGTGAGACCGTTGACTGTCCGGCGCCCGCTATCGACCACTGTTACACCCTGCGTCTGTCCCAAGGCTTGAACGGCGGCTTGCGCGCTGCTCTGCTGGGCAAGGGTGAAGAGAAATACCATCTGTCCGTTGGGCTGTCCCATGACGACCTGCGACGGGCCGTTCTGCACCTGATACCCTTGAGGGACGCCGAATTGGAATTTGAGGTCGGGGTGGTAGAAGCGCTGATTTTCGACAAAGCCCTGCCGTGGGTTTTCGCCGTAGACGATGCCGTCGATAGCATTGAGGTGACGATCGGTGTTGACGATGGTGCCTTGCGCTGGAGCACTTGCCGCTAGTTCGAGGATCGTCTGCTCACGCTCGCCCGGATCGGGGTGCGTCGACTGCCAGTTGGGAATCTGATCCGTCCCGGACTGCGCGCTGAGCCGGTCAAGGACCTGAAAGAACGCAGCACCCTGCGACGCCTCGAAGCCTGCCATCGACGCATACTCGACACCCAACACGTCCGACTCGCGCTCGTCGCCGCGTCCATACTTCAGGAAGAGCAGTCCGGCGGCTTGGCTACCCAGCCCCAAGATGTTCTCGGCTGCCGCTCCGCCCAACACACCCTGCCCGACGACCGCTCCGGCGATCAGTCCGAGTTGCGCGCGTTGCTGCTCGAACGCCGAACGCGACTGGTGCTGACGGGTAATGTGCCCGATCTCGTGGCCGATCACGACGGCGAGCTGCGCTTCGTTCTCGACGTGTGCGAGTAGACCACGCGTGTAGTACGTGTATCCTCCCGGTAGCGCGAACGCGTTGATTACATCGCTATCGAGCACTCGGAAGGCGAATGGCGTGTTGCGCACTTCAGCGGGTGTATCGGCGCGGCGAGCATGGCTTTGTGCCAATACCTGCTCGCCAACACGCGTGACGTAAGCTGCCAAATCTGGATCGTCATACAGACCAAACTGGGCGACGATGGACGGGTCGGCCTGCTGTCCAATCTGGACCTGCTCGGCCCACGTATAGCCAAACGCTTTGTTTTTGCCGCTGACGAGATCGCGCGAGACCGTTCCTGCACATCCAGAGACAAAAAGGAGGAGCACCAACAGATAGGGTGCGCGTCGTAGAAGTTGTGTCATAGGTAGAGGTAGAAAGTGGGAGTGCCTAAGTACTCATTGCGGACGAATCGGTGCGTGACGGCGCTGCTACAACACATCGTCAGGATCGTCAATGGGCGGTAAGGTGAGGCGGGGCACATAGATCAGTCGATGTTCGTCGGCTTCGAACGAGACCGTCTGATCGAGCGGCGTCGGACTTGTGTGAGTGAGCAGACTCTGGCCGACCTCGTCCGAGGCGAGCAGTTCGAGAATGAGGTGCGTGCGTTGCGCATCCAGGCTACCGAACAGATCGTCGAGCACGAGCAGCGGCATCTTTTCGGTGCGATCGCGCAGGTAGAAAAACTGCGCCAGCCGAAGCGCGATGCCGAACGTCCGGTGCTGTCCCTGCGAGGCGTAGCGGCGCACTTCGAGTCCGTCGAGGGCAAACAGGACTTCGTCGCGATGCGGGCCGATGAGCGTGCGCCCGCGCTCACGGTCTCCGGCTTCGTCCTCCATCAGGCGGTCGAAGAGCAGCGTTTCGAGCGGCTCACCTCCGTCGGCCAGCGCGTTGGCGTCGAGCTTACCGGACGGGCGATAGTGCAACGTCGGACGCTCGACAGCTTCGCCCAGCAGCGTGTAGGCCTGAGCGACGTACGCGCCGAACGACTCGATGGCAACGGCGCGCGCGTGGGCTACAGCCGCAGCCAGCCGCGCCGTCTCGCCTGTCCACGCACCGAGCAGTTCGGACGATAGCGGCTTCCGTCTGTACCGCGCTGCAGACAGCAGCTCGTTCCGCTGACGCAGCGCCCTCGTGTAGCGGCCCAGGTCGTCGAGATAGGCCGGACGCGATTGGCCGATCAGGTTGTTGACGAACTTGCGGCGCTCCTCAGGCGGTCCAGCAGTGAGATCGTAGTCGTGCGGAGCCATCGCCACCAGAGGCACGCGCCCCACCAAGTCCGCCATCCGTTCGAGCGGTGCCCCGTTGACGCTCACGCGCTTGCCCCCATTGGGCGCGTAGGCGATGCGGACACGCAGATCGACCGTCGAACTGGAAAACTCCGCTTTGATCTCGAACAGATCCGCGCCGCGTCGGACAGCGAGTTGATCCGACGTACCCAACAGGCTCTTGGTCAGCGCAGCGTAGTGGACGGCTTCGAGCACGTTCGTCTTACCTGCTCCATTGGGACCGTGCAGCAGGTTGATCTTAGGAGAGAAGGCGAACGACTGATCCGCATGCGCACGGAAGTTGGCAAGGGCGAGAGTCGTGCAGCGCAAATCGTCGGATCGTCAGGTGGAAGGGTCGGCGGACAGAAGTGGCGTACCTTGGCGGCACCCCGGACCCCTCTCCCACCATGCTCGGCGCGTTCTTACTATCGGTCGCCCTCGTCGGTGCCCCATCCCCCTCAGAGGGTCGGTCGCCGATGGTTTTCCCGTCTCAAGAGCAGTGCGACAGGGAGATGGATGCGTCACGCACTGCGTATGCCGAGGCAACCGAGTCCGGCGCGACTCCTGCTCAGACTCAGAGAGCGGATGTCATTTTCGCTCGACTCATCGCGTGCGCTGCGACCTCAGACCCTGCGATGGCGGCGCGGGTGTACCGCTGGCGACTGTACCTGTGGCACCAGTTGGGCGGCACCTCTCGAGTGTCTTCGCTTTCAGCCGATTACTTGAATCGGTTTGGCCCTGACGTGAGCCTGGTGGGGTTTGCCTACGTCGCCGAGTTGAGGAGCAATGCCCTCGTCACAGCAGGCCGCGCGCCGGACGCTCTCGAGTCGATCTATGCAACCCTCGAACAGTTGCCCGACTCGGCCCATGCCTTCCGCGCCGACCTGCTGACCCGTCTGGGACGAACGTACAGCTTCGTCAGCGAATTCGACCGAAGCCTGGACATCCACGAGGAGACGATTTCCTACGTGCGCCGCTCGCTCCCTCCCACCGAGGCCGACTTGCGCATTGCACACATCGAAGCGCTGATCGCGGATGCACTCCTGATCCAGTACTCGGCCACGGATCAACCCGAAAAGGCATCGCTGCGTCGTGCGCGCCGACACGCCCTGCGTGCGCTCCGATATTCTAGCCAACACTCCACGAATGCCAATCACGCGTTCTATCTACTCACATACGGCGAAGTCCTCTCTCACCTGAGAGATGTCGCCCCCGCTGACAGCGCTCTATCGGCTGCGGTCCGTATCGCGGAGAGCAAGAACGAAGCATCGCTCGCGCGCTCGGCCCGGTACAAACTTGGGCGTCACGCCTTGTCTACAGGCCGGTACGATCTGGCCGAGCGCGAGTTGATGGCAGCCTATGCAAGCAAAACGCTCCAGCCCGATCACACCGTCCGCCGCCACATCGCGACGGATATCGGACTGTTGCATGAGCGATTGGGGGATCCGATGAGAGCGCGGACGTGGTACAACGAGGCCATCGGGTTGTCCGAGCGATTCGGAGGCCAGGTCGACGCCTTTCAGTGGTCCGCGTCTTCGCTGAGTGGGTGGCAGATGCCCTATCGCGGCCTGTCACGGATCGCGCTCCAGTCGGGTGATGTCGAAGAGGCGCTGCGCAGCATCGACCTGGCCCAAGCACGCAACTTGCGGACGATGCAGCAACAACTGCAGACGGCGTCGGCGCGAACGGGCGAGCGAGCTGCTGAACTGGACAGCCTGACGAGCCAACTCGAAGTGTTACGTACGACTCAGCGATCGGCGTGGATGTACGGATCAGGCGCGTCGTTTCCCAACCACACCGACGCCGAGATCGTACAGACACAGCGCGCAATCATGCGCGTCGTGGGCGACCCGAGTGGCCCAGAACCGCTGAAGCTGAGTCAGGTACAGCAAGCCCTCGCCGACCGCGAAGCCGCCGCGATTGTCTACTTCGCGGACCGCCTCGACCCGCTCTACGCTGACACCCTTTCGCTCTGGGCTATCGTCGTTCAGCCTACATCGCTTACCGCCCACCGCCTGCCGACGACAGCAGAGTCAGTCGTGAGCCACTTGCTTAGCGTAAGCCCGATATTCGCCGACCCGGACGCACCCGCAGATCTCAACGCGCAGGCGTTCAGCCTCAACGAACTGCACGCTCTATACGTTGGCCTTATCGCTCCGTTTGCCGACGAGTTACGTAATGCCCGCTCGCTCGTCGTCATCCCTGACGGCCCGCTCCACGCCGTCCCTTTCGCCGCGCTCCCTGTCGCGCCTCCGTCCGGTTTCGGATACCGTGATGCCGAATACCTCTCCGACTCGTTCGCGTTGACGCACGACCTAACGCTCGCGCTCCCCACCTATGCGGCAACCAGATCGAGACGTGGGGCGCTCGTCGTCGGAGTCTCGGGATTCGAAGGAAGCGGATTGCCTGACCTGCCCGGTGTTTCACGTGAAATAAAATCCGTCCGTGCCCATCTGCGAGGGTCTGACGTGTTGATGGACGACGACGCGACTCCATCGGCCATTCGAGGCGCCGCGCCAGGCCACTCTATCCTCCACCTCGCGACCCACACGATCGTCAGCGCGGCATCGCCACTGTACCACCGATTTTTGTTGCGCGAAGGTGAGCGCGTGGCCCCTCTCCACCTATACGAAATCGAGCGGCTTCATCTCGACACCGAACTCGTCGTCCTCTCGTCGTGCGCGTCGGGGCAAGGGCACTATCGAACAGGCGAGGGACTGATGAGTCTTCAATACGCCTTTCGCGGCATCGGCGCCAAGAGCACGCTGTCTAACTTGTGGAACGCCGACGACGATGTTACCGCCGATCTGATGGCGCACTTTTACGATGCCCTGTCCGATGGCATTCCGCGTGACCGAGCACTACAACTCGCCCAACAGCGCATTCGCCGAGACAATCCCGACGCATCGCCGTACCTGTGGGCCGCGTCCATTTTGAGCGGACACTCTACCGCCCTCGCCCTGCCCACGAGCCGACTGCCGTGGTACTTAGGCGGCGGCGTATTTGCTCTCCTCTTCCTCTCCCTTCTCTACTTCCGACGCCGACATGCCACAACCTGAACTCTTCGACGAAATACAGCGTCTCGCCACCGAGCAGCGCAACCCACGCTCCATGCAGTTGGGCACATCGTCTGTCCGCGAGATCCTCGAGATCATCAACACGGAAGATCACCTGGTGCCCATCGCCGTCCGGGGTGAGATACCCTACATCGAGCAGGTCGTCGAAGCGGTCGTCCACGCATTCAAGAATGGAGGCCGCCTGATCTATTGCGGTGCTGGAACGAGTGGGCGCCTGGGCGTCGTCGATGCAAGCGAGTGCCCACCGACGTTCGGTAGCGATCCGCACCTGGTTGAAGGCCTGATAGCGGGCGGACTCGACGCCATGTTTGCAGCCAAAGAAGGCGCCGAAGACTACGAGTCGAACGGAGCCGATGCGCTGCGCGAAGCCGGTGCGACCGAAAAAGACGTGATCGTAGGCATCGCCGCGAGCCGCCGGACGCCTTACGTCGTCGGAGCGATCAAGTACGCAAACGAGATAGGCGCGACGAGCGTGCTGCTCACGTGCAATCCGCGCAGCAGCATCGACCAGCCTGTCGACATCGCGATTTGCCCAGTCGTCGGGCCAGAGGTCGTCATGGGATCGACGCGGATGAAGAGCGGAACGGCGCAGAAACTTGTCCTCAACATGATCACGACAGCTGCATTCGTGCGGATGGGCAAGGTCTACGAAAACATGATGGTCGACTTGCAGATGACGAACAAGAAACTCGTCGAGCGCAGCCGCAAGATTGTGATGGTCGCCACTGGCCTCGACTACGACGCTGCCACCGAAGCACTCAACGCTGCTGACGGGCACGTCAAAACGGCTCTCGTCATGGCGCTCACGGGTTCAACGCGCCAGGAAGCCGCGACACGCATTGAGGAAGCAAACGGATTTGTCAGCCACGCCGTAACGCAATGAAGCCAGTGATACTCATGGTCGCGGCCTTGATGACGCTCGCCGGATGCGCCTCGACCGCCAGTGTTCGACCCGGAGTCGAAACCGACACGAGCGGTCCGGGCTGGGATTTCTCTGCCGTTTACGATGGGTGGATCTACATCCCGTCTGACGCGCACGAAGTATCGCAAAAGCAAGAGGAGGCTACCGATCCTATGTGGAGATACGTCGCGCGCGAGCGCTTGACGAACCCAACGCACAAAGGACTCGAGTTGGTCAGCCGGTCCATGAACGGCTTCACCTGCCCCGTCACCGGACGTGTCCTGGTTGCGTTTTTAGTATCGCCAACCGGCGATATAATCGATCCGAGAGCAGCAGGTCGCATTCATCCTGCATGTGATGCGCAGGCCGTCAGAGCAATACACGCCATGTCGTTCACGCCTGCTGTTCTCGATGGGGAACAGGTGGCTACGATGATGACTCTGCCTATCAATTTCCGTTAGTCTGAACTGGAGGGGTACGCGTGATAGGATGCTGTCGGCAACGTCGGTGTGGCGCAGATCTTCAACTTCGAACTGTTGGCCTTGATGATCGAGGCGGCGTGGATAGCGAAAAGCGTGTTCGGCGTGATTCGGGCGATAGGACAATGCAAAGGCGTAGTGGGTCGAGCCGAGACAGACGAAGCGTGAAAAGCACGGCAGCGGCGAGCCTCTGAGCAGATTGGACGTTGCACGTGCAACAACTCCAGACCGAAAACGCCGCTCCGTGAACCTAGCCGAAGCCTACCGCCGCATTGTCTCCTCGCCTCCGTTCGAGCGACTGACGCAAGCGTTCGACGCCGAACTGCCGATCCTGCGCGTCCAAGGTGCATCCGGTTCGTCGCCCGCATTTGCGCTGACGTACCTGGCGCAGAACGCACCCCTGATCGTCGCTGTGACGCCAGACGAAGACGCCGCGCTGTACCTCGTCGGCGACCTGGAGCAGTTGGCATTCGAGAACGTCCAGGTGCTTCGGCTGCCGCCATCGGGACGCAAGCCGTATGACGACGAGCAGTTGGGCGACGTGAAGCCGCTCGTCCAACGGTCTGAAGTGCTGCAGCAATTGGAAGACGGATTCCGAGGTATCCTCGTCGTGAGCGCCCAGGCGCTGAGTGAACAGGTCGCCGAGCGGCGCGCGGTCCGGGATGAGGCGACGCGCGTTGCATTAGGTGATGTGCTCGACGTTGCGGCGTTTCTCGAACGGCTGTCAAACCAAGGCTTCAAGCGTACCGAGTTTGTTCAGGCGCCGGGCGAGATGGCCGTCCGTGGTGGACTGATCGATGTGTTTCCCTACGCTGGAGACTACCCAATTCGCATCGAACTGTTTGGCGACGACATCGACTCGATCCGCGAGTTCGACCCATCGACGCAGCGGAGCGTGAGCAAGCTGAACGCTGCCCGCTTGCTACCCAACCTCGACTTGCGGCAGGCGGGTGGTCCGTCGGCGGCGCTGTTCGACTATCTGCCTGACGGCGCACGGCTGGTCACGTTTGACGAACCCCGGACCGTCGATGCAGCCGGAGCCTACTTCGTGGCTGCGCAGAAAGCGTTTGCCGAGTTGGACGACGAACGCGCTCAGCAATCGCCTCCCCCCGACCGCCTTTACTTACCCGAGGAGGCCATCCAAGCCGCGTTCGAAAGCCGATCCCGCGTGCAGTTCGGCATCACGGGAGCCGGAGCCAACGAGAGCGTCAGCCTGGGCGCGACGCCGCAACCTGCGTTCAACGCCCAACTCAAACCGCTGCGCGACGACCTCGAAGCCAAGCACAGCGCAGGCATCGACACGACGATTCTGTGCGACACGGCGGGGCAACGCAGCCGCCTAGCCGACCTGCTCGAACGCGACCTCGACAAAGGCCACGCCGATCTGCAAAATGCGAGCGTCCACGAGGGCTTTGTCTACGAACCGGCTGGCCTGGCGCTGTACACCGACCACCAGATTTTCAACCGCTACCACCGCCCGACCTCGCGCGGAAGCAAGCGCAAGGTGGGCGGCCTGAGCCTGCGCGATCTGCAAAACTTGGAGCCGGGCGACTTCGTGGTTCACATGGACTACGGCATCGGCAAGTTCGCGGGGATGGAGACAATAACCGTGCGTGAGAAGCAGCAGGAGGCGATTCGGCTGCTCTTCCAGGGCGGCGACAAGCTGTACGTCAACGTCAACAGCTTGCACAAACTGAGCAAGTTCAGCGGGCAGGAAGGCCACCAACCGGCTCTGACCAAATTGGGCAGCGGCGCGTGGGAGCGGAGCAAAGCCAAAACAAAGAAGCGCGTCAAGGACATCGCGCGCGACCTCATCGCCCTGTACGCTGAACGCGTCGCAAGCAAAGGCCACGCGTTTCCGCCGGACAGTTTGTGGCAACGCGAAATGGAGGCAGCGTTCGAGTACGAAGACACGCCCGACCAGGCCGACGCTGCCGATGCGGTCAAGGACGACATGGAGAAGACGGTCCCGATGGACCGCCTCGTCTGCGGTGACGTGGGGTTTGGCAAGACCGAAGTCGCCATCCGAGCGGCGTTCAAAGCGGTGCAGGATGGCAAGCAAGTCGCCGTTCTGGTACCGACCACGATTCTCGCGCAGCAGCACTACGAGACGTTCGTCGAGCGGCTCAAAAACTACCCCGTCCGCATCGAAGTCATCTCGCGATTCCGCACAACAGGGCAGGCCGGGCAGGTACTCGCCGCTGCGAAATCGGGCGAAGTCGACATCCTGATCGGGACGCACCGCATTGTCAGCAAAGATGTCGATTTCAAAGATCTGGGACTGCTGGTGATCGACGAGGAGCAGCGCTTTGGCGTCGCTGTCAAAGAGAAGTTGCGCAAGCTGAGAGCATCCGTCGACACGCTGACGCTGACGGCCACACCGATCCCGCGCACGTTGCAGTTCAGCCTGATGGGAGCGCGCGACCTGTCCGTCATTCGGACGCCGCCGCCCAATCGCCAGCCCATCGTGACCGAGATCCATACGTTCGATCAGCGGCTGATCCGAGATGCAATCCTACACGAGACGAGCCGAGGCGGACAGGTGTTTTTCGTCCACAACCGCGTGCAGAACATCGAAGAGATGGCGACGCTCGTTCGGGCGATTGCCCCGGGTGTGCGCGTTCGCGTCGGACATGGGCAGATGACGGGCACCGAATTGGAGAGCGTGATGCACGACTTCAAGGACCGCAAATTCGACGTGCTGGTGTCGACCACCATCGTTGAGAGCGGTGTAGACATTCCGAACGCCAACACCATGATCTTGAACAACGCGCAACGCTTCGGGCTGGGCGCGATGCACCAACTGCGCGGGCGTGTCGGGCGGAGCGGGCGCAAAGCGTATTGCTACCTACTCGTCCCCAGCGTCGCCGCACTGACGCGAGAGGCTAAGCAGCGGCTTCAGGCTGTCGAGGAATACGCCGAGTTGGGCAGCGGCTTCAACATCGCCATGCGCGACCTCGACATACGCGGCGCGGGTAACATGCTCGGAGCCGAGCAGAGCGGTTTCGTCGGCGAACTGGGCTTCGAAGCCTATCAGCGGATCTTAGAGGAAGCCGTCCAGGAGTTACGACACGACGAGTTCGGCAGCCTGTTCGAGGGCGCCCCTCCCCCGCGCGCCGCCGAAACGACGCTCGACATCGAAGAGGACGCGCTGATTCCACACGACTACGTCGCCAACAGCGTCGAGCGGCTGAACCTCTACCGCCGCATCGCCGACGCCAACGAGCCGTCTGAACTGGCCGAACTGCGTGATGAACTGGGCGACCGATTCGGGACGGTGCCGACAGAAGTCGACCATCTGATCGTCGGAGCCGAGTTGCGGCTGATCGCCCAGTCGCTACGACTCGCACGAGTTCAGTTCAAAAACCAGCGCCTGTTCTTGGAGACGCCCAAGCCGGAAGACGATCCGTTTTTCTACGACCACACGTTCCAGGCTTTCCTTGGGCAATGCGAGTCGATGAAGCGACGCTACGTGCTCAAGGACTCCAACCGCAAACTCCGAGTCATCATTCAGGACGTGCGGACGCTCGACGCGGCACTCGACGTGATGCGGCATCTAGGAAAGGTAGCGGCAGCGCCGATCCCAGAGCCTGCGATTTGAGTCCCTTGGAGCGACGCCAGAGAAAATGCATCTCCAAGACTCACTGACGTTATACCGATTCCGAGATTTAGCATTGCGTTTGCAAAACCGTCATCCTGAGCCTGTCAGCCTGCCATGAGCGCAGTCGGAGGAAAGGATCTCGGTCCGTTGCCATCAGAGTATGGGGATCCCCGGATCAAGTTCGGGGCAGGCTCTTCGACTTCGCTCAGGATGACGAACAAGGAACGCTCCAGCATTCCTCGGACAGTATCACACATACAATCAGACATCATAAGGGGCGCCAAAATATGCCTCTCAGGTTGGCGTATAACCGCCGATCTCGGCTTCACCCAAGTCTGTCCTCGCCTATTGAGCATCACCCTTTCTACGGCCACCAGAACCAAAACAGCGCGCACAAGGCAAGTGAGCCTACTATTTGTAAACCGCAAGTAGCTCCGAGGCCAAGTCACACACTTTTTGACGCAACTCAGAAGGTTCAATGACCTCGGCGTTCCCGCCGTAGCGAAGCAGCCACCGAGCGACATAACCTAGATTCTCGAAGTAGAACGTCGCCTCGATTTGATCTCCCACTTCGCGCTCTTCTTCGACGGTTGCCGGGATGCTGCGACGCGCCCACCGATAGGCCTTCGGCTCGAAGCGAACGACGATCCGATGATTGTCCATGCTCTGCCCTCGCTCTTCCAGATGTTCGCGCAGGTCGAACCCCTCTGGCACTTCGAACTGCTCCGACAGCACGCGCATCCACCGGATGTTGTCGAGCCGGAAATTGCGGATGTCCTTGCGCTTGTGATCGAACGCGATCAGATTCCAGTGGTCCGAGTAGTAGACCAGTCCGAGCGGGTCGACGGTGCGGCGCGTGACCTCGTCCCGACTCGCCACGTAATACTCCATAATCGTCGACCGGCGACGCGCGACTGCTTCGGATAGATCGTACCACCGCCCTTCCTCGTCGCTTGGCCCAGCGTTAGCAAGCAGGTAGGGGTCGATGACCGTACTCGTGCGCAGCCGCTCGACATAGCGTGCAATCTCGCCCGGCAGTACGTGCTGGATCTTGAGTGCTACTTGGTCGGCATCTTCGCGCAGCGATACGTCCGGTTGGAGCTTCATGAACTCGGCCCCGATGAGCAGCGTCGCCGCCTCGCGCGCCGTAATCATCAGCGGCGGAAGCTGATAGCCTTCGAGGATCTCGTATCCACCTCCATCGGCGTACGTCAACGGAACGCCCGACTCACTGAGCGCACGCAAGTCGCGAAAAATCGTGCGTCGGCTGACACCGAAGTGCTCAGACAGATCGCGCGAACTCATGCTGGGCCGCGTTTGGAGCAGGAGCACGAGCGCGAACAAACGTTCGGTGCGGTTCAGGGCGCGGTCGGCATTGGCCATCGAGGTAAAATCAGAAGCTGGAAGAGCATGGTGGCGCGATGGTGGTGATGGACGATACGCCCGAAAGCGAAAGGTTTTCCGCCGTCACGGGCGTATCACATCGCAGCAACCGGCCAGACAGCGACAGCGCATTTGTCGCGCGCCCAGGGCGTGTTGAGGCGAAGCGACGTTTGCTCGACTTCGAGATCGGGGAATGCGCTATGGAGATCGGCGATCTCGCTCGTCAGATCGCCCCCTTTGAGGCACCGCAGCATCCGAGTGGCGTCTCCGGCATCGGGTTGGGCGACGTGCCATCGCCAGAGCGCTTCGAGCGGAGCCGTCGCACGCGATACCGATGACGTACGCTGAATCCGCGCCTCTTCCGCCCGAGTATGGATCGCGGTCGCGTTGCCGACGCCCAACTCACGCGCAAACCGGCGAACGCTCATCACCTTCTTCTCGACCGAGTCGACGCCGACGAACTGCGCGCCCGGAAACGCGACGGCGAGGGGAATCAGCGGTAACCCGCCTCCCGTCCCCCAATCGACGACGACCGATCCATCTGCAACGGGCCAGCGCGCCAGTTCGAGGCAGTGCAGAATGTGGCGCTCCTCGACGGCGTCGAGGTCGGTTCGAGCGATCAGGTTGTGCCGCGCGTTGGTGTCGCGGAGCAAATCGGCATATGCGGCGAGCGTATGGATGGCGGCACTCGGCAAGTCGAGGTCCAGCACGCTGAGGCCGCGTCGTAGAACGGAAATAGGATCAGTCATAGGGCAAAATACCCGATTCAGGGGATGGCGCGCGTGACAATCGTCAGGCAACTTGCCTACACACCTAAACCCCTACTGCCATGCGTCTGCTTAACGCCCTCATGCTCCTGCTCATCTCCTGCTCGCTCGTCGCCTGCGACAGCAACGACGACGATGCCCCTTCCACCTCACAAGCTCAAGCAGCCCGAGCTACCGCTGCCGTCCAGTCCGGAGTGCAAGTCGGCCTCACGTCAGCGCTACAGAGCGGATTTGGCAAGTCGATGCCGACCGCAGACTGTCCCCAAGGTGGCAACGTCAGCTATACGCAGGCGAACATCAGTGGCTCAGGCTACTCGATTCCGCTCACGTTCAACAACTGCAACGAGATGACCGGTCCGCTTACGATCAGCGGCACCAACTCATTCAGCACCACATCGGTCTCGACGGACAGCCGAATCAACGGTACGCTCAACGGTCTGGGCTGCGAGATCAGCTACAACGGCTTCCGCACAATCTCCCAGACCAACCTCACGACCCAGGCCTCGACGATCCGCATCGACGGCTCCTACGGCGCCCAATGCGACGCGGGAAATGTCACCTGCACGTACGCCAACGTTGAAGTCAACACCAGCAACCCAGCAGCAGCCTACGAAGCCGGTTGCAAAGAGTCGTAAACACGCGCGCGGCGGCGACACGCTAAGCACTCCCTGTTCGTCATCGCGAGGAGCGAAGCGACGTGGCGATCTCTCCAATACCGGTTCGGTACGCAGATCGCCAAAGCTTCTGCCCTCGCGGTGACGATCTGCGTTAGGCTGCCTGCTTGTGCGAGCGACGCAGCAGCACCATCAGCGCCTGCACGTCCGACGGGCTGACACCACTGATGCGCGACGCTTGCCCCAGCGTTTGAGGCCGGATGCGACTCAGCTTCTGTCGCGCTTCGATGGAAATGGCGTTGACGACGTCGAACACATAGTCGTCGGGGATACGCAGCGACTCGAGCGACCGCATCCGGGCGACGTTCTCCTCCTCGCGCTCGACGTAACCGGCGTACTTGATTTCGATCTCGGCCAGTTGGTCGATGGGTTCGAGGCCAGGCGCATCGGCTACCAGTTCCTCGTGAACGCCCGCTGCACGTAGCAAATCGCCCACGTTGACTTGGGGGCGGAGAGCGAGTTCGGCGGCACGCTTGGGCTGCGTAATCAACGCCGTATCGACCGAGGCGAGGTAGGCGTTGACCTGATCAGGCGAAAGCGCCATCGCGCGCAGGTTGTCGAGCGTTTGGGCGAGGGCATCGCGGCGCAACTCCATTCGCTGCATCCGCCCATGTGTGGCGATGCCTAGTTCGTAGCCTAATGGCGTCAGACGCGTGTCGGCGTTGTCCTGGCGCAGCAGCATTCGATGCTCGGCGCGCGACGTGAACATGCGATACGGCTCGTCCGTCCCCTTGGCGACCAAATCGTCGATCAGCACGCCGATGTAGGCCTGAGCGCGGTCGAGGACCAAACCTTCTGTCCCACCCAGCGAGCGCGCGGCGTTGATTCCGGCCATCAGGCCTTGCGCGGCGGCCTCTTCGTAGCCCGTCGTCCCGTTGATCTGACCCGCACAGTAGAGACCGGACAGCGCCTTGGTTTCCAGCGTGTAGCGAAGCTGGTGCGGCGGGAAGTAGTCGTACTCGATGGCATAACCCGGACGCAGCACGTGCGCCTTCTCGAAGCCCGCCACCAACCGAAGCGCTTTGGTTTGCACATCTTCGGGCAGGCTCGTCGAGAAGCCGTTGACGTACACCTCGTGCGTATCGCGCCCTTCGGGTTCGACGAACAACTGGTGCGCGTCCTTGCTCGCAAACCGATCGATTTTGTCTTCGATCGACGGACAGTAGCGTGGCCCCTGCCCCTCGATCCGCCCGGCAAACATCGGGCTGCGGTCGAAGCCAGTCCGCAGCAGGTCATGCACAGCGGGCGAGGTCCAGGTCAGGTGGCAGGCGTGCTGATCGCCGGGGAGCGCATCGGTGAGATAAGAGAATGGGACGGGTTCGTCGTCTCCCGCCTGCGTTTCCATCACCGAGTAGTCGATGGTCCGCCCGTCGACGCGGGGCGGGGTGCCGGTTTTCAGCCGTCCCGACTCCATGCCTAACCGTTCCAGAGCCGCTGTCAGCCCGGTCGACGCGCGTTCGCCCATTCGCCCGCCGCCCAGTTGCCGGTCGCCGACGTGGATGACGCCGTTCATAAACGTACCGCTCGTCAGCACGACGCGCGGCGCTCGGATCGTCTGCCCCAGCTGCGTCGCCACACCCGCAACGACTCCTCCCTCGATCAGCAGGTCGACAACGGTGTCGGCACGCATCCAGAGGTTGTCGGTGTTTTCGAGCGCGTGGCGCACCCACGCCGCGTACGCCATCCGATCCGACTGCGCGCGCGGACTCCACACTGCCGGTCCTCGGCTGCGGTTGAGCATCCGAAACTGGATGCCAGTCGCGTCCGTCGCGCGTCCCATCAGGCCGCCCATCGCGTCGATTTCGCGTGCGATCTGCCCTTTTCCGATACCCCCGACAGCCGGATTGCACGACATCTGCGCGATGGCGTCGAGCCGCATCGTGACGAGCAGCGTCCGAGCGCCCATCCGGGCCGATGCGTGTGCTGCCTCGCTGCCTGCGTGACCGGCACCGACGACGATTACGTCGTAGTCGAAAGGGTTGGAAATGATCTGCATAGACGCAATCTACGCGCGCCGACAGATGCGTTTCCTCGTCGCCTAGAAACGTCGGCGAATCTCGTTGCTACGATGGGGATAGCGCCGGAGTCGGTTCGGCTACAGAGAGCACCGGCTCAGCCGAAACGCCCGCTCGCTCGGCCAGTGCGCGTACCAACCCCAACCCCTGCGCGACGCCGTATAGCATGAGCGCGAAGACGATGCTTCCGGCCAGCGCCGCGATCGCTCCAGCAAACGTGCCCTCGCCAAGCGCGACGACAGCGAGCAGCAATCCGCCGATGGGAGTCACGTAGGAAGCTCCGGTCAGAATCGAAGCCCACATTCCGAGTGACGCTAGCGACACACCTAGATCGCTTGGAAAATCGACGCTCGGAGCGTGTGAGGTCGGATGCACGGAAGCAGACTCTTCCGGTCCTTTCAAGAGCGCGCCGACCGTCGTAACTCCACCGCCATCGGTGCGCCACGTGAGTGTGCCTTCGTGGACATGGCCATGCTGCAACTCGGCGGCAATGTCGTCCCGTGAGAGATGATAGCGCTTGCCTTTGGAGACGATCGTGTAGCGAAGAGTGGAAGACACAGACGAGAAGCGCGAATAAACGACACGAGAGGTATGTCTACTCTATCGGCGGGCAACGCGAGAAATAAAGCCGATTGCGCAGATGTTCTCGGATCGCTACGGCACGAGCCTACCCCAACTCGGGAGCATCACCGACCACAGCGTCTGCTTCGATCTCGACAACCAAACCCGGGTCGATCAGGGCCGCAACTTCGACCATAGTCGCAGCGGGACGGATGTCACCGAACACCTCGCCATGCACCCGCCCCACGGCTTCCCACTGCGCGATGTCGGTCACGTATATCCGCGTCCGCACTACATCAGGAAAGCGACGCACCAGCAGATTCAAGCGCCCTGCGGATGCGGCTGAGCGCGTATCGCGTCTGTGCTGCTGCATCGCCCGGCTCGACGACCTGGCCGTTTTCATCAGTCGCCGTCGTTCCCGCAACGTAGACGAATGGCCCGACACGCACGGCGCGCGAATAGCCCACGACCGGCTCCCAGGCACTCGCCGACGAGAAGTTGGTACGCGTCACGTAGTCTCTCCCTGGAGATATGCGATCACGCCCGCCACCAGATCCCAAACGGACAACAACAAAACAAGCCCCATCGCCAACGCCGCCACAACGGGACGCTGCATGATAGTCTCCGGCGTATCGCCGATGTAGAGGACGATCAGCAGCGCGACGATCACGCCCACCAGCGCCGCCAAAACTTTGACGCCAAGCGGATAGATGCGCAGTCGGGAAGCAGGTTGTTCGGTCATCGAATCTGGAGAAAGTCGTTCGATTTACCCACGCGCTTTACAGCGAGATCCGCCCATTAAACGCGGGCCAGTTTCTTCCGCTCCGCCGTCCATGCCCACGGGCCGAAAAACGGGCCGCCGAGCAAAACGAGCAGCGCAATCGGCAAGGGTTCAACCCCTCGGCGACGCGCATCGCCATAGCTCCAGGCAGCCGATCCGATCCATAGGAGAAGCGTCAGTGCGCCGAGGACAGCCGTGAATTGGTGGTCGAGCGCGTACTCGGCCAACGGCGATGCGCCGAACGCAACGACGGCTCCGACAGCTGCCACAACCACGCCTAACGCCACCCAGGGCGACACCTGCGGCTCGGCAGGATCAGGAGCACGATGGATGGACATTTCGCGCTCTTCGACTGGAAGTCGATCCATCCGCCCAAGCGCCCACATCGTCCCGGCAAAACGCGGAAGGACGGCGACGCCCGCAGCACCCAAGATGCTAGCGAGTCCCAGACGCACCGATCCGACAAGAGCAGGATCACTCAGAAACGTACTCCAAATCGCGACGGAAAGGCCGACGGCTGCAACGGCAAACAACGTCAGCACGCCCGCCCAAATCGCCTGTCCTTTGTACGCGCCGAACGCCGCCCAAAAGTAGAACAGGTACAAAAGACCAATTCCAGGAGTGAGCGGCTCTGCAAGCAGATGGGAGACTAGGTCGAGTCCGAATACCGTCGCGCCGAAGCCGAACGCGGTATAGACGAGACGCGTCGTGAGCGGAGTAGGAAACATATGGGCTTCGGGATGAGACGAGATGGGCGATGATGCTCGATACTAAGCGACGTAACGAAGGATACAGCGACTAGCAAAAACCTTGCCCTCTGCTCTGACTACTTGCCGATGCAGAACCGCGAGAAGATGCCGTCGAGCACGTCCTCATTCGTGATCTGTCCCGTGATCGCGCCCAGAGCGTCGAGCGCAGCGCGCAGATCGAGGGCCAACAAGTCGCCGGTCATGCCGCTGTCTAGTCCCTCACGAACACGTGTGACCGCATCCCTCGCCTGCGCCAGATGATACCGATGCCGCTGATTAAGCACGACCCGAGCCGCGTCCGGTCGCTCACTACCGACGATGGACTCGGCGATTTGAACACCCAACGCGTGCGCCCTTTCCGCCGATGCGTCGATGGCGGACAGGGCGACAACCTCGGCTCCTGAGACATCAACAAGCACCTCGTTCGGCGCCTGATCCCGCTTGTTGGCGACCACAAACGTCGGCACGCCGGACGCGACAGCCTGTTTGATCAATACGCGCTCATCGTCGAGCAAACCATCTGGCAACGAATAGACATAGACCAGAGCGTCGGTTTCGGCGATGCGCTTGCGGGCACGGCTGACCCCTTCGGCTTCGATAACGTCGTCTGACTCGCGTAAACCTGCAGTATCGGCGAAGCGCAGGCGGATGCCGCCGAACTCGGCATCCGCTTCCACCGCGTCGCGCGTCGTTCCAGCGATGGGGCTGACGATGGCTTGCTCACGACCGACCAGCGCATTGAGCAGCGTGCTCTTTCCCGCGTTGGGACGACCGGCAATCGTCACCCGCGCGCCTTCGCGCAGCACGTCGCCCAGTCCAGACGTGCCGAGCAGATCCGTCAGCAACGCATGCGTCTTGTCGATCAAACTGCGCAAGTGATCGGGGTCCGCAAAAGCAACGTCCTCTTCGCTGAAGTCCAACTCCAACTCGACCAGTCCCGTCAGGTCCAGCAGTTCCTGCCGAGCGCCCGACAGCACGTCCGAGTAGCGACCCTGCACGTGTCCCAACGACGCCCGGTGCGCCATCTGCGACGACGCGTGGATCAGATCCGCGACCGCCTCGGCTTGGGCCAGATCCAGCTTGCCGTTCAAGAACGCTCGCTGCGTAAACTCCCCGGCTTCAGCAGGACGCGCCCCCGCCGCCATCAGCGCCGCCAACACCAACTGCGGCGCATAGTCGCCTCCGTGCGTTGTGATCTCGACGATGTCTTCGCCCGTCGCCGTGCGCGGCGCGCGGAAGACCGTCGCCACCACTTGATCCAGCGCCTGCCCGTCACGGTGCGCCGTCCCCACGTGCGCCGTGTGCGTATCGACTGTAGTGAGATCAGTCGGACGAAAACAACGCGCCGCAATCGCAATCGCCTCCGGTCCACTCAGCCGCACAATCGCCAGCGCCGATTCGCCGCGCGCGGTCGCGATGGCTGCGATGGTGTCGGTGGCGAACATGGGCGATGCGTAGTTGTGAGGCGAACTCAGAAGATTGCCGCGATCTTCGGCCTCGCAATGACGAGAGCAGGATCTAGAGAGCCAATCAGTTGAGGAAAGACTCGGCCTGACTCCGGTTCGGCGTCTCGGACGCGGAGCGAGAGAGCGTTCGAAAATCGTCCTGTTTGAGCGAAGCGAGTTTGGACGATTTTAGCGACCGAGCGGAGCGTCAGCCGAATCGGATCCAGCCTTGATCTTTTGCTTCTTTTCGATCAAGCGAAAAGAAGGCCCGCGCAGCGACACTACATCATCAAAGACCACAACTCAGCCTCAACAAGGTCTGGCTTGGAAGCCAGTTGTGGATCCCTGCCTCCGCAGGAATGACGGGTGGGAAGGCATGTACTGAATCCAGCTTCGTACTACCGCTTCCGCTTCGCCTGCCCATTTTTCGACACCTTGGGAGGCCGATTCGCCGACGACCGCGCGTTCTTCCCACCTTTCGCCGGACGATCCGCCATCTGCATTTCGGCGGGCGCGTGTTCTTTCTTGCGCTCCATCTGCTTGTTGATCAACTGCTGCTGCGCCGCCGAGAAGACGTTATAGAACAGGTAGTAGAGGCTCAGTCCTGCCGCCTGCTTGTTGAAGAACACGAACAGCATGATCGGCAAGAAGTAGGTGAACATCTGCATCTGCGGGTTCGCAGGCTGCGAGCGCATCTGGATCTTCATCTGGACGACCATCGCCAGTCCCATGAGGATCGTGAAGCCCGCCACGAAGTCGCCGTAGAGCGGAATGTTGAACGGTAGGTTGAACACCACGTCCGGGGCCGAGAGATCGGGCGCCCAGAGAAACGACTTCTGGCGGATGTCCAAGAACTGCGGCAGGAACTGCCACAGCGCGATGATGATCGGGTATTGGAGCAGCATCGGCAGACAGCCACCCAGCGGATTGACGCCCGCCTCGCGGTACAGCCCCATCATCGCCTGCTGCTGCTTTTGCGGATCGTCGCCGTACTTCTCCTTGATCTCCGTCATCTTGGGCTGCAAATCGCGCATTCCGGCCATCGACCGCATCGACTTCGCCTGAAGCGGATGCGTCACGATCTTGATCAGCAGCGCGAACAGAATGATGATGACGCCATAGTTCGGGATGAACGTCTCGAAGAATGTAAACAGCGGGATCAGCACGAAGCGCGCGAGGGGACGCGTGATCCAGTCGAGGAAGTTGTAGCCCAGGTCGACCATCTGGTAGAGGTCGAGGTCGTACGCCGAGATCCGGTCGTACTCCATCGGTCCCATATAGAGGCGAAAGCGATTCGATTCGCTACCCGTGAGCGATTCCATCTCGATACGCGCGCGGAACGTCTCCTCCACGTCCGGGCTGTCGATCTCACCGACGCGCAGTCCGTCCAGATAGGCCGCTTCGGTCTCGCCCGACGGGATGATGACCGCAGCGAAGTACTTGCTCTTGACCGCGACCCAGTCGACCTGCCCTGTCAGCGTTTCCTCGAACGACTCGTCGCTCATGACCGTCAACTCCTCAATCTCGCCACCGCTGCGTGCATAGACTCCGGCTCGGCGAATCTCTTCTTCCTTGCTCTCCTCGGTAAACGGAATCGCCCCGTTCCAACCGACTTCGTAGCCGCCGCTGACCATCACGCGATCCAGGTTGTCGCCACCAATCGTCCAGCCGACTTCATACGATTCGGGGTAAAACACGTACTCCTGCCGAAGCGTCCCCGCGCCCAGCTGTGCCTCGAAGCCGATCACCAGCGAGTCGCCCTCAGCCAACGATCCACGCTGCGACGGCTCGAAGTAAAACGCGCTCGCCGACACGTTGCGGCTTTGCGGCGTCGTGAACGAGAGTCCCAGCCCATTGCCCGCAGCCGTCGTATCCACGAGTTGAACCGGCGTGACCCTATCGGCCTTCTGGTATTCCTTCAGTTTGAACGAGACGAGACGAGCACCCTTAGTCGAGAACCGCGCCGTAAACAGGTCGTGCTCGACCGTGACGATCTGCTCCTGCCCCTGCGTCGCCGAAGCGAACGAAGAGTCGACGGCAGCGCCATCGTCATCGGTCGCCCGAAGTGTGGGCGTAGGGGCTTCGTCGAGTTCCTCGACGTAGAGCGAATCCTCCATAGCCTGCTCGCTCGACGGAGGAACGGGCGGAGGAGGAGAGAAGAAGTACATCCACCCGACGATGATCAGCGTGATCAGAACGGTGGCGGTGACAGTATTTCGGTCCACGTCGGGAGAGAGTGCGGGGGAGGGTAACGGGTGCGCTACGCAGCCTCGTCGGGCGTGTTGCTCGCCTCGACGGTATCGGCGAGACGTTCGCACAATCGGTCGAGCGAGCGCGGCAAATCGCGAGCGGCAGCGGCAGACGCCTCGCTATCGTCGTTCGAGCGAAACAGGATGCCTACGGTGACGCCGATGCCCGAACGCACGGCGAGGTCTACCAGACCGTGCCGATGCACGCGGTAGACCTCGCGAAGGGCACGCCGGACGCGGTTTCGGCGCACGGCGTTCGAGCGTTTGCCCGGAAGGAACGCAGCTTGCACGTGCGTACCGGGCGGAAGCAGGTCTACGTCGACGATGCGGTAGAGCAGCCGAATGCTGCCCGCCGCGACGCTGAGCGCCTGCTTGCGGTCGAAGAGCGGCCGGATGAGGCGGCGGTGTTTGAGCCGATCCGCCCGAGCCAGTCCGTTCGACCGAGCCACAGTTATTTGGTGGCGCGTGTGTCGTGAACCGTCAGGTTCTTGCGTCCGTTGGCGCGGCGACGTGCGAGCACGCGACGACCGTTCTTCGTCGCCATGCGAGCGCGGAAGCCGTGCTTGTTGGCGCGCTTGCGGCGGCTGGGCTGGTAGGTGCGTTTCATAAGAGTAGAGTGCGTGCGGTTCGCAAAAGGAGGACCAAGATAAACCGCCGCGCACACGCGCCAAGACACGCGCGTGTTGACTTCGTGCTAAAAGCGACAGCTTTTGCCCTTAGGAATAGCAGCGAATGACGACTTCGCCTGGGCTTCAGCATCGCACGACCGATCCGCAAGCTATCTTGCTGCATTCGGGCGGTTAGCTCAGTTGGTTAGAGCATCTCGTTTACACCGAGAGGGTCGGGGGTTCGAGTCCCTCACTGCCCACCGGAAAAGTGTAGTGTTCGGGAGATCCGTACAGGCGTATGAGAGCGACTATCTTGTCCGCTCGCCTCCTCCCTGCCTTCATGTCCCTCCTCGACGAATTCCGTTCGCTTCGGAAGTTGGCGGAGAACCTGCCGTTCGCACTAGACGACGTCGGGCAGGCCAATGACGCGTTCGTGCGCTGGCGAGGCGGTGACGAAGCAATGCGCGTCTCCGTCGACCTCTACACCTACCTGTACGCGAAGCGCTACTTCCTGTCGAAGTTCATCACGAACCGCGACCTTCCGCCGACCGAGTATGACCTGCTCATCAGCCAGGCATACGAGCGGGTCCAGAAGCATCTGCCGAGCGTCAAAAAGGCCGATCGTTTCGCGTCGTGGCTGAGCGTCGTCTGCGTCAATCTGTATCGCAACTACCTGCGCCGACGGCATAAGGTGAGCAATCTCGAAGAGGATGCCGCTGAACGGATTGAGGGTGATGCCATAGACGTGTCGAGTCTCGACCAAGGCGCTGTCAAAACTGCGCTGCTGGCCGCTATCGTGCGACTACCGGAGTACTTGCAGGAAATCGCGCACCTGCGGCTGATCGACAATCGGTCGTACGAGCAGATGATGGAGTCGACCGGGCGCGACAGAGCGACTCTCCGCTCCTATGTCAACAAGGCACTCAACCAACTGCGCACGGACGACGACCTGCGCGACTTGAGGGAGGATGGATGAGGCACGCCTATCTTTTTTTTCGGCATGAGGTTACGCTCCGCTCATCACCGGGTCTAGGTGGGGAGAAAGAAGCCCGCTACCTATGAATCTGCGCGACGACCTCGACCGCTATCCCGATCTGACGCCCGACGAACGGCGGCAGGTCGACGCGCGCGTGTCCGACGAAGCGCCCGAGCTTGCGGGCGACTTAGCCTGGATGCAGCGTCTGACCGGTCTACTCGCTGGTCTGCACTCCGACCGCGTCGGCACGCTCCACATCGACGACGACACGCTGGCGCACTTGGTCGCGTCGGAGTTGATCGGCGGGCCACAGACACGCGCCGTCGGCGAGGTGTGGAATTACCTGCGCGAGCGGATGGAGCGTGACGGTGACCTGCGCGCCCGCGTCGACTCGGCCCGGGCGCATGCGGAGCGGATGGAGCGCGCGTCCGAAGATCCGATTGCAGCGTTCGAACGGCTGAGTGGACACTCGCTGTCTGCCCCAAAACTCGATACCGAGCACACTACGTCTCGACGGCGTGCGGCGGATCGCCCGTCGGCGAGGCCAACCAGAGCCAACAGACCACTCCGTACGGCCTTCGCTCGCTACGCGTTGATGGTCGCGTTTGTGCTCGTCGGTTTGTACGGCGTGCTGGGCATCGCGAGCAGGTCGAGTCTATCCGAATTACAGCAACTAGGCGTTCCAGGATCGTCCATCGATCAACTGGCGCGCGAGCAGGTGTTTCGGGGCGACGTGCGCGTACCCGGCCCCGACAGCAACGACGCGCGGTATCGACAGGCCGTCTCTCTTATCCGCGATGCGCGTGAGACGACGCTCGGCCTCTTCCCTCGCTACGACGGCGCCAAGCTAAATCAGGCGCGCACGCTACTTCAGACGATTCGCGAGACCGAGCAAGACAACTCGTTTCTCCACCTAGAGGCGCTCTATCTCCTGGGCAAGACGATGCTGCTCCAAGAAGACGCCGACAGCGCACAGATTGTGTTCACCGAACTCAATGAGAGGGGGACGAGGTACGCCGAAGAAGTCCAGCGCATCCTCGCCACGCTGACCGTGCGCGCGTCGAACGCGTCCGAGGAATCGACGGACTGACGCTTTATCGACTTGCGAGAGCGAACGAGATGCGCGAGGCGGTAGTTTAGGGCACCTGCACACCGCTCGTCTCCTGCTCATGATCATCCTCGGCGTCGACCCCGGCTCGAACCATACCGGCTATGCTGTCGTCGAGACAGAGGGGCGGCGCGAGCGCGTGCTGACGTGCGACACGCTGCACATGAACCCCAAGTCGGATCACCACACCAAGCTCAAGGAGATCTACGACCGACTGGGAGCCGTCGTCGAAGAGTTTTTGCCGGACGAGTGCGCGCTCGAAATGCCGATCTATGGCAAGAACCCCCAGTCGATGCTCAAACTCGGCAGGGCACAGGCGGCGGCAATGCTCGTCGCGCTCAACCGCCAGATTCCGGTCACGCAGTACACGCCTGCCGAAGTCAAGAAGTCGGTGACGGGCAATGGCGGCGCGAGCAAAGAGCAGGTCGCCTACATGGTCCGCAGCATGGTCACCGTCCCAGGCGATGCTGGACTCGACGCCACCGACGCCCTGGCCGTCGCGCTGTGCCACGTGCACCGGGCCAACGCCACCAGCCCGGTCCGACACAAAAACTGGGCAGCCTTCGCCGAAGCCAACGCGGGACGCATCGTCGGGTAAGTCTAGCCGAGTGATTAGGCGACTCGGGGAGCGATGAAGGCCGTGTCCGACGATTCGATGCGAAGCCACTGAGACACGTCGAGCGGGAAGACGTCGATGCCGCTCTCCGTCAATTCGAGGTCAGGCCAGCGGTCGAGAAAGCTACCCAGGTTTGCGAAGGCTGCCTCTTCGAAACTCATCAGCACGAACACACGAGTTTCAGCATCCAGTTCGGACACCACACGCTCCTTGAACGCTTCGATGTACTCGGCTCTGTCCCGACTCGCGGCGAACCAATCGCCCAAATAGGTGCAGTCAGTTGCTTCGAACAAGCGGTCGAAATAGCGACTCAGACGCCAGATGTCGCGCGAAGCCGCTGTAGTCAGAAACGCCCATCCGTCTTGCTGCAGGGCAATTTCCGACGAGTAGGAGGAGGCAGAAGGATGGACTGTATCTCCCTGATTCACTCCTCTTCCGAGTCGCTTGCGTTTTCGGCGGTTTCCTCGGCATCGTCCGCGTTGGCTTCGGCGTCGGCCTGGTTGACGGGCGTCGGGGTTTCGGCGGGGTTGACGGCGGCTTTCTTGGCGCGAGCAGCAGTCTTTGGCTTGGCTTCATCCGACGAAGCATCGGATTCCGACTTGGCCTCGGACTGTGCGGCCTTCTTCTCCTCGTCCGTCGCCTCTTTGGGCGTCTTGGCGGCTTGCGCGGCCAAGCGAAACTCCAGGTCGCGGGCGTGGATGGCCTGGGCGACCTCGCCATCCGGGAGGTCGGCGCCGAGTTCGCGGATGAGTTCGGCGAACAGTTCGTCTTTCCGTCCGATGGTGATCCACTCGGGGCGTGACTGCTCGATCACGCCGACGAGCGTGCGCAGGTGCGGATAGCGAGCTTCGGCAGTTTCGAGGCCAGCCAAGGCTTCGGCGTAGCGCTGCGCGTTGCGCCCGAGTTGGCGGTTGAACATCTTGTCGGCGGTGCGCATGGCGGAGTCGGGATCGGTGGATCGGGAGCGCAACTTAGGGCCGACCACGAATGGCGAGCAACGCACGGATGCCGCATCGCGCGGTCTTCAACACGCTTCGCCATCGGACCCGGACGACTCAGTCGGCGTTGAGCGGCGTCCGTGCACATAGTCGTGTACCTATCGCGGCGGGTTCATACGTTGAACCCTCACCGCCTTCCGATCCACCGCCGTGTCCTCGCCCCGTCCCCAACGCCTCCCCTACCGCACCGAGCGCCTGTCGCCCGTGCCGCCGTTCCATCGCCGCGCCAAACGCGCGTCCGAGTTGGAAATCGGCGAGTTGGTGTTTTACGGGCCGATGCCGTCGTTCTACGGTATCGGCGAGATCAAGCAGACCGTCGGACGCTTCGCCGTCGTCGACTTCCGAGGAACGGGCGCCAGCGGCGTCCACGAAGACCTGATCGACGGACGCTACCTCATCCCGCTCTCTCCCGCCGAGCGCGACTTGATCTAGCTGGCTACCGCGATGCGCGCTCTCCTCATCGCGGTACTTCTACTATCGGCCTGCACTACTTCGACCGATGAAGAGGCGCGCACCGATTTGCCGACGCTCCTGCTGACGAGCGAGACGCTCTACCGCCCCAAAGTTCAGGGACAGATCAATCCCTCTGTCAGGTTCGACATTCCGTACGAGACGCACAACGCAACGCCGGACACGCTCTATCTGACGGGCTGCAATAGGCCTGCACCCGTGCTGCTGGAACGACTGACCGAGAGCGGCTGGAAGAAAGCCAATCTCGCGATTGAGCAACTGTGCAGCTATTCCATCCACGGACGCATCCTTCCTGGCGAGATGAGACGCGACACGTTCCGCGCGTCAGGATGGCTGCCCAGACACAACCTCTCGTCCTTTAACAACCTGATTCAGGACGGGACGCACCGGCTAAAGGGACGCCTGAGTGTGGCTTACAACGACAGCAGCCAGAAGGCTACCCCTTTCTCGCCGGATCGACAGGTGTCCAACACGTTCGAGATTCGAGTAAGGCGGTGACCGCATCGTATCGCCCATTGACCGCGTCGGACGAGCCATTTCTGTGGACGGCGTTGTATCACGCGCTGTATGTCGCACCGGGCGATGCTCCCTTTCCGCCCGACATCGTGCAGCGAACGGACATTGCGCGATACGTGTCCGGCTGGATGCAGCGCGACGGGGACAGCGGGTCTCTGGCAACGGTCGGCGATGTGCCCGTCGGCGCCGTCTGGCTGCGCAGGTGGACGAACGCCGAACGCGGCTACGGGTGGATCGACGAACAGACGCCTGAACTGTCGATGGCACTGCTCCCCGACTGGCGCGGACGCGGAATCGGGGCGCAGTTGCTCCGTCGCGTGCTCGATGAGACGGACGCACAGGGCGACGCGGTGAGTCTGAGTGTGTCGGCGGAAAACCCAGCCGTGAGGCTCTACAGACGCGTCGGCTTCGTACGAGTCGATAGAGAGGGCGACGCGCTCACGATGCGCCGACCGTGCGGCGGGTAGATGGGTCGCCGGGCTATCTTGCGCCCACGCCAAACCCGACTCGTCATGCGTCTCACCGCTCTTCTGTTCACACTGCTCCTGCTCGCCGGATGCGACGACACGATGCGCAGCGCCCCGCCGCCGTCGGACACCGTCGATGCGTTCGAGGATGCCAACCTGCTCAGCCTGACCAGTAACCCGTGGGAGCCGATAGCGACGGGTTCGGGCGTCAGCGCCGACGTCGACATCCTTTCGGGCGGCTATGCCAATCCATCCGGCTCGCACCTGTCCGTCTTGGGCTTTCGGAGCGAAGGCGCGGGCGGATCCGACGTGATGGGCGTCCGCGTCGACCTCGCGCGCAGTCCCGGACCGATGACGCGCAACCGCACCGACATTTGGCTCGACGCGACCGGCTATCAGGGCCTGGCCTTCGCCATTAGGGGCACACCCGCCACGTACATCGTGCAACTGGGAACGGCGCAAATCACCGACGGCAACTACTACAACGCCTACGTCTCAGCCTCGCAGGAATGGACCGAGTTTCGGATTCCGTTCTCCGACTTCCAGCAAGAAGGATTCGGCGCGACGCAGCCGTGGACCGGCGATTTTCTCTCACACTTTGCTATCTACGCCAATACAACGGGCGAAATCGCGTTTGACCTGGATGATGTCCGTTTCTACTAGGCCGATGCGTCGGCTAACCGCCCCGCTCCTGCTCCTCGCCCTACTCGCGTTCGTTGGCTGCCGAGGAGAAAACCGCGTCGATGTCGTCGTCGAGGACCCGCAGTTGATTCGCCTCATGACGGGCACGCCCGAGTTTACCGGAAAGCTGATCAACCGAGGCGACGAGCGGCTGCCGTCGGTTCAGGTCCAACTCGCGCTCTACGACGGCGACAACGTGCGCGTCGGCAAGACGTTTTTCGTCGCCCGCGATCTCCAACCGGGCGAGCGCGTCCCCTTCCGCGAACTGATCAAGAGCGAGGCCGACGTGCGGAGTGCAAAGGTGGAAGGTGTGATCCGGCTCTGACGGACCAAATCCGTCTGCACACTTTCCCTTCGTCATTGCGAGGAGCATAGCGACGTGGCAATCTGAGTCAACTGTTGAAGCTGCATACCACTACAACGCTATCGGATTTGGTATGACGACTGCATAAGCCCAGGCGAAAGCCGTCGGATCGTTGAGGTCCGGCGGTTTTTTCTTTTCGGCCCCGAGCAACTTTGCCGATTGTTGCGCATCTTGGATTCAGGTATTATCATGGTAATACTACCAATCTAATACCGACGCCGATGCCGACCGACAAACGCAACGCTGCCCTGGGTGGACTGGGCGAAACCGAGGCCGACGTGCTTCAGCTCGTCTGGGAGATGGGCGAGGCGACCGTCGCCGACGTGCATGCGCGCATCGAAGAGGACCGCCCGCTCGCCTACACGACCGTCCTCACCGTCCTGCGCAACCTGACGGCCAAAGGAATGCTGCAATCGGAGCGCCGCGACCGACGCGACCACTTCACGGCTGCTCGCTCACCTCAGACCGTCCGAGGCGGCATTCTGCGCGGCTTGGTAGGCAAGCTGTTCGACGGGTCGCCGACGCTGCTGGTGCAGACGCTCGCCCGAGAAGAGCAGCTTTCCAACGCCGAGCGCGATGCCATCCGCGACCTGCTCGACCGCATGGACTCCGAGGACATCCGCGCCCAAAACGCCGATGACACAACCGGAGGCGCCGATGCTCGCTGACCTGTCTCTCGCAATCGCCGATCTGGGCCGATGGAGCGTCGCCGGGCTGTGGCTTCCGCTGCTGGGATGGACGCTGGTTGCCGGGGCCGCGCTGCTGGTCGACCGCTGGCTTCCCTTGGTGCGTCCGCGCGTGCGGGCGGTCTTGCTGACGTCGATCCTGATCGCGCTTCCGTTGGGCCTGTCGATGCGTGCGCTTCCGAATCCGATGCCCGAGGCAGCCGCACGCACGGCTCCCGCTCTGTTCGTACTTCCCATCCAGCCCGACCCCCTCTCGTTCGCCGCTCCAGAAGAGTTGATCGAGATCACCGCGTCTCCGCTTCCACCCGACCCCGTCTGGCCGATGGTTTCGGGGTGGATAGCGCTGCTCACTCTCGCGCTGGCCGTCGGTGGATTGGGCTACGTCGCGCTCTCTGCATTGCGACTGATGCGATGGAGTCGGCGACTGACGAATCTGTCCGACGAAAGCAGGAGCGCCCTGCGTGAGGCTCAGACATTGGGAGCGCCGAGCGGCACGCGTGTCCGCGTCGTAGCTCAGGACGTAACGCCCTGCACGTATGGACTGCTGCGCTCGACCATCGTCATTCCGGCCCGCCTCGATGAGGAAGCCCAAACGCTGGCGCTGCGGCACGAAATCGCGCACGTCCGCCACGGCGATGCATCGGCTCACCTGCTGGCGCTGACCTGCTCCTCACTCATCGCCTGGCATCCCCTTGCGCACCTGATCCGGCGCCGGGCCACACTCCGACGCGAGCAAGCCGCCGACGCCTTCGCCCTCGACGGACAGCCCACTCGTCGCAGCGCCTACGCCCGCCTCCTCACCCACTTTTCGTCGGCGCCTGTCCTGGCGCCCGCCCTCGCCGTTCCTCGCCATCACCTCCACAACCGCCTAACCGCCATGACCCGATCCATCCGCCTGACCGCACCGGGCCGCGCACTGCCGCTGGCCGCGCTGCTCGTCCTCATCGCCCTGATTGCGCTTCCGCTCCGCGCCCAGGAGACGCCCATGATGCCCATCGAACCGGCGGAGACGTTCACCGTCGTTGAGCGCGCGCCCGAACTGCTACCCAACGAGCGAGACGCATTGAACGCGATGCAGGAACGGCTGCGCTATCCCTCCGAAGCGTTGCGCGTTGGAGTCGGCGCCGTCGCTACGGTGCGTTTCATCGTGGATGATAGCGGGAACGTCGTTGATCCTGACGTGGAGTCCCTGGAGTTCGCCTATCCTATCAGCGAAGCGGGCGCCCCGCCACCGCCGCCGCCTGCCGGGACTCGGGATGCCTTTCGCACCGAAGCGCTGCGCCTCATCCAGAGCATGTCGTTCCGGGCCGGAGAGCAGCGCGGTGAACCCAAGCGCGCTCACATGAGGTGGCTGATTCGGTTCGCTACCCGAGGGCGAGTCGGGCGCGATTCGCGTCAGGACCAAGCAACCCTCGATTCGACGAGCCAACCAGGCTCGAAGAGCTTGTCTTCGTCATCGTCGACACACCACCTCAGATGCTACCCAGTCAGCAGGAGGCGATGGATGCGATGAAGGCCGCTATCGTCTACCCGAGCGTGGCGCGTGAAGCAGGGATCCAGGGCCGCGTGATCGTCCAGTTCGTCGTCGATGAGACCGGAGCGGTGACGGATCCATTCATCGTTCGCGGCATCGGCGGAGGCGCCGACGAAGAGGCCATCCGCGTCGTTCGCATGATGCGCTTTACGCCCGGCACGCAGCGAGGCCAAGCCGTCAAGGTGCAGATGACGCTGCCGGTGACGTTCCGGCTTTCAGGAGAAGAGACAGGCGCAACGCCGAGCCGGACAGCGTCCGACCTGACGGCCTACGACGAAGTGGACCAGACGCCCAAAATGCTCCCCAACCAAAAAGAGGCGATGGACGCAATGCAAGCCGCTATCGTCTACCCCGCCGCCGCGCGCGAGGCCGAGATGGAAGGCCGCGTGATCGTCCAGTTCATCGTCGATGAGCAAGGCGTCGTGACCGATCCGTTCGTAGTCCGCGGCATGGGAGCAGAAGTCGACGATGAAGCGATGCGGGTGATCCGAACGCTGCGATTCGAGCCAGCCGAGAAAGACGGCAAGACTGTCAAAGTGAGGATGACGCTGCCGGTGACGTTCCGACTAGACGGAAGCACGCGGTCACCGTTCTACTCTTCCGGCTCAATGACCCAGCGACATGTGGGTCTCCTCAGGGCATGGAAAGATGTGAGCCAGTACTCTGCTCCGTACCTGATCACCACGATGTATGGCGGTCCTGATTCGTTAGCTGTGCTGGCCGCAGCGCTTCGCGAAGTGCGCTCCGATCTACCCCTAGCCATCGTCGCAGGCAGCGTCGGCGCGAGTGGAACACGCAACATCCGCGTCATCGAGTCGGACTGCCATTTGCAGAGGAACGCCATCTGTCGCCGCAGCTTCGGCTATCAAGCGCGACGACATCGGCACCGACGAATACGAGGTGCGCTACCTGATGCTCTGTCCGCTCGTAGAGACTGGCGACGTTCCCGCCCGCGTCTATCCGCGCGCTTGAGGAGAACCTGGAAGAGTCGCACCGTGCGATTCGGTTTCCGACGCCGGGCACTAAGCCTCACTCATTGTCAGGCGCGTATGGAGGTGGCGATGTCGACTTTGGCATCAGTCGGAAGCCAGCTATCGAAGACGACAACCCCGGCATCCGATTAGCTACGGTTTCCAGCGTCATCAGCGCAGCAGGGAGCCGCGACTTCCGCGTCGTGCGAGCCGACTGCCCAAACCAAGCGGAAGCTCTACTGGACGCAGCCGAAAGCAGGCCGGATGAACCCGGATCAGATACGGGACTTCGAGAGACGAAGAGTTGCAGGCGGCCAACTCTGCTCGTCTGCGCCGCCGAGCCGGGCAGCATCAAGCCCTGACCTTGGCATCGCGAGCAGAGCGTGGCGATCTCCTGAGTGAGCGGCACAGCTAGGAGATCGCCGCGTCGCTGCGCTCCTCGCGATGACAGACTGAAAGTGGGGTTTCCTAACTCAGAATGCGGCGATGAACCGGAGACCTGGCAGGTCCCCCTGGACCTGCCAGGTCCGCACAGGCCCACTCACCCCACGTCCGCCGCTGCTGCGCGTCCGGCGATGCGGCCCGAGAAGAGGCAGCCGCCCAGGAAGGTGCCTTCGAGGGAGCGGTAGCCGTGCATGCCGCCACCGCCGAAGCCTGCCGCCTCGCCCGCCGCGTAGAGTCCAGGGACCGGAGCACCATCGTCGCCCAGCGCCCGCGCCGACAGATCGGTTTCCAGCCCGCCGAGCGTTTTGCGCGTCAGCAGGTTCAGCCGCACGGCGATCAGCGGACCAGCAGCAGGATCGAGCAGGCGGTGCGGCGGAGCGACGCGGATCAGTTTGTCGCCCAGGTAGCTGCGGGCCTGGCGGAGCGCGGCGATCTGGAGGTCTTTGGTAAACGGATTGTCCATCTCCCTATCGCGCGCCACGACCTCGCGCTCGACCTGCTCGTAGGTCAGCAGAGGTTGGGGCGTGAGCGCGTTCATCTGGTCGACGAGCGAGCGCAGGTCGTCGGACACCACGAAGTCGGCGCCCTTCTGCTTGAACGCTTCGACCGGACCCGGCGCGCCCTTTTTGAGCCTGCCCAGCACGCCTCGGACGCTCTTGCCCGTCAGATCAGGGTTCTGCTCCGACCCCGACAGCGCAAACTCCTTTTCGATGATCCGCTGCGTGAGCACGAACCACGAGTAGTCGTAACCCGTCGAGACGATGTGTTCGAGCGTGCCCAGCGTGTCGAAGCCAGGTAGACAGGGCACGGGCAGGCGCTTGCCGGTCGCGTCGAGCCACAGCGACGACGGACCGGGCAGGATGCGGATGCCGTGATCGGTCCAGACGGGCGAGTGGTTGGCGATGCCCTCGCAGTAGTGCCACATCCGGTCCGGGTGGATCACGCGCGCCCCCGCCGACTCAGCCACGCCGATCATCTTGCCGTCGACGTGATCCGGCACACCGACGAGCATCCGGTCCGGCACACGGCCCATTCGCGCAGGCCAGTTTTGGCGCACCAGATCGACGTTGGCGCCGATGCCGCCGCTCGTCACGATGACGGCTCCAGCGCGCAGTTCAAAATCGCCGACGACATCGCGGTTGGATGGAGCGCCGCGCTCTACGTCGCTCGGCCCAAGCACGTCGCCGGTGACGCCCTCGACGCGTCCGTCGGTTACGATCAGTCCGGTGACACGATGGCGAAAGCTCAGTTCAATCCGACCTGCTTCGGCGTGCGCTCTGACGCGGCGCTCAAATGGCGCCACGATACCCGGACCTGTCCCCCAAACGACGTGAAAGCGCGGGACGGAGTTGCCCGGCCCCGTCGCCAGCCCGCCGCCACGCTCGGCCCACCCGACGACCGGAAAGAAGCCGACGCCTTGCTGCTTTGAGCCACGCCCGCTTCTCGCCCGCCGCCCAATCGACGTAGGCCTCGGCCCATCGACGCGGCCAATGGTCGTCTTCGCGATCAAACCCTGCCGTGCCCAGCCAGTCCTGCCACGCCAGCTCGCGCGAGTCGCGGATGCGCATCCGCCGCTGTTCGGGCGTGTCGACCAGAAACAGGCCGCCGAACGACCACCACGCCTGTCCGCCCAAACTCTGCTCAGGCTCCTGGTCCAGCACGAGGACGCGACGCCCAGCATCCGCTGCCTCGGCAGCAGCCACGAGTCCGGCAAGCCCGGCACCTACGACGATCAGATCGGCATCCATGCGGCAAGATAGCCGAACGATGAACGAGAGACTACGAGACGAGCGAGTCGATCACGTCCAGCCCGTCGATCCAGTCGAAGTCGCGCACGTTATGCGTGGCAAGCGAGAGACCATGCTCCAGCGCCGTCGCCGCGATCAGCGCGTCGCCCAGACTCATCTTGCGCTGCTGACGGAGAGCGACGGCGCGGGCGATGACGGGCTTGTCAATGGGTAGCTCGACCGAAAAACCGAATAGGGCATGGAGGACGAACTCTTCGGCATCCGTGATACGGTGGAAGCCGAGCGCTTCTACTCGGGACACGACGGAAACGTGACGCAACACGCTGCCGCTCGGCGCGGCTGCATAAATCAAGATGTTGGTGTCGGCCAGCATGTCGATGCGCTAGTCTCGACCCGGAAGCGGGCGGTCTTTGCGGATCTCACGTTGCCATGCGGCGGGGTCTTCGATGGAAGCGAACGCATTCATTCGGCAAGTCGTTCTAATGCTTCTACCATCCGGCGTCCACGTTCTGCCCGTTCTTCGGACGTTTCGACGGGAAGCGTCTCTGAATCAGATGCACCGGGCGCAACGACGTCGATGGGACCCGAAGGCGGTCGTGGGCCGATCCATTGGACGCGGTCGCCGTCGAGGATTCCGTGATACGTGTCGGGCATGGCGGTGCGGGTTTGTCGGGCAACGAGAATGCACGCGCCCACGTTCACTGCGTCCGGCTGTCGACGGTGCACGTCGTGCGGATGCCGCCCCTCACGTTGTACTCGGTCGTGAGATGGAGGTACTCGGCGTCGGGCAGGTGACGCTTCAGGTCGGCGAACATCAGCGCCGTCACGTCTTCCTGCGCCGCGCCGATGCCGCGCCACGAGGTCAGGTAGTATTTCAGACTCTTGAGTTCGAGCACATGCGAGCCGGGCACGTACTCGACGCGAACGACGCCGAAGTCCGGCAGTCCCGAAAACGGACACAACGCGCTGAACTCGCCCGGCTCGGTCTGATACACCACCACCTGCCGCGCGTCGTGCGGATACGGCATCACGTGGATCTCAGACTGACGCGTCGACGGCGGCAAGAACAGGTGGACGTGCCCTTCGGGTTCGATGCCAAACGTCGCCATATAGTCGAGCGCTTCCTGCGTGTGACGAGCGGCTTGCTCGGCTGCGAGTTGCGCGCGGTCAGTAGTAGAATCGGACATGGTAGGTATCGAAGAAAAGAGAGCGTAGAATCGAGAAAGTTCGGCCTGAGACGGATCGGCGAAAGAGACGTGGAGCGTAGAGAGCGCTAGGAAGCCGTTCGTGTTTGAGCGACAGCGAGTTGAACGGGTTCAGCGAACGAAGCGCAGCGTCCGCCGATGCGACGTAAGCCTTGATCTTTTGCTTCTTTTGGATCAAGCCAAAAGACGGCCCGCGCAGCGGCACCCACCCATTCAAGGATGCAACTCAGTTCTGAACGAGATCTAGTTAGGTAAACAGTTGTAGATCCCTGCCTGCGCAGGAATGACGAGTGTATTAGTAAGCAGCAAACCACCTCATCAAGTCCCTGTTCACCCTCCACATCCCCACCACGCCGAATCCGCACGATCCCCAAACGCAGAATCGTAGCTTAGGCACAGTTCTCGACCCGACGCGCGATGGAAAAAGCCGCCAAACGATTCCGCTGGGAAGGCGCCCACCGCCTGCCCGATCACCCCGGACTGTGCCGCAACCTGCACGGCCACTCGTACGAAATGTGGGTCGAAGCCGAAGGCCACGCCAGCCACGCCGACGGTATGCTCGTCGACTTCCACGAGTTGAAGCGCGTCGTCGGCCCGCTCGTCGAGGCGTGGGACCATGCGACGCTCGTCGGCAAGGACGACTCGGAGTTGCTCGACATGCTCAAGGCGCTCAACCTGAAGCACTACCTCCTGCCCAACAACCCGACCGCGGAAGCCATCGCTGCGTACGCCGCCCGCCATCTGGAACGCCGGGCCGGAAAGCTGCTGCGTGACAGAGGCGTCGAAACGGTCCGCGTGCGCATCTTCGAGACCGAGACGTGCTACGCCGAATCGTCTGTCTCGCTGACGGCGGCTGTACCACACCGCGTTCCCGACGCACCGCGCGACAGTTGGATCGCATGACCGACGCGCCCGCCGAAACGTCCGCGCTCGTCCTGTTCTCGGGTGGACAAGACTCCACGACGTGCCTGTTCTGGGCGCTTGACCGCTTCGACCGCGTCGAGGCCATCGGCTTTCGCTACGGGCAGCGGCACGCCGTCGAGTTGGAGCAGGCACGCGGCATCGCAGACGATTTGGGCGTTTCGTTCGTCGTTCGCGACCTGGGACCGGCGCTGTCGGGCGGCAGCGCGCTGACGGGCCAGGGCGACGTCGACGCGCCGCACGCACTCGACCCCGATCTGCCTGCTTCGTTCGTGCCGGGCCGCAACGCCGTCTTTCTCACCCTCGCGTCGGCCCACGCCTACACACGCAGCATCAGCGACGTGATCGGCGGGATGTGCCAGACGGACTATAGCGGCTACCCCGACTGCCGACGCGTGTTCGTCGACGCGATGCAGACGAGCCTGACACTGGCGATGGGTCGCGATCTGCGCTTGCACACACCGCTGATGTACCTCGACAAAGCCCAGACCTGGAAGCTGGCCGCCGATCTGCCCGGCGCCAACGGAGTCGACGCGTTCGAGACCGTCCGCCTGCGCAGCCATACCGATTACGACGGCGACCGCGCGACATTGAATGCATGGGGCTACGGAACACTCGGAAACGCCGCGAGCCGCCTGCGCGCGAGGGGCTACGCCCAGGCCTACGACGCAGGGTGGCTGCCGGACGATGCACCCGCTCCCGACGACGACGCCCGCGCCGCTGGGGACTGAGCCAGTTCATCGAGTAGCGCGCTCAACTGCTCCCGGCGGACCGGCTTGGTCAGCACGCGCTCGCCCGGAAGGTTCAACGTACCAGCCGTTTCTCCCGTGAGGAACGCCACGCGAGGCTGCACGGCGGGAGACAGTTCTTTGCGCATCTGATCGACCAGTTCCGGTCCGCTCTGATCGGGCATATGAACGTCGGTCAGGAGCACATCGAACGGCGCTCCGTCGGCGATGGCTTTGTGGAGCGCCGTCAGCGCTTCGGCTCCGTTCTCAGCGAGCGTGGGCTGAATGCCGATGGATTCGAGCATACGCTCACCGACGCGGCGGTTGATGCGGTCGTCGTCTACGAAGAGGACGTACAGCGTCGAGCGGTCACGCGGTAGAGCGGCGATGGGTGGAGCAGGCGCACCCAAGGCGTTCGCATCCGAGTCACCTTCAGACGCTGCGGCTTCGTCCGGCGCGGCGTCGGCGAGGAACGATAGTGTGAACGACGATCCGCGACCGGGTGCGCTCTCGATCAGAATGTCGCCTTCCATCAGGCGGGCGAGGCTGCGCGAGATGGTCAGCCCCAGTCCCGTGCCGCCGTAGCGCCGCGTCGTCGACGCGTCGGCCTGAGTGAACGAATCGAATAGCGTGTCCAGCTTTTCGGCTGGTATGCCGATGCCTGTATCGACTACGTCTATGCGAACGCGCGTCCGCTCGCCTTCTGGTTCTGCCCGTACGCGCACCGTTACGGATCCCTGCTCGGTGAACTTGAGCGCGTTCGAGAGCAAGTTGAGCAGCACCTGACGCACCCGTGTCGCATCGCCCCAGATCATCGGCACGTCGCCACTGGGAAGCACGTTCAGTTTCAGCCCCCGCTCGCGCGCGGTCGAGGCCACGATGGAGCAGGCATCGCGCGCGATGCCTACCGGGTCGATCTGCACCCGCTCCATCTCGACGGCGCCCGCTTCGATCTTGGAGAAATCGAGCACGTCGCCGATGACCGTCAGCAGCGCATCCGCCGACGAGTGGATGACTCGAACGGCCTCGGTATCCGCCGCATTGAGCGTCGACGTCCCCAGCAAATCCGCCATGCCGACGACCCCGTTGAGCGGCGTCCGCATCTCGTGGCTCATCGTCGCCAGAAACTCGCTCTTCGCGCGCGCCGCGGCTTCGGCAGCTTCACGTGCTGCTGCCAGCGTCGCGTTCAGGCTCTTCAGTCGGTGTTCGGTAGCCAGCCGCATAGACGTGGTGAGCGTCAAGATCACCCCCATGATCGCGTTACTCAAGATCAGCCCATACCCGATGTGTGTGCCTAGATATCCAGAGTAGATCCCGACTCCGAGCACGCAGATGGCCAGGCACATCAGCGGCAGCACTTCCCACCACCGCCGGGCCAACGCGCCGATAGACGCCGCTGTGAGCGTGGGAACGATGATGAGCCAGATGTGCGCCCACTCGGTACTTCCGATGGTCGTCGCCGACATGTCCACCAGGACGATCACGTACGCCATAGCGACGAGAAGAGGCCGCGAGTGCCTACGCACGCGCTCGAACCACCAAGCAGCCAGGCCGCACAGCAGCAGCGCCGAGAACACGACGAGACCGGCTTTCGAACTCAAACTCGGCGTCGAACTCTCAATCGCGATGTTGGCTGCCACAGCTATGCTGCCCGCCACGATCATGAACACCACACGCATCCATTCGCGCGAAACGTCCGCAACGCGCTGGGCGGCGGCGGTCAGCTTGGAATCGGAGCTGTCTGGCACGGTAGAGGGTGGACGATGTAAGAGCGTATCACCTAGTATCGACGGAGAAGGTAGGCGCCCAAGTGCAGGATGCCGCTTTTGCGCATTCGTCACGTCGAAGCGTCGTCACCGCAGAGGCGAGAACCTCAAACGGGAACTCCTACGCGTACCACTTCAACTCTCTCCCACACGCCACGCCATGCCCGAGTCTTCTCTTTTCGACGCCATCGTAATCGGCGGCGGCCCAGCCGGTTTGAGCGCTGCTCTGGCGCTAGGCCGCTCGCGGCGCCGCGTCCTGCTCGCCGCCGAAGGGCCGACGCGCAATGCGTCGACGCATGCCGCACACAACGTGTTCACCCGCGACGGCACGGCACCCGACGAACTCGTCCGCATCGGACGCGCCCAACTCAGGCCGTACGACGTGACGTTCCGCGACGAACGCGCCGTCGACGCCGAGAAGACAGATGCGGGAATCGTCGTTACGTTTGCGAGCGGCGACCAACTCGAAGCGCGCGGCTTGATCCTGGCGACGGGCGTCCGCGACGTGTTGCCCGACGTGCCGGGAATGGAGGAGTTGTGGGGGACGGGCGTGTTTCACTGTCCCTATTGCCACGGATGGGAAGTAGCCGGACAGCCGCTCGCCCTCTACAACCGCGAAGCGTCCGCCCTCGACCTCGCCCGCCTCATCCGGGGCTGGAGCGACGATCTGATCTTGTTCACCGATGGCGGAGAGGAATTATCGGATGACGCCCGTGCCCAGATTGAGCGAAACGGCATCACGATCCGCGACGAGCGCGTGGAGCGGCTGCAGGGCAACAGCGGAAACCTCGAAGCCGTCGTGCTTCGGGGCGGAGAAGTCGTGCCTCGGGCGGGACTGTTCGTCTGGCCCGGGCAAGAGCAGCGCTCCGACATCGCCACACGCCTGGGCTGCGCGCTCACGGACGAAGGCCGCGTCGAAGCCGATGAGTACGGACGAACCCACGTGGCGGGCGTCTTTGTAGCGGGCGACGCTGGACCCAACCCGCAAGCCGTCGCCACGGCAGCCGCGAGCGGGACGACGGCAGGCGCGATGCTCAACCACGACCTGTTGGAAGGCGAGTTTATATCCTGACGGTCGGTGCCACGCCGACCGTCCATCACCTCACGACATCTCACACCGACCTACAACCGCCATGACCGATACCGACCGACCAACTCTCACCTACTGGCACGTATGGACTGATGACGACGGCGTCAGCCGCCAGTCGCGCGCCACGCTGACCGGGTTCGAGCAGCAGAGCATGGGCGGCGACGCCGATCCGCAGTGGAACAACCGATTGATGGAGGACGCCGTGCAGATCCTGTTTTCCGAACTCCCGCAAGGGTGGACGGGTGAGTGGCACGAAAACCCCGCTCCCCAGTGGATCGTCCCCCTGTCGGGCGCTTGGTGGGTCGAGACGATGGACGGACAGCGCGTCGAGATGGGGCCGGGCGACCTCTCGTTCGGAGCCGACCAAGGGACGACCGATGGAAGAGGTCACCGCTCCGGGACCGTCGGCGACGCGCCCTGCCGCATGATGATCGTCCAACTCGGCGAAAAGTGGAAAGCCGCGCGTCCAGGCGAGTTGGATTCGTAAGTCCGGCTACGGCTGAGCAACCGTGGGGCCGACACCTGCGCTTTGCAAGGCCTGTTCGAGCGCGCCCAGCCGAATCGGTTTGCCCAAGTGCGCGTCGCACCCCGCGGCTTTGCTGGCAGCGCGGCTCTGCTCGTCGGTGTGAGCGGTCAGCGCGATGACGTAGGGCTGCGCGTCGGACGGCAGTTCGGCGCGGAGGCGGCGGGTGGCGTCGTGCCCGTTGAGGCGAGGCATCTCGACATCCATCAGCACCACGTCGTACGCCGACCGGACGTTCGCCGCCGAGTGGAGCGCTTCCACCGCTTCAACGCCGTCAACCGCGATGTCCGCCGACAGGCCCAGGCGCTCCAACAGACGCACGACGACCTTTCGGTTGACGGCGTTGTCTTCGACCACCAACACGCGCACCTCGCCGATCAGAGGAACGATGGACGGCGACGCCATCTCTTCCGAATCCATCTCGACCCGCTCAGCCCGGACGACGAGCGAGAACGTCGACCCATGGCCCAACTCGCTCTCGACCTCTACGTCTCCTCCCATCAGGCGCGCCAAACGCCGCGAGATCGCCAGTCCAAGTCCCGTTCCGCCATACAACCGCGTCGTCGAGGCATCGGCCTGCGTAAACGACTCGAACACCCCACCGACGGCGTCGGGCGCGATTCCGATTCCCGTGTCCGTCACGTCGAATCGGAGTCGATCCCCGTCAGGCTCGTACGAGAGGCGAACGGACACGCCGCCTCTATGCGTGAACTTGATCGCGTTGGAAAGCAGGTTGAGCAGAACCTGACGCACGCGCGTGGCGTCGCCGAGCACGTAGTCGGGAACGCCGTCGTCCCGCTCGACCGATAGTGACAGGTCTTTGGCCTTGGCCGCTGACTCGACGATGCGCGCAGCCTCGCGACCGACACGCTGAGGATCGAACGCGACACGCTCCAACGCGACGCCACCCGCCTCGATCTTGGAGAAGTCGAGCACGTCGTTCACGACCACGAGCAGCGTATCCGCCGACGACCGAATCGTGCGGACGCAATCGGCATGGTCCGGTGATAGGTCGGCATCCGCCAGCAGATCCGCCATTCCGACGACTCCGTTGAGCGGCGTCCGAATCTCGTGGCTCATCGTGGCCAGAAACTGACTCTTGGCTTGAACGGCTTCCTCGGCCTCGGCTCGCGACGCGCTGAGTTGGGCGTTCAGCCGTTTCAATCGAGCCTCCGTCCGAACGCGCGCCGCTGTCGCAATCGTCACAAAGACGGTGACCAAAACGTGGCAGAAAATCAGCGCTGCGGTGTCGCCCGAGTCAACCAATCCGGCAGACCAGCAGAAGAGGTGCGTAAGGATGACAGCGATTCCGATGGGAATGGTTTCCCACCATCGCCGAGCGAAAATCCTCACCGCCGACGCCACCAGCGTGGGCGTGACCAACATCCAGAGCGTCATCTGATCGCCTCCGGACAGCGCAGATCCGATATACGTCTACGAAAACGACGGGGTAGGCCAACGCCCCAGCCACTGTCCGCGAGCGCTTACGAAGCGCCGGAACGAACCACGTCGCCACGCCAACTGCTCCAACTATGGCGAACAATCCGAGCGGCAGCAACGCACCCATCGTCGTCAGATCGGGCTGAACGATGACGTTGATCGAGAACCCTATAACGCTCGCTATTAGCATGAGCGCGACGTGTAGTGCTGGCCCGTTTGCGTCGGTAATCGCTCGCGCCATGACGCGAAGGCGCCTCGTTCCGGGATGGCGAGAGGAAGAACGCACGGGAGGGTAGGTGCTCAGGTAGGAACCGAAAAGATAGTCCAGGGCAACCTTCGTACCGCCGAATCCACGACCGACTCGGCAGCGACGAGCGCACGGCGATCCGGCAGGTGCGTGACGCGGTTCGGTTTGGGGCCAGGATGCGCAGGACGAAACCGCTCGTCAGTTCAGCAACGCCTCGCCTCCCGCCCCCGATTCGGTCTCTAATGCCGACCGGCGTACGCCTAGCAGAGCAAAAACAGCGACGCTCGCGACCCAGATCGTGCCGACGTTGACGCCGATCAATGCGGCGGCGCCCAGCGCTTCGCTCCATGCGCCGCTGCCGACGCATAGCCCAACCGCCGCGATGGGAGGCACGAGGGCGACCGCGACGGCCACACCGACGAGTGCCGTCCGCGCGTCTTGAGCAAACGAAACGGCTCCGGCGGCGCCCGCCGATGCTCCGATCAGCACGTCCCACCACGACACACTCGTCCGCATCGCCAGCAAGTCCAGCGACGGATCGGGTTGGACGATCACGCCCAACACCAACGCCGGAATCAAGGCAACGAACACGCTCAAGGCAGACGTAACGACGGCGCTCCGCAGCAGCTTTGGATTCCGCACGAGGGCGCCGAACGTCGTAGCCACGAGCGGTCCGATAATCGGCGCGATCACCATGCCGCCCACCACGACCGCGACACTCCCTCCGATCATGCCCGCCGCCGCGATCAGCGACGACAGCGCGACGAGCATCAGGTTGAGCGGTCCCAGCGAGGCCGCATCAATGGCTCGCTCGCTCAACTCACCCACGCTCACCTCGCCGAACCACCCTGCCGAAAGGTCGATGGTAGAATAGCTTGGTTTCGCCAACGGGCGCGTCGTCTGGACGATGGTGACGACAGCTTGAGCACCGGGTTCGAGCGCGTCAAGGATCGCCTTGGTCCGGCTCGCACGCGCCAAGACGCGATACTCGGTCTTGCCGTCGGGCCGTGCGACGGAATCGATCCGCAGCGCGTCGGGAAAGTCCGCGGGTAGCACGTCGGCGACGATTTCGATCAGGCGAAGAGACATCAGAGCGATGAAAAAAGGAACACCCCCACCGCGACGAGCAGTGAGGGTGTCCGAAGGTAGCCGCGCGACGAGGTCAGAAGTTCAGCACACCGCGTGCGGCTTCGAGCACGTCGTCGTCCTGGGGCAGCACGACGCGTTCGAGCGGGTCGGCGAACGGGACGTACGTGAACTTGCCCGCCAGCCGCTCGACCGGCGCGTCCAGGTCGGCAAAGGCCTTGCTCGCGATCTGCGCCGCGATCTCGGCTCCGAAGCCCATGAACTCGTGATCTTCGTAAACGACCAGCGCGCGGTTGGTTTTGCGGACGGATGCGAGAACCGTCTCCATATCGACCGGGACGATGGAGCGCAGGTCGATCACTTCGACCGACACGCCTTCCTTCTCCAACTGCTTGGCGACGTTCATCGACTTGTGGACCATCATGCCGTAGGTGACGATGGTCAGGTCCGTGCCCTCGCGCACGATGGCGGCCTTACCGAACGGGACGAGGTAATCGGCGTCGGGCGTCGGCGTGCGGGCGGCGGCCATGCGGTACATGGCTTTGTGCTCCAGGAATAGGACGGGGTCGTGGCTGCGGATAGCGGTCTTGAGCAGACCTTTGGCGTCGGCGGCGTTCGAGGGCAAGACGATCTTGAAGCCCGGCATGTGCGCGAAGATCGCTTCGATGTTCTGGCTGTGGCACAGTCCGCCGTGGATGTAGCCGCCGCACGGCACGCGAATCACCATCGGGCACGACCACGCGTTGTTCGATCGGTAGCGCATCGGGGCGACCTGGTTGCGCAGCGGCTGCATGGCAGGCCAGATGTAATCAGCAAACTGGATCTCGACGACGGGCTTCCACCCCTGCGCCGCCAAGCCGACGGCCGTGCCAATGATCGAGTTCTCGGCGAGCGGTGAGTTGAAGCAGCGGTCTTTGCCGAACAGGTCGGTCAGTTCACGCGTCGCCGTGAAGACGCCGCCTTTGCCTCCGGCCACGTCTTCGCCGTAGACGAGGATTTTCTCGTCGCGCTCCATCTCCTCGCGCAGCGCCTGGTTGACGGCGTCGACGACGACCAGAGGATCGCCCGACGGCTCGCTGGCGAAGTACGTGTTCTCGTCCGGCCCTTCGTAGAACACGTGATCGGTCGCCGTAGACGGATCGGGATCGGCTTGCTTGGCAGCCCAGACAGCGGCTTCGTCGACTTCCTTGCGGACACTCGTCCTTCATCTCTTGGATGCGCTCGTCGGTGAGCAATCCGGCCTCCATCAGCGTCACTTCGAAGCGCGCGATGGGGTCGATCGTCTGATCGGCTTCGAGTTCGTCGGGCGTGCGGTACTTGGTGTGGTTGTCCGACGACGAGTGCGGCAGCAACCGGACTACGTCGGCGACCAGCAGAACCGGACCTTTGCCCGCCCGCAGGTGCTCAACGGCGGCGCGCGACACGGCAGCGCTCTTGAAGAAGTCCGTTCCGTCGACCCGAGCGCGCGTCAAGCCGTGGTAGCCTTCGCCGAAGTTGTAAGCCGAGCCGCCAGCCGTCTGATCGGCGACAGGGACCGAGATCGCGTATTTGTTGTCCTCGACGAAGAAGAGCGTCGGCGTACCGGCGCGGGCGGCCCAGTTCAGCGCTTCGTGGAACGCGCCCTGGCTCGTCGCGCCGTCGCCGCAGGAGGCGTAGGCGAACGCGTCCGATCCTTCGCGCTGGATTCCCAGCCCGAAGCCGACGGCGGGCAGGTACTGCGCTCCAACAGCCGACGAGGTCGACAGGATGTTGAGGTCGCGGTGGCCGTAGTGCTCGGACATCTGGCGTCCGCCGCTCGACGGATCGTCGGCTTTGGCCATGTGCGCCAGCATCGTCTCACGCGGCGTCATGCCGATCATGAGCGTCATGCACAGGTCGCGGTAGTACATCGAGAACCAGTCGTGTCCGCCCTTGACGTAGAGGCCCAGCGCGGCCTGCGCCGCCTCGTGGCCCGAGCATCCGATGTGGAAGAAGCCTTTGCCCTGCTTGAGCAGCGTCAGCATCTTCTCGTCGAGCCGACGCGCCATCAGCATCGTGCGGTAGACGCGCATCAGCTCGTCCTCGCTGAAATCGGCGGGCGTGAGCGGCGCCACGTCGAAGTCGCCTTCGATGCCGTCGGTGGGCTGAGGGCGTTTGGCGTCGGTTTCACCGCCCGAGGGCGTCTGTTCGTGCTCGGTGAGCATCGCCATCGGTTCGGAGGAAAGCGCTTCCGGGTTGAGTTCCATAGTCTTCTTTTTGTCTTTCTTGCGAGGCATTACGCGTACGGATGTAGGGCGATTCGGCCCGGCCCACTGCTGTTCACACGCTGCCGAAGCAGCCCCACGCGGCGGGCGAGCCATGCGGCGGACACTGGTGTCCAACCACACGCAACGGCCCTAGCCGACAATCCGAGCGGCAGCCAGTCAAGGCAGAGCGGGTCGGAGGCGCAGGCGGCGGTTACGTTGCCCTCGAATATACCGAACAGGCACGCTCAGGCTCCGCGTAGGGAATGCGGACGCGCGCGCAATTTTGGTCGAAGTCGTCGCTCGCGGTATTCAAGCGCAGTAATTTCGGCGGTTCCGTGCGTTGGTCCCTCTCGCCCGGTTCTGCATTTTTACTCTGACAGCCTTTATGCTCCGTCTTCTCCTCGTCCTCCTGCTCGCCTCCCCACTCGCCGCCTGCGGTATCGGCGACGACGCTGCTTCCGACACGACCATCGCCATCCCGGTCGGCGAACCGCTCACCGGGTCGGACCACGCCCTGATCGTCACGTCCGATTATGGAGTCGATACGCTCGCTCTTGCGATGTTCAACCAGCAGTTCGCCCAGTTCACGCGTCAGATTCAGCAGGGCAACCCCGCACTGCTGAGCGACTCGCTCTCGATGCGTGAGATCCGCCGCCTGATGAGCGAGCAGTTCGTGATGCAGCACCTGATCGAAGGGCTGACCGAAGAGGAAGCTGCCACGACAGAAGACTCGACGGAGGTCGCCAACCGCATCCAGGCGTTCCGTGGACAGGCCGGAGAAGAGGAGTTCCAAAGCCAACTCGCTCAGCAGGGCATGAACGAGGAGATGTTTCGCGAGATGAGCCTGATGCGCTTGCGCTCCGAACGCGTCCAGCAGCGCATCGCCGACACTACGCCGCAGCCTTCCGAGGTCGACGTCGAGACGTACCGCAGCGAGCAGGCCGAAGAGGTCCGCGCCAGCCAGATCTCGTTCTTCCTCTACCCCAACTACACGCCCGCCCAGCGCGACAGCGTCGAGACGCTCGCCGAAGCGGTTCTCGACAGCGTCCAGGCCGGAACGCCGCTGGGCGAACTCGCCGCGCGCTACTCCAACGATCCCTCGGGCCAGAACGGAGGCGACGTAGACTTCTTCAGCCGAAGCTCGGGCCGCAACTCGGGCTTCCCGTTCGTCGAAGAGACATTCGCGCTGACCGACTCGGGCGACGTCGCCACCGAACTCGTCCGCACGCCCAACAGCCTCCACGTGCTCCAGCTTACGGGCCGCCGCATGGGTGTGCCGATGGACACGACGCGCGCTCGTCAGGCGCTGCGCTTCGAACGCCAGGCCGAAGCCTTCCGCGACGCCGTCATCGAGCGCTTCCGCGAGGCCAACGGAATGGTCCGCGTCAACGACGCCCTGCGCATCGACCTGAACGACGTGTACGAAATCGACGGCTAAACCCGCCGCGTGGCAGAGGGGTCTGACTGCTCGGAAGCCTGATCAGGTTACGTTGCTTGCCGCTCACGCCACTCCGCCGGAGCCTGCCCCGGACTCGACCCGGGCGCACCCTTCCTTTATCTAAGGAGGGGACGTTCTATCCCAACCCAATCGCCACCCGCCATGCTCCGCTATCTCACCGCCGGCGAATCGCACGGCGAAGCTCTGATTGGAATGGTCGAGGGAATGCCTGCGGGTGTGTCGGTCACGGCCCAAGCGATTGACGAGCACCTAGCACGGCGCTGGCTCGGCTACGGACGCGGCGGACGCGCCAAGTTCGAGAAGGATAAGGTGCACGTCTACGCCGGACTGCGTTTTGGGCGGACGATGGGACACCCCATCGCCTTCAAGCTCGAAAACGAAGCCTACCAACGCGACCGCTCGGGCTGGCCCGAAATCATGTCGACGGGCGGATCAAGCGACGGCATCGACGCCGTCACGCTGCCGCGCCCCGGACACGCGGACCTGGTGGGCGTGCAGAAGTACGGACACCGCAAAGGCGAAACCGACGGCGGCGACATCCGACCCGTCATCGAACGCAGCAGCGCGCGCGAAACGGCGATGCGCGTGGCCTGCTGCTCGGTCGCGCGGTGCCTCTTGGCCGAGTTCGGCATCCATGTCGGCAGTCACGTCGTCGGGTTGGGGCACGTCGTGGGCGATGGCGAAGCGTTGAGAGCCAAACGCGACGCCTTGCTCGCCGACGGTGGCGCCCACGCGCTCTACCTCGCCGCCGACGCGTCCGAGTTGCGGATGCTCGACGACAAATTGACGCAGCGCGGCATCGACCACATCAAGGAGGCCAAGAAAGCAGGCGACAGTCTAGGCGGCGCCTACGAAGTCGTCGTAACCGGCGTACCGCCCGGACTGGGCAGCTACGCCCAATGGGACCGCAAGCTCGACGGACTGCTCGCCCAAGCCATCCTGTCGATTCAGGCACAGAAAGCCGTCGAGATCGGCGACGGCATCCGAGGATCGCAAGATCCGGGCAGCAAGATCCACGACGCGATCACGTCCGATGCGTCGATCATTGGCGGCTACGGACGCGCGACAAACGCAGCGGGCGGCATTGAGGGCGGCATGACCAACGGGCAGCCCATCATCGTACGCGGCTACATGAAGCCGATCCCGACGCTCATCACCCCGCTGGGCACCGTCGATCTGGCAAGCGGCGAGGCTCAACCGACGCGGTACGAGCGCTCCGACGTGACGAGCGTCCCGGCGGCCTCTACGGTCGCCGAAGCCGTCGTTGCCTGGACGCTGGCGGTCGCGCTCTGCGAAAAGCTGGGCGGCGACAGCTTGGCTGAGATGCGCGCGAACTGGGAGCAGACGTACGGCGCGCTACCTGGCTGACCGACTGGCTCTCAGCGGTGTGTCTCTACTGGTCCGACCATGCCGAAGCGCGCGTCAGACACCGTATCTTCGCCGCTCGCAGTCTACCGCCGGACCGCGAGTTGTCCCCTCGCACATGGCTTTACCCACGCTTCCCCCGGACTCTCAGCTCTTGAGCGAAGTGCTGCGTACGGCTAGTGTTGGCGCATGGGCAGTCAACGTGACGCAGGGCGTCGTCGAGTGGGCGACCGATGTCGACGCGTATTCGGGCTACTCGGAATCAGCGGGGTCGATGGAGGAGATTCTGGCGCGCATCTCACCCCGACGACCGCAGCGGGATGATCGAGAGCATCTCTCAGCCGTTCGACGAGGGCGAGATGTACGAGTATCGCTACCGCATCGTCAATCCGAACGGCAGCATCGGCCACATCCTCTCGCGCGGCAAAGTGTCGATTCGTCCCGATGGCGACGTGGTAATTACGGGCGTCTCGCAGGACATCACCGCGCTCACCGAAACAGGGCAGGCGCTGGCGCGCAGCGAAGCACGAGCGCACTTCATGATGGAGGCGTCGACCGACCTCGTAGGCCGACACGATGCAGACGGTCGATTCGCTTCTGTATCGACCCAGGCCGAGGCGATCTTGGGCCGCGCGCCCTCCGAACTGATCTATCAACCGCTCGACTCGTGGATCCACACAGACGACCTCGCCATGGTACGCGAGGCGCTGGCGGGCGCTCCGTTCAAGGGCGGTGCGACCGTAACGACCGTCGCGCGCTGCTTGCCTAAGGCGACGGACACCGGCTCTTCCGACTGCTGGATCGAAACGCGCTGGCGCAGACTGCCCAGCCTCGACGGTGCGTGGGTGTCCACGACGCGCGACGTGACCGACCAACGGCGCGCCACCGCCACCGCCGAGCGCAACCAGCAGCGCCTGCGACGTCTCACGTTGATTACGTCCCAGGCAGAAGCCGAAACGGACGAGCTGGTCGACCAAACGCTGACGCTCATCGCCGACACGCTATCCGCCCGCGCAGCGATTCTGGCGACCGAAGCAGACGGCCTGTTCTTCGTCGACGCGTCGCACGGTCCGGGTGCGCCGCTCCCGGGCCACGTGTTGTCCGAAGCCGCCGCATGGCCGCGCCCGAAGCAGACGACCAAGGTGTGGTACACGCCCGATGCCAGCGCGCAGCAGCACCCCGCTGCCGAGTTCGGCGCGTCTGCAACCATCGACCTCGCGCTGCGCGTCGACGGAGCGTACCGAGGCTGCGTGAGCATCTGGCTCGACGCACCCGTCGACCTGTCCGAGTCGGACCAGCACTTCCTCTACCTCGCCGCCGTCTGGCTAGGCGGATTGCTCGAACGCAGCGACGCCCAAGAGCGCCTGCGCACGTCGAGCAACCTTCTGCAGAGCCTGCTCGACACGTCGCTCGACGGCATCATGGTCTTCGAATCCATCCGCGACGCCGAGGGCACCATCGTCGATTTCGAGTGGTTGATCGCGAACCAGCAAAACGAAATCCTGCTCGATCTGTCTCCCGAGGATTTGGTAGGCAAGCGGATGCTGGAGACGCTGCCGGGCAACCGCGAGGCTGGGCTTTTCGACGCCTACATCCAGGTCGTCGAGACCGGTAAGCCGTTTCAGACCGTGCTGCGCTACGCCCACGACGAACTCGACTTCTGGGTACAGAATGCGCGGCGGTACAGCTAGGCGACGGCTTCTTCGTCACCTTCCGCGACGTGAGCGAGGAGCAGCGCGCCGCCGAACGCGTCCGAGTGAGCGAAGAACGCTACCGCCTGATCGCGGAGAACTCGAGCGACTTCATCGCGCTGCACGATGCGGACGGGCGCTATCGCTACGTCAGCCCCTCGTCTGAGAACGTGGTGGGATGGGCGCCGAAAGAACTGGAAGGCGTCAGCCCGTTCGAACTCGTCCATCCGGATGAGTTGCACGCCGTCCGAGAGCGGTTGAGCGAGGTCATCAGTGGCGAGGCCGAAGGTTCTACGGTCTTTCGCTTCCGCCACCGCGACGGACATTACGTCTCCCTCGAAACCATCACCAATGCGCGTGAGGAAGCGGATGGCACGCTGGTTCTCCAGACGGCTTCGCGCGACGTGACGGACCGCATTGAAGCCGAGCGCGAGCGTGCCCGTCTCTACAAAACGTTGAGCGACCGCAACAAAGAGTTGCAAGACTTCGCCTACGTCGCCAGCCACGACTTGCAGGAGCCGCTGCGCAAGATCCAGGCGTTCTCGGACCTGCTCGTACGAGAGGAAGCGGGCAACCTGTCGGAGGATGGACGCCACTTCCTCGACCGCGTCAGCACATCGGCTGGGCGGATGTCGGACCTGATCAACGACCTGCTCGCCTACTCGCGCATCGCGACGCAGGCCCATCCCTTCCGGCAGGTCGACCTGTCCCAGGTACTCAGCGAAGTGCTCGTCGACCTCGACTACACACTCGAACAGACGGGAGCCGCCGTCACACACGACACGCTGCCGACACTCGAAGCCGAGCCGATGCAGATGCGGCAACTCCTCCACAACCTGATCGGCAACGCGGCCAAGTTTCGGCGCTCGGACGTACCGCTCCGCCTGCACATAGGGTGCGAGCGATCCGACGAAACGGTCACGTTGTCCGTCCGAGACAACGGGATCGGTTTTGACACGAAGTATCTCGACCGTATTTTCAGTCCGTTCCAGCGTCTGCACGGGAGAGACACGTATCCTGGAACCGGTATGGGCCTCGCCATTTGTCGACGCATCGCGCAACGTCATGGCGGCGACATCGACGCCCAATCGACGCCCGGCGAAGGCACCACGTTTTACGTTACACTCTCTCTCACGCCCTCCACCAGCGAACCGGAATGAAAAAGGACCCTGTCGTGATCCTACTCGCGGACGACGACCCCGATGATCGGGAGCTGACTCAGCGCGCGCTCCAACGCAGCCGCGTCCGCAACACCGTCAGGTGCGTTGAGGACGGCGAAGAGCTACTCGAATACTTGCGCAAAGAAGGGCGATACGCCGACGTTGACGCACCGCGTCCCGGCCTCATCCTGCTCGACCTCAACATGCCGCGTATGGACGGTCGCGAGGCGCTCGAACAGATCAAAAAGGACCCCAAGCTGCGCAAGGTGCCTGTCGTCGTGCTGACCACGTCGGACGCCGAGCAGGACATCGTGCGTTCCTACGATCTCGGCGTTAACGCATTCGTAACCAAACCCGTCACCTTTGAAGGCCTGGCCGACGTTATCCGCGTCATGTCGGACTTCTGGTTTGAAATCGTCCGACTGCCACAGAACGCATAAAGACGTACGGATGAGCAGTACCTCGAATACCCGCATCCTCATCATCGAGGACGACGAGGACGACTTCTTCATCACCAAAACCCTGCTCCGCCGCGCGCGCAGCATGACCGCCGACGTGACGTGGAAACGCACGTTCGAGGACGGAATCGAGGCGATGATCGAAGAGCCGTTCGACGTGATTCTGGTCGACTACCGTTTGGGCGCGCACACCGGATTGGACGTGCTCGACCGCGCGCACGATGCAGGCGTGACCGTGCCCATCATCCTGCTGACGGGACAAGGCGACCTGGAAGTCGACATCCGGGCGATGGAGCGCGGCGCCGCCGACTATCTCGTCAAAGGCTCCATCGACGAGTTGCTGCTCGAACGGTCGATCCGCTACGCACGTGAGCGGGCCGACCAAGCCGCCCGAATTCGCGAACAAGCCGGGCTGCTCGACAAGGCCAAAGATGCCATCTGCGTCTACGCCATCGACCGCACACCAACCTACGCCAATACGAGCGCCGATCAACTGCGCGACGTTCGGGCGAGCGGCACGGTCCTGTTCGCATTCGTAGACGAAGACGAGCAAAAAGCGTGGGCCACCACAATAGCCGAAGGAGAGTGGTCGGGCGAGATCGATATCGACACAGGCAACGGCGTCCGTCGCATCGTCGACAGCCGGTGGACGCTCGTACGCGACGCCCAGGGCGAGCCGCAGTCGATCCTGACGATTTCGAGCGATATCAGCGAGCGCAAGCAACTCGAATCGCAGTTTTTACGCTCGCAGCGTATGGAGAGCATCGGGCGGCTTGTCGGCGGGATCGCGCATGACCTGGGCAACCTGCTCGTGCCCATCGTGCTGGGCGTACGCGTGCTCGAAAAGGCCGTCCAAGATCAACCGCGCGCCATCCGTACGCTCGAAATGATCAAGAAGAGTGCCGAGCGCGGGTCCGACATGGTGCGTCAGGTGCTCGCATTCGCACGCGGCGTCGAGGGCGAACGCGTTGTCCTCCAGCCCAGCGACGTGATCCGCGAGACCGGCAAGATCCTCGACGAGACGTTTCCCGGCCACCATCGAGGTCACGACCAACGTAGAAGACGACCTGTGGCGCGTCGTCGGCGATGCGACGCAGCTTCAGCAGGTGCTCATGAACCTGAGCGTCAACGCCCGCGACGCCATGCCCAACGGCGGCAAACTGTTCATCGACGCGCACAATACGCAGATCGACCCGCACTACGCACAGACCAACCTGGATGCCAAACCCGGTCCCTACGTTCGCATCACCGTCACGGACACCGGCGACGGCATTCCACCCGACGTGATCGACAAGGTGTTCGAGCCGTTTTTCACCACCAAAGAACTCAACAAAGGCACCGGCCTCGGCCTGTCGACCGTCTATAGCATCGTGCGCAGCCACGGCGGTTTCGTCGTCGCGTACAGCGAGATGGGCGAGGGCACGGCGTTCACGCTCTACCTGCCTGCTGAGCTAGAGCGGGAAGAAGCCGAGGTGCCTACCTCAGCGCCCGAGATCGTGCGAGGAAACGGCGAGTGCATTCTCGTCGTCGACGACGAACCCTACATCCGCGACGCGACGGTCGACCTGCTCGAAGACTCGGGCTACACCGTCATGCACGGCATCCGATGGAAAAGAGGCGCTCGAACAGTTGAATCACAACGATCCGCTGCTCATCCTCACCGATGTCATGATGCCGGTCATGGACGGCCTGGAGTTGATCCGCATTGTCCGCGAATCCGGGTCCAACCTTCCGATCATCGCAGCGAGCGGCATGATGGGCGAGAAGCAGCGCGAAGTCGACGAGGCCGGAGCCGACGCCTTTCTCGCCAAGCCGTACAGCGCTGTCCGCCTGACCGAGAAGATCGCCGAGTTGATCGCGCGAAGCGCAGACGCGGAGTAGAAGAGAGCCGACTGGTCCGAGGGGGGCATAGCGAAATCCACACAGGCCGATAGGTGAACCCGAAAGCCAGGCCCGGCGTAATTTTCAGTCTCGACTGAAAACTGATATCGCCGCCATGCCTGCCTGGATCGACTCGCTCGTTCACCGCAAAGACGCTCGCCTGCTCGACCCGTCTCAACCGCGCATCCCCATCACCGATGCGTCGCCCCACGCCGTCGTCATCGGCGCCGGGTTCGGCGGCCTGGCGAGCGCGATCCGGCTGCTCGCCAGAGGCTTCCGCGTCACCGTCGTCGACCGGCTGGATCAGGCCGGAGGACGCGCACGCGTCTTCCACGAGAACGGCTACACGTTCGACGCCGGACCCACCGTCGTGACGGCGCCGTTTCTGCTCGACGAACTCTGGCAACTCGCTGGAAAGGACCGCGCGGATGATGTCGAGTTGCGCGAGGTAACGCCGTTCTACCGCATCCGCTACGACGACGGCACCTACTTCGACTACACCGGCGACAGCGCCCAGATGCACGAGCAGATCCGGCAGTTCGCTCCGGACGATGTGGCGGGCTACGACCGCTTCTTCGAGAAGACCAAGGATATCTTCAAGGTCGGCTTCGAGGAGTTGGCGCACGTGCCGTTCACCAACGTGTCGGACATGGCCAAGATCGTCCCGGCGATGGCGTGGCTCGAAAGCCACCGGACGGTCTACGGCTTCGTCAGCAAGTTCGTCAAGCACGAGAAAATCCGTCAGGTGCTCTCGTTCCACCCGCTCCTCGTCGGCGGCAACCCGTTCAACGTAACGAGCATCTACACCATGATCGCGTTCCTGGAGCGCAAGTGGGGCGTCTGGTATGCGATGGGCGGAACGGGTGCGTTGATTAACGGACTCGTCGATCTCATCGAAGGCATGGGCGGCACGATGAGACTAAATGCCGATGTCGATCAAATCCTACTCGACGGCAAACGCGCCGCCGGGATCCGGCTCGAAAGCGGCGAGGAGATCGACGCCGATTTGGTCGTCAGCAATGCCGACATCGCGTGGACGTATCGCCACTTGGTGCCGTCGAGCGTGCGCAAGGTGTGGACCGACAAGAAGATCGAGAAGACCAAGTTCTCGATGAGCCTGTTCGTCTGGTACTTCGGCACGAACAAGACGTACGACGACGTCAAGCACCACACGATTCTGCTCGGCCCGCGCTACAAAGAACTGCTCGACGACATCTTCGGCCACCGCTTGGCCGAAGATTTCAGCCTCTACCTCCACCGCCCAACCGCGACTGACCCCAGCATGGCCCCCGACGGCTGCGACGCGTTCTACGTCCTCAGCCCCGTCCCGCACCTCGATAGCGGCGACCCGTGGGACGACGAGCAGACCGAGCGCTACCGCCAGGCCGTCAGCAAATATCTCAGCGAGTCGATTCTGCCCGGCCTCGAAGATCACCTCGACGCCAGCCTGACGCTGACACCCAAAGGCTTCTTGACCGACTACAAGGCGTACAAAGGCGCCGCGTTCTCCATCGAACCCGTGCTGACGCAGAGTGCCTACTTCCGCCCGCACAACATCAGCGAAGACGTGGAGCACCTGTACTTCGCCGGAGCGGGCACCCATCCCGGAGCCGGAATGCCCGGCGTGATCTCGTCGGCTAGGGTGCTCGACACCGTCGTCCCCGACGCGGCCACGTTCGAGACGCGCGTCGGCGTTTGATGCGCGCGGCTGTGTAAAACCGTTGAAGCGGGACCCGTCCGTCGGATTGCGCTTCTAACCCGATGCTATGCCGCGTTCGTCTAACGGTTAGGACGCCAGGTTTTCATCCTGGTAATAGGGGTTCGATTCCCCTACGCGGTACGCCTCGGCGCCGTCTCGATCTGATCGGGGCGGCGCTTTTTGCGTCTGGGCACCCGCCGTGCGCTCGCTCGTAGACAGACGAAACCCTACTCGCCATGGCCGAACTGCTGACCGAAACGCCCCTCACCCTCCGCCGTATCGATGGCCTGCTCGTCGCCGTCATCCCGGACGAGTTGGCTCAATCGCTGTCGCTTGCGGAAGGAGATCAGATTTCGATGAGTAAGCCTATGGCTGCGGCAACCAATGGACAGGCCGATGACCTAATGACACTCGTCGAAGACTACATGGATCGCCATAGCGAAATGTTTGAGGCATTGGCGAAGTGACTGAACCTACTTGGCTCACTTTCGACGAGGTCGTCCTCATCCACGACCGGGTAATCGCGCGCTTTGGCGGGTCACCGGGATTGCGTGACGAAAACCTGCTTCGTAGCGCTCTCGCCCGACCACGCAATCTGTGGAGTTATGGCGGTGAACAATCGACTTCTCGACTGGCCGCATCGCTAGGCTACGGGTTGGCGAAGAACCACGCGTTCATTGATGGCAACAAGCGCGCGGCGGCGGCAGGAGTCGCCGCGTTCGTTCTGCATAACGGATTCGATCTTCCGCTCGAACGCGAAGAGGGTATCGATGCTTACCAAAACCTCGCTGCCGGAACGATTTCCGAGTTGGACTTCGCAGCGTTCGTCGAGAAGCACCTGACGCGGCGCTAGCACTCACACCCTCCGGCGCGTACGGTCGTCGATGCGGGATCCGTCTGTGGACAAATCGTCCAGCGGTTCGGCGTCCAGAAGCGGCGTTGATTTCTCTGGCTTCCGATCGCGTTCGCGGCGTTCCTCTGAATCGGATGAGATCAGGGCCAAGCGTTCGAGCATGTCGGCGTTCTTGCGCTCCAGCTTGCGCGTCGCCGAAGTGAACAGCGCGCGCGAGCCGAAGAACGTGACGACGGTGAGGAGAGTTAGCAGGACGGGGACGAGCAGCGGAGGTCCGTCCGCTGGCTTGGCGAGGAAGATGATGCTCAGAAGACCCGCGAAGAACGCCAGCATCCCCGGCAGCATGTACCAGAAGCCGCTCTGGTTGACACGCGATACGTCGACATGTGTGCGGTCGCCTCGGGGCGTGAGGGTGACGTGCGAAAACTCTTGCCCGTTGACGGTATAGCGCCAATCGTAGCCGCGTCCCAACGCTTCGGCCTGCCCACGCTGCCCCATCGACCGGCGAATCTCGGCGACCATGATCGCCCACTCGTCTTCGTCGACGTTGTGGTTGAGCGTCATCTCGCTAGCGACGCGGTACGTGCCGCCCCAGAACCCGCTCGTGTTGTCCTGGGCTGTCGCCGTCGTTAGCCCGCTGGCTGCTTGGTCGACAAACGTCGCGTCGATCCCGGCTTCGTCGGCGATGCGTCGGATTTCGTCGAGCGTCAGGCCGTTCGACGGGTCGCGCCGAGCCGCCTGCAATGCAGCCGCTTGCCGCAGCAGATTCTGGATTTCCTTCTCGGAGTAAACGCGCATGAATCGGAGCAGATGATGGCCTAAAGTACGTGACGTGTTGAATGGTATGCAGGTTGCACTTTGACGTGCGCACATCGGAAGCCCACGCGCTTCGCCTCTTCGCATCGAGACTATGTCCTTGTTTACTTTCATCCTATCGACAAAGCGCTCTTCCCAGCGCGTCCGTCCGTTTGCACACCGCCGTCCACACTCCGCTACACCACCGCCATGCGCTCTCCGCTACTGCTGCTCCTCGCTCTGCTCGTGCTCCCAGCCTGCACGCCCAACCCCGTCTACCGCCTCTCCGCGAGCGACACCGATGTGAGTTATTGGGACGCGGGCCGCGCGTACCTGTTCGCCGAATCCGATAGCGTTGCCGTCGAGGTGTCGTACGAGATGACGACGCGCGAAGGGCACGTGTTCGACGTCGGATTCTCCAACCGGGGCGATGGATCCATTGTAATCGACCCCGCCCAGATCGCGGCGCAGATGCTGAACCAGGCCGCCGCGTCGATGGGCGGCGAAGTGGCAGCGTTCGACCCGGAAACCGTGATGCTGAATCTGGACCTGGAGTCCAGCCGCCGCGACGCGTCGAACCGCACGTCGCGACTGGTCGAAGGCATCAGCGCAGGCATCTCGCTGGCGGCGGCAACGGTCGAGGTGACGACAGCCGACGAGCCGGGCGAAGCTTCGGGCGCCGTTGCCCGCTACGCCATCGACGAGACGGCACGCGTGGGTCGCGTCATCCTGGAAGAGCGCGATCACGAACTGGATCAAGAGGCCATCGCCCACGACCGCAACTGGTGGGCCGACGCCGCGCTGCGCCGCTCGACGCTGCAACCCGGACAAGCCGTGCGCGGCTGGATTCTGGTGCCGGTCGACGTGCGGGCAGGATGGTTGGAACTGCTGGTGCCCATCGGCGACGAAACGGCGCGCTTCCGCTTCGAGCAGACGCAGCACAAGCCGTAGCGACTCGCGATGGGAGCCGTCGCGTTACGCTTACCCGCGGCGGATCCGGCTATCTTGGCGACTCTCTACCCGACCGCCCGCGATGTCCATCGACGACCTGCCTACGCCCGCACTCCTGATCGACCAGGACCGGCTTTCGCTCAACCTCGACCGCATGCAGGCGCGCAGCCGGACGCACGCCGTCAAACTCCGCCCACACGTCAAGACGCACAAGAGCGTTCGGCTGGCGCGCGAGCAGATCGAGCGTGGCGCCCAGGGGATTACGGTCGCCAAGCCATCCGAAGCCGAAGTGTTCGTCGACGCCGGATTCGACGACGTGCGCGTGGCCTATCCGGTCGTCGGCAAAGCGCGACTCGAAACGCTGCTAGCCCTGAGCGGACGGGCCACCATCTCGTTCTGCATCGACACGGTGGAGGGGGCGCAGGCCGCATCGGACGTATTCGGACGCCACAACCGCGTCGCCGACGTGCTGATCGAGATCGACACCGGACACGGACGGACGGGAAGGGCGTGGAACGAAGGCAGCTTGATCCGTTTCGCCAAAAAGGTCGCCGAGATGCCGGGCCTCAACTTGATCGGCTTGCTGACGCACGAGGGGCAGAGCTATGGAGGAGCGCCCGAGGGCGTCGAGCCACGTCAGCACTTGAAAGACACGATGGAGGTAGCGCGTGACCGGCTGTTGTCGGCAGCCGAACGGCTGGGCGCAGCGGGATTGGCCGACGCAGGCACGTTCGAGCTGTCGATGGGCAGTACGCCAACGATGAAGTTCTTCCAGAACCACACGCATGGCGGCTTCCGCATCACCGAAATCCGCCCCGGCAACTACGCGTTCGGCGATGGGCAACAGGTAGCGCTGGGAGCGTCGACGCTGCACGACTGCGCGCTGACCGTCCTGTCGACGGTCGTGAGCAAACGGCGCGTCGGTGGGCGCGAGCGGTTGTTCTTGGACGCTGGGAAAAAGGTGCTCACCTCCGACCTGGGCTGGGGCATCGAGGCGTACGGCGTGCCGCTCTACAACGCTAGGGCGATGCGCGTTCTGCCGCACCTGACGATCTACAAGCTGAGCGAGGAGCACGCGTGGTGCGACGTACCCGGCGCGGCAACCGTCGAAGTCGGCGACCGCATCCGCATCGTGCCCAACCACGCGTGTGTCGTCGTCGCGCAGCGCGACCGGATGCACCTCGTTGACTCAACCGACGAGATCATCGAAACGATATCGGTCGACGCGCGCGATGGCGTCCTCTAATCTTCCTGATCGCCTCCCCAGGCTCTCCGGCGACCACGCCTGGCGCCCGTGGGACGGCGGCGCGTGGCAGGACGAATCGATACGCTTCGAGTCGCCCGGACTTGCCGAATCGGGCATCTTCGAGGAGACGCGCAGTATCGGCGGCGTGGCGACGCGCGTCCGGTTTAGCCCCGGATCAGGCCCGACTCTGGTGCTCTTACCCGGCTCGATGCTCGACTCGTCGCTGCTGACGTGGAAGCGGACGCTGGAGAACTTGCCCGCTCGCGTGCGCTGCATCGTCCCCGACCTGCCCGGCTACGGACGCAGCGCCTTCCCCATTGGCTCGGACTGCTCGACCGGATACTATGCACGCTGGCTAGCGGATCTGGCCGACGCGTACCGACTCGACACGTTCGCCCTCGCCGGATCGTCGATGAGCGCCGCCGTTGCTCTGACGTACGCGCTTGACTACCCCGACCGGCTAACGCACCTGATCCTCGCCGGAGCGTACGGGCTGGCACCTCGCCTGCCGCTGCATTCGGCTGTACGCGCACTGGCACACGTGCCCAACATCGGCGCGCTGACGCGTACGCTGCTGACGCGCGTTCCCCTTGCGCTTCGCCTGGGATTGCACGCGTCGACAGTGTCTCTCGACGTGTCCGACGAGATGGTCGACGATGCTGCCGTTGGCTTGGGGATGCCGCGTGCGCTCGACGCGTTCGCCCGTTGGCTACAGCTCGAAATGCAGCCGGACCGCATCGCAAGCTACCTCACACCGCGTCTACCCGAACTCGCCGTCCCGACGCTCGTCCTCCACGGCTCGCGCGATCCGCTGATACCGGCATCGGCTGCCGAACGCGGCGCGGCTGTCCTCCCTGACGGGCGGCTCCTCCTCATCGAGGGGGCTGGACACCTGGCCCCGCGCGAACGCCCCGACGTAGTCAGCGGAGCGCTGCACTCGTTTCTCGGATACGACCTCGGAGGATGAAAGGCGACACAAGTGGCCTTGCTACGGGTTGGGTCGATTCATCCACCAGCCTCGCCCATGTCCGACTCGTCGCCCATCGTCCGCTATACGATTCCCGTCCACACGTTTCAGGTCGACTTTGGCGGCGTGGTGTCGAATACCGTCTACGTGCAGTGGATGGAGATCGGGCGTAACGAGCTGCTCAACGCCGTCGGAATGCCGATCGACGAGGCGTGGGAGACAGGCATCGTGCCGGTTCTGGTGCACACGACGATCGACTACAAGCGTCCCTTCCGACTGGCCGAAACGGTCCACGCACAGGTATGGATCAGCGAACTGCGCAACACGTCGGCGGTGATGCAGCATCGGTTTTTCAACGCCGAGGAGAAACTGTGCGCGACGGGCCATCAAGTCGGCCTGTTCGTCGACCGCCACACGATGAAGCCACACCGCCTCGACGCCGATCAGCGGACGCTGTTCGAGCAGGTGCTGGCATCCGCTGACGCCGCCTAACGCACATCGCCGAGCGAACGTTTTCGCAGGTGATCCCGTCGCGAGTGTCCGGCGGGGAGTTCGACGCTGCTCGCCATTTCCACAACGTAGCGGCTGCCTCTATGCACAGGACGCTAATCGGTATTCGACATCAGGCACTCACGATCAACCTTCGGGAGCTTCGATGGTCACGCGAAGCTGTTCTATCGCTTACCCGTTCGAACTCGTCGGTAACCAGACACGGACGCGCGTGCCCTGACCTTTCTCTGTCTCGACATCGAGGCTAGCGCCCATCTCATGCACCAGCCGTTGCACGATCGAGAGTCCTAGACCTGACCCTTGATACTGGCGATTCAGTCCAACAGACTCTTGGCGGAACGGCTCAAACGCTCGCGCAAGAAACGCCTCCTCCATTCCTGCCCCGGTATCCTCAACTTCGAGCCAGGCACGCCCCTCGCTGCTTCCCATCCGCACGTCAACCGTCCCTCCTCTGGTGAACTTTACTGCGTTGGACACCAGCTGTGCCGTGATCTTGTGGAGCGCGTCCTGGTCTGCCCAAGCCAGAACGGAGGAGGAATGGACGGTGAGCGATAGTCCGCGCTCGTGCGCCATATTCGCGTATTGCTGCGCGGCGTGGGCGACAGTCGGTGCGATATCGAGCGAACTGGGCCGAAGAACTATTCCGCCCTCCAGCTGAGCGAAGTAGAGGACCGAGTTGAGCGTATCGAGCAACTGCTCGGCGCTGCGCCGGATGATGTCGATGAGTTCGGGGTCGGGATCTTCCGGATGGGCGGCGATGAGATCTGTAAAACCGAGAATCGCAGTTAACGGCGTTCGGACTTCGTGACTCATATTCTCCAAGATGGAGGATTTGAGCTGCGATGCTTCCTCGGCCTTGGCCTGTGCGTTGAGCGCAGACTCACGCGCCTTTATGAGTTCGCGTTCGTATTGCTTGTCGCGCGTGATATCCTGAAGCGTTCCCGCAATGCGCGCGGATCCATCGGCTCGAGCGTAGACGCGGCCCATCGAGCGCACCCACCGCTCTCCCTCAGGCTCCGACGTGCGATACTCCATCGACACGGAGGCATCGCCTTCGCTCTTCGCCTTGACGAGTGCGTTGCGAAGGCGATTCAGCACCATCGGTCGATCGGTGGGAGAGATCATCGCAAACGCAGATAGCCTCCTTCCATCGAACTCGTTGGCTCCGTGCACGTCGAGCGCGAGTGTAGACCAGTCCGGTTTTCCCGTCGTCGTGTCGTAATCCCACGTTCCGATCTGGGCCGACCGAAGGGCGAGGTCGAGGCGCGCCTCACTCATTCTCAGCCGTTCGGCTGCGTCCCTTTCCTCCGTGACGTCTTCTGTGACAAAGGAGCACAGCACCCGATCTCCAGTCCCTCGAATCTGATTCACCGTCACGCTGAGCAGCAATCGCCCATCGGATATCGGGTGGGCATAGGTGAAGTGTACCGGCTCGCCCCGCTCAATGGTTTGGCGGTAAGCATCCAGATAGGGTTTCATCAAGTCATCGCGCGCGCCCTGGCCCTTCAGAGATCCTGATTCGAAATGCTCGCCCACCATCGCTAAAAACTCCTCCGTGGCCCTGTTGAGCAGCACAAACGAAACGTCTTCTCCCTCGCCCATCAGTTCCACAACGCCCATCTGAAGGGGCGACGTTTCAAAGAACGAAGCCATGATGGACTGCTGCTGCTCCAACCTCTCGCGCGAGCCTCGTTCGGCATCGATATTCGAGCACGTGCCAAAGAACTCGACAAAGCGCCCTTGCGAATCGTAGACGGGGACAGCTTTGGTACGTGCCCAGTAATACGAACCGTCTAGGCGCTGTACGCGATGTTCGGCCACGAACGGGTCCCGCGTTTCGACGGTTCGCTTCCAACGCTCTGTGATATGATCGTAGTCGTCCGGGTGAACTGTAGAAGCCCAATTCCACTCTCTCTTGGGCACAAACGGTTCGGGCTGGCCGACTCGCCGAACTTCGGTCGCGAAGCCCTGTGCGTCTGCGGTGAACGTGATGAAATAGAAGGCATCGCTAAGTGCCCGGAGATGGCGACCGCTCTTGCGGATGGACAGCTCTGAGGTGAGGAGCGCCGAGTAGTCTACGAGCAACTCTCGTTCTGCATCCGTCCACCTACGCGGCTCCGGTTCGATGGCACAGATGGACCCGATAGCGAAACCATCCGGACTGTACACCGGCACGCCTAGATACGCGACCACGCCAAGCCCTTTGATTGCTTCGTTGTCACGGACAAGGGGATGCTTCCGTGCATCGTCGACCACGAGCGGCTCCTCCTGGTTGACCACGTATTTGCAGAAGGACGACTCGAGGTTGGTATCTCGAACTTGTATCGGTCCAAACGTGCTCTTGAAAAACTGACGGTCCATTTCCACCAGCGAGAACAGCGATACGGAGCTTCCCAGAGCATGTGCAACCAGACGCGTAATTCGGTCGAATGTCTCTTCAACATCCGAGTCTAACAGACCGGATCGATAGAGAGCGGCCAGCCGCTCCGGATCACGAAGAAAGGTGAGGGGCATAGGGCGTCATGTTGCGAGTCAGTGTGCTCCGCTACTACGAACGACAAAAGCCTGAAGTGGAGCACGTATCCAAAGTCCATATCGGCACAAAGCAGACTCAGCTACAGCCCACAGCCACACTCTTTACACTCAGCGTGCGTACAACAATAGGGTGGCTCTGCAATAGATACGCATTCATCAAGACAATCCCAATCCTCTCTCACTCCCAAGGCGATTCGATTGTCCTACAGTTGGGGTCGAGCAACAAAGTCACGAGTCATACCGCTGCAGGTGCGACACCATCAGAGCAGGCAGCGGGCGGCGTGCAGCAGGTCGGCGTAGACGCCCGAAGCGGTGATGTCGTGCCCGGCGCCGGGGCCGCTGACGGTGAGTGCGCGTGGGTAGCGGCGCGTCGTCAAGGCAAGCGCGTTGTCCATTCCGGTGAGGCGGCCAAACACGGTGTCGGGAGAGGCGGCTTCGACACCGGTTTGGAGCGATAGCGCATCGCCGGTCGCGTCGAGCCGGGCGAGATAGCTGAGGCGATGGGCAGGCGGCAACTCGGATCGGCGCCGCTCCCACTCGCCGTCGAGTTCGGGCAGGCGCTCCATGAACGCGTCAACCGATAGAGTGGCCCAGTCGGACGGGTAGAGCGCGTCGACCGAAACGCCCGATAACTCGGCCTCAAACCCGGCGACACGGGCGAGCGTGAGCAGCTTGCGCGCTACGTCGAGTCCGCTCAGATCGTCGCGCGGATCGGGTTCGGTGAACCCCTGGGCGCGTGCGTCACGCACGGCGTCCGAAAACGCAGCCCCCTCGGTGACCTGCCCCAGAACGTAGGCGAGCGTGCCGCTGAAGACACCTTCGATGCGCGAAACCGGATCGCCCGACGACACGACGTCGCGCAGCGTACCGACGACCGGAAGCGCCGCACCGACGGTCGTTTCGTAGAGGAACGGCGTCCGGCGCGACAGCTTGGCGAGGTCAGCGAACGTCGCCTGATCGCGTGTGTTGGCGCGTTTGTTTGGAGTGACGACTCCGACTCCGGCGCGCAGCAACTCGGCGTACCGATCCGGGACACTGTCCGACGCCGTACAGTCGACGAGCACCCTGCGTCCGGGCCGCTCGACGAGCCACGTGACCAAGGCGTCCAGATCCGCAGCCGATCCGCCCTCGAGCAACGATTCAGGCGGCGCCGACGTGTCCAGCCCGCTGGGGTCCATCCGCATCCATTTCGAATTCGACACCCCGACCAGACGCAGCGGCACATCGGCGCCGGACAGCATCGGCAGCAGCGCCCGCCCGACTCCACCCGTCACCCCGACGAGTGCTACCTGCACCGCGCCCGGACCGTCGACGCGAAACGCATCGTGAACCGCGTGGACCGCTTTGGCGATCACATCCTCACTGACGACGCTCGTCATGCTGTTCTGCGCCGCGCTCATCCCGACCGCCATCACGTTGACGCCTACCTGCCCCAGAGCGGCAAACAGCCGCCCCGCCACGCCCGACTGCTCCCTGATGCCGTTTCCGACCGCCGTCAGGACCGCGCAGCGCCGCGTCACACCCACCGTCGCCACATCGCCACGCCCCAATTCGTAGGCAAACGCGTGCCGCAGCGCCGCTTGCGCGTCGACCGCCTGATCGTCGCGTACGACCAGCGTCAGGCTCTGCTCACTCGATGCCTGCGTCGCGAAGTAGACGTTGCCGACAGTGGCGACGGCCTCAAATGCTCGCGCCGTGATACCCCGCACGCCGACCATGCCCGGCCCTTCAAGCGTCACAATGGCGACATCGCGAATCGTCGTCACGGCTCGCACCGCTTCGCCCTCGGGAAGCGCCGTCGTCGTGATGCGCGTGCCCGGATCGTCGGGGTTGAACGTGTTTTTGATCAGCAGCGGCAGCCCGCGTTCGGCGAGAGGGCGCATGGTGCGGGGATGGAGCACTTTGGCGCCGAAGTAGGCGAGTTCAGCAGCCTCCGCAAAGTGAAGCTCGCGCATCGGGCGCGCTTCGGGGACGAGTCTGGGATCCGCCGTCAGCACGCCGTCGACATCGGTCCAGATGATGATGCGCTCGGCCCCTAGTGCCCCGGCGAGAATCGTCGCCGTATAGTCGCTGCCCGAACGCCCGAGCGTCGTCGTCACACCAGTCGCCGTCGACGCCCGAAAGCCCGTCACGACCGATACCTCGCCCCTGTTTACACCAGCGAAGTGCGCCTCAACCTGCGCGTTCGTCACCTCAAAATCGACCGCCGCCTCGCCGAAGCCATCGTCCGTCCGCACGAGCAGCGCGCTGTCGACTTCGGACGCCGCATAGCCGCTCGCACGGAAAGCCGCCGCCACGACGGGAACGCTCAGCCGCTCGCCCGCCCCTGCAATACTGTCGAGCGCGCGCGGGGTGCATTCGCGCAAGAGATAGATGCCTTCGAGCAGATCCGACACCAAGTCGAACTGCACGCCCAACTCGGCACTGATGGCATCGAACTCTCCCGGAAGCGCCAGTTTTCTAAGCGTTTGCTCATGCCGCGCTCTCAGGTCGCCGATGTGCGCGCGAAAATCGTCCGTCCGTTCGAGCGCCACCCGCGCCGATTCCAGGAGCGCGTCCGTCACTCCTCCCATCGCCGACGCCACGACGATTTTCTGCATCCCGTCGTCCTCTCGGGCAACGAGTGCGACGGCGCGGCGAATGCGGTCAGCGTCCCGGAGCGACGAGCCGCCAAACTTGAACACGCCGTAGCGCAAGGAATCGGACATGAGCAACCAGTCAGGTGAGGAGACGAGACGGGAAGTATCGTGCGCGGGACGGTGGGCAGTCGATGAAAACCACGTAAGGGCTTCCGCGCGTGTTGCGGCCTCGGGGCAGACTCCGTATCCTAGCCGTCCACATCGGGGCCTTAGCTCAGTTGGTAGAGCGCTTCAATGGCATTGAAGAGGTCAGCGGTTCGATTCCGCTAGGCTCCACCCCCGAAAACGCCCTCAGAATAGCCGTAAACGCCGTTCTGAGGGCGTTTTGCTTTGAGGCCGATTCTGACAGAAAACGACAGAATATGACACGTTATGACTCAATCGCCGGACAATAGCCGACCCATTTTCGGCCTGTACAAGCAGAGGGCTAAGGTTTAGAGTCATGAACTCAGACTGTGAGGCCGAAAGTCAGGGTCAGCACCCATCGCCGGACTTTCCGCCGGACCAAGCCCAACTTTGCTTACTCAGACGCGATTTGGCCCTTGAAGTGAGGTGCATCTACGCGATCAGAACCCGGAGTCGGTATACTGGCAGCACTGATACATCACTCCTTCACAGATATGCCCGAGATTAGACCCATCGCAGCCTGTCTGGGTGACACTATTGACGGCTCTTTCCCTCTCGTTCTTGTCTTGGGCCGGGAGTTCAATGGGGAGGGCGAGATCAGCAAGGAAGTGGGCACGTACAGCTTCGAGGAGTCGCCGCGCTCACTTTTCTGGAATAGGACGTACAGTTTCCTAAGCCGCGCCACCGATGACCCTCACTTCAAGGCGGATTGCCGCAAACATGGCCGTTCACCGGTCGTCTTCTCGAACGTACTGCCCAAGCCTATTCCAAACCACATCGGCAACAAGAACGCGATCAGGGCTAAGATGGCGGAGTCGGACGTGCGCTCTCACATTGATGCGCTATTCGACCTTGATCTTGCGAAGCGGTTTGATGCTGTCATCCTCTCAGTCGGTGATGATCCCGTTTTTGCACCCGCCCGGAAAATGGTTGAGCAGGCATGCAAGGGGCACGGCCTTCTACTCATTGTGCTTCCTTACTTCGCAACCATGGGCCGTTCCAATGAGGATTTGGACGCGCACCTGACACAAGCAGATCGTGATACGCTGCGCTCCGTTCTGAGCCAGACACCCCATCCGGCGCGCCTATAGCTGAACGTCATCAGGCCAGGGTGACTATGCTCAGAATCGACGTTGCTTTCTTGCTGACACGCAACTCCAAGAGCTTTTGCGACAGACAAGGCATCTGGACGGGCAAGTCGGCAAGTGACTCTGACTTCTGACTACGTGCCCGAGGCCTCAATTGCCAGAGATGGGAAACGGCTCGGAGCGTGAGCAGTATCTACCGCACACTACGTTCACAAAGCAGCACAGAGGTTCATTATGGCAAAAGGAAGCAGCGGTCTGAAAAACGCGCCCAGCACGACAGGCAACAAGTCGGGTAGCGGCAGAGGCAACAATCCACCATCACCAAGTAAGGGAGGCGGAAGCAAAGGCACAGCGGGTACTAAAAAGTAGACGGTGGGTCTGATCTTGTAGCGCGTATCCACAATCGAAATTCGTGTCATCCATCAAGCATTGAGTCAAACCCTTCCTAACCCCTCTGAACGTCAGAGACTTGAAACGCTGAACTCCATCGCGCGAGATGAGATCGGCTACCGGCGTAGCCGAGAGCAGCACATATTTGCCTGGTCATCGGCCATCCTAGTAGGCCTTATCACAAGCCTATTGGTGGTTGATATCAAAAGCGATTCGCTGCTTGGAACGTGGTGGGGGAAGATCATGGCGACTGGGTTGATCTTATTCGCTTCATGTGTGTCGGCAGCATGGCAGATGAAGCAGAAAATCTTACTTGCTGAAGTGCAGAGGGTATCGAGTGGAGCAATGAGCCGCATGGGTCTGCTCAATCTCAAACGAGTAGACGGACAGCCCATTACTCACAAGAAGTGGGAAACTTGGGGTAAAAAGCCACACAGTTGGGAGCGGCACTTATCCTTGCGCAATCCGGGTAAGATTTTGACTACTTGCCTGCTTGGACTAGCCGCCGTGATCACGCTTTGGGCTACTCTACTCAACAGTTGCTGAATATTCCTGCTGCTACTCTGGCTATGAGCTTAGAAGCG
>CAWBZG010000002.1:0-1545912 GCA_963793245.1 Rhodothermales bacterium
GTAAACCCAGGATGGCGCCGCAACCGGCGAAAAGCGATACGGACGGCGTGCATGAGCGGAGAGAGATGTAGGGGCGAATCCGTGATCTGCCCAGAGTAGAGCAACAGATTCCGTAGCGCCGCAGCATGCTGCGGCGAAGGCAAACGATTGACGAAAGGAGCAGGCGACGGGGCCGTGCCCCGTCGGTACAGACAACCGGGTGTCTAAACCGCCGCGACCGTCTGGTTGGCGAAGTGCTCGCTCACGATGCGCCCGTCGAACAGGTTGACGACCCTATGCGCGTATTCGGCGTCGATGGCCGAGTGCGTCACCATCACAATCGTCGTCCCGGCCTCGTTGAGTTCGACGAGCAGCTTCATCACCTCGGCGCCGTTTTTGGAGTCGAGGTTACCCGTCGGTTCGTCAGCCAGGATCAGCGGGGGCGAGGCGACGACGGCGCGGGCGATGGCGACGCGCTGCTGCTGACCGCCCGATAGCTGCTGCGGGTGGTGGCTCCGGCGGTGCAGCATCGCGACGCGGTCCAGGGCGGCTTCGACGCGGGCTTTGCGCTCGGCTTTGTCCGTTTTGAGGTAGAGCAGCGGCAACTCGACGTTCTCGTAGACCGTCAGGTCGTCGATCAGGTTGAAGCTCTGAAACACGAACCCGATGCGTCCGCGACGCAGTTTGGCCCGCTGCGATTCTCCGGCCTGGGCGATGTCCTGTCCGTCGAACAGGTACTTGCCGTTGGACGGCTGATCGAGCATCCCCAAAATGTTGAGCAGCGTCGACTTGCCGCAGCCCGATGGCCCCATCAGCGCCACGAACGCGCCTCGGTTGACGCCTAGCGAGACACCTGCCAGCGCCTGCGTCTCGACCGATTCGGTGCGGTACACCTTGGTCATGTCCTGCGTTTGGATAAGCGTGCCGCCGCCGTTTTTGGTAGCCGGAGCGGATGGCGTGATCGTGGGCGTTTCCATGGGTTTCGATGTGTGTAGGGGCGATTCATGAATCGCCCTGAGGGTTATAGGAGGAGAGAAGAGCGCCGAATTTCTAGCGGCTATGCACGAAGATTGCCACGCTACTCGCGATGACCAAAGGCTAGTTCAGCACCAGCACGTCGGCGTCGCCAAACGTGTCGTAGCTGGAGGTGACGACGCGGTCGCCGGGCTGGAGGCCGTCGGTGACTTCGAAGAAGAGCGGGTTTTGGCGGCCCAGCGTGATCGGCACGCGCACGGCCTCGCCGCCTCGGACGACGTAGGCCCAGCGTCCGCCCGTCGCCTGGAAGAAGCCGCCGCGTTCGAGGAGCAGCGCCTGCTCGGGCTGTCCGAGTTGCAGCCGCACCTGGACGGATCGGCCACGGCGGAGGGAAGGCGGCGTGTCGCCCAGGAAGACCAAGTCGACCTGAAAGCGTCCGTTGGCGACTTCGGGGTAGACCTTGCGCACTTCGAGTTCGTAGTCAGTCCCGCCGATGGCCGCAGTCGCCTGCTGCCCCGTCGCGACGCGTGCGACGTAGTGCTCGTCGATCTGCGCGACCAACCGGAAGCCGCCGATCACGTCGATCTGTCCCAGCCTGCTGCCCGACCCTTTGAGTTCGCCGATCTCGGCGTCGAGACTCGTAAGCTGTCCGGCGACCGGAGCGCGGACGATGAGGTTGTCGACGGTCTGGCCGAGAAACGCCATGTTGTCTTGTAGGCGGTTCATCTGGCCGCGCATCTGGTCGATCTGAGTGGAGCGGGTGATCGAGTCTTGCCGGTGGCTCTGGAGCGTCAGGTCGCGACGGCGGCTGAGGTAGGCGAGTTCGTCGCGTGCTGCTTCGTAGTCGCGTGCCGGAACCAATCCCTGCTCGATCAAGCCTTTGAGTCGGTCGTGTTCGCGCTGCGCTCGGCCCAGGTCGTAGTCGAGTTGAGCCAGTTGCTGCGACAGGTTGAGTTGGTTTTGGTCGAGCGCCAGCCGCGTGTTGCGGATGCCGTTGGCCTGCTCCGCCATCGACGCCTCGGACTGCATCTGGCGCAGCGTCAGGTCGTCGTTTTCCAGTCGCAGCAGGGGCGTACCGGCGGCAACGACTGCGCCTTCTTCGACGAATCGCTCGCGCACTTGCCCACCGACGACGGCGTCGAGATAGATCGTCCGCAGCGGCTGCGCGGCGGCGTTGACGGCGACGTATTCGAGGAAGTCGCCACTCGCCACCGTCGAAATCCGCAGTCGGTCTTCCTCGACTCTGAGACGCTGTCCGCCGCGTCCGGCCCACACCGCCGCCGCAATCAGCAGCAGTACGACGAGGGCGCCGATGCCATAGGGCAGCCACTTGCGCCACTTCGGTTTGGGTGCGCGCTCCACGTCTTTGCCCTCGCCGGTACCGCGGATAGGTCCGCCATCTCCCGACGTGGTGGTCACCAGAGGCTGCGTTAAAATGGACATGTCAAAAGTAGATTCAGATTCCGTCGTGAGGGCGAGGTGGACGTCGCCCGGGCTGTTCGCTGGTTACTGCCGCTTGCGGATGTCGAGTTCGTAGGCGAACGTCTCGGGGTTGATCGCCCGGATGCGGTTGAGCATATCGGTCGTCTCGCCTCGGGCGACGAAGGCGTTGAGTTCTTCGCTCGTCGCGAACGAGAAGCGGACGCTCAGCCGGGCCTGGTCGCCGTTGCCGTTGAGTTCGGCGCGCGTCAGGTTGGGCTGCGCGTTGACGAGTTCGAGCAGCGTGCCCAGATTGGTCAGCCCCTCGGTCGCCGCGTACCGGACGCTGACTTCGAAGCTGGTCCGCATCGCGCTGTATTCTGATTGGTCGTAGCGGTTGTCGATCACCTGAACGGTCGATTGCCCGTAGACCGGGGCGGCGAAGAGCAGGACGAGGAGGAGGGAGGCGAGGCGCGTCATCGCAGTTGGGGTTTGGTTGTGCCCAAGATCGTTTCAAGAGCCGTGCCCACGCCTGCAACCCGCTCTTAGGCCGTTCCCGGTGTGCCAACTGTTCGCCTGCGGACACCTACCGCGCGGCGGCGAACGGTTACGGCGCTTTTGTCCTCGCGAGGAGCGCAGCGACGAGGCGATCTCCGAACTCAGCGAACACCCCGGACTTTGCCCTCAACCACGATCCGCTCCTCTGCACACCTCTGGGCGATTCATGTCATCGCCCCTGCGTGGTTTTGCGGCGCGCGGATTGCCTCGTTGTCTGTCGCACGCGTACCCTTCCGCACCTCACCGCCTCTGATGTCTGTCTCCGCTTCCGATCTCTCTGCCGTCCGAGTCCTCGTCGTCGACGACAACGAAGACGTGCTCACCGCCATCCGGCTGCTGCTGACGGGGCACGTGGCCGCTGTCCAGACCGCCACCTCGCCCGCGAGCCTGCCCACGCTGATGCGCGAGAACCGCTTCGACGTGGTCTTGCTCGACATGAACTACGAACGCGACGCCTCGTCGGGCCGCGAAGGATTGGAATACCTCGACCGCCTGCTCCGTATGGATGCGGACTTGGCCGTCATCATGATCACAGCCTACGGCGACGTCGAACTGGCCGTCCGTGCGATGAAGCGCGGCGCCGTCGACTTCGTCACCAAGCCGTGGGACAATGCGCGGCTGGTCGCGTCGGTCGCCGCCGCTGCTCAGGTGCGTCGGACGCGGTTGGAGCGGCCCGACGAGATAGCTCCACGCGTTCTCCGCTCGTCCGACGATCCGTTCGCTGACCTGATTGGCACGTCCGATGAGATGGAGCGCGTCGTAGCAACGCTGCGCAAGGTCGCTCGGACGGATGCCAATGTGCTGTTGCTGGGTGAGAACGGAACGGGTAAACAGGTGGCGGCTCAGGCGCTGCACGCGGCGTCGCATCGGAGCGAGGGGCCGTTCGTAACGGCGGATTTGGGCGCGCTGAGCGAGAGCCTGTTCGAGTCGGAGTTGTTCGGCTACGCCAAAGGCGCGTTTACCGGAGCCGCGTCGGATCGCGAGGGACGGATGGAAGCGGCGGCAGGAGGGACGCTCTTCCTCGACGAGATCGCCAACACGTCGCCCGCCCAGCAAGCCCGCCTATTGACCGCATTACAGAGCCGGACGATCACGCGCGTCGGCGAGACCAAACCGCGCCCGGTCGACGTGCGGCTGGTGAGCGCGACCAACGTCGACTTGTCTCAGGCGGTCGCGTCGGGCACGTTTCGGCAGGATCTGATCTATCGCATCAACACGGTCGAGGTGCGCCTTCCTCCACTCCGCGACCGAGTCGGCGATCTGCCGCTACTCGCTGGCCATTTCCTCACTCGCTATGCCCGACAGTACGACCGCCCGACGCGTCGTCTGTCGCCCGATGCCCTCGACGCTCTGGCTCGCTACCCGTGGCCCGGCAACGTCCGCGAGTTGCAGCACACCATCGAGCGTGCTGTCGTCCTAGGCGACGGGGAAACGCTGGTCGCGTCGGATCTGTCGTTTTCCGCCAGTGCGCCGCAGCCCTCCGCCGCGCTTCCGAGCCTCGACCTCGAAGACGTAGAACAGGCCGTAATCCGCAAGGCGCTGAGCAAGCACGGGGGCAACATCAGCCGTGCCGCCGACGAACTGGGCCTGACGCGCGCGTCGCTCTACCGCCGCATCGAGAAGTACGGCCTGTGATGCAACTGCCCAACGCGACCGCCCGACCGTCCAATAACCGCCAGAGTACCGCGCCCAGGCACGCACTCTCCAACTGTCACCGCGAGGAGCGCAGCAGCTTGCCCCGGACTCGATCCGGGGACGTGGCGATCTCCTACGTCAGCGACAATCGCTGGAGATCGCTACGCTTCGCTCGCGATGACAAGGGGCGAGGGTTTGCGCTTGGCCGTTCGTCCGTCCCTCTCCGCTGACCGCTGATGCAACCACCTCCACCCTCACGGCCTCGCCTGTTCGTCGCGCTTCGGCAGGCGCTCGGTCGCTACAACGCGCGGTTGGTTCGTGGGCTGACGCTGGCTGTCGTCGGTGCGTTTGGGGCGAGCATCTGCGTGGGGCTGGTGGCGTTGGCATGGGCGGCGCCGGGCGTGGTGCTCGTTCTGACAGGCCGGGCGATGGGTGGGGCAGAGTGGACGATTGGCCTGGCAGCGGCCAGCACGATATTGCTGCTAATCGCAATCGCGTCCGCGCGCAGAGTCTACCGCGAGGCGCTGCGGACGCCGGGCGACGTGCTGTCGTTTCTCGAAGGGCTGCGCTACGACGACCTGTCGGCAGGCGTGCCGCACCGCGACAGAGGCGAGATGCACCGCGCGCTGTCGCTGGCCGTCGACGACGTGCGGGCGACGATCCGGCAGACGCGAAGTGAGCGCGAAACGCAGGTGACGTATCTGGAAGCTGTCGTTCGGCATGTGGGGGTCGCGCTGGTGGGGTTCACCCAAGACGGCGAGGTGACGCTGTTCAACGCGGCGGCGCGGCGGCTACTCAGTCTGCCGGGGCTGGCACATCTCGACACCCTGGAAGGCGTGAGCGTCGAGTTAGCCCAAACGCTGGCGTCGCTCGAATCGGGGCGTCGGGCGCTCGTCCGGGTAGCGCGCGAAGATCGGACGCTGGAACTGGTCGTCTACGCGTCGCGCTTCCAGTTGGGCGGACAGGAGCAGACGTTGGCGTCGCTGCAGGACATCCGTCAGGAACTGGAGGAAAAGGAGATGGCCGCATGGCAGCAACTCACGCGCGTCCTCACGCACGAGATCATGAACTCCATGGCGCCGATCCAGTCGCTCGCCGAAACGACACGCGGCCTGCTCGCCTCTCCAAGCGGCGTCGACCCCGAAACGGCGGATCAGGCGCTCGAAACCATTGGTCGTCGCGCGTCGGGTTTGGTGTCGTTTGTCGAGAGCTACCGCAGCCTGTCGCGCCTGCCGCGCCCGACGTTCGCCATCGTCGACGCCTCGCCGCTGCTCACCAGCATCGCTCGGCTGATGCGGTCTTCGGCGCGCGAGGCGGGTGTCACGCTCCACGTCGATGTCCCCTCTACCGTCGAACTCGCCGCCGACGCCGAGCAGATCGAGCAGGTGCTCATCAACCTGACACTCAACGCGATCCAGGCCGCCTCGGGCACTCTTGGAGCCAGCGTCACGCTCTCCGCCGACGCTGGGCCGATGGGCCGCGCCCGCCTGCACGTGGCAGACAACGGCCCCGGCATCTTGCCCGAAGTCCAAGAGCGCATCTTTGTCCCGTTCTTTTCGACCAAGCCTGGCGGCAGCGGCATCGGCCTGGGCCTGTCGCGCCAGATCATGCGCTTGCACGGCGGCACGCTGACGGTCACGAGCGACATCGGCCAAGGCGCGACGTTTACGCTGTCGTTCTGACGACTTGCACGCTGACGCGACCTCCCCGTAAGGGCGATTCATGAATCGCCCTTACGGCGGATCCGAGGACGGCAATGCTCCAAACGCAAGACCGGCGGACCCGCTGTGAGGCAGGCCCGCCAGTCGGCGGTGGGATCGGGTCCCGAGAGCTACGTTATGCTCAGGTGGTCACAGCCATCTTCGCCTTGTTGTAGCCGTGCTGGACGGCGTCCTTGACGTTGTCCCAGGCGCTGTCGTCGTCTTTGCCGTAGCGCGTGGTGTAATCGTCGCGCAGCATCGTCTCGACCTTGTTGTAGTCGTGGTCGCGATAGTTTTCGGTCTGACCGGCAGCGTATCCGTACTGGTACGCGGGCTTGTAATAGTCATAGTCGAAATCCGTCGTGGCGTACGCCGTGGCGTAGTGCTGCTCGAAGACGGGGCCGTTCTTCTCAAACTCGCCAGCGATCTGCTCGACTTCGATGCGCGTGCTGCGCAGCGTGTCGACGATCGTTTTGTCTTCGAACTCGACTTCCTTACCGACGGCGACTTCACCCGTGATGCGTGCTTCTTTGCTCACGACGGCTTCCTCGGCGCGCTCGACGAGTTCAACCGTGTCTTCCGTAAAGGCGCGATCGGCTTCTTCCGGCGTCAGTGCGCGGTCGGTCGTCGTGCGGTCGACTTCGACGTGCTCGTGGCGCAGGCGGAGCGTTTCGGACACGTTTTCGGTGTCGACGTACTTGTGTACGCGGACGCCGCCCGAGATGTACTCGCGCTTGCCGACTTTGAGGCTCTCCTCGACTTCCTGCATGCGCGTCTTGGCCTGATCAGCGAAGCGGTTGCGCTCTGTCAGCATTTCGTCGTCGGTGTACGCGGCGGCGTCGGCGTCGTAGTTGGTGAAGCCTTCCGTCTTGTACTCGTTGTGGCGATCTTCGAAGCGGATCGGGTTGTGGCGCGCCATGATGTCGACGGCCTGGTCGATGTTCGAGTCGTGAACACGGGCGACGATGACGGCTCCGCCGCGGCGGACGCCTTCGCTATAGAAGTTTGCTTCGTCGCTCGGGACGCCGCGCTCGGTGAGGAGGTTGGGCGTGGCGACTTCGTTCACGTCGTACTCGTACGTGTGGCGCTCGCCGTTCTCGTTCGAGGCGAAGCTCAGATGATCGCTGCCGAATCCGGCGTTTTCGAGGTCCGTCATCGCCTTATAAGCGGTCGAGCGGTCGTCATATAGTCCTACAATGGTCTTAGCCATGATATCGTTGTGTTTTGGTTGTTGGTTGTGAAGGTGGATAGTGCGCGGCGTGCGCTATCCGGGCACGTCAGTGCCGTGAAAAGCCGGAGCCTCTCTTGTGCAGCAAAGCGCAGTCAGACTGCGTCCTTTGCCAGCCGCTCGCTGTCGACGCGGGTGCGTCGGAGCGTGTGGGTTTCGGTTGCGATCTCCTGAGTAGCGCGCTGTGACACGCGCACTTCTTCGACCAGCCGGAGCCGTTTCTCGACGACGAGGACTTCCTCGACGACGGGAAAGACGAGTACATCGCCCTCCCGTCGTACTTCAGGAATCGCGTCGACGAAGCTCCCGACGGCGACACGGTCGACCTCGACGGTCTCGCGGGTCAGCGGCACCTCGACGGTCTCGTCGAACGTCTCGACCGTACGCGCCACGCGGACGCGTCCAGTTTCGACTTCGCGGACATCGACGGTGAGCCGTTCCTCGGCCTCCTCCAATACGATGCGCGCACCTTCCTCCTCTATCGCCCCCAAACGGCTCTTTTGAGCGCGCTCTTCGGCGACGATCCGCTCGGTCTCACGCAGCAGCGTGGAGTCGGCGGGAAGGGTGGAGTCGGGTGAGTTCATGGAGAGGGGGGAGGGGAAAGGGCGTCGACTGGAGATCGCGAGCGAGGTCAGATTTTGGTCTGATTCAAGTTTTGCGAGGGCATCGCACCGCGGCGGCTCTGGTAGCGGTCGAAGCCGAACCGGATGGCGTCGCGGTGATCGTCGAAGTTGCCGGTCGGGTGCATCGTGCCGTAGTCGGTGCGCAGTCCGCTTTCAGCAGCATCGAAGTCGTGCTGAGCGTACGTGTTCGTACGAGCTTGCTGGTAACCGAAGTCGTAGGCAGGTTCGTAGTAGTCGTAGTCGTTGTCCGTACTGGCGAACGCGGTGCCGTAGTGGGTGCGGAATTCGGCGTGGTCCTCGTCGTCGATGTCGACGCGGCGGGTGACCTGTCCGACTTCGTTGTAGACGCGGACTTCGCCGCCATCGTGTCCGGCTGTGACGGACTCTGCGTAGACGACGCCGTCGCCGATGTAGAGGTCGCGGGCAGCCAGTTCCTGGCCGTTTTCGAGTCGCACGATGTCGACGATCTCGCGGTCGGTGTCGACAATCATGTCGTCGACTTTGCCGATGACGACGCCAGCGCCGTCGCGGACTTCCCAGCCGCGGATGTCCTGGTCGTCGTAGACCAAGTCGTAGTCGTGTGTTTCGGAGAGTTTTACGTGTGCCATGAGGCTAGGGGTCTTGTGTTGTAAAGTGGAAAGAGAACGAGAGCAGCGCCGAGGCGAAATTGTCCGGCGCCGCTCGCGGTCTTACATGTCTTCGACTTCGATCATCTGCTGAGCGCCGTCCATCATCTCGTCCATGAACATCAGGTTCGATGCGCGGACGTAGACGCTGCCGTTGCGGACCATGTTAGCGTCCGTTTCATCGAGCATCCAGGCGTCAGGATCGCTGGGTTGGAGCATCATAATGGTGCCTTTGAGACCCATTTCTTCCATACGGTCGACGTTGTAGCGTCCGTCACGGCCCATAGCGCCGGTTTCGGACTCGCCCAGTCCTTCGAGGACGACGAAGAGGCGGTCGCGATCGTCGGATACGCTCGGAGCCACGAAGAATGTGCTGTCTCCAGAGACGCGCGTTGCGACGAGTCCGTCGATGTCGACGGTGCGTCCGACTAGATTGCGGCGCTCGGCGACGTTCTGGAGTTCGGCCCACGACGTGATGACGCCCGTATTTTCGACCGGATCGATTTGGACGATTTCGTCTTCTACTACTTCTTCGAGTTCGTTGCTAGGCCAGAAGAGAAAGGCGAGCAGTCCGAGAAGGACGAGGGCGAGGAGCAGGAGCCACCAGGGGAAGCCGGATTTCTTTTCTACAGGAATGTTAGCCATGAGGTTGAGGCGTGTTTACAGGAGGGTGAATGCTCCGAAGAGCAGCGTGAGTTGTGACATGCACGCTTCCTCCTCAATAGGTCCGCTCGCCCTCGGGTGTACGCGAATCGTAAACACTGCTACGCCCTTGCGACGCAAAGGCTTACAACACCTACGTTACGCTCTGCTGCAACTTGGACGCTCGTAACAGATTCTGCGCGATCTCTATTGAGGCGGGCGCTATGGTGTGCTGCATCCCCCGATGCAGATCCGTCGTCACGTCGGCCTGTGCCGCCGAAAACACTCGGCCCGACTCTTCTACCCGCACGAGGGGAATGTGGGGATCGTTGTCGCTTCCCGCCAGCAGCACCGGAGTGCCGGACAGCGACGCGCTGGCATTCCACTTGGTACCGGGTGGGCCGATCAGTCCGCCACTGAACACCAACACAGCTCCCCACCGACGCGCGTTGCGAAGCGCGAACTCGGCAGCCAGGCACGCGCCCTGGCTGAATCCGGCCAGTACGATTCGGTCCGACGATATTCCAGCGGCTTCCAGGGCGGCCACGTGCTCGGCTATCGCGCTGAGTGCTCGGCTCAGCCACGGCTCGTTGTCGAAGAGTTCGGCGGTGAAGCGGTGCGGATACCACGAACCACCCAACTCGGCAGGCGCTTGGGGAGCGACGACGGCCCAATCCGCCGAAATGTCGAGGGCGTCGGCCAGACCGAGGATGCCGGGACCGCCCGCTCCGCGTCCATGGAGCAGGACCAAGGCAGTTTTGGCGCGATCGAGAGAGGCACCAGAGGTGAGAGTGGAGGGAGAGAGCGTCGGCATGGGCGAGGGAGAAAATCCCCGGATCAGGGGATGCGGGAAGAGGATGGGTTTGGCATCTTGGTCTACACAGACGGTCGTCGCCAAGATGTACGTCTGTACGCGCACGACCGCCGGAGCCGTCGCCGCCGCTTGTGGTGGGCGCGCGGCGACAGCCCCGGCGTCTGCCGTATGTATCGGGATTACTTCAGCGGCGTCAGGCTCGCTTCGATGCGCGCCCGCTGACCTTCCAGCCACGGCGGAAGCATCAACCGCTCGCCCAGCGCATCCACGTCCTCGTCGACTGCAAAGCCCGGCCCGGCCGTCGCCACCTCGACGATGTGCCCGTCGGGGTCGTTGGTGTAGATGCTGCGGAAGTACACGCGGTCCTGAACCGGCGACACGCTCAGCCCCGCATCCATCAAGCGATGCTGCAAGGCGGTCTGCTCCTCTTCAGTCGGAATCGACAGGGCATAGTGATGCGTGTGCCCGGCGCCCATCCGTGACCGTCGCGTTCCCGGCGGCGCCTCGAAATAGGTCACGAGCGTCCCCGGCTCGCCGTCGCCCGTCGACCAGTAGTGATGCGCCATGTCGCCGCCGTCGAAGTTGCCAGTTTGCTTGACCCGGCGCAGGCCCAGCAGGTCGTGGAAGAAGGTGTGCGTCGATGCGATGTTGCTTGAGGTCGCCGTAAGGTGGTGCATTCCCGTCCGCAACTGCATGTCGTCCTCTATCCTCGGGACCGGGTCGGGGTGCGTGCGGTCAGCCAAGGCCACTCCGCGCGGACTGTCGATGGTGAACTCGGGCGGCACGTTTTGAAACGTCTCGCCCAGGGTATCCGCCGGTTCGCCATCCGCCAGAAATCCGGGACCGTCGGTAGCGAGTTCGATCGTTTGGCCTTCGGGGTCGCGGAAGTAGAGCGAGCGGAAATAGCGTCGGTCGTAGACGCCGTAGGTCTTCACACCTCGGTCCATCAGGTAGCGTTTCCACTTGAGCAGAGCCGCATCGTCGGCGACGCGCAGCGCGATGTGATGCGTCCCGCCGATGCCGGTCATGCCACGCCCGACGCCCTTCCACTCAAAGAATGTGATCAGGCTGCCCGGCGACGCGTCGGCGTTTCCATAGTAGAGGTGGTAGGCCGACGGATCGTCGAAGTTGACCGTCTTCTTGACGAGCCTCAGCCCCAACAGATCGCGATAGAAGGCGACGTTGGCGCGCGCGTCCGATGTGACGAGGGTAACGTGGTGCAGTCCGGTGATAGGCATGGCGCTGAGAAAGTGACGTGTCGCAGGTACTCGTTGCGACAGCTAATGTCCCACGCAGCAGGCGCCGTTCCCGCCCGGTCACAGTGCAGCCGTACGGGACCTATTTCTATGGGCGCAACCCTTCCACCAACTCGGCGATAGCGGCTTGTGCCTCTCGCGCCAACTGTTTCCGGTTTTTGCCTTCGGACGATATAGGCGTGCCCGCTGCCACGCGGATCGTGATCGGGAGGTGAGCGGCTAGATCGGCCATGTGCGCGGCGGTCGGCTGTCCGTCTTGCCAGGCGAATCGGTCCATCATTGCGGCGTCGACGGGCGTGTCGCGTTTGCCCCAGGCGACGGGCAGGTGGGCGACGGGGAGGACGGGCCAGCGCGTGTCGGCGACGGCTTCGAACGCCCCGGTTTTGAAGGGCAGCAGGTCGACGCCGTCGCCGGTCGTGCCTTCGGGGAAGACGAGGACGGGAACGTCGGCCCGCAACCTCGCCTGAACACGGTCGACGAAGCCGCCTGCTTCGGTCGGGCGTCCGCGCGGTACTAAGAGCACGCCAAAGGTCCGCGTCATCGCGCCGACGATGGGGTAACCGTCGACTTCCTCTTTGGCCGCAATCGCCATCGGATGCGTGGCCGCGAGCGCGAAGCCGTCCCACGCACCCAGGTGGTTTCCGACGATCAGGCCGGGCACGTCGGGCAGCGGCGTAGTCACCTCGACCCGGATTCGGGATGCTCGGCAAAACCGGATCGCACACTGATACTGCGCTCGGGCTTGGGCGCGAAAGCGCTCGTCGCTTGTCGTTCCGCGCGAAAGCCAGCGTCCTCGGACGGTTTCCGCCGACAGCGATGCCATCGTGCGGGTGAGAGCGGTGGCTTCGCGGATTGAGATCATAGACGAAAAGTAGGGCGATGCGGTCCGACTCTGCACTCTCGCTTCTCCAAACCCGCCGCGCACGCATACCTTTACGCCTCAACCGATCCGACTCGCATGCCGCACCGTTTCTCCCTCGCCTGCCTGCTGCTCTTGTTCGCCGTCGTGCCGCTCCGAGCGCAGGACGTCGACGCCATAGCCCCGATCACCAACGTCGTCGCGATCCAAAACGCCCGCATCGTCGTCGCGCCCGGCAACGTGATCGAACGCGGCACGGTCGTCGTCCGCGACGGGCTGATCGAGGCCGTCGGCGCCAACGCCCGCGTTCCCTACGACGCCTACGTGATCGCTGGCGATTCGCTGACGGTCTACGCCGCGTTCATCAGCGGACTGACCAACGCAGGCGTCCCCGAACTCGAACGCGGCGCCTATCGCGAACAGAGCGACAGCCGCAGCCAGCCCGAGCCGGGCCGCGCCGGAATCCAGCCGCAGCGCGACGTGCGGACGATGCTCGATCCGTCCGAGTCCAGCATCAAGGCTCTGCGCGACGCCGGATTCGGTGCCGCCCACGTCGTCCCCCGCGGGCGCTTCTTACCCGGACAGGGCGCTCTGATCGTCCTGTCCGGCGATACGCCGTCCGACATGGTGATCCGAGGCGAGACGGTCCAGTTCGCGCAGTTCGACGGCGCGTTGGGCGTCTACCCCAGCACACCGATGGGCGTCATGGCCGTCATGCGCCAGTACGCACGCGAAGCCGCCCGCCGCAAAACGATCGGCGACACGTACGAGCGCGGTCCCAACGGCAACGCCCGCGCACCCTTCGATCCGGCACACGAAGCGTTCTATCCGGTCCTCGACGGGAGCCAGCCGATGCTCTTCCACGTCGACGACGCCAACGAGATTTTCCGCGCCATCCGTCTGTCTAACGATCTGGGCCTGAACCTGATGCTCGCCGGACTTCAGGGCGGCGACCTGGCCGTCAATGCGCTGAAAACAGCCAACGTGCCGCTGTTCGTGTCGATGGAGTTGCCCAAGGAGATGAAAGAAGACTCGACGGCAGCCGACTACGTCCCCGGCACGCGGACGCCGGACTACGCGGGCGTTACTGCCGAGCGCGACAACCTGCTCGCCCGCAAACGCGTCGCCATCGCTAGAGCCGACGCGATGCCCGCCACGATGCACGAAGCCGGACTGACGTTCGGGTTCTCGACCGAAGACGTCAAGCCCTCCGATCTGGCCAAAAACCTCCGCCGCATGGTCTCCGCCGGACTGAGCGAAGACGCCGCCCTCGCCGCCCTGACGACCGACGCCGCCCGTCTGCTCGGCGCTAGCGACGTACTCGGATCGGTCGAGCGGGGCAAGATCGCCAACCTGATCGTATCCGACGGCTCGCCGTTCGCCGAGAAACCTGATGTGCGCATGATGATCGTCGATGGCCGGGTCTACGAGATGGAAGCCAAGAAAGAGACTGCCAAGCCCGACAGCAGCCTGAACCCGGTCGGCTCGTGGAGCATCGTCGTTCCGACACCCGAAGGCGACCAGACCAGCACGCTCACGCTGACCGGATCGCCTGCTTCGCTCGAAGGAACGGTGAGCGGTCCGCAGTTCACGGCGCCTGCCGATGTCGACGAGGCCCGGCTCGACGGCGACCAACTCACGGTCGTCTTCACCGCCCCGCAGTTCGGGCGCCTGACGTTCACCGGCACGCTCACCGCCGACGCGTACGAAGGCACCGTCTCGGTCCCCCAATTCGGCTCGTTCCCCTTCACTGGCACGCGCGTGCCTGACTGAGGCTCTTCGTCCTCGTCTGCTCCATGCTGGCGACGTTTTCGCCTGCTTCTGCCCTTTCCGCTAAGGGCGATTCCTGAATCGCCCCTACCGCCCCTAATGATGAACCGACTCGCTCTCTTCGCCCTCTTGATGCTCCTGCCGCTCGCAGCGCAGGCGCAGATGATGGAACCCAAACCGTTCGACGGGACCGCGCCGACCGGCACGATGCTGATCCGAGGCGGGACCGTCCTGACTGTCACGAACGGCACGATGGAAAATACCGACGTGCTGATCGTCGACGGCAAGATCACGCGCATCGGCAGCGGCTTGTCGGCTCCACGTGGCGCCCGCACCATCGACGCATCGGGCCACTACGTCATGCCCGGCATCATCGACGCGCACTCGCACGCTGGAACGAGCAGCGTCAACGAGGCGACCGTCCCGATTGCCGCCGAAGTCAGCATCGAAGACGTGATCGACCCGTTCGACGTGACGCTCTACCGCGCACTCGCTGGCGGCGTCACGGCGACGCACGTTATGCACGGCTCGGCCAACCCGATCGGCGGTCAGAACGAGACGATCAAGCTGCGGTGGGGCTTCGCCGATCCGGATGCGATGCGGTTGGAAGGCGCCCCGCGCACGATTAAGTTTGCGCTGGGCGAAAACCCGACGCGCGTCCACGGCGAGGGTAACGACATCCACCCGTCGACTCGAATGGGCGTCGAGATGGTGATCCGTGAGGGCTTTACGCGTGCCCAGCGCTACGCCCAGGACAAGGCCGCCGCCGCAAGGGGCGACCGCCCGCACCCGCCCGCCTACGACCTGCGCCTCGAAACGCTCGCCGACATCATCGCAGGCGACGTGCTCGTCCACTGCCACAGCTACCGCGCCGACGAAATCCTGATGCTGATGCGGGTCTTCTCGGACTTCGGCATCGAAAAGCTGACGTTCCAGCACGCCAACGAAGCCTTCAAGGTGGCTCCCGAACTGGCCGCGTGGGGCGCCGGAGCGTCGATCTTCTCGGACTGGTGGGCCTACAAGTTCGAGGTCTACTACTCGACGGCCTACAACGCCGCGATCCTCACGCGCAACGGCGTCACGACGAGCATCAACTCGGACAGCGGCGAACTCATCCGCCACCTCTACCACGAAGCCGCCAAGACGCAGAAGTACGGCGGTCTGACGGACGACGAAGCGCTGGCGATGATCACGATCAACCCGGCCAAGCAGCTGGGCATCGACGGAATGGTCGGCAGCCTGGAAGTCGGCAAGGACGGCGATGTCGCCATCTTCGACGGGCACCCGCTTTCGGTCTACGCTCGCCCACGCTACACCATCGTCGATGGCCTCGTGTACTTCGACGATACCGCCGATCCCGACGACATCCGCTTCTACGTCGACCCTGACACCAACGTCGACGACGCCACGATTTCGATCCACGAGCACGACGAGGCCTGCATGACCGGCGTCCACGAACTCGAAGCCTTCGCCCGCGAAGCCGCCGCCGCCCGCCGATAGACGACACTCCTCCCCTGAACAAGGGGAGGTGCCCGCCAGGGCGGAGGGGTAGACCACTCCGCATCCGACAACACGCTGAGATCGTCCCGACTTACAACTCGCGACGCCAAACCAGAACCCATGAAGCGCTCCCTCCTTGCCCTCACCCTGCTCGCCCTCGCCCTTCCAGCGCGCGCGCAAGACCCCGTTCAGAAAGCCGAAGCCGGGCCATTCGCATTGACTAACTGCCGCGCCGTCACGGTCAGCGGCGGTGTCGTCGAAGGCGCGACGATCGTTGTTCAAGGGGGCAAGATCGCCCAGATGGGAGCGGGCGTCTCGGCGCCCGCAGGTACCAAAATCGTCGACTGTGCCGGACGAAGCGTGTACCCCGGAATGATCGACGCTGGAACGCAGATCGGCTTGGTCGAAGTCAACAGCGACAGCCGCACGCGCGACTTCGCCGAGATCGGACGCCTCAACCCCCAGGTCAAAGCGCTGACGGCCGTCAACCCCAACTCGGTCTGGATTCCCGTCACCCGCGTTTCGGGCGTCACGACAACTCTGACGATGCCGTCGAGTGGATTGCTGTCGGGCGAGGCTGCCGTGATCAACTTGCACGGCTACACGCCCGAGCAGATGCTCGCCGCCCCCGACGCGCGTTTTCAGACGATGCAATACCCCGCCTCCGGTCGGCGAGGATCGTGGGATAGCCGCAGCGACGAAGACATCGACAAGGCCGACAAGGAGGCCGCCAAAGCCCTCAACGACTTGTGGGATCAGGCCGAACGCTATGCCCGAATCGACTCGGCGCGGATGGCGAACGGTGCGGATCGCCCAGTCCAGTTCGTCCCTGAACTCGAAGCCCTCGCGCCCGTCGTCAACGGCACGATGCGGCTGATGATCGAAGTCAACCGCGCGTCCGACATCGTCAAAGCGCTCGAATGGGTCGAGGGGCGCGGGCTGACGAGCCAGACGATCCTCGCCGGTTGCCTGGAAGGATGGCGCGTCGCCGACCAAATCGCTGAAGCTGGAGTGCCGTGCTTGGTCGGTCCGGTCCTGTCGACTCCGACGCGCGATAGCGACCGTTACGACAAAGCCTACGCCAACCCCGGACTGCTCGCCCAGGCAGGCGTCCGCATCGCCATCCGCTCAATGGACGGCAATGGCAACTACCGAAACCTGCCTTACCACGCCGGTTTCGCCGCCGCCTACGGCTTGACTAAAGACGCCGCCCTCTACGCCGTGACCCTGGGCGCCGCGCAAATCTTCGGCATTGACGACCGCGCTGGATCGCTCGAAGTCGGCAAAGACGCCACGTTCTTCCTGTCCGACGGCGACCCGTTCGAGACGGCTACCGACGTGACCGAGGTGTTCATCCAGGGCTACCGCATGCCGATGACATCGCGCCAGATCGCGCTCTACCAGGAGTTCTTGGACCGCGATCCCGGCGTGACCGAAACGCCCGACGGATCGATGCGGTAACCCGCTCTGGTCGTGCTCCCCTCGCTAGCTGCCGTCGTCGCTATTGCAGCGTGTCATCTGTTCACGCATCGGCTGCGTGTGCTCGATGGGATTCCGCGGAGTCGGTGGCTTTCGCTTTCGGGCGGGGCGTCGGTAGCGTACGTGATGCTGCATCTGCTGCCCGAGTTGGCTGAGCATCAAACGGCGTTGACGGATGCCTCGTGGACAGGCGGCATCCACCATGTCGTCTATCTGCTCACGCTGGCGGGGCTGCTGACGTTCTACGCGTTCGAGCGTGCACTTCGCACCAACGAAACGCGCACGCCGATGCCACACCCGGATAAGGGTGGCGAGGCAGACGATTACGACAAGGAGAACGGAGAGGAAGGGGCGCACGCGATCTATCGACTGCACCTGGTCCTGTTCAGCATCTACAGCCTGATCGTCGGCAACGTGATCGCCGAGTCGACGGGAGGTCGTGAACTGGCGCTGTTTGCCGTCGCGATGGTGCTGCACTTCGTCGTCGTCGACAAGGCGTTGGCTGAGACGTTCGAGCGCGGGTGGACACACGTCGGACGCTGGGTGATGGCGGCGTCCGTCCTGATCGGCTGGGGGCTGGGCATGGCGGTCGAACTGCCGCACCAAGTCGTCGCCTGCGTGATGGCGTTTCTGGGCGGCGCCGTCATCCTCAACGTGCTCAAAGAGGAACTGCCCGAAGAGCGCGAAGGGCGGCTGGGCGCGTTCGTCGCCGGAGCCGTCGGGTACGCGCTGCTACTCGTCTGGCTCTGAGCGCTAGTCCTCCGAATCGCGCGACGTATCCGCGGGATTGTGCTCGTCGTCGTAGCGGTCGAGCAGGTGATGCGTGAGGCGCACGTATTGGTCTACGCACGCTGTCAGGCTGGCTTTGGCGACGCGCTCGCCGTCGGTGTGGGCAACGAGGATCGAGCCGGGGCCGAGCAGGAGCGGGGTGCCCCACTTACCGAGGTACGACAGGTCCGTGCTGAAGCGTACGCTCGTTGTCTCGAAGCCACCAGGCGTAAACAGGACCAGCGGGTCCGACGCAGCGAGCACTTCCACTTCTACGTCAGGCCCCACCAAGTCACGCACCTGGGCTTCGACGCTAACCGCCGATGTGACCAACCGGATTTGCAGGTCGGCGCAGGCCGATCCGGGGACGACGTTGGCGCGTGTGCCGCCTGAGATTACGCCGACGTTGACGGTCGTATCGCCCAACTGCTCGCTCGTCGGCCACGAAGCATTCCGCAGCGCGGATAGAGCGTCGAGCAGGCGGACGATGGCCGAGTCGCCGTTTTCGGGGTGGGCGGAGTGCGCCTCTTTGCCCTTGGTATTCAGCCGGATACGCAGCGAGCCTTTGGTGCCCGACGCGAGTTTACCGCCCGTCGGCATGCCACCGATCAAAAACGCGCACTGCTCCGCCATTGGGTGATGGTTGGCTTCCTGAGCGCCCAGGGCGTTCATCTCCTGATCCATCGTGAACAGCAGGCCGATGCGCGTCTCGCCCGCCTCGAGCAGTTTGGCGGCGGCGGCAAGCTGAACAGCAGCAGCACCCTTGGCGTCGACGGCTCCGCGTCCGTACACGTGCGTCTCGTCTTCGTGCGCTTCCAGGTCGCCCGGAACGGTGTCTAGGTGGCATGCGAACACGACACGCGGCGGCGACGTGGTCGTGGCGACCAGGTTGAAGCGGTTCGATGCTACCTGCTGCTGCTCGACGCGCAGATCGAGGTTGCGCAGGACCGTTGCTACGTGGCGCACGACTGCGGCCTCGTCACCGGAAGGGGAGGGAATCTCGACGAGCGCGCGAGCGAGCGTGACGGGGTTCATAGAGGGCGAGGCAGGGCGATGGCGGTCCCCGCGCTGGTCTGCCGATGGGCGAGCGTTCCGGTGCGGATCGGCAAAGATACGAGCAGACGTGAGCGGCGCCGATGGCTCACCGGCTCTTCGCGGGCCAATGGGCGCGAGCACGGGGGCAACAGACGCGCGTAAACTGTGTCTCTTCCCACTCGAAATCCGTGCCCGGTCCTCTTCCCCCTGACTGCGATGTCGCCTTCGCCCTCACCGGCGATGCGCGCCGAAACAGCCGCGCCCTTCGCCAACTCGCCGCGCTGACCGAGCGTGGTCTTTCGGTCGCGCTTCTGACGGTCGGCGATGGCCCCGTAGCGATCGAGGGCATCCGCGTCATCGGGCGCAGCGAGGCGATTACGGGCGGACCGCGCTTCTATCTGCGCAACCATCGCGCGCTGCTGCGCGACGCCTCAACGGTCCGCGCGTCTGCTTACCACGCGAGCGATCTCTACGCGCTTCCGGCGATGGCGAAGGCGGCAAGACGACAGGGCGCAGCGTTGACTTACGATGCGCGCGAGTGCTACCCGCACGTATTCGGAACGGTCGGTAAGCCGATGTCGCGGCGTTTCTGGCAAGCGCTCGAAGGTCGCTACCTCCGCCGCGTCGACAAGGCGTTCACGGTCAGCCAGCGCATCGCCGAGCACATGGCGCGGACGTACGGCATCGAGCCGCCAGCCCTGTTGCCCAACGCCGATCCTCCGAGTGATCCGCCGCCGAGTCGTCATCTGCTGCACGATCATCTAGGTCTAGATCACGACGCCGATCTGGTGCTCTATCAGGGCGCGCTGACGCCCCACCGCGAACTGGAAATGTTGGCGTCGGTGTGGCTGCGCGTCGCCGATCACTGTCCCCGTGCGCACCTCGTTTTTCTGGGCGACGGACCGCTGCTCAAGCTCGTTGCGTGAGGCGGCGGGCAGCGAGCGCGTCCATTTTCCTGGCGCCGTGCCTCCGTGCGAACTGGCCGATTTGACCGCATCGGCGTGTGTCGGCGTGGCGCTGCTGGCGGACGTGTGCCTCAACCACCGCTACGCGCTACCCAACAAACTCTTCGCCTACCTGAACGCAGGCGTGCCGGTCGTCGCCTCCGATCTGCCTGAGATGCGCCGCGTCCTCACCGATCCATCGCCCGCAGGCCTGCTCGTGCGTCCGGGCGATGCAGACGATCTCACGCGCAGCCTCGTTACTCTGCTGACCGACGCCCAACTGCGCGCGCGTCTTGCCGCTTCTGCCCCGGCAATCCTCGAAACAACGGACGCCGACGGTGCTTTGCATCGTTTCGCCGACACGCTGGCTGCTCTAGCCTACCGATCATGACCCGACTCCACTCACTTTTATTCGTCGTCTTGGGCTTGCTGCTCGTGCCGACCGTCGCCTACGCACAGCAGCCCGTCGATCCGTCGCCCGCCGAAGGAATCGACTGGCATCCGACGGTAGAAGCTGCGATGACAGCCGCCGAGACGAGCGGGAAAAAGGTGATCGTCGACATCTTCGCGCCGTGGTGCGGCTGGTGCGCGCGTTTGCAGAAAGAGGTCTATGGAAGTGCCGAAGTCCAGGCGTATGTCGCCGATCACTTCGAGATGGTACGCGTCAACGGCGAAGAGTCCGAAGACGTCGTCGCGTTCAAGGAGTACACGCTGTCGTCGCAGATGCTGGCTCAGGCATTGGGCGCGAGCGGCTATCCGACGACTGTCTTCCTCGCGACGGACGGCAGCTACGTCACCAAACTGCCCGGCTTCTCTGAGCCGCCCGACTTTCTCAACGTACTCGGCTTCATCTCGACGGACGCCTACCTGACTTCGACTTTCGAAGAGTATCTGGGCGTCGAAAGTGGCGAGTCTGGGCGATAGGTAGCCTTTCAGCCGAAGAGCACCCGGTGATCTAGCCGCACTCCCGTCCCACATGTCTCGTCTCGCCTCCACCGTCATACTCGTGGTCGTGTGCGCGAGTCTGGCCGTTTCCGCCGCCGCTCAAGTTTCCTCGCCCGTGGACAGCGCGAGAGTAGGCCTTGGAGTGCCGCCAGCATTCGACGGGGGAGTGGTGATCGAGGTCGTTCCGCCCGATTCGCTAGTTACATTTTGGCTGTCGGGAAAAGCTGTGTCGCTTCCGAGATTTGGCGGGGAGCCGTGCGCGTCCGCTGATATCGACCCGGGTATGTTACTCCCGCCCGGCCCGCTCGACGACCCGGATCCTGGCATTGTCATCGAACCACGAGGCGACGTAGATCCGCATATCGTTCTTTTCCAGCCGCCCGGAGTCAACTGCTGGAACGGCTCATTGCGACAGAACAGGACTCCTGAGAAGTAGCGGGCAGTCGTAGGGATTGGAGTGAGGACGTGCTGTAGGTTGTTGCTTCGTCGCCTTTTGAGTACCGAGGGCAACCCCGCGTCACTCATCCTCTGCTCACCATGCGCTACGCCGCTTCACTCCTCGCCGTTCTGCTCTTCGCCGCCGGTTGCCAGCCTGCCACCGAAGCACCGACGCCATCGCCGTTTCCCGGCGGCACGCTCGTCGATCTGAGCCACGCGTACGACGAGGACACGATCTACTGGCCGACCGCGGGCGGCTTCCAACTCAACGTCGACGCGCAGGGAATGACCGAGGGCGGGTATTACTACGAGGCATTCTCGTTTACGTCGGCGGAGCATGGCGGGACGCACCTAGACGCGCCGGTCCACTTCGCCGAGGGGCGACGGACGGTTGATCAGATTCCGCTCCAAGACCTGATCGGACCGGGCATCGTCATTGATGTGAGTCAGGCGGCGCTGGCCGATGCGGACTACCAGGTGACGGTTGCCGATTTGGAGGCGTGGGAGGGCGATCATGGGGCGATCCCGGATGGCTCCATCGTCTTGCTGCGGACCGGCTACGCGTCGTTCTGGCCGGATCGCGTGCGCTACATGGGCACGGACGCGCGTGGACCCGACGCGGTCGCGCTTCTCCACTTTCCCGGTCTACACCCGGACGCCGCCCAGTGGCTGGTCGATAACCGCAGCATCGCCGCGATCGGGCTGGACACTCCGAGCATCGACTTCGGTCAGTCCAAGTTGTTCGAGGCGCACCGCATCCTGTTCGACGCCAACATTCCGGCGTTCGAGAACGTCGCCGATATGAGCGCGCTTCCGGCGATGGGCTTTTCTGTGATCGCACTACCGATGAAAATCGGAGAGGGGAGTGGGGCGCCGCTGCGCATCGTGGCCGTCGTGCCGTAGCTCAGCCTTGCCGCGCGAGCCAGTCGGCGTCGTACGTCCTCAGCAGCGTCGTCAGGGCGTCGTGCCAGCGGGTGTCGGTACCGTCTGCGCGGCGGCGGAGCCAGAAGCCGTAGGCGGTATTGGCTTCGTACTTCGCGGTCCAGTCGTTGGGCAGCACCAGGTCGACGGCGGGGAGAAGGGTGTCACTGCGGTCCGAAAAGGCGAAGACCGAGAATCCATCGCCTTCGTAACTGCCCATGCCGTCGGGGATCGGCCCACCGTCGAGGAAGGCAGCGTAGGCCGCCAGTGCGGGGGCAGACGCGCCACCCGCATGCAGATCATCGTGGGCGAGCCAGTAGATTCGCGCCAAGCGCTGAACGTGCATCACGTAGGCAGGCCGGACGAGCGCTCGGGCGACGGCGTTGTCCGTTCCCAAAATCGCGTTCTCGGCGACCCAGTCGACGAACGCCGGGTCGTACCGACCGAACGCGCGGTCGCTCGACAGGTCGAGGCGGACCTCCATCGTCGTGGCGACGTGCGGACCCGACCGAAATACGCTGCCGCCGGATTGCGCGACGATGCTGGGCGAGTCGACGACGCCGTTTGCCAGGCACGCCAGCCCACGTGCGCCGAAGTCGAAAAACCACGTGCCGAACGCCAATTCACACGGTTGACCTTGCTGCGAGAGCATGTGCGCGTAGGAGGCATCAAGTCCGCGCCACACGTCTATGACAGTCGAGGGTGGCTCCGCATCCGACGGCGCTGGAGCAGGCTGCGAGCCGGAGCAGGCGACCATGCTGGCGGTCAGGGCAAGGGCTAAGAGCAGGTGATGCGAAAGCGGGCGCATAGAAAAAGGGGCGGGGAGGAGCAGGGACCAGAGTCTCTGTCACCTCCCGCGCCCCTCTCAGGTTCGCGGATCGAGCAGCGTTACGCGGTCTCGACCTGGACGGCGTTGCGGCCGAACTTGAATGGCGCGGCGTCTATCACTTTGCCGACCATGTTCTCGGGCACGTCGACGAACGTGCGGTTGTCCTGGATCTGGATCTTGCCCAGCGCGCGTCCCGGAATGTTGGCTTCGTTGGCGATGGCGCCCACGATCTGGCCCGGACGGATGCCGATGTCGTGCCCGGCATCGACCACCAAGCGGACGAATCCGGAGTCTTGGCTGCGGCTGTCCACTTTGTCGAAGTCGCGGCCACCTTTCTCGTAGGTCTTGCTGCCACGGCCCGAGTTGCGGTCGTTGTTGTTCCACTTGCCGCCGCGATCATTGCGATCGTTCCGGTCATTTCGGTCGAAACGGTCGTTGTTACGGCTCTTGTTCTTGCCTTTTCCGGGCACCTGAACGGGCAGCAGTTCGGCGACGTTGCGGCTCTTGCGGGCCAGCGTCAGCGCGGCTGTTGCCACGTCCATCGGGTCGGCACCAGCGGTGATCATCTCGGTGACCAAGCGGCGGTCGGCGTCGGTAGCGTCGGTAAAGGCGGCGTCGATTTCTTCGGCGAAGCGCGTGTTGCGAGCCAGTTCGACTTCTTCGATGGACGGTAGCGTCTCGATCTCGATCTTGCGTCCGGCGGCGCGTTCGACACGCGAGAGCAGGCCACGATCAGACGGCGTGATCAGAGACATCGCCGTGCCGTCGCGTCCGGCGCGTCCAGTCCGGCCCACGCGGTGGACATAGGCTTCGGGGTCGAACGGCAGGTCGACGTTGAACACGTGCGAAACGTGGTCGATGTCCAGCCCGCGCGCTGCCACATCGGTGGCGACGAGGATGCGGACTTGCTGCTTTTTGAAGCGGTTGAGGACGGCGGTGCGAGCCGACTGGCTGAGTTCGCCCGAGATCTCCTCGGCGGCGTAGCCCATGTCCGACAGCAGCGACGCCACTTCGGATGCTCCAGCGCGCGTCTTGACAAACGCCAAGGCGCTCGTCACGTCTTCGGTCTCGATCAGGCGAACGAGAGCGGCGAGCTTGTCGCGGTGGTAGACCATGTAGCCTTTCTGCGCCACGTCCGAAGCGGTGCGGTCGCCGTCCGTGACGGAGATGACTTCGGGGTTGTTGAGCCGCTTCTGAGCCAGCTTCTTGACGCCCGGCGCCATCGTCGCCGACAGTAGAGCCGTCTGGCGCTCGGCGGGGAGGTGGTCGAAGATCGCGTCGAGGTCATCCGCGAAGCCCATCGAGAACATCTCGTCGGCCTCGTCGATCACGACGGTGTGCGCTTGGGACAGATCGACGGCGCCCTGGTTGAGCAGGTCGACCAATCGGCCCGGCGTTGCTACGACGACGTCGACGCCCTGGCGGAGCCGCTTGATCTGCTTGGGGTAAGGCTGGCCGCCGGTGATCGGCAGCGTGCGCACATTGATCTGCTTGCCGTACGTGTAGATGGCAGCGGATACTTGGGTGGCGAGTTCGCGCGTCGGGGCGAGGACGAGGGCCTGGATAAAGCGGCGCTCGTCGGTCTGGGCGATGCGGTGGAGCATCGGCAGCGCGAAGGCGGCGGTTTTGCCCGTTCCCGTCCGGGCTTGTCCGATGGCGTCGCGGCCACTCATGAGGATCGGAATCATCGCTTCCTGGATCGGAGACGGCTTTTCGTAGCCCTGGTGGGTTACGGATTCCTGGATGGCGGGATGGAGGTTGAAGTCGGTAAACGTCACGATGCAGCAGGTCCGCGCGGGCGGACAGTTAGCGGGCCGGGCCGGAGCCGGGCGAGGTAGAATGGAGAAGTCGGGCACGCGGCTTTCGCCGCAGGGGGGCCAGTTCTCACATCCGCCGCCGAGAGGATTTCCTTCTCGACATCCGCAAACGCATACGTCTGGCTGCAACTTGGCGGCTCCACTAGAGCCGTTCTATCCCAACAGTCTGTCAGAATACGAACGGCTCTGCGAAGACATTGCGCGCTGTCAGCGACGGTTGGACGAAGAAGGATGAGTCCTCTCCTGTAACTGCGTCCGCGAAGTATCGTAGCCGGACGCCATGACTCGTGACCTGCTCTACTTCTCGTTCCTCATCGAACTGACGCGCACCGTCGCCCTTCCGCTGCTGTTGATCTGTTGGGTCTGGCTTCGCCCGATGCAGCGAAAGAGCGACTGGGTCGTTCGCGTGCTCCTTGTTGGCGTATATCTCGGCTGGGTCTTTTGGACCGGTAGATGGGGATTGTCGAGCATCCACTTACGCTACGTCTGGATCGTGCTTTGGATAGGCGGAGCGGCCTTCTCCGCGTGGCGCGGTCGCTCGGGTGCGTCATCACCCAGCGTGTCGACCGAGCGGTCCCTGATTGCGTGGAGTGGGTTGGGGCTGCGTGTGCTGTTCGTCGCGCTGTTCGGGTATTTAGCCGGAGCAGCGTTGCAGTCTCACCGACCGTCCGAAGAGCCACTGGCCGTTGAATCGCCCCTGCGCGGCGGAGGCTATCTGGTCGGACACGGTGGGCGCACATCGGCGACCAACTACCACGGCGACGCCGCTCCGCCGCAGACCTATGCGCTGGACATCGGCAGGGTTAACGTGTGGGGAGCGCGGGCGTCGAGCCTGCTTCCGACCGATCTGGACGACTATGCGATCTACGGCTCTCCAGTCTACAGCCCGATCTCGGGGCGCGTCGTCGTGGCAGTAGATACGATGCCGGATCTGGTGCCGCCGCTGAGTCAGCCGGGCGGTCCGGCTGGAAACCACGTCGTCGTGCGCTCCGGCGACGTGTACTTCTTTCTGGCTCACTTGCAGAGTGGAAGCGTCCGCGTGTCGGCAGGCGACTCAGTGGCGGCTGGAACGGTCGTGGGTGTGGTAGGCAACTCGGGCAACACGACTGAGCCTCACCTGCACCTCCACGCCGTGCGTATTGCCGATGAGGTCGCGCTCGATGATCTGTTGTGGAGCGGCGAGCCGATTCCGTTGCGCATCGACGGTCGGTTTTTAGTGCGTGGCGACACGTTCTGACCCAAACGCAATGCCCGATTCGATCGCTCCGCTCAACCTCGCGACCGGACGCCGACCCGAACTCGACGGGCTGCGCGTGCTGCTGATCGCGGGCGTGTTTCTGCACCACGTCGCGATGCCGTTTGGCGGCGATCCGTGGTACGTCGTCAACGCCCAGACGAGCCGGATCCTGGACGACGTGATGGTCTACTTTGAGCAGATGCGGCTGCCGATGCTGTTCTTCGTTTCGGGCGCTGTGTCATGGATTCTGCTGCTGCGCACGCCGCGATGGGCGTTCGTACGCAAGCGGCTGACGCGACTGCTGATCCCGTTCGCCTTCGCCGTCCTCGTCGTCGTCCCACCACAGACGTACGTCGAGAGCCTACCGACCAACGCGTCGTATCTCGAAGCCTATCCGCACCTGTTCGACGTGTGGCGCACGCATCATCTGTGGTTTATCGAGTTTCTGGCGTGGTTCGTCGTGCTGTCGCTGCCGATGACGTGGCTGTTGCGGCGTCCGGCTGTGGCGGCGTGGATCGACCGCTGGTTGACGCGGCCTTCTGGTCTCCTGTTGCTCGGAAGCGTCGGTGTGATGGCGCGTGTCGTCGGCGAGTGGTCGGGGATGGATCAGACGGTGTTCTACTTCTGCTTCTACATCGCCGGGATGGTGCTGGTGAGCCGCCCCGACGTGTGGCGCTCGGTCGGCACGCATCGGCGGACGTTCGGATGGACGCTGGCCCTCGTGTCGGTCGTGTTTTACGCCTACTACTTCCCTGACTTGAGCGCGTATGCTTCCGAAGGCGTGCGGTGGACGCTGTGGTGGGTGGTGTGCGGTGCGCTAGCGTGGACCGGATTGCTGGCGTCGCTGGCAGTCGCGCAGCACGTGCTGACTCGGCGACGCGCGTGGGTCGAGTCGCTGAACGAGATGGTGTATCCGTTCTACATCCTCCATCAGACTGTGATCGTCATCGCCGCGTACTGGATCGTGCAGTGGCCAGTCGGCATCGTGCCCAAACTGCTCGGGCTGCTGACACTCTCGCTGGTCGTGACGATGGCATTGTGCGTCGGGTTGGTCCGCCCGTTTCGTCCGATGAGGTTTCTGTTCGGCGCGGGGGGAGGGCGGAGAACAGCACCAGCGCGAGACGGGCGCCTTCGATCTGCTCACCGGGTCGCGACGAAGGACATCGTGTAGCTATGGAAACCGTTGGTGGCGCGGATCACATACGCTCTTGGGGCGAGGTGCGTCGGCAGGGGTGGTGGGATCACAAAAAGAGAGCGGGAGACGACTCGCATTTGAGTCGTCTCCCGCGTCCGGTTCATCGTGCCACCACAGCCACCACAACACGAAGAACGGCTTGGTTCGTCTCGATTCCCGCTGTGACGCGCCCGCGCTGCTGTTGGCCTCGAAGGTGCCCAGCGTGCTCATCTGAATCGATCCTCCCGAAGCGGCTCATCGCCCAGCCTCGTACCAGGTATGGCCGCTGCGCCCTTCGTCGGCGTGCAGCCGCGGATTGTCCGTCTTTCTACCGATCACTCAGTTGCCGCCAGGCCCGTCCCAGTCAGCGATCTGCATCGCCTCGAGGGACTGCTTGCGGATGGGTTCGACGGCGTCGTTGACCGCCTGTAGGCCAAAGTCGAGGCCCGCGATGGTCCGCAGCGGTCTCTCGCCCGGAGCCATCTCGATCAGCCTCTCGAAAGTCTCCACGACGACCATCGGGTCCGTCGGCGCGTCCTCGTTCTCGAAGGCTTCGGTAACCATCTGCGTAAATCCCTCGCCGAAGGCTGCGACGTGACCATAGGGCGCCGCACGCTCCTTGTCCGCGCCTTCGACCATGTTGCCGAAGAAGTTGGTCGCGAACGGCCCTGGCTCAACGATCACGACGTCGATGCCGAGGGGAGCTAGTTCGTAGCGCATCGCCTCGCTGATCCCCTCCAGCCCCCACTTGCTCGCGTGGTACACACCGAACCCTGGGAACGCGGCCCGCCCAGCCGTCGAACTCACCTGTATGATCAGGCCACTCTTCCGCTCACGCATCCCCGGTAGCACGGCCTTCGCCACGCGGAACGCCCCGACGATGTTGAGGTCGAGTTGCTGGAGGACCTGGCTCGACGTGAACGACTCGACAGGCCCGCCGTAGCCCAGCCCAGCGTTGTTGATCAGCACGTCGACGACGGGCATCTCGGCGACGGCTGCCGCCACGCTCTCGTCTGACGTCACGTCCATCTCGTGGACGGTAATGCTCACGCCTTCGGCGTCGGCGAACGCGCGGAGGTCGGCGGCGACCTGCTGGTTCTTCGCGTTTACGTTCCGCATGGTCGCATAGACGTGGTGACCCTGCCGGGAGAGGTGCTTGGCGGCGTCGAGGCCGAATCCGCTGCTGCAGCCGGTGATGAGGATGTGCTGTGTCATGGGAGATCGGTGTTGTGTGGAGGTGTATGGAGGTTGTACGGAGGTGTGCTCTGGGGTGTAGGACAGGTGTTCTGTGGCCTCTACTCGTCGTCTGGGCTGAACAAAACACGCAGCCCCCGACTGATCGCAGCCGGAGGGACTGACGTATGCGTTTCGCCATCGAACTCGTGCCTGGTCAGCCTCAGTTGGTCGTAGCCCCGAGACGAGAGCGTCGAGTCCATCTGCGCGACGGCCCGGGTGATGGGCGGTTCTTGCGACCCCGCCGAGAGGAAGACGTGGGCAGTTAGGTCGTCGTGCGCCGCCGCGTACGCCTGCTCACGCTCGAACATCTCCCCGCTTCCCCACCAGTACGACGGGCTGGAGATGAGGTAGTGCGTGAACCGCTCTGGGGCGTCGAAGAGCGCGTGGGTCGCAAGCAACCCGCCGACCGAGTACCCCAGAAGCCCCCGCTCGTCACCCGTTGGATAGCGGGCTTCTACAGAAGGGATCACCAGGTCGACCAGCGTGGCCAGAAACGCTTCGGCACCACCGGAGCGCACCGGGATGCCGTACTGAGCGGCGAGCGTCGACTCGACCGCTGGCATCGACGATGGGGTCAGGTCGTAGATGCGGCTGGCCGCCATCTCTTCGAACGTGCCCGTGGGACGGTCGACGCCGACGATGAGCAGGGGGACGACTTCGCCGTTGATCTGGAGGAGGCGCTGGGCCTCGACCGTCATCAGGAATACGAAGTTGGCATCGGTGACGTACAGCGTTGGATACCGGGTGCTCCCGCTCGCATCGTAGCCGTCCGGGAAGGCGACTCGGACGTCGTAGCGCGTTCCGTCTGCGGCCTCTATGGAGTAGGCCTCGGCCGCACGGAGGGGCACCGGCGAGGTGCTGGCGTCGACGCCGATGTCTTGGGCGACAACTGGCGCGGTGAGCACGCCGAAGCAGACGAGCAGTAGGGGGAGAGAAGAGACGCGCTTCCGGTGTGGAGAGTGCGTGGTTAGTGATGGAGCAGGCGCTCGAGCGAGCGCGGAGCGCGGCCGTGTTGAAGGGCTTGGGGAGAACGTCATCGGTGCAGAATGGCGAGTGGCGGAGGGAGACAACAGCGAGTCATGGTGGCAGGGAGGATCAGTGGGCGAGTCAGGCGCAGAGCACGTTCGAAATCGGGTGTGCAGGGAGCGACGGAGAGTGAGACGAGGTGAGCATCGGAGTCGCGTGTGCGCTTGGTCTGTTCATCGGACGAGCGCCAATGTCCGCGTTACGCGCGCGCCCTCACGTTCGAGCACGAGCAGATACAGTCCGGCGGCCTGTCCCTCGCCGCTCCAGCGGACGCTGCGGCTCTCGCCTGCGTCGACGGATCCGGCGTACAGTTCGGCGACTTGCTGGCCGAGCAGCGAGTAGAGCGTGAGCCGTATCTGTCCGCCGCGCGCCGTCCCGAACCGGACATCGGTGCCTGCACCAGCGCGCATCGTGCCCGGAGCGTCGAGCGTGAGCGCTTCCATCGTCCGTACATCGACTTCGACGATGGGGCCGTGCTCGAACGCGCCGTCGAGGTCGACTTGGCGCAGGCGGAAACGGTAGTGGCCCGGCGTCAGGTGGGACGCTCGCCACCTGTAGCTCTGTGCTTCCAGCGTTGTCCCGCTGCCCGAGACGAATCCCAGGTCCGTCCACGTCTCGTCTGATTGGGCGCGTTCGATCCAGAATCCGGCGTTGTTCGTCTCGCTCGCGGTCTCCCACGTCAGCAGCACGTCCGGTCCATCGGCGACGGCAGCAAACGCGACCAACTCGACGGGCAACTCCCCGCTGCGGACCTGCATCCGGTAAGGAATCGCGATGGATCCGTAGCTGGTGTTGGCCTCGAATGTCGGCGTGTTGTCGGCGTTCTGGGCGGGCGCGAGCGAAGCGACGATGTCACCGTCGGCGGCCGAGCAGTAGTGCAGCGTGATCGGTGCGTCGCGCTCGTTCGGGTCTCCCGCGACCGAGAGGAAATACGTCGACTGCCCACCTACCTGCTGCGCATTCGCCACGCCGCGCAACTCGCCCCCCATGCATCCGGCTACGCGTGCACCAGCGTCCGTCCGTCGATTCGCAGTCACGGCTGCATCGTCGACGTAGACAGCAGCGGTGAAGCCGGTCGACTGATCGAAGCGCGACAGATCGGCGGGAGCGACGAAGCCGCAGCAGGTGGTCGGGCACGGCGTCTGGGCGTGGGCAGCGAGCGGAACGAGGAGCGCGAGGAGCAGGAGGCGGAGCATGGCGGAAGGCGAGGAGGGATCACAAAAAAGCGCGGGGGACGACTCACGTTCGAGTCGTCCCCCGCGTCCGGTTCATCGCGCCACCACAACACGATGAACGGCTCGGTGCGTCTCGCTTCCGGCCTTGGCGCGGATGCGGACGACGTAGACACCGGAGGCGAGCGAGCGCGTGTCGAACGGCTCGTCGTGATAGCCTGCCTCTCGCCGCTGGTCGATCAGGACGGCGATTCGGCGCCCGAGCAAGTCGAAGATTTCCATCTCGACGTCGGCGGGCGTGGGCAGGGCGAAGCGGATCGTCGTGCGGTCGACGGCCGGGTTGGGCGCGTTGCCTTCGAGGGCAAACGTGAGCGGGATGCCGGTTCGAGCCAGAACTGTCGCCGTCGGCTGCGTGAGCGTCAGGCCGTCGAAGACGAGCGGCGTGCTGGGCGTTCCGCGTACGTCGTCGGCGACGAAGCCGAGCGGTTCGGCGGTGTCGGTCGTCTGTTGCATCGCGCCTTCGGTCGTGACGTGGAGAGCGTCGCGGCTTCCGATCTGGCTCAACAGCAGGCGGACTCCTTCTCCGGTCGTTCCCAAGCCGCCGACGCTGAGGTACGCGAGGTGTCGGCCCAAATCGGCGTCGTACGTCAGTTTGGCGACGCCGCGCACGGCCGGTTGATCCGAGCCGTCATCCGCGAGAGCGACGACTTCGTAGGCCGCCTGCGTGCTGTCCGCGTCGGGCAGTCCGGGGACCGTGACGACCAGCGTCATCTGCGAGCCGAACGCCTGGGCGCCCGCCTGCCACAGCGACGGATCGACCGACGGAGGAACCGCTCCGCCTGCGCATACGCCCAGTCCGTCGGGCTGACGGTCGGTCGGGTAGGCGAGGCTTCCGCCGCCCGCGACGCGCAGCTGATAGCCCTGGCCCGGCGCCATCTGCGTCAGACTGCCGAACCATCCGCCCGCTGCCTGATCGAAGATCGCGAATCCGCGCTGGCTCTTGAGCAGGTCGCCGGTCGTCGGAGCGACGGTAAGACCCGACAGCGCTTCGGCGACAGGCGACGGGCAGCCCGGCAGGTAGCCGATCCAGTTCCAGCCCGGAATGAGCGGCAGACTCTGCGACGGGTCGGGCAGCGTCGGCGAGGCGGGTGTCGGCAGGAATGCCTGCTGGCTGAGGTAGAGCCGGTAGCCCTTGCCCACTGCGAGCGAAGGCAGCGAGCCGATCCACGCGTTCGATCCAGCGTCGTATTCGGCGAACACCTGTTGCGCGCTGGCATCGGTGCCCTGGACGCGGTCGCCGCTCGAAGCCGGAACGCTGCGCAAGACCGCGCCGACCGACGCGTCGGCAGGGACGAACGGCAGCGAGAACCACGTCCACCCGGCGGCGAACGTCAGGCCATCGGACTGGCTCGGTGGGACGGCGTAGATCGTCGTCGGCGTGGAGGGCGAGCCGACTTGCTTGCCGCTCTCGAACGACGCGCCCGGTCCGGCGGCGGTGTAGCGAACACACGTCGTGGGGTCGTAGACCTCGAACCGGATCGCTTCGCCGCGTTCCCTATTGCCGTAGATCGTCAGGGCCGCGCGCATGTCGCTGCCAATGGCGGACATCTCGGCGACGCCGCGCAGTTCGCTTCCGACGAACGCGGCGAGGCTTCCGGTTTCGAGTCCGCGATAGTCGGTCGTGCGGTCCAGTCCGGTTGCAGTCGGATCACCCGAGCGGGGCACCTGGACTCCGGCGAGCATCTGCATCGAGTAGGCGAACGTGCCCGGATCGACGGCCCAGCCCGGAGGCGAACAGCCGACGAGCACGTCGAAGCGCAGGCGTGCGGCCTGGCTGCTGTCGACGGCGCCTCCGGTCATGCCGTACGTCCAGACTTCGGCGACGTGCGTGCCGATGGCGAGCGTGTCGGCCACGTCGAACGTGATCGGCAGGCGCGCCCCGGCGACGAGCGTCGCGGTCGTGTCGGCGGCGAGCGTCAGCCCGGCGGTCGGGCGCAGGCTGAGCCACGACGGGACGTCGGTGAGTTTGATCGTGCGTGGCGTAGCGTCGTCGTTGGCGAGCGAGGCCGTCGCCGTCGTCTTCTCGCCACGTCCGAGTGTGGCGGCAAAGTTGGGCGGATCGAAGCGAATCAGGCTGCGGCGGACGGTGAACGTCCACGGTGATCTCGCTCGGTGATTTCCCCGTCGTCCGACCCGGCGAGCGGGTTTCCGGCGATGTCGGTCAGTCCGGCGAGCACGCGGTTGTTGTCGGCGGGGACCGTGCTGCGAGCGGGAGCCGAGACGAACGCCGTAAACGTCCGCCCCTCCCTACTCGACCAGTACGTTTCGCTGCGGGGCACGAGCGACACCAGGCGCCCTTCGCAGACGGCGTCGACGGCAATCGCGTGCCGCTGCGTCGCGGATGCCCAGCGCGCGGTAGCCGTTGATCGGTGTCGTGATGGCGGAGGTGCAGTCGATGGCTTCGGTCAGGCGCAGCGTCACGTCGTCGCCCAGGTCGAGGGCGCCGTCGGCGGGCTGGGGCGAGCCGAGGACTTGAGGCAGCGTCGTGTCGACTCGGCCTTCGACCGACGGCGAGTTGGTGCGGGCCTGATCGCCGTTGTCCAGTTTGCACTGCGCGAACGCGCGGACGTCGTAGCTGCCTTCGCCCGGCGGCGTCCAGCTGAGCCGACACGCTGGTCGCTCCGGCGAGTGAGGAGCCGGTTGTGGCAGATGCGAGCGTCCACGGTCCCCCGTCGCGGCGGTATTCGAAGCCGATGCGGTCATCGGCGGTCTGCGCGATGGCAAACTCGCGAGCGCTCAACTCGACGGTCGTTCCCACCTGGTCGGCGTTCAACCGCCACCCGGTCTCAGGGCGCTGCAGCGTGATCGGCGAGCACAGCGGCGTGAAGCCGACGCTGAACCGGACGGTGTCGATCATGGCAGAGGTCTGGCGCGGGTCGGACTGCCAGATCGCATATTCGATGGCCGGATATGCCAGCAGCGTCAGGTCGTCGTAGTCGTAGATGTCGCCCGGCCCTTTCTCGACGCCGAGCGTCACGCTGATGGTCTGGCCCGGCTGCATCACGAACACCTCTTTGTCGATAGGGTCGCCGGTGATGCCGATGACGGCCGAGTGCGGGTTGTTTTCGCGGCTTACGTCGAGCACGTACTCGCGGACTTCCTGCGACTCGCTCCGGTTGGTCAGGTTGACCGTGAAGACGGCTGTTCCGTCGGGGGCGATGCCTCTCTGGACGGGCGGTGTAACGTCCGCCGTCACCCAGTCGCGGCGCTGCGTACCCGCTTCCCACGGCCACGACGAGCGCCCGCTGACGGTGCGGAAGGCGGGCGTGCCGTAGACCGGATCCGTTCCTACATCGACCGAGAACGAGTCGCCCGTATCGCCGTCAGCTAGGACGTAGCCGACGGTTTTCGTGGTCTGGCCCGTCTCGCCCGATTCGGTCGTCCACTCCTGCGACAGGTTGAATCCGACGGCGAACTTCGAGTCGTAGCCGAAGCCGGTGATCACGACGCCGATGGCGTTTTCGCTCGTGACGTACGCCGTCGTCGAGGTGGCGCGGAGCGTGCGCGTGGTGTCGGCGACGTGGCTCCATTCGTACTCTGTCCCGCCACTAAACGAGCGGTTTTCGCTCTTCCGCGCGCCCTGGAACGCCGCCGCGATGTTGGAATCGTTCTGCGTCAGAAAGCCGCGCCAGTTTTCGAGCGCGTCGGAGAGTTTGATCTGTTCGAGCGTCTCGTCGCCGTCTTCGTCGCCTTCTATCGTGGCGTCGTTCAGGGCGACGAGGTTTTCCAGCGCGGGGATGAGCGAGTGCTGGATGTGGGTTTTGCCGTAGACGTAGGTGGTGGCGAACGGCTGCGCCTGGTCGAGGTCGGTGGCGAGCTTCTCGGAGAAGTCGATGCTGCACTCGTTTACGCGCAGGTCGTCGGCGAGGGCGAACTGGAGGTTGAGCGCGGTGCCGACCATGAGATCCTCGCCCACCCACGTGCGGTCGCCCGCCGTCGTGAAGCGCTCGGTCGTGGTGGCGCAGATTTCGAGGTTGCTATCCGCGCCGCCGGTCAGCCGCTGGCTCTCCTGACCGGCGATGACCTTCGCCTGCAACAGCAAGCCCGCGCCGTTCTCGATGGTGACGCCGAAGCCGAGCGCGGCTTTGAAGCCGAGCGCGGTGTCGAGGATCTGCCCGGCTCCGAAGTTCTGCACGGTGAAGCTGCTGATGCGCGTGCAACTCGTCGTGCCTTCTTCGAGGTAGGCGTACGACTCGCTGCCGGGCGGGTCGTGCAGCACCATGAGCGGCATGTCCGCGGTCGTGGCGCTGACGAACTCGCCGGTCCGCTCGCGGTAGCCTTCGACGACGGCCCAGACGGTGTTGGTGATGGTGCCGCGTCCGGGTATCGTGGCGACGGCGGACAGGCTCTTCTGGTAGCTCCGGTCGATGCCGCCGACGATGGCTCCACTGCTGATCTCGGGCGAGCGGCCGAACGTGACGTAGTTCGCATCGCCCGAGGCGCGCGTCGTGAGCGTAATCGGCGTGTCCTGCCGGTCGGCAAACGCGTCGAAGATCTGCACGTCGACGCTGTCGAGCGGGCACACGTCGCTCTGGCTGGGGCCGTAGCGCTCCTGCACGGTGATGCCGAGGGGGATCGACGCGTACTCGGGGATGACGGGCACGTTGGGGATCTGCGTGCCGTCGGCGGTCAGGCCCGTCGCGGCGCACTGGGCGTTGGGCGTCGGCATGCCGGTGATCAGCACTTCGATGGGGGCGCGGTAGATCAGATCGAGAACCGCGTCGCCCGCCGTCAGGTCGATGGCTTGGGTGCCCAATCCGTCGTAGAAGGCGAGCACGTCGCTGCGGTCGAGCGGCGATCCGGCGGGAAGCTGCACGTCGATCACGTCGACGAGGTACGCCTGGGGCGGAAGCTGCTCGCCGATGGTGTTCTGCACCTGGATCGTCCGGTCGAAGCAGCCGTCTTCGGTGTAGACGCGCAGCGTGACCGTGCCCAAACTCCTGTTGCAGCCGCCGCCGACGAAGCCGGTCAGGGTGCGCTCGGTCGTGACGACGAAGTCGATGCCGGTCCGGTCGGACTGAGCGGCGAACTCGCGGAGCGCGGGGTCGAAGGCGAACAAGTTGGCGCCGCCCTCACCCTGGGTGCGCTGCGCCGTGATGCGGCGCAACCGGTTGTCGGAATCGCTCGCGACCGTCGGCTGGACCGAAAGCACGTAGCTGCCGTCGGCTTTGGTGGTCGTGGCGAAGACGCCGTCTACGAACAGGCTGACCGAGTCGGCGGCGCAGGCTCCGGCTCCCGTTCCGAGCGTGATCGTCCCGGTGACCGTGAAGGCCGACGTGTCGGTGAAGTCGACCTGGTTCTCGACCGGGCTTTCGGGCGTCAGGTTGATAGCCTGCTCGCCGGGGCGGAAGCTGCGGCCGTCGGCGGCGGGGCGGACGGTAAACGTCTCGCCCTCGCCGTAGCGCAGGCCGCGATGCGTGTAGGTGCCGTCGGCGTTGGTGGTCTGGCACGCGCCAACGCCGGGAGCGCCGCCGCCCCAGTGTGCGCCGCCGGTCAGACTCAGGTGCGCGCTGCGCTCGTTGAGGTCGGGTGCGACGATGCCGGTGCTCTGGTCGAGCGGCCAGTAGGCTACCAGAGCGCTTTCGTCTCCATTCAGTCTGCGGTTCATCGACGCGTCGATCTGAGCGGGCGTCCGCGCCTCGCTCCAGACGCGGGCTTCGTCGAGCAGACCGCTGAACTGGTCGAACCCGTCCTGCCCGGCACCCAGGCGGACCGGGCCGCGTCCGACGTACGGATCGGGCGTGTCCTGCCCTTTGAGCGCGCCGTTGACGTAGATCGAACGCGTCGTACCGTCGTAGGTGAAGGCATAGTGGTTCCACGCACTCGCGTCGACGCCGCCGGCAACGTCGAGGTCATCGGCCCAGAACGCGAACAGCACGTTGCCGTCGGGACGGAAGCCCACGTGCGCGGCGCCGTTCTGCACGAAGCGTCTGCCGTGGGAAAAGACCGCCTCCTGCACCCCCACTCGACTGCGGCGCACCCACATCTCTACCGTGAAGGCAGCAGGCAGCGAATCAATCTCGCTCGTTTGGGCGACGCCTTCGACGCCGTCGAACAGCAAGGCGCGGTTGGGGCTGGGCATCAGGCACACGTCCACGCCCTGCACACCCGCGCCCTCGCTCGACGCCACGCGCCCGCTGATGCGCCCGTCGGCAGGTTTCCAGCCGGTGTCGCAGCTCCTGCGCGATTCTTGCGTGCTGCCGTCGGCGTTGGTGGCGTAGGCGGCGATGCAGTAGCGGAAGGCGCTGCCGGGCGGCGCGTCGAAGTCGTCGAAGACGGTCACGCCCGCTTCTACGGCGCCGATGGGTGTGTCGCTGTCGCTGCGGTAGATGCGGAAGCCGGTTTCGATGTCGGTGCGGTCGGTCCAGCGGACCTGGATGCGGTTGTCGTAGGTGCCGTCACTCGCTACGACTCCGTCGGGCTGAAGGCCGAGTGCCCCGAAGTGTACCGCCCCGGTCCCGCTTGGCCCGTCGCTGGCGCCCACGACGAGGTGGTCGCCGGTGAGCGCGACGCTGCGTCCGAGCGCGGGCGTGCTCTGGCCGTTGGGCGGGGTCAGTCTTCCGAGTAGCCCCCACGCGCCGTCCTGGTAGGCGTAGCCGAAGACGCGCCCGGCGGAGGGGTCTCCGATGGCGAGCAGCACGTCTCCCTCCTTTTTCGAGAGAGAGATGCCTGCGCCGAACGACACCGCGAAGGCGTCGGTGAAGGTGGCCTCCTGCTTCCACTGATCGTCGGTCTGGTCGTAGCGCCAGACGTGCGCCCGCGTGCCACCGCCGCTCCCGACCGCAATCCGATCCTCCAAGACCGACACGCCCGCGCCGTACCCGGAGATAGGCAGCCCCGACGCTTCCGTGCCCGTCAGGGACTGCATGGTGAAGCCCCACGAGTTGCCGCTGCGCGCCAGCACGCGCACGTCGTGGAAGGGCTGCGCGCCCCGCTCGTCGCGGAGACCGATGGCGACCCAGTCGCGCCCCGCGTCCATCGCCGTGATGTGCTGGACCAGCTCGATCGACTGCTCGTGCGTCCAGGCTGAGGCTCCACGCCGGTAGATGTGGAGCGTGGTGGTGAACGGAGACCCGGCAGGCGGCGTGGCGGCGACGAAGGCGAACGACTCGTTCATCGCCACCTTATGCCCGAACCGGCGGCTCGCGTTCGTCACGACGGGCGCCGGGACGTCGTCTCTCGTCGTAGTCCGGCGGAAGCGAATCTGTTGGAAGAAAGCATCAGGGTACGGCTCGGTAAACCCTTCGTCTGTGCTGAACCAGTCGATGTTCCTCAGGCCATAGTTGGCGAAGAGCGTCAGGGGGTTCTGGGATACGCCGACCATGAGAAGACCTCGGGCTTCGAGTCTCGTCATGGGGCGATTGTAGCACTCGTCCGTGAGGAAATAATTCGTCTGGGAGTTGCTCGGCTTGATGCATGCGGTGAGTTCGGCAGGGGTCAGGACGGGAGGCTCGCCGCCTGGGATCGCCAGTTGCTGCACCAACTCCCACCCCGATCCTGAGCGAGCGTACAGGTACGCGCCGCCCACGGCGTAGGTAGCGCGTACTTGGATCTTCTCGTTGTACACGTCGCCGTACAGGTTGGTGTACGTGACATTTTTCTCATCGCTCACGACGACGGCCTGGCTGGACGCACCCACGAGCGCGAAGTCTCCGCTGATCGCGAGGTCCTCTCCAAACATCGGCCTGGCGTCGACGCGTGGGATGGGGGTTCCGCCGGTCCAGCCGTTGGTGCCGCGCGTGTAGGAAAAGACGTTGCCTTTGCCCTCGTCCTGCTGCGCCGCGGCCAGCGCCGCGTCCCCGTCGGCGGCGACGCGGTAGCCGAGCCACGCGCCTTCTTGCGTGGTCGGCGTGACCGGGGCGGACAGGTTGAGACCGAACGTCGTCGCGACGGTCTGCTCGTCGCGCCGCGCGTTGCCGGTGGCGCAGACCTCTGCAGAGCGCGTGCCGCTGGCGGCGTCGGCTCCGGCGTAGGCGCTCACGCAGTAGGAGCGGGCCGCACTATTCGTCAGCCCCTCGTCCGAATACGTCGACACCGTACCGTTGGCGAGGAGACCGTTGGTGACAGGCACGCCGTCGACGGTGAGTCGGTAGCCGCTGTTGACCTGCGACGCATCGGTCCACGTCACGACGACTTTGCCGTCATAGGTCGTGCTCGCGCTCAGGTCGGCGGGCGGCAGGATGACGGTTCCGCCCTGCGCCCGGTCGTCTCCGCTGGCGACGGGAATCGAGCGTCCGGCTCCCTGGTAGGCGTGGACGCGGTACGTGTAGCCGACGCCGTAATCCGAAGCGGTGAAGGCGGTATCCTCGCAACTGGTCGCGCGCGGCCCCACGTCGCAGACCTGCACGATGCCCGAAGTCGGAGGCGAGCCGTCGGACTGCGTGGCGCTCGTCGGCCAGCGTTCGACGCGGTATCCGGCATTGTCGACGATAGCCGAGTTGTCGGCCCAGCGGATGATCGCTTTGTTCTCGAACTGCCCATCGGTCGCGGTCACGGACGAGGGCGGCAGCAGGACGCGGCGCCCCGCATCCGAGACCGAGGCGAGTGGCGTCGTGCCGTCGGTCGAGATCGACGAGCGCCCGCCGAACGTGCCGCCCAACCCGTCGGACTGCACGTCGCCCAGCGCATCGACCGTCGCGACCGAGTAGGTATAGCCCACGCCCGCCGTGCCGCCCGCGTCGGCGAACTGCGTCCGGTTGGGACCGACGCGCCCGGCAGCGACGGCCACGCCTGCCGTCCATCGGTAGACGACGTATCCCGTTTCGACGCCCGATGCGTCCTGCCACGTCACGCGCACGACGCGTTCGTCCACGTCGTCGCTTGCCTCTACCGTCGTCGGCGGGCGGAGCGAGCGGTGTCCGTCATCGCAGGTCGGATCGGAGGCGACGGGATCACTTCCCGCCGCAGATCCAGCAACAGGCAGCAACGCCTGGGCGCGCGCTGCGATAGCCGCCACGCTGCTCGCAAGCCGGTCACGCGTCGCCTGATCCGAGTTGGCGAGCGTCGCATTTGCCGAGTTCGCCAGCGCCGCCGCCACGTCCGCCCGCATGCGCGCCGCGACCGCCGCCGAAGCGCCCGCCGGGATCGTCAGCGTCGAGACGCAGTAGCTGTTGGTCACGTCCGAGCGCACGTCCTGGTCGATCAGCGAGAGCGTAGCGGGCGACACGACGCCGATCACGGTTCCGCCGCGTGTGACGGTGTAGACGAGAACCGTCGTCGCGTCGCTTGTCCACGACACGGCGACGCGATCCTCAAAACTGCCGTCCGTGGCAGCCACTGTCGTCGGAGCGAGCACGTAGGCGCGCGATCCCTCGTCCCGCTGCGCGTCGCCGATGGTCGAGCGAGCACCGCGCGTAGTCGTCGCGACGACTTCGTATCGGTAGGCGAAGCCCTGGACGGCGGTGCGGTCCTGATAGCTTCGTGCGGTAGCTGACGTCGTGCCGATCTGCTCGGCTTCTCCTCCACACGGCTCCCCGCTGCGATCCTCGACGCACGCACGCAGAATGGCGAACCCGTCGGCGTCCGAGCCGTCGTAGCTCCACGTCACGTCGACCCGGTCGTCGAGGTCGAAGTCGGTTGCGGCGACCGAGGTTGGAGGCTGCAGACCGGTGCGGCTACCGGCGTCGCACGCGCGTTCCGAGAGCGCTCCGCCGGTCGTCACGGCCACGACGCAGTAGGTGTAGCGCGCCTCCGCGTCGGCGCTCGCGTCGGCGTAGGTGAACACCTTTCCTGCGACCGCATCGCCCTCAGCTACCGGGAGGGTGGCGATGGGCACGACAGCGCCCGGCTCACCCGGCTCGCCGTCCCCGTCGCCTTCGCGGAGCGGCTCGCGAGTGAGGCGATACTCGATGATTGGGAACGTCTCGGCCTGCGTCCAACTCAGGCGCACCGAGGCAGGGTCGGTGCCGTCGCTGGCCACAACGTCTGCGGGCGAGGGCACACCGGCACGCTGGCCGGGCGTGTGGACGGCATCGCTGCGCCTCTCCTGTACGACGGTCACAACGGCGTAGACGTAGCGGCGGCCCGGCTCGGCGGTCTCGTCGCGGTAGGTCGTCGTGCCGGCGGACAGCCCGGCGGCTAGCGGCTGAACCTCGTCGTGGATCGAGGCTTCGGTCTCTCCGTCGGATCCGTCGCTGCGGTAAACGCGCAGCGTCCGTCCTGTCAGCGCCGACGTGTTGCGCCACGTCAGCGTGACGGCGTCGGATCGCGTGTTCGTCGCTGTCAGGTCGCGCACGGCTCGGATCACGCGCCGCCCTTCGAGACATGCCCGCGCCTGCTCGGTTTGATCCGGCGTCCGGCGGACGAGGCAGTATTCGTAGCGCTGCATCGGGGCGCCCGCGCGGTCGATCCATCCGCCCGATTGGGCTGAGGCGACCGTCACCAACTCGCCCAGAGTGCCGTTGAGCGCGCCGCTGATCGCGTTCCGGTAGACGTAGACCGACTGCGTGCGGTCGGCCTGCCAACTCGGGGGCCACGTCAGGTCGACGCGGTCTTCCTGGACGGTGGACGCGGTCTGCGCTTGGGCCGCGAGCGGAAGCAGGAGCAGGAAAAATCCGATGAACGGAGGCAGACAGAATCGGGGCATGGCAGCAGGAGAGATCGTCGGTCGGATTCAGTCGGAAACACGTTCGTCGCCGGGCGTGCGAGGAGCGGTAGAAGAGCGTGGTGGGGAGACATCGGCTTCGGAAGCCTGTACGATCTCGGCGGGCGTCGTCGAGGCAGCCTCCAACTCGGACGTCAGGATGCGCACTTCCAGTTGGAGGCGCTCGGACTGCGACGGAGTGGGAGGACGAGGCGAGGGCATAGCACAGTGCCGAAGAGGACGCTTTGAGGGTAGGCCCGGCGCGCCTGAAGTCCGTTGCGCTGACGGTGCATGGATGTCGCTGATGATGCAGCGCACCCTGAACGACACGATTGCACCCTGCACGACAATCCGCGACCCGCCTCGCCGGAGTAGCTTCACTGCATGACGTGTCCTCTCCTCCTGATCACCCGAGCGCTTGCCTGCGCGTTCGTGCTGGTCAGCGCGACGTGGACGCAGGCGCAGACGGTACCGCCCGCTCGCTCATCGGCGATGCGTTCGTGGACCGTCGACGATGGCCTGCCGTACAACATCGTCTGGACGATCGCGCAGACGCCCGACGGCTACCTCTGGGTCGGCACGCGCGGCGGGCTGGTGCGTTTCGACGGTGACCGCTTCACCCGCTTCGACCGGCGCACACCCGGACTGGCGAGCAGCGACGTACGCGCACTACACGTCGACGCCGACGGAATCCTGTGGATCGGCACGTCGGGCGGCGGACTGTCGCGCTACTCGGGCGGCACGTTCACGTCGTACCGCATCGCCGACGGATTGCCCGACGACACGATCTGGTCTCTCGCTTCGGATCCCTCCGATGGCGCGCTGTGGATCGGTACGCTGCGCGGACTGGTCCGACGGCGCGGCGGCACGATGGAGACGTTCGACCGGACCGACGGCCTGCTCTCCAACGACGTGCGCGGCCTGGCTTTCGATTCCGACGGTATCCTCTGGATCAACACGTACGGAGGCCGGATGCAGCGCTGGATCGACAGGCGGTTCGTCGCCTACGCGCCCGACGGTCCGGCGTCTGAGTGGGCCTACTCTGCTCTGGTCGCTCCTGGCAGCGTGCTGGGTGGTTTGTGGCGCGGACAGGCAGACGGCTCCAGCCAGCAGATCCTCGTCCCCGACGGTTCCGCGTTCGCACCGCTGAGCGGTTTGCCCGCCCTCGGCTCCATCCGTGCGTTCGCTCGCACACTTGACGGGACCGCTTGGCTCGGCGTGTACGGAGACGGGCTGATCCAGCGCGCGCCCGACGGCACGTCTCGGATTCTGACCCAAGCCGACGGACTGGCCGACGATCGCGTGACGGCGCTCTACCAGGATCGCGACGAAAACCTGTGGATCGGCACGATGGGCGGCCTGACGCGCCTGCGCCGACGCACGCCGATTACGACGTACGGACGTCCTGAAGGTCTCCCTGACGACAAGGTGCGCTCGTTCGCCGAATACCCGGACGGAACGCTCTGGATCGCGACCGACAGCGGCGTCGCGCGCATCGACTCGAGCGGCACACGCTCCCTCACGCGCGCCGACGGGTTGCCCGATGCCCAGGTGCAGGCTCTGCTGGCTGACGAAAGCGGCGTGTGGTTCGGCTCGTCGAGCGCCGTCACGCATCTCGCCAACGGTCGTCTCACCGTCCACCGACCGCCCGGTGGCGGCTTCCAATCGCTCGCCCGCACGCCCGACGGTGCCCTCTGGATCGGCGCGTTCGGCGGCGGGCTGATTCGGATGCGGGCCGATTCGTTCGAGGTGTTTGGGGAAGCCGACGGCCTCGCCAGTGCCAACGTCAGCGTCCTGCTGACCGGGCGCGACGGGCGGCTGTGGATCGGCACCGAAGGCGGGTTGAGTGTGCGCGAGGGCGAGACGCTGCGCACCGTCACGCCGCTGCCGGGGCTGCCGGGTGTTCACGTGCGCAGCCTGCACGAAGACGCCGATAGCACGCTGTGGCTGGGAACGGTCGGCATGGGCGTGGTGCGGCTGCGCGGGGCCGACGCCGTCGCCATCACGACGGATCAGGGCCTCTACGACGACGGCATCTGGGCCATCGTCGACGACCAGCGCGGCAACTTGTGGATGAGCGGTGACCGCGGCCTCTTCCGCGTCGCCCGCAGCGACCTGGACGCCGTCGCCGACGGGGACCGCGAAACGCTCTCGTCGGTTGCCTATGGAGTGGCCGACGGGATGCGCGACTCGGAAGCCAACGGGACCGGCAAGCCGTCGGGACTGCGGGCATCGGACGGGCGGCTGTGGTTCGCTACGCAGGGCGGCGCCGTCGCCGTCGATCCGAGCGCGCTGTCGAAGCGTCCGCCCATTCCGATCATCGAGCAAGTCGTCACGCGCTCCGGCACCGCCTACCTCGGACAGGGCGACGTCGAACTTCCGCTCGGCGAGCGCGACGTCGAGGTGAGCTTTACCGCCCCGGACCTCGTCTCCGCCGACCAACTCCGATTTCGCTACCGCCTCGACGGATACGACGACGACTGGAGCGGTCCCAACCAGCGGCGCAGCGCGACGTATACCAACCTCGACCCCGGTCCCTACACGTTTCGGGTGCAGGTCGCTCCGAGCGGCGGCGAGTGGAGCGCGGATGCGGCGTGGGCGCTCTCCGTCCCGCACCGCATCCACGAAACCCGATGGTTCGCCGTCCTGAGCGCGCTGTTGGCGCTGACCCTGCTCGGACTGCTCTATCGCGCCCGCATCAGCCGAGTTCTCCAGCGTGAGCGCGAACTCGAGGCCCGCGTCGACCAGCGGACGCGCGAGTTGAACGCCGAAAAACGGACGACCGAGCAGCAGGCCGCGCGTCTCGTCGAACTGGATCAGGCCAAAAGTCGGTTCTTCACCAACGTCAGTCACGAGTTTCGCACGCCGCTGACCCTGTCCATCGGCCCGCTCGAAGACCTGGAACGCCTGCCCGACCTCCCGCCGCAGGGTCGTTCCTACGTCGATCTGGCGCTGCGCAACAGCCGCCGGATGCTGCGCCTGATCAACCAGTTGCTCGACGTGGCGCGGCTCGAAGCGGGGGAGTTGCGTCTCGATTCGGCGTGTCACGACCTGGCCGCCTTCGTGCGCGATCTCGCCCGTCCGTTCGCGCCGTTGGCCGAGCGCCGCCGCATCCGGTTCGACGTCGAGACGCCGCCTCAACCCGTCGCTGTCGACTTCGACCCGGATAAGCTGGAGCAAGTCGTCGCCAATTTGCTCTCCAACGCGTTCAAGTTCACGCCCGAAGGTGGAGCGGTCCGCATGCGAATAGAGGTGGATGCGTCTGCCGATTCGCCTGTCGCCCGCGTCGCCGTTCGCGACAGCGGCCCCGGCATCGCGCCCGCGCACCTGCCGCACTTGTTCGACCGCTTCTATCAGGCCGACGCCACCAGCGCCGTGCAGTCCGGCAGCGGCATTGGCCTGTCGTTGGCGCGCGACCTTGCCCATCTGCACGGCGGTACGCTGACGGTGCAGAGCGACCCCGGTTTTGGCGCGACGTTCACGCTCACCCTTCCGCTTTCCGCTAGCGGCGTGCCGGACAGAGAAGACTCGCCGTCCGCTGACATCCATCCTGAATGGGAGATGCCGCCGCATCCCTCCGAAGAGGAGTTGGATCAGGACGACGACGCCCGAACGACCGTCCTGGTCGCCGACGATAGCGCCGACATCCGCAGCTACGTGCGTGGGCACCTCGAAACAGCAGGCTACCGAGTCGTCGAGGCGGCGGACGGCGTACAGGCGCTCAAGCTGACGCGCGAGGTGCTACCCGACCTCGTCGTGAGCGACGTGACGATGCCTCTTCTCGACGGCCTCGACCTGACGCGCAGGCTCCGAGCCGATCCCGAAACCGATTTCCTGCCCATCCTGCTGCTCACCGCCCGTGCCACGACTGACGAGACCGTGACCGGCCTTTCGTCCGGCGCCGACGATTACCTGACCAAGCCGTTCGACATGTCCGAACTGCTGGCCCGCATCGCCGGGCTGATCGCGAGCCGCCGGAGACTGACCGAGCGCCTCTCCTCGCCTGCGCCGACTCCCGCCCCATCGACCGACGACACCCCTGAGGCCGACACCGCTTTCCTGACGCACCTGCTCGGAATCGTCCACGAGCATTTGTCCGATGAGGCGTTCGGCGTCGAGGATCTGGCCGCCGTCGCCGGGCAGAATCGCAGTACGCTCTACCGCCGCCTGCGCGATCTGAGGGGGCAAACGCCGTCCACTTTTCTGCGCCACACGCGGCTAGATCGCGCCGCCGAACTGCTCACGTCGGGTGAGGGAACGGTCAGCGAGGTCGCCTACGCCGTCGGTTTCAAGAGCGTGTCGCACTTCTCTCAGGCGTTTCGCCGCGCCTACGGCGTCACGCCCAGCGCCTATGCAAACGGAAGCCGCACGTCCGGCGCTGACGCGGAGGATGGTTAGGCCAGTCGTCGTCGGTCTCGTATCGTGCGACACCCTCACCTATCCCACGACTGCTCATGCGCTCTCACGTTCTCGCCTTTCTCTTCGTCGCCCTGCTGCTGCCGACCGCTGCGTCCGCGCAAGTCGAAGCCGACCCTGCCGACGTGACTACCATCGACGCCGTCATTACCGCGCTGTACGACGTGATCTCGGGCGAAGCGGGGGAGGAGCGCGACTGGGACCGATTCCGCAGCCTGTTTCTCCCTGAAGCCCACCTGATGCCGACGCAGATGCGCCCCGACAGCAGCTATCTCTATCGCGTGTATACGCCCGATCAGTACATCGAAACGTCGGGGCCGTGGCTGATGGAGAACGGTTTCTTCGAGGGTGAAGTGGCCCGCCGGACCGAGCGCTTTGAGAACATCGCGCACGTGTGGACGACCTACGATTCACGTAACACTCAGGACGGCCCGGTCTTCATGCGCGGCATCAACTCGATCCAACTCTTCCACGACGGCACGCGCTGGTGGATCTCGACGGTGTTTTGGACACCCGAAACGCCGACCTCGCCGCTCCCCACTGCGTACCTGGGCGACGGCTGACGTGTACGCCGTTCAGTAGTTTGCCAGGCTTCCCGCTCTCGCTTCCTACCGCTGCTCTCATGCTCGATCCGACTCCTGCCGAACGCGCCCAAGCCATCGCCGCGCTCCAGTCGTATCTGTTCGACGAGCTTGACGTCGAGGTCGGAACGGTTGCCGCCGATGGGTTGCTCGACTTCGTACTGTCCGACATCGCGCCGCTGGCGTACAACCGAGGCGTCGCCGATGCGCAGGCTCGGATGCGCGTGCGGGCCGAGGAGTTGACCGTCGATCTGTTCGAAACGCCGTTCGTGCGTTCGCGGCGCTGATTGTGAAGGGCGTGTTGCCAGTCAGGTCCCGCCGTGCGTCGCTAGCGCGCAGTCGGTATCCTGTGGGCGTCCTCATTCAACTGCGCCATGTTGCCTCATCTGCTCTCCGACACGCCGTCCGCCCTGATCGGCCTCTCGCTCTCGGCGATCCTGATTTTCGCCGCTCTGCTGGTGCTGACGCGGGTGATGGGGCTGCGCAGTTTCTCCAAGATGTCGAGCATGGATTTCGCCACGACGGTCGCGCTGGGCGCCATCCTCGCGACGACGATCCTGAGCGACGATACGTCCGTCGTAGCCGGGGCGCTGGCGTTTGCGCTGTTGTATGGCTTGCAGTTTGCCGCGTCCCGGCTGCGCATGATTTCGCCGCGCGTCGAGCATCTGCTCGAGAGTCAGCCGCTGCTGCTCGTCGCGCACGGAGCGCCGATCCCCGCACACCTTGATGCTGTCCGCATGACGTCTGCCGACTTGCACGCTAAACTCAGGGCCGGAGGCGTGCGGCGGCTGTCCGACGTGTTTGCCGCGACGCTCGAAACCAGCGGTGACGTGTCGGTCTTGCTGGTAGGAGAACCCGTCGACGCGTGTCTGTTTGAAAACGTCAAGGGGTGCGATGCGCTGCATTTCGGCGAGTAGCATCGACTGGCGATCTTTCGGTTTCGCCTATCCGCACTCGCCATGTCCTACGTTCTCGCACTCGATCAGGGCACTACGTCGTCGCGCGCCGTCGTCTACTCGGCTGATGGGCACGTTGTCTGTGTAGATGTGACCTTCGCGCTCAAGTATGCCGAAGACGGGTGTCTTCCTACTCGCGCTCAGGCGCGTTTGGCTCGCAGTCTTCGAGCAGTCGCTGGAGAAGGCGCGGGAGGCGACGAAACTTGGCCTGGCTGATCTTGGAGCGGCGATAGTAGCGGTTCAGCTGGTGCATATGAGGAAGCTATGCAGAAGGATTTCGACGTGCGCGTCCTAAGTCTCTAACCATTTGTTTTCGCACGTCCTGCGCGAAGGAGAGGTGGAGTGGCGTTACCTTGTCGTCACCTCTTCCCATCCCTTGCTCTCTTCCCGATGGACGTCACGCTTGAAATCCACGCACCCGGCCTCGATATGGCACAGGCGCGCTGGACGCACCACTTGATCTTTATGCAGGAGGTACACCAGAAGGTCGACGTCATTTTCGAGCAAGCGCGCGAGGCCTACGGAGCGCACGGGCTAGGCACGCTACACGTCGATCGAGATCAGTGGATGCAGGTCGTGCGTGATGCCGTTACCGACGAGGAAATTCCGGGTCTGCCGCACACCTATATGTCGGCGCAGAAGGCGACCGAACGGTGTGACTTCGGGTTGCTGGCGAGCGGGTTTACCAGCGTCATCTCCAGCTACAACCCCGAGCGTGCCTTCGTGTTGACGGTTGAGCATCACCCCCAGGGGTTGCTTAGCTGCTACGTGATCGACCCGTCTGGCGAGGGGCAGGCAACCGTCCGGTAAGACGCTGCTAGTGCGTCGGCGCTCGGTGCGCGATCTTTGGTTGCCCAACCACATTCGCCATGTCCTACGTCCTCGCGCTCGATCAGGGCACCACGTCCTCACGCGCCGTCGTCTACTCGGCTGATGGACGCGCTGTCGCATCGGCGCAGGACGAGTTGACGCAGCACTTTCCGCAGCCCGGGTGGGTCGAGCACGATCCCGCCGATCTGTGGGCCGACCAACTCGGAGTGGCTCACGAGGCGATGGCGCGGGCCGGAATCGGCGCGCGCGACGTGTCGGCCATCGGCATCACGAATCAGCGCGAAACGACGCTGCTGTGGGACCGGGTGACGGGCGAGCCGCTGCACCGCGCCCTCGTCTGGCAGGATCGGCGGACGGCAGCTTGGTGCGAGCGGCTGCGGGCGGACGGGCACGAGGCGATGGTGCGTGAGCGGACGGGCCTGGTGCTCGACCCGTATTTCTCGGCGACCAAACTGGCCTGGCTGCTCGACCACGTCGAGGGTGCGCGCGAGCGAGCGGAGCGGGGAGAACTGGCGTTCGGCACCGTCGACAGTTGGCTCGTCTGGAATCTCACCGGAGGCCGTGCCGACCGAGGCGCGCTCCACGCTACGGACGTCACCAACGCGAGCCGGACGCTGCTCTTCAACCTCCACACGATGCAATGGGACGAGGAGTTGCTCGCCCTGTTCAGCATTCCGCGCTCGTTGTTGCCGCGCGTCGTCTCCTCGTCAGAGCACGTTGCCCACACGCATCCTGACCTGTTTGCGCACCCGATTTCCATCGCTGGAATTGCCGGAGATCAGCACGCGGCGACGTTCGGTCAGCGCTGTGTTCGGCCCGGCAGCGCCAAGTGCACGTACGGAACGGGCTGCTTCTTGGTCGCTCAGACCGGCTCAGACGTGAAGCGGTCGGATCACGGCTTGCTGTCGACGGTGGCGTGGCAGTTGGGCGATGGCGCTGCGAAGTATGCACTCGAAGGGAGCGTGTTCGTCGCCGGGGCTGCCGTCCAGTGGCTGCGCGACGGGCTGGGAGTGATCCGCTCGGCGTCCGAAGTCGAGGCGCTGGCTGCATCTGTTGAGGACAGTGGCGATGTCGTGTTCGTGCCCGCATTCGCCGGTTTGGGTGCTCCACATTGGGACGCGGGCGCGCGCGGCACACTCGTCGGCCTGACGCGGGGTACTACGGCGGCGCACATCGCACGCGCCACGCTCGACGCCATCGCACTCCAAGTCGCCGACGTGGTCGAAGCCATCGCCCGCGATATGGGCCACCCGCTGCTCGAACTCCGCGTCGACGGCGGCGCGTCGGCCAACGATCTGCTGATGCAACTCCAAGCCGACGTGCTCGGGATTCCAGTCGTCCGACCATCCGACGTAGAGACGACAGCACGCGGAGCCGCCTACCTCGCTGGTCGCGCTGTCGGCCTGTGGACAGACGCCGATCTGGACAGGTTTACATCCGACGACGCTCGGTTCGAGCCGACGATGCCGCGCGAAAGAGCCGAACGAATGCGAGAGCAATGGGCACGCGCCGTCGATCGGAGCCGGGGTTGGGCGACATGGTACCTGAAACGCCGAACGCCTCCGAACGCGCCCATCGGCACACTCGGAGGCGTTGCGTCCCAGCGGTCAGCCCACCACGAACCGACCGCCAGTTGGGAGAGCGCTATCTCAGCACGGTCACGCGTCCGCTGCGGACGATTCCGTCGGCTTCCATGCGGTAGAGGTAGAGACCACTCGGTAGGGCCGACGCGTCGAGGCGGACATCGTGCGTTCCCGCGGGACGAGTGCCCGATACGAGCGTCTGGACGAGGCGCCCCGTCGCGTCGTAGACCGTGATCCGCACGTCTGAAGCGCGCGGCAGGGCGTAGCCGATGCGCGTGACGCCGCGTGCCGGGTTGGGCGCCGGGCTGCTCAGTTCGACATGGGTCGGAAGCGATGCGTCGGCGCCAGCGACCAGCGTTGACGTTGCCAGCTTGGTGCCGCAGAGCAGAGCGAGGCCGCTGTCCGACGTGCGGCGGGCGCTGGATAGCGTGACCGTCGCGGACGACAGGGCGGACTCGGCTTCCAGCGTAACGACGAAGCGCTCGCCCTGCTGCAACTCCCCATCGCTCGTGCGCACAAACGCGACGCCCAACGTGCGCTCGCTCTGCTTGTGGAACGACAACTGATCGTCGGATTCCAGCGACCCCAACGTCGCCACGTCGACGACGCTGAGTCCGGCGGGTAGCTCGAAGCCGTACGACACGCCACGCGCTGTTTCGGCCAGATCGGTGCTGAACGAGACGCGCTCTCCGGCCCCGATGGTACCCAGATCGAGCGAGACGGGACACGTCGCGTCGGCAACCTGCTGCGTTTTGCCCAGCGGTTGGTTGCGCGTCCGCATCCAGTTGAGACCGATGGCGAGTACGTCGTTCTGATCGACGATGCCGTCGCCTGAGGCGTCGGCGTGGGCAACGTCGGGCGTGGCGTCGTAGGGCCACGGCGCGGCGGGCTGTCCAGTCCAGTCGAACGGGTCGGCTGCGGTGCGCGCCGGTCCGGTCTTGCCGAAGTGCGTGCCGATGGGCAGCAGGTCCTGCGCGTTCGGCTCGACGGTCCCGCTGGCATCTGTATCGCCGGGCCACACCAAGAGTTGCGCGAAGCCGACCAGCCCATCGACCGGAGTCAGTTCGATCTCATCGCCGTTCGGATCCAACGCGAGCACGTTTGCGATGCGGAAGGGCAACAGGCCGACGAGTTCGTCCCCCATGCTCTCGAAGTCGGGGCGCACGCGGAAGGTGACCGCCGCCAGAATACCCGACCCGCTGATGCCTGTATCGACGGTGCGCGACAAGGCCATCGCGACGACCTGCACGCCGCCAACCTCTTCCTGACTGACCGACGTGACGACTTCATTGGTCGATCCGAGAAATCCGTTTTCGACCTGAGCACCGACGAACTCGACGGCCGCGTCCACGAACTGAATCTGGAGGCCGACGCCCGCCAGGTTCTCGACCGGTCCGAACTGGGGACGCCCTTCGTTGCCGACGTTCACCTCGAACGTGATCAGGTCGCCGGGTTGGACGACGAAGTTGGGCTGCCCGTTGGTCACCGCGTCGAGCGATAGCGCAGCGGTTACCGCCGGTTCGGGGACGACGAACGAACCCGATGCAAAGGGGCTGGACAGCGAGCCGTAGACCGTTTGCACGCCCCAATGGTACGTGCCGGGTGCTAGGCCGCTCAGCCGGTGCGAGGTGCTGAAGTTGCGCTGCGTCGATAAGGCCTTGCGGAAGCCGCCACCTACATCAGCGAGCGGCGCGACAATGTCAGTTGCTCCTGCGCTGGTGCCGACCGAAACGTCGTAGGTGAGATCCGCCTGGGAGAGTTTGCCCTGGGCGAGCGCGGCGTCCCAGTCGAGCGTCACACGTCCATCGGAGGAAGCGTCGGCGTCCAAGCCGGTCGGTGTCGGTAGTAGGCCGTCCATCTGCTTTGCGCTGCCCGCTGCTGCTCCGCCGATGGCGGTAGGATCGGCAAACGTCATCGTGTTGCGGAAGACGGTCGTCTGGTTGACTGAGCCGCCGAGAAACGAGCGGCCCGACAGGAGCAGGTCTTCGTAGCTGTCGCCGTCCAGGTCAGCGACGAGGACGAGCGGTGTCGTGCCTCCGTCGCGCCCGGACAGGCCCAGGCGCAGGCCGAGTGGCTCGAACGTCGTCGCGGCCAGACTGCCCGATCCGCTGCGCCGCTGCAGGAAGATGTCGAAGCGGTCCTGCGTCTCGTCGGCGAGTGAGGGCGTGCGGAGGACCAGGTCGGTCAGCCCGTCGCGGTCGAAGTCGGCGGGGGCGAGGTAGCGGGTGTCGGTTGTCGGGAGGCCGCGCACCTGGGTCGAACTGCTCGGCGAGAAGCCGGGACCGTTCGGGCCGGGTGTGTTCTCGTAGACGAGTGTCTCGCGGATCGGATCGCCTCCATCGGCCAGGAGGATCGAACCGGACAGGATCAGGTCGGGCTGCGCATCGCCGATCACGTCGATCCACGCCACGTCGCCGTTTTGGAGGGCGACGACGGGCGCGTTCTCGTTGGCGAAGGCGTCGTCGCCAGGCGCGCGGCTCCAGACTCCGGCGTAGGCGCTACCGTCCGACGTGCGGCCTTGCAGCGCGAGGAGTAGCCGGTCGTCGTCGGAGCTGTCCGTGCCGCCGTCGAGCCGGACCGATGCGGCGCGTGCGTAGGAAAGTGCGGGCAGGCCGTGCTCGGTATCGCGTCCGAAGCCGATGGTGCCTTCGTCCAGCCGGTTGCGGAAAAGCGTGGTGAGCGCAGGCGTGCCGCCTTCGAACGGATCGCCCATCATCAGCAAATCCTGGTCGCCGTCGAAGTCGTAGTCGAGCACTTCGATGTCGCCCAGCCGGACGCCGCGTTCGATGCGCAGCAGTTCGGTGAAGCCACCCGATCCGTCGTTCTGCATCACGATCAGGTTGACCGCACCGCCGCCGCCGGTCGACGATCCGCCCGTGTAGGCCAAGTCGAGGTGTCCGTCGTTGTCGGCGTCGAACCAGACGGCATCGCCCAGCACGCGCGAAGAGGAACGGCTGCGACGAGGCGTAGACTCAGCGTGCCGCTAGCCTCGACCGCTCCGGTGGAGGCAGGGTAGCCGACGAGGTGCCTTCGCCCATCAGCACGACATCGCGGACGCCGTCGCCATTGGCATCGCCGACCGCTCCGACCGGGCGTCCCAACTGCGGCAGGTCGAGGTCGAGTGCGACGAGCGCCGGAGTGGCCTCGAACAGGTGCAGTGCGCCCAGCGTGGCCGCCATCAGTTCGGGGTGCGCATCGTCGGCGTTGGGGTGGAGCGCCTGCGCCGCGCCCGACGGAGCAAACGTGTCGAGCGTCCGCCCGTTGGGAGCCGGAGCCGCCCAGCGAAGCGCCGCGCCGACTCCGATTTCCTCGCCGAACGCGAAGCTGCGAAAGGCTTGGGGCGTCAGATCGCCCGCGTCGCCGCTGTGCTCCCAGCCGCGAACGCCGTTCTCGCTCGGACGCGTGGCGTAGATCTCGGCGCGCCCGTCGCGGTCGTAGTCGCCGACGGCGAATCCGTGCAGTCCAGTCAGGCCGGTGATTACGTCTGAGCCGGTGTAGCGGTTGGCACCGTTGGCAGTGCCGTCGAGCCGGTAGACGCGGACGCCGCCCACGTTGCCTGGCCCTGACGAGCCTTTGTAGCCCAGCACGATTTCCTGCGTGCCGTCGCCGTCGATGTCGGCGATGGACAGGCCGCCTGCGTATCCGGGAGCGGTCCCCGCTGCATCGCCGATGGTGGTCGTCGTTGCGAACGGATCGGTAGAGGGCGAGGAACCGTCAGGTGTGAGCTGGAGCGTGACCGGATCGACCTCGAAGACGAACAGGCCGCCCGGCGTGCCCAGCGGTCCCAGCGGGCCGCCCGATCGGTTGCCTCCTGAGGCGACGACGACGACTTCGGTGCGTCCGTCGCCGTCGGGGTCGCCTGCCGCGACGTAGCGGACGAGCTGCCGGTTGCCCGCGAAGCCCGCCGAGCCGTAGAACTGGAATCCGGTTTCGATGTCTTTGCCGTCGCCTTCGCGCCACTCGATGACCGTGAGTTGGTCGCGCGGAGGCGCCACGCACGCGCCCTGTGCTTCACCGCCGCCATTGATCGTAACCCACTCTTCGACGCCGTCGCCGTCCAAGTCGCCCAGCGAGACTGCGTCGCGCGGGAAGTAGTTGCACACGCCTCCGAACGGGGTCAGCAGCGACGCTTCTTGTGGATGCAGTTGCGACGAAACGACGAGTGGCGTGTCGAACAGGTTGACGCGCGGCGTCATGTTCTCGACCCATCGCACGAGGTACTCCATGCCTGCGTCGTCGTCGAAGTTGCCGGGGATGACGTGCCACAGATTGGGCGATGCGTAGTTGGGGTTGGAGTTGGACGAGAAGCTCCCCTCGGGCGCGTAGTCGGACGTTCGCCAGATCGGATCGGACGAACCGGAGCGTCCGTAGCGGTGGCCGGTGAACTCTTCGCCGTAGGTGTCTTGCAGCGTGACGAACAGGTACTCGTCGGCGGCGGCGAAGTAGGAGGGCGCGAACGCGCGGAGGTCGGCTGTGCCGAACGCGAACGTGTGATCGACGCGCATCGTCGTCTCGAACGTCGATTGGGCGAGGGCGGCGGGCGCGAGGCACGCGGCGACGAGCAGCGCGGCGAGGGTGTGGAGGCGATTCATGGGCGGAGAGGAGGCGGCGCGTTTGATCGGTTGGACCACTGCCCCTATTCTGGGGCGTCGGCGCGTGAGTTGGGAGGTGGTTCTGTCTTCTTCACCCCGTTTCGCCACCGATCCGCTCACGCCACCACGAAGTTTTTCTCGAGCGGCCCCGTTTTCCTCCACCAGAAGCCGCCGCTCGGCTTCGCGGACAACCGCACTGTGGCACACTCCTGGGACCGACTGAGCACACTCGTCGACGCATCGCTGGCCCTTCCACCCGACGAGCGCTCGGCATTCTTAGACACCGAGTGCGCGGACGACGCCGACCTGCGCGCCCAAGTCGAGTCGCTGCTCGCGGCGGACGACGACGCGTCGGCCTTCTTCGACGGGCTGGCGCCGGACGTGGGCGTGCGGCTGCTGGACGAAGCGCCGTTGGAAGCAGGCGTTCGGGTCGGACGCTATAGGATCGTGCGGCTGATCGCGCGCGGCGGCATGGGCGCGGTCTACCTCGCCGAGCGGACGGACGAAGGGTTTGCGCAACTCGTCGCCCTGAAGACGATCCGCGACGCGCCCGAGCGTCCCGATTTGGTGCGTCGCTTTTTGGCCGAGCGGCAGATCTTGGCCCGGCTGACGCATCCACACATCGCTCGCCTGCTCGACGTGGGCGTAGACGATGAGCGGGGCGACGCTCCGTTCTTGGCGATGGAATACGTCGACGGCGAGCCGATCACCACGTATGCGGACCGCAAGCGCTTGTCCATCGACGCGCGGCTGGCGCTGTTCGGCGATGTGGTCGACGCCGTTCGGCATGCCCACGCCCAACTCGTCGTTCATCGCGACCTGAAGCCGTCGAACGTGCTCGTCACCGACGCGGGCGAGGTCAAGCTGCTCGACTTCGGCATCGCCAAAGTGTTGGGAGCCGACGCCGACGACAAAGCGCACACCCGGACCGGCGGCGCGCTGATGACGGCCGAGTACGCCGCGCCTGAGCAGATTCGAGGCGACGCCGTCACGCCCGCGACCGACGTGTACGCGCTGGGCACGCTGCTCTACGAACTGCTGACGGGCCGCCGCCCGTTCTCTGCGGACTACGACGCGACGGGCTATCGGTTGGCTCAGGCCGTTCTCGAACAAACCGCGCCTCTGCCTGCGTCGGTCATCGACGAAGCCGCTACTCAGACGCGCGCCTCATCGCCCGAGCGTCTGCGCAAGCGGCTGTCCGGCGACCTGGGCGTGCTGATGATGAAGGCGCTGCGCAAAGAACCTGAGCGCCGCTATCCGACCGCCGAAGCGCTGGGCGACGACTTGGATCGCCTGCGCCGCCGGATGCCGCTCGCCGCTCGACCCGATACGTGGAGCTACCGCGCGCGCTCGTTCGTCCGTCGCTACCCGCTGCCGACAGCGCTTGCTGGGGCGCTGCTGCTGCTACTCGTCACCTACGCCGCGACCGCGACGGTTCAGGCCGGACGCCTGGCCGACGAACGCGATCGAGCGCAAGCCGCTTTCGCCGATGCGCAAGCCGTGTCCGACTTCATGGGTGACTTGTTCGAAGCGGCAAAACCGAGTGTCGCCCAGGGCAGAACCGTGACGGCGCGCGAGGTGCTCGATCTGGGCGCGGACCAGATACTATCGGACCTTTCCGTCGCCCCAGCCCGCCGCGCCGCCCTGCTGATGGAGATTGGGCGGGCGTACGTCAACCTGGGCGTCTACCCGCAGGCCGACTCGCTGTTGACCCAAGCGCTGGACTTGCGAACCGTGGCTGCGCGTTCCGGCAACGCCGACGACCGCGTCGCGCTGGCGCGGACGCACTATCACCTGGGCGCTGTCAAAGACGTGCAACTGGACTACGACGCTGCCGAGACACACTACGTCGCCTCAGTCGCCGCCTTTCGTGAGGGGCTGAAAGGGCGCGACGATCCGGCGCTGTTCGAGGCGCTGGCGGATCTGGGCACGCTGCGCGCGTGGAGCAAGGGCGAGGCCGACGCTGCCGTACCGCTGCTCGAAGAGAGTCAGGAAGGCTACGCGCGTCTGTTCGCTGCCTCGCCGGAGGACCGCGAGTTGCGCGACATGACGGCGTACAGCATCGGCAGCCTGGGAATTGTGCGGCAGGAGCAGGGCGATACCGTCGCGGCGGAAGCGCAGTATCGACAGGCTATCGCATTCCTAGAGGCTAACGGTGGAGCCGACAGCCCGACGCTGCTGGACAACCAGTTCATGCTCGCCGGACTGATGGCCGACGCTGGGCGATTGGGGGAGGCCGAGTCGGTCTACCGCGCCATCATCCCCGCCGAAGTTCGCACGCTTGGAGCCGATCATCCCGTTCATGCGTCGACGCTGGCGCACTTCGCCACGCTACTGGCTCAGAGCGGAGCCTTTACCGAAGCCGTCGCCTATCAGCGAACGTCGACCGATATTCGAAGCCGCGCGCTGGGGCCGGATCACGTCGTCACGCTCGGCTCTCGGTATCAGTTGGGCCGCTTGCTCGGCAGCGCCAGTCAGCCGGATAGCTCCGTCGTCGTCTTGTCGCAAGCCGTCGATGGGTGCCGACGCTCCGGATTGTGCGCCCAAGCCGGACACCGCGAGGCCGACTTCTTCGCCCGTCTCTTGTTCGACCTCGCCGGTACGCTTCGCGAGCGATCCCCCGATCAAGCACGCCGACTGGGACGGGAAGCCCGCAATCTGTTCGCCGAGCGGGAAGACTCCACTGGAGTCGCGCGCACTGACGCCCTACTCGCCACCCTGTAGCCACCGACCTCACAGGTCCGCGCCGGAAACGAGCGTGAGCACCCGTCTTCTCCACCGTGTAGATTGCTGCACCTCTCCTGATTCCTGCTCGGATGTCCGCCACGCCGACCGACGTAACCCGGCTGCTCGCCGCCTCCCGTGCGGGAGACGCGGGCGCCCTCGACAGGCTCTACCCGTTGGTCTATGACGAACTGCGGCGCATCGCGCGGCGCGAGCGGAGGCGTGGGGCCAGCGAGACGCTCAACACGACCGGACTCGTCCACGAGGCCTACCTCAAACTCGCCGGAGCGAGCAGCGCCGACTGGAACGACCGCGCCCACTTCTATGCCCTGGCCGCAACCGTCATGCGCCAGATCACCGTCAATCACGCGCGCGAGCGGAGTGCCCAGAAACGCGGCGGCGGACAGCACCCCGTAACACTCGAACCTGGTCTAGCCCTCGCCCTCGCCGATACGCGCAGCGACGCCGTTCTCGCCTTAGAAGACGCGCTCACCCAACTGGCAACCGAGCACGACCGCGCCGCCCGCATCGTCGAACTCCGCTTCTTCGTCGGCCTCACCATCGACGAAACCGCCGACGTGCTCTCCGTCTCATCCGCAACCGCTCGCCGCGACTGGACGACGGCTAAAGCTTGGCTCTACGAACGCATCAGAGACCGTCTCAACTGACCACCACCAGCGTATCCCGCGCTTTTCCCCGACGCGATGTCCGATCTCCGCTACCCCATCGGCCCATTTACACACCAAGGTCCCGTCTCGGATAGTCAGTTCGTTGCCTGGGTCGACCAGATCGAAGCGCTGCCCGGTCTACTTCGCTCCGCCGCCGACGGGTTGACCGACGCGCAACTCGACACGCCCTACCGCGAAGGCGGATGGACGCTGCGGCAGGTCGTCCACCACCTGCCCGACAGCCACTTGAACGGCTACCTGCGCACGCTTTGGACGCTGACCGAAGACACGCCGACGATCAAGCCGTACGACGAAGCTGCCGTTGCCGCTCTCGCCGACTACGCCGCGCCCATCACCGACAGCCTCGATCTGCTGGACGCGCTCCACCGTCGCTGGGTCGCAGCCTTTCGCAGCCTCACGCCCGAGCAGCGCGCACGGACGTTTGTCCATCCCGACGACGGCAGTATCAACCCGCTGGCTCGTCATGCCGGGACGTACGCGTGGCACGGGCGCCACCACCTCGCCCATATCACAACGACGGTTGAGCGGATGGGCTGGTAGCTGTCTCAGCCCGTTAGTGCGGCGCGCACCCAGACCGAAACTGGATTGGAAATCTGGCCGCGTTGCGCGCCACCTGCGCCGCCGCGATCGCCTTGTCCGCCACGCATGCCGCCGCCGCGTCCTCCACGACCGCCCTGTCCTTGTCCGCGCTGACCCTGCATCTGTGACCGCAGCGCTTCGCGGTCGAGTTCGGGCGTTTCAATGCCGACGCCGATCGTGCTGCCCCGCCGCGCTCCGACAGCGAATGGCGATGAGCCTGTCTGGGCAAGCGGCACTTTGAGTTCGAGCGTCAACGTGCCGTTTTGGAGCGATACGTCGGACGCGATCCCAGTTGCGGCGGCGCGTTCCATGACCAGTCGGTCGTCGCCTTGGACGATAGCCAGTTCGCGCGTCATCTCGCGAAGTCGAGCGCTGTTTTCCGCATCGCCGCCGCGCCGCTCTCCGCGAAGGGCAGCCGGGTCGAGCGCCCGCCCTTCGCGAATGGCTCCAAGTGGGAAGTGAACGCCAAAGCCTTTCCCTTTACCGCCGTCAGCGTCGAGCCAGACGACCATCCCTGTGAGCAGCGTCTGGCGGATTATCGCGCGGTCGCTCGTTACGACGGCCACGTAGACGTACTCGGCGTCCGACCGCACGCCCAAGGTGACGGGACTTTTCTCGGCAGCCGTCAGCGCGCCCTGCCAGTCGGATGCGTCACCGTCTATGACGACTGAGGTCGGCGCAGAATGCGTCGGAAGCAGCGGGGCGGACGAGCCGCAGGCAATGAGAGGGAGGAGTGCGAGGACAAACAGGACTCGGTGCATAGTGGAGTGGTAAGCGAAGAAAGGGAAGGTGGCGTCGGCTGGCAGCGCATGCGCGTCAGCAAGTTGCCGATAGTATGGCGAATGTGTCGCAAGGTGAGAGGAGACGAATCGCCGAGCCTGAATCAAGCTGGGACGAGCCAGGATCAAGGTGAGACGCGCAGTACCCATAACCACCAAACGAGTACCGATTTGGGCTTCTAATCTCTCGAAAGGAGAGGTGGCTAAGTGTTTGTTTGTGTTGGTGATGAATAGGTGTATTGAAATGAGAATCGAGACCGGTAGGCACGGTAGTTGACAAACCGGATGGATAGCCACGTCTCCATTCTCTAACCGCTCACCCCGGTGCCTCTTTTCTCCTCCGCCTCGCGCACGCTCGCCACGAGCCTCTGCCTGCTCCTGGGCTTTTTCGCCTTCGCTCCGACCGCTGACGCGCAGATCGCCCGCGACTTCTCCAAGCGCTTCTCGGCCAACGTCAACGGCGACTTCGCCTACGCCGCCAACACGTCGCTCACGTGCGACAACGACGCCAATCCGACCAACGGATCGCTCAACAACACGAACGGCAACAGCGACGCACAGAAGGCGCTTCGCGAATGCGAGCGCGTACTGGCAGGCGCCAACCCGACGCCGGAGCGCAGCGGGGAGCCGCGCAACAACAACTTCTTTCTGCAGAACCTCGACGTAGACAACGTGGCGTCGACGTTCAACTCGTCCAGTTCGCAGCTTACTCTGCCTGCTGGCGCTTCGGTCGTGTGGGCCGGACTCTACTGGGGCACGCGCGAGGTGAGCCTGAACAACTACCCGAACAACGGCGCTGGCTTGCCGAACGTCAAGTTCGACCTGCCCTCGACGACTGGTTACAGCTACGTCTCGGTCGACGCGCAGCAGTCGGACGCCGACACGTACACGCGGGGCTACTTCGCCGAGGTGACGGCGCTCGTGCAGCAGGGGGGAGCAGGCGTCTATACGGTCGCTGACGTGGATGCTGAGCAGCGAACCAACGGCTGGGCGGCGTGGACGCTCGTCGTGGCCTACGAGGACCCCACCCAACCCTTCCGCAACCTGTCGGTCTTCGATGGCAGCGGAACCGTCAACGCTTCGGGCGGCAATGGCAACGTCGCCAACATCACCGTGCGTCCCGATGGGTTTACGACGCCCCTGAGCGGCAGCTTCCGCCCGTACGTCGGCGTCGTGCTCTACGACGGCGACAAAGGCAAGCCAGGCGCCGGACAGGGCGACTTCTTTTCGGTCAACGGCACCAAGCTGAGCAACGCCGTCAACCCGGTCGACGACTTCGGCAACGCGACGATCTCGATGTTCGGCGTCCAGCCCATCAACAACATTCCGGCCTACGCCAACAACTTCTCGACGGACGTAGACGTGCTCTACGCGGAAAACCCGAACAGCGGTGCCAACCTGCTCGCCAACGGCGACACGGGCGCCAACGTGACGATTGCGGGGGGCAGCGGCGAGGGTATCTCGATCCAAGTGCTCACGTTCGCGTCCGAGATCTACGAGCCGGACGTAACCGTCGTCAAGACGCTGCGCGACCTCAACGGCGGCCAGCCCGAGGCGGGCGATGTGCTCGAATACACGATGGTCGTCACCAACCAGGCCGACGCCGCCACGCCGGACGATGCGAAGAACGTCATCTTGACGGACGCTATACCGGCCAATACCACTTACAAACCCGGCTCGCTGACCATCGTGACGGGCGCCAACGTCGGCGCCAAGAGCGACGGAGCGGGCAACGACCAGGCCGAGTACAGTTCGGCCAATAAAGAGGTCGTCTTCCGCCTGGGGACGGGCGCCAACGGATCGAATGGCGGCACGCTCGCGGCCAACGCCAGCACGACCGTTCGCTTTCAGGTGACCGTCAACGCAGGCGTCGCCGACGGCACGACGCTCTTCAACCAGGCCATCGTCGGCTACCGCAAGGCGACGCTGGGCACGACCAACATCGTCAGCGGCTCGAACAGCGCCACGACGACCGTCGGCAAGGGCACCGATCTGAGCATCACCAAGACCGACGACGCCGATCCGGTCCTGCCGGGCGGACAGATCGTCTACACGCTGACGGCCAAAAACGAAGGCCCCGACGCCGCATCCGGCGCGACCGTTTCGGATCAGCTTCCGGCCGGTGTCAGCTACGTCTCTTCGACGGCTCCCGCTGGATGGGCGACGAGCCAGAGCGGGCAGTCAATCACGTTCACCAAGTCGACTGACTTCGCCAGCAACGCCCAGGCGGTCTTTACCGTCAAGGTCAATGTGACGGCGCCGAACGGCACGACGCTCGAAAACGTCGCGTCGATCTCGTCGAGCACGCCCGAAACCAACAGCGGCAACAACCGAGCACGCGAAACGACTCAGGTCGTCCGTCCGCCCGAAATCGACTTGTCGACGACGGTTACGGCTGACGAAGCCACGCCCAATGTCGGCGATCTGGTCGAGTTTACCGTCACGCTCGCCAACGCAGCTGGTAAGGACAACGCGACCGGCGTCAAGGGCCAGTTCGTGCTGCCCGCTGGACTGACCTACGTCAGCGACAACGGCGGAGCCGCCACCTCGCAGTCGGGTCAGACCGTCATCATTGATGCCGGGGCGATTGCCGCAGGCGCGTCGCGCGTCGTCAAAGTGGTGGCGCGGGTCACGCAAGCCGGTCCGCTCAAAGCCGTCGCTCAGGTGACGGCAGCGAACGAGGCCGACGTCGACTCTGCGCCCGCCAACGACGACGGCGATCAGTCCGAAGACGACGAAGCGTTCGCCATCGTCACCGGACAGCAGGCCGACCTAAGCCTGAGCAAGATGGCCAGCAGCGCGACGGCTGTCGTCGGCGATGACGTGACGTTCACACTCCGCATCACCAACGACGGACCGAGCGACGCGACGGGCGTCCAGGTCACCGACAAGCTGCCCGCCGGCCTCGCCTACCTGTCCAACGACAGCGGCGGAAGCTACACGGCGAACAGCGGCGTGTGGAACGTCGGCTCGGTTGCTCAGGGCACGTCCAAGACGCTCAAAATCGTCGCCCGCGTGACCAAGGCCGGAGCCAATACCAACAGCGCCCAGGTGACCGCGTCGGATCAGCCCGATCCCGACTCGACGCCCGGCAACAACGACGCCAGCGAAGACGACCAAGCCAGCGCTACGGTCGGTGGCACGCAGATCGACCTGAGCCTGACCAACACGGTCGCCGACGGCACGATTGCGCGCGGCGAGACGACCACGTTCCTTGTGACAGTCCGCAACGACGGCTCGGCAAATGCGACCGGCGTCAGTGTAGCCGACGCGATTCCCGCAGGCCTCACGGTCATCGGCAGCAACCCGGGACAGGGCACGTTTGCCAACGGCGACTGGACCGTCGGTGACCTCGCCATCGGCGAGAGCGCCACGCTCGAACTCACGGTCCGCGCCGATGCGGACGGCACGTTCACGAGCATCGCCCAGGTATCGGCTGCCAATCAGCCCGACGTCGACTCGGCGCCCGCCAACGACGACGGCGACCAGAGCGAAGACGACGAGGCCAAGGCAAGCGTCACGGTCACGCCTCTGATCGACCTCGAACTGGACGTGACAGCCAGCGCTGCCAACGTCAACGTCGGCGACAACGTCACGCTCACGTTCGATCTCGACAACAACGGCCCGTCCAACGGCAGCGGCATCACGGTTTTGCCGACGCTCCCCACCGGACTCGTCTACGTGTCCGACACCGGCAACGGCAGCTACGACCCGAACACCGGACTGTGGACGGTCGGCAATCTCGCCGCGAGCGGTAACACGCAGCTTCAGATCGTCGTTCGCGTCGAGAAGCCCGGCGCGCTCACGGCGTCGGCCCAGGTCGCCAGCGCCAACGAAGCGGATGCCGACTCGACGCCCGGCAACGGCATCGCATCGGAAGACGACCAGGACGACGTGACGCTCGGCGGCGTGCAGATCGACCTGGAAGTCACCAACGAAGTCGTCGGCTCGACCACGCCCGATCTGGGCGACGACGTGACCTTCCGCGTCACGCTCGAAAACGCCGGAGCTTCGGACGCCAGCGGTGTCACGCTCAAAGACCTGCTCCCGCCGGGCCTGACGTTCGTCAGCGCCAACCCAAGTGTCGGTACCTACGACGAGACGACGGGTATCTGGACGGTCGGTAACGTGCCGATGGGTCAGAGCGTCACGCTCGATCTCGTCGCCACGGCCACAGTCCCCGGACCGCTGTCGACGACGGCGCAAGTCGCGACGGCCAACGAGCCGGATGTGGACTCGACGCCGGGCAACGATGTCGCCACCGAAGACGACCAGGACACCGCCCACATCACCGTCGTCGCTGCTGACCTGAGTCTGACCAAAACGGTCGACAACGCCAGCCCGAGCGTCGGCGAAGAGATCGTCTACTCGATCGTCGTCACCAACGACGGCCCGAGCAAGGCGACCGGAGTCCAGATCAAGGACGAGCTTCCGGCTGGCCTGACGTTCGTCGGCGCCAACGCCTCAAAGGGCAGCTACAACTTCGCCAATCACAAGTGGAACGTGGGTAGCCTCGCCAACGGCGCGTCGGCCACGCTGCACCTCCGCGCGCTCGTGACGGCTCCGGGATCGCTGACCAACAAGGCTCAGGTGACCCGGTCGAACCAGCCCGATCCCGACTCGACGCCGAACAACGACGACGCGAACGAGGACGATCAGGCCAGCGCGCCGATCAACGCGGTTCAGCCCGCCGACCTCTCGCTCGCCAAGTACGCCAGCGACGCTGCGCCGACCGTCGGTGACGACGTGACGTTCAGCCTCGCACTGACCAACAGCGGCCCAGGATCGGCGACGGGTGTCGTCGTCCAAGACGTGCTCCCGGTCGGCCTGACGTTTGGCAGCTTCGTCCAGCAGCCGGGATCGGCGAGCTACGACGCCAGCAGCCGCACGATCACGTGGAACGCGCCGGACCTCGCCTACAGCGGGTCGGACGTTGTCGAGACGCTGACGTACGTCGCCAAGGTCGACTCGGCCAAAGCGCTCGTCAACGTCGCTCAGGTGACCGCATCGGATCAGCCCGATCCCGACTCGGACCCCAACAACGACGACGGCGATCAGTCGGAAGACGACGAGGCCAACGCGGTCACGACCGGCGGTAACACGTCGGGCGGTGGCAACGCAGGCGTCGAAAGCGACGGCTCGATGGCGACGCTGCTGGCTCAGCGCCTGTTCATGCGCCGCCAGGACGTCGCCGCCCGCGCGTCGATTCTCGCCGCTCCGATGGCTGTGCCGTTCGGCACGTCATCCGGCAAGGACGGCACCGGTACGCTCGCCGGATTGGTACCCATCCAGGGACCAGTCGGAACGAGCGCCCTCAACGTGACGCCCGCCGACCTGCTCGGTGTGACGAACGCCCGCGACGTGGTCGCCGCCGACTACGTGCGCCCCGACGGACGCCGGATCGGTGCGATGTTCGGAGCGCTCAGCCCCGGCGGAGTCCTCTACGACCACGCCAAAGCCACGTGCGACCGTCTAGGCGGAGGCCGGATGGAGAGCGTCCAGATGCTCGACGTCGATGGACAGCGTTTCGTGCTCTCGCAGTTCGCCCACGCCGACGGCAGCGTCGACTTTGCGGCCAGCTTCGTCGCCTACCGCATGCCCGACGGCTACATCGTCGAGAGCCGGTTTGCGCCTAACCAGTACGATGTGCCCGCCGGTGCGCTGTCGGTCGTCAACCTCCAGGTCTGGAGTGTTGCGCCGGTCTACACCGCCGAAATGGTCCGCAACGTGCTCGCCGAGCTTGCCGCCGACGCACCTGTCACGTTCCGCAAAGAAGGCCACACGCCGAGCGTCTACGTCGTCGACGGCGCCTATGCCAACGGAGCCGTGACCTTGCGGATGCGCAACACGACAGGCGAAACCGTGACGGTCAATGTGACCGGATCGGTCAGCCGCAGCGAGTCGGGCGTCGCCCAGCGCTCGAACGTCACCCAGACGCTCACCATCCCGGCGCCCACCGACGGTAGCCTCTACGCGACGGCCAAGCTGGATGTCGGACCGATCTTCGACGGCAGCTTCGTCATCGACGACGTGCGCTCGGGCGATCAGTTCTACTTCGCCGACGGCACGTGGAGCTACACGGCGGGACCTGGAACGAGCGTCGACCGCTTCGAGACGACCGCCGCGCCGGACGCCGACGAGCCGGGCGGAACGTACGCCGTCGAACGCGCCGCGACCCTTTCGGGCCGCCAGGGTGAGTTCTCCAGCCTGTTCCGCTACCTCCGCTCGGGAGGCCAGCCGGTCGACCTGACCGACTTCGACGGCGTCGAGATCACAGCCGCTTCGACAGGCCGCGTCCAGATCGCGCTCGAAAAAGCGTCGATCACCGACTGGGCGCAGCAGTTCGTCGCTACGGCGAACCTGAATGCAGGCGAAACCGTCCGCATCCCGCTGTCGCAGTTTGCCCGCATCGGGGGAGCCGAAGGTGCGCTCGACGCCAGCGACGTGACGCTGATCGCGTTCTACCCGCTCGCCAGCCAAGGCGAAGACTTCGAGATCGCGATTGAGCGCGTCGCCTTCGTCGGTGGAACGCTCACGAGCATTGCCGATCAGGGCGCGCCTCAGACGCTCACGCTCGCCAGCGCCCCGAACCCGGCACGTGATCAAGCCACGCTCTACTACGGTCTGCCGACCGCCAGCAATGTGCGCCTGGAAGTGTTCGACATGCTGGGCCGTTCGGTCGCCGTCCTGGTCGACGAGATGCGTCCCGCAGGAACGCATGACACGTCGCTCGCCGCCCACGCGCTCGCCGCCGGAACGTACGTCTACCGCCTGGTCACCGATCAGGGCGTGAAGACCAACACGCTGACGGTCGCACGCTAAACCGGCTCACCGCCAGAACCAACGCGCCCGCCTTTCCTCACGGAGGGGCGGGCGTTTGCGCGTTTGGGACGTTCGTATTCTATCGCAAACCCTCTAGCCATGTCCACGCTCACCCGCACACGCTCGCCGCGCCGCCGTCCGCTCCATGCCGAGCTGCTCACGTACGACGATTTCCTCGCACTGGACCTCGACTACAAAGCCGATCTCATCAACGGGAGAATCGTCACCGACATGCCGACGTACGAACACGAAGACCTCTTTGCCTATCTGCTCATCCTGATGCGTGTCTATGCCGAGCAGAGGCAATTAGGCATCGTGCTTGGGTCGCGCACGCCGGTCGTCGTGGACGGTCGGAGCGGGTTTGAGCCGGACATCCTGTTCGTTAGCGAGGAGCGGCGTGGGATCGTGCGCCGCCTCGATCTCTCACACGGGCCGGACGTAGCCGTCGAGATCGTGTCTGCCGTCGTCCAAGCGCCGCGATTACGTCGACAAGCGGGCGGGGTACGAGCGAGTCGGCACGCGCGAGTATTGGATCGTCGATCCGCTGCGAGAGGAATCTCAGTTCTACCGTCTGGGCGACGATGGACGCTTCGCTGAGGTGACGCCGGAAGCGGGACATCCGTTCGAGAGTAGCGCGCTACCCGGCTTTCGGCTCGACTTTTCGGTCTTGTTCGCAGACGATCGTCCTTCCAGCCTTGCGTTGTTGAATCAGATGCTGAGCGAAGGCTGACGTCTGGGTAAGCCGTTCCACCCGGCGGAAGGTGTCCGCGTCAGGGCTTTCCGCGTGCTAGGGAGGAGGGCGGCTCTGGGTGCCCTTTGGCGGCAGATCGGGCGCGGCACCGTTCTGGCAAAGGCTGGGTGCATCCCTCTCGCCACCAACCGCGTCGTTCATTGCTGTCCTCCGCTCTGATGCCCGCTCCGCCCTCGTCGCTGTCGCCCATTCCTCAGTCGGAAGCGGACGTGGCGCGACTGGCTCAAGTACTCAAGCATCGCCTGTCGAGTCTGACTTCGTCGATCGAAGGCTACACCGATTTGCTCACCGACACGCTCGGGTCGGCGGATCAGCGCGATCTCGCGTTTCGCATCTTCGAGAGCGTACGAGGCATCGATCAGGTCGTCGCCGATCTGGACATCGTCGCGGCATGCCCGGCGCCGACTTGCATCGCCACGACGCCCGACGTGCTGTCCGAGCGGATGATCGCCGGGCTGATGCCGGACGCCAACCGGCTCGTCGTCGACATCGAAGCGCCGGGCACGTTCGAGGCTGACGAAGACCTGCTGCTGCGCGCGCTCCTGTCGATCGTGCGCAACGCGCTCGAAGCGTGCCGTGAGACCGTACTCGTTCACGTTCACCCGAACGCAGACCATGGCGCGCTTTACTTCGACGTGTGGAATGCGGGGATCCTCGCCGGGCCGCCTGAACCGCTCTTTCAGCCATTCTATACGACCAAGGCGCGGCACCTCGGCCTCGGCTTACCCTACGCGCGGCGCATCGCCCAAGCACACGGCGGCTCGCTGACGACCCACACGACGGATGCGCAGCGCGGCACGTGTTTCCGGTTGTCGATTCCGACGATGTAGACGCGATTCTCCGGTCTGGCGCTCCACTGCCGCACTCTGAGAGCAGAGAGCGGCAGTGGAGCGCGTGGAAAACATTTCCTACCGGAAAGGCTTACCACTCGTCCAGCGTGCTCAGGTCCACTCGGCAGACGGTTTGCAGGCACGTTGGGTGTCACGCCTCCACACTCCGCCGCTATGAACGACGCTTCCGCCCCGCACATCCTCTACGTCGACGACGAGCACCTGCTGCACGGCGTCATCGACCGCCTGTTCACGCGCGAAGGCATTCAGGTGACGGCGTGCGCGTCCGCGTTCGATGCGATAGAGGCGCTCAAGGAGACGACGTTCGATCTCGTCATTACCGACTTCAAGATGCCGGACATGGACGGGCTAGAACTGCTCGCCCACATTCGCGAGACGTACCCGACGACCCGCGTCATCATGATCACGGCGCACGCCAACGTCCAGCACGCCGTCGGAGCGATGCGCGTTGGAGCGGTCGACTACATCGCCAAGCCGTTCTCGACCCAAGTGCTGCTCGAACGCGTCCAGACCAGACTGGCCGAGGAGCCGGGTGAGTCGCTGCCGGACGCTGTGCCGGTCAAGGGAAAGCGGCGCCGCAAGAACGTCGGCAAGCAGTCAGCGGATCAGCCGCGCAAGGTGGCGTACATCGGTGAGCATCCCGCCGTTCAGCAACTCAAAGCGTTGCTGCCGCGCGTGGCGCAGAGTCGGGCGCCGGTTTTCGTACACGGCGAGAGCGGAACGGGCAAGGAGATCCTTTCCCGCCTGATCCACCAGGAGAGCGATCGAGCCGACGGACCCTACGTCACGCTCAACTGCGCCAACCTGCCGCGCGAGTTGGTCGAGAGCCACCTGTTCGGCCACCGCAAGGGCGCCTTCACCGGCGCCATCGAGGACATGACCGGAGCGTTCGAGCAGGCCGACGGCGGCACGCTGCTTCTGGACGAGATCACCGAGATCGATCTGCCGATCCAGGCCAAACTGCTGCGCGTGTTGCAGGAGCAGGAGTTCACCAAAGTCGGCTCCAACGAACCGCAGCGCGTCGACGTGCGCGTCGTGGCGACGAGTAACCGCGATCTTCAGGACGCCATCGCCGACGGCATCTTCCGCGCCGACCTCTACCACCGCCTCGCCGTCTTCCCGCTCTACGTCCCGCCGCTCCGCGAGCGCCTGAGCGACGTGCCACGTCTCTGCGAGCACTTCTCGGCCAAATACACCGATCTCTACGGTCTGCCCGAGAAAGAGATGGCGCCTGCGCTGCTGGCCCGTTTTCAAGCGTTTGAGTGGCCCGGCAACGTACGCCAACTCGAAAACATGGTCCACCGCGGCGTCGTCCTCGCCGCCGACCGCGAAGTCGTCGAGCCGGGCGACGTGATGAACAACTTCTTCAGCGACGGTCCGGGAGCGGGATCCGCGTCGAGCAGCGGTCCTATCGGCGTCTTGTCCGACGGAAGCCGCATGACGCTGGCCGAAGTCGAACGGACGATGATCGAACAGGCGCTCGGCGAGTCGGGCGGCAACCAGCAGCAGGCCGCCGAAGCGCTGGGCATCTGCGCCCGCACGATCCGCAACAAGCTCAAAAAGTACCGCCAGGACGACGCCGAGTTGGTGGCTGCGTAGTTCGCGTTGGGACAGTTCTATCAGAAAACAGGATGTGACCGTTAGCTCCGCGGATTTGAGTTCGAGATGGGCCATAGTTGCGTTCGTTTTACCAACGTGGGTATTCTTCGGCCATGCTGGTCTACTCCTGTCACACGCCTTCGCACCAGCTACTCTACGATCGGTACTACGCGCCTACTCTTCCCGCCTCTCTGACGGACGTGCCTCGGGTGCTGGAGATCGAAGGTGCAGGCGATTTCATGACTCGGTCGTTTCGCGATTGTATCTGCGAGAAGCTAGCTCTTCAGGTGGAGTCCGTAATTGAGAACGAAAGCAACGTGATCATTTGGAGCGACGTGGATATTGTGTTTGCGCGTGATCCTGTCCCGTACCTCGACGCGCTGTTTGCGGCTGATCGTACGTTGGACTTAGCGTTCCAGACCGAGCGAGCAGCATCTACCGATACGGAGGTCAATGTTGGATTCGTAGCGATGAGATGCTCCTCGCGTGTGGCATCGTTTTTCCGTCAGGTTCTCGCTGCTATGGACGAGCATCCTGAATGGAATGATCAGGCTGCAATCAACCACGTGCTACCCCACCAATCTGAAGTTCGGTGGACCAAACTCCCTGTTACGTTCGCAGCGCGCAGCCAGGGATGGCCGCCCCCCTCCGACTTGGTGCTGTATCATGCCAACTGCACAGCAGGTACGAAGGGCGTCGCGCAGAAAGAGCGTCAGTTCGCTGATCTGGAGGTGGTGCAGCGTTACGGTGCAGTTGGCGCTGCTTGGACCCTCAGTCGGCAGTTTCCCAGCCGCTTAGCATCGTTCGTGATCCGATTGGGGCGCTCTGTAAGGCGAAGGATGGAAAACGATACTGGATTGATCTAGCGCACGCGCAGGTCGACGCGGTCGAAGAGCATCAGCAGCGTCGGCAATCCGGTTGCTACCGCAGCGCCGTCCAGCGCGGGTGCGTCGAGTCCGTAGTCATTGTCGGAGAGAATCGCCAACTGGTTGCGGGAGAGCACGGCTAGGCCTTCGGGTTTTCGCTGCTCGTTCGGCCATCCAAACTCGCCCAAGTCAAGGAGGTGCGTCTTGGAGAGGAACGGCACGCCCGCGCGTTCGGCACCCCACGCAGACAGAAAGCGCTCGGGAAGTTGATCGGCTGCGAGCGGTGCGGCATTCGCCAGGTCGACGGCGTAGACGTGAGCCGACCATCCGTCGTCCGGTCCGGTCAGCGGCTCGCCCGTGGCTGTGGCGCCGGGACCGTGTTCGAGTACGAGCAGGCGTCCGTCAGGACCGGCGGCCAGATCGCCAATTTTGCTCGCCGCTCCGTCGAGCGCGTAGGCGAGCACATCGGCCTGTCCGGTGAGTGGGTTGAGGCGGACGATGCGCACGAACGGCGTGGCGGGCGCGGCACCTTCGACCTGCATCGGGCTTTGAAGGGCGGCATAGATCAGCCCGCCGACCGAGGCGACGCCTTCGAAGCCCCGGTTGGGCACGCGCCCGCCGAGCAGGTCGGGTAGCGCACGGTCGAGCGGATGCGACGGCATCGGCGTGAAGCGCTCGCGGACGGTGCGGTCTTCCCTGCTCACGCGCCACAGCGACGGACGGTACTCGTCGGCGATCCACAGGTCAGGGCCGACGACGGCGATGCCCTCTGCGTCGATGCCCCACGGATCGGATGGCAGGGGGGAGAGTGTAGGTCCCAGCGCAGCCTCGGTTTCGACACGGGCGTCTGGAGCGGGAGGCAAGCCGGACGCGTCGCGGTCGTCGGGGGTGCGCAGGGTGGCGGAGCCTCGCTCATCCAGTCCGTCGTCGCCCTGAAATGCGATGCTGACGATGCGGGGAGCGTAAAGTGGGTCTGCGAACAATTTGGCCGGACCGCCTGCAACAGCCGAGGCGTCGACGTTCGGCCCTCGGTCGGTCAGCAGGATGAGCGATCCGTCTTCCATCACGTCTAGTCCTGAGAATCCGCCCAAGTGGATCTCCAGTGTGTCGAGAAACGCAATCGGTTCGTCGGCCCAGTCGAGGACGAAAGTTCGTGTGCCGAGGGCGTCGTCGCGCGAATCTAGCGTCCAGGTCGGCGCTCTCTCCGTTACGTCCCGGGGGGCGGAAGAGGGTAAGCCTGCGCAGGCGGAGAGCGTGAGGAGGGAGAGGACCGAGACGAGTCGCTGCATGATGAGTCGGATGGGTGCGCGGCAAGTTAACCGCTCATCCGGAGCGGGATCCGTCTCGCGTTCTCGGTTGCCGAGTTCGCTGATCGCGTCGCGTCATGCGGGCGTCACCCGGCGGCGTTGCGGCGTCGAACCGAACGAGATGGCACGAGGCTGGCTGACGTCGTGCAGCCCCGTGTGGGACGGAACGGGAAAGGGACGTCCGACGCTGACCATGGGCAGGCTGCGGCGGTGTCCGTCGCCCGAAGAGGAGGGCTGGGAAGATCCGCTGAGTGGAACGAAGTCGGTGACGCCCGACCGCACCATGTCGATCTCTATCGGGCGAGCATGGGCTGGCACCACGACCGGAGCAAAGGTGGGCGCTCCGAACGTGTGCCCGTCGCCCTGGTAGCGAGGCTGCGTCTGGATCGGGCGACTCGGCGGTGCGCCATGTCCCGGTAGGTCGCGGCGAGGCGGAGCGGGCGCTGTGGCATAGCGCTGTGTCGGCGCGCTGCTGGGCGGCGCTCCATAAGGCATCTGTGGAGGGGGCGTCTGAGGGGCAGGATAGCTGGGTTGTCCACCGCCACCGCTCTGAGTGACGGCGCGCTGGACGAACTCGGCGTCCGCTTTTGACCGGCAAGCGACGACTTCGGCGGCGCGTCCGGGCAACTTGGCTACGGCAGCTTCGTGGCGCGCGAAGCCGACGAGTGTCTCGGCCATCCGTGCCTCTCCGCCGAACAGGTGGCCCAGTTGCGAGCGGTACGCCGCGCACGCCTGAACCCGGCTACGCAAGAAGTCGGTTATCTCGATGGCGATTTCCCACGGCGCGTCGGGCGTTTCCTGCGCCTGCATCGCGTTGCGGCGCATCACGTACGGCACGTCGCGCCAAAACGCGTGGACGCCGGGCAGTCTGGCACGCTGAACGGCACGAAGTGTCATCCGATAGTCGACGTGGCCGCCGATGGCCTGGGGAGCGAGGATCAGATCGGGACGCTCTTCTCCGGCCAGACGACGCAGGTGGTCGGCGAGCGGCTGGTCGACTTCGTCATACGGGAGGATGCCGCCAAACAGGGCCTCCGGATTGGTGTAGCCTCGATGAGGAGCATCGGGCAGCGGCAAGTGCACCACGCGCGAAACGCCTAGGTGACGGGCCGCCTCTACGTCCTCGCGTCTGCGCAGCGCCATGTAGTCGACGTGCGGAGGGACGCCTTTGCTCGTCTGCTGGTGAAGCGCGAAGCCTTGCGGGTTGGGGACCGACGCGGTGAACAGGGTGACGAACGTAACGCGCCAGCCTTGGGAAGCGAGACGGGCGGCGAGGCCTCCGCAGGAGAGGGCGGCGTCGTCGAGGTGAGGCGAGAGAAACAGGGCGGACGGCATGGGCGACGGAAGAGTCGGAGGGAAAACGCGCGGCGGTTCGAGCCGTCTCGCTCATCGCCGTGGGAAGCCAGCGAGGAGCAGAAGCAGAGGTGCGAGGGACACCTGCGCGTCGGATACCCCTCCCGCAAGCTCCATGCCAGCTCGATATTCGTCCCGAACCGCGACGGACGCGTACATCCCACACAAGACGGATGGAGTAAAAACACGTCGCCTACTGGGGTGCGGTAGGGTAGAGGAAGCCAGATGTCTAGTTTGCGTGTATGACCCGCGCGTTTCGCCACACGCTGCGGCTGGTAGTCCTCCTACTCGCCACCACGACCGCTTCGGCACAACCTGCACCTCAGACGAGCGGGCTGGCCGTAGAGCGCCGCGCGTTCACGCGTATGACGACGGCAGACGGACTGCCGCACAACACCATTACGCAGGTATTCGAGGACGCGCGCGGTTTCCTGTGGATCGGCACGCTCGACGGACTCGCCCGCTACGACGGACGGACGTTCACGCGCTATCCCGTAGGCGAGCGCACTGGCTTGAGCGACGGTTTGATCCACGGTTTCGGACCGATGGACGATGGCTTCTTCGTAGGTACGCGCGGTGGAGGCGCCTGCCGGTATCGGTTCGCGACGGATCGATTCGTCTGTACACCGCCCGGCCTTCTGCCCGATTCGCACGCGTCGGCCATTCTACCCGGTCCCGACGGAAGCCTATACGTCGGCACGTACGATGGAGCCATAGGAATCGTCCGCTGGCGAGCGGATGAGACGGTGCGGTACACTCCCATCCGTTCGCCTGGAGGGGCGTATGCCAACACGCTTCTGCTGCGCTCCGACGGCCTCTGGATGGGAACCGATGACGGCCTTTTTGTCCTCGATCCGTCGGCTGAGCAAGGAGGGCTGCGCAGCGTATTGCTGAGAGAGGGAGTGCAGCCCTTCACTTTCGGTTTAGCCGAAGCCGCAGACGACGCGCTGTGGATCTCGACGGAAAAGGGAGTTCTCGTCTTGCGACCTGACGGAAGCAAGACTGTGATCCCCTCGTTCGCTCGGCGAGACCGGGCAGTTGCTGCTCGCGCGCAACGCGTCGGGTCAGACATGTGGGTTTCGGACGCAGACGGATACACGGTCTATACTCCCGATGGGAAGACGCGGCGTGTCGAAATCGCTCCTGCTCCCGGAAGTCCTTCGCAGTTGACGACGATGCGCGATGGTGCCCTCGCACCTCCGATTCGCACTCGTGACGGCACCCTCTGGATCGCGACGTGGGGCGACGGACTCTACCGCATCGACCCGCCCTCGTCGTTTCGGTTGATCGATCGGGACGTAGCGGGGTTGAACAACAACTTCGTGCTCAGCGTCGCCCGCGATGCGCTGTCGGGTGATGTGTACGTCGGCGCGGGCGGGCGCCTGAATCGACTTCCGGGCGGCGTTGGTCCTGCCCAAGACATAGATCTGGGGCCGTGTAGTGGACCTGCGTGGAACGTACTGCTCGACTCAGGCGGGTTGTGGGTCGGCAGTGGGGCTGGGCTGTGCCGCATCGACGATAAGGGCGCGCGTCGCGTCGAGACGACCGTCGACAGGGCTTCTCCGCCGCACCTCTATCACGTGCAGCGGTCATCTGGCGGCGCGTTGTGGTTGGCTCACGAGACGGGCGTCGAGGTGATCGAATCGGCCCAAGGGCTGGCAGATGGCGAGGGAGGCAAACGTTGGACATGGCCAGCGCCCGGCATCGTGCGGAGGCTCTACGTTCTGTCGAACACGTCTGCGCTGGCAGCAGCCTATGGCGGTCTGTACCGGCTCGACCTGCGCGGCGATGCGATCGACGCTACGCCTCTTCTCGTCGGCGACGCGCTTCCTCACCCCGACCTGCGCTACGTCGACCGAGAGCCGGGCGGTGCGCTCTGGGTGGCGACCTATGGCGGCGGCGTCGTTCGCTTCCACCCCGACTCTACCAGGGTTCGCTACTACGACACCTCAACCGGACTCCCCGGCGAGTATGCGTACGCGGCGCTCCCCTCGCGCGACGGAGCGCGCTGGATTCCGACCAATACGGGACTGGCCCGCCTCGACCCGTCGACGGGATCCGTCCGCACGTTCACACGTCGCGACGGCATCCAGTCCGACGAGTTCAACTCAGGCGCCTACCTCATCGGCGATACGACGCTCTATGTCGGCGGACCGGCGGGTGTAAACGCGTTCGAGCCGCTGCGTGTCGCCCAGCCGCCCGAGCCATCCGGCCTCTTTGTCACCGGCGTCGACGTGTTCGATCTGCCGCTCCCCTCCGATCGCTACGCCGACGGCGTGCTCAGGCTGGCGCACGATGCCAACTTCCTGACGCTCCATCTGGCGGCGCCGCTGTTCGCCGGAGCCGAGCACGTCCGCTTTCGCCACCGATTGGAGGGCGTGGATCCTGCCGACGCGGTCAGCGACCAACCGACTGTCGTCTACACCGACCTGCGTCCGGGTACCTACACGCTCCGCGTCAGCGCCGAGAGTGCGGACGGGTTGTGGCGTACGCCTGATCGGTTGCTGTCTATCGCCATCGCGCCGCCGTGGTGGGGAACGTGGTGGTTCTACGCGCTCGTTGGGCTGGGCGGACTGAGCGCGCTGGTCTATGGCGTCCGCTATGCATCGCAGCGCCAGTTGAAGGAGCAGCTACGCGCCCTCGAAGTCGAGCAGCGTCTCAACGTGGAGCGCACGCGCATCAGCCGCGACCTGCACGACAACGTCGGCGCTCACCTGACGAGCCTGATCCGAGGGCTGGAGTTGACGCAACTCGTCGCCGAGCGGGGCACGCCCGAACGCCGAGACGAGTTGATCGCCTCGCTCCAAGACGAAGCGCGCGGCAGCATCGGTCTGCTCCGCGAGACGATCTGGGCGCTGGGCAAGGAGCGCGTCGGGGCACCCGAGTTTGCTCGCCAACTTCGCCGCTGGACACGCGAGCGGCTGCGTTTTCACCCAGGCGTCGATCTGCACGTCGACGTTCCGGGCGCCGACCTCGACACGGATTCGCAGATGGACGACGCCCAGACGCTCGGACCGAGTCAGGCGCTCCACCTGTTCCGCATCGGTCAGGAAGCGATCCAGAACAGCCTCAAACACAGCCAATGTTCGGCCCTCTGGATCACCGCTCGCGCTGACGTTCGGACGCGCATGTTCACGCTCACCATCCGCGACGACGGCTCGTATGCGGGAGACTCAGGCCCCATCGATCCGTCCAGTCTGTCAGGAAACGGTCTGCGCAACATGGCTGCAAGAGCCGAAGAAGCCGGAGGCACATTCGCCCTGAGCGCTCATTCCGAAGGCGGTACGATAGCTCGCGTCGACGTGCCGCTGCGGTTCGAGGGACGGAGCGAATAGCGCGTTCGACACTGCTGGAAGGAGTTTCAGCGTACGGCTGGTTCTGCGCGTGACGACAGAGCAGAAGCAGGCCGCCCCGTTTATCCTTGCTCTTATGGACGGATACCGTGGTTTAGATCACCTTTTCCATCAGCACGCTACTGTTCCGCGTTGCGGAGTCGATCACTCGGTAGCCTGACTTGCGATAAAATCCTACGGCATCAGCGTCGACGTGGGAGCGTAGGGTTTCTACCTGATGTGCATGTGCAAACGCTTCGGCGAGAAGCAGCATCCGTCGTCCGTGCCCTTCGCCTTGCCTACCCTCTCGAATGGCAACGCGGCGGAGCATCGCCGTCGACCCTTCAACATCTATACGTGCGACGCCGATGGGTTCGCCTCCAAGCAGATAGAGCATAGGATGATGTCCGCTAGCTCGATCGTCCGGGTGGTTTCTGTCGTATCCAGAGAGGCCACGGTTTGTCCAGAGAACGCGCTGGCGGATGTCGTGATACCTATCCCACTCTCGATCCGTGGCAGGCGGTCGCAACTCATCGTTCATGTTGAGGCGCGCCAAGTCTAGACTTCTGCTCTACTGAAACAGCGCCTTGAGACTACCCCACGTGCGACGAATGGCGGTCGCGGTGTAGTTGAGTTGCTGCGTGAACAGCGTCTGCGTCGATCCATCGGAGAACACAGCTGACACGCGGTACTCGACCAGGTCGGAGGCACCGTCTTTGTGCAGGTCGGTGTCGCGCCACGTGTAGAGGCGTCCGATGCCGTGAGGGGCTACGTCTTTGACCGGCAGGAAGTGATCGCTGCCCGAAACGGCGGCCTTGCGCTCGATGCGGTAGGCCGTAACGCCCGGCTCCAATCGCATCTGCCACGAGACGACCGCCTCAGTTTGCTGCATCTCGACGCGCTTGAACTCGACTTCGGCCCGCGTCTGCGCCTGCACGTGTGACGCGCACAGCAGCAGCCCGACGAGGGCGAGCAGCGAGAGGCGACGGAGCAGCATGGAGCGCATACGGAAGACGAGATGGACCTACAAGGAACGAAACCGCTTTCGGTTAGGCAAGAGGGGACGCGTTAAGGTCCTGTATCCTCTACTCCTGAACCCGCTGAAACGCCTACTCGATACGCCCAGCGGCTCGGCATTCGTCTTTGGTGCAGACGCCGTAGAGGTTGAGCGAGTGCTGCGTCACCTCGAAGCCGTAGATCTCGCCGATCATCTGCTGGATCTGGTGCAGGCGCGGGTCGCAAAACTCGTAAATCTGATTGCACTGCTGGCAGATCAAGTGGTCGTGTTGCCAGTAGCTGAACGCCCGCTCGTAGCGCGCCTGGTTCTGACCAAACTGGTGCCGGACGACAAGCTGGCACGCGACGAGCAGTTCGAGGGTGTTGTAGACCGTCGCCCGTGACAACCGCTCGCCCGACTGCTTGAGACGCACGAAGAGCGTGTCGGCATCGACGTGATCCGGCGTGGCGTAGATGGCGTCGAGAATGGCGAAGCGCTCGGGCGTCTGCCGCTGGCCCCGCTCTTTCAGAAACGCGCGAAACCGCTCACGTGCTTCGTCGACGCGTTCGGGCGTGAAGTGCGGCGTTTGGGGGTGCGCCTGCGCTTCGAGCGCTGCGCGCTGGGGAGGCTGAGGGGCGTTGGGCGAGGCAGGCGTATCCATAGTCATCCGCAACGAGAGGCGGCTGAAGGGGTTTCTGCGCGACGATGGGCTAGCCTGTGATGCGGTTCCACATCGACCCATTGCAAGCAGTTGGCTGACCCGCCAGCAACAACCGCTCACAGACATGGAGTCACGCCAATTCGGGTTCGGAAGCCGTCGATCAATTCGGTAGCTTACTGGTCCACTCTCGCTCGTTCTGCTGTCCATGCGCCTGCTTCTCGCCCTCACCTTTCTGACCCTCTCGGCGTGTTCTGGAGGGCATTCTGTAGAGCGGCTGGCTCCGATGTCTGAGGCGACGGTCGTCCTCGTCTCCATCGACGGATTTCGCTACGACTACCTCGACCGGTCCGACGTGCAGGCGCCGACGCTTCGGATGCTGGCGGATGGAGGTGTTCGGGCCGAACGGCTGATCCCGGTCTTTCCGACCAAGACGTTTCCCAATCACTATTCGCTCGTAACGGGCCTCTATCCCGAGCAGCACGGCGTCGTCGGCAACTCGATGCGCGATCCCAACATGCTGGACGAGGAAGGCAAGCCGATGGAGTTTTCGATGTCGAACCGTGCCGCCAACGCCGACGCGCGCTGGTGGGGCGGAGAGCCGATCTGGACGACGGCCGAGCGGCAGGGCGTGCGCGCGGGGACGGTCTTTTGGCCCGGATCCGAAGTCGACCGACCCAACCGCCCGACGCACTGGATGCCGTACGATGACGACCTGTCCTATCCGGCGCGCATCGACACGGCGCTGGCGTGGCTGGACCGACCGGCGTCCGAGCGTCCGCGCCTGATCACGCTCTACTTCTCAGCCGTCGACAGCCAGGGGCACCGCCACGGACCTGACTCACGCGAAGTAGCCGAAGCGATTTCCGAAGTCGATGATGCGCTGGCTCGGCTCGTTGTCGGTCTGGATGCGCGGGGAGGAGCGGAGCGGGCCAGTCTCATCATCGTCAGCGACCATGGGATGGTGGCGGTCGACCGCTCGCGCGTCGTCGTACTCGATGAGGCGGTCGATCTCGAATCGGTTGACGTGGACTGGGGCGAGCCGGTCGGCATCTGGCCGAACAACGAGGAGGATACGGAGGCCATCGCTGCCCGCATCGATGCGCTCGACCACGTCCGCGCGTACCGCAGGGAAGACACGCCTGCTCGCCTGCGCTACCGCGACAACGGACGCATCCCACCCATCGTCCTGATCGCCGACGACGGCTGGACGGTCACCTCGCAGTCCTACCTCGACAGCCGCGATGACCGCCCCAGCGGTGGCTCGCATGGCTTCGACAATGCCTACGCGTCCATGGCTGGCCTCTTCATCGCACATGGTCCTCATTTCGGACGCGGCGTCACCGTTGACTCCTTATCGGCTGTCGACGTGTACGGTATCGTCGCGCGCGCGCTCGGCGTAGATCCGTCTCCCAACGAAGGCGACACATCAGCGGTGCGCCGGGTGATGCGATAAGTGTTATCCATCTGGCTGTTTGCCGCGCGCTTGGAGCAGCAGGTCTAGGCCGAAGATGCCCAGCAAAATCGAGCCGAGCAAGACACTGTGGCTTCGCAGCACCTCCCAAATCGAAAACACTTCAGGCGACTCGCCATACGCAATCCCGCACAGCACGACGAACGCAACGCTCGTGCTGACCAATGCTTTTCGCAGGGCGATGGCGGGCGAGCCGCGACGGACGGGAGCAGGATTGGGAGTAGCCATCGGATTGAGACGCAAACGCGCGTGTGCGGTTGCCGAAATCGGTGTGCGACCGGCAACAGGCGGCGCGGATGGGCGTCCCATCGGCGATGACCTACTTACAGTTCCACCTCGTCTTTATTCTGCCGCCTCTTGTGGTGCTGGCGTTGCTTCAACGTGGCACTGCCGGTCGAGCGGGATACCAACCGTGGTGGCCGCTGGCGGCCATGTTCGCCGCCGCGTTCGTCTACACGACGCCGTGGGACAACTACCTGATCGCCAACGCCGTCTGGACGTATCCGCCCGACCGCGTGCTCGCGACAATCGGCTACGTGCCCGTTGAGGAGTACGCGTTTTTCGGCCTGCAAACAGTCCTCACGGGGCTGTGGGTGCGGTTGCTCCAGGTCCGCTTTCCCGTCTGGCCGATCCCCGACGGGCGCAAGCCGATGCGCTACGCGATGGCGGCACTCTTGCTTGCTCTGGCTCTGCTGGGCGGCGTGATGATCTACGCGGGCGGTCACTGGACGTATATGGGACTGATCGTGGCGTGGGCGTTTCCCATCCTCGCGCTGATGTGGGGAATGGGCGGCCATCTAATCTGGGAGCGCCGCAGGCTGATGGCATGGGCGGTTGTCCCGACGACACTCTACCTCTGGACTGCCGACCGCATCGCTATCGGACTTGACATCTGGCACATCACCGACGCGACACGGACAGGCGTCGAGCTGTTCGGGCTGCCGATAGAGGAGGCACTGTTCTTCCTGGTGACCAACCTCCTCGTCGCCCAAGGGCTGGTGATGCTGGAGCGTCCGACCGATGGCGTCGTGGCAGCCTAGAGGGGTCGATCTGGCTGAATCTTTCCCGGCACGTTGGACTCGGTAGGCGTATCCGAGGTCGGGCCTATCGTATGCTCTACTCTCTCCCCACACATCCCCTCTCATGAAGCACACGCTCTCTCTCCTACTCCTGCTGACGCTCGTCGCGTGCGGCTCTCCCGAACCTGAAGCTGACGCAACAACTATCGGTGTGGCTCAAGTAGCTCCCACCTCAGACGGTGCTTCGGTATCGGGCGAACTGACGTTCACCACGGAAAACGACGGCGTCCGGATGACGGGCACGTTGACGGGCCTGACGCCTAGAAGTCCTCAGGGCTTCCACCTGCATGAAAACGGTGACTGCGGACCGGGCGACGACGGCACGCCGGGCGGCGCTGCGGGAGGTCACTGGGACCCCCTCGGAACAATGAACCACGAAGGCCCTGCCGCCGACTTCACGACCCGCCATGCCGGTGACCTGGGCAACGTTACCGCCGACGCCGACGGCAACGCCACGTTCGACCTGATGCTGCGCAACCTGGCTACCTATGGCGAATACAGCGTCATCGGACACAGCGTCATGATCCACGCCGACGCCGACGACCTGTCGAGCGATCCCTCCGGTGCCGCTGGCGCCCGCGTCGGCTGCGGCGTCATCACAAGGGCGGACTGATCTGTCTCCGACTGTCTAGACCTATCCGACGTCCGATGTGCTGATGCGCGTCGGACGTCGCTTCGTTCTGGTCAGCGCCAAATAAAATCGACGGCAGAGGTTACGCCCGCGCGTCTGTCGTGTCTACCGATACAGATGCGCACAACTCCGCATCGTGCGGCAGAGCCGCTACCGACGCCGTGGTGGGACATCGTGCTTGGTAGCGGCTCTGCCCTTTTGGGGATTAGGCCGACCGTCGCAGCGCATACTTGCCGATCAGGTCGAACTCCAAGTTGACGCGTGATCCTTCGGCCCATCGGCTCGCTGTCGTCACCTCGAACGTGTGCGGGATGATGGCGACGGTAAACGTGTGAGCATCGTCGTCGAGCCGCGCCGTCGTCAGACTGATGCCGTCGACGGTGATCGAACCCGTCGGGATCAGGTTAGGGCGCCAGTCGGAGGGATAGGCGATCTCGAACGTCCAACTGCTCGCCAACTCGACCGCCCGCACGATGCGCCCCGTCGCGTCGACGTGGCCTTGCACCAGGTGCCCATCGAGCCGAGCGCCCATCCGCAGCGCCCGCTCCAGATTGACCGCATCGCCGACGGTCAATTCGCCCAACGTCGTCTTACTCAGCGACTCCTCAATCGTCGTAAACGCAAACGCGCCACTCGGCAACTCCGTCACCGTCATGCACGCCCCAGCAACGGCCACGCTCTCGCCGATCTGCAACTCGTCCGCGAACGGCGCTTCGACGACGAACTGTCTACCGTTCCCCTGCACCTCGACGCTACGCACCGTTCCGACGGCTTCGACTATTCCGGTAAACATGACGCGCTCAGATTGATGAGCAAGTGTCAACTCGAACGGTCGAAACGAGGTTCGGCGGCACTACTATCCCTTAACCGATCCCAGCGTCAGCCCCGAGATGAGGTAGCGACTCAGGATCAAGAACAGCGCGACGACCGGAATCGACACGACGAGCGATCCGGCGGCGTAGAGGCCCCATTGCGTGGTCAGGCTGCCTTGGAAGAGCTTGAGACCGAGCGGAAGGGTGAACATCGCGGTGTCTTGCAGGACGACGTTGGCGACGACGTACTCATTCCAAGCGCTCATGAACGAGAACAGCGCTGTGATGACGAGGGCGGGGGCGGCGAGCGGAAGGATCACCATGCGGAAGGCCTGCCACGGCGTGCATCCGTCGATCCGGGCGGCCTCTTCGAGCGCGGCGGGAATCGTGTCGTAGTAGCCTTTCATCTGCCACACGCAAAACGGTAGCGCGGTCGCCGAGTAGATGATGACGATGCCGATGTAGCTGTCGAGCAGACGCAGGTTGATCAGCACGACGTAGAGCGGCAGGAGCAACATCGTCGCGGGAAACATCTGCGTCACCAGCAAGCCCTTGAGCATCTGTCCTCTGCCGTTGAATCGAAACCGGCTGAGCGCATAGCCTGCCGTGCTTGCCAGCGCGACGCCCGTCACGGTCACGACGGCAGACACCACTAGAGAGTTGAACAGCCAGCGCAGAAACGGCGTCTCGGTAAACAGCGCCACGTAGTTCTGAAAGGTCGCACCGTCGGGGATGATCTGGAGCGAAGTCGACAGCAGTTGATCGCCTGGCCGCAGTGAGATCGTGAAGATGTACAGGATCGGGTAGACTGCGATAAAGCAGAACAGCACGATCACGGCGTAGGAGCCGATCATGCCCGCGAGTTTGCGCGCGTTGGGACGAGCCATGAGAACCGGAAGTGGACGAGATCGCCAAGATAAGCGCCGACTATGAAAGCGGTTACATCGCGCACTCGTAGCCTCAGATCGTCAGCGCGTCGGCGAGTTCAACGTCGGCGTCGATGAGCAGGTCGTTGTAGCTGAGGACCGACAGGTCGCTCACGCTCGGTGCCAGATGCGCGTGGAGCGTGGCGCGCAGGACGGGTGAGGTGAGCAGGACGGCGGGGCGACCGCTGGCGACGAGCTTCTTGCTCAGGCGGTCGGCCTCTTGGACGAACTTGGTCTGGCGCTCGGGTTCGAGGCCCAACGTGTTGGGGTTCATCTCGCCCTTTTCGGCCTTGCCCAGCAGCATCTGTTCGAGCATGGCGTCGAGCACGAACGCGTGGATCTTGCCGTCGTCGGGCGACTGGAACTGGCGTGTGATCGTCGGCGCGAGGGCGTTGCGGACGTACTCGGTGAGCACGTCGATGTGCTTGGCGTGCGGGGCGAAGTCGGCGAGGGTTTCGAGGATGGTGACCAGGTCGCGGATGGGGATGCGCTCTTCGAGTAGCTTTTTGAGCACTTTCTGGATGCTGCCCAAGCGGCAGGACGTTGGGGATCAACTCGTCGATCAGCGCTTCGTTGGTCTCCTTGACCTTCTCGGTCAGCTTCTTGGTCTCCTGCCGGTCGAGCAGGCGGTGCGCGTTGCCGCGTAGCACTTCGAGGAGGTGCGTCGTGATGACGGCGGGCGCTTCGATGACGGTCAGGCCCAGGCGCTCGGCGTCGGGCAGGTTGCGCTCACTCACCCAGACGGCGGGCAGGCCGAACGTCGGATCCTCGACGTGGATGCCGGGCGGCGCTTCGGCGTCGGGGTCGAGCAGCAGCGCCAGGTGGTAGCCGGGTAGCACTTCGCCCTGTCCGATGGGGTTGCCGCGCAGCTTGATGACGTACTGGTTGGCGTTGAGGCCGACGTTGTCCCGAATGCGGATCGGCGGGATGACGAGGCCGAGTTCGAGCGCCAGTTGCTGCCGCAGCATCTTGACGCGTTCGAGCAGGTCGCCGTTCTGGTTCGGGTCGACGAGCGAGATCAGCGCGTAGTCGATTTCGAGTTCGAGCGGGTCGACGAGGAGCAAGTCGACGGGTTGTTGCTGCTCAGGTTCGGGCGGCGCGTCGTCGACGGCTTTCTTGCGGGCGATCTCGGCGTCTTCGCCGTCCTGCTTGGCGGCGATGCCACGTCCCACGAACAGAAGGCCCAGGCCGAGTGCCCAGAACGGGAAGCCGGGGAGTCCGGGCAGCATGCCGATCAGCAGCAGGAATGCGCCGGTAATGACGATAGGCTGCGAGCGCTTGAATAGCTGCCCGGCTACTTCGTCCGACAGGTTTTCGCCGTTGTCCGACGAGGCGCGTGTGACGATGATACCCGCCGCCGTCGAAATGAGCAGGGCCGGAATCTGACTCACCAACCCGTCGCCGATGGAGAGCAGCATGAACTTCTCGGCGCTGTCGGCTGCGCTCAATCCAAACTGCGTCATCCCGATCACCAGCCCGCCGACGATGTTGATGCCCGTGATGATCAGCCCGGCCATCGCGTCGCCGCGTACGAACTTGCTCGCGCCGTCCATCGACCCGTAGAAATCGGCCTCTCGGCTCACGTCCGATCGGCGCTGCTTGGCTTCGACCTCGTCGATGATGCCCGCGTTGAGGTCGGCGTCGATGGCCATCTGCTTGCCTGGCATGGCGTCGAGCGTGAAGCGCGCTCCGACTTCTGCGATGCGACCCGAGCCTTTGGTGATCACTACAAAGTTGATGATCACGAGCACGATGAAAATGATCGCGCCGACGACGTAGTTACCCGACACCACGAAGTTGCCGAACGCCAGGATGAGCGCTCCGGCCTCGCCCTGCCCCAAGATCAGCCGCGTCGACGCCACGTTGAGCGACAGTCGAAACAGCGTCGTGACGAGCAGCAGGCCGGGGAAAATCGCAAACTCCAACGGCCGCTGCGCATAAAACGCCGTCAGCAAGACCGCCAGCGATATGGCGATGTTGGTCGCCAGCAGCAGGTCCATCGCGAACGTCGGCAGCGGCACCACCATCACGAGTAGCACGCCGATCACGACGAGCGCGATCACGGTCTGCCCGTCGCGCAGGCGCCCGATGATGGACGAGGGCGAGGCGGGGAGCGAGGCTACGGGTGTGGACATGGGGTGGTGATGGGGTGGCGCGGTGCGGCGGCGGTAGCAAGAGGCGAACGCGGAGGCTTGAACCCTGTCATTGCGAGGGGCGGAGCAGCCTGCCCTGAGCGAAGTCGAACGGGACGTAGCGATCTCCGAAGTCAGCCGCAAACGCTGGAGATCGCCACGCTGCGCTCGCGATGACAGTTGGGTGGGATGGGTGTGGTGGCTCTCTCGGTGGCGGTTGGCTGGATTGGGAGTGCGACGCGGCGCGTCAGCGTTTGTCGCGGGTGCGGTAGACTTCGGCGAGGATGGCGGCGACGGCGGCATAGAGCGTTTCCGGTATCTCCATGCCTTCCTCTACGGCTGCATACAAGGCGCGTGCCAGCGGGCGATTCTCAACCGTCGGCGTGCCCATTTCGAGCGCCAGACCCTTGATTTTGAGCGCGCGTTTTCGGATGCCTTTGACGAGCACGCGCGGCGCTCCACCGTTCTCCTGATCGTAGAACAGCGCGATGGCGTAGTGCGTCGGGTTGGTGACGACGACATCGGCCTGTCCGACGGCTTCCATCAGCGTCGGGCGGCGTGCTCCGGCCAGGGCGCGGGCGGCGGCTTTGCGCTTGCCCCGCATGTGCGGATCGCCTTCGGAGTCTTTGGTCTCGTCGCGGACTTCCTTCTCGGTCATCTTCAAATCCGACGCGTGCTTGTGCTTCTCGAACGCGAAGTCGGCGGCGGCGACGATCAGCAGCGCGCCGACCAGACGGATCAGCAGGCCGCCCAGAATCGCGGCGCCTTGGCCCAGCGCGTCGGTCGTTGGGAGCGTGTGGAGGACCGTCAGCACGTCCATCTCGCTCTTGACGTACGTCCAGCCGATGGCGACCAGGATGCCCAGTTTGGCGAAGGCTTTGAACGCCTCGAACAGCCCTTTGGCTGAGAAAATGCGCTTGATGCCTTCGATCGGATTGACCTTACTCGGCTTGGGCGTCAGCGGCTTGAACGTCCACACGGCGCCGCTCTGCATCACGTTGAGCACGACGGCGCCGACGGTCATCATCAGGAAAAACGGTCCCAACAGCAGCCCCAGGTCGACGCCGATGATGCGGATCAACTCGGACGTGCGTTCGACCGACAGCGGGTGCGCGGCGTCGAGGAGGATCGTCCGGGTGGTGTGCTGCAACTGACGAAACGCGTACGGGCCGCCGAACAAGACCGCCGACACGCCCAGCGCGATCATGCCGACCGTCACGATTTCCTTGGCCCGCAACAGATTGCCGTCCTCGCGCGCCTTATTCAGGCGCTGAGCAGAGGCGTCGTGGACTTTCTCGTCCTTTTCTGGTTTGTCGGACACGGCGGTCGGTGAGTGCGGTCGTCACAAGAGAAAAAGCCGAGCCGGATCGCGTCGGCTGGTTGCGGAGCTGTTCGGTGCGAGAAGGACGGATGTTTTGCGCATGCGAGCGCGTCCCACGCGGCAGACTTTTCCGGTCGCCCAAACGCTGCGAGCGAAAATCAGGCGTGAGGCTTTACCTCCGCCCTCGGCACGCCGATAGCAGGTGTAGCTACCCGCCACACACCTGCCGCCATGTCGTTTCGTCCGCTCGCTTACTGGTTTCGCACGCTCTCACCTGCTACCCCGACGCCGCGCCCGATCCACCGCCGAGGTTCGTCGCGCGTCGTGACGGCGGAAGCCTGGCCCGAGCGCACGCCCGCTGTGCGCCCGCCGCTGGCATCGGCTCGTATCCGTCAGTATCCCATCGCGCTCTCCTGACCGCACGCTGTTCGTAGTGCCCGCCCATGACTGACGCCGACACGTCCTCCGATTCCGACGCACCGGATCGCTCGCTCAAGCGCCGATTTAGCATCGTCGTAGCCATCTTGGTCGTGCTGCTCTCGCTGGGCGAGTTGGCCGGGCAGATCGACCTGTACGATGGTGCCCTGGCCGAGAAGCGCGTCCGGCTGGTGGTGCGGCAACTCGACACGTCGCGCCGAATCGCCGATCAGCCCCAGCCCTCCGGCGATCTACTCGACACGTGGGACGCCGATCATCGCGCGCTGCTCGCCGCCGAAGCCGCTGACCGTTCGCGAGACGACGATGCGCAGTTGCGTCTGACAACGCTGACCGACCTCACCACTGTTATTACAACCGCGCGCGCGGCTGCCGGTGAAGGCGAGGTCGCTGGCGTTCAGGCGCAGGCGAAACGCTACGCAGAGACCCTGTCGCCCATCGCTGCTGCCTATGCTGCCGGGCTGTCGACCGATACCGACCGCATCCGCTACACGTCGGCGGCGATGTGGCTGGTGGCGCTACTCGGACTGGGCGCCGCGGGCCTGTGGGTGCTCGGCCCGCTGATGGCGCTGGCCCAGACGCGCCGCGAAGAGGCCGACTACCACCGCGAGCGCCTGCGACACGTGATCGACGCCGTCGCCGATCCGCTCTACGTGGCGGACGCACAGGGCCGCGTCGTAGTCCGCAACCGCGCGCGGGCGCTGCTCGACGAACGTCTGGCTTCGATGGGAGCCGGTCAATCCGACGGTGGGATGGAGGCCGACCGCGTGGCAGTCGAATCAGCGCGTCCGTCGACCGATCGGAGCCTGCTGCCGGGCGGCGCGGGCTGGCTGCTGACCGTCCGCACGCCGTTGGCGACGGGCGACGGGGTCGTCGTGATGGCGCGTGACGTGACGCGTGAGCACGTCGCCGACGCCGAATTGCAGTCGTGCCGCCAGTCGGTAGAAGCTGCCAACCGCGCCAAGGGCGAGTTCATGGACGGCGTCAGCCACGAGTTGCGGACGCCCCTCAACGGCATCGTCGGCATGACGGAGTTGCTGCTCCACACACGCCTCGACGCCGAACAGCGCGAATTAGCTCAGACGATTCAGTCTTCGAGTCGGGCGCTGGCAGCGCTGGTAAGCAACCTGCTCGACTTCGCCGACATACGGGCCGAGCAAATCGACCTGGCGGAGAATACGTTTGAAGTCCGCTCGTGCGTCGAGGCGGCGCTGAGCGCGGCGACAGCGCAGGCATCGGCCAACGGCGTCCACCTGCGCTACCTGATCCTGAGCGGCGTCCCGCGCGCCGTCAAGGGCGATGAACTGCGCATCCTCCAAGTGCTCGGCAACCTGCTCTCGAACGCCGCCAAGTTCACCAAAGGCGGCGCCGCGTTTCTGCGCGTCGGAGCCACGCCCGATCCCAGCGGACCCGACGGCGCGATTCGGCTGCGGTTTACGATCAAAGACACCGGCATCGGAATCGCACAGGAGGATTTGGGGTCGATCTTCGGCAGCTTCACCCAGGCCGACGGCTCGACGACACGCGCCCACACCGGCGCCGGACTGGGCCTGACGATCGCTCGCCAACTCGTCGCGATGATGGGCGGCGAAATCGGCGTCGAGAGCACGCCGGGCGACGGATCGACGTTCTGGTTCGCCATCCCCGTCGAGACGGCCACCCTGACACCCGAGCAGCAGCGCCGCATCGACGACGCGCGCCCCAACGTCGCCGGACTTCACGTGACGAGCAGTACGGACGAATCGCCGACAGCAGCGCCGCCCCAACCGCACGCCTCCGACCGCGAACCTATCGCCTCGTCGCCTCCGGCCCAGTCGTTTTCCGAACAGGGCGAGTTGAAAGAAGGCCGCTTCGCGTTTGCCCGTTCGGTCGACCGGAAGGGGTGAGCCGCGCCAGAGTCGGCTATATTTCGGCTTCACCGGTCGTGCCATGTCTCACTCGCTCATCAAGCCCCAACTGACGAACCTGTCGGGCAGCGTCGGTCGACTGAGTGGAGCCATCGTCGAGCGCGACATAGATCGACCCGGTCGGCAGGCAGTCTCTCCGAGCGAGGCGGCTTCGGCTCTTCCCCGCCACGTCCTCGTCGTGCCGACCGAATCGCCGCGCCGGTTGGGGTGGAAGATCGGAGGGACTCACAAACGAGCCGTTTTCGCAAGCGGCGACGTGATTCTCAACCCGGCAGGCCTCGACACACAGCCCACGTGGTCACGCGAGACCGAGTTGGTGCTCTTTGCCGCCAATCCGTCGCTGCTCAACCGGACGGCTCAGCAGATTGGACGGAGCGCGACCGTCGAACTCGTCCCGCGCTATCCCACCGACGACGCGCTGTTGCACCACTTCGCGCTCACACTCGCCGCAGAGTTCGAACATGACGGGCCGCCGGACCTGCTCTACGCCGAGTCGCTGACGCACGCGCTGGTGGCACACCTGGTCAAATGCTACACCGTCGAGGGCGCCAGCGCGCTGACGGTCGGGCGAGGACTTTCGGATGCCACTTGCGGCGCGTGCCAGACGTACATCGGCGACCGGCTCGGCGACACCATTACGCTCGAAGACATCGCCGAACTCGCCGGGTATAGCCCGTCGCACTTCATCGATCTATTCAAGCGCTCGACCGGCACCACGCCGCACCGTACGTGATCGATCGCCGCGTCGACGAAGCCCGCTCGCTACTTCAGCACACCAACGCGTCCATCGCCGCCATCGCATTGCAGACGGGCTTCGCCGATCAGAGTCATCTGACGCGCACGATGCGCAAGCGGTTGGGCGTGACGCCGGGCGAGGTGCGGACGGATTAGGGCAGAGCAGAATCCGAAGATCGTTCTACGGCCGAGTTTTGGTGCTAGACAGGGCAGCGGAAGGGTGAATAGTATGGGCGATGTACGCAGCGAGCGTACGTCCAACTCGAACCCACTCCCCGCACGTCATGGCAGCCAGAACCCTCACAGATAAAGTCGTCATCGTCAGCGGCGGCGCTAAAAACCTCGGCGGGCACGTCAGTCGCGACGTTCGCTGAGCGTGGCGCTCACGTCGTCGTCCACTACCACAGCGACGCGTCGAAAGCCGACGCCGACGCCACGGTCGCGGCCATCGAAGGATGGGCCGCAACGCCATCGCCGTCCAGGGCGATCTCACGGACGTGAGCCCTGCATCGCGCTCTTTGACAAGGCCAAGGAGCACTTCGGACGGGTCGACATCGCCGTCAACACGGCGGGATGGTGCTGCGCAAGCCCATCGCCGAGACGACCGAAGCCGAGTTCGATCAGATGATGGACGTTAACGCCAAGGCTGCCTACTTCTTTATCAAGGAGGCTGGTCGCGTGCTCGAAGACGACGGCACGATCATCACCATCGTCACCTCGCTGCTGGCCGCATTCACCGACGGCTACTCGACGTACGCGGGCGGTAAAGCGCCAGTCGAGCACTTCACGCGTGCCGCCGCCAAGGAGTACAGCCGGCGCGGTATCTCGGTCACCGCCATTGGTCCCGGCCCCATGGATACGCCGTTTTTCTACGGCCAGGAGACGGCTCCGCGCGTGGCCTTCCACAAGTCACAGGCGATGGGCAACCAACTCACCCAGGTCGAAGACATCGTGCCCATCGTCACGTTTCTGGCCACCGAAGGCTGGTGGATCACGGGCCAGACGATTTTCGCCAACGGCGGCTACACGACGCGCTGAGTCGAGCAGCTAAGCCGTCCTGACGGGAGAGTCGCAGTCGCAAGGCCCTCTCGCCCTACTTTCTCGCACTCCACTTGTACTGAAATGAGCACACCCACCGTCCCCGAACCCGTCGCCGCGTTCGTCGCTGTCGTCAACCGCCACGACACCCAGGCTTTCCTCGCCTTCTTCCCTGCCGATGGCGTCGTCGACGATTGGGGCAGGCGCTTTGTCGGTCACGACGCGATTCGCGGGTGGAGCGACCGCGAGTTCATCGGCGCGAGCGGCACGATGACGCCGCAGCAGGTAGACCGTGAGGGGCAGACGAAGTCGATGTAGTCGCGGGCTGGGCGAGCACGCACCACAACGGCGACAGTCGCTTCGTCTTCGTCGTCGACGGCGAGCACGTCCGCGAGATGCGGATTACTGCCGCCTGACCTTCTCTATCACCCTTGCCACTCACTCTCATGGATAGTCCTGCACTCTACTTCGCCGGGCGTGCATCGTGGCGCTCGTCTTCGTCGGCCTGGGCGCTGAACGGTTGCTCATGGCCACGGGTGTGCTCTCGGGCGGCCCCGTCAGCGCCGGGGCGATCGCGTTTTCCACCTTCGAGTTGCTCGCTGGGTTGGCGATTATGTTCGGCTGGCAGGTGCGGTGGGTCGCTGTCGTGATGGCGCTCTTTCTGCTGGTCGACGCCTTCCTCGCGCATTCGTTTTGGTCCGTCGAATCGGCTGAGCGGCACGGGCAGTATCTCCACTTTCTCAAGAACATGGCGGCGATTGGTGGTCTGTTGCTGCTCGCCTGGATCGGCAACGTAGGATCGGACCGAAGCCCAATCGAATCGGGGCGCACGTCGACTCGATTCGCCAATCGATAACTCGTAAGCCATGTCGCTACTCGCCGATTCGCGCCGACGAGCGCTCTTCGCGGGCCGGGAGAGCCACGCGTGACCAACATGGAGTTGTTCTTCGACCTGGTCTACGTGTTCTCGATCATCCAACTGTCGCACTTCCTGCTCTACCACCTGTCGTGGTTGGGCGCGATCCAGGCCGCAACGCTGTTCGCTGCCGTCTGGTGGGCGTGGAATTACACCGCGTGGGCGACCAACTGGATCGACCCGGATCACCCCGCCGGACGTCTGCTCCTGGTCGCGCTGATGGCGTGCGCGTTTGCGATGGCCGTCGCGATACCGACTGCGTTCTCGACCGGCGCGACGTTGTTCGTCGGCGCCTACGTGACGATGGCGCTCGTGCGCGGCATCTATATGGCGCTCGTCTTTCGTGGACAGCGGATGGGCCAGAACTACGCTCAACTGAGCGTGTGGAGCGGTGTGTCGGCCTTGTTCTGGATCGCTGGCGCGCTGCTGCCCGACCTGCGGACGCTACTGTGGATCGTCGGCGTAGTCGTCGACTATGCGGCGCCGTACATCGGCTTCTGGCTGCCTGGTAAAGGCGCGACACCGATGGACACGTGGACGCTGTCTGGGCTGCACCTGCTCGAACGCAACCAGCAGGTGTTCATCATCGCGTTGGGCGAGTCGATCTTGCTACTCGGCGGCACGCTGATCGGTACGACGCTGGGGGCGGGCTACTTGGGCGCGGCGGCGCTGGGTTTTGCAATCATCGTGGCGATGTGGTGGCTCTACTTCGTTCGCACGACTGAGAAGGGTGAGCATGCCTTCGCGCACGGCGAGGATCATACCCGGCTGGCACGCGCAAGCCTCGCCTACTCGCACGGCATCATGGTCGCGGGCGCCATCGTCGTAGCGGTCGGCATCGAGATGATCATCGCCCACCCGTTCGACGCCGTCCACATCCCCACCGTCCTTGTCGCCACGGCTGGACCGGCGCTCTACCTGCTGGGCAGCGTCCTGTTCGAGCGCTCGGTATCGGGCGATACACCCGTCGCCCACCTGGTCGCCATCGTTGGACTGGCGGTCCTGGGCATCGCGATCACGCTGCTTCACGCGTCAGGCATCGTGCTGGGCGCCGCCGTCCTCTCTGTCCTCGTCGCCCTCGCTGCGTGGTCGACCTCGAAGCGCCACGCGCCCTCCACGCATGACGACCGATCACAGGCTGAGCGAAGGGAGGCGCGGACTGCTGTTCGCTAAGGAGATCCACGCCGCTGTCTTCCTGCTGCTGGCCGTCCTAGTGCATAACCTCACCTACCCGCTCTCGGGCGCGGGCGGCGTCTGGCCCGCGCTCTTCTACGCTTTCTTCGGGTCGATCTTCGTCGTCGCCGTCTTCGCAACAACGCCCGACCGGTCCGCCCGTCTGAGCATCGCGGTGACCGGATTGGCCGTGTTTGCATCCGGGATTCTCAACTCCTATGCTCCGACGCAGACGATGACGCTCGCGCTCTACCTGAGCGTGATCGCCTACCACGGTATCGTACTCATCGTGCTGTCGCGCTACCTCTTTGGTGCTGCCGACATATTTACGCCCGTCGTCGTGACGGCGACTTCGCTTTACCTCATCATCGGATCGGTTTTTACCGCGCTGTTCGGACTCGTTGAGTGGCTGGCTCCCGGCTCGTTCGTCCAGTCGTCGGGCGCAGCCGTCGAGTGGCAGCAGTTCTTGTATTTCAGCTACGTGACGCTGACCTCACTCGGCTACGGCGACATCCTGCCGGTCGGCTTCTATGCCCAATCGCTGGCGGCTTTCGAAGCCGTCGTGGGTGTGCTCTATACCGTGATCCTGCTCTCGAGGCTCGTCGGCATGCATCAGAGCGCGCGTGCATAGCGGTATCGATTGCGAAACCCGCTTCAAGACTGCACGCGGCGTCGACAAGCGGGCGCTGCGATCCTATCTTGACGAGCTATCGCCCCGACAGGCGATGATGCCCGGTAGCTTAATGGCAGAGCACCTCATTTTGGATGAGGGGGTTGGAGGTTCGAATCCTCCCCGGGCAGCCCACTCGTGGGATCTTGCCCTCGGGTAAATCGTCGGCCTTCTTGCCTCAGCACCTCTCTTCGGTGAGCCACAACGCCATCCTGCACCGCGACCTGCCCATCAGCCTGTTCGCCGGACGCAGCAACCCCGTCCTGGCACACAGCATCGCCGACGCATATGGACTCGCGATGGGCAACGCCATCGTCAAGGAGTTTTCGGATGGCGAGATCTACGTCCACTACGAGGAGTCGATCAGGGGCTGCGACCTGTTCATCATCCAGAGCACGCCTGCGCGCGGCGACAACTGGGTCGAGCTGCTGCTCATGATCGACGCGGCAAAGCGCGCATCGGCGGCGCGGATCACAGCCGTTATCCCCTACTTCGGCTATGCTCGGCAGGAGCGCAAGGACCGCCCGCGCGTCTCGATTGCCGCCAAGCTGATGGCGAACCTGCTCACGACGGCGGGCGTCGACCGCGTCCTGACGATGGACCTACACGCGCCTCAGATCCAGGGCTTCTTCGACGTGCCGGTCGATCACCTCTACGGATCCGCCGTCTTCGCTGACTACTTCGCCCGCTTCGACCTGAGCAACACGGTCGTCGTTGCGCCCGACGTCGGCTCGCTCAAAACGGCGCGCAGCTATGCCAAGAAGCTGGGCTGCGAACTGGCGCTGATCGACAAGCGGCGGCCCAAACAGAACCACGCCGAGGTGATGAACATCATCGGCGAGGTCAAGGGGCACAACGTGCTCATGTTCGACGACATGGTCGATACGGCGGGCACGATCACGAGCGCGGCGTCTGCCCTCAAACAGGCCGGAGCGCTCGACATCAAGGCGGCCTGCACGCACGCGCTGCTGTCCGGCCCCGCGTACGAGCGCATCGAGGCGAGCGACATCAGCACGTTCGTCGTGACGGACACCGTTCCGCTCAAAAAGGCGAGCGACCGCATCGAAGTCGTCTCTGTTGCCGGCATCTTCGCCGACGCTATCAAGCGCATCTACACCGATTCGTCGGTCTCGACGCTGTTCGACTGACCTCCACTTTCCGCATGCTGCGGAACGCCCGACGCGATCCTCGCCGACGGCACTTTCAATCCACACCGAGCCTAGCTCACAGCCCCATATTGGACTATGGACGCCATCAAAATCAACGCGAACCCGCGTACGCCCGGCAAATCCGGCGCCCGCGCCGCACGTCGCGCCAAGGAAGTACCCGCCGTGCTCTACGGAAACGGCTTCGAACCCGTCACCTTCCAGATCCCCGAGTTGGACATGCGTCCGCTCATCTACACCGCCGAGACGCACCGCGTCGAGTTGACGGTCGAGGGTGAGACGTACGACTGCATTCTCAAGGACTACGACATGCATCCTGTGACGGACCGCACGTACCACGCCGACTTCCTCGTGCTTCGCGCAGGTGAGACGCTCACGATGACCGTCCCGGTTCAGTACCGCGGTACGCCCATCGGCGTCAAAGAAGGCGGCGACTTGGACGTGTATCGCAACGAGATCACCGTCGTCGTTCTGCCCAAGGACATCCCGTCGCACATCGACGTGGACGTTTCCGGCCTCGCCATCGGCGACTCGGTCCACATCCAGGACGTCGACCTGCCCGAAGGCGTGGTCTTCGACGGAACGGAAAACATCACCCTCGCCATCGTCAGCGCGCCGCGTCTGGAAGAGGTCGAAGAAGTCGACGAAGATGTCGACGTCTTGGGTGCCGCCGGTGCCGATCCGGACGACGCCGACGACGTGCCCGCTACCGAGCAGGACTAAGTCTGACGCCTTTCGTCACCCCAACCCGTCGAGGGATCTCCATCTGCAACAGAGGGGGTCCCTCGACTCTGTTTGGGGCGATGGCGGCAACTTCCAGACTTCGCAGTATCCCACCATCACCAACACTGAGTTCTCATGGCAAAAGCGAAACGACTGATCGTCGGCCTAGGCAACCCCGGTCCCGAATACGACGGCACGCGCCACAACATCGGCTTCGACGTAGCGCGGGCGATTGCTGCTCGCACGCGCATCGATCTGGAGCTGCTGCCGGGCAACAGCCTGGGCGGATGGGGAAGCTGGCGCGCGCGTTCGTTCGGCGTCGCGATGCCGCAGACCTATATGAACCTGTCGGGCGAGTCGGTCAAAGCGCTGGTGCGGGCGCACAACCTGGAGCCTAGCGACGTGCTCGTGATCGTCGATGATCTGGCGCTGGATCCCGGCGTGCTACGCCTGCGTCCAGGCGGCTCGGACGGTGGACACAACGGGCTAAAGAGCCTGAACGCGCTGCTCAAAACCGAGCAGTACCCTCGGCTGCGTGTCGGTATCGGCAAGGACTTCCCTCGTGGGCGACAGGCCGATTACGTGCTCGACCCGTTCACACCCGAACAGCAAGCTCTGGTCGATCAGGCGATTCCCGTTGCCGTCAAGCAAGCCCTCACGTGGATCGTCGACGGCGCGCAAACGGCGATGAACCGCTTCAACAAGTGGCGCCCTGAGCAGCCGGAACAGGACGAGGCAACCGACGAACCTTCGTAGCGTCGCGATACATCGCGACGGAGGCGAGCGCAGAACAATGTTGAGACAGCCGAGCCGATGTTCAGGATCGAGTTGAGAAGCAAGGTCGGGCTTCCGCGGCAGTTGTGGATTCCTGCCTTCGCAGGAATGACGGCCGGAGAGAGTCGAGGTAATTCAGCGACAGGTGCTTTGTCCAAGCCAAATGCAACGTCCGACGTGCGCGCAGATTGCGCAGCGTCTCCATAGCAGCGCCGTAACGTATTTTCTACTTTCATTCTTCTACCGGGCTGTGTGGAAGCGTCTGCTATAGGCGGCCAAGCCTCCTGGTGAACCCCAAACCTTGCCGCGTGCCGCCACTTCGGGTGAGCGCGCGGTTCCGTTTTCGATTCACCCAACACAACACTATGTCTCTACACTGGAGCATTTACATCGCGCCCGTAGCCGGTCTACTCGCGCTCGCCTACGCCTTCATCCGCGCCGGATGGGTGGGCAAACAAGACGACGGCACACCTGAGATGCAGGAAATCGCCGCCAACATCGCCGAGGGCGCACGTGCGTTCCTGGCGCGCGAGTACCGCGTACTGGCCGTCTTCGTCATCGCCGTCGCCGTCCTGCTGGGCGTCGTCAACGGAATGCAGGAGAATGCCTCGTGGCTGATCGTCGTCCCGTTCGTCGTCGGCGCGATCTGCTCGGCGCTGGCAGGCTTCATCGGCATGACCGTCGCCACCAAAGCCAACGTCCGCACGACGAGTGCTGCACGGACGAGCCTTGGAGCCGCCCTCAACGTCGCCTTCTCGGGTGGACTGGTAATGGGCCTCTCGGTCGTCGGACTGGGCGTGCTCGGACTGGGCACGCTGTTCATCATCTTCCTCAACATGGCCGACACGACCGGACTCGACGGTGTCGGTCTGCAGGTCAGCATGGAGGGCGTCATCGCCATCATCTCGGGCTTCTCGCTCGGAGCCTCGTCGATTGCGCTGTTTGCGCGTGTCGGCGGCGGTATCTACACCAAAGCGGCTGACGTGGGCGCTGACCTCGCGGGCAAAGTCTACGAAGGCATCCCCGAAGACGACCCGCGCAACCCCGCCACGATTGCCGACAACGTCGGTGACAACGTGGGCGACGTGGCCGGAATGGGCGCCGACTTGTTCGAGTCGTACGTCGGCTCGATCATCGGTACGATGGTGCTTGGCGCCGTCTTCATCCCCTCGTTCCTCGGCGTGGCCGGAGCAGGCGCCGACTTCGGCGGACTGAGCGCGGTCTTGCTTCCGCTCGTCATCGCGGGCGTCGGTATCGTCGTTTCGATCATGGGATCGTTCTTCGTCAAAGTCAAAGAAGGCGGTAACCCGCAGACGGCCCTCAACGTCGGCGAGTTCGGCGCAGTCGGCGTGATGATCGTCCTGGCCTACTTCATTACGGGCTGGATGCTGCCCGACTCGTGGAGCGCAGGATCGCCACTTACGGGCGAACTGCTCGACTACACCGCATTCGGCGTCTTCCTCGCCATCGTGGTCGGCCTGGTCGCCGGAACGCTGATCGGTCTTGTCACCGAGTACTACACTGCGACCGATAAGAAGCCCGTCTTGGGCATCGCGAGCCAGAGCGTCACGGGCGCGGCGACGAACATCATCGCGGGCCTGGGCACGGGTATGTACTCGACGGGCATCCCGGCGATCATCCTTGCCCTCGCCATCATCGGCGCGAGCGAAGCTGCCGGACTCTATGGCATCGCCATCGCCGCTGTCGGTATGCTCTCGGTGACGGGTATCCAGCTGGCCGTCGACGCCTACGGACCGATCTCGGACAACGCAGGTGGTATTGCTGAAATGGCGCACCTCGACCCGGTTGTGCGCGAGCGCACGGACAAGCTGGACGCGGTCGGTAACACGACGGCGGCCATCGGCAAAGGCTTCGCGATTGCGTCGGCTGCGCTGACGGCGCTGGGCCTGTTCGCTGCTTACATGGTGACGGCGGGCGTTGAGAACATCGATGTGGCCAACCCGGTCATCCTGGGCGGACTGCTCATCGGTGCCATGCTGCCGTACGTCTTCTCGGCGATGGCGATGGGCGCTGTCGGTCGGGCGGCGAGCGAGATGATTACCGAAGTCGGTCGTCAGTTCCGGGAGATCCCCGGCCTGCGCGAAGGCACCGCCAAAGCCGACTTTCGCCGCTGCGTCGACATCTCGACCAAAGCCGCCATCCGCGAGATGGTCGCTCCGGGCCTGCTGGCGATCATCGTTCCGGTCGCCATCGGCTTCATCAGCAAGGACATGCTGGGTGGACTGCTCGCGGGCGTGACCGTGTCGGGCGTTCTGTTCGCGATCTTCCAGTCCAACGCCGGTGGCGCATGGGACAACGCCAAGAAGCAGATCGAAGGCGGCGTGACCGTCAACGGCGTGCACTACGGCAAGGGATCGGACGTGCACAAAGCCGCCGTCGTCGGCGACACGGTCGGCGACCCGCTCAAGGACACGTCGGGGCCGAGCCTTAACATCCTGATCAAGCTGATCGCCGTCGTAGCCCTCGTCATCGCCCCGCTGATCGCGTAAGGCAGACAGGCTTCGGCTGACTCCAAGGCCCCGCCGCTCCTCGTGAGCGGCGGGGCTTTTTCGTGCGCGGAGGTTACAGGCGCGGAGTTGCCGGGTTTGAGGTTCAGCACGCACCTTGGACCTTGTCATCGCGAGGAGTGCTAGCGACGTGGCGATGACAAGGTCCAAGGGGTGGTTCACCTCCTCGCAGCATTCTCACGCTCTAGAGCCGCACTCTCTGGGCGGACGCGCGTTGCACCTGGCATGAAACTCTATCCCGATTCCGCGTCCGAGAAGCTGGGCTTCGACGCGCTCCGTGAGATCCTGGCTGGCTTGGCGCTGAGCGACCCGGCCGCTACCAAACTGCGCAAGCTCAAGCCGTACCACGACGCCGAGACCGCGCAGCGTGAGCAGGCGCGCGTGGCCGAGATGCTCTCGACGTTGCAGGCCGACGAGCCGATGGCGCTCACGGCGTTTCCCGACACCAAACACGTCGTCTTACGCGCATTGCGCCCGAGGGTGGCGTGGCGTCGTCCGAGGAGTTGTACGACCTGATGCGGATGCTGGCGTCGGCGGAGACGGCGCGGCGGTTTCTGAGTCGCCACGGCGACGAACTGCCCGGCTTGTGGGGCATCGCGCGGCGGATGGTCGATCTGTCAGGGTTGCGCGACGAACTGGGGCGGGCTATCGGTGACGACGGCGAGGTGCGCGACGATGCGACGCCCGAACTGTCGCGATTGCGGCGGGCGATTCGGCAGGCACAGGCGCGACTGCGTGAGCGGCTGGCGCAGTCGCTCAAAGAGGCGCAGGCCGAAGGGTGGTCGACGGACGAGCAGCCGACGGTGAGAGGCGGGCGGCTGGTGATTCCGGTGCGAGCCGAAGCCAAGCGCAAAGTCGAAGGCTTCGTCCACGACACGAGCGCAACGGGGCAGACGGTCTACATCGAGCCGACGGCGGTCCTTGGACTGAACAACGAGGTCCGCGAGTTGGAAGGCGATGTAGCGCGCGAGAGTCCATCGCATTCTGACGCGGCTGTCGGATTACGCGCGGACCCGGCTCGAAGACATCAAGGCCACATCGGGCGCTCTCGTTCGCCTCGACGTGCTCCACGCCAAAGCGCGGTCTGGGGCGGCGGATGCAGGCGCGAGCGTTCGAACTCACCGACGGCGGCGCGATCCGCATTCGCAAGGCGCGGCATCCGCTGCTGGTGCTGCGGTTTGCCAACGAGGAGGATCGCACCGTCGTCCCGCTCGATCTGGAGACTGGCGGACGACGAACGCGCGCTCGTCATTACGGGGCCGAACGCGGGTGGCAAGTCGGTCGCGCTCAAGACGGTCGGGCTGATGAGCGTTATGGCAGCGTGCGGGCTGCTGCTTCCGGTCGGCGACGAGAGTGCGCTGCCGTTCTTCAAACGCGTCGTCGTCGACATCGGCGATGAGCAGACGGTCGACGAGGACCTGTCGACGTTTACCTCGCACGTCAAGACGCTCAAGCACCTGATGCGCGTCGCCGATGACCGGACGTTGGCGCTGCTCGACGAAGCCGGAACGGGGACGGATCCAGCGGAGGGCGGTGCTTTGGCTCAAGCGGTCATCGAACGGCTGGTCGATAAGGGCGCGCGGGCGATCGTGACGACACACATCGGCGCGCTCAAGGTGTTCGCTCATGCTGCCGACCGCGTCGTCAACGGGGCGATGCTGTTCGACGATCAGGCGCTCAGTCCGACGTATCGGCTGGCGACTGGCGTGCCGGGGTCGTCGTTTGCGTTCGAGATCGCGAGCCGAGAGGGGCTGGACGGCGATCTGGTGACGCGCGCGCGCGAACTGGTCGGCGAGCAGGCGGCGTCGGTCGAAGATCTGCTGGTCGAACTGGCCGAGCGGACGCGCAAGCTCGAGGCGGAGCAGGCCGAGGTTGCGCGTATCAAGCAGGAGGCAGAATCCGAGCGCAAGCAGTATGAGGAGCGCCGCAGCAAAATCCGCGAGGAGCGCGAGAACCTGCGCAAACAGGCCCTCGCTGAGGCCGACCGCATCGTCAAGGAGGCCAACAGTGCCGTCGAGCGCACCATCCGCGAGATCAAAGAGGCGGGCGCCGAGAAGGAGGCGACTAAAGAGGCGCGCAAGAAGCTGGAAGAGGTCAGCGAGGGCATCACCCAGCGCGCGCAGAAAAACGAAAAGAAGCGCAAAGCCCGCAAACCCAAACCGCAACCGACGGCTGCCACGTCGCCGCTGCTCGACATTCAGGTGGGCGACCGCGTGACGATTGCCGGTGGAAACGCCGTCGCCGACGTGCTCGAACTCAGAGGCAAAGAAGCACTCGTCTCGTCCGGCTCGCTCAAGATGCGCGTTCCGATGGCGGACCTGCGGCGCGTGGGGGGACGGCGCGAGCAGAAGGTGCAGGTCAAAACGTCCGAGGCGGGCGGCAAACTCAACGTGCTGACGGCGGCGATGTCGCTCGACCTACGCGGACAGCGCGTCGACGATGCCCAGGCGCTGACGTTTCGGTTCGTCGACGAGGCGGTTATGGCGGGGCTGGACCGCGTCGAGATCCTGCACGGCAAAGGCACCGGCGCGCTCCGCATCATGGTCCGCGAACTGCTCGCGCGTCGCCATGACGTGAAAGACTTCGGCGATGCTCCGGTCGATCAGGGCGGAGCGGGAATCACGGTTGCTGAACTGGGGTAGCGCCGAGCATCGGGCGTGCGACGCGGTGCGTTTGTTACAAACCGCGCGCCGTTGACCGAGTGCAAGTGGTCCGTTTCCGATGCTGACCCATGCTATCCGCCTTCCTGCTCGCCCTCGTACTTGTGGGCTGCCCAGCGCCGCCCTCTGAGCCGGTCGGCTCGACCGACGATACGCTGACCCTCTTCGACTTCTCCGACAGCGACGCGCCCCGTTGGAATATTGTCAACGACGGGGTGATGGGCGGCCTGTCCAAAGGCTTCGTTTCGGTCGAGGAAGGCACGCTGCGCTTTTCCGGTACGCTCGTGACGCGTGGCGGCGGCTTCACGTCGACGCGGGCGCGCCTGGACGTTGACCTGACGGGCTACGACGGAGTCGAGCTACGCGTGCGCGGCGGCGGGCGCACGTTCGAGGTTGAGGTCGACGATGGCACGCAGCGGGGATGGCGCTCGGTGTCGCGTCGCGCTCCGTTCGAGACAACGCGCGAGTGGACATGGGTGCGCATTCCGTTCCAATCACTCAACACGACCGTTTTTGGACGCCGCGTATCGGCGCGCACCTTTGATCCGTCTCGTGTGCGCCAAGTCGCCCTCTTCATCGCCGACGGCCAGGACGGTCCGTTTGAGTTGGAAGTCGACGAGATCCGTGTCTACGCCGACTGACCCGGAGATCGCCGTACAGCGCCCTCACTACACACCGAGAAGTCTTTCGAGAGAAGATGACTTCCCCCACCACGATTCAACAGTGACCGTTCTCGCCTTTTTGTTTGCCCTCACGCTCGCAGCTAGCGCGTCCCCTGAGAGCGCATCTGCCCCAAACTCAGACACCACCATGACGCTTTTCGATTTTTCTGCCGCTGACTCGCCCCGCTGGGTCATCATGAATGACGGCGTGATGGGAGGCCGGTCCAAAGGCTATGTCGCGGTCGAGGAGGGCACGCTGCGTTTCAGCGGCACGCTCGTGACGCGAGGCGGCGGTTTCACGTCGACGCGCGCGGACAAGCGCATCGATCTGTCCGCATACGACGGCGTCGAACTGCGCGTACGCGGCGGCGGACGTACGTTCGAGGTCGAGGTGAGCGACGGCACGATGAGCGGTAGACGCGACGTGTCCAGGCGAGCGCCGTTCGAGACGACGGACGATTGGGCCTGGGTCCGTATTCCGTTCGATACGCTCACCTCGACAGCGCACGGCGATCCGGTCGACGCAGGCTCGCTGAACCAGCAGGAGGTGGAGCATATCGCGCTCTACATCGCCGATGGGCAAGACGGACCGTTCGAGCTGGAAGTCGACGAGATCCGCGCCTACTCAGACTGATCGGGTCAGTTGTACAGCAAATAGGGCTGACGCGCCGATTCAAACGCGCTGGCATCCGCTTGCCACGAGCCGATGATGGCGTCGGCGGATGAACCAGTGCGGAGCATCCGCTCGAACTCCTCAGAGCCAGCGAGCTTGGCGAGCCACTCGGGGCGCTCGATGAGTTGATCCAGCGTGCCTTGCGAGCGGAGTGCCGTCGCCATGTGGACGCCTAATTCCACGGGGCGTAGCGCTTGGTGATCGGTCACGAACATGCGCACGCCCTGGACTTGCTCGCCCATGAAGCGGGGCTTTGCGGCTCCGTCGTTGGGCTGCGGCGAGAACACGACCGACTCGAAGCGGACGCCGGGCAGGTCGCGCCCATTCAGATCGGCGGCCAGGGCATCGGCGTTGGCCCACGTCGCGCCGATGCGGGCGAAGGGAGCGTCGGTGCCGCGTCCTTCGCTGCCGCCCAGTGCTTCCATAAAGCCCGTTCCGGGGTAGAGTGCGGCGGTCTCGAACGTCGGCAGGTTGGGCGAGGGCGGATTCCACGCCATGCCCGTTGCGTCCCAGCGCTGCGAACGATTCCAACCTTGCATCTCAACGATGCGCAAGTCGAGGTCGGCGAGTCCGTCCATCATCGCCTCGCCTTTGATCATTTGTGCCAACTCGCCGACGGTCAGTCCGTGAGCCAGCGGGATCGGAAATTGGCCGACGAACGACTCGTACGCGGGCTGCATCGTCCACCCGGCCACGTAGTCGCCGCCGACGGGGTTGGGGCGGTCGAGGACGTAGAACGGAATGCCCGCTTCGGCTGCGGCTTCCATCGCTAGGCCCATCGTCGAGATGTAGGTGTAGAAGCGAGCGCCCACGTCCTGAATGTCGAATACCAATGCGTCCAGTCCGGCCAGCGACTCTTGCGACGGTTTGCGGTTGGCTCCGTAGAGGCTGAAGATCGGTGTGCCGGTCGCATCGTCAACGCCGTCGTCGACTTTCTCGCCTGCGTCTGCCGTACCGCGCAAGCCGTGCTCAGGGCCGAAGAGGGCGCCCAGCGTGACGCCGTCGGCCCCGCTGACAGCGTCGATCAGATGCCGCCCGCCGACCTGAGCCGTGTGGTTGACGATCAAGCCGACGCGCATCCCGTCGAAGTCCGAGAAGCCGCGCGCGGCCAGCACGTCGGCGCCGGTCTGAACGAATGCGCCCAGGTTCATCATCTCGCTCTCGCACTCGCCGTCGTCGGGCAGGTCGGCGAGGACGATGGTGGAGTCGGCGCAGTCGGCGTCGGCTACCCTTTCGGGCGATGAGCAGGCGACGAGAAACAGGAGGGCGAGTGGGAGGAGGCGGAGCATCGGAGGCGCGGGTTGGGAACGCCTAAGATAGCCGATTCTCCGCCCCTCTGTCAGTTGCGCGTGCGAACGGTGTAGCGGACAGTCATCGTCTCGCCTGCCGGAATGGTGAGCGGGAAGGCGATGGTGTATGCGTCGATTTTTTCGTGCGGGTGCGATTCGGTGCGCATCGTCCAGTCGCCATAGACGGGTTCGACGACGGTGACCTGCGTGCTCGTCTCCTTGCGGTTGCGCACTTCGACTTCGACGGTCTGCTCGTAGACGCGGTCGCTGATGCGGTCGTTGTCGACGATCCGGCGTTCGGCGACTACGTCGAACGCATCGCCGACGTAGAGGCGCAGCTCTTCGTTGCGAGGCGTGTGGCCGATGTTGTCTTCGCCCAGGAATTGGAGTTGGCCGTCGCGATCTGCTTTGTAGAGGCGGACGGTCCCGGCGGGCAGCGGCATGCCCATGTTGTTGGCCTCACTGTTCTCGAACTCGACGACGACGGCAGCGCTGATCTCGTTCGTTCCGCGTCCGCCACCCGGACGGCGCTGACTCCATCCATAGCGTCCGCCCGCGTCGACGATCAGTCGGCGCGTCACTCCGGCGTCGGTCGCCGAGAGCAGTTCGAGTTGTTTGGTTTCGCGGTTGGCAATCGTGGTCGTGCCGTCGAGCGTGTAGAGGTGGTACTCGAAGAAGGCCTCTTCCTGAAAAGCCGGAGCGCGTGCTGATGTCACCTGGACTTCTTCCATCGCCATGTAGTCTTGATTCATCATGCGCTGCGGCTGGTTGCGGCGGACTTCTCCGGCCATCAGTTGCAGGCTCGCATCTTCGAACGTGGCGCCGCTCTGGTTGTCGAGCGTCACCCAGCCCGTCACGTCGAGCTTGGTGTCGTCCGCATTGAGGACGGCGACGTAGTTGGCGCGCCACATCATGCCGTCGGTCGTGTAGCTGGCTTCGACATCGTGTGTTCCGGCGCGGTCGGCGTCGAGGTGCCACAGCAGGCTCGGGCGGCTGACGAGTCCGCCGGGGAGCGAGAGCAGTTCGATTTCGCCTTGGGGATCGACCAGGATGCGTCCGTCGTCGAGTTGGATGATGCGGCCCTGTCCGGGCTGCGAGATCAAGATGCCTTCGACGGTTTCGACCCACTCGCCCATGCGCCGAACCAGCCGCACGCGCTCGCCGACGGCTTTGTCGAGCAGCGCTTGGGTGCCTACCAGATCGTACTGATAGTTCTGCTCCCTCACCGAGATCGAACCGGGATGCGTACGCGAGCGGATGGACAGACTCGTCGCATCGATGCGTTGCGGCACGCCCTCGAAGCGGAGCAGGTTACGCCCCCGGTCGAGCGAGATCGGACGCACTTCGCGGACGACGGCGAAGCCTTGGTTGTAGACGGTCATGCCGACCGACGTGCGGCTCTCAGGCGTCGAAATTTGCGGTTGAGTCTGGGCAGAGGCGGCCATCGGCAGCAGAAACAGGGCGAGGAGGAGTAGGCGCATAAACGGTGTCGAGGTTGTTGAACGGCAGAGACAACGTACCACACATCGAGTTGCGCACGCGCCCCAGCGTAGCGACGTTACCTGTAACGTCGTCAGGCCCTCAAATCCCACCTCGGCACCATCGGTGCTTCGTAGCCGACGTGGTGCAGCACCAATCCGTGTGCGGGCGCGGCAGGACCGGCGGCGCATCGATCCTGCTCGGCGAGGATGCGCGGCAGGTCGTCGGCGGGGCGTTGGCCGCGTCCGATCTGGAGCAGCGTGCCCGTGATGGCGCGGACCATGCCGTGAAGAAAGCGGCTGCCGGACACGACCAATCGCCAGTCGCCGTCGCGTGATTCCGGCTGCCATTCGCATTGAAACAGCGTGCAGACGCGGTTCTCGGTTTCGGATTGCGTGCGGCAGAACGAGCCGAAGTGATGCTCGCCGATCAGCGTCTGGGCCGCGCGGTTCATCGCGTCGAAGTCGGGCGCGGTAGGCAGGTGCAGGCGACTGGCGCGTCCCATTGCGCGCGGCTGAGTCGACGTGTGATAATGGTACGTGCGCCTACGCCCGTCGTAGCGCGCGTGGAAATCGTCGGGCGCCTGCTCGATGGCGCGGACGGCGATGGCGTCGGGCGTCAAGCCGCCCAGGGCACGCGTCAGTTTGTAGAGATCGACCGGCTCATCCGCATCGAAGTGGGCGACTTGTCCGCGCGCGTGAACGCCTGCGTCTGTGCGCCCGCTGCCTACGATGGGCGTCGGCGTGCGCAGAAACGTGGCGAGAGCCGTTTCCAGATGCTCCTGAACCGTCGGCTGTCCCGGCTGCGTCTGCCATCCGCTGAACGGCGATCCGTCGTATTCGATCAGCAGGCGGTAGCGGGGCATCGGCGGTGGGTAAAACGACGCACGCGCGCCCGGTCGTGAGTCGGACGCGCGCGCGGATGGATTGGGTTAGACGACGAGTTGGTCTCGGTACTTCTTTCTAAACTTCGACACCTTGGGCGCGATCACGGCCGAGCAGTAGGGCTGAGCCGGATTGTTCTTGAAGTAGCCCTGGTGATACGCTTCGGCTTCGTAAAACGTGTCGAGCGGTTCGATCTGCGTCACGATAGGGTCGTCATAGATCTCTTCGGATGCAAACTCTGTCGTGACGACTTCGGCGGCGAGTTTCTGCGCGTCGTCGTGGTAGAAGATGGCCGAGCGGTACTGCGTGCCCCTATCGCCGCCCTGACGGTTGAGTGTCGTCGGGTCGTGCGTCGTCAGGTGGATGCGCAGCAGATCCGAGTAGGTGACTACATCGGGGTCGAACGTAATCTGGACGACTTCGGCGTGGCCGGTTTCGCCCGAGCAGACTTGCTTATACGTCGGGTCGACGACGTGGCCGCCGGTGTAGCCGCTGACGACGCTCTCGACGCCTTTGAGGTCTTCGAAGACGGCTTCGGTGCACCAGAAGCACCCGCCGCCGAATGTGGCAGTAGCCATGAGTTCGGTTGGATAAAGTGGAGTCGGGACAACGCCGTCCCCGTCTGTGCGTTCGGGCTGGCGCGAAGCGTTACGGCTGCCGGCCAATCCGTTCGTCCAGCCCCCAGCGGTCGAAGCCGCGTGTCATCAGCAGGACAAAAAAGACCAGCGCATAGATCATCTGCGTGCTCAGCGTCGCCCACTCCTGGCGCAGCGCCGTGCCGAAGACGAGTGCCGCCATAATCGCGAGACAGCCGACGAGCGCCCAGCGCACCTTCCAGCCGAGCACGAGCAGCAGTCCTACCGCGGCCTCGGCAAATGTCAGAGCGTAGGCAAACGGACGGACGAGCAGTTCGGGCAGGATCGTCGGCTCGAATGCGCCTGCGAGTCCGTCGGCGAAGCCTGCGAGGTCGGGCAGACGCACTAGGCCGTGCATCAGCATGTTGACTCCGGCGATGATACGCAAACCTGCAAAAGCGAGCTGGCGGTCGAGTAGCGGTGTAGAGGGGAGGCGAGGGACGGACATGGAGAGCAGGTAGTGGGCCAGCCTGTGCATGTCTCCGGGGTGCGACAAGTTTCGCACGATGCGATTTGCCTGTTGCAACAGGTAACCACGTGCGGCGTTGCCCGCGCTCATCAATCCGATCTGTTGCCATGGAGCTTGGCCTGTTCTCATTCGTGGAAATCCCGCCTGACGTCTCGGCGCGCACCGTATCGCCTCAGCAGCGCATCGCCGATCTGCTCGAAGAGATTGTGCTGGCCGATCAGGTCGGACTGGACGTGTACGGAGTCGGAGAGCACCACCGGCCCGATTACGTCGCGTCGGCGCCGGAGGTGTTGCTCGCGGCAGCGGCGGCGCGGACCGAACGCATCCGGCTGACGAGCGCCGTCACCGTCTTGTCGTCGGATGATCCGGTTCGCGTGTTTCAGCGGTTTGCGACGCTCGACCTGATCAGCGGCGGGCGGGCCGAAATCATCGCCGGACGCGGGTCGTTTACCGAGTCGTTTCCGCTCTTTGGGCAGAAGCTGGACGATTACCACGAACTGTTCGACGAAAAACTCGAACTGCTGATGCGGCTGCGCGAATCGGAGCGCGTGACGTGGGAGGGCACACGGCACCGGGCGGCTATCGACGATAAAGGTGTGTACCCACGTCCGGTCCAGGCCGAGATTCCGATCTGGCGCGCAGTCGGTGGAACGCCGCGATCCGTCGTTCAGGCGGCGCACCTGGGGCTTCCGCTCGCACTCGCGATCATCGGCGGCAACCCGGCGCGGTTTAGGCCTTTCGTCGACCTCTATCGTCAGGCGTGGGACGAGATGGGGCATGACCCAGATAAGGCGCAAGTCTGCATCAGCACGCACGGCTTCATCGCCGACACGTTCGACGCCGCAGTCGACATAGCCCAGGCGCCGTTCATGCAGACGATGACGCGTATCGGGAGGGAGCGCGGTTGGCCGACACCCTCCGCCGATCACTTCCTGCACGAAGCCAGTCCAACCGGCGCGCTCGTCCTGGGCGATCCGCAGCGCGTGATCGACAAGCTGTTGTGGGAGCACGAACTGTTCGGCCACGACCGGACGATGCTCCAACTCACCGTCGGCCCGATGCCGCACCGCGACGTCTTGCGCGCCATCGAACTGTACGGCACCGTCGTCGCGCCCGCCGTGCGCAAAGCCCTCGCAGAACCTGTCGTCGCTGGCTGACCTACTCGTCTCCGTCGTACACGTACTCGCGAGGCAGCGCGTCAGCTAGTCGGTGGTAGGCCCAATATCCGTAGTCGACAACTACGAGCGGGTCGACCGTGCGCCCTTCGGCGTCGATTGTCGCTGCGCCGTATTCGGTAAGCAGCCACGAAATCTGCTGGGGCTGCGCGTTGAAATGGTCCCAAAGCCGCGACTGCTCATTCCACCAGTCGACGTATCGGCGTTCCTCGTCTTCGCCCGTATACGTGACCTGCACGAGTCGAGGGGACTGCGACGTGACTCGAAACGTCTCGTCGCGCGTGCTGGGTGTGAGGATGTCTTCGGGTTCGATGGGAGCGGGGTTGATCGAGCCGGTGACTCGGATGAAGCCTCGTTCGGGGATGTGAGCGATCCGAAATCCCTGTTCTTGAAGTGTGCCGCGTGCCAGCGAGCGCAGAAAATGGCGGCGCGACCCGGCGAAGGCTCTGCGGCGCGCCTGCTGCCAACGCTCAGCCTCTTGCTCGTCGGCGGGTTCGAGTTCGTGGTAGAGCGGCTCCCCGGCGAACGTCGTGCGCGAGCGGGTCGACTCGAACTGCGTCAGGTGGTAGGTGATGCGATAACCCAGTGCACGGTTGTCGACGATCAGCGGCTCCGAAATCTGTGCCACCAACCGCTCGCGCGTCGATCCGGTGAACGTGAGCGCTAGCGGATTCTCCAGCGTCACCTTGCGCGCGTTGTCTGTTTGTCCCAGAAACTGCTCGATAAACCGTTCGAGATCCCGCCGCCACTGACGATCCGACTCGCCGCTCACGGTAACGTCGTCGAGTGGAATCGGCGACGGTGCGAGGGCGAATGACACGTTGGGCGAGTCGCCCTCGCTAACGATCAAGTTGCGGCGCTGCGACTCGAAGCCGACAAACGACACGTATACGCGGACGGCGCCCGTCGGTACACCCTCCAGCACGTATCGTCCGTCCTGATCTGTGATGGTGCCGTTCGTCGACTCGGCGATGAAGACCGTGGCGCCCGGTAAAGACTCACGCGTCTGAGCGTCGGTGACTTGTCCCGAGATCGTAGCGGTCTGGGCAAGGGCGGACGAGACGAGTACGAGCAGTAGGGATACAGTCGAGAAGTGACGGAGCATGAACGCGCGGTTGAGCCTGTTGTGAAGACGAATGCCACACGTCGAGGTTGCCTTGATCACCGAAGAGAGCGACTCTTACCGTCCCGGACGATACTCCTTAGGCACGGCATCGGCGACGCGTTCGAAGGCGAGATAGCCCGACAGCGTTACGCCCGGAGTGCCGGTGTCGCCTTTTTGATCGACGATGGCGGGGCCGTTCTCGGTGCGGATCCACGAGGTCTGGAAGCGGTCGCGTTTGGCCATGATGCGGCCATCGCCTGCTGCGCTCCACCAGTCGCGGTAGGCGGGGTCTTCGACTTCTCCGGCGAAGATGATCTCGATGAAGCCGTCGTCGGTGTCGAGGATGTGCTCGTTGGGCACTTCGCCATCAGCGAGCAGATCGTTGGGATCGAACTCCTGGCGACGGCTGCCGATGCGGTCCTGAGCGCCTTGCTCGGCGTTGCGCCAGTACGTTTTGAAGCCTTGTCCTTCGAGGCGTCCGGCGAGTCCGGCGAGGAGAAAGTGGCGGAACGAGCCGATGAATGCGCTGCGCCGGTTGGCGGCCCACAGGTCGGCTTCCTCCTGGTTGGCAGGCGTCAACTCTTCGTAGAGCGGCTCGCCGTCGTAGCTGGTGCGCGTTTGCGTAGCGCGAAACGTCGTCAGGAAATACTTCACGCGGTAACCCAGCGCGCGGTTTTCGATCACCAGCGGCTCGGATGCCTGGGCTTCGAGCGTGCCCAGCTTGCTGCCTTCGAAGCTCATCACGTACGGATTCTCGATCGTGACGAGTGCGGCGTTGGGCGTTTCGCCGATAAACTGCGCGACGAACCGCTCGTAGCGCTCCTGCCACTTGTCGTCCCGTTCGGCCTCGACGACGGCTTCGCCCGCGATCTCAGCCGACGGCTGCATCGCGAACTCGAACGTGTACGCCCGCGCCTCGCGCAGCAGCAGATCGCGCGACTGCGCTTCGAAGCCGACGAACGACACGTACAGCCGCAGCGCGCCCATCGGCACGCCCATGATCGTGAACCGCCCATTGCGGTCTGTGATAGTGCCCGTCATCGACTGCGCGACGAACACGTTCGCTCCCGGCAACGGCTCTCCGGTCGACGCGTCGGTGACGATGCCCGTCAGCGTGGCGACCGGGACTTGCGCGCGAGCAGGGAGCGCGGCGGCCATGAGTAGGACGAGGAAAAAGAGGAGGTGGCGCATCGGCGAAGAGAAATCTGTCGTCTGGTAACGCGCGATGCGCGGCGTTTCGGGTCTGCGAGCGTGCTCCGCTCTGTTGAATAATCCGCCCTCGCTTGGGGCGAGCCGTGGTGCGGGTCGGTCTACTCGTAGACGATCTCGGCGATGGTCCAGTCCGTGTCGGGGCGCGGACCGGGCAGCTTGACCATATCGCCGACGCGCTTGCCGGTGATGGTCTTGGCGACGGGCGCGGTAAAGGGAACGCGTCCTTTGGTCGGCGCGGCCTCGTCCACGCCGACGATGACGAACGTGCGCGGCGGTTGCTTGTCTGCCGTCAGCCGAACCGTCGCGCCGAAGCGGACCTCGTCCTGGGGCTGCGTGGCCGGGTCGACGACGCGCGCCGAGGCGATGCGCTCGGTCAGCAGTTTCATTGTACCGGTCACCTTCGTCAGTCCCCGTTTGCGCTCGTTGTTATCGGCGGGGAGGGCGCGCAGGGTGTCGCGCTCACTTTCCAGCGCAGACCGCTCGTCTTCGAGCAATCGCAGCCCGCGTGGGGTGACATAGTTGATCTGACCGGCGGGCAGGGGCGCGCGCGGAGTGACGAGGACGGGATCTTCGACGGCGTCGTCTTTGAGAAAGGCGCGGCTCATGAGTTGGGGTGGGAAATAGGCGAGGGCGAGTGATGCTACGCGCGAGGTCCAGACGGAGATCGGATGGCGTTACGCGACGGCTCCCGGCTGGCGCACTGGCGCCGGTTCGTCCTCGCCGCCGATGCGGTTGCGTTCGATCCATCCGCGCCGCTGCAAGTGACGTTCGATCAGCCATCCGCCCAGCGCCCACACTGCGCCGATCGTCCAACCCGCCAGCACGTCCGTCGGCCAGTGAACGCCCAGATACACGCGGCTGATGCCGACGCCCAGCGTCAGAAAGATCGCGATTCCTATCACGAACACTTTGATGCGTATGCGCGACGCGGCTCGGGCGACGAGCGAGCCGATGGTGAGATAGACGACCGCCGCCGTCGCCGCGTGGCCTGATGGGAAACTCGGAGAGAGCGCGTTCATCGCATGCGGTACCAGGTCGGGGCGCGGGCGGTGGATGCCGAACTTGAGGATGAACACGACGCCGACGCCGAGCACGATGATCGATGCCAGCAGCAAGGCCGCGCGCGGGCGCTGGTCGAGCAGGAAATAGCTCACCGAAACCACGCTCACCAGAGTCGTCACGAACACGCTGCCCATCGCCGTCAGATCGCGCATGGCCTCTTCGATGGCCGATCCACCGATGGGATCGGCCAGGTCCGATGCGCTGCGGAAAAACAGCAGGATGGCCTCGTCTGCCGTGCGTGCGTCACCGTCGGCAACCCAGTCGGCGAGTTCGGCGAACGACCATCCGCCCGCCATCAAAGCGGCGACGGCGAGGAGCAGAAACAGGTCTTTCCTGTCGCGTAAGGTGGAGAAAGCGTGTCGGAGGCGATCGATCAAAAGCATATCCTATGACACGCGCGAAAACGGCTGTGGAATGCCGAAATCTGCTTTCCATCCGGCTCGTTACGCCTGCACGTCATCCGCCAGCGAGAGGGCGACTGCCTGGACGGGCCGCGGTCAGCCTATAACCGCCTCTCCGACCGGTCCGCTGAACGCGATGATCCTGCAGCATGGACTGCTGACACTCGACCTCACCCAGCCTGCGTGTCTAGTCGTACAGGCTCTAACTGGCCGTCTCCGTAGGAAGGGCAATCGTGACCGTAGTGCCCTCGCCTACCACACTCTCGACATCAATACGTCCTCCCACGCGCGCGACCAGGCGGCGAGCGATTGTCAGGCCCAAGCCGTTGCCCTCGTGCGAGCGGTCCAGCCCGCCGGATTGCTGGGCGAACTCGTCGAACACGTGCGGCAGGAAATCCGGCGCGATGCCTACCCCAGTGTCCGTCACGCGGATTGTCACGGGTCGAGCCTCATCAGAAACGTCGACGGTGACGCTGCCTCGGTCGGTGAACTTGGTAGCGTTGCCGACGATGTGGCCGAGCGCGCTGCTCAGCGCTGGGCCGTCGGTCCAGGCGTGGAGGTCGGTAGGGCAATGCACGTCTACGGCGATGCCTTTCCGCGTAGCGGTCGAGCGGTGGGCGCGCACGACGGTTTCCAGAAGTGGGCGCAGGGCTACGTCGGCGAGGTGCACGTCTTCTACTTCGCTTTCGAGCCGTGCGAGGTCGAGGAACGAGTCGAGCGTGTAGAGCAGGCGCTCTCCACCCTGCTGCACCATCTCGGCGAACTCGTACTGGTCCGGCGGTACTTCGGATGCGAGCACGTCGGCTGCGCCCAGAATGGCGGTCAGCGGAGTGCGGATTTCGTGGCTGAGGTTGTCGAAGAACGCCGATTTCGCGCGCACCATTTGCTCGGCGCGGACGCGGGCCTCGCGTTCGGCCTCGTAGCGGCGCATGTGCGTCACGTCGCGCTGGACGATCACCCAGTGGGTGACGGTGCCGTCCTGGTCGACGACTGGTGCCACGCTCACTTCCGAGTGGATCACCGAGCCGTCCTTGCGGTGCGTCGGTCCTTCCACGGTGCCCCCCGACGTGCCAGAGAACAGGCGGAAGAATTGCTCTAGTTGATCCGCATCGTTTTCAGGCCCTACGAAGAAGTGAGATCCGATGGCGGATACGGGAGCCACCTCGTGTCCGTTGATCGAGAAGAAGGCAGAGTTGGCATAAATAGCGACGGGATGACCTAGATCAGGCCGCGCTTCGCATACCACGACACCGTCCGGTGCGGCTTCTACGGCGGATTCGAGCAAGCGCAACCGCTGATCGGTGGCGCGCCGTGCCGTCACGTCCCGCTGAACAGCCACGTGGTGCGTGAGCGTACCGTTGGCATCGCGCACGTCGGAAATCGACCACTCGATGCTGAACGGCGTGCCGTCCTTGCGGTAGTTGATGGTCTCTCCAAAGAAGTCGTCGCCGTCGCGCAGGTTCTCGCGCAGGCGCTCGATGACGGCGGGATCGGTATCGGGGCCTTGCATCAGGCGCGGCGTCTTTCCGATGACCTCGTCCGACGTGTACCCCGTCATCCGTTCGAAGCCGGGGTTGACGAACTCGATCGTTCCGCGCTCGGTCGCATCGGTGATGAGGACGGACTCTGTAGCGTTCTCGACGGCAGCTTCGAGCATTCGCAGGCGTTTGTCGACGTGTACTTGGTTGGTCACGTCGAAGAACACGCCATCCAGGTACCGAACCGTACCGTCGGTGTCGAAGAACGGACGTCCCTGGTCGTGGACCCAGCGGGTCGATCCGTCGGCGTGACGGATGCGGTAGGTGACGTCGTAAGATCCTCGGTTTTGGACGGCAATCCGAACAGCCGTGCGTATGTGGGGCAGGTCGTCCGGGTGGACGAGTTGTTTGAACGATTGGGCGTCGGCGCCCTCAAACTGGCTCGTTGCATACCCGCAGATCTGCTCGAACTGGGCGCTGAGATAGAGCGAGTTCCAGTCGCGGTCGTACGTGCAGCGGTAGACGACTCCCGGAAGGTTGGCGACCAGTTCGTGAAACCGGGCCTGATTCTCCGCTAGTTCGGCTTCGAGGCGCTTGCGTTTGGAGATGTCGCGCTGGACGGCTACCCAGTGCGTGTAGTAGCCACCGGCGTCGGCGACTGGCGTGATGGAGAGTTCGACCCAGAAGCGAGATCCGTCCTTTCGGTAGTTGCACAGCTCTTCGGTCACTGGCTCCCAGCGCTTTAGCGTCTCGCGAATCCGATCCAGGGCGGCGCGGTCGGTTTCCGGGCCTTGAAAGATGCGCGGCGTTTGGCCGATGAGTTCGCTGCGTGTATAACCGGTTGATTGGCAGAGGGCGTCGTTGACGTAGAGAATGCGCGGTCCGGGAGCAGTCGTCGGCTCGGCTTCGGTCACAATCACCGAGTCTCCGGCATGACGAGCGGCCAGCCCTCCGAAGAAATCGGCGTCGGCCTGCGCTTCGTCCGGCGACATCCGTACCAGGCGTCCCGTCGCTCCCTCGAAGCGCCCGTTGGCGTCGAATCGGAGCTGAGTTTCGAGCGTCACGAGTCGGTGTCCGCCGTCTGAATGGGCGACGTGGAAGTGGAACGGTTGCCAGGCCGCTTCGAGTCCTCGGCGCATTTCGACCTGTCGCCGCAGACCACCTAAGTGACGTTCGTGCAGCAGGCGGCCTACCCATCGTCCTCGTATCTCGTCGCTAGAGCAGCCTGTCGCCCGTTCCACGTCAGGACCAACGTGCGTCAGCCGACCGCGGCGGTCGACCTCGAAGTCTATGGGTGGAGAGGGCGAAGAGGAGCGGGACATATACCGGTACAAAAGAAGGCTAATGCTACAATCGGCTAAATACAGTACGACTAAACCGGAGTTTGAGGCGTGACGCTGTTTATGCTAAATCTCACATCTTTGTCTGACCACTCCAAAGCGCCCTAGCCGCAGTAGGGATCGTGCAGACGCACACGAGCGTAACCTGAGTTCCGTTTTCTCATCAGTCGCCACCGCCCCTCATGAGCGCTGCTCCTCTTGCCCCGTCGCGTCCCCCCGCACACTCCGCCACCAACGGCTCCGCCCGTAGTCGACAGTCGTTCGACTCGTTTTTGACTAGCTACCGCGAGCGGCTGGCCCATCTGTTCTCGACGCGCGCCGACGCCGATCGCATGGATCAAGCCCGTGCCATTCCGTCGTACGTCCTGAGCGGCGTGAGAGAGACCGATCCGCTTTCGGTCTACATCCCCGAAGCCTACGGCGGACGCGGCGGCGCCATCGCCGAAGGACAGGCCGTGCTCGAAGCGACAGGCTACCACTCGCTCGCGCTGACGCTGATGGTCGGCATCAACGGCGCGCTGTTTTTGCAGCCCGTCGGTAAGTACGGCGGCGACGAGGTCAAGCGGCGCACGTTCGACGGCTTCCTGCGGCACAAACGCCTGGGCGGACTGATGATCACCGAACCCGGCTATGGCAGCGACGCGCTGGCGATGCAGACCAGTTGGACGCAAACCGCGTCGGGCGACTACCACATCGACGGCACCAAGCACTGGGCCGGACTGACCGGCATCGCCGACTACTGGCTGATGACGGCGCGCGCTCAGAACGACGACGGAAGCCTGCGCCGCGACGTGGACTTCTTCGTGGTCGATCAGACCCAGGCCGGACAGCACGTCCAGGTCGAGGAGGTCTATCCCAACTTAGGCCTGCGCCTGCTGCCGTACGGACGCAACCGCGTCGACGTGCGCGTGCCCCATTCGGCCAAACTCGAACCCGAATCGACGGGCGTCAAGATGATGCTCGACCTGCTCCACCGCAGCCGCTTGCAGTTTCCAGGAATGGGCATGGGCTTCTTGCGCCGCATCTTCGACGAGGCGAGCGAGCACTGCCGCGAGCGCTTCGTCGGCGGTACGTCGCTGATCGACTACGATCAGGTCCGGGCGCGTCTGGCTCGCATTCAGGCGCAGATCACCTCGTGCGCCGCGCTCTGCCTCGACACGTCCGAAAACGCAGGCGTCGACCTCGACCTGACGCGCGTCGGAATGAAGGCCAATGCGTTCAAAACCAGCGTCACCGACTGGATGCAAGACGCCTCGCAGTCGTTCCTGCAACTCATGGGCGGACAGGGCTACCGCAGCGATCACCTGGCCGGACGCGCGACCGTCGACAGCCGCCCGTTCCAGATCTTCGAAGGCTCGAACGACATCCTCTACCAGCAGATCACCGAGACCGTCGCCAAGGCGATGCGCAAGATGAAGAGCGAAGGCCTGGGCGACTATCTCCGCAGCGAGCCGACGACCGCACGCGCTGCCACGATGTTCGGCGACCTGCTCGACTTCGACGTCGACTGGAAGATGCCGCAGCGCAAACTCGTCGACTTGGGCAAAGCCATCAGCCGGATCGTGTCGATGGAGATGACGATCGAGATGGGCGAGCGCGGCTACGACGCCGAACTGATCACCAACGCGCTCGACCAGATGCGCGCCGATGTGAGGGGTATGCTCGAAACGTATCGCACCAAGGCTGTCGGTCTCGTCGAAGACGCGTCGGCTCCCGACTGGCTGGCGCGCGTGCGTCCGGCGTAACCCTGAGCCGTGGGTCCCACGCTAACCTGGCAGGTCCGACGGATCTGCCAGGTTTCCTGCCTTCAGGTGCGCGCCTTCACCCGGTTTTGCCACGCCTCTCACGCGCGCTGCGCCACAATGAGGCGTCTGATCCGTGTCATCTCCCTCTCCGATCTCGCATCTACTCGCCCGCCGCCCATGTCCTGGTACGACAAACTCAGCACCTACTTCCCCATCGAAGAGATGAAGTCGAAGGAGCACCTCGAAGCCCTAATCGACGAGCGCGCCGACGTGTACCGGATGGATCACGACAAGCACCACGTGCTGCTCTACGTCGAGGGGACGGACTTCGTGTTCGTCGACTACCTGCTCGTCGCCAAGGAAGCGCGCGGGATGGGGATGGGGCGCAAACTGCTCGACCAGCTCAAAGCCATCGGCAAGCCGATCCTGCTCGAAGTCGAACCCGAAGACTACAAGGACACCGACACCGTCAAGCGCCACCGCTTTTACGCCCGCGAAGGCTTCCGCCGCGCCGACCGCGTCAGCTACCGCCGCCGATCCATCGCGACGGGCGAAGTCAATCCGCTCGAAATCCTCTACTGGGCGCCCGACCCCGACACGACCGACGCCCAGGTCTACGCGCACATGAAGGCAATCTACGAGCACGTCCACACGTGGCGCGACGACGAGTTTTACGGCGAATCCTACCAGCCGACGGACGAGGTTCTGCGCCTCTCGGACGACGACTGACGCAGCTAGACGCTCGGCTTACCAGCGGCATCTTCCGCCTTCGCAGCGGCGATCTTGCTCTGCACCGACCGGACCGCCGACCACGCGCCTCCGACGACAAGGATCACGACAGCGCCGTACACCCACAGCGGCACGTTTTCGCCCACGATCAGCAGATACACGTACGCCGACACGAAGCACGCTCCTGCCGCCAGTGCCGGGACGATCGGACTCCGCTTCCGCCTCACGTTGCGCACTAGCCACGCGACCGACAGCGCAAACAGCGGAATCGCGCCAACGTAAATGGCCCCAAAGATCAGCGGGTCGACGCCGTATGCATCGCCCAGTCCGAAAAACCAGGTGTGGAGATCGTCGAGCATGGCGGGGTGCACGAGGCGGAGAAGAAGACGTTGAGCGGGCGTCACACCAAATCCGAGAGCGTCCTTTCGCTATGTCGGTTCGGTAATCGACTCAGATTGCCGCGTCGTTTCATTCCTCGCAGCGACTATCCGAGAGCGTACAGCCGGACTTGTGTATCAGAGGACGAATATGCCGCCGTCCATCTGTGTGATTTCGGCGGCGTGATCACGCAATAGTTGTTCTACCCAATGCGTGGTACAATTCCCTGCTCGGCAGCCACGAACGTGCGACGCTCACGGTCGGCTGCGTAGGAGAGGCTCGCCAGGACGTCCGTGCGACGGAGGTAAGGAAAGTCGTCCAGGATCTCGTCGATACTCATGCCTCGGATGCACGGTTGACCTCCCCGCTTTCCAGGTTCCATGGTCAGAATGGCTCGGTAGTTCATCGCACTGGTGATTTAACGATTTCAACGGGGTGAAGCCTGCAAGGGTCAGATGCTGTTCGAGAGACGCTGAGACTAAACGGGTGGCAAGTCGTGCGCTTCTAGCGCGGCTCGGTCCCAGTCCGAGAGGTCAGCGGCTGCGGTATAGGTGGATTCTAGGAATGTCAACAGAGTCGCGTCGGGGTCGGCGGCAGATCGGACGGCGGAGTAGGGGAGGACGAACTCGCCCAGGTCAGCGTGATAGTAGGCGGCGTCGGGGCGCACGTCGGCGTTGGAATAGCCGTCGGGTTCGGGGTAGGCGTAGCTGTAGAATGCCGGTTCGCCCAATCCTTCTCCAGGCCAGAATCCGGCGCTGCTGACTTCGTGCGAGTAGGCTTCGCGCATCACGCGGTCGGCCAGTTTGGGAGCGCCTCCGGGGTGGGGTGGAGCGGTCCGGCCCGAAAAGCGGGTGACCGCCAAGTCGAATGCTCCCCAGAAGAAGTGGACCGGGCTGACTTTACCGACGAATCGGGCACGGAAGTCAGTGAACACGCGGTCGGTCTGCAACAGAATCTGCCACAGGCGATGCGCAGCGTCGGCATCGTAGCTCGCGTGCTGGTCGTCGTCCGGGAAAGCGGCTACGTCTTCGGCGATTTCGACGGGGACTGGCCATATTGGGGTGTTCAGGTCGAGGTCTGAGAGCGTCTGTTGCACTCGGTGGTAGAACGCGGCGACGCTCATTGGCTCCAAGGCGAACGCACGCTGTGCGCCGTCGCTGACGTCGACGAGCACGCGATGGGCGCAGAAGTCGAACGCGATCTCGAACGTGCGCGTGCCGTGCGGCATCGGACCAGTCGTCAGCCCGCGCGAAGTGACGTACAGGGGAACGTGCCAGCTGTGGTTGATCCACGGCATCCGCGCCAGCCGGATCTTGCCGACGATCTGCGTCCAGCGATGGAGCGTGGCGTAGGTGTCGCGCCAGTTGGAGAGGGGAAGGGCGGGCCAGTCGGGATGCGGCATCGGAAGGCAGGTTGTGCTGAGCGTCCCAACCTGCGAGACTCTGCTTGTGTCCGTCTGGAACGGCGATTGCTCCTGCATCCTGGCCGCGCGGTATTGCTCAGCCGCCGATCCACCATCCGTCTCTATTGATGCGCATCTCGCTGTTCGTCCTTCTACTACTCACCGCCTCCCCCGCACACGCACAGTGGATGCCGTCGATCGTGCAGGAGGGACCGACGGGGCAACTGGAGTACGTTTCGGACGCCGAGGGCAACCGCATCCCAGACTTCTCGCACGCCGGATACCGAGGAGGCGTCGATCTGCCCCGAGTCGCCGTAGTGGACACCCTAGGTCCAGGCGGCGGCGATGACACGTCGCGCATCCAGACAGCGCTGGATCGAGTGAGCACGCGTGCCGCCACTTCCAACGGTATACGGAGCACTCTTTTCCTCCGTCGTGGCACCTACCGTATCGACGGCACGCTCCGTGTCGTGTCATCGGGCGTCGTACTGCGTGGGGCGGGGGCGGGCGAAACGATCCTGGTTCGACCGCAGGGCAGTCGGGAGCCGGTCCTCGTGGTAGGCGATCCAGACGCTCCGTTTGCGAACCAGCAGGGCAATGTGCGCACAGACGTCGTGACGCCGGTCGTTCCGTTCGGTGAGCGGACGTTTCGCGTCGCCGATGCGTCGGCGTTTCGCGTTGGCGACGAGGTGGTCGTGCGTCATCCGTCCACCGAAGACTGGCTCCAGTCAGTCGACTTCGGCGCCACCGATACGGATGATCCGTGGGCGCCAGGGGAAATCGACCTCTACTCTATCCGCTACGTGACCGCGCTTTCTGGAACGTCGATGACGCTCGACGCTCCGGTCTTCTCCCGGCTCGATCGGTCGCTGAGCCAGTCGTATGTCTATCAGCGCGATCGGTCTCACTTGGTGCGCGAGGTGGGAGTGGAAGACCTGCAGATCCGCATCGAAACGCTCGGCGAGCGGCCACCCGAAGCCTGCGACGGCAGCTATGCCGGTCCCTACGAGGATCATGCGCAAGACGCGATCCGGCTCGTCGGTGTGGAGGATGGCTGGGTCAAGGGCGTCACGGTGCGTCACTTCGCTCAGGCGGGCATAGCGGTCGTACGCTCCACCCGAGTCACGGTCGCCGAGAGTCAGGCGCTCGAGCCGCACTCGTGTGTTACCGGGGAGCGGCGCTATAACTTCGAGGTGAATCAGTCGCAACTCGTCCTATTTCGCGACAACCTCGCCACGCACGCACGCCACGCCTTCGTGGGCAACGGCGCCTCGCGCGATAACGGGATCGTTTTCCTTCGATCTCGCTCCGAAGACGCGCTCTCGACGAGCGAATCGCACCGCCGTTGGGGACAAGCCTTTCTGTGGGACGGGTTGGTCGAGCGGGGATCGAACGGTCCAGCACGGTTGTCGCTGCATAACCGGGGCAGTTTCGGCTCGGGGCACGGATGGACGTGCTCGGGATGTGTGGCGTGGAACACCGATCTCGGTGGGGCCAAACTCGTGCTCCAAAAGCCTCCCACGTCGCAGAACTACGCTATCGGAACGCACGGCGGTACGGTCACCAACGAGGGACCGTTTGTGCATCCTATCGGCTTCGAGGAGGGAACAGGCCGGACCGACCTGGCGGTGGTCTCGCTGTACGAGCGGCAGCTTCGCGACCGAACAGGCAGAACTACGTCCAGTCAGGTGAGCAGCGAGCCAGGAGCGCTGCGACTACGCGCCTTTCCCCAGCCTGCACGCGGCTCGATGCAGGTCCGCGTCGAAGGCCATGCTGGAGCCGTTCGACTCGACGTGTTCGACATGCTGGGGCGACACCTGCTCGCTCTAGGTCAGACGGCGCTTCCGGCCTCTTCTCTCTCCGTCAACACGTCTGCGCTTTCGCCTGGCGTCTACGTCCTGCGCGTCGAAACCGAGACCGGGCAGCTGGCGACGGCGGTCGTCATGGTGGCTCGCTAAACGGGCTACTCGGGGAGAAGCGGCGCTGGCTTTCAGGTGGTAGTCTGCGGCGCGAGGTTCAGCACGCGTTGCAGGTCGACGATGCGAACAGGTTTGCCTACGTGCTCGTCGCAGCCCGCCGCCAGCGCGTCGGAGCGGTCGGAGGGGGAGACGTTGGCTGTCAACGCGACGACGTACGGCTGATGTGCGTCGGCTAGCTGCGCGCGAATGAGACGCGTCGCTTCGAGTCCGTCCATCGTGGGCATCTGTACGTCCATCAGCACCACATCGTACGGCGTGCCGACGTTGGCTGCCGAGTGCAGCGCGCGTACGGCCAAGTCCCCGTCTTCGACGAAATCCGCTGCTACGTCCAGTCGTTCGAGCAGGCGCGCGGCGACTTTCCGGTTGATCGCGTTGTCCTCGGCGACGAGCACGCGCAGTCCTGACACCGTAGGCGGCGCGTGGGCAGCGGGTGCAGACAACGCGCTAGAGGGTTCGTCGGGCAGGGCAGCGGGGGCCTCGTCTGCGAGCAGGCGAAGCGTAAACGTCGAGCCTTCGCCGACGCTACTCTCCACGTCGATGTCGCCGCCCATGAGCCGCGCCAGTTTCTGGGAGATCGAGAGGCCCAGCCCCGTTCCGCCGTACTTGCGTGTCGTAGAGGCGTCGGCCTGGGTAAAGGCGTCGAACAGTGTGGCGATGGTGCCGGGCGCGATGCCGATACCGGTGTCGCGGACGGCAAAGCGTAGCGTCTGCGCTGCCGCATCGTATCGGATGGCGACCGTGACGCTGCCTTCGTGGGTGAACTTGACCGCGTTGGACAGCAGGTTGAGCAGCACCTGCCGCACGCGCGTCGGGTCGCCGACGACTGGGATGCGCTCGCGTGGCGCGTCGACGCGTAAAGCCAGTCCCTGCGCACTCGCAGACTGCGCGACGATGGCGATGGCGTCGCGTGCCGTCTCGACCGGATCGAAGGCGACACGTTCGAGCGACACGGCGTCGGCGTCGAGTTTGGAGAAGTCGAGCACGTCATCGATAACCGTCTGCAGCACGCTCGCCGACGAACGGATGATCGCCAGTGCTTCGACTTGCTGGTCGTTCAGGCGCGTCATCGCCAGGACATCCGTCATACCGACGACGCCGTTGAGCGGAGTGCGGATTTCGTGGCTCATCGTCGCCAGGAACGCGCTTTTGGCTTGGGCTGCTTCCTCGGCTCGTTCGAGGGCGAGGGCGAGACTGCGCTCGGTCCGTAATCGAATCCATGTCGTCAGGCTAACGGCTATGGAGATTAGGACCAGGCCGAATCCAGCGATGACGATCCCCCGCAATTCGACAGGCGTGTCGGGTTGTACCAGCCCGATGTGGAAACACCAGCCGAACATGCCGAGCACGAACACGACAAACGGAAAAGGCTCCCACCACTTGCGGGCCACCGAAGCCAGCCCGGTGACCGTAACTGCCGGCACGATCAGCATCCAGAGTATGGCATACCGGCCTGCTCCCCGTGCCGTGTCGACCAGTTCCACGCCGTTGGCCAGGCAACAGGTTATGATGACAAACAGGTAGGCATGAAAGGCAAGCTGAGGGCGGAGCAGCAGCAAGGCCCCACCTACCGCCATCACCACGTAGACCCACATGTTGACCATGACGCTCGCAAACGACGCGTCGAGCAAGAACAGGGAGGTGCCGGTGCACCCGGCAAGCCCTCCGAAGAGCATGAAAATGGCGTACGCCTGGTTATCGCGTGTTTGGCGCAGGGAAAGCATGGTCGCGCGGAGGCGAGGAGAGGAATTATCGTCGTTATCGACAGCGAGTATCGGCACATAAGCTATCGCCATATTTCGGTTTGGGCGTGCGCGCGTTCGTAAGATGAGGATCGCATCCACTCTCGACGCCATGACTCGCCTGCTCGCCCTGTTCCTGTTCTGCGCCGCTTCCGTTTCGGCACAGACCGATCCGCTGACCTACCAGACGCCGCCGCCCGAACTGGCCGCTCTGGTCGACGCGCCGCGCACGCCGTCGGTCTCGCTCAGTCCTGATCGGCAGATGATGGCGTTTTTCGCTCAGTCCGGCGTGCCCGACATCTCCTCGCTCGCTCAGCCCGAACTAGGACTGGGAGGCATCCGCGTCAACCCGTCGACCAACGGTCCCAGCCGTGCGAGCGGGTCGGTCGGCCTGGCTTTCCGCGCGACCGAAGCGACCGGCGACCCCGTCGACGTTACGGGCCTGCCCGCCAATCCGGAGATCCGCAACGCACGCTGGAGTCCCGACGGATCGCACGTCGCGTTCACGCTCGACTTCGCTGACCGGGTCGAGTTGTGGGTGGCGAACGTCGCCAGTGGCGAGGCGCGTCCGTGGCTCGACGTGGCGGTCAACGATGCCGCGCCTGGATCGCCGTTTGACTGGACGCCCGATAGCCGGAGCGTCGTCGCTCGCACCATCCCGCGCGGACGCAATCCGATGCCGACGCAGGCGACCATTCCGACCGGCCCCGTCATCCGAGAAGCTAGCGGTGAAGCGGCCGCAGCGCGCACCTACCAGGACCTGCTGCAAAACCCGCACGACGAAGCCCTCTTCGACCACTTCATGACCAGCCAACTCGTCGTCGCGAGTCTGAACGGCGACGTTATGACGTTCGCTACGCCTGCCGTCGTCACCGAGGCGTCGCCCTCGCCGGACGGACGCTACTTGCTCGTCGAGACGCTCGACCGTCCCTATTCCTACCTCGTCCCCGCCTCGCGTTTCCCGACGACGACGCGCATCCACGACTTGTCGACAGGAGCCGTAGTCCACACCGTCGCCGAGTTGCCGCTGGCCGAGAGCATCCCTATCGCATTCGGCTCGACGCGGACCGGCCCACGCAGCATCCGCTGGCGCGCCGACGCGGACGCGACGCTCTTCTGGGCCGAAGCACAAGACGGTGGCGACGCCGGAACGCCCGCTGATGTCCGCGACCGCCTGTTCTTGCAGTCTGCTCCGTTTACATCCGCTCCGACCGCGTGGACCGATCTGGCCCTTCGGTTCAGCGGCCTGACGTGGGGCGACGGTCAGACGGCGCTCGCTTATGAATACGAGTGGTCGACGCGGCTCCAGCGCACCTACCGCGTGCGCCCCGACGCACCTCAGACGGCTCCCGAGTTGCTGTTCGAGCGCTCGTCGGAAGACCGCTACACCGATCCCGGCAGCCCAATGACCGAGGCCAACGCGCGTGGCTTCTCGACGCTTCTGCTCGACGACAACGCCATCTTCCTGAGCGGACAGGGCGCTTCGGACGAAGGCAACCGCCCGTTCGTCCGCCGGATGGATCTCCAAAGCAAGGAGACGACCGAACTGTTTCGGTCGCAAGCGCCGTACTACGAGTCGCCCGTCGCCTTCCTCGAGGTCGGCGAGCGCCTGCTGACGCGTAGGGAAACCGTCGTCGACCCGCCCAACTACTTCGCCCGCGACCTGTCGTCCGGCGATATGACGGCAGTCACCGACTTCCCGCACCCGTATCCCAACCTGCGCGACATCCAGAAGGAGACCATCGAGTACACGCGCGCCGACGGCGTCCCCCTCACCGCGACGCTCTACCTGCCCGCCGGCTACGACAAAGATCGAGACGGTCCGCTGCCGACGTTCGTGTGGGCCTATCCGCAAGAGTTCAAGAGCGCGTCGGCTGCCGGTCAGCGTAGCGACAGCCCATACCAGTTCACCTACGTCAGCTACTGGGGCGCCGTCCCGTTGGTGACGCGCGGCTACGCTGTCCTCGACGACGCAGCGTTCCCCATCATCGGCGAAGGCGACGACCAGCCCAACGACACCTTCGTCGAGCAACTCGTGATCAACGCCCAGGCGGTCATCGACGAAGGCGTACGCAGAGGCGTCGTCGACCGCGAGCGTGTCGCCGTCGGGGGGCACAGCTATGGCGCGTTCATGACTGCCAACCTGCTCGCCCATTCGGATCTGTTTCGCACCGGCATCGCCAGGAGCGGCGCCTACAACCGTACGCTGACGCCGTTTGGCTTCCAGCGTGAGGAACGCACGTACTGGCAAGATCCGGCGCTCTACAACCGGATGAGTCCGTTCATGAACGCCGAGAAGATCAACGAGCCGCTGTTGATGATCCACGGACAGGCCGACAACAACCCCGGCACGTTCACGCTCCAGTCCGAACGCCTCTACGGTGCGCTCAAAGGTCTAGGCACCGAAGTGCGCTTGGTCCTGCTGCCCGCCGAGAGCCACGGCTACCGCGCGCGCCAATCGCTACTCCACATGCTCTGGGAGCAAGACCGCTGGTTGGGTCTACACCTCAAAGGCGTCGCGCTCGAAACGTCGGAGCGGTAACCCAGCGCCCTACACCCTACACTGTGTCCGTCGTTCCTGCGCCAGCCCTACGGTCTGTACGCAAGCCTGACGGGTTGCTCAATTGTCGTTTTGAACGTCGTCCCGGCCCCCGAGCCGGGATCCAGGAGTCTATCGTAAGCGCCCGGATGCGTCAAGCGGAAGAGCAAAATCAACGTCCTGGGTTCGCTGCGCGCTCCCTTCGGGTCCCGGATCAAGTCCTGGACGACGATTGAGCGCCGATTAGCCCTCGACTTCCACGACGATCACTTCTTCCTCTTCTGGCTTCGCTCGCCACATGATCGCGTAGATCACTTCCATGTAGCCGCCCAGAATCAGCAGCGGGGCGACGTAGAGCGACAAGAAGCCGTCGACCTGGTTGTCGACGCGCATCACGATGTAACCGACGACGACGAGGGCCAGTCCGATCAGCAGCAGCACATAGTTGTGGCGCTCGAAGACGAGCGTGGCAGAAGCGGCGGAGCGGCGCTGGCTCCCCGAGCGGACACGCGTCCGGCTCGATGAGTCGGGAGCCGACGAGCGGCGAGAAGACGAAGGTTTGCGAGAAGGCATAATCGATGGCTGTAACGACTGCGAAACACGCCTGGTAAAACGCGCTGTTCCGTGCGAATCGCACACGCGGGGTGCGTCTCAGCGCGCCTTGGTCGGTTACACTGCCCGTCCCCTTTCCGTACCCGACCGAATGCGCCGTCTGCTCACGTTTCTCCCGCTTCTCTTTCTTCCGCTGGCCCTCCTGTTTCCCACGGCGGCTCCGTCCGCTCCGCAGCAAGCCGCCTCCGATACAACGACGGCCGCTACTCCGCCACCGTCAGCAGACACAGAGCGCATCGCTGCCGCAATCGATGGCGTCTTGAACGAATCCGTCGGCGAGGAGGCGTTTTGGGGCGTCTACGTGGCGGACGCGCGGACGGGCGAGGAACTCTACACGCGTAACGCGGGGCTGATGATGCTCCCGGCGTCGAACCAGAAGATCCTGACGACGGCGATGGCGCTGGACGCACGCGGGGCGGACTACACCTACGAGACCCGCCTGCTCGCTTCCAAACCGGCGGCAGGCGGCGTACTGAGCGGCGACCTGATGATCGCCGGTACGGGCGATCCGTCGCTTGGATCGACCGTCCTCGCGGGCGATACGAACCCATTCGACAACTGGGCTGAGGCGTTGGCCGCTCAAGGCGTGCGGCGCGTCGAAGGGCGGCTGATCGGCTGGGACAACACGTTCGACGACGAGACCTACGCCGAGGGCTGGGACATCGACTACGTTGGTACGCAGTCGAGCCGGGCGCTGGGCGTGAGCGCGTCGGGCCTATCGTTCGGCGACAACTTGGTGATCGTCCAGGTGCGAGCCGGAACGCGCGGACAGAAACCCACCGTCACGACGCGCCCCGACAACTTCCTCAACATCGACAACCGCGCGACCACGACGAGCCGACGCAGAGGCCAAGCGCTGCGCGTTACACGGACACTCGGGACCGACGACCTCGTCCTCAGAGGCTCAGTTGGGCGCACGGGGTCGACCGTCGAGATGCCCATCTTCAACCCGACGCTGCTGGCAGTTCAGGCCATGAAGAACGCCCTCGAAGAAGCCGGAATCACCGTGTCGGCGACGCTCCACGACGTGGATGACATCGACGATTCGCCCGATCGTGGAAAGATGACCGAGTTGTTCGTCTACCAGTCGCCGCCGCTGAGTGAGTTACTGCACGTCGTCAACAAAAAGAGCAACAACTTTTTCGCCGAGCAGATCTTCCGGTCGGTCGCGTTCGGCGGATCGGCTGAGGGCGGGGAGGACCGGGTCGAGACGCTGATCGAACGGGCCGGAGGCGATGCCGGAAAACTGTCCGTTCGGGATGGCTCGGGCTTGTCGCGCAAGAACCTCGTCACACCGCGCGCGATGGGAGAAGTGCTCGTGTTCATGAACGGCGGCAGTCAGCGCGACGCCTTCCGTGCGACGATGGCACGTGGTGGCGAACCTGAGTCGACGCTCCGCTATCGTATGTCGGGGCTTCCCGTGCTCGCGAAAACGGGTTCGCTGGCCTTTGTGCGCTCGCTTAGCGGGTATGTACGCGCGCCGGACGGGAATGAGTTGGTGTTCGTCATCTTCGCCAACAACTTCGCCGTTCCGCCTTACCGCATCACGAGCACGATAGATCGGATCGTGACCGGACTGGCACAGCAGCCCGCTCTCTAAAGGCTAACTTTCGACTTTGCACCTGCCTCCGTCCCGCCCGCCGTGTCCTTGACGTCTGTCCGCTCCTCGTCTGCCCTCCGCACGTCGCAGCCGGTGCGCCTCGCCATCGTCGGCGGTCTGGTGTTTCTGGCGCAGTGGCTGATTCTGTCGCGTCTCACCATCTTCGGCGCCACACCCGACGCGCCGCTGCTCTACATCATCTGGGTGAGCCTCCGCTACGGACGCATGCCCGGCACGCTCGTCGGCTTCGGTCTGGGGCTGGCCGTCGACGCGACGCTGGGCACGTGGGGCCTCCATATGCTGACTAAAACCGTCATGGGCTTCGTCGGCGGATCGTTCAACGCGTCCGAGCGCGAACTGCTCATCGTCTCGCCGGGACAGGCGCTGCTGGGCGGTTTCGTCTTCGCCCTCGTCCACAACGGACTCTACGTGCTGCTACTCGCGATGAGCGAAGGTATGCGGCAGATGAGTCTGATCTGGGGCACGTGGCTGGGATCATCGGTTTACACCGCTGTGCTGGCGTTCGCCGTCGCGCTGTTCGCGTACCGTCGCTGAGTCGGATCGAACCAGGCTCTGGGTATGAATCGTCTCCTGTTCACCTTCGCCCTCGTTTTGTGCGCGTTGGTGGTCTGCGGGCGTGACCGTCCGCCCACAGGTGGTGCGACCGAGGTGCGGCTGGTTAACATTGGGCCTTCCGCTCTCGAGTCCGTAGTCATTCACGTCACCGGAGCCACCTATCCGGTAGCACGCATAGCGCCCGGCGACTCATCCACCGTCGCCACCGAGCCTGTAGGGGAGTCGAGCGTTTACGTCACCCGGTCTCATCGTGCCGACTCCCTGCAACTCGACGTGTATTTCGAGCCGGGATATGGAGGACGAGTCCGCGCGGTGATCGAAGCGGATTCGCTGTTGGATGTGCGTCACGACCGTGGGCTACTCTTTTAGTAGTCGTGTGCCTCGTCCGAGGCGCGGTGGGTGCAGCCGAACGGCTTCCGTCTCGAACGTATGGGCACACGTTTGCGTACCATCGGCACATTGCACAAAACCCGACGCACTCTATGTCCGGACACAGTAAGTGGGCGACCATCAAGCGCCAGAAAGCCGTCACCGATAGCCGACGCGCCAAGGTCTGGGCGCGCCTGACGCGCGACATCATGACGGCCTCTCGCGAAGGCGGCGGCGACGTATCGATGAATCCGCGTCTGGCGCTCTGCGTCGACAAGGGCAAGGCGGCGAACATGCCCAAGGACAACATCGAACGTGCGATCAAGCGGGGTACGGGCGAGATCCAGGGCGAGGACTTTCAAGAGATGATCTACGAAGGCTACGCGAGTGGCGGCGTGGCTCTGCTCGTCGAGGCGCTGACGGACAACCCCAACCGCACCGTCGCCGACTTGCGGGCGATGTTCTCGCGCGCCGGAGGAACGCTGGGTCAGAGCGGATCTGTCGCGTTCATGTTCGACCGCAAAGGTGTATTCGAGATCGACGCAGTCGGTCGGGACGAACTCGAAACCCTAGAACTCGTCGCCGATGCTGGGGCCGAGGATCTCGAACACGAGGGCGACACCTACGTCGTCACCACGCCGGTCGAAGCGTTCGGCGCGGTCCAGAAAGCGCTCGAATCGGCAGGCGTCGACGCGCGCGAAGCCGAACTCCGCCGCTCGCCGACGACGCACACGCAGGTCGACGCATCAACAGCCGAGAAAGTCCTCGCCTTGATCGAAAAGATCGACGATCACCAAGACATACAGAACGTCTATTCGACGCTCGACCCGGCGCTTATGCCCGAGGAGGCGTAACGGCGCGTCGCTCTCTTCGCCTGCGAGCGTAGACACCCGTCTCGAGTAGAGTCAGCCGCAGCTTGCCGTTGGAACCGTCGGTTCGTCCGATCCGATAGCGAGGCCGTCGGGAACGTCGTTGCGCTGCGGTTCGGGGTTGATGGCCGACACGAGCGGCGTCTCAACAGCAGATAGGAAAACGCCAATCGTCGAGAACAAGAACTCCTGCTGCAACTCGACCATGTCAGGCGTGTGGCGGCCCATGCTGTCGACGTGCCCGTCGATCTCGAGGTAGAGGATGCGCGGCCAGCCGGGAAACTGACGCTCGGCATCGGCGACGGCTCCGAAGAGTTGCTGTGCAGCCTGCTCGAATGTGTGGTCCGGCTCGACGATGTGGTAGATCGACACCGTGTTGTCGAAGTTCATCCAGATGCCGGGAGCGTCCGGCTTGTTGTATTCCGGCTCGATACCGGCAGGGCGTTTCGATGCGGCCATCTCTGTGCGTGGGGTTTTGGTCACGAATGCGCGTGTGCCGTTCGTGTTTTGAGGATCACGCGGATGGGGGAGAAGAGCGAGTGGGTTTCGCTGTCGGTCAAATACGATCTGCGCGCGACATTATCTACTGTTTGGTTGTATGCAGGAGCGCGTGTCGTGATGGAGTTGTATCAGGTATCGGATTTAGAGATCTGTCCGCACACCAATAGGCAGAGACCAGGTATGCTCGGGTCGTCGACGTGGTAGTGGACGTGTAGTCCTGATTTTCGGCTGGACAGAATGCCACCTTCGGCCAGTTTGCGTAAGTGCTTGGACGTGTTCTGTTGACTCTGGCTTGTGGCTTCCGCAAGCTGCTGAACGGTCGCTTCGCCCATCTCGAGCAGTGCGTTGAGCAACTGGAGCCGCACCGGATCGCCAAGCAACCGGAAGCGCTCGGCGGCAGCGGTGAGGAGAGCAGAAGGGACAGGAGCGTTCATAGAGGCTTACACGACGGATTGCGGATAAGGGTCTGATGGCATGGCGCGCAATCCGTGAAGGGGCGAAAAGAGCAGGTGTCTTCACGTTACCTTTGTCATGTGATCTGGAAACTGATAAACCAATCGGTTGTGTAAAGCCCCAATCCAACTACGATACAATGACTCCTGTCGACCCCTTGCCTTGGTACATCGCCGGTCCGCTTATTGGACTGGTCGTGCCTGGTCTCCTGCTGCTCGGCGGCAAAGTGTTTGGCCTCTCGGCCAACCTGCGGCACATGTGCGCGGTGCTCCCCGTGAGTGAAAGCCGTAAGCCCTCGTTCTTTAACTACGACTGGAAATCGGTCGGACTGTGGAATCTGGTGTTTACCGTCGGCATCGCAGTCGGCGGGTTCATCGGGCTGCGGCTACTCGGCGATGTGAATGCACCGCTCAACCTCTCGGCTTCGACGCTGGAAGCCCTAGGCGGTTTGGGCGTCACCAACGTCGCCGGGTTCTTGCCATCGCAGTTGTTTTCGTGGTCAGCCCTGGCCTCGCCGGTCGGCGCCGTGATGATCATCGGCGGAGGATTCCTTGTCGGCTTCGGCGCGCGCTGGGCGGGAGGATGCACGTCCGGCCACGCGATCAGCGGCTTGGCCGACTTCCAGGTGCCGTCGCTCGTCGCCGTCCTTGGCTTCTTCGGTGGTGGCCTTCTGGTGACGCATCTGCTGCTCCCGCTGCTCCTGGCCTGACGGACGTTCCGTCGTACTCTTCTTCCTATCTATCGCTATGTCTACCCTCGCACCCGAACTCGTTCCTCCGCCACCACCCGAGCCTATCGTCCTACCCGAATCGTGTATGGACGAAGAGCAGGTGTTGCCTGAAATGCAGGAGCGCGCTCGCGACGAAGGCAACCTGCCGCTCAGCCTGTTTCTGTACGGCTTGGTCGGCGCTGGACTGGGCGTCGTCTTCACCCAGGCGCAGGTCATTTCGTGGTTTCGCATCTACGAGATGTTTCGCTTCGAGTCGTTCCACATGTACGGCGTCATCGGCAGCGCCGTCGCTACGGCCGCTCTCGGCTTGTGGTTGATCCGCCGGATGGGGCTTAAGACGATGCGCGGCGAACCCATCGACGTGTCGCCCAAAAGGTGGGGCGACAGCCGCGTGCCCGGCGCGCGCTACTGGATGGGCGGCCTGACGTTCGGCTTTGGATGGGCGCTGCTCGGCGCCTGCCCCGGACCGCTGTTCGCGCTCCTTGGCGGAGGCGTGACCATTATGCTCGTCGCACTCACCGCCGCCGTCGCCGGAACGTGGACGTATGGCGCACTGCGCACCTACCTCCCTCACTAATCTTACCTACCCGATAGCTATGCTTTTTCGCTCGTACACCGACCCAAACCTCGCTCAGAACGCCTACTTGGTGGGCTGCCAGAAGACCAAAGAAGCGCTCATTATTGATCCGCTGCGCGACATCGACCAGTACATCGCACAGGCCGAGGCCGAAGGCTTGCGTATTGTCGCCGTCGCCGAAACCCACATCCACGCTGATTTCCTCTCGGGCGCGCGCGAGTTCGCCGAGCAGACCGGCGCCCATCTCTATCTCTCCGCAGAGGGCGAAGACGACGGATGGGGCAGCGCCTGGGCCAAAGGCTCAGACTACGACGTGACGTTCTTGCGCGACGGCGATCAGTTTTCCGTCGGCAACATCGACCTGCGGGCTGTTCACACGCCGGGGCACACGCCCGAGCACCTCAGTTACGTCGTGACCGACCGGGGCAGCGGCGCGACGACACCGATTGGCGTCGTGACGGGCGACTTCGTCTTCGTCGGCGATCTGGGGCGTCCTGACTTGTTGGAGCAGGCGGCGGGGATGCACGGCGTTCAGGAAGAGGCGGCGCGGACGTTGTACCACTCGCTCCCGCACTTCACTCAGCTAGAAGAGCACCTCCAGGTCTGGCCCGGACACGGCGCGGGATCGGCGTGCGGTAAAGCGCTGGGCGCGGTCCCAATGACGACGGTCGGCTACGAGAAGCGCTACAACGCGTCGCTCGGGGCAGCCGAAGGCGGAGAAGATGCCTTCGTCGCGGCGATCCTCGACGGGCAGCCCGAGCCGCAGATGTACTTCGCGCGGATGAAAGGGCAGAACCGCGACGGCGTGCCGCTGCTGGGTCAGGTGCCTACACCTTCTCGTCTGTCGTCGGACGAGTTGAAGACCTTCGCCAGCGATGAAAAGGGCGTCGTAGTCGACACGCGCACGGACCGCTCGGCGTTCATGGCCGCTCACGTGCCACGCTCGCTCCACGCGCCGCTGGGCAAGAACCTCCCGGCCTTCGTCGGCTCGCTTCTGACGGACGAGAAGACGCCTATCGTACTCGTCGTCGGCGAAGAACACGTCGATGGAGCCGTTCGCGACTTGGTCCGCATCGGCTATGACACCATCGTCGGTTTCGTGACGCCGGATGATCTCGCTGCTCACTTTGACAACGGAGGAGCCTCGGCGTCGATTCCCGAGCGCACGTTCGCCGACCTCGACGAGGTGCAGGCCGAAACCGGCGGCTCGGTCCTCGACGTGCGCTACGCGAGCGAGCATCAGGGCGGCTACGTGCCCGGAGCCGTGAACGCTTCGTACACGCGACTCCCAGACTACATGGACAGCCGCGTGCCCGACGACGGAACGCTGATCGTTCACTGCCAATCGGGTGTGCGTGCTGCGGCAGCGTCGGCGTATCTGGCGCGGCAGGGACGCGACGTGGTCTACATCAACGACGGGTTTCCGAGCTTCGCCGTTACGGGACGCGCCGTTACCCAGGACTGACCAATGCTGTACGCACTCTTGGGCGCTGTCGCCATCGGCTTGGTGTTGGGCCTGCTGGGGTCCGGCGGGTCGATTCTGACCGTTCCGATCCTGGTCTACCTCGCCGATCAGCCCGGCAAGGTGGCGATTGCCGAGAGCCTCGCGATCGTCGGCGCCATCGCGCTCGTCGGAGCTTCCGGCTACGCACGGCGCGGACAGGTCGACTGGCGCAGCGTCTTGGGGTTTGGCCTCCCGGGGATCGTCGGCACGTACGGGGGTTCGCTGATGGCGGCTCAGGTGCCTGCTGCCCTTCAGTTGATCCTGTTCGCTGTCGTCATGATCGCGGCGGCAGGAGCCATGCTGAAGCGGCGGCCGGATGCAGTGGAGAATCGACCCGCGCGCCCGGCGTGGCTTGTTGGCTTGCTGGGAGCGGGCGTGGGTGTGATGACCGGACTGGTCGGCGTCGGCGGTGGGTTCTTGATTGTGCCTGCGCTCGTGCTGCTGGTCGGTCTGGACATGCGTCGAGCCGTCGGGACGAGTCTGGCGATCATCGTGCTCAACAGCGCCGTCGGCTTCGTGTCCTACCTCGACATCCTGAGTGCGTCGGGCGCTTCGGTGAGTTGGCCGCTCATCGGCACGTTCGCCGTGATTGGCATGGCGGGAGCGCTCGTCGGCGCCAAGGTGAGCGGACGCGTTCCGCAAGCGTCACTTCGGCGCGGGTTCGCCGTCTTTCTCGTCGTAATGGGGACGTTTATCTTGATCCAAGAAGCGCCGAGCGTCCTTTCCCCGGCTCTTACTCCGACTGTTTCCCCCTCTACCCCCTGATCTCTATGCCTTCCGATATCCGCCCCTCCGAGTTTCTCGCGCGCGACACATCTGCCCTCGTCCTTGACGTTCGCACGCCGAAGGAATACGCCGAAGGGCACTTGCAGGGAACGCAGAACGTCGACTTCCTTGCTGACGACTTCGAGAAGAAGTTCGATGCGCTCGACCTGCCCAAAGACCAGAAGGTCTACCTGCACTGTCGCTCGGGTGCGCGATCGGGCAAAGCCGCCGAGATGCTGCGCAAGAAGGGATATACCGACGCTGTCAACGCAGGCGGCTTCGAAGACCTCGCCAAAGCCGGAGCACCAACCGCCTGACCCGATGACAGAAGATCCCTTCCAAACCCAGGTGCTCGACAAGAGCCACGACAAACCCGTGCTCGTCGACTTCTGGGCGCCGTGGTGCGGTCCGTGTCGCACGTTGGGGCCGACGATCAAGAAGCTCGCGCAAGAGAGCGGTGGCGCGTGGCGGCTCGTCAAGATCAATGTGGACGCGCATCCCCAACTCAGTCAGCGCTTCGACATCAAGGGCATTCCGGCTGTTAAGCTGTTCGTCGACGGCGAAGTCGCGGCTGAGTTTACCGGAGCGCTTCCCGAGTCGCAGCTACGGCGCTGGCTGGCCGAACATTTGCCCGCGTAGGTCACTCTCAGAAGTCCAGCCGAGACTCGACGCCTTTCGCCTCACGCAGGATGCGGAGCACGTGACGCGGATCGTCGATCAGGTCGAGGCGGGAGCCGTAACTGCCACCCAGCCAACCGGCTGCCGTCATCTGCTGTGCCGCTTGCTCGGCGCTGCGGCGCTGTCCCAGGTCGAGGGTGCCGGTGCCGTCGCGGTGTTCGGTAATGCTTTCGGCGGAGACGGCGTCTAGGTCGAGGATACGCGTTCGATTGCCCACAACGAGGATGACGTGTTGGTCGGTGATGCCGTAGTGCGTACGGGCGCGCTGCCGGTGGTCGACGACAAAGCGTCCGAATAGGATAAAAGCGCCGACGCAGGCGAACGGCAGACCGAAAAGGGCAAACCAGATGCTCGTCCTGGAGGCCATCGCCATCCAGAAGAGCGAGAAGCCGAAAAAGAACAGCCCGAACAGCAGTACGGGTATTTCTTTGGTCGACCACCGAAAGCCGCCCTGCCTTGGCTGGCCGTACCACAGCAACCGCTCGCCCGGCTCCATCTCGCGCCGGATCAGGTCTTCGTTCATAGACTGTCGCGTTTGTCGCGCAGATACTTGTTGGGTAGTTGGCACGCGCGGAATACAGTGATAGTGCCGACCGGGGCGATGGGCCTCGTGGGAGACTTCGATTCGATTGAGTCGCTGTCTGGCCGGTCACCTACCTGCGCGACGCTGCCTGATTCTGGAGCGTGACGACGGCAGCATAGACGCGGCGGACGTCTTCGATCATCATCAACGACGAAGCGCCCATGTCGCGGCTGCCTGACCAGAGATCGGGTAGGATGCGCGCGATCAGGTTTTCCAGCGCGGACTGTGTACCCAGCCGAATCGTGCCCCAACCATCGTTGTGTTCGATCAGGCCTACTTCCGCCAATCGCGCAAGAGGTATCGAGCGGACCGTCGGCACTCTAGTCGCCGTCACGATCAGTATGCGCTCGTCGGTGAGCGCATAGTCGGTTCGCCTGCGGACGTAGCGCTCATAGACGAATCGTCCGGTCGTGAGGTAGACACCGGCGATCACGAAAGGAATCGCGAGCAGACCGATCATGGAGCCTGCGCTCAAGCTCATCACGAAGAAACCGGTCGATCCAATGAGCAGGTTCAGTCCGATGGCTACCAAAATGAGGTCCAGCCACGTGAACCGAATCCCCGTCAGACGCGGGCGTCCGCTCCAGACCACGCGCTCGCGGTCGTTCAACTCGCGCGCGATGGTATGGGGAGGAGCAGCGCTCACAGACTGTCGCGCTTGTCGCGGAGGTACTTGTTGAGCAGTTCGCGCGCGCGGAAGATGTGCGCTTTTACCGTGCCCAGTGGAGCGCCCAGCGCCTCCGCGATTTCGTCGTACGCCATTTCTTGCTGGTGCCGCATCACGATCACGCGGTGGTACTTGGGCGGCAGCGCGTCGATAGCCTCCTGGATCAGCGTGTTGCGCTGGTCCGTCACGATGTGCTTGTCAGGGCGATAGGTCTCATCGGGGACTTCGATCTCCATCTCGCCGTCCTTGGTCTGAACCGGCTTGTGGATCGACGTGGTTTTGAGACGCCGCTTGCGCAGGTAGTCGATGGTGTGGTTCGTCGCGATGCGGTAGAGCCACGTCGAGAACGCGTAGGTAGGCGAGTACGAACTCAGCGAGCCGAACGCCTTGATAAAGCTCTCCTGCACCAAGTCGTTCAAGTCCTCGCCGCCCCTGACGAGTTTGCGCAGGTGGAAGTAGAGCGGACGCTCGTATTTCTCCATCAGCTGGCCATACGCGCTCTGGTCTCCGGCAAGCGCCTCGCGGACCCACGCGCGGTCCTGCTCGGACGAGGCGGACGGCGCTTCGGCGGACGGTTCGGACATGGAGCGGTGCGGTTGCGCGGACGAAGACGCCAAGATAGCACGGCGCCCGCCCTGCGCGATAGCCCTGCACGCCCCATCGAGCCAGACGTGTGTAGCGTCGTTATTTAAACGACGCCACGGTGTGGGTCGAAGCCGGTCTGCGAAAGCCCTCGCCCAAACCGAACGCGGCTCCGAAGCCAAAGCCTCGAAGCCGCGCGTAGAACTCCCCAACTGTCATCGCGAGGAGCAGAGCGACGTGGCGATCTCTCAGTTATCGGCTAACGAAGGAGATCGCCACGGCCTTGCGGCCTCGCGATGACAAGGGGTGGTTTACGCCTCCTTGTCGAACAGGATTTCCTGGTAGGTCGGCAGCGGCCATTCGTCGCGGGGGACGAGGACTTCGAGCCGGTCGGCGGCCTCGCGGACGGCGTTCATCGCAGGGATGACGTTGTCGCGCATGTGGTAGGCTTTGTCGTGCACTTCATCGCCGCCTAGCTCGCGGTTCTGCTTGCTCAGATCGACGATGGCTGCGCGCAGGTCGGTCAACACCAGGCTCAGTTCTTCGGCGGTTTCCTTAACGCCGGGGAAGCTGAGACCGACTTCGTCTCCGCTGTCGAGTGTGGCGGCGAGGTCGGCGAGGTAGCGCGTTCCGGCAGGGAAGAGCATCGTCCGAGCCATGCGCTCGGTCGTTTCGGCTTCGATGTTGATCGTCATGAAGTACTGCTCGAACATGACCTCCTGGCGGCTGACGACTTCGGGAACGGTCATCACGCCGTAGCGCTCGAACAACTCAGGGTTGCCGTGCTCGCCCATGCGTTCGATGGCGTCGACGGTCGTTTTGAGGTTGAGCAGGCCGCGCTTCTCGGCCTCGATCGGCCAATCCGACGAATAGCCGTCGCCGTCGAAGAGGATGGCGCCACACTCCTTGATCACGTCTTGCACGACCGACTCGATTCCGGCGATGGTCGCCTTCTTGCTCTTGCTCGTGCGGCGCTCTTCGAGCAGCGTCGTCATCTCGTCCAGGCTCTCGGCGACGATCGTGTTGAGGATCGTGTTCGACATCGACGGCGACTGCGACGAACCCAGTGCTCTGAACTCGAACTTGTTGCCCGTGAAGGCGAACGGCGAGGTGCGGTTGCGGTCGCCGCTGTGACGCGGAAGCGTCGGCAGTACGTCTGCGCCCAGCTTCATCGTGCCTGCCGACTTGCTTGAAGTCGCCTCGCCTTTGCCAGCGAGTTGTTCGAACACGTCGGTCAGCTGGCTGCCCAGGAAGATCGACATGATCGCGGGCGGCGCTTCGTTGGCACCCAAGCGGTGGTCGTTACCAGCCGTCGCAGCGGCCAGGCGCAGCAGATCCTGGTGCTTGTAGATGGCGCGAATGACGGCGGCGCAGAAGAACTGGAAGCGGGCTTCTTCGTGTGGCTCGTCGGTCGGTTCGAGCAGGTTGAGGCCCGTGTCCGTTCCCATCGACCAGTTGTTGTGCTTGCCCGATCCGTTGACTCCGGCGAACGGCTTCTCGTGCATCAGGATCGTCAGCCCGAACTGGCTGGCGAAGCGGCGCAGCGTGATCATCGTCAGCAGTTGGTGGTCGACGGCGACGTTGGCGCTCTCGAACAGCGGCGCGATCTCGTACTGGCTCGGGGCGACTTCGTTGTGGCGCGTCTTGACCGGAATGCCCAGGCGGTACAGTTCCTTCTCGACGGCCATCATGTAGCTCAGCACGCGCGACGGGATTGAGCCGAAGTAGTGGTCGTCCATCTCCTGACCGCGCGGCGGCTTGGCGCCAAAGAGCGTCCGGCCCGTCATCTGCAGGTCGAGGCGCTGCTGGTACAGCTCGCTGTCGATCACGAAGTACTCTTGCTCGTCGCCGACCGTTGCCGTCACCTTGTTGACGTCTTTGTGGCCCATCACGCGGAGGGCGCGGACGGCCTGCTTGCTCAGTGCATCCATTGAGCGGAGCAGCGGCGTCTTGTTGTCGAGCGCCTCGCCGGTCCAACTCGCGAACGCCGTCGGAATGGCTAGGTAGCTGCCATGCGGGTTCTCGATGATGAACGCGGGGCTGGTCGGGTCCCACGCGGTGTAGCCGCGCGCTTCGAACGTCTGCCGCAGGCCACCCGACGGGAAGCTCGACGCGTCCGGCTCGCCCTGGATCAGCTCTTTGCCGCTAAACTCCGTCACGGCGCCGCCGCCTTTGTTAGGCGTGATGAAGCTGTCGTGCTTCTCCGCCGTCGATCCGGTCAGCGGCTGGAACCAGTGCGTGTAGTGCGTCGCCCCCTTCTCCATCGCCCACTCCTTCATCGCCATCGCAACGGCATCGGCGACGTCCGAATCGATGCGCTCGCCACGCTCAATCGTAGCGACGAGGCTTTTGTAAGCCGCCTTCGGGAGCCGGTTTTTCATTTCGGTCAGACCGAATGTGTTTTCGCCAAAAATGGCTTCGATGTCGAGGGCAGGAGTCTTTGCCATGAGAAGGGGGAGAGTTAAGTAGTGAGAAAGGGGAGGAATTAGTCGCGCTCGGCAGGTGTCAGCGGCCCAGCAGCGACAGGGAGCGTGTGCGTTTCCTTGAACGTCGAGAGCACGACCGAAGAGCGTGTGCTGCGGACGCCCGGCCACGTCTGGATCTCGGCGAGAAAGCGTTCGAGCGCCGTCGTGGTAGGCAGGCGGACTTTCATCAGGTGCGAACCGTCGCCCGTCGAGGAGTGGAGTTCGAGCACTTCGTTTCGCGCCGTCGCTCGTTTGACGAACTCGGCATAGTGCTCGCTGCCGTCGACTGAGACGCGCATGAAGACCGTGATGTCGAAGCCCAGCCGCTTGGCGTCGACGCGTGCCGTGAAGCCTGTCAGCACGCCGCGCGCTTCGAGTTTGCGCATCCGGTCCGAAACCGATGGTACGCTCAGCCCAACGACCTCGGCGATCTCGCTGCGTTTGATTCGTCCACTCTCTTGAAGCAGACGAAGAATTTCGGCGTCGATGGCGTCGATGCGTTCCACAGATGATCGGGCTGATGAGAGAGACGTAAAAGTAGTCACCGCAAATCAGGCATCGGTAGCGGTTGTGTTAAAAAAATAAGGCCGATAGTGCGATAGGGTTCTGGAAGCGGTTTCGGAAAGGTGAAATACCAATCACGTGCGCTTGCCGACGGTCGTTCGTATTTTGACGCTCCCCGCAGCCCACGCTGCGCCGGGCCTGTAGCTCAGCGGTTAGAGCAGCGGACTCATAACCCGTCGGTCGCTGGTTCAAATCCAGCCAGGCCCACTCTTGTCACCCATCCAACTCCACGCCATACACGCCCGCGCCGAAAAGAGCGAAGTCGTAGCGGCACGGATCGGCGAGGTCGAGGCGGCGGCACGCGGCGGTGAGGGCGACGGCAGATTTCCAGTCATCCTGGGTACGGTGGAGCATGCCCCAGGCGCGGGCTTGGCGTCCGCTGTGAACGTCGAGTGGCAAGATCAATTGGGCGGGCGTGATGCGCGTCCACAGGCCGAAGTCGACGGGGCCGGGGCGGACCATCCAGCGCAGGTACATCGCGAGGCGTTTGGCGGCGCTGCCGGTTGCGGGGCGGGCGAGGTGCTTGCGCAGGCGCGTCGGCGTTTCGGGGTGGATCGCGAGGAGAGAGGTCGAGAAGCCTTGGATCGCAGAGCCAACGTCGGTGTCGGAGAGGGAGAGATGGTCGGAGAAGGCCGCTTCCAGACTGCCGTGCCGTTCGATCAGCAGGCGCAGGTTGCGCGTCAACACGCGGGCGTCGTCGGAGGTGAAGGTGCGGTGTTTGAAGCCGTCGAGTCGCGGGCCATCGCGCGTTCCGTCGTAGTTCAAGACGAAGGCGGCGGGGCGATAGCGCATCCGCTCGCATAAGTCGGCCAGCTTGTTCAGGATCGTGGCGCGTCGTCCCCACGCGAGGATCGCAGCGAATAAGCCGATGATGGCAATGTCGTCGGGATCCGAGAAGCCGTGGGGGACGGAGATGGGATCGTCGGCGATGAAGGCGGGCGCCTCGAAGCGGTCGACCAGGCGATCAAGGCGCGGTTTGAGATCGACCAAATGCGCGCGGCCTGCTTCGCTCAGGTCGTCGGTGACAGGGAGGAGGGAGGCAGGCATGAGGCGTTTGAGCGAGTGGCTAGCGACGGGGCGCGAGCAGGAGGTGCGTCCAGCTAGCGACGGGGCATGCCCCGTCGGTACGGGGTGGCGGGTGCTACGCCGATCGTCCGCACAGCAAATCGACCAGGTCCGTGTTGCCGCCGCTGATGATCACGCCGACGCGCTTCCCTCGCACGTCGATCTTGCCGGTGCGGACGGCGGAGAGGCCCAGCACGCCCGTCGGTTCGGCGACGAGTTTCATCCGCTGGAGTAGGAAGAGCAGGCTGTCCACCAGGTCGTCGTCGGAAACCGTGACGATGCCCGTGACGAGTTCGCGGATGACGGCGAACGGGATGTCGCCCAGGTAAGGCGTGCGTGCGCCGTCGGCGATCGTTTTTGGCTCGTGTGTGCGCTGGATCGTGCCGGACTCAAGCGAGCGTTTGGCGTCGTCGGCGGTTTCAGGTTCGACGCCCCACACCTCGCAATCGTGGAGCAGAGCACGCGCTGTCAACGCCGTCCCCGAGAGCAGACCGCCCCCGCCGACGCAGGCGACGAGTACGTCGAACGGTCCCGCGTCTTCGATGAGTTCGAGCGCTGCCGTTCCCGCTCCGGCGACCACGGCGGAGTGATCGTACGGCGGAATGACGACCTGGCCTTCGCGCTGCGCGATCTCGGCGCCGATGTGTTCGCGCACGTCCGTCTCCCGGTTATAGGTCACGATGCGAGCGCCGTAGCCTTCGGTCGCCGACCGCTTGATGCGTGGCGCGTCGCTGGGCATGACGACTGTGACGCCGACGCCCATCTCGTGGCTTGCCAAGGCGAGCGCTCCGGCGTGGTTTCCCGACGAGTACGTCAGCACGCCCCTCGCGCGCTCCTCTTGGGTCAGCATCAGCAGGGCGTTGAGGGCGCCTCTGAACTTGAACGCGCCGCTGCGCTGCAGATTCTCGCACTTGAGCACGATGTGGGCGCCCGTCTGTTCGTCGAGCGTGCGCGAGGTGACGCACGGTGTTCGGTGCGTTCGTCCGGCGATGCGGGCTAGAGCGGCTTGCACGTCGGCGAACGTGACGGGGAGAGCAGGAGCGTCTGTCGAGGTCATGACGGGAGATACAAAAGAAACGGGCTGCCCGGCAGATGCTCAGGCAGCCCGAAGGTCAGGCGAGGGTGCGATCAGACGCCGCCCATCGTCTTGCCGGACAGATCCGCTGGATCGACAGGCTTGGTCGCTACTGGCGTTGCGATGATGTCGCTCACGCTGGGATGCTCGCGCTCAACGACGACTTCGACTTCGGTTAGCAGCGCGGCGATGGCGCCGATGGCGGCAAGTTGCGGCGCGATCAGCAGGGCAGCAGCCGTTCCGCCGACGCCGACCGAGAGGGGAAACTCCAGCAGCGTGCGCTCGGGCGTGCGGATGATGACGCGCTTGGCGTTTCCATCAGCGGCGATGCTGCGGACTTTGTCGATGAGTTGGTTGCCTTTGAGCTTGATCTCTTCGACGACGATTTTCGGGTCTGGCGTATCCATGAGGGATGAGGGTAAGGGTGAACGTGTTGTGTTTTCGAAACTTAAGATGAGTCTCGCTTTTGAGGCTGGTCGTTTTGAGATACGCAGACGAGGTGAGCAAGTGGCACGCGTCGCAATCCCATTACATGGTATACAGCCCGGGGAACGAGATTCAAGATGAGACGGTCGCTGGGAGCAGCAAGGGGGCGGATGAGCGATGCCGGTAGGAAAACCGGAAATAAAAACGCAGAAGGCCTTAAATCGTTGGTTTGGCCGCCGATACATGGTTTGCAGACGGGTTGTACCACGTCCGACCAAAGTTGGCACGGACTTGAGAGCAGCCTCAACCACATTCCTTCCCCACCCAAACCGCCTTACGGCAACTACCCATGGGACAACAACAACTCCTCCTCCTGGTGCTCGGCATCGTCATCGTCGGCATCGCCGCAGTCGCCGGAATCCAGGCCTTCTCGGAAGGCAAGGCCACCGCCAAAGCCGACGCCACCGTCGCTGACGCAGCCCGCGCCATCACGGACATTCAGGCATGGTACTTCAAGCCTAAGCCGTTTGGTGGTGGTGGCGAAGACACCACGAGCTTCACGGGCTTCAAGTGGTCGAATATTGGTCGCAACGCCGCCGATGATGCAGGATCGGAAGCAACTAAGTACGAAACCGCCAATGCATGTATGACCATCGCAGGTGTCAGCGGTAAAGCGACAATTACCATCGAGACGCGTGATGCCGATGGATGCGGGGCTGCTACCTACGCTACGGCCGTCGTCAAGGGTGGCGATCCCGAAGACGTGACCTGGACGTACAACTAAGTCCTCTCGCACTTCCCTCTGAAGAGGCGATCTCCTTCCCGGGAGGTCGCCTCTTTTGTTTTGTGCATCTAGTTGTGTATAAAAGGGATACCGTCGCTGTCGGCATGATGCTTGCGGAGGGGGATGGGGCAGGTCTCTCCCCTTAAGTCGACGCGCACGCGCGCCGATACCCAAGAGGCCTCTTCCCACCTCAGCCCTTCCCTCTCATGCCCGTATCCGAGTTTCGCTTCAACGGCGTCGGTCCCGGCGGCCAGCCCGTCCAGGGCACCGTGTTCGCTCCGAGCAAGCGGCATGCACAGCGCAAGGCTACGGAGCTATCCGAGAAACACCGGTTCACGCTCAAGGAATTGCAGCAGCGGCGGGCGTATCTCTACAAAGTCCGCCACCCCAACGGCAAGACGATCAGCGGCGAGCAGAAGGCCTACGCTCAGGACGAGGTCAAAGGCGCGCTCGAAAAGATGGGACTCGAAGTCCTGCGCGTCGAGAAGAAGCTGATCAGCTTCCAGATGAAGCCGCCGACGCAGGACCTGATCATGTTCGTCCGCCTCTCGGCTAACCTGCTGCGTGAGAAGCTGCCGTTCGACGAAATCCTCGGGCTGCTCATCAACGACATATCGAGCAAGAGCCTCAAGCAGGTCCTCCGTGACCTGAACGCCGACTTGAAGAGCGGGATGGAGGCGAAGCAAGCCTTCATGAAGCACCAGCACATGCTGGGCAAGTTCACCGCCTACATGCTCGGAATCGCGAGTCAGAGCGGCAACATGGCGGAGATCTATGAGAGCACGGCGCGCTTTATGGAGCGCAAGGACGAGTTCAGAAAGAACATCAAGAGCGCGATGATCACGCCCGCGCTGACTATCATCGCGCTGATCGGCGTGATGATATGGTACCTGTGGACGATCATCCCGCAGACCGCCGGACTGATGGCCGATCTGGGCGTCGAGTTGCCCTATCTGAGCACCAAGTCGCTCCAGTTCGCTGCCTGGATGGACGTGTACTGGCTGCACGTGCTGGTCGGGTTGATCATCGGCACGGTCGCGCTGGCGCTGTTCGTCCGATCCGACAAAGGCGAGATGTTTATCCATCGCAACCTGATCCGCCTGCCGGTCATCGGCTCGCTGCTGCACAAGCTCAACATCGAGGTGTTTTGCCGCGTGTTCTCGGTTCTCTACAGCGGCGCGGGCGACAACATCGCCGTCATCAAGATCGCAGCCGAGGCGTGCGGCAACCGCTATATGGAGCAGCGCATCAAGACGGTCACGATCCCGCTCATGGTGGCGCGAGGCGTCGATCTGGTCAAGGCGATGGAGGCATCCGGCGTGTTCACGACGATGGCGCTCGCCCGCTTCCGCAGCGGCGCCGAGACGGGCAACGTCAAGAACAGCGCCGAGCAAATGGCGAACTACTACGAAAAGGAGACGACGCTCAAGCTCGCCACGACCGTCGAGGCGATCCAGACCGTCATCGCCGTCCTCATCACGTTTGCCATCATCTTCCTGACACTCGTCTCGTCCGAAATCGCCCTCGTCCAGCCGTCGGCGCAGGACATGCAGAGCAGTTACTGATGGACTCTCCTCTTCACTCAAATCCACCTCGTCACACCCTGGCCCCTTAAGAAAACTCCGTGTGCTGCTGATACACCACCTGTAGCCCCGCCGCTGTACCCACCACCCCCATGAGCCGCTTCTTCTCCAACCCCTTCCGCAAGGACGACACCGCCGTCATCGACGACCGCGCGATGCCGGGGCGTGCCGGTGCGGATCGGTTTGGCGACGATCCGATCACCCAAGCGCTGATCAACTCGGGAGGCGTGCGGCTCAAGCAGGCAGAGCAGGCGCGGCGGTATGCGTCGGGTGAGCGTCCCGTCTGGCGTGTGCTGCTGACGATGGACGGCGTCGACCGGGCCAAGACATATGAGATCGCGGCGCGTGTTCAGGGCTATCCGCTGGCCGAATTGGGCGCGCACCCCAAAGACGAGTTTGTCCAAGCCGTCTTGGGGCTGATGACGCCTGACGTGCTCCAGCGCACGTCGACGTTGGGTCTACTGCCCTACAAGTTTGGGTTCGACGCCCAGACGCGCGCCCAGCGATTGGTGCTGGCGACGCATGATCCGTCGTCTCCCGACGTGATCGAGACCGTCGAACTGCTCGGCGGCAACGTCGAACTCTGCTATGCCGACGAGCGCGAAGTGCGCCGCCGGCTCGACCGTGCGATGCGTTCGATGGGAAACGCATCGCCCTCTGACTCCTCGGCTGGAGACTCCTCGGATGCCGCTCGGCTTTCCAGCGAGACGCCTTCTATGCGCCCGCACCAATCGCCTCCCAGCGCTAGCGAGCAGCCTTCTCGTCGGATTCCTTCTCCCGCCCACGATAGCCTGCCCCGTCCCGACGGGGCGCCACCGACTCCCTCGTGGGAAAAGGTCAAGGGCACCGATGTAGCCGCGCCATCTTCGGATAGCGCCAGCGCATCGCCGCCGCCCCAGCCACCCGACGTGCCCTCGTTCCAGGCGACGGCTCCCACCACTCAGGGGGCGCCATCTACCTCACTTTCTGGACTGTCCGGTGACGGCGCCTCTTCTCGCACTCCCGACGCCGTCCCCAGCCCCACCCAGGCTCGCGACCGGGTCGTGGCGATGCTGCTGCGGAAGCAGATCGTTCACCCGGACCAGGTCGATGCGGCGCACGAAGCAAGCAAAGCCGAAGGCTCGAAAGAAGCCTTGTGGCGCGCGATCAGCAAGCTCGACGGCGTCGACCGCGATGCGATCTTCGCCGAAGCCGCCCAAGTCTACGCGTTTCCCGAAGCCGACCTCGACGAAGGCCAGCCGACGCCCGAGTTCGTCCGCTCGGTCATGGCGACGTTCGACGAAGTCAAACGCAAGCGCCTGCTCGACCTGTCCGTCGTTCCCGCCGAGTGCGACGTGGACACGGCGACCGGAGCCGTCAAGCTAATCTTCGTCACCTACGATCCGGCGCGCCCCGAAGTGCACCGCGCCATCCACGCGCTCAAGCTGGAGCGCTACGAGCTGCAGTACGCGCCCGAAGCGCTGGTCACCAAGACGCTGCGCGATGCGTATCCGCGCAAGAACGAGTACCTCGAGAAGATGGAGGAGGGCGGAGGTGTCGCCTTCGATCTGGGTGCTACGTTCGAAGACGAAGGCGGACTGGACGAAGAAGCGCTCGAAGCTGAAATCGGCCGGAGCACGCTCATCAACCTGTTCGAGGCGACGCTCGTCGAAGCCGTCCGTCAGGGCGTCAGCGACATCCACGTGTGGCCCAACGCCAAGGGCAAAGTCGAAATCCACTTCCGTTTGGACGGCGCGCTCAAAAGGTGGCACACCGAAGAGAACATCCACCCCGAAGCGCTGCTCGCCGTCATCAAGGACAACGCCAGCAACGTCGACCGGTTTGAGCGCGACAAAGCCCAGGACGGCTTCATCCAGCGTAGGATCGACGACGCGCTGATCCGCTTCCGCGTGAGCGTGCTGCCCATCGCCACGGCGAGCCAGGAAGTCCGCGCCGAAAGCATCGTCATCCGAATCCTGGACGACCGCAAAGTCGTCACCGATCTGAACAAGCTGGGCATGCTTCCGAACGCCATGGAGCGCTTCGAGATGGCGATCCGCCAGCCGCACGGCATGGTGATCTTGACTGGCCCGACCGGTAGCGGCAAGAGCACGACGCTCGTGGCGGCGCTCCACCAGGTCGTCAGCCCGACGGTGAACGTGCTGACAGTCGAGGATCCGGTCGAGTACATCATCCACGGCGTGCGCCAGATCAAGCTGAGCCACAAGCTCGGACTGGAAGGCGCGTTGCGCGCGATCCTGCGGCATGACCCCGACGTGGTCATGGTCGGCGAGATGCGCGACAAGGAAACCGCCGAAATGGGCGTCAAACTCGCCAACACGGGCCACCTGACGTTCTCGACGCTCCACACCAACGACGCGCCGTCGGCGGTTTCGCGGCTCTACAAAATGGGCGTCGAACCCTTCCTGATCGCCTACGCCATCAACCTGATCGTGGCCCAGCGCCTGATTCGGACGCTGTGCGAAAGCTGCAAGCAGGTCGACGACGATCCCGATCCCGTCTTGATGGAGCGCATGGGCTTCACGCCAGAGGACCAGGCGAACACGCTGTATCGCGCAAACCCCAAAGGCTGCGCCAAGTGCAACGGCGGCTATAAAGGCCGACGTGCTATCACCGAGGCGCTCTACTTCAGCCGCGCCATCCGCCACATGATCGTGACGGCAAAAGACGCCATTGACGAGGACGCCATTCGCACGCAAGCCGAGAAGGAGGGCATGCTCACGCTCCAAGACTCGGCACGCGTCTACGCCACACGCGGCGTCACCTCGCTCGACGAGATGATGCGCGTCACAGCCAGCGAGGGATAAGCGATGCCACAGACCATGCTTGCCACGCTAGCGCTCGTAATGGCGCTGATGTACTCCAACGACGTTTCGCAGCGCCGCATCGACTTTGATCGCAACAACCTGAAAATGGAAGTCGAGGAGATGGCGACCGCCGTCGCGCTCGAAACGCTGGCGCGCATCCGCGAACTGCCGTACGACGACGGACTCAAGCCGCTCGACCAGTACAAAGGTCTCGACGGACGTCTGCTCGGAGGCGTTACCGAAGCCACGATCTTGGGCGATCTGAGTGCCTTGTCTGCGACCAACAAGCGCTGCAAAAACGTGCGGGGCCGCGATCCCAAAGAACTGGAAGTGTGGAAGCTGTTGAAAAAGACGCTTGCCCTACTCGACGACGATGATGACGAGGACGATGAGTTGGAGCGGCCCGACCGAAAGAGAGGCTACGGCAGCTGGCGCGATGACTGCGCGACGATGAACGATTTCAATGGCGCGCGGACGATGCAGATCGCCTATCCGCTGTCGAGTAGCGAAGTCGTGTTCGACGTAGACGTCGAGATGACCTACGTCGAGAGTTCGGGCGGCGCGATGGTGCCAGTGGCCTTGCCGCAGTTGCAGAAGCAGGTGACCATCGTCGTGATCCGACGTGTGGGCCGACGGCGCGCGGACGGGCGTATTCCTGCCCACACGCCGATCCGTATCTCGCGGGTCTTTTCCCTGGAGGTGTAGGATGATTGCACTCATGGACAACCTGCTCTCCGCCATCGTCGGATCGGTCGTGATGATGATCCTGATCACGTCGGCGATGCGGGTGCAGACGCTCAACGTGGATACCACGGCGGCCTACGCCGCGCGCAACATGGCTTCCGAGACGATGACGTGGATGGAAGACGATCTGATGCGCATCGGCCTCAACATGCCCGGCAATACCTCGCCGATTCTCGCCCCGCGCGACACGACGATGATTGTCGGATCGGACACGACGCTGATGATGGGCGAGTTTCGCTTCGTCCGCGCCATCAGCAACCCGGCCTACGACCCCGACACTTCGCCCGCGTCGGTGCCTATCCAACTGCTCGTCGGGACGCGCTATAGAACGGTGTCCGAGGGCACGCGTGCGGGTAGCGGCGGCGCCTACCCCGTCTTTCGCATCGAACGCGACACCATGCTCGTCGACCCGACGGCGCTGCCGTTCGACGTGGCGACCGAGACGTTTACGCGCGTGGGCATCGACAACGCGTTTCGCTCCAACAGTGGCAACTGGGCACGCGCCGGTGGCACGCCTCCGCTGCTCCGGCAGTTCGACTTAGGGTTCGTGAGCGCGGAGATGGACGACGTGCCCAACGACGAAGTCGTGCCGCGCTACGATGGGGGCGAAGCGCTCAACGTGCGCCTGCGCCTGAGCATCGCGCCTCCATTCGAGACGGCCACATCCACGCTCCGCTCGATCCAGCACGCGGCCACGCTGATGATCATGCACGACGGCCAAAGCCTCGCCGTCGCTGGTCCCTGACTCCTTTAGTACCGACTCTACCAACTAACTCCCATGGGAAAACTTGCTCTCTTACTCGTCGCCACCTCTATGGTGGGCGGCGTCGTGCTCCTCTCACAGTCCGAGCAGACGAACGTCGAATCGACGCAGCGCCTGGGCGACCGACAGGAAGAAATCATCGCCCGAGAGATCGCGCGGAGTGGCTACAACTTCATGCGCGCCCACGCCAAATCGGTCGAACGCTCGACGACGTTGGACATCGACGCGTTTGTGAAGCAGGTCAACGGCGGAACGGCCAAAAGCTGGCACAAAGGCGCGCTCCAGGGCGGCGAGTACGAAACGCAGATCACGCCGATGGGCACGTCCAGCTACACAGTCACGAGCATCGGACGCTTCGGAGACGCCGAGGTGCGCATCGGCAGTACGGTTCTGGCGTCGGGCCTACTGGTGACCGTGCAGCCGACCAAGCTGAACTTCAAGTTTATCGAGTCGCAGGCCGGATACTGCTCAGGCATTTACTTGCAGCAGACCCCGGCAGGGTGGGAGCAGGGACAGGCGCTCCCCGAACCCGAGATCATCTTTACGGCTAGCAAGAACCGCAACGGCTTCGAGGGCGACTACACCAAGTCGATTCCGGCTGGCACGCAGGTCAATTTCTACCTCGTCGTCGACAAGAACTGCTCGAACAAGAGCATGTCCGACGCCCAGCAGCGCGCGCTGCCGCTCACGAGTAACACCTACGATTACTACTACGCCGCGCTCGAATACGACACTGCGAGCGAAGAGATGAAGACCGGCGCTCGGGCCATGGTGACGCACAGCAAGGCCGATCCCAACGTCTACCGCGTCGCGTTCGAAGACATCAAGAGCTTCTCGGTAGAGCAGCACAACGACATCAAGCGCAACGGCTACGGCTCGCACGGTTGGAAGAAAGTCGGCAACGAGTGGACGTACGGGGGCAGAGGATGGACGAAAGACCCGCTCACGGGCTTTGTCAAAACGGGCAACACGAGCAGTTGGCCCGACTTCTCGGACCAAGTCTTCGACGTGACGATGATCACGCCCGACAACCCGCTCTACCACCATGAGCGGTATGCCGATCGCTCCGAGCAGCCCGCCGACTAACCCTCCACACACCACACCCACGCTATGACTATGGGACTATCGGTTCTTGGGAAGGAGTAGGCGCACAGGGCGCGTGTCCGGGAAGGCATGCGTCGCGCCAAAGTGGAGACGGTGGGCCAGTTAAGTATCTGTACGCAAAGGGAATGCGTGTATCGATTTAAGCCTGCCCGTCTCCGACCGATACCCAGACCGGCACCCGTCTTCGGATGGGTGCCGGTTTTCCGTTCGGAGCACCTCCTTCCCTCCCCGTTCCGTGATCGCTTCCCACCCTCCGGCTTTACCCACGCACCTGGACGTCTCTTCCCAAGACGTCGATCCGTCTCGCGCGCTCGTACAACTCCCCGACGTCGCTCGGCGCCTGCTCGCGCAGGTAGCCCAGAGTGCGCAGGGTGAGGAGCGGCTGGCGCAGATCGCCGAGATCGTGCGCCTGATCGACCGACCCACGCGTCAGCAGATCCGCGAGGCGTTCGAGCCGGTCCCCGCGCGCATGATCGACCTGGACGCGTCGGACGTCGATGCCGGCGGTCCGGCGGCCAAGGGGCAGGTGTGGTACCGCGTGCAAGGCGCCAAGAAGCCCCAGCCTGAAATGGGACGGCTGTCGATGGATCAGACCGATCTGCTCTTCCTCTCGATCCTGAACGAGCGGCAACGCGCCGTGCTGTTCGACGAGTTCTCGGTCGACTTCTCGTATGAGCTTCCGTTTGCCGGAATGGACGGCCGTCCGCGCCGATTCCGTGGCACGATCTACTTTGACCAGGCCCGTCTCGCGCTCAACCTGCGCGCCATTACGGACGAGGTGCGACCGCTGCGCTCGCTCGACTTCCACCCGCAGATCGAACGCGGCCTGCTCTTCCGCTTCGAGCGCGACGGGCTGACGCTGATCACCGGCGTGACTGGATCGGGCAAGAGTAGCACGCTCGACGCCGTCGTCAACGCCAACAACGTCGACTCGGCGGCGCACATCGTCGTGATCGGCAAGCCGATCGAGTTCGTCCACGAGAGCCGCAAGTCGATCGTCCGCCACCGCGAAGTCGGCAAAGACGTGCCGACGTTCAAGGCGGGCATCATCCAGGCGCTGCGCCAGGACCCCGACATCGTCGTGATCGGTGAGATGCGCGATCCCGAGACGATCTCGTCCGCGTTGGAAATCACCGACTCGGGCCACAAAGTCTTTTCGACGCTCCACACGTCGAGCGCCGTCGAATCCATCGACCGCATCCTGGGCGAGTATCCGTCCGACGAGCAGGACCGCGTCCGCCTGCGCCTGGCCGACGTGCTGCGGTGCGTCGTCTCGCAAAAGCTCTGTCCGGGGCGGACGGGCGGACGCGTGCTCGCCAAAGAGGTGCTCTGGGTGACGCCTGCCGCGCGCGCCGCGATCAAAAACGCCAACCAGGGCGAGATCTACCAGATGATGTGGGAAGGCCTGAGCCAGGGCATGACGACGCTCGAACAGGACCTCGTGAGGCTCGTCCGCACGCACAAGATCACGCCCGAGACGGCCTACAGCTACGCAAACAACAAACGCCGACTCCAGCAGCTGCTGGGCTAGGCCTTCCGTTCCCCTCCATGAAACCACGCGTTCCCCAACCCCACGCTCTCGGCGTCACCGTGACGCCTCGCTCGGTCTACGGCGTCCTCCTCGCTTCCGGCGACGGCGGCCCGTCGGTCGTGCGCCGCTTTACGCGCAGCCGCTCGCAATACGCAACCGTCGAGACGGCGACCCCGGCTATGGCGATGGCCTCGCCCGAAGGCGAAATGGTCGACGATGGCGCGATGATCCAGTTTGGCGCGCCGGGCGGAGGAGGGGGCGATCTGTTTTTGGCCGGAGAGTTCGGCGACTTGTCCGGCGCGACGCCCGGCTCCAGCCCAACGCGGACGGTCCGGGCGGGCGAGCCGTTCGACAGCGAGTTGCGCGACCTGCTCGACGAATGCCGCGACGCGCTCAACCTCGTCCCCGGCACCTCGATCGTCGCCGACCGTGACGTGTCGTACCTCGTCGTTGAGTCCGAATCGGCAGAGGCGGTCAAGGACGACAAGCGGCGCAAGCTGCTGCTGGCCGCGCTAGCCGAGCAGTTTGGCGATGCCGATGTAGAGCGCGTCGCGTTCGAGCCGATGACGCCCAGCGATCTGGGAACGGCGCGGTGGCTCGCCGTCGCTCCGATGGCCGACGATGCCGCCGTTCAGAGCGTCAAGGCGCTGCGCGAGATCAGCCGAGGCGCACCGCCCGTCCAGCGGATCGACTCGGAAGTGTCGCTGCTGATCGGACTCGCCCGCAGCGTCGATGACCTGCTGGCCCACGCGCATGGCGAAGGCGACGGCATGGCGAGCGGCGACGGCCAGACGCTCGAACTGCCGACGGTTACTCCGTCTTCGGTCGCTGGAGGGACGACGCTCGTCGTTCGGGCCAGCATGGAAGACACCCTCGTGCTCGCCCTCAACGGCCAGACGCTGTCGCACTATGGCGCGCTCAACTCGCTGACGGCCTACGATGCGCCCGAAACGATCTGCTCGCGCCTGCTGCTCCAGCAAGACGAACACGGCATCGGCGAAGTCGACCGCATCCTCGTCCTGAGCGATCACCAGGAGCACGACCTGACGCATTACCTGGGGATGTTTTTCCCCGACGCGCGCATCCACTCGGTCCGCGACCTGGTGCCGCACGACCTCTCGGCGGGACCGGAAGACGAAGTCGGTGGCGCATTTGTGCTCGCGTATGCCGCGGCCCATCAACTGATCGCCCCGAGCGAGGCCTTTCCCCGCGTCAATCTGCTGCCCGCTGCTCTGGCGCGTCGGCGCTTGCGGCTGCCCTACTCGTGGCACGTCTACGCGCTGATCCTGCTGATCGCAGCGACGGCATTCTTCTTCTCGGGGCGCTACGTGATGCAGGAGAACGAACTGGCCGACAGAAGGACCGAGGTGGCGATGCTCTCGCCCGAAACCGCGATGGCGTCAGCATCGGCATTGCAGTCGCAAATCGACTCGGTCCAGACGACGACGTTGGGGTATCTGAACGCTCTGGGGGTGCTCGACTCACTACTCGTAGGCTCGGACCGATGGAGCAACGCGCTCGAAGAAGTGTCAGCCGCCGCGCGGGGTACGCAGGGGCTGTGGATCGAAAGCTGGACCCACGACGGCGCGATGACGACGCTCTCGCTCTCGGGGACGGCTACGACCCGCGATGGCGTCGTCACGTTCGCCGACCGCGTCGGCGGTGACATCCAGACGCTTTCGTTCGCCGACGTGCGCGACTTCCCGGTCTACAGCTATACGCTCACGATTCCGCTCGGACGCGCGCTGCCCGCCGCCGCCGAATACCTGCGCGTCCAAGCCGCCCTCGAAGCCGCCTCCGCCGGTTCGCTTCCCACCACTTCTGTATCCCTCGACGCGCGATGAACCCGACTAGAGCCAACATCCTGATCCTGACCGCGTGCTGGTTGGTCGTCGTCGCGCTGGGCGTCTGGCTGACGTTTTTTCTGCAGCCTGCCGAGATGCAGGCGCTCGATCAGCGGGCGCGTGCCGCCGAGATCAAGCGAGAGGAAACGACGGCCCTAATCGCCCAGCAAGCCGAAACCAGCGAGATGGCAGCCGACGTTGAGGCGCGCTGGAACGCCCGCTACAAAGTCGTCCCGACGGCACTTCGCTCGCCCGACGTGGTCGGCTACCTGAACGACCTGACCCGCGACGGTTTCGAGCGCTTCGACCTGACCGTCGGCGGCATCTACGACAACAACGGCTACCGCGCCTATCAACTCGAAGCGAGCGGCGAGGCCAGCTATGCCAGCCTGTATCGCCTCGTCTGGAAGCTCGAAAACAACCGTCGGTTCTACCGCGTCACGCGCCTGGATCTGAACCACATGGACCTGGTCCAGCAGGACAGCGAGGGCCGCCCGCGCCGTGAAGTGATGGTGGGCTTCACGATGACCGTCGAAGCGCTCTTCGGTGGCGCTGCCGGTATGAGTGCTGAGGCCAGCAGCCTGCCCGACGACCTTCCGCCCGCCGTCCCCGAAGGCGTGATGCCGTCGCTGCGTCCGGTCGGCAACCCGTTCTACCCACACGTGAGCGCCGCGCTGCCGCCCAACACGTTCGGCCGTGTCGATATGGAGGCTTCCGACTTGGTGTCGATCGCCGACGGACGCGCCGTTTTCCGCGACGCGCAGGGCTACCGCACCCTGTCGGAAGGCGACGAAGTCTACCTGGGCCGCATCACGCGCATCGACCCGCGTGCCAGTACGGTCACGGCGAGGCTGAACCGAGGCGGCATCGTCGACGACGTGACGGTGCGCTTGCAGGGCGGTTCGATCCTGGACACGCTGCGACCGACGCCTGACTGACACATTTCGGCGGCTCACGGAGCCGCCCCTACCTCCTCTCCATCGGTCTTTCCCCACCGCTGTTTCCTTCCCGACTCCCATGCTCCGCTTTCTCCTCCTCTCTTCTTACTCTTGGCGCTGTCGCGTCGCCGGTCTTTGCCCAAACGCAGCCTTCGGAGCGTGTGATGCGCACGTACGTGCCGCCCGAAGACCTGGTGTCGTTCCAGTCGGACGTACCGATGAGCCGATTCCTCGCCACGCTTGAGCCGCTGTTCGAGCGCGAGACGGGCAAGATCGTCATCGATCCGGACGGTAGCGACACACCCATCGGTGTCGACATATCGGGGATGCACTTCATGGATGCGTTCAACCTGGTGCTGCGCACCAAAGGGCTGACGTTCCGCGAGAACGAGCGGTACTTCGTGCTCGCCAGGTCCAACGCCGACGGAGCAGCCGTCGCCGGAGCGTCGATTGCGTCGGGACGCACGCAGGACGGTCCCGCCGGACTCATCCGCCCATCGACGCAGGGCGGAGGCGGTGAGGCACCGCTCGTCACGACGGCCACGCGCGAGATCCAGATCAACGCGATCCTGTTCGAGATCAACGCGACCGAAGCGCGCGACAAAGGCGTGAACTGGGACGTGCTGCTCGCCGACGACATCGCAGCCGGAGAAGGTCTCACCGTCGACTTGGCCGGTGCGACGGGCGCCCGCCGCACCAGTGACAACCGCGTCAACTTGGGAGGCGTGGTCAGCTTGCCCGCCGACCTCTCGGCGTCGACGCTGACCAATCTGATTCGCTTCTACGAGCGCGAAAACTTGGGCCGGACACTGGCCAGCCCCCAAGTCAGCGTGCAGAGCGGCGAACAGGGCCGCATCCAGATCGGCACCGATTTTCCCTACCAAACGCGCGACTTCGCTGGAAACACCGTCACGCAGTTCCTGCAAACCGGCATCATCGTCGACGTGACGCCGACGATGTTTACCGAGCGCGTCGTGATGGGCGGCGAGGAGCGCGACCTCGAGTTCATCCACTTGGACGTAGGCGTCGAGCGGTCGAGCGGACGCGTAGCAACGGGCAGCATACCGATCGTCGACCGGACGCGGAGTGATACCAAGATCGTGCTGCTCGACGGTGAGCAAACCATCATCGCCGGGCTGTCATCGACGCAGACCTCGTACGAACGGCGGGGCATCCCTGTCCTGAAAGACCTGCCGGGCTGGTTCTTCGGCCTGCGCTACCTCTTTGGCTACGAGGTGAGTTTGGAAGAGGAGCGCGAACTCGTGATCGTGCTCCAGGCCGACGTACTCGACACGCTGCCTAACCGCGCCCGGTCGCCCAAAGTCGACGGCGCTCTCTACGACGAACGCCGCCGTCAAGTCGAAGAAGCCCTGCGCAGAGCAGGAGAGCCTGCACGTGTCGATCTGGAAGTCGAGATGCGCGACCGCTGAGACGGATGGACCGTGTTGGGTGAGCACCGGCAAGCCAACGGCGGTTGGTTAGGACAAGTGGTTTGGAGCGTTAGGGACGATTGGCCGGGGCAGGTCGGGCGACTTTTGCGAATTGTAAGAACTGGAGGTTCTTTCCAGTCTGCATCTTCTCGTCGCGACGGCCTCGGGCTGATTTCGCTTCAGAACGGTAATTCCGACACCCTCGCTTAGCTCGTCTTCATGCCCGACACTCCCGCTCCGACACAGCCCACGCGGATTCTCGTTGCCGAAGACGATGCTGATCTGTCCTCCCTGCTCCGCCTCCACCTGACGGACGCTGGGTTCGGCGTTACGACGGCAGCCGATGGCGCGTTAGCGTTGCAGCATGCGCTTTCGGGTGAGTTCGACTTGCTGGTGCTCGACTGGATGATGCCGGGGATGAGCGGGATCGAAGTCTGCGAGCGGCTGCGCACGTCGGGGCGGACGCTTCCGATCCTGATGCTGACGGCGCGTGGGGCCGAGTCGGATCGGATTCAGGGACTGGAGACGGGGGCAGATGACTACGTCGCCAAGCCGTTCTCCGTCCGAGAGGTCGTGGCTCGCGTTCGGGCGCTGCTGCGGCGCGTTCAACTGGAGCATCCCGAAGATCCGGCCGATGAGGTCCTGACGTTCGGCACGCTGGTCGTGAAACCGGCAATGCGGCAGGTCGAGATCGGTGGCGCTCCGGTCGAGTTGACGGCCAAGGAGTTGCAGCTGCTTGACGCTGTTCGCACGGCAACCGGGAAAGACGTTTACGCGGCAAGAACTGCTCGACCAGGTGTGGGGCTACCAGTACGCAGGCTACGCGCACACCGTCAACACGCACATCAACCGGCTGCGAGGCAAGATCGAGCCGGACCCCGCCGATCCGTCGTTCGTCCAGACAGTCTGGGGGATCGGCTACCGGTTTGGGTCGGCGCAGGGGCACGTCGGACAGCCGCCAGCCGCACAGCCCTCCGCCGATGCGTGAACCGACTTCGCACGTTCCCTTTTCGCAGCGGTTGTCGACGCGGGTGGCGGCTGTCTTTCTGCTGCTGCTCGTGATTCTCGGCGTGTCGCTCGTGCTGCTGCTCCCGCGCGCGTTCGACCGCGCGACCGAGGCGGCGGATCAGGCGCTTAACCGCGACCTCGCGTCCTTTCTCGCGCCACGCTTCCAGCCGCACCTGGAAACCGACATCGACTCGATGGCAATCCAGTCGATCATCGATCAGCTAACGATGGACAACCGCCGCATCGACGTGTATTTGCTCGGAAGCGACGGTATGATCAAGGAGTGGTTTACCGATGCGCGCAGCCGCCCGCTGATGGCGATGATTCCTACTCGTCCGCTCGAAGCGTTCCTCGCCGGAGCCGATCTCCCGATTCGAGGTGTCGACCCGGCGCGGATGGGAGTCGCTCGCCCGTTCAGCGTCGCGCCGATTCGGATCATGGGCGAGGAGGGGTGTTACCTCTACCTGATCCTGCAGAACGAGCGCTACGACGCCGTCGCCGGAGTCATCCGGTCGAGCGTGATGTCGCGCGCTATCTGGCAGGGGTTGGCACTGGCGCTCCTGCTGACCGCGCTAGCAGGCGTCTTCCTGTTTGGGCGTATCACCCGGCGGGTCTCTCGGTTGCGCGAGACGGTTGCGCGGTTCGAGGGCGGAGAGATGGAAGCGCGCGCCGCCGTCGACGGCCACGACGAGGTGGCTGGGTTGTCTCAGGGGTTCAACACGATGGCCGAGCGGATTCAGGCTCAGGTCGACGCGCTGCGCCGCAACGATGCGCTGCGACGCGAACTCGTCGCCAACGTGAGCCATGACCTCCGCAGTCCGCTGGCGGCGCTGCGAGGATACCTCGAAACGCTGGACGTGATGGCCGACCGCATCGACTCGGACGACCGCGCCAACTACGTCCGCCAAGCGCTGCGCAGTTCGGACCGGCTCTCGCGGTTGGTGTCGGACTTGTTCGATTTAGCCCGCTTCGATGCTGCCGAAATCCAGCCGACGCTCGAACCGTCGGCGCTCCCCGAACTGGCGCACGACGTGACTGCCGAGTTGCAGGTGCAGGCGCAAGGCCGAGGCGTGACGCTGCGCCCGCGGTCCGAGGCCGGTCTACCGCTCGTCCGCCTCGACGCTGCGCTGGTCGAGCGCGCGCTCGCCAACCTGATCGACAACGCGCTGCGGCACACGCCGTCCGGCGGGACAGTCGACGTCGAAGTCGCGCGCGCCGACGGACAAACGGTCTCGGTGTCGGTCCGCGACACGGGCGAGGGGATTGCTTCCCACGTGCTTCCGCGCGTGTTCGAGCGCTTCGTTCGGGCCGATCCGAGTCGGTCGGGAGAGCGGGGCGGAGGAGCCGGTTTGGGCCTCGCCATCGTCCAGCGCATCGCCCGGCTGCACGGCGGAAGCGTGAGAGTCGAGAGTGTCCTGGGGCGCGGCGCCACGTTCACGCTGACACTGCCCGTCGACGGACCGAGCGATCAGGTGCCAGCGGCTGAAGCGATCGGAACTAGCGTCGCCGTCTGAGCCGATGGTTCGGTGCGGTAGGGCACAGCGTAGAGACTAACCAGAAGGGTAGCATTCGCCGTACCTTTCGGTGTATTAGTTCCAGCCCTACCGCTCATGTCGACCTTTCGTCTATTCGCGCTGCTCCTGCTCGCGCTCGTAGTTCAACCCGTTGCCGCTCAGGATTACCTGCGCGTGCTCGACCCCAACCGCAACGGATTACGCGATCCGGGTACGATCGAGGAGGCCGTTCTGTCGGTGCGGCCCAAGGGCTTATTCATGGAGTATGGCCTCTACCTGACGTTTTCGGCGCAAGGATCGCGCTATGCAGCGGACAGCACGCGCCAACTCGAAGTCGAGTACTTTTTCACGCTGCCCGAGGAAGCCGTCGTGACGGATTCGTGGCTGTGGGTCGAAGACGAGATCATCAAAGCCGACATCCTCGACAAGTGGAGCGCGTCGACGATCTACGAAGACATCGTCGGTCAGCGCCGCGATCCGTCGATCCTGTTCAAGCGAGGGCAGGGGCGCTACGAACTGCGCATCTACCCCATGCTCGGCTCGGACACGCGTAAGGTGAAACTGACCTTCCTGATGCCCGCCACGTGGACCGAGCAGACCGTTACGGCGCCTATCCCGACCAACATGCTGCGCTCTACGAGTCGCCCGCTTAACCAACTGCCCATCCTCACGTGGAAAGGTCGCTTGGGACAAAACCCGCAACTCGTTGAAGCGCCGGGTACGTCGTTTCAAACGGTGAGCAGCGCCGATTTTGGGACCTACGACCAGGTCAAGGTCCCCGGTTCGCTCCTCAACGGCGGTCTCACGTTCGCCGTCGACGCTCCGCTCACGAACGGTCTGTTCGTCAGCAAGATGACCGAGGGCGGCGGCGGCTTCTACCAGATGGCGCTGCTCCCGTCGCAGGCGCTCAGCGTCACGGGATCGCGCAAAGTGGCCTTCGCCATCGACTACGACGCGACGCGCACCAACGTCGGTCGACAGCAGATTCTCGACGCGCTACGCAACCGGATTCTATCGTCGTTCTCGGCGGCGGATTCGTTCAACGTGTTCACGTCGCGCCTGAACGTCGAGCAGGTGTCCGACACCTGGATTCCCGCCGATGCGCAGAGCGTCAACGCTACGTTCGACGCGCTGACGGCGGAGCGTATCGGGACGTACAGCAGCCTGCCCGCGCTGCTCGCGCAGAGCACGTCGTTCGTCACGTCGCGCGGATCGGGCAGTCTGCTCGTGCTGTCGAGTTCGGACCAGTTCGGCAACTCCAACATCGCCAACCAGATCATCGACGATCTGCGGGCGAACGCCGCACTGCCTCCCATCCACGCCGTCGACTTCGCCGACCGTAACCTGACCAACTACCAGTTCGGCGGGCAGACGTTCGTCGCCAACAGCTACCTGTTTCTCAACCTGACCAAGCTCTCGGGTGGCACCTACACGGCGACGCGTACGAGCAACGTGTCGTTCTCCGACGGGTTGGATACGGGCGTCGACGCGCTGAGCGGTTTTGTCTCGGCGTTTGACTTGTACACGACGCTCGAAAATGGATTCACGTACGGCCGCTATGGAGTCGAGCAGGGCGCCGAAGCGATCTCCGCCGACCGCCCGATTCTCCAGATCGGTCGCTACTTCGGCGACTTCCCGTTCGTCACCGAACTATCGGGTCTGTACCAAGCGCAGCCGTTCTCGCAGCGCTACTCGGTGAGTGCATCGGAGGCGACGGCATCGGACAGCAGCCTGGCCGCCATGTGGACCGGCTACCAGATTCGCGCTCTCGAACGCGGCACCCAGACCAACGACAAGATCAACGAGATCCTCAGTTTCAGTCTCAACCAGCGCGTGCTGTCGCTCTACAGCGCGTTCCTCGCCCTCGAACCGGCGCAGGGCGGCGTCGTCTGCATGGCCTGCGTCGACGAGACGACAGCCGTTGGAATCGACGAGGCGACGGAGACGGGAAGAGGAGAGTTGCACGCCTTCCCCAACCCGTTCCGAGGCGCCGTCACCGTCTCGCTTAGCCTGGATCAGCCGGTCGACGCGTCGCAGGTTACCGCCGTCGTCTACGACCTGATGGGACGCCGCGTACGCGCGCTCGACCTGCCCGCCGGTTTGCTGCAAAACGCGACACTCGAATGGGACGGGCGCGATGAGGCCGGTACGCCGGTAGCATCGGGCACCTATCTGCTCGTCGTCACGACGCCGCACGGTCGGTACACGCTGTCGCTCGTCAAGGCAGGCTGAGTCAATCATGTGCGATAGGTAGCGTCCATTCAAGCTGGTTTGTTGGCTTGGGTGGACGCTACCTTGCGTTCTGACTCTACGCCCCAACCGATGCGGATCGCCCTCCTCGCCCTCGTCCTCACACTCGCCGCCTGCTCTGGCTCCAAGACGGACGACGCTCCGACCGGACCGCCCGAAGACCGACTGACCCAGGCCCAGTCGTCCGCCGACATCCGCTATCTCACGTCGGACGCTCTGATGGGACGTGGGACGGGGACGCCAGGCAACGACAGCGCCGCCGCCTACATCGCCCGCCGCTTCCGCGATGCTGGAGCCATGCCTGCGCCTGGGATGAGCGGCTACTTGCAGACGATTCTATTCGTCCAACTCGGCTCGCCCGACGATGCGACGATTGCCGTCGGCGACGACCGGGTCGCGGCGGATGAGATGGTGATGATCTCGGGCCGCTCGGGTAGCTTCTCGGGGCGCGGGATCTTCGTCGGCTTCGGGATGGAGGCCAGCGATTATGCCGACGCTAATGGGCGGATCGCCGTCGCCACGCTTGGCACGCCAGACGGTCAGGGCGTCGGCGAAGCGTTGGCTGCTGTCGAGGAAAAGCGTGAGTTGGCCTTACGGTCAGGCGCCGTCGCGCTGGTCGAGATCTACGAATCGGGCGTCCCGTGGGACCGCGTGCGCGCATTCCTGGCCGGACCTCGCACGCAAGTCATGCCGGACGCGGAAGACCTGGTCTTTCCGCACGCATGGGTGCAAGACGGCGCAGGCATCGACGCGCTGAGAACCGGCGGAGCGGGAGTCGTGGAGACGCCCGGCATGACGATGATCGACGCGCCGTCGAGCAGCAATGTCGTCGCCGTCGTTCAGGGCTCGGACCCCGATCTGCGAAACGAGTACGTGGCGCTGACGGCCCACTTCGACCACCTGGGCGCCGGAATGAACGCCGGAGCCGGAGCGACGCCCGCCGATTCGATCTTCAACGGCGCACGCGACAACGGAATGGGCACGACCGCCCTGCTCGCCGCCGCCGACGCGCTGGGAGAGAATCCGCCCCGCCGCTCGGTCTTGCTCGTCGCCTACACCGCCGAGGAAATCGGACTGATCGGCAGCCGCTACTTCGCCGACCACACGCCTCTCCCGCTCCACCAGATCGTCTACAACCTCAACATCGACGGCGGTGGCTATACGGACACGACCGCGATCACGCTGATCGGCAAAGGCCGCACGACGGCGGATCCGATGATCGTAGAGGGCGCCGCGCGCTATGGGCTGACGGTTCTCAATGACCCCAGCCCCGAGCAAGGCCTGTTCGACCGCTCGGACAACGTGTCCCTCGCCCGCAACGGCATCCCCGCGCCGACGTTCAGCCCCGGCTTCACCTCGTTCAGTTTGCCCGGCGTCTCGGACTACTACCACCGCGCCGCCGACCAAGCCGACGAGAACTTCGACTTCGCGTACCTGCACCGCTTCGTCCAAGCCTACGCCCACGCCGCCCGCCTCATCGCCGACGCCGACCAGCGCCCCGTTTGGACGCCCGGCGACACCTACGAAGCCGCCGCGCGCGCTCTCTACGGTGAGGCGTATCCGGGCGAGTAAGCGATGATGGTACCAAGTCTCCGCGAACGGACATGACTCCTGATGGTCTTCGTGCTTTGGTCACCAATCTCACCGTTTGGCAGTCCGGTGGAAAGCGAGCGCCACATAAACCGCTTCTGCTCCTTCTCGCGCTCGGTCAATTCTCGCACGGCATCCGTCGCTTTCCATACCGACGGATTGAGGAGCCGCTGATCGAATTGCTCGACGTGTTCGGACCACCTCGCGCCAATCACACCGCGTTCTCGTTCTGGCGATTGCAGACGGATGGTGTCTGGGAAGTCGAGGGAGCAGAAGCGATTCGGTATACGGCGGCGGGCGATATGTTTGTCACCGATGCGCGTCGCCTCAACCCGGTCGGGCGATTCCCCGAGCAGATGGAAAACGTACTGGATCGGCACTCCGAGTTGATCGCCGAGATTAGCCAAGCGCTTATGGATGCGCATTTTCCTGATACGCTCCACGACGACATTCTGCTTGCCGTGAATCTCGAACCGGAATTGCTGAGAGGGGAGCATGTCATCCCGGTGAAGCGCAAGCGCGACCCGTATTTCCGGCGCGATGTCGTTCGGGCCTACGAAAACCGGTGCGGCGTCTGCGGCTTCGACACGTATGTCGCCAACCGGCTCGTCGGCGTGGACGCGGCACACGTTAAGTGGCATCAGGCAAACGGGGACGACGACGTGACTAACGGCATTGCTCTTTGCGCACTTCACCATCGCCTGCTTGACGGGGGTGCGTTTTCGTTCGAGCCAAACTCGGGCGACCTCTTCTTGATCGTGGCAGAAGATGCACGTGGAGGTACTGGCTTTCAAGACTGGCTGATGCGATACCATCGCAAGCCGATTGCTACTCCGTTCCACCCGGAGAACCGCATTGCAGAAGCCAACATCGTCTGGCACAAGAAGGAGGTGTTCAAGAGCCGCGCGAGGTCATAGAATAATCCGAGTTTCAAAAGCTCTACGACACACAGAAGCCGTCGCCTCACAATGGAGACGACGGCTTCACGTCGGGATGTCCTGTCGGACTTGGTCGGGGAGGCCGGATTTGAACCGACGACCCTCTGCTCCCAAAGCAGATGCGCTACCGGGCTGCGCCACTCCCCGAGGGTCTTCGACCCGTTCTTGATTCACTTAGGAAGTCAGTAACGGGCGAAGGAGTATACCGCTTATTTCGCGGATTTGAGTTCGGCCTGGACGTTGTCGATGTTGACCATCTTCTGGCGGAAACGGTACTGGCCGTTCTCCTTCTTCTCAGCGACGACGATTTTCGCCATCTTGTTTTCCTGACGGTTCTTACCGCGGTCGGTCCGCTGGTTTTTGTTAACCTTTGCCATTTCGGGTAGGGGTGTGAGTCCCGCCGGGCGGGATCAGGTGGTAGAGAGTATCGAGCCTAACGCCCAACGCGCTTACTTGATCTCCTTGTGGAGCGTATGCTTGCGCAGCTTGGCGTTGTACTTCTTGAGTTCCAAGCGACCGGTCGTGTTGCGGCGGTTCTTGGTGGTCGCGTAGCGCGACGTACCCGGCGCCTCGGTGCATTCGAGGATGATGTTCAGGCGAACGTCTTTGGACTTAGCCATCGGATCGGAAAGGGAATAGGGGACGGGCGGTCACGCCCAAAATGCGGTCGGGCGGCTCAGACGAGCGACGTGCCCTTTTTGCGAGCGTCGCGCAGCACGGCCGAGATGCCCTTGCTGTTGATCGTCTTGATCGTCGTTGCCGAGACGCGCAGGGTGATCCAGCGATCTTCCTCGGGGATGTAGAACCGCTTCTTCTGCAGGTTCACCGCGAACGTGCGCTTGGCTTTGTTGTGCGCGTGCGAGACGTGGTTACCCGAGACGGGTCCTTTGCCGGTGAGCTGATCCTTGCGGGGCATGGCGAGCGAGAGAAAGGGGCGACCGGATCGCCGCAGAATGGAAGTCGAGAAGGCCGAGATACGAAAGGCCGCACGTGGGCGGCCCATACAAGTCTCTGCATTTGAGCCTGAAAAGCTACGTGCGTAGGGCGCCGCTTCCAAGTCCAATCGCTCGGGCTGAGCGGAATAAACCGTGAAAGACTTCGGGTTTTGCTCTCCAGCTTGCCGAATCGCCCTCGTAAGTACACCTCGTCACGCCAGACTCACCGCCTCGGCAGGCGAGAGGGCCGCTGCACGCCGCGCCGGATACAACGCGGCCACCAAGCAGAGCACGAGCGCGCCGACGGCGATCACGACTACGTCTCCCGTTTGCACGTCGACGGGGTACGCGTCCAGCAGGAACGCGCCGCCGCCGCTCTGGAGCTTGGCCCATCCCCACTTGGCCTGAGCGAGCGACAGTCCCAAGCCGAGCACCAGCCCACCGCCTGCGCCGACCAAGCCGATCAGTGCGCCTTCGAGTAGGAAGAGCTGCCGGATGCCCGCGCGTGGCACACCCATCGCCGCCAGCACGCCCACGTCGCGGCGTTTCTCGATCACGATCATCATCAGCGAGCCGACGATGTTGAACGCCGACACGATCACGATCAGCGACAGAATCGCGCCTGCGCCCCACTTTTCGAGCGCCATCACGTCGTAAAACGCGCGGTTGAGGTCGTACCACGTCTCGACGACGAACGACTCATCGCCTGGAAAGGAATCGCCCAGTTGCACGCGGACGACATCGGCGACAGCCTGCGCCCTTTCCAGATCGGCCAGCCGCACCTCGACGCCCGTCACTTCGCCCGTCATCCGAAACAGGCGCTGCGCCTCTGCCAGGTCGACGAATACGTGGCTCTCGTCGTACGCCGGGTCCATGTTGAACACGTCGCGGACTTCGAAGCGGACCAGTCCGGGCGGGGCAAACGGCGACGTGATCGCGCGCTCGATGGCTGGAGCCGACAGAAGCCCGAGCGTACTTCCATTGTACGGGCCGACGCCTGCCACCAGCCCCAACCGGCTCGACAGACTTCCGCCGATAGCGACGCCCGGCAGCGCATCCGGCCTACGCGCCAGTTTCCCATCGCCCGGCGGGGATTGCGGCGACGCGCCCGACGCCGACGAATCCACCGCGAACGCCTGAGCATCGACGCCGCGCACGACGACGATCTTGTTGACCGATTGCGTCGACGCCAGCGGGCCATCCGGCACGACGAGTGCCTTGCCCTCGGCATACGTCGCCGCTACGACGACACCGTCTATATCTGAAACGAGTGCGAGGACCGAGTCGGCGCGGGGCTGAGGCATTCCGCCGACGGCTGTGATCCGCACGTGCGGATCGAGCGAGACGAGCAGGTCGCGGGCAAACCCATAGAAGCCGTTCATGACCGACAGGACGACGATCAGCGCCGCCACACCGACGGCCACGCCCACGGTCGAGAGCGCCGTAATCACGGTGATTACGCTGGCCCGTTTGCGGCTGAACAGGTAGCGGCGGGCGATGCGAAAGCGGTAGTCCACGCAGTCAGGTTACAAATGTCGGGCGGGGCCGATCTCAGTTGAAGCGCGGCGCGGCGGCAGGATCGGTAAACGCGTCGGCGTCCACCGATTCGGGCAGCGAGAGGGCGTCCGAGTACAGGTCGCGCTCGCCGGTTTCGTGGCGCGTCGCGAGTCGGAGTGTGCCGTTGGGCGTGTCGAACGTGCGGTAACCCAATCGGTCGATGCGTCCGCCTGCTTCGGGTTGGCCTTGGAGATGAAACTTCCAACCCGTGACGCGCCCGCTCTGCCGGTCGACGTAGAGCCAGTAGCGGTCGCCGGGCGTGCGGCCTACGCTGTCGAACGTGAGCGTGAGTGCCTTCTCGGTATCGGTGTCTTCGGACGGATCGAGTCCGCGCGTGACGCCTGGATCGAACAGCTTGAACGGCGCAAGCAGCCAGTACGTGTCGTTGACGAACATGCCGTGCGCGCTGTCGAGCCACTGCATCGCTTCGTCTCCGCTCAGCAGTTCACCGTCGCGGTAAACCGTCCCTGAGCGCTCAGATCCCGTCGGCGGCATCACGTCGAGGAAAACGGTGTAGAGCGTATCGCGACGCGGAATGTCGACGCGGTAGTCGCCTGTTGTGCGGTTCCACAGGTGGCGGCGTGAGGCCGAACTGGAGGCCGAGTCTGCTGCGGTCTCGGCCCGCCCAAATCGAAAGGCGACGTAGGGCGTGCGCTCCCACGCTTCTTGCCCTGCGAACGAAGCGGCGCGGAAAGCGAGCGTGTCGGCGGCTGTTTCGAGCGTCGGCGTGAAGAGCGGGTCGTCCAGAAGTCGCGTCGCTGACGTATCCGATTCGGGGGGCGTACAGCCCATGAGGATCAAGAGTACGGCGGTAGCGAGAAAGCGCATGGAGCGTTGGGGCAAGAGAGGCCGTTGAATACGCCATCCGTTCGAATGCGGTTGCGCGCGCCGGGCTGTCCGTCCGTACTCTTCGGCATGACTCGACGGATGCTCCCCATGCTCGGCCTGATGCTGCTCGCTCTGTGCGCCCACGCGCAGGACTCGACCGGCGTATGGCAACCCGTCGACGCACCGCCGCTGGTCGCTCTGCCTGCGGACTCGGTGGATACGTTTGCGATGGGGTGGGGCGGGCGCGTGCGGGTCTCGGAGTCCGGGTTCGGGCTGGGCGCCTACGCGTGGCGCCGCGCATCGCCCGACTGGACCGTCGTCGCGGTCTTTCACCTGTCCAACGTGACCGACGAGCGCGAAAGCAAGTTTTTCGGCTTGGGCGGTGTCACGATTCCCGAGAAGCTGAGTTACCTGCTCGTCCTCCCGATGCAACTGGGCGTGCAGCGTCGCCTGTTTCGGCGTGACATCGCCTCCAACTTCCGCCCGTTCGTCGGCGCGACGGTGGGGCCGACGCTGGCGTGGCGCTCGCCCTACTTCGACGATTGCAACGGCGATGGGCGTGTCACGCTTGGGGTCGAATGCAGCGGTCGGCCCGAGGGGGAGCGAACGTTTTCGGCCCTCGAAAGCATCCCGCGTGGACGCTTGATCGTCGGTCTGGGCGGTGAACTCTCGCTCGGAGCCGATTTCGGAACGGACGCACGGACGCAGGGCGTGCGCATCGGCGTGTCGGTCGACTACTTCTCCAACGGCGTCCGCCTTCTCGAATCCGACGTGCGGCTGGACGCCGAGCAGACGTTTGCCTCGCCGTTTATCAGCCTCACGTTTGGGAAGCAAGCGCGGTGAGCGAGCGGACTGGCCTGCCGATGCAGGAAACGAGTCAAGCGGCGGGGACGGCGATCCCGGCTTCTTCGGCGGCTTTGCGGAGCGCGTCGCGCTGCTGATCGGAGAGGCGCGGCGTTTCGACGGCGATTGCGATGTAGAGATCGCCCGTCTTGCTGGAGCGGACGACGCCTTTTCCCCTCACGCGCAGTTTGTCTCCGTTCTGACTTCCCGGCGGAATCGTGATGCGGATGCGGTCGCCGTAGGCCGTCGTCAACGTGCGGCTCGTGCCTAGCATGGCCTCGAACGCGTCGACGGTTTCGGTTAGATGGAGGTCGTTTCCGTCTCGGCGAAAGCGCGTGTCGTCGGACACGTTGAAGGTGACGTAGAGGTCGCCCCGCGAGCCGTCGGATCCAGCGATGCCGCGCCCTTTGACGCGGATTTTCATGCCGTTCGAGGCGCCTTTGGGAATCGTGAGGCGGATGGGTTCGCCGTTCACGGTGAACTCTTTGGTGACGCCGTTGAGTGCGTCCTCGAACGTGAGCGAGATGCTCGTCTCGGCGTCGCGCCCCGGCGATGTGCGCGGACCGCGCGGTCCTGCTCCGCCGCCCCCGCCGAAGAACCGGCTGAACAGATCCCCAGAGTCGTCGAACGGTGATTGGTCGAAGCCGCCACTTCCCCCATTGGTATCGTAGCGGACGTACGAACCGTCGCGGTTGGCGCGGTAGCGGTTGCCCGAGCCGGTGAACAAATCGTCGTACGGGCTACCGGGCTGGCCGCTGTTTCCGGCAAACGGGTTGCTGCGTCGGGCGTCGTAGGCGCGGCGCTGCTTGGCGTCGCCCAGCGTGTCGTAGGCCTCCTGCACCTCTTTGAACCGCTCTTCGGCAGACGGATTGTCGGGGTTGCGGTCGGGGTGAAAGTCGCGGGCGAGCTTGCGGTGCGCCTTCTTGATCGCGGCCTCGTCAGCCGTCGGCGTCACACCGAGAATCGAATAGTAGTCTTTGAGAGCCATCAGGCGGATGTACGGGGGAAGGGCGAAAGCCGGACGCAGTGTACCGTCGACTGGGGCGGAAGGATGCAGGCGGCGCGCAAACACCTGGCACGCAAACCCGGTGCCGACTCACGCCCAGGTGACGGATCGGCAGATGGTGCGGCGTTTAGCCGAGGTCGAAGCGCAGGCGCGGCAGCTCGCGTCGAACGCCGCACACATCGGCGCGGATCGTCCCCATGCGGCGCGCACCCATCCGCAAGTAAAAAGGCTCGGCGTTAGGGTCTGAGTCGATGAGGACGTGTGTTGCGCCTGCTGCCTGAGTCATTCCCATTGCGTGATCGAACAGTGTCCGGCCCAATCCGCGCCCGATATGAGGGGGATCGACCCAAACGTGTTCGAGCCTGAAGCCCTCGCCCTCGCTGACGAGTGCATAGCACGCGATGGCGCTACCATTTGCATCGACGGCGACGTAAACGGCGTGCTCGGAGACAAATGCAGCTGTGAATGTCAAGTCGTCGCGCCAGGCTTCGATCCACTCGTCCGGGTAGTTCCAGTGCCGCTTGGAGGCGAGGGCAATGGCAGTCAGCCGCTCGGCATCTTCGGGGTGGGCGCGGCGGATGCGGATGGCATCGCTCACAGCGTCTGGGCGAAACCGTGCCAGGTGCGCATGCCCTGGGCGCTCAGGGCGTGCGCTGCGGCGGTCGCCTGCGCGGGATGCTCGAACGCGCCCCAGAACGACGAGCCAGAACCGGACATCGCGGCGTAGCCTGCTCCGGCGTCGAGCAGCGCCTGGCGGACGTGTCCCAACTCGGGGTAGCGCGCGCAGACGGGCGCCTCGAAGTCGTTGACCAACTCGCGTCGCCATCGCGCCAGATCGTTCGACCGGACGACGGCGCGGAGGTCGGGCCTGTCGTCGCCATTGGGAACGACGAGGCCGTACGCCTCTCCCGTATCGACGTGGACGTGCGGCGCGGCGACGACGAGCGAAAACGGGCAGCGGTACGATCCGCCTCCATCGCGGTCCGAAAGCGTCGACAACCGCTCGCCGCGTCCGGTTGCGAAGGCGGGTTCGTCGTCTAGAAAGAAGGCCACGTCGCTGCCCAGATCGACCGCGATCTCTTCGAGGAGAGAGCGGTGCACGTCGGCCTCCCAGAGCGTGCAGAGCAGGCGGAGCGTGTGGGCTGCGTCCGACGATCCGCTGCCCAGTCCGGCGCCGTAGGGAAGGTGCTTGTCGAGGTGCAACTCGGCGCCGTGTCGTCCACCAAGCGCGTCCTTGAGTTTGAGGGCAGCGCGCAGGACGAGGTTGCGCTCATCGTTCGGCAGGTCGGGGTCGGAGCACGAGAGCGTCAGCGTGGGGGACGCGCGCGCCGTGATCGTGTCGTGCCACCCGATGGGCAGAAAAACCGTCTCGATGTCGCGAAAGCCGTCGGCGCGCAGGCGCAGTACGTGTAGCCCGAGGTTGAGCTTGGCGGGAGCATTTCGGCGCAGCGGATCCGGCATGGCGGTGTTCTGAAAGAAGCGTCAAGCTACTGCACGAGGGCGGAGCGGAGGCTCTAGGGTGGTACCCTTCCGGCACATGAGTTGCGTGAGGATTTAAGATCTGTCTCTCCTCACCGATACCACCGACAGTACCTCCCACCCTGTCATGACCTATGCACCTGTGGTCGCTTTTTCCCCGCACGCGGAGCAAGCTGTTCCTCCTTCTCTCCCTCTCCTGATCGATTTGGCAGGCACGATGCGCGGCGCCGAGGTGCTGTTGGTCGTGCTGACCATCGGGTTGGCCGTTGCTCTGCTCGTGGAGTACCGGCGGTACCGTCGCACGCGGGACGCGCTGTACGAAAGTCGCCGCGCTGCCGAGGCTGAGCGTGAGCGGTTGGTCAACGTGACGGATATCGTAAGCGAGGGCGTGCTGCTCCACCGCGACGGCATCCCACTCGAATTCAACCCCGCGTTCGAGCGGATGATCGGGTACAGCGCCGCCGAGGTGATCGGAAAGAACGCTCTCGGAATGCTGTTCGATGACGAGGGGAGAGCCGAGATCCGCAAACGCATGGGAGATCGCGACGAGAACCCGTACACCGTAGAGGCCATTCACCGCGACGGTAGCCGGGTGCCGATGCGCATCCAAGCGCGCGAACTCGAAGGGGGACTGCGCGTGGTGCTCGCCCGCGACCTGCGCGAGTCGATGCGGACCGAGCGCGAAGCCGTCGAGCGACAGCGGCGGATACGAGCGCTCTACGACCTGACGGCAGGTGGGGCCGACGCGCCCATTCAGGAACGAATCGAGAGGGCGCTGCGCTATGCAGCCCAATTGCTCGGGATGGACAGTGGGTTCGCATCGCACATCCGAGGCGATGTCTACACTGTCGTGGCCGCCCACACGCCGGACGGCAGCGCGCACCCCGACGACACCTATCCGATCGATCAGACCTACTGCGGCCTGCTGGTCGAGGAGAAGCGCGACGTGCTGAGCATCAATCGCATGGCGACTTCGCCCTACAACGACCGCCTGTGCTACAAAATGGCCGGTTTAGAGTCGTACATCGGTGCGCGGTTGAAGGTCGACGGTGTCGTGAGCGGTACGCTGTGTTTCGCTTCGTCCGGTGAGCGCGCAGAGCCGTTCTCTGAACTCGACCGCGAAACCGTCTGCCTGCTGGCCGACTGGGTCGGCGATCTGCTGCTCCGCGAGCAGGCAGACCACGCGCTGCTCGAAAGCGAGCGCAAGTTTCGCCTGATGGCTGAGAACACGACCGACCTCGTCGCCCTCCACAACGCCGATGGGACGTTTCGCTGGGTCAGTCCTTCCGCCAAGCACGTGCTGGGGTACGCGCCCAGCGAACTCGTGGGAAAGATCGCCGAAGCCCTCCTCATCTCCGACGAGGAGGATGCCCAAGCGTCAGAGAAGCGCATGGCGCAACTCGGTTCAGGCGAGTCGCTCACGCTCGTTCAGCAGGTGCGGCACAAGACTGGGCGTCGGTCTGGCTGGAGACCATCGTTACGCCCGTCCTCGACGGAAAAGGCGAGTTACACGAATTGCACGCCGTCTCCCGAGACGTGAGCGATCGCGTCGCCGCTGACCACGCGTTGAAGTCGAGTGAGCGCAAGTTTCGACTGATCGCAGAGCACATGCGCGATCTTGTCTGCCTGCATGGTCCAGATGGAACGTATCGCTGGCTCAGCCCATCTGTTGAGCGACTGCTCGGCTACTCGGCAGACGAACTGATCGGCAAGTCGCCCTACGATCTGATTCACGAGCAGGACGACGTGGGTTCGAATCCCGACACGCTCTCCGACCGAGCAAGCCAGGGAGACATGGTCAAGACCTACCGATTCCGTCGTAAAGACGGGGCATACGTCTGGTTCGAAACCGACGTACAGCCCGTTATCGAGAACGGCGAAGTGGTCGAGATCCAGAGCATATCGCGCGACGTGACGACGCGTATCGAAGCGATGGAGGAACTGCGTATCGCTCGTCGTCAGGCCGAAGACGCGGACCGAGCCAAGAGCGCGTTCCTCGCCAACATGAGCCACGAAATCCGAACGCCTATGAACGGCGTGATCGGCATGGGGCAACTGCTCGAAACGACGGAGTTGGACGCAGAACAGGCCGAATACCTGCGCGTCATTCGCTCGTCGGCTGAAGGATTGCTGGCGCTCATCAACGACATCCTCGACTTCTCCAAGGTCGAAGCGGGCGAACTGGATATCGACGCCGGGCCGTTCGACCTGCGCGCGTTGCTCACGCAGTGCGCCGACGTCGTCCGCCCCAAAGCCGACGAGCGCGGCACGACGATCCGCATCGAAGCAGGGGAGCATGTGCCCCAACTGATCGTCGGCGACGCTCACCGCATCCGGCAGATGCTGCTCAACCTGCTCTCCAACGCTGCCAAGTTCACCCACGAGGGAACGGTCACCCTGCGCGCTCACGTCGATTCGACGGGGCCTCGGGCGCGCCTCCACCTGTCGGTCACCGATACGGGTATCGGAATCGCCGCAGACAAGCTGTCGCGACTGTTTACCGAATTCGACCAGTTGGGGGCCAACACCGCGCATCAGTACGGCGGAACGGGTCTGGGCCTTGCGATCACCAAGCGCCTCGCCGAACTCATGGGCGGTAGCGTGTCGGTCGAGAGCGAGGTAGGAATCGGCTCTACGTTCGGTTTTGCGATTCCGACAGAAGTTATCGATGTGCCCCGCGCGTCCAAAACCAAGCGCTCGGCCAAGCCGCTGGCGAATCGCCCCGACTTCTCGGGCATCCAGGTGCTCGTCGCCGAAGACGACCCGGTCAACCAAGCCGTAGCCTTGCGCTCGCTGCAGCGACTGGGCATCGAACCCGACATCGTGTCCAACGGCCAGGAAGCCGTCGACGCCTGCGCAGCGTGTGCGTACGACGTCGTGTTCATGGACGTGCGGATGCCTCAAATGGATGGACTGGAAGCAACCCGAACCATTCACACAACCGTCCCCTTCGACGCCCAGCCCTGGATCGTCGCGCTGACGGCCAACGCTATCGTCGGCGACAGGGAGCGCTACCTCGCGTCCGGCATGGACGATTACGTCTCCAAGCCCTGTACCGCCACCGATTTGGCGAATGCGTTGGGGCGTAGGGAGTCGCGAAAAACCTCGCAGATGGCATAGGAAAAGCGTGTGTCGTAGGGGTGTCACACATGCATCCATACATTGGCCGGGTAGTGCCACCAACCACGCCCGATCCATGCGCCGTCAGGTCATCGAAAAGCTCGAAATCCTCGCTGATGCGGCCAAGTACGACGTGTCGTGCTCGTCGTCCGGCAGCAAACGCAGCAACACCAAAACCGGCGTCGGCGACGCGACCGGCAACGGCATCTGCCACAGCTACACGCAGGACGGGCGGTGCGTGTCGCTGCTCAAGATCCTGTTCACGAACGTCTGCATCTACGACTGCGCCTACTGCGTCAGCCGCCGGTCGAACGACGTGACGCGAGTGGCCTTCACGGTCGAAGAAGTCGTCGAGTTGACGATGGACTTCTACCGTCGCAACTACATCGAAGGCTTGTTCTTGTCGTCGGGCATCTTCAAGGATGCGGACACGACGACCGAGCGGCTGGTGCGTGTTGCCAAAGACTTGCGCGAGGTGCATCAGTTCAACGGCTACATCCATCTCAAGATCATTCCGGGCGCGTCGGACGAGTTGGTCGCCCAGGCTGCTCGCTATGCGGATCGGCTGAGTGTCAACCTCGAAATTCCCAGCGAGCAAGGCCTGAAAGCCGTCGCGCCGGACAAGGACTACAAGAGCGCATTCGATCCGATGAACAGCCTGCGCGACGGCATCGACGCCTATCGGGACGACGCCAAGGCCGCGCGCCGGACACCGCTGCGCAAGACGCCCAAGCTCTTCGCCCCGGCGGGCCAGACGACCCAACTGGTCGTCGGCGCGACGCCCGAAAACGACCGGCAGGTGCTTCAGCTCGCGGGCGATCTCTACTCGGAGCAGAAGCTCAAGCGCGTCTACTACTCGGGCTTCGTCCCCATCTCGCCCGACCCGCGCGTGCCTCAAGCTCGGACGGCGCCGCTCGTCCGCGAACACCGCCTGTATCAGGCCGATTGGCTGCTGCGCTTCTACGGCTTCGAAGTCGACGAGATCGTGACCGACGAAGCACCCGACCTGGACGTCGGCGTCGACCCCAAAGCCGGATACGCGCTGCGCAATCCGTGGCTGTTTCCGGTCGACGTGAATACGGCGGACTACGCGCTCATCTTGCGGATTCCGGGCGTCGGCGTGCGGTCGGCGCAGCGGATCGTGGCGGCGCGTCGGCATCAGGTGCTGCGCTGGGAGCACTTGAAGAAGATGGGGGTCGTGATGAAGCGCGCGCAGTATTTCTTGACCGTCGGCGAGCACAAGCCGCGCCTGCTCGAACACAGTCCCGAACAAGTGCGCCTGCGCCTGATCGCACCGTCTAGGAAGCGGGACGCCGTGCCGCAACTCGACCTGTTTGCCGCTGCCGCAGGTCGGCCACCGCAGCGCTCGTCGGTTTCGGCTAAGCCGAGCGCGTTGGGGCTGGCGGCGTGACCCGGCTGTATCAGGAGCCGCCGCTCGGTGGTGATGTCGCCTACGATGGCACGTTCGACGGACTGCTGTGCGCTATCGCTCAGGCGGAGCAAGCCGGACGGATTCCGCTGTCGGTCGTGCGCTCGGGCCATGCCGCTCAGGGTGGACTGTTCGGCGCCCCAGACGCCATCACGACCGACGCGCGCATCGCCGCCGATCTGGAAGAGCGGATCGCGCGGCATGGGCAGGGTGGATCGCTGAGGTTGCTCTACCGCATCGTGTTGAGCGAGCAGCCCGGCGCGGACCGGACGGCGGTGCGTCTGGCGCTGGCGCTGCTCTCGCACGGGCGCGACGTGCTCGAAGACGTCGGCTTCGAACCGGCGTTCGAGGGGTTGCGACTGAGCCGGATGGTCAGCCGCGAAGTACACCGGATGCACGCGTTCGTCCGCTTCGGGGATTTGGATACGCCCCAAGCGCTGACCGAGAAAGATCGCACCTACGTCTCATTCGTCGAACCCGAGTGCGACGTGCTTCCACTGATCGGCGCCCACTTCAAACGCCGCTTTCCCGCCATGCGTTGGGCCATCCTCGACGCGCGCCGACAGTACGGCATCGTCTGGAACGGCGAGCGTCTATCGATCCAGGACGATTTCCCCGACCAGGTATGGAAGCAGGCCAACCGCTCCAGCCCGTCACGGTCCGAGTCGCTGTGGCGTGCGTACTTCCGTTCGGTCGACATCCCCGAGCGCCGCAACCCCGACTTGCAGCGCCGCCACATGCCCAAACGCTACTGGCGCTACCTCCCCGAGACGACGGAGATTCGCAACCGATAGAGCATCAGTCCAACGCGACCGAGATGCCCGCAATCAGGTGGCGCCCGGGCGAGGGTTCGAGGTAGCGTCCGCCGAATGCGTTGACGATGGCTGACCCTGAATAGCTCGCGTCTGTCGCGTTGCGCAGCGACACGAACGGCGAAACGGTCACGCCGCTGCCGACGCGCACACCAGCCGCTCCCAGTCGCAGGTGCACGACCGAATAGCCAGGCGCATCAGGGAGCGCATCGCCCGCTGCATATGCGGCAATCGACTCGCCATCGACCCCGAGGATGAGGGCTAGGGGCGCGTCCATGGTCCAGGTCAGGGTCCATGTGGCGAAGCGAGGGGGATAGCCCAGCGGAGGCGTGCCGATCTGGACCGAGGTGGCGACGTGTGCGTCGAGTCGGCCCGACCCTAGCCGCACGCTTTGGAGCGCTCAGGCCGAACTCGGCGCCCGAGAAGTCTGCGGTGCCCTCGTTGGCGAAAAACGTCACGTCGTCGACTTCGCGCGGGACAAGCAGGTCGGTGACGCGGGAGGCGAATGCGGCGATGTCGAGGCCGACGGTCCCACCTTGAACGCTCCGAGTCGCGCGAAATCCGGCTTCGATTGCGCGCGTGCGTTCGGGCGAGAGGTCGTCGTTGAAGCCGTCGCTGCCGTCGGCGCGGTTGCCCAGTTCGGTCGTCGTCGGGGCGTCGAGGGCGAGCGACGCATTGGCGTATGCGACGGCGGACGTGCGGGCGTTGACGATGCGATATGTGGCACCGATCGACGGGCTAAACGCCGCAGTCGTCCGGGCGCGCTGGGATGCCCCTTCCGGCGTGGCGGCATAGCGAAGCACGTCGGCGCGGGTGGCGAGGGTAGCGGCGAATCGGTCGGTGATGGGCAGTTGGACGCTTCCGAACAGGGCGCCGCTGTCGACGGATTCGCGCTGATCCGTCAGAACAGTGCTGGTGCGCTGTCCATCTTCGTTGGTCGTTTCCAGCCGGTCGTCGCGCTGCGTCTCGGCTTCGAGTCCGACTGCCCAGCGAACCGTGGATCCGCCTTCGAGAGTGGACCGAACGAACCCGGTCCATCGGTCCAGCGCGATGTAGCGGGGGATGATGGGGTTGCGCAGCTTTCGAGCGCCGCCGCCGATGGCAAGCGATACCGCCGCGTCGCCGATGGGCTGCCGGTACGTCAGCGCGGCGTGTCCCTGAACCACCTCCTTACTCGCATCGCGCGTGATCGACAGGTCGCGCGTCTGGCGCGGGTTCTCATCTACCGCTTGGGGCGTCAGTCCGCCCGGCGACTCGGCACGCGGCATCCACGCGCCGAGCAATACGACTCCGACCGAGCGTCCGCCCGCAAACGCCCGCTCTCCCGAAAGCCCTCCGCGCGCGACGCGGTATCCACTATGGTCGCGATAGCCATCGGCTCGCTGCGCCGAAGCCCAGAGCGCCAATCGCCCACTTTCCACGTCGGGTCGAACAGCAACGTTCGCCTGCGCCAGCCCAAACGCTCCACCGCTGCCTCGAACCACGATCCGCGGAGCGTCGGCACCAGCGCGCGTCGATAGCGACAGGACGCCGCCTGATCCGCTCCCCCAAAACGTCGACGCCGGACCTCGGATCACCTCGACGGTCTGCACCAGAGAGGCGTCGACGACGTTGAGTTGCGACTGTCCATCTGCCAGCGTCAGCGGGACGCCGTCGAGCAACACGTGGGTGCTGCGGACGCCAAAGGCAGCTCGTCCGCCGGTCCCTCGAATCAGCACGCGCTCGCCTGTCGAGGCGTTGCCTCGGTCCGAGATCCAGACACCGGGGAGTCCGTATCCCAGCGCGTCCAAGCTCGCCGCCGGGTCTGTTGCTTGCTCGGCCAGTGAGCGCGCCCGGACGGTCAGGGCGAGCGGAGCAGTGCCGACATCGAGACGAAACGGCGCCGCCGTGACCTCAACGGCATCGAGAACGACCGTCGTGTCGGTCTGAGCGCGTGCAGTTAGGAGAGGAAGGAAGACGAGGATGAGGCAAGCCAGTGCGAACCCTGCAGGCGTCCGGCGTTTCGGTGCACTGCTCACTCGCCTGTGAGCGGTGCCATGCGGAGAACGCTGCCGTTGCGCTTGTCGGTGAGCACGTAGAGATACCCATCGGGACCGGCTTCGACTTCGCGGATGCGGCTGTCGAGGGGGAGGATTTCCTCGTGCGTAACGGCACCTCCTTCGATGACCAAGCGGACGAGGCCCAAGCGCGACAGGCTGCTGATGAACAGGCTGCCCGTCCACTCTGCGAAGCGGTCTCCCATGTAAAACGCCATGCCGGACGGTGAGATGACAGGCGTCCACTGCTTGACGGCGTCGGTCAGTTCGGGTCGCGTCGGCGGGTTGGGGATCGACGATCCATCGTAGTTGCTGCCCCAACTCACGGTCGGCCAGCCGTAGTTGACGCCGGGCGCGATGCGGTTGAGTTCATCGCCTCCGAGTGGTCCAAACTCGGCCTCCCACAAGTCTCCGGTCGACGGATGGAATGCCAGGCTCTGGACGTTGCGGTGACCGTACGACCAGATTTCGGGGAGGGCATCGCCACTATCGACGAAGGGGTTGTCTTCGGGGATCGAACCGTCGGGGTGGATACGGGCGATTACGCCCAGATGGTTGGTCAGGTCTTGGGCTGGGGTGAACTTGAAGCGCTCGCCCGTCGAGATGTAGAGCATGCCGTCGGGTCCGAACGCCAGTCGGCTGCCGAAGTGGTTGGGACCTTCGAGGTAGTCTTTCTGAGTGAACAGGACTTCGAAGTCGGCAAGGCTATCGGCGTCCCAACGTCCACGCCCGACGGCTGTTGCTGCCGTTCCGCCCGGTCCGGGACGTGCGTAACTCAGGTAGACAAATCCGTTGGTGTCGAAATCGGGGTCGAGCGCCACATCGAGCAAGCCGCCCTGTCCTTGCGCATAGACCGTCGGCACACCCGCGACCGGATCGGACACGTCGCCATCTGAGGTGATGATGCGCAGGCGTCCCGGACCGCTCGGTGACGAGCATTCGCCCATCCGGGCAGAAACGTCATCGCCCACGGACGCTCCAGGTCTCCGGCTACGCGAAACAAGCCCATCGGACCCGCTTCGGTCATCACCTCGGAGACCGGAGCGGAGGTAGGTTGAGCGATAACCGGTGCATCGCAGGCAAGCAGCAGCAGAGTGAGGAGAACGAAGGAGCGCATGGTGGAGTGGAGTGTGAGGAGAAACGGTACCGGCGAACCGCCCCAGGTGGTTTCCGCACGGGACGGTGCAAACGAGTTCGTCGCCGATAGCGAGTCAGGAGGCGGGTCTGATGTGTGGAAGCGCGATGGGTAGGCGCGTCGAAGACACCCGCGGGCTCTACATGTCCGTGGAAGCGATTGAGTGTAGGTTCTTGTGCTTCGTAGATTGTACTAGCATTTGGACCCTTGTCACTGTCCTGCCTTGCGCGTTCTTGTCCCTCTACTGCTCCTACTTACATGCGCCGCCGACGCTGCGTATGCACAGGCGCGTGGCCACCTGCGGTTTCGCACCTTAGGCGTTGACGAGGGCTTGCCGCAGACGTTCGTGCCCGACATCGCGCAGGACTCGATGGGCTATATCTGGGTCGCTACGGCGGGAGGCATCGCGCGGTATGATGGGTACACCTTCCGGTCGTTTCAGCCCGAGTCCGGTGTCGAGGGCGCGCTACCGGCGCACGCAGTCAATGCGCTGCACGTCTCGCCGGACGGTACCCTCTGGGCTGGACTGGATGAGGCGGGCCTGGTACGCTTTGAGGCCAAAACCGAAACCTGGACCTCGTTTCCGCACGGGCGGACCGACTCGACGGGGCTAATCTCGCCCCGCATTAACGCGATCACGAGTCTGGACGATGCGCTGTGGATCGCGACTTCGAGTGAACTGAGTCGGTTCGATCGGACGACGGGCACGTTCCGTCACTACCGCCCACGCTCGGGAAGGGGCGTCGGAGCAGTTCTGGCCGACAGTGGCGGCGTCTGGGCGCTGACGCCGAACGGCCTTCACCACTACGATCCAACCACCGATGCGCTCGAGCAAATAGCAACGCTGAGCAGCGAGGCGGACACTGGCGAGCAGAACGCCTTCGAGATGGTGCGCGGTCCCAGCGGCGAACTCTGGCTGGGTACGTCGATTGGGCTGCTTCGCTACGATCCGGCGACTCAGGTGCTGGAGCGTCCGACTGGGCATCCGGCGCTCGGGCGAGCGGTCTACGACTTTTTCCTCGAACCCCGAACCGGCTGGCTCTGGCTCGCGGGCAACGACGGATTGCACCTCTACGATATCGGCGCCGAGCGTGTCATCGATAGTCGCAGCAATGCCCCTGGAAACCCGCTCAATCTGCCGCCCTCGCCGATCCGCAGCGTACTCTCCGACCGAACGGGGCACTTCTGGGTCGGCACGCCGTCTGGGGCTGCGTACGCCGATTTTCTCACGACACGTTTCACCACGTACCACCCGTTGCCCTCTGGCTTCGACGAGCGGACTCCGACCAGCGTCCGCGCGATTCTTCCGCTCGGCGACTCGGCTGCCATCGTGTCGGTCCACGACGAAATCGGTCTGGTTCGGCTGGACTTGCGGTCCGGTGAGGTCGTCAGACTCCCCGAGATGTCTCCCGAACTCAAGCGGGATGCTGCCACTTCGAATACAGCGTACGGGGTGTCGGCGGCAGCCGATGGAGGGTTCTGGGCTGTTTTTCCGCGCGGCGTAGAGCGCCGATCTGCTAGCGGAAGTACGCTGGCTGTGTATTCGTTTCCCGACGAGCGGATGGGCGTCTGGGCACCTGCGTTCGTTCACGAGGACCAGAAGGGGCGCGCGTGGGTCGGATCTGGAGACTTTCGGCAACTCGATCAGCGTACGGGCGAGTTCGAGGCTCCCTTCGATACGCCGATGACGGCACCGACCGCGCTCCACGAAGACGACGAGGGGCGGCTCTGGATCGCGAACGGCGACGGATTGACGCGTTTCGACCCGGATACCGGCGAGCGTGCCGACTTCGCTCACGACCCGAACGATCCCGCCTCGCTGGGAGCCGGATCGTCTATAGCACTGGCGGCTCAGGGCGATAGCGTGTTGTGGCTTGGACAGTCGGCAGGCGTGACGCGCTTCGACGTGCGCACGGAGAAGAGCCGTCGGTTCACCACCACGGTGGGCGGTCTGCCGGACAACTTCGCCAACGGCGTCGTAGTCGACAGCGAGGGGAGCGTGTGGGTGAGCACCAACGGTGGGCTGGCACGTCTGGCTCAGGGCGACGATCTGTTCGTCTCGTTCCCGGTCGAGCGCGGATTGCAAGCGCGCGAGTACAACAGAGGCGCCTATGCACGGTCGCCCGGAGGCATCGTGTTCTTTGGTGGAATCTCCGGACTCAACGCGTTCAATCCGGCAACGCTACGCGAGAATCCGTATCCGCCCACCCTCCATCTCCTGCGTGCCGAGGAGGACGAGGCGGGCGCGCTGTTCGCTTCTCCGCACCCTACCGATGGCCCACCAACTATCCGTTTTCCAGCCAAGGACCACTCGGACGTAACGCTGCGCTTCGTCGGCATCCACTTCTCCGAACCCAGTCGCAACCGATACCAGATCCGGCTCGACGGTCTGGATGACGCATGGGGGCCGGTGACGACCGACCGGACAGCGCGCTACACCAACCTACCGCCGGGTGAATACGCGTTGTATGTCCGCGCCGCGAGTGCATTTGGCGTGTGGAGCGACGACGTTCTGCTGGCGTCGCTCGTGCTTCCCTCGCCGTGGTGGATGACGACTTGGTTTCGGCTGCTGGTGTTGCTTGCCGGTGTCGGCGCGCTGCTGGCGTTGTACCGCTATCGCGTGGGCGAGATGAAGTACCACCGCCGCGAACTGAGGCGCGAGGTGTCGATGCGTACGGCGGAACTGGTCAAGGAGAAGCGGCTGACCGAGCAGCAGGCCCGCGAACTGGAGCGCCTCAACGAGCAGCAACGCGCGCTTTTCGCCAACGTCAGCCACGAGACGCGCACGCCGCTCACGCTCATCATCGGCCCGGTCGGGGAATTGCTCACCCACCCGGAGTATGGCAAAGACCCGGACCTGCGCAGCCGGCTGAGCAACGTCCAGCGCAACGCACACCGATTGCAGAGTCTGGTCGACCGCATCCTCGACCTGTCGCGATTGGAGGCCGGCCACGTCGCTTTCAATCCGCGCCCGCTCGACCTAGGAAAGTTGACGGCTCATCTCGTCGATGCCTTCTCGGGAATGGCAGGACGTCGGCAGATTACGCTCGTGTGTCACGTACCTGACGAGTCGGTGCCCGGTCTGGTCGACCCGAGTCTCGTCGAGCATATCGTGTTCAACTTGGTCGTCAACGCGCTCACGTATACGCCGTCCGAAGGCCGCATCGACGTGGCGCTGAGCGTCGACGAGACCGACAGCGGTAGAGTCGCGCTGATGACGGTTTCCGACACGGGCATCGGTATTCCCGAGGAGGCGATGGACCACATTTTCGATCGGTTCACTCTGGCGCACCAGGGGCAGAAGAGCAGCGTCGGTATCGGGCTGGCTCTCGTCAAGGAATCGGTCAACCTGCATGGCGGTGATGCGTCGGTAGAGAGCGTCGTCGGCGAGGGGACGACGTTTTCGATTCGTCTGCCGCTGGGCATCGTCGACGGCGACGCGCTACTGACGCCCGAACTCGCCCTGCGCTATGCAGACGGATTGGCGCGGTACGAGCGCGCCTGGGGCCAGCCGTACAACGCGCAGAAAGACGCAGAACATCCAGAAGACGCCGCCTATGGCAAGGATCGGACGACCATTCTCATCGTGGAGGATGACGACGACGTGCGCCGCTACGTCTGCGATGTGCTCACGCCAGCCTATCACGTAGTCGAGGCTGCCGACGGCGCCGACGGATTGGCTCAGGCGCGCGTCCACCTGCCCGACCTGATCGTGAGCGATGTCGCCATGCCGGTCATGGACGGCCTGACGCTGTGCCGAACGGTCAAATCCGATCCCGACTTGGGCTTTCTGCCCGTCCTACTGCTCACCGCGATGGCCGACGTGACCGACCGCGTCGCAGGCTTCGATGCCCAAGCCGACGGGTATCTCGCCAAGCCGTTCGACGCGCGCGAACTGCTCGCCACGGTTCGCTCGCTTCTGGCCAGTCGCGCCGCCTTGCGCGAACGCCTGCCCAAAGCCGACACGCCCTCACCGACCCGTTCGTCCACGCCCGACCGCCCGCCCGAACCGCCCACTGTCGTCGACGCGTTTCCCGATGCCGTTTCCGCTTCGGATGAACTGCGCGAGCAGATCGAAACCGCCGTCCACGCCTCCTTCGCCGACGCGGGCTTCTCGGCCCGCGAGTTAGCCGATTCCGTTGGGCTGAGTCCGGCTCACTTACGCCGGCGGATGGGCGAGTTGGGTATGGCTTCGCCGGTTCAGACGATCCGGGCGTACCGGCTGGGGCAGGGCGCGCTGCTGCTCAAGAAGCAGGTCGGAACGGTGGCCGAAATCGCCTACGCCGTCGGGTTCAACAGCGTCTCGTACTTCACCCGATCGTTCCGCGATGCGTACGGAGACACGCCATCGGCCTACGCAGAAGCGGCGCCGCGCGACGAGAAGGCGAAGAAGTAGCGGTTCGAGTCGTCGCCTTCGATGGGACCAACGAGAGGGCGGTCGATGCAGGTGATCGCTCTTCGACCTGGGGGGCGTGAATCGAACGAGAAGACTGCGAGCCGTCCTCTCTGTCGCGATTGTGCATGCGCGAATTGTGTCTAGTCAAAACCGCCTTTCCAGGGGCAGAGAGGCGATGACTTGCACGATTCGTGCAGCAGACGAGACGGGTGGAGCATGCCGGCCGGGGTCTCTGATTCGAGCGATTTGTGTTCCAACTCTGCTCGCGATCAGAGCGAAGTTGGGACCATCAACGACCCCATCATGCGCTCCCCCTCTTCCCTCCGTTCCCTGGTCGATCCTATCGCCCCGTCTCTTGGCGACACGCTCCACTTCGCCGTTTCGAGCAGGACACGCCGCGCCGTCGATCTGCTCGAAGCATCGCTCGCGGACCAAACGAAGACGTCGCTTCGCGCTCGCATTCTTGTGGTCTGCGATGACCCCACGTTGCGTCGCTATCTGGGAATGTGCCTTAAATCACACGCCGCTTTGACTGTAGTCGACCGGCTGTCCGGGGTGCCGAATGGCGTCCGGCCTTGCGTCATCGTTGCTGATCTGTACACGATCCGGCATGAGGCGGGGGTTGCCGAGGAGTTGTTGGGGGCGGGTGGCATGCTGAGCGATGCGCCACTGCTGTTGCTGTCTCAGGACTCGCGTCGGAGCGCTGCGGATTTGCTGGGCGAGGACACGACCATTCGTCCGCGCGTTACGCTCGAGTTGCCCGTCAAGCCGAAGAAGCTAGTGGGTGTCGTATCGGTACTGGCGGGCGGATTGGTCGGCGTTGAGGCGGCGTAGGGGGAATGTCCGAGTAGTCGGTTTTTGCACAATTCGCCCTGTTCGTCATCAGGGGAGACAGTAGATTGCGCACGCCACACCTCTACTCCGTCCCCAGACCTCTTCATGTCCCGATTGCTCAGCGCCGCGTGCGCTCTCGCCCTCGTCATCGCCGGTTGCACGTCGGTTGCTCCGCCGACGCCGCCCGCACCGCCACCGCCCGCCGCTACCGGAGATGTCCCCTTGGGCGACGCGGGCGCGCCTGCTGCTCCCACCGAGGAAGAGCGCATGGACATGCCCGGCGATGCGCGTCTGGCCTTGGACGCTGGCATCCGCACCGGCGTGCTCAAGAACGGCCTGACGTATTACGTCGACCGCAATACCGAACCGCAAGGCCGCGCCGAAATGCGCCTGGTCGTCGACGCGGGATCGGCGCTCGAAGAGGAAGATCAGCGTGGGTTCGCGCACTTCCTGGAGCACATGCTCTTCAACGGCACCGAACGGTTCGAGAAGAACGAAATCATCAGCTTTCTGGAAAACGCCGGTATGCGTTTTGGCGTCGGCCTGAACGCGTACACGTCGTTCGACGAGACCGTCTATACGCTCGCCATCCCGACCGATAGCGCCGACCTCTACAACACGGCGTTCGACGTGCTCGAAGACTGGGCGTCGGCAGCGACGATCAGCAGCGAGGAAGTCGACCGTGAGCGCGGCGTCATCATGGAAGAGTGGCGCGCCCGTCAGCAGTCGGCTCAGGGGCGCATCCTCGAACAACTGATTCCGGCCTACGCCTACGGCAGCCGCTACGCCGAGCGGCTACCCATCGGCGACACCGCCGTCGTCATGCGCGGCTCGGCTCAGCGGATGCGCGACTTCTACGAGACCTATTACCGCCCGGACCGCATGGCCGTCGTCGTCGTCGGCGATGTAGACGTGGACGCGACCGAAGCGATGATCCGCGAGCACTTCGCCGGACTCCAAAATCCGTCGACATCCGGCATGAGCGGTGACTTCGAGGTGCCGACGCATAGCGAGACCATCGTCCGCTCAATCACCGATCCCGAGTATCCGGTTGCGTCGGTCGAGGTCAATTTCAAGATTCCAGCCCAGTCGGTCGAGACCGAAGGCGATTTCGAGCGCCGTCTGGCGGAGCGGCTCTTCAACGGCATGATGAACGCCCGTTTGTCCGAAGTCGCCCGCGAGGAGGACGCGCCGTTTCTGGGAGCCGGTGTCTACCGTCAGGGCTTCATGCGCCCCCTCGAACTGCTCGGCATTTCGGCGCAGGTCAGCGGCGCAGAAGCCATCGGCGACGGGCTAACCGGCCTGATGCGCGAGATCGAACGCGTCCGCCGCTACGGATTTACCGATGGCGAACTCGACCGGGCACGCGCCGACGTGATGCGCGCCTACGAACGCGCCTACAACGAGCGCGAGACGACCAACAGCGGTTCGCGTGCCGCCGAACTCGTCGACCTCTACCTCCAGGGCAACGCCGTTCCCGGTGCCGAAGCCGAGTACGCCCTCGCCGGTCGCCTGCTGCCCGCGATGACGGCATCGGACGTGAACGCCTTGGTCGACGATCTGCTGCGGACCGACAACCGACTCGTCATCGCCACGATGACCGATCGTCCCGACACGGAAGAACCGTCGGATGCCGACTTGCGGGCGATGTTCGAGCGCGCCGAGGCTGTCGTCGCCAGCGAACAAATCCAGCCGTACGACGACGGCGTCCAGGACGGCGGCTTGGTGCCGGATGGCCTGACGCCTGCGTCCATCGAGCGTGTGGTAGAACTGTCCGAAGCCGACGCGACCGAGATCGTGCTGGTCAACGGCGTCCGCGTCCGCCTGAAGCAGACCGATTACAAGTCCGATGAAGTCGTGTTTACGGCTACGTCGCCGGGTGGACTCTCGCGCGTGAGCGACGACGCGTACTTCGCTGGAAGTATCGCCGCACAGATCGCCGCGCAGAGCGGCGTTGCGGGCATGAACCAGACCGACCTCGACAAGATGCTGTCGGGCAAAACCGTCAGCATTGCGCCGTACGTCAGCGGCACGAGCGAAGGCTTCAACGGCGCCTTCGAGCCGTCACAGGCCGAGATCGCGATGCAACTGATCCACGCCTACTTCGCCACGCCGAACTTCGACGAGGCAGCGCTGGGCCGGTATCAGGCGCAGCAGACGGCGCTACTCGCCAACCTCGACAACGTCCCCCAAGTCGCCCTCATCCGCGCGCTGAGCCAGACGCTCGGAGGCGATGGCCCGCGCTCACGCCCGTTCCCGACGGTCGACCAGGTGCAGGCGCTCACGACCGACGAGTTGCAGGCGCTCTACCTGGACCGCTTCGCCGACGCGAGCGACTTCCTGTTCACGTTCGTCGGCTCATTCGACCGCGACGAAATGACCAACCTCGCGCGCCTCTACCTCGGAACGCTCCCGACGCAGTCGCGCGACGACGCCACGCTCGACGTAGAGCCGACGCCGCCGGACGCCGTCACCCTACGCGACGTGTACAAAGGCGCCGCGCCGCAGAGCACTGTTCTGACCGTCTTTTATGGCCCGATGGATTACGCGGCCGATCAGCGTCTGGCGCACCAGGCGATGGTCGAAGTGCTGGGCATCCAAATCCGCGAGGACCTGCGCGAAGAGCGGGGCGGCGTCTACTCGCCCGCCGTCCAGGGTCAGCGCGACGACGAGCCGAAGCCCGAACAGCAAGTGATCGTCCAGTTCACGTGTGACCCAGACCGCGCCGTCGAACTCGCCGATGCCGTCATCGAACAGGTCCAGCGCCTGCGCGATCAGGGACCGTCGCAGGAGAACATGGCCAAAGTCAAAGAGCAACTGCGCCGGTCGCAGGAGACGAGCCTGCGTACCAACGGATTCTGGGTCAACACGCTCGACTTCTACGGTATGCGTCCGGGCGAGAATCTGTCGAACGTGACGGGCTACGATGCACGCGTCGCCGCGCTGACGGCTGCGGATATCCAGCAAGCCGCGCAAACGTATCTCGACATGGAGCGCTACGCCCGCTTCATTCTCTATCCCGAAGATCGCGCTCCCGACGGTCAATAGGTCGAATCTCCGTATGTTCGTGGCGGCTCCATCTCGGTTGAGGTGGAGCCGCCGCTCGTTTTGTCCCGCTCTGTTTCGGGAGATATAGCCCTCGTCCTCTAGCATCCAGCCCCACCTATCGCTCACCCTCCGTGAGTAGGCGCTTGGGGTTTAGTGCGTAGCAGGGAGCCGAGCACAAAACGCAAAACGAGATGGTAACGCGCGGTAACTGGATCGTCGTAAAGGCAGTGGGTGCAATTGGTTACGAAGAAGGCGGTGTGAGCAAAAGGTGAGCATCGACGCTGCCGCGTTCGTCACAGATGCGAAGCTGGACAGGTGGTAATGTGAGAGCGTTTCCCTAGAACTCTCAAATTCTCACCCTACTCGCATGACGAACCTGTTACGAACCTTTTCTCGAGCGGTCCAGCTACCGCTCCTGATTATTGCGCTCGCGTTCGGCGCGCCCGCCGCGCTCGCCGCCACGATCACCGTAAACACCGAAGCCGACAACGCCACCGACGGCCTATGCTCGTTTACCGAAGCCATCGCGTCGGCCAACACGGACACCGCCGTCGGTGGCTGTACGGCAGGTAGCGGCGCGGACTACATCGTCTTCTCTCTGACAGCGTTTGTAGTCGACTCTCGACTCGACACTCGGCGCCGAAGACACTGCGCGAGATCACCACGCCGTCATACGATGGCAGAACAGTCCAGGAGGCCCGACGCCACGGGCAGAGTCACGCTCGCGCAACGACCTCGGGCGCGTGCGTTCTCCGTCAAGCGGCGCAGTCACGGTACGGAATATCCGCATGATCCAAGGCCCGCCGAAGAAGGCGGACTGATCTACGTCGGACAGGCGAGCGAATCTCCAGGCGGATAACCTGATAGCCGAACAACGGCGTAGCCACAGGCGACGCCGCTCGCTGGGTGGAGGCGCGATCATGTCGAAGGCGGTAACGCGGTGATCTCAGAACTCGTCGTTTACGAGCAACCGCGCGTCGGGCACTAGCGGATCGGGCGGCGCGCTGGTCAACCAGGGCGGTACGCTGACGGTGACGCGTTCGACATTCGTCTCCAACACCGCTAACCGGGCAGGCGGCGCCATCGAGGACGCGGGTGGGACGACCGAGCCTGACCGATGTCACGCTCGACCAGAACAACGGAGGCGCCAACCCCGGCAACGGCGGCGGTCTCCACACCGGCGGCGGAACGGTCACAGTCAGGAATTCGACCGTGACGAACAACACGGCCGTCGAGGGCGGCGGGCTGTGGTCGAGCGGAACGCTCAATATCAGCGAGTCCACGGTGGATGGCAATACAGCCATCGGCGACGCCGACAGCCAGTTCGAAGGCGGCGGAGGCATCTTTAATAAAGGCTGGTTCGATGGACCTGTTACGGGTCAACGATCTGACCAACAACCAGGCGACAGGGCCTGGTGGTTCGGGCGGTGGCATCTTCAACGATGGCGATACGGCTACACTAACGCTCTTATCGTCGACTTCTTCCGGTAACACCGCTGTCCGTGCAGGCGGCGGTATCGAGATGAACGGCGGAACGCTGATGATGAGCCTCTCGGGTCTCGACGGCAACAACGCAGGAACCAGCCCCGGTAATGGTGGCGGACTCCACGTGACCAAAGGCGACGTGACGATTAGCACGGCGACCATCACCAACAACATCGCTGTCGAAGGCGGTGGCTTGTGGAATAACGCTGGCTGGACGATGATGCTCGACGGCGTGACGATCACTGACAACATGGCCATGGGCACCGCTGCTGATAACGGCGGCGGTGGCGTCTTCAACAATGGCGGCACGCTCTCGCTCGTAAACGTCGGTTTTGGTGGCAACACCGCGACGCAGGGCAGCGGATCGGGCGGCGGTCTGTTGACGACCAACGGCACTGTCACGATCACAGGTGGCGCGTTCGGCGGCGCGTATGGGACGACCGACACCGTTTTCGGAAGCGCCGATACGTTCGCTGGCAACCGCGCAAGCCGCGCCGGTGGAGCCATCGAAGTGATCGAAGGCACCGTCACGATCAATAACGTCAACTTTGTAGCCAACGCGACAGGCAGCAGCCCTGGAAACGGCGGCGCGATCCACGTCTCTAGCTCGGCTGTGGTAACGGTTACGGGCGGTACCGTCGCCAACAACACGGCAACCCGAGAAGGAGGAGGTTTCTGGAACCAGCAGGCGGCACGCATGACGGTCACGGGCACCTCGTTCACCGGAAACTCCGCTGCTGGCGACGCAGCCGACGATGGCGGTGGCGCGCTCTTCAACAACGGCGGCACGATGCGGCTCTTCGGCGTTCAGGCCTCCGGTAACTCGGCGACCGGAACCGCAGGATCGGGCGGCGCCATCCTGAACCTGCGCGGCACGCTGCGCATGTCGGGCGGCGAAGTGACCGGAAACCGCGCGAACCGCGCTGGTGGTGGAATCGAAGACGCAAACGGCATCGTCCAGATGGACAGCGTGCTCGTCGCAGGCAACTCCATCGCTGTAGCCGCTCCGGGTAACGGTGGCGGTCTGCATAGCGGTGGCGGAACCGTCACGGTCACCAACAGCTCGTTCTTGGACAACTCGGCCGTCGAAGGTGGCGGCTTGTGGTCCAGTGGCATCCTGTCGATCGTCAGCACCGACGGTGGCGACATGTTCGTTATGAACAACGTAGGAACTGGCGACGCTGCGACCAACGGCGGCGGCGGTGTCTTCCAGCAGGCAGGCACGCTCACGATGATCGGCGTAATGGTCGAGGACAACGCGGCAACTGGCACGTCCGGTTCAGGCGGTGGCCTCTTCGTCGCTGACGGCGTACAGGCATCGGTCACCAAAGGCACGATCTCGAACAACAGAGCCAACCGCGCAGGTGGTGGCATCGAAATCGCCAACGATCCGATGGCCGGCGGTGTCGCACTCCTCACGCTCGACGATGTCGAAGTCAATGGAAACACGATTGCAGTCGCTGCCCCCGGAAACGGCGGCGGTATCCACAGCGGCGGCGGCGCGTTGGTCATCAAAGGAGGACTGATCGCATCCAACTCGGCTGTAGAAGGAGGAGGCGTCTGGTCCAATGGGCCGGTCACCATCACCGTCGATAGCGAGGGAATTGGTACAGGCATCGTCTCGAACGAAGCAACCGGAGACGACGCTACCCATGGTGGAGGAGGCATCTTCGTTCAAACCGGAGGCGCGTTCACCGTCGAAGACGCTACGGTCTCGACCAACCGAGCAACGGGCACATCCGGCTCGGGCGGAGGCATCTTCGTGTCCGACGCATCATCGCTCTCGATGACGCGCGGCATCGTCTTCGGCAACCGCGCCAACCGCGCTGGTGGAGGCATCGAAGTCGCTGACAACGCTTCGACGGAAGGCAAAGCGGTTCTGTCGCTCACTGGTGTCTCGGTAGAGAGAAACTCGATCGGAACGGCCAACCCCGGAAACGGTGGCGGCCTGCACGTCGGTGGCATAGGCGAGGCGACCATCATGCGGAGCACGTTCGCCACCAACACCGCTGCTGAAGGCGCTGGCCTATGGATCAGCGGAGGCGGAAGACTCGACCTGTCGCTCTCGACGGTCAGCGGAAACGCGGCTACCGGAGACGGTGGCGGAGTCTACGACAACGGCAACGGTGGACGGATTCGGATCACGGACGCTACCATCGCTGGCAACACGGCCGGTGGTACAGGTGGTGGTTTGGTATCGCAGAATGTAGACGCTTCGGCGTTTAGCTTCACCAACACCATCGTCGGCGACAACAGCGCAGCACAGGGCAACCAGTGCTCGGGCGTATTCGCTGTCAGCGGTGCCAACATCATCGAAGAGCGTGCAGGTTGCACGCTGAGCGAGGCGCAGGGAGCCAACGTCATCGTGGCGGACGCTCTTCTAGCCGACCTGATGGATAACGGTGGAAACACGCAGACGCATGCTCTCCGTGCCAACAGCCCTGCCATCGACGCCGGTACGTCGACGTTTAGCATGGACCAGCGCGGATTCATGCGCGTCGGTACGGCTGACATTGGTGCGTTCGAGCGCGGTGCTGCCTCGCCGACGTGTGCGCCGGACGCTCCGGTTGCTTTCGGTGACTTCAGCGCGGGCGACGATCAGTTCGTCACGTTGACTGCCATCGGCACTGCGACGACGGACTTGACCGGCTGTACGTTTGCCGTCTACAACAACTCGGCCCAGACGATCGGGTACTCCGATACGCCGAATGGCGAAGTGTCGACCGGGCGTAGCTTCCGCTTCGGCGAGCAAGACTCCGACAACGGTGAACTGCCCAACGGTACGCTTCGCCCGACACGCGGTGCTCTGCTGCTCTTCTCAGGTGACGTGACCGATGGCGATGCCATTACGGACGCAGACCTGAGCCGCATCGTCGCTGCCAAGGTGTACGACGGTGGTTCGGTTACGCTCAACATCTCGGGTGGCGCGACGCCAGACGAGCAGCAGCAGCTGCGCGCGGCGTTGGGAACCATCTTCACGTCCATCGAGACCGCATCCGGTCCTATCGAACTGGCGCTGACGGCCCATCCGAACCCTGCTCGTCAGGGCGCAAGTGTCGGCTTCGGCGTCGAATCGACGGAGCGCGTCGTCGTGACGGTCTACGACATGCTCGGCCGCTCGGTCGCCGTGATCGCTGACCAGACGTACGCACCGGGACGCTACACCGCCGACCTCGACGCGGGACGCTTGTCCGCCGGTCTCTACGTCATCCGTATCGAAGCGGGTGACCGGACCGAGACGACGCGCCTGACCGTCGTCCGGTAACCGAGACAGCGATCTGCTGATTGGCTCGAAGGCCGCGCTCCGATTCGGGGTGCGGCCTTCGACGCTTTTCGAGAGAGAGGAGCATCGGCAAAAAGCGCTTTCTCGGATCTACTGCATCCCTACACAGTAAGGATAGGCTGTGCCGCAAGTCGCGGTTTCGATTGTATCCAACCCCATCACATCCCCATGCGCAAGCTCTTCCCCCTCGCCCTCGTCCTCGCCCTGTTCGTAGGCGTCGGCTGTGACTCCAACGACGACGAAGGCTCGTCCGACTCCGAACTCTTCGTAGGGACGTGGACCGTCGTCAACGTGACCAACGACAGCGGCGGTGCGAACGAGATGGACCTGACACAGGCTCTCGTCGGTGCCAACGGTACGCTCAACAGCCTCTCCTTGGGCTTCAACACGAACAACACCTACACGCTCAACGCCGACTATCGCAGCGCCGACACGCCGGATGTCGTCGTCGCGGGCGCTCCGTTTACCTACACGGTCAACGAAACGACGAACCAGATCACGCTTCAGTTGCCTAGCCCGACGGGTTCGGGTACGGTCCCGGCTCAGATCGGCTACTCGTTCAACGGCGACGACGAGTTCACGGCGCTGCTGCCGAGCATCGTCATGAACAGCCTGTTCCAAACGACGCTCTATAGCGGCAACGTCGCTGCCCGCTTCACCAAGTAAGCAGGCGACGGATCGCACGGTCCTCGTAGCCGACGTCTCCTCTAGGGGGCGTCGGCTTTTTCGTTGTGGAACGTGGTTGGCTCCGCTTTTGTACGCACCGTCTCTGCCCTCGGCGGCACCTCTCCGCACCCCATGGACTCAAACGCACTCACACCGACGACCTACGCCGATCTGGTGCAACTCGGGCGCGTACTCTACGACCAAGCGCTGGTGCGGCGCGAGGACGAACTGATCACGGATCCGCGTGGACAGCCCATCGGCTGGCTACTCGACACTCGAATGCCGATGCTCGACGGCCCTTCGTTCCGCGAAGTCGGCTCGGTTCTGGCCGATAGGCTCCGTGCGCGCGGCATCGACCAGGTCGTCGGTTATGGCTTCGGCGCGCACGCGATGGTGTGTTCGCTGCTGGCCGATGCGGGCGAGCCGTCGTTCAAAGGCGGACTGATCCGAGAGCAGCGAAAGCCGCACGGTCGACGCCGTTTGGTCGAGGGGCCGCTCGACCGCCGCAAACCGGTCGTCCTGCTCGACGACATCCTCAACTCGGGGCGAAGCGCCGCCCGCGCCCTATCGCTGCTCCGCGCCGACGGATTTCAAGTCGCCGGGCTGACGACGCTGTTTCACTTCACGTGGTCGAACGGGCGCAGCCGCATCGAAAGCGAAGGCGTCTGGGTAGACGCCCTGCTCGACCTCAACCTGCGCGGCGGCGGTGATTCGTCGCCCAACTCGTAGTACGCCGCCGTCATGGTCAAATCGCTTCGCCGCGTGCTGATGGGCCGAAAGCCCGCTCCTCGCAACCTCGCCTCGGGTGATGGACAACCCGGACCGCCTCCCGTCGTGGATCCGGGCGAGATGCCCTTTCTCGATCACCTGGAGGAACTGCGCTGGCGCCTGATCTGGGGGATGGGCAGCATGGCTGTCGTCATCGTCGCCTGCTTTTTCTTCGCCGACTGGATCGTCGATGTGCTACTTCTCGGACCGATGCAGCCGACTTCCTCACGTACCGCGTGACCGGCATGGAGGCCAAGACTTCGAGTTGCATAACCGGACGATCACGGGCCAGTTCTTCGCGTGGATCGGCACTGTCATCACGGCGGGCGGCATTTTGGGCGCGCCGTTCCTGATCTACCACTTGTGGAAGTTTATCGAGCCAGCGCTCTACCCTGACGAGCGCGAGGGGATGCGTTTCGCCTCATTGGGCGCGACGCTCTGCTTCATGGCGGGCATCGCGTTTGGCTATCTGATCGTGACGCCTTGTCGCTGCAGTTCTTCGCCGACTTCGAGTTGTCGAGCGAGATCGCCAACGAGTTCGACATCACCAAGTACTTCTCGATGGTGGCGATGTGGTCGCTAGGTGTCGGCGTCTTGTTCGAGTTGCCGGTCGTGATCTACTTCCTCGCCAAAGCAGGCATCCTTACGTCGGATATGCTCCGTAAAGGCCGGAAGATCGCCATCGTGATCATCTTGATCCTGGGTGCGATCATCACGCCACCCGACCCGGTCTCTCAGTTGATCGTCGCCTTTCCGCTGTTTGGACTGTACGAAGTAGCGACGCTGCTGGCCGCAAGGGTAGAACGCAAACGCGCCAAGGCGCTGGCGAAAGCCGCCAAACTGGAGGCCGCCGCATGACCCGAACCGACACACCCCAACCCGTACGGGCGATTCACGAATCGCCCTTCTCCGACTTTGCATCCACGTGGTGGCCTGGGATGCTGGCAATGGTGCTGCTCTTCGTGCCGCCGGCGTGGGCGCAGCGAGCCGATGGCGACGACTTCTTTCTGCTGCGGAAGAACCTCGAGATCTTCGGCGAGGCCTACGCGACGCTTACCGAGGAGTACGCCGATCCGCTCGACCCGCAGCGCATCGTGCGCGATGGGCTGGGCGCGTTTCTAGGCGAACTCGATCCATACACCGTTCTGCTCGACGAGGCGACGCTGGCCCAAGGCGCTCTTCTCAGAAGCACGTACGGACTGGTCGGCGTGACACTCGAACGGCGCGGTGGCGAGTTAGTCGTCGCGCCGCCGGACGAAGGCACGTCGACGGGTGGCTACGCTCAAGGCTTGCGCGTCGGTGATCGGGTCGTCACTATTGCCGGTCGAGACGTGCGCGCCCTGCCGCTGACCGAAGCGGCGACGTTGTTGGCGGGGGAGCCGGGGACGACTGTGGCGATTTCGGTAGAGCGACCGGGTGAGGATGAGGCAGTCGATTTTGTGTTGACGCGCGAGGATCCGTCGCCGATCAGCGTGCCGTTCAGCGGATTCGTGGGCGACGACACGACGCGCGGAATGGGCTATGTCCGGCTGACGGTCTTCGGCAATGGGGCCGGGCAAGAGATGCGGTCTGCCGTTACGAGCCTGGTGCATGGCGACATGGACGGATTGGTACTCGACCTGCGCGGCAACGGCGGCGGACTGCTCGGCGCGGCGGTCGAGATCGTAGGCTTGTTCGTACCGACGGGCACCAACGTGACGACGCTTCGGATGCGCGATCCGTCCAAAACCGAGACGTACCGCACGACGTCGCCGCCCGTTGCTCCCGACGTGCCCGTCGTGGTGCTCGTCGACAGCCTGAGCGCGTCGGCGTCTGAGATCGTGTCGGGCGCGCTCCAGGATCTCGATCGCGCGGTGATCATCGGAGATCAGACGTTCGGAAAAGGATTGGTGCAGGTCGTCCGACGGTTGCCGTACAACACGGCGCTCAAGTTGACCGTCGGGCGCTACGAGTTGCCGTCGGGACGCGTCGTGCAGCGGCTCGACTATGGGCGCAGTGGATCGGGCGCGGCGGTCGCCGAAACCGTTGGCTTTACGACGACGAGTGGACGGGCGGTCGTCGGCGGCAGCGGTGTCACACCGGACCTGCCAGGCGACGAGCCGGACCCGAGCGCGCTGGAAGCGGCTTTGCTACGCGGCGCATGGTTTTTCCGCTACGCCGACCGCTTCGAGACGCAGAACGCCACGCTGCCGAACGAGTGGCGAAGCGACCTGCTGGACGATTTTCGCTCGTTTCTGGATGCCGAAGGGTTCGCCTACGAATCCGACGCCGGGGACCTGCTAGCCGATCTCCGCGCTCGCTTGCAAGCCGCTGGCTATTCGGATGCGTTGGACGAGACAGATCGTGTAGCTCGCGCCCTATCCAACGACCAGCAGCGCGACTTCAACCGCCACGCCGAGGCCCTCGAACGTCGCTTGGTCCAGACGATCCGTCCGCGTTACGGTGTCACGCGCGGCCCCTCGATTGATACCGATCCCAATCTGCAACAGGCACTCGACCTGCTCGCTGATCCGGCGGCCTACGCGAGGGCGTTGGGTAGATGACGGTCGAGATACTCCTGCTCCTCGCCGCCGGACTGGTCGGTGGCTTTCTGGCCGGACTGCTCGGCGTTGGCGGCGGTATCGTGTTTGCACCCGTTTTGCTCTACTACTTCGGTTGGCTCGGCGTGCCGGACACCGCTCTGGTGCCGCTCACAGCGGGGACGAGCCTGCTGTGTACATGGCTCTCGTCAGCCGCGAGCGCATGGTTTCAGGCCAAACGCAGTTCGGTCGACTGGAAAACAGCCGCGATCACCGGTCTTTGCAGCGTCATCAGCGTGTGGCTCGTCAAGGAGTACGTCACGACGGCAGATTGGTACACGCCCGAAGTGTTTTCGCGCGTGTTCGCAGTCGTCCTGCTCATCGTTGTCGTACGCATGGTGACGGGGCGCGATGATGATTCGCGCGGGCGCAAGGTGCGGCAGGGCTGGCTTCCAGCTATCGGACTGGGCGGCGGTGCGCTGTCGGCTGCCATCGGAATCGGCGGCGGTATTGTGCTCGTTCCGGCCTACAACAAACTGGCGCGCCTGCCGCTGCGCGTGGCCCTGGGCACGTCGAGCGCGACGATCCTCGTGACGACTGCCGCAGGCGTGCTCGCCTACGCTTTTACCGTCGATACGGCGTTCGGGAGTCCAGATGGAACGCTGGGCGCCGTCGCGTTCGGGCATGCGTTAGCGTTGGGAATCCCGGCCATCTTCGCCGCCCGATGGGGTGTACGCGTCGGGCAGAACGCCAGTACGCAGTATCTGCGCTGGGCATTTGCGGCGTTGGCAGGATTCGTCGCGCTGCGGCTCTTGTTGGTATAAGCGATAGATAGCATGTTCGGAAAGTGAAACATATCGTTTCCTTTCCGTAGAGGGAGATTCTGTGTCTGGAAACTCCTTCTCATGAAACTGCTCACGCGCTCCGAAGAGTTCGTCATGCTCGCCACTTGGAAGCTCCAGGGCGACGCCTACAGCCTGCCGATACGAAAGCAAGTCTCGGCGATCACCGGGCAGAAGTGGTCGCTCAGTTCGATCTACACTCCGCTCGACCGGCTAACGCGAAAAGGCCTGTTGACGTCGTCTCTGACCGACCCTCTACCCGAACGCGGTGGACGCCCCAAACGCGTGTATCGGCTGACAGAGAGCGGACGGAACGCGCTTCTCCACATCCGCTCGGTCGAGCAGGAGATGTGGTCGGGTGTGGCAGGACTCACTCTCGAAGAGGGCCGATAGCATGAGCGATCAACAGCACCACACACCGCCACGAATCGCCGCGCGCATTCTAGGCTGGCTGCTCCCAGACGAGGGCGACACACGCATCGGCGACTACGAGGAATGCTTCAACGAACAGGCTGCGTCCGACGGACTGAATAGGGCGCGGTGGTGGTATCGCGGGCAGGTGGCGCGGTTGCTGCCGGATCAGCTGTACGAGAAGGTGTATTGGGAAGCGGCAATGCTGGCGACCTATGTCGTGCTGGGCTTCCGCAATCTGCGCCGAGACCGCGTGAGTTCGCTGATCAACCTCTTCGGTCTGTCGAGCGCTGTGGCGTGCGTGATCGCGCTGTTTCTGCTGTTCGACGACATCAACGCGAGCGACGACTTCCACGTCAACGGCGAGCGAATAGTTATGGTTGGACACACCATCACGGGTGAGGAGGGCGAAGAGCGCTGGGGCACAGCACCCGCACCTCTTGGTCCCGTTCTGGCGAGCAATGCGGTCCAAGTCGAGCAGGCTGTGCGGTTCGCGAGCCATCCGGCAACCGTGCGTGCGGACGGCGCGACGTTCCACGAAGTCGTGTCGTTCGCGGATGCGGGCTTCTTCGACATGTTCACCTTCCCTCTGCGCCTGGGCGAATCGTTGGTGTTATCTGATCCCGATGCCGTCGTCCTTAGCGCAGATGCCGCCCTCAAGTATTTTGGTGCCGACGATCCCATCGGCCAGACACTCGACCTGACATTTGCTGCGTCCGGCGGTGAGGTCGTCCAGACGATGACTGTTGCGGGCGTCGCCGAGGCATTTCCGTCGCGCGCTGACTTTCAATTCGACCTGCTTATTGGGTACGAAATGCGGCACGTCGTGACGGCCATCGACCCAGACGATTGGCAGTCGTTCACTGACGCCACGTTTCTCCAACTCCGCCATGCCGACGACGCGCAGGCGCTCTCGGCCCAGCTTGGTCGGTATGTGCCAGTCCAGAACGCCGCCGGAGACGCGCGTCAGGTGCAGTCGTTCTTTCTCGACAGCGTCCAGCACCCGGACTGGCTGACGGCGTGGAATATCGAAGACCGGGCGTTGCAGGCGCCGCTGATCTGGGAGTCCATCATGTTTGGCGTGATCGCACTGCTGATGCTGCTCGTCGCGTGCTTCAACTACATCACGATCTCGCTGGGCGCGGCGGCGCGGCGGCTCAAAGAGATCGGAGTACGGAAGACGGTGGGCGGGCGCCGGTCCGAATTGATCAAGCAGTTTCTCGCCGAGAATCTGGTGCTGTGCGCACTGGCACTCATCGCTGGGGTCGGGCTGGCGTGGACGGTCACCGTGCCGTTTCTCAACGATATCGTCCACCGTCCGTACCCTCTCGAAATAGGAACGCTGGTCGATTTCTGGCCGCTGATGGTGGGATTGCTCGTGTTTCTGGCGTTCGTCTCCGGCTCCTATCCGGCGTTCTACGTCTCGTCGTTCCAGCCTTCCGTCATCTTGCGCGACCGGCTGAAGCTGGGCGAGAAGAAGGGCCTGATCCGCACGCTGACCGTCGTGCAACTCACACTCGCACTCATCACGATCTGCCTGTCGATCTTCACCGCATCGCTGGACGATCAGTTGCTCGGGGGCGATTGGGGCTACGATCAGAGCAACGTGCTGGTCGTCGAGGCGCCGAGTACCGAACAGTACGAGTGGCTCCAGCGACACGCCGAGCAGTCGCCTTACGTGCGGGCGATGGCGGGCGCCGAACAGCCTGTCGGTGCGTCGAGTGAACGCGTGACTGTCCGCGTAGAAGGCGAGGAGCAGGAGGCGTTTCGCTTTTCCATCGGCCCTGATTACCTGACCACATTGGGTATCGAAGCGACGGCGGGACGCCCGTTCGGAGCCACATTCTCCGGCGACAGCGCGCAGTCGGTCGTCGTCAACCGGACGTTCGCCGATGCGCAGCCGTGGGTCGATCCCGTTGGGCAGTCGATTCATATTGGTGATCAGCAGGTGCTGGTCGTCGGCGTGGTCGGGGACGTGTTGCTCGCGCCGATGGCAGGTGCTGCGCTCCCGGTCGTCTTCGCGTTGGCCGACGAGAAGCGGTATCGCTACCTGACCCTGCGCGTGGAGCCTGGAGCAACGGACGAAGTAGCGGCTGCCCTGGGTGCGTCGTGGGCGCGTGACTTCCCGAGTCTCGCGTTCGCGTCTTACGATCAGACCGACGTGTTCGCGCGTGAGTCGATGGGGGGCGTATCTAGGTTCATCACGTATCTGGCTCTGTTTGCCCTCCTGATTTCGTGCATGGGACTGTTCGGGTTGGCATCCCAGCGCGCCGCGCGAAAGGTGAAGGAAGTCGGCGTACGCAAGGCGATGGGCGCTTCGGCGGCACAGATCGTGCTCCTGGTCAACCGCGGGTTCCTCGTCATGCTAGGCATCGCGACGCTGATTGCGACTCCGCTCTGCTACTTTAGCTTGAGCGCGCTGCTGAGTGTCGCCCCCGTCGATCTCTCGCTCGGGGCCGCTCCGTTCGTGCTCTCAAACGCGCTCGTCTTCCTGCTGGCTGCGGCGACGCTCTCGCTCCAGACCAGCCGCCTCGTCCGAGTGAAACCGGCGGACGTGCTGCGGTACCAGTAACCGTTCCAACGCAAAACGGCGGCGCGCCCTATGAGCACGCCGCCGTTGCGGTTTGAGAACCGAGGCTGATTTAGCCCGCATCCGTGTCGTCGCCGACGACGAACGTGACCTTGCAGTTCACGCGGTAGCCGATGACCTTGTTGTCTTTGACGTGCGCCTGCTGCTCGTTGATGTAGACGTGGCGGATGTTACGCACGCTCTTCGACGCTTCGGCGACGGCGTTCTCGACGGCCTGTTCGATGGTGTCGCCCTGGGCGAGGATTTCGATGACTTTGGCGATGCTTGCCATGATAGTAGAGGAGTTTGAGTGAGTGGAGATTCGTTTCATGCATGGAGACGCTGATCTGTTGCGTTCCGGCTGTGCCGTCAGAGTAACGGCAGCGAATCAACGCGCGCCCCTTCTCGTTCTCGCTTTCTGTCCAAACCTCTCGCCTCATGTCTTTTCCGAACGCTCGCGTCGTGTTGTTCGCGCTCCTGTTCACCACGCTCGTGGGCTGCCGCCAGCCTGCCCAGTCGCAGCAGACCATCGGTGATGCGCCGAGCCTGTCGCAGGCCAACGAGCAGATCGTCGACGGGCGTGAGACGGCGATCACGCGCGCCGTCCGCCGGGCCGGGCCTGCCGTCGTGTCGATCAACGTGCTCGAAGTGCGGACGGTGAGAGACCCGCGATACGACGCGTGGTTCGGCTCGTTTGCGCCGCGCCGCTACCGCCAGCAGCAGGTTCAGCAGACGGGCAGCGGCTTCGTCGTGTCTGCGGACGGGCTGGTGGTGACGAACGAGCACGTAGTCGGAAACGCGAGTCGGATCACGGTTTCGTTTCCCGACGGGGAGACGTTTCCGGCCTCGCTCGTAGGCGCGGATCAGGCGACCGATCTGGCCGTCGTCCGCATCGACGCGGGACGTGACGTTCCGTATCTGGAGTGGAGTCAGGCCGGAGCGCCGGTCGTCGGCGAGTGGGCGATTGCGCTAGGAAACCCCTTCGGCCTCTTCGAGGCGACCGAACCTAGCGTCACCGTCGGTGTCGTCAGCGCGACGCGCCGCGATCTGGATTCGCAGGGCCAGGGCCGGTTGTACCGCGACATGATCCAGACCGATGCCGCTATCAACCAGGGCAACAGTGGCGGCCCGCTTCTCGACGCCCTGGGCGAGGTGATGGGCGTCAACACGGCGATCTACTCACGGACGGGCGGAAGCGTCGGCATCGGATTCGCCGTGCCCGCCCAGCGCGCGCGCGCCATCGTCGAGGAATTGGTCCAGAGCGGCTCCATCGACCGCAGCTACTACACTGGCCTGGGCGTCGTCGATCTGGACGCGCGCATCGCCCGCGCCTTGGAGACGAGCCAGACACAGGGCGCCTTCGTCCGCTCCGTCGACCAGGGTTCACCCGCCCAGGCTGCCGGAGTCGAGCCGTACGACATCCTCGTCGGCATTTCGGGTGAGCCGGTCACGAGCGCTACCGATTACGTCGCCCGTATCTACGACTTCCGCCCCGGCGACAAGGTCACGCTCGATGTGGAACGCGGCGGTCGTCCACAACGACTCACGTTGCAAATCGGGCGGGCGCAGCGGTGATCATGAGACGGTGGAGTGTTCGAAGAGTCATCCACTGCCGCACTCGACGGTTGACGGCTACGCCGGTTCGTCCTCGTAAAGCCCCTCGCAGCCTTGTCTGGTGTCAGAGACTGTTTGGCGAAAGCTGCAGGGCTGCTGCTTACGAAGCGTCGCTTTGAAATCCGCCGGTTCGGTACAGTCGGCGGTGTGCGTAGCCGTGAGCGTGCGGTGGGCGAATGAGAGGGGAGGCGAGCGTCGTGTCGGCGCCGGAGAGAGCGGTGGCGAGTGCGCGTTCCAGTGCGTGGACACGTTGGATGGCTTGTGCGCGCGTAAGGTGTGTGGCCGCTTCAAGAGCGAACGCGAGGCCTACCGTAATCGTGCCCCAGCCGGTCATCGGCCACGTGAGAGCGAGGCCAACCAGGATGAGTACGGTTGGATCGAAGCGCGTGGGACGCAGCGTGTCGAACTGCTGCTGAGCCAGCAGAGCGACCCGTCGTTCCCAGATGGCGCTGCGCAACGCGCCGGGCGTCGGCAGGGCGCGGACGCGGCGAACGGTGTCGACGACGAGGCTTTTCGACCACAGATTCGTGTCAGGCCCCAGGCAGAGGGCGAGGGCGTCGTCGGTAAATCCCTGCCGGGCCAGCCGAGCCTCCAGTCTGGCCGCGCGCACGCGAACGAGGGTGTGCGGAAGCCACGCCAGTGCCGCCAATGCGTAGGCTGCTGCTATCAAGCCGGGAACGACGGTCAAGTCCACGCGCAGGCTCGGGAGCACGAGCAGCACGACGGCGAGCAGCGCACCTGCTATGGCTCTAGCCAGCACCAATCCGAGTAGCCGGTCGAGCACGCGGCGCACGCGAATCAGCGGAGTCAGGATCAGCCAGAGCACAGGGGGAAGGGCGGCGCTACTTTACGGGGCAGTCTCTCAAAGTACGACGCCCGATGTCTCCTCCTTTTCGATCCATCCCTCTGTTTTCGATGGGTCTGGCCCTGCTCCTCGCCACCATCGCCGTTGGGTGCTCCGGCTCGTCCGACGGCGACTCAGGTCCCCGCAGTGTGCCGGGGTTTCCGGTGTGGAACGCGCAGTCGGTGCAGACGGACCTGTCGAGGCTCAACCAGATCGGGCGCAATCGAGTGCCTGGAACGACGGCGCATCGACTCGCTCACCTCTACCTCTCGGATCGCCTGCACGACATCGGCATCCAGCCCGCCCAGCCCAATTACGTCCAGCCGTGGGGGTTGCCGCCCGATACGTCGCTCAACCTGATCGGCTTCCTCGCCGGAGACGACCCGACTCTTCGGGATACGGCCGTCGTGCTGATCGCCCCATTCGATGCGGGCGTGGGTGGGCGCAACGTATCGACGGTCGTAGCGCTCGAACTGATGCGGACGTTGTCCCAGACGACGCGCTTCTACCGCTATCCGACGCGGACCGTCGTCATTGCCTTCGTCGACGGCGAGGCGGGCATGCAGGCGTACTTCCGCAACCCGGCGTGGCCGATGAACGCGACGGATGTCGTCGTCCGTCTGGGGGGCACCGCGTCCAGCCGACCGCGTGCGTTGGGGCCGCTGACGGCGTGGCAATCGCTCATCCCGGACGCCTCACTTCCGCCCGATTCGGCTGCGGCCCGTCTGCTTGATCGTACGCATCGGCTGCTGCTGCCGTATCTCGCGGCTCCGCTTGCGCCATCGCCAGTAGCTGTCGAATAGCGGTAGGTCCGTGTAAGCAGGTCGACTGCCACGTCCCTGTCTGATCTCAGGCTGCTTGCGGTTCGTCCAGCAGGTCGCGTACCAGATAGGCGTGCGCGCGCAGCGTCTCGAAGCCCAGCCGCTCGATCGCTTCGGCTATCGGTACCCACTCGACGCGTTCGATGTCCTCTTCGGCCTGCGGTTTAAACCCGGTCTGCGCCGTTTCCATCCGAAACCAGTACGTCGTCTTGACGGCGTAGCGCTTGGTCAGTGGATAGCCGTGCAGCGTCGATCCGAGCGAGCGGACGACGCGCAGGCGCTTGATGCCGACTTCCTCGCATACCTCGCGCTTGGCACACGCCCGAATCGTCTCCTTTCCGTCCAGCTTACCCTTGGGCAGATCCCACACGCCGCGTCGAAAGATGAGCAGCACGTCCGTTCCGGCATCGCCCTGACGGACGACGTATCCGCCCGCAGCGACGACGGACTTGGGCGAGCGGTATCCGTCCGTTCCGGGGCGTCCGTTGAGTATTGCGTGATCGGGGACGGCGTCGGCGAGCAGGCCAATCGGTGTTGCGTGTAGCCCGGTGAGTTGCGTGGTATCGACGATGGCGACGCGTTCGCACAACGCGAGAGCGGCGTCGAGCGTCGGCAGCAGCGGGGCGTCTGGTGCCAGATCGGGTTGGAAGAGGAGCACGAGCGAGAGGATGGATCGGCCTAAACCTACGACGGGACCGAGAGGCAATCCCTCGGTCCCGTCGTGCGATTTTGGCTAGTCCGCGTCGCGTGTCGCTACGGACTGAGGATGGATCAGTCCGACGTGCGCTTGATCGTGCAGCCGATGGAACGTGTGACTTGGGGCGCAGGCGCGTCTCCCTGCGCGACAGCCGCCATCGCTTCCATCAGGAACGGCTGCTTCACCTTGCTCGCGTCGCGCGCGTTGTCGTCGATGGCGCCTCGGTAGACGAGTTTTTTGTCGCCGTCGAACAAGAACACCTCGGGCGTACGCGTCGCGCCGAAGGCATCGGCGATGGCGGTACCAGCGTCCTGCACGTAGGGAACGGTGTAGCCGTGCTCCCTCGCGTGAGCGCGCATGGCGGCGGGGGAGTCGTCGTCGTTGCGGAAGGCGAGGTTACTGTTGACGATGATCGTGCCGATGCCCTGGGCTGCTGCACGAGCGGCGAGCGGGGCGAAGCGATCTTGCCATGCGAGAACGAACGGGCACGTGTTGGCGCCGAAGATGACGAGTAATCCGCCCTCTCCGGTCAGTCCTCCGAGCGTGTATTCGGCTCCATCGGTCCCGACCAGCTTCGTCGCGGCCTGGGGAAGAGTGCTGCCGATGGCGAGTGGCGTCTGTTGGTCAACGTGCGACGGCGCAAACGCGGTCAACACAAAAGCGGCTGCGAGGAGCAGCGGGAAGGAGCGTCGCATGGGAAAAGCGGTTGGTTGGGTGCAAAACGTGATCAATGCGCGTTGAGATTCCGACACCGTCTCATCGGTTACGCTGCCGTCGATCTTGGCGGTAGAACATTGCGCATCGCCATTTGGTAAACGCGCTCACCTCACTTTGCGTATTTCCGCTTTTATGTCTGTCTCCATCGCCCACCTGCACGACCTCGCTGTTCTTTATCTCGGACTGGCGTATGGCGCCGACGCCGACCTAGACAGCGCCGAGATGCAAGAGATCGTCGCCCGCCTCTACAAGTGGCAGCCCAATCGCGACCCGGCGATGCTCCAGCACGTGCTGCGCGAGGCGTCGATGACGTACTTCAACAACCCGTCGCGCGAGCGCCTCGAGACGATCATCGACACGCTGGGAAAAGCGCTCGACACCGACACCCGCTCGACGATCCTCGACGACTTGGTCGGTATCGCCGAAGCGGACGGTCAGGTCGTGGATCTCGAACGCGACTACATCGCCCACCTGCGCAGGGCGTGGACAGACGAGGCAGCCTGAACCGTCAGTCTGCTGCAAGCACGTCGACAGCTTCGACGCGCGCCTCGTCTGCTCGGAAGACGAACGGCTGCGAATGACGTACTCCAGCCGCATCAGTGTAGGACAACTCGAACGGCACGTCGCGCGGTCGCTTGGGCAACTCCAAGTCGACGCGGCCGGAGCCTCCAGTCGCGATTCGCTCGGAGAGTTGCATCGAACCTCTTGCGTCTTCCAGAGCGACGGAGGTAACGCCTGCACCCTCGTTGACGAATAGAGCCGTGACGCCTTTCGCACTCGGGGCGGTGCCGACGAAGCGGAAAACGGGTTCGAGCGAAAGGTCCGGCAGATTGGTGCGGCGCCTGGCGAGTAGATCTGCCGTCGCGCGGTCGACTCGGGATTCGTAGTCCATTCCGAGTGCGCGCTTGATCGGAGACCAGATGACCTGAAGCACGTAGATCGAGCCGACCAAATCGGACAGCCAGCGAAGTAGGGAGGTCATAGAGCGCGTATCGGGATAGAAGTCGGCGCTTGAACCTACAACAAGCGGGCCGCCACATCAGTGCAACGGCCCGCTCTGGTCGAGTGTCGATTTCAGGGTTTGAGGACGACCTTGATGCAGTCGTCTTTCTTGTCGCGGAACGTGTCGTACATCTTGGGAGCATCGTCGAGCGATGCGGTGTGCGTGATCACAAAGGACGGGTCGATGTCGCCATTGATGATCTTTTGCATCAGTGGGTCGAGGTAGCGCTGGACGTGCGTTTGGCCCATTTTGAACGTCAGCCCTTTGTTCATCGCCGCGCCGAAGGGGATGGTGACGGCGGCGGCATAGACGCCAGGGACCGAGATCGTGCCTCCCTTCCGGCATGACTTGATTGCCTGCTGAAGCACGTACGGATGATCTGACTGCATGTGGACAGCGGCTTTGGCTTTATCGACGAGCGCTTTGGCATCGTTGGCCGCATGTGACTCGGCTCCTACCGCGTCGATGCAGCGGTCCGGTCCGCGCCCGTCGGTCATTTCCATCAGCGTCTCGTACACGTCGACGTCATCATCTGAGAAGTCGATGGTTTCGGCGCGTCCGTGTTTCTGGGCCATTGCCAGGCGTTCGGCGACTTGGTCGATGGCGATGACGCGACCGGCGCCCATCATCCACGCGCTCTGAATCGCGAACTGGCCGACCGGCCCGCAGCCCCAGACGGCGACCGTGTCGCCCGGTTCGATTTCGGCGTTCTCGGCGGCCATGTAGCCCGTCGGGAAAATATCGGAGAGGAAGAGCGCTTGCTCGTCTGTCAGGGCGTCAGGCACTTTGATCGGGCCGACATCGGCGTAGGGTACGCGCAGCAATTCGGCCTGTCCGCCCGGAATGCCACCGAGCAGGTGCGAGTAGCCGTAGACGCCAGCGGGCGAGTGGCCCATCTGCTTCCGAGCGTTTTCCGGTTTGGGATTGGACTCGTCGCACAGCGAGAACATCGTTTTCTCGCAGAACCAGCAGTGCCCACACGAGATCGTGAATGGGACGACGACGCGGTCGCCCTTCTTCAAGTTGGTCACTCCCGATCCGACTTCCTCGACGATGCCCATCGGTTCGTGACCGATGATGTCGCCCTCCTTCATCATCGGGACGAAGCCGTCATACAGATGGAGGTCCGATCCACAGATGGCGGTCGACGTGATGCGGATGATGGCATCACGCGCATCTTGGATTTCGGGATCGGGATGAGTGTCGACGCGAACGTCGCCTTGTCCGTGCCAGGTGAGGGCTTTCATAGGTGCGAGGAGTTGATGAGTGGAAGCTTTCTCACCGAGTCTCGCGTTCTACCGTTCCCATCGGTTGTTACGCACCTGCCTTCATCCCCTGTTCGTTTCTGCCTCTTCCAATTGGCGTTGCGAACTCCTGCCTCTTTCGCTTTTAGGTACGGTAGCTGAAAAGGTGATCCGCCGCGCATCATGGCGACTGGCCTACTAAAACGCCATCCGTGCGCCGAATACCCACCATCGGCCTGGCAGTGGTGCGAACAGGTCGGCGTAGTCCTCGTCGAGTAGGTTGCGGACTTCCAGCGTCAGCCGCGCATCGACACCCGTCAGCGGGAGGGCGAAAGCCGCACGGACGTTGTGAATCATGTATGCGTCAATGACGTCGCTATCGGGCGTACGGGCAATGGATTGCACGCCGACTCCAATGCGTCCCAGCGACGCGTGCAGGTGTGCCTGTACCAAGTGGCGCGCGTTGGTCAGGGCGTATTTGGCCTGCACGTTGTTGGCCAAACCGTCGATGGTGGCGTCGAGATACGTGTAGCCCACGTCAGCGGACAGGCCAACTCGCCCGAGCGTGCGGTAGGCGGACACTTCGACTTCGCCGCCTGTCGTCTGAACGGTGCGCAGGTTGTTTGCAAAGAAGACAGCGTCGGGACTGCTGCGCGCAAAGTCGATGAGGTTGTCCACGTCGCGGCGGAACAGGGTGGCGCGGAGCGTCAGGCGCGACAGCGGACGCGCGAATCAGGTAGGCGTCCGCTCCGATCTCGGCCGACCACGCGCGCTCGGCGGTCAGGTCGGGGTTGCCGAGATCCTGGTTAGGGCGAGGCGCGACGGTGTTGAAGTAGCGCTCGACGAACGTGGGCGCCCGGACGCTGCGTCCAACGGCGGCGCGCAGGTCGACCGTCGGGGCGGCGTTCCAGATGGCGTCGATGGCCGGCGTGAGTTCGAAGCCGTACGCCTCGGCGTAGTCGGCGCGCAGTCTTGCGTTGAGCGTGGCATCGGCGATGCGGATTGTAGCGCCGCCCCATGCGCCACCGACTACGTCTCCGTGTTCGCCCATGTTGTTCGAGGCGATGTCGCGGGCGAGGGCGTCGGCTCCGGCGTGGAGCGATAGAGTGGGCGAGACGATGCGGCGTGCGTGGGCTGTCAGCGTGGCCTGCCGCGTCGTGTGTTCGTTGGCCGATGCGCTGGGGTTGTACTGGTACGTGTCCTCGTGGCGTCGCGCTCCGGCCTGCACGCGCCACAACGTCTGCCCGGCGACGCCTTCGAGGGCGGCCTGAAGCCACAGCGTTTGTGTCTGTTCGCGCGCGGTGTCCGACGCAAAGCTGGTGTAGAAGCGAACAGCGTCGAACTCGCGCGCGTCGAAAGCGGCGCGGGCAGAAAGCGTCGTCCTGCCGATTTGCTGACGCATGCCGACTGTCGCTGCGCCGCGCTCGAATCCGGCACGTGCGGTTGGCGGCTCGGGCGTGACGCCGTCGGCCAGCGTTTTGAGCGACGGGATGGTCTGTCCGCTCGCTTCGGAATACGCCGCCGCGACGGTGTAGCGTGCCCCGCCGACACTCGCCCAGGCTGCCGCATCGCCCATCGCCAACCCGTACGATCCGCCGCTGATCGTTCCGCGTCCGCCTGCGCCGTTCGGCTCGCCTAGAGGAGCCGCTAGTCCGGCCTGCGTCTGGATGTGGATCACGCCGCCGACCGCATCGGCCCCATACTCGGCGGCGGCTGGTCCGCGCAGCAACTCGACGCGCACGATCTCCGAGAGCGGAATCGGAAAGTCGCTCAAGAAGTGGCCCGTCATCGGGTCGTTGAAGCGAACGCCGTCGATCAGCAGCAGAATCCCGTTGAACGTCGACCCGCGGATCGTGAAGTCGCTCTGGACACCGAACGGACCTCTGCTGAGCACTTCGGCACCCGCCAGTCCACGCAGCAACTCGTCGACCGATGCGACGGGCAGCGCGGCGATTTCTGCTGCCGTCACCACGCGTATGGCCTGTCCGACGGTCCGCGCGCTCTGCGGCAGCCGCGACGCTGTCACGACGACGCTGTCGGGGAGGACGACGGGCGCTATCTGGGCGCTGGCGGGCACACAAGCGAAGAAGAGGAGCGACAGCAGGCGGCGCATCGGCATCGGAGAAGGAGGAGTGCGAAGCTACGCCTGACGCTCCGAAGCCGGAGTGAAGCGGTCTGGCCAACCTGTCGTCGCCTGGCTCGTTATACGCGAATGCCCAAACCGCTTCGCCTTGGCCTCTTCGGAGGCACGTTCAATCCACCGCACGCCGGTCACGTTGCGGTGGCGCAGGCGGCGCGTGAGCAGTTGGCGCTCGATCGGGTGCTCTGGATGCCGTCGGCGCGTCCGCCGCACAAGACTGTCGGCGTGTCGCCCGCTCATCGGCTCGCAATGACCCAACTGGCTACGTCAGATTGGCCAGACTTCGACGTGTCCGATCTCGAACTGCGCCGAGCGGGGCGCTCGTTCACCGCGGACACGCTCGACGCCCTCCATGCCCTCCACCCCGACGCGCGGTGGTGGTTGATCCTAGGCGAGGACAGTCTGGCGAGTTTCCCGACATGGCGCGATCCCGATCGCATCGTCGCGCTCGCTCGGCTGGCTGTGTACCGTCGCGGTGAGGGCGCTCCGGTCGGTTCACCGTACGCCGAATACGTCGACTGGATAGATGCGCCGCGCGTCGACGTGAGCAGTACCAGTTTGCGGGAGCGTCTGTCGCATGGGCGTTCCATCGCGGGCCAAATGCACGTCGCAGTCGCCGATTACGCCCGTTTCCATCGTCTGTATCGTAAGGCGAACGATAACTGAACGTTAACGGCGGATGGGACACATCTACCGCCGTGGATTCCGTTCTTGTCCAGACTCTTTCCTGCGCTCTCTCCGACGTTTCTCATGGGCCTGCTCGACCTCTTCCGCAACGCACAACCCGCCCTGGTCCGCCAGGCGCTGGGCGATGTGCAGCGGATGCTGGCGATCGGGCAGCAGATGTTCGGCGCGGCGACGGGAACGCTACTCGACAACGAGATCCTCGATCTGAATCTGGCGAGTCTCGACAGCCAGGTCAACGCGCTAGAGGAGGATGTCCGGCGTGCCCTGCTCGAACACTTGGCCGTCGATCCCGAACGCGAGTTGGTGCTGAGCCTAAAGCTGGTATCTGTCGTCAACGAAGCCGAGCGCATCGGCGATCTGGGCAAGGCGCTGGCCCGCAACGCCGCACTGTCGCGTCACCCGCGTCGAGGACCGCTCGTCGAGCGCCTGCGGATTCTGCGCGGACGCGTCGACCAAGCGTTTGGCGATACCATCGTGTGCTTCGCCGAACGCGATTCGAGTCGGGCGCTGGCCATCATCGAACGCCACACGTCGATCAAAGCCGACGCTGCCCTGTTGATGCGCGCGCTCGCCACGAGCGACGTTCCGACCAACGAGGCGACGGTCTTGGCGCTGAGCATCCACATGATCTCGCGCGTGAGTTCGCACCTGTCCAACATCGCATCGGCGATGACGGGCACCTACGAGATGCTCCGCCGAGGCGGTCAATCTCGCTCCGAGCGCGACGCGGCCTAGCGATTCTGCGCGTCCGATGCGTCGCGCCAGTGGGTCGCGTATCGCCCGCCTTCGCATTCGACGAAGTCGCGACGCCTTCCAGACTTAACCCCAGAGTCACGTCGATACGCGAACTCCTCGGGTAGCCTGTAGGAAAACCCATTCGCGTCCAGATGACGACTGACGATCTCTCTTCCTACCGACTCGGCCAGATCGCGCTGGTGGCATTGGCGGTTCTGCTGGCGTTTGTTTTTGTCCCCGCCATCGGGCAGGTGCTCCTGCTCCTGTTCGCCGCTCTGTTGCTAGGTCTGCTCTTCAGCGGACTGGCCGACGAACTGAGGCGCCGCACGCCGCTGAGTTCCGGCTGGTCGCTGGGCGTCGTGATTGCAGGCGTTCTCGCAGGTCTGGGTGGCTTGTTCTGGTTGATCGGCCCGAGTGTGGCTGAGCAGGTGCAGAAAATTATCGAGCAGGCACCCCAATACGCGCAGACGATCGAGGAGCGATTGGAAGCGTGGGGTATTGGGGCCTCTGTGTTGGAGCGGGTGAGCGGTGAGACGAGTGGAATGGTGCGGCGCATGGTCGGCACGTTTTCGAGCGCCGTCGTCAACACGTTCGTCCTCCTCTTCGGCGGCATCTTTCTGGCGGTGACGCCCAAACCGTACTTCGACGGCATCGTCAAGCTGCTCCCGTCACGCTATCACACTCGTACACATGAGGTGCTGCTCGCCACCGGGCACGCGCTTCGGCGGTGGCTGATCGGTCGAGGCATTTCGATGCTGATCTTGGGCGTGCTCACCGGCTTGGGGCTGATGCTGTTCGGCGTACCGCTCGCTCTCACGCTGGCGATTTTGGCGGCATTGCTTTCGTTCATTCCATACGTCGGCGGATTTATCTGGCTGATCGTCGGCGCCGGAGCCGCGCTTGCAACGGGGACGACGGGCGATTTATACGCCGTCGTTGGCATCTACGCGGCTGCACAGTTCGTCGAGAGCAACCTGCTCATGCCTCTCGTCCAGCGCCGCACGACGGACATTCTGCCGTTCGTCCTGATTGCCTCACAACTGATCCTGGGCACACTCGCGGGTGGGCTGGGCATCCTCGTCGCTGCACCACTCGCCGTGGCGACCATGGTGCTGATCCAGATGCTCTACGTCCAAGACACCTTGGGCAATCCCGTCCACGTGCTGGGCGCCGGAAGCCGAAGCGCCGATCACTCGGATGGTCCTCTTCCAGAAGAGGAGCCGCTGGAAACAGGCGGCGAGTGAAAGGGGGGAGAGGGGCGTACGTTGGCTCCATACCGTACGTCTTCTGCGTTGAGGGTCGACTACTCCACCCAGTCGCGCGTGGGCCGCAGTGCCTGAGCCGGGGTGCGTTACGCCGTCTCCACTGCTTCTGGAACGGAGCGTGCGTAGAGCATATCGTACGCTAAGTCACCCCCGCACGACCATTCCAGACTGCCGTGTACCACATCCACTTGCTCGAATGCGTGCTGCTCTGCGTGCTGCTCACGGAGCAGTTGGAAAACGGGTAGATGCAGAAGAGGGTTCACATCGAAACGACGTGATTCTCCATTTGCGAATGTTAGTGCTACCATCCGATCTGGAAGTGGAGTCACCGAGACCAAAAACGGTGCTTCATAGCAAAAGGTACTCGGAGATGTTCGGCATATCACGCCTCGGCGTAGGCTTCCATCGGAGGGCAGGTGCAGACGAGGTTGCGGTCGCCGTAGGCATCGTCGACGCGGCGGACGGTGGGCCAGAACTTGGAGTCGCGCGTCCAGGTGGCGGGGAAGGCGGCCTTCTCCCGGCTGTACGGCATCTGCCAGTCGTCGGCGAGGACGAGGGCGGCGGTGTGCGGGGCTTGCTTCAACACGTTCTGCGTAGCGTCAGCTAGGCCCAGCGTGACTTCCTGGATCTCGGCGCGGATCGAAATCAGCGCGTCGGCGAAGCGGTCCAGTTCGGCCTGCGACTCGCTCTCGGTCGGCTCGACCATCATCGTACCGACGACCGGCCACGACATCGTCGGCGCGTGGTAGCCATAGTCCATCAGCCGCTTGGCAACGTCGACTTCGGTGAGTCCGTGCTCTTTGAACGGGCGTAGGTCCATGATGAACTCGTGGGCGCAGCGGCCTTCGTGACCCCGGAAGAGGATGTCGTAGCTGTCCTTGATCCGCTCGGCGACATAGTTGGCGTTGAGGATGGCGAGTTGGCTGGCGCGCGTCAGCCCTTCGCCGCCCATCATCGCGATGTAGGCCCACGAGATGAGCAGGATCGACGCGCTGCCATAGGGCGCTGCGCTGACCGGCTGAATCGCCTGATCGCCGCCGACATGGGCGACGACCGGGTGGCCCGGCAGGAACGGCGCCAAGTGCTCGGCCACGCCGATGGGTCCCATGCCCGGGCCGCCGCCGCCGTGGGGAATGGCGAACGTCTTGTGCAGGTTGAGGTGGCACACGTCGGCGCCGAAGTCACCGGGGCGGCACAGACCGACCTGGGCGTTCATGTTGGCGCCGTCCATGTAGACTTGGCCGCCGTTTGCGTGAACGGCATCGCACACGTCGCGGATGCCCTTTTCGAACACGCCGAACGTGCTCGGATACGTCACCATCAGCGCTGCGAGGTTATCGGCGTGCTTCTCGGCTTTGGCGGCCAAGTCGTCCAGGTCGATGCGTCCGTCGTCGGTCGTTTTGACGGGGACGACTTTCATTCCGGCCATGACCGCGCTCGCCGGGTTGGTGCCGTGCGCGCTCGTCGGGATCAGGCAGATGTCGCGCTGATCGTCGCCGCGCGACAGGTGGTAGGCGCGAATCGTGAGCAGGCCCGCATACTCGCCGCTCGCGCCGCTGTTGGGCTGAAGGCTGACGGTGTGAAAGCCGGTGATCTCCGACAGCCAGTCGCGCAGTTCGTCCATCATCGCGTGGTAGCCCGGCGCCTGATCGACGGGCGCGAAGGGGTGCATCTTGCTGAATCCGGCCATCGACACCGGCATCAACTCGGACGCGGCGTTGAGCTTCATCGTGCAGCTTCCCAGCGGAATCATGCTCGACGTGAGCGACAAGTCCTTGCGGCTCAAGCGCGTCAGATAGCGCATCATCTCGCTCTCGCTGTGATAGCTGTGGAACGTGGGGTGCGTGAGGTATTCGGTCGTGCGCGCGAGCGGTCCGGCGTAGGCGTCGCTGGGGAGACCTGCGGCGAGGTCGTCGGCGCTCAGGTCTTCGCTCGCTTCGTCTGTCGCGAAGACGGCGAGCAGGGCGTCGAGGTCTTCGGCGGTCACGGTTTCGTCGAGGGCGATGCCCCACGAGCCGTCCTCAAATGCGCGCAGGTTGATGCGGTTGAGGTCGCAGGCCTCTTGAATCTCGTCTGCATCCAGTCCCGCCACATCCACGCGGAGCGTGTCGAAAAAGTCCGAGTGGCGGACGGTGTGGCCTTGCTCGCTCAGTCCGGCGGCGAGCGTGCGGGCGGCGGTGTGGCACAGGTTGGCGATGGCGCGCAGACGGTCCGGTCCGTGGTAGATGGCGTAGGCTGCGGCCATGTTCGCCAGGAGCACCTGTGCCGTGCAGATGTTCGAGGTCGCCTTGTCGCGGCGGATGTGCTGCTCACGCGTCTGGAGTGCCATGCGGAGCGCGTAGCCGCCGTCCATGTCCTGCGTCACGCCGATGATGCGTCCGGGGACGTTACGCTTGAACTCGTCGCGTCGTTGCGAAGAACGCCGCGTGCGGTCCGCCGTAGCCCAGCGGCACACCAAAGCGCTGGCTGTTGCCTACTGCCACGTCCGCGCCCCAGCTTCCGGGCGATTCGAGCACGCACAGCGCCAGCAAGTCGCACGCCGCAACGACGTATGCGCCACCATCGTGCGCCGCTTGCGCCATCGCCGAATAGTCGACGACCTCGCCGTCGGATGCCGGGTACTGAACGAGGCAGCCGATCACGTCGTCGCCAAACGTCCAGCTAGCATGGTCGCCGACTTCCACTTGGATGCCCATCGGAACGGCACGCGCCTCGACGACGGCAATCGTCTGCGGGTGGCAGCGGTCCGATACCAGGAAGCGGTTGCGTTTCTTGGCCGACCGCGCCAGCATCATCATCGCTTCGGCAGCCGCTGTGCCCTCGTCGAGGAGGCTCGCGTTGGCGATTTCGAGTCCGGTCAGATCGCTGACGAGCGTCTGATAGTTGAGCAGCATTTCGAGTCGTCCCTGCGCGATCTCGGCTTGGTACGGCGTGTACTGCGTGTACCAGTTGGGATTCTCGAACAGGTTGCGCTGGATGACCGGCGGCGTCGCCGTGTCGTGGTAGCCCATGCCGATAAACGAGCGGCGCACGTCGTTGCGGCTCGCCAGATCGGACGCGCGCGCCAGCAGCGCCTGTTCGCTGACGGCGGCGGGCAGGTCGAGCGCGCCCTTCATCCGAATCGCCGAGGGGACCGTCTGGTCGGCTAGCTGATCGAGGCTGTCGCATCGGACAGCAGCGAGCATCGCGTCGATTTCAGCCGGAGAAGGGCCGTTGTGACGGTGCTCGAAACGGTCGGGGTGCGTGAGGGTCGGCATGGGCGCGAGAGGGCGGGTGGGCTGGAGCGGAACGCTACGACATGCCGGACGACGGGGCAATCGAAGTCGACGTGCATGAGCGGCTTTCAATCGCGGTTGAAAGATGCGGTTTCTGCGCTGAGAGTGAATCGCGAGAGGAGCGCGCGGTGCGCTGTTGGCGCGTCGGACAAAAAATCTCGCCGGTGTCTAAAGGTCGAGCAGGGGAGGCCGATAGCTAGGGAGCAGACCCGCCGAGGTCGGGCGCCATCGGTGCCGACGTACTCGGTCCCCTACAATCCACTTTTACCCGACCCCAAGCGCTATGAAATGCCTTGTCGTTGACGACTCGCCCACCATGCGCCGCATCGTAGCCAATGCGCTCCGCGAAATCGGTTACCCCGAAGTCGTCGAAGCCGAAGATGGCGGCGATGCTCTCGCCCGAATGGAAGAGCACCCGGACATCGAGTTCGTCCTCACCGATTGGAATATGCCCAACGTGAACGGCCTCGAGCTTGTCCGCGCAATCCGGGCCAACCCCAAGCACGCCGACCTTCCGATCCTCATGGTGACCACGCGCGGCATGAAAGAAGACGTCGTCGCGGCTATGCAAGCGCGCGTCAACAACTACGTCGTCAAGCCCTTTACGCCCGACGTGCTCAAGAGCAAGATCGACGCGATCATGCGCCGCTTGCAGGCTGCCTAGCCTGCCCTCCTCGTCGGCGCGATGCGCTGCTCACCCCCCAACCCCTCCTATCATGTCACACTCGCCCGCCCGCGTCGACTTCTCCGTCGTCATGCATAAGCTGGACGAGATGCGGTCCTTTTTCGTCATTGGACAGCGCTCGATCCCGCTCATCGAAGACCTGCTCCAGTTCGTCGGCGACATCTCTCCGCTGCTCAACGATATCAGCACGTCGCTCTCGTTCTCGACGAGCCGGATGCCGTCCGCCGCGACCCAACTCGAAAAGGTGACGGCGGCGACCGAGCTGGCAACGACTGAGATCCTGAACCTGGTCGATAGGGTGAGCGAGCACGTGAGTGTGGCGTCGCTGGCAGAGCAGAACGCACGCGACTACCGCGAGCAACTGCGCGAACGCGACACCCGCTTTCTCCAAGCGCTCGGAGCCGCTGCCGATGCCCCTGCCGTACGTGACGTGCTGAGTCAGTGGAAAGAGGAAGGCGAGACCATCGTCGCCAACTGGGAGGACACGAGCGAGCAGCAGAAGGCGAGCCTGGACAACGTCCGCAAAGACCTGAACCAGATCATGATGTCGCTGCAGGTGCAGGACATCACGGCGCAGCAGATCGCGTCGGTCAATCACCTGATCGAATCGGTGCGGATGCGCCTGAGCGAGATCAGCGAGCGCGTCGCCGCCGACATGGGCGGTGGGTCGATGTCGAAGCCGGTCGACACGCTTCAGGAGATCCGCGACGGACAGTCGCAGTTCGACCCGATGGCACGCTTCGATCCCAACGGAAATCACCAGGACATCGCCGATCAACTCGTCCAGCGCTCGAACGACGGCGAAGACCTCACCGGCGAAGTCGACGAAGCCAAGCTCAACGCCGTCACCTACGGCGCCAGTGGCTTTGACCTCGACGCGCCCGCCGCCAGCTACGGCGACGGCTACGACTTCGAGCCGTCCGGTGACGGCCAGAGCGTAGAGGCCGACTTCGACCCCAGCGCTTTCGCCGATAGCTTTGCCGACTTCGAAAACGACACGGGTCACGGCCGACGACGAGCCGTTCGACCCGGACGCCTTCGCCGACGCTTTCGCGGACAACGAAAGCAAGGACGAGCAGAAGAAGCCAGCCGCCGCACCCGCTCCCGCAGGCTTTGCCGACGACGGAGGCTTTGCGTCCGCCGACGACATTGACGCGCTCTTCGGCTGATCCACGCCGAACTCACCCTTTGCCCTTCGCGCGCTTAGCCCAACCCAACTGCGCGCGCCCTTTCCGGCTGCTCCCTCCCCAACCGCCGCGACATGAAACAGACTCTGATTATCGGCTTCGTGCTCGGCCTTGCGCTGATCTACTTCCCGATCTTCACCGGCGACGGCGTCGCGACGTTCTTCGACATCCCGTCGATTCTGATCGTGCTCGGAGGTACGACGGCCGCTCTGCTCGCCAACTATACGCTGGATGAGTTCATGGTGATGGTCAAAAAGACCGGGACGATGTTCACGTTCAAGGAGCCGGAGTGCGCCAAGTACGTCCAGGAGTTTACCGAACTCTCCCGCATCGCACGCCGCGAAGGGCTGTTGGCGCTCGACCGCAAGATGGCCGAGATCGAAGACGAACTGACCCGCTTCGGACTGGAGATGGCCGTCGACGGGACCGACGCCAAGGAGATCGACGCGTTCATGGAGCAGCGCATCGACAACCAGAAAGCCGACTACTTCATGCTGTCGCGGTTGTATAGCAGCGCCGCAGCGTTCGCGCCTTCGTTCGGCATGATCGGCACGCTCATCGGACTGATCCAGATGATGCAGAACCTGTCCGACCCGGCAGCCATCGGCGCAGGCATGGCCGTCGCGATGATTACGACGTTCTACGGCGCGCTCTTCGCCAACCTCTTTTTTATCCCGATGGCCGCGCGCGCCGGTAACCAGGCCGCCGCTATCGCCAACGTCGGTAATATCATCCGCGTCGGCGTGATCGGCATCGTCCGGGGCGACAGTCCGTCGGTCGTCGAGAAGCGGCTGTCGCTGTACGTCGGCGGCGAGGCAGCAAGTGGCGCCGACGCAGGCGAGGAAGCTGCCGAGTTGAAGAAGGCGGCCTGATCTACCCCGCTACCAAACGTGTCGCGGCGCTCCCTCGGAAGAAGGAGCGCCGCGACACGTTTGGGGAGCGCGATCAGTTGCGGCTGACTGCGCGTGGCATGATGACGCGGTCGACAACGACGATGCTACCGTTGGACGCTTGAATCGCCGATACAAGACCGGCACCGCCGATGGTGATGCCCAGTTCGCCGTTGTTCAGAGGGAGCAGGCCGGAGGAGGTTAGCTGTTCTTCGAGTCCGTCTGCGCGCGTGTGGATGTCGTCGATGGAGAAGCTCTCGCCCTCAATCACGTGATAGCCGAGCAGCGTGCGCAGGCGTTCGGGGTTGCCCATCACACTTGCCAGCATGCCTTCGGGAAGCGCATCGAAGGCGTCGTTGGTAGGCGCGAGGATCGTAAAGGGACCGTCGCCCGAGAGCGCGTCGACCAGTCCAGCGGCTTGCACGGCCTGAACGAGGGTCGAGAACGTCGGCGTGTCCATCGCGATCTCCAGAACGGTCGGAGTCGTGTCGTCCTGCGCGCGCGACTGCGGCACGGCGACGAGGAGCAAGAGCACGAAGAGGAGGGAAAGTCGTTTGATCATGTCGGATATGGAATAGGGAGGTAGTGCTATGCGAGCGGCGGTACCGGCTTCCCGGCGAGACGCAACGGCCAAGCTACGCGGCAAGACCGCAGTGTGTCGGTTTAGGTAACGATTGGGGCGATTCGCTGCGTATTCGGTACACGTCGGACCACGGCAATCCAGAGGTGCATTCGATCTGCACTCCACTAATCGTACCAACCTAAGTATACCACCTATGCCTCTCCGCTTCCTCTTGTTACTAACTGTTTTCGCACTGGTTGGGTGCGGCGACTCGTCATCCGGTGCTGCGTCCGATACGGGCACGCGCGCTGCATCGTCCGACCAGACCACACCGACTCGCAAGGTTTCTACGTCTGACTCGACCAAAAACGCCGCTACGTCTGCCCAGTCGCTCGACTCGGCGCACGAACGCCTCAAGGAAGCCCATGACCGCTTTCGCCGCATCGCCGCCGACGGCGGGTGGAACGCGATTCCCAGCGGCGATCTGGTTCGCCCCGGCGACACCGCTCAGGCTCAGGTGCAAGCCTTGCGCGACCGACTCAGAGTAACCGGCGAACTGCAAGGCGCTGCTCCGAGCGGAGACGTATTCGATAGGGCGCTCGTCTCGGCGTTGGCTGCGTTTCAGGCGCGTCAGGGATTGGTCGTCGACTCGCTGCTGGGCGGCAATACCCGAACGGCGCTCAACGTACCCGCCAGCCGCCGTGTCGCTCAGATCGAGGAGACGCTCGACCGCTGGGACGCGCTGCCCACCTTTCCGACCGAACCCGGGTCGCGCTATGTGATCGTCAACGTGCCCGAGTTTCGGGTGCGCGGCTTCGAGGACGGACGCGAGGTGATTCAAATGGAAGTCGTCGTCGGTGGGACGTACGATGGACGCGCGACGCCGCTCTTCCACGACACGATGGAGCACGTCGTCTTCCGCCCGTATTGGAACGTGCCGCCGAGCATCGCGCGCGAAGAGCTGGTGCCCGACGGCCCATCGGCGCTCACCGACAAGCGCTTCGAGATCGTGAGCCACTACGCCGTCGATGCGACGGTCTACGACATGACGTCCGCGAACCTGCGCCGCGTCGCCAACGGCAATCTGCGCATCCGGCAGAAAGCTGGGCCGGATAACGCGCTGGGTTTGGTCAAATACATCTTCCCCAATCAGTACGCCGTCTACCTGCACGACACGCCCGCCGATCACCTGTTCGACGAGGCGACGCGCGCGTTCAGTCATGGCTGCATCCGGTTGGAACGCCCCGCCGAGTTTGGCGCGTGGGTGTTGGGACCGCAGGGTTGGGACGAAAGCCGCGTCCGCACGGCGATGAACGAGGGCGATCGCCAACTGGTCGAACTGGATCAGAACATCCCCGTCTACATCGTCTACCTGACCGTTTATGCCGACGACGACGGCAGTGTCCACTTCGTTGACGACATCTACGATGAGTATGCCGAAGCCTGAGCCGACCCGCGTCGTCACGCCGGACATCGAGGCGCTTCCCCAACGCTCGAACGGACCTCGGCGCCCACGCAAACGCACGCTCCTGGTCCTCGTCGTCGCGTTGACGGCGCTGTTTGCTGTGGGCGTCTGGTGGATGAGCGAAGAAGCGTCCGAACCCACCGCGCTGCCGATTCCCGTCGCCGAGCCGCTGCTCCAATCGGTCATCGAACCTTCGGGGGCGTACGAGTCCGGGCTGGCGGCGTTCGCGGTCGAGGCGGGCGAGTGGACGATCCCATACCGCGTCTTCGGCTTGTTCGTGGCGCCCGGCGAGGTCGTCCCGATCCGTCCTCTTGCGGCGACACAGCCCGGCGGCACGTGGCAGGTCGGCGCCGACGGGGGGACGCTCGCCGAACAAGGCGACCTGTGGACCTGGACTGCGCCCGCAGATCCCGGCCCCTACCCGATTCGCGTCACCGATACGTCGACAGGCGAGGTGATCACGCTGCACGTATTCGTCGGCGTCCCGTTCGACCACTCGACCGATGCACTCGACGGCTACCAGATCGGCGCGTACGCCGACCACGACAGCCCGGTCAACCGTAAGCCGCCGCTGTTCGTCCAACTCACGCCCGACGTGGCCGACGTGCCGGTCAGCCCGCATTTCACCGTCGGTCAGTTCGTCGCGAAGCAGGCCTCGGATTATCCCAAATACCTGGTGATGAGTACGCGTCTGCTGCTCAAGCTCGAAGGGTTGCTGCAAGCCGCCCAGGAAGCCGGAATTCCCGCCCAGACGTTTACTATCATGAGCGGCTATCGCACGCCGCACTACAACCGCTCCATCGGCAACACGACCACGCTCAGCCGCCACCTCTTCGGCGACGGCGCCGATATCTTCATCGACGACGACGGTGACGGACAAATGGACGACTTGGATGGCGACGGCGCAATCACCGAAGCCGACGCTCGCATCCTGGCCAGCCTGGTCGAAGCGCAATCAGACGAAGCATGGTACCAGCCGTTCATCGGCGGAATGGGCATCTACGGCCCGGCGCCGCACCGAGGCCCGTTCATACACGTCGACACGCGCGGAACGGCCGTGCGGTGGTGACGCCCACCGTGTCCGTCTTATATGTATCGCTGCGTGATCCGGCTAATGCCACGATGCGATATCGTCTAGCGGCTTGCGATCCAGGTCCGGCACGCGAGCGCCGTCAGCAGGATACCCGGCGACGATCAAGACGATAGCGCGTTCGTGCGAGGGGCGACCCAGCGCGTCGCCGAGGAATTTCATCGGGCTGGGTGTGTGCGTCAGCGTGGCGAGACCGGCGTGGTGGAGCGCGGCGATCAGCAGTCCGCACGCGATGCCGACGGATTCGCTGACGTAGTAGTTTTTGTGGCGCTCGCCGTCTGCGTCGAGGTCGAAGGGGCGGGCAAACACGGCGATCAGCCAGGGCGCGGTCTCGAGAAACGGTTTGTGCGCGTCGGTGGCGAACGGCGTCAGGTCGTCGAGCCACTCTTGCGAGGCGCGTCCGCCGTAGAAGGCGCGTTCCTCTTCTTCGGCTGCGGCTCGGATCTTCGCCTTTACGTCGGCGCTCTCGACGGCGGCGAAGTGCCACGGCTGCTTGTGCGCTCCGCTCGGCGCGGTTCCTGCCGCTCGGATGGCGTTTTCGATGACCGAGCGCGGTACGGCTGTCGGAGCAAAGTCGCGGACCGTCCGGCGCAGGCGCATCTCGTCGTAGAACGCGTGTGCCCGCTCTTCCATCTCATCGGGCGAGCGATGGGTGAAGGCGAGCGGGATCGTCGGCGCGTTCTCTTTCATCGTCGCAAAGTAGCGATCAGCCAGTCGGTTAGTGTCAGCCGCCGATCCACACCGTTTTGCGGTTGCAGAAAGCGCGGATGCCATCCGGTCCAAGTTCGCGTCCGTAGCCGCTGTCGCCGATTCCGCCGAACGGCAGGCGCGGGTCGCTGGCGACCATCCCGTTGACGAACGCGGCTCCGGCGTTCAGGCGATGGGCGACGGACTCGCCTTCTTTCTGTTCGGCAAACACCGCCGATCCCAGCCCGAACCGACTCGCGTTGGCGAGCCGCACGGCATCGTCGGTGTCGCGCGTGCGAATCAGGGCGGCGACGGGGCCAAATACTTCTTCGGCAAATGCTACGCTGCCCTCCTCGACGTCGGTTAGCAGCGTCGGCGGATACCACGCGCCGTCGCGGTCGGGAACGTTGCCGCCCAATACGACGGTTGCTCCGCCCGCAACGGCTCGCTCGACCTGATCGTGCACTTCGTCGCGCAGATCGACGCGGGCGAGCGGGCCGATATCTGTGTCTTCCTCCATTGGGTCGCCGACGACGAGCGCGTCGATGCGGCTGGTCACACGTGCGAGGAATGCGTCGTAGACCGCGTCGACGACGATCCACCGCTTGGCGGCGATGCAGCTTTGTCCGTTGTTCTGCATCCGCGATTTTACGGCGGCGTCGGCAGCCGCGTCGAGGTCAGCGCTTGCGAGGACGACGAACGCGTCCGATCCGCCCAGTTCGAGGAGCGACGGCTTGAGCGCCTTCCCTGCCGCCGACGCCACGGCGCGCCCGGCTCCCTCGCTTCCCGTCAGCGTGACGGCGCGGACGCGGTCGTCGGCGATAACGTCGGCGACGGCGTCGGACGAGACGAGCAGGCTGAGAAAAGCGTCGTCGGCGCCAGCGTCTTGCCAGATCCGTTCGATGGCGAGGCTGCATCCGGTCACGTTCGACGCGTGCTTGAGCAGGCCCGTCCCACCTGCCATGAGCGTCGGCGCGGCAAAGCGGAAGACCTGCCACAGCGGATAATTCCACGGCATGACTGCGAGAACCGGCCCCAGCGGTTCGTGGCGGACATAACTGCGCGCGGCGTCGGACTCAATGAATTCGTCGGCCAGGTAGTCGGCTCCATGATCGGCGTAGTGGCGGCAGACCCACTCACACTTTTCGACCTCGCCGCGTGCCTGAGCCAGCGGCTTGCCCATCTCGCGTGTCATCAACTCGGCCAGTTGATCTCTTCTTTCGTCGAGCAAGTCAGCGGCGCGGTGGAGCAGGGCAGAGCGGTCACCCAGCGAACGGGCGCGGTTGCGATGGAACGCCGACGCGCTGCGGCTCAATCGGTCTTCGAGTTCGGACGAGGACAGTGCGTCGTAGCGTGCGATTTCCTCGCCGCACGTAGGGTCGATGGAGCGGAGCATAGTCGGATCGGAAGAGAGAGTGCCGATCCAACTGCCGTCAGAAGCGTCCGGTCCAGCCGATGCTCACTTGCCAGTTGGGAACGTCGTTCGTCACTCCGACGGCAACGGACGCGTCGACTTGCATCATAGGCGTCAGCAGCAGCGCGTAGCCGTGCTGGAGCGTCAGCGTCGGAGCGATGTCGTCGGCGCGAAAGCCGGTGAAGGCTTCGACGTACGTGCTGATCTGCTCGTCGATGGCACGACCAGCAGCGAAGGCGCCCGAGACCAAGATGTCGTCCTGGGTGATGTAGGTCGCCCCGCCCTGCGCTGTCGCCGACCAGCCGCCGCCGAAAGGGAACGCCGCGACAAACGCCCCGCCGACGCTGCTGGCGTCGATTCCATCGTCGACGCCGATCGCTACGGCTCCCAAAACAGCCGTCTGGACGCCTTCGCCCTGCGAGAGCGCCATCTTGAAGCCCAGTTCGGCGTCGGTCGCCGTGTCGCCGTCCAGCAAAGAGGGAAGGAGCGCGCGAATCTCGAATGCCGGAATCAGCGCCACGCGAATCAGTGCGTCGGGCAGGCGGTAGCTGTCGCCCTCGACCGTAGTTGCGCCTGCCTCGATCTGAAACGCGCCGACCGGGACGACCAGCGGCGTATTGGCGAACCCGGGTCGATCCGAGCTAAAACCTTGTGCCCATGCAGGAGTGGCGGCGAGCAGAAGGAGGAGAGAGGCGAAGCGCACAGGCGGGATCAGTCGGGTGAGACGTGCAAGCTAGGGCGCGCCGGTTTAGCGAGCCAGCGTTACGAGCCGCTGTGTCTGCATCGTTTCGCTCCGGGCGACGATCACGTAGAGGCCGTCCGGTAACTGCGCGCCGTCGAACGTGACGAGGCGGCGTGTGGAAACTGCATCTGAAAACAAGGTTGCAACCTTGCGTCCGAGCAGATCGAACGCCTCGACAGTCACTGTTTCCAATTGGGGCGTCGACACGACGAGTTTGGCTGCGCCATCGGTCGGATTGGGGGACGGAGCGCCGAGCGCCAGCGTCGTGCTTTGAGAAGCGGGCTGCGCGGAGAGGCTTGGGGCGAGCAGCAGCAGGATGAGTAGCAGGAGGCGCATGAGATCGAGAGGCGAGACGTCCTGGTTATCGGCTGGATGTCGACTGTGTGAAGCAACGCCCCTATCTTGACAACAAAAAGACACTATGGCTTGGAAGTGGTGGTCCGAACGCAAACGCAGCGGCGAAGCGCCCGCGCCCCGAACCGATGCCGACACTGCGTTTGCCAAGCGCATCGAAGCGCTGACAAGGACTCCTCCGGTCGACCTCGACGTGTACCGCCGCGCGTTGCGTCATCGCTCCGTCCTGCGTGGCGAGAAAGACAGCTACCTCGAATCGAACGAGCGGCTCGAGTTTCTGGGCGACGCCGTCCTCGAAATCATCGTCAGCGCGCACCTCTTCGCCGAGTTTCCCGCCGTCAACGAGGGCTTCCTGTCGCGTCTACGTGCCAAACTCGTTAGCGGACAGGCGTTGGCCGACGCCGCGCGCGGCTGCGGACTGGCCGAACTGATCGAAATCAGCACCGAAGCCCGCGAACAAGGCGCCGCCGACAACACGTCGATCCTCGCCGACGCGCTCGAAGCCGTTATCGGCGCCCTCTACCTCGACCACGGCCCCGACGCGCCTCAGGCATTTGTCCTCCGCATCTTGCTCGAAGGCCGCGACCTGCGCGCGCTCGCCGCCCGGACGGACAACTACAAAAGCGCGCTGCTCGAATACGCTCAAGCCCAGGGCTGGGAGCAGCCGACGTACACGGTCACCTTGGCTGAGGGCGAGCCGCACGAGCGGACGTTCACGATAGAAGCCCTGGTCAACGGACGCGCGATGGGCGTCGGCACGGCATCGACGAAAAAGGCTGCCGAGCAGATCGCCGCCGAGCAAGCGCTGGAGAAGCTGGGCCAGTAACGGGTGCTGCTCACACCGATGCGAACGTCACGCTGAGACGTTCTCGATGGGATCCGCCTCATAGGGCTGGGACTGTTCGCACAGTACAACTATAACCCGACGTATAGCTTCACGGCGGTTGGCGTCACGTTTAGATATGGCCTTTTTCGATTAACCGAGGTCTTAGGTTGAGAAGCGCGTTTCGTTACCGATAACGACCCTGTCTTCCATCTCTCGACGCCTCCACCATGGCCTCTCCCATTACCGGCACCCGCGCGTGGCGACGTCTGACTGTCCGCTACGTCGCCGCGCTCGGAACGATTGCGCTGCTCGTACTGGTCGGCCATGGCGCCGTCGATCTGCTACTCGGCTCGCAGGCCGACGATGCGCACGTCGTCAACATCGCTGGGCGGCAGCGGATGCTGAGTCAGCGGCTCGTCAAGTCGGCGCTGGCGATGCAGGCCTCGGACGACCTGGAAACGCGTGCGATGCACCGCGCCGAACTGTCCGAAACGCTCGACCTGTGGGCACGCTCGGGACGCGGTCTGCGCTACGGCGACGCCGAACTGGGCCTGCCCGACAGCATCAGCGACTCGGTCGAGATCGGGTTCGCGAACATCGAGGTGCCGTTTCGAGAGATGCAGCGCGCTGCCGCGATCTTGCTCGCCGACGCGTCGCCCGATCAGCATCGACAGGCCGTTCAGACGCTTCAATCCCACGAGGCGGCGTTTCTGGTCGGCATGAACGACCTAGTGTTTCGCATGGCGGACGAAGCGAGTGCGCGCGTCTCGACAATGCGGACGGTCTCACTCGTATTGCTGGTACTCACGCTTGGCACCCTCGCAGTTGAGGGGTTGTACGTGTTTCGACCGGCGGCTCGGAGTGTCCGGCGCTCGCTCGACGCGGCCAACGACGCCAATGCCGAACTGGTGGAGACGAACGCCGCGCTCGACATCGCCCGCGTCCGAGCGCTCGACGCGAGCCGGGCCAAGAGCGCATTCCTCGCCACGATGAGCCACGAAATCCGCACGCCCATGAACGGCGTCATCGGCATGACGGCGCTGCTGGTAGACACCGAACTGGACGAGGAGCAGCACGAATACGCGCGCATCGTGCAGTCGAGCGGTGAGGCACTGCTGACGCTCATCAACGACATCCTCGACTTCTCCAAGATCGAAGCCGGCAAGATCGAACTCGAACGTCATCCTTTTGACCTGCCCGCGTGTGTCGAAGAGGCGTCCGCCGTTCTGTCCGAGCGCGCCGTCGATAAAGGTATCGAACTGGTCGTCCAGGTCGACGAAGACGTTCCGCAACACGTCATCGGCGACTCGACGCGGATCCGGCAGATCGTCACCAACTTCGTCTCGAATGCCGTCAAGTTTACCGACGACGGGCACGTGCTCGTCCGACTGGCCCGTGAAGGTGAGCGGATGCGGGTATCGGTCCAGGACACCGGCATCGGCATAACGCCGGACCAGCAGGCTCGCCTGTTTCAGGCCTTTGAGCAAGCCGACAGTTCGACGACGCGTCGGTACGGGGGAACGGGCCTGGGATTGGTCATCGCCAAACGGCTGGCCGAGTTGATGGATGGATCGGTTGACGTGACGAGCGTGCCGGACAGCGGATCGACGTTCGCCTGCACATTCCGCGTCGACGTAGACCACGAGGCGCCTTCTGATGTAGATCGGGTGCCGCTCGAGGGGCGTCGCGTGTTGATCGTGGACGACAACGCGGTCAATCGTCAGGTGCTGCAGAACACCATCGAGCCGTGGGGACTGGTGCCGTTGGTGTACGATTCGGCCGCTGCGCTTCTCTCCGACCCCGACGCCATCGCGACGGCAGAAATCGCCCTACTCGACATGGACATGCCGGACATGAACGGACTGGAGTTAGCCCGGAAGCTGCATGCAGTTCGGCCCGGATTGCCGCTCGTTGTTCTGAGTTCCATCGGCGAGTACGTGCGCGATCACGTGATCGCGGCGACGCTGGTCAAGCCCGTCCGTCGCAACGCGCTGCGCCACGTAATCGCCCGGACGGTCGCGGCTCCCGATGCCGCGATTCTCGCAGTCGAGGCTGCTGCTGCGGCGTCATCGCCGCTACGAGAACCTGCCATGCCCAACCGTTCGGCTCTGCGCTTGCTGCTGGCCGAAGATAACCTGATCAACCGAAAGGTCGCCCTGCGCATGCTCGACCGCCTGGGTGTGACGGCAGATGCTGTGGGTGATGGCCAGGATGCCGTCGTCGCCGTTCAAGACCAGCCTTACGACGTGATCCTCATGGACGTGCAGATGCCGAATCTCAACGGTCTCGAAGCCACGCGCGTAATCCGTGGGCTGGACGTGCCACAGCCACGAATCATCGCTCTCACGGCCAACGCGATGGCGGGCGACGAGAAGATGTGCCGAGAAGCCGGGATGGACGACTACCTGTCCAAACCGCTGCGTGTCGAGGAGTTGTCAGCGGCATTGGAGCGGGTAGCGTGAGTGTGGAGGTGGAGGTTTACGCTCTTCGGGCGACGAGAAGGAATCGAGGTCAGTTTGGCTGACGCATTTGTCGTGTGTCCACATGCCTCTCGCATACGCTTTCTCGCCATTCGTGTCGCACGTCTGCAACTCACGACGCCTTCGACACGCAAAGGGCAAGATGCCGCTATCCTCCGGCACCGACTCTCCTCTGCCCGATGCGCCTCGTTTTTACTCTACTGCTCGTCCTCGTCTCCGTCTCGACGGCCCACGCCCAATCATCGGCGATGGCGGCTGCGGTAGCCGACGGTGCGCTTCGGCTCGACGGAGTTCCAGATGAGGCCGAGTGGCAACAGGCGCAGCCGATCGGCACGTTGACACAGCAGCGCCCCGTCGAAGGCGCTCCAGCGGGCGGGACGACGGACGTGCGATTTCTCTACACCGACGATGCGTTGTGGATCGGTGCTCGGATGACGGCGCCCAACGGCGAGGGCGTGCGCGCCTCGCTTTCGCGCCGCGATCAAACCGCCGACGCCGAGCATCTGGCTGTCTGGCTCGACACCTACCGCGATGGGCGGACGGCGTTCGTGTTCGCGGCTACCGCAGCGGGCGTGCGCGTCGATGGGATCGTACAGAACGACGACCAGGGCGACGTCGACGACTCCTACGACCCGATCTGGGAAGCCCGCAGCCGCGTTACGGATACCGGCTGGACGACCGAGTGGCGCATTCCGTTTTCGCAGCTTCGCTTTCTGGCGGACGACGTGCAGACCTGGGGTATAAACGTAGGACGCATCGCCCCGGCGCGAAACGAGGAGTCGTACTGGCAACTCGTCCCGCTCGACGACGACGTGTGGGTGAGCCGCTTCGGAACGCTCAGAGGCATCGCGGGCGTCCGTCCGTCGCGCCGCATCGAGGCGACGCCCTACGTGGCGACCGGCGCCGACGTGCTGGGCGACGTGGATGCCGCCGATCCGTTCGCGAGCAGCACCGACGTGACCCCGCGCATCGGCGGTGACATCAAGGCGGGCATCGGGCCGAGCCTGACGCTGACGGCGACGATCAATCCCGATTTTGGCCAGGTCGAAGCGGATCCCGCGACGGTCAACCTGTCGGCGTTCGAGGAGTTTTTCGACGAGCGCCGTCCGTTTTTCGTCGAGGACCGCGACCTGCTCGAAGCGGACGGCCCAGGCTATTTCAACTCGCGCCGCATCGGAGCCGCCCCGCGCGGTCGAGCCGGTGGCACCTACGTCGACGCGCCCGACGAGACGACGATTCTGGCCGCCACCAAACTGACGGGCCGACTGCGTAGCGGGCTATCCATTGGAGCGCTCGCCGCTGTTACTCAGGCCGAGTATGCACGGACGTTCACGCCAGCCACCGCCAGTGCGCCGATTTTGGAGGAGCGCGTCCGTGTCGAGCCAGCGACTGTAAGCGCGGTCGCCCGAGTGCAGCAGGAAATCGACGGGCGCGTCCGCCCATTTGGGTTGGATCTGGCACCCGGATCTACCATCGGCACGACGCTGACCGGCATCCGCCGCGATCAGGCCGAAGGCTCGGACCTCGCCGCGCTGCTGCCTCGCCAAGCCCTGGTGGGCGGTGTCGATTGGGACTTGCGGTTGGGCGGTGGCACGTATCGTCTGCGCGGATTTGCGGGCTACTCGCACGTCACGGGAGACTCGTCGGCCATCCTTCGGCAGCAACTCTCGTCGCGCCGCTTCTTCCAGCGCCCCGACGCCGATCATCTCGAACTGGACGCGTCGCGCACCACGCTGAATGGCTTCACTGGAGGCGTCAACCTCTCCAAGCGCAGCGGGCGGCGGTGGCTGTGGAATATGAACGCGTCCGTCGAGTCGCCTCAGTACGAGATCAACGATCTGGGGCGATTGGGCAGTACGGACGAAGTCAGCGTCAACGGCAACGTGACGTACCGCGACACCGAAGTCCAAGGCGGCGCGGCGCGGTGGCTGCGTTCCTATGGTATTACGGGTGGCGCCTTTTCGGGCTGGACGACGGGCGGTGAGCATACCGTCGCGGAGGCCTACGTCAACACCAACGCGCAACTGCCCAACTTCTGGCGCTTCAACACGCACAACCACATCCGTCCCCGCGCCGTCAGCCCAACCGCCACGCGCGGCGGTCCTGTTGTCCAGACACCGATCGACTGGGACGCCAATTTCGAGATGGAGGGCAATCCCGCTCGCAAGCTGACGTGGGAAATCGGCGGCTACCATCGAGGCGACGAGTTGGGCAGTCGGCAGTACAACGCGGGCTTCGGACTCGAATGGCGCGCGTCGCCGTGGCTTGAACTGTCTGTCGAGCCGGGCTACGAGTACAACAAGCAGGCGCGCCAGTACGTCGGCACGTTCGGCGGCGGTCCGATTCAAACGCAGGGCAACCGCTACGTCTTCGGCGAGATCGAGCGCCACAATTACGAGGTCGAACTCCGCGCTCAAGTCATTTTCTCACCCGATCTGTCGCTCGACCTCTATGCCGAACCGTTCGCGTCGAGCGGGCGATACAGTGCGCTAGGCGAAGTCGCACAGCCCGGTACGATGGACCTGCGCGTCTACGGCGAGGCCGACGATACAAGCATCTCACGGTCTGACGATGGCGATTTTGTCGTCGCCGATTTCGACAGCAACACGACGTTCGGCATCCGCAACCCCGACTTCGCGTTTACGTCGCTGCGGAGCAACGTCGTGCTGCGGTGGGAGTGGCGGCCCGGCTCGTTCCTGACAGCCGTCTGGCAGCAAAACCGCGACGCGTTTGAGCGTCCGACCGGCGCCCTGGTCCGCGCGGGCAACCTATTCGACCCGCTCGACTCGACTGGCGACCACCTCTTCCTCGTCAAGCTGACGTACTGGATCCCCGTCGGCTGATCTGGGCAGGCGCGGCGGTACGCTACAACACGCGTGAGCCTGCCGACTCGCTTGGAATCGGCAGGCTCACGCGTTAGCGGTCAGGCGATTATCGCTTGAGCTGGACGATCTCCTGCAGGATTTCGTCGCTCGTCGTGATGACTTTGGCGCTGGCTTGGTAGCCGCGCTGCGTCACGATCATGTCGGTAAACTCCTGCGCCAAGTCGACGTTGCTCAGTTCGAGCGCGCCGCTGACGATGCCGGCGTTCATCTCCTGCTGCGCCCGCCCAACGACCAGGTCGCCGCTAGCCGACGTGACGGCATAGAAGTTCTCGCCGATCTGCTCCAGGCCCTGCTCGTTGGCTACGTCGCCGATGCCCAGTTGGTAGAGCGGACGCTGCTGCCCGTTCGAGTAGTTGAGCGTCAGAATGCCCGCGTTCGAGATCGAGTACCCTTCGAGCGATCCGGCAGCCTGTCCGTCCTGGTCGTTGATGACGGCCGTCGTCGTGCCGCCCAGTTGGGTCAGCCCGGTCAGGTCCATCGTGAAGTCGACGTCGTCCTCGCTGCCTGCCGTGCCGTCGCCCGTGTTCGGGTAGTTGGCGCCGTTGCCGTGATCGAACGCGACGTCGGCTACGGGGGGGCTGCTCATGTTGCCAGCATTGTCGAACGTGATCGTCGTATCTGACTAGCGTCAGGTCGACGTCGGGTCACCTACGATGTAGGCATCGGTGACTTCCCACTCGTTGGTAGCCGGTCTTCTCGACGTTGTAGACGACTTTGTGCGCGACGCCTTGTCCGTCGTAGATCGTGGCCGAGATCGACGTAGCGCCGCTGTTTTCGCCGATCACGCCGTCCGCCGACAGGTTGCCGCCGATGCTCAGCGCGTTGGTCTCCTTGGGGGCGGCGTCGGATTCGAGGTCGAGCGACTACGTCCTGCATGGCGCCCGTCGTCAGCGCTGCCGTCCGGGTCGAAGCGCCAGCCCTGCACGTTGAGGCCGTTGGCCGTCACGAGTTGACCGTCGTCGTTGAAGCTGAAGTTGCCCGCCCGCGTCAGGATGTTGCGGTCGCCCGCTCCGGCTTCGCGTGCGATGAAGAAGCCCTCCCCGTTGATCGACAGGTCGGTGCCGATGTTGGTGAACTCAAAGCCGCCCTGGTTCCAGTTGCGGTCGATGGACGAAACAGCCGTACCCATGCCGACTTCAGCCGGGTTGACGCTCGAACCGCCTCCCTGACGGCCTACGCCGACGAGTTGCTGGCCGAGCAGTTCGGCAAAGGCTGCGCGTCCGCGCTTGAAGGCGTGCGTGTTGACGTTGGCGATGTTGTTGCCGATGACGTCCATGCGCGTCTGGTTGGCCTGGAGGCCGGTGATGCCGGTGCGAAGTGAGCGGATCATAGAGGTGTGGAGGTTGGGGGGCGGGTTGTGGAGTTGGAATGCCCGGCTGGGCGCCGGTATTGAAAAGAGACTAGCCGATGCTGGAGAGCGAGTCGGCGGAGACGCGGAGGCGGCCCATCCAGACCGATAGCGAGCCGCCTTGCTGACCGACTCTGGTGATCTCGCCGCGCGTGAACATCTCGGCGTTGAAGCCTTTGCCTTGCGTCGTCAGGCCGTTGATCGTGGCGGTGTAGGTGCCTTCGGGAAGCACATTGCCGTCGTCGTCCTTGCCGTCGAACGAAAGTCTGTGTTCGCCGGGCTGCTGCGAATCCAGGCCGACCGTACGGACGACGTTGCCGCTCGCATCGCGGATCGAGACCGTCGCGACGTCGCTTTCGCTGGCCAGTCGATAGGTGAAGTCGGCGCTCTGCCCGCCTCCGGCAACGGCTTGGGCACCGGGTACCTCGGCGGTGCGTCCGATCAGCGCGGCAGCTTGGACGAGCGACGGTCCAGCCGGTGCGCCCGTCGACCCAATCGAGCCGACGCCGTTGAGGATGCCGATGAGCGTGTCGTTCTGCCCGCTCAACTGGCCGCTCATGAAGCCGATGGATTCGTTCATCGTCGTCAACTGCTCGACTTGGCTGAACGTGGCGAGCTGGGCGACGAACTCGCCGCCGTCCTGCGGATTCGTCGGGTCCTGGTTCTGGAGCTGCGTGACGAGCAGTTGCAGGAAGGCGTCCTTGCCCAGGTCGTTGTTCGGCGCCGTCGGCGTGCTGCCTGCGCCGAGCGATATCGCGTAGTTGGGCGTGTCGGTAATCGTCATGTCAGAGGGAGAGGTCGGAGTTAGCCGACCCATTCGCGGGAGGCTTGGGCGCCCAGCGTCGGGCGTGCGGTCGTCGGTGCGGTAGAGAGAGCGGGGCGCGCGTCGGGGCGGGAGCGGGTGGTGGAAGGCGAGTGGGGCGAGCGGTCGGTCGATTCGTCGCGCGTGTTGGCTTGGGCGTCGAACGAGAAGTCGACGTTGGAGCCGAACTCGGCTTGAAGCGACTCATGCAAACGGTCTGCCGAAGCCATCGCCTGCGCCCGAACCGAGGGGTCGGTAAAGCCCACCGATACGATCACGCGCTCGGCGTCACGTCGCGCCCGGACGGTCACCGATCCGCCTCCGCCGTCGAGTTCGATTTGCATCTGCTGCCACCCGTTCTCGCCACTGCTCAGCGACGCTCGGATCTCGGCTACAACAGGTGCCCATCGCGTCGAAAAGGCCGCTGAGCGTGCCTGGGGCGCCGATTGTGCTGCTCGGACGTCTGAGCGCTGGGCCACGGTTTCTGCTCCTGAGCGCAGTCCATTCGCCTCTGTAGCGTCGGCTTCGGCCTCGTTCCAGTCGCCGTCGGAAAGCGCCTCGGAAGGCTCTAGTTCGAGCGCCGAATCGAGCGCACTCGGGCGTTCGGAAATCGGATTCGTGGGCGCGTCTGGAGCCGACACTGCGGAAGACTGTGCCGTCTGGTCGGAAACTGCTGCGGGTTGCGGAGACGGGGCAGACGAACGGTTTACCTCATCGGTGGCGCGGCGCGGCGTGTCGGAGGTCTCCTCGTCCGTCCGACCCGTCTCACGGTCCGGCCTCTGGTCCTGAGGAGAGGACTGGTCGTTGTCGTCTCCATCGGCATGTGGAGCGTCGTCTGAGGCAGAAACGAGCGGGTCTGGCGCGGCATCGTCAGAGGGTTCGGCTGGAGGAGTGGAGACCTCCAGTGTCGGCGCAACGATCTGTTCGTCGCGCGGGTGTGCCTGAACGATGGACTCTGCCCCAACCGAGACTGGGCGTTGCGGTCGCTGCCGGTTGGTCAGTGGTTGTCAGGCAGAGCGGCTGGCCGATGGGCTGCAACCGGCGACGGGCGTTCCGCCGCTTCCAAAGACCGAGGCGCCGGTTGAGCCGAGCGAGGCGTTGCTTCGCGATCAGGAGTTTCTTCCAACGGCAGAGCGGCAGCACTCTTCTCCGGTCGATGGTTCGGTGGCGCTACGTCAGGCTGAGAGTCAGCGCTTGTCTGTGCCGGAGCGTTCGGCGCCGTCGAGGATTCCGATGTGAGGCTATCGCCTCCCAGTTGGGGCACCACAGTTTCTGCCGGACGAGTGCTCGTTTTGGATTGTGCGTCGGAATCGGAGAGAGGAGCGCGCAGGTCGGCAATGGGGGTGGCACGGGAATCAGCACGTGTCGACTCGGTTAGAGGCGTCGACTCAGGTGCCACGGACGCCACTTCAACGACTGGGCGCGTGTCGATCTCCCTCTTGTCGGCTGCTCGGAGAGTAGACGGAGCAGGCTGCTGCGCTACACGGGTTGCTACTGGCGCCGATGGATGCGCTTCTGACTCGGTCGCGTCGATCTGTGCAGCAGGCTCGGCGCGGACAGACAGAGGCTGAGGGGCAGGCGGCTCGCTATCGAGCGCGATGGGTGCAGCGGGACGCATCGATTCGGACGCGTTGGCGCCGGATACGTTGGTTTGTGCTACAGTGTTAGTCTCGCCTCCTAGACGGCTGGCGTGAGGCGCATCCGCCTCCAGTTCGGCGGGTGATTCTGGCGATGCGTGTGTGCTGACGCTCGGTTGCGTGCTCGGTCGGGCGTACGTGTGAAAGTCAGTCTGGGGCGATGAGCGCAGGTAGGGCGCGTTGCCTGCCTTGTCTTCTACCGGTGGCCTGCTCATTTCTGGCTGCTCCGGCTCTCCTTGTCTTGCAGGTGTCAGGCGATTCGACGAGCGTGCGTCCTGCGCATCAAGAGGCCGACGCACGGCGGACACCTTCCCTGTTTCGGGCGCCAACGTCGATGGAGTAGCTAGCGGCCGTACGGTTTCTGCATTCTGCCGAGGGACCTCCGGCTCGTGCTCAGGCGGATGAGTGCCGACTGCAGGCGTCTGGCCGACCAAACGGGACGAAGTGTCCGCAGCAGCGATGCGGTCTCCGTTCGATGGCAGAGCAGTTTCCAGGCCGGGCGACGGAGCAGGCGTGTGACGCGCATCAGCGGTCTCCTCCGACTTAGTGGTCATGCGCTGAGCGGCGACGCGGTGATTTCCGCATCGGGCGAGGCGATGGGGCGAAGGGGAGTTGCTGGTCGTGCGGCTGGTTGACGAGCGGGCGGAGTGGCGGCATCGGCCACGAGCGGAGATTCTCCCCCAAGCGCAGTGCTGGAATCGCTCGAATCGTGCGGAATCGACGAGTGAGGCACCGAATCCTCCGAGCGCGCAACCGTCAGATCGACCGGAAGGTGACGAGCGGCAACTGTTGGTCTGGAGAGAGTCGCCGCCTGTTCGTCGTTCGCCGCAACCGGACGTGCCTCATCACCATCCGCAGTGCGTGGCGACTCGGCAGCATCTGCGAGGCGAGCGCGCTCTGCCCCTGCGACTGGCTCTGTCCTGCGGGCGGTGTCGTCTGCAGAGGCGGCGGAAGAGGTCTCACCGCTTGACTGGGGTCGCGGCGTCTGAGCGGCTGGTCGTGGCGCACTGGGTGCTGTATCCACCTCTTGGATGCCGCTAGCTGCGTGTAATGTCGGGTTGGTGCGGCGCGTCGAATCGTCCAGAGTGCTAGGCGGACCGCATGCTCTGGCCTTCGCGCGTTGCCGAAGGCGCGGCGGTAGGGGGCGCTTCGATGTCGGGAGACGGAGCCGAGCGCTGGTCGGAGATGTGCCGGACGGGGACTCCTTCAGGCTGTTCGGACGATTCTACTTGTGGCTTAGAAGAGGACGATGGAGGCGCTGGAGGTTGCAGAGAAGTGGTTTGCTCGGAGCGGGCTGGTGTCGAGCGGTTTGGAGTAGAGTCCGAATCCTGCTGTATGGGCACTCGCGTCTCGTGCGAGAAACCGCTTGGAGACACTGTTGAGGTAGGACGGTCCGCATCGACGAGAGGTGTGCGCGTCGAGGACGACACCTCATGGTGTGACACCGAAGCGGATTGTTCGCCTAGGCCCGGTCGGGGCGAGAGTTGGGGCGACTCGGAAGCGTCTGCTGCGCGTTCTGGCGATGCGTTGTCCGTTGATGTAGCAGTAGGCAAGTCGGGTGAAGTAGGCGGCTGGCCTTGGGCATGCTTCGTAGTCTGCTCGGCGTTCCGCGGCACTTGGGGTGTCCACTCGATGATGGTCGGCGGAGTGGCTGCCACCTTCGATAGTTCGGATTCCGAGTCGATATCAGAAGACCGGTCCTGCTGCGGACGTGAGGTCGCGCTGTTGAGGCGTTCCTCGACCTGCTCTACGTCACCCTGTTCTCCATCGCTCAGTCGCTCCGATCGAGCGTCTCCCGGCGAGGGGATCTCAGAGGGCGACGAGGCTTCGTCTTTCGGCTCGATCTGGAGTGCCACCTTTGGCGTCCAGCCGACACGTTCCGGCTGAAGAGCAGCGTCCGGCCTATCAGCATCAGCATCGCCATCAACTTCGGCCTTGGATAGATCAGCCGTTTGGCGAAGCGTCAATGCCGGGCTGGATTGCACGCTCTCCAACAGCGCACCGAACGAGGAGCCTTCGCCCTTTTGCGCATCGTCCAAGACGAGCGGCGCTGACCCGAGCGTCGGCGCGGGCGTCGGCAGGAAGCGAGCGAGCAGTGCGGAGAGAGACATCACGTGGCGGAGCGAGGTCGGAGTTACCCGTCGGTGGGATTGGTCGGGCGCACGAGGGCGCGGACGAATAGCGCCGCTTTCTCGGGTGGAATCGCTTGGAGCAACTTGGTCTTGCCTCGCGCCGATGCCTGCTGGTAGACGGATTGGAGAACGTCGGAGTCCAGGTGGGTGATGATCGCGCGCAGTTCGCTGTCTTCCAGCTTGACGAGGACGGCGGCCAGTTCGCGTGCGCGCTCGGTTTGCGCTTGCTGCTCGGCCTGCCGTTCTACCTGGGCTGCCTCGGTCGGGGCATCGACGGCTGGCTCTACCTCGGCGATGGGCTGTTCGGCAGACGCCGAGATGGGCGCGTCGGTGGCTTCGATCGGCGGCGTTTCGAGAGCATCGGCAACGGCTGGGGCCAGCGTGTCGGACAAGAGCGAGGTCGTACGCATCGGCGCATTGGCTGAGTCGAGCACGGCGCGGATGCTGTCCTGGTAGCGACGTGCAATGATGACGTCTTCGGGCGCTATGGCGGGCATCAGGAAGTACGTTCCAGCGGCACCTGCGGCGAACAGGATCAGAGCGAGGAGGGTGGTAATGGCGAGTCGCATCGGGGGGAGCGTCAGGAGGAGTGGCGTGCGTAGACGCGCAGGGCTTGTTCGTCGAGTTGCTGCATCTCGGCGTCCCGTTGGGCGCGTTCGTGGGCGTCGGCGTGGCGTTGGCGCAGCGTGTCTAGCGTCTCGGCATTGGTGCGATGCAGGCGCAGCACGCGCTTGGCTTCGGCGATGCGGCGGTCGGCGGCGTCGAGTAAGCGCTGGGCGTCGGCGACTCTACGCTGCGCGTCGCGCCGAAACCCTTCGTGCTGCCTGACCGAACGAATGCCTCCCACCTGCGCCTGAGCGTACTGCGCCGACAGCCGGTTCTGCGCTCCTACGGCTTCGGCGACGATGGCGGCCTGCTCACTCCGAGCACGCTGCGCCTGAGCAAGCGCCGCTTCCGCCTGGTCCGCCTCGCGCTGGCGGAGCGACAGAACATTTTGGAGGCGAAATCGGAACGGTTTGCCGGACATCGGGGCGCGAGACTCGTAAGAGGGCTGTCAGCCGCATCGTGCGGCTACTCCTCCCACGTGTGCAAACCGGACGCCACTTCGGTCTGGTGCAATTCTGTCCTCTGCACGCCATCTCATCATGCGGATGACGCTCCGCCCGATCTATCGACTCTGCCGACATCTTGCGCGCAGCCTTCAAGTCGAAGTCTGGACTGATACCAAATCCGGCAAATAGAAGTGCAATCCAGTCCGGCGCTGGCGACGAACTGGCCTGATCTCGGTCCGGCGTCTCGGACACGGAGAGAACGAGCGTCAAGAAATCGTCCTGTTTGAGCGCAGCGAGTTTGGACGATTTCAGCGAGTGATCGCAGTGTCAGCCGGAGCGAGTCCCGCCTTGAGTTTTGCTTCTTTGGGTCAAGCCAAAGAAGGCCAAGCGCAGCGAAGAACCCATCCGCTCACACTGCACTTCCATATCACGGATTCGGTATGACGACGTTCTCAGGTCGAAGTGACTCGTCTACTGCTGTGTAACCCGCTGGTCCGTGGCGAGTAGCAGGCGCAGGTCGAGCGTCCGCGCGACGGTTGCAGCGCGCGTGAACTGGTCGACGGTCGCGTTTTTGTCGGCACGTATGACGACAGCCGTCTTGCTCTCGGCCTCGGCGACGGCGCGGACGGCGTCGAGGAGTCCGGCGGCTTCGACTTCAGTCGGACCGACGAAGTAGGCGCCTTCGCGCGTGAGAGAAATCGTCACGTAGTCCGGCTCAGACGGCGATTGAGCCGCCGATTGAGGCAAGCTCACTTCGATGCCGTTCTGCGGAATGAAGTTGCTCGTCAGCAGGAAGAACACCAGCAGCAGCAGCACGATGTCCGTCAGGCTGGCCAGACTGAACGCCGTGATGGGCGACTTGCGCGCGGGTTCGAAGGAAAACGCCATGACGAGGCCGGTCTAATGCGTGCTGAATCCAGTCGGCGTCGTGCCGGACGGAGTCTGGAGCACGTCGAGAAACGCCGCCGCCGTCTGCTCCAGGTCGTGCGTCCGCTGGTTGATGCGCGTGACCAGGTAGTTGTAGCAGCCCAGCGCGATGATGCCCGCGATCAGTCCGCCCGCCGTCGTGAGCAGCGCTTCCCAGATGCCGCCCGCCAGCACGCTCGGGTTGACGTTGCCCTGGAGCGCTTGGATCTCTTGAAACGCCGTGATCATACCTGTGACCGTGCCCAGGAATCCCAGCATCGGCGCAATCGCCGCGACCGATCCGATCAGGTCGACGCGGGCGTTGAGGCGAAACGCTTCGGCTTTTCCGGCGGCTTCGAGCGCTTCCTTGATCTCACTCAGCGGACGACCCAAGCGCTCCAATCCGTGGTGCAGCACGCGGGTGACCGGCGTGTCTTGAGCGGCGCAGAACGCTAGTGCTCCGCGCAGATCGCCGCTCTGAACGTAGGCGCGCACCCGAGCGACGATGGTCTCAGCGTCGACACGCGTTCGTTGGAGTGCCAGCAGTCGCTCGACAAACAGAGCGACTGCCAGGATCGACAGCAGCACGATAGGCCCCATGATCCACGCGCTACTCAGCGCTACGTCGAGCAGCGAATCGGTTTGCGGAGCAGTCGCGGCGGGAAGGGCGACGTTCACCGAGTCGGTGAGGGTTTGAAGCGTCATGGACAGGGTCACTGGAACGGGAAGGTGAAGGCGTCCGAGGGCGTCAGGGTGCGCAGGTCGCCTTCGCGAAGTGCGCCGTCACGTGCGGCGATGGCGTCTCGGAGCGTCTCGAATTGCCCCACGCCCACGCGGTAGAGCTGTCTGCCGCGCGAGGTGCCGACCAGGATCCCCGTTCGGTAGCCGCGCTCGCGGTACGGTGCGGCGAGCGCTTCGGCCTCTGCCGCCGTCGCCCCGCTGCCGATCACGACTGTGTAGCCCGGCGGCACGCTGACGGGTGTCGAGCCACGCAACGCCGTCTCTGGCTCGTCCGGCACTGCCGCAACCGTGTCGATAGGCGCGACAGTTTGGGTTGTGTCGACGGGCGTTTGGGCCAGCGTAGGATCGGGCGTATCCGAGCGCGTGAGCCACCACATCGTTGCTGCGATAGCCAACAGCAGCGCCAGCACGAGAATCCCGATCAGCGGCAGGTTGCTCTTTCGGCGCGGCGGCGGAGTGCGTCGGTGTGATACCTCCGGCTCAGGCGGCTGCGGAGGCGGAATCGTCGCTGCGGCGGTGGGCGGTAAGGCGTGATCGGGCTTGGGAGCGATGCGGGCGATCAGGTCATCGTCCGAAAGCGCATCTTCGGGCGGTGCGACCGGCTCGTCATCGACCATCGGCTCCTGCTCGGCGACCGGCTCGGGTGCGACAAACGACTCGGGTTCGACTGGGACGAACGGCTCCGGCGTCGGCGCGGCGTAGACCGGCTCGGGCACGTCGGGTTCAGGAATCGCGATCTCGGGCGGCTCGGATGCTCGTGGCATCTCCGGCTCGGGCGCATCGTCGAACGCAGGAGAGAACGAGGGCAACTCATCGTCGGGGTACTCGTCATCGTCGAACGGCTGAGGTTCGAACGCGTCCGGCTCGTCGTCGACGAATGCGAAGGGCGAGGCATCGTCCGCTTGCTCCGGCTCTTCCATCGGCTCGCTGTCGTCCTGCTCCTCGCGAATCAGGTCGTCGGCCCACTGGTGCGCGTGCGGGTCCAAATCGCGGCTGGCGTCCCGCAGCGCCGACAGCGTGTCGTCCGTAGCGAAGAGCGGAGGCATGGGCAACTCGCCTAGCGGTCCGGTGACCTCGTCGTCGTAGTCGTCGTCGGCTTCGTCGTGAGCAGGTGGCTCTGGACGTAGGCGGTTGCGGCGTCGGCTCGGGCGTCGGGGGAGTGGGCGGATCGGGGGCTGGTTCCGGCTCTGGTGAGGGAGGCGCAGGCGGCTCTGGCTCGGCGCTGGGAGAGGGCGCAGGTGGCTCCGGCTCCGGCGGCATCTTGGCACCGTGCATCGGCAGGGGGCGCAGGTCGGCGTAGACGTGGTTGACGATCAGGGCGAGAGAGTCGTCGGGTTGGAAGGCGAGGCTGCCCCCGCGCTGCTCAAACGTACCCAACCCAGCGATCTCGACCGGACCGATCTCTGTCTGCTCGCGCACGCGTTGCGCGAAGTCGAGGAGCATGGCGCGGGCTTCGTCTTCGGAAACCCCGAGCGCGTCGGCGAAAGCGGCAGTCAGCATGTCAGTCGGCGGAAGGTGCTTCGGTGTCGGGGCGGAAGGCGACGCGGATAGCGGGCGGCAGCATCACTGCTCCGTCGGGCGTTTGCTGGACGCGGCTCGGCGTCTCCTCTCGCACGAACGTCCCCAGGCCGGGCACGCGGACGCGGTCCAAGGCCATCAACTGCTCGGGCAGCAGGTCGCGCAGCGTGCGGGCGATCAGGTCGTCGTCGAAGGCTTCGGGCATGGCGCGAGGGGTAGAGGGAGGCGGCAAAATAGCGTGCGGACGGATCGACCCGGCGAGCGCACGAAAATCGCCCAGATCGACAGGGTTACCAGAGGATCTGCAGGCCGCCTCGCACGGTTGCCGGAGGCTCTTCGTATCCCGCCCAGCGTTCGCGGTAGTCGGTCGGCGCTAGGTGGTCCAGGTGGAGGACGAAGCCCAGGTACGGCGTCACGCGATACGTCGCGCTCACGTTGAAGTCGATGTAGGCGTCGAGTTGGCGACCTCCGACCGACGCGTCGCGCGGTCCGTGCCAGACGCCTTCGGCCCGCAGGCTCCCGCGTGCTCCAGGCAGTCGATACGTGGCAACGGCATAGCCCTGCGCGTCGGCGACGTGCGGTACGCTCGCGTCGTTCCGGTCGTCGAGACTCGCCTGCTGCCACAATCCCCCGACGCCGACGGTCAAATCGCTGAGGACGACGACTTTCACGTCTGCGCCTGCCGACACGCGGGTAACGTCGCCGTAGTCCAGCGACAGGCCGCCTTGGGAGAAAATCGAATTGGTAGTCTCGACAGCGAATGCCTGGTCGAGCGTTTGTGCGTAGCCACCCCATCCGCCGATCTGAAGCGCGCCGAACGTAACGCGTGCACCGCCCCGCGCGTCGATGGGGGACAAGCTGGCGCGGCGATCCTGCTTGGGTAGCAGGTAGGGCGTCCGCGTCATGACGGCGTCGAGCGCGCCGGTTTCGACCGTCGGCGTGTTGCGCGCGTAGAGTTCAACCGTCGGCGAAGGTCGGACGCTCAGGTCGGCCCACCCGGTGATGGCGTCGTTGCCCTCGTATCCCGCGTCGGACAGCGTGTAGCCGTGCATCGCCATCAGGCGCGGCCCTACCGTCAGACGCAGGTAGTCGTTCGCAAACGTCACGTCGATGCCCGTCGACGCATAGCCCAGATTGGCCTGCGTCACGTCCGTCCCAACGCCTGCGACGGCTCCGTCGACGAGTGCGCGCACCTGCCACTCTTCCCACGCATAGGTCGCGTTCAGCCCCCCGGACAACCGGGCTTCGCGGTCGCGCGTGCGCTCGTCGTCATCGCTGATGGGGCCGTAGAGTCCGGTGCGGTACTGTGTCTGATCGAAGCGCACGTTACCGCCCAACGCCCACGCTGGAGCCGGATGCAGGCTGCCCGAAGCAAACACGCCGCCGCGCACACCGAGCCGACGAGGGGCACTGCGGGTGGTTATGAAAGCAGTCTCCGACGGGATGGGTATAGCGCTGAACAGACGGTACGAATGGAAGAAGCCGTCGACGCCCGTCCGGTAGTTGCCGCGTGTGCTGCTGCCTTCGATGCCCACCCTCGCGGTTGCGGCGTCGGCGTCGGCGGTGGGCAGGCTCGCGTCTGGGCTGTGTCCGTCGGTGCCTTCGTACGCACCCTCGAAAAAGACGCGGGCGGCAGATCCAAGTTGGAGTCCAGTCGTCAGGCTTCCGAAGCGCGTCAGCAGGCTACCCGCGCCGCCCTCGACACCCCCGCGACGTGCGGGCGGCAGGTCGAGCAGTGCGGTTTGCGGAGCATCCGGGCGTCCCAACGGGCTGGGCGGAAGCTGGGGCTGCCCGTACGTCGGACGCGTCGGGCGCCGGTCCTCGCCGACGCCTCGCACGCGCGACGGGGGCGCGAACCCGGCCAACGGCAGCCGGGCGACTGAGGGAAACGAGACGGACAACGCACCCCGGATTTCGACCTCGCGCGGCGAAAGGTCGGGCAGCGTGTCGCCGCGGACCTGAGCGGATGTCGAACCGGCGAGGCTTCCCGAAAGCAGGAAGAGGCACGTGAGGAGGGAGAGGCGAGCAGTCACAGAGGGGCGACGAACGGAAGGGCGAGAGAGCAGCGGAAGAGTCGGCATCACAGGGCGTCGCGTTCGGTTCGGGCGACGGCGGCCCAGGGGGTGTCGGCGTACAACTGAATAGCGCGGTCGTAGGCATCGGCGGCGCGCTGCGTGCGGCCCAACGATCGGAACGCGCGGGCCTCGGCGACGAGGGATGCGGCAACCCATTCGTTGAATCCAGCCAAGTCGTCCTCGTAGCTGCCCAGTGCGTCGAGTGCGGCTTGCGGTTGATCATCGGCGATAAGGGCGTCGGCCAGGCGGAAGCGGGCTTCGGCACTGGCTTCCGACGGCGATCCAGCGGCGATTTCTCGGAGGCGTTCGCGTCCGGCGTCGGGATTTCCAGCCATCAACTCGACGCGTGCCAAGCCTAGGTCGGCGGCTTCGGTCGCGAAGACGGATGCGTCGTCTCGGTCGCTGACCTGGCCGAACGCGGTTGCGGCAGAGCGGCCGTCGCCCAGCGCGAGGAACGCTCTGGCCCTGACCTACGAGTGCGTCGGTCTGAGCGTCTACGTCGGAGGGCGCACGCTCGGCGAGTTGGCGGAAGGCCCAGAGCGCGTCGCGCGGGCGTCCGGCGTCGAGGTAGAGGCGGCCCAGGCGTCGGGCGGCGTCGGGCGCTCGCCTATGCTCGGGCAGGTCGAGAACGGCGCGCAGGGCGCGTGCTCCGTCGTCGGTCTGGCCTTCGTCGGCGTAGAGATCGCCCAGGTAGAAGAGGGCGTCGCCGCGCTCGGAGGGAGACACGCCTGAGCGTAAAATCGCCTCGAACGCGTTGGCTGCTTGCCTGCGTTCGCCCCGCTGATAGAACCCCTCGGCCTGTCGAAACCGAACCTGAGCGGCGATGGCGGGAGGCGCGTTGTCGATGAAGGCGCCGATGGCAGCCGCCGCTTCGTCGTCGCGTCCCAGACCGATCAGCGTCGACTGCAAACTCGACGCGGCATCGGCGGCGAACGGGCTGGACGGATACTTGGTCAGCACCACGCGGTAGGCGACTTCGGCGGCCTCCAAATCTCCCGCATTGTAGTAGGCGTCGCCGATGGCGTACTGCGCTTTGGCGGCAATCGGATCGTCTGGATAGGCGCGAATCACGTTGCGATAGGCGGCGACGGCGTCGTTATAGAGTCCTTCCTGGAAGAAGTAGAAGCCGACGAGAAACGCCGCTTCGTCGCGCCACGGACTCTGGGGAAACTCCTGTGCGAGCCGTTCGAGCGACCGACGTCCGCGCTCGGGGCGTCCGCCCAGGTTCTGCGCCTGACCGATCTGAAACAGCGCATAATCCCGGCTCAGCGTGCGGACGCGGGCGTAGGCGTTGGCGGCCTCCAAATAGTTGCGCTGGGCGAAGTAGGAGTCGCCCAACCGCAGGTGCGCTTCGTCGGCGTAGCGGTCGGCGAGTGGGTTCTCGTCGCGGCCAGGATCGTATTCGTCGATGAAGCGCTCGAACGCGGCAGCGGCGGGACCGTAGCGGCGCTCGCGGAAGTGGATCCAGCCCCTCACGTATTCGGCGGCGAAGAGGAAGTCGCCTTGGGGAAAGTCGCGCGCATATGCGTCGATGGCGGACAGGGCGCCTGCGTAGTCTTCCATTTGGAAGCGGGTCTCGCCCAGCCAGAAGAGGGCGTCGCCGCGCAGATCGCGCGATTGGGCGCGCTCGACCAAGTCGGTAAACGAGCGGGCGGCGGGGGCGTAGGCGCCCGTGCTGTAGAGGAGGTAGGCGCGCTGAAACGCGAGGTTGTCGCGCACGTCGGGGGCGGCGCCCTGCTGCCTGCGTCCGGCCCGGTCGAACAGACGTTCGGCGCCGTCCGAATCGCCCAGTGCGAGGCGAGCATTGGCCCACAGGTCGAGCGCGTCGTCGGTAAAGGCGGTGTCGTCGTAGTCGCGCGTCAGGCGGTCGAATGCGGTCGATGCGTCCTCGAAACGGCCCTGCGCGTAGGCCAGAACGCCCTGCTCGTAGCGCGCGCGCGGCGCGTCGGGCTGAAGCGGCCACGTGTCGGCGACGCGTCCGTAGGCTCCTGCGGCATCGGTCGTCTGGCCCGACTCGGCCAACGCGACAGCGTACAGATACGCAGCGCGCGATCCGACGCTATCGCTCTGCGCTTCTTGGGCGCCCAATCCGAGAAACTGTGCCGCATCGCCCGGCTGCCCCGATTCGAGCAGCGCGCGTCCCATTCCATACAGGCTGCGGGCGTAGTAGCCTCCTCCGGCGAAATCGGCGAGTAGTGTGCGGTAATGACCGACCGCTTCGTCGTAGCGCTGCTGCCGGTTGTAGCCTTCGGCGAGCAGGAACAGCGTCCGCTCACGCGCGGCACCATTCAGCGTCGACAAGCGGGGTTCGACGGTTTGCGTCAGCCGCTGCCAGTCGCCCAGTTCGTAGTAGACTTCAGCGAACGCCAGTCCGAGCGATTGGCCGTACGTCGTCTGTGGGTAGCGCGCGCCCAGCACTTCGAACGTGTTGGCGGCGTCCTGCAACCGCTCCAACCGCACCTGGTGGAACGCCTGAGCGTAGAGGGCCGAAGGCGCCGTCTGAGCATCGGGAAAACGGTCGGCGGACAGGCGATACAGGTCGAGGGCGCGGTCCTCTTGCCCCTGCTCACGCGCGGCATCGGCCTGGCGATAGAGTGCTTCGGCGAGCGTTTCGCGCGCCTCGGCGGTCGGCGCGTTGAGGCGGCGCGTGAGCACGTCGAGCGTCTGGTCGGCCAGGGCGAAATCTCCGGCGTCGAAGAAGTAGCGCGCGGCGGCCAGGCGAGCGCGTGCGGCCTGGGGATGCGTGGGATGCTCGGCCTCGAAACTGGTCAGCAGCCGAACGGCTTGGGCGCTTTGCCCGGCACCCAGCAGGCTGACGGCCTCGAACAGCGTCGCTTCGGAAGCCAATGCAGCGCTCGGGTCGATGGAGCGAGCCGACGCAAACGCACGCGCGGCTGCATCGTAGCGCTGATCGCCGTACAGAGCGAACGCATCGGCATAGGCGCCGGTCATGCGGACGTCGTCGCTGGTAAGGGCGAGCGGGGACGCCATGTGCGACAGACTCGGCGACGGCAGCAAGGCAACCGACGGAGCTTGGGCATAGGCGGGCGTCAGGCCGACGCAGGCTGCAAACAGGAACAGCGAGCGTCGGAGAGACCGGAGACTCGGCACGGGCGAGAGGTCGAAAAGGGGAGAGAGTGGCACAACGCAGGCGGCTGTCGAAACGCGTCCGGCGTGGTGGGTAAATAAGTTGCTACACACCCAGGCGCAAGCATCTTGCGAGGGGCGAGGCGGATAGGATAGATAACCCGCTCGTCCTATTTGGGGCGTGCGCCCCCTCTCTCCCGAATCTCACCTTTTCGTCATGAGCAACCGCAATCCCGAGGAACGCTCGGCCGCCCATCCCCCCGTCACGCCCGATCAGCCCGTCGCCCACGCGACTGGCGCCGAGGTCACGCAAGAGGCCGCGCGTCTGGCTCCCCAAGCCAACGAAACGCCCGTCGGCGTCGACCTCGATGCGCTCGCCAAGGCACAAGAACTGGCAACCGAGTACTACGCGAAACTCAGCGATCTGACGGTCTCATTCGGCGAGCAGGTCGGCAGCTACTATGGACGCAGCAGAGAAACGGTCGGCGACAATCCGCTGCCGTCGCTCTCGGGCGCGTTCGTGGTCGGCGTCGTCGTCGGTGCGATTCTCGGTCGCCGCTAAGCCGCCATGACTTCTTCCCCTATCGGTGGCGACGGCTCATCTACTCTCGACGCGCCGACTCCGCCTGTCCCTCCCATAGCGCCGAAGCGTGCACTGCCACCGACGGCTCCGCTGTCGCACCAACTGCCCGAGCACTCCGCCTTCAAGGATACCGCCGAAGGCTTGCTCGACCAGGCGCAGGCATGGATGGAGCAGAATCAGACCGTCGCCATGATCGGCGCCTTTGCGCTGGGCACGTTCCTGGGCATCTCGCTCCGCCGCTAACCTCTCTTTACTGTTTATACCTCATACCGATATGGCAACCGCCAATACCTCCGCTTCCGAAGCGACAGAAACCAAAGCAGAACAAGCCGAAGCCGTCGCCGCTGACGTCACGGCTCGCCTCGAATCGTTCACTGCTGATCTCTCAGCTACGTTCGACAAGACGCGCGAAGACCTCTCGGGCGTGCTCGATAATCTGCGCGCTCAAGCCGCCGAGTTCGATGCTGCTCAAGCTCGTACCCAGGTCAAAACGTGGGTCGAAGACAACCCCGCGATTGCCGTAGCCATCGCAGTCGGCGGTGGATTGCTCCTGGGGCGTGCCATCGGCTCGGCATTCAGCCCGCCGCCGCCTCCGACCTTCAAGCAGCGCGTCCAGAGCGGCGCGCATCAGGTCGGGGAGCGCGCGTCTTCGCTGGGCGAGGAGATCTTGAAGAGCGCTGCCGTAGCCGGAGCCGCGATTGCTGCCGGAAGCGCCAAAGCCGCTCACGAAGCATCGAAAGGAGCCAGCAAAGCAGGCGAAGTCATCGCCGACTATGCGTCGACTGCGTCGGATCGCGTTTCGCACTTGGCCGACGATGCCTATCAGTCCGTCGACGAGTTCTCGGGCACGGCGAGCAAGGAGTTCAAGAAGGTGAGCAAAAAGGCACGCAAGCAGGGCAAGCACCTGGCGAACGAAGCCTCTTCCGCCGCCCATGTCGGTGCCGAGATGAGCGAACGCGCGATGGCAGCCGCCCGTACCGTCGTTGCGGCGTACGTCGTCAAGAAGATCGGCGACGTGACCGGCATCCTTCGCTGAGTGCAGACTCGACACCGAATCGGTGCTGACTCCGCCTGATCTACACGGCCCCTTGCTCTCTCTGGAGGGTGAGGGGCCGTACCTTTTTCGGCTGTGCCCCTTCGGTACGCTTCACGTCCGCGCCTTCTCAACTCCCTTGCCATGAGCGTCCTCGCCGTAGGAACCGTAGCGTTCGATACCATCGAAACCCCGTTTCAAGCACCTCAGCGCGTGCTCGGCGGTAGCGCCTCCTACATCACGCTCTCGGCGCGCTACTTCGCTCAGGACGTGCGGCTCGTCGGCGTCGTAGGCGGCGACTTTCCGGACGACTACCGGGCTACGCTGGCCCACGCAGGGGTTGATCTGGAAGGACTCGAAGTGCAACCCGAAGGCAAGACGTTCGCGTGGGAAGGGCGCTACCACTACGATATGAACATGCGCGACACGCTGGCGACGCACCTCAACGTGCTGGCGACGTTCGAGCCGAAGCTGCCCGTCCGCTACCGCGATGCCGACATCGTCTGTCTGGGCAACCTCGATCCGAGCGTGCAACTCCAGGTGCTCGACCAACTCGACTCGCCACGCTTGACGATCCTCGATACGATGAACTTCTGGATCGAGCACACGCCGGACACGCTGCGCGAAGTGCTCAAAAAGGTCGACGTGCTCGCCGCCAACGATGCCGAAGTCCGCGAACTCGCCGGAGAGCCGAACCTGATCACGGCAGCGCGTAAAGTGCGCGCGATGGGACCGCAGACGCTCGTCGTCACCAAGGGCGAGCACGGCGCGCTACTGCTGCACGACGAGCAGATTTTTGTCGCCCCCGCGCTTCCCATCGAAGACATCCAAGACCCCACCGGCGCCGGAGATACGTTCCTTGGCGGCTTTGCAGGTTACCTCGACTGGGCAGGGCGACGTGACGCTCGACACGATCAAGTCTGCCGTCGTCTACGGCAGCGTGATGGCCTCGCACTGCGTCGAAGCATTCGGCCCGGCCCGCCTAGCCGACTTGGACGACAATGCCATCCGCGAGCGCGCTCGTGCGTTCCGCGACCTGAGCGCCGTCCCCGACCACGTCTCGGACACGCTCTTTCGGAGAGGGGTAATGGCCTGAGCCACCTCGCAGGGTGTGTCACTCACGTGTGGAGCAGGTGGAGCGATAGTACCAATTACGAAGGCATGAGGCTGAGATTAGCGCTCTGATACCTGCTCGCGGATTTGATCGGCGCGACTCTCGCCTTTCACGGTCAGCCGAGGCAGCGCACCACCATCACGGTCACGCTCCCAAACACCGTCTTTCAGGCTTCGCTGGATGAGGAGCCGATGTCCGCGACGTTGTGAGGCGCCCTATTTTGCGGCTTCCCACTCCTCTTTTTTGTCCGCCCATATGCGCACCATTCTGCCCGCCCTCGGCCTCTGGGTTCTCTACGTTGTCGTCTTTGCCGCAGCGGGCGGCGTGGCGACGGGCATCATGGCATGGCTATTCGAGCGAGTCGTCGCTGAACCGTTTACCGATCCGTTTTACAGCGTCTGCTTTGGCGTAACAGGCTTCATCGCCTACAAACTGGCGACCGAGATCGTCGAGCAGCGCGCCCGCATCGCTCGCTACCGCGCCGCTCCAGCATCGCGTCCGCTAGATACCGGAAAGCCGCTGGTGTGACGGTGAGGCGGTAGAAAGCGTCTTACGAGCGACTGCGTTGAAAACCTGAGGCGTGAACCCACTCTCGACACACCGTGCAGTCTGAGCATTATCATCGGAAGTAAGCCTCATGGACTACGCGCGTATTCTCACTGAGATTAGAGAAGAATGCCGTCCGCTACTGAGCCAAGGCCGGGTCGCAGACTATATCGCCCCGCTAGGAGAAGTGCCCCGTGGCCGCTTCGGTATGTCCCTGCGTACGGTCGGTGGTTCTACACACACTGTGGGAGACTCCGAGGAATCGTTCTCCATTCAGAGCATCGCGAAGGTTCTCAGCCTCGGTCTGGCGATGCGTCTTGTGGGCGATGCCGTCTGGGAGCGCGTGGGACGTGAGCCGTCTGGAACGGCCTTCAACTCGCTCGTCCAACTGGAAGTGGAGCAAGGCCGCCCCCGTAATCCGATGATCAACGCAGGGGCGCTCGTTGTGGTGGACACGGTGCTCGACGCAGCACCACCTGGGCCGGACCCCTTTCTCGCCTTCGTTCGTGAGGCTGCCGATGATCCGGCGCTGATGTACGACCGAACCGTAGCCGAGGCCGAGTTCGCGAGCGGGGACGGTAACCGGGCGCTCGCCTACTTTTTGAAGTCGTTCGGAGTGCTGCGCGGCGATCCTGAGCGCGTGATGGAAGCCTACTGTTTGCTGTGCTCGCTCGCCATGAGCACTACGGAATTGTGCCGGGTGTTCACGTTTCTCGCCACGGGTGGGCGCTCGCCCGTCGACGTGCCGATCGTAACGCCACGCCAGGCCAAGCGTCTCAACGCCGTCATGCTGACGTGTGGCGTGTACGACGAGGCCGGAGACTTTGCATATCGCGTAGGACTACCTGCGAAGAGTGGAGTCGGCGGCGGGATCGTCGCCGTATTGCCCGGATCGTTCGTGGCAACTGTGTGGTCGCCAGGGTTGGGAGCGAAAGGAAACTCGCTCGCCGGAACGATGGCTCTCGAACTGCTGACGACCAAGACGGGCGCCTCAATCTTCTGAGCGTGATAGGTCTGCGGAAGAGATCAGCGAACCGTTCGGCGAGACGGCTACGCACTTCGTTGAACAGCGCGCCCGAATCGTTCGGTATCAGCCTGCTCTATCCACGCGCTCCGTTGGACGTCAGGAATTCGCTGGTTTGAGAGACACAGCCAAAAAGAAACCTGCCAAGTATGAGCTTGGCAGGTTTCTTTGTAGAGAATCGCGTCTCACTCAGCTTTCGTCGCTGCCTGTGTCGTCGTGACGTTCGGAGCCTGCTTCCTGCGCTTGGTCAGACGCTGACTCTTCCTCTTCGCGACGGCGGCGCTTCTTGCGGCGTTTGGGCTTGTCTTCGCCGCTGTCGCTGGGAGCATCTTCGTCCGAACGTTGGCTGCTGCGTTTGCCGCGTGCTTTGTCGTCGTCGCGGTCTTTGCCTCCGAAGCGTTCGGCGCGCTCCTGGTTTTCCAGTTCGGGCGCAGGCGGCGCGTGCTGGTTTGAGTGGTACATCTCGTCGAGCAGCAACGCGAGAAGCATAGGCTCCTCCTGTGCCAGCTCCTTCACCAGCGGGACGAAGCGTTCGGCGCGCTCCTTGCCAATCGTTGTCGCTTCGCGCATCGACGCTTCGAGCGTTTCGGTGATGCGTTCTCCCAAGCGTTCGCTCAGTTGCTCGTCGGTCGGCGCGTCGCGCAGTTCGAGCGGGATGTCGTAGCGTCGACCGATGCTCGTCAGCTTGGACTTGTCCGCGTTGGTGACGATGGAGATGGCCGTTCCCGCCTTGCCCGCGCGCGCGGTTCGCCCGCTGCGGTGGACGTAATACTCAGGATCCTGAGCGACGTCGTACTGAAACACGTGGCTCAGGTCTTCGATGTCGATGCCGCGCGCGGCCACGTCGGTCGCGATCAGGAAGCGCAGGTTGTTGTCCCGGATACGCGCCATGATCTTCTCCCGCGCCTTTTGCGACAGGTCGCCCGAGATCTCACCCGCATCGTGACCATAGTTGCGCAGGAACTGCGTCAGGTATTCGACCTCACGCTTGGTGTTGCAAAAGATGATCGCCGACTTGGGGTTTTCCATCTCGATCAGCCGCACCAGTGTCCGGTCTTTCTCCATCCCATCGACGACGTAGTAACGGTGCGAGATTCCGCTCACGTTGACATTGCCGCTGGCGAGGGCGAGGAAGTCGGGTTCGTTGAGAAACTCTTTGGCGAGCGCGCGGACGGCGCCGGGCATCGTCGCCGAGAACATCATCGACTGGCGCTTGCGAGGCAGGTAGCGCTTCAAGCGACGCATCGCCGGGTAGAAGCCCATCGACAGCATCTCGTCGGCCTCGTCGAGAATCAGCGCGCGCAAGGCGTCGAGCGTGAACGTGCGCCGCTCTAAGTGGTCGAGGATACGCCCGGGCGTTCCGATGACGACCTGGACGCCGCCTCTCAGCGCCGCATTCTGCTGCTCGTACGACACGCCGCCATAGACGAGGACGCTCGTCAGGCCGGACCCGCCGCCCAACCGCTCAAACTCGGCGTGGATCTGCCGCGCCAACTCGCGCGTCGGCGCCATGATCAGCGCCTGGACCTTCTGTTCGTCCGGGTCGAGCGTTTGAAAGAGCGGGAGCAAAAACGCGCCGGTTTTGCCCGAGCCGGTTTTGGACTGCACGATCAGGTCGCGGCCTTCGAGGAGCGGCGGAATGCTCTTCTGCTGGACCGGCATCAGGCTGTCCCATCCTGCTGACGCAACGGCATCTTGGAGCGGCTCGGGCAGTTGCGAGACCGACACTTCGGGCAGTTCGTCGCCGGACGAGGCTTTGGCGTCGGCTTTGGCCTCGTCGAGGCGGGTTTTCTCCTGCGCGCGCGAGGTGAGATCGAGGGACTTGATGAAGCTGCGGGCCAAAACGAGAGCGGGAAAAAACGGAAAACGGTATCCTTACAAGGTACGACGGTCCACCCGGCCCCCTACGCGACGATGACGATTCCTGCCTGGTCATCTGCTGCCTGGGCGCAACAGCCGCGTATCCGCCTCGTACATCTGATTTCCCCACACACTCGCTGCTATGTCCGAGCGCCGCTACGACGAAACCGAAATCCGGGCCATCTTCGCCCGCGCCGCCGAGGAGCAGGACGAAGTGCAGCGTCGTCTGGGATCCGACGATGGCTTGACGCTGGCTGAACTGACGCAGATCGGCGAGGAAGCCGGGCTTTCACCCGCGTTTGTGGCCCGAGCAGCCGCCTCGCTCGACCGCCTCGAACCCGCACCGCCGCCCACTCGCTACTTTGGGCTTCCCGTCGGCGTCTCGCGTACCGTCTACCTCGACGCGCCGCTGACGGACGATGAGTGGGAGGTGTTGGTGTCGGACCTGCGCTACACGTTCGATGCAAAGGGGAAGGAGCGTTCGACTGGAACCGTGCGAGAGTGGCGCAACAGCAACCTATACGCCATCGTCGAACGGTCAGACGGTGGGCACCGCGTGCGGTTTGGGACGCGAAAGGGAAACGCGAAATCGAATCTTATTCTAGGCAGCGTCTTCGTGATAGTAGCGCTTGTCTCAATAGCCAGCGGTTTCTTTTTTGGCGACCCTAAGGCAGCTCTCCCGAGTGCACCTTTCGGTTTAATGGGAGGGGCGTTGATTCTTTCGACAATCCTGATGCTACCCCGCTGGGCGGATAGGCGAGGACAGCAGATCGAGGGCATCGCCGAACGCTTATTGGAGCGCTCTGAGTCGCGTAAGGAAGCGGTGTCTGTTCCTCTGCTCGATTTGGAAGAGCCAAACGAGTTGGAGTCAGACCGTGTCGTGGCATCGAGTCGCATGAAGTCGTAGAAAATGGAGAGGATGAGCGTCGAACCACAAGGAGGCGCAATCGGTTAGGGGCATTTCTTACCTGAACTCTCCTTCTTCCCCTCTCATGGATCTCGAACTCAACGGAAAAGTCGCCCTCGTCGCCGGAGCCTCACGCGGACTCGGCGCCGCTATCGCGGACCGACTCGCCCGAGAAGGCTGCTCGCTCCTCATCACGGCTCGTGGCGAGGAAGCACTGGGCGAGAAGGCCGAGCAACTACGCGAGCACGGCGTCGAGGTCCACGCCGTTGCCGCTGACGTGACGGAAGGAGGAGCCGCCCAAACGCTAGTGGATAGCGCCGTCGAGCGCTTCGGTGGGCTGGATCTTCTCGTAGGAAATGCGGGCGGCAACCGGCGCAAACCCTTCGCCGAAACGACAGACGACGACTGGGCCGATATCCTCAACCTCAACTTCCAAGCCCACCTGCGTCTGGCACGAACCGCAATCCCGGCGATGCGCAAGCGGGGCGGTGGCGCGATGCTGTTCGTCGCGTCGATCTTCGGTCGTGAAGCCGGAGGCGCAGGACTTTCGATCTACAACGCGACCAAAAGCGCGCTCATCAGCGCGGCCAAGATCATGTCGCTTGAGTTGGCGGGCGAGGGCATCCGCGTCAACACGCTCGCCCCGGGCAGCATCCGGTTCGAAGGTGGCTCATGGGACAAACGCGTCAAGGCCGACCCCGAAGCGATGAAGCAGTTTGTCGCCGACAACATCCCCTTAGGCCGATTCGGAACAGCAGAAGAGATCGGCGATGTCGCCGCGTTCCTCCTGTCCGCACGTGCCAGCCTCATCACCGGCGCCTGCCTCAACGCCGACGGTGGGCAGTCGAAGAGTTTGATCTGATCGGCCCGTTCAACGCTGTGACAGCTTTCTCGCTGAATCTATCTGAGCAGATCGCGCAGCGCCGCCACGTTTGCCTCATCGTCGAACAAAGCACGAACAGGAACAGTGAATCCTTCTACAGCGACGCTTACGAGCATACCAGTGCTGGACTTCATCCGCAGAGCGTACGGCTCGGAGTCATCCGACACGTACTGTTCGACTGTTTCCGCATCGGGGTCTATGATCCAGTATTCGGCTACGCCATGCGCAGCATAATCGTCCATCTTGACCCCTCGGTCGCGCGCTTCCGTGCCGGGTGAAAGGACTTCGGCAGCCAAGTCAGGAGCGGCAAGACGAAGGCTATCTGGATGAATCGCAGCGCTTTTCTCCTTTCCGAAGAAGCACACGTCTGGCTCATAGTCGTTGCGCGTTAGCGAGATCATCGCCTTCTCCGACAGCACTTTCCCTAATCGATGTTGCTGCGTGTGGGCGCGTAAAAGCGTCACGAGTCGGCAGGTAATTTCGACGTGGGCTGCTCTGGCAGGGCTATGCATGATCACTTTTCCGTTGATGAACTCACCCTTCTCATGCGGCTGAATGGCGTCGATGAACGCCTCTCGCTTTTGGGTTTCATCAGCGAGCATGCGCTGCAACTCTTCTAACTGAAGCGCAAGCGTCGGAGACGAGACAAGATCGGCAGGAAGGTGAATCAGCGGAGGCATGGCGGGGCGGGCGTTCGGCGTTCTCACGATACGCACGCGTAGCCTTCTGCGTTGCCGCTTGGCCCAGCCTACTCGAACGCGATGAACTTCACTTCGAGGCAGCGAGCTTCTTGCGCAGCGCTGCGCCACTGGATCAGAATCGGACTCTGGTAGGTGCCGTGGAGCACGCGGCCCACGCCGGACGTCGCCTGATCCGAGATTGGGAGGCTGACGGCGCGCTTCATGTGAAGGCGACGGGCAGCGGCGCTTCCGATCAGTCGGTCGGTCACCTTCTCGACGGGCGTTCCGCGCAGTCCGAGCTTGTCGAGCAGGCGGTTGACGACCAAGACGAAATCGTACTTGGCATAGTTGAGCGCTTTGCTGGGCACGCTGCGTGGATCGCGGAGCATGTGCCAGCCCTGTTCGGCGACGAAGCGGAACGGGTTTCGGATCACGTCGGCTAAGTCGTGGCGCATCAGCAGTGTCTCGTACTCGTTGACCGTCAGCGCGGCGCCGCGTTCGTCGTCGGACAGGCTCAACTCGACGCGTCCTTTGGAGATACCCAACCGCTGAATGTGGGCGTCAATTTCGTCGAGGAAGCCCAGTCGCGCGTCGCGGAGGTTGAATGCGTCGACGCGGCTGCGGCTGGCAGGCACTCGGATACAGCGCTCTTCGGCGACGACTTCGTCGGTGAAGCCGGTGATCGTCGTCTTGCGGGTCCTACGCTGCGAGCGGAAGACGCCGTCGAGGTCGACGAAGTAGGCCGGGTTGTCTTCCTGCACGTCGTAGGTGACGCAGTTGAGCAGGCCGGTTCCGATAAACGTCAGGTGCGAGTCGCCGTTGAGGGGTTCGTTGACTTTTTGCGCTTCGGTCAGCTCGTCGCGGTGTTCGAGCATGTCGTGGCGGTAGCCCGCTCCCGCCGGATACAGCTTCTGGTAGGCGCGAACGAAGTCCTGGAGCGAGTCTTTGGAGTGCGACAGTTCGTTGCACACCGCTTGCTCGAAATAGCCCGCCGTAGTGTGGAACGACGTGTAGAGCGCCTTGGGGAAACCGTGCAGGAAATCGCCGTGCTCCTCACGCAGCAACTGATTTACGTCGGTGATGCTGAACCGCTGGGCGGGTTGAATCGCCAGCGTGATCTCGGACGTAGCCATTGGGGAGCGGAGTGGTTGAATCGAACCTAAAGGTAGGCGTTATGCCACTCGGACAAAAGAGGAGAAGCCAGCGTGGTTCCCCATCGTCGTTCCGTCACACATTCCTCGTCGGACGCGCCTCGACGGTACCATCGGCAAAGCGAAGGTGGATCTCGTCGAGCGCTCGGGCAACGTCGGCGGACGAAACCGCTTGGCCTTCGCTCGTCTCGACGCGCGCGTAGCCTCTACGAAGAGGCGCTACCGGATCAAGGGCCGATATCCGCGCCTGAGCGACTTCGGCTCGGCGGCGAAGTCCATCCATCCGTTCGGCCAACAGACGCTGCATCCGCTCGACCTGCCGCTCGGTCTGCACGCGTGCGTCGCGGACGCGTTGAGGGGTGCGATAAAAAGCAGACGATCCGGTCAGACGCTGTACGGCGAACCGCCCGGCGTCAATCTTGGCGCGTGAGGCATCGGCGAGTGTGGCGGCGTAGCCATGGAGCAAGGCGCGTGTTTCGGCGGCGTTGGGGACGACGATTTCAGCAGCCATCGACGGGGTAGCAGCACGCACGTCGGCGACGAAATCGCTGATCGAAAAGTCCGTTTCGTGGCCCACCGCCGACACGACGGGTATCGGGCACTCGGCGATTGCTCTGGCGACCGGCTCCTCGTTGAACGCCCACAGGTCTTCCATGCTGCCTCCGCCGCGACCGACGATCAGCACGTCCGGGCGGTACGGATCGCCCTCTTCCAAACCTGCAAACGTGGCGACGGCTTCGGCGATCTGCGTGGCGGCCCCGATGCCCTGCACGCGCACGCCGAGTACGAACACCTGGGCCAGCGGAAACCGACGCTCCAGAACCGCGAGGATGTCGCGCAGCGCCGCGCTCTGTCCCGACGTGACGACGCCGATGCGCTCGGGGTAGAGGGGCAGCGGCTTCTTGCGTGACTCGTCGAGCAGCCCTTCGCTCGCGAGTTTGGCCTTGAGCGCATCGAACGCCGCCATCAGCGCGCCCTCTCCGGCAGGCTCCATCGAATCGGCGACGAGCTGCGTGTCGCCCCGTGCGGCGTAGTGGCTCACGCGTCCCCGGATGCGCACCTGCATCCCGTTCTCAGGCGTGAAAAAGACGCCGCGCGCCTGGCTTTTCCACATCACCCCCCGGATCTGCGCGCTTTCGTCTTTGAGTGAGTAATAGAGGTGGCCGGACGGGTACGATTTGAAGTTCGACAGTTCGCCCTCGACATAGACCTGATCGAAGTCGGTTTCCAGCACGGCCCGGATCTCGGCAGCCAAGTCGGACACGCTGCGAACGGTAGGCGTGTCGGGTTCGGGCGAGGCGAAGAGATCGAGCACGGCAGGTCGGTAGGTGAGCCGTGACGTACGGGCAGTGGCGCTATCAGGCTCCCCATACAAACGCAAAACGGTCCTCCCACGCAGCGCAGGAGGACCGTGTCGATGCAGAACATGCAGCTTACTTGGCGGTCACGTTGCCCGAGAAGCTGATCCCGCTGATCTTGATCGCTCCGGTGAGCGGGTCGTTGGGGTTGCTCGACTCGACGGTCAGGCCGAAGCTGATCGGAAACGAGGTACCTGAGAGTGCTGCAGCGATGCGCTGACGGATCTCGTCGACCGAGAGCGATTTGAAGTCGTCGAGGTTGGGGCGTTGGTTGGCCGGAAGCAGAGCCAGGTATCGCTCGTACGCGCTCGTATCCAGGGTTGCATCGGGACCGAGCAGCGTCGACGGGCTGACGGCGGTGACGACTCCGTCTGTGACCGTAATTCGAATCGGCGTTCCGGGAACGGGGACCGGGCCGATCGTGATGTAGCCATTGACGACGCCCGAGGGAGCCGCCGATTTGCCGCTAGCCGACGCGGTAAAGGTGAACATCGTTGGGGTGAGCTTGAGGTTCGCGATCGTGTTGATGCCCTTGATGTCGTCGCTGAGTGAGCTATTGATCGTTTCGGTTTGAACGGTAGCTTCACCGGGCCTGACCTGGGTGGTGATACCAGCGCCGAGGTCGATGTCGGTGTCTTCGACGGCGAAACGGAGTTCGAAGCCTTCAAGCGGGTCGGAAAACTCACATCCGGTCAACCCGACGACGGCGAATAGGAGGGCAAAGAGAAAAACGCGGGGCATACGCATAGCCGGAGGGGAAATAGAGAGGTAGGGATTAGTTAAAACAGGCGAACCGAGAAGCCGAGCGAGATGACGGGGTAGAACTGATACTCTTCGAGGTTGTCCTCCAGAACTTGCTTGTTGGCTGCGTCGGCGGTGGGTTCGATCAGCTTCGTGCCGGAGAGGTCGACGGTCGGCGATCCCTGATACATGACACCGATTTCGCCCATGAACCCGACGCGGCGCGAGAGCGCGTTGCCGATGCCCAGTGATACGTAGGGAGCAACGGAAGAACCCAACGTGATGTCGGCATCGACCTGCCCTACATCGCTGGCCGTATACGTCCGGTTGCCGACTTTGACCGTCTCGTTGTCTGCGAGCATGATCGTTCCCGAGCCGCCGTTTCCGTTAAAGATGGCGCCTCCGCTAAGCCGGAACGCATTGCTGAACGGATGGAAGTCGACGAGGATGGCGCCCGATAGCAGATCGGCATTGGCGGAATAGTCGACGTTTCTGCCGTCGACTATCTCGGTGTCCTCGTAGGTGAAGTCGAAGAAACGCACGTTGGCGCGCGCGTTGAGGTTGTCGGTGATGCGGACGACGCCGCCAACGCCCAGGCCACGCGTGCTGGCGTTGGCGGTGAGGGCGAGCGTCTGAGCGGATACGTCAGGCGAGGGGAGCAGCAGGCCGCCGAAGGCGAGGGCTGCGCAGAGGAGGAAGCGCATGGAGCAGGGGAGAGATATAGACGAAGTGCGTCACTAGATAAAGCGATTTTTTCTCGCTTGAGCGGACGCCTGCAATAAAATGTGTCGGGGTTGAACACCCAGCCGCATCGCATTTTTCCTCGAGGGCGGCATGGAATGTGCCGATGTGCCGAGTACCTCCCTCCTATGTGCCTCTGTCTGGTATGCGTCTCGTTCTGGTCTTCTTCCTCGTCTTGTCCTCATGCGTCCAGCCTGACCCTGACGGATGGACCAGGGCGCAAGCCGCTCTCGATGCGCGGGACTACGACGCCTACGTCGCCCACTTACGCTCGGGAGCAAAAGCGGGAGACGTGCAGGCGATGAGTGACCTTGCGCCTATCCTGAAAACCGGCCACGTGCTCGATCCACGTGTCGACTATGTGGCGCACGTCATCGCGCCGGACCTGGACGAAGCCGCTTCGCTCCAGCAGCGTGTCGATCAGGCGTATCGGGACTCGCTCTTCCTCGACCCGCATCACGAGCGGGCCAATCTGCGATTCGCTGGACAGTTTGTCGCAGAAGAGGCTATGCGCCCAAAGGCTCTGGCGTACTACGATGCAGCCATCGCAGGAGGATCGGTACGGGCGATGGGAATGCGAGGCCAACTGGAGTACTTCTTCGGCCCCGACTCGGCCCGAGGCGTGCGCTACCTCGAGCGCGCCATAGCCGAGGGTGAGGCGATGCCTTGGGCGGTGTACGTCGTTTCCGCGTACCAGAACGAGCAAACAGCTACAGATTCAGCGCGCGCCGATCACTACATCGCGCTGCTGGAAGCCGAAGGTGTCGAAGACGCGACTGCCTTTCGATTCTGATCGGTGGGCACGGGGCTGAGGGCGGGGCGTTCGACCGCTTTTCCGATCTTCCGCATATGTCTGATTCTGCTGCTCGTCCCGTTCGCGTCCTGTTCGTCTGTTTGGGCAACATCTGCCGCAGCCCGCTCGCCGAAGCGCTGTTCAGAGCACACGCACACGCGAAAGGCGTCGCCGACCACTTCGAGATCGCGTCGTCGGGAACGGGCGATTGGCACGTGGGAAGTCCTGCCGATCCACGAACCGTCGCTGAAGCCAACCGCCACGGCATTTCTCTGGCCGAGCATGCTGCGCGCCAGGTGACGAGCGCTGACCTATCGTACTACGATCACGTCCTGGCGATGGATAAGCGCAATCTTTCTGACGTGCTCGCCCTGGATACGGATGACGCCAATAGTCCAAAGATCCGCCTGCTCCGCGAGTTCGACGAAGACCCCGGCGACTTCTCTGTCCCCGATCCCTACTACGGCGGTGCAGATGGATTCTCAGACGTTCAAGCCATCGTCGACCGTTCGACGCGGCGCTTGCTCGACGGATTGATGGCGCATTACGAGATGGCCGAGCAAGGATAGCGAGGCCAGCGAACCGGCTCGCTACAACTCGCGAACCAGGGCGACGACAGCGCGGTGACTCTCGACGCCTCCGTCCGTGTCGACGGCTTCCAGGTGCACGACATACAGGCCGATGCGCAGCGCGTCGCCGTCGTCGTCGTAGCCGTCCCACGACAGCGTTCCGCTTTGTCCGGCGAGCGTGACGCGGCGCAACTCGCGGACTTCTCGCCCTCGGTGGTCGAAAATGCGAACGCGGATGCTGTTCGACGCCCCACGCAACCGGTAGCGGATCGTGGCTACGTCCTCGAACCCGTCGGCGTCGGGGGAGAACGGAGAAGGTGAAATGGCGAGGCCGGGCTGGTCGAGATCGCTGTCTCCATCGGTGGGTGTCAGGCTGTTGCGCTGGGCGGGGGTTGCGCCATCGGTTGCGGCGGACGTGCCCCAACTCGACGCGTCGTTGGAGGAGGCCAGCGGGTCGATCTTTTCGAGCGACAGGCCGGTTCCGTCGCGCACGGCGGGGTTGTGCCAGTCGGGGGTGTAGCGGACTGAGTCGAGCGTCACGTTTTCAAACGTCGTCAGGTGGAGCAGGCGTCCGTCGTTGGGCAGGCTGAGCGTGCGGCGCTGTCCGATCAGGACTCCGTCGGCATCGGGGAAGGCGTCTAGTAAGGTGCGGTCGGGGTCTGTCGCATCGGCGTAGATGCCCGAAACGGCGTAGACAGCGGCGTAAGCGCCGGGGGCGAGCGTGGTCGGCGTGTAGACCAACCGCATCGGGACGGCGGGGCCGCGCTCGTCGCCCGAGTCGAGCAGGGTCAGGCCGTTCAAACGCAGCGCGTCGGACGAGGCGTTGTAGATCTCGAAAAAGTCGGTCTGGTCGGGCAGGCCGTCGCTGCTGACGCGAGCCGGGTCGAACAGGACTTCGGTGATGCGGAGTTCGCTCGGCTGAGGGGATCGAGCGTCCGCATCGCGGGTGACGCTGTTGGGGCGCGTCGGTGTGCCGCCCGCCGGTGCGATGCTGCTCGCCCACGTCAGCGCGCTGTTGGACGGCGCGTCAAGGTCGAGGCGTTCCAGGGACAATCCGGTCGTCGAGCGGCGGTTGGCGTCGGTCCAACTCGGCTGATAGGGGACGGCGTCGACTTCGATACCGGCGCGCAGGTCGAACAGGGCGATCCGCTCGCCGCCGTTGGCAAGACCGCTCGGTGTAACAGTCGAAACACCGATGCGAACGGCTGACGTGTCGAGATTGGAGAAGGCCGCGCGTAGGCGTCCATCGGCTGGAGCGGACGAGTCGGCGTCGTAGATCAAGGCGAACGAACGGGGTGCGATGGCGATCTCGGTGTCCAGCCGCGTGGTGTCGGTGTCGGCTCGGTCGTCTAGCGGCGACGAGGTCAACGCGACGCCGAACAGCGTGACAGGACGCTCGGTCGTGTTGAAGAACTCGACGTATTCGGGCTGGATCGGGCCGTCATCGGCGTCGGTGTTGGGCGCGAACAGGATCTCGGTCACGACGAGGCTGCCCGCCGCCGGACGCTGCCCAAGAGGAGCGCTCGTCGCCCCAGCGAGCGCGTTGCCTCGCAGGTCACGCCAGCCCGCGATGCCGACCGTCGACGCGCCGCGAGGAGCGATCGCGATGACTCATGTCGCCTTGAACCGTGCCTACCAGCGTCTGACCATCGATCGTCAGCACGCCACCGGGCTGGACGGGTTCGGAAAAGCGGACGGCAATCGACTCCTCGGTCGTGTAATAGGCGCGAACGACGGTGGGCCGGTCGAGGTCGGGCGCGAACTGCGTGTTGCGGCGTCCGGGTGTGGCGCCGCTCGGGTCGGTCGAGACGCGCAGGTTGGAAGGCACGCCTGGGATAGCCGGGTCAACGCGTTCGAGCGAGACGCCACTCTCGACCTGCGACGCCGTGTAGCGCAGCGTGTCGATGATCGTCGTGCCGCGCGCAATCCCGAAGCGGTCGCCGCTGTTGTTCAGGCTCGGCCACGGCGCCTGGCGGACGACCCGTGCGCCGCCAAATCCGCCGGGAAACTGGATGCGCAGCGCCGAGGTATCGGGCGCCAGGACGAGGTACCCGCCGGGCGGCAGCGTCAGGCCCGACGGCAACGCGCGCAAGGTTTCGCCGCTGTCGAACACGCTCAGCCCGTCGAGCGAGAGGGGACGATCCGTCGTGTTGAGCAACTCGGCGAACTCAGATCCGTCACTCGTTGCCGGAGCCGCCAGCACTTCGTTGACGACGATCTCGCCGGGCTGCGCGACGAAGCCGATCCGCACGTCGCGTTCGATGCGGGGCTGCGTGTTGCCTGCTGCGTCGGTCAAGTCGGTGACGATGAGTCGGTAGCCGACACCGCGCGGCAGATCAGGCGTCAGTGCCAGCCGCACCGAATCGCCTGCCGCGAGACACGTACCAATGCCGACGTTGGGAGCGTCGGCGTCGACGCCTTGCAGCATGTAGCCCGCCGCGCACGCGTCCGGGATGAACTCCGAAAAGCGCAGCCTGAGCGTGTCGGCGGCAACGCGAAGACTGATCAGGGTCGGCGCCGTCATGTCGGGTGCGAACTGCGCGTTCTGGCGCCCCGGCGTGCCCCCGCTCGGGTCAGTAGATAGAGCAAAGTTGGACGCGACGCCCGGTACCGCTGGGTCGACCCGTTCGAGGGCGACGCCCTGCTGCACCTGAGCCGACGTGTACACGAGCGAGTCGACCGCCTCGCCGCTCGACGAGAGCACGATGGTGTCGCCGCCGTTGTTGAGCGAAGGCACCGTCGATTGCACGATTCGCGATCCGTCGAATCCGTCCGGGAAGCGCGACCGCAGCACAGTGGTGTCAGACGCGATGACGACGTAGCTACCCGCTGCAAATGCTGCACTCGACGCGATGGGGCGCTGGCTGCCGGTCGCGTCGGCTAGAGCGAAGGTCGACAGGTTGAAGTCACGATCGCTGCGGTTGAACAACTCGACGTATTCGACTCCGCCTGCGTCTGGGCTGGCCATGAACTCATTGACGACTACTTCGCCGCGTTGGGGCGTGGACGCGCGAGCAAACTCAATCGAAGCGTTGGGTTGAACGTTTCCTGACAGGTCGGTCAGGCCCGGTGCGATGAGTCGGTAGCGCACGCCGCCGGGTAACTCGTCTTGCAGGTTGAGTCTGGCCGAGTCGCCCGCGACCGCGCCGACGCATCCGCTGCTCAGGCTGCGCGGTGGAGCGCCAGCGTCGACTCCTTCCAGCCGGTAGGCGACATCGCACGGGCGGTCGATGCGCTCGCTGAATCTGACGCGCAGGACAAAGCCCTCCACGAGGACAGAGGCGATCGACGGCGGCGTGGTGTCGCGTTCGAGGACGAAGGTGAGCGTTGTATCGGCGATCGCATTTCCGGCGGCGTCGCGGATGCCCGAAGCCGAAAGCTGGTAGGTGCCGTTGGCTAGATCGCCCGTTGCTACAAATGCGCTGTCGGCGGCGCCCGATGCGGGAAAGGGTGTGACGGACGCGATGCTGCCGGGCGAGAGCGCGAAGTTGGCCGCCGCCACGTCGCCGCGCTGGACGGGTTCGCTGAACGTCAGGCCGAATCCGTTTGCCTCTTCGTCGTAGCGAGCCGTCGCAATCGTGGGAGGTGTCGTGTCGGGCGGACCAGCCGATCCGTCGACCTGCACGTCGTCGAGAAAGAAACCGTCGTTGGTGCTCGCGATGTGCTTGATCCACCACCCGAACGCAGCGCTGCGGCTGTACGTGTCGTCGCTCGCCGTCAGTACCTGAGCGCCGTCGACGCTGACGGTCCAGTCGGCGCCCGCGCGCGTCACCTCGACGGTCAGCGTTTGCTCACCGTCGAGCAGCACGTCGCCGCTCGCGCCGATTTCGACGCGGTTGTTGCTCGTCGGCAGGCCGTCTTGCCGGTACAGGCGAACTTCGGGGCTGTTGTTGGTGCCGAATTGCAGGAAATAGCCCTCGACCGCGCCTGTCAGGTCGGCTTGGTCGCTGACCAGATACACACGCGCCCCACTCGACGTGCTCAGGTTCACCTCGCGCCAGCCGATCCGAAAGCGCCACGCTCCATCGCTCACGCCCGACGGCGTCGACAGCGCAGCAGTATCCGCTTCGGCCCGCCCGCTCAGCCGCAGTACTTGACTTGCGTCGAGTGCGGAAACGACAAATCGGCCCGCGTCACCTGACCACGTTGGGTCCGACGAGAAGTCGCCGTCCTCGAACGTGTCGACGACGGACAGCGGCTGCGCGGCCAGTGCCGGAGCGAGAAAGAGAGTCAGAAGGACAACAGCGAGGCGCATCGGCAGCGGCGGTAGAGCGTGAGGCCAAACTACACGCCGCGCCCACGGATCTCGCTCCGAGGAGCCGCACGTCCGCGGGCTGCACCGTATCGACAGTAATCAGAACGTGAGGCGTGTTAGCCTTGCTGCCCGCGACGAATCAGGATCTCGCTCATCAACTGTGCGGTCGGGGCCAGAAAGCGTTCGTCCAGGTCGAACTCGGCGTCGTGGACCGGGTGGGCGGTTTCGGGCGAACTGCACGTGCCGACGCGGATGAAGGCGCCCGCCGTCATCTGGGTGTAGCTGGCAAAATCTTCGGCGCCCATCGACGGCAGATCGAAGCGCTTGACTGCGCTCTCGCCGACGGTATCGAGGATCGTCTGTTCGACGAGCATCATCAAGTCCGCGTTATTGAGAACGGGTGGCGAGCCGTCGAGGAAGTCGACGATGATCTCGCAGTCGTGCAGGTTGGCGATGTGCGAGGCGGTGCGTTCGATCAGCGTGCGCATCGTTTCGCGCATTTCCATGTCGACGCAGCGGAGGGTGCCGCCGATCGTGGCTTCGCGCGGAATCACGTTGTAGGCGGTCGACGAACTCGATATTCGGCAGGCGGTGAAGACAGCGGCGCGGCGTGCGTCGGTGCGGCGTCCGGCGAGGGCGTAGATCTGCGAGAGCAGCGTCGTGGCGACAAAGATCGTGTCGGTGACCTCGTGCGGGCGTGCCGAATGCCCGGTCGACTCGCTGCGGATCGTCAGGTCGAAGCGGTCGGTCGACGCCGTCGCGGGGCCTGTGATCAAACCGTAGCGCCCCAATTCCGTCGCCGGGTCGACGTGGATTCCGAAGACGGCGTCCATGCCATCCAGCACGCCTTCGGCGATCATGCGCGGCGCACCCGATGGCGTGCCCTCTTCGTTGGGTTGAAAAAACACCCGAATCGTCCCGGCGATTTCGTCGCGTCTCGCATCGAGCAGGCGAGCCACGCCCAGGCCGACGGTCGTGTGCGCGTCGTGTCCGCACAGGTGCGCGACGCCGGGCGTTTGCGACGCGTACGGCACATGCTTCTGATCCTGAATCGGCAGCGCGTCAATGTCCGCCCGATAGCCGACGAGTGGGCCGGGCCGGTTGCCCTTGATGTCGACATACGTGCCCGTTCCGGCAACCGAGATCGGCGTGAAGCCCTGATCGGCCAGCGTCTTGCGGATGAACGCTGCCGTCTCGAACTCTTCGAATCCCAGTTCGGGGTTGCGGTGGAGGTGGCGGCGAATGGCGACCAGATCGTCGTGGAGCACGCGGTCGGTCGGCGCCTGCTGGGGGCGCGGGAGAATCTCGGTCATCGGCCGGATCGATTGGGAAGAGGCGCGGCAGAGGAGCGTGCCGCTCAGGAAAAGTACTCGACGTAGTGGAGGTTCATCTCCATCACGAGCGACTCGGGGTCGGACTCGTCGGGGAAACGGTCGCGGACGGCGCGCGTCTGCTCGTCGAACGGGACGTGGTGGCGCGCCAGATCGAACAACACCTGTGCCAGTTCCATGCGCTGATCCAGCAAGTCGAGGTCGTCGGCGACTTCGGGCGCGTCGAGCAGCGGTCGAGCGAACAGCGCGAGGTCTTCGGCGCTGGCTCCGACGGCAGGTGCGTCGGACTGGGGCGGAAACAGCTTCCGGTAGCGGTCGGCGAGCGCATCGAATGGCATCGGCTCGGCGTCCGTCGAGAGGTCGGGGCCTCCCAGGTCGTGCCAGCGCTCTTCCAGGCGGGCCAGCAGCAAGTGGAGCATCGCCGTGTCCTGCTCGTCGTGCTCGCCGGGCATCATCATCGCCTGAACGTCGGCGAACGCGCGGCGCGCCTGGGCCTCGGGCAAGCCAAATGCCGTCCACAGCAGGCGAGCCGTTTCGAGCACGAGCACCAGTTCGTCCGGCGCCTCATCCTCCACGTCACCCTCGGCCAGCGCGACGGCCCGCTCCGAGTCGACTTCGTACGCGTCGAACAGCGGCTCGGCGAATCGAACGAGCGGATGGAAAGGGATGCCCGTCGTCTCGTCGATGAAGGCGTTCAATTCGCGCATCATGTCGGTGGGAGCGGTGTCGGTCGAGGGCGTCATGGACGGGTGGAACGGCGGGATGGAAACGCAGGGATACGCGTCAGGACGTGCGGGTTTCCTGTTGAACGTCCATGCTGAGGTGCTCTCGTACCCCATCGCGTGCTCTTCGCCGAGGCTATGCGTCGTCTGCACGTGGCGTCCATTCTTGGTGCGGTGGGATGGACGCTTGGCGGAGCGGCAGGCCAGTCGTCACACCAATCCGGCGCGCTTGCGCATCACCCACTCGGCAGTGAGCAGCAAGACGATGAGCACGAGGAGCGGCCACGCGTCCCACAGCGGATCGTCGATGGTCGTGGGGACGAGCGTCGGTTGGAGCAGAGGCGCTAGTTCGGCAGCGAGGGCAGGCAGTTGGTCCAACGGAACGGCGCGGCCTCCCGTCCGGGCGGCGACCTGTTGCAGCAGCGGCAGATCGGCGGTGACGTCGGCGAACTCGGCGTCGACGGGGCCGACGACGAACGATCCGGCGTCCTCGCCAATTTCGGCTCCCTCGCGGGTAGCCGTCGCAGAGAAGCGGTACGTGCCTTCGGGCAGCGTTCCGGCATCGAGTCCGTAGCGTCCGGCTCCCAGGCTCTGGAGTGTCAGCGGGAGCGTCTCGCCCCCAGGCGTCGCCACGTCGACCGAAATCTGGGCGCCGGTTACGGGCTGTCGGCTTTCGTCGTACAACGTGCCCTGCAACACGACCGGTTCGCCCGCGCCAAACACGGATTCTGTCGGACGGATGCGTAGCGCCTGTCCGTCTTCGTCCGCCGATACCCAGCGCACGACGTTGGCGACGAACGCGGGCCAGAACGCGTCGGATTGCGCCAAGGCTTCGGGCAGCGTCCGCCAGCGCCACACGCCGCCGCCGACGAGCACGAACGAGCGCGCGCGCCCGACGCGTCGCGCCGCCATCATCGGATTGTTCAGCGTCACGCCGCGTTCGTTGGTCGTCGCCAGGACCGTCGCGCCTGCCTCGGGCTGCCAGCGTGCGACCGGATAGCGAAGCGGAGGCAAGCCCAGGTCGGCGATGGGCGCTACGTCGGGCAGCGTCAGAATCGGGTGCGCGCGTCCGGCTGCGGTGACGGCGGGAAGAACTTCGACGGCGTCGGATGCGGCGCTGGACGGCGTGGCGGGCAGCAGCGGGGCGAGTGTGCGCAGGTTGCCCAGGTCGGTGCGCGCGGTTGCGAACGTCGCCAGGCCGACGCCTCCCGTTGCAGCAGCGAGCAGGCGCTGAAGGTCGGCGGTGGATGCGGCTTCGGATGGGAAACCGACGAGCACGAACGCGTCGAACGTGTCCAGCCGTGCGGGAAGCGGTCCCTCGTAGAAAGCGCCCGGCTCTTTCTGAATGCGCGTCGTCAGCGTCAGCCCGGCGTCCGATGCGAGCGCAGCGCGAACGGCGGACACGTCTGGTTCGGGCGCTCCGGCGACGAGCAAAACGCTGCGCCGGTCGTCGCGCACGTCGGCGGCGAGGCTGCGGCTGTTGTTGCGATACGTCGCTTCGCCGTCAACGCGCGACACAATCGCCGTCAGGCGTGTCGGTCCCAGAACGGTCGGCGTGAACGGCAGGTCGACCGATACGCGCGACCCGGCTGCGGGCGAAGCGATGCGTTCCGTTGCGACCGTCCGTCCGCCCAGTTGAAGCGTGACGGTCAGCGGTGTTTGGGCGTCGACGCCGTCAGCGGCGACGGTGACGCGGGCAGCGGATTCGGCTCCTAGATAGAGCAGTTCGGCAGCGTCCAGACGGGTGATGCGTACGTCGCGCTGGGCCGTCGTGTCGCCCACGGCAGCGGCGAAGAGCGGCACGCGCACGTCGTCGGCGACGTAGACCGGGTTTCGGCCCGCCGTGTAGCGCCCGTCCGTCACCAAGACGGCGGCCTGCACGTTGGCCTCGCGCAGCATCTCGCGCGGATAGGTCAGCGCGCGTCCGATGTCGGTTCGGTCGCCGGTTCGAAATAGCGTGTCGCCATCGGCCAACCGGCGCGGCGACGCGTCGAACGCGATGCGGATCGGTCGCACACCGTCGGGCAGCGCGTCGCCGAAAGCCGCGAGCAGGCTGTCGAGCCGTCCGCCCGTCAAGCTGTCGGCCAGGGCGACGCTGCGGCTGTCGTCGAGTAGCAGGGCGACCGATGCCGGTTGCTCTTCGACCGTCGTCCGACGCAGCAGCGGTTGGGCGAGCAGGAAGAGCACCAGGGCTAGCGTCACGGCTCGGAGCGCCGTCAGCGTCCAGCGCAGGCCCGGCGTCAGCGTAGGCGTCGTCCGCCGGTAGGCCCACCACGCGACGGCGAGCGCGACGATCAGCCCGATCAACGCGATTTCCGGATGTCCGACGAGCAATCTCATCTGCCCGCCCCTCGCACGATAGTCCGCCTTCCGCTCACGTCATGTACGGCCAGACCGCGTACCCGATGTAGCAGAGGAAGCCGATGAGCAGCAGCGAGCCTTCGAGTCGGGAGATGCGCCGGTCGAACCACGCCATGGGGAGGATAAGGAGGCTGAAGACCAGCATGATCGGCATGTGGATGCTCAACTGATCGGGAATGACGCCGATCGGAGTGATGATCGACACCGTTCCGATGACGAACAGGACGTTGAGAATATTGCTTCCCAACACGTTTCCGAGCGACATTTCCTCCTCGCCGTGCGCCGCTCCGATGACGCTCGCCGCCAGTTCGGGCAGAGCTCGTGCCGATGGCGACGACCGTCAGCCCGACGATTTCGGGGTCGATGGCCAGTTGATCGGCGAAAAACACGGCTGCGTCGACCATCATTTTGGCGCCCACAGCCAGCAGCACGCTGCCGACGGTCAGGAAGACGACGCGACGGGCCATCGATGCCGACTTGTCTTTCGGCGCGTTTTCCAGGCCGACCTCGACGAGCGCCGCGTCGGCGAGTCCTACGTCGGCCAGCGCTGCGTTGACGGCGCTCTTGAGCCTTGCTGTCGCGGCTGCGCGACCGCGTGTCCATGATGAGGTAGGTCAGGAATCCGACCAGCGCGAGGAGCAGAATCATGCCGTCGAGCAACGCCCAATTCACCGTCGAGCGCGAGGCCGAAGAACAGCGCCATCACGCCGACGAAGAACGGGTACTCTCGCTTGAGCGTCGTCGTTTGCACGAGAAGCGGCGCTACGATCGCGCTCAGACCCAAGTATCAGCCCGATGTTGGCGATGTTCGAGCCGACGATGTTGCCCAGCGCCAGATCGCCTCCTCCGTCGCCTCCACCGAGCGGCTGCCGCCAGGTTGACGACGAACTCGGGCATCGACGTGCCCAGCGCGACGACCGTCAGCCCGACGACGATGGGGCGGATGCCGAAGTGCAGCGCAATCGCCGAGGCTCCTTTGACCAGCCATTCGGCTCCGAAATAGAGCAGCGTCAGGCCGACCAGAAACAAGACGACTTGAAGCAGCATGGAGCAGGCTCGGCGATCAGATGCGCAGGCTGACGGCGTCGAACGCGCCGGGCAGCAGGGCGGGGGGATGAGTGAGGGTCGGAGTACCGTTTCGGCGGTGCATCCAAATCTCAGCCGACGCCGCATGTTCCGTCAGCCACTGCCGACACGCCCCGCACGGCGAGCCATCAACGCGTACACACGCCAGAAAAAAGCGACGGGGAATAGGCAAACCCAACGCATGCGCAAGATGGATTACGGCCCGTTCTGCACACAAAACCCTGCTCCAGTCGCTCGATTCGACGTTGACGCCTGGAATCCAACGTACGGTTCCATCTAGGGCAACGGACTCGCCCCAGCAGCCGACGGGAAAATCACTTTCGGACACGACAGCGCGCTGGGAAGCCAGTGTCATCGCGTGATCACAGAGTGCGCTCGGCGACGCGTCGCCGTCTGTCGGAGGAGTGGATTGGGGCGTCCACCAGTCGTCGAGAGGCGGAATCGGATCGTTGGATAGAACGAGCACGTGTTCGTCGTGCTCCTCGGCGACGCCAGTCCAGGCGCGGGCGTGCAGGCGGTCCGTGGCGGTATGTGGATGGGCAAATGCGAGAGCAATCGGAGCCGCCGAACCCGTCGACGCATGAGCCGAGCGCACGCCGAGCAGCGCGTCGCACGTCAACCCGTACGAGCCGTTCTCGACGCGGACACCGGGTACGATTATCCCATCCGCCGTCAACAGCGCGCAGGCTTGCGGACGATGGGAGTACGGAGCGTAAGCGCGTGGCAGCAGCGATTGAGCGCGCGCGTGGAGAGCGAGGAGTACAGCAGACATCCCGCAAACTACGCCGCCTGCACTACCCACTTGGGTTACAGCCGATACAGGACGATCCGCCGGTTTTGCGCTCGGCCCTGGGGCGTGCCGTTGCTGGCAATCGGAGCGGTCTCACCCCGGCTTACCACGTCGAAGCGGTCGGCATCCATTCCGCCTCCAATCAAGTAGCGGGCGACAGCGGCGGCGCGTCCAGCAGCTAGCTCCCAATTGGAATCAAAGCGAGCGCGCAGGCTCGGACCGATGGGGCTGCCGTCGGCGTGGCCTTCGACTCGGATGCGGCCCGTCGATCCCAAGTCGCGACGGACGCGGTCGAGCAGGGCTGTGCCGCGTGACGAGAGCGTCGCCGAAGCGGGTTCGAAGAGTTCGTCGGCGTATAGCGTGTCGATGGGCGTGCCAGCGATACTTCCGCCCTGCTGAAACTCGTAGGCGCGGATTCGGTCGGTGAGTACACGCATCTGCCGTTCGTAGGCACCGCTGTCGATGTCGTCGTAGAACTGGAGCGAGTCGCGCAGGATGGACTGCCGTCCGCGCTCGTCGGCGAGCATCAGGGCGAGGCTATCGCGCTGAGCCTGGGCGTGGGCGCGGAGCATCTGCTCGCGTGGAAGCTGGCGGCTGGCCGCGCATCCGCTCGCAAACGCGATCAGCAGGACGAACAGGGCGAGACGAGCGGGCATGGCAATCGGCGACAGTTGCCGCAAGTTAGTCCAGCGCGGCGACCCTCACGCGGCGGTTGCGGGCGCGCCCCTCGGCACTCGAGTTGTCAGCGACGGGGTCGTGACTGGCGAGTCCGGTCGCTTCCAGTCGGTTCGAGGCCATGCCTTCGGTTTCCAAAAAGCGGACGACGGCCGTAGCTCGGGCGGTCGACAACTCCCAGTTCGTCGGAAAGCGCGCGGCGATAGACGGACCGATGCGCTGGCTATCGGTGTGGCCTTCGACGCGGATGCGGCGTCCGCCATAGTCGCGGTCCAGACGCTGGGCGAGTTGCGCCAAGCGTGCCTGTCCGTCCGCCGTCAGATCCGCTGATCCGCTCTCGAAGTACACGTCGGCGAGGAGCACCTCGACGGTTTCGCCGCGGTAGGCGTCTTCTGGAGCGGGGCAGTCGCCGTTTGTGCTGGTCTCGACAGCGAGCAGGCGGCGCAGGCGCTCGTTCTCTACGCGCAGATTGGCTTCTTCGGACGATTCTGTCGGCGCATCGCGGTTGCGCGGAAGGCCGTCGGCTCCGAACGTGGCGGGGGGCGGCGCGCACGCCGGGGCGAGAGCGATCAGGAGCGCGAGTAGGAGAGGGCGCATCGGTCGGTGTAGGGTGGGGAGGTGCTCAGTATCGCACTCTGCGCACCTTGCGCGCAACCCCGCAGTCGCGCGTTTACCAATTGGACGTAGCCGCAGTAAACACGTCGTCGGCGATTTCGGCCAGCGCAATGGCGGCGGCATCGACTTCGCCCGTCGGCCCGACGGCGACGGGATCGTAGTCGGCCTCGCCGCGAAACGAGCGGTCGAAGATCGGCTCTTCGGCATCTTGCCGAGCATAGCGCGCCTGCACCGAGATCGACACGCGCGTGAGTTGGGCGCGGTCGTCGGACGCCAGCGCCGCCGGAGACGAACGGTACTGGGTGATGCGCAGCGTCAAGACGGCGTCGGCAGCGGCTTCGTCGGTTTCCAGGTCGAGGCGCGTTTGCCGCACCATTCGATCAATGACAAGGCGCGTCAGATCGTCGGCGAGCGTCGAAACGGGCGTCGCCGCGTCCAGATCGGCGAGCGGAATGGCGACGGTCTGGATGTCGTCCGGGATGGAGGCGCCAGTAAGCGAGTAGAAGCCGCAGCCGGGTAGGAGTAGGAGAAGGGCCAAGATCAGCGCGCGTGTCCCCCCTCCGCCTGTCGGCATCTCCCCCCGGTTGGGGGGAGGACATGTTGTGGCGGGTTGCGCGGTATCCGTAGCGCCGTCATACATGACGGCGAGCGGCTGTGCTAAGCGTCCGCCAGCGTGCTGCATCAGTTGTACGCCGATTCGTCGAAGTCCTCGTCGTCGTCGTCGCCGAACGAGGTCAGGCCCGACAGCATCGACCCCATCATGTCGGCGTAGCGGCGCGTCTGGGCGTGCGCCTCTTTTCCGAGTAGGGAGTGCTGATGCAGCCCTTCGAGCACGAACTCCATGACCGCCAGCCGTTCGGCCGCATCGCCCTCGGGCGCGTGCTTCTTGACAACAGCAGCCAGTCCGTCGACCTTTTCAAGCGACGCCGAATAGTCGCCCAGGCACAGGCCGGTTTCCAGTTCGACCGTTCCGCCTTTGCTGAACCAGTCGATGACCGACTGATACTCGGGCCGACCACGCTTTTTGTCTGACGGATCGGGGAAGTAGCGACCGAAGATCGACTTGGCCGCGCGACCGACGAGCACGCTAGCGACGCTCGCCGCGCCGGTCTGCTCGCCTTCGTAGACCAACTCGACCTTGCCCGTCACGGCGGATTCTACCGCTGTCAGATCGCTGACCCGCAACGTCGTCTCCTTCTCGCCGCATCGGATCGCGCGTCGTTCGGCAGCCGAGACCAAGTTTTCGAGCGACGCCCGCGTCATCCGAGCCGATACGCCGCTCTTCTGATCGACGTATTCGCTCTCGCGTGCCTCGAACGCCGTCTGCTCGACGACCTCGCGGAAGAAGTGCGGAATGCGGACGACGGACGCCTCCCCGGTCCTGCCACGCCTCCTGATCCGTGATCGACACGCCGATGTCGACCGTCGACGGGTAGTGCGTCAGGATCTGGCTGTCGATGCGGTCTTTGAGCGGCGTGATGATGCTGCCCCTGTTGGTATAGTCCTCGGGGTTGGCCGTGAACACCATCAGCACGTCGAGCGGAAAGCGGATGTTGAAGCCTCGGATCTGGATGTCCTGCTCCTCCATGATGTTGAGCAGGCCGACCTGGATGCGCGGCTGCAAATCGGGCAACTCGTTGATGCAGAAGATGCCCCGGTTGGTGCGCGGCACGATGCCGAAGTGGATCACGTCCTCGTCGGCGTAGGTGAGCCGGTTGTGCGCCGCCTTGATCGGGTCGATGTCGCCGATGAGATCCGCGATGCGACGTGTCGGGCGTCGCCAGCTTTTCGCCGTAGCGCTCGCTGCGGTGCCACCAGCCGATTTCCAGGTCATCGCCATGCTCGGCGACGGCGTCGCGGGCGGCTTTGCTGATGGGCTGCATCGGGTCGTCGTTCAGATCGCTGTCCGGGACGATGGGGACGTACTCGTCCAAGAACTGCGGCAGGCTGCGGACCAGTCGGCTCTTGGCTTGTCCGCGCAGCCCCAACAGGATGAAGTCGTGGCGTCCGAGGATGGCGTGCTCGATCTGCGGCAGAACCGTTTGCTCGTAGCCCAGGATGCCGGGGAAGAGGTCGTCGCCGCGCTCCAGGGCGGCGATCAGGTTGGCGCGGATTTCGTCTTTGACCGTGCGTGGCTGGTAGCCCGACGCTTTGAGTTCGCCGAGGGTGCGGATATTCGTGTGGTCCATGCGTGTCGTCTAGGTGGACGATCCGCAACGACGCGCGCCCGGTCCGGGTCCACACGGATTCAGCCGGTCAGCCGCTCGTAGAACGCGTGCGTCTGCTCGGCGATGGCGGTCCAGGCGAAACGCTCTTCGACGCGTGCGCGACCGGCCAACCCCATCGCTCGGGCTTTTTGCGGATCGGCCAGGAGAGCGGTGATTGCCTGGGCGAGTCCGCGCTCGAATGCATCGGGATTGTGCGGCGAGAATCCCTTCTCGGCGTCGGGATGCACGTCGACGAGCAGTCCGGTTTCGCCTTCGACGACGACTTCGGGGATGCCACCAACTCTACTCCCCACGACCGGCACGCCGCTCGCCATCGCCTCCAAGTTGATGATCCCGAACGGCTCGTAGACGGAGGGGCAGCAGAACACGGCGGCTCCGGCATAGATGCGTGCCACCTGCACACGCGGCAGCATCTCGGCGATCCACACGACGCGCAGCCTGCCCGACGCCTGCAACCGCTCGACCGCCGACTCGACTTCCTTGGCGAGTTCGGGCGTGTCGGGCGCTCCGGCGCAGAGGACGAGTTGCGTGCCCTGGGGCAACTGCTCGGCAGCGTTGAGCAAGTGCGAGATGCCTTTCTGCCGCGTGATTCGCCCGACGAACAGCACGTACGGCACGTCCGGGTCGATGTGGAGCGAGCGTAGCAGGTCCTCGTTGGTCTGGAGGGTAAACTCGTCCAGGTCGATGCCGTTGGGAATGACCTGAACGCGCTCGTCATCGACGCCATACAGGTCGATCACGTCGCGGCGCATCTGCTCACTGACCGCTATGATCCCGTCGGCGTTCTGGTAGGCCGTCCGCTCGATCCACGACGAGACGTTGTAGCCGGTCCCCAACTGCTCGGCTTTCCACGGGCGGTGGGGTTCGAGGCTGTGCGTCGTCAGCACCAGTTTCGCCTGCCACAACTGCTTGGCGATGCAGCCTGCCAGGTGGCTGTACCACGTGTGCCCGTGGACGATGTCGGACGGCTCGGCGAGTCCGACCATGTGCAGGTTGCGGCCCAGCGTGTCCATCACCTTTCCGTGCTCGGGGCGCTGATGCGGCAGGCCGGGAATAGCAGGCGCGCCGCGCGATTCGAGTCGGTTGCCCAGCACCTTTTCGCCCGGTTCGCCGAAAGTGCACCACGTCCACATCGGTATCGGCGATCTCGGCCATACCACGGCTCAGGTGGTCGATGTGGACGCCCGCGCCGCCGTAGATGTGAGGAGGATATTCGTTGGTGAGATAGGTGACGCGCATCGGGGGACGATTGGGTGTGCTCAAAAGTACGCGAACGGTCGGGCGGCGATTGATCCGAGCCTCATCTACTTTGGCAAACCGAGCGTGGCGCCGGGCGTTGCATCGGTATGGAACCATCGGTCTTACTCCCTCCAGCGTTACCCGAGCAAACCGCTGACCTGCTGGACGCCGTCGTCGTCGGCGCCGGTCCGGTCGGTCTGGCGTGCGGCATCGAGCTGCAGCGTGCCGGTCAGCGCGTCGCGGTCGTCGACAAGGGCGCGCTCGTCAACAGCTTGGTTGGCTATCCGACGAACATGGAGTTTTTCTCGACGCCCGATCTGCTCGAAATCGGCGACCATCCGTTCCCGACACGCGGCTACAAACCGCTGCGAGAAGAAGCGCTCGACTACTACCGTCGCGTCGCGTTCGCCGAAAAACTGGACCTGCGCCTGTCGACGCTCGTCACGAGTTTGGAAGGCGAGGAGGGTGATTTCAGGTTGATCACGGATCGCGGCCCAATCCGCGCGAAGAGCGTCGTCGTGGCGACGGGCTTTTTCGACGTGCCCAACCCGTTCGATGTGCCGGGCGCTGATCTGCCGCACGTGCGCTACTACTACAAAGAGCCGTTCGAGCACGTAGGGCGCGATGTCGTCGTGATCGGTGCCAAGAACTCGGCCGCCAAAGCCGCGCTCAGCCTCTACCGTGCCGGAGCACGCGCGGCGATGGTCGTTCGGGGCGACGAGATCTCGCCGAGCACCAAGTATTGGATCCGCCCCGACCTGATTAACCGCATCGAAGAAGGCAGCATCGCCGCCCACTTTGGATCGACCGTGACCGCCATCCGCCCAGGCGAGATCGACGTGCAGACGCCCGGCGGCCCGGCAACACTCGCTGCCGATACCGTCTACGCGCTCGTCGGCTATCGTCCCAACTACGACCTGCTGGTATCGCTCGGCATCGAGTGGGGCGACGATCCAGCGCGCACGCCGGTCTACGACGAAGCCACGCACGAGACCAACCGCGCGGGCGTCTACCTCGCCGGAACCGTCTGCGGCGGACTGCGGACGAGCCGCTGGTTTATCGAGAACGGTCGCCACCACGCGCAACTCATCGCGGCGGCTGTGGCGGCGTAGTGCGCTAGCGTAGCCTCAGATGACCCACAGTCCCTTCGCGCTGTCGTAGCGCAGCGGCGCCGACGCTCTGCCGATGCGCGAGCCGTCGCGGGCGATGGCTTCGAACGTGTACGAGCGGGCCTTATCTAATTCGCCCACTTGATGAGAGCGAAAGAAGAATGGCGTGTATCCGGGCGGCGGCGGCTCGTTGCGGGTATAGCGGAACGTGACGTTGCGATCACCCAAGTCACTCACGCGGACGACCGTGAACGACGTGCCGAGCCGGGGAAGCGGAAAGATGATCTGATAGGTAAACGAGCCGTGTTGCCGCTGGTCCTGATCGCTGCTGAGCATCTGAGCGAACACGCCCACGTTCGCTGGGAAGGTCGGCGGCGGTGTCACCGTGTTGCTGACCAAGTTTGGCCCCTGCTCGGTGCCGGCTTCGAAGCGCGCCTCGTAGCGATAGGGAATCTGACGTACGTCGAGCGAGTCGACCCACAGAGAATAAAATCCGCTAAACGTCTGCGACGTGACGAAGTCGCTGGAGGCACTACGCAGATCGGCGAACGGAATCGTGACTTCGCGGGCGAGAACGCCGTCGTCGAACCGCCTGAGGTTGACTCGGTAGCTGCCGGAGGCGCGGACGGGGCGGTCGAACCCGACGTGCAGCGCCCGCTCGTCTAAGACGGCCAGCCGGACCGTGACGGTGCTCGGGTCGAAGAAGCGCAGGGCAACGCTCGGCCCCGGAGTCGAGCGTCGATCCGTTCCATCGCGCATGGACGTGGTGACGACTCGGTACTGCGCCGCAAACGCCTCGGGAATAGGGCCTTCCCATCGCACCGTGGGAGCATCTACTCTGCCTACGACCGAGAACGTCGCCCCATCGTCCAGACTTTGCTCGATCTCGAATCCCGTCGCAAAGTTGCTGGTGTTGCTCCACTCGACTACGACTGTCTCGTAGGATGTCTCATAGGAGAGCCTCGCCTGCGTGTAGCGAGGAGTGGATGGCACATAGTTAGGGGCTGCTGGATCTTCAGCGACGCGGGGCGGCAACTCGACCGAGTCGCACCCGATAGTGAGCAAAAGCGCGGCTAGAATCGAGGCGCGGAAGGGCAGTAGGAAATACGTCATCAGTCGAGTCGAACGACAGTCGTCATGCCAAATGAGGGCGATGACGGATCGAGGAGCGAGGCTACGTCGACGGTCGAGCGCCAGCGTCCGCGATAGGGGTGGAGTGTTACGTCAAGCAAGTGCGCTGCGGCTAGCGCTCCGACCACGCTCAGCGTCACGTTTCGCGCACGCAGAGACTGAGTTGCTTGGTCGTGGGCCGAGAGGAGTGCGGCGTAGCGCTGATCGAACAGCCGCTCATTGTCGGTGTTCAGGTAGAGACGTTCGGCGTCATCGAATGCGGATCGGTCGCCTGCGGCTTGAGCTTGGGCAAAGAGAGTCCATCCGATGGCGCCCAGCGTGGCGGCAGCCAGCGGCGTTCCGTACCACCGACCGACAGCCCGCTGGTACATCCCCGGAAAAGCGATTCCCAAATGCGCGGCGCGCCGGTTGGGGTAGAGCGAGGCGGATTCGACGTAGAGCGTGCGGGGGGAAGAGCGGAGCGGTACGGTCCGCTCGCGCTCGCCATCGGTGACGATGACGCTGGTGCCGCCTCGTGGAACGCGCAGCAACACGCTCTGCTCGCTTACGAGGCCATCGCCGGTGCGGACCTGAGTATCCTCGTCGAGTACGAGCAGCACATCGGCGTCGAAGCGCAGACGGGCGTAGTCCATGTTGAGCGGCGACGTGATCGACTGAGCCGGGTAGCCGTAGGTGATCGTGTCGCCTCCGGCTACCGAAACGTCTCTCGTATACGTGCTTCCGCGCGCTGGAATGAGCCGCAGTTTGTGGTAGCCCGCTTGGTGCGAGAACGTGCCCACGTTGCCGACGAGTTGGGCGTTCTCGACCTGCTCATTCCACACGACGAATGCCGAATCTGCCTCGCTGCCCAGCCGGACGCGAACGAGCGCTCGGTCCGGTGGAAGTTGAGCGTGAGCTGGCAGAATACCTGTGCTAGCGATGCTCAGGAAAAGCACTAGGACGAGAGGGGGACGAATCATGGCCGCAAAGCTAATGCGAACAGACAAGAAGCATGGTGCATTCCGCGCGCCCATTCGCTAGCAGTACGCGTCTACGTTGGAGCGTAGACGCATGGCGGTTCGCGAAATCGTACGGCGGGATGTAACGTGGCGCATGAACGCCGTCGGGTGGCAGGATAGCAGAGGTGATCGCTCCCTCGTCCCTGACCGAATCGGTTGAGGGGTTCAGACTTAGTTTGCGGCTGATCCTCTCGTTGCTCTACGCCGTTCGTGCCTTTCCGACGTTCTATCCCCAAGCCGCTGATGCGATGCGCGTGTGCCGCCCTCGTCGCGTTGGTGCTGACCGTCTGTTCGGCACGTGCTCAGTCGGGCGTCGAGATCGACGCGGGCTACACGCTCGACGCGTTCTCGTTGGCGAGAGGGGGCGTTGATCCGGGCGGTGCGCTGATTCACCACGCCGAAGCGGGTGCGCTGTTCGATGGGGAGCGGCTGGTCGGAGTTGTGGGGTTGACAGCGAGCTTCCGCCTGCTCGCCAGCGCCGGAACCGCGCTCAGCGAGCGGCGCGTCGGTGACGTGCAGGTCGTGAGCAGCATCGAAGCGCCACGCGCTGTTCGCCTGTTCGAAGCGTGGGCTGAGCAGCGCTTATCGGAGGGGCGCGTCGGCCTCTTGGTGGGCGTGCGCGACCTCAACGCAGAGTTTGCGGCTTCCGACGCTGCGGGTCTGTTCGTCGGCGCAGCGCACGGCATCGGGACCGAACTGGCGCAGACCGGCCTCAACGGACCCTCCATCTTTCCGATCACCGCGCTTTCCGTCCGTGCGGACTACGTGTCCCCGAGTGGAGCGTTTGCGCGCGTGGCCGCATTCGACGGCGTCGCAGGCGATCCCGACCGCCCGGCTCGCACCTCGCTCCTCCTCGACCGCGACGATGGAGCGTTGCTCATTGCCGAGGTCGGAGCCACGCATGAAGGTGCGTGGCGCAAAGTCGCACTAGGCGCGTGGGGCTACACCGAACAGTTCGACCAAATCGACGGCCCTTCGCAGGCCCCTTCCTACGGCGCGTATGTCATAGCCGAGCGCGAGTGGACGGACCGCGTCACCGCATACGCTCGGCTCGGATGGGCCAACCCCGAGGTGCATCAGACCGGCGTCGCATGGGCGGCAGGGATAGTCTCCGGCGGCTTGGCCTCTCGCCCCGACGATGAGATGGGCTTGGGGGTCGCCGCAGCGCACAACACGTCTCGCTATCTCCGAGTGCTCCGACAGGACGCCGCCGCTGACCGAGCCGAATACGTTGTCGAACTCACCTATCGCGCGATCCTCTCGTCGCGCATAAGCGTCCAGCCTGACGTGCAATATATCGTCCAGCCCGGCACCGATCCGTCACTCGATGATGCGCTGCTAATCGGCGTGCGGGTGTCGGCTAGTTGGTAACGTGCCTCAGTTATCCGCCCGGCGGCGCGTAGAGCGTAGGCACTTCGGGGCCGAAAGTAGAATGGCCTACACTCTCACATTACAGCGTATCGTTCGAGTCCGGCGCTCGGTCGGGCACGCTCCTAAGCGCTTGATCGTACCGGCTCCGCGATGCACGTTCAGCACGCTGTGTCAGGTAGTCATCAGTCATCATAGACGACGCCTTTTCCGCGACCGCTGACGCTACGAACTGCTCAATCGTGATGCCCTCACGCTCCGCCAAGTCAGCTAGGTGAGCGCGCAGCGAGGTTGGTAAGTGGATCGAAACGAGATCGTTCATACTGGACTATCGAGTAAGAAGAGGAAGTCGGCAGGCGAAATGGCGCGTATGCCGAAGCGCTCAACGCCTGCGAAATCGCGCAGATTGTGAGTTACGATAAGCGAAGCTTGAGCAGCGACGGCCAATTCGAGCACCAAATCATCGCCAGGATCTCGGAGAAACGGACGCCAGAGGAAATAGATCACGTGGTGACTGGAAACGGAGCAATGATAGTCCAAGACAGCGTCGACCGTGTCGGGTGAGACGAACTGGCCCGCGACAGTACGCATCAGCACGTCCTCGTATTCGAACAGCAGCGGCACGGAAAGATGCGTTCTGAAATCTGCAGTGCCCACGCGTCTGAGAACCTGGAAGGAGCCTCCGTTGCGCGAGCGCAGACCGGAGACAAGCACGTTGGTGTCGATCACGACGTCAAATCCAACCATAGCATCACCCGCCCGGCGGCGCATAAAACGTAGGCGCTTCTGGACCGACGGGCAGGCCGAGTACGAACACCCAGACGTAGAACAGGATCACCCAGCCGACGAGGAAGAGCAGCGAGTAGGGCAGCATCGTCGCCACGATGGTGCCGACGCCGATCTTTTTGTCGTACTTGGCGGCGAACGCGAGGATCAAGCCGAAATAACTCATCATCGGCGTGATGATGTTCGTCGAGCTGTCGCCGATGCGGTAGGCGGCTTGGATCACTTCGGGGCTGTACCCGAGCAGCATCAGCATCGGTACGAAAATCGGCGCGGTCACGGCCCACTGCGCACTCGCCGATCCCAGCATCAGGTTGACGAAGCAGCACATCAGGATGAACGGGATGAAGACGAGCGGTCCGGTCAGCCCCAGGTCGATCAGCACGTCTGATCCGGTCACGGCGAGAATCGCGCCCAGGTTGGTCATCTTGAAGTAGGCGACGAACTGAGCGGCGAAGAACACGAGCACGATGTAAAGGCCCAGCGTCGACATCGCCGCCGCCATGCCGTCGACTACGTCGCGGTCCGACTTGATCTTGCCCGTCACCCAGCCGTAGACGACGCCGGGAATCAGGAAGAACACGAAGATGAACGCGACGATGCCTTGCAGAAAGGGCGATCCCAGGACGGCGCCGGTCTCGGGGTTGCGCAGGACGCCGGATTCGGGCACGACGAGGAGCGCGACCAACAAGGAGAACAGCGCGACCGAAATGCCCGCCCATCGCAGACCGCGCGATTCGTCCGTCGTCAGCGGCTTCAACGCGTCGTCGGTGTGGACCGAGGGATCGGCGTTGGAGTCGTCGTAGGCGCCCAGGCGCGGCTCTACGATTTTGGCCGTCACCAGGCTGCCGACGATCGTGATCAAAAACGTGCTCGCGATCATGAAATACCAGTTCACGGCGGCGTGGACCGTGTAGCCGGGGTCGATCAGTTGCGCCGCCTCTTGGGTGATGCCCGCCAGCAGCGGATCGACGGTTCCGATGAGCAGGTTGGCCGAGTAGCCGCCGCTCACGCCCGCAAAAGCCGCCGCCATGCCCGCCAGCGGATGCCGTCCCAGCGCCAGAAAGATGACGCCCGCCAGCGGCACCAAGACGACGTAGCCCATCTCGCTCGCCGTGTTCGAGATCACGCCCGCGAACACGATGGCAACCGTGACCAGATTTTTCGGTGCCTTGAGCACGATGCTCCGAATCAACGCCGACAGCATGCCGCTGTGCTCGGCCACGCCGACGCCCAGCATCGCCACCAAGACGGTCCCCAGCGGCACGAACGAGGTGAAGTTGGTCACCAGCGTCGTCACGATGGCGCGCAGCCCGTCGCCCGACATCAGCGAGACGGCGTCGATGGTGCCGCTGTCGGCCCGACCGCGCGCACCTTCGGGACGCGGGTCGAGCACGGACAGGTCGAGCCAGCCTGCGATTCCGCTGATCAGGATAACGGCGAGGGCGAACATCGCGAACAGCGTAACCGGGTGCGGCAGCAGGTTGCCCAGCCACTCGACGAACGTCAGGAAGCGCTGAAACAAGCCGCGCGGATTAGGCTGCGGCGGTGCGGCCTGCTTGTGGACGGACGGATGTCTTTCGGGCGCGGGGCCGACGGGATCTGACATGGACGGAGGTCGAAGGGTAAAGCGCAAAACTACGCGCCGCGCTGCTGGTACTCCTCGCCTATCCTCCACGTCATGACGCACGCAACACTCGCCGACCTATTCGCCTGGGAGCGGGACGCATCTCACGCTGTCGTCACTGCCGCCGCCGCGACGCCCAACCTCGACGCCCGCGCGTGGCAAATCGTCGGCCACCTGACGGCGACGCCGTTGGTTTGGCTCGCACGAATCACAGGCGATCAACCGCCCGCCATCTGGCAGCACACGACGTCCGCCGATGCCGCCGTCTGCCTGTCGCGGGTCGAGCAAGCGGCAGAGGAGTATGCCGCGCTCATCGGAGAAACTGACCTCGACCGAATCGTCCACTATGTCAGCACGAGCGGCAAACGGCACGCGACGCCGCTGCTCGGCATCCTCCTACACGTCGTCACGCACGGCGCCTATCACCGTGGGCAAATCAACCAGTCGATCCGAGGAGCAGGGGGCGGCCCAGTCGCTCAGGACTACATTTATCGCGTGCGATAGGCGCTGCGGTGCGTAGGCGTCTCTACCACCGAACGTCTCTTTCAGGCCTGACGCAGCGCGTTGTATTCTAGGGCAGACGTTCTTCTGCCTACTGATGACGCGTTTCGCCCTGCTCTTCACTGCCCTGGCGTGGGTCAGCGCTGCCGCCGCGCAGCCTGCACTTCCGCGCTTCGATGCGCTCTCGGTCGACGCGGGGTTGCCCAGCCCCAACGTGTCGGCGTTGGCGCAAGACAAGAGCGGCTTCCTGTGGATCGGGACGGAAGGCGGGCTGGTGCGCTACGACGGTGCGCAGATGCGCGTTTACCGCCGCGATGCCTCGGACCCCAACTCGTTGTCCAGTTCGTTTGTGCAGCACGTGCGCGAAGACTCGGCCAGCGGCGCGCTCTGGGTGGCGACGTTCGGGGGCGGTCTCAACCGCTTCGACCCGGCAACCGGACGCGCTCAGGCGTGGCGGCACGACGCGGACGATTCCTTCAGTCTGAGCAGCGACCAGATCAGCGTGACGCATCCGGCATCCGGTGGGCGCGTGTGGGTCGGGACGGGCGCAGGCCTCGACCTACTCGATCCTGAGACGGGCCGTGTTCGGCGATACGATCTGGGCGAGGGCGACTTCGTGCGGCGCATCACTTCCGGCGAGAGCGGCCACTTGTGGGTCGGCATGGATGCCGGAGTCGCGCGCTTCGATCCTCAGTCTGGGCAGGCGCGGCTGGTACTACCGACGGGTGCGCCGGTGTGGGCCATCACGCCCACTTCGGACGGAGCGCTGTGGGTGGGAACGCACGGCGCCGGATTGGGACTGTTCGACAGGTCGACGGGCACCGTTGCGTGGCGCACCCGAGACGACGGGCTGTGTGGTGACCTCGCGCTGGACCTTGCATTCGATGCGAGCGGTCTGCTCTGGGTCGCCACCCGCGATGGAGGGTTGTGCTCCATCGCGCCCGACGGCACGCTCGCGACCTATCGCCCGGACCCCGACGATCCCTACTCGCTGCCCGCTCTCGACGGTCGATCTCTCCTGCTCGACCGCTCCGGCCTGATGTGGGTGGGCACATGGTCCGAGGGCGTCGCTCGGATGCGTCGTCCGGCTTTTGGGCACGTCGCGACGACGCCTGCCCAAGGATTCGGCGGTGGCGGCGTGTGGGGCTTCGCGCAGGCTGGCGATGATGCGCTGTGGGTGGGAGCCAACGACGGTCTCTATCGCTACGATCTGGCGTCGGGCCGCGCCGAGCAGGATGCCAGTTGGCCCGACGCGCTGCGCACGTTGCGTGTCCGCGCCGTCGTTCGCGACCAAGAAGGCGGTTTGTGGGCGACGGCGGGTCTGACCCAGGGCGTCTTCTACCGCTCGCCTCAATCGCAGCGCTTCCGTCTGATCCCAATGCCGTCGGACGCTGGTACGATGGTCGTTCTTGACCTCGACGTGGCCCCGGACGGACGCGTATGGGCGGCGGCCTACGGTCCCGGCACCTGCTTCGCCCGCCCCGGCGATGCTGCGATGACCTGCCCAAACACGACGTGGCCTGCCCAGCGGCGCCTACGTTCGCACCTGGGATACGCCGTTCACGCGCGCGACGATGGGCGGTTGTGGCTCAGTCATTGGGGCAGCGGCATCGACGTGGTCGACCCTGACAGCGGTGTCGTCGCCTCGTTCACGTCGGATGCGGACGACCCGCAGAGTCTGCCCGAAAACAGCGTGACGGCGTTTGTGCAAACGCGCTCGGGCGAGTTGTGGCTGGCGACGTTTGGCGGCGGCATGACGCGCTTCGACTCCGACTTGCGTGATGGAGACGGCGGCTTCGTCCATCTGGGCGTCGGCGAAGGGTTGCCCGAAGGCGTCGTCTATGGCATCCTCGAAGACGATTCGGGCCGCCTGTGGGTGTCGACGGGACGCGGGTTCGCTGTCGTCGATCCCAACGACGAGATGCACGTCCGCACGTTCGGTCTCGAAGACGGATTGCAGTCGCTCGTCTTCAATGCCGGGGCTTCTCTCCGGTTGGCCGACGGGCGCATGGTGTTCGGCGGGCAGGGCGGCTTCAATATCGTCGATCCTCAAGTCGAGCAAGCGGTCGCTCCGCCGCCACAAGCGGCCCTCGTCGGGTGGCGCGTGCTCGGCGCCGACCGCTCGGTGCCACCGGACTACCGCGAGGGACTGGCGTTGGACTACGACGAGAACGCACTCGTCTTCGAGGTGGCAGCGCTCGACTTTGCGGCTCCCGAACGCAACCGATACGCCTACCGCCTCGACGGACTGGATTCGGGCTGGTCCAACCCGACGCCCGAGCGGACCGTCGCCTACACCAACCTCGACCCCGGACGCTACACGCTGCGTGTGCGAGCCGCCAACAGCGACGAAGTCTGGAACGAGTCGGCGCTCGCCATCCCCATCGTCATCCAACCGGCGTGGTGGCAGCGCGCGTGGGTGCGCGCATTCGCGGTTTTGGCGCTTCTGCTGGCGTTCGGATTGGGCGTACGGCAACTGTCCCAGCGCAACCTGCGCCGCCGCGTCCAAGCGCTCGAAACCGAACGACGCGTCCAACGCGAGCGCGAGCGCATCAGCCGCGATCTGCACGACAACGTCGGTGCGCAACTCGCGAGTCTGCTCTCGAACGTCGACCTGACGCGGCTGATGAATGCGCGTGGGCTAGGCGATGCACCCGGCGACGATCCGCTGGGCAGCGTCGAAGCCGACGCGCGATCTGCCATTCGGCAACTGCGCGAGACGATCTGGGCGATTCAAGGTGAGGCCGTCACCGTCGACGCGTTCGCCAAACGTGTCCGTTCCGACCTGGACGCGCGCCTGCCGTCTCACTTCACGCGCTGGGTGGCCGCTGAAGGAACAGGCGTCATCACGCCCACGCAGGCGCTCAACCTGTATCGCATCGTGCAGGAGGCCATCACCAACACGCTCAAATACGCCGGAGCGTCGTCGCTCGGCGTGGACATCGCGCATGATGGATCGCACGTGACAGTGGCCATCTCCGACGACGGGACGTTCCAACCTCCTCAATCCGATTCCGATGGATTATCGGGCTTTGGGATGAGGTCGATGCAGGCGCGGGCGCACACACTCGGCGGCTCACTCAGCCTATCGACGGACGACGGCACGTGTGTCCAAGTCCGCGTGCCTGCCCGGGCGCCCGATGAAGCCCGCACAGACCTTGATCTCGCCTAAACCACGCGGTCGCGTCCGGCGCCCAGGCCGATGCCGGTTTTGAGTAGCAGCACGACGCCGAGTGCAAGGAGTGGAGCCGTCCAGCTTCCCGTCCAGTCGAAGAGCGCGCCGATGGCGAACGGTCCGGTCGCTGCAATCAGGTAGCCCGCAGACTGCGCGACGCCCGAAAGGTCGCCTGCCGTCGCCGCGTCCGATGCGCGGAGGACGAGGAAGAGCAACCCCAGCCCGAACGTGCCGCCCAGAATGATACCCAACAGGACGACCCACAGCGCCAGCGGTCCCCAACCGGTCAGCAGTCCGGCAAGCGCGATGGCTTCGCCGATGCCCAGCGTCCAGATGATGGGCCGCTGATCCCGCACGCGTCCCGCCCAGATCGGGACGATGATGCTTCCGCTGATGCCGATGATTTGCGAGAGCGCCAGCAATCCGCCCGACTCGGCTGCCGTCAGCCCGCGCGACTGCAAAATGTCCGGCAGCCAGGCCAGGATCACGTAGAACGTCAGCGACTGCAATCCGAGATAGAGCGCGATCTGCCATGCTAGTGGCGAGCGGCTCAGCGACGACAGCGCGGCCCGCACGTCGCGGCCTTCGGTCTTGCGGATCGGCCCTCGGATCTGTGGTAGCCACACGACGAGCGCAATCAGCGCGAAGACGCCCCAGACAGCCAACGCGCCACGCCAGCCCAGCCAGAGGGCAACCGGAGCGCTCGCCCCGGCGCCCAGCGCAGCACCCAGCCCGATGCCGCTCGAGTACAGACTCGTCATCGGCCCGGCACGATGCGGCGCAAAGTCACGCTTGACGATAGCGGGAAGCAGCACGTTCGCCAGCGCAATCGCGACGCCCAGCACAGCCGTACCGCCGAAGAGAAACGCGTGGCCCGGAATCGCCCGCGTCGCCGTCGCAATCGCCAGCACGACCAGCGCGCCGAGCAGCGTCCGCCCGATGCCCAGGCGCCGTGTAAACAGCGGCGTCATCACCGACACTAACCCAAACGCCAGCAGCGGCAGCGTCGTCAGCAGACCGACGGCAGCGCTCGACAGGTCCGCGCCGATCCTGATGTCGCTTGCAATCGGCCCGACGGCGGCAATCGCTGGTCGCAGGTTGAGCGAGACCAATGCAATGCCTGCGACGAGCAGGCCCACGCTGGTGTCGGACGGATGCTGAGTACGGAGAGGAGAGTCGGTCACGCGAGCCGGAAAAGAGAGCGGCGCAAGTTCTCGTCCGACTTAGCGTCTGCGGCGAAGCGCGGCGGAATAAGGCGTGCGGACCGCGAGGCTAGCGGATCACTCTAGGGCTTCCACCTTGTCGTCAGCGAGCGAAGCGCGGCGATCTCCAACGTTTGCCGCAACCTTCGGAGATCGCCACGTCGCTGCGCTCCTCGCGACGACAAGGTGGCGGGCACCGCGCCCGGCCTCCGGGTCAGCAGCAAGGTATCGGGCAGCGCGTGCGCCCTCAACTCAGTAGCGCAGCAGCCCGGCGACTCCGCCGACTTCGGTCAGCCCCTCGAACGCGTCGGCGAACTCAACGTGGGCGCTGGTCTGGGCGGCTAGCTCGACGAGTTCGTTGACCAGGTCGACCTTGAACAGGTCCGAGGAGCCGCAGACGTAGCAGGTGTCGGGCGTGCCGTGGGCGAGGTTTTCGCACGAGCGGCACCGCACTCCGGCAATCTCGACATCTCGGGTGACGAGGATCTCTTCGACGCGTCCCGTCTTGGCGGCTGCGAGCGTCCGGCTTGGCCCGGCCACGCCCAGTCCGCCCGATAGGTAGCCTGCTTTGATCTCGTCCCACAGACGCTGCTCCTCGGCGCGCTCCTCCTCGAAGTAGAGGTCGACGGCCGCTTCTTCTGCGACTTGCTCTTCGTCCGTCACGTCAATCGACTTGTGGCCGACGATCCGCTCGCGCATTGGGTTGGACAGCGCGTTTTCGACGGCTGCCATCGCTTCCTCTTGCCCAAGCAGAATCAGCCGCTCGAACGGCGATTCGTCGTGCAGTCCTTTGAGTTGCTCGGCGACGCGTGTGGCGTAGCGTTCCAACTCCTTGTCGCGTCGACGGGCGTAGCGCTTCTGGCTCCATCCGCCCTTTTTGACGCTGTTCTTGATGTCGCCCCGGACGCGCTTTTCGCGCTCCATATCGCCCGCCGAGACGAGGTAGACGCTCGCCCCCTTGTTGTCGGCCACGACGACGGCGAACTGCTCGTGCTCGTCCTCCAACTCGGCCAGCGGCCTGACATATGGCGACGAGTCGACCCGGACGCGGGTGTCGATCTCGAACGGCAGGTCGTGCGATTGGGTGTAGTCGAGTGCCCAGCAGACGAACAGCACGCGGCTGGTTTCGGCGAACGGTTCGTCGAGCAGAGGCTGGATCAGTTTTAGGTTTTCCTCGAAGTGCTCCAACTCGGTCGGCTGATCGGCCAGGAACGCGCGGATCTCCTTGAATCGCGAGGCGAGCAGGCCTTTGTCGTCCGCGTTTTTGAGATAGATCGAAAGAAAGGCGCGGTCGGGGCCGCTCAGATCGGCGAGGGTGCGCAGGTCGAAGGAGAACATCGTAGGTGGTTGCGTGAGGGAAACCAACCTAACCGAAGTGCCACCGGAGCGGATTCAGCGGAACCGCAACGGTTCTGGACGTGCAGAGCCGCTCGTGCTACAGCGTGCTACCGATCAGGGCGAGCAGCAGGATGCCGCCGCCGATGATGCCGACGGCCGTCAGCGCGCGCGAGGCTCGCATCCGGTCTTGCTCGTAGGCATCGCCGCCGCCGGGACGTCCTTCGAGTCCATCCATGTAGCGGGCTGCGGTGATGCGCGGCGCGTAATCGGCTCCGAGCGAGGTCGAGATGTCGCGGGCGACTTGGTCGAGCCAGAACGTCGTCAGGTCGCGGTTGATCGTTTGATCCGCCGTACCCAGCGGGCGGAAAGCAGTCGTCACCGTCACCGTCCGGTCGCGCGGGTTGGTGCGGACCGAGACGCGCATCAGCAGTTGGTCGAGCACGTACAGATCGGTCGGCAGATTCTGGCGCTCGTGGACCGATCGGAGCAGGGTGTAATCGCTCTGCACTAACCCACCCGCTGGATCGACGAGTCCTACGTCGAGTCCGTACGCCGTCAGCACGTCCGATGCGGCCTGGACGATCTCGCTTCGCTCACGGTTGACCTCGAACGTCGCCGCTTCGATGGGCAACGTGGCAGGCGGCACGCTCGACAGGTTGGGCGGCACGCAGGCGGGCAGCAAACAGAGGAGCAGGAGGCCGAAGAGCAGGCGCACGGGCAGGCGGGGAAGGGGGAAGCCGTAAAGATCGTCAAGGATTGTGCCATGGAGGAAGCCTGTTTGCAAAGCATCCGTACGACAGGTGTAAACCGATCTCTCTGCCCGTGCGCGTCTCGTACCGCGACAGCTACTACGTCCCGCTTCCGCCCAAGCATCCGTTCCCGATGGGCAAGTTCAGGGCGCTGCACTCGCTGCTGCTCGCCGAGGGCTTGCTCCGTCCGTCCGACGTAATCGCGCCGCGCGAGGCCGAGTGGAGCGACCTGCTGCTCGTCCACACCGACGACTACCTGCGGCGTTTCGCATCGGGGCAGTTGACGCGACACGAAGAGCGCAGATCCGGGCTGCCGTGGTCGCCCGCCCTCGTGCACCGCTCGCGCGTGGCGGTTCAGGGCACGATCAACGCGGCGTTGATGGCGCTAGAAGACGGCGTCGCTGCCAACCTCGCCGGAGGCACGCATCACGCCATGCCGGGCCATGCCGAGGGGTTTTGCCTGTTCAACGACGTAGCCGTCGCGCTGCGCGTGCTGCTGCGAAGCGCGTGGATCGGACGCGCGTTGGTGATCGACTTGGACGTGCATCAGGGCAACGGGACGGCGCACGCATTTGCCAGCGACGACCGCGTCTACACCTTCTCGATGCACGGCGCCAAGAACTACCCGTTCGTCAAGCCACCCTCGACGCTGGACGTGGCGCTGCCCGACAAGATGGAGGACGCGGCCTACCTCGCCGAACTCCGCCGCCACCTTCCCGGCGTTCTCCAATCCGGGCCGTTCGACCTTGTCTTCTACCTCGCCGGAATCGACGTGCTCGAAGGCGACCGCTACGGACGCCTGTCGCTCACCCCGGACGGCGTCTCAGCGCGCGACCGCTATGTGATCCAAAGCATCCGCGATGCTGGAATCCCGCTCGTCTTGCTCCTCTCTGGCGGATACGCCGACTCGCCCGAACAGACGGCAGAGTACCACGCCATCAGCCACCGCGAAGCCGCGCGCGTGTTCGGGTGACGGTGGTTTGGACGGACGAAGGCGATTGGCCACCCCACAGCGACGGGGCAGGCTGTCGCTTCGCTCCTCGCACTGACAGGCTGAAAGCCTGAGGTGATGCGACGTGCTATCCGGTTGCCTCATCTCGCCACAGCGTCGCGCCCCAGGCTAGCGCTGCTGCCAGAAACAGGATGCCGGACGCCAGAACGGGGACGCCACCCTGGATCGAGTCGAGCCACACGTCGCCGATCGTGGAGCCGGGACGCACTTCGAGTTCGAGTTCGAGGTTGGCCGTCAGGTGCTGGTAGCTGCCCACCAATGCGCTGATCGCGACGAGCGCCAGCAGGACGCGCGCGATCGAGGTCAGGGCGGGGCGAAAGCGAATCAGCCCGACGGCTACGACGCCCAGCGCGCACGCGACGGTGGGAATCCACTGTTTCCACGACTCGAAGTGCGAGATCAGCACCATCTCGACAGCCGTCACCGCAAACACGAACGCCGCCGCTCCGAGCAGAAACCGGCGGTAGCGCTCGGCAGCGGACGGCGCGACGCCCAACGTCACTGAACCGCCAGATAGGTCGCGACGCCGGCGCGTTCCTTATCGGACATCATCGGCGCCAGCGCGTCCATGAACTGCTCCTGCGATCCAAACGGACGCGCGTCGATCAGCATCTGCGCTTCGGTCTCGTCGACGCCTGGAAGCTGAGCCAGCGTAGCCGCATCGCTCGCGTTCATGTCGACGGGGACGAAGACGTACTCTTCGTATCCCGCGATTACGTCAGCGTCGACGTACTTGCCCATTTCGCGGCGAAACTGCGTGATGCTGGCGTACGGACGGTACTCGTCGAACTCGTGCGCCATCCGATCGCCGACGCCGGGAACGGTCTTGAACTCGACATCGGTGGCCGTGTTGAGGTTGATCTTAGTCGTCGGAGCGGCCTGTTCGATGGTCGGCTCGACGGGATCGGCGATGCTGTCGGGGTCGACAGTCGGTGCGTCGTTCGAGCAGGCGGCAAAGGTCAGGGCGAAGGCGAGCAGGAGCAGGCGCATGGCGGAAAGAGGTTGGAAAGAGAAGCGTCCAACTTATCGCATTTCTCGCCTGTCCGCTGCCGATGGTCTGCGAGAACGCCGTGTAGATCGGGAGTAAAGGCGCTGGGTGATGACAAAGAAAGCGTTGGACTATATTGGTCCGGTCCATTAATCCCATAGTGCTGGGTAGTTACGCTTCATCTACTCAACCGTTCAAGTACATGACTGATAGAACATACCCGATGCTGCCACCTAAAAACTGGTGGACTATCCGCAATCGTTTCAAGCAAAGCGTGCCAGCTACTATATCTAAGAACTACTTGGCTACGGTTCTTGACGTGTCGGAAGGGGCGGCTAGAAATGTTCTACCAGCTTTAAAGTTGCTTGGACTGACTACCGAGGAAAACCGCACCACTGACAGAGCAAATGACTGGCGTGTAGACTCAGAGTATAAATCAGTCTGCAAGAATATTGTTAGCGAGGTCTATCCCGAGGAGTTGGTTCACGCCGTCCCGGACCCTATAGCGGACTTCGACACCGCCGTTCGATGGTTCATGCGCGAGGCTGGAGTCGGACAAGGGGCGGCACGCAATATGGCTAGGCTGTACCAGCTTCTCCAGAAAGCGGACCCAATTGATGGCGAGGGTGTCAGCGCCAATAAATCATCCTCGAAGTCGAGGAAGGGCAAAACGGCTAATCAGGTTAAGCCGTTAGCTGAAAAGAACAAGTTGGAACCGAAGACGTCCACACTACAGGGGCAACCGACTGAACCACCTATGATGCCCGAGGGTGCTCCCACCTTGCATATCGATGTTCAGGTTCACATTTCGCCAGACTCGTCGCCCGAGCAAATAGATGCCATCTTCTCCAGCATGGCGAAGCACCTGTATAAGCGCTCGTGATGGCGCATCCGCTCGCAATATTAGAGGTTGCTCGGGCAATACAGGAGGACGTTCCAAAACGGGGTCGTCCTCCTGATAAACCTTCCGAGCCAGAAACTGATCAGGTTTTACCCGCCTCGCTCTTTGTAGAGACACGGGGCTATCTAGAGAAAATCGCGTTTCAGGTGAACGGATGCTATGAGCAAGGCTGGTTCGATGCCTGCGCGGTCATGATGCGGAGGCTACTGGAAACGCTAATTATCGAGGCTTTCGAGCACCACGGCATCGCCAATAAGATCAAGAACGGAAACGGAGACTTCGTATATCTTTCAGACCTGATCATCGCAACCTTAGCCGAGAAGCCGTGGAATCTCTCGCGAAATGCGAAAAAGGCGTTGCCCAAACTCAAAGAGATTGGTGACCAGTCTGCTCATAGCCGACGGTTCATTGCACACCGTAGTGATATTGAACGGGTCCGGGGACCAATGCGCACTGTTACTCAGGAACTCCTCATGATTGCTGGCCTCGAGTGATTCCTGACTCGCCGCTGCGGGCTGACCTAGTTTAGAGCTTTCTCGACTCGTCTACGCTCTGAGCCACAGTCGTGTTTTTTCCGTGTGCGGTTGGATGGACTGGTCTCATACCAGCGTGCCGCCGTCCTGCTGGATGATCTCGCCGGTCAGGTAGCTGTTGCGGCTCGATAGCAGCCACGCCGCCAGTTCGCCGACCTCGCCCGCTTTGCCGGTTCGTCCGAGCGGCGCGAAGGCTTTGTAGGCGTCGACGAAGCGGGGCGGAATCGTGTTGGCCAGATCGGTCTCGACGACGCCGACGGCGATGCCGTTGCACAGAATCCCCAGCGCGCCGCCTTCGCGTGCGACACCTTTGACGAAGCCGACGCTCGCCGATTTGGTCACGGCGTAGGGCACGCCTGCCGGAGCCGTCCGTGTGCCTGCAATCGACGTGATCGCGACCATCCGGCCCGATCGCTGACGCGCCATCTGCTGATAGACGGGCTTGCCGACGTTGTACAATCCGCCGACGTTGACGCGGACCAACTCGTCCCAATCGTCGTCGGGGAGGCGTAGGAACAGGTTGCCCCGGTTGATGCCCGCATTGAGTACCAATCCGTCGATTTGGCCGAACGCGTCTATCACGTGGGCGACCATATCGGCAGACGCGGCGCGGTCGCCTACGTCGGCTTTGATCGCGAGGGCGCGTCGTCCGTGCGATTCGATGGCGGCGACGGTCTGGGCGGCAGCTTCCTCGTTCGAGCGGTAGCAGAACGCAACGTCGGCGCCTTCGCGCGCGGCGATGTCGCAGATGCCGCGTCCGATGCCGCGTGAGCCGCCGGTGACGAGAATGCGAGAGCCTTCGAGAAGCATAGAGACGAGGTCAAGGAGTCGGAGCGGTCGAAGCTACGGGAAGGGCAGAGGACAGGGTGCATCGGTTGCGCAACGCACACGGGTTTCGTCCGCATCTGGACGTGACGGTGTTCAGAATCGGACAGGCGCGGCGCGTCGGGTCGTCAAAACGACTCGTAGGCGCCTCGGCATTCTTGTTGCCGATCTACGCGCGTCTCCAACCGACTCTCCCATGCTCGCCTCCTACTTCGCCACCGCTCTCCGCGCGCTGCGCCGTCGGCCCGTCTACACCGGCGTCAACTTGGTTGGCTTGTCGGTCGGGCTGGCCTGTTGTTTCGCCGTCGTCCTGTTCGCGCGGCACGAGCAGTCGTACGACCGTTTCCACGAGCGCGCGGGTGACATCTACCGCGTGCTGTCGGTGTTTGAGGGCGAAGACGGCGGACGCGTCGTGGCGACACCCTCGGCGCTGGCCGATGAACTGGCGACCCAATACGCATCCGTCGAGCAAGTCGTGCGCGTGCGGCTCAACGACAACATGGCGCCGAGCCTGCTGGTCGACGGCCAGATGAAGCCGCTCACCCGCTTCGCTTTCGCCGACTCGACGTTTCTGACGACGTTCAGCTTCCCGCTCATCTCGGGTGACGCGTCGAAAGCGCTGACGGCGGACCGGAGTCTGGTGCTGACCGAATCGGCAGCGCTCGGCCTGTTCGGAGACGGCGTCGACCCGCTCGGGCAGGTGGTCGCTACGTCGTGGGGAGCCGTTGAGCTGACGGTCACCGGCGTCATGGCCGATCCGCCTGCCCAGTCGTCGCTGCACATCGACTACGTCGTCCCGCTCGAATTGCTGATCGGCGAGCAGGGGACGAGTTTCACGTCGTACAACGATCTGACGTTCGTCCGCGTCGCATCGGGAGCCGACGTGCAACAGTTGGAGTCCGAGGTCGACGCCGCCATGCGCGCACGCACCGAAGGCGAGACCGGGCTGGCGCTTCAGCCGCTGACCGACATCCACTTCGAAACCGGCCTGCTCTTCGAACTGCTGCCCACACGCGACGCGCGCTACGTGACGCTGCTGCTGGGCATCGGCGTTCTGCTGCTGGTCGTGGCATGCGTCAACTTCGTCACCTTGGCGACGGCTCAGGCTGCTCGGCGGGCGCGCGAAATCGGCGTGCGGAAGGCGTTGGGCGCGCGTCGGGGGCAACTGGTCGTTCAGATGCTGGGCGAATCGGTGCTGCTATCGGCGGCGGCGGTCGTGCTGGCATTCATCGCGATTGCGGCTGGATTGCCGCTCTTCAACCGCCTGCTCGACGGCGGACTGATCCTGACGGCAGACGTGTGGCCGACGGCGCTAGGCTTGATCGGCGTCGGCTTGCTGGCGGGCGTCGTGGCGGGGCTGTATCCGGCCCTCTACCTGTCGCGTTTCGAGGCATCGAGCGTGCTGCGTGGGGCGCGAGCATCGGCGGGCGGCGCATCGTGGCTGCGGCGCGGATTGGTGGCGTTTCAGTTCGCCGCATCAATCGGACTCTTGGCTGGAACGATGACCGTTCTCGACCAACTGCGTCTGTTGCAGCGCGCCGATGTGGGCTTCGACCAGGAGCAGGTGATCGCGCTGCGCCCGAGCGGTCCCATCTGGCAGGCGCTCGACGCGTTCGAGGCCGAGTTGCTGCGCGACCCGAGCATCCAGCATGCCGCCTACGGTACCGTCCCGCATCAGCCCACGTGGAAAGGATCGATGGAGTGGACGACCGACGCCGGACCGCAGAGCCGCGACGCCTGGCGCATTACGACCGGACCTGACTACCTGGAGACGATGGGGCTGACTCTCGTCGCAGGCCGCGCCATCGAATCGGATGCCGACGAGGGGCAGTCGTTCGTGCTCAACGAGACCGCTGTCCGCGCATTCGGACTGGAAAATCCGATCGGCATGACGTTCGGTCCGTCTAGCAGAGGCGGGACCATTGTCGGCGTCGTCGAGGACTTTCACTTCGCCTCGCTGCACCAACCCATCGAACCGCTCGTCCTCAGCCTCGACGACGGCAACAGCAGTCACCTGTTCGTGCGGACAGCGCCGGGCCAGGCCAAAGCCGCCGCCGACCACCTGCGCAAGACGTGGGCTGCCTTCGATCCATCAGCCCAACTCGACTTCGCGTTCGTCGACGACGAGGTGCAGGAGGCGTACACGTCGGAGCGTGAGCTGTCGGCGAGGTTTGGCTTCTTCGCAGGCGTAGCGCTGTTGCTGACGCTGATGGGCCTGTTCGCACTCGCCGCGTTTGCGACCGAACAGCGTCGGCGCGAGATCGGCGTGCGCAAGGTGCTGGGCGCCAGCGTCGGCGGCATCCTGGGCATGCTCAACCGCGAGTTTGCCCTCCTCGTCGGCGTCGGTCTGCTCGTTGCCGCGCCCGTCACGTGGTGGCTGGCGAGCCGCTGGCTGTCGGGTTTCGCCTACCGCGTCGACGTAAGCGTGTGGACCATCGCTCTCGCCACCGTCGTCACGCTCGGAATGGCGCTGCTAGCCGCGAGCCTGCACACCGTCCGAGCGGCGCGCGCGAACCCGGCGCTGTCGCTGCGGGCGGAGTAGGCGGCTAGCTCCGCACTCTGATCCTTGCTACGGGAGCAGCGCAACGTGGCGACTCCCGAGTGAGCGATTGCCCCCTAGCGCTGACCCTTGTTGCCAACCGGCGCGGTATAGCAACTGCTGAACTAGCGGCGGCTCCCGCACTCTGATCCTTGTCATCGCGAGGAGCACAGCGACGTGGCGATCTCCGTGCTATCGGCAAACGCTGGAGATCGCCACGCATAGCTCGCGATGACAGTTGGCGGGGTGTGGTGATTGCCTCCGTCAACGCGTGCCGGTCGAGCCGAAGCCGCCTGCGCCTCGGTCGGTGTCGCCCAGTTCAGCGACCTGCTCGACGCGTGCCGTCGCATGGGCTGCGATTACCATCTGCGCGATCCGCTCGCCGCGCTTTACGACGAATGTTTCCTTGCTCAGGTTGACCAGCAGGACGCCAATTTCGCCGCGATAGTCCGCGTCGATGGTGCCGGGGCTGTTGAGGACCGTAAGGCCGTGCTTGTACGCCAAACCGCTGCGAGGGCGGATCTGGGCTTCGTAGCCGCGCGGAATCGCCATCTGCAAGCCGGTCGGGACCAGGGCGCGTTCCATCGGCTCGAGCGTGATCGGCGCATCATCAGCTAGGGCAGCGCGCAGGTCCATTCCTGCGCTGTCGGACGTGGCGTAGAAGGGCAGGTCGAGACCGTCGGCGTGGGGCAGGCGGACGATGGGGAGGGGGAAATCGGGCATGGGAGAGGTCGTAGAAAGAAAAAACCTGCCAGGTCGAGGAGACCTGACAGGTTGGGAAACTAGCGCGGCACGATCAGTGGACGCCGCCCATCAACTTCTGGATCGGCTTGGAGAAGAACGCCAGGATCAGCCCGGCGACGGCGCTGATGGCGAAGACCGACCAGAAGATCGTCGGCAGGTTCATCGCTTCGAACAGCGTCGCGACCTGTCCGCCCAAGAAGTTGCCCAGCGCGACCGACATGAACCACACGCCCATCATCTGCGCAACGGCGCGGTGCGGCGCCAGCTTGGTCACCGTCGACAAACCGACCGGCGACAGGCACAGTTCGCCAATCGTGTGGAACAGGTAGACCGTCACCAGCCACAGCGGGCTGACCAGCGCGCCTTCCTCGCCCGACACCATCGCGGCGACGGCCAGGATCGCGAACCCGCCACCGACGAAGATCAAGCCCAGGGCGAACTTCATCGGGCTGCTCGGCTCCTTATTGCGCTTGCTCAGCCACACCCACAGCCACGCAAAAACGCCCGCCAGCGACATGATCCACAGCGAGTTGACCGATTGCAACCAGCTCGCCGGGAAGTCGAAGCCCAGCACGCTCGTCGCCGTAAACCGCTCGGCGAACAGGTTGAGCGTCGATCCGGCCTGCTCGAACGCCGACCAGAACAGCGCCGACGCGACGAACAGCAGTCCGATCACGTACAGCCGCTTGCGCTCGACCGGCGACCACTCGTCGCGCGAGAACAGGTAGGTGAAGTAGACGACCGGCAACAAGAGCACCAGAGCCGAACCGAACGTGGCGATGGAGACGAGGTCGGCCAGGTGGAGAGCCGTCGCGATCCCGAGCAGCGCCAGAATGCCGATTCCGCCCTTGACGGCGAGGCTCTGCGCGTTCGAGAAATCCTCGGGCGTCGAGCTTCCGGTCGGCGCTTTGCCTGCCTCGCCCAGAAACTTGTCCGTAACGAGGTACTGGATCAGGCCCAGCCCCATGCCCACGGCGGCAGCGCCGAAGCCCCAGTGCCAACTGTGGTTCGGGTCCATCCCCCTCTCGAGCAGCCACGCGCGGAAGCCGTCGTCCTGGGCCAGGAAGCCGCACACGATGGGCGCCACGAACGCGCCGATGTTGATGCCCATGTAGAAGATCGAGAACCCGGCGTCGCGGCGCGCGGGCTGGTCTTCGGGGTAGAGTTCGCCAACGATGGTGCTGATGTTCGGCTTGAGCAGTCCCGTTCCCAAGACGACGAGGACCAATCCGCCGTAAAACGCCGCCATGCCCGTGAACATCAGCGCGATGTGTCCCAGCATGATGATCACGCCGCCGATAAAGACCGCGCGTCGCTGCCCGATCAGCCGGTCGGCGATCCATCCGCCCGGAAGCGCCGTCAGGTAGACGAACGCCGTGTACAGTCCATAAACGATGCCCGCCTCGGCGACGCTGAAGCCCAGCCCGCCGACGCTGACCGATGCCGTCATGAACAGGATGAGGAGGGCGCGCATCCCGTAGAACGAGAACCGCTCCCACATCTCGGTAAAGAACAACGTCGACAGCCCGCGTGGGTGGCCGAAGAAGCCCCGGTCGTTGGCGAACGGGTGGACGGCGTGGGCCGCACCTGCCGCTCCGGGAACGACGGGAACGGAGTGGGCGGGATCTGGACCTCGGTCCGGTGTGCTGTCCATAAGAAGGGTGGGGAGATGGGACGAAACGGTGGTGTAACGCCAAGATAGCACGAAGCGCGTCGGCCTATCGTGCCGTTCAGCGTGCCTGGCCCTCGACGCAATCCCACACCTCAGGCATCGGGTGCCGCAGCACGTGGACGGCGCGCATCAACTCGGGCGCGAACGTGGCGAAGCCGTAGGCGGTGTACACGTCCGATGGCGTGCAGTCAAAGAGCAACTTCAGTTCGTGATCGCCTTTGCGCCGGTCGTGCGTGACGAGCAGGCCGACGAGTCCCGTGCGTGCCTTGCCGACGAACACGTCGACCTCGTCGCCATCGTTGGACGAGGCGCCCCGGACGTAGCCATAGTCGAGCGGATAGCGGATGTCGGGATAGGCCGGATGCGCGGATGCGAACGGTCGGTCGATGTGGACGCCGTTGGTGCGGATCAGCCACTCCCAATCGCCCCAGCGGAACGAGCGAGACAGCGAAGAGGCGATGAGGTCAAGGCGCATACCGACAAATGTAGCGACGCAGCATGCCGCGTCGCCCACCCTGATCCGGCCTCCAACTGCACGTGTAGCAGGGGCGGGCCGCACGGCAACCGCGCGAACGTCGTAGCATGCGGCGACGCTACGAGATCCCACGACATCTGATATGAACCACATCGCCTTCGCTACCTACACCGGCCTTCCCGACGGCACGCCCGATGACCGGCTGCTGCTGCCTGCCTTTGCCGAACGAGGCGTCGACGTGAGCTTCGCCGCGTGGGACGACGCGGGCGTGGAGTGGGCATCGTTCGACGCTGTCGTCGTCCGCTCGACGTGGGACTATTATCGCCGACCGGACGACTTTCGCGCGTGGCTGGATCGGCTGGAGGCGTCCGGCGCGCACGTATTCAACTCGGTCGACACGATGCGCGCCAACGTCGACAAGCGCTACCTGCGCGAACTGGAAGCCCAAGGCATCCGCATCGTCGATACCGAGTGGATCGCGCGTGGCGAAGTAGTCGATCTGGACGGCGTGATGGCCCGGCGCGGGTGGAGCGAGGCCGTCGTCAAGCCTGCCGTCAGCGCCGGGGCGTTCGAGACGTTTCGTGTAGAGGTCGGAGCCGCGAGAGCGAGCCAGCCGCGCGTCGACGCGCTCTCGGAGAACGGCGTCGTACTGATTCAGCCGTTTCTGTCCGAGATCGCCGACGCGGGCGAGTGGTCGCTGGTCTACTTCGATGGGCGGTTCAGTCACGCCACGCTCAAACGCGCTCGCCCCGGCGACTTCCGCGTGCAACTGCGCTACGGAGGAACGGAGCAGGCCGCCGATGCGCCGCCCGCTGCCCGCCAAGCCGCCGACCAGTTGGTGAGCCTGCTGCCGTCGCCGCCACTCTTCGCCCGCGTCGACGGTGTGATGCTCGGTGGCTCGTTCGCGCTGATGGAGCTTGAGCTAATCGAGCCTGCTCTCTTCTTCCACTGCGACCCGCTCGCCCCGAACCGCTTCGCCGACGCCCTCGCTAGTCGGCTGTAGAGGACGCGGGGAGACGAGTCCCAACGTGCCGCGAAGGAGCGCAGAGAGTGTCAGCGCCGTCGTTCCGATGCCGAGTGGCAGCACCATCCGGCTCATCAACGCCCACGTGTAGCCGTTGGCGATCAGACGCGTAGCCAGCAGGTGCAACCCGAAGCCCAGCACGATCAGCCCGAATAGCGCAGTCAGGAGCGCGACGGGCAGCGCGTGAGTTTCCCGTCGGCGCACCGTCAGCAGGCGCAGCGACGACGCGACCGACAGGCACGAGAAGGCCGAGCGCCAGCATCGTGGCCGTTGCCGAGAGGATTTCACGCGAGATCGCACTCCGCGTCGACGCGTACGTGACGGCGCCTCCGATCAGGAGAACTCCGCCGACGGCTGCCAGGACCGCGAACACGATGCCTCTCGCCACGCCGGACGCGCCAGAACGCGCGCGGCTCAGGCATCGGGAAGTGTGGGTGCAGCGGGAAGCATCGGATCGGGAGAGTTGTCGGCGATCAAGAGGCTTCCGTCTTCGGGGTCAGGCGGACGATCCGAGGCGGGGTGGACGAGTTCGTTGGGCGGGCGGTCGTCCGTTCCGGCGTGTTCGTCGGCGAACAGGTCCCAGACGGTCAGGAACAGCGCCGCGATAACAGGACCGATGACGAACCCCGATAGTCCGAAGATCGTCAGGCCGCCCAGCGTCGAGAGCAGCACCAACCAGTCGGGCATCGCCGTGTCGCGCCCCACGAGGATCGGGCGCAGGATGTTGTCGACCAGCCCGATTACGAGCACGCCGATCAGCACCAAGATCAACGCCTTGACCGGGGACCCGGTCGCTAGTAGAATGATGGCGGCAGGCAGCCACACGAGTGCCGTTCCGATAGCCGGAAGCAGGCTCAGAACGGTCATCACGACGCCCCAGAAGACCGCGCCGCTGATGCCCAAGATCCAGAACGCGATCCCTCCTATGGTGCCCTGCACCAGAGCAACAATGAGTGTGCCTTTGAGCGTCGCCCGCGAGACGATGGCGAAGCGTTTGAGCAGCAGCCGCTCCCGGCTGTCGCCCAGCGGCAGCGCGCGGATGACGTGCCCGAGCAGCGTGTCGCCGTCCCGGACGAAGTAGAACAGCACGTAAAGCATCAGGAAGAAGCTGACGGCTACCTCCAGCGCGTCCTGCGTGTACGACAACGCTCGCTGCCCGACAGCCTGACTGATCGCTACGGCGGTATTGGCGATTCCTTCCTGAACTCGCTCGGCCGTCACGCCGAAGCGGAGCAAGAAGTCGCTCGCGGCTGGTAGCTCCTGATTGATGGAGCCGATGACGCGCATGATCGTCGCATCGCCCGAGTCGATGCGCTGATAAATGTGCGATGCCTCGTTGACCAGCGCGACGGCGACGAACCCCAGAGGAATCAGCACGACGAGAATGATGAGGCCAACCGTCAGGACGGATGACAACGACTCACGTCCACCTAGCCGCCGTGTCAGCCGGTCGTGCGTCGGGCGGAAGATGACGGCCAATACCGTCGCCCAGAACAGCGGCATGATGAATCCCCACACCAGTCCCAAGAAACTGAGCGTGACGATCGTCAGCAGCAGTAGAAAGAAGTTGAAGCGGAGCGTGCCGACGCGCATGGTCAGAAGTGTGGTGATCGTCGCAGAATACCCCGCATCGCTCAGAGCAATCGTAGCGATGCGGTTTGCGCCGATGTCTGGCGATCTGTGTCGATTGTGGCGCCGATGGCCGACGAAGCGCCGTTCTATAGAACGGCGGTACAGGAGCGGTGATCGTGATCCGTTAGCGACGGGGCATGCCCGGTCGGTACGGGGTTCAGGCTTTCGGTTCGGGCAGGACAGTGCGGATGTGGAGGTCGACGAGTTGCTCGTCGTCGACTACGTCCGGCGCGTTCGACATCGGCTCCTGAGCGGACTGCGTCTTGGGGAACGCGATCACGTCGCGCAGGCTCGTCGCGCCCGTCAGCAGCATCACAAGGCGGTCGAGGCCGAGCGCGATGCCGCCGTGCGGTGGGGCGCCGTAGCGGAACGCGTCGAGCAGGAAGCCGAAGCGCCGCTGGGCCTCATCGCTCGAAATGCCGAGCAACTCGAACATCCGCGCCTGCACGCTCCGGTCGTGGATACGAATCGATCCGCCGCCGACTTCGCTGCCGTTGAGCACCAAGTCGTAGGCGCGCGCTTTGACCTGAGCCGGATCGCTGTCGAGCAGGCCAAAGTCTTCGGGACGCGGCGACGTAAACGGGTGGTGCATCGCGTGGTAGCGGCCTTCTTCCTCATCGTAGTCGAGCAGCGGGAAGTCGGTCACCCACAGGAACTCCCAAGGCCCTTCGGCGCCGTCGGGCACCAAGCCCAACTCGCTCGCCATGTGGACGCGCAGGTCGCCCATCTGTCCGTACACCTTCGCCGCGTCGCCCGCGAGGACGAGGACCAGGTCGCCCGTTTCGGCTCGGGCTTTGTCGGCGGCGGCCTGAGCAAACTCGGCGGGGAGCACCTTCTCCTTTACCGACGCCATCAGCGGTCCGCCATCCGACGGCTTCTTGAAGTAGAACAGGCCACCCGCTCCGATCTTCTTGCGGACGATCTCTTTGTCGAGCTTGTCCATCGCGCCGCGTCCCCGGTCGCCTTCGCCTGGAATGCGGATCGCCAGCACGCGCTCGGCGCCTTCGAGCACGCCGAAGCCCGAACCCTGGAACGTGTCGGTCAGGTCGACGAACTCTAATCCGTAGCGTAGGTCGGGTTTGTCCGATCCGTAGGTGTGCATCGCCTCGTCGTACGTCATTCGGCGGAACGGCGTCGTGATCTCTGTCCCCTTCAACTCCTTCCAGAGCGATGCCATCAACTCTTCGATCAGCCCGTAGATCGTCTCCTCACGCGCAAACGTCATCTCGACGTCGACCTGGGTGAACTCGGGCTGACGGTCGGCGCGCAGGTCTTCGTCGCGGAAGCACTTTGTGATCTGCACGTAGCGATCCAGCCCGGCGACCATCAGCAGTTGCTTGTACGTCTGCGGGCTTTGCGGGAGCGCGTAGAAATGGCCTGGATGGACGCGGCTGGGGACGAGGAAGTCGCGCGCGCCCTCGGGCGTCGACTTCATCAGGACGGGCGTCTCGATCTCTAGGAACGAGTGCGCGTCGAAGTGGCGCCGGACGATCTGGTACAGCTTGTGGCGCAGGATCAGGTTGCGCTGCAACTCGCCGCGTCGCAGGTCGAGGTAGCGGTGACGCAGGCGCAGATCCGCCGCCGCGTTTTGCTGCCGCTCCTCGTGCGCGCTGACGGGGAAGGGCAGCGCCTCGGACGTGTTGAGCACGACCAGACTGCTGGCCCGCACCTCGACTTCGCCCGTCGATAGCCCGTCGTTGGCTCCGGCTTCGCGCTGCTGAACGACGCCCTGAACGCTGACGACGTACTCGCCGCGCAGCCGCTCAGCCGTGGCGCGCGCTGCGTCGTTGTCCTGGGGCGTCAGCACGACCTGGGTCAGCCCGTAGCGGTCGCGCAGGTCGAAAAAGACGACGCCGCCCAGGTTGCGATGCGTGTCGACCCAGCCTTCGAGCGTGACGGTCTGGCCGACGTGATCCATCCGCAAATCGCCGCACGTGTGGGTACGCGGAGGATGCGGATTGGCGTGGGCGGGCGTGACGGCAGCGGTGGGTTCGGACATCGGAAAGGGAGTCTTCGAGGCGTAAAGGGCAAAAGTACGGAGCGAGTGTCCAGCACGGTGATATCCCCAGATCCGGGGATGCGCATTGCGCGCGGTCTTCGCGATACTGAGTCATGTGAAATCCGTCCTGAGCATCTGGTCGGACCAGTCGTTATACTTCCACACCACACATATCCTTCACGCTATGCCGGTCGTCCGATTTCTCTGCCTGTGTGCAGCCCTCGCGGTTGTTGCACCTCTCTCTCATGCCCAAAACGTCCCCGGATGGAATGAGGCCCCCTATTTCGGCACGATGACGCTCTCGGGCGGATTCAGCGGCGATCCCCGTACGACCGACGTGCGGGCGGGCGGAAGCCAGCGTAATCCGGTCGAAGGCGGCGGCTGTACGGGATGGATTGGCGCACGTCCCGACGTCAAACTGACCTACACCTCGTCCGGCGGACTTGACCTGACGATCAGCGCCGCGGGAAGTGCCGACGTAAACCTGCTCGTCCGCGCTCCCGACGGACGCTACTTCTGCGACGACGACAGCGGCGAAGGACTCAACCCGCTGCTCACCGTTTCTCGTCCGCCGTCGGGCACCTACACCATCTGGGTCGGCACCTACGCCGAGACAAACGACCTGGCCGACGGCGTCGTCGGTGTGAGCGAACTGGGACGCGGCGTGTCGATGTCGAACCGGGGCGGCGGTTCGTCCGGCTCCATCCAGGCGTCGAACTCGAGCGGTAACGGTCGGATTCAGGCAGCGAGTTCGGCGGGCAGCACGTCGAGCGGGGCAACATCGCGGGCGGGCGGTTCGGTAACCGGTTGGAATAACGATCCCTACTTCGGTCGCACGAGCCTTCGGTCCGGTTTCGGCGGCGATCCGCACGTGATCTCGGTGAGCGCGGGTGGTTCGATGGCAAACCCGCTCAGCGGATCGGGCTGCACGGGCTACATCGGCAACAGCGCCCCGGACGCTGTCGTCAACTTTACGGCAGGATCGCTGGCGCTCACGTTCAGCGCGGCGGCGAGCAGCGATCTGAGCCTGGTCGTGCGCGCCCCCTCTGGCTCCTACTACTGCGACGACGACAGCGGCGACGGCTACAACCCCAAGATCACGATCAACGGCCCGAGCAACGGCAACTACCAGATCTGGGTTGGCACGTACAGCCAGTCGAGCGAACTGATACCATCACGCGTCGGCGTGAGCGAACTGGGTCGCGCGGTCAACTGACCTCTCAGACAGCTGTTTGACCGGGTACGTCGAGCGTGTAATCGCGTCTGATACGCACGTCGGGGCTGGCGGAGAGGTCGCGGACGTAGGCGTGTTCGATAGAGAGGATTTCTTCAATGATCGGGTCGAGGTCGGTAGCGTCGCGGAGGCGGGCGTGTCGCTGCGCGCGGGTCTCTTCGAAGGTGTGGTCAAGGAAGACCCTCAGGTCGAGCGCGTTGGTCTGGGCGAGCCGGTTGAGACCGAGCACATACGTGCCTTCGACCAGTAGCACGTCGGTCCCCGAAAAGTCGAGCGTTTGGTCGGATATCGTGTTGGCTGAGTAATCAACGAGTGGGGCATCCGTCACACACGCGGCATCGCGAAACGACTGCACGTCATGTGCCAGCCGAGATACGTCGACTTCAGACGGCCCAACATGCGACAGGTCGGCGATGCGGGCGGTGTGGTTCGTTCGGGGCGGCAGGTGAAAGTAGTCGTCCTGATGGATCAGTGCCACCCGCAGGCCGCGCTTCTCGAGTTCGAGCGCCATACACGCTGCCGTTACGGATTTGCCGCTGCCGCTTTCGCCTCCGATTCCGACGACGCATCGCGCTCGACTGAACAGGTCGAAATGTGTGTCCAATACGTCGATCACCTGTCGGGCCAGCGCGAAATGGGGCGGTTTGAGTGGGAGATGAGCGCCGATCATGGGAGCAGAGGGGAGAATGCGCCCGGGTTGAGGGCAAGGTGGGCAAGCAGTACGCCGGTCGCTGAATACGTCATATGCGGTGTGCCTCCCGCAGCGCCGGTCTCGCCGTGGAAGTATTCCTCCATGCGGTAGGTATTTGCGGTCGTGCGGTCGACCAATTGGCCTGAGAGCTGGGCAGCTTCGTCGGGGCGGTTGCGAGCGGCGAGGGCAGCGCATGTCCAGCCCACCCAGACCGGCCAGATGCCACCGTTGTGGTAGTGTCCGGGGGCGTTTCGGAAGCCGAAGAGGTGATAGCGGCGCAGTTCATCCCAGAGCGCGTCGTCCTCGTGAATCGTCGGCGCGAAGGCGGGCGGCAGGTGGTTCGGGAAAAGCGCCTGGAATCCGTCTAGGGTGCGATCGGTCAGTGGAGGAGCGACGTTCGAGAACGCGAGTAGCGCCCCAGCTGCGCCGTCGAAAACATCGAGGGTGCGGGCGGGCGAAAAAGCGGCCAGGGGGTGGGTGCGATCCGATCGGCGGTGTGCGGCGTAGGTCGGGGTGTGGTAGCGTTCGGCGTCTGTTTCTGAATCGTGTGGCGTAGGCCAGTAGTTGACGGCAATGGCCTGCCCGATGCGGTCGGCGTCTTCGCTCCACATTGGCTCGTCGAAGGCGGTGGCGCACAAACGCAGTCCCCACGCGCGCAGCACCTGATCGTAGAGTACGTAGCCTTCATAGGGGTATTCGTCCGCCCAGTTGCCGCCTGATGGGACATAGACCAGTCCTCGGCCGTTGTATTCCCACGCATCAAGCAGGCGAACTGCTCGGCGAACCGCTCCGGCGAGTTCGGTGGCGCTCAGCAGCCCGGCTCGTACGGCGACGGCGCTGCCGACTAGAAACCACGTTGCCGCATCGAGTTTGGGTGTGAGCGTTCCATAGCTGACATGAGCGGGCGTGCTGGGCGTCGCTACACGGTAGTTGCTCGGAATCTGGCCCGCATCGCCCTGCCGTTCGGCCAGTCCGCGTAGCGTCCGCACCAAGCCACGAGCAATGACATCGTCTCCTGCGGTCACTCCGGCGATGCCGGCGATCACGCCGTCGCGGGCAAAAACCGAGGCGTAGTTGGCGCGCGGATCGAGCGAGGCGACGATGCCCGAGTCGGTAGACGCGACGCGCAACAGAGCGAGGGCGCGCGGCAGGCCGGGCGGTTCGTGTTCGTACGAGAGTAGATCCACCATCTTACCAGAACATCGCCACGATGACGGCCGTCGCGACCAGCAGCGCAGCGCCCTGATAGCGATAGTTTTGCCACCAGGGCAGCGTCGCCAGTTCAGCCGAATCCTCTCGCCACAACTGCGGCGTCCACGTCACGTCGGCAATGGTGGCGGGATCGGGAACGGGCTGCGATAGGCTGACGCCGACCAGGGCGACGACGCTCGCCGCGATCAGGACGGCGGGGATGTAGAGAAACGGCACGTCGATCACACCCAATCCAGGCCCCAGCACGAACAGCAGTAGCGACGTAGTATGTCCGGCAACGAGGGCGGCTAGTGATCCGCCGTTGGTCGCGCGCTTCCAAAACACACCGGCCACGAACAAGACGACGAACGGGGGCACCACGTAGGCCAGGAAACTCTGCAAATAGCCCCACAACGTGTCGAACTGCAGGATGACGGGTGTCCACGCAGCGGCAAACACCATGAAGACGAGCGTCACGATTTTGCCCACGCGCGCCAGTTGTTTGCTCGTCGATTGGGGACGAAAGCGTTTGACGAAGTCCATCGTGACGAGCGTGCTCGCCGAGTTGAGTGTCGAGTCGACCGACGACATGATCGCAGCTACCATCGCCGTCAGGACGAGCGCTCGGATGCCGCCCGGCAGCAGGTCGAAGACGAGCGTAGCGAAGACAGCGTCGGCACGTCCTACGTCGGGGTAGAGGACGCGGGCGAACGTGCCCGGCAGGACCATCAGAAAAATGATCGGCAGCTTGAGCAGTCCGGCAAAGAGCGCGCCCCAGCGTCCATCCTGGAGCGATCGGGCGGCGAGCGTGCGCTGAACCATGAACTGGTTCGTCACCCAGAAATAGAAGCCCAAGATGAATACGCCTGTCAGCAGGCCCGGCCAGGGCAGGTTGGGGTCGTCGGCGGGCAGGATGAGCGACAGCTTGTCGGCTGGCGTGATGGCGGTGACGGCATCCCATCCGCCCTGATCCTGGATCGCCTCCCAGCCCAGCCACGCCACCGCAGCGCTTCCGGCGATGAGTAGAACCGCCTGAATCACGTCGGTGTAGACGACGGCTTTCAATCCGCCCGCGATCGTGTAGAGTCCGGCGACCAGCGCCAAAATGCCGACGCTGACCGTCAGCGGTACGCCCGGGTAGAGCAGCGCGATCACGAGCGCCCCTGCGTAGAGCGCAGACGCCGTGTCGACGGTGATGTTGAGAAAGACCGTCCAGCCTGAGAAGTAGAGTCGGCTACGTCCGTCGAATCGGCGTTCCAAGAACTCGGGCATCGTGTAAATGCCGGTCTTGATGTAGAACGGCAGGAAGAACGCGCAGAAGATGACCAGCACGATACCCGCCATCCATTCGTAGTTGTAGACCGCCAGCCCTACTCCTCCGTACGCCTCGCCCGCCATCCCGACTAGGCTCGACGTGCTCATGTTGCTCGCGAACAGACTCAGGCCAATCGCCCACCAGCCTAACGATCGTCCGGCCAGGAAGTAATCCTCGCTCGAATCCTGCTTGCGTCCGATCCACAAACCCATCGCGATGATGCCAACGATGTACGTGACCGCAACGCCGATGTCGAGCGGTGTGAGGGTAAACTGGGGCATGTCTACAGGAAAGATCGAGGCGAAGAAATAGACCGACCGAGCGCATCCACGCTGCCCGGTCGGTCTGTGGCTTCTGGTAGCTTAGAAACCGTAGCGTAGCGATGCCGTCAGTGTGCGACCCGTGACCGAGCGCGCGCGGATGAAGCCGTTCCCGGGGATCGCCCCCTCTTCGCTCTCGGTGATACCGATACTGTCGAGCAGGTTGTTGGCCGACAAGCCCAGCGAGAGCTGGTTCGTCAGGCCCACTTGAACGTAGCCGCCGAGCAGCACGAAACCGGGGAGTTCGAGTTCGTTGCTGTCTTGGGCATAGGCGCTCGTCTGGCCGACCACGCTCAGTCCGATCTGGTGCGCGTTGTACGAATACGTCGGTAGGATGCTGAACATCAGCGTCGGCTGGCGACGCGGGCGATTGCCTTCGTTGGCGCCACTGGTGACTTCAGCATCGGTATAGGTGAGCGAGGCGCGGGCGTCCAGATCCTGGTAGCGGGCTACGCCTTCAACCTCGACGCCGAACGAGCGGTAGTCGTTGTCGATCTGCTCCTGCGTGGTGGCTTCGAAGCCGCCCTGCTCGGTCGTGCTGGCGTAGAAGCCGGTCACGAACAGACCGCCCGCGTTGAACTGCTGCTTGTAGCCGATTTCGGCCTGGAGCAGCCGGTCGTATGGATCGGCGATGCCCAGCGATGCGGCGCCGACGTAGGTGCCGGTCGGGAAGATGGCGCGGTCGGCCTTGGCCGAGTAGCCATTCGAGTAGCGTCCGAAGACGGCTGAGCGGGTAGTGAGCGTGTAGTTGGCGCCTGCCGAGTAGCTGACGTAATCGTAGTCGTAATCGACGGGATTGCGCGTCGTTTGGTCGATCACGTTCGCGCGGCTTTCAACATCCGAGATCGTACCGTCGTTGTTCATGTCGATGGCTGCGACGACGCCGCTGCGCCCGCTGCCCGACACGGTACCCATGTCCCAGCGCACGCTCGCGTCGATGTTGAGACCGTCGATCGGGTCGACAGAAACGCCCAGGTAAGGAGCGGTCACCTGATAGTTGGCGTCGAACGCGACGCCGCAGCAGTTGCCGAAGAACAGCGCGCCGTAGCCTGCCACGCCTTCGTCTGTCAGCATCGTGCCGTCGTCATCCATCACGTCGATCAGCGAGGCGTTGTCGCCCTCGACGGTCATGATGTAGCTGTTCCATAGCCACGCCATCTCGATCTTTTGCGAGGCAGTAAACAGGCCCGCCGTGATCGACCCGCCCACGTCGCCTTGCTCGAAGGCGTAGCTGACTTTGGCGTCGTTGAACACGTTGTTGAAGTTTTCTAGTTCGGTGTCGAAGAGCACGATGCCTTGGAGCAGGTCGCCCGAGAACGCGTCGCCCGACTCGGAGCGCGTCAAGGTGGCGTCCGAAAGATCACGGGTTGTGGCGCCCTCAAGCGCACCCAAAATGTCTGCCCGGTTACCGACGGCGGCGGTGAACGGTGCCACGAAGCGTCCGCTGTTGAGCGCCATGCGTCCTCGGTTCTCGACCGAGAAGCCGTTGCCCAGGTCGAACGCGAACTCGATGCCCAGCGACGTGCTCAGCGGGCGCAGCCCATCGGCCACGCTCGACGATCGGCGCTGACCGTCGGCTCCGAGTCCAAACGAGCGGAGCAGGTTGACCGAGTGGGGTACCTGGTCGTTGACACCTAGCGTGCCCGCGTTCTCGAACGTGGGATCGTCGTCGCTGCCCGTCACGCGGATCGGCTGCGGCATGTACGCGGGCGTGCGGTCGTTGAGGTGCTTGGCGTAGACGCGGGCGTATCCGGCATCGAAAAACTTGGTCAGGTTGGCCTTGATCTGCCCGCCCTGCTGCGCGAGGTAACCCGTGTCGCGCTCGCCGTTGCCCGTGCGGAAGAAGCCGCCGACGTGGAATGAGAGTTCGTCGCCGATGGGGGCGCCGTACTCGAAATCGACGCGCTGGAAGCCATAGTCCAGACCGGTCGTTGTGGCGAGGCTTCCACCCGCGACCTGGCCGGTCTTGCTGATGAAGTTGATGATGCCTGCGGGCGTGTTGCTCGCTAGCGTCGATGCCGAGCCGCCCCTAATGGCTTCAATGCGGTCGACGGTCTGATCGGCGCGCAGGAAGATGTCAGCCGTTCCGAACGCGATGTCGCCGAAGAGCAGGATGGGCAGCCCTTCTTCCTGAAACTGGAGGTACTTGGATCCGCCCGCCGAGATCGGCACGCCGCGGACCGTCACGTTGGTGTTGCCGTCGCCCGCGCTCGCTTCCGACCGGATGCCGGGGATGGCGCGGAATAGGTCAGCGGTCGTACGCGGAACGACCGCCTGAGCCACGCGCGGTTGGATCGTCGAGATCGATACGCTGGATTCGAGCTTGCTCGCCGCATTGACGACGCCGGTCACGAACACCTCGTCTAGCCCGAGCGCGTCCTCCCGCATCTCTACGTCTCGGACGAGCGTCGCGCCCGGCGTCAGGTCAATGACGAAGCGCTGTGTCGTAAAGCCGATGCTCGACACGACGAGTGTACGCTCGCCCGTCAGCGTCGTCGAGATCGAGTAGGTGCCTTCCATCCCGGTAGCCGCGCCGACGGTCGTGCCATCGATCAGGACGGTTGCGCCGGGCAGCGGTAGGCCGTCGGGGTCGCTGACGGTGCCTCGGAGAACGGTGGACTGAGCGAGGACGGGTAGCGCAAACCCGAGGGCGAATAGCGCGATCAGTCCGGAGCGTAGCAGATGACGCATGGAAACAAGAGAATGGGATGGAAAGGAAAAAGAGCGGCTGGAACCGCTTTTCGTGACAATCCGAAAGTGTGGGGGTCATCAGAGGAGATGCAACAGAAATCGCCGCAATAAATTGCGCAACCGTTTGCGCAACCGATTGCGGTGGATAACTTGTCGTTTCGCCTGTGGCTTTGCGCATCAGTTTCGGTGCTGGTACTAGCGCCTTTGTGGTCCCATCTCTCCAAGTCTGCTATGAAGCGCGTCACGATCAACGACTTGGCGCGGATGCTCTCGGTCTCGGCGTCGACCGTGTCTCGTGCGCTTGCCGAACATCCCGATATCAGCGAACCGACGCGGCGCAAGGTGCGCGAACTGGCGCAGACGGTCGGCTACGTGCCCAACTTTCGAGCGCGGTACCTGCGCGCGCAGCACAGCCGGATCGTCGCGCTGATCGTACCCGATCTGAATATGTTTTTTGTGCCGTCGCTCATCAACGGCATCAACGTCGTTCTCGAAAAGCACGACTACTCGCTCGTTGTCTTTCAGTCCCACGATCAGGTAGTCCAGGAGCGCAAGTTGGCCCAGCTGTGTCTCAACCTGTCCATCGACGGCGTGCTCCTCGCCCGCGCGTCGGATGCAACCGACTTGGCCCACGTCGACCAATTGCACGAGGCCAACGTCCCCGTCGTGCTGGTCGACAAGACACTCGATACGCGTTTGCACGCCACCGTGACTGTCGATGACCGGCAACTGGGGCTGGATGCGGCGCGCTACTTGCTTGAACGGGGCCACACGCGCGTTTTGGGGGTGTTCGGAGACGCTCGGTTGCGCATCACCTCGCTCCGCCTCGACGGATTCCGGCAAGGCTGGCGGGTGCAGGGGGAGATGCTGTGCGACGAATCGATCCTATCAGTGGCCTTCCTCCCCGAGTTCGACACCCAGTTCGACGCTCTGCTAGACGCAAATCCCGATGCCACGGCAGTCTTCGCAATGTCCGACGAATTGCTCGTGCGCGCCCACTACCGCATGATGCTGCGTGGCCTGAACATTCCCGGTGATCTCTCCCTCGTCGGCGTAAGCGATGGACATGCGCCGTATTTCTTGTTTCCGAACGTCACACATTTGCTGACGTCTGGCGCTGAGATGGGGGAGAAAGCCGCGCATGTGCTCCTGGGCATGCTGCAGCACTTCTCCGACGCCTCCATCGACGTGCGCGTGCGCACACCGCTAGTCGAGTTGGATTCGGTTCGTACGCTTGAGGGATGACGGTGTATCGGGTGCATCGGACGATCAAGGGTAGTCGTCTCTTACCGAATCTTCAACGGCTCGCCGGTTGCGCTCCTTGCGCCTTCACAAATAGCGCGGTATCATAGCCGTCCTGCCGGTCAAATGGCGGGACCGGATCCTGTAGCTCAGTTGGTAGAGCAGCTGGCTTTTAACCAGCGGGTCGTAGGTTCGAGTCCTACCGGGATCACACCTCTGCAGCGCTCCGGCACTGCATCCGCGCTGCCACGCGCGACCGCCTGCCCGGGTGGTGAAATTGGTAGACACGCCATCTTGAGGGGGTGGTGGCCGCAAGGCCGTGCTGGTTCGATTCCAGTCCCGGGCACACGCAAACGGCGATTTCAATTCTTACGAGTTGGAGTCGCCGTTTTTGTTTGGTACCCGTGGCGGTACAGGAACGTGCGCCACAGACTCGGAACCGGATGCGGGGTCATGCGCTTGCCCTCCTCCACCAACTGCGCTCCGAATGCCCTCTCTCGCCACGCGCGATACGTCGCCTGAGATGATGGACGACCTCACCATCGGAGACGAGCGGCTGACCGATGCGCTCGACGAATTGCGGCTGGTCGGTCGCTTTCTGGGCGGGTCGAAGAATTCGATTCAGGCGCTGGCTCCGACGCTCCAAGCCGTCAGCGGACGCAGTGCGCGCGTTCTCGACGTCGGCGCTGGGGGGGGCGATTTCGGGATCGATTTGGTACAGTGGGGCGGCGATCAGCGCGTGCAGGTCGAGGTCGAAGCCGTCGACCTCAATCCTGCGGCTGTTGCCTACGCCGAGCGCGTCGCCGCTGGCACGCTGGCGCCGCATCTGCTGCCGCGCCTCACCTTCGACGTTGCCGATGCGCTCCGTCTTCCTTACGCCGACAACAGCTTCGACGCCGCTCACGCCGGCCTTTTCCTCCACCACTTCGACGATCAAGGTGCGGTCCGTCTGCTAGCCGAGTTGAAGCGTGTGGCGCGCGTCGTGGTCGTCAACGATCTGCATCGTCATCGCCTCGCCTATCGCAGCATTGACCTGATCGCTCGGCTGACTCGGGCGTCGGAGATGTTTCGCAAGGACGCCCCTCACTCGGTCGCAAGGGGCTTCACGCGCTCCGATCTGGAATCGCTTGCTCAACGCGCTGGGCTGGACGCCGAGGTGTCGTGGCGTTGGGCGTTTCGTTGGATTCTGGTAGGGCGATGACGGTCGATTTGCCCGCCCCCACCGTCCAGAAGGCGCCGACACCCGCGCGATCCTCCTACGATGTCGTGGTCGTCGGCGGTGGGCTGGCGGGGTGTGCGATGGGGACGCTGCTGGCGCGGACGGGGAGGAGCGTGCTCGTCCTCGAACGCAAGCGCTATCCGGTCCACAAACTGTGCGGCGAGTTCTTGTCGCCCGAGGCGCAGGGTGTGTTTGCCGAATTGGGCGTCTTGGAGCAGGTGAAAGCCGCCGGAGCCGTGCCGATTCACCGCGCTGCGTTGACGGCTCCGTCGGGCGCGCGCATGGATACCGACCTGCCGGGCCAGGCGCTGGGGCTGAGCCGCTATCTGCTCGATCCGATCCTGTTCGAGGCCGTGCGCAAGGCGGGTGGCGAGGCGCTCGATGGCGTTCCTGTCCGGTCGGTCGAGCGCGAGGGCAACAGGCACGTCGTGTCGTGGAATGGCGGCAGCGTCCGCGCCGATGCGGTCGTCGGGGCGTGGGGCAAGCGGTCCAACGTCGACGGGGCGATGGCGCGCGCGTTCGTCGGTCGCACGAGTCCGCTAGTCGGATTCAAGGCGCACTTCGAGGGTGACGACATCGGCGACTGGATCGAACTGCACGCGTTCGACGGCGGCTACTGCGGCATGTCGCACGTCGAAGACGGTCGCGTCAACGTCTGCTGGATCTCGGACGAGCGCGCGCTCAAAGCGGCAGGCGGCTCGCCGGATGCGATGCTCGACGGGCCGATGCGTGCCAATCCCCACCTGGCCGCTCGGCTTGACAAGATGCAGCGTGTCGTGCCGCGCTTCGAAGCCGTGGCGCAGGTGTCGTTTCGGCGCAAAGGGATGTTCGAGGACGGAACGATGATGGTCGGCGATACGGCAGCGATGATTACCCCTTTCTGCGGCGACGGCATGGCGATGGCGCTCCACAGCGCGACCGTCGCCGCTCCGCTCCTCGCCGCCCACATGGATGGCGACATGAGCCAAGCCGACCTGGAAGCCGCCTACACGTCTGACTGGAACCGCCGCTACGCACTCCGCCTGCGCCTGGGGCGCGGACTGCACGAGGCGTTTTCGCGTCCGTGGGGTGCGAACGCGCTGGTCCGCCTGGGCAACGCGCTTCCGAACGCGGCCCGCTGGGTAGCCGTCCACACGCGCGGCTGAGGTCGGTGTCAGGGGCACGCTGCTCCACCCTCCACGCCGACGCCGCCCTTTCCACCTTGTCATCGCGAGCGAAGCGCGGCGATCTCCCACGGGTGCCGGTAACACGGAGATCGCCGCATCACTCCGCTCCTGGCAAGGACAAGGTTCGGGGTGCAGTGTTTGGCCTCGCGATGCCAGTCGGCTCACCCCGCCTCTGCCGCTCGCTCAATCCGGTCCATCAGCGCCACGCCGATGCCGTCGGCCTCAACCCAAGCGCACGTGATCGACGCTGCGCCGTTCGCATCGGCTTCGCGGAAAAAGGCGAACAGGGCGCGGGCATACTCGGAAACATCAGGTAGCACGCGGACGACGGCAAACGCGCTTGGGTCGTCCGGCTGTCCGACGCCGATCCACCAGCGCGGCATATCACCGAGCGCGTCGATGTGGACGCGGGCGCGAGGTGCGTAGTGGCGGAAGCGGGTGCCGGGACTGCGTTCCGTTGCGTCGTCAGTTCGGGCCATGCGAGCCATTGGCCAGACGGCGCGCAGATCGTCTAGCGTGACCGAGCCGGGGCGCAGGACGATGGCTTCTCCGGTCGACACGTCCACGACCGTCGACTCCAAGCCGGTTTGCGACTGCGGTCCTTGGAGAACGGCGTCGATGCGTCCTGACAGGTCATCTAGCACGGCCCGAGCGGTCGTCGGCGACGGTCGGCCCGAGCGGTTGGCCGATGGTGCGGCGACGGGGAAATCGCAGGCGCGCAGCATCTCCAATGCCAGCGGATGCGACGGCACGCGCACGCCCAGCGTGTCCAGTCCGGCGGTCGCATGATCCGGCACGCCAGCCGCGCGGCGCACGACGAGCGTCAGCGGGCCGGGCCATAACTGAGACAGCGCGTCGGCGGACGGCGTCCACTCCCAGGCCAACGCGCGCGCGGCGTCGACTGACGCAACGTGGGCGATCAGCGGATTACTCGCCGGTCGTCCTTTGGCCTCGAAGATGCGCGCGACGGCGGCTGCATCGTCTATCCTCGCACCCAGACCGTAGACCGTCTCGGTCGGGAAGGCGACCAGTCGGCCTTGGGCGATCAGGCGTGCGGCGTCCAGAGGTGAGAGAAGAAGGCGCGTGTCGAGCACGAGAGTGGGACGGTGTGGCGGGAGACGATGAGCGGCAGGCGTAGCTTTCCACCCGCCGAAAGGTAGCCGACCGCCTGTTTCTCGACCTCGACTTTTCCATGACCCGACGCCCCACGTACGACTGGCTCGTCGTCGGTGCCGGGCTGACGGGAGCGGTCGTCGCCGAGCGGATCGCTACGCAGTTGGGCAAGCGCGTGCTCGTCGTCGACCGCCGCGATCACATCGCCGGAAACGCGTACGATGCACCCAACGCGCGTGGCGTCTGGACGCACGTGTATGGGCCGCATCTCTTCCACACCAAGAGCGAGAAGGTGTGGCGCTACCTGTCCGGCTTCACGCGCTGGCGAGCGTACGAACACCGCGTCCTGGCGCGCGTCGGCGGCAAACTGGTGCCGGTCCCGTTCAACCTGGATACGCTGCACGCGTTGTTCTCCCCAAGCGAGGCTGGGCGGCTGGAGCGCAAGCTGCTCGCGGCATTCGAACCGGGCGCGCACGTCCCGGTCCTCCGGCTGCGCGAGCACGAAGACGCCGACCTGAGGCGCGTCGGTCAGGCGGCGTACGACGCGCTCTTCGACGGCTACACACGCAAGCAGTGGGGCGTCGGCCCGGACGATCTCGATCCCAGCGTAACCGGACGGGTGCCGATCCGCGTAGGGCGCGACGACCGCTACTTTCAGGATCCGTATCAGGGCATTCCGGTCGACGGCTATACGGCGATGATCCAGCGTATCCTCGACCAACCCGGCATCGACGTGGCGACGGGGACGACGTTCGAGCAGGCCGAGGCGATGGCGTCGTTCGACCGCGTGCTCTACACTGGCCCCCTTGACGCGCTGATGGGCTACGCGTGGGGCGCGCTGCCCTACCGCAGCCTGCGCTTCGAGCACGACACGCGCGAAGGCTCCGAATTAGTGCAGCCCGTCGCCCAGATCAACTATCCCGACTCGGCGGACGGCGACTTCACGCGCATCGTCGAGCACCGCCACTTCACCGGTCAGCAGATCGACGCGACGACGACCACGCGCGAGTTTGCGCTCGCGCACGTGCCGGACCAGACCGAGCCGTACTACCCTGTCCCACACTCCGATAACCGCGCGCTTTACCACCGCTACTCAGGCGAGCTGGCGCGCGTCCATCCGTCGCTGTTGGCGGCTGGGCGATTGGCCGACTACAAGTATTACAACATGGACCAGGCCGTCGGGCGCGCGTTGAGTCTGTTCGAGCGTTCCATCGCACCGACCGGCTAGGCGTCGGCTATCTTGGCGCTCCCTCCACCTCCCGTCTGTGATCGTTCGCTCGTTCCTCCTGATTGCGCTGCTTTCGGCGGGCGCGGCGGTGGCGCAGCCTGCCCGGTTGAGTGGAACGGTCGTGGCGGCGGACGGACTCGTCGGCGTTCCAGGTGCGACGATCGAGGCGACGCACGAGGCGGGCTTCAACGTGACGACGGCGAGCGGTGCGGATGGCTCCTATGCGTTCACGCGCCTGCTGCCTGGCCCCTATCGGATCGTGACGACGCATCCCGACTTCGCCGCGCGCGTGACCGAACTGACGCTGGCTCCAGGCGAGTCGGGGAGTCGGCAGATCGTGCTGGCTCCGGCGCCGATTCTGGCTGGCGAGGTCGACGTAGACGGTTCGCTGGAGACCTCTTCGCAAGCGTCGGACGGGCGTCGATTGGGCGCGCAGGCGCTGCTTCCGCCGGGCGGATTGCTGCCCGGTCCCGACGTGGCGCGCGCTCTGGAAACGCTGCCGTCGTTCACGCTGTCTGGTGACGGCAGCGGCGGGTTGACCGTCCGTGGCGGTGAGCCGACGCACAACCTGTTCCTCGTCGAAGGCATTCCGATTCTGCGTCCGCTGCACATCTTGGGCGGATTGTCCGTCGTGCCGGGCGAGGCCGTCGCGCACGTCGACGCGTACGCAGGTGCGTTTCCGGCGCGCTATGGCGGGCGGATGGCGTCGGTCGTCGATGTGACGCTGCGCAAACCGTCGCGCAAGCCAGCCGGGACAGTCGATGTGGCGCCGCTGCTGAGTGGGTTCGTGGCGCAATCGGTCGTGGCGCCGGACGTGACAGCGTTGGTGGCGGCGCGGCGCTCGTTCGCCCGCGAAATCGGATCGGGCATTACCGGTGGCGCCCAGCCGTTCGGCTTTTGGGACGCGCTGGGCCACATCGACGCGTCGCTCACGCAGACGGCAACGCTGCGCATCACGGGATTGGCGTCGGGCGACGAGGGCAGCCTGGGACCGTCTCGCGGCGCCAACGAGGTGACGTGGGAGAACGCTGGAGCAGGCGTACGTCTGCGCTACCTGCCGCCCGGCCAGGCGCTGTTGACCGACGTGCACATCTACGGCTCGCGGATGCGCAGTACGAGCCAGGCCGACGTGTCCGACGCCGATTTCTACGGCGGCTCGTTCGGCCTCCGCTACCTGTTCGACGGGGCGACGTTTGCGATGGGGATGCAGGCGCAGACGGGCCGATTCGCCGTGTCGCTGGCTCCGGTCGGTGCGGTTCGGGGCGAGGAGGTCGAGGAGTTCATGACCGAGGCGACCGTTTTCGTCGAGTTGGGCGTCACGCGCGGCGCGTTCGAGGTGACGCCGGGCATGCGGCTAAGCGCGTTCCCGTCGCGCGGGCAAACGCTGGGCGCTCCGACGATCCAGGCCAAGTGGACACGCGGCGCCCAATCCGTCGACGCGTCGGCGGGCGTGGCGTATCAGGCCATCGGCGCGCGCTACGGGCTGCGTCGCCCCGGCGATCCGTTTACCGCGTGGGTGCCCTCGCCCGACGCAGCGCCCGTTCCGCGTGCCCAAACTGCGAGTCTGGGCTGGTCGTATGCCGCATCTCGCCTCGAAGCCCGGCTCGAAGGCTACCTCCGCCGCATGGATCACCTGACGCCCGGAACGCCCGGACGCCCACGCTCCGCCGACAGCCAGACGCAGGGGCATTCGCGCGGATTGGAAGCGAGCCTGCGCATGCCTTTTCGCCTCCCCATCGGCGACGTAACCGCCGCGCTCAACGGCGCGTGGAGCCGTACGCGCTACCGCGAGCCGGATCTCGAATACGACGCGCCGACGGATCAGCCGCTGTCGGGCGCGCTGCGGCTGACGTGGCAACGCGGGCCGCTGGGCGCTGGACTGGTCTGGCAGGGCGGAAGCGGTCGCCCGTTCACGCGCGTGCGCGGCTTCTACAGAGGCGTCGACGCCGACCCGCTCAATCCCGTCTCGTCTCGCCACCGACGCGGGCCAGATCGTCGCTGTCGCCGCGCCGCCGGGTGCCACGCGCCTGCCCGCGCATCACCGCATGGACGTATCGGCGCGCTACACACGCGAGATCGGACGCGCGTCGCTCCAGGCGTTCGTCGGCGTCGAGAACGTGTACGACCGCGCCAACCTGTTCGCGTACGACGTCGCCACGCGCAGCCGCCGCGACGTGCTGCCGCGCACCTTGACCGTCGGCTTCCGACTCAGCGCCCGATGAAGCCCTTTTGCCTTGCCCTTCTCGCCACTCTTGTCGTCGTCGGATGCAGTACCGAATTCGATCCGTTCGAGGAACCTGCCGCGCCCGCTGCCCTCTACGCCGCGCTCTCGGCGGACCGTGAGGAGCAAATCGTCCGCATCGAACCCGTCACCGCGCCCGGCAGCCTGCCGCCCGGCGCCCAGGCGCTGCTGATCGAGGAGGGCGGAGATACGCTTCGGCTCCGACGGCGCGGGTCAGCAGTTCCGGGCGGGCAAGGCGCCATCTTTGTCGCCGACACGACGGCGCGTGCGGGAGCGGTCTACCGTATCGAAGGCCGCGTCTCCGGCGACTTCGGCGAGCGGTCCGTGATCGGACGGTTGAGACTTCCTCCTCGTTACGTGGGGCGGGTCGATACCGTCGCTTTCGACACTCTTCTTGGCCTCACCCAAGTACTCACGTGGCAAGACCTCCGAGCGACCCCGTCCGGCCTCGTCCTGACCTACTCGTTCGGCGCGCGCGATTCGACCAATCTCTCCAGCTTCACCCGAGCCTACGGCGCCGGAACTCCGACGGGTGGGGGCTATGCGTTCACCGTCCTCCTGAATCGCGACCTGAACCAGTTTGGCCCGACTGCCGCCGCATTCGCTGGAGGCCCCGCCGACTCCTTGCGCCTGTTCGCCATCAGCGCCGACCTGGTCGTCACCACGTCCGCAGCCGTCGACGAGGCGCCGGGCGAACTCGTCGGCTCGGCTCGCTCGCTCTTCGAGTGGACGCCGCCCGACTCGGTCGTGTGCGCGACACTGGGCTGCGGTTAGCGGACGACCGACCACGTGCGCAGGACCGAGAACCGCTCGCCTTGGATGCGTAGCAGATAGAGGCCGGTCGAGAGCGACGACGCATCGAGACGGAGAACGTACGGTTGCCCTGTATCCATTGACTGATCGGCGACGGTGCGGACGTGGCGCCCGGTGGCGTCGTAGAGATCGGCGCGGACGTGTTGCGGCTGGGACACGCGGATCGTCAGGCGGCTGGCAGTGCGTGCAGGATTGGGAGCGAGCGGGGAGAGCCAGTAATCGCCGTCAATGGCAACGGGCGCTTCGACCGATACAGTGCTGGAAGCCGAGGCGAGCACGAACTCGCTGAACGAGTCCACGCCCGATGCCACGATCTGCCCCGACTCCTCGTCGAACCGGGTGTCGAGCGGCTGAAACGGTCCGCTTCCAGGCGTCGACCGCTTGTACGCTACGATTCCTGCCGGATCTGCGATGTCGTCCAGAGTGTCAGCGTCGAAGCGCACTTCGGTACCCGACCCAAACGTCAGGCCCGCTGACGCCTCGATGATCCAGCGGTAGCCTGCAACGTCGGCCTCGGCGATGCCTTCGATATCGGCGGGCGGCGCGCCAACAAAGAGCGCGGTTACGTCGCCGAAGCCCGCCACGCCATCGAACGCAATCGCCAAGCCACCTGCTCGGGCGAACGCCGCAACCCCGTTGCCGCTGACGAACTGCGTCGCCAGAGCCACGCTTCCATCGGCGAATGCCACGCCCAAGCCGTCCTGTACGCCGATGCGCTCGGTCACGATCAGGCGCAGCGTTTCCAGTATCTCTTGGAGCGTGAGCGCTTCGGTATCGGTTACCGCGATGCGCTCCTCGACGACGAGCCGCAAGCGTTCGAGCACCACCTGAAGCGTCAGCGCTTCACTGTCTGTCACGGCGATGCGCTCCTCGACGACGAGTTGCAAGCGCTCCAATACCTGCTGAAGCGTGAGCGCGTCGGAATCGGTTACCGCGATGCGCTCTTCGACGACGAGTTGCAAGCGTTCCAGCACCTGCTCAAGTGTCAGCGTTTCGGTGTCGACGATGGCGATGCGCTCCTCGACAACCAGCGAAAGCGCGGAGAGCGTGGCTCCATATCCATACGCCGCTCCGTCGCGTGCATTTTTGAGCGGCGCGCCGACGAGCACGTAGTCCAGCGAAGGGGGAGCGGTGAGAACCGATCCGAACAGGTCGCCTTCGACTCCGTCCGACGGTTCGATGGTTTGCTGAACCGCCCAGCCGCTGCTGGTTTCGGCGTAGCGAAAAACCTTGCCTGCGCCGAACGTGCCGCCGCCCCCGAGCGGGCTGCGCGCGTCGACGCCGAAGAATGCTTGGCTTCCATCCGTGCTGACGGCCAGCGCCGTTCCGAAGCGGATTTCGTCCGCGTCGGTGGGCTGGAGGATGCGGGTGCCCTCGTCCCACGAGCCAAACGCGAGGTCAAACGTGTAGACGCCGCCAGCGAAGCCCCGAAAGTCGGGCGCCGAAGCGAACAGGCGGGTGCCGTCGCCGCTGATTGCCACGGCTTGCCCGAACTTGCGGTTGGTCTCGCCGAACGTGGCGCCGAAGAGTTCCAGCGTCTGCTGCTCGGTCCACGCGTCGCCGGTCCGCAGGTAGGTCGTGACTTCGCCGTTGATCGCCCGCGCCCGGAGCTCCGACGAGGGCCGTCGCGCCGTCGTTCGAGAGCGCGACCGAGAAGCCGACGCCGTCGAAGTCCGCCGATCCGTCCGGCAGAAACCGGGCCTGCTGCGTCCAGTCAGATCCGCCCGGTTCGACCGAGTAGACGAACGCCGCGCCGGTCGCTGCCCTCGGACTCGCGTTGGGGTCCGGCTCGAAGGCGTTGGCACCGACGATCAGGTAGTCGCCCCCAGGCGTCAGGTCGAGCGACCAGCCAAAGTTGGAGCGGAAACCGGCATTGGGTGGGCCGGGGATGGTGCTCGCCAGCGTCCAGACGTCGCCTAGTCGGGTGTAGAGGTGGACCGCGCCGACTTCTGAACCGGCTCTGGGTGCCGAGACAGCGAGCAGCGAGCCGTCGGCGCTGAGGGCCGACGCGCGTGCCGAAACTGGTAAACGTCGCGCCGTTCGGTGGCGTGAGCGTCTGCACAAGCGTCCACGCGTCGCCCGAGCGGACGTAGACGAACACGCGGCCCAGCGGACGGTCGGCGGAGTTCTGACTCTCGAACGCGCCGATGGCGGCTACCTGTCCGTCGTCGCTGATCGACACATCGCCGCCGAAGAACCCGGCTTCTCCGGCTGGAGCGGACGAATCGCACTTCGTCGCGAGAACGTGACCTGTGCGCGTGCGGGTAGACGAGCGACGCACAGCAGGGCGAAGACGAAGAGCAGGCGGGCAGACATGGCGAAGCGGGACGGGCGGAGGCAGAGCGGGCGAGGGCGTCAGTCGAAGCTGATCTCGACGCGCACCTCAATGGTTTGTCCATCCTGAATGGCAATCGGAGTCGCAAGCGTTTTGAACGTGAAGGGGCTGCCGAAGAAGCTGGAGGTGTTCTCAGCATCGCGTCGAGAAAGCGTGGTTTGAACTGCTGCGATAGTGAAATCACTCCCCGACGAGACCTCGCCCTCTAATATCAGTTGGGCGACAAAATCTTCTAGCGTAGTACCTTCGGTGCGTGTCGAAACGGTAAGCGACCCCGCGCCGACCTGTTCGGAAGTCGGAGACGGGTTCGACTCACTCTCGTACGGATTACTGACGGTAGTTCCCGAAGATTGGGGACCGAAAAGACCCAGGTAACTCGGATGCGTTGGGCGATTGGTCGGCCTCCCACAGACCCACCACCCAAGCTGGGCGATCCGTCTCTCCGGCAAGCATATCAACCAGAGCAGATTGTCCACTGGGCACCAGTGCGTTGTGAACCGTGTCGCGCGAGGCGACCGATCCGTCGGCGTTGCGGACGGTGAGCATCCAGACGCCGTTGACGTGGATGCCTTCGCTTGGCGCGTCCGTAGCCGACGAGGTGGGCGGATGGTCCAGCGCGTCGGCGTGGGGGATCTGGGCGAGGGCGGGCGCGGCGGCGAGGAGCAGCGCGGCGAGGGCGAAAGAGGTGCGGAGCATGACGGGGCGGATTAGGACGAATGCGCACCCCACAGCGGGGCGGCACCTGTCGAGACGACATCCGCTGCGCCGACCGGACACGCCGCGGCGAAAAAAGCCGACCAACGTGTAGAGTTAGATTGCGGACCACGACCGCCACGCCCAATGGACGCCTCTTCCGACGTCACCCTCCTGCTGCGGCAGATGCCGACCGACCGTGACGCCGCGTTCGAGGCGCTGCTGCCCGTCGTCTACTCCGAGTTGCGGCGCATCGCGCAGGCCCAGGTGCGGCGCGGTCCGGCGTCGGACACGCTCAACGCGACGGCGTTGGCCCACGAAGCCTACCTGCGCCTCGCCGACCAGACCAGTCCGCGTTGGGAAGACCGCGTCCACTTCTTCTCGGTCGCCGCCAAAGCGATGCGGCATGTCGTGATCGACTACGCGCGCGGCCAGCATGCCCAGAAGCGCGGCGGAAAACAGCCGTCCGTCACGATGGAAGAGGGCATGGCGGGCATCGACCCGTGGCAGCGCGCGCACGAACTACTCGCCCTCGACGACGCGCTCGACCGCCTCGCCGACCTCGACCCGCGCCTGGCTCAGATCGTCGAATGCCGCTTTTTCGGCGAGATGAGCCAGGAAGACGTTGCCCAAGCCCTCGACCGATCCAGCCGCACCATCCGCCGCGACGAGCGCAAGGCGATGGCGCTGCTACGCGAGTTGATGGAGTCGTAGACGCACAGCGTGTCCGATTGACGGTCGAAACGTCGTCTGTATGACTGATGGCCTCTTGGTCGGACCTTCGTACGTTTCCCGCTGCTCATCCTCTCTCGACCCCGCGATGGCCTGGACGCCCGAACGTTGGAAACACGCCGAAGCCCACGTCGACGCGCTGCTCGACCTCGACGCTGATGCGCGCGTTGCGTATCTCGACGCGCACTGTCCCGACGCGTCGCTTCGCGCCGACGTAGAAGCACTTCTGTCCGCCGACGATCACCCCTCCAGTGACCTGCTCTCGCAGGGGGTGCGCACGTTTGCGGCTCCGCTCGTGCCCTCGGACGAACCCCAAGCCGAACCGCCTCCGCTCGATCTGGGACCGTACCGTCTGATCCGTCAGATCGGGCGCGGCGGCATGGGGACTGTCTACCTCGCTGAGCGGTCGGATGGGTTGTTCGAGCGCAGCGTCGCCGTCAAAGTCGCGCACGTGGGGCTGAGCGATGCCGCGCTACGTCGTTTCGAGGACGAGCGACGGCTGCTGGCTTCGCTCGACCATCCGGGTATCGCGCGCCTGCTCGACGGCGGGCAGACCGACGATGGACGCCCGTTCTTCGTAATGGAATACGTCGACGGGGTCCCGATTACCGAGTTTGTCGAACGGAATGGGCTAGACCTGTCCGAGCGAATCGCACTCTTCGCTGCCGTGTGCGACGCCGTTCGGTATGCGCATCGCCACCTGGTCGTCCACCGCGATTTGAAGCCATCCAACCTGCTCGTCGCAACCGGCGAGGACGGGCAGCCCATTCCCAAACTGCTCGATTTCGGCATCGCCAAGCTGCTGCGTGCAGACGGAGACGGCTTGCTCACGACACAGGGCGACCGCTGGCTCACGCCCGAATACGCCAGTCCCGAGCAGGTGCGCGGCGACGCGATTACGACGGCCAGCGACGTGTACCAACTCGGCGTGCTCCTCTACGAACTGCTGACCGGTCGGCGCCCGTTTCGGCTGGACGAGCGGCTGCGGCACGAGATCGCCCGCGTCATCCTCGAAACCGAACCCGAGCGACCCAGCACCATCGTCACGCGTGTCGCTTCGGTAACCGACTCCGATGGACCTACGCCTGAAGCTGCCGACTCGTCACGGCTGAGTCGCAAGCTGCGCGGCGACTTGGACGCGGTCGCATTGATGGCTCTGCGCAAAGAGCCGGAGCGCCGCTACGCCTCGGTCGAAGCGCTAGGTGCCGACTTGCGACGACATCTCGACGGGCTGCCGGTTTCGGCGCGGCCGGACACGCTGGGCTATCGCACGCGGCGGTTCGTGCGGCGGCGCCGGGGTGCAGTTGTATTGGTGGCGGTCGCGCTGATCGCCGTCGCTATCGTTCGCCGCCGTCTACGTCCGGCAGGCCGAGCAGACGCGCGCGCGAGCGCGATCGAGCCGAGGCATCGCTGGCGTTCATGGGCGAGCTGTTCTCGGCGTCGAGTCCAGGCGCGACCGTCGCTGCCGACGACGAGGTCAACCGGCTCGACGTGACGCTGCGCGAGGCGCTGGGATTGGCCGCAAGGCGCGTCCAGCGCGAATTGGGCGACCGGCCTCAGGTGCAGACGACGGTGTCGGGTTTGGTCGCGCGCAACCTGTACGCGCTGGGCGATTCGTCGGCACCCGACGCCGTCACGTTCTGGGCCGACCTCGCCGAACGGCACGCCGACCCGTCGTCCAAAGAAGTCCGCGATGCCCTGACGCACCGCGCCCATCTGATGCGCGACGAGGGGCAGTTGGCGCAGGCCGAATCGCTGATGACCCGCGTCGTCGATCTGGCCGAACGCTCGAGTGCGCCTGCTGCCGAACGCGCCGAAGCCTACAACGACTTGGCAGGCGTGCGCATGGACGGGATGGATACGCCGGGCCGCATCGCCGCCTATCGCCGTGCGCTGCCGATGTACCGCCAAGCCGCTCAGTCCGACACCGCGCAGTGGCTCAACGTCGCCGTGGTCTCGCTCAACCTCGTCGATGCGCTTGGAGGACTCGACGAGTCGCCCATCCTCGTTGCCGAAGCGCTGACGATCTACCGCGAGTGGCTACCGTCCGATCATCCCGACATCGGCACGGCGCTCTATCAGCGGTCTGTCGTCGAGTGGGTGCAGGGCGATACGTCGGCGGCGATCCGGTCGCACCGATCCGCGATCGATCAGGTGGCGGATGCGTACGGTCGCGACCACCAGACGACGTTGTTCTACGAGCGACTCCTCGCCGATGCGCTGTCCGAAGCCGGACAGACCGACGAAAGCCTCGCCCTCTTTCGCAGCATCGCCGACCGGCAGCGGGCGGCTGGCGTCGAACCTGCCGCCCTCGCCGCGACGCTCCAGAACATGACGTCGCTATTGCCCGATACGCCCGACGGCGATGCGGAGCGCCGCGATCTGTACGAAGAGGCGCATCGCCTCTTCCGCGCGCAGTACGGCGGCTCGCACCCGCACGTGGCGTATCCGCTCATTTCGCTGTCGGGGCTGCTGGTCGCCGACGGGCAATACGATCAGGCCGTCACCGTCGCCGACAGCGGCCTGGCGATCCTGCGGCGTGCCTTGCCGCCTGACGCTGCTCCAACCCTCTTTCTCGCCCGGCGCCGCGCTCTCGCCCTAGCCGAAATGGGGCAAACTGCGCAGGCTCAAGCCGCCCTGTCCGCCGTCTGCGACGCTCACGAACGGGCGGGGGACGTAGAGCAGCGCGACGACTGTCGAAAGCAACTGGTCGAGATAGCCGACCGAAGCTGATGGACGTTTGGGGAGTATGGGATGAGGCACCCAAATCCGGCTTTCGCTGGGACGCGCTTTGGGGTATGTTGCGCGCTCTTTCGCCTGCTGCCGTATGCGCTTTATCCTGTTTCTCGCCCTGTTCGCCGCGCTACCCGCTGCGGCTCAGGATGCCACTCTGCGCGGATTCGTACGCGATGCCGACGACGGAAGCGTTCTGCAGGGGGTAAACGTGCGGCTCGAACCCGAGCAGGGCGGCGCGCCTATCGGTTCGGCGACGGACCGCGACGGCTACTTCATCATCACGCGCATCGCGCCGGGCGGCTACACGCTGCGCATCACCTATGTCGGCTACGAAGAGTTCGTAGAACGCATCGAGTTTGATCCAGGGGCCTACATCACCCGTGAGTTCGAGATCGTATTCGCTACCGACGAGTTGGGCGATGTCGTCGTCGAAGCGGAGGGAGCGGGCGTGCAATCGATGGGCGCGGCAGGTCTGACGACGGTTCGCACCGCCGACCTGGAGCGCATTCCGACGCCGGGACTGTCGGCTGACCTGGTCGGCTACTTGCAGTCGATGCCGGGCGTCGTCTCGACGGGCGACAGGGGCGGACAGCTCTTCGTTCGTGGAGGTACGCCGTCGCAAAACCTCGTCCTGATCGACGGGATTCCCATCTTCCAGCCGTTTCACGTGATCGGCTTCTACTCGGCCTTTCCCGCCGAAATCCTGCAATCGACCGACATCTATGCGGGCGGTTTCGGCGCGCGCTACGGCGGTCGCATCTCGTCGGTCATCGACGTGAAGACGCGGCAGGGCAACAACCGCAGTTTTGAAGGCTCGGCGTCGGTCGGCCCGTTCCTGACGGCGGCGTCGGTCGAGGGGCCGCTCGTCAAAGGCAAGGCGTCGTTCCTCGTCAGCGCGCGTGAGTCGGTCATCGAACCCGTCGCTCCTGGACTCTTAGGACAGGATCTGCCGTACCGCTTCTGGGACCGATTCGCCAAAGTCGATGCCCGTCTGGGCGCGGCTACGTCGGCGTCGATGACGCTGATGCGCACGTACGACAGGGGCAACCTGTCGGATCTGGCCGCCGAAGACCCAAACGCAACCGACGGCGAGGTGACAAACGACATCGTCAAGTGGGAAAACGAAGCGTATGGAGTTCGCCTCGTCCACTTGCCCGAGGGTTTGCCGATCATCGGCGCCGTCACGCTGACGTACACGACGCTCTCGAACGAGTTTGGCGATGCCGCCGACCCCGAGCGTACGTCGTCTGTCCGCTCGATCAACGCCGACATCGGCCTGACGTACGTGCTAGGCGAGCAGCAGATCGAGTTCGGCGCAGGCGTGCGTAACGTCGAAATCGACTACGATCTGGGCACCTCGTTCAGCGGACGGCAGTCGGCGGACCGCGAGTTCCTGACCGAAGCGTCGACGTTTATCGACGCAGGCATTCCCGTTGCCGACTGGTTCGTAGTTCAGCCGGGCATCCGTGGATCGGCGTTCAGAGGTAAGCTGGCCGTCGAGCCGCGCATGCGCGCGTTCGTGCGTCCGGGCGGTGAGGATGCGATCCAGCAGTTGACGCTGGCGTGGGGCCTGTACCGGCAGGATTTGGAAGGCATCGCCGACCGCCGCGATGCGGGCGACGTGTTTACGGCCTGGGTCGCTAGCGATACCGGCGAGGAAGTGCCCAAGGCGATGCACGCCATCGCGGGGTATCAGGTGCGTCCGTCTCGTGCCTTTGAGTTTGAAGTCGAGGGCTACTACAAGTGGCTGGACAACCTGCTCATCCCCGAGTTTTCGGCTGTCCCCGAGTTCTCGACGAGCCTGCAGCAGGCCGAGGGAACGGCGTGGGGCATCGACACCCGAGTCGAATTCGAGAAGGGATCCTTCTTCGGCTACGTCAGCTACGGCTACTCGCAGGTCGAGTACACGTCGTCGCAGGAAACGCTCCAGCTGTGGTACGGCGCGGACGAGTTGGTCTTCAGCCCCCCGCACGACCGCCGTCACCAGGTCAACGTCGTCACCGAATTGGACGTAGCGGGCTTCGATCTGAGCGCCAAGTGGCAGTTTGGTAGTGGCCTGCCGTTTTCGCGCAGCGCAGGCTTCGACACGTTCGTGCTGCTCGACAGCCTAGTCAACGTCGCCGAGACGCCGGGTACGCCGCGCGTCATTTATGGCGAGCCGTACGACAGCCGCCTGCCGACCTACCACCGCTTCGATCTGTCGGCAGCGCGCTCGTTCGCGCTCTCCGACCGCGTCCGCGCGACGATTCAGGGCGGCGTCATCAACGCGTACGACCGCCGCAACCTCTTCTTCCTCGACCTCTTCACCCTGCGCCGCATCAACCAGCTTCCGTTGATTCCGTCGTTCGGCCTCAAGCTCGCATTCGAATGACGACTGGCACCTCCAGACTGCTCGCCCTCCTTGCGCTCGTGTTCGCGTCAGCGGGCTGCTCCGATACCGTCGATCCGTTCCTCGACGTAGACCGCGACTATACGCTCTTCGGTTTTCTCGACACGGACACCGACATGCAGATGATTCGCGTCATCCCGCTGCGTCGCCGCGTCGACATTCCGCCGTCTACTCCGCTCGATGCGACGGTCACGCTGACCGACCTGACGACAGGTGGTACGATCAATCTACGCGACTCGCTCGTCACGCTCGTCGACACGCTGACGGGCATCGTTCAGCCTGCCAACATCCTCATCGCCGATTTCCGGCCTGAGATGGGGCACACGTACGAGGTCGTCGTCCAAGGACCTGAAGGCCAGCGCAGCAGCGCGCGGACGACGGTTCCGTCCGACATTCGTCCCCAAATCGGCCCTGAGGGGTACGGTCTAGGCGTCATCAATGCGGTTACGCAGCGCGTAGCTTGGCCGGGTGTCACGCGCGAACCGTTCCGCGTCGAGGTGTGGTACCGCGTCAGTCCAACGACTGAGGGCGGTTCGTTCCGCAACGTGTTCATCGACTATGGCAACGAGACGGGCCGGTTCGAGAACGGCGCGTGGGTCGTCGAGGCCAACTACACGCGGGATCGTCAGGACGTAGTCGAATTCTTGCAAGTCGGCACGCTGCCGCGTTTGTACGGAGTCGGGATGAAGCTGACGTACGTGAGCGAAGACTGGGTGCCGCCGGGTGGCATCTTCGACATGAACGCGCTCATCCAGCCGGGTACGTTCTCGAACGTCGAAGGCGGCTTTGGCTTTTTTGGATCGGTTGCTCAACTCGACGTCGAGTGGGCGCTGTCTGAGCGCGCACGCACGCAACTCGAATACCTCCCGCCGAGCCAGTGACGAGTCCGGGCGAGCCGCTGTTTCCCGCTGCCGGAACGCCTTCCACACCTACCCCGATGCCGGGCGCCCGCGTCGTCGTCGTCATTCCTGCGTTCAACGAGGAAGACGCCATCGGCGACGTGGTCGGAGAGATCCCGTCGGGCGACGTCTATGCTATCGTCGTCGTCGACAATGGCTCGGACGATGCTACAGCCGAGCATGCCCAGGCTGCCGGAGCGCACGTCGTCAAAGAGCCGCGACGGGGCTATGGCCAAGCCTGTCTGACGGGCATCGCGTCCGCCCGCACGCTGGGCGCCGACGTGATCGTCTTCCTCGACGGCGACTGGAGCGACTATCCATCGGAGTTGCCATCGCTCACGGCGCCGATCCTGAACGGCGTCGCCGATTTCGTGGTCGGATCGCGGATGCGTGGCAAGCGGCAAAAAGGCGCGATGCTGCCCCAAGCACTGATCGGCAACCGGCTCGCGTGTGGGCTGATGCGCGTGTTCTGGGGCGCCGAGTACACCGACCTGGGACCGTTTCGCGCCATTCGCCTCGACGCCCTCGATCGCTTGCAGATGGACGACCGCACCTTCGGTTGGACCATCGAGATGCAGATCCGCGCCGCGCAGTATGGGCTGCGCACGTTCGAGCGTCCGGTCCGCTACCGCAAGCGCGTCGGTGTGAGCAAGATCACGGGTACCCTGAGCGGCACGGTTCGGGCGTCGTACAAGATTCTGAGCACGATCGCTCGCTTCGCCGCTCAGCCCAATCCGTCGCGCTCAGCGGAGTAGAAGAGCGCAGCGGTTCACGCAACCGACGCGGACCGTTTCGCGTTGTCTCATCTTATGCAAACCGCTTCCGCCGAGCGGACCTCTCACCCAACTTCGCCTCATGCAATACAAAATCTGGTTCAACGGACAACTCGTCCCTTACGAAGACGCCACCGTTCACGTCCTCGCGCACGTCGTCCACTATGGCTCGTCTGTTTTCGAAGGCATTCGCTGCTACAACACCGAGAAAGGCTCGGCTGTGCTGCGTCTGCGTCCGCACCTGCAGCGGCTGATCGACTCGGCGAAGATCTACCGGATGGATCTGGGCTACACGATTGACGAACTGGAGGAGGCGGTCCTCGAGACGATTCGCGACAGTGGACTGAAAGCCTGCTACATCCGCCCCGTCGCCTATCGCGGGACAGGCTCGCTGGGCGTCAACCCGCTCAAGAACCGCGTCGACACGGCGATTGCCGTCTGGGAATGGGGCGCCTACCTGGGACCCGAAGCCGTCGAGCAGGGCGTCGACGTGCAGGTCGCGTCGTGGAATCGCTACGCGCCCAACACGATGCCTGCTCTTGCCAAAGCGGGAGGCAACTACCTCAACGCTGCGCTGGTCAAAATGGACGCCGTCCTGAACGGCTTCACCGAGGGCATTATGCTCACGCACGACGGTCACCTGGCCGAAGGCAGCGGCGAAAACCTGTTCCTCGTCCGCGACGGCGTCCTCTACACCGCGCCGACCGGCTTCTCCATTCTCCCCGGCATCACGCGCGACGCCGTCCTGACGATGGCCGCTGATCTCGACCTGCGCGTCGAGCAAGCCGCTCTTCCGCGCGAAGCGCTCTACGTCGCCGACGAAGTGTTCTTTACGGGTACCGCCGCCGAAGTCACGCCCGTCCGCAGCGTGGACCACCACACCGTCGGCGAAGGCCGCCGTGGACCGATCACGGCTCGGCTCCAGCAGGCATTCGACGATGTGATCGTGCGAGGCAACGACCCACACGGCTGGTTGACGCCTGTCGGTGGATGATCCGCGAGGTTGGCGTAGCCTGATTTGGCGCTGACTCAGATCACAGTGCGAGACTCAGTGGAGGAGACTTGGCGGTTTGCCTACTCCTCGCTGAGTCTCGCTTTAGTTTTCGCCGCCGCCCACGCCTCGGTAGAACCGAATGTCGGCGGCTCCAAACGTGGTGCCGACGATCACGAAGTCGAGTTCTCCGAAGCCGTTGAGGTCCATCCAGGCGCCGTCGCCGCCATAGGGAGCCGCTCCTGTTGCGTAGAGCGTAAAGGCGCCCGAGCCGTCGTTGTCGTAGACGTAGTAGCTGCCCAACCCTTCGATAGGGCTACCGTCGAGACCAGCCACGAGCAGGTCGAGGTCGCCGTCGCCGTCGCGGTCGGCAGCGTCGGCGACCGATCCGGCGAGTTGGGGCAGCGTCAGCCCGCTGGGGCGGAACGTGCCGTCGGCGTTGCCCATCAGCAGGGCCGTCGTGCCTTCGACGAACTGCGGGCCAATGACCGATCCGGTGACGAGTAGGTCGAGCAGTCCGTCGCCATCCAGGTCGTTGAGCGTGGCGGCGCCTCCAAACGTTCCAGGCACGCCTGCATTGGCCACTTCCGAAAAGCCGGTGTCCCCAGCGCGGCGCACGTAGGCGCGTCCGGTCGGTCCTCCGTTTTCACCGATGCCGCTGACGACGAGTACATCGGTCCCGGACGCATCAGTGGCAAACGCGACGGCAGCCAGTTCTACGCCGGGCAGACGTGTAACGAGGTCGAGGCGAGCGGGGGTGGCGTCGTCCAGTCGTGGCACGTACCGCATCACATCGAGTAGGCGCGTGTTTCCGTTCGTGCCACTAGCAACTACCAAGTCGCCAGTCGAGGCTAGCTTTGCATTGTAGACCGACGGGAGCGAGGGGCCAGGGCGAAGCGAGCCGGTGTCGTTCGCGTAGAGGAGGCCCGATGCGGTAGTAGGCGGCGTGCTGTTCTGCGCGCCCACGATCAGTAGATCGGCTCCGGGACCGCCGGTCAAGCGTGCTGCGAGCACGTCGCCGAGTCCTGCTTGCGAGAGCGCAACGGGTTGTGTGGCGAACGAGAGTCTATGGCTCACCTGTCCGTTCGGCGATACGACAGCGGTTTCTCCGCTTGCCGTGTAGATCCGAGTCACCGGAGACCCTGCTCCCAGCCGTCCCGATACGACCAAGCCCGGGAGCGCGCCTCCAGAGAAGAACGCCTGCGTCAGCGACGCTTCGGACAGGGGAGACACACCCGAGCCGGACAGGAAAATCTCGTACGACGTCTGCGCGTGAGCCGTCCCAATCGTGAGGGAGATCAGCAGAAGAGAGAAGAGACGCATAGAAAGTAGAAGAGAGGGCATCGGGATAGAGGAGCGCCACACGATACGGTGGAAGTCAGTCGGGGCAGCCCACCGGGATCGACATGGGGTCGTGGGGCGGATTGCGCTTGCCGCTATAGGCCTCAAAAACCGGCTGACCGGCGAACGTACCCGCCAGTATGATTTCGAGGTCGCCTCTGCGGTTGCCTTCGAACCAACCTCCGTCACCGCCATAGGGAGCAGGCCCTTGGGCGTAGAGCGAGAATCCGCCTGTGCCGTCTCCGTCGTAGACGTAGTAGGTACCCTCGCCGTCGAGTGGGCTGCCTTCGAGTCCGGTAAGGAGGAGGTCGAGATGCCCGTCGTTGTTGTGGTCCTTGACGTCGATCACCGATTCGGCGAGGAGGGGAAAGTCGATACCGCTGGGACTGAACGTGCCGCTGGGCGTGCCGAGTAGAATCGACGTTGCGCCTTCGATGAACTGAGGGCCGTACTGCGAGCCGCTCACGAGCAGGTCGAGTAGCCCGTCTCCGTTGAGGTCGCTGAGGATCGCCGATCCGTTGAAGAGCAGCGGGATGTTGGTCGTCGGCATCTCGCGGAACGCGGACTCGCCCGGCGACCGGCGGTAGTGATGAGCGACCAAAATGCCTTCCGCGTTCAGGCCGCTTGCAACGAGCACGAGCGTGCCGTCGGCCTCCGTCGCCAGATCGAGCGCGGCGAGTTCGAGGCCGGGAAGTTGCGCTTCGGTGTTGAGACGGGTGTCGCGAGGCGACGGGCCAGGGACGAAGCGCAGAAGGTCGAGCACCAATTCAGACCCCGTGTTGCCGCTGACAGCGACCAGGCCACCGTCCGTGGCGAGTGTCGCGTTGTAGACCGAGGGGAGCGCCGGTCCGGGAGCCAGTCCGCCTCCGCTGAACACGAACATGCGCCCGGTCGGGTTGTACGGCGGCTCGGGCGCCTGCGCGCCGACGATGAGCAGGTCGTTGCGGCCTGTCCCTGAGATGTTGGCGAGTTTTACGTCGCCCAGCCAGACTTGAGGGAGCGAAATCTGGGACGTTGAGAACACCAACTGACACTGCCTCTCCTGAGGCGGATCGTTGTAGATCGTTTCCTCGCCCTGTGGTTCGTAGAGGCGCGTGATGATCGAGCCATTGGGCACTCGACCCGACAGGATGAACCCGGGCCGATTCGTGCCATCGAGATCGCCCTGAGAAAACGACACGCCAATCATTCGGGGCACGTTCTCGGTAGGCAGAAATGATTTGTAGACGACAGGTTGCGCATGCGCGGATCCCGCACACAGCACAGCTAGCACCAGCGACGCCGTCACGTAAGCCACCCGAGCCGACATCATCGGCCCAGGAGGTGGACCGGACGCGTCAACACGACGCCGCCGGTTTCGACGCGCAGCAAATAGAGACCCGAAGCCAGCGTGCCGGACCAGCCCAGCGGATGACGTCCCGGTGCCATCGTGTCGTCGGCGACGAGGGCTACGCGGCGTCCTGTCGCATCGTACAGGTTGGCGCGGACGTGGGCAGACGCAGGCAGGTCGAGAGCGATGGAGAAGGCGTCGCGGGCGGGAGACGGGTAGGCGGCTCCCAGGGCCAGTCGTGTCGGTAGGCCGTTTGGTGCCGATGACTGTCACGAACTGCGACGCGCCGCCGCTGGCGAACGCGCTGCCCGAACGCTCGCCGCTGACGGCTTGCACGCCCCACCAGTAGATGCCTTCGGGAAGCCGTAAGGTGAGCGATCCGGTCCGCAGTCCGGTCGAGGTCGTCAGGCGCGTGCCATCGGACAGGCGCGCGTCGGGACGGCGGATGTCGGCGACTGCCGTCTTGGGTGCCGACCCATACGTCGTAGGTCATGCCGTCGATGGCATCCCACGTCAGCGTCAAGCCATCCGCCGTAGCGGTCGAGGCCAGGCCTCCAGGCGTAGCCGGTATGCCGCGGACGTTGCCGGTCTCGTTGCGGTAGATCGACGTCGAGGCGCCCGATGCGTTGTATCCGCCGACGAACAGGTCGAGGTCGAGGTCTCCGTCCACGTCCGCGACATCGAACGCCGTTCCCAGCGAGGCGATCAGGTTGGAGGCGCGGCGGATGTTGTCATCGTCGACGCGGTAGACGATGGTCTCGAAGCCGGACGAAGGAGTCGCCGTGCCCGAGAGGACGAGGTCGTCGTCGCCGTCGCCGTCGAGGTCGGCTGATGTGACCGATCCGCCGAACAGTCCGGCGATTTCGGTGACGGTGTTGGTGGTGTTTTGCTCGACGAAGCGTGTCGTCGCCGAGAGTCCGCGGCGGCTGGGGAGGGCGCCGACTTCGATCCATCCCTCACCGATGCGTGCCACCTTGCCGAACACGCGTCCCTCGGTTTCGCGCGTCGATTGGTAGGCCGATCCGTCGTGGCGGTAGAGCGCCGTCAGCGTGCGGCCTTCGGTCAGTCCGGTGACGAGCAGATCGGGGCGCCCGTCGCCGTTCTGATCCGACCAGTCGACGTCGCCGAAGACAAGCGCGGGTTGTCCGGCGTCGACCGAGTCGAAGCTGCCAGCCGAGTTTTGCACCATCAGCACGCCCTGAGGTGGGTAGGGCGCACGAGCCGCCGATGTGCCGGTCAAGTAGAGGTCGGGACGCCCGTCGCCGTTGTGGTCGGCCCAGCGTGTCGTTCCGCTGTGGAGCGCGGGCAGGTCGACACCAGAGGCGACGAGTGTGCCGCCGTCGTTGCGGTAGAGAACCGTCGACGGTGCATACGGAGGGTCAGCCGTTGTGCTGCCGGACACGATCAGGTCCACGTCGCCGTCGCCGTCGTAGTCGGTCCACTGCGCGTCGGAGTGCGCCAAGCCTGCCAGATCGGATTGTGCCAGCGTCAAGGCGATGCGCTCGCCGCCTGGCGCGTTGGCATCGGGCGTCGTACCGTCGTTGCGATAGAGCAGGCCGCGCATGACGTAGGGCGCGAATACGTCGTCGCGCATCTGGCCGGTCATGAAGAGGTCGAGGTCGCCGTCGTCGTCTACGTCTGCCCACACCGCCGAACCCCAGCGAAGCGACGGAAGCGTCTGCGGCATCCGCGAAAACGTGAACGGGTGGCGAACGGTCTGAGCGATGGCGGGAGCCGCAGTCGTCAGGGCGAGGAGCAGAATGAGCAGGCGCATGAAAGGGCGTCGAGCGGGGCGGGCTAGATACCACAAATGAGCGCGCGGCGAAAGTCCTTTTCCGGTCTCCATCTTCCGTCCACTATGCCGCTTCCGCCGTCTCGATCATCCGCTCGGCCTGGGCGTGCCCGAGGTAGCGATCCATCGCCCAGTGCGCGGCATAGATAACCGGAGTCACGGCGACAGCGACGGCGAACTTGTACGCGTAGTTGAACAGCGTGACGGCTACGACGGTCTGAATCGTCATCTGCCCCGACAGGTAGAACGCGACGAACAGGACGACGAACGTGTCCAAGAACTGCGATCCCAGCGTCGACCCAGTCGCGCGCAGCCACAGCATGCGGCCCTGCGTCAGATCGCGCAGCCAGTGGAATAGCGCGATGTCGACCAGTTGGCCGACCAGATACGCCACGATGCTGCCGACGATGATCCACGTCGACGCGCCGAACACTTCGTCGAACGCAGATCCTGAAACGGGGGAGAACGATGCTGCCGGGACCGCCATCGCGATCTGAATCAGGGCGAACTCGAACACGATCATCGCCACGCCGACGTACGTCACAAACCGGATGCCCGCCTTGCCATAGTACTCGTTGATCAGGTCGGTGACGATAAACGTGACCGGAAACGCGATCACGCCCGCCGTCATCACGACCGATCCGAACTCCTCGCCGAACAGCCTCAACGGGTTGGACAGGTCAAGCACGGTAAACAGTTTGCCCGCTGTCGCCTCGGCAACGACCAGCGCTGTCAGGAAAATCGCTGTACAGACGACGAACAGCTTTTCGGGCCTACCCAAAACGTGGAACGTGCGGGTGGCGCTCACGAAGCGTCAGCGGCTGCGGGCTGCGAGGTTAGGATGTCCTCGCCGTTCTCGCGGAAGCGTTCGAGCAGCGTGTTCAGCGTCTGCATCTCGTCGGGCGGAAGCGCGCCGGACAAGCGCTCGTGGAATCCGTTGATTCCGGGGTCGATGGCGCTCAGGGTGTCCAGCCCATCCTGCGTGATGCCAACGAGAACGACTCGGCGGTCGGTGTTAGAGCGCGTACGCTCGGTCAGCCCGGCGCGCGTCAGGCGGTCGAGCAGGCGCGTCACGTCGGGCGTGCGGTCGAGCAGGCGCTCGCCGATGTCCGAGCACGTCAGCGTATCGGGATGACTGCCGCGCAGGATGCGCAGCACGTTGTACTGCGACAGCGTCACGCCATGATCGGAGAGCAGTTGCACGATTTCGCCCGACAACCACGCCTGCGTGACCATCACGCTGAGAAGCGTTTCCTGAGTCGGTGAGACGAACGCGCGTTGCTGGAGGCGCTTAGAGAGAGAAGACGACATCGACAGTACACAAAAGTTGTCGCGACGAACGGATGCGCGCGGGAACGCGTTCCACCCCATTCTAATCATGCTTCGACCTGCTCGGCTTCGGGCATCCGCTCGACCACCAAGGTCTGCGGATGGGGGGCGACAGGGAGCGTGAAGCCGAACGACGAGCCTTTGCCTAGCGTGCTCTCGATCTGGAGGGTCGTGTTGTGGGCGGCGAGGATGTGCTTCACGATCGCGAGACCCAGGCCCGTTCCTCCGGCATCGCGGGATCGGCTTTTGTCGGCGCGGAAGAAGCGCTCGGTAATGCGGGTGATGTCCTGCGGGGCGACGCCTATGCCGTTGTCTGCGACGGTCACTTTCAGCCCTCCTTTGGGCAGCACGCGCAGTACGACATCTACGAAGCCGCCTTGGGTGTTGTACTTGACGCCGTTCTCGACGAGGTTGGTCATCACCTGTCCGATGCGCGACGCGTCTCCTACGACGAGCGGTACGTCGGCGCGAGCGCGCAGGCTGACTTCTACACCTTTCGCTTCGGCGATGGATTCGATGGTCTCGATCACCTCGCGGGCGACGGCGAGCACGTCGAACGCCTTTCGCTCCATCTTGAGTTCGCCGGTTTCGATCTTGGTCAACTCGGTCAGGTCGCGCGTGAGCATCTGTAGGCGCGTCGTGTTGCGCAGGATCTTCTGGACGAAGCGCTCGCGGACTTCCTCGTCGTCGAGTGCGCCGTCGAGCAGGGTTTCGGCGAAGCCTCGGATCGCGAAGACGGGCGTCTTGAGTTCGTGCGACACGTTGCCCAGGTAGTCGCGCCGGTACGTCTCCATCTTCTTGAGCGCGGCGATTTCCTTCTCCATCACCTGCCCGGTCCGATAGACCTGCCAGAGCAGCGCGTTAAACTCGTCCCCTTTGGGAAGTTCGAGCGTCGACAGGTGGTCGAAACGCAGCTTGCGGACGCGTTTGAGCGAGAGTCGCGCCAGATCGAGTCGCCTGCGGACGTGCCAGTCGGACGCCGAATACGCGACCAGCCCGATCAGGACTACGCAGACGAGCAGCCCAATGAGCGAGTCCGTGAGTCCGGTCAGGTAGCCGATCAGCAGCACGACGAGCGCGCCCGCTGCCGTCGACAGACCCAGCTTGAGGCCGACTTTACTCGGCTTGCGTCGCTTCTTGGCCGCTGCCACGATTACTTGCGGAAGCGGTAGCCGACGCCTTTGACGGTCTCGATGTAACCGTCGCCCAGCTTTTCGCGGACTTTGCGGACGTGAACGTCGACGGTGCGGTCGACCACGAACACGTCGCGGCCCCAGACGCGGTTGAGCACGTCCTGGCGCGTAAACACCTTGCCCGGGTGCGAGGCTAGAAAGTAGAGCAACTCGAACTCCTTGCGCGGCATCCGAAACTTCTCCCGCTCCTCGCCCTCGCGCTGACGAAAAACGAGGTAGCGCTCTCGGTTGATCTCCAAGTCGTGCAGAAAAAGACGGTCCGGCGTGTCCTCCTGACGGCTTGCCCCCCTCATCAGTGCCCGAATCTGGCTGATCAAGACCGGCATGTCGACGTCCTTGCTCAGGTACGCGTCGGCGCCGACATCGAGTCCGCGCACGTAGTCCTCGGTTGCGTCGAGGGCGGTCAGCATCAGGATCGGCACCTTGCGCAGACTGGCGTTTTCGCGCAGGCGGCGGCACACGTCCAGTCCGCTCAGGCCGGGCATCATCACGTCGAGTACGATAGCGTCGGGTTGCTCGGACTTGGCTTTTTCGAGCGCTTCGACGCCATCGGCGGCTTCGACGACGATGTACCCCTCGCGCTGCAAGTTGTACACGAGCAGGTCGCGCAGGTCGGGTTCGTCGTCGACGATGAGGACTTTGGGCGCAGGCTCCGACATCGGGCGATGGGATGATGAACGGGCAACTTACGCACGCTGCACCGCGCACAAATGATCGCAGCGTTACCCGGAGATGTTCTCAGGTCTCGGTGTAGCGTCGGGGCACATCCCGACGCTACGATGGGCGGCGGAGTTTGGGCACGTCGGCTTCGCGGATCACGCGTCCGAAGTGCGTCTCTCCGGTGCGCAGCATCGTCTGGACGTACGGATGGCACATCTTGCATTTGTGCCCGAACGCGACGTGCTGCTGCAACTCGGCGACGGTCTGCGAACCGCTTTTCGTCGGCTTGGCCTTTGAGCTTGGCGAACGTCGTTTGGAAGCAGATGCAGCGGTCGATGCGCATCAGTCGTTGGACGTTGCGATGGCGATGGAGGTCGGAGCGACGCCCGTCGCGAAGCGGTCTATCTCGGCGCCTCCGTCTCCGGCGTGGACCGTCACGTAGCCCGCCACGTCGAAGCCGGGCACGCGAGCGACGTAGAGGCGGTCGCGCGGGCCGTCCAGGGCGATGGCGCCGATGGAGTTGGCGTCGTCGGGCAGCGCGATCTCGCCTGTCGACTGGTTCGTTGCGGTGTCGAAGCGAACGACGCGGTTTCCGCCGACGACGACAACCAGCGTCTGACTCTCTTCGCTATAGAACGACTCCTGTCCCGGCCCAGCCGTGGCGGTTCGGTCGCCGAGTGGGAAGCGTGAGACGATGGCGTTGCCGCTGAGCACGAGGACTTCGCCGGGCGTCTCACCGATGACGGTGAAGTCCTCGTCGTACTCGACCACGCCGGTGCAGACGACCCAGACTTCGCTCTGCTCGTCCTCGTGGAGCGCGCGCGGACCCGCACAGTCCGTCGCGATTTCGGCTCTGATGTTGCCCTGTCGGTCGTAGGCGAAGACTGTCGAGCCGTTTCCGAAGCCGTGCGCGGCGACGTAGACGCGGTCCTGCGTGAGCAGCACGCCTTCGGGGTTTTCGCCCGCTCCCAGCGAGTCGGTCACGACCCCATCGCCGGTCAGGTCGAGCAGGCTGAGGCGTCCGCCGGAGAAGAAGCCTCGGCCTCCGAACAGGCTCGTGACGAAGGCGCGGTTGCCTTCAACGGCGACGTAGCGGGGCGAGAAGACCGAAATGCTCGGCTGGGCTGCCAGCGTCTGGGCATCGAAGCGGTAGAGCCGGTCGCCCGTGTTGGCGGTCACGTAGAGCACGCCGTCGGCCACCGTCACGCTCTGCACGATGGAGTTGAGGTCGCCGATGGCGCGTGCGGTCGACGTCTGGCTGTCCGGGTCGTACGTCGTGACCGAGCCGTTGCCGTCCGAAAAGTTGCCCTGGTTGCCGACGAAGACGGTAGACGAGAGGCGCTGGCCGTCGCTGTCGTCGTCATCGCCAAACGCGTCGCAGCCGACCATGCCGGAGGTGAGGAGTAGGAGGGCGAGGAGGGGGTAGAGTTTTGACATGGAGGTCGAGGTGAGGTAAGGGAGAGTCAGCGGGTGTCGCCCAGCGTGAGCGAGAGTCCGACGCGGGCGTGGCGTCCGGGCATCGGGTAGCCTTCGATCAGGCGATAGCGTGCGTCGAGGGCGTTGTGCAGGCGAAAGAACGCGGTCAGACTGGTAGGGGAGAACAGCCACGTGCGTCGCGCGCCCAAATCGACGGTCGAAAAGCCGGGCAGCGACTGTGAGCCGTCCGCCGTGACTGGCCGTTTGCCGATGGCGACGGCGAGCGCGTCGATCTCGAACCCGCCGACCAGAGCGCCGACATGCAACCGCGCCTGGGCAATCGGAACGAAGCGCAGCCGCTCGCCTTGGGCCGAATCGAACCGTCCGAGCGGTCGCGCGCATCCGTCACCGCAAATCCGGCGCGGACGAAGCGGGCAGCCGTCGCCGACCACGAAGCGTTCAGGTCGATTCCCGTCGTCCGGGTGCGGCTCAGGTTCGAGGGCGACCAGGCGCCGGACGTAGTGGGCTGCCACACGATCTGGTCGCGCAGTTCGTGGCGGTAGACCGAGGCATTCGCCTGCCAGCTTCCGCGTGCAAATCGGGCGCCGCCATCGACGGACCATCCGCGTTCGGGGCGCAGGTCGGGATTTCCGCCGGGACGCCAGAAGCGGTCGTTGAGCGTCGGCGCGCGGAAAGCGCCCGAGGCCGAAGCGCGCAGCGTCACTCCGTCTAGCAGGTCGAGGGCCAACCCGAGGCGCGGTGTCGCCGATTGCGTTCCGTCGCTGCGCAGGTCGACGCGTGCCGAAGGAGCGATGAGCACTCGGCCCCGGCTCACAGCGGCATTCGCCCAGGCACTGCCCGTCGTTTCGGATGCGTCGCGTGCCAGACTCGGATGCGTCGCGGTTGCGTGCTGCAGACTTGCGCCTGCGTCGACCGAGCCGCCCAATACGGGGCGCGCGTACGTGGCTTCGGCGTAGGCCGTGCGCGTCGATCCGGTGTCGTCGACGCCGAGGCCAGGCGAACGGTAGCGCAAGTCGGCCCAGCCTGCCATCGCACCCAGCCCGACGATTCCGCCGCCTACCTGCCGATCATGCCGTACCCACGCGTTCAGGCTTGCGTCTTCCTGCTGTTCGTCTTGGTCCGAGCGCCCCGCCGGTCCAGGCAACTCGCGCGCGCTGGTCGACGCCAGAACTCCGCCGCGCGTCGTGCCATGACTCACTGTCGCCAGCACACTCGTCCGCTCGAACCCGGCACCGTCGCGTTGCAGGCGCTGCTCGCCGTCCGGTCGTCTAAGTGTGTAGCCGAAGTCGCCGTCGCCGGTTGCATGTTCGGCAGCGATCAGAACCGGCCCCGCCGACGCGCGCAGCCTCAGGGTCCGCTCGCCCCACGCCCCAGCTTCGCCCTCCACACCGACTAGCCGCCCGCGCGCCATCCGGGGCGCCACGTTGACGACACCGCCGACCGCCTGCGACCCGTGCCACACCGACCCGGCTCCACTCAGCACGTCGACGCGGTCCATCGCAAAGGCGGGAACGAGCGAACCGTCGACCTGCCCCAGTTGCGGATTAGCGATAGGAAATCCGTCCAGCAAAACCGCCGTCTGTCCCGCCGACGTTCCCCGCACGCTGATCGTCGCCAGTCCCGCCGGACCGTAGCGCCGCGCAAACGCCGACGAGTGCGACTCCAGCACGTCCGCCAGCGAGCCTGAGCCACTGCGTTCGATTTGCGCGGCGTCGATAGACGTGACCTGCGCGGTCCGTTCGGCGGGTTGCCAGCGCTGCGTCGTCACCTCGACTTCGTCCAGCGCGACCGAATCGGCCACCTGCGCGCGTGCCGGAAGCACGAGGCAGAGGAGGAGGAGAGAGAGGAGACGGAGGGGCATGAACGCAAAAAACCTGCCTTCCGAAGGGGAAAGCAGGCACGGTCACGCTCCCGAACGCGCCAGATGAGGCTCGCGGAAAACGGTGAAGGGTGCGGCTGATTCCTCTGGTCCCGGAGGCGAAGCGCAGCGCTGATGCAGGTCTCCTGACTCTCCGCGCGTCTGCTCCAGTATCGACTCATCTTCCCACGCAAAGCGCAGTGGCGAGCCGCTCCTAATCGAGCAGACGTGTTCCAAGGACCGAAATCCAGCGAACGGGGCGGCGTACAGTTGCGGGTACAGTTCGGGTTGGCCGATGGGCGGCGTCCGATTCCCTTTTAATCTGCCGAAGCAGAACAAGCAGCGCGATGGCAAAGAACGGTTGGTGCCCCCAAGGTACGCGCGCGGCCCGACAAAGCGCGTCGCGGCGACAGTGAAATGCGCTATCTGTTGTCAATCGGCGAGCGATGGGCCTTGGCCTCGTAAAAATGCCAACTGCCGTTGGTCAGCAGTCATCCGTACGAGCGCAAGGATCCAGAAAATGGGCGTCGTGCATCCGAGTGATCCGATACCGCAACGGTCGACATCTCTCTGGTTTGGAGAGGAGTTGTGGCTTCCTGCATTCGAAGAAGTGACATCGGTAGAGCGGGGATGCCAGTCGACTGAGCAGCGGGCCGTCGCCGTCGCGGAATGCGGGCCTTTCGCGTATACGGAGCCAGCGTCATGCCGCCATCGCGAGTTCGTTCTGGTTGAGCCGTGCGCGGATTTTGAGCAGCGATTTGCCCAGGATCTGCGAGATGCGCGCCTCGGTCAGGTTGTACAGCCCGGCGATTTCGCGCAGCGTCAGGTCCTCGTAGTAGTAGAGGGCCAGCATGTGCTGCTCGCGCTCGGACTGCTCGTTGATGATCGTCTGGATGTAGGCGACGAGCGAGTCCTGCTCGATCTGGGCGAACGCTTCGTCGGCGTCTTCGCTCGGGAGCGTTTCGTAGAGCGCCGTCTCCGAGTTGTCGTAGATCGTGCTGTGGATCGACAAGGCAAAGCGGCGCTGAGCGCGGTTGAGCGTGTCGCGGTACTCGTCGACCGTGATGCCGATGAAGTCGGCGACGTCCTCTTCGTCCGGCTCCTCGCCCATCGTCTGGCGCAGCGTTTCGTAGGCGTGCTGAACCTCGCCGAAGCGCCGCCGCTGATCGCGCGAGAGCGGGTCGATGGTGCGCAGGTAGTCGATCAGCGAGCCTCGGATGCGGCTGTAGGCGAATGACGCGAACGGAGTGCCGCGTGCCGGATCGTATTGGTCGAGTGCCTGGAGCAGGCCGATCAGTCCGGCGCTTTCCAAGTCCTCGCGTGAAGCGAGCGGATGGTTGGGCACGCTGGTCCGACCGACGACCGAGCGGACGAGGTGAACGCCCGACATGACGACCGTCGCGCGGCGTTGTTCATCGGGAGCGCTGGCGTAGGATTCGGCAAGTTCCTGGAGGGAGGGTTCCATGATGCTGTTCGGTAGGGGGAAGTGCTGACGCTATCGGCACGGACATCCCGGACTTTAGCGGCGCGCTACTATCACTTATCCACATCGCCTCGATCTCCGGTATCTTCGGACATGCCCATCCGAACTCTCCGCATTGTCGCCGCCGCCGGATTCGGCTTGGTCATCGGCCTGATCGCTGTTCTCCGATTCGACCTGGCTATCGTGTGGGCCTTGGTCGCCCCAGTCGTTGCCGGCCTGCCGATCTACCTGAGCGAACGTCGTCGTGCCGCCCGCGCGCATCTGCCCTTGGCCCGCGCCCACCGCGATTGGCTCAAGGCCAACGTGCCGTTCTACAACCGCCTGACGCCCGACGGAAAGCGGCGTTTTGAGGCTCGCGTGCGCCGCTTTCTAGACGAACACCGCTTCGAGGGCGTCGCCGAGCAGCCGGTGACGGACGCGCTCCGAGTCGCCGTCGCCGCCGGAGACGCCGCGTTGCTCCACGCGCGCCCCGACTTCCGCATCTCGAACCGCCACACCGTCCTCTTCTACTCCGACGCGTTCGACGAGGGCTACGACGACACGCCCGGCGGACAGTTCGACGGTATGGCGCATCAGCAGGGCGCCGTCCTGTTTACGGCGCTATCGGTCGAAGCCGCGTGGCCCAGCGAGGACGGACACAACGTCGTGCTACACGAACTGGCGCACCTGCTCGACTTCGACAACGGCATGGCTGAGGGATCGCCTTCGCTCGTCGCGCCCGAATCGCACGACGCGTGGGTAGCGCTGGTGCGCAAGGAGATGCAAAAGGTCAAAGTCGGGCGGAGCATCCTGCGCAGCTATGCAGGCACCAACGAAGCCGAGTTCTTCGCCTGCGCGACCGAGTTCTTCTTCGAACGCCCCGACCCGCTCGCGCTCCGTCACCCCGAACTCTTCGACGCGATGCAAGCGCTCTACAACCTAGACCCGCGCGAGCCGGATGAGTCGCTCGCCCTCGGCTGAACGGCTTTGCATTGTGGAACGAGGGCGTGTGGTTCAGACGTTTGAATATCACATTTTACTGTCCTACCGAGTCCTACTGCCGTGCTTTCGAAGTTCTTCGCCGCTCTCTTGCTCGTGATGTTAGTTGGGTGCGGCTCGTATCACCCGTGCGGCTCGTCTTTGGGCACGTCGGCCTATCCTAAACTCGTCCCCGTGCGTCCTTTATCTGTCGTTAACCTGGCGGTCGGCGATTCGATAGCCGTTGACGTGCGCTCGTTCTGGGATAGGCGTCCCGAACCGCGAGAGTCATGCGAAGCGCGAGGCGCGTCAGTTACGACGGTCGAGTGGGCCAGCGCGTCGAATGGTGCCGTCGAGGTGCGCGCCGAGGGGTCTGTTGTGCAGATCAAAGCGCTCGGCGGTGCACAGAACGCCCGCGTGCAGGTAGCGAGCAAGGATCTTCACTTCGGGACCGCTGCAGACAGGTACATGCTTTCCGAAGCGGTCGAGTTCGACGTACGCATCGGCGAAACGATACCCGACCCGTCGCTCCCGACAGGCATGCTTTCCGAACAGGCGTACGCCCTTCGCGGTGTTCGACTCGTCGCCGACACGACCGATGCGAATGCGGCCTTCTTGGTGGGCGAAACGTCTTGGCAGAGCAGCACAGACGACTTCCCTCGTCCCGCCTGGATTAAGTTGGGATTGGAGCCGTGCTGTACTAATAGGCATTATCAAATTGCCGAAGCCTACGTATCAGACCGTTTGCCACTAGATAATTCTGTTAGCGACGAGGTGTCCGGCTATGTGCGCACCGGTGATGAGAGTCCGGGCGGGGCGGGGTTGGTCTATCGTGTGGCGACCCCTGCTGCTGGATCATCGGTGGGGCGCTGAGCGGATCGCAGGCCGAGTGTGTTATTTATCGCTCATCCGCGCCGCCTCTTCGTCCGTTGCTGGGCGCAGGTGGATCGCCGTTCCGCCGCCGGGAGCGAGGCGCAAGTCGATCACGTCGCCCAGGCGGACGATGAGGCTTTCCGTCTCCAGCGCGTGCGGGTTGGTCTGCCAGTCGGCTTCATCGGCGTCGCGCCAGATCTGGGCGAGATAGGGCGTGCCTGAGTCGAGGAAGTCGAGGTGGAGCGGGAGGATGCGTCCGGTTTCATCGGTGATGCTGCCGACGAACCACTCGCCGGTCCCGCGTTCCTGCCGGGCGACGGTGACGTAATCACCGATCTGGGCGTCCAAGGTGCGCGACTGCTCCCAATCGACGCCGACGGCTTCGATCCAACTCAGCGCGTCGGGGCGCTGCTCGTAATGCTCGGGCAGGTCGGCGGCCATCTGGAGCGGGCTGTACAGGACGACGTAGAGCGCCAACTGCGTGGCGATGGTCGTCGGCACTTTGTTCTCGCGTCCCGGGATGGTCAACTGGACAATGCCGGGCGTGAAGTCCATCGGGCTGGCGAGCATCCGCGTGAACGGCAAGACCGTCGTGTGGCTGGGGCCGTTGCCTTCGCTCCACGCGTTGTACTCCTGTCCGCGTGCGCCCTCGCGCGTCATCAGGTTCGGGTAGGTGCGGCGGATGCCGGTGTCGTGAACCGGCTCGTGGACGTTGAGCATGATCCCGCGCTCGGCGGCGGCCTGCGTCACCTTGCGCCAGTGGCGGACCATGAACTGGCCGTGGTGCCACTCGCGGTGCTCGTTACCGTCGGCGTCGGTCCAGACGATGTTTTGGCCGTGGCCGACGTAGCCTGTCTTGACAGCCCGCACGCCCATCTCTCGGTACAGGTCGAACGCGTCGTCCATTTGCGCCTCATAGTTGGCGATGCCTGTCGACGTTTCGTGGTGGCCGATCAGCCGCGTCCCGCGTTCCTGGGCGTAGGCCGCCAGTCCGGGTAGGTCGAAGTCGGGATAGGGTTGGGTGAACGAGAACAGATCGGCGTTGGCCGTCCAGTCGCCGTCCCAGCCGACGTTCCAGCCCTCGACGAGCACGCCGCTGAAGCCATGCTCGGCCGCAAAGTCGATGTAGCGCCGCACGTTTTCGGTCGTTGCGCCGTGCGTGTCGCCGCTGCCCCACGTGCTCTTCCCGATGTGCATCTCCCACCACACGCCGACGTACTTGCCTGGCTGCACGTAGCTGCTCACGTCGCCCAGAACGTTCGGCTCGTTGAGGTTGAGAATGAGCATCGACTCGGTTAGCTCAGCCGCCGTATCCGCAATCTGCAGCGTCCGCCACGGCGATGCCATCCGCCCCTCGCCCCGCACGCGCACGCCGTCGTGCCACGGCACCAAGTCGGCTTTCAGCGTCGTCGTGCCGGTCCGCGACAGTGTCATGCTCGCCCAGTCTGTCAAGGCGGCTTCGTGGGCGGCGAGGAAGAGGCCGCCGTCGGTCTCCAGCGTAATCGGCGTGTGGACACCGACCAGGTCGCTCAGTGCGCGTTCCTGATAGAGGTACTCGTAACGATTCCACGTATAGCTGTCGATGCTCCACGTGTGGTGATCGCCCGAAAAGACGTACTCGGTCGCCTCATCCAGGATGTGGATTTCGCCCGCCAACGCGTCCTGTGCGGGGATCACGTAGCGCAGCGCGACGCCATCGTCGTAGGCGCGCACGATCACGTCGAGCCTCAGTCCGGCCTGCGTTTCCAGTTCGACCGTTAACTCCCCAAACGCATCGCGCACGAGCCGCTGCTCGCCCCACGGCTGCTCCCACGTTTCGTCATGCGAACTCGTACTGCTTCGGACGATCGTGAACGTCCGGTCCAGCGCGCCCTGACTCAGCATCATACCCAACTTGCCCGGCTTCAAAATCGTCTGCCCAAACCGCGTCGCCGACCAGTAGGCGTAGCCCGCATCATCCACCTGGACGCCGACCTGAATCAGCCCGTCCGGTGAGGTCGCGTGGAGTTCGGTCGTCGCAGAGAGCTTGGGAAAGTCAGGTACGTGCGGTTCGCCAGCGGATGCGTCGGGCATGAAAAGGGCAGCGAAGAGGAAGAGGGCGAGGCATTTCATGAACCGAATCTACGCCGCCCACATCGCCCTACCGCGTGGCCTTGAACGACAGCGAAGTGGATGCTGGCGACCGTTCCGTGCGCAAACCCAGCCGTTTTCGCCTCCTCAACCGGACGTTCCAGTTCGCTACCCGTCGATGAACCCAGGCGTGATCGGAAAGCCTGGACTCTGGGAGACGTGCTCGGCCTGTCCTGCGTGGCGGAGCGCGTGCTGCCCAAGGGCATCGAGGAACGTGGCGATGGGCAGCCGCATCACCTTGAGGAACGGCGACGAGATGCGGACTTTGTCTATGGCTTTGCCTTTCGCTCCCCCAATCAAGGCGACGAATCGGTCGGTGTAGTCGTCGAATTCCGCCAGCACGCTGGGTTTGCGCAGTTCGGACTGCCCGCCGGGAGCGAGTGGTGGCGCCATGCGGGGCATCGTCTTGAGGGGCCGACCGCCGGGACGCATCGCCTTGACGAACTTGCCACCGATCCATCCGTGCCGAAGGGCGCGGTCGCCGAGCGGTTTGATGTCGGGGTGCGACAGTCGCTCTTCCAGGACGAACAAGTAGCCATTGGCCATCTTGTTGAGGTGGTGGACGATCTCTGCGATCGACCAGCGGCCTTCGCCGGGCTTCCAGTTGAATTGCTCGTCGTTCAGGCCGTCGACCAACGTGTGGAGTCGCTTCTGGGCGTCTCGGTAGGCGCGGGCGTAGTCGTCGAGTTGGGCGGAGGGCATGGCGTAGTGGGAGTGAGGTAGGCGCAACGTCGCCGGTTTTGATTGAGATTCCAAACGTAGGCTAACGGAAAGCGCACGAGTGGGGCCGAAACAGCCGTTGTGACATACCGTTACGGCTCGGCTAACGCTCCGGCGCGTGCATGTCTGCCGTTCCGACACGTGGGCACTGATCTTGCGCGTCGGCCCCGTCCCGCTCACCACCTCTTCCGCATGTCCCGCTCACCGTCCGAATCCGCCCCGCTTTCTGAGCGTGAGCGGTCGATCCTGCGTGCCGCTGTCCAGGCGTTCGTGCAGACGGCGGGGCCGGTCGGCTCGCGGATCTTGGCCGAGCGCTACGATCTGGGCATCAGCAGCGCATCGATCCGGTCGACGCTCTCAGCGCTGGGCGCGGCGGGCTATCTGGATCAGCCGCACACGTCGGCGGGACGGATTCCGACGGCTCAGGGCTACCGCACGTTCGTCGACGAGTTGATGGCGGCGCCGCTACTGTCGACAGCCGAAAAGCACCTGCTCCGCGCCGAACTCGACCGGATGAGCGGCGATACCGACGGTCTGCTGCGCGAAACGAGCAAACTGCTCGGCACGCTGTCGAACCTCTTGGGCGTCGTTCTCAAACCGCGATTGGCGACTGGGATTTTGGAGCGCATCGAAGCCGTTCCGGTCTCGTCCAGCCGCGTCATCTTCGTGCTCAGCCTGCGCGACGGACTGGTCAAAACGATCCTGCTCGAACTCGACATGGACGTGCCGCGCGACCGGTTGGAGCGTGTCGTTCAACGCCTCAACGAGCGCATCGCAGGTCTGGCGATGGAAGAGATCCGCCGGACGTTCGCTGAGCGCGTCAAGGACCTGGACGACGAAACGCGCGCCGGAGTCGTCCGCCTGATCGTCGACCGGCAGCACGCGTTTTTTGCCGATCCGCCGACCGAGCGCGTCGAGGTGTCGAGTACGTCGCCGCTGCTCAACCAGCCCGAGTTTCAGCAGCCTGCCGAGTTGCGCCGCCTGATCGGAATGCTCGAGGACGAGCGCTTCTTGGTCCAACTGCTCGAAGACGAGACGAGCAGCGCGGGTGTGGCCCGCATCACGATCGGACGCGAAGGCGACGATGTCGAAGGCTTCTCGATCGTCACGGCGTGTTACAGGCTAGGCGGGTCGACCGGCACCGTCGGCGTGATCGGCCCGACACGGATGGACTACGCACGCGCCGTCAGCATCGTCGAGCAGGCCGCCCGAACGCTCTCCGCGTCCTCATCTACCTCCTGATTTTTACTACCTATCCCGATACCTACCATGCCCGAAACGCCCCGCGACACCGCGACTGCCGAAGAGCAGATGATGCAGACCGTCGAGGAACTCGCCGAGCGCGAAGAACAACTCGAAGCGGCGCATACTGAGCGCGACCAACTCGCTGAGCAACTGCGCGCCCTACAAGAGGAGCGCGACACGCTCGACGACCGCTTGAAGCGTCAGGCCGCTGAGTACCAGAACTTCCGCCGCCGCACCGAAGAGCAAAAGACGGGCTGGTCGAACGAGGCTAAGGCGAGCGTGCTCAAAGGCGTACTCGACATCTTCGACGATCTGGATCGCACGCGGGAGGCGACGGCCAAGGCCGAAGGACCCGAAGCGCTCCAGTCGCTACGTGACGGCGTCGACCTGGTCTACCGCAAGTTCAACGAGACGCTGGACCGCTTGGGCGTAGAGCCGATCAACGCTGAGGGCAAGCCGTTCGACGAGCACTTTCACGAAGCGCTCACCCAGCAGCCGGCGCCCGATGGCGTCGAGCAGGGCACCGTCATCACCGAATACCAGAAAGGCTACACGCTCGGCGACCGCGTCCTGCGCCATAGCAAAGTCGTCGTCGCCGCCTGAATATGATCGAATACTACGAAGTCCTGGGCGTTGCCCGCGACGCTACCGACGCCGACATCAAGAAGGCGTATCGCAAGGTCGCGATGCAGTATCACCCGGACCGCAATCCGGGCGACGAAGCTGCCGAGGCCAAGTTCAAGGAAGCCGCCGAAGCCAACGAGGTGCTGTCGAACCCCGACAAGCGCGCCCGCTACGACCGCTACGGTCACGACGGATTGCGCGGAGCCGGAGGAGGCGGACAGCAGCCGTTCACGAACGTCAACGACATCTTCGACCGCTTCGGCGACATCTTCGGCGCAGCGGCGGGCGGCGGTGGATTCGAAGACCTGTTCGGCGGCGGACGCTCGCGCCGTGGCCCGCAGCGCGGACGCCCCGGAAGCGACCTGCGCATCAAACTGCCGCTGACGCTCGAAGAGATCGCGGGCGGTGTCGAGCGCAACGTCAAAGTTCGCAAGTTCGTCGACTGCGACACGTGCAGTGGGACCGGCTCGCCCGACGGTGACGCAGGATTCGCGACGTGCTCGACGTGCCAGGGCGCGGGCGAGGTGCAGCGCGTCAGCCGCAGTGTCTTTGGCCAGTTCGTGAGCGTTCAGCCGTGCCCCTCGTGCGAAGGCGAAGGGCGGACGTTGCAGGCCCCATGTCCGAGTTGCTCGGGCGAAGGGCGTGAGCGAGGCGAGGAGACGATCACCATTCATGTGCCGCCGGGCGTCCTCGAGGGCAACTTCTTGACGCTGCGCGGTGCTGGAAACGCAGGCATCCGAGGCGGAACGGGCGGTGATCTGCGCGTCGAGATCGAAGAGAAGGCCCACGAGCACTTTACGCGCGAAGGACTCGACGTGGCGCTCGACGTGTATCTCTCGCTGCCCGACGCCGCCTTGGGCACCGAAGTCGACGTGCCGACGCTGATCGGAACGTCGCGCGTCACCGTTGATCCGGGCGTGCAGAGCGGGAAAACCCTGCGGATGCGCGGACGTGGTCTCCCCGAACTCGGCGGCAGCAGGCATGGTGACCAACTCGTCCGCCTGCACGTCTGGACGCCGCAGAACCTCACCGACGAACAAGCCGCGACGCTCGACGCGATGCGCGACGAACCAGCGTTTCAGCCCAACCCTAAGGCCGACAACGGAGGCCGCGCCCGCTCATTCTTCTCCAAAGTCCGCAACGCCTTCACCGCCTAAACCCGACGCGCCGAGGTTGCCACCGTATGGTCTACCTCGTCATCCCGAGCGCAGCGTGGCGATCTCCAGCGCTAGCTGGTACCACGGAGATCGCCGCGTCGCTCCGCTCCTCGCGATGACATGGCGGAGACTGTAGCGCCCTTCCTGATACTCGACAACTGCCGCCCTCTATGCCCGACACTCCCGACCCCGCCGACGGCCTGCGCACGGCCATGCGTCTGAGCGCGCAGCCGGTCTCGGTTGTCACGGCGCAGGCAGGTGAGGTCGCACGCGGGCTGACGGTCAGCAGCTTCACCAGCCTCTCGCTCGACCCGCCGCTGCTTTCGTTCGCACTGGGCAACGAGACGCTGTTTCTGCCCGTCCTGCGCGAGTCGGGCCGTTTCGCTCTCCACATCCTCGACGCCAGCCAGGAGGCCATCGCCCTCCGTTTTGCGATGCCCGGACGCACACCTGCCGAGCAGTTCGACGGTGCGGGCGCCACGCTCGACGACGACGGCACGCCTGCGCTTCCCTCACTTCCTCTCGCGCCTCGCCGGATCCATCGACCGTCTGATCGAACTGGGCGATCACACGCTCGTGATCGGTCGGGTAGAATCGGTGTACCTCGCCGACACGGGCGAAGAGCCGCTGCTCTACTACGACCGCGCGTTTCGGCGACTGGCCTGAGAGACAACAACCAGGCTCGTCTCGCTGAAGAGTCCGATTGTGGTTTAGGCGAGGACAGACACCCAGGATGGTGCGATCTGCACTCGTACCTTTGGGGTCTCCTCTGACCCGCACGCGTGGACGCCTTCGTCGCTTTTTTCTCCAATCCCGTCGAGGTCGCAGGCGCGGTGCTGACCGTCGTGAGCATCGTGTTGCTGGTGCGACAGAGTCTGTGGGGATGGCCTGTAGGGATTGCCGCGACGCTGCTGTATTTGCCTGTGTTCTGGCAGGCTAAACTGTACGGCGATCTGGGGTTGTACGGCGTGTTTCTCGTCGCCCAGGTCTACGGATGGCGCGTGTGGTACGTCGGCGGCCCAGACGACGATGCGGCATTGTCACCCCGTTTAGGATCGCCTGTTGGTTTGGTGGTGCTACTCGTTGGCGCTGCTCTGGGGACGGTGAGGCTTGGGCTGGCTGCTCGAACGGGCGGGCGGATCGCTGCCGTACTGGGATGGGTTCACCACGTCGTTTGCGCTGGCAGCGCAGATCATGCAGGCACGCAAATGGGTCGAAAACTGGTTGGTGTGGATCGTCGTCAACACGGTCGCGTGGGCGTCTACTTGTGAAAGGGTTGGGGCCTACAGCAGCGTTCTACGCACTTCTACTTGGGCTGGCTGTGACGGGTTGGATGACGTGGCACCGCGAATTGCGACTGGACGACAGCGAACTGTGAGATCTGCCCATCACCCAATGCGCGTCCGCGTGGCGTGGCGGGACGACGAGCGCGAGCGGGCGTTTGTACGGGCGTTCGGCCTGTCGTGGGGCGGCGAGTTGACGCTGCGTGCCGAGGCTCCCCTCGTCGCCGAAGTGGGAGCGCCGGGTGTGTCGATCCCAGTCGATTTGTCGGGGCTTTCGGCGTGGTCCAAGCGTGACGGTGAGGTAGATCGGACCGAGCGTATCGTCCTTCTCGGTCCAGAGTCGACAGGCAAGACGTGGCTCAGTCGCGATCTGGCTCAGACGTTTCGCGTTCCGTTTGTGCTCGAATATCTGCGCACCTGGATCGACCACAAAGGGCTGCCCGTCACGTTGCGCGACGCTCATGCCGCAGCACGGGGGCAGATCGCATCCGAGGCTGCTACGCGCTCGCTCGCCCCGCCCGCCCTGATCTGCGACACCGACTTGTGGATGAACGTCGTCTACGCGCGCCGCTACTTCGGCACGTGCCCCAAGTGGATTGAGCAGGCTGCCTGTGCTCAATCGCCTGCCCTGACGCTCGTCCTCGCCCCGGACGTAGAGTGGACGCCCGATCCGCAGCGCGATCTGCCCGACGAAGCTGCTCGGTGGGAGATTTTTGATGCGGTTTGCTCGGTCTTGCGCGAAGTGGGCCGTCCGTTCACCGTCGTCAGGGGAGGTTGGGAACGGCGCCGATTCGCGGCCCACGAGCACGTACGCGCGCTGCGGCTGTAGCCTACATCCATAGGCGTGCGCAGCGTTCGAGCAGTTGACTCGTGCGCTCGCGCGTCAGGCCCGAAATCCACTCGTCGGTCGTCGTGGGCGACGCGTCGTCGAGGGTGGCGCTGAACGGGGTGTGGGTCACCTCGGTCCAATACTTTCGCCATTTGGGGGGCATCGTCGCAGGCAAGTCGAAGCCCATCAGTTCGGCCATCAGCAGCAGCCACACACGCGACGAACTGTCGGGATGGTAGCCGCCGCCCAGGGTGACAAGCATCCGTCCGCCTGCGTGCTCGTGGCCGAGTTCGTGGATGCGGCGCCAGAGTGTGCGGTAGGCGTACGTCGACAGGTTGAGGTTGGCGAGTGGATCGATGCGGTGCGCGTCGGCTCCGGCTTCTACAAGGAGCACGTCGGGGCCGAACCACGCTAGCGCGTGCGGAACGACGGTTTCGAACGCGCGCAGGTACACGTCGTCGCCGGTTTCCGGCAGCAGCGGGACGTTGAGCGCGTAGCCCGCTCCGGCGTCTTCGCCCGTGTCTTCGACGTTGCCCGTCCCTGGATAGAGCGTGTGGCCGTCCTGGTGAAGCGAGATCGTCAGCACGTCTGGGTCGTCGTAGAACAGTCCTTCGACGCCGTCGCCGTGGTGTACGTCTACGTCGAGGTAGGCAACGCGCAGCCCTTTGTCCCGCAGCGCGCGGATGGCGACGCCGTGGTCCGAGTACACGCAGAAGCCGGACGCCTCGGCGTGGCGCGCGTGGTGCAGCCCGCCGCCTAGCATCAGGACAGGTTCGGACGTTTCGGCGGCGAGCAGCGCGCCATGCTTCGTCCCACCGACGAGCACTCTGGCCGCATGGTCCATGCCCTCGAAAAGGGGCACGTCGGGTGTGTTCAGCCCATATTTCCACAAGTCGTCGACCGGCACTTCTTCGCCGCGTCCCGCCTTCTGGACGGCAGCCACGAAATCGGCATCGTGGACGCTCAGTATCTCCTCGGTCGTGGCGATGGGCGGCGACGTAAACGCTAAGTCGTGCCCCATCTCGCGCAGCGCCTCCATCAGCATCACCTGCCGTTGCGGGGTAAACGGGTGGCCCTGTCCGAACGTGTAGGCTTGGAATGCGGCGTCGTAAAGAATCGTCATGCGCCAAGAAACGCACGCGCGTCTACCGGGCGAAAGGGCTGGAGTAAGGGGCGATTTACGAATCGCCCATACGCGGCTGTGTGGCGTGAGGAGAAGGACTCAGTCGATGGTCCAGGTCGTGTTTCCGGCGAGCAGGGCGGAGAGGTCGCCTTTGCCTTTCGCTTTGGCGACGTCGGCGAGTTGCTGCTGGAGCATGGCGTCGTAGGTCGGGCGATCTTCGCGGTAGATCACGCCAAACGGACGCGGAAGCGCCTCGACGCCGTCGGGCTGCGTCCAGAAGAGTTGGCTGAGCAGGTAGGCGAGCGTGCGGTCGGTCTCGTCGTGAACCAGGCAGTCGCTGATCGACGCGTCGCCGTTCTCCAGGTCGATGCTGGTCAGTTTCAATCCGTCGAGTGAGAGGCCGCGTTTGCCGCCGTCGAATGTCATCGGCTGCCCATCGTCGAGTAGGATCGTGCGGAGCGGCTTGGTGTCGCGCTCGGTAAACTCGAAAAAGGCGCCGTCGTTGAAGATGTTGCAGTTCTGATAGATCTCGACGAACGACGTGCCCCGGTGTCCATGCGCCCTGCGCAGCGTCTCGGCGAGGTGTTTAGGATCGCGGTCGAGCGAGCGGGCGACGAAACTCGCGTCGGCTCCTAGGGCGACAGCGAGCGGGTTGAACGGATGGTCGAGCGATCCGTACGGCGTGCTCTTCGTCACTTTGCCTTCTTCAGACGTCGGGCTGTACTGGCCTTTGGTCAAGCCGTAGATCTGGTTGTTGAACAGCAAGATCTGCAGGTCGACGTTGCGGCGGAGCAGATGGATCAGGTGGTTGCCGCCGATCGAGAGCGCGTCGCCGTCGCCCGTAATCACCCACACGTCTAGATCGGGGCGCGTCGCTTTGAGACCCGTCGCGATGGCCGGCGCGCGTCCGTGGATGGAGTGGAAGCCGTACGTGTTCATGTAGTACGGAAAGCGCGACGAGCAGCCGATGCCGCTTAAGAAAACGGTCTCCTCACGCGTGACGCCGAGTTCGGGCAGCAAGCGCTGGACGGTCGCCAGAATCGCGTAGTCGCCGCAGCCGGGGCACCAGCGCACGTCCTGATCCGTCGCGAAGTCCTTACGCGTCAGTCCGGGCGCATCACCAGCCGCACCGTCGCCGCCAGGCGGCAGCATCGGCTTCTTGGCACCCGGAGGAAGTGTGGGCTTCTTCGAGGGAGGGAGCGCAGCCTTTTTGCCGGATGGCGGAAGCGTTGCCTTCTTCGCACTGGGCGGCAGCGTGGGTTTGCGCGTCGCATCGGAGCCTTCCGCCGGGCGTTTGTGTGCGGGCGGCGGCGTGCGGTCGGGACGCGGCAGATCGGGATCGGTAGGCATAGCAGTTGGAATCGGTAGCGACGTGCTAGCGACGGGGCATGCCCCATCGGTGCGGACGGCAGGTTCAGGCGATCAGCGCGCGAGCAGCGGCTTCGATTTCGGACGCTTTGAACGGAGCGCCCTGCACCTTGTTGAGTTGCGCCACATCGAGTAGGAAGCGCTCACGCAAGACGCGGCTGAGTTGCCCCATGTTGAGTTCGGGCACCAGGACGCGGTCGAAGCGCGCGAACAGTTCGGGCAAGCCGGGAGGCAGCGGGTTGAGCCAGCGCAGATGCGTGCTGCTGACGGCCAGTCCTTCCATGCGCAGCCGCTCGCCCGCCGCTTCGATGGCGCCGCGCGTCGATCCCCAGCCGACGATCAGCACATCGCCGCTGTCCGCGCCTTCGACGACGGGCGGACCCAACTCGCGTTCGATCCGCTGCGTCTTGGCGGCGCGCAAGTCGGTCATCAGTTGGTGATTGGCCGCGTCGTAGCTGACGTTGCCGGTCCGGTCCTGCTTTTCCAGTCCGCCGATGCGGTGTTCGAGTCCGGGTGTGCCTGGCCTGGCCCAGGGGCGTGCCAGCGTGTCCTCGTTGCGGACGTAGGGAAGGAACGGCGCGTCGTCTTCACTGCGTTTGGGCGCGAAGTCGGGGGCGATGTCGAGCAGAGCCGACGGATCGGGGATGAGCCACGGCTCGCTGCCATTGGCGAGGTAGCCGTCCGACAGGAGGACGACGGGCGTGCGGTATTTCACCGCGATGCGGCAGGCTTCGTAGGCGGCCTCAAAGCAGTCGCCGGGCGTCGACGCGGCGATGACGGGCAGTGGCGCCTCACCGTTGCGCCCGTAGAGCGCCTGGAGCAAGTCCGACTGCTCGGTCTTGGTCGGCAGGCCGGTCGAGGGGCCGCCGCGCTGCACGTTGACGATCACCATCGGAAGCTCGGTCATAATCGCCAGTCCGATGGTCTCGGTTTTGAGCGCCATGCCAGGGCCGCTCGTGCCCGTGACGCCGAGCGATCCGCCGAAACTCGCGCCCAACGCCGCGCCGACAGCGGCGATTTCGTCCTCGGCCTGGACCGTCGCCACGCCGAAGTTCTTGTGCTTGCTCAACTCGTGGAGCAGATCACTCGCCGGAGTAATCGGGTAGGTGCCGTAGAAGATCGTTAGCCCGCTGCGCTGACCGGCAGTGACCAGGCCGAGAGCGAGGGCTTCGGCGCCCCGGATGGCGCGGTAGCGACCTTTGGGTAGTTCGGCAGGCCGCACATCGTAGCGGACGGCAAACGCTTCGATCGTCTCGCCATAGTGAAAGCCTTTGCGCAGCAGCAGCAAGTTGGCATCGCGGACGGCGGCGTTCTTGGCAAACTTGCGGCTCGCCCATTCGAGCGCCGAGTCGAGCGGGCGGGCGTAGAGCCACAGCGCTAGCCCCAGCGCAAACATGTTTTTGGAGCGGTCAATCTCCTTGGTGTTCAGGCCGCTTCCTTTGAGCGCCTCGCGGCAGATAGTTGTTAGCCCGATCTCGATCACCTGAAAGCGCTCGCCCAAGCTCAAGTCGTTGAGCGGGTTCGATTCTAGCCGCGCCAACTCCAGTCCGCGCGCGTCGAACGCGTCCGAGTTGACCAGAATCGTCCCGCCCAGCCGTACGCGCTCCAGGTTCTTTACCAGCGCCGCCGGGTTCATCGCTACGAGCAGGTCAACGTCGTCGCCGGGCGTGCGGATGGTGTCGCTGCCGAAGTGGAGTTGGAAGCCCGACACGCCGTAGGGCGTCCCGGCAGGCGCGCGGATCTCGGCGGGGAAGTCGGGCAGCGTCGCCAGATCGTTCCGGGCGAGCGCAGTCGCCAACGTGAACTGCGCGCCGGTGATCTGCATGCCGTCGCCGCTGTCGCCCGCGAACAGGATGACGGCGGACGGAATGGTCTGGAGCGGCTTGGCGGACGGGGCGACGGCTTCGGACACGGGCACGAGTCGGGCGGTTGGGTGGACGCTGACTCAACGGCATGTGCCCGGTGCTGTTCGCACGGCGTGCGAAGGGCGAGTGGATTTGGTGGCAGCGCTGCGTTTCAACGGAAGGCGACAGCGGTTTGGGAGGAGTTTACACGCGTCGAGCAAACAGTGAGTCGCCATTTGAGAATGGGCACATGGGTGATTTAGGGTCGTAGTAGCTCATATCTCAACCTGTCCGGCCATGACGCTCACACTCGATCTGCCCCTCGGTCTCGACCCCGAACGCGTACGCCTGCACACAGCTATTAGCCTGTTTCAAGACGGTGAGGTCGGCGTCGGTAAGGCAGCGCAGGTGGCGGGAATGAGCTACCGTGCCTTCTGGGATGAGCTGACCAAGCGAGGGATTCCGGTCATCATATACGATGACGCCGAAGACATCCGGCTCGAGATTGAGTCGGTCCGACGAATCACAGGTTCGCCTAAAGAGAAGGCATGAGTGCGCTCGTCGTCACAGACGCGTCGGTTCTCATTGCTCTGAGCCGCATTGGGAAGTTGGATCTGCTGGATCGGATGTACGACCGTGTTCTGGCCCCCAGCGAGGTTGCGCACGAGTTCGGCACCTGCCCCGACTGGCTCCACGTCGAAGATGTAGCAGACCGAGATGCGGTTCATCGGCTTGTGCGCCGCCCGCTGGATTTAGGTGAGGCGGAAGCTATCGTGTTGGCCCTTTCGAAGCCGGATGCTACGTTGCTCATCGACGAAGCGAAAGGACGGAAGGTTGCAGCGGGTTTTGGCCTGCGCATCATCGGCACGGCGGGCGTGTTGGCTGGTGCTAAAGAACGAGGGTTGATTGACGCGGTCGCTCCGTTGCTGGACGAACTGATCGGTGTGCATGGTTTTCGGTTGTCCGAACACCTGTACCACGTGATTCTGCGTCTGGTTGGGGAAGACTGAAACGCAACGAGGGCCACCCCACGCAGTGCGGAGTGGCCCTCAAACTTCAGCGGTGCGACAGAAACCGTCGCAGACGGTCAAGTACCCGCCGAGTAGTCAGTCGCGTAGATGACTTGCTCATCGGTCAGACTGTCGATGGACAGGCCCATCGTTTCGAGCTTGAGGTTGGCGATCTGCTGATCGAGTTCTTCGGGCAGGTCGATGACGGTGTTTTCCATCTTCTCGCCGTTCTTGTGCGACTCGATCAGGGCCAGGTGCGCCTGCAACTGGTTGGCGAAGCTCATGTCCATCACTTCGGACGGGTGACCTTCGGCGGCTGCCAGGTTGACGAGGCGACCGTCGGCTAAGACGTAGACCTTTTTGCCGTTCTCCATCGTGTACTCGCGGTTGTCCGGGCGGACCATACGCGTGTCGGTCGACACCTCGGCGAGTTCGGCGAGGTTGAGTTCGACATCGTAGTGCCCCGTGTTGCAAACGACGGCGCCTTCCTTCATCGACAGGAAATGCTCGCCGCGGATGATGTCTTTCATGCCGGTCGCGGTCACGAACACGTCGCCGAGTTTGGCGGCTTCGGCCATCGGCATCACGCGCATGCCTTCGAGCGTCGCTTTGAGCGCGGCGGTCGCCTTGACTTCGGTGATGATGACGTTGGCGCCCATGCCCTGAGCACGCATCGCGACGCCGCGTCCGCAGTGGCCGTAGCCTGCGACGACGAAGTTTTTGCCCGCCAGTAGGATCGACGAAGCACGCAAAATGCCATCGAGCGTCGACTGGCCCGTTCCGTAGACGTTGTCGAAGTCCCACTTGGTCTCGGCGTCGTTGACGGCGTAGACCGGGTAGCCCAGCTTGCCATCCTCGGCCATCGCGCGAAGGCGGTGAACGCCGGTCGTGGTCTCTTCGCTACCGCCGATGATGTCTTTGATCTTGTCTTTGTGCTCGCTGTGGACGCGGAAGATCAGGTCGGCGCCGTCGTCAAGCGTCGTGTGGGGCGTCTTGTCGATGGTGCGGTCGATGCACCAGTAGAAGTCCTCGGTGTTCTGTCCGTACCAGGCATAGATCTCGACGCCGTCGCCGTCGCCCTTGGGTCCGAGCGCGAGCGCTGCTGACACGCTGTCGTTGGTCGAGAGCGGGTTGCATCCGCTCCACGCGACTTCGGCGCCGCATGCTTTGAGCGTTTCGATCAGGACGGCGGTCTCTTTGGTGACGTGCAGGCAACCGGTAATTTTGTATCCGGCGAACGGCTGCGTCTTGCTGTACTGCTCGCGCAGGCTCATCAAGACCGGCATGCGGCTTTCGGCCCACTCGATGCGCAGACGGCCTTCGTCGGCGAGGGAGAGGTCTGCGACTTTGTAGGCGCCTTCTTTGTGATCCATTGTGGAGAGGTAGGTTGGTAACAGGAATGTCGTCCTGAGTAAATGCCACGTGACGGGCTTCGATCCCGGATCTGCGGCGCGAAACCGCGTGTAGGGCGGAGGTCGGGTGAAAACGGGTGGTTTGGATTGTCTGAATCGGGGACGGAATCGAGGGTGGGGCGCGTTCTTGTGTTCGTGACGATTTGCTGTTTTGACGATTGTCCGTCCTTTTGACTTGATACAAAAGGACCAAAAGATCAAGGCTTACGTCGCACTGGCGGACCCTGCGCTCCGTTCGCTGAACCCGTTCAGCTCGCTCGCAGGCTCGCTCCCTTCGGCTTCGCTCAGGGCAGGCGCCCACGAACGTCTTCTTGACGCTCTCTACGCTCCGCGTCTTTTTCGCCAGTCCGTCTCAGGCCGGTCCTATTCTCTGTTTCATGCGCTTTCTCCTCCTTCTTGCTTTGCTTGCCGCGGTGCCTGTTCAGGCGCAGGAGGGTGTGCGATTCAACGGCTTGCGGGCCGAAGCACGTGCTGCTGCCAGCCGGGGAGCGGGCGTACTCGACTTGCCGACGCGCCGTGTCGCCGGGTTACGCGTCGACGTGCGCTCGGGCGCCATCCGGGGCGACTATGATCCGCCTGCATTCTCTGCTACTGGTTTGGGTGGCGAAGCTGCGGCGCGTAGCTATCTGTCGCAGTTCGCTGGTCGGTATGGGCTGGCTGCCGACCTCGCCGATTTACGGCTGACGCGGGTGACCGAGGGGCGCTACGACCAGCACGTGACGTTCGAGCAGACGGTCGATGTGGGCGGCGAGGTGTTGCCTGTCTTTGCGACGAGCGGTGCAGGTGAGCATGACGGCGAACGGACGCGTGCTGATGGTGCAGTCAGGTTACGAGCCGATTGGCAAGGTGGTGGATGGGGCGTGGGATGATGCGGCGGCGCGGCGGAGGGCGGCGGCGCTGGTCGATGGCGGCGGACGCGTCGCCGATTTGACGCGCGTCGTGATGCCTGCGGGTGATGGGCGAGTGGCGCAGAAGGCGTATGTCGGTTGTCGTCGTCGGGGCGGATGAGTGGGCGTTCGTGATCGGGCTGGAGGGATCCGTCCTCTTCGCGGCTCCGCGGACGGCGCATCATGCGCACGCATCGGATGCTCAGGCGCCGACGTTCGGTTTCGCGAAGGGCGCATCCGCTGGTCCGTTCGCGTCTCTGGCCGACGTCGCTCAGGCCGATGGTAGCGGGCTGGGCTTCGATCCCGATCCGCTGACGACGGCGGGCGTCGACTACGGCGGCGCGTACGCGGACAACGACGACGCCGATACGCCCGAACTCACTGCGGCACGTGTCGAACTCACTTTGCCCGAGATCACACAGCGCGGCGGTTTGTGGCATCTCGAAGGCCCGTACGTCGTCATCGACGGGACGCTGGGCGCGCGCTATTCTCCGCCGTCCGAGACCGATCCGAACGCCTTTCGCTATACGCGCGCCGACGACCGCTTCGAAGCCGTCATGGTGTATCACCACGTCGACGACGATCAGCGCCGCGTCCAGTCGCTCGATGTCGGGCGCCCGATTTTCGAGCAGCCGATCCGCATCAACCCGCAGGGCGATCTGTCGGACAACTCGCGCTTCTTTACTAACGACCTGACGATCCGCATGGGCATCGGTGCCATCGACGATGCCGAGGACGCGATGGTGATCCGCCACGAATACGCCCACGCGCTCCTCAACGCCGACGCGCCATCGCTCTACCAACGGCAAGACGGATCGGCACTCCACGAAGGATGGGCTGACTATTGGGCGGCGAGTTGGCGCGCGTCGAAAATCGAAGCGGGGGAGGGCAGCGGCGACGTGCGCGACGTGTTTCCGTGGGACGGAAACAACGGCTGCTGGCAGGGCCGTCGCCTCGACCATCCGGGCAGCTACCCTGGCAACACGGGCTACCCGGCGCCCGGCGGTGGCTGCGGCAACTTCCCGACCATCTATCAGCGCGGCATTCTGTGGGCGACGACGCTCTTCGATCTGCGCGCCGAACTGGGCGCCGACGTGATGGACCGGCTCGTCGTCGCGTCGCACGCGTTCGTCGGCAACGTGTCCGGTGTGCCTGCTTTTGAGTCGGCGGCCCAGGCGCTGCTCGCTGCCGACGAAGCGCTCTACGACGGACGCCATCGTCGCACGCTGGCGCTGGGACTGAGCGCGCGCGGATACGTCGACGCATCAGCGGCTGGCCCCGATCTGGCGCACAGCGCGTTGCGGTCGACCGAGCAGAGCGGAGGGACGCGTAGGGTTGCGGCGTTGGTGAGTCCGGCGAGCGCGACAGCGCGGCTCGTCTACCGCATCGACGGCGGCGCAGATCAGACACTGACGTTGGCGCCGGTCGCATCGTCCGATTCCGTCGCCGTCGACTTACCGATTCCCTCTGGCCCGGCGACGATCACCTACTTCCTGATGGCGACCGACCCGGCGGGGCGCACGACGCGGCTTCCCGTCGACGGGGCGTTCGTGTTTCAGTCCGGTCCCGATACAACACCGCCCACTCTCGATCACCGTCCGCCCGGAATCCTACCCGCTTCGGCGTGGCCTGCCCGCCTGAGCGTCGACGCGACGGATGCGCTGGGCGTGGCAAACGTCCGGCTCAATTTTGTCTACGCGTCACAGGGGCAGACGCTACGCGAGGGCGAGTTGGCAATGGAGCGCACCGGGACAGATCTGTTTCAGGTCCGCCTTCCGGATGACTTGCCCCAGGCTCCCCGCGCGGGCGACGTCGTGACCTACTCGTTCGTCGCCGTCGACAGCGCCCAAGCCGCTAACTCCGCTCGGCTGCCCACATCGGATGCATTCGTGCTCACGCTCGTCGACGAGGGCGATCTGTTCATCTACTCGTTCGAGACCAACACGACCGAAGGCTTCCGCGCAGACGACGCGTGGACGCGCACGTCGACTGCCGCCAATGCGCGAAGCGGAGAGCGCGCATGGCAGGTTCAATCTCCGTCGGCAGGCACGTCGGCTCTCGACCTGCCGCCCTTCGATCTGCCGGATGGTGGCGCGTGGCTCGCGTTTTGGCACCGCTACGACGCGAGCGCAGGCAGCGGCGGCTACGTCGAGGCGCGCGTCGGTGAGGCGGACTGGCAGCGGCTCGTACCCGGCGTAACCGATTGGGGCGCTCCCGGCGGACCGACCGACGGCTACCCGGCAACTGTCGGCGGCCTGGGCGTGTGGAGCGGCGACAGCCGAGGCTGGCAGCGCGCCGCTGTGCTCTTGCCCGGCGGCGATGGCGTGCGCGTCCGGCTGGTGTTTGCGTCAGACGGATCGCCCGCTCGCTGGTCCGTCGACGACGTGAGCGTCGCCACCGACTCGATCCGCGATGCGTCCGACCCTGTTGCCTCTGTCGTGCCCGCCGCTATCCAGACGCGCGAGGCCCGCATCGCTCCGACGTTCGCAATCGACGTGCAGGACGATCAGGGCGTCGCCGCTGTCTATGTCGATGTGGAAGCGGGTGGCGGGTCGGCTCGTTTTCGGCTCGATCAGACGCGCGCTACGCCTCAGTCGGCGACGTTCGCTGCCGCGCTGCCCGATAGCTTGCTCGGGCCACTCGGATTTGCAGCCCCCGGTCCAGCCGCTGGATCGTCGCTCCGCTACGCGTTCGAACTGGTGGACATCGCCGGAAACCGCGTCCGCGCGCCCAGCGGCGAGAGGTTGCGCCTGGACTTCCGTACGCTCGACGTTAGGGATGCGCTGGCGGGTGCTACTCCGGTCGGCGCCTGGCGAAACGAAGGCAGCGGCTTCCGTGCCTCAGCCCGCTCCGACGGACGCACGCTCTCCGCGCTCTTGCTTCCGCCGCTCGACCTGCCCGCCAACGCCGATGCTTCGACGTTTGCGCTGGCGCACCGCTTCGATCTGCCCAATGGCTCAGGCGCCCAACTCAGCCTCTCCGCCGACAGCGGCGCTTGGCAATCGCTCGAACCCATCGGCGGCTATACGTCGACGTTCTCGCGCCCCGATCATCCGCTCGACGGTCAGCCCGTGTGGACCGGCAGCCAGCCCGATACGACGATCCGCTTCGACCTGTCGCAGTGGGCCGGGCAGACCGTGCGCATCCGCGCCCTGATCGCCCACACCGACGCGTCCGGTGAGTGGAGTATCACCGCTGCCGACCGCCTGATCGCCACGCCCAACGACACGTTTTCAGGTCCGCCCGCGCTCCGCCTCGACATCGCCGATACCGCATCCAATTCGCGGCCAGTCGCGCGTGACGTACGCCGTGCCGACCGAAGCCCGCGTCACGCTCGAACTGTTCGACCTGCTCGGTCGCCGCGTCGCGCTCCTGATCGACGGCGAGCGCCGCACACCTGCCGCCTATCAGCATCCGCTCGACACGTCGCGATTGGCAGCCGGTGTCTACCTGTTGCGTCTGGAATCAGGCGGGCGGAGCGAGGTGCAGCGCGTGGTGGTGTTGTAGATGCGGGGCGACGACATGCCACTCCGGGCGCGCGATCTATGCGTCGTCACGCGCGAACACATCCAGCCGGTACGTCTCCATCCGGTGACCGTGCAGGTGCCGAAATCCCTCGTGAGCCAGCGCTGCCTGATGAACCGCATCGCCCGTTAGTGGATAGTCGTCGACGTAGGGCGTCCAGTGGACGAGCAGCAGATGACCGTCGGGCGTGAGGGCGTTTCGGCATAGATTGAGCGTGCGCCGCAGGTCCGTCGTCGACCAATAGTAGCCGACTTCCGAGAGCAGAATCAAGTCGAATGCCGCATCAGGAAACTCGCCTGGCAAATTGCGGCGCTCGAACGTGACGTGCGGCAGATCAGCGCATCGCGCGCGGGCTTGTTCGAGTGCGCGCTCGGCTACGTCGAGGCTCAGGAGCGATTCGCAGCGCGCGGCCAATCGCGCGGTCAGCACGCCGATGGAGCAGCCGACTTCGAGCGCATGGGAGTATGTCGCGCGCGGCAGGGCGGCGAGCGTATCGTCGTATTTGGCGTGTTCGTAGGCGCTCGTCTCAAAGCTCCACGGATCGTCGGCGTGGGCGTAGACACCGTCGAAATAGTCGGGCGCGAGCGAGTCGGCGGGCGAATCAGCAGGGGGCATCGTGCGGGGAGAGATAGACTTCGAACGGGACGGCGAAGCAGGCCAGAAAATCAGCGGAAAGTCGAAAACCGTTGGGATCGTCGGCGATGAGGTCGGTCGTTTGTGAGCTATGAGCGGCGATGGCGGCGCGTTTGCGCTGGGTTACGTCCGAGATGTCGAGGCGCCACGCGCTAGATTGGTCCAGCCGGGGCGCGCGCTCGGACGTGGGATGCGCCCACGCCCAAACCGGGTACTCGACCCACAGTGGTAGACGCGGCAGGGTCGGAGCGACGGCCTGGGCGAGGAGCCAGACGGCTTCGTGGTCGCGGTGCGGATCGCCGCGCCAGGGGACGAATAGCGTATCGGCGTCGAGAGGGGAGAGCAGCGTGCGCAACCGGTCACACGCGGCGTCGAATCCGGCTTCGTAGGGACGCGGGACGCCGCAGTCGGCGAAGCGGGCGAACGTGATCTGGTCGTCGGCCATGCCCAACTCGGCAACGGCATTGCGTGCCTCCCGTTCGCGCAGACTCATGAGCACGCGTGGGGGATGCGTGATGGAGTTGGGATGCGACTGCACGCCGTCCGTCACAACGACGACATGCGGCTGTTGCCCGAACTGCTGCGCCAAAGCGAGCAGTCCGCCACAGCCCAGCGATTCGTCGTCCGGGTGCGGCGCGAGTACGACGATGCGGCCCAACTCACGCACCGAGGTTGGACTGCGAAGCGGAAGTGTGTCGGTGCGTTCGAGCAGTGAGGGCGGCGTCATTGTACCTCGCGCATCCAAGGCACCTCGCCGACCACGTCGGATCCCAGCGCGCGGTTGTCCCCACGCTCAGCGGCGTGCGCTCCGGCTGCCGCTACGACGGCGTCGGTTGCCGGTTGGCGAAGGTAGAGACGCAGGTCGCGTCCGATGCGTTCGATGGGAGAGGGAGCCAGCAGCCCACGCGCGCCGACGCTGCGGTCGACGCGCTCCATCACGTCCAGGCAGACGCGTTCGATGGCCGTCCGCGTCATCTGCGCGTAGGCGACTTTGTCTGCGTTCGAAGCCGAGGATTCGAGTAGCCGTGCTGCGCCGCTCAGCCACAAATACCCCGTTTCCAGCGCAACCGCCAGTTCGCCTAGCCGCATCCGCTGATGCGCGTCGCCCGTCCGCCCGAGACTAAGCAGGTGATCGCGGCACGCGTCGAACAGCGCCTGAGCACCTCCGAGTTGGACAGCCGCAAACCGCACCGATCCGCCGTTGAAATGCGGCTCGCGATGATAGTCGTCGGGCGTGCCGATCAGCCACTCGTCTGGTAGCTCGACGCCCGAGAAGTCGACTCGGCCCGAGCGCGTGGCGCGCATTCCCTCAGCCGTCCACCAACTCAGGATCGACGGGCAGGTCGAAGCGTTCCATCGGGATCAGCGCCATCTGCCATCCCTCGCCGTCGATGGGGCCGTTGACGAACGGACGGTCGACGTAGCCCGCGCCCGAGCAGAACACTTTGGCGCCTTCGAGAAGAGCGCCGGTTGGCGTGCGCGTCATCTGCACGTCGTCGCCTGCTCCGGTATTCCAGACGCCGAAGATCTTGCCGTCGTGGGCGTCGCATGCGGCTTGCGCTTGTTGCGCCTGGGTGCCATACGTGCAGACCAGAATCAGCGCGTTGACATGTCCCTCATAGATGCGTCCGACCGGAAGGCTGCCCCTACCTACGTTCGCCAGTACGCGCAGGAGCAGATTCAGCGTATGCGGCTCGGTCCCCAATCCGTTGCCGCCTAATGCGCGCGGAAGTGGGGCAGTCATCAATCCCGAGTCCGCCAGCGCCTGAAACGAGCGGACTGGAAACGCGCCCTGTACGTCTTCGTCGGCTGCCCACGTTGCGATGCGTCGGGCGACGAGACGAGACCGGTGGAGCAGGTCGTCGGAGAGCGCACCGTCGCCCGTGTGTGGAGGTTCAGGCAGCACGACGAGAGGTGTGAAAAGCGGTGGGTGTCGGACGAAGAGTAGGCCGCTTCGACGACTCGAACAGTCGGCTGCGTAAGTCGCTGAGGGCGTCGTCGATGGGCGCGAGCGATAGGGGCAACCCGGCACACAACAGGCGTTCGGCTCGTGCCGCAGCAGCCGACGCGTTCGGCGAGGCAGCCAGCAGGTCGGCGACGATGCCGGACGAGCATCCTGCTTGCGAGGCGATGCACGCGATGCGGTTGGCATTGCGCTGCGACCACGCGCGGCGAACGTCGGCTCGCAAGTGAAACCGACGTTCGAGCGATAGGGCGTCGGGCACGGTCGGCGTGATGCCTTCGTCGGCCTGATCGTCCCACTCGTTGAGCGCATCGGCCATGCCGTGGGCCGCGCGCCCGTCGCGTCTCGCAGACGTGAAGGCGCGCGCGTCTAGGCTGTGCCGAAACCGTCCGCCTGCTTCGCGGATCGCTTGGTAGAACGCCACGTCCTCATTGTTCGGATGGGGCGGAAGCCCGCCGACGCGCGCGTACCACTCAGCCGTCACACCCATCGCCGCGCCGAAGTGCTGATGGTGACGCGGGTACGGATCGCCCGGTTCGGGGTCGATGCAGTCGGCCAGTCGCTCGACGGCTCTCCGGTAGCCGATGTCGAGCAGAAACAGCCGCCGTACGCCTCGCGGCAGTGCCTGCCGGTCGCGCGGATGCAGTTGCACGCGTCCGCCGACGGCATCCGCCCCTCGCGCGATCTCGTCGCGAATCGAGGCCGCAAAGTCAGGTGCCAGGATGGTGTCGGCATCCGTCGTCAGGATCAGGCCGCGGCCGTTCAGCCGCTCGTACGCCAGGTCCATCGCCATGCGCCGCGCGTGCCCGACGTTGGCGTGCTCGGGCGAGAGCGTAACGGAGACGACGTGGAGGTGTAAATCGGGGTGTTTCCGGGCCAGGTCCTCTGCCACGCTCTCCGACGCGTCCGTGCAGTTATTGAGCAGCAGCGTCGCACCCGACAGGCGTTCGGTTTGGGCGGCGAGTGAGGCGACCAGGTGAGGCAATCGCTCTTCCTCGTTGTGAACGGGGACCGCAACGTAGCACGGCAGGGTGGTACGGATAGACATGGCAGAGGGTGGTATGCACGCTTGGAAAAACGCCACGTGTCCAGGCTTCGAACCTGACGAATGAGCAACACACATCCGCACGATGTAACGAAGTTAGCCTGTCATCTGATGGGTCTGACCGGAGCACATATGGGTGCGGCGCGTCGTTCTCGGATGGGAAGTGAGCCTCGTCCTGACGGCACCGCCTGTGCCGTCGCGCGTTCGTCCGAACAGCAAACAGACATACCGGAGTCGAAAGCGCTTTGCAAAAGCCGTTATCTTCCGGTCTTCCACACCCGCACACCCGATAGAACACGATGGCACAGGTCCAGGTCACGATGCCCAAGATGGGCGAGAGCATAACCGAAGGCACGGTAATCGCGTGGCACAAGCAGCCCGGCGACACGATTGAGCTAGACGAGACGCTGCTCGAGATCGGCACCGACAAGGTCGACACCGAAGTGCCCTCGCCCGCCGCCGGAACGCTCGTCGAGATCCTCGTCGAAGAGGGCGACACCGTCGAAGTCGACACGGCCATTGCGGTCATCGAAACAGATGCCGATGCCGTCGACCTGAGCGGTGGTGGATCGACCGAGGTTCAGCCTGCCGCCGAAGCGTCCGAGCCAGAAGCCGAAGTCCAGGCGCCCGAACCCACTCACGCCCAGGGCGACGTTGAAGCCGAAAACCTCGCCCAGGCGATGAGCGGAACGGCCGTCCATGACGCGCCCGCGAGCAGCGCCGCCAGCGGCGAAGTGCAGGACGTGGTCATGCCCAAGATGGGCGAGAGCATAACCGAAGGCACGGTAATCGCGTGGCACAAGCAGCCCGGCGACACGATTGAGCTAGACGAGACGCTGCTCGAGATCGGCACCGACAAGGTCGACACCGAAGTGCCCTCGCCTGCCGCCGGAACGCTCGTCGAGATCCTCGTCGAAGAAGGCGACACCGTCGAAGTCGGCTCGGTCATCGCCCGCATCGGCGTCGGCGAAGGTGCATCGATTCCGCAGCCTGCCGCCGATTCTCCTGCGCCCTCCACGGCTCCCGAACAGGCCGATCCGCCCAAGGCTCCGTCAGATGCGCCGTCCGCTCCGGCTTATGCTCCGATTTCTGGACAGACCGGCGACGCTCCGTCCGGCGATGGCAGCCCGATCACGCGCACATCAGACGACGGACGCTTCTTCTCGCCGCTCGTCCGCTCGATCGCCGAGAAAGAGGGACTGTCGATGGAAGAACTCAGCCGCGTGCAGGGCAGCGGGCGCGAAGGTCGCGTCGGCAAAGAAGACCTGATGGCCTACCTCGAAACGCGCGGCAGTGGCCCGCGTCAGCCCGAGCAGCGCAGCGCACCAACGCCCGCTCCGTCGCGCGCACCCCAGCCGCCGTCACGCCCGTCGACCTCGGCGCCCGCGCCCGATCCATCCAGCTATGGCGACCGCGTCGAAGTAGTCGAGATGGACCGCATGCGCAGAATCATCGCCGACCACATGGTCCGCAGCAAGGCGACGAGCGCGCACGTGACCAGCTTCGCCGAGATCGACGTGACCAACCTGGTCCGCCAGCGCGAGAAGAACAAGAAGCGCGTGATGGAGCGCGAGGGCGTCAAGCTGACGTACACGCCGTACTTCATCAAAGCTGCCGTCGACGCGATGCGCGACCACCCGATGCTCAACGCGTCGGTTGAAGGCAACCGCGTCCTGGTACGCAAAGATTTCCACGTCGGCATGGCCGTAGCGCTCGGAACGACCGGACTCGTCGCCCCCGTCATTCGCAACGCCGGAGGCCTCAACCTCGTCGGCCTCGCCAAAGCCGCCGCCGACCTCGCCTCGCGCGCACGCGACAAGAAGCTGCAGCCCGACGAACTCTCGGGCGGCACGTTCACCGTTACCAACGTCGGCAGCTTGGGCAGCTTGATGGGCACGCCGATCATCAACCAGCCCCAGGTCGCGATCCTATCGCCGGGCGCCATCAAGAAGCGCGTCGTCGTCGTCGAAGACCCGGTCCTGGGCGACATCATGGCGATTCGCATGATGATGTACGTCTCGCTCAGCTACGACCACCGCATCGTCGACGGCGCGATGGCCGCTTCATACCTCGGCAAATACACGCGCCTGCTCGAAGAGATCGACCCGAACGGCGAGGTGTAATCTCCTTCGTCATTGCGAGGAGCGGAGCGACGTGGCAATCTCCCAGTTACCAGCTAGTTCAGGAGATCGCCACGGCCTACGTCCTCGCGATGACGACTGGAAAGTGATGAGTCGGGTGGATTGGTTTCGTGCGCGTAGGCATCTAGAATCCCCAACGTGACTATGGAGCCTATCGTGTGGATGAGTACCGCTATGCTGGTGCTCGCTCTGGCCGTGCCTATCGCCGCGTATGGTTGGAGTCTGCTCTGGATCTACATCGACGCCAAGCGGCGAGGGAAAGATGGCCTGCTCGTCGCGCTTGTCGTCGGGTTGTTGGCGTGGCCCGTTGGACTGATTATCTGGCTGATGTCGCGTCCGCCGACTTCGGAAGCGCCAAGCAGGGAAGTGTAATCTCCAGTGCTGTTATTGCGAATTGATCAGAGGCCGGAGTATCCTAGTGGACGCTCCGGCTTTCTCTTTTTCGCCATGTCCACGCCCTCCGATCCGTCCGCCTCACCCGAAGCGCAGAACCGCAAACTCCGACTCGGCCTGTCCGATTTGGAGCAGCACCTGGAAACGTTTTCGCGCGACTACCTCAAGGGCAAGAGCAAGGAGACCGTCGGCACGTATCGTCGGACGCTCAACGAGTTCGAGCGCTTCTATGTGCTTCGCAAGGCCAGTTTCCGGTGGACGACCGAAGGTATCGAATCGTACAAAACCTACTTGATGGAGGACAAAGGTCTGCACCAGGTATCGGTGTCGACCTACCTGACGGCGATCCGGCGTTTCTGCCAGTATCTGACCGACGCGGGACTGCTCGCCGAGAATCCCGCCAAAACCGTCAAGGGCAACCGTCGACCGGCCACGCACAGCCGCTCGATCCTGACCCAATCCGAAGTCGACACATTGGTCGCGAACCTGTCAACTGATACCGTTCTCGACGCGCGCGATCGGGCTGTGATTTACCTGATGCTGTTTGCTGGACTGAGCGAAATCGAGATCGTCCGGGCCGATATGGAGGATCAGGATCACTCGCTGATGGGCGTTCTGCTGCGCGTCCAGGGCAAGGGGCGGACGACCAAGGATCAGGAAGTGCCACTCGACGCGCACGTTGTGGACGCGATTCAGGCCTATCAGTCGCTACGGGGTCCGGTAGCAGCCGACGCGCCGCTGTTTGCCTCTCACGGACGCCGAAGTGAAGGTCAACGTCTCAACACCCGGACGTTGCGGAGCCGGGTTAACGGAGTCCTCAAGGCCGCCGATCTCAAGCGCAAGGGGATCAAGCCGCACAGTCTGACGCATACGGCGGCACTGTTGTGGCTCAACGGCGGGTTGAGCCTGGAAGAGGTCAAACTTCGCATGCGGCACGGCACGCTCGACACGACGATGATCTATTTCAAAAAGCAGGGTCTACTCACACGTTCACCCGAAGAGGTCGCTCAGATCGAGGCGAAGGCGGGCGCATAGAGGTTACAGGGCCAACGCGCTCAAGCCTACGAGAAGGGCTGTGGCGGCGGCGGCGGCAAAGCGCGACCAGAGCAGGACGGTATCGAGGAGGGCGGGCATGAGCGTGGGGCTTCAATCGTTCGCTTGGGTAGCCGCTTCCGATCCTCGTTTAGTAACGGCAGCATTTGCGTTCGTCGTCTTATCGCAATCGCGCGGATGTGGCCGGGCAAGAGGGTGCGATTCTCCGGTGTCACGAGTCGGTCACACAAACCGTCCTATGTGAAGCCGGATTCACCTGTGGCAGGCCTTTTCCGGGAAACCGACTCGTGCATTCAAGGCGTAGACAGCACTCACGCATCTCAATACCTGTTGTCACAATGAACCACCGATCTGCCCTCGTGCCGACCGCTCTGGTTTCGTCGTGGACGTGGTGCTCGCAGCGGGCGTGGCTGTGGATCCTGACGCCGCTCGAACGTCGCCCCGGCTGACGCGGTTGGTCGCTCATCGTTGCTCGTTCCGTTCGGCGAGTCGCGATTCTATCGGACGAACGGACCCCTTTGATCTCCCTTTCCCGCGAGACCTCTTGGTCTCAGTTCGCGGGTTTTCCACACGTGCGCTCGGCGCATCGCGTTTCTCCTTCCTCTCTCATTTACCAATGACCGTACTTTCTCGTCTCTCGCCGCTGTTCCTCGTGGTGGCCCTCTTCGTACTTCCTGCCTGCGCCCAGACGCAGCCTGCAACGGTTACAGACCATACTGGCCGTGACATCACGATGACGCTTACCGCAGAGTCCCAGTCGGCGCTCTCACCATCTGACGTGCTCCAGTTGCTTATGGATGGCAATGAGCGTTTTCTCAACGGCACCGCCGTCGAGCGCAACTTTATAGAGCAAGTTGCCAACACCGCCGGCGGCCAGTACCCAATGGCGACTATCCTGGGATGCATCGACAGCCGTGTGCCCCATGAGATCGTGTTCGACAAAGGCGTCGGCGACATCTTCTCGGTGCGCATCGCTGGTAACTTCGTCAACACGGACATCCTCGGCAGCATGGAGTTCGCGACCGCAGCCGCCGGAAGCAAGGTCATCGTCGTGCTCGGACACACCGAGTGTGGCGCCGTCAAGGGCGCCTGCGATCACGTCGAACTGGGCAACCTGACGCACACGTTGAGCAACATCGCGCCTGCCATGTACGCCGTCACCGACGTGAGCGGACCGCGCAACTCGTCCAACAAGGACTTTGTGCAGGCCGTCGCCCACGAGAACGTCGAGCAGACCGTTGCCAACATCATCGAGCGTAGCGCGGTCATGGCCGGACTCGTCGAGGAGGGCAAGCTGATCGTCGTAGGCGCGATGCACGACGTGTCGACTGGCAAGGTCACGTTCATGGCTCCTGTCGACGCCGCAGCGATGCGTGCCATGATGAACTGATCCGACGCACCATAGTGTCACTCTGACGCCCTCGGTAGCCACGTGCTGCCGGGGGCGTCTTGCATTTGCGAGCCGCCTAGTCGCAAATCGGCGGGCAACGATTCGCTGCGGGGTGTGTCTCTCGACTACTGCTTCTGGCCGTTGGGCTGTTCGTGTGGCGGTTGATTCTCTCCCTATCCGTCGCTCATGACTGCACTCCTACGTTCCACACTCGCCATCCTTTGCACGGCGAGTCTCACATTCTGCCTCACTGCCTGCGGGCAAGACTCGTCGGGCGACATCGACGCGCTGCTCACTGCGTACCACGACGTTGAGCAATTCAGCGGGGTCGTATTGGTCGGCGAGGGAGACGAGATCATATACCAGGGTGCTTTTGGCGAGGCAGATCGGGTGTCCGGCACCGCGAACACGGTGGATACGCGGTTCGCCATCGGCTCCGTCACCAAGCAGATGACCGCAGCGCTCATCCTGCAACTCGTTGAGGAGGGCGAAGTCGATCTCGACGCTCCTATCACCCGGTATCTGCCGGAATATCCAGCTGCTCAAGGCGATCAGGTGACGATCCACCAGCTACTCAGCCATACGTCGGGTATTCCCGAGCACATCAACCGCGACGGCTTCCGAGAGGGCATGTCAGAGCCGGTCCAGACCGACGCGATCGTATCCCTCTTCTCCAGCGATCCGCTCGACTTCGAGCCAGGGACCGATTACGCGTACAGCAACTCGGGCTACTACGTCCTGGGGGTGATCGCCGAGCGTGTGACCGGCATGCGGCTCGCTCAAGCCATGCAGCAGCGTCTGTTCGATCCGCTCGCCCTGACCCACACCGGCACGAACGACGGCGCCCAGCCCGGCGCTGGCGACGCGCGCGGCTACCTGCGCTCGGATGCGGGCTTCGTAGAGGCGTCATACGCCCATCCCACCGTGCTCTACTCTGCCGGAATGATCTCCTCGACGGCCAGCGACATGCTGCAGTGGACGCGCGCCTTGCACGCTGCCCAGCCGTTTCAATCGTCTGCCACGCTAGAGCGCATGACTACGTCGGTTTCCAATGACTACGGATACGGCATCGGCGTGTCGAGCCTACCGATGGGGGACACGGCAGTGCGCTCCGTCGGGCATAGCGGAGGCGTTCCAGGCTTCTCTTCGTTCGTCGTCTACTTTCCAGACGATCAGCGCACCGTTGCCGTCCTCAGCAACACGCAAGGAAGTGTGGGGCCAATCGCGTTAGACGTAGCACGTATTCTGTACGGCGTCGAGGTCGATCCTCCCGGACAGTCGGTCGGCGCGCTGCTCGACACCATTATCGAATCAGAGGGCATCGACGCTGCCGAAACGCGCTACCGGACGCTCCTCGCTGATGGAGGAGGCAGCTACGACATGGGCGAAGGGCAACTCAACGATCTGGGCTATGCCTACGTCGAGCGCGGAGAACTGGAAACGGCGATCCGCCTTTTCCGCCTCAACGTCGAAGCTTTCCCCGACGTGTGGAATCCCTACGACAGCCTCGCCGAAGCTTACGCGATGGCCGGACAGCGCGACAGTTCCATCGCCAACTATCGCCGCGCCCTCGCCCTCAATCCGACGGCTCCGAGTGCCCTAGAAGCACTCGAACGCCTAGGCGCCGACCCCGACGTAGAAACCGTTGTCATTCCTGATGCCCTGCTTGACGCCTACGTTGGCAGCTACGCCATCCAACCAGGTCTCGAAGTCGCCGTGACGCGCGAAGGCGATGCGCTCTTCGCTCAACCCTCCGGTCGCCCCAAACTCGAACTCACGCCTGTATCGACGAGCCGCTTTTACGCCGAGCAAGTAGACATGTACGTCGTCTTTGAGTCAGCAGAAGGAGCACCTGCCCAGAGCTTGGTATTGTCAGGCGGAGGTGGACCGGAGATGCGAGGAGAGCGGGTGGAGTAGACGGCTCTTTGGGACGTGCTCTTATCGCCGTCGTTGTTTCAGGTACTCGTCGTACGCATCGCCCATCTGCTCTCGCGTCGCCTTTTTCTGTTTCCTCGCGTCCATTATCTCCGATATCACGTGTCCCGCCCCCACTGCCGACACGCCGACGAGAATGAGCAGGATAGTGGTCATGAGGAGTACTATAGATTGGTGCGCAGGCCAACATAATGCAGCGTGCCATTCTCGGACCACGACTGGAACGCGTAGTCGACGTTGAAGCGCGAGACTTTGAGGCCGAAGCCGCCCGTCAGTCCGGCGAAGTCGAGGCGGTCGCGCGTGCGGAGGTCCTGGTTGCGCTCGGGGGAGAAGCCCAGGCGGACTTGGAACGTCGGCGAGAACTGCAACTCGCCGCCGACGCGGACGTGGCGTGCGATCTGGGCGGCGGCGTTTTGATCGCCGGTCCCGCTGCCGCCCGGATCGGCGAGGTTGTAGCCGGTAACGGAGACGAGGAGTGGTAGGTATTGCAGACGCTTGCTCACGCTCACGCGCAGGTCGAGCGGCAACTCATCGGTCGTCTCGGCGAGCGAGGAGACGACGGCTCCGGCATGGTGCAGGCTGACGGTCGCGGTCAGCGCTTGCGTCGGGATCGTGAACGCGGCGGCAGCGTCGGCGGCCAAAGCGGTGGCGCGCGCATCGTCGATGCCTGACGTGACGACGTGAGCGTTGGCGCCCAGCCGCAAACGCTCGCTCAACGAGTAGCTAGCGCCTGCTGTTAGTGCGATGTCCGAAGCCGAAAACGTGCCGGTTTCCTCGCCGCGCGCGTCTGCGCCTTCTAACTCGCCGTAGCTCAGGTAACGCACGCCGATTGCGGCATCGATGCCCTTTATGGTTCGGCCGTAGGCGGCGAATCCGGCGTTGAGTCCGGCCAGGTGGTTCAGGTAGCCTAGCGAGAGCGAGCCGTTCGACGGTTCGAGCAGCGACGGGTTGTAGAACAGTTGGGCCGGATCGGTCCCGCCCAGTGCGCTGTGCAATCCGCCCAAGGCTGCCGTACGGGGCGAGGCATCGAGCGACAAGACCGAGAAGGCGCCGCCGCTCCCCAGTTGGGCGGAGGCGGCTGAAGCGAGCAGCAGGAGGCACGCGCAGGCCGCGAGGGTACGAAGTGGTCGCATCGGAGATCGGTAAAGGACGAAAAGGGCAGCCGAAGCTGAGACAGCCGAGGCTGTGACAGTCGTAGCTGGAAGTACCGAAGGGGCGATAGCGCGGGCGTTGGGCGAGTAGAGACAAGAACGGGACCGATACGCGCGCGGTCAAGCCTGCTCGCCACGCCGGGCGGACGGTTCGCGGATTTTCGGTGACGCGGACGCCGGAACGCCGATTCGCCCCGTTGCATTCAAACGTGCTGCCCTGGCGACCGTATCCCGACGATATTCCCCGCCGCGCGGCCCGCTGCCGCCTACTTTCGGCCTTTCCTCTTTTCTGCGACGTTTCTGCCCATGCTCGGCTTCCTCAAAAAACTCTTCGGCGACAAACAAGGCCGCCAACTCACCGATATCTGGCCCATCGTCGATGAGATCAATGAGCACTTCAAAGGACTCGAGCGTCTGACCGACGACGAACTCAGAGCCAAAACGACGGATTTTCGCGAGCGTCTGGCGTCGGCGGTCGAAGAAGTCGAGGCCGATCAGAAGGAAATACGCGACCGTCTGCGCGGCGTCACGATGGAGGGCGAAGAGGTCGAGACGATCTCGGTCGACGAACGACAGAAGTTGCTCGAAGAACTCGACGAGTTGGACGACGAGTGGCTCGAACGCACCGACGCGACGCTAGACGAGATTCTGCCGGAAGCATTCGCGGTCATCAAGGAGACGTGCCGCCGCATGGTCGGCAAGGAGTGGGAAGCGGGCGGCACCCTTATCAAGTGGGACATGATTCCCTACGACGTTCAGCTCTTGGGCGGCGTCGCGATGCACCAGGGCAAGATCGCCGAGATGAAAACGGGCGAAGGCAAGACGCTTGTCGGTGTGGCGCCGATGTACCTCAACGCGCTGGCCGGACGCGGCGTGCACGTCGTCACGGTCAACCCGTACCTCGCGCAGCGTGACGCCGAGTGGATGGCGCCGATCTTCGGCTTCCATGGACTCACCGTCGACGTGATCGACAAGTATCAGGCCCACAGCCCCGAGCGGCGTCAGGGCTACCGCGCCGACATCACGTATGGTACCAACAACGAGTTCGGCTTCGACTACCTGCGCGACAACTCGTTCGTCTACGATGCCGAAAGCCTCGTCCAGCGCGGCCACCACTTTGCGATCATCGACGAAGTCGACTCGGTCCTGATCGACGAAGCGCGTACGCCGCTCATCATCAGCGGCCCCGTCCCCCAGTCCAACGACGACCGCTTCGCCGAATTCAAGCCCGCCATGGAGCGGTTGGTCAACAAGCAGAAGTCGCTCGTCGCCGGGTTCGTGAGCGAGGCCGAAAAGGAACTGAAAGCGCGCGATGCGGCGCTTGAATCGGGCAGCAAAAAAGAAGCGCGTCAGCACGAGGAGAAAGCTGGACTCGCTCTGTTGCGTGCCCAGCGCGGGTATCCCAAGAACCGCAAGCTCGCCAAGATGCTCCAGGAGCCGGGCGTCGGGCAGTTGGTGCAGAAGACCGAGTTCTTCTACCTACAGGACAACGCCAAGAACATGCCCTACGTCGACGACGCGCTGCTGTACGCGGTCGACGAGAAGCAGCACTCGATCGAGATGGGCGATAAGGGACGCGAGATGTCGGCGCGCGAGAGTGGCGCCGAAGTCGACTTGTTCGTGCTGCCCGACATCGGCGAGCACATCGCGCGGATGGAGCGCGAGCGGGACGCCAAAATCGCTGGGGGAGCGTCGCAGGACGATGCCCAAGCCGAGTTCGAGGAGGAGCGCCGCGATCTGTACACCAAATACGGAGAGCGCGCCGAGCACCTGCACGCCATTGAGCAACTGTTGCGGGCGTACACGATGTACGAAAACGATGTCGAATACATCGTTCAGGACGGCAAAGTCCAGATCGTCGATGAGCACACGGGCCGCGTCTTGTCGGGTCGCCGCTACTCGGACGGATTGCACCAGGCCATCGAAGCCAAGGAAAACGTCCAGGTCCAGGCCGCGACGCAGACCTATGCGACGGTCACGCTGCAGAACTACTTCCGCCTGTACCACAAGCTGGCGGGCATGACGGGTACCGCCGTCACCGAGGCTGAAGAGTTTTTCCGCATCTACAACCTCGACGTCATCGTCGTGCCGACGAACAAACCCATCGCGCGCGACGACATGAACGACCTGATCTTCCGCACGAAGCGCGAGAAGTTCAACGCCGTCATCGACCGTATCCGCGAGTTCCACGAGAGCGGTCAGCCCGTCTTGGTCGGTACGGCCAGTGTCGAGTCGAGCGAGACCGTCAGCCGCATGTTGCAGCGCGCGGGCATCCCGCACAACGTGCTCAACGCCAAGCAGGACCGCGCTCAGAAAGAGGCCGAGATCGTCGCCGAAGCTGGTCGCCCCGGAGCCGTCACCATCGCCACCAACATGGCGGGTCGCGGTACGGACATCAAGCTCGCTGCGGGCGTACTCGATGACGGCGGACTCGCCATCATCGGAACCGAGCGCCACGACAGCCGCCGCATCGACCTTCAGCTACGCGGGCGCGCCGGACGCCAAGGCGATCCGGGCCTGAGCCAGTTTTACGTCTCGTTCGAAGACGACCTGATGCGGCTCTTCGGTGAGCGCGCGGCCAAAGTGTTCGACCGCTTGCAGATGGAAGAGGGCGTCGCGCTCGAACACCCGTGGGCGAGCAAGTCCATTGAGCGGGCGCAGAAGAAAGTCGAGCAGAACAACTTCGCGATCCGCAAGCGCCAACTCGAATACGACGACGTGCTCAACGCGCAGCGCGAGGTCATCTATACGCGCCGCCAGAACGCACTCACCGGCACGCGCACGTCGGGCGACATCTTGGAAGCGTTGGAAAGTGTGGTCGACGAGACCGTGTCGCGCTACCAGAAGGCCAACGATTTGGCTGGACTGAAAGAGGAGTTGATCCGTACGCTCGCGCTCGAAATCGACATGGACGAGGAGAAGTACGCGCGGCTGGGAGAGAGCGGCGTGCAGGAAGTCGTCTACGATCAGGCGCTGGAGATGTATCAGAAGAAGCGGCGCGTGCTCGCCGGACGGTTCTTCGAGGGCGTGAAAAAGATCGCCGAAGAGCCGGAAGATCGTCGTCCCAAAAAGATCGCGATCGACTTCACCGATGGCCGCCGCCTGATGCGCCTGACGCCCGAACTCGACGCTTTGGTCGAGACGCAGGGCCAAGAACTCAACGACGCCCTCGAACGTGCTTCGGTCTTGGCCGTGATCGACGAGAAGTGGACGCAGCACCTACGCGACCTGGACGAGATCAAGGAGGGTATCAACCTGCGCGCGTACGGCCAGCGCGATCCGCTGATCGAGTACAAGATGGAGGCGTACCGCACGTTTGCCGAGATGATGGAGGACGCCAACCGCGAAGTCGTATCGCTCGTCTTCCGCGCCGGACCGCTCGTCGGCGAACCCGAAGGCCGCCGCCGCCCCCAGGCGCAGCCGCGCAAGCTTGACCCCAACCGCGCTCGCGCCTCACAAGCCCAAGCTCAGCGCCCCGTCCCGTCGGGAGACGGCAACGGACCCGCAGGCGACCGCCCCGACGATCCGACCGCTACGCCGCAAGCTTACGTCGCCACCGAGGAGGATCGGATCGGCCGCAACGACCGGGTCGTGATCCAGAATCCGTCGACGGGCGCTCAACTTTCGCTCAAATACAAGCAGGCCAAGCCCAAGCTGGACAGCGGGTGGACGTTGGTTAGTGTGGAGGGGCAGGAGGCGTAGACTGGCGCGGTAGTGTCGGGCGCTGATCTGGCAGGTCCTGCGGCCTGCCATGCTCCTGCTCGATCCTGGATTCGAAGTCGTGGTCTACGCAGCGAGGTTCTGGGGGGAGGTTCTCCTCGTGAGCAGTTTGGAAGCCGTTGCGTCGCCCGAACCATTCGAGGGTTTGGTGGCGAGCTAGGCGCACCTCTTGCGCTGCGAGACCAAGGCGTGGTAGCTGCTGTGCGACCAGTCGCGAAAGTCGGTGACGAGCGGTGGTGCTGGGGGTATGGATATACCGTCCTCAGGTCGATTCGCTCGACGTATGGCTGCGCAGAGCTTCACGGTATCGCTTTCCCAACGCGGTCACGTCGACAGCCGAAGCAAGTGAGGACAGCGAAGTAGCGCTCATCGGTGACTTCGATGCGTCCAAACGGCTTCTCGAACAGGCGACCCGTGCGCTGGTGTTTGGCGATGAGCCACTTGGGATAGCCGCTGAACAGGTTGGCGAAGCGGCGGTCGGGCGACGGAAGTCTTCTCTAGCCACGTCATGCCTTCGGACGCAGCGAATGAGCAGATGGAAGTGATTGCGCAGCCGGCAATACGCGAACGTGTCGACGGCCGGTGAGACGTGGTATGCGTACTTCTCAAGGAAGCGCACTTAGATCGCGTTCCTGCGAAACACATCCTCCCGGCTGTTGCCGCGATCGTGATGTGATAGTAGCCACCGGGTCTCAGCTTCGCGTGCGCCATACAGCGTCCAACTGATTCCCACACAGAAGGGTGAAAATGGCAGTGGTCGCAGGCGACCAGCCAGGTCGCGAGCCGGAGAGCGTACCTTTCGGCCATGCTGCGCCGCCTCACCTCGTCCGAGTTCTCGTTCAAATCGCTCGCCTTCGAGGTGGTCGTCGTCGTGCTCGGCGTGCTGATCGCGCTGGGCGTGGGCGAGTTGCAGCAGGAGTGGGAGGAGAGTCGCCGGGCCGACGAAACAGCACGCGCGCTTCACGCTGAGCTAGCACAGAACTGTCTGAGCCTGAACACCGTCGTTCCCTACCACCAGGCGATTCATGACGAGTTGGGAGTGTTGCTGCGAAGCGATCCGTTGGCTGTAGGTATTGAGCGCCTGCCCTCGTATGATCCAAAGCTGGGTGCCATGAATCGCCCGTATCTGACGAGCGTGGCATTTGAGGCGGCCCAGACGACCGGCATGCTGCGCCTGTTCGAGTTCGAGACCGTTCGCGATCTGAGCGCGGCGTACACCTATCAGCACGAGTTACGAGGAAGTGATGCGCGCCGTTACGCCCCGCCTGCTCGATGCTGCGCCCGAGGACGATCCCGAAGGCTTTGATTTGCGTGTGCTGCGTCGGTTACTGGGCGTCGTCGTTGGAGTAGAGACCCAGATGCAGCCGGTCGTGTGTGAGGCGCGCACCGCGCTGGGTAATCGTTTTGGACTGACGAACTCCACATCTGAAACCGGATCGTCGGACACTGTCGCAGTCCAAGGGCGTATGCTCATGCCCGATTCCGACTAGCCACCGCCTACGATGCTCCGCACGCTGTACGTCCGCGATTACGCTCTGATCGAGGAGCAAGAAGTCGAGTTCGATAGTGGACTCAACATCATAACGGGCGAAACTGGAGCCGGAAAGTCGATTCTGATCGGCGCGCTGGGCATGATCCTAGGTGAGCGGGCGTCGACCGAAGCCATCCGAACTGGCGCTAAGAAAGCGGTCATCGAAGGCACGTTCGACGAGGCGGATACGCCGCGTCTGCGTGCGCTGCTCGAGGCCAACGGCATCGAACCCGGATCGTCGATCATTCTGCGCCGCGAGATCACGGCGAGCCAGAGTAGGGCGTTCGTCAACGACTCCCCGGCGACTCTTCCAGTCGTGCGCGAAGTCGCCGCCAACCTGATCGACCTACACGGACAGCACGAACACCAGAGCCTGCTCCGAACCGAGACGCACTTGGGCCTGCTGGACGAGTTCGGCGGGCTGAGCGGGATGGTCGAGCGCTATGACGCTGCGTATCAGATCGTAGCTGACTTGGTGGGCGAGCAGAAAGGGTTGATCAAGCGCGAGCGCGAACTCAGGCAGCAGAAGGAGCTGTACGAGTTTCAGATCGAGGAGATCGACGCCGTCGACCCGCAGCCGGGCGAAGACGACGCGCTCGACAGCGAACAGCGCGTGCTCGAAAACGCCGAGCGGCTGTACGAGAAGACGGCGGAGTTGTACGAGATGCTGTACGAGGGCGAAAACGCCGTCCACGACCAACTCGTCGTCGTGCGCAACGAGATGCAGGATCTGGCGCGCATCGACCGTTCGTTCGAGGAGCAGTTGGGCGAGATTCGGAGCGCGCAGATCATCGCTCAGGAAGTGGCGACGGCGCTTCAGGAGTACAACGCGCGCATCGAATTCAACCCCGAGCGGCTCGACGAAATCCGAGGCCGGATCACCGACTTGGAGATGCTCAAGCGCAAGTACGGGCAGTCGCTCGAAGCTGTAATCGACCACCGCCGCGACATCGGCGAGACCTACGCGCTCGCCGCCGATTTCGAGGGCGCGATTGAACGTCTGGCCCGACGCATCGACGAAGCTCAGGCCAGACTGAGCCGTGCCGCTCTGAGGCTGTCGACCAAGCGGCACGAGATCGCCGAGCGCATCGAAAAGGGCATCGTCGCCGAACTCGCCGACCTGGGCATGCCGCACGCTCAAGTCGAAGTCCGCTTCTCGCGCACCAACAAGGCCGACGGCTGGGTCACGCTCGGAGAGGGCAAGCAGGCCGAGCGCTTCGCCGCCACGCCGACAGGCATCGACCACGCCGAGTTCTACATCTCGGCCAACCCCGGCGAGGCGCCCAAACCATTGGCGCGCGTCGCATCGGGCGGCGAGATCAGCCGCATCATGCTGGCGATGAAAACGATCCTCGCCAAAAACGATAGGATGCCGATTCTCGTGTTCGACGAAATCGACACCGGCATCAGCGGGTCGGTCGCCCGGCAGGTCGGAGAGTCGATGCACCGGCTGGCGCAGTACCACCAGATCATCGCCATCACGCACCTGGCGCAGATCGCTGGGCTGGGCGACGTGCACTTCAAAGTCGAGAAGGAAGTCGACAAAGCCGCCGGTCGCACGCGTACGAGGCTGACACGGCTAGACGACGACGCGCGCGCCGACCAGGTCGCCCGTTTGATCAGCGGTGAGAACGTGACGCAGGCGGCGTTGAACAGCGCGCGTGAGTTGATGCAGAAAGAGTCGTGACTACGTCGCACACTTCGGCGCGGACAGTTGCCGCTTGGGGCGCTGGGTTGGTGCTCGTCTCTGTCGCGTTGGGCGCATTCGGAGCGCACGGCCTGCGCGCGATGGTGACGCCCGAGCGCGTCGCGACGTGGGAGACGGGCGCGCGGTACCTCACCTATCACGGCATCGGTTTGCTGTGGATTGGACTGGCTTTGCACGTCGGCATGGGCAAAGCGCCGCTGCTCGTATGGGCGGCGCGGTTGTTCGGAATCGGCAGTGTATTGTTCTGCGGCAGCCTGTTCGCGCTCGTCCTGCTCGACCTTCCGATCTTGGGTGCTGTTGCTCCGGTCGGCGGAATCGCCTTCATCAGCGGCTGGGCGTGCGTCGCGTGGGCGCTGCTGAAGAGCAGAGAGAACTGAGAGATCCAAGCAACTGTCAGAAGGAGAGGGAGCGCTTGGCGATAGGTGCCGTTTAGCTCAACTCCCATCGTCCCACCTCCGACCTATGTTCGTCCAGCTACAGAAAATCCTGCCCCAGCATCTGATTTCAAGGGGTGCAGGCATTCTGGCGAATGCTGAAGCGGAATGGGTTCGCGGCCCGCTGATTCGCACGTTTGCCGACGTCTACAAGGTCGACATGGCCGAAGCCGAGCGGCCCGATCTGTCCAGCTATCGCTCGTTCAACGACTTCTTTACGCGCTCTCTCGTTTCAGGTGCACGGCCGATTGATCCTGCTGTGGATTCGGTCGTCAGTCCTGCCGACGGCGTCGTGAGCCAAACGGGTCATATCGAGCGCGGCGAGTTGCTGCAGGCCAAAGGCGTCCGCTACTCGTTCCGCGCGCTCGCCAAAGCCTGCGCCAGCCCAGCGTACGAAGGCGGGGCGTTCGCGACGGTCTACCTCTCGCCCAGCGACTACCACCGCGTTCACCTGCCCGTCGCTGGGCGCTTGGTGCGGACGGTTGCGGTCCCAGGTAAGCTGTTTTCGGTCAACGCGCAGACCGAGAGCGGCGTCGAAGGACTGTTCGCGATCAACGAGCGGCTGGTGATGGAATTCGAGACCGAAGTGGGTAAGATGCTCGTCGTGATGGTCGGGGCGATGATCGTCGCCAGTATCGAGACGGTATGGCCCGGCCCGCGCTCTCCGTACCGCGAAGAGCAGGTCACTACACACGATCGTGCGTTCGAGAAAGGCGACGAGATAGGCCGCTTCCTCCTGGGCAGTAGCGTTGTCCTCGCCTTCGAGAAGAGCCGCGTCGCACTCGATGCTGCGCTGTCGCCGGGCGTAGCTGTACGCATGGGGCAGAAGATTGGCGCAGGGACGTAGCGCAATCTCGCTGGCGACCAAAACGCTTTGGCAGTGCCACGGCCTGCGCTGTACGTTGCGACGACTCTCCCTCTCGCCCCAACGCTATGCGCCTGCTCTTCACCCTGTTCGTCCTGTTAGCCGTAACTCTCCCGGCAGTCGCTCAGGACGTCATGCCTGCGATCCTGCCGATGCGCGAGCGGGCGCACGTGCAAGACGCGTGGTTGGAAAATCGGCTCGAAACCCTCGTGCCTGATCTGATGCGGCGCAACGGCATCGACCTGTGGGTGATGAGTGCGCGCGAGTACAACGAGGATCCGGTCGTGCGGACGATGTTGCCTGCGACGTGGCTCAACGCGCGCCGACGGACGATCCTGCTGTTTCATGACCGGGGCGAGGGTGCGGGTGTCGAACGGCTGGCGATTGCGCGCTACGCCGTCGGCGACGCGTTTCCTGCAGCGTGGAATCCCGATGAGCAGCCTGATCAGTGGGCGCGCGTCGCCGAGTTGATCGCCGAGCGTGATCCGCAGCGCATCGCCGTCAACCGGTCGACGACGTTTCCGCTCGCCGATGGGATGACCGATACGGAGTTCGACGGACTGAACGACGCGCTGTCGGAGCGCTACAGAAGCCGCATCGTGTCGGGCGAAAATCTAGCAGTCGGTTGGCTCGAAACGCGGACCGATGCAGAGATGATGGTCTATCCGACGGTCGTCAAAATCGCCCAGGTGATCATCGCCGAGGGGTTCAGCGAGCAGGTAATCACGCCCGGCGTGACGACGGTCGAAGACGTCGAGTGGTGGTACCGCGATCGCATCCGGCAACTCGGTCTGGTAACGTGGTTTCACCCCTCTGTGTCGCTTCAGCGCGCCGAAGGCGAGGAGCGTTCGGACGACTTCTCCGATCCTGCCGGTACCAACGCCACAATCCGCCCCGGCGATCTGCTCCACGTCGACTTCGGCATCGAGTACCTCGGTCTCCACACCGACACGCAAGAACACGCCTACGTCCTGCGTCCCGGAGAAGACCAAGCGCCCAAGGGACTCCGTGATGGATTCGCCGTCGGAAACCGCGTCCAAGACATCTTGACCGATCAGTTCGCCGTCGGACAGACCGGAAACCAGATGCTCGCCGCTGCCCTCGCGCAGAGCCAGTCCGAAGGCATCGACGCGACAATCTACACGCATCCCATCGGCCTGCACGGACACGCGGCTGGACCGGCCATCGGCATGTGGGACATGCAAGGCGGCGTGCCGGGCAAGGGCGATTATCCGCTCTACCCGAACACGGCGTTTTCGATCGAACTCAACGCCGCCGTGCCGGTCGCCGACTGGGGCGGACAGCGCGTCCGGTTTATGCTCGAACAGGACGCCTTCTTCGACGGCGAAAACGTGTGGTACATCGACGGACGGCAGACCGAGTTGCATCTGATTCCGCGCGCGTCGCACACGGGGCCGATGCGTCCGGCTCCGGCGAAGGGAATCGCTAGCAGGTCAGGCGGTTTGAACTGGCGTGGTTCTTGTCGATAACAGGAATCGACACTCTCGACTCCGCCGGCCCATGCGCACGTTTCTCCTCGCCCTCGTTCTAACTGTCTGGTGCAGCCCAGCGCTCGCTCAGTCCGACTCCACGAAAACGTTCGAGGTCGACGGGGTGAGCATATCGCTGCCTGACCGTTTCGTGCCGCTGAAAACGCGGGATGGAGAGTTTGTCCAACGTACCGAAGAGGAAGGTCCTCGGATGACGTTTGCGATGATGGGTGACTCTCTTGGGCGCACGGTCGGTGTCATCATCTACCCGGATATGTCGTGGTGGCAGCGTGTCAAGTTCAAGCGCGGTGTCAGCGGACCCGGCTCGACGCCCGCCGACTTTATACCGCTTGATCCAGACGTGCTTCCTCTTCGGGGCGAAGTCGCTGATGTTACTGGAGCAGCCTTTGTCGCTAAAAGGGATGGACATCTGGAGCAAGGCATCGTCACATATGCGTGCGCGGACCGTGTCTGCTTCTCTCTCCATGCCAGCGGTCCTGTCGTACGCGCCGTACGAGACCGTCTTGCAGTACGCCGGATTACTCTCCGGCATCTCGATTGGAGACTTCTCGGCAATCAAAAACGCCTCGACAGACTGAGTCTGCCGAGGCGTTCGAGACGGGAGCGATGCGGCTCAGTCCTCGTCGTCTTCCTCGAAGCGAAGCGTGATGCTGGGCGAGAGGCCTTCGTCCTGGATCAGGCGCGCGAGTTCGGTGGCGACTTCGTCGGGGTCTTCGTAGCTGCAGAAGTCCTCCGAATCGACGGCCAAGGCGTAGCCGATTTCGTCGTCCTCGTCGGCTTCGTAGTCTTCCCACTCGGTTGCCTTTTCGATGACGTACTCACCGGTTTCGGGCAGGTAGGCCGAGATGTACATCTCCTTGCCGCCCTTCTGGTCGACGAGGCTGAGGTTACCGCCCACGCCGTACTCTTCGTCGTAGAACAGCGTCTCGCGGATGAGCAGGACGAACGCCGCGCCAACGTGGTCGACGGCGGATGAGTCTTTGGCGTTGATTTTGAAGTCGGCCATAGAAAAATCGGGTTGGGTGAGAGGGGTAAACGAGACGAAGCGGGGCGATAGATCCCGTCGCGCGCAGAATCCACGGCTCAGGGAGTCGGCTCGCCGTCTGCAGAGGCTTCTGCCCACGCTCGGGCGTCACTAGGGGCAACGTGCTGAGGCGTCAACTCGAAGACGTCTGCCAAATGACGCGTCAGGCGATCCGCGCATTCAGACTCGTCGACGGCGCGATCCAACTCGTGGCTCAGGCTCGTCACCCCTCTGTCCGCGATGCCGCAGGGAACGATGTGGCCGAACATCGACAGGTCGGTCGTCACGTTGAGGGCCAGTCCGTGCATCGTCACCCAGCGGCTGCACCGGATGCCCATCGCGCAGACCTTGCGTTCATCACCCCGCGCGTCGGGGCCGATCCATACGCCTGTTCGCCCATCGACGCGCCCCGCCGACACGCCATAGTCCGCGCAGGTGGCGATGACGACTTGTTCGAGTTTGCGCAGATAGACGTGCAGATCCTGGCCGATGCGCGACAGGTCGAGGATCGGATAGGCGACGAGTTGGCCCGGTCCGTGATACGTGATGTCGCCGCCCCGGTCGATGCGCTCGAACGTCGCGCCGACGTCTTCGAGGGTGTCTGGGCCGAGCAGCAGGTTGGACGCGTCGCCTGATTTGCCCAGCGTATAGACGTGTGGGTGCTCGACGAGCAGCAGCAGATGCGGTAGGCCTGTCGGGGCGTCCGAGCGCTTGTCGGCGATGAGACGTGCTTGCAGCCGCTTTTGCAACTCCCACGCTTCGCGGTACGCGACGCGGCCTAGCGGCAAGACGATGAGATCAGAAGAGGCGATGGTTCACAGGTGTGTTCGACGACTGAAGCGCCGATATATACAACGGCGGTACGATGTCAGGTCGAACGCCACACCTCCGTCCCGTTTCCCAACCTCGTAGCGACGTAGCACGCTACGTCGCCCCCGTCCGCCCCGTCGCTCCCCCCAATCAGTTCGACGAGATGCTGACGCGCACGCTGAACAGACCCGTCAGCGTGGAGAACGAGCCGACGTTGCTGGCTTCGGATTCGAACTGCTCATACTTGAGGCTGAACGTGCCCGAGACCGTGTTCGAGAACTGGTAGCCGACCGTGGGCGTCACGGTCAGGCGCGTCGTCGTTTGGTCGAGGCCGATGTACGTGTTGCCCAGCGCGTCCTCGGGAAGGAAACCGACGTTGGGATCGGCGGCTTCGGCGAGGGCGGGCTGCAGTTTGCGCGTCAGTTCTCCGGTGACCGAACGGGCGACGGCCATCTGGAACGTCACCCGGTTGTTCAGGCGGCTCAGGAAGGGCAGGCGCAGGCCTTGCTTCTGCCAGTTGACGCTGGCCGACAGTTCGTTCGTCGAGCGTTTCGACACTTCGTACGACGACGTGACGAGTGAGTGCAGATCCGAGCGGTTGTAGGCAATGTTGGTCGCCAGTCCACCTTTCCAGCGCACGTCCGCGCCGATCAACGGCGACCAGCGTTCGTTGATGTTGACGGATGTGGCTTCGATTTCGGGCAGCGGGGCGGCGACGGCAAAGCGACGTCCCAACGTAAACGAGGATTCGGCGCCCAGCGGGTTGCTGACGTAGTTGGTCGTGTAGTTGGCCGAGTAGCCGTGTCGCAGGCTCGCCGACTGCGCGAACCGGTTCAAGATCGGCCACTTGGCTAGACCCGAGTAGTTGATCTGCCACGACGGCATCGGAAAGGGCAGCAGACCGTTCAGTCCGACCGTGCCCGGGCCTGTCGTATACGCCGAGACGAAGTCCGTCACGACCGAGCCGTTGGTGAGCACGACGCGTCCGTCGCCGTTGGTGTCGCGCAGAGTGTCGGGGATCGTGCCGCCCAGGTCGTCTTCGAGCGTGCGTTGCTGCGCGGTGAACAGGTCGAGATAGCTCGATCCGAACGCCCATACGAGTGTGCCCGCGCCGCCCGAACGGTCTTCGGTCTGACTCAAGAGGTCGCCTTCGGAAAGCGCGAGGCTGACCTGGCGGTTCTGATTCCAACTCAGGTCCCACGCCAGGTTGACGCTCAGGCTGGTCGACAGGTTGAGAGCCGTCGACGCTTGGAAGTTGTGATCGTCCTGCAGGTTGTCGCGCACGAGCACGTCGCCGTAGAAGCGATCTTCGGGGTCGATGCGGCGCTCCAGTCCGAAGCGGTAGCCCAACGCGGGACCGCGTCCCCTTGCGGCGTCGAAGAAGTTGTACGCAGTTGCGAGGCTGTCGCCTTCGTCGACGATGCCGTTGCTGGCCGAGGAGAAGCGGCCCGTGTAGCGGATCGTCAGATCGCGTGTGCCTCCGAGTGCGAGAACGCTTCTGCGCAGGATGCTGCGTCCCGACGGGAGCGAGATGCGGAAGCCGCCGCGTGCATCGCTCGTGTCGGCGTCGGCGGGTGCAGCGTTGGGGTTGACGTCGCCGCCGGTGACGTTTTCGTCGAGCATATCGCGCGTCGGCGGTAGGTCTCCGGTGGAGTCGAAGACGTCCTCTTCCGCTTCGACGGCAGGGGTCTGGTCGGCGGCTTCTATCGCGGCGTCGATGGCCGCTTGGCGGGCTTCTTCCTCAGCGGCTTCAGCTGCGCGGAGAGTGGCTCGGGCTTCTTTGGCGGCCTCGCGTTCGCGTTCGGCCTCCTGACGCAGGCGCTCGGCCTCACGTTCGGCTTCCTTCTGCTCGTCCTCGAACCCTTTGAACCAGTCGAACCCGCGGAAGAAGTCGTTGGGCCGCAGCGTGAGTCCGGTCGTCACGCTGGTGCCGTTGCTGACCGTCGCGCCCAGGTTTTGTCCGGCGGCACCGTTATTCCACGTATAGCGCGAGTTGTAGGCCGTCGGCGTCAGCGTCGCCCAGTTGATCGACTGGGGCAGACGGAGTGTGAGTGTGGCGGTGAAGTTCTGCCGGTAGCTGTCGGTGCGGAAGCGGTCGTCGCCCGAGAAGACGCGACTGATGGTCTGCCCAAAGCCGACGGCGCGGACGCGATCTTCGACGAAGCCGCCGCTGACGTTGAACGCGGAATCGCTGCGTAGAGCGTTGGCTTCTGCGGGCGTGAGTGGCGTGAACAAGTCGCGACCGTCGGAGCCAACCTCGACGCGGCTGGAGACCGTGTCGACGCCGACGACGCTGAGAACCTGGCTCACACCCGTGTCAAAGGACGTGCGCAAAAAGCTGAACGGGTTGTACTGGAGGGAGAAGTCGCGTCCGTGCGTGAATTGGTGCTGCTCGCGGAACGGGTTGACGCGGCGTTCGGGAATCGAGTCGGCCCGGACGACGAGCAGGCTGGGCCGCTGCTGCTGTGTCGCAAAGGAGCGCTGCGCCTGGGCGGTAAAGCCGAACGTCGACGGGACGTAGTTGAAGCGCAGTCCGCCGAGTTTGCCGACGAACGGTAGTTCGTCGAGCAGCCAGAATGGGCGCAGCGTACGGGGATCCTGGTTGGGGAGGGTGTAGGAGAGCGTACTCGACCAGTTCCAAGCGTCATCCAGACGGTTGCGCGGGCTGCGCGCATCGCTCGCCGAAGTCGCGTAGCTGACCGTAAGCGCGTCGACCGTGTGGCGGAGCAGCATCGTCTTCGACCCGCTCTTGCTGGCGCGGAAACTAGCCGTGCGGGTCGAGCGGACCGTCTCGGCAGCTTCGAGTTCGTTGGTACGCAACTGCTGCCGATCGGCGTCCGAAAGCGGTCGGCCTTCAGCATCGACTTCCTGGTTATCGATACCGTCGAGGATCGCTTCCAGGGCCACGTCGCCGCGCGTGGGGCTAAACCGGGGCGTCGTCGTGCCGCTCTGATAGCTCAGCGAGACCGGCAGGCTCCATCCGGCGCTCTGCGGCAGGAATTTGTCCATCCGCAGGTCGGTCGAGACGGCGTAGGTCGTCGACGCGTTCTGATCGCGCTCGTTGAGCGTACTCGTCAGCGCGCCGAATCCATCGGTCTGCTGCTGGAAGTTGCCGCGTACAGTGGCGAAATCGGCCAGTTGGAAGTTGGCCGACATCAGTCCGCTGGCTCCTGGACGTTCGTCGAAGCCCGTCACGCGCAACTCGTTCACCCAGACGACGGCGCGCTGGACCTGATCGGCCAGATCCGTCGACAGGGAGTCGGCGGGGTTGCGTAGGCCGATGGTGACCGTCGTGATGCGGTCCAGCGACGGGTTGCCCCGGAGCGACAGTCGGGTGCCCGGAGGGGCAAACTCTTCGGGGTCGGGCAGGCCGTCGTCGTTGCCCGGCTCGGCGGTAAACGTCGAGTCGAAGGGGAAGCCGCGCTGGTTGCGCTCGAACTTCAGCTGGTTGAGGGCCGCAATCTCGATGTTGACCGCGTTGACGTTGCTGCGCCACAACTCCTCGCTCGTCGTCGCGGGAATGCGCGTCGGCGTGAGCGGCTGCTCGTATTCGTAGTAGTCCGTCGATTCGTTGGTGCCCAGGCGGAGGACGAGGTTGACCTTTCCTCTGTCCTCTTCGCCGTCGAGGATGCGGTTGTTCGCGCGCCCGTTGAAGTGGGCGAACATGCGGACGTTGGAGTATTTGAGCAGGTCGAGCGGGCGCTCACTGTACGGCTTGGTGATTCCCGCCTGGATGCCCGGACGCAGGTTCTCGGCTTCGAGCACGAGCGACTGCTCACGCGCCAGCCGCGCACCCTGGTTGCCCTGCGACAGAATGCGGTTGGTGACGACGCCGTCGGGCGTCTGGTAGAGTCCGCTGTTTTCTTCCGTATTGATGCTCGAAATCGAGACCGTAGCCGTATCGCCCGGCGCGCCGCGTTCGTCCGAGAAGCTCAAGCTCTTCTCCCACTGGCTGCCGACGAGTTCGAGCGTGGCAAACCGCAGCGTCGTCGGCTTGTCGACGCCCGTCATCCACATCCGAATCGTCTCGATGCCTCTAAAGTCCTCGATGTCGCCGACGCGCCGCGTGAACTCACGGACGGGAATGCGGATCTGATACCAGCCAGTGCCGCTGCCGTCATCGCGGCGGATCTCGCCGACTACGAAGTCGCCTTCGCGCGTCGGATCGCCTAGCTGATCCAGTGTGCCTTCGTCGAGCGGGACGCTGTATTGGAAGTAGTTGTTGGCGAGGTCAATCGAAGAACCTCGGTTCAGGTCTTCGGTGTCGGGGTAGCGGCTGTTGCCGATGATCGCGTCCGTCCGATCTTCGATCGCCAGTTCGCGCTGCGTCTGCTGAGCATTGAGTTCCTGGCCCGGAAACAGGCGTAGGAAGCGATGCTGACCGATGACCTCGGGGAAGAAGCGTGGAGTTGCCGAAGAAGCGGGTGTCCGAGAAGTGGAAGTAGTCGTCCGCCGACGGGATCGAAGAGTGAGCGTTGGATTTCGGCTTGGTGCCATTCGTTGACGATGCGTTGGCTCTGAATCGCCGACAGCCACGATGCAAAGTGAACGGTTTCGTGGATCTGTGTGTCGTTGGGGTAGCGGCTCACGTCGTAGCTGACGAAACCGTCCAGACCCAAGTCTTCGGTGCGGCCCGAGTCCTTGTCAAAGTCGACACTGCCGTTGGAGCTTTTCGCCGGGCGTCGGGCCAAGTACGCGAATTCCGAACGGGTCGTCTGCTCGATGTCTGCGATAGGGATCGTTGGGACGGAAGACCAGGCCGTCTTCGCTGTTCAGGCGGCCGTCGGGCACGACGTCTTCGCTGATCGCACCCAGATCGACGTTCAAGACGGCGCCTTCGCGGATCGCTCCGCACCGTCACTGATCGGCTTGAAGATGAACTCGACGAACTCGACGTTTTTGAGATTGAAGTCGCTGAACCCGTCGGGGATGTCGGTCATCATGCCGCCCCACGTCTCTTGAGGCTGCTGGAAGAAGCTCGCCAGATCCGGGTTGTAGTTGTACGGGCCTCGGATGCGCGGGTCTATAGAACATGTCGAGCGTCGGCTGCACGCGCTCGGCCTGAGACAGGTTGCGCGCGTCGATGTTGGGAAACACCTCCTGGATGTCGACTTGCCGCAGGGCTTCGATGTCACGGATCTTCGTTGCTCGCCTGGATCTGATACCACGCCAGCGCACTCCGCCAGTAGGTGCGTGCTACGATGTCGGGCGTCGTGGTGCCCGCCATGACGGGGTCGACGATGCCGATGGAGTCAGGCGCCGACGCGATGCGCCACGTGCCGGGCGTGCGCAGGCTGGTCGTGTTCTCAAAGCTCTCGAAATCGTCGATGGTCGCGAGGCCGTCGAGTTCGTCGGCGTAGAAGTCCTGACCGCGGTCGTTGAGGTCGCGACGCGTCTGGCGGAAAGCCGTCGTCTGCGGGTTGCCGGGCAGGAGTTGAGCGAACTCGCCCCGGATGTCGATCGAAGACGGCGCGCGTGTCTGAAGGAATGGAAGCGCGTCTATGGCGCGCGTCATCCAGTCCGGCTCGGCCTGAAAGCGCCCATCCAGGCCCCAGATCGTGTTGGAGATCGGCTCCTCGCCCAGGCGAAATTTGTCGATCTGCGAGCGCTGCGACAGGTTGAAGATGGTCGCGCCCAGTTGCAGACGGTTGGGCAGCGCGTACTCGGCGCGTGCGCCCAGCAGCGTCTTTTGCTGGATGTTAAAGATGTTGTTCTGCTCGAAGTCGATGGCGATCTCGCGTCCGTCGCTCAGCAGGCCGGGGTTGATGATGTTGACCGTTCCCGAGCCGCTGTAGTCGACGGTGTAGTCGCTACCTTCGCGCAACTCGCTTCCGCCCGCCGTCACGCGCACGCTGCCTTCGATCAGCCCGTTGAAGGCGCGCAGGTCGAAGAAGCTCTGCGACGCGCCCTGGTACGAACCCTGGATGCGAAACACGTCGAACTTGGTCTCGCGCCGCGCCTGCTCCTGCTTGGTCGTGTAGAGGCTCGTAAACGCGAGCGTGTTGCGGGCCTCTTCCACACGACCGGCCTGGGCCACATCGATGATGCGCTGGCCGAACGGTTCGAGGTAAGGGAAAATGATGCGCCCGTTGTCCTCGTCGATGGTGTAGTTGCGGATGTAGTCGAACCTGTTGTCCGAGCCGCGCGACTCGTCCTGGCGGATGCGGTCGAAGCCCAGGTGTTCGAGGATCGTCGTCGTTCCCCCGATGCCGCCGGGAAGCGTTTCGGAAGGTTGGCCCGCAGACGGTTGATAGACCACGTCCAACTCGAAGTCCGACTGTCGCAGCCGACCGCCGCGCAGCGGGTAGATGTTGCGCATCTCCAAATACCACGGCGCCGGAACGGTCGTCGCGGTCGGGGCGAGCGGGTCGGCGGGGCGCAGCAGTTTGGCGATCAGGCGCGTGTCGTCGAGCGAGCCGTCCGTACCGCCGGTTTCGCTGACCAACTCGCCGACTTTGACCGTCTGCCCTTGAGCGTTTTCGTAGCGATACGACACCGCCAACGCCTCACCCGGTCGCAGCTGCTGCCGGAGCGACAGATACCCCAGCGCCGGGTTGAAGTCGTAATCATTTGCTTCAAGCAAGCGAAACTTGCCCGTCTGGAAATCCTTGCTGCCCAGCCCCTTGGTGCTCAACAGGTTGTTGATCTCGTTCGCATCGCCCGCGTTCTTGAGCGCAGTAAGGTCGGCGTCTGAATACTGATCGAGGCTCGGCGTTGGCGCTTCGGCGGTTCGGTAAAGCCCGTTGCCCGGTGTCTGGTTCAGGATCGTGCTCGTCTCGTTCAGGTCGACCAGGGCGACGACGTTACGGGCGTTCAAGTCCTGCTCGCTCTCCTGGTCCAAGCGCCACACTTCGATACGCTCGACGCGCCGCACGTCGTTGACGATGATGTTCGGCGGCTGCGCCAGCGCGCGCTCGTACCAGTTGCGGAAGTAGTAGGAGAGGAAGTAGTGCCGGTTCTCGTCGTAATCCGACGGACGCAGGTCGAACTCGGTCCGCTCGCTGCCACCGCTGATCGTCTTGGTGTTCGACTGGCCTTCCTGCTGCGATGCCACGCCCGTCAGCGAGAGCCGCCCCAGTTGCAGCCGCGTCTTGATCCCGAACAGGCTCTGCCCGCCTCGGATCAGCGTCGATGGTGTCTGCAAAAACACGTTGCCCGCCTCAATGCTCTGGATGATCTCGTCCTCGTAGCCCGTGTAGACGAGCTTGACCTGGTTCTGATACTCGAACTGGTTTTCCGTATCCCAGTTGACGTCGACGCGCAGTTTGTCGCCGATCGAGCCGATGATCGACAGGCGCAGGTTTTGGCGGAAGTTGGGGTCGACGCGGAATCCGTCCTGTCCCGACGCAGCGAGTTGGTCGCTCTTGCGCGCGTCGAAACCGGCGTTGATGTCGGCGGACCCGTTGACGCGGATCGAGACTTCATTCTTGCCAAAGATGGTCGTGAACGCGCTCTGGCGCCCGCCCGGGATTGTGATGTTGACGAGCGGTCCCATGCCGCTGCGCTGCTGCTGCGCCCTGCGTCCGAGCAAGCTCTCGAAGTTGGTTGCTTTGGCCTTCTCGAAGCGCTGATCGGCATACTCGTCGATACCGATGCGGACCGGCACGCGCACTTCGCTCTCGCCGACGCGCTCGCTGATCGTGTAGGCGTACTCGGTCGAGTCGAGAATCGTCTGGCGGCGCAGGACGGATCCGATCGGCGGAAGGAGCGGGCGCTGGCGGTCCGAGATCTGAGCCGCGCGCGCATCGCCTCGGAAGCGGGGCAGGTAGCGGCGGAGCAGACTGTCTCGGCGCAGGCTGTCGGCGAGTGTGCTGTCGTTTCCGGCGACAAGGGAGTCGCTGCCGAAGCGGGAGCGGACGTCGAAGCTGTCTGGCAACTGAATGCGGACGCTGTCGGTGTCGGAAACCGCAAATGCCCGATGGGGACGCATCACGCGTTCAGACGGCTGAGCCGAGGTCGACGCTACGAGCAGGATCGTCAGGCCGAGCGCGGCTCCCATACAGCCCGCGAGCACGCGGCCTGCGGTGAGGCTGTCGGCGGAACGAACGCGACGCGTCGAGGGCGTCGGTCGAAGAGGAGCGTCCGAGGAGAAGAGAGGCAAAGCCGAAATGCGTACTGCGTGCGGACCGAGTCAAGAGCGAGTCCCAAAGGCTCGGCGGCACGTGGCGTCAAAAAGGAGAGTTCAGTAGCAGGTGGCGCGATACGCAGTTCTCAGGTTTGGTCTCGGATGCAGGGAGCGACGGCAGAATAGCGGCTAAACGGCGGCAGATCTAGGGGCGCGTCGGTTTGGGCACGCTTTTCGTTATAGCTTGGAGTCAGATCGACACGGCTTGCCCTTGTCTCCTCAAACTACAGCCGTACCGCCGCCGCCTCAAGTGCTCTTTCTACGTTCCACCCTGCTAACGCGTCTGTTCGCGACCTTCGTGCTCTGCTACTCGATTAGTGCCCTGACCGGATGCGCTTCGTCGCGCGGACTAGAGTCGGGGACTGCGCAAGCCGAGATCAGGAACGTGCTCGACACGCAGGTGGCGGCCTGGAATCGGGGCGACATCGACGGGTTCATGGACGGCTACTGGAAATCGCCCGAGATGCGCTTCGCCTCGGGTGGCAACATCCGGCAGGGCTGGCAGGCCGCACGCGACGCGTATCACGCCGGATACCCCGACCGAGCCGCTATGGGCACGCTGACGTTCTCCGACCTTGACATCCAAGTCCTCTCGCCCGACCGTGCACTCGTGTTCGGACGCTGGGCACTCGCTGCGACTACGCGCGACACGTCCGACGGTCTGTTCACGCTCGTCTTCCAACGCTTCGACGACGGTTGGCGTGTCGTTCACGATCACACGTCCGGCAGCTAGCCGACTTCTCTTTTGCTCCTCCCCCCAAGCCACTCTCTTTCCATGTCCGACCAGTTTCAGGGTAAAACCGTCGTCATTACCGGCGCCAACGGCCGTCTGGGTCAGCAGGTCGTCCGCGCGTTTGCCGAGCGCGGCGCCACCATCGCTCTCGTCACGCCGACCGAAGCCGAAGCCTACGACGTCGCTCTCCCCGAAGGCGCCGACGCGTGGGGCTTCCCGTGCGACGCGACCGACGAAGGAGCCGTCACCCAATGCTTCGAGGCGATGCGCGCCCAGTTCGGATCGGTCGACGTGCTCGTCCACACCGTCGGCGGATGGAGCAGCAGCCCGCTCGCCGAAACGACCGTAGACGACTGGCGACGGATGATGGATCTCAACCTGACCAGCACGTTTCTCGCCTTTCGCGCCGCCGCAGGTCTGATGGAAGGCGAAGGCCGCTTGATCGCTGTCGCTGCTGGACAGGGCGCCGACAAAGGAGTTGGAGAGCAGGCCGCCTATTCCGCGTCGAAAGCAGGCGTCGTGCGTTTGGTCGAATCCGTCGCGTCGGAATACGGCGGACGGATCACGGCCCACGCCGTCGCCCCAAGCACGCTGCTCGCCGACGGGCAGGAAGGCCAGGGCGTCGCCGCCTCGACCATCGCCGACCTCATCGTTCACCTGAGCGGAACCGCTGGAGCCGCTCTCAACGGCCAGACGATCCGCGCCTACGGATCGGCAGGCTAACACGGTGCCGTACGTAAACATCAAGATCACGGACGACGGCGTGACGGCGGAGCAAAAAGCCCAACTCGTCCGCGACGCTACCGATTCGCTCGTTCGTGTGTTGGGCAAGAAGCCCGAGCACATCCACGTCGTTCTCGACTTGGTCGAACCCGAAAACTGGGGCTATGCCGGAATGCTGACGACCGAGTATCGAAAGCGCGCCTAACCGAGATGCCTGGGTTCAGCGACGTAGCTCCATGTCGTTGGAGATATGTCTGCACGCAGACGTTGGGTGCGCTACAGCGTGATCGCCTCGGACGGTTGAGCCGTCGTGTCGCCTTCGCTCGGGTTGTCGACATCGCGCCACCCGTCGTAGACCGTTTCTGAGATGGTCAGGCCGCGCTCTTGGACGTGACGCAGGTACGCCGCCTTGTCGACGACGTGTTCGGCAGGCGATGCGCCGCCGCCTTCGATCTCGCGCCGTGCCAGCATTAAGGCTGCCGCGCTGGTGGCCGCACTAGTAGCGTTCTTCATCGCCGATACCTGATCGGCTTCGTCGTAGTGCTCGATCATCTGGTAGACGATGGTCTGTTTTTTCCCGCCTACGATGCCGCGTACGAGTACGCGCATCAGCAGCACGTCTTCCTGGTCGCTGCTCAGGCGCTGGCGCATCCGCCGCACGAGCACGTCGCGGTAGGTCAGGTGGGTGCGCACGTCGATGGTTTTGCGCTCGGCGAAGCCCAGTTCGAGTAGAAACCGCATCTGCTGCGCGTGACCGGGCCAGCGGATCGTCTTGTGATCCAGCGTGCGGACGCGTCCTTTGAGCGCGTCGGCGAGGGTAGCCAGGCCGCCCTGGGTGTTGAACGCTTCCATCTGGTCGAACGGCGGCTCGAACGAGACCGATTCGAGTCCGCTCAGCGCCGGTCGCTCGACGATCTCTCCTTCTTCGATCTGACGCGATGCGTTGCTGTAGTCTTCGATCACTTTGTCGGCGGACCACGAGATCGAGAAGTTGAACGGCGGCTTGGGGACAGCGGGCACGTCACCGACGCGGAGTTGGACTGCATCGACTTCGTCGAAGCGCTCGACCGCGTGCAGGCACAACACGTTGACGAGGCCCGGTGCCAGTCCACAGTTGGGCATCAGCCAGACGCCTGCCTCGCGCGCCTGCTCGTCGAGCGCAAGCACTTGGTGGACGGCTTTGTCGTTGCCTCCCAGGTCGCAGTAGGGAACGCCCAGGCTCAGGCAGAGCGCGGCGAGGGCGGCGTTGTGCTCGGGCGCCGTGCCGACGATCACGCAGTCGCTGCCGCTGAGGATGCTGCGCATGACGGTCAGATCGCGGGCGTCGACCTGGAACGAGCGCAGTTTGTCGCCGCCGATGGTCGTCTGAAGCGTCTGGAGCGAGCGGGCGCGGGCGTCGCAGACCTGGATCGCCTCGACGTCGTCGGTCTTCTGCAAGTCGCGGGCGATGGACGCGCCGATGGAGCCGGCACCGAGGACGGTGATCTTCATGTCAGGAGGTCGGGTGGGAGCGCAAACGCACGCTCCGAACGCACTGAGCGTTCCACTGCCGATCGCGGAGGGTCAGACCGATACGCGCGCAGCCATCGCCCTAGCAATCGTAGCCGGGTCCGCATATTCCAAGTCTCCGCCGACTGGCAGGCCGTGGGCAATGCGCGTCACCCGCACGTCGAACGGTTTGAGCAGCATCGTCAGGTAATGCGCCGTCGTGTCGCCCTCGACGTTGGGGTTAACGGCCAAGATCACTTCGCTGATGGCAGGTGGCGTCTGCGTATCGCCGTCGACTTCGTATCCGTTGGCCTTTTGCACGATCTCGTCCGGCAACCGGATCGCGCCGCTGACACGGGCGACGAGTTCGCGGATCGTCAGGTCTTCCGGCCCCGTCCCGTCGAGCGGAGAGATGACGCCGCCGAGCACGTGGTAGACACCGCCAAAATCGCCCGTCGTTTCGAGTGCCATCACGTCGCTGGCCTCTTCGACGACGCAGATCAGACCAGCGTCGCGCCGACTGTTGCGACAGATGCCGCACGGCACCGAGTCGGTCACGTTGCCGCAGATTGGACAGAACTTGACTTTGTCTTTGACTGCCACCAGAGCGCGCGCGATTTCGAGGACCTCGTCGCGCGGCATTTTGAGCACGAACGACGCCAGCCGCTGCGCCGTCTTGCGCCCGACGGTGGGCAGTTTGGTCAACTGCTCAACGAGCGCTTCGACGGATTCGGACGTGAACGACGACATGGCGGGTGGTGGGGTGGAAAGCGGCTCGTCAACTTAGGGTGCTGGGGTGACGGCTGACTGTCATCCTGAGCTTGTCGAAGGATCTCAGCGCAGAGCACCAGATCCTTCGACAAGCTCAGGATGACGATACGGAAGACGCGCTACTAAACCTCGGATTCGACATGACTACTCGGACCACTTGGCTATACGTTTAGCCATCCGTCGTTTCACCTCAGCATGCGGTATGCCTTCGCCCCTCCGCATGCTCGCAAGACCTTCGTCGATTGCCTTCAAAAAACGAAGGCTCTCCATCGCATCGCCTACTGTGGCGTCTTTGGGTAGGATAGACATGGCATGCATGATGTGTGGTTTCGTGATGCCTGTGAGCATGCCAATGTCCTGTTTACAACCCGAACTTGCTCAGATCCATGCCGGGAGGAAGCATAGAACCTGCCTGCTTTTGCATCGCGCTCTGGGCGAGACCGGCGGCGTCTTCGAGGGCTTTGTTGACGCCTGCCACGATCAGGTCTTCGAGCATGTCGGCGTCTTCGGGGACGATGGTGGTTGGGTCGATTTTGATCGAGGTGATGCGCTGGGCGCCATTAGCCGTTACGGTGACGAGTCCGCCGCCGACTTCGGCGGTGACGCTCTGCTTGGCGAGTTCGGCCTGCGTCTGCTGCATCTGCTGCTGCATCTCGGAGATTTTGCCGAACATATCGGCCATGTTGAAATCCATCGGGGTCGGGTAGTCTTAGTGGACGAGTTCGCCGCCGAACGTGTCGACGAGCGCGCTCAGAACGGGGTGTTCGGCTTGCAAACGGGTGAAGCGCTGCAACGGGGTCTCGGACGAGCCGGTTTCTGCGCTGACGCGCTCGGCTTTGTTGGCGAAAAAGCGCAGCCGAGAGGGGCCGCCGGGCGTGTGATGCGCCAGCATCCGTTCGAGCGTCTGCTGATTTTCGCGCAGCACGCCCATCGACGAATGATCGGGCACGCCGACGCACAACGTGTCTCCTTCGACAGCGGTCAGCGTGCAAAACGTCATTACGGCGTGGAGGGCAGGGCGATTGACGCGCTCGGCCATCGTCTTCCACACGTTGGTCAGCGCGCTGGGGACGCCGGACGACGCGGGGGCCGGAGCAGGCGGGGCGGCGTGGATGGTCGGTTCGGGCGCGCGACCTGACGCTACGGCGCCGTCTCCGCTCAGCGCGTTGGGGCCATCCTCGCGCGGGACGACTTTGCGCAGCGCCGGAGCGCCGAAGAGGTTGCTGTACGCCGTCTCGGGCGTCGACGGTTTGGCGGGCGCTGCGGGCGTCGGCTTCTTGGGCGACGTCGGCTCGGCAGGAACGCCACCGTCTTCGTCGGGGCGCGGCGGAAGCGAGTGAATCTTGGCGTGGTGCGGCTCGGCTGCTTTCGGCTCTGGATCCGGATCGACCGGAGCAGGTGCCGGACGCGATGCAGATGCCGGAGCCGAGGCGATGGGAGCAGGCGCCGGTTCGCGAACGATGCTGGACGGAGCCGCTTGTCGAGACGGCGGGCCGACCTGTTCGGGCGTCGTAGCAACGGTCGATAGCGCCAACTTGCCCTCGCGTGCTGCCTGCTGCAGCGCTTCGACTTGAGCGATAGCGCGGTTGAGGTCGACGGCCTTAGCGAGCGACGCCATTTTCGCCAGCGTCATCTCCAATCGCAAACGCGGCTGAACCGCCTGTCGCAGCGTTTCTTCGCCGTCGGCAGCGAGCGCGAGCAGGCGCATCACATCGGCCTCTTCGAACGCCTGCGACGCATCTGCATAGCGCACCCTCACGCCGGGCGCCGCTTCGATCAGGTCAGGCGCGTCCGGCAGCGTGACGGCGACGAGGACGTTGCGCAGGTGCTCCTGCAAGCCGTGCAAAAACTCCATCAGGTCGTATCCCCGACTCACGACGCGGTCGACGATCATGAACAAGTCGCCGGTTCTGCGAGTGGCGAGCGCGTCGGTGACCTCGAAGAACAGGTCTTGCTCTACGACGCCCAACGCTTCGGCGAGAGCGGCATAGCGCAGATCCGATCCGCAGAGCGCGACGGCTTGGTCGAACGCCGAAAGCGTGTCGCGGAGCGCGCCGTCGCCTTTGCGCGCGATCAGGGCCAAGGCCTCTTCGTCGGCGGTGACGCTTTCGGCCTCACAGATCTCGCGCAGGCGCTGAACGGCGTCTTCGATCCGAATGCGGCGGAAGTCGAAGCGCTGGCACCGCGACAGGATCGTCGGCAGGACTTTGTGCGGCTCGGTCGTCGCGAAAATGAACAGCGCGTAGGGCGGCGGCTCTTCGAGCGTTTTGAGTAGCGCATTGAAGGCGCTCGTCGACAACATGTGGACTTCGTCGACGATGTAGACCTTTTTGCGTGCGCCCTGGGGCGGAATGCGCACGGTCTCGCGTAAGTCGCGGATGTCGTCGACTTTGTTGTTCGACGCCGCGTCGATCTCGATGATGTTGAGCGAGCGGCCCTGGGCGAACGACTGGCAGCTGTCGCACGTGCCGCACGGCTCGCTTCCATCGCGCTGAGGCAGCGGCGTTTCGCAGTTGATCGCCTTGGCGAGGATGCGCGCCGCCGTCGTCTTGCCGACGCCACGCGGCCCGCTGAACAGGTAGGCGTGCGCGAGCCGGTCGAGACGGATGGCGTTTTGCAGCGTCTCGGTCACGTGCGACTGGCCGACCAAATCCTCGAAACGGGTCGGACGGTACTTGCGGGCGGTGACGAGGTAACGCTGGTCGCTCATCGGCGCAGAGGGGAAACAGTTGAAAAGACGCGGCTTGGCAAGATAGCCGACGACGCCATCGGCTCTTGCTCTAACCAGTCGAGAATCAGACGGATTCTGCGTTACTCAGCCACCTGGACTTCCGGCATCGCGTCGCCAACGAGAACGCGCTCGGGCGCTAGGCTTGGGGCGACTGGAGAGGTCGAGAAGTGGGCGCGGCAGCGGGGTTCGTATGCGTCGCCCGCGCCGAGCAGGACGCGCGCATCCGAGGCGACGACGCGCTGCGAGTGGTTTGCCGGGGCGCCACAGACCACGCAGATCGCGTGCAGCTTAGTCACGAACTCGGCGACGGCCATCAGTTGCGGAATAGGCTCGAACGGGTTGCCCATGTAGTCCTGGTCCAGCCCTGCCACGATGACGCGTGTACCACTTTTAGCGAGCGCCGTGCAGACAGGGCACCAACTCGATGCCAAAGAACTGCGCTTCGTCGATGCCGACGACCGTCGCTGAACCTGCAAGCAGCAAGATCTGATCGGCAGCGTCGACGGGCGTCGAGGGGATCGCGTTGGCGTCGTGCGAGACGACTTCGTCCGCCGAGTAGCGCACGTCGAGGGCGGGTTTGAAGATTTCGATCTTCTGCCGGGCATAGCGCGCACGCCGCATCCGCCGGATCAACTCCTCGGTCTTACCACTGAACATGCTGCCCGCCACGACTTCGATCCAGCCGGTCCGGGCGGTGTGTTGCAGGACGAACGGTTCCATAGGGCGGCGGGAAGGGCGTCGCCCAAACTACGCACTCACAGCAGGCGAACGGCGGCGGTTGGAGCCGTTATCACGTCGCCCGTCGGAATGCGGATACTCAGGCTGTCTGCACCGATGGACTGACGTACGTGCACGACCGATGCGGCCGGAGCGTCGCCGATGCTCTCGACCAGAACGGCGCGCGTTGGGACGCCCAGCTGCATGGATGCGGCGGTCGCGATGACGAGCAGCAACGCGCTCAGAGGAACGAAGATGGAGAGCAGCCGACGCGTCGAAGCCGACCGGCGCCCGGTCCAGTAGCGCCGACCGAGGAGAACGCAGGCGATCATCAACAGGACAAAGCCAGCCCAGAAGAACGGCGCCGGGCCGACGGTCTGTACCAGGTCGATCCAGCGTGCGCGCGGTAGAGCAACGAACGGCGCATCGCGTTCGACTCCAGCCCGCGCGCGGACCAGTCGCAGGTTGTGGTCGACGGCCTCGCGGAGGCTATCGCTCGAGGCAGGGCGAGCGCGCAGGTAGGAGGCGACGGCGGCGCCTAAGCTATCCATGCGGACGAGCGTTTCGGCCAGATTGTAGTCCAATTCAGGAGATGCGTACCCAGCGGATCGTACGGTCGAAAACGCGCGCCTCGCCTCCTCGAATCGCCCTTGCCGATAGGCACGGACGCCTTGGACGAATGCGGAGTCCGCATCAGCGTCAGTTGCGATGACGAGCGATTCGTCGACGCCGAGTTGGGCGGAGGCAGTCGGCGCGGCTAGTAGGAGTAGAAGGAGGAGGAAACGCATCACGAAGGCAGCGTGTCGGCGAGCGTGCCGAGCAGGGCGGCGGCCATGTCGCGGTCTCCGGCGCGCGTGGCGGCAGGCGGTGGAACAGGCGCGAACCGGGCTTGATCGCATCGGGTGAGGAGCGTCAGCAGCGCATCGCGCGTCGAGGTGTCGACGCCTGCGCGGTCGAGGTGCTCGGCCAGTTTGGTCCGTGTCAAGCCGCGCTCGCTGAGATGCAGGCGTCCGCCGACGAAGCCCAGCACGCTGGCTTCGAGTTTGGCGTAGAATCCGGCTACGTCGCCAATGGCAAGGGCGGCGTCGGCTTCTTTGAGCACGCGCTGGGCGACTGGGTGGGCACGTTTGCGCCTCGCTCCCAGCGGATCGGCGGCCAGAGCGTGGCGCCTGCGTCCGGCGACGAATGCTCCGGCGAATAGGAGCAGAGGCAGCACAGTCAGCGCGTACGGCCAGACCTGGCGATGCAGCGGAGTGCGGTCGTCGGTTCTGACCAAGGTCGTGCGCTCGGCGATGGGCGCCAGGGCGTCGGGCGGCAGAGCGGCACGCGTCGTGATCGGCTCGCCGGTGACGATAAGTTGGGTGCCGTCGCCGGTCAGCGTGCGGTAGGCGCGGGCCGATGGGTCGAAGTAGGAGAAACGGACGGGCGGAATCTCGACGGTGCCGTTGGTGCGCGGGACGAGAGCATAGTCGTAGGCGACGCGGGCGTAGAGGCGGCTTCCGCTGCGCGTCGGGTTGAGGTCGACGCTGGGGCGGTAGACTTCGACCGTTCCGGGCGCCTGGAGTGTCGGCGGGTCGAGTGTGGCGAGGTTGCCGTCGCCCGACACCTGAACGTTGAGACTGGCGCTTTGGCCCGTTTCCAGACTCGTCCGGTCGACCGACGTGCCCATGCGAAACTGCCCGACCGCTCCTCCGAATCCGTCCGGCGCTCCCGATGGCAGTCGCTGGATGTCGAGCCGCAGTGGGTTCGAGGCGATGCGTGCGTCGACGGTCCGACCGCGTAGTCCCCACAGGCTTCCGAACGGATCACGCGTTCGCGAAGGGGGGACGACGGCTTCGGTCGCCACGCGGAACGGTTCGACGGTCAACTCGCCCGCTCGCGTCGCGAACAGGCTGACGCGTTTGAGCACGATGGTCGAATATTGAATGCCGTCGACGACCTGGCGTTGGGGAATCGGGCTGTCGTCCACGTCCAGGTCTTCGCGCCAGAACCCGGCGGCGTCCCAACTGTCGGCCAGCCGGATCTGCCGAAACTGGACGCGCGGATCGAAAAACAGCGTGTACGTCACGACGACCTGCTCGCCGACGTACGCCGACCGCTTGGACGCGCTCGCCCGAATAAACGCCTGATCGCGCGTCAACTGCGCCGGTTCGTCGTCCTGTGCGCCGCTGTTAGGCCTCGCGCCAGCCGGATTGGATCGCGACGGACGGTTCGCTTGAGTGACTACTTCGACGGTGAGCGCTTCGGTCTCGTAGATCCGGTCGTCGGCCCGAACGCGCGCGGCTCCGATCTGCGCCGTTCCCGTACCTGTCGGGCGAAACGTCCACCGAAACGCCAACCGCTGTTGCATCGCGTGTCCGACGACCGATACTTGCCGCTCGGTGCTCGGGTAGGGCGAGACGAGAGCCAGGCCGCGCGTCGTCGGCACGCTCGGAGTTTCGACGCCGGGGAGTTCGGAGCCATCGACAGCGATGGTGTAGATCACGAAGTCCTGCTCGCCAATCGTCGTAGCGTTGACGCTGGCTGTGACGGCTACGTCCCTGCCGCGCTGCGCCGACGCGGGAAGGGCAAGCGCGAGGAGCAACGCCGTGACGATGAGGTTGGCGCAAAACCCTGATCCTATCGTTGAGAGCGGAGCGACGTGGCAATCTGGCGAACTGGAGCGCTGCTTCAGATTGCCACGCTTCGCTCGCAATGACGTAGAGGAGGAGGTGGAAGAGGCGTGCTGCATCACCAATCCTTCTCGACACGTCGGGCGGGGCCGCGCTTCTGCGCTTTGCGTTTGAGCACGTTGGCTTCCTCGTTGCCCAACGCTTGCAAGATGCGCTCGGCCTGTGCCTGCGTCATCTGTCCGGGTTGCGGTTGCGTCTGGCCGGGTTGAGGCGGCGGCTGGTCGCCGGGCTGATCGGGCTGGCCGTCGCCGTCTTGGTCGTTGGGGTCGGATTGGTCGCCCTGATCGCCTTGCTCGGGGTCGTCGCCCTGTTTTTCGTCCTCGTTCTCGCCGTTTTGATCGCCCTGCTGCTGATCGTCGTTTTGGCCCTGGCCGTCTTGCTGGGTCGCCCTGATCTCCTTGCTCTCCATCCTCCTGATCTTGATCGCCGTTCTGATTTTGCTGCTCCTCTTGCTGCTTCAGGATCTCGTCCCGAAGGGCAGTCAGCTTGGCGTCACCGGGACGTGCGGCCAGTCCTTGCGCGATCGTGGAAAGCGCGGATTGCGCATCGTCGCCGATGAACTGCTGGGCCGCCGTGTGGAAGGCGGCGTCGGCGGTCAGCGTCTGAGCCGATGCGATGGGCGCAGTCAGCAGCAAGGCGAAAAGGAGGTGGCGCATAGTTAGGTCAGCGGGACGTTCCGGCGGGGTTGGAGTCGATCTGAGCGACCGATCCGACGCGGTTGATGAACGTGTTGAACGCGGCGACCGTTTCGTCTCGTGCCAGCCCGTCTTGCATAAGCGTGTAAGCCGCACCGTAGCGCTCTTGGGCGACGAGCGCGTCGGCCTGCTCCTTTAACCGGCGAGCGAAATCGGACGGTTCAGGCGGCGGATTCTGACCGCCTTGCTGCTGCTCCTGATCCATCATTCGCGCGACGTACTCCCAGTTGTGCCGAGCGTCGGCATCGTCCGCATCGGCAAGCAGCGCCAGTCGAAAGCGCGACCGAGCGCCTGCCAGATCTTGGGCGCCGTGCGCCGCGACGCCGCCGTTGAACGCTGCGCCGTTGGTTCGCGACGCGTCGGATCGTGTCGCGGATCGGCTGCTGTCGTAGAGCGCGAGGGCTTGCTGTGCGTTGCCTTCAGCACCATATGCCGATGCGGTGTTGAAGAGCAGATCCGAGCGCAGATCGGATGCCGTCGTGTCGAGGTCCGCGAGTGCGTCGGAGTAATGGCCGCGCGCCTGATCGAATGCGTCGGCGCGATACGCTGAGTTGCCCGCGCGTCCGTCAGAGTGCGGATCCGAGCAGCCGGTGAGGACGAGAAGCACCAACGCCATCGCCCACCCGACCGGCATTGTAGGGGCGACGCTTGCGTCGACCTGGATCAACGCACGGCGGTTTTTAGTCGAGCGGACAGCCGGTTGTGGATCCCTGCCTGCGTAGGTACGACGGTTGGGGAAGGTGTGGAGTGTCATGCGTCTGCCTCGCGTCGTCGGGTGAACGAGAAGCGGCGGCGGGTCGTGTCGCGGCGGGTGACGGGGATCAGCAGGTCGAGGAGTAGTAGGGCGAGAGCGAGGGCAAGCGGGAGTTGAAACTGCTCGGCGTACGTGCTGAACTGCTCCGATCCGAACGTGCTGCGGTCGAGACGGTCGAGTTGGGCTGGCAGGTTGGAGAGATCTGAGCCGCCGCGCCCGATGCGGAAGTAGCCGCCGTCGCCCGCGATGCGCTGCAGTGCTTCCTCTTCGAGCCGCGTCTGGACGACGGCTCCCTGTCGATCCTGGACGACGCCAATCTGCCTGTTTCCGCGATACAGCGGAATCTCGGCGCCCTGTGTTTCGCCCACGCCGACGGCGAACAGCGCTAGCCCAGCCTCGCGTGCGCGGTCGAGCGTGGCGTCCATGTCCGGGATGTGGTTTTCGCCGTCCGACACGATCAGCAGCGCCCGAGCGCGTGCTTCGCCCGAGGGTACGTCTTCGCTCACGCCCGATTCAAGCGCCGCCAGCGCCCGGTCGATGGCGACTTCGAAGTCCGTTCCCGGCGTCGGGATTTGGTCGGGGCCGGAGATGTCGAGGAACAGGCGGAACGCACTTTGATCCGTCGTCAGCGGGCATTGGACAAACGCGTCGCCCGCAAACAGGACCAGGCCGATGCGGTCGCCGCGCAGGTTGGGCAGCAGCTTTTCGATCTCGCGCTTGGCCCGTTCGAGTCGAGACGGCGCCACGTCCTCGGCCAGCATCGAGCGCGACACGTCGAGCGCGACCATCAGGTCCAGTCCCTCGCGCTCGACCTCGCGGACGGCTGTCCCGTAGCGCGGTCCGACGAGCGCTACGCTCAGCAGCAACGCCGCCGCCACGATCAAGACAGCCTTGTAGCGCCGCCGCCGGATGCTGATCGACCCGGTCAAACGTGCGAGAAGGTCAGCGTCCGCAATGCGCTTGGCTGCTTGCCCCCGTCGCAGTGCCGCCCACGCAACCAGCGCCAGGACGACCGGTGCGAGGGCCAGCGTCCAGATCAGGTTGGGGTGGAGGAGGTCGGGCATGAGCGGATGTGCGTGTCGATTCGCTACGTGTGGGTTTGCTACGTGTAGGGGCGATACATGTATCGCCCTTACTGGCGATGTGATAGGCTATGGGGTCAAGGAAACGTCCGCAGGCGCGTCGCAGCGAGCAGGCGTTCGAGGAGCAGTAGCAACGCGGCAGGCAGCAAGAAAAGGGCGTAGCGCTCGGCGATGTCGGTATAGGTGAGTTCGTCGACTTCAGCGGTTTCGAGTTCACCGATTTCGTCGTAGATGTCGCGCAGCGCTTCGGTATCGGTCGCGCGGAAGTAGCGGCCCCCGGTGCGTTCGGCGACGGCTGTCAGCGTCTCTTCGTCGATCTCGACCGGCACCATCCGCTGCTGCGTGCCGCCGAACGGCGTCTGAAAGGGATACGGCGCCTGTCCGCGCGCGCCGACGCCGATGGCATAGACACGGACGCCCATCGTCTGGGCGATCTCGGCTGCCGTCGTCGGGTCGATCTCGCCCCGGTTGCTCTGTCCGTCCGTCAGCAGGATGACGACTTTATCGGCTGTGCTCTCCTTCAGCCTGCTCGTCGCCATCGCCAGCGCCGTGCCGACAGCCGTTCCGTCCTCGATTACGCCGACTTCGACTTCCGCCAGCATCCGTTGCAAAAAGGAGTAGTCGAGCGTGAGCGGCGTCTGAGTAAAGGCTTGCGCTGCGAACACGATCAGCCCGATGCGATCTGTCTCCCTTCCCTGGATGAACTCGCCCGCCACGCGCCGCGCCGCCTCGAAGCGGTTGGGCCGGAAGTCCATCGCCAGCATAGACGACGAGGTGTCGAGCACCAGGACGATGTCGATGCCCTCGCTGCTGCGTTCGACGCGGACGTTGCGCTCCTGGGGGCGAGCCAGCGCGACGATCATCAGCGCCAGCGCCAGCATTCGCAAGATCAGCGGCAGGTAGAGCAGTCGCGTCGCCCACGAGCCGGACGCGGCATGGGCCGAGCCGCCGTCCGAAAACCGCATCCCGCCGCCGCGCGCGCGCCGCCACGCCCAAACTCCGGCGATGGGAACGGCGAGCAGCAGCCACAGCACGCCCGGATTGGCGAACGTCAGTTGGGCAAACAGGTCAGGCATCGGCGACCTCCCTCAACATGCGCACGCGTTCGACCAGGTCGGGCAGCACGACACCTGCCGGACCTGCCAGTTGAACGTCGGCTGTCATCGCGACGGCGCTCGCCACCGGATTGATCTCGGCTACGAACGCTCCACCCATCGCCGCCGTGCCTGGAAGTGCCGCCGCCGGGTATACCAAGCCGCTCGTGCCGACGGATAGAAATACGTCTGCCGTTTCGGACGCGTGGGCCGCCCGATTAATCGAGTCGGAGTCCAGCGCCTCGCCGAACCACGTGACGCCGGGCCGGATGTGTCCGCCGCACGCGGAGCAGACGACCGGCACGTCGCCCATCGCCAAGTCAGCAGGTGCGTCGCACGTCGCGCAGCGTGCGGCATCCAATCGACCGTGCAGGTGGACGACGTCGGGCGATCCGGCTCGCTCGTGCAGGTCGTCGACGTTCTGTGTGACTACTATCATCGGCACCAAATCCGCCAGGTCGACGAGTGCGCGGTGTCCGGCGTTGGGTTCGGCAGCGCGGACGGTGGCGATGCGCTCGCGGTACCACGTCTGAACTAACTCGGGATCGCGGGCAAACGCAGCAGGCGTGGCGAGCGTCTGCGGGTCGCGTCCGCGCCAGTAGCCTTGGGCGCCTCGGAACGTCGGAATGCCGCTCTCGGCGCTCACGCCCGCGCCTGTCAGCACGACGACGCGATGGGCGGCAGCGATCCGGTCGGCGACGCGGTCAAGCAGGTCGTTCATCGGCGTCGGTAGAGGTGGGGGAGGGCGGCTCATCGCTGGCAGGAGGGGAGCCGTCGGCCAGGTCGCCGATGGAGCGCGTGGGCAAGTCGGGTCTGAATCCGGGCGGGGCAAACGAGGGCGCCTCGGGTTTGGACTTCGGCGAGCGCGGCCTGTTCAACGCCGCCACGTCTTCGTAAGCGGGCAGCTTGCCGGACTGCTGCGGCGTTTCCTGCTGATCCGTGCCTTCTTCGTCGGGTGTCGGCGCCAAGTGCTGCTCCGTCCGTTCGATCAGCGCGCGAGCGGCTGCGAGTACGTCGGCTCCGCGTTCGGGGGCAGGGCGACCGTCGGCGTACTTGGCGTAGTCGGCGACGGCGAATACGTCGGCGAGTAGTTGAGGCGCCTCGGCGGGCAAACGGCCCGATGCGGTCGCGCGCTTGGTGTCGGTCATCACCTCCGCCGACGTGTGTTCGAGCGCCGCCACGCCCGCGCGTTCGTGCAGGTAGCTACGCACGGCGTCCGAGACCATGACGTAGAACGGTTTGATCTGCGCTTCGTCGGTCAGGTCGAACGCCTGAGCTTGGGCCAGCGACATCAGCGCGCGTTCGTCGGCGGGGACGACGCGGACCGGTTCGACATCTTCGACTTCGTCCCGGTTACGCCGCTTCCACAGCCACCAGAGCAGCAGGCCGGTCGCGATCACACCGGCGATGAACGCCAGCCATGCCCACAGCGGATAGCCGATGCGCCGGATGTCGCGCGCGGGCAGCAGGTCCGCGCTGTCGGGCAGGACGTGCATCATCGGCAGGGCGAACGACTGCGACGCCACGGTCGTCGTGTCGCCGTCGCGCACCAGCCGGACACCGACCGGGCCAATCGTCAACGTGTCGAGGGCAAACGCCGCCACTCGGTACGCCGCGCTGTCGACTCGGATGGCGGGCGCCAAGGTCGAGTCCAGGCTCAGCCGCTCGATGACTTCGACCTCGCTCCCGGCCCACTGCCGTCCAGCTTCGGGCCAGACGACCGTCTCAAAGATCGAGTGCGGAACGACGAGCGACAACGTAAACGGCTCACCGACGCGCACGCTATCACGGTCCGCCGTCAGGTAGGCGGTTTGGGCCGACGCGACGGGCGCGGCGAGCATCAGCAGGAGCAGGAGCCGCATCGTCATCGACCCCTCGCCCGCGTCCGTCGGCGGAAAAACGATTCGAGTGCGACCACGTGATCCTCGTCCGTCCGCAGCGGCACCACGTCGACGCGCGCCTTGGTGAACGCGTCCTGCGCCGCCAGCATCCGGGCCGTCGCGCGTTCGGCAAACCGCTCCCGCGCCGCCTTGCTTCCCGAGTCGATCACGTACGGCGTCCCCGTTTCGGCGTCGACCAGCGTCAGCAGCCCAACGGACGGCAGTTCTTCCTCTGCTGGGTCGATCAGGTGGAGCGCGACGACATCGTGTTTGCTCGACAGCGCCCGCAACGCCTGCTGATAGCCGTCGGCGAGGAAGTCGCTCAGGATGAGGACGATGGCGCGTCGCTTGAGAATGCGCGAGGCGTGTTCGAGCGCGCCGCGCAGGTCGGTGCCCGTCGACGTGGGTTCGTGGACGTACAGATCGCGGACGAGCCGCAGCACGTGCGTTCGGCCTTTGCTCGGCGGAACGAAGCGCTCGATCTGCCCCGCAAAAAGCGTCAGGCCGATGCGGTCGCTGTTCTGTGCCGCCGAGAAGCCGATCAGCGCGCACACTTCGGCGGCCAACTCGCGCTTGGTGCGCTTCCGAGTCCCAAACGCCTCGCTCGCCGAGATGTCGACCAGCAGCAGGATCGTCTGCTCGCGCTCTTCCTCGAACACCTTGATGAATGGCGTCCCCAGTCTGCGCCGACACGTTCCAGTCGATGCTGCGCACGTCGTCGCCGATCTGATAGGGGCGTACCTCGGCGAAGCTCATGCCGCGCCCCTTGAACGCCGAGTGGTACTCGCCGCCCATGAAGCTGTCGACGAGTCCGCGCGTGCGGATTTCGAGCCTTCGGATCTGACGGAATACCTCGCGAGGAATCATGCGCTCAAAATACGGAACGGGTATCGAAGGACAGCAGGGGAAGTCTGTAGCTCCGATCGAGTGGAGTTCTCTCACGTACACGAGTAGTATGCTAGCGCGCGAACTAGTCTCGCTCGTGGCCTCTGACTCCGTCATCCTCGCGAAGGCGGGGATCTACGAAGTGACTGCCTGCGCAATAGATTCCCGCCTTCGCGGGAATGACGGTCCGAATCGTGGGGAGTCGAAAGCCGCGTCTTCTGTGCTGACCGTATCGTGCTGCGGAATATCTCAAGCCATGAAATGAAGCCCGGCTACGTCTACATCCTCGCGAGTAGGCCCAATGGAACGCTGTATATCGGGGTGACGAGTGCTCTTGCTCGGAGAATCGAACAGCACCGAAGAGGTTCAGTCGATGGATTCACGAGGCGCTACAGTGTGCATCGTCTGGTTTATGTCGAGCGGTACGACGACATCCTCGACGCAATTGCGCGCGAGAAGCAGTTGAAGAAATGGAACCGGGCATGGAAGATCAGGCTCATCGGAGGCAACAATCCAAGCTGGCGCGATCTCTCGGATGAAGTCGGCTTCGATTAGCGTCCTACTCCAACAGCGGTCTGTCGTGCTCCGTACCTTTCGACTTGCCCAACCGCCTACCTCTATGCGCGCCGCCGTCCTCGTCTTTCCCGGCTCCAACTGCGACCACGATGCCCACCACGCTCTTGCTAACGTGTTCGGCCAAGAGACGCACGTCGTCTGGCACAAGGAGGAGAAGCTACCCGACGTCGATTTGGTCGTCGTCCCCGGCGGTTTCTCGTACGGCGACTATCTGCGCAGCGGCGCCATCGCCCGATTCGCGCCGATCATGCAGGACGTGATCCGGTTTGCGAACGAAGGCGGATTGGTGCTCGGCGTCTGCAATGGATTTCAGGTCTTGTGCGAAGCCGGACTGCTGCCCGGAGCGCTTGGCCGCAACGCCGGACTGCGCTTCCGCTGCAAAGAACAGCACCTACGCGTCGACCGCTCGGATACGCCGTTTACCAACACGGTCGAACAGGGCGCCGTTCTCAACATCCCCATCGCTCACGGCGACGGTCGCTACGTGGCCGACGAAGCGACGCTAGATGAACTGGAGCGTGACAACCGCATCGTCCTGCGCTACTGCGACGCCCAGGGCAACGTCACCGATGAGAGCAATCCCAACGGTTCGGCGCGCGGCATCGCAGGCATCGTCAACGCCCGCGGCAACGTGCTGGGCATGATGCCGCACCCCGAGCGCCACGTCGAAGCGCTGCTCGGCCCCGACGACGGACGCGTTGTCTTCGAGTCGATCTTGAATCACCTGGGCGAGGGAGTAGCGGCATGATTCAGTCGCTTTTTGCCGGACTCTCGGTCGACGGTACGCCGATCACATTAGCGTTGCTGCTCGTCAACGTCGGCGCGAGCGCGTTTACGCTGCTGGCCGCGCCAGACTTGATCGGTCGCTTCTCGATGCGGCCCTACGCCATCGTACGCGGCGAGTGGGACCGCGCTGTCACCGGTAGTTTTCTGCACGGTGGCTTCTGGCATTTGGCGTTCAACATGTGGGCGCTGTTGCTCTTCGGCACGCTCCTCGAAGCCCAAATCTTCGGCCCGATCAAGTTCGCGCTTCTCTACTTCGGCTCGGACCTGTGCGCGTCCGGCCTATCGATCTGGCGTCACCGGGACGACCCCAACTACTCGGCCGTCGGCGCGAGCGGAGCCATCAGCGGCGTGATCCTGAGCTACTGCCTGTTCGCGCCGCTGAGCCAGTTGTACGTCTTCTTTATCCCCATGCCCGCTATCATTTTCGCGGCCCTCTACATCGGAGGCTCGACGTACATGATGCGAAAAGAAGGTGGCGCACGTGGTGGGATCGCACACGAGGCGCACTTGGGCGGGGCAATCGGGGGCATCGTACTGACGCTGATTTTAGAACCTCGCGCTGCCCAGGTTTTCTGGCAGTCGCTGTTCGGCTAGATCTATCTGTAGTTCAAATCACGGTTTAGGATCACTAAAGTGCGATTCGCAGCTTTAAGCCGGTAGAGAACGAGAATCGCCTTGCGGAGGGCGTAGCGTTCCCGTTTCTTCTGTCTGCTCTCCGCCCCTTTTCCGTAAGCGTTTCCGACATATGTTCGCTCGCTACTGCGCTGTCGCCTTCTTCTTCCTGATCGCCGCCGCGTCCGCTGATGCGCAGACCGGGCGTATCTCGGGTCAGGTCACCGATCCTTCGGGTCAACCACTTCCCGGAGTGAACGTCGTCATCGACGGCACGACGACGGGTAACTCGTCTGACGTCGACGGCTACTACTCGATCATCGGCGTCCGGCCCGGTACGTACGTGCTGCGTGCGTCTTACATCGGCTTCGCCGTTCAGCGCATCCAGGAGGTCCGCGTAAATGCCGACCAAAACACGACGGTCGACATCGTCATGCAAGAGGAGTTGATCGCGGGCGAAGAAGTCATCGTCACCGCCACGGCACCTATTCTCGAAGTCGACGTGTCGTCGTCCCGTCTCAACGTGTCTGCCGAGCAGATCGAGGCGCTTCCTACGTCCAGCATCGCGGGCGTTCTGGCGCTCCAGGCCGGAACGGAAGGATTGAGCATCCGAGGGTCGGGATCGGACGAACTCTCGTTCAACGTCAACGGCCTGACGCTGCGCGATGAGCGCTCCAACAGCCCCTATACCAACATTCCACTCTCGTCGGTCGACGCGCTCCAGGTAGTTACCTCGGGCTTCAACGCCGAGTACGGCAACGTCCGCTCGGGTGTCATCAACGTGACGACCAAAGAGGGCGACCGGGACCGCTACACGGTTGACGTGTCGGTGCAGTACAGCCCGCCTGCCCAGCAGAACTCCGGTCAGAGCGCAAACGACCTCGATTCGTACTGGGTCAAGCCGTTTACCGACCCGGAAGTAGCATATACCGGAACCGACAACGGCGCGTGGGACGAGGCGACGCAGCGTCAGTATCCTGAGTTCGAAGGCTGGATCAGCGTATCCGAAAGCCTGCTCTCGGACGACGATCCGACCAACGATGCCACGCCCGAAGCGCTGTACCAAGCCTTCCTGTTTCAGCACAGCAAGCGTTTCGAGATCACGCAGCCCGACTACGTTGCCGACATCGGCATCGGTGGCCCCGTCCCCGGATTGAGTCGTTTTGGTGGGACGCGCTTCTTCGTGTCGTTCAAAGGCCAGCAGGACATGTATTTGATCCCGCTCAACACGGACCGCTCCGAACAGCGTACCGGCCTGGCGACGGTCACGAGCGACATCGCGCCTGGCGTCAAGCTGCAACTGCAAGGCCTCTACGGACGCGTCGACGCTACCTCGGCTTCGCGCGTCGGCAACCCCGGTATCTTTTCGAGCGCGAGCGGCATTGCGGGCAACCTGTCGAGCGTGTCGTTTATCAACTCGCGCATCTTCTCGACCGACTATTGGGCGCCGACCGAAACGCGTGACTTCATGCTCGGCGCGCGCCTGACGCATGCCCTGAGCGATCAGACCTACTACGAAGTCCGTGCGTCGCGCTACGCATCGTTCTACGACACCAACCCCGGCGAACTGCGCGACTCGACCGACACGTTCTCCGTAGGCGGCGTCACGTTCGCGCGTCCGTTCGGCTTCCAGCCCGCTCCGAGCAACGGCGTCAACGGCCTGCGCATGGGCGTCGGTATGAGCAACGCGCGCGACACGAGCCGCGTGACTGTCTACAACCTCAAGGCCGACCTGACGCACCAGTTCACCCGTGAGTTCGAAGGCAAAGTCGGCCTCGAGTACAACATCACCGAGAGCAACATCAACTACGGCTCGTTCGACGCTTTCTTGCGGTCGAGCAACTTCCGCGCGGTGTGGGATCAGGAGCCGGTGCGCGCTTCGGCCTACGCCCAGTCGACGCTCGAATTCAAGGGCTTGATCGCCAACCTGGGCTTGAGGCTCGACTATTCAGACGCACGCGGCAAGTCGTTCGATTACGACCTGTACGATGCGGCGCTCGCCAACCGCGAAGTGCTCGACACGTTGGACGTCGGAGATGCCAGTGCGCAGTGGGCGCTGATGCCCCGGTTGGGCGTCTCGTTCCCGATTACACTGTATTCCAAGTTGTACTTCAACTACGGACACTTCCGGTCGATGCCGTCGCCGGACGACCTCTATCAACTGCGCTACGCCAGCGAGACGGGGCAGGTCACGCGCATCGCCAACCCGAACGCCCCGCTGCCCAAGACGGTCGCCTACGAGTTGGGATACGAGCACGCGTTCTTCGAGCAGTTCCGCGTCAAGGTGGCAGGCTACTACAAAGATGTGTCGCTCGAACCGCGCTTGGTAGGCTATACCTCCCGAAGCGGACGCGTCAGCTACTCGCGCAGTGAGCCGAACAACTACGCCGACATCCGAGGTTTCGAAGTCGACGTGCGGCGTGAGCGTGGCAACTGGTTGCGAGGCTTCTTCAACTACACGTACTCGGTTCGTTCGAGCGGACGCTTCGGGTTGACCGACTACTTCGAAAACCCGACGCAGCAGCGTGCCATCGAGGACTCGGACGCCCTGCGCCGCTCGGCTCAGTCCAAGCCGATCCCTAGCCCGTTCGCGCGCCTGAACCTCGACTTCATCACGCCCAGCGACTTCGGTCCTAACGTGGCCGGACAAAACCTCCTAGGCGACATGCGATTGTCGGCATTGGGAAGCTGGCGTCAAGGCGGGTTCCTGACGTGGGTCGGCGGCGGCTCGATCGAAGGGGTCGAAAACAACCTGCAGTTCGCCGACTTCACGAACCTCAACCTGCGCCTGAGCAAGACCTTCCGTGCTGGACCGGGACGTCGCGCCGAAGTCTTTATGGACGTATTTAACGCACTCGGCCAGCGCCGCCTGTCGTTCAACGCCTTCGTAGACGGTCAGGACTATCTCGACTACATGCGCTCCCTGCGCCTTCCCGAGAGCGATGACTACAACAACATCCCCGGCGACGACCGCCCCGGCGATTATCGCAAGGAAGACATCGCGTTCGTTCCGATTACCAATATCTCAGGTCGCGAGAGTGTGACGGCGCCTATCGAAGGCCGCTACTACTACGAGCGCTCCACTGGTGAGTACCTGCAATACAGCGGCGGTTCGTTCAGCCAGGCGGACCAAGGCACTATCGATCAGGTGATCGACGACCGCGCCTACATCGACATGCCCAACCAAGGCTTCTTGACGTTCCTCAACCCGCGCGACATCTACTTCGGCGTACGCTTCTCTTTCTGATGATCCTTCGCACTCTCTCCAGAACGCGCCTCTCCCTGATCGCCGTCGTCGCACTCGTCGCGTTTGCGGCGGCTCCGGCTCAGGCGCAGTTCGAACTCAAATGGCTGTCCGCAGGAAGCCTGCACAACTGGTACTCGGCTGTCGGCGCCGAACCCGAGTCGCAGGGCTTCGTGGGCAACCAGCAGGACGGCTGGCGCTGGCCCGGCATCTACGACTTCACTGACATGCAGGCCGCGGAAGGGCTGTGGCTCGGAGCGCGCAACGTCACCGGACCGTCCGGTGCTACGTTCCCCATCCGCGTCGTCCACGCAGGGCCGCGCGCCATCGGGTCGGGTGAGTTCTTCCCGGTCAGCTTCGAGATGGTGTCGCAGTACGAGCCGCCCGTCGTGTTCGTCGACGGTGCGTTGACTGAGCCGGAAGCGTCAATGGTCAACGACCGCGTCGACCCCAACCTTCCGGCTGACCGCGCCATCGTCACCGTCGTCAACACGCTCCTGGGCGTGACGATGACGCGAACGGCGTACCAGTTCTCCAACCCGTTCCACGACAACTACCACATCATCGAGTACGTGTTCGAGAACACGGGCAATACCGATGGCGACGCCGAAATCGAGCTGCCCTCGCAGACGATCACCGACTTCGTTCCTTACTGGCAGTATCGGTGGAGCGTCGCGCGCGAAACGCGTTACATCATCGGTAACCCGACCGGATGGGGGCGCCAGACGATGCTCGACGCACGCGGCGACGGCCTAGACGCCCAGTACGGTACCGGCGGTCCTGGCGAGGACTTTCGCGCCATGTTTGCATGGCATGGCCTCGCAACGGACAACGAGCGCACGTACAACAACGTCGGCGGCCCGATTCTGAGAGAAGGCGTTCCCGCCGTGCAGATCGCTGCCGACGATACGCTGGGCCGTTTGGGTGCGTCGCAGTTCATGGGCACCGTCGTGCTCCACGCCGACGCGTCATCGACCGATTCTACCGACGATACGAGCCAGCCGCGCGTAATGAACTGGGTCCATTCGGACGACGATCTCACGTCGGGCAACGACGCGTTCACGATCGACAAGATGCGTCGCGAGTACGAGGACTTTATGACCAACGACGCCTTGGCGCGCCACGCATATGTCGTTGAGCCGTCAGGTATGGCAGGGTGGATCGATCCCAAGGGCGATCCGGCACGTGGAACGTCGGGTGGATACTCCGCAGGCTTCGGCTATGGCCCCTACACTCTCGCTCCCGGCGAATCGGTCCGTATCGTCGTCGCCGAGGCTGCCGACGGGTTGAGCCGAGAAGCTAACATGGCGGTCGGCGAAGCATTCAAGGTCAAGGTCAACGAGAATGCGGCGAATGCCCACTTGCAACCGCTCGGCGTAAACATCAACGGCGGTGCCGGGCTAAACAAGAACGAGTGGGTGCTGAGTTCGCGTGATTCCCTCTTCCAGACGTTTAACCGCGCTATTGCCAACTTCAACAGCGGCTACCAGATTCAGGCAGCCCCGTTGTCTCCGTCGCAGGTGTCGGTCGATGGCGGTGGAGATCGCATCACCGTCTCGTGGGAAGTCTATCCCGGATCGACGCAAGACGGCTTCGAAGTCTGGCGCGCCGAAAGCAACGTCGACGAGGAGTACGAACTCGTCTATACGGGCGGCGCAGCAGATCGCTCGTACGACGACACAACTCCTAGACGTGGCATCGACTACTTCTACTACGTCGTCGCGACGGGGGGCACGACGGACGGTTCGGACGGAGCGCCGACAGGCCGCAAGCTGACCTCTTCTCGCTACTACACCCAGACCTACACGCCGACGCAACTCAAGCGACCACAGGGTGCCGCGATGGAAGGCATTCGTGTCGTTCCGAACCCCTTCTACATCGGTTCTCCGGGTGGACAGCGGGCGACCGATTCGCCGCGCTTCTTCGACCAAGACGACAAGCTCGCGTTCTACGATGTGCCCGGTCAGTGCCGGATTCAAATCTACACCGAACTCGGCGAACTGATCGACACCATCGAACACGCCGACGGCTCGGGCGACGTGTTCTGGGATCACACGACGTCGTCGCGGCAGGTGATCGTATCCGGCATCTACATCGCTGTCATCACCGTCACCGCCGACATCGTCGACAATAACACGGGCGAGCAACTCTTTTCGGAAGGCCAGACGGCGTTCCGCAAGTTCGTCATCATTCGATAAGGCCGATCATGACTCTTTTTCCGCGTTCCATGACGACCCGTTTCGCCCTCGCCCTGTGCGCCTTCGCTCTCGTGCTGCCCGCTCAGGCGCAGCAAGAGAAGCTGGCGCAGACCGGCATGAAGTTTCTCAGCCTCTCTGTCGACGCTCGCGCGGCTGCCATGGGGGATGCGGTCACGGCAATGGACGGTACATACGCGTCTCTGTTCTACAATCCGGCGGGCATGGCCGGGCAGACTACGTTTTTCTCGGCGGGCGCCGGGCAAGTTCAGCACATCGCTGACATCACCTACAACGTGGCAGGCCTCTCCTTCGCCCCACGCAACGGACGCTTCGGCGTCGTCGGCGTCACGTTGCAGCATGTCGACTATGGCAATTTCCTCGAAACCATCCGTGCGAACAACGAGGCAGGGTATGTCGAATTGGGGGCGTTCAAGCCGACCGCCTTTGCTGTCGGTGTAGGGTATGCGCGTGCGTTGAGTGATCGGTTCTCCATCGGCGGTCACGTCAAATACGCCCACTTGGATCTGGGCAGCCCAGTCGATCAGCGGAGCGGAAGCGGTGGCTTGGATCGCATTGATGCGAGCGAAGGCACATTGGCCTACGACTTCGGCATGCGCTACAAGACGCCGCTGCGCGGCCTCAACTTCGCGGTGACGGCGCGCAACTTCTCGAGCGAAGTCACCTTTGTGGAAGAGAGCTTTCAGTTACCTCTCACGCTCCGTATCGGATTCTCGATCGACGCCGTCAACCTGACCTCACTCGATCGCAACCTGCACTCGATGGTCGTCAGCGTTGATGCGACGAACTCGCGCGACTTCGAAGAACAACTCAACTTCGGCGCCGAATACGGCTTCGCCAAAACACTCTTCCTACGCGCGGGCTACGTCGCCCCGACGGATGAGCAGGGCATCAGCCTTGGTGGAGGCGTTCAGCGCGAGATCGGCGGCACGCGCATCGGTGCGGACTACGCCTATACCGACTTCGGCGTGTTCAACCAGTTTGGCCGCGTTCACCGTGTCAGCCTCAACCTCGCGTTTTGATCGCTCTCCTCGACTCGACGCCCCACCGACGACCGTTCGGACCCCCTTTTCGTATGACCGCTACCGCTTTGCTGCGAGCCTCTTGCGCCCTGCTACTCCTTTTGACCTTCGCCGCCTGCGACACGGGTGAAGGCACGAGCCTGTTCGATCCCATCGAAGACGGCAGCTACACAAGCCGTGTGGACCCGGTCTTGTCTGGGATCAGCCCCAATCCAGGTCAGGCACTTGCTGGGGTTACAACGCTCACGCTTACCGGCAGCAATTTCAGCACGAGCAGAGACAGCACGTTCGTGTACTTCGCTGGTGAGCGCCAACCGATCCTGTCGCTTTCGCCGACGGAAATCACGCTCAAGGCGCCCAACATGCCGCGTCCTGGCATTCAGGTCAAAGTCTCTGTCCTGCGCGCCGAGAATTTCAGCGAGACGCTCGACTATGAACTGCTCCCTGCCGTCGTTCGGCTAGATACCGAAGTGCCGGTCAACGAAGTAACGCGGGCGGTTACGGTGGACGCGGACGGCAACACGTATTTCGGTCGCCGGTCGATATCGGCAGGCGTCAGCACGCCCACTGGCACCATTAAGGTGTCAGACGACAACACGACGGAAGTCTACAACTCGTCGGCTCAAAACTATTCCGATCTGGAATTCTTCAACGGTGAGTTGCTGGGCGCTCGCGGCGTGGCCGCTGTCTTTGCTATCCCTGAGGGTGATACGCGGACGGAAACGCGGTTTATTATGGGACGATTCGGTGCAGGTGGCCTCAACGCTACGGCTCTCGACGTGTCCGATGGAGCGCTGTGGGTGGGCGGATTTGGAAACGCTGTGCTGCTTCGCATCGCTTCAGACGGTACCGGTACGACGACCCCAGTTCAGGGCGAAGTCGTAGCCATCGAAGCGCGCGCCGACTTTCTGTATGCCGCTGTTCTGATCGCGACCAGCAACCCAGAACGTCCTCAGAGCACGATCATCCGTTTCCCGCTCGTCAACGGCGACATATCAGGCGCCTCGGAAGTGTTTTTTGACATCACTGCTGCCTATCCCAACCTGCAAGCAACCAGTATCGCCGCTGATGCTACGGGCGCTCTGTTCGTAGGTATGCAGACCGTGAGCAGGTTGCCTGACGCAATCCAGTCGAACGCGATTCCTCTGATTCGCATCTCGTCCTCCGGCGATTCCGCCGAAACCTTCTATCCAGGACTGCTTCGGGGAATCACTTATGGGTTGGAGTGGGTTGCTGATGGAAGTCCCTTCTTGGTCATATCGGGTCCTCGGCTCGTTTCAGACCCAGAATCGCTTTCCAAAGAATCGGGTTTACTCCGAATCAACACTTCAGTGGAAGGGGAACGGTAACCCTCCACGACGCTATTCCTACCGTATTTCCACTCCTAACCTACTTCACTTATGAAGCGCTTGGTACTACTCATTCTGTTCGCTGGCTTTGCCCTGCCTGCAGCCGCCCAAACCTGGACCTACACGGGCACACTTCCCTCCGACACGCTTCGTCGCGGCACGACCGGCGCATACGTCGCTGACGTTCACGGATTGGCTGTCGATGAATCAGGCAACGTCTGGATTCAGTCTCACCGGCCTATCGAGAACATCACGCTGACCGAAGATCTGCAGATCAACTCGGCTGTCGTCGACGAGCGGTAGCGATCTCGCAGTCACTGGCCTGTACTGCCTGAAGCCAGATGGCACAGCGTGCGGCGATTTCTCGCCCCTCCTTACCCTGAAAGACGGTTCAGGCGCAAACGTAGATACGTTGGGCATCTTCTACCGCGGCGTCGACTCGGCGACGGGTAACAAGGTGTACGAAACGATGACCGGACGTGGCATCCGTGCCAGTGTTGACGGCAAGACGATCTACGCTTCGTTCGGATCTATCCTGTACGCGATCAACGCAGCCGACGGCACCAAAGTCGGCGCGCGCGATACGGAGTTCGGAACGAGCGCTACCTCGATGGGTGTCGATGCCTCAGGCAACGTCTACCTCTCTGCCGTTCTGAGTGGTCGTCCAGGCGTCGTGTACTCGGCTGACCTGAGCCGCGAAGTCGAGCAGTTCGATGCTTCTGTTGGAGGAATCAGCCGCGCGATGGACGTTTCGGCAGACGGCTTGACCGTCATGGCACCCCGCTTCACACTCAACGCAACACTCTTGTACACCCGCCCCGATGCGTTCAGCGCGTTCGGAACGCCTGATACGGTTCTGGTAGGTTTGGCTCCTGAGTCGATTGCATTCCACCCCACCAATGGTCGTGTGTACTTGGAATCGGGAAGCTCTGCTCGCGTCCAGGCGAACAACGACGCCTTCGGTACTACCTACACACCGCTCGTATGGTATGGCTTCAACGTCAGCGACATCACAGCGGCTACTCCCAACCCTGCCCCTGTTGACAGCATCGTCTGGGCCAGCACCGACTTTCAGCGTGCCATTGCCTTCTCACCCGATGGTATGACAGCGTACGCAGGTGGCTTCGACAGCGGTCTCGGCCTCGCGGTCTACACGTTCTCGGAAGGCACGACGTCCATCACGCAGCGTGAAGACCTGCCGACCGGCATCGCCGTGCATCAGAACGCTCCTAACCCGTTCTCGGGCGAGACGACGATCACGTTCGAACTGACGCAGGCAGGAGCGGTAACGCTCGCGGTCTACGATCTGCTCGGTCGTGAAGTCGCCGTTCTCGTGGACGACGTGCTGCCTTCGGCTACGTTTGATGCTACGTTTGATGCGTCGAACCTGCCCACGGGCACCTACGTGTACCGCCTGACCACGGAAGTGGGTAGCGCGACTGGCGCGATGACCGTTCTTCGGTAATCGTCTCAGCACATAGCTCCGAGAGGAGGCGCCCGGAATTGTCTGGGCGCCTCCTCTGTCGTTTTGTAGATTCCTATTCCTCTGAACCGCTTCCGTTTTATGCGCACTCTACTCCTCGTCAGCCTGCTGACGCTCTCTTTCGGTTCCTCGGCCCTGGCGCAGCCCGAATCGTCCAAACGCGAGTTTCGCGCGGTTTGGATTGCTACGGTAAGCAGTTTGGATTGGCCTAAGTCCAGTGGCGCCGTTCAGCAGCAGAATGAGTTTCGCGCCTATCTCGATGTGCTCAAAGAGAGTGGCGTAAACGCGATCTTTTTCCAGGTGCGCTCGGAAGGAGACGCGCTCTATAGCTCCGATTTGGAACCCTGGTCGCACGTGTTGACGGGTACGCAAGGCCAAGACCCGGGATACGATCCTCTCGCGTTCGCTATCGAAGAGGCGCACAAGCGCGGAATGGAGTTGCACGCATGGCTGAACCCGTTCCGTGCCGAAGTCAGAGCTGGTGCGCGTACGCTGGACGCCTCACACGTCTCTGTAAAGCATCCCGATTGGATCATGACCTTCAACGGGACCAACATCGCGCTCATCAACCCAGGCATTCCTGCGGCTCGCGATTACAACGCATCCATCGTCGCTGACATCGTTCGCCGATACGACGTGGATGGCATCCACTTCGACGACTACTTCTACCCATACCCGAGTGGCAGCTTCAGCGGCGTCACCAATGAAGACGAGCCTACGTTTGCCGCCTTCAGGAGAGGGTTTATCGATCGAGGAGACTGGCGTCGCGACAACATCAACCTGTTCGTCCAGCAAGTCGCCGACACGATCAATGCGATCAACCCCAATGTCAAGTACGGAATCTCGCCGTTCGGGATTTGGAAGAGCGGAACGCCCAGCGGCATCGTTGGCCTCAACGCCTACAGCACGATCTTCGCCGACGCTCTGGCGTGGACACAGGCACGTAGCCTCGACTACTTGACCCCTCAGCTGTATTGGAATTTTGGAGGCGGACAGGACTATGCCAAGCTTGCCCCCTGGTGGATGGACCAAATGTCGGGAGGTCGACATCTCTATCCTGGACTTGGTGCGTATCGGGATTACGCGCGCACTGGAGTCCCTCGGCAGATTCGGTTTAATCAGACCTCAGGAATTCAGGGGAGTGTGCTGTTCCGCAGCCAAAACATCACCGTTGACGAGCGATTTGCCGAACCGGGAAAGCCTGTTGTATTCGACTACAATCCGTTGCGTGACTCACTTCAGCAAACTCTGTGGAAGCATCCCGCTCTGCCACCAACGATGCCGTGGAAAGACGACATCATCCCGAATGCGCCAACTGCACTCACGCATCAGCAGACACCGGAAAACATCCGCCTGACGTGGCAGGCACCTATGGCAGCCAGTGATGGCGATGTGGCTTCGTGGTACGCCGTTTACCGGTTCGACGGAGCACCCGATCTGCCCGCCGATTTGGAGAATGCGGCTAACTTGCTTGATGTAGTGTCGGGTGACTCGTTAGCCTACACCGATCGCTCAGCGGAGCGCTTTGCCACCTATCAGTATGTCGTGACCGCGCTGGACCGCACGTGGAACGAGAGTGTGGCCGCAACGCCCGTCACGGCTACGTCATCGGCTGATGCGAACGCATTGGAGAGCGACTTGCACATCCTGCCCTCGCAGCCGAACCCTTTCTCAAACGAGACGACGATTCGATTCGCGATGGGACAATCCGACCATGTGACGGCTCGTGTTTACTCCGTGTTGGGGCAACAGGTAGCGGAGTTGGCATTCGACGCGCTGTACCCGGCAGGGACTCATGGTTTGTCCTGGGAGGGAGAGGGTGCTGCGAGCGGGGCGTATTTCGTGGTCGTAGAGACCTCCAACACCCGAGAGACGGTCGTCGTCACCAAAACACGATAGAGCCTCGCAGTCGGACACTATCGGGGTTGAGGAGCGCGAAACGCACGCCTAGGCTCGAGATTTGTCAGTGCATCTCCTACATGTCATCGTGCGAACGTGGGAGTTCATAGGAGCAATCGCTGTAGGGCGCGCGCGCTCGCGAGTACGATCAGCTGGACAGGAAAGCAGCGGATAACCGAGAACCAAACCGCAGGCTGGTGTATGAACAAGCGCTTACTGCTGCTCGGATAACTTGCCGTGGGTCGACTGCATAAGCCATGCAGTCTCCAGTCGTTGTAGCGGTTGCGGATGTAACGCCGGATGTCGTGTGCGTCAGACTCATCGCTTGTCTGCCCACCGCGTTTGCGAGCGAGGAGCACACCCGATTATTGCCGACCCACTTCGGCGGGCGATTGCCAGGTGTTCTCGACTCTTGAGGGAGAAGTAATCCTACCTCGCATCAGGTGATGCGTATCAGCCAGTGGGGTGGCTTAAATGGTCTGAATGTCTCGTGCTCTAGGAGAAGACCGCTTGATGCGACCACATCAGCAAATAGCAGCATTCGAGCAGTCGAAACTCATACCGATTCCGCATTTAGCAGTGCGTTTGCAGAACCGTCATCCTGAGCCTGTCAGCCTGCACTGAGCGCAGTCGAAGGGAAGCATCTCGTCCGTTGCCATCGGAGTATGGGGATCCCCGGATCTGACATGAGTGTCGACGCGAACTCCCTCTCCCAACTTTCCCGATGAAGGGAGGGCGATCTATAATGCTCGATCGACAACTCTGCAACCTGCGCTGCTAGGCAGGGCGCATGCCTTTCTATAGTTGACTGGGGAGATACAGAGAGGCGCGTGTGGGTGGTAGAGTCCTATCGTTCGCGGAGTCCCTAGCCGTGGCGCGCACCGGCAGTAGTCCCTGATCGGCAGCCTTCTCGCCCATAAAAAAGCGGGGCGCCCTCCGAAGAAGGCGCCCCGCAAGGGAAGAGCCGAAGCTCGTGGTTTACCGTGCGATGATGAGTTGACCGGTGCGAACCTCGGTTGCGTCGCCCATCTGGGCGCTGACGCGGTAGAGGTACGTTCCTGATGCCAGCCCACTTAGGCCCAGCGCAACAGTGCGGTTCGAGCCGCTACCCAGTGTCGCTGATGGCGTGGTGAGCACGCGGCGACCCATTACGTCGTAGACCTCAACGGTCACTTCTGCCGTCTGGGGCAGATCGACGCGAAGGGTGGCTACGTCACGGGCAGGGTTAGGAGCCGTCCCGATGAGCGTAAACTCGGTCGGAAGCAGTTCATCTGGACCTGCCACGATGACGCCACGGGTGATGACGACCGCCGACGGCGCCGAGGCGTCGAAGTTGGTCCCATCCGTCGCGACGACGCGGTGGTAGACAGTAGCTGAAGTGCCTCCGTCTACACCGGCGTCGGCAAGAATGCCGTCGACGACGCCGAACGTGGTCTCGAAGCGGGTCGCTCCATCTACGTCTGCGTCGACGAGGATTGCACCGGAGAAGTTCATCGTGGCGCTAAGCTGCCAGCGATACTCAAGCGCATCGTTATCGTCGTCCGATCCAGCGGCCCACTGTGCTACGAAGGGCGTGTTGTCCGAACCCTCGAGCGTCAGCATCGCACCATTGGCGGGCGACGTGATGGCTCCGGCAACAGGGATCGTGTTCGCGGCAACGGCATCGTCCAGCACGTCGACGGGCGACGGGAAGGCGGCGATGCCGTTGTTCGAAGCGGCGCCGATTAGGGTACCGTTACGCACGTCGAAGGCCGTGAAGCCTGTCGCGTTGCCGTTTCCATTCGTTCCCACGACAGGCGTGGTGGCGAGGATGAACGGCTCAGCAGTGACGTCGACCAGAGCGAAGCGCTCGGCGACACCAAACTGCGGGCCGGTCAGGATATAGGAACGGTCTCCGTCTTCGCCACCCATTGCGAACGCGATGTCGCCGTAGGTCGGGAAGACCGCGTTTTCGGCGCCTTCGCGTCCAATCTCACCGGTCGTCGTGCTGACTTTGGCGAGAAGGTGCGTCGGGGAGTTGACCCAGATGCTGTCCTGTCCAGGAACGGCGGCGATGCCATAGCGGGCGCGTGCCTGTCCCGCTTCCGGGGTCAGGTAGTCGTCCAGTTCCAGCATGCCACTGCCGTTGCTCCTAAGCACGGCCACGCGATCTTGCGCGCCCGAACCGCTCAGGTAGACAGCCACATCGTCTCCCGATCCGCCAACGCCCATTCCGTCGCCGTAGCGAGGGCCTTCGAGGGCGTTGTCTCCCGAGCCGTCGTATACCAACGTAGGCTCGCTGAACTCATCGGCCCAGCGGTATACGCGAACAGGACTGTCGACTGGGTTGACCGTCAGGTTTGCGCTGAAGATCTGGCCATCGCTCGTGATGCCCATCTCGCTCAGCGGGAATGTGCCACCACCGACACCCGCCGTGCTCAGCACGCCAACCGAATCGCCAGTAGCAGCATCAATGATCGTGGGACGCAGGCCACCGGAGCGGCTCAGCACGATGATGTTACCCGTCGTCGGGTTGTACGCGCCGCCGCGCGTCGCATTGTCGTCGCGGAAGAACGTACCCGCTGCCGCGTCGATCTGCCAGATGGCGTCGCCCGTCGTGAGCGTGCCGAGCGTGAAGACGACCGAGCGCGAGGCTCCGTAGGCACCGACGCTTCCGTCGGTCGCAAATGCGCGGTGGTAGAGCGTCTGCGTACCGCCGCCCAGTTCGACGACAGCATCGTACACGTCGCCGACAGTCAGTGTGACGGTTGTGTCCATGCCTGTCGAGAACAATTCGGTCGTCTCTTCGGCGTCGAACATTTCAGACGTGCTCAACTGCCATCCGTAGATGACCGGGTTGCCTTCTGGATCCATCGAAGAGCGCCACATCGGCATGATGGGAGCCGAAGCATCGCCTTCGAGCGTGATCTCGGCAGCGTCAGCCGGAGCTACGAGCATCGGACCGGCTGGTCCCATGTTGCCTGCAGGATAGATCTGGCCGCGGATTTCGCCGCTCCTCTGCTCCTCTGTGTGGAGGTTGATGTACAGATTTCCAGCCCGGAGAGCCGCTTCGATGTCTGCAGCGCTGCGGTCGTTCGTAGCGAAGTTCGACAACGTATAGTCGCCGCCGAAGGTGCCATTGCGACCGTCAGCACTCGCCATCACGTCGATGGGAATGACGACTGGCCCGGCCTCGCCTGTAGCGCCGATGTGAATGTGCATCGAGGAACCGGCGATCACAACGAGGTCGCCGCTCAGATCGGCGAACGTGCCGTCAATGGTCAGAACGTCTCCCTGGAGGGACAGCGTGGCCGACCCGGATGCCATCGTGTACTCGGCGTCGACCGAGTTGAAACCAGCAAGCGTGGCCTCGAACGAGTTTCCGGGTGCGACTCCGGGCAGCAGGAAGCCTGCGATGAAGTTGTTCGACGCGCCGACGATGAGGCGGTTGCCCATCTCGTCGAAGCTGACGAATCCAGCGACGTTACCGTTGGTGGTGAATCCCAGGTTATCCGTCGTGCGACCGATGACTTCGAGGTTCGTCAGGTCCAGGTTGGAACGCGTGACGGTAAACTGCTGCTGAGCACTAGTCGTACCCGCGGGGCCGAAGGCGAGGAACAGTTGGCCATCGCGCTCCATGGCGTCGATGACGTCGTTACCCGTCGAGGCGATCGTCCCAGGAATCTGGGTAATGATCTGAGGCGGCAAGGAGCTGTCTTCGTTCGGATTGACGAGCGAGACGAAGTTACCGCTACCGTTGGTGATCAGGTTGCCGTTGCTCAACTCGACCGCACCGCCGCGTCCGATGTTGGACGTGAAGACGTACTCGGTCTGCGTGAAGGTGTCGGCGCTGAGATCGTAGGTGACCTTGAACAAGCTGTTCGTCTGCGATCCGCCCACGTAAAAGCGGACCTCGTTGTCTGCTCCACCTTGGACAGTGAAGCCATCGCCGAAGCGTGCTCCGGCCAGTAGCGGCGTGTCGACGATCAGCATGGGCGCGCTTGCTTCATTGTCCCATTTGTAGATCTTGACGTTGGCCTGGCCGTTGAGTCCCGACGTAGTGACGAGGTTAGCCCCGTAGATGCGGCCTTCCGAGTCGACGCCGATCTTGGAGATGGGGAAGACGCCGCCGGTGACACCCGTCATGTCGAGCGCGCCGGTTTGCTGGCCAGTCGTACCGTCGAGTATGACGATGTTGGCGCCGCCGGTGCGCGAAGCGACCAGTACGTTGCCCGTGACCGGGTTGTAGGCGCCGCCGCGAACGTTGTTGTCGTTCTGCAAGAACGGGACCGTTTCAGCGCGGACGACGAACTGCTGAGTCAGTGCGTCTTGTGCCGAAGCGGTCAGAGGGAGTAGCAGGAGGGCCGCTAAAAGCAAGCCTACTGCGCGAGTAGCATTTCGCATAGAGGTAGTGTTGGGGTTGGAGGCGCAAGGATGCAGAGAACCAATAGCTTCCTAGTGCAGGGAGTGTTAAGTATACGCTGCATTCCGTTGTGATCACAGAATATGCACGCATTCGTCTCGTACGTTGCAGGTCCGTATCAGGCAAAAAAGCGCTCCCATAGAGAATGGATAGGTAGAGGAGGAGAGACGGCGTTGTTCTTATGTTATCGCAGTGTTATCGACTTCGCTCCGTGCGTCGCTGCAGTCGTCGGATTGCTGCTTCTGCAGTCGAAAAGTGCTCCTGAACCGCAAAAGGGATAACAGCAGCACCAAACTGCACGCTTCGGATCGGAGTATTTTATAGGCTAACCACTCTCCCATCCCACATGAACAGTTTCGTCGAAACCTTCGACGCTCGCGCCGACACCGGCATCGCGACAGACGAAGGAACGCAGCGCGAGCGCCTGCCCGTCCTCATTTTTGAATCGCCCGCAGCGATGGCATACCAGGTCGCGCGGCGCATCGCGAACCTGATCCAGGAGCGCAAGGCGGTCGGCAAGAAAGCCGTCTTGGGCTTGCCCACCGGGTCGACTCCGATTGGCGTCTATCACAACCTGATCAAGCTCCACAAAGAGCACGGTCTCGACCTGTCGAACGTCGTCACGTTCAACCTCGACGAGTACTACCCGATGAAGCCGGACAGCTTGCAGAGCTACCACCGCTTCATGTTCGAGAACTTCTTCGATCACGTCAACATCCCGCGCGAGAACATCCACATCCCGGACGGCGACGTGAAGCGCGAGGACATCGAGACCAGTGCGCTGACGTACGAGCACAAGATCCAGAAGGCAGGCGGCATCGACCTGCTGCTGCTGGGCATCGGGCGAAGTGGGCACATCGGCTTCAACGAACCGGGGTCGGCGATCAACACGCGGACTCGGCTCATCGTGCTCGACGAGATCACGCGAAAGGACGCCGCGAGCGACTTCTTCGGCGAGGAGAACGTGCCGCGCGAAGCCATTACGATGGGTGTCGGGACGATCCTGGACGCGCGCGAAGTCATCCTGATGGCGACGGGCGAGCACAAAGCGCCGGTCGTCATGCGCGCTGTCGAGGAGGAGCCGAACCGCGACGTGACGGCGAGCTACTTGCAAACGCACCGCAACGCCAGCTTCTTCGTCGACGGAGCGGCTTCGTCCGAGTTGACGCGCATCAAGACGCCGTGGCTCGTCCGCCCGGTCGAGTGGACGCCTCAACTGTCGAAGCGCGCCGTGATCTGGCTGAGCGAAAAGCTCGACAAAGCGATCCTGCGCCTCGAAACGAGCGACTTCTTCGAGCATCACCTCTACGATCTCGTCTACAGCTACAACGGCGTAGACGACCTCTTGCACGAGGTGTTCGAGGATCTGCGCACGCGCGTTCGCTATCGCGACACGCTGCCGTCGAACTCCAAGGTGATCTGCTTTAGCCCGCACCCTGACGACGACGTGATCTCGATGGGCGGTATGCTCGACAAGCTGGTCCGCAACGGCAACGACGTGACGGTCGCCTACATGACGAACGGCTCGGTCGCCGTCTTCGACGTGGACGTGCGGCGCCACCTGCTGTTTACGGACATGAGCATGCACGCGCTGGGCATTCCCAAAGACCAGCAAAAGGGCATCCGCAAACACCGTGAGGACATTCTGGACTTCCTCAAGAACAAGAAGCCCGGCCAGATCGACACGCAGGACGTGCAGGATTTGAAGGCGTTCATTCGCTACTCCGAAGCCGTCGCAGGCATCGAGATCATGGGGATGGACGAGAGCAACGCACGCTTCCTCGACATGCCGTTCTACAAGACGGGTATGGTGCGCAAACTGCCCATCGGCCCGGACGATATCAAAGTGGTGCAAGATCTGCTCGCCGAAATCGAGCCGGATCACATCTACGTCGCCGGTGACCTCTCGGACCCGCACGGCACCCACCGCATGTGCTACGTCGCCATTCGGGACGCGCTCGACGCCTACAACGACGCAGGCGAGAAGGCCGCCAAGCCCAAGCGCACAACCAAGAAGAAGGCCGATGCCAAGCAGGAAGACGCCAACGACGAGGCGCTGACGCAGGTAGAAGCCGAAGCCAAGGCCGACGTTCACAAGCGCCCCGTCGTGTGGCTGTATCGCGGCGCGTGGCAGGAGTGGGAGATCTACAAAGCCGACGTGTTCATGCCGATGTCCAAGGCCGATCTCGACCGCAAGATCGAGGCGATTTTCAAGCACGAGAGCCAGAAGGACCGCGCGCTCTTCCCCGGCGCCTACGACGAACGCGAGTTCTGGCAGCGCGCCAAGGACCGCAACACGGGTACGGCCAAGCAACTCAACAGCCTGGGGCTGCCCGAGTTTTACGCCGTCGAAGCCTACGTCGTCGCCGATCGGGTGCCGTAAAGCTGCACGCTTCGCATAAGAGAAACCTGCCAGGTCGCGTTGACCTGGCAGGTTTTCGCGTGTTGTGCGTTTCGCCTTTCTGCTCGCCTCCTGTGATGATCCGAATCCTCCTCGCCTCTCTCTTCTTCGCTGTGACAGCGTCGGCGCAGCCCGATCCTGCCGTAGCATCGTGGAGCGGATACGCCCTGCCGCAGTCCGTCTTCGCCGACGCCTACCGCGCGTGGATCAGCCGCGTGCCGACGCCCGACAGCCCACAAGCAAGGGCCGAGTTTGCGCGTGAGCAGTTGGAGCGGCTGATCATTGCCGAGCGCGCCGACTTGGACGGAGAATCCGAGGCAGGCGTCGAGCGCTACGTCGAGCGGGAGCGGGAGCGGGCGATGCGGGCGGCCTACTTCCGCGCGGCCATCGGCGACACGATTCCCGTTCCAACCGAGCCGGAGATTCGGGCGGCGTGGCGGCGCACTCAGACGCAGATCCAAGCGCAGCAGGTGTTTTCGCCGGACGCTGACGAGATCGTCCGATGGAATGCCGAACTGGATATGGGCGCGGACTTCGACAGCCTTGCCGAACTATCGGCGACCCGATACGGCGGCGATCCGTCTGGACGATTGGGCGTGGTGACGGCGGGCGATCTAGGGTTGGGACCCGAGATGGCGCTATTCGATCTGTCGCAAGGAGAGAGGACCGATCCGGTTGCGTCGCTCAACGGATGGCACGTGCTACGCGTGCTGGACCGTACCGAAACCGTCCGCGTCGACGGCAGCGCGTTCGAGGCAGCGAGGGAACGTGTCGCGGCTGAACTGTTCGCCCGCCGCTTCGACGAGGCGACGACCTACGTGCTGCGCGAACGCCTGTCGAACGTCCCGCTGACCATCGACACGCGCGTGCTGCGGGCGCTGTGGCCTATGATCGCGCCTGCTGCCCAGGCGGAAACGGCGATGCAAATCCGCCTGCTCGACGAACTGGCCTCGACTGCCCTGCCTGACGTATCGCCCGATGCGGTCGTCGCCACGTTCGGCGATGGACAGACGCTGACGGCGCGTGTGTTCGTCGAAGCGTTGCCTGCCGTCGAATCCCAGTCGCTGCGGCCTGATCTGCGTGGCGCCGTCGAGACCGTCGTCCGCGACCGGCTGGTGACCGATTGGGCGCGCGAAGCCGGGATGGACGCCGATCCGTCGGTCGACTTGCGAACCGTGTCGGCGCGTCTCGCGGCTCGGTACACGTCGGCCATCCGACAGGTCGCAGACACGCTGAGCGCAGACTATACCGAGCCGCGCACGTACGACCTGCTGCGCGACAACCTGTTCGTCCGCGAGCGCCGCTACCACGCGCGCACGTGGACGTTCTCTGACGCCGATGCCGCGCGCGCTGCCCTCGACTCGGATCGGGCGCGGTGGCCAGAGTCCAAAGATGTCGTCCTGAACGACTCCCTCAACCTGCCGCTGGGTACGCTGGCGCAGCGTCCGGGCGAGGCGGCGGGACCATTCGAAGTCGGCGGCGGGTGGGCGCTGATCGCTGTCGACCGCGTCGACGTGACGTACGAGCCGCGCGCTGCCGTCGCCGAAGAGGTGGCGATGCGCGCATCGGGGCTGCGTCCGTTCTGGGCACATCGGCTGCTGCTTCCTTCCGACTACGAACCCGCCGCCGTTCAATTCGACGTTGCAGCGCTCGCCGACGCATTGCCTCGTTACGACGTGCCCACGCCCTGACGCGTTCGATTCGCGTACCTTTCCCCTCGTCCCAACCCATCCGCCTCTATGCGCCGACTGCTACCGCTCCTCCTGCTATTTGCCGTTCTGCTCCCGACCGCTGCGTCGGCTCAGATCCGCCTCAACTGGCAACCTGACGGCGACCTCAACGCGCTCTTGCCGCCAACCATCCGCGCGTTCTCGGTCGACACCGTCGTGCAGCGTGGCAATAATCAGAACGTGTTACGCGCGTTTCTTGTCGTCGCCGACACGAACGACGCCAACTGGACCCTCCAGGCGCTGCTCGAACCGGGCGGCAAGTTTGCGACGACGACGTTCGCTCTCGATGCGGATGCGTTCGTCGCCATCAACGGTGGCTACTTCGACACGAACGGCTCGCAGAGCTTCAGCTTGGTCGCGAACCAAGGCAAAGTGCTCGTGCCCAACATTGGCGCACTCAACCGACCGGCAGGCACCTACCGCCCCACGCGGAGCGCATTCGGACAACTCGAAGATGGGACGTTCGACGTAGCCTGGGTCTACGACGTCGGCGGAACGCAGTACGCGTACCCTGATCCGGCACCCAACACGCAGTCCACGCCCGGAGCAACACCTACGGCGACGTTCCCCGAAGGCGGCATGGTGTGGCCCGTTTCGGAAGGCATGGGCGGCGGACCGGTCCTGGTCGAAGACGGCGCCGTGCGCGTGACGTGGGAGGAAGAGGTGTTCTTCGGGTCCGGCATCGGCGAGCCGACCTCGCTCAACTCGCGCACAGGCATCGGGTACACCGCCGACGGTAAGGTGCTGATGATCGTCGCCGACAAAGGCGTGCTGAACGGGCAGCCGGGCACCAACTCGTTCGGCGTATCGCTGATCGAACTGGGCCAGTTGTTCGTCGACCTGGGCGCGGTCGAGGCGATGAACCTGGACGGCGGCGGCTCGTCGACGATGGTGATCGCCAACCGGCTCGTCAACCGTCCGGGCGGTAGCTCGTCGCAGCGGCCCGTCGCCGTCGGTTCTCGTACTGGCACGTGCGCCCGAACCGGACACGACGGATAATGGCCCGCCCGCTGGCACCTCGTTCTTCGACGCCGATCCTGCGCTGGATTCGTATTCCGAAGTGGGTACCTGGATCGCGAGCGCCAATACGCCGTTCTATGGAACAGCCCCCGGGCGCCTGAACGTCGCAGGCGACGCGGATGGCGGAAAAGCCACGTTCGTCCTCACCGGCATCGAAGCCGACAACTACACGCTCGACGCGTGGTGGGTCGCCTCGTTCAACCGGGCGAAAAACACGCCCTTTACGGTTTACCAAAACGGCGTCGGCACGACCGTCCGCATCGATCAGTCCGATCCCGGCACGCTCAACACGTGGACCAACCTGGGCACGTTCGACCTCGCCCCGGGCGACTCGGTCGTAGTCACGGACGACGCGTCGGGCACCAGCAGCACCAACTACGTCATGACCGACGGCCTGCGCCTGACCTCAACCACGACGACGGCATCACCTACCCTCAATGCTCCTGAGGCCACGTCCGAACTCCGCGCCTGGCCCAGCCCTTCGGTCGGCCAGATCACGCTGGCCCGCAGCGGCGACGCACCTGCCGCGACCGGATCGGTCTACGATGTGCTCGGGCGTCGTCACCAGACGTTTGCGCTTGGGGCAGGACAGCAGCGTTTGGCGCTCGATCTGACCGGATTGCCGTCCGGCCTCTACCTGCTCCGCCTCGAATCCGACGGCGATACGCAGACTACGACGGTCGTCCTTAGCCCCTCGGGTCGATGACGCGATTCCAATCCGATAGTCCGTGGACGTTGGTCCTGCTCGCTGTCGTTTTCGCCATTCTTACGACGGTGCTCAATCTGGCGATTGGCTTGAGTTAGACACTGGTTCAGCGTGTTGCCCGTGTTGCCCGTGTCGAGTGCAGAGGGTGTGGTGGGTCCCTGCCTGCGCAAGGATGACAGGACGAAGAGGGGAGGTCACGCTTAGTGCTGATGAATCAAGCACTTTTCTCCATCTTGCTCAGTAACTGCCAGCACAGTAGAAGCGCGCGCGGGACGTGAAAGGCGCCTTTGTACGGGCCGCCTTTGAAGCGCTGGTTGACGGCGCCCTGGCGGTCGAGGTAGCCGAACCACTCGCCGTGTGCGTGATCGGGGAAGTGCCCAAACGTGTACGCGTCGGTCTGGAGAAAGCGGTCGGCGTCTTGCTGCTCGCCGTACGTGGCTGCGTTTACCAAGTGGCCGTAGAGCGCTTCGCAGTGCGGCCACCACAGCTTCATCGACCACTCCAACTGCGTCGGGCTGTGGCCGTCGGCGTCGAGGAAGTAGTAGAGGCCGCCATGCTCTTGGTCCCAGCCGCCGTCGTGACTCCAGCGAATCATGTCGCGGGCGGTCGTGGCGAGGGCAGAGTCGTCGAGCCGGTCGGCCCAGACGTGGACGAACCAGCCCGCTTCGATGACGTGACCGGGGTTGAGCAGGCGTCCGACCGGACCGGGCAAGACGCCACCATCGGGGGCGACGTGCTCGCGGACGATCTGACGGCTCGAGTCGACGTGGAGTTGAACCCGGCGCAGGCACTCGTCGATCTCGGTGCGGTAGTCGGGCCACTCGTCTCCAGCGACTTCGTCGATGAGGTTGAGCAGGATCATCGGAACGGCGAGCATCTGCTGATCGGGCACGCCTGCCAGCGACTCGGCGCCGACGTGCGACCAGTCGAACGCCCACTTCCACAGGACGGCGAGCATGTCACGTGCTTCTTTGGCGAGTTTGGCGTCGTCCGTAGCTCGTGCGTATTCGGCGAGAGCCATCACGTAGAAGCACTCGCCGAAGATCTTGCGTTGCAGCTTGACCGGCTCGCCCGATTGCGACAGCGCGAAGTAGACGCGTCCGTCGGGGCGCAGGGCGTGGGCGCGCAGAAAGTCCATGCCGAGTTTTGCCATCGCCAGCCACTCGGAGCGCTGCTCGACGGTCCGGTACAACTTGCTGAACATCCACACCTGCCGCCCTTGCAGCCAGACGTGTTTGTCGGTGTCGTAGACCGAGCCGTCGCGGTCGAGGTTGTTGAAGTAGCCGCCATGCTGACGGTCCGGGCTGTGGCGCTCCCAGAAGGGGAGGACGTGCTCGAAGAGTTCGGTTTCGTAGCGCGCGCGCAGGGCAGACACGTCGCCCAAGAGTGAGGCGGCGGTGGGGGAGACGATCATCGGGCGTCGGTGGAAAGAGCGGACTGGGCGAGACGAGACTGGCGCCACTCGGCGTAGCGCGCGTTGAGCGTCCGGGCGCTGGGCCAGAGCGTCGCGTTGGGACTCATGAAGTGGCTGTATTCGAACGTGATCGTTTTCTCCAATCCGGCGGCCTCGGCCTGCTCGATTTTGTAGCGCAGCACGTTCCAGTCGGCGGGGGAAAGCGGATCGGCGTGTCCCTCCCGAACGATTCGCAGTTGCTCCAGCTACGGATGCCGTGATTGGCGGCCAGATCGCGGTTGACGCGGAGGTAGTCGGGCAACTCGGCCAGATCGACGTTGCCGTCCTGAAACGCGGCGATGTCGACGTAGCCTTCCAGGTCGGAAAATGCGTTACGCCAACTCGCTTCGTGCTGGTCGAGCGTCAGCGCCTCGTCGCCGAACTGCTTTTTGCCCTGAATGAAGGGCGACATCAGAATCGGCAGGTCTTTCAGCCGACGCAGGTGGATCGACAGATCGCGGTAGACGGCTAGCATCGGCGCGTTGTGCGTCGCGATCTCGTGCGAGATGTACCAGCCGCCGAACGCTTTGCGGTGCCCGTATCGCTCGATCACTTCGGCGCAGAACGGCTTGTTGATCTCGGCCTCGACCGCATAGTCGCCGCCGTCCCAATAGACGCCTGCATCGTAGGTGCCGAAAAACAGCGTGATGCCGACGCGCTCGGCGTGGTGCAGGTACACATCGACCAGGTCGGTATAGGCAGGCAGCATCCGCGGGACCATGCGCTGGAGCGTCTGGCTGGCGAACGTGGCGCGCTGCCGATAGCCTGCGCGGATCAGGATGACGGTATCGATGCCGTCTGCTGCCATGCTGTCGAAGTCGCGACCCCAATCGTCAGGACTCCAGTTTTGCGATGGGATGTCGTGAGTGATCTCGTCGAGAAACGTGCCGGTTATCACAGTGGGTTCGGTGTGGAGCGAAAGTCGGAAACTACCGCGCGCGGTCACCTCGTGAGGCGAGATTCTTGATCTGCACGATCGGTAGCCATGTGGCGGAACTGCTGGGCTGAGCCGACAGCATGCGCGGGCGTCTTTCTACTCGCTTTGCTGCACCAGCGTGGGCGAGATTTGAAAGCGGAAAACGACATCGGGGTGTCCGGCGGCGGCAAACGCGGGGCGGAGCATCGCCTCCATCGCCTGGGCCGTGTTGATGCGCGGTTGCGCGTTGTTGCCTGTGAGGTGGGCGTCGCCCTGGTTGCGGAGCGCGCTGACGATCAGGCCGACGGCGCGCTGCTCGACGCGCTCCATCGAGTTGGCCGACCGAAGCCAGCCGCGTTCGGTCTCGACTTCGAGTTGCGACAAATCCGGCTCGGCGCTCAAGATGGAAAGGGCAGGTAGCGTGACCTGGACCGTGCCGTCTTCGAGCATCCGAACGGCTTCGGGGCGAATGGCGCGCACGTCGAACCCATAGGCGATGCGCCCTGGAACGCGCACCTGCGACGTCGTCGTGCCGATGCTCAGGTCGAGCGAGCCGGGCAGGAGTTTCTTCTCGTTCCGTACCGTGACCGTCGCCGTCGCGTCGAGGGTGCCGACGACCAGGAACGATTGTGCCGTCTCACGCTCGATCGTCGTGACGACGGTTTGAGCCGCTTCCTCTTCGGTCAATCGCATCGACGACGCAAACCACCAGATTCCCCCGATAGCACACAGGACGAATACGAGCAACAAGACGAGGGTGATGCTGCGGCGCATAGCAAAGAGGTAGAAAGTCAGACACTACGCCGACCGAACGCGGCAAGATGCGGCTTTCGCCCGCGTTACCTTTGAACTGTGCCGTATGATCGTCTTCCTCTCCGCATCTTGGTCTTGACCGCGCTCGCAATGCTAGCCGCCTGCGCGCGCGCGCCGGAGCCGGAGCGCGCGCTTGGACCGATGGGCCTGCCCGACCGGGAGGGCGTCGACGTAGCGCTGAGCGTCACCGACGATGCCCTGCCGCGCGCTCGAATCCAAGCGCCGCACCTCTACGCCTACGACGATTCGCTCCTCCAGGTGCTCACGCGCGGCGATACGGCCCGCGTCCACGTCTCCCTGTTCGACGCCGACGGCCAACCATCCGGCACGCTCGTCGCGGATACGCTCTACTACTACGATCAGCGCCGCCGCATGGACGCGCGCGGCGAAGTCGTCGTCGTGATGGAGTCGGGCAGGCGGACGCTGCGGACGGATCGACTGTCGTGGCTCGAAGACGCGCGGCGCATCGAAGCGCCCGGCCTGTCGCGGCTCACGGCGCCGGGAACAGACATGCGCGGCTACGTCCTGGTCGCCGACGAAACGCTGACGAACTACGCCATGGAGCGCGTGTCGGCTCAGATCGAGATCGACGAGGACGGCAATCCCATCGGCGAACGATGAGGGCGGTATTCCTATTGGTCCTGCTAGGAGTCTTGCCAGCGCAGGCGCAAACGGCAGATTCGACGCGGCGGCAGGTGTTCGTCGACGCGGGGTCGTTCGTCGGCGAAGTCGCCCAGCGGCCTGACGGGACGACCGAGCGCGTCGAGCGGCTGAGCAGGGGCGTGCGCGTGCGGCAGGACAGCACGACGCTCACCTCGCAGCGAGCCGTCCGCTATCTCGACCGCAACGTGATCGTGTTCGACGGTGGCGTCCGCGTCGTTGAGAGAGGAGATACGCTCCGGTCGGCGACGCTGCGCTACGATACCTCGACCAAGATCGGCGACGCGTCGGGCAACGTCCGGTTGACCGATGGCGAAGTCGTCGTCACCTCCCCATCGGCGCGCTACGACACCAACGCCAAACGCTCCAACTTCGATCAGGGCGTCCAACTGGTCGATAGTTCGGCGGTCCTGACGGCAAAGACGGGCACCTACGATTCCAATGCCCGCCGCGCCATCTTTGCCGACAGCGTCCGCCTAGTCGACGGCCTCTCACGCGTCGCCGCCGACACGCTCGTCTACCTGCGCGACGTGCGGCAGAGCGATGCGAGGGGGGACGTCAGAGTGCGCCGCTACGAACCTGCGGGTGTGACGGACAGCCTGTTCGCTCTTCGTCCTGAATCACTCACCGAACTGCCCGACACCTTGGGCAGCGCGACGTGGCTGTGGGGCGCGCGCGTGCAATCGGATGAAGAGGCCGGGACGGTCGCCGTTCAAGGCGATCCGCTGATGGTGCGTATCCGAGCCAGCATCGACGGCCCGAGCGATACGCTCGTCGTCCGCGCGCAAACGCTCGATCTCCTCGACGCCGACTCGCTCCAAACGCTGACCGCCAATGGCGACGTACAGATCTGGACGCCCGACTACTCGGCCCTGAGCGATAGCGCCTTTACCCGCCGAACACCTGCGACTGATACGTCGCCCTCACGCGAACGCGTCGACCTGCTGCGCGCGCCCATCGCGTGGTTCGACGACGCCCAACTCACTGGCGACACCTTGCGCTTTCACGCATCCGACGGTGCGCTCGACTCGCTCCACGCGCGCGGCAGCGGCTTCGTGGCCCAGCCCGATTCGGCCAGCGAGCGCCTGCACCAATTGAGCGCCGCCGATCGTCCGCCTGACCGTTCTGCCCGACTCCGTCTACATGGTCGACGCCCGCCCGCAAGCCCGCGTGATCCGCTTTCTCGTCGGCGAAGACGGCGAACCCGACGGTGCAGTTCAGGCGTCGGGCGATTTGGTACAGATCACGTCGCAGAGCGGGCAGGTGCGGCACGTCCACATGGAAGCCGTCGAGGGCACGCAGTACGCCGAACACCTCGTGCCACCGTCGCTCCGTCTCGAAGGCTTGAACTGGCAACCCGACCGCCGTCCCCTCGTCCGCAATCTGCTCGGCGATTCGGCCCGTGCCCTCCACCCACGCGAGGCGCTTTTGGAATTCGATCTCCCGATGCGTCCACCTGCCTCACTGCTCGCGCCAATGCTGCCGGATTCCGCCGTAGCCGACTCCGTACAAGCAGACACGACGACGATTGGTTGGCTACACGATTCATCCCTCACTCCGTCATCCCTGCGCAGGAAGGGATCCACAACTCCGACGATGTTAGCAGTTGTGGATTCCCGCCTGCGCGGGAATGACGGGGGAGGTAAAGATGCTTCCCTCGGCCCACCTTGGCGCCATTCTTCGATCTGACCCATGTCCGACGCCTCTCAATTCGCCACGTTGTCCGCCCACGGACTCGTCAAGCGCTACCGCCGCCGCGCTGTCGTCGACGGCATGAGCCTGGACGTGCGGCAGGGCGAGATCGTCGGCCTGCTCGGTCCCAACGGTGCCGGAAAGACGACGACGTTCTACATGATCGTCGGTATGGTCCAGCCCGATGCCGGGCGCGTCACCCTCACCTCCCAAGATCAATCAACCGACCTGACGCGCCTGCCAATGCACCAGCGCGCCCGCCGAGGTGTGGGTTACTTGGCCCAAGAGACGAGCATCTTCCGCGACCTGACCGTCGAGCAAAACCTCCTCGCCGTCCTCCAATTCCAGAAGATGAAGCGCGCCGACCGCCAAGCCCGCGTCGACCAACTCATCGACGAGTTTGGACTCGAAAAGGTGCGCCGCAGTAAAGGCTACGTCCTGTCGGGCGGAGAGCGACGCCGCACCGAGATCGCGAGAGCGCTCGCCACCGACCCCGGTTTCTTTCTGCTCGACGAACCGTTCGCCGGTATCGACCCCATCGCCGTCGAGGACATTCAAGAAATCGTTTCGGGTCTGAAAGCGCGCGGCATCGGCGTCCTGATCACCGACCACAACGTCCACGAAACGCTCGCCATCACCGACCGCGCCTACCTGCTCTACGAAGGCCAGATCCTGCAGCAAGGCACGGCGGAAGAATTCGCCGCCGACCCCGAAGTCCGCCGCCGCTACCTGGGCGAGCGGTTCACGCTGGAGCGGTATCGGAGATCTAGGAGCGGTACGTGATGTCGTAACCGTTAGGTAACGGGCTGACGAGTAAACTGTGGCCCCGTCCGCTCAATATGGTGGAACGCCATCAGTACCGTTATGTCGCCTACCCACTCTCTCGCGCCGTACTACCCTGTTCTGCGGCGTTGCGTCGATCGCGGTTGTCATCGGATGGCTGCTCGCAGTGTACAACGCGGACTACATCATCGGAGCGTGACGCTCTCGCAGGTTTCAAACGGCGTTTCATGCACTAGATGTCGTACGAGTACCGCGCGCTGACCGCGCGCTCTGAAGTCAGCCGTTCGCCAGGCCGAAGCACAAATCGACAGAGGCCCATGCTCTGGCGCGTAGGCGCTCCTGGCGGATTGAGTGACTCGTTGCAACGCAAGTCGACGTGTTCGAGCATGCGTATGGAGACTTGGCGGCAGCGTATCGAGCGCGAGGCATCGACGAGGCTAGCGGCATCGAAGGGGCCTTCCGTCGAGAAATGCGCACGCCATCGAAGCAGCCGTAGCGGTGCGCCGCTGCTCGCTCGGCTCTGCTCAAGATGCGGCGCAGCGAGAAAGACTACATCATGCGCCGCCACCCGCGCTATATCGCACGCGTCCGCGTCGTACGCCGACTCGCTCCGAGCCTCGGTCGACCCCGGCTCGCACCTCGATACCCTGACAGCGATCTACGTCGTCGGGGTTCGAATCGCTTGCGGCCAGCTTCGACGCCATCGACAGGGCCGAGGCTCGGTTGTCGGCCAGCAGAGCAAGCAGTCGGTAGGTTCGTAGCAAGCCGAGATACGTCAGGGAGACGACCAAGAGCACGCGTGTCGTAGCGGCGACTCCTCGTGGTGTTGAGTAGTTGGATCGTGGGCGCTCTTTTCGGCGGCGCGCTTCCTCCGCGCAACCGTTTTTCTGCCGATGCGGAGGCTTGGACGTCTCGGCCTCAAAGTTGGGAAGCGGCGAAGCGCCAGCCGCTCTCTGGCACCGATGCCGTTTCGGGAAATCGACGCGATACGAGCGTCCCTGGAGCGGTCTAGCGAGCACGTGGCTGCGCAGCGAGCGGCTGAGTCCAAGGCGCGCACTTCGGCGCGTTTTCTGCGCAGCATCATGCAGGGCATGGCCGGGGCACTAATCGTGGTGGACCGGCAGGGCTGCATCCAACTCGTTAATCCTCGCATGGCAGACCACGTGGGCCGTTCTCCTGACGATGCTAATCGGTCGGCCTGCTGCGCACGTGTTCGACCCGGAAGACGAGCACTGGCAGCATACTCTGGATCGCGTTCTCCAAGGAGGTGTGGTCGACCTAGGCGATCGCTCTTCGATACATAGGGGAACGGGCGATACTGATCTGGTTTACAGGCACGGCATCGCCCATCTTCGACGACGACGGCGTAGTTCAGTATGCTGTTTACTCGCTCGTCGATCTGACGGACCGCAAGAGATGCGGAGATTGCGCTGGCTCAGGCAAACGAGGAGGCTGAGGGAATGGCGCGGCTTAAATCGGCGCTGCTCGACAATCTGTCGCACGAGTTGCGGACGCCGCTCTCGGCCATAATCGGCTACTCGGAACTGCTGCTGCTGGAAGCCGAGGGCGATCACCTAGAGTTCGCTCAGGCCATCCATGATTCCGGAGAGCATCAACTCGCCTTGCTGACGAGTCTGCTCGATTACTCGCAAGCCGTGCGGGAAGATTTTCTAGCCTCGAGCAGGCTCGTCGACGCCGTCGTTCCCGTCCTAGGGCGGTCGAATCGCTCCGCGACGCTGCCTGAGCTAAAGCGCCTGCTGCTCCAATTCGCAGCCGTCGTCGGCCGTTGTTCGTCCGTTCCGACGAGTCGATGCTGCGGGAGATCACACGTCACCTGACCGACAACGCAATCAAGTTCACCGCGCAGGCACGATCACCGTTCGTCTCAGGCGCCATGCAGACGGTCGAACGGGCAGTCCTTGAAGTCGAGGATACGGGATACGGCATTGCGGCTGAGTTTCAAGCGCACCTGTTCGATGACTTCGTCCAGCAATCCGATGGCTTGCAACGTACGCACGGAGGGCTAGGCCTGGGTCTCGCGCTCGTCAATCGGTATGTCGACCATCTGGGCGGTACCATATGCCGTCGCGTCCGAAGTCGGAGCAGGCACCGTGATCACGGTGACGATACCGCTAGCAGCGCGGCTGGCAGACCTGAACTAGCCGGCTGACCAAAACGGTTCCCGCAGAGAGATGAGGCGCCGATCACGTTGTACCTGAGGGGGGAGTCGAACCCCCACGTCCTTGCGGACAGCGGATTTTGAATCCGATGCGTCTACCATTCCGCCACTCAGGCATTCCCGCTGTGCGAGAAGCGCCAAACTACGAAGTCGGGCGATGTGGGTCTAGGGCTACGCGGCCTTTTCGCCGAAACGCTGCATGAAGCCGATGCTGGCGGCGATGCCTTTGTGGAAGCGGTCCAGCTCGAAGTTCTCGTTGGGCGAGTGGAGGGCATCGCTCGCCAGGCCGAAGCCCATCAGGACGGTGTCGAGGCCGAGGATGCGTTTGAAATCTGCCGTGATGGGGATGCTGCCGCCTTCGCGCGTGAAGTGGGCCTGGGTGCCGTACACATCGGCCATCGCGTCTTTGGCAGCTTGCATAGCCGGATTGCTCGTGTCGGCGAGGTAGGGGCTGCCGCCGTGGAGTTCGCGCGCTGTCACGCGGACCGTGTCGGGGGCGTGCTTCTCAAAGTGGCGAACGAGCTTTTTGGCGATGTCAGTTGGATCCTGGTTGGGGACCAGGCGGCAACTGATCTTCGCCATCGCCTTGGCCGGGAGGACGGTTTTGGCGCCTTCGCCCTGGTAGCCGCCGCCGATGCCGTTGAGGTCGAGCGTCGGGCGCATCGACGTGCCTTCGTAGACGCTGTAGCCCTTTTCGGTCTTGGTCTTGGGCGCTCCGGTTTCTTTGAGCCATGCCGCGTCGTCGTGGGGCAGGGCGCGTCCGGCTTCTCGCTCTTCGTCGGTCAGTTCGACTACGTCGTCGTAGAAGCCTTCGACCGTGACTCTTCCGTCGTCGTCGTGGAGATCGGCGACGAGTTCGCACAGGGCGTTGAGCGGGTTGTGGACGCCACCGCCGAAGACGCCGCTGTGCAGGTCGCGCGTTGGGCCTTCGACCTCGACTTCGATGTAGGCCAGCCCGCGTAGCCCGCTCGTGATCGACGGGACGCCGCGCGCGAACATCGCCGTGTCGGAGACGAGGACGACGTCGGCGGCCAGGCGCTCTTTGTGTTGGGTCAGCAGATCGGTCAGGTGCTTGGAGCCGACTTCTTCTTCGCCTTCGATCAGCAGTTTGAGGTTGACCGGCAACTCGGTCCCGCTCTGCAAGAAGCTCTCGATGGCTTTGACGTGCATCATCATCTGGCCTTTGTCGTCGTTAGCGCCGCGAGCGAACACGTGTCCGTCTTTGACCGTCGGCTCGAACGGCGGCGTGTCCCACAGCTCCATCGGGTCGGGCGGCTGGACGTCGTAGTGGCCGTAGACGAGGACCGTCGGTTTGTCCGGGTCCGAGCCGTGCGCTCCGACGACGGCTGGGTGTCCGCCGGTTTCGACGACATCGACGGTCTCTACGCCGATGCTCTTGAGGTGGTCGGCGAGCGTGTTGCAGCAGCGGCGCGTGTCGTCGTCGTGGGCGGAGTCGGCAGAGACCGAGGGGATGCGGAGCAGCTCGAACAGGTCGGATTCGAAGCGGTCGGCGTGGGTGCGGGCGTAGTCGGCGGGCGAGGGCATAGTCAATCGTAAATCGTCGAGAGGGGAGAGATGAGATTAGACGGACTGGCGCGCTTGTCGATCCGTGAGAACACGACCGACTCGGTGTGAACAGGCAGACGGGGTGTCCGAAATCTCTGCGGCGAGGTTACGCGTCCGGTCGTGCGCGGGTCTTGCGTATCTCCAGGTACTTCCACTTCTCTACCGCCATGCGCCTCGTTCTGCTCGTCCTCGCTCTACTTCTCGCCGTCCCGGTCGTCCATACGTCCGACGCCCAGATTCTCAAACGCATCCGAAACCGAGCGGCTCAGGCTGCTCAGCGCGAAGCCGAAGAGCGCGCTGCACGCGAGGCCGAGCGACGAGCCGCCGAAGCTGCCAACGCTGCAATGGACCGCGTATTGGGGCCGCAGGATTCGACCGCCGCTTCCCTCAACGTGCCCGGAATGGGAGGCATGCAGATGGGCGCGATGATGGGCATGGGAGCATCGGGAAGCGTCGAAGGCCTGGCCGACTTCCGCCGCTTGCAAGAGTTCTTGCCGTCTGACGCCGCAGGCCTACCACGTACCGATCTAACCGGCGAAACCGGCGGCGCGATGGGCATGGCGATGAGCCAGGCATCGGCGACGTACGGTGGGAATGGGCGTGAAATCCAGGTGTCGATCATCGACGCCGGCACGATGTCGGCCTACTTGCAGATGTCGGCGGCCTGGCAAAACATGAACATCGATCAGGAGTCGATGGACGGCTACCAAAAAACGCGTTCCATCGGCGGCTTTCCCGGTTACGTCGAGGAAGATCGAAGTGGAAGCCAGCCGACGGCGTCGGTTGCCGTCGTGCTGGGCGGGCGGCTGATGGTGACGGCCAACGGCTCCAACGTAGGCGGCGAAGGGCTGACGGGACTCGTCGGCAGTCTCGACCTCGCTGGACTGAATGCTCTATCCGAAGAACTCGTCGCCCAAGCCCCACAGGTCGTCGGCTTCCGCGAACTGATTGCGCTCTTGCCCGCGAGCGCGCCCGGTCTGACGCGTCAGCAAGAGGAAGGCGAGACGAGCGACGTGATGGGAATGCAGGTCAGCCAAGCCAGCGTCGCGTTCTGCGAGGGCGGCGACGTGGGCACGTGCGTTCACGTGCGGATTCAGGACTTCGGCCCATCGGTCGGAGCAATGGGCGCGATGCCGTTCGGCGTGTGGGCGAACGCATCGTTCAACCGCGAGTCGACGGACGGCTTCGAGCGCACAGCGCAGGTCGGTGGATACCCAGCCCAAGAGACGTACGCGCAGTCGTCGGGACTGAGCAGCGTCGAGGTGATCGTCGCTAATCGGTTTCTGGTCACAGCGGGTGGCGCGCAGGCGTTCGAGATCGTCCGCTCGCTGGCCGAACGCGTCGACCTGTCGGGGTTGGCAGCGAAGGCAGGCCAGTGAGGAGGACAAACGGGTTAGCGTCGCCGAACTGCGACACCCGCTTAACGACGAAGGCCCCTCAGGTTGCGAAAACCTGAGGGGCCTTTTGGTGCAGTCAGCCTGCGCTTACCAGATCGACTCGATTACGATGATCGCGATGGCGTAGAGCACGACGTTGGCGATGGCGATGGGCAGCAGCGCCTGCCAACCCAGCCGCATCAACTGGTCGTACTTGAAGCGCGGCAGCGTCCAGCGAACCCAGATGAAGAGGAATGCGAAGAAGGCCGATTTGAGAATCAGCGTCAGGATCTGGAGTGCGCCCAGCAGGATCGGGTGGAAGGCGTCGGCGAAGAACGGCTCGAACGGAATCAGGTAGCCGCCGAAGAACAGCGTCACGATCAGGAACGAGGCGATGAAAAAGTTGACGTACTCGGCCAGGAAGAACATCCCGAACTTCATTCCGCTGTACTCGGTGTGGTAACCACCGACGAGTTCTTGCTCGGCCTCGGGGAGGTCGAACGGGGCGCGGTTGGTCTCGGCAAACGCCGTCACGATGAACAGAATCCCGGCGACCGGAGCGCGGAAGATATTCCAGCCCAAAATGGCAGCGCCCGACGACTGATGCTCGACGATGTCGACGAGCCGCATCGACCCGGTCATCAGCACGACCGTCACCACGGCCAGGCCCATCACCAGTTCGTACGAGATCATCTGGGCCGACGAGCGCAATCCGCCCAGCAGCGAGAACTTCGAGTTGCTGCTCCATCCGGCCAGCGTGACGCCGTAGACCGAAATCGACGTGAGCGCGAGCACCATCAAGACCGAAACCTCGGTGTCGATGATCACCACGCCGCGAGCCAGCGGAATCAAAGCCGCTGTCGTCATCGCGATCACGACCATCAGGACCGGAGCGAGCGAGTGGACAAAACCGTTGGCCGCCGATGGCTCGATGTCTTCCTTGAAGATCAGTTTGGCTACGTCCGCAAACGGCTGCAAGAAGCCAAACGGACCGACGCGGTTGGGTCCGGGGCGGTTCTGGATGTAGGCCGACACTTTGCGCTCGGCGTACACGAGAACGGATGCCGAAAGCAGGCACACGTTGAGAACCAGAAAGCCGATGGCGGCGAGCCAGTAAAGAGGAATATCCATCAGATGCGCGGGCGGCGGGAGCAGTAAACAAAGTGGGGCAACGCGCAAGGTACCGGACGACCCGGCAAGGCCGCAACTCAGGTCACCACGAACAACAGACCTTTCACCGCCACGCGCGGCGATGCGCGAAAAGTTCGGACGTGCCGACGCACCATAGCGTCGGGATCTACGTTTCTGCATTCTAACCAACCCCTCGCTATGCGTCGCCTCTTTCTCCTCCCGCTCCTGTTCATCGCGATCCCCGCTGTCGCTCAGGACCTCCCCACTCCCGAAGTCGCGCTCGTCAAGCCCGCCACGATGGGCTACACGATGACGATGGCCGTCATGGGCCAAGAGATCGTCATCACATCGACCCGCACCGTCGAGGAAACGTCTGCCGGATGGCAGATCATCGACGCGGCGACGCTTCCGCCGATGATGGGCGGCGTCGCGATGGTCGACACGTTCGAGGTCGATCCGTTGACGCTTCGTGCCACGCGTAGGGCGCTGTCGGCTGGTCCGATGGGCGCCGCTACTCTGACCTACACCGAAGACGGTGTGACCGGCGAGATGAGCCAACAAGGACAGTCGATGGCCGTTGAGGAGACGTTTGAGACGGCGACGCTTTCGGATGGCAGCGCATTCGAACTGTTCGTGTCGGCGCTTCCTCTGGTCGTCGGTTCGGTCTACGACTTTACCATCTACAGCCCGCAGGGAGCAGGCAGCCGCCCGATGCAGATGGAAATCACCGGCGAAGAGTCGGTCACCGTCGGAGCGGGCACGTTCGACACGTTCGTCGCCTCGTTCACTCCGCAGGACGGAAACGACGCCGGAACCGCGACGCTGTACCTCGCCAAAGACGGACCGCACGTCGTCGTCAAGTCGGTCGCCAGCATGGGCGCAGCGATGGGCGGCGGCACCACGACGACCGAACTGGTCAGCTACGACCACTGATCTCGGTCGCTCACACAATCAAAAAGCCCCGACGCGCAACACTGCACGTCGGGGCTTTTTGCGTTCAGGAGGCGCGCGTCAGTCGACGAGTTCGCCTCGGTCGGCGCGTCGGTTGGGTTTTTCGCCGCCGTTGCTTCCGCTGCCGCGTCCGCTTTTGCCCGATGCGCGGTTTCCTGCGTCGCGTTTGGGGTCGTAGGCTCTGTGCGCCTCTTGCGAATAGCCACCTTCGGTACGGACGATCTCGCCATCGTCGCGGATGATGCGCTCTTCGTTCAGTTCGTACTCTTCGGGCGTGTACGCGCTCGGCATGCCTTTCGGCGCGCTGCGGCGCTGCGAGGGCAGTTTGGAGTCTTTCTTAGTCTCGCGTTTGGCGTCTTCTTCTCTCATGTCTGGTCGGTTGAAAAGGGGAGTTGGAGGGAGGGGTTACTTGCTCGATTCCGGCTTCGCTGTCTGTGCCGACGTGTCACTGCTGGCCGGGTTGGATCCGTTTTCGGACCCACCACCCGTCGGAGGGCGGCTCGTCGACTTGGGCGCGTTATCATCGTCCTTCACCATGCCCGAAACGGGGGCGTCGGTTTCGCCACTGCTGTTGCCGTAGCCTTGTGCGCCGCCCGTGCCCGAGATGTCTGCTTTCTTGCTGTCTGCCATAGTATCGAGAGGAGTTGGTTCGTGAAGAGCCGAGCGTTTGCCCGGTATAGCGTTCACCCGCAAGGACGCGCGACGTTCACGCGATCTGCGAGTTTGGCCGACGCGTAACACCTGAGCCGAATCGGTACCATCTGCGACCTGCACCACGAGGGTATCGCAGATTCTGGAACGGTCGGTCGGCTAGACCGTGCTCTTTCGCTCACCAACTCCTGTTTGAAATGGATCTCGCAGATAAAGTCGTCGTCGTCACCGGAGCTAGCGAAGGGCTGGGGGCCGCGTTCAGCCGAGCGCTCGTCGCCGCCGGAAGCCGCGTCTTCGGACTGGCCCGAACGCAGTCCAAACTCGATGCGTTGCGCGATGAGTTGGGCGACACCTTCGTCCCCCTCACCTGCGACGTGCGCGATCAGAAAAGCGTCGACGCCGCGTTTGCTACCGTCGCCGATCAAGCCGACCGGCTCGACGTACTCGTCAACAATGCGGGATTGGGACGCTTCGGTCCGGTCAACGCCGACGATGACGAAGCCGTTGGCCTGGATGAGTGGGACGTGCAGATGGAGACCAACCTGAGGGGCGTCTTTCTCTGCACGCGTCGCGCGTTGGGGCCGATGAAGGCGCAGAATGCGGCAAGCGGATTTGGCGGACACGTCGTCAACGTCGCGAGCGTCGCCGGGCTGGTCGGCAACGCCAACCTGAGCGCGTACAACACGACCAAATTCGGGCTGCGCGGCTTTTCGGAAGCGCTGATGAAAGAAGTCCGCGACGACGGCATCAAAGTCACCTGCCTCTATCCCGGCTCGATCGCGACCGACTTTGCCTCGTCAGCGGGCACGAGCGGGTCGTCCAATCCGATGCAGCCGGACGACATCGCCGACACACTCGTCCACGTGCTACGCGCGCCCGACAACTACTTGATTTCCGAAGTCATGATGCGCCCGCTGAGGCCGCGCGGATAACGCCCACGTCGGGAGACTCAGGCAGCGACCGATGCAGCATCTGGCAGGCGGCGTCCACGGTCGGCGCGACTTCCACGCGGATCTCAAAGCGCTGGGCACGTCGGCGGATCAGGTGGGCGAGGGAGTGCGAAACGATGTCCTTCGTCACGATAGCCTGGGCGCCCGGACGCCAGAGTCGGACGACGCGGCTGAACGAGTGGATCAGGTGCTCGAAGGCGTTGGGCGCCAGATCGAGACGACGTACCCCGAGTAGATTCCACACACCACGTGTACCGGTCGTTTTCATCGCCCGAGCCTGGGCGATCAGAGCGGCCTCCAACTGGTCTCCGTCAATCGTGCCGGAGAGGTGGACCAAGATCAGATTGCTCGCCGGGTAAGAGCGTACCGAATACGCGATGGGGACTGGGGAATGGGGCGCCGGTAGGAGGCGGTGCGGATGAAGAGCAACGCTCAGGCGTACGGAAGCTACCCGCATTGGTTCTACCGATTTTTCTCTCAGGGCGCAGGATGAAGCGCGCGTGCATTTGTGCGAACGGCGTCACATCCTGTCTGCGCAAGCGTTGAGCCTGAATCGACCTTGGGGCCTGCGTTTCGTCACTCCGTCGGATCTGCGGCAGCGCCATTCGCTTCGCTTGCTGTCCACCCTTTGCCTGACTCCCTATGGCTCGCTGCTCGCTCCTCCTGTTTTTGGCTGCCTGCGCGCTGCTTGTCCCCGTTGCATCGGCCCAGCAACGCGCGTCGATCTCAGGCTATGTGCGCGATGCGCAGACCGGCGAAACACTACTTGGTGCTACAGTCCGGCTCGATGGCTCCTCACGAGGCGCTGCCACCAACACGAGCGGCTACTACACGATCACCAATCTGGACGCCGGTACCTACACGGTCGTCGCGACCTACATCGGCTTTCGTGACGACCGACGCGAGATCACGCTCAGTGCCGGTCAAGAACTGCGGCTCGACATCGAACTGCGACCCGACAGCGAGTTGATCGAAGAGATCGTCGTCGAGGGCGAGGGCGGCGCTACCGTCGACGCGCGGCGCATCGGCACGGCGAGCGTATCGACCGAGTTGATCCGCGAACTGCCCACCGTTCTCGAACCCGACGTGTTTCGGTCGATCCAACTGCTGCCCGGCGTCAAAGCCATCTCGGACTTTTCGAGCGGCCTCTACATCCGGGGCGGCTCGCCCGACCAGACGCTCATCCTGCTCGACCGCACGACGGTCTACAACCCGACGCACTTCTTCGGCTTCTTCTCGACGTTTAACCCGGACGCCATCAAGGACGTGCGCGTCTTCAAAGGCGGCTACCCAGCCGAATATGGCGGACGCTTGGGCAGTGTGGTCGACATCTACAACAAAGACGGCAACCGCCGCGAATTGGACGGTACCGTCAGTGTCGGCCTGCTGGCTTCTCGTGCGCTGATCGAAGGTCCCATCGGCGACGACGTGTCGTTCATGCTGGCTGCTCGACGCTCAACGCTGGAACCGCTCTTCGCCGCTCTGAAAGCCGCTGACGTGGAAGGCCTGCCCGACGGTTTTTACTTCTACGACCTGAACGGCAAACTCAACTGGGACGCCACCGATAAAGACCGCTTCTCTGCCAGCTTCTACGCCGGACGCGATGACGTCGACATCGCCTTTCTCGATGGTACGGCCAACGCGTTGATCGACTATGGCAACGTAACGGGAAGCCTCAACTACACGCGCATCTTCTCGCCGACGCTCTTCGCCAACGTGACGACGACGGCCTCGCGCTACTTCTCGGACGTCGACTTTTTGGTGTCAGCAGCGGGCTTTGGGCAGAGCACGCGCATCACCGACTACAGCTTTAAAACCGATCTGCAGTGGATTCCGAGCGAGCGGCACGAAGTGCGCGCCGGAACGTGGACCGGGCGCTTCGATTTCGGCTTCGAGCAGAGCCGAACGCAGGCCGACGGCACCCGAATCGTAGCGTTCACTCCTGCCATCGGGTCGTGGTACGGATCGGCGTACGTGCAGGAGCGATGGAGTCCGACGCCCAAACTTTCGGTCGAAGTCGGGCTTCGGGCGCAGTACTTCGGCGACGGCGAGTTTTGGCGTTTCGAGCCGCGCTCTGAACGTCGAGTACAAGCCGCGCGGTACGGACGATTTGCGTATCCAGGTCGGCTACGGTCGCTACAACCAGTTCCTCACGCTCATCTCAAGCGAGGTGTTCAGCGGGGCCGACTTCTGGCTCACGTCGGCGGATGGCGTGCCTCCGTCGAGTGGCGATCAGTTCGTAGCAGGCGTCAAGACGCAGCTCACGCCCAACCTCGCGCTCGATGTGGAAGGTTACTACCGCACCATGAACGGTCTCTTCCAGATCGACCCGTACCTGCCCGACGCTGCCGGTCTCGACTATCAGGATTACTTCATCTTCGGAGAAGGCTACGCCGCTGGTCTCGAAACCCAGTTGAGCGGACGCATCGGTCGCTTTTCAGGCTTTGCCGCCTACACGCTGAGCACGACGCGCAGGGGCAACTTCGGTGAGTTTCCCAACCCTGCGCCCGACGGTGACGAGTTCTTTTATCCCAAGTACGACCGCCGCAACGACGCCAACATCGTCGCCTCGTACGATGCGGACCGTAGCTGGCGGCTGACGGGCGTGTTCACGTACGGAACGGGGCAGGCATACACCGAACCCGGCGCGCAGTACCGCATCGACGGTGGCCCGTTTGGATCGGTGCCATTCAACACACTCCAGAGCGACTACAACGCCAGCCGCCTCAAACCCTATCACCGCCTCGACCTGGGCGCGACGCGCAGGGGCCGGTTCTTCGGGTTCGCCGATTACGAACTCCAGTTGCAGGTCATCAACGTGTATAACCGCAAGAACGTCTGGTTCTTCTTCCAAGAGTTCTCCGACGACGGCACCATTGAGATCACCGAGGTGAGCCAGATTCCGGTCCCGATTCCCAACGTCGCGCTCACGCTCAAATTCTAAGTCGATGTCCCGCATTTTACTGATCGCTGCGTTCGCTTTCGGCTTCTCCGCCTGCGATTCGTCTATCGACAACACCTTTCGCGAGCAAGTCGTCGTCGAGTCGTACCAGTTCGTCGGCGATCCGCTGGCGGGCGTCGTGCTCTATACCAACGCGCCTATCGACGGGGTTTTCGACCGGACGGCGCTCGCGATTACCGACGCGACGGTGCGTGTAGCATTGTTGGCCGAAGACGGCTCCGTCGAAGCCGTATACCCCTACGATGCCAACCCGCTCATCGTTGGCGGCTACGTTCCGGAAGGTGCAGCGCCGACGGTGCTTCCGCTGCGCCGCTACCGACTCGAGGCCGAGATTCCAGGGCGCGAAACGGTCAGTTCCGAAACCCTCACACCCGGAGCCTTCGAGCTGACGAACACGTCGGCACGTGAGGCGACGTGGGGAGCCGAGGAAATCGTGTTCACCGTCACGCGCTCCACCTACCCGACACGCCAAGCTGTGTTCCTGTTCACGACCGAGACGCAGCGCGCGCAACTCTCGACTCGAAGTCGCGACGCCGTTTCTTCCGAGCCATCTTCGGTAATCCAGGACGACGACGAAGAAGAAGTCCGTTCGAGCCCCGAAGACCTGCGCATCGGATCGTCGCCGCTGCTCAACGAGGAGGGCTACGTCCTCAACCGCCGACGGCACGGTACGCGTCGATTTGCCGTGGATCGCCGTTCCGTTCTACGGTCCTAACAAAGTCTCCGCCAGCGCTGTCGACGACAACCTGTACGATTTCTTGCGTTCACAGACGGTGCAAAGCGGCGGCTCGACGCTATCGCCGGGCGAGATTCCTAACGTGCTCGACCGTGTCGAAAACGGCGTTGGCATCTTCGGCTCGTACAGCCGGGTGACGCAGGACGATTTTCGTTCGCTGCGATGCGTCACGCAACTTCGGCAACGACTGTCCCACCGATAGCTGACTAGTGAGTGGACTGCCTCGACCGTTGGGGTACGTTTTTAGAGTCGGCACTCCGCTTTGGCGTATCGTACGGATACTAAAGTCTCTGGTGATCTCATGCGCTATCTCCTCACTGCTCTGGTTCTGTTGGCCATGGGTTGCAATCCGTTCGACCCGTCGGGCGGAGCAGAAGAACCCGGACGATTGGGCAAACTCGCCATCGACCCAGTTCTGGGAAACGTGCCGATCCTCGCGCCGGATACCGTCTCCGTTGGAGTGCCGTTCGACGTGCGCGTCGTGACACAGTACGAAGGCTGCGGAGCGCGTGTGGCGCGCACAGAGGTAAGGGCGACGGCGGATTCGCGCGAAATCCGCCCCTACAACCTACCGCCGCCCGAACCCCAATGCGTCAACGTGTGGGCGGCCCCTATCGTCCACGATGTGACCGTGACGGCTACTAGGACTGGAACGCTGACGATTCGAGCCTACGGTCGTCTCTCAGACGATCCCGATGTCCGAGGTGAGGAGACCGCTGCACATAGAGTCGTCGTCCGCTGACTCAGATTGGGTCGGTAACTCGCTCTTGATCGCTCATCGCAACGACTGTCTCCGATTGTATACAAATCGGGCGATCTGTTCACGACTTGCATTTTCTACTGCCTGTATGCGTCGCCTCTTTGGACTCCTCTTTCTCTGTTCGATCATGTCCGGCTGCGACGCCCTAATCGGTGGGTCTAACACAATCGACGTGTTTGAGGCGCGACTGGAAGCCGAAGACGCCATTACCGCTCCCGATACGGTGCGAGTCGGGCAACGCTTCGAGGTGACGGTGCGGACGATGGGTGGTAGTAGCTGCGTCCAGCGTGCCCGAACCGAGTCGGCGCAGGTGGCCGATGCGTTCGTGATTCGCCCGTTCAACCAGAGTCCTCGCGGAGCAAATTGCCTCACAGTCATCGTTCCCGTGCCTCACACCGTCGAAACGGCAGCCCCGACGTCTGGTCCGTTCCTCATTCGCGCCTTCGGTGTAGACAACCAAGTCGCAGAGCGCACCGTCGTCGTCCGCTAGATTAGAGCGCAGGCACTTTGCGAAGGGCGGCTAGCTGTTGGTCGTTGGCTCCATCGGCGATGACGCTGAACGAACCGTCGGTTTCGAACACGACAGCGGCGACATCGTCCAGTCCGGCATACCCTGCGCTGCGGACGGCGGACATCACTTCGGCTTCAGCGACGCGTTCGGATCGCAGTGCGTCGGGCAGGCACGATCCGCGGTAGGCGAGTAGTGTCGGGTCCGACTTGATGACCTTCTGCACCGTTTTGGATCGTACGGCGGACCACGCAACCACATACTGCAGGCCGATCAGGAGGGCGAAGGCCAGCGCGCCTTCGCTCATCGAGATCGACGGCGTGAGGATGAGCGAGGCCAGCATACTGCCCAGCGACACCGTCACGACCAGATCGAAGGCGTTCATCTTGGCGAGTGTCCGCTTGCCCGAAACGCGTAGGAACAGTACCAGCGTGACGTACGCGAGCGGCGTGATGACGAGGAGGCGATGGAGATCGCCGAGGCCGTCGAAAAACATGCGGTCAGAGGGAGAGTGGGAGACCGGTACCGATGTACGACAGCATCTGTTGCCTGCGTCGTGCTACGGATGCTCTCTCGCGTAACCGGGTTTCAGCCCATCCGCAGCACGACGTAGCCCGCGTACCCTGCAAGCAGCAATGCGCCCTCGATGCGTCCCAGCCGAAATCCGGTGCGCAATGCTAGGACGGCCAGTAGCGTCAGCGCGACGAGCGCGATCAAGTCGATGGGCAGCAGCAGGCCGCCGGGGACGGGGCGGACGACGGCGGCGATGCCCAGCACGCCCGTCAGGTTGAAGAGGTTGGAACCGACCACATTGCCGATAGCGAGATCGCCTTCGCCTTTGAGCACGCCTGCCACCGACGTTGCCAGTTCGGGCAGGCTCGTACCGACGGCGACGACGGTCAGCCCGATCAGAGCTTCAGACCAGCCCCACGCCGTTGCCAGATCGCTCGCGCCTCCTACGAACAACGACGAACCCCCAACCAGCGCGCCCAGTCCGACGACGATAAACACGACGTTCGTCCACGTCGACTTTGCGCCCACGGTTTTCGAGACCTCGATGATGTCGTCGACGTGCGTCAGTTCGGGAGCCGCTTGCCGCACACTGCGGATCTGCCACAGCGTCCACACGATCAGGACAGCCAGCAAGAGTACGCCTTCCCATCTGAGCAGCCCGCTCGTGACGATCAGCGCGGTCGTTGCCAGCGTCACGACGATGAGGAGCGGAAACTCACGCTCGGCCATTTCAGACGCGACGCGCAGCGGGCGAATCAAGGCGGTCAGGCCCAAAATCACGCTCAAGTTGACGATGTTCGAGCCGACCGCATTACCCAGCGACAAGCCGCCCTGGTCGGCCAGCGAAGCCCGCGCGCTCACGACCAGTTCAGGCGCCGACGTGCCCCACGCCACCAAGGTCAGCCCGATCAGCAGCGACGAAATGCCCATCCGCTGCGCCACGTGGACGCTGCCCCGCACCAACGCGTCGGCGCCGACGACCAGCAGCACCAGTCCAGCCAAAAGAGAGAAGTACGCCACGTAACGATCGGAGAGAAAACCGACGCGGTAGCGCACAACGACCGCTGCAAGTTCCGCTCTCCTCGTTATGAGGTGACGGCCAGAGCACGCTACCCCGCCATCGACAGCAGACCCAGGCGGCGGCGCAAGGTGCCGAGTAGTTCGCTACGGACTCTGCGAACGACGGCGTCGGGCGTCGCCAAATGCCAGTCTCCTTCTTCGAGAAGGGGATCGGCTTCGAGTTTGAGGCCCGCGTGGGCAGCCTGCATCTCGTCGGACAGACCGTTTTCGCTCAGCCGGAGCAGGTCGACGGGGTGGAGGGTGGCGACGATCGTTTGATCGGCGGCGATCTGTTCGAGTGCCTGATTCAGCGCACCCATCGACGCGCGCCGCGCTGCCTCAGGAATCGTTGCGCCGAGGATCGACTCGGCTACGTCGAAGGCGAGTCGGGCGGCGAGTTCTTCGCTGTCCGTGAGCAGTTTGGAGCGAGCGGCAGCGAGGGCGGCTACGTCGGCGGATAGGCTTTCGCGGTCCTGCTCGAACTTGCGCTGGTGGGTGCGGAGCGTGTCGGCGTGGCCCTGGCGGTAGCCATCGTCGCGTGCTCTTTCGACCTCGTCGTCCAGGCGCTCGCGCCACTCCGCTGCGATCTCCTCGCGCAGCGCCTCGACATCGACTGGGGGAAGTGGTGGGGCCGAGGGCGCGGTGTCGAGTCCGGCTTCAAAATCCAGGTCGGCGGACGGCGCGTGAAGGTCGCCCACATCGACTTCGTCCGGGACGTTGGGTAGTGCGTGAGCGACTTCGCCTGTCAGGTCGGCGATGCGGACGGGGCGGGCCGATACGCGTGCGTCCTTGGCGCGGACGATGCGCGTCAGGCGCGGGGCGTGGACTTCCGTGGGGAGATCCGGGATACCTCGCACGATGCTCGGCAGACGCGCGTGCACCTCGGTCTGCGCGGTCGTTGCGGCGCCTCGGATAACGCGCGTGCGAATGGCGGAGGTGTCCATCGTTTAGAGTAGTTCGTCTGTCGAGCCGCCGCTGCGTCCGAGCGTGATCTCTTCCTCTTCCTCCAACTGCTGCGCTTTGGCGAGGATGTTTTTCTGCGCCTCGTCCACGTCCGACACGCGTACGGGGCCGAGCAATTCGATCTCTTCCTTCAGCGCCTCTGCCACGCGCTCGGACACGTTGCCGAACACTTTCTGTTTGAGATCTTCGCCCGCCGCCTTCATCGCCAGCGCCAGGTCTTTCTGATCGACGTCCATCAGCAGGCGCTGCATGTCGCGACCCGACACGCCGACCAGGTCGTCGAAGGTGAACATCAGGTTCTTGATGTTGGCCGCCAGTTCGGGTTCGCTGTCGCGGATGCCGTCCATGATCGAGCGCTCGGCGGCTCGGCTGATGTTGTTCAAGATGTCGGCGACCTTGTCGATGCCGCCCGCTGTCGACAGCTCGGTCCCGAACAGGCTGCCGATCTGACCGCGGATGACTTCTTCGATGTCGCGCAGCAGTTCGGGCGAGGTTTTGTTCATCGTCGCGAGCCGGACCATCACCTCGGACTGCATCTCGGCGCTGAATCCGGCGATGATGTCGGCGGCCTTGCGGCTGTTGAGGTGCGCCAGGATGAGCGCTGCCGTCTGCGGATGTTCGTAGGTGAGGAAGTTGGTCAACTGGCTCGTCTCGACGGTCTGCAGCAGGTGGAACGCCGACACCTCCATCGCCGCCTCGACGCGCATCATGATCTCCTCGGCACGCCGGTCGCCGAGCGCCGCCACGAGCACCTCACGCGCGAAATTGCTGCCGCCCTGTGCGATGTAGTTCTGGGCCATCTTCATGTCCCGATACTCCATCAGGACAGCCTCGACGACGTCGCCGGACACGTTGCGGAAGCGGGCGATCTCGACCGAGATGCGTTCGACTTCTTCGTCGTGCAGTTTGCGCAAGACCGCTGTCGCGCCCTCGACGCCCAGTGCGATCAGCAGGACCGCCGATTTTTGCGCGCCGGTCAGGTCGGCTGCGGCGTTGCGGGCGGCGAGCTTGACGTTCTCGGTGACCGCCATCACAGCGGCCGCGTTGTCGGTCTGCTGCGCTTCAGCAGTTGTCAGTTGGTCGGGCATGGAGATGGGTAATGGGCGATCAGGAGACGCCGACGGCGGTTTCGCCGCCTGCGGGGACGCGCAGTTTCACGTTGCCGTTTTCGACGTCTTCGACGAGCCACGAGCGGATCAGGTCGGCGGCTTCCTCGGGCACTTCGACGGCGTGCTGCTGGATCTCCTCGAACATCTGGTGTTTGGCCTTCAGGCGGGCCTTGGCTTCGGGCGAGAGTTTGGAGGTATACATATCGTCGACGATCACCAGTCCGTCCTCGTCTCCGTTCGTCGGAACGAGCGCCCCGTTCGGACCGACCGATGCGCCCGACAGTTGCTTTTTGGGATTGATCTCTTTTGCCTCGACCCGGACGGGTGCCGTGAGCCGCTTGGTCGTCGACCAGAGCAGCCAGGCCACGACGCCGAGCGCGAGCGCCAACAGTCCGTAGCGGATGTAGACCTGCGTTTGCTGCTGCCGCTCCATCGTCAGCATCTCCTGCTCGACCGCATCGTCGACTGACGTGTCGAAGCGCGTCTGGTGGAGCGCAAAACGGTCGCCTCGGTCGGGCTGGAAACCGACGGCGTTCTGGACCAACGCGGTGATGTCTTCAATCTCGCCCGCCGCATAAGGCGTGGGCGTGAGCGCGACGTTGCCGTTCTGCTCGGCGGCCGTTTCGTCGGCGACCTGCTTCTGGTTGAGGATGACGGACACGGTCAGATACTTGATCTCTCCGGTCGACTTCTCGACGCGTTCGCGTGTGCGGCTGAGTTCGTAGTTGCGGACCGTCGAGTTGGCGGCGCCTGCGTCGGGCGACTGCTCGTCGAGCTTTTCCTCGCTCACGACGGTAGCCGATTCGGGGTCGATGAGTTCGCGCTCTTCGACGCCGCGCGAGAAGTCGAGTTCAGCCGCGACGCGCACGATGGCGTTGCCGGGGCCGAGCATTTGGTCGAGCATGGTCTGTCCGCTCTGTGCTAGGTGCTGCTCGGTTGCGCGCTGCACGTTGATCTGGTTGCTCGTCAGTACGGCGTCGGCGTCGCGTCCGTCTGGGCTGGACAGCAAGTTGCCCCGCACGTCGAGGACGGTCACGTTGTCGTCGCTCAGTCCCTCGACGGCGCCGGACACCAAGCTGACGACGCCAGCGACTTCCTGCTTGTCGAGTGTGACGCCGCGTCCGGTCTGGATGACGACGCTGGCTGTCGGTTCGTCCGACTCTTCGGCAAACGCGCTGCGCTCGGGAATGACCAAGTGGACGCGTGCCATTTGCACCTGCCCCAGCGCGGCGATCGTTCGCGCGAGTTCGCCTTCGAGCGCGCGTTTGAGGTTGAGCTTCTGCATGAAGTCGGTCATGCCGAGCATGTTGCCGTCGAACAGTTCGTAGCCCACTTGCCCATCGCCTGCCAGTCCCTGCGCGGCAAATCGAAGCCGCAATTCGTACACCTGATCGCGCGGCACGTAGACGGCGGATCCGTTCTCCTTGAGTTCGTACGCCACCGCTTCGTCGCGCAGCGCCTCGACGACCGTATTCGCATCGCCCGACGACAGTCCGCCGAAGAGGAGCGTCATGTCGGGGCGGCTCGACCAGAACGCTAGCGCCGCGAGCAGCAGGATCGTACCGCCTACTACGCCGCCCAGAATCAACCGCTGCTGAGTCGGCAAGCGGTTCCAGAACGATTGGACAGCTTCGAGTTGGGACATGAGGTGGGGGAGTGGCGTCGGTTAGCTGGGGATGCAACCGGCGTGCCGGGCCGCTTGCACCACGCGATAGACGCCGAGACGTAGGTCGGACGCACGCACGCGGAAAGCCTTGCCTCTTTGGACGAATCTGCTGCGACTAAAAGTCCGAAAACAGAGAAACCCCACCGAGCCTCAAAGCCGGGTGGGGTCTGGTAGAAGAGCAGCAGGCCTATACCTGCATCCGCATCAACTCCTGGTACGTTTCGAGCGCCTTGTTGCGGACTTCGGTCATCAGCTGAAACGTCAGCTTGGCCTGGTTCATCGCGATCATGACCTCGTGCAAGTCGTCCTGATCACCGGCGACGAATGCTTCGATCTGCTGGTCGGCAGCCTGCTGGCTCGCGTCGACCTTGCCGATGGCGTCTTTGAGCGTGTCGCCGAACGACGTTTCGCTCGGGCGCGACTGCGGGACGGGAAGCCGACCGTCGGTCAGCCCGGTCTGGCGTAGGCGCTGGAGTTGCGAAACGGTCATGGCGAGAGGATGGAAGAGGCGCCGTTATGTATAACGGCGGTACAGAGTCTGATGAGATCGTAGCGCCGTTATACATAACGGCGTCAGGCAAGCGCCGCCGTCTACCCGCGCAAATCCAAATGCCCGCCGACGCTTCCGGGCGAGATCGTCTGTGTCTGGTTGCCACGCCCGTAGAGGCGCATCGACATCACCGGCGATTCGGGAAACGCGCCCTGAATGCGCTGCGCTTCTTGCGCGGCGATGGGCTTGGCGGGCGCCTGGGCCTGCTGAATCGACGCCGTGCGCTCTGCGGGCTGCGCCGCCGTCGTCTGGCGGGCCTGCATCTGCGTAAACAGCGTCGCGCGGCTTTGGTAAGGGTTGATCATCGGTCGGGGTAGGGAAAGGGGGAGCGGCTAGCTCGGGTTACATCTGCATCGTGTTCTTCGCCATCTGCTTCGTGCTCTCGACGGCGGCGAGGTTGGCCTCGTAGATGCGGTTCGCCGAGATCATCCGCGCCATCTCCTCGACCACGTTCACGTCGGCGTAGCGGACGTAGCCTTGGGCGTCGGCGTGCGGATGCGTCGGGTCGTATTCCAATCGCTCGGCAGCTTCCTCGGCGATTTCGGTCTGCGGTCCCAAGTCTTCCTCGCCCAACCGACGGCTCAGCGAGTTGCCCGACAGGTGCTGCCCGTTCGATCCCATGAGATCCTGCGTCCGATTGGCGAGCAGGTTCTGAAATCGACCGCTCATTGCTCCGTCGGCGGTGTGGACGGCCCGTTTGACCCGGTACGCCTCCTCGCCTTCGGCCCGGCTGGTACGCGCGTTGGCGAGGTTCTCGGTCGACGCCGCCATCGCGATGCGCTGTGACTCCAGCCCACGCGCCGACGTGCGAAACATCGAGTGGAAGCGCTTGGGAATGAGCATCGGTTGTCGGAGAGAGGTGGTGGAAACGTGTGATGGCGTGGACCATCATTAGTCAGAAGACTCTATTGGGAGCGACCGGAGATGCCCGTTCGCATCAACTCGAAGTGCTCGCGGAGGGCGCGGCTCGCTAGCTGAGTCCGCATGCCGGTTTCGGCCATGTCGAGCATTTCGTGTTCGAGAACGGGGGCGTCGGCGTCGAGCGAGACGGTGCTCTTCAGATCGTCGGCATCGCGCACGCCGGGGACACCGCGCCGCATCTCCTGCAGGTGCTCCTCAAACGTGACGTTCATCCGGCGATAGCCCGGCGTGTCGAGGTTGGCGAGGTTCGAGTTGATCGCCTGGGTCCGCTTGGTGTACGCGCCCATCGCCTGGCGTAAGACCTGAACTTTGACGGTATCCATAGCAGCGGGGAAGAGGTGACGCTGTGGAGTGGGGCAACCGGCGTGCCGAGCGCCTATCTCGACTGAGGCGCGGATGGGCGGAAGGATTGACCGATGCGCGTGCGAACTGATGCGGAATGGGTTGCCGTCTGGAGTAGAAATGCAAGCTCGACCGGAGTGGCGTTGCCTGCGCGCTACTTTGCGGATAGTCGGCCTGGTGCGCGGCTCGTCGCCCCCGATCACCAGACCCAATCTTCCGTGTTCCCCACTGCTCCCATGCGTTTTCTCGTCCTGTTCGCTCTCTGCCTCGCCGCCTGCACCTCGCCCGACGCACCTACCGCAGACGATGCGTCCGAAGCCACGACCGTCTATCTCGTCCGTCACGCCGAGAAGGTGGACGAGAGCGCTGATCCGCCGCTGTCCGAGATCGGCATGGCGCGGGCGCAGGCACTGGCCGATTCGTTGGCGCCCGGCGGCATCGACGCAGTCTTGGTGACGCCCTACCAGCGCACCAGCCTGACGGCGCAGCCCCTGACCGAGCGGCTGGCGATAACGCCCACCGTTGTGTCCAACGACGGAGGCGTCGACAGCCTCGCCGTGCGCACGGCTCGTGCTGTTCGCGCGCTGCCTGCCGGGAGTCGCGTGCTCGTTGTCGGGCACAGCAACACGGTCGGCCCGACGGTCGAAGCGCTGGGTGGCCCGACTACCGCCGACCTGCCCAGTTGCGAATACGACACCCTCTTCGAGGTCACGCTCGCAGAAGACGTAGCGTTCGTGGCGCGCACCTACGGAGACGGGGGAGAGGGCTGCGCCATGCCAATGGATCTGGAACTGTAACCGGTCATCTATAGCCGTGTCTGTCAGTACCTCTCCCCATCCTTCTGAGCCGAGCCGTGTCCTTCGCCTCCACCACCGATCCGGCTGCGCCGCGCGTCACGTTCGGACAAGCGCTGTTGCCGATCCTGGTGCTGCTCGGGTTGGTGACGTACGGACTGATCCTGCGGCCTCAGGTGTTCGGGCAACCGGCGTTTCCGCTCGAAGTCGTGTTCGTGCTCGCGGCCACGTTCGCTGTCGCCGAACTGCGAATTCTGGGGCATCGGTGGGCCGACGTTCAGGCCACCATCGTCGCCAAGCTGACGCGTGCGCTGCCGGCGTTTTTCATCTTCTTCGGCATCGGCATGATCATCGGAAGCTGGATGGTGGCGGGGACGATTCCGATGCTGATCTATTACGGCTTGAAACTGATCCACCCGTCGGTTCTCTACCTGAGCGCGTTTCTGGTGCCCGTCGTGTTCTCGCTGCTCACAGGCACGTCGTGGGGATCGGCGGGGACGGTCGGCGTGGTCGTGATTGGGATTGCGTCGGCGATGGGTGGTGATCTGGGCATCACGGCGGGCGCAGTCGTCGGCGGAGCGTTCTTCGGCGACAAGCTCTCGCCGCTCTCGGACACGACCAACATCGCCGCGATTGCCGCTGACATCGACGTATTTGAGCACATCCGGTCGATGCTGTGGACGACCGTCCCCGCCGCGCTCATCGCCTGTTCGGTCTACGCCGTCATGGGGTTCGTCCGCCCGCCCGCCATCGTTGGGGCCGATCTGGGACAGATGCAGCCGTTCCTGAACGCGCTCGACTCCATCTACTCGTTCCACGTGCTGCTGCTCGTCCCGCCCCTCGTCGTGCTCGGCGGGTCGATGCTGCGGATGCCGACGGTGCCGACGCTCGTCGTCTCGACCCTGACTGCGTGCCTGCTCGCGCTGGTCTTCCAGCCGTTCACGCTGGCCGACGTGCTCCAATCCGTCTATCGTGGGTTCGACACGTCGATGGCGCCGTGGGCAGTCGGCGTGACCGACGGAGTGACGACTCTGCTCGACCGAGGCGGACTCTACGCGCTCGTCGACGCCGTCGTGATCGCGATCACCGTCTTCTTCTTCATCGGCGCGATGGACCACGTCAAGGCCATCGACACCGTCGTCAACCGGGCGTTTCGGTTTGCCAAAGGCCGCATCGCCACGATCTGGTCGACGCTGGCGGCGGCGGCCATCACCAACTCGCTCACGTCGAACCAGTACGCGACCAGCTTCATCGTCGCCGATGCGTTCAAGGCGAAGTACGACGCGCTGGGTCTGTCGCGCAAGGTGCTCTCGCGCTCGCTCGAAGACACCGGGACGATGCTCGAAAGCGTGGTCCCGTGGACGCCGTCGGCGGTCTTCATGGTGGCGACGCTGGGCGTTCCGTTCGCCGCTTACGCCCCGTGGCAGGTGCTGTCGTTCGCAGGTTTCGCTGTCGCCTTCTTGCTGCCGGTCCTGGGCATCGGCCTGTTCGCAAGCGATCCGCCCCGAGAACCGCGCGATGTTGTCTGATCCGTCTGCGCGCGTACCTTCGCCAATCCCTCACCCTTGCATCTCCCTCATGTCTCGACTATCCGCCGCGCTCTCCTGCCTCGCCCTGCTGCTGCTCGCCGCTTGCGCATCGCCCGAATCCGAAGCGCCGGTCGTCGATGCTGGGCCGGACGAAGCCACGCTCGCCGATGCCCGCGAGCGCGTCAAGGCTGAGTTTCTGCACGCATGGCACGGCTATCGCTCGCACGCGTGGGGCTACGACGACCTGAAGCCGCTCTCCAAATCGGGCCACAACTGGTACGATCACGCGATCTACACGACGCCCGTCGACGCGATGAGCACGATGTTGCTGATGGGATTGGACGCCGAGGCGGATAGCACGGTCGCTTTCGTCGCCGAGAACCTGTCGTTCGACCACGACATGTCGGTCCAGGTGTTCGAGATCACGATCCGGCATCTGGGCGGGCTGTTGTCGGCCTACCAGATGACCGGCGATGAGCGGCTGCTGGATCTGGCCGAGGACCTGGGGACGCGCCTGCTGCCCGCGTTTGAGTCGGCGACGGGGATGCCGTACCGCTACGTCAACCTGCGGACAGGCGAGGTGCGCGACGGCAACACCAACCCCGCCGAGTCGGGCACGCTGCTGATCGAGTTCGGCACGCTGAGCAAACTGACGGACAATCCGATTTTCTACGACACGGCCAAACGCGCCCTCGTCGCGATCTTTGAGCGCCGCTCCGACATCGGACTCGTCGGCACTACGCTCGACGTCGAAACCGGCGAGTGGACCGGGACCGACAGCAGCATCAGCGCCTACATCGACTCGTACTACGAGTACCTGCTCAAATGTGCGATTCTGTTCGACGATGCCGACTGCCGCGCGATGTGGGAAGCGTCGATCCCCGCCGTCAACCGCTACCTCGCCGACTCGACCGACACCGGTCTGTGGTACGGCCACGCCGACATGAACACGGGCGAGCGGACAGCTACGGCCTACGGCGCCTTGGACGCGTTCTGGCCCGGCGTTCTCGCTCTGTCCGGCGACGTGGAGCAGGCTAAAGCATTGCAGGCGTCGTCGTTCAAGATGTGGAATCTGCACGGCATCGAACCCGAGCGGCTGGACTATAGCACGATGGAAGTCACGAGCGCGCGGTATCCGCTGCGGCCCGAAATCGTCGAATCGGCCTACATCCTGCACCACTACACCGGCGACTCCAGCTATCGCACGATGGGCCTGTCGCTGTTCGACGACTTCGTCCGATACTGCCGCGCGGACGCTGGCTACGCGACGCTGGCGAGCGTCGTCACCAAGGAGAAGGCCGACGAGCAGCAGAGTTTTCTGTTCGCCGAGACGTTCAAGTATTACTACCTGCTCTTCTCGCCCGCCGACGTGCTGGATTACGAGGGCGTCGTCTTCAACACCGAAGCGCACCCGATTCGCCGGACGTGGTGAAGCTGGCGCGCTGCTCTAACCTCACCGCGTGTACGCCAGCGTGAACCCGGCAAAAGCGCTGCGGCGAAACGTCGTCAGGTCAAGCGTGCGCGAGGCGTAATCGGCTGTGTAGGTGTAGCCCAGCGCGTTGGCGTGGTCGGCGGCGTTGGAGAGGGCGCCGAATACCGTTAGCGCTAGCCCGTCGCGGATCGGCCAGTAGTGGCTGACTTGCAGGTCGACGCGCGCGAACGAGGGGAGCCGCTCTGATCCGACGTCGCCTTCGACCGGCAGCCAGTAGCCGCCTGCATCTTCGCCTCGAATGATCGGCGTGTGCGGTGCGCCCGACGCCCAGCGAATCGCTCCGCCGACGTACCAGAATCCGACGACGCGCAGCTTGCCGACGACCGATAGGTTGTGCCGCACGTCGAACGGTGCCGGGCCGCGCTGCACGTCGACCGCCGAGCCTAGCTGCCGCGTTTGGTCGCGCTCGGCTTGTAAGAAGCTGTAGCTGATCCACCCGTTGGCGCGCGTGCGCAGAAAGGCGCCATACTGGACGAACAGGTCGACGCCGCGCGCCAGCCCGGACCCGATGGATGAGAGAGGAGCGTCGGCGGTTTCGATGGCGAGGTGGCGGTACGGTTTGGTGTAAGCCTCGGCGCGGAGCGTCAGCAGATCGCGTGTGTAGAACGCTCCGGCGATCCAGTGCTCGGCGCGGGCTGCGGAAAGGGAGGCGCTGCCGGACTCGGAGTTGTACTCGAACGGCGCGGCGAACTGGTGGTAGATGCCCCACGCCGCCCTGAATCGGAGCGCGTCCGTCGCCGCCCAAACAGCCTCGACGCGTGGATCGACGACCGTCTGATCTGCCAGCGTGTGGTGATCCGTCCGCACTCCGGTCGTGACGACGAGCCTACGCAGTGGCTGTATCGACGCCTCGACGTAGCCGCCGATGCGGTCGGCTGCGATGCGTTCGTCCAGCGTGTAGACCGACGCGCCCGGCGCCAGCGCATCGTCGCCGACGGGGATCGTGCCCTCGAAACGGCTCGTCGACCGCTCGAACTCACCGCCGCCGCGCAGGGTGATCGTCTTGGACAAGCTCCTCTCCGCGTCGACGCGCGCCTGGATTGCGCTTTCGGTCGGACGGAGATCGAGCGCTCCCAGCGTGCGGCGCGATCCGTAGCGGTTGGCGGCGACGGTGGCTTCGATGAACGTGTCGCCCCACAGGTCTTGCCACGAGAGCGCGCCCAGCCCGCGTTCGGACGTACTGCGGTACGTGCCCGTCGCCGTCGGCTCGTCGACCAGAACGCCCAGACGGTCAGTTGCGCCGAAGCCGAATAGCTTGATGCGGCCCGCATCGCCGTAGGCGTAGGTGAGGCTCGCCGATCCATCGGCCCCGCGTGGCGTCGTCTCGAAGTCGCCATCGCGCCCGTTGACGGCAAAGAGCAGGTCAGTCGCGCTGCGGTTGCCGGTCAGTCGCAGTCCGAGCGATCCGGGGACGATAGGGGCTGAGATTTCGCCGCCGCCTCCGGCGAGTCCGGCGGTGACAGATGCGGTTCGTTCGGTCGGAAGGTCCGGCGTGTCTAGGTCGAGGACGGCGGAGAGGGCGTTGCCGTACCGCGCGCCGAATCCGCCCGATGCGAACGACGACCCGGCGACCAGAAACGGTGGGATCGTCCCAAACGCGCCGTCCGTAGGCGACTCGTATTTGTAGGGATGCGACACGAACGCTCCGTCGATCAGCGTCCGAGTTTCGCTGGGCATACCGCCTCGCACGTACAACCCGGCGCCGTCGCCCACCGTTGTGACGCCCGGAAAGCTCTGGATTGCGCGAAACAGGTCGGCAGAAGCTCCAGGCGTCGTCACGACTTCGAGCGGCGAGAGCGTGACCGTTTCGGCGTCGCCCGTCGTGAACGCTGCCGTGACGACTGCTTCGTCGAGCGCGATCAGCGTCTGCCGCAGTACGAACCGGACGTGGACCGTGTCGCCCTTGAGGTCGACTGCTCGCTCATCCGTCTCCATTCCCAGCATCGACGCGCGGACGACCTGCTGTCCCGTCGCTCGCGTCCGAAACGAGAATCGTCCGTCGCGGTCCGTCGCCGCCCCGTCAATCGTCCCGACGACTTGGACGCCTGCCGACGGAAGCCCAACGCTTCGCCCGTCGACGACCTCGCCGACGATGACGGTTTGCGCTCGCACGCTGGGACACAGAGCAAGAGCGGGGAGCAGCAGCAGGCGGAGCATGGCGGTGTTGGAGTAGACACCGTGAGGCTACCGCACCTGACCACAGGTTGGCTATCGCACGCCGACGAACCGCGTCACGAGGCGACGAAGCGTGGCGGGAGATCAAAACGCGTCACATCTCCCCGCGAAGAACCAGCCTCTCGCTAATGAACGCTGCGACTCGGTCGAGGGAATGATTAGCGGCAGGAAGCCAAGGCGTAAACAGTTGCCACAGGTGGAAGGCGTTCTCGTCGATGTGCAGCGAGACATCTGCTCCGGCACGCGTAGCATACTCAGCGAGCAGGCGGCTGTCGTCGAGCAGCACTTCGCGCCCGCCGACTTCGATGTGAGTTGGTGGAAGCATCGAAAGGTCGGCGAGAAGTGGGGACTTCTCTGGATTGTCGTCCGGCAGGTGACTCATCGCCATCTCAGCGAACGCGCGGTCGCCCTCGTCGTCGATCATCGGATCACGCGGCGTATTGAGCTGACGTGTCTGGCTCTTGCCGCTCCGGTCGGTGTTGGGCGAGAGGAGGACGAGAGCATCTGCGGGGCGACCATCGCGGGCCAGGTGGAGCGCAGTGTTGAGCGCCTGATGCCCCCCTGCGCTGATACCGCCCAAGACCAGTCGACAACCGGCGTCTTGGACAGCACGCGCGGCTGCGAGGGCGTCGGCGAGTTGGGCGGGCCAAATGTATTCGGGAGCAGACCGATAGCGCGGTGCGAACGTCGGCAGATCCGTAGCTGTGGCGACGTAGGCCAGCAGCCGCTCGTGTGACTCGGGCGAACCGAGCACGTACCCGCCCCCGCCCAGCCAAACAACGACGGCCTCTGCATCTGTCCACGGATCGGGAGACGAGCCGAAGAGCAGTCCGTCGATACCAATCTCGACGGAGCGCCCAAGGGTCGAAGGCGATCCCGCTGCATCGCCCCGCAGCAGTCGTTCAAACGCCGGGCGCATCTCGCCGACCGTCTCGCCCAAGTCGACCGATTCTGCCCAACGCTCGACGTCGCGGAAGCCGACTGGACCGCTGAACGGGCCGCCTGCTTGTGCTGCAACCTGCGCCGCATCGAATGCGGTTGCCATCAGACGTTGATCGTCTGCACCGCTCCACCGTCGACGCGATAGTTCGAGCCGGTGACGAAGGACGCGCGCTCAGAGCAGAGAAACGCCACTACAGGCGCTACTTCGTCCGCTCGCCCACGTCGCCCGACGACCAAATGCGGACGCTCCTCCTTGAGAAACGACTCGACGGCTTCCTCTTCGCTGACACCCATCTCCTTGGCGCGCTTCTCCATCATACCGTCCGTCATGTCCGTCTTGATAAAGGCCGGAGCGATGCAGTTGATGAGGACTCCTTTCTGCGTGTACACCTGGCTCATGCCTTTGGCGAACGTCAGCGTGGCAGCCTTCGAAGCGTTGTACACCACCTCGTCCGGGTATGCCTGCGCCACGTTCTCACTCACCACAAACACGACCCGGCCCCATCCGCGCTCCAGCATCGGCGGGATGAACGCCTTGCTCATCCGCACGCCCGAAAGAAAGTCGACTTCCCACGCGTGATTCCAGTCTTCCTCGCTGATGTCGCGCAGCGGGTCGCCCTTGGCTCCGGTCACGCCTGCTGCGTGGAAGAGAATATCGACGTCCCAGTCGACGGCGGCTTTGACTTTGTCGGCACCCTGCTGACTGGACAGGTCGGCGACGACGGTGACCAAGTCGTCGCTCTCGCCGCCCAGTTTGTCGGCAGCCTGCTTGAGTTCGTCAGCGTCCAGGTCGGTGAGGAGGAGGCGTACGCCTTCGTCCTTGAGAATCTTGGCTGTTTCGAGTGCGATGTCGCCTGCGGCGCCCGTGATGACCGCAGCGCGGCCCGATATTTTGAGGTCCATGTCGGAATAAAAGTCAGTTGGAGTGACTATCACTCTGCTAACCCGCCGAAAGATGCTCGTTGCGACAGACGTTTCCGAATCGTGAAGTCCGATGAGTTCTCGTTTCGCCTCCAGCCAAACACAGAAAGCCGACTCCTACAAAGAGGAATCGGCTTTCCGAGTCGGGGTGGCGGGATTTGAACACACGACCTTCCCGCTCGGGCGGGACGCGCTACGTTTGGGAAATCCACTCGCGGACTCGCGACGGCTTTTTCCACTGCTTCAACTTGCGCTCGCATTGGGCAGCCTCCGCACGTGTGGCGAACTGTTTGGCGCCCAGCAGTCGCCAGGGACCACGCCCACGCGTCGATATCGTGTGCCCAGCATTGTGTTCGGCAAGGCGACGCTCCACATCGGCCGTACATCCGATATAGAGACGCCCAGACGTCTCTGACTCCAAGATGTAGACGGAGAACGACATGAGTGTATGAATGCAGAAAGCCGACTCCTATTGAAAGGAATCGGCTTTCTGAGTCGGGGTGGCGGGATTTGAACCCACGACCTCGTCGTCCCGAACGACGCGCGCTACCGGGCTGCGCCACACCCCGATGGTGTGATCCGCCTGCTGAGCGCTGGCGGACGACTAATATAACGGGATCGGCAGTGCTATGCTGTTGCCAGTCGCCGAAGTTTCGGCAAACGTCTTTCTTCCTACCCTCCGCCCATGCGTCGTCGCCATTTCTTTCGCTCCGCCTCCACTGCCGCCGCTGGCGCATTCGTCGCACCTGCTCTGCTGGCGTCTGCCCCATCGCAAGCGCGCTCCGCCTCTCTCGCTGTCGAAGGCGGTCAATTCGCAATGCTGCGTAGGGGAGTGGGTCTGTTCACCGAGCGGGGCGGGACGATCGGCTATCTCGCTGGATCGGACGCATTCGCGATGATCGACACGCAGTATCCTGACACGGCACAGCACGCCTACGATGGGTTGCACGAGAAGACGGGGCGAGCGCTCGACCTGCTGATCAACACGCATCACCACGGCGATCATACAGCCGGGAACGCGACTCTAGCTCCCTTGGCTGCGCGTCACGTCGCCCATGCCCAAGTGCCCGACTTGATGCGCGCGTCTACGCAGGAGGGAGGCCAGACGGCACCCGTACCGACCGAAACATTCGACTCTGAAACGGCACTCGACGTCGGCGACGAAACGATCCGACTGTTCCACTACGGCGCTGGCCACACGGCAGGTGATGCCGTCGTCCTGTTCGAGCGCGCCAACGTAATCCACACCGGCGATTTGGTCTTCAACCGCATTCCCCCCTACATCGACCCCGGAACGAGCGGCGCGAACACGACCAACTGGCAACTCGTCCTCGAACGCGTCCACGATCTGGGCGACGCCGACACGCTGTACATCTTCGGTCACTCGAACCCCGCTTACGGCGTCGTCGGTACGCAGGCAGACGTTCGGGCGATGCGGCAGTATCTCGAAGCGCTGACATCGCATGTCGGAGCGGCTCGGCGCGCAGGGAGGTCGCTTGAAGAGGCGCAGACAATGCGGCTGGATGCGTCTCCTGAGTTTTTTGCCCCCGAGGGTTTTCTGACGGTTGCGCGTAACATCGAAGCCGTTTGGTCGGAGATGGAAATGGCAGGAGCAGAATGAGTTAGAGGTAGGCCGCTAGGCAGCAGGACACCAGGGCTAGGGGAAGAGAGGGGATCAGTTTGTATACTTCACCTCATTCGGTTTCCCATCGCCCACCGTCGGACCGACCTCTTATGCACATAGCTGTTCTGTATCAGTACGGCCACAATCCGGATTGCCCGGCAGCCTCCCGCCATTGGCGATTGATGGAGGAGTGGAGTCGGCGTCATGAGGTCACCCTGATCACGTCTACTGCGATGCGGAAGACACGAGGCGTATACCGTACTCCTTGGGTACCCAGCGGCGTACGGCTCGTCGAGGTACCGCTGTACTATACCAACGCGATGTCGGTGTCCGAACGGCTGAGGGCTTTTTCTCGGTTTACGGCGAGAGCTTTGTTCGCCATGAAGCACATGGAGTCTCCAGACGTGCTGCTTGCCAGTTCGACTCCGCTCACTGCTGGGTGGGCAGGGTCGGTGATGGCGCGTCGATGGGGGATACCCTGGGTGTTTGAAGTCCGCGATCTGTGGCCTGAGTTTCCTATTCAGATGGGGGCTGTCCCTCGCCTGCTGGAGCGTTCCCTGAAACGGCTTTCGCGGAGGCTCTACGGCTCTGCAGATCGTGTACTCGCCCTGTCCCCTGATATGATGAGTCATATCACCAGCTTGGGATTCGGCGAAAAGACCGAGACTAGTTACGGTGGTACTGAGGCGCTACGCTTCGGAGCGTCCCGACGTGCGCGACATCAAACAGTCCCAGAAACTGACGCTGCTGTATGCCGGGACTCTGGGTAGAGCCAACGCCATTCCGCTGTTGCTCGAGACGGCTGAACGGTTATCGCATCGAACCGACCACGAGTTTGTGTTCGTAGGTGATGGCTACTACCGAGAACAGGTTCAGGAAGCAGCGGACAGATTGCGAAACATCCGATTTTTGGGGACCTTGCCGCTCGAACAGACGGCTCACTGGTTTCGCCGTGCCGATCTCTCTCTCGTGACGTTTGAGCCGCTCCCCGTTTTAGCTGCTAACTCGCCCTCGAAAATCTACGATAGTCTTGCGTCAGGAACGCCAGCACTGGTCACCAACTCAGGCTGGACGCGAGATTTAGTCGAGCAGAACGGAGTTGGATGGTATTGTCCGTCTGCCGATTCGGTTGGCTTTTCTCAGTGCATTGGCTCGTTAATTGATCGACCGCTTGCACTACAGGCTGCGGGAAGCCGTGCATACCGGTTCGCCCGTGATCCAGAAAACGCGCTCATGTTCGATCGAGATGAGCAGGCACGTCAGTATGAACGTGTGTTTCTGGAGGTGACGGGAAGAACTGCCGCTGTCCGAGAGGAGGCTTCCCACCATTCTGAGCAACTTCGAGCCGCCTGAACTTGGCTTTGCCTATACGACAGCGGCGTACATTTCGTCGATCAGGTCTTCGTAGCGCGCTTCGATAGCGCGGCGACGCAGTTTCATCGTCGGGGTCATCAGTTCGTTTTCGACGGTGAAGGCTTCTTCGAGTAGCCGGAAGTCGCGGATGCGTTCGTGTGATGCGGCCTGCTTGGAATACGTTTTGAATGTCTCTTTGACACGTTGTTCGACATCTGGATGGACCATCGCAGCTTCGTCGGATGCCGCGCCGGTCATGCTGCGGGCGAGGTCAGGGTTGGTGACGACGAGAGCCGATAGAAACTCGCGTCCCTCGCCTATGATCAACACTTGGTCGATGAGCGGATCGGTTTTGAAGCCGTCTTCGATGGGACCGGGATAGATGTTCTTTCCGCCCTTCGACACGATCATGTGCTTGATGCGGTCTGTGATCTGCAGGTATCCGTTCGAGAATCGACCTACGTCGCCGGTGTGGTACCAGCCTTCGGCGTCAATGGCTTCCGCTGTAGCCTCTTCGTTGTTCCAATAGCCTCGCATGATGTTGGGGCCGCGCGCTACGATCTCGCCCTCACCACTGCTCAGCGCGTTGTCGTCGCCTACGGCACCGGTGTGCTTGGTCAGGATGACGCCGTCCTTCATGATGCCGACGGTCACACCCGGCATGATGCGGCCAACCGATCCAAAGCGGGGCGCGTCGAGCGGATTGGCCGCCAAGACCGGCGACGTTTCTGTCAGACCATAGCCTTCGATAATCGTCACGCCTGCGGCCTCGAAAAACTCGCCAATGGCCTTAGGCAGTGCGGCGCCACCCGAAACGGCGAAGCGCAGATTGCCGCCCAGTTTCTCGTGGAGCTTGGCAAATGCCAGCTTCATAGCGAGACTGTGCTGGGCGCTCAGAATCGGACCGATGCGCTTGCCCGACTTGCGTTTCTCGGCGACCTTTTTGCCCGTCGATACCGCCCAGTTGAAGACACCTTTCTTGGCTGCTCCGCCTTCCTCGACGCCTTTGGCGATCACGTTGTAGATCCGCTCGAACAGGCGCGGCACGCTCACCAGGAGCGTCGGGTGGACTTCGAGCAGGTTCTTGCTAACCGCGTCGACGCTCTCGGCGTATGAGATGAGCGTTCCGTTGGCGAGGACGGTCAGGTAGCCTGCCGTGCGCTCGAACGAGTGGCACAGCGGTAGGAACGATAGGTGGTGATCGTTCTCGTCGAAACCAATCGCTTCGCTAGCGGCCTTGGCGTTCGAGCAAAAGTTTTTGTGCGTCAGCATGACGCCCTTGGGCGTTCCCGTCGTGCCCGACGTGTAGATCAGCGCGCTCAGGTCGTCTTCCCCGACGGAGTCGCCAAGGGCGCGCAGGTCGGACTCGTTGGCCTTCCAGTACTCGGCTCCTGCTGCCATCGCTTCCTCCCACGACGTCACGTAGTCGGGATGCTCTCCGCGCAACTCGCTCATCGCGACGATGCCTTCCAAGTCTGGGCACTCCTCATAAATGCTCTCGGCCTTGCGGAGTTGGATCGAGGTCGACGTGATGAACACTTTGGATCCGCTGTCGGCGATGATGAAGCCGACTTGGGCAGCGGGCAGCGTCGTGTAGAGCGAGACATTGACGGCCCCCAGGATCTGCGTCGCCATGTCGGTGACGAACCACTCAGGGCGGTTCTCGCTCAGGATCGCGACTCGGTCGCCCGGGCGCACACCTTTGCTATGCAGGTAACCCGCCATGGCCTGAACGTCGGCGACCATCTCGTCCCACGTGATGCCTACCCACTCCTTGGTTCGTTTGTCTTTGTGGCGGACCACATCGCGCGCCTTGCCTTTGTAGTGCGCTGCGAGGTTGTAAAACAACTCGGGGACGGTGTCGAACGGAACGAGGACGGCCATGAGAATGCAAGTCGGGATAGGAGCCGGAGTAACGCGAGCGATACGCGGGATGTTCAAAAAGTCGGTTGGGCTGATGTGCTACCCCATCAGGCGTCCGCTCCGATCGCGTCTCGGATATGGAGGAAACCGTCGTTGTCCAGTAAGTCGACTAGGCCGCGCTTGATATCGCTCACGATGGATGGGCCGTGATAAACGAGGCTCGTGTAGAGCTGCACCAAACTCGCCCCAGCGCGGATTTTATCGTACGCCGCCTGTGCTGAATCGACGCCGCCCAACCCGATGATCGGCATCTCGTCGCCGACGCGGTGGTAGAGGTAGCGTACCAGTCGAGTCGCTCGCTCGGCGATGGGCGGGCCGCTCATTCCGCCGTTCCCTATGGCCGACAGTGCATCCGAATCAAGCGCTACACCCTTTCGGTCGGATGCGGTGTTGGAGGCGATGAACCCGGCAATCCCATATTCCTTGGCGATGGCGATAGTCTCGTCGTAGCGGCTGTCGAAGACGAAGTCATCGGAGTCAGGCGGCGAGAGTTTGAGCAGCATGGGCACGCGGATGCCCATCTCGTCGCGCTTGGCGGTGAGTGCACGAAGCAGGCTTTCGAGCGCCTGCGGTTCTTCGAACGTCTTGCCTTCGGCTGTGTTGGGGCACGACACGTTGATGGCTACGTAATCGACCAAGCCGGCGACACGCTCGAACGACGTGCGAAAGTCGTCGAGGGCCTCGTCGCCCAGAACTTTCGGGTCGTGCGTCTTGGCAATATTGACGCCCAACGGTCGGTCGTGCTGGAGCGTACGCAATCGGCGCGAGATGATGGCGGCACCCTCGTTGCCCAGTCCCATCCGGTTGATGAGGGCCTGCTCCTCTTCGAGGCGAAACAGACGCGGTTTTGGATTGCCCGCCGAGGCGCGAGCGGTGACCGAGCCGACTTCGGCAAACCCGAAGCCGATCTGCTCCCACAAAGGCACCAGCTTGGCGTTCTTGTCGAAGCCTGCCGCCAGTCCAACCGGATTGGGAAACGAAAACCCCAGGATGTTGAGCGCCAGCCGGTTGTCTTCCCACCCAAACGTGTCGCGGACGTAGCCGGACGCGGTCTTCTGTCCTAAAGCGCCAACACGTGCGGCAATGCCATGCGCCGTTTCGGGCGGGAGTCGAAAGAGGAGCGAACGAAGGGTATCGTACATAGCGTCAAGATACACGGCTTGCCGATCCGTCGGGCCGTTCGTGCGTAGATTTGCCCACTGTACCCTTTGCAACACCTGTTCATGCCCACTTCCCTCATCACCGTCGATGCGTTCACCGACGCTCCGTTCACCGGCAACCCGGCCGCCGTCTGCCTGCTGCCCGAGCCGCAATCCGACGAGTGGATGCAAGCCGTTGCGACGGAGATGAATCTGTCCGAAACAGCGTTCGCGCACCCAGAAGGCGACGCGTACCGTTTGCGCTGGTTTACGCCTGTCGAAGAGGTCGACCTGTGCGGTCATGCCACACTTGCCGCCGCGCACGTGCTCTGGAGTCAGGCGCTGGCCGACAAAGGCAGCGCCATCGTGTTCAACACGGCCAGCGGATCGCTCTCATGCCGCTTGCAGAAGAACGGCGAGATCGAGATGAACTTCCCCGCCGAGCCGGTCGTGCGCGTGCGCTCGCCCAAAGGCATCGAGAAGGCGCTGGGCATCAAGCCGCAGCGTGTGTTCGCCAACCGCTTGGATCTGCTCGTCCTGCTCGATTCGGATAAAGAGGTCCGCGAACTCATGCCGTCGCTCTCGGACGTGGCAGGTCTGATCATCGATGGCGACGAACCCCGCACTCCGCGCGGCGTCATCGTGACGGCTCAGGCGAGAGAAGGCGTCGCCTGCGATTTCGTCTCGCGCTACTTCGCGCCCGGCGTGGGCGTCGGCGAAGACCCGGTCACCGGCTCGGCGCACTGCGCGTTGGGGCCGTTCTGGAGCAAGCGCTTGAAGAAGACCGAACTCGTCGGCTATCAAGCCAGCGCGCGCGGCGGACGCGTCGGCGTCGTTCACAACGACACGCGGGTCACGCTGACGGGAACGGCCGTCACGATGATGCACTGCCAACTGCAGCACGACCGGGTGTGACGGCATCCAACTGCGGAATCCAGCGGATTCTGATAGGTTGAGCAACCTCTGGAATCGGAAGGCGGTCGGAGTGTTCTGACCGCCTTCCGATCTCCTCGGATTACCATCCCGGCGAGAGCGCAAAGCCCCAGTGCCAGTCTTGATCGGGGCGCTGGAAGGGTTTGGCATAGAAGATCTCGACGATAGCAAACCCCAGCACGTTGAGTCGCGTCGACACGCCGACGCTGGTGACCGGGATGCGCTCGGTCGTGGTCCGCGCTTCGTCTCCGGTGACGAATTTGAGCGTCGGCGATGAGTCTTGCGACCAGGCGACACCGGCGTCGGCGAAGAGCGTGAGTTCTGTCGGGAGGTAGGGGAAGTTGAGCAATCCGATCTCGCCATTGCCGAGTAGGATCGTCCGAATTTCTGCGCTCGCCAGCGCTGTTCGCGTACCCAACAGGCGGTTGAAGACGGGGCAACTGTTCGATACGATACCTGTCTCAGGGTCGAGGACAGGCGCGCACTCTTCGGTCTCGATGGAGCCGATGCTGTAGCCGCGCACGAAGCCGGGGTAGTACGCCGAGTAGAGGTATTCCTGTCCGATTCGCGTGCCTCGCTCGTCGTCTCCGATGCCGTAGTTGCCCCTATGCAGGCCGCGCACGGCGAATGTAAACGGCTTGGCGTAGAAGTAGCGCCGGTAATCGGCGAGCAGGCTGGCGAAGTTGTACGTGCCGTAGATGCCCGTCACACCGAAGCGGTAGCGTCCACCTTGGATCGGCGAGGTGAAGCCAAAATTGGCATAGTCGCCGACGAACGCCGCGCCGGTCTGGGCGAGGTAAATCGCGTCCGGTTCGCAAAGCGACCGAGCCAGCGGATCGGTGCTGTTCGCTACGTCGTCGCAGCTCTGACCGTTTTCTCGGTTGCGGTCGAGGAACTGGCCCGTCGCGCTGAACCTGTAGATTTCTAGCTCCGTGTCGAACCCATACCGAGTCGCGCCTAGCTGGGCCTCGATCCGCCGCGTCCGCGAGAATGGGTACGAAGCAAAGCCCGATGCCTGAGACACGTAGACCCGGTTGCGCTGCTGGACGTAATCGACTCCGCCGACTTCGTTGCGCAGGTACTGCGGATAGCTCGCCAGCAGGTAGGGCACGTGCGACACGCCGCCGCCCCAGTTGTAGCGGTTGCGCAGGTTGGTATACACCGCTTGCCCGCCGATGTCCTTGAACGTACCGTTGGCCTGGGCCACGAGGACCAAGTTGTGGTTGCCCAGCACGTCCGAGAAGCCTGCAGCAACGCCACCTTGGATCGCTGCTCGTCCAAATGGGCCGGAGCCGACGCCTGCCCCGACCGTCGGCGGGGCAATCCAGTCGAGTTTGAGGCGAGCGCTGTACGGACGCGAGTCGAACGACAGGTCGTCCGGCAGGTCGCTGGATGCGTCGCGCATGTAGGCGGCGACGAGTCCCGTGTTTACAGCGCCGACCGGCGGAAGCACAAGCGCGACCGGCGTCTGCACCAGTCCGTCTTGGACAACCGGATCACCGACCGTTTCGTCGGCTTCCAGGCCGTAGACGTTGTACTCGTTGTCCGAGAAGACCGAGAACAGCATGCGGCCGGTTTCGCGCGAGACCGTAAGCGCAGGCGACATCGCCGTGATGCCGCTGACGCCCGTCTTGACGTTGGTGATGCGGAAGAGGTCGCCGCTCGCCAGTTCCTGACGGTAGATGTCTTTGAAGCCATCCTGGTCGCTGATAAAGAAGATCGAGCGTCCGTCTGGGCTGTATTGCACGTTGTGGTGCATCGCGCCTGCAAACGGTACGCGCACGCTAATCGAGTCGCCGTCGAGGTGGTAGAAGGCGATGCGCTCTTCGGCATAGTCGAGCGTCTCGAAGTTGGTGCCGTCTGGTCCGCGGTCGGTCACGAATGCGATCGTGCCACCGTCGGGACTCCACGTCGGTTGCATGTCGGCGTAGCGATCCGACGTGAGTTGCTGCACCTCGTTCGTTTCTACGTCGAGCAGGTAGAGATCCGAGACGCCGCCGTCCAGACCGGAGAAGGCGATGGTGCGTCCGTCTGGTCCCCAGGCCGGGTTCGACATGGCGCCGACACCGCCGACGGTAAAGCGGCGCTCGATCTTGCGCTGCTCGGCGTTGTAGATCGAGATCTCGTTATCGCCCTCGACGAACGTGATGAAGGCGAACTTCTTGCCGTCTGGACTCCACGTGCCCGATGAGGCGATGAAGCGGATCGCGTCGAAGTGCGGGTCACCCGCGGTCTCGCGTAGCTTTTGGACCGTCTCTCCCGTCGCGGCGTCGGCGATGAACAGGTTGATGTTGAACAGGTCGCGCTCGCTCAGATAGGCGACGTAGCGTCCGTCTGGCGAGAGCGTCGGAGCGATGTTGATGTCGCCGCCGTCGATGCTTTTGGCCAAAACCAGGCGACCCGAACTGTCGGGGGGCGTGCGGCCTTCCATCTCGGGCAGATACGTCTCGCGGATGGCCTGATGCCAGTTCGACGAGAGGCTGTCCGACGTGATGCCGAGCGTGTACACGAACGCCGAGTCGACGCCCGTACGTCCAGCCATGCGGTAGAGGTTGGCGACGGCAGCATCACCGTACGTGCCGCCGATAAAGGCCATGACTGCCTGGCCGTAGCGGTAGGGGAAGTAGCGGCCCGTCGACAGGTCTTTGATCGACGGGATGTCTTCGCGCATGACGGCGTCGCGTAGCCACATCGCCGTGTGTGCATCGCGGCGCCCGACGCTGAGGTACTCGGCGGTGCCCTCGATCATCCACAGCGGCATCAGACCCAGATTGAAGCCCAGCGTATCCAGTTTGCTCAGGGCAATGTCGTACTGGAACGAGTGGACGAGTTCGTGGCCCAGCACGTGGTCGGTATCCGCGTAGTTGCCCGTCAGCGGCATGACGACGCGCTGCTTCAGCCCCTCGGTGACGCCACCCGTGCCTTCGCCCAGTTGCCCCTGGATGACGTTCGTCTGCTGGAAGTCGGCATCGTTGGCGTAGAAGATGATCGGCTTGCGACCTTCGAATGCGTTGAGATACGTCCGGCTGTGGCGCTGATACCAGCGCTCGGCCATGCGTGCGGCGTCCTGCACGGCTTGCTCCGCCTCGGGGTAGTAGTAAAACGTGAAGTGCGGCGTGTCGAAGCTGCGGAACTCGAAGTTCTCGTACTGCACCTTGTTGCGTCCGAATCCCTGCGCGTTCGCCGGAAGCGCCAGGGCGAGAACGAGTAGCAGGGCGAGAGCGGGCGCAGCGAGTCGAGCGGCGCGAGAGGCGATGGGTGTCATGAGCAGGCGATCAGGTGGAGTCCGCCGGTGCGAGGCGGAAGTGGGGCCATCAGGAAACGTAAGGAGTAGGGCCGAGCGTTTCTCGTTACGACGGGGAAGTGCGCGAATCGTCGCAAACGAGGGGCGAACGGGCGCGCGGGCATTCGGAGTGTTTGGCGTAGGCCCCTAAAAACGAAGTGGTTGCTGCGGGAGCATGCGCAGAGGATCACGCGTTTGCAACATTACCATATCTACCCGCTCCAGAGGTGTAGAAACCCACGTCCGTGGCGTTTCTAGTATTCTCCCCGCGCCACCGTCCGTATCCGCACCGCTCCACATGGAAGACTACCGCCTCCGCGTTCGCATCTTCACCTCCGTTATCCTCATCGTTCTGGCGATTCTGGGCGGACGGCTGATGTTCATGCAGCTTCTCGACACCGAGGGCTATACCGACGAGAGCCGCAACAACGCCATTCGCGAGCGGCTGGTCCGTCCGTCACGCGGGGCGATTTTCGACCGACGCAACCGATTGATGGTCGACAACCGGCCAGTCTACTCGATTCAACTCACGCCCCGCTACTTCTCGCGCGCCGAAGGGGGTGGCCGCTACGACTTCGATCCGGCCAAGGTGCAACTGCTCTCGCGTCTGCTCGCCGTATCGGACAGCACGGTCTGGGCCAAGCTCGACGCTGCCGTTCGCCGCAACCCCGACGCGCCGACAGACTCGTTCGAGGAAGTGCCGTTTGAGGCCTTTGGTCGCGTCCAGGAGCATCTGTACCAGCTTCCCGGCGTCACGTACGACATTAAGCAGACACGCCGGTACCACACCGATGCCAAAGCATCTCACGCGCTAGGGTATATCCGCGAGATCGACAAGGATCGACTCGCTATTCGCTACGACGACGGCTACCGCAGGGGCGACATGATCGGCATCACGGGTGTCGAGAACATGTATGAAATGTACCTGCGGGGCAAACTGGGCCGAAGCTGGGAGCTTGTAAACGCGCGCGGGCTGAACATCGGCAAGTACGAAGAGGGGCAAGATGATTCGCCTCCTCTTTCAGGCTTCGATCTCCATCTGGCTATTGATAGCCGTGTACAGGCGCTCGCCGAAAGCTTGTTCGTCAACAAACGAGGTGGGGCCGTGGCGATCGACCCCAACACAGGAGAGATCCTTGCCCTCGTCAGCGCCCCTGATTTCGATCTAACCTTTTTTACCCGACGTAAAACGCAGGCCGAGGTGGATTACATCATGCGCAACCCGGTCAAGCCACTCTATAACCGCGCCACGCAATCGCGCCAAGTACCCGGTTCGACATGGAAGCCGTTCATGACCCTCATGGCACTGAACGAAGGCGTGATCGAGAAAGACGAGACGGTAACGTGCTCAGGTGGACACCCGTTGGGTGGCGGACGCTTTTTTCGCTGCATGCACGTCCACGGACGCATCGCGAGCGAGGAAGCCATCCAGCGCAGTTGCAATACCTATTTTTTCGAGATGATGCTCCGGATCGGTGGCAGCAGTCCGCGTGACGAAGTTGCGGTCGCGAACGGTGTCAATACATTTCAGCGGTATGCGAACTACTTCGGAATGGGTACGCGGATTACAACTGATGTGCAAGATCAGCAACCCGGTTTGATCGCTGACAGTACCTACTTCGCTGAAAAGTTTGGCGACTATTGGAATCTCTCGTGGATGAACATGGGCATCGGTCAGGGCGATGTCGAGAACACGCCGCTTGAACTGGCACTCTACACGTCGGCAGTTGCTAATGGCGGTCTGCGCTATTCGCCGCACCTGATCAAGGAAATGCGGCATCCTGAGACGGGCGAGACGGTTCGTCCGTCACTTCCTGCTCCGTTCGAGATTCCGATCGCAGCCGAGCACTTCGAGACGGTTCGCAATGGAATGCGGCTCGTCATGGAAGCTGGAACGGGACGCGGCGTCCAGATTCCGGGCATCACGTCGGGAGGTAAGACGGGTACGGCGCAGGACGGAAAAGGCCGTAAGGACAACTCGGTGTTCATCATGTTCGCGCCCTACGATAACCCGCAGATCGCCGTTGCCGTCCAGGTCGAGAACGCCGGATACGGCTCGACGGCTGCTGCGCCTATCGCTTCGCTGATGGCCGAGCAGTACCTCAACGGAGGCATCGCGCCCGAACGCGCGGCCCTTGCCGCACGCGTTAGAAACGTCGCCAGCCAAGTCATCGACAACTAAGCGAGACCGGTTTCTCTTCCAACTCGGGTAGAGTACGCCTCGCCCCTACGATATACGATTTATGCGCTCCTGGTTAAGTAAGCTCGACTATGGTGTTCTGTTGGGCTGGGCCGGGTTGATGGCGGTCGGTCTGATCGCCATCTACTCGACGACGCACGGCCCTGCCGCCGAGTACCTGCCGACGACGGCCAAGCAGAACTTCGAGCGGCAGTTGATGTGGGGCGCGATCAGCCTGTTCGTCATCTTCCTGTGTCTGGTGCTGCCGACGCGGTTCTATCAAACCGTTGCGTTTCCAGCCTACATCGGTTCGCTGGGTCTGCTCGCGGCGACCATTGTGTTTGGCACCGAGGTTAACGGCGCGACGAGCTGGCTCGACTTGGGTGGAGGTATTCGGATCCAGACCGGCGAGTTTGCCAAAGTCGGGACGGTTCTCGCCGTTGCCGCACTCTTGGCGCTGAGGCGACCCAATAGCGGCGTGATCCGCTACGGCGGTGGTGCAACCCTGCTGCTCCTGCTGCCCGCCGTCTTGCTGCTGCTCCAGAACGATACCGGCACGGCACTCGTCTTTCTCGGTCTGATCCCGATCATGTTGTTCTGGAGCGGACTACCGCTGTATATCCTCGCGCTGATGCTCTCGCCAGCGATTGCAGGCTACTTCGCCGTCGTCAATATGCCGATCGCGATTGGGTTCAGCGTCGTGTTCATCCTCGGCGTCTTTCTCGCGACGCGTCGCAAGTGGGCCGTTGCCGCTGCCGCCGTCTTTACGCTCGGCACCATTGCCGTTGCAGGTGTCGCGATTTCCCAACTGCAGCCGCACCAAGTAGCGCGTATCGTCTCGTTCACCAACCCCGAAGCCGAAGAGTTCAGGACCGGCGTCGGTTATCACTTGGTGCAGTCCAAAGCGGCGATCGGATCGGGTGGGATCTTGGGCAAAGGGTTCATGGAAGGCACCCAAACGCAGGGCGCCTACATCCCCGAGCAGTCGACCGACTTCGTGTTCTCGATTATCGGCGAGGAGTTCGGCTTCGTCGGGGGCATGGTGGTGATCTTCCTCTACGGCTTCCTGCTGATACGACTCGTTCAACTCGGCACCCGAGTTAAACACCCCATCGCGTCGATGATGGCAGCGGGGGCGGCGGGCGTCTTCCTGATCCACCTGTTCGTCAACCTGGGCATGGTGACCGGCCTGTTGCCCGTCATCGGCATCCCGCTGCCGTTTATCAGCTATGGCGGATCGGCATTGTTGGCTAACTCGATTATGATTGGTGTCGTGCTCGCCCTATACCTGCGCCGCGACGACTTCTCTATCTACGGATACTGATTCTGGCTAGGGAGGGGGCGGTGATTACAGGTCTGGAAGAACAGGAGGCAGTCGGTGAGGTGAAATCGACTTCACCAACTGCTTATCGACTATGACTGATCTTTCCAATCGCGCCGTTGCTTTTCTCGCCACCGACGGCTTCGAAGAGTCCGAATTGGCCAAGCCGCGCCAAGCGCTTGACGACGCCGGAGTAACCACGCACATCGTCTCGCCCAAAAGCGGCTCGATCAAAGCGTGGGCTTCGACGGACTGGGGCGATAGCTACGACGTCGACAAGACGCTTGCCGATGCCAACGCTTCCGATTACGACTTGCTCGTGCTACCGGGCGGGCAAATCAACCCGGATAAACTGCGACTCGAAAAAGATGCCGTCGCCTTCGTCAAAGCATTCGCCGACGCGGGTAAGCCTATCGCCGCGATCTGTCATGGCCCTTGGATGCTCGTGGAGGCCGATTTGGTACGTGGAAAGCGTGTGACCTCGTTCGCGTCGATTCAGACGGACCTGAAAAACGCAGGAGCCAACTGGGTCGACGAAGAGGTCGTCGAGGATGGCCAGTTCATCACGAGCCGCAAGCCCGACGACATTCCAGCGTTCAATAAAGCGATCATCGCTCGTCTGTCGCCGACGGCAGAGTAAGCGAAATCGAGCGGTAGTGCGGAACAGAGTCGGGAGGTCGTGTTAAGAAAACACTTCCACGTTCTCCTCTTTCTCTCCGCGATGCGCCGACTGATACCTCTCCTTCTCCTATTTGCCGTCCCCGCGGCATTTGCTCAAACGCAGACCGGCTTCGGTGGCGCCATCGTGTCCGACGGCCAGACGATCTACGTCGGCGAATCGGGCGGCTCCTACCAGCCCGGCGCTGTCCACGCGTACCAAGCGGGTCCAGACGGTGTTTTGCGTGTTCAGCGTACGATTATGGCACCGGACGGTCGCAATGCCGATGGTTTCGGCACCTCGATCGCCGTTGCTGACGATGCTGTCTTGATCGGGTCGCCGTCGGCTACCGATGAGGCTGGCGCGGCATTCGTAATGATGCGCGACGCGAGCGGAGTGCTCGTCGAGGCCGCCCGTTTGGGTGCCAACACCGCCGACATGGACAGCGGCTTCGGCTCGGCTGTCGCACTGGGTGGCGATCTCGCCATCGTCGGTGCGCCGATGCAGCAGGGCGGACAGGGTGCCGCTTACATCTATCGGAAGACGGGCGATACGTACCGTCTGGAAGCGCTCGTCGGTGCTCCCGTCGTAATGCCTTCGGCAGACGGAGAGATCGGCGAAAACCGGTTCGGAACTGCCGTCGCTACCAATGGCGATCACGTCGTCATCAGTTCACCGCGCGCGGGCATGGGCGGCATGCTCTATGTCTACCGTTCGACGCAGGCCGGATGGACGCTCGTTCAGGCTGTTGTCGGAATGGAAGGTGATGGTCTAGGACAGGTCGTGTCGTTTTACAACGGTGGACTTGCCGTCGGTGCGCCTTCGGCAAATGGACGCGCCGGAGCCGTCAAACTCTACTCGGTCGACGGCAGCGGAATGCTGGCTGAATCGGCCACGGTTACACCAGACGAGGCGGTACCGTCCGAGCGCTTCGGCAGCAGCCTCGCCTTTACGCCCGCAGGTACGATGTGGGTCGGTGCTCCCGCCGCAGATCGTGGAACGGGTGCCGTTTATCACTTCGCTCCGTCGGGCAGCGGTTGGATGCAGGCGCAGCGTGCGACGGCAGATATGAACCGTTCGTTCACCGGGAATGCCATCGCCGCAACTGACCGCGTGGTCGTCGTTGGAGCGCCTGGAGCCGATTTCGGATCGGGTCTGATCGTGCCGTTCGGTATGGAAGGCAACGCTTACGTCGCAGGTGCTCCGGTCTTCCCGAACGCAATGGGTCTTGCCAAAAGCGTCGGCGATATGGTGCGCTGTGAGGATGGAATGGCCGCTGGATTCGAGTGCAAAGGCGTCGACATGGTGTCGTTTCTGCCCATCAGCGAACTAGGTGGACTGCGCGGTGCGCGGTTGAACGACATCTGGGGCTGGACCGACCCGCAGAGCGGCAAGGAGTACGCCTTGGTCGGTCGCATGGAAGGCATGTCAGTCGTCGATGTGTCGGATGCCGGAAACCCGTTCGCCATTGCGAACCTGCCGATGACGCCGGGCGCCAACGCCGCTTCGTGGCGTGACATCAAGGTGTACCAGAACCACGCGTACATCACGGCTGATGGCTCGGGCAATCACGGTATGCAGGTCCTCGACCTGACCATCCTGCGCGATTTCGACGGCGAGATTATGCAGCTTGAGCCGACGTTCCTCTACACCAACGTCGCGAGCGCCCACAACATGGTGATCAACGAAGACACCGGTATGGGCTTTATCGTCGGCGCCGGTGACGGAGGCGAGTCGTGCGGTGGAGGTCTTCACATCCTCGATCTGTCGACGCCCGCCAACCCGGAGTTCGTCGGTTGCTACGCCGAAGAGCAGACGGGACGGCGTGGAACGGGATACACGCACGATGCGCAGTGTGTCACGTACAACGGACCCGACACGCAGTACGTCGGCAAGGAGGTGTGCTTCGCTTCGAACGAAACCGCTCTCGCCATCGCCGACGTGACGGATCCTGCGAACCCGCAGACGCTGTCAATTGCCGAGTACCCCCGTGTTGCGTACACGCACCAGGGCTGGCTGAGCGAAGACCACCGCTTCCACTACGTCAACGACGAACTGGACGAAATGGGCGGTCAGACCGAAGAGACACGTACGCTGGTCTGGGATGTGTCCGACTTGGATGATCCGCAGTTGGTGCAGGAGTACACCTATGGCACCAAGAGCATCGACCACAACCTGTACGTCCGCGGCAACCTGATGTACATGGCGAACTACTCCAGTGGTCTGCGCATCCACGACATCAGCGACCCTGCCAACCCGCGCGAAGTCGCTCACTTCGACACGACACCTGTCGTCGACAAGGGACCCAACTTCTCGGGTACGTGGAGCAACTACCCGTACTTCAAGAGCGGAATCGTCGTCGTCTCGTCGATTGGCGAGGGACTGTTCGTATTGAAAAAGTCGGACGCTGCACTCTAAGCGTCGGCTGAAACGTTAGGAGCGGGCGGGTATCGAAAGGTGTCCGCCCGCTTTTCGTTTTGGCCTCGTCGTCTCGCGGAGCGCAGCAACGGTTTGCTCTGTCTCTGCCGTACTGCACCTCCCATCGCCAGGCTTTCTCTTCGCCTCACGCCGTGATGTATCACGGCGCTACATTTCTCAACATGCGCTATCTGTTTTTGCTCTTGCTGGTCGCAGCCCCACTTGCTGCTCAGCCGTCGCCCGACTATATCTACGTGTGCAGCCAGAATGCAGCGCTCGTGACGGTCTTCGATACGGAGACGTTCGAGCCGGTCGACACGATTGACGTGGCGGCGCTGGGATTTGGAAAGAATGCTAAGCCGCACCACGTGGCCGTCGAGCCGGAAGGGGAGTTTTGGTATCTGTCGCTGATTGGCGCCAATCGCGTGCTCAAGTTCAACCGCGACAACGAACTGCTCGGCCAGGTCGAAGTCGAGACGCCCGGTATGCTCAAGGCATCGGCGCAGGTCGATTACGTCTACGCGGCGCGGTCGATTTCTGCCGTCAATCCGCCATCGTCGATCATGATCATCGACCGTCAGGCAATGGAAATCGAAGAGGAGATCGACGTGCTGTTTCCGCGTCCGCACGCGATGCAGTCGACGCCGCACGGGATGTACACCTACACGGCGAGCCTGACACGCAACCAGATGGCGATCATCGGCACTCAGACAAACGAGGTCGAACTACAAGACATCCCCGGATCGCTGCACACCATCGTACAATTCGGCACGTCGCCCAACGCGCTTCAGATGATTGGAACTGGGCAGACGAGCGGGCAGGTACTGTTTTGGAATCTCGACGGCACGCCGGATCGTCCCGAGTTCGTCGATTCGGTCTACGTCGGTGGGCAGCCGTGGCACGCTATGTTCGAGCCGGACGGTGCGTTCGTCTACGTGCCGCAGAACGCAGGCGACGCCGTCACGGTGATCGACGCGCACACACGCGAGGTGCTGGCAAAAGTCGAACACGAAGCGCTGCGCCAGCCGTACGACGCCGTCTTTCGCCCAGATGGACGCTACGCCTTCGTGAGCGCCAACAACCTGCGCGGCGAGTACAAGCCGAACAGTTGGAACGGTGAGCATCCCGGCCTAGTCGTCGTGATCGACACACAGACGCATGAAGTGGTCAAGGTGCTCGAAGTGGGGCCGAACGCGACGGGTATCGGCGTGCGTAAGCCGGTGAGTCAGGACTTCTTCGCGCCGTACTGATTGCGCTGCGGAGAAACATGTCGCCTCAGCAAGACATGACACGCTCCGCCTGAATACGCCCTGACTCATGCGCTCTCTCGTTTCCTTGGCATTCCTACTCTCGTTCGGATGTGCCGAGCCAGTCGACGCCCCTGAGGTGACGGCGCCCATTGGAGAGATCGTCGAGGAACTGCGCCTGTCGAGCACGGCATTTCGGGATGGCGACGCGATTCCGGTTCGCTTCTCGTGCGAAGGCGACAATCTCTCACCGCCGCTGGCGTGGACGCTGCCACCGACCGGGACCGAAACGCTCGCCCTGATCCTAGACGACCAGGACGCGCCCGACCTTGATCTCGCCAACCAGGACGCCGATCCCGATGCTGCGAATGCGCCCGAAGCGTCGGCGCAGTGGATCGCGTTCAACTTGCCGCCCACGCTCCGTGATCTTCCTGAAGGCGTGCTCGTGCTCGAAGGCGAGGACGCGGTCGGCTCGTCTGAGGGACTTAACCGCTACGACCGAACAGCGTATAACGGCCCCTGCCCTCCGCCCGGCGAGACGCACAGCTACTTGCTGCGCCTACTCGCGCTCGACACGCGCCTCGATCTGAACTCCACCACCACCACGACCGACAGCCTCTACGCCGCCGCACGCGGTCACGTGTTGGGTGAAGCCCAAATGACCTTCTCGTATCGCTTCGCTGGACAGCCTGATGCCAATGAGTGACCCCGCCGATCCCCCTATGCACGCGCAAAGCCTCAGACCCTTAGCCCTTCTGGGATGCGTGCTGCCCTTGGTGGTAGCTGCCTGCTCATCTGCCCCCGTCGCTGAGGAGGCTATTGGACAAGCCAGTGTCGCCGCATTCGAGCGCGAAGTCGCCACGTTCGACGTTGTCCACTCCGACGGCACGCCCTACGCGCATCCGTTCCTGGGCGGCTTCGACGTGCCACGCCCGCAGTTCGTCGACATTGACGCAGATGGCGATATGGATCTGTTCGCACAGGAGCACACCGGTCGGCTGATGCATTTCGAGAACGTCGGGACTGCACAGTCTCCGCGCTTCGTGTGGCGCAGCGATGCCTACGCGGGCCTTGATGTGGGAGAGTGGTATCGCTTCGGCGATCTGGATGCCGACGGAGACCTCGACCTGCTCGCCGAGACGCCGTACAGCTACGTTCGCCTGTTTCGCAACGAAGGCACGGCGCAGGCTGCACGTTGGACGCTCGCCGCCGACTCACTCGCGCTTCCCGATGGCTCGCCGCTGTTTTCGGATCGGCAGAACATCCCCAACCTGGTCGATATTGACGCGGACGGAAAGATGGATCTGTTCGTCGGACGGCTCGACGGTACGGTCGACCGCTTCGAGATCATCGACCCATCGGCATCCATTCCGCGCTTCGAGTTGATTACCGAGCGGTTCGAAAACATCGAGATCGTGTCGCAATTCGGATTGCCCGGGATCCTGGACGCCAAGCCGACGGGCAGCGAAACCGGCTTTCACGCGCCCAGAGAGCAGCGTGCCGGGATGACGACGATGCACGGAGCCAATACGATGACGTGGGCCGACGCAGACGGCGACGGCGACTACGACCTGTTCTGGGGCGATTACTTCGAACCCTCTCTGCTGCTGATCCGCAATCAGGGCACGCCTCAGGAGCCGAGTATGCGCGGCGAACCGAAGCCCTACCCGCCACGTGATCCGGTCCAGTCTAGTGGGTACAACGCACCCACTGTCGCCGATCTGAATGGGAACGGGCATCTCGACCTACTCGTCGGCATCCTGGGCGGCGCGTTTGACCCGCAGCGCACCAGTACGAACAACCTGTGGTTCTACCAACAGGACGACGACGGATTCGAGCGCACGTCGATCCGCTTTCTCGACCAGATCGACGTAGGCAGCGACAGCGCGCCCGCGTTGGGCGACATCGATGGGGATGGAGATCTGGACCTGATTGTGGCGAGTAAGTCCGATCCGTTCGACGATAAGACTGGGAAAGCATGGCTGTACCGCAACGTCGGCACCAGTGAGCGTCCGTCGTTCCGAGAGGAGGAAGCGCTTGATGTGGGCGAGGCGTTTCACGCGGCGCCCGCCCTCGGCGATTTGGATGGCGATGGAGCCGACGACCTCGCGCTCGGCACGTGGCGCGACGGCATCCGGCTGTACCTCAGCAAACAAGGCGAACTCGTCCTGCTCGCCACACTCGAACTGCCCAGCGGATCGCACGGCACACCTTCGCTGGGGGACGCGGACGGCGACGGAGACCTCGACCTGATCGCGGGTACCTCACGTGGGACGCTGGTCCGTTTTGAGAACATCGGCACGCCTACCGCTCCCACGTTCGCCGCAGGGCGCGCTATTCCAGACATCGACATTGGCCGCCGCGCCCACGCTTCGTTCGGTGACCTCGACTGGGACGGGCGGCCCGAACTGTTCGTTAGCGGCTTCGACACCGTGGCCGTCTATCGCGTCGAAGCTGGCGCGCTGACTCCGTTTTCTACGGCGCTGCTCGACGGCATTGCGCTTCCTCCCCAAGCCACGTTCGCGTTCGGCGACGTAACGGGCGACGGTGTCGTCGACGCGGTCGTCGGTGGGCGCAGCGGCGGCGTGTTGTTCTTACGCGGACGCCGGTAGGCTCGAAAACCTGACGGGGCTGGAGCGGTATCATGCTGGAATCTCACGCCTGACTATGCCCCAGATCATCGAAGGACACTACGACGCCAGCAATCTGCGCATCGCATTCGTCGCCGGACGCTTCAACGAGTTCATCACCCGTCCGCTACTCGACGGCGCCCTCGACGCGCTGCGACGTCACGGCGGCGACACCGATTCGGCGACCGTCGCCTGGGTACCGGGAGCATTCGAGATTCCGGTTGTCGCCAAGCGACTGGCCGAGACCGGCGATTACGATGCCGTCGTCGCGCTGGGAGCCGTAATTCGAGGGGCAACGCCGCACTTCGATCACGTCGCAGGGCAGGCGGCGAGCGGGCTGATGAGCGCGGGCATGGAGACCGGCGTTCCGGTCGTGTTCGGTATCCTCACCGTCGAGTCGATTGAGCAGGCTATCGAGCGCGCGGGCACGAAAGCCGGTAACAAAGGTGCCGAAGCGCTCGTGGCGGCGGTTGAAACGGCTAACGTGCTGCGGCAAATCGCGTAGTTTACCCCAACCAAAACGCCAGACGCCTCAGACCGACCGCTACCGTTTCTCCCGACGCACCCGCCACGTTGTGGCTCATTTCTACGTTCGATGATCCGGTACCTGATCGCCTGCGCGCTCTTCTTGTCTGCGCCTCTCGCCGCCCAGACCACGTTTCCTGACTGGCAAGCCTATCCCACGCTCGCGCGCATCGAAGCGCTCGACACGCGCGATGGAGAGATCTGGGCCGTCGCCGGAGGTGGCGCGTTTCGCTATGCGACCGAGACGGGCGAGATCGAGTCGTTTACGGTTATCCAGGGACTGTTCGGACGCAGCGCGCGTGCCTTGGCCACCCCTTCGGGCACGGACGATGTATGGATCGGCTATGCCTCGGGCACGCTGGATCGGCTCGACGCGGCGACGGGCGAAGTCTCCCGCTTCCGCGACATCTCGCGCGCCGTGCGGTTCTCGCAGCGCGGAATCAACCGCATCGTCGATGCAGGTGAGCGCCTCTACATCGCGACCGATTTCGGAGTCGTCGTCTTCAACACGGCGGAAGGCATCGTGCGCGAGACCTACAGCCGATTCGCGAGCCTGTCGTCGGCGACGCCTGCGTACGACGTAGCCGTCATCGGCGATCGTATCTACGTCGCCACGTCGGAAGGGCTGGTCACGTCGACGCTTGATGGGCGCAACCTGCAAGATCCTGCCGCCTGGACGCTCGAAGCAGGTCTGGGCAACCGGACTGTTTTCTCGGTCGAGTCATTTTCTGGGCGTCTGTACGCAGGTACTGACGCTGACCTCTACGTGCAATCCGCTGGCTCGTGGACCCGGCTCGGCGTTACCGGAGAGAGCGTGCGGACGCTCGAACTGCGAGGCGACGGACAGCTAATCGGCATCGATCGTTTTGGGTTGATCCAGGTTCAGCCGGATGGAACGACCGCCTTGGTTCGCTCTGGAGTGCCCGCTGACCCGGTCGATGTCGTATCGGTAGGCGATGTGCTGTGGGTTGGCGCGCGTGGAAGCGGGTTGCTGCGTGGCACACTGGGCACGGCTGCGTTCGTTGTTGAGGAGACTGTTGTGCCAGAAGGACCGAGTACGGACGTGTTTACCGACTTCGCGTTCGAGCAGGACGGCACGCTCTGGGCCGCCGGAAACGACGTCGGTCTCTTCCGGCTATCACCTATCGGTGAGTGGTCGCTTGTCTCTGATCCCGCGGTTACGGGCCGCCAGCGCGACGACGTGTTCGAGGTCACCGTCGACCGGCAAGGCAACGTGTGGTCAGGCACCCAGGGCAACGGCGTCTTCTTGCGCACGCCCGACGGAGAGATCCAGCAGTTCGGTCGCGCCAACTCGACGCTGCGCACCGCCGCTCCTACCAACCCGGACTTTCTGATCGTCGAAGGCATCGACGTAGACCAGTTCGGTGCGCTCTGGGTGACGAACAAGAACACGACCCGCGCGCTCCAAACCAGGCAACCCGATGGGACGTGGCACAGCCTGCCCAACCCCGTCGGCGACGGCCTGCGCCCCGATTACGATGCCTACATCGACCTGATGGTCGATAGCTTCGGGCAGAAGTGGATGCTGCTCCAGAGCGAACTCGACGGGGCGGTCGGGCGCGGCGTGGTCGTCTACGATACAGGCTCGGATCCGACCGATGTCAGCGACGATGCCTTTCGCCTGTTCACCGAAGGCAATGCGCCCCAGGGGTTGCCGTCCAACACGGCGCGTGCGATTACGGAAGACCGTCAGGGCCGCATCTGGGTCGCGACCGACCGAGGCGTCGCATTCCTGCTGAGCAACGGCATTACGGCGCGCGATCCGTCCGCTCAGTTCAACTGGCCGGGCGACACCAACATCGGACGGTTTCCGCTCGAAAACGTCAACGCGACAGCCATCGCCATCGACCTGGGCGGAGGCATCTGGGTCGGCTCGTCCGACGGCATCTTCGTGCTGCGCGAGACGGCAGGTCAGTTTCCCCTCGTCGCTCGCTACACCGTCGACAACGCACCGCTACCGTCGAACCGCATCGTCGCGCTCGAAGTCAATCCGTCGACGGGCGACATGTACGTCGCTACCGATGCTGGACTGGTGTCGTTCTCTGGCACGCCCGAAGCTCCGGCTGACGAAGCGGGCGATCTGCGCGTCCATCCGAATCCGGCGCGCGCGCCGACCTGAGCGGAGCAGGCGTCACGATCAGCGGGCTGGTCCCCGAAGCACAAATCCGCATCTTGACTGCCGATGGGCGCATGGTCTGGCGCGACGATACGCGTGGTGGCAGCTACGTCTGGGACGGGCGCAATCTGCGCGGCGATGTGGTTCCGTCGGGCGTGTACGTCGTCGTGGCGGTTGGCTCGGACGGTGAGGGGGCGGGGTATGGACGCGTCGCGATCCTGAGGTAGCGCATGATTCACAGCCGCTTTGCGTTGGGTACTTGCGCGGGGCGGGAGGCGTCGCCGTATGTTGATCCTCCCAGAACGGGACATATGGCGGCTATAGCTCAGTAGGTTAGAGCGCCTGGTTGTGGTCCAGGAGGTCGTGGGTTCGATCCCCACTAGTCGCCCTTCTGTTCTCTACCATACGCCGCGTTCGTCTAACGGTTAGGACGCCAGGTTTTCATCCTGGTAATAGGGGTTCGATTCCCCTACGCGGTACAGAGCGCCTTCTCAGCTTCGGCAGAGAGGGCGCTTTTTCGTTTTGCCCCATCGCCCTTCCATCTGCTGTGGACACCCTCTCGATTCGCCCGTGCCCCAACTGCGGCTCCGTCGATTCGTCGGATCGATTCGTCGAAGGCGATTTCCGCGTCGTCAGATGCGATCGTGTCGGCTGACGTTTCTGGGCAATCCACCGCCCGAGGACGAACTGTACGAGGACTACTACGACGGTAGCGATCTCGACGCGTCTGAGTATCGAGCCGATTCGCCCGATGCTGCTCAGCGCGAGTTGTTTGCGATCAACCGCCAGCGGGTCGAGCGGATTGGGCGGGTGAAGCGAGGTGGAAAACTGCTCGACGTGGGATGCGGACGCGGACAATTTGTGCGTTCGGCGCAGGAAGCGGGTTTTGAAGCGAGCGGCATCGACGTGTCGCAGCGGGCGATAGCGTATGCGCGCGATCGGTTTGGCGTCGAGGCGCAGGTGTTGGATCTGCACGACCTCGCCCGATCCGGCAAGACGTTCGACGTAGTCACGATGTGGCACGTGCTGGAGCACTTCGTCGACCCGTTCGATGTGCTCCGAACCGTGCGCACGATGCTGGCGCCGGATGGACTCTGCGTCGTCGAGGTGCCCAATCTGCACAGCCTCAAATTCGTCCTCTCCAAGACGAAGTGGGAGGGCGGCAACCACCCGCTCTATCACCGGACGTTTTTCACTTCGGCCACGCTCCGACGAGCCTTCGCGGACGCCGGATTTCGCGACGTGCGCCGTCAGCACTGGTCGTATCACGTGCCGGGACGCAGCGGTGCCTTTGAGCAGGTCAAGCGTGGTCTGGACGCGGTCGGACTCGACGCGTTTCTCGATGTTACGGGGAGACGATGACGGCTGATGTAGTGGTTTCTGCGACCGGTTTCTGACTCTGATGGATCGCACGAACGACGATCAGCAGTGCAAGCGGCAGGCCAGCCATCGGCAGCGTTTGGGGCACAACGAACCAGAGTAAGGCCGTTGCTCCGGCGATGGCGGCAGTAGCGACCCAGTAGATGCGCATCCACTGAGGCTGGGTGCTCCGCATAATCCACCACGCGGCGGCAATATGCGTCGGCCAGAGCCACAGCAGATTCAGGTTGCGTTCGGTCACGTCGTGCAGCGTCAGCGCCCACATGCCGAGGAGTATCAGCCCGGCGATTCCTGCGATGGCGAAGAGCGCAACATCCCAACGCGATTGACGATGTGGCGCCCCCCACCCTCGGATCAAAGCGATGAGACCGATAGCGAACACCAGCCAGCCCAGCATTGTCGGCCAGTCGAACGCATTGGGGGCAGACGGAGGGAGTGGGACGAGCGTGTCGGTTTGGGTGACGAGCAGGCGACCGTTCGAGCGCGTCGCTCTGTCCATCTGGTCCATGAGTGTGATGGGCAGAAAGGCTGCCGTCCGTGCGGTCACTTCCTCATCGACGTTCAACCCAAGCAGCAAGTTGAGACCCAGCCGAAGCAGGGGAGCCGGGGCGTCGTACGGGCGCAGCAGGTCGCGGAACGTCGTGCCGTTATCCGCAACAGGGTAGGCGAAGCGCTCACCGACAGCCTCTTCGACGATGTCGCGCGGACGCGTCGAGCAGTTGTCGTAGAGAAAGTGGTAGCGATACGTCCGGTTTTCCTCGCGCGCATTGTCGACGAGCAGCGCCCATAGGCGGTTCATCTCTTCAGGCGATAGGTCGAGCGTCTGCTCGATGACCCCCCGGCCTTCGTAGGCGTAAAAGTCGTAGGAGTCGACCGGCGAGGCCATCGACAATGTGTAGTCGAGCGCTCCGTAGGCAAACGAGAACACGAACGTGTCGGTGAACTCGAACGTGCCGTAGTTGAAGAGAACGTCGAGTCCTGAGCCAGAGTCCGTGATACGGACAGCGGTATGTCCCCAGCGGTTGTAAATCGCCGTGCCAGGTGTGACGGTCACGAGGGCAACGCGCGCGCCAGAGGAAAGCCGACGCGCCGGTTCGGGAGGCGACTGCTGCGCCCAGGACGGGGCAGCAAGTACGAGGAGAAGAGCAACGCAGAGGAGGAGACAACGCATACCGGAAGATCGCACTCTTGAGCGACCTACAGGTACCGGATTCTGTCTGAGCGAGAGAATAGCGTCCATCCTCACCCCGTCTTGGGTTCAGCACAGATCGCCCAAACGTGCTCACATCTGCGCGCTGAGTTGCTCGATCTGAGCGCCCACCTCGCGCGTCAACTCGCCGATCTGTCCCGCTGACTCGCTTGCCCTGCCCGACAACTTGCGCACCTCGTCGGCGACGACGGCGAATCCGCGTCCGTGCTCTCCGGCGCGAGCAGCTTCGATGGCCGCGTTGAGCGAGAGCAGGTTGGTCTGGCGGCTGATGTCATTGATCGACGCTACGATGCCGGAAATGCGTCCGAGCAGATCGGTCATTGCGTCCCGCGTCAGAGTAATCGTGGCATTACGCTGGTCCATCTCTTGCGTGATATCGGTCGCGAACTTGACAACAGAGCGAGGCTTACCGTCAGCGTCGAAAATCGGATTGTAGGTGGCCTGGATCCAGGCCGTCGTGCCGTTTTTGCGCAAGCGAGGGTACTCACCCTGGTGAAACTGACCCCCACGCAGGTAGTCCCAGAACTCGCGATATGCATTCGACTGTGCGTAATCGGACGCGCAGAAGATGCGGTGATGCTTACCCTGAATCTCGTCGAGCTGGTAACCGAGTGTTTTCAGGAAGTTGTCGTTCGCCGTACGGATGGTCCCGTCAAGGTCGAACTCAATGACGGCTTGGGCGCGATGAATCGCATTCAGTAGCAGATCGGAATGGGAAACGACAGATGCAGATGCGAGATCTACTGGATTAGCGGCAGGGGAGGCAAGCAGAGTCTCCGGATAGTCAAACATGAAGTGTGGAGGGTTTGCAGGAATGGTATACCTGCTATCGTCCAGAACTTCGCTGTTTTAAACCGATGTGTTGCTTCTATCGCGTTACCGAAGTCCTCCTCTGCTTGCTCCGATGAATGCTCTCAACTATGGCACGGCGGGTGTCGTCGGTGCGCTGGGTCCGTACCTCAATGAGTGTCGACGTATGGCGAGCGACGGCGTCCTGGTAGGCACCGGCGAATGCAGAAAGCGACTCAGGCGCAGAATAGTGCAGCCCGAACTGGGTCGCTGCTCCGCTAAACGTCATGCCATGCGGCGTTCCGAACAACCGCTCGAATGGGTCGGCCTGCTCGTTGGCACCGAACGCGGCGATAGGCAACTGCCCGAAGATGCCGCCGCCATCGTTGTTGACGACGACGATGACGACACGCTGGCCCAGATCACGCAGTAGTGCTAGGCTGTTCAGGTCGTGGAGCATCGCTAGGTCGCCGATGAGCAGCGTCGTGCCTCTTCCGGTTGCATGAGCGATACCTGCCGCCGTTGCAACCGTCCCGTCGATCCCGCTTGCACCCCGGTTTGCAAACACGCGCACGCGCGGCCCATCTGTCGTGGCGAAGGTGTCGATGTCTCGAATCGGCATTGACGCGGCGATGACCAGCGGATCATCCGGCGGAAGAAGCTGCGTCAATCGGTGGGCCAGTCCGGGTTCGGTGAGGGTGCCGAGCTGTGGACGAGCGGCCTGCCATGCGGCGTCGGAAGCGTTGCGCCACTCTTCCAACCAGTCACCTGCATCACGCTGGGGAATGGCATTGGTAAGATTCCTCAGCGTCGCGGCGACATCGCCGACGAGAACGTGGGACGCGCGGTGATACGGGTCGATTCGATTGGATCCTGATCGAATGCTCGCCCAAACGCCCGGACGTGTCGCCTCCAACCATCGCAGAACGCGGCCCGATACGGGCATTCCGCCAACCAGAACAACGGCGTCGGGCTGGTGTGCGTGGCCGAAGTCGGACGAGGCCAGCGCCAGGTCGTGATGCATCGCTCGTGAGTCGCCCAGACGACCTTGCGAGACGATGTCGGCCAGAACGGGCCAGCCCATCCGCTCTCCCAACCGGTAAGCAGCGTCGGCCTCAGCTGACGAATTCAGTCGTCCAGCGACGATGACACCGTGTTCGCTGTCGTGAAGCGCTTGGGCCAACTCGTTGATCGGTGCTGCGGCTTGTGCGAACGCATGGTGTGGTGTAGTCGGCGTCGGCGCTGCTGGTGGGGCATCTGGCGAGGGCCACAGCGGTTTGCGAAACGGTGCGTTGAGATGGACCGGACCGGCGTGCGGGTGCTGCGCACGGAAAACGGCCTGTGCTCCACTCGTCGTCCAACTCCTTGGATCGCCGTCTGCGTGAGGCGTCGGCAAATCCATGCTCCATCGGGCGACGCTGTCGAAGAAGCCGGGTTGGTGGATCGTCTGGTTGGCGCCGGTTTGTCTCAGTTCTGGCGGACGGTCTGCGGTCAGCAAGAGGAGCGGCACATCGTCTGCATCGGCTTCGACGGCGGCAGGCATTTCGTTGGCGACGGCCGTTCCACTTGTCGTGATACAGACAGCCGGAACGCCGGTCGCGCGTCCGACACCCAACGCGAAGAATGCCGCCCCACGCTCGTCCCAGTGGACGGTCAGGTCAAGGTCGGGGTGCTCGAGTGCGGCCATTGCCAGTGCCGTCGATCGCGATCCAGGCGAGCAGACCGCGTACCGCACACCCGAGTCGACAAAAGACTGAACCAGCGCGCGTGCGTGGGCGCGGTTGGCGACGGCCTGATCAGCATCTCCGCCCGTGCCAGCGGTATCTGTGGCACGGGAGTCTGAGTGGTCGGGCATCAGCGGTATTCGGGATTGGGGTGGTCGAAGCGGGAGCCGTCGTCCCACGCAGTTCGCATGTTGCCCCATGCTGGAATGCCACCCGCGTCCTTGAGCATTCGAGCCAAATGGAGGAGGTTCCACGCCATGAACGTCGCGTTGCGCTGGGTGAAGTCGTTTTGCGGACCGCCCGATCCGTCATCTAGATACGAGGGACCAGGACCCGCCTCACCGATCCAACCTGCGTCAGCCTGCGGTGGGATCGTGTAGCCCAAGTGCTGTAAGCCGTAGAGCAGACTCGCCGACGCGTGTTTGACGCCGTCCTCGTTTCCCGTCACGATGCATCCGGCGACGCGTCCGTAATAGGCGTACTGTCCGTCTGTGTTGAGCTTGCTGCTGTACGCATATAACCGCTCAATCACCAATCTGGCGATGCTCGATGCTTCGCCCAACCACAACGGCGTGCCGATGACGAGGATGTCTGCGGCCATCACGCGTTTTTGCAGATCGGGCCAGTCGTCGCGTTCGGCTCCATGCTCAGTCATATCGGGATAGACGCCGGGCGCGATCACGTAATCGACGGCTCGTATCTGATCGATGTGGACTCCCTGCGCCTCCATCACGCCCATCGGGACGCGCATCAGCCCGTGCGTGTGCGATAGGGCGGGCGATGGCTTGAGTGTCGTGTTGATGAAGAGCGCGCGCAAGTCGTCGTAGCGGGCGGAAGTCGAGTCGGTCATGTCGGTATAGGTGAGTGTAGCGTCAATGTCGCTACTCGTCCGAACGGAGATGTCTCGCAGTTATGCCATAGCTCGAACTGCCTCGACTACGCGTTTGACTCTATCGGCCCGCTGCATGATGTAGAAGTGCAGGCCCGGAGCGTTGGCTTCGAGTAGCTCGCGGCTCTGTTTGATCGCCCAGTCGACGCCAACTTCGGCGACTTGTCCGTCCGGCGCATTACTGATTCGGTCGACCAGTTCTTCGGGCAGGTCGACGTGAAACGCTTTGGGCAGCGAGGTCAGTTGGCGCTTACTCGTCAGGATCTTGAGACCGGGAATGATCGGAACGGTGATGCCTGCGTCCCGGCAGCGCGCGACGTACTCGACGTAATGCCGCGTATCGAAAAACATCTGCGTGACGACGTAGTGCGCTCCAGCGTCGACCTTCTCTTTGAGGCTCGACACGCACCACGAGGGGTTGGGCGCGGCAAAGTGCTTCTCGGGATACCCCGCCACCCCAACACAAAACTCGGTCGGCTCGGCGTCGAGCATGTCTTCCAGGTAGTCGCCACGGTTCATCGCTGCGATCTGGCCGACTAGGTCGGCGGCGCAGGTATTGCGTGTGCGGTCGGGCTTGACCCGCTGATCGGCAGGCGTTTCGTCGCCGCGCAGGGCCATCACGTTGCGGATGCCGAGGAAGTTGAGTTCGATCAGCGCGTCTTCGGTCTCCTCCCGAGTAAAACCAGTACACAAGAGGTGTGGGACGGCTTCGATACCGAATCGGCTCTTGATGGCCGCGCATAGACCGAGCGTGCCGGGCCGCTTGCGTCGGACGTGACGCTTAATGGTGCCGTCGCCCCTCTCTTCGTAGTAGATTTGCGCCGCGTGGCTCGTCACGTCGATGAACGGCGGATCGAACGGTGCCAGTTCTTCTATGACTCCCAACACGTCGGCGATCTTGGCGCCGCGTTTGGGAGGGATCACTTCGTACGAAATGAGCGGCTCGCTCGCCTGCTCGATTTGCTCGACAACGGTCATCTAGTCGTCAGTTGCAGCGGGAGCAGACATCGTCCCACCACGCTTCGGGAAACTCGTGGTCGGGCGCCGACGAGTCGTACGCTATGGCTTTGGAGCGGCGAGCGTGGTAGCGCAAATCGTCGCGGATCTGCCGGGCGCCGACGCGGACGGGGCGGCCTTCGTAGCGCATCCGTGCGCGCGCTTCAGGCTCGCGCTCGTTGAGTAGGATGGGAGCGGGTTCGTCGTTCAGAATGCGCCACGCAGTCACGCTTGCCCACACCGCCAACACGAAGAAGAGCGGGAAGAAGAGGACGACGATCGCCAGCGTGTTCGACATAGCTCCGATAGGTTAGCGTGCGTCGTCCCCAGTGGGTTCGGACAGGCCCGACTCTGCGTCAATCTCCGGCTCATCCGTCGGCAGTGTGGCATCGGGCGGCGGTACTGTAGCCGCGCCCGCGCTGTCGGCACCGAGGACGTAATCGGATGGCGCTACCTGGAGTGGACCGATCTGCGCGTTGCGGATGCTGTCTTCGATGGCGTAGGCCTCGTACGTGCTCATCGACAGCGGGTCGACGTTCGAGAGGTCGCCCCGGTTGTTGACGTCGATCAGCGTGAACGTCAAGAAGATCAGTACGAACATGAAGCCCAGGGCCAAGGCCAGCGTGTTGACCTTGTTGTCGTGCTTCAGTCCCATGAAAATCGCTGCCACGAAATAGACTTTGACGCCCGCGATTAGCAGTGCGACCGGGATGTGGAGGGCGGGTGGAATCCAGTCTGCCGTACCTGTCCACACCGTGAGGGCGGTTAGGCCAATCAAGATGCCGAATACCTTCAGCAGCAAGGAAACGGGCGCGATGTAGTGCCCGTGGTGGCTTCCGGCTTGTCCGCCCGCGTGTGCGTCTGCGCTATCGTGTGTCATGTAATCAGGTGTCGTCGCTTCTCGTCTACAAAAGTCAGGCTGTGCCTGTTAGTGAATGAGGTAGAGCAGCGGGAAGAGGAAGATCCAGATGATGTCGACGATGTGCCAGTAGAGGCCCGTGCACTCGATGGGCGTGTAATAGTCCGCCGAGAAATCTCCCTTGAAGCTGCGGATTGCGAGCCATGTAAACACGCCCATGCCCGCGATAATGTGGATGGCATGGATGCCCGTCGCGACGAAGTAGATGGAGAAAAACTGCTTAGCGTACGGAATTGCGAGTGCTGCATACTTCTCCGGTCCGTGCGGATCGAACGCTGCGCCGGGGAAGATCCCATGGTCGAACTTGGCCGTGTACTCGAAATACTTGACGAGCAGGAAAAAGCCTGCGAGCGCAATCGTCGCGACCAGGTACCACGCCATCTTGCGCCGCTCGCCCCGCTGAATGGCGTTGATGCCGAGCGCAACGGTGACCGACGATCCCAGCAGGACGAGGGTGTTGCCGAAGCCCATCCAGGTATCGAGTACGAGAGCCGCAGCCTGAAAGACTTCGGGGTACGACATCCGGTAGACGGCGTAGGCTACGAACATGCCCGAGAAGAGTAGGATCTCGGTGACGAGGAAGAGCCACATGCCCATCTTCGCCGCGTCGAACTGCTGCTCGGACGAGACGAAGTAGAACTTGAGGTGCGGCTGCTTGTCAGGCGCCGCGCTGTGCGTGCCGACGGCGGTCGACGGATCGTCGACTTCGAGCTGTGCCGTTGCTGTGGAGGCCATTCGATAGGGAGTCAAACAGTCCCGACGCTCTATCGCAGAGCGCCGGGACGAGTCGAGAAATTAGAGGCGGCGGGCTTCGACGGAAGGTACGGGAGCGCGGCTCATGCCATCGCCGCCTGAACCGTCTCCACCGAAATCTGCGCCATCGCCGCCGTGTCCGTCGCCCGAGTGTCCATCGCCGCCCGAAGGTCCGAAGACATCGTCGGCCAAGTGGAAGTCGTAGGGACCACGCGTGACGATCGGCGTGTGGTGGAAGTTGTGCGGATCGGGTGGCGAGGAAGCGTGTGTCCACTCGAGCGTCGCGGCGCCCCACGGGTTCTTCGGTGCTTTTTTGCCGTAGAGGAAGCCCCAGATCCACGTACCCAGCACCCAGAAGAGGCCGACTCCGAGGATGTACGAACCAATCGTCGAGATGGTGTGCAGCGTCTGGTACTCGCTGATGTAGTCGTAGTAGCGACGCGGCATGCCCTGTGATCCGAGGATCAGGTGCGTGAAGAACGTCACGTTGAAGCCGATGAAGACCAGGATCGACGCCATCTTCGCGCTCGTCTCGGGATACATCTTGCCAAACATCTTGGGAAACCAATAATACATCCCGCCGATCAGCGCGATGACCGTTCCGCCCATCATCACGTAGTGAAAGTGCCCGACGACGTAGTACGTGTCATGCAGGTGGACATCGACCGCCAGCACGCCGACCATGATGCCGGTCACGCCGCCGATCGTGAACAGAAAGATGAACATCAGTGCGTAGATCATCGGCGTCTGAAGCCAGACCGATCCTCTATACATCGTCGCCACCCAGTTGAACACCTTGATGCCCGACGGAATACCGATCAGGTAGGTGATGAGCGAGAAGATGATGGCCGAGATCGCGCTCTGGCCGCTGACGAACATGTGGTGGCCCCAGACCATGAAGCCCAGCAGCGCAATAGCGACCGACGACAGGGCGATGGCGCGATAGCCGTAGATGCGTTGCCGCGAGAACGTTGCCATCAGCTCGCTGACGATGCCGAAGGCCGGCAAGATCATGATGTAGACGGCGGGGTGGCTGTAGAACCAGAAGAAGTGCTGGAACAGAATCGGGTCGCCGCCCAACGCTGGGTCGAAGATGCCGATTTCCATTATGCGCTCGGCGAAGAGCAGCAACACCGTGATGCCTAGAACGGGCGTTGCCAGCACCTGCACGAGGCTGACGGCGTACATAGCCCAGACGAAGAGCGGAAGCCGGTTCCACGTCAGTCCCGGCGCGCGCATCTTGTGGATCGTCACGATGAAGTTGAGGCCCGTAAAGATGCTCGCGAAGCCAGCAACGAAGATCGCCAGGGCGAGGAACGTCACCGATCCGTTGGTGCGCAGCGAGTACGGCGTGTAGAACGTCCAGCCGGTGTCGAGCTTGCCGTACATCAGGCCGACGATCACCAGGATGCCGCCCGCGAGGTAGATGTAGAGCGACGCCAGGTTTATCCTAGGAAACGCCATGTCTTTGGCGCCCAGTTGGATTGGCAGGATGAAGTTGCCCAAGATGGCGGGCGTCGCGGGCACGAGAAACAGGAACGTCATCAGGACGCCGTGCATCGTGAACGAGAAGTTGTAGTTGTCCGCGCTCATGATCGTCGTCCCCTGCGCGATCAACTCGGTCCGCAAGAGCAAAGCGAACGTGCCCGCCGTCAGGAAGACGGCCGTCAGCACGATCAGGTACATAATCCCGATGCGCTTATGGTCGACTGACGACAGCCAGGACCACAGCCCTTTCTCGTCCGTCAGGTAGTTACCGTCGTGGTGGTCGTCCCCATGCGCGACAGCCGCTGCGTCGGCAGCAGGCGTCGTGTGAGGTCCTTTTGTGGCGATAGTAGCCATGTCGGGAGGGTGGTTGTGCAGAGGTGGGGCTGGAGAGCGCGGATGAGGCGTGACGTTGGGTCACGGTTGGGGCGATTCATGAATCGCCCTTACTGCGCGTCTTTACTCCAGCGTTTTGATATAGGCGATCAAGGCGGTCAGTTGCCAGTCGGGGAGCGACGCATACGTCGATGGCATGTTGTTGCCATACCCCTCGACGATCTTGGCGGCTGGCATCAGGATCGATTCGCGCAGATAGTTCTCGTCGACGACGACGGCTCCGGCGCTTGTCGCATGCGCCTGCTGTCCGTACAGACCAGCCCAGGTCGGACCCGACATGCGGCTTCCGTCGATCGAGTGGCACTGCGTACAGGCATTCTTCTGCGCCAGAATGCGGCCCTGCTCGGGGAGCGGAAGCTCTTGCAGATCGCCCGCACCGCCACTGTCGACCCACTCGCTGTATTCGTTCTGGTCGACGACGTGAATCTTGGCAATCATCCCGCTGTGCTGGGTGCCGCAGTACTCGGTGCAGAAGATGTCATAGACGCCTTCTTTGGTGGCTTCAAACCAGACGGACGAATACCGTCCGGGAATCACGTCTTGCTTGACACGGAAAGCCGGGATGTAAAACGAGTGCAGCACGTCCGTCGAGTTCATGATCATGCGCACGGGGCGACCGACCGGCACGTACATCTCGCCTGCCGTCGAGAAGCCTTCGGGATAGGTAAAATTCCATCCCCACTGGTAGCCCTCGGCGCTGATCTCATAGGCATCCGGCGGAGCGACTTGCAGCTTGATGAAGCTCTGGAAGCCCCAGGTAAACACGAGCAGCACCAGAATGGTAGGCACCACGATCCACGTCGCTTCCAACACGACGCTCTCTTTGAACGGCGCAGGGCGGTCGGCGGGGCTGCGGCGGCGGTACTTCCACACGAAGTAGAGCATGCCGCCCACGACGAGCAGGAAGAGGACCAGGCTCGTGTAGTTAACGAAATTGAACAGCGCGTCGATCTCGGGAGAGAGCGTCGAGGCGCCTTCGGGTAGCCAGAGCGTGGGTTCCATATGGGGAGCGGGTCAGGCGGAGAGAGGGGAGGCCGAGCGGTGGCGGCGCGAGAGGACAGAGACGCCCAGGCCGAGCGCGAGCAGTGTCAGGAGGGCGCCGGCTTTCATGATGTTAGACACGTCGGCGGAGTAGCTGTGCGTCGACGGGTCATACTGGAAGCAGAACATGATGAACGTGTCGACGAAGGTGCCCGTCGTGCCGTCAGACGATTCGGCAAGGGCCGCGCGCACTTCGGTCGGGTCGAATCCGACGCCGACGAGGTAACGAGTGATCAGGCCGTCGGGCGAGGTGAACGTGACAGCGGCGGGGTGCGCATACTGCTCGGCATCTTCGTTCCACTGGTAGCGGAAGCCGATGGCGTCGGCGAGAGTCTTGATGTTCTCGTCGGTCCCCGTCAGGAAGTGCCAGCCAGCTTCGGCGCCTGGCTTGTCGAGATTCTGCAACTCTTTGTCCTTCTGGCGTGCTGCCTGCTCGGTGGTTTCTGTAGGATCGAAACTGATCGTGAGCAGCGTATAGTCGTCGCCGGGCGTAGGTGCGATCTGTGAGGCGGTACGTGTCCAGCCGTCGAGCAGCAGGTTACACAGCATCGGGCAGTTGTAGTACACCAACTGGATGAGGACGGGGTGGCCGGATGCGTAGTAGTCGCCCAGCCGAACCGCATCGCCGTTCTCGTCGGTGAAGGCTAAGCCCATCGGAATGCGGTCGCCGATCTTGTCGTCCAGTCCTACGCTCTCAGTCCCCGGTACCGTCTGACCCGCACGCTGCGCCCACGCGTTCGGAGCGAGTCCGACGGCAAGTAGGGCGAGGAGGAGCGGGGCGGTACGTGCTTGCATTTGTTGAGCTTACGGGGTCAGTATGTTACCGATAGAGTGGCGGAAGTTCCGTTGAGGTTTGACGCGCATCGGCTCGGACTCGCTCCTCATTGACCATCAACCGCATAGCCTCGTCGATGGGAATCTGGTAGGTTCGCTCGGCATCGTTGACGACTTGATATTGAGTCAACTGACGGGCCGCGTCGATCTCTGTCCGGCGCAGATCGGGATAACCGCTGACCGAGATCTGGCTGATCGCGACGTTCTGCACCACGCTTCCTTTCCACAGCACGAGCAAGCCGCTAATGATCGCGACGGCTACTAGGATGGCCACGACGATGCCCATGATCTGAGCGCTTTCGATGCCTTCCGGTTCTACTCCAATGGCTTCTGCTTCGGCCACCGCTGCGTCGGAGCCGCCGGTTGCCTCGACCTTGGCTTCCTTTCCTGCCGCTTTGAACAGTTCGGTAGGCGGCCCCATCGCTTCGTCGGTGTCCGGCTCTACGTCAGGCGCCAGCTTCAACTCCTCAGCTGTCATGCCGATAAAGCTCTCGATGTGCTCGCCGCTGCTCAGTTCACCGTTCGCCTCTGACATAACACGCCAGAAAAACGTGCTCCGATCGTCCGGGAAGCGACCTGATGCCTCATAGCGGGTCGTGTCACCTACGCGTTCGTCGATCACGATGTGTTCGAACGACGTGTCCTGCGACACCTGCAGTACGTAACCTCGAGCCAGTTCGACTGACTCCCACTCGAACGCCAGATCTGCTACGTCGACGGGTACGCCGTGACGCGGGGCGACGAGAACGGGGTCGGTTAGCGAGGTGGGCGTTTCGGAAGCCATGGGGACGGATCGGAAGGGAGGAGCAGAGCCTATTGCGAGCAGGGTGCCATAGGCAAACACCCGTGGCACCCTGCGGGTCGGCGAGAGCAGTGAAAGAACTGCAAACTTTCAGAAAGTAATGAAAGTTTGCGTTTCCTGCCCCGAAAGCCGGTTCTAGATGTTGTGGAAGGTCAGCGAGCGGCCCAAGCGGGGGTCGTTGACTGGCACCAGGCTGTGGCGGCCCAGGCGGAAGAGGAACAGGCTCGTGATTAGCCCGAATAGACCGAGCCACGTCGTGATGTCCCAGACGGTGAAGCCTGCGTGTCCGCCGTAGAGGTAATCGTAGACGGGCATCGCCAGCCAGTGCAGGTCGAACCACTGCATGATCAGGATATAGACGGCCATGATCGAGAGCACGATGGTCGACCGCTTGGCGGCGCGCGTCAGTAGCACGAAGAACGGCAGGATGAAGTGCAGTCCGAGTTGCGCCGCGCTGTGGTACTGCCAGCCGTGCTCCATCCGGTGCGAGAACCAGATGGTCTCTTCGGTCAGGTTCGCGTACCAAATCAGCATGTACTGCGAGAACGCGATGTACGCCCAGAAGACCGTGAAGGCAAACATCCACTTGCCCAAGTCATGGTAATGCTCGGTTGAGACGACGCCGCGCAGCATGCCCATCCGCTGGAGCAGGATGGTCATCAAGCAGATGAAGGCAACGCCCGACCAGAACGATCCGGCGAAGAAGTAGACGCCGAAGATGGTCGAGAACCAGTGCGGGTCGAGCGACATCAGCAGGTCGTAGCTAGCGAACGCGACGGTGACGGCGAACAGCGGAATGCCCCATGCCGATGCTTTGCGCTGCTTGAACGGGATGTCTTCGTCTGGTTGTACGTCCTGGCTGACGCTCAGCTTCCACAGTTTGTGGCTGAGGAACCACCACGCGCCGAAGTAGAACACCACCCGCGCAATGAAGAACGGCGTGTTCAGATAGACGCTTTTAGCCGCGATGATCGGGTCGTACGCAGCGTTATTTGGGTCGATCAGCTCGGCGTGCGTCCAGTGAAACAGGTCGTGCATCCCAAACCAGATCGGAATCGATAGCACCAGCAGAGCGGGAAACGACATCGCCATCGCCTCGGCGACTCGGCGGACGACGATGCCCCAGTGTGCCTTGACGATGTGGTGCGTGATCACGAAGAACAGCGAACCCAGCGCAAGGCTTGTGCAGAACATCCAGCCGATCAGATACGCGAAGTAGAAGCGCTCGGGGTTCGTGGCCCAGCCGACGACGCTCAGTGCGAGCAGTGCGAGACTAGCAGCCAGCGGAAGGAGCCACGGGCGACCACCTTCGCGCATGCGTACCTGCGATTCGGGATGAATCCCTACAGTCGGAGCAAACGGGTCGGCCAAGCGGGTGAGCAGGGCGCTGGAACGCAAGGAAGCCATGCGGCGAGATGGTTGCAGGTGAAAAACCGTACGGACGATTCGTGAATCGCCTTGGGCTAAAAAGAGTTACGGGCGCGGATTCGAGCGAGGACCTTCGGTCGAGAGCCGGTCAACGGTCCCAGTCGAGCCGCCGACCTGGTTGCTGCTTCGGTTGGCTTCGAGCGACTGGAGTACGTCGGCAGGCAGATCCTCGCCTTCGGCGCGCTGTGAGCGCTGGAGGGCACGGATGTAGGCGACGATGGCCCAGCGGTCTGCCACAGCGATCTGCTGCGCGTAGCCCGGCATCGAGTTGAAGCCGTTGGTGATCACGTCGTACATGTAGCCATCCTCATCCTTCTCGCCGCCTGGCAGGTATTTGGGGTCGTGGTACGTCGGAGCAGGAGCGTAGCCGTAGCTGCCTCCGTTGTTGCCGACCATGATCACGCCCAAGCCGTCTCCCGCTTTGCCATGGCAGACCGAGCAGTAGATGTTGTAGCGCTCCTGACCACGCGCCAGGACAACGTCGTCGATGGCTACCGGCATGGTCGCCAGGTACAGTCCATCCGCTGAGCGACCCGTGAAGAAGCCCACGTCGTCGCGCAGAAAGCCACGTGCGACCGTTCCGGCGACCGGAGTACGCATCGCGCGGTTGTCGGCGAAGTAGGTGTTCTCTTCCTGGGCTTCGAACTTCTCTTGGAAGTCCATATTCAGGTTCGGGTGAATCGGCGTGTTTTCCGATTTCGTCCCGCGACAGCCGACCAGCAGGACGACAGCGAAGAGGGTAAGAGCGAGGTGTTTCATAGCAGCTTGGGCGTCAGTCAGGTCAGTGATCGACCTTTTTGACCGGGATCACGGCAGGGCGGGCGCTGTCCGGAATGGTGTCCGACGAGGCGGCGTCGTGGATCGGCTCGATACGCGTGGCGCCCAGTTGGTTGAGCAGGGCGACCGTCTCGTTCGCGTCGTAGCGAGTATCCGATGAGGCGACGAAGAGGAAGAAACCGTCGTCGGTTGCGCGGTGGATGTGCTTCGAGTTGAAGAGCGGGTTCCACGGGCGCGGCAAGCCGTTGACAGCGAACATCGTGGCAACGGTAGCCAAGGCAGCCAGCAGAACCGTGAGTTCAAACGTGACAGGGATGCTCGGCTCGAATGCGAAGAGTGGTTTTCCCGAGATGTTGAGTGGGTAGTCCACCTCGCTGGTCCACCATTGCAACCACAGCGCTAGCAGCAGACCACCCGCTCCGCCAACGAACGCGGCGATTCCGACCTTGCTCGGCCCCAATCCCATCGCGGCATCCATGCCGTGGATAGGGAAGGGAGAGTAGGTGTCGTAGCGATTGTATCCCGCCTCGCGGACACCACGTGCCGCCTGCATCAGAGCGCCCGGGTGGGGGTACTCGGCGAGCACGCCGTAGGTGTTGTCGTCAGCGGCTACGTCGTAAATCGAAGCCGACGATTTGACGTCGAGAATGAGTTCTTTCATGTCAGTTCAGGCTTCAAACGTGGGGGTTCGGATCGTCGGTCTCGCGAGCCGCCGTCGTGTATCCGGTTTCGACGCCGGTCTCTTCGGTCGGGGCCGGGTGCATGCCCGGCGCGCCATCGCCGCTGTGTCCGTCGCCTTCGTGGTCGTAGAAGTGCGGGTCGGACTCGGGAAGAATGGCCTTGACTTCGGCCATCGCCACCATCGGGACGAACCGCAGGAAGAGCAGGAAGAGGGTGAAGAAGAGGCCGAACGTGCCCAGGTACGTCGTTACGTCGATCAGCGTCGGCTGGTAGTAGCCCCAGCTCGACGGAATAAAGTCGCGGTGCAGCGAGGTGACGGTAATCACGAACCGCTCGAACCACATGCCGATGTTGACGACGATGGATAGCGCGAACATCCAGCCAATCGAGCGGCGGATTTTCTTGAACCAGAAGAGTTGCGGGGCGATGAGGTTACAGAACATCATCGTCCAATACGCCCATGCGTAAGGGCCACTCATGCGGACACCGAAGAACTGGTACTGCTCGTACTCGACGCCGCTGTACCACGCCACGAAGAACTCGGTGATGTACGCAAAGCCGACGATCGTGCCCGTGAGCAAGATCACGATGTTCATCTTCTCCAGGTGATCCAGCGTGATCAGGTCCTTCAGGTTGTAGATCTTGCGGACGACGACCATCAGCGTCACCACCATCGCAAAGCCAGAGAAGATGGCTCCAGCGACGAAGTAGGGGGGGAAGATTGTGGTGTGCCAGCCCGGGATGATCGAGACTGCGAAGTCAAACGACACGACTGAGTGAACCGAGAGGACGAGGGGCGTGGCGAGTCCAGCCAAGATCATGTAGGCCTTCTCGTAGTTGCGCCAGTGCCGGTTGGCACCTGTCCAGCCCATCGAAAGGACGCCCAGAAGACGCGCTTTCCAGATCTTGCCCTGCTGCGCCGCCCGGTCGCGGATCGTCGCGATGTCAGGGACGAGGCCGACGTACCAGAACGTCAGCGAGACGATGAAGTAGCTCGACACGGCGAACACGTCCCACAGCAGCGGGCTGCGGAACTGCGGCCACATCTCCATCTGGTTCGGGATCGGAAGCAGCCAGTAGACGGCCCAGACACGACCGACGTGGAAGGTCGGGAAGACCAGCGCGCACATAACGGCGAAGATCGTCATCGCCTCGGCTGTGCGGTTGATGCTCGTGCGCCACTTCTGCCGGAATAGGAAGAGGACGGCGGAGATCAGCGTTCCGGCGTGGCCGATACCGACCCACCACACGAAGTTGACGATCGGCCAGCCCCAGCCAACCGGGATATTATTGCCCCACACGCCGACGCCGTTCCAGATCTGGTACGCCAGCGACAGGCCGAGCAGCCCGAGTAGCAGGTTGGCGACGCCGAACGCGAGCCACCAGCCGAGCGGAGTCTTGCGCTCGGTGTGCGCCGACACGAGATCGGTAATCTCACGGTAGCCCAGGCCGCCCGTTACGAGCGGTGGATCGACGTCGTAGTCGGTCCGGTTGACCAGGGTGGTGTGCGCTTGCGGAGTGTGTGCGGCCACGCGGGAGGGGAGTTGGAGGGCGACGGGGCGCCGGAGAATTCAGATGGGGCGGTCAGTAGCGATCAGTGCTCGCCGGGACCGTGTTCGCTTGCGTCTTCGCCACCCATCTGGTGCTGATCGGCGTGGAAGCTTTCGTAAGCGACCTTGTATTTGGTCGTCGCCAGTTCGACCGGTACGTCCGGGTGCGGGTTGACGACACGTCCCAGGTAGCTCGTGCGAGGCTTGATGCCCAGTTCGGCGAGCAATTCGTAGCGGCGCGGGTTCTGCTTGGATTGCGAGACCGCCGAGTTGGGATCTGCAAGATCGCCGAAGACGATAGCACCGGCGGCGCAGGCCTGCTGGCAGGCTGTCTTGACTTCTCCGTCGCGGATGTTGCGGTCTTCGATGTTCGACTGCTGGTTGGCCTCGCGGATGCGCTGGACGCAGTACGAGCATTTTTCCATCACGCCACGGAAACGGACCGTCACGTTGGGATTCTGCTGCATCTGCGCCTCGACCGGCAGCGTCTTGGTCCAGTTGTACCAGTTGTAGCGGCGGACTTTGTACGGGCAGTTGTTCGAGCAGTAGCGCGTGCCGACGCAGCGGTTGTACACCATCTGGTTCGTACCGTCGGGCGAGTGAACCGTCGCGGCGACGGGGCAAACGGCTTCGCACGGTGCGTTCTCGCAATGGACGCACGTCAGGTATTGGAACGCCATGCGCGGGTCGTCCTCGTCCTCGCCGATGTAGTAGCGGTCGATGCGGAGCCAGTGCATTTCGCGGCCCTTACCGACCTGGTCCTTACCGACGACCTGGATGTTGTTTTCGGCCTGACACGCGATCACGCACGCCGAGCAGCCCGTGCACGAGGTCAAGTCGACCGTCATACCCCACTGATTGCGATAGTACGGGTTGTCTTTGAAAAAGTCCTGGTTAGCCGGATGGCGCTCATCGCCCCACAGCGGATCGGCATCGTCCCACAAGCCGGTTTCGTCGCCCGGGACGAGCGGTTGCGACTCGCGCGAGAATGCCGGGTTGACTTTGTAGTCGTCGAACGTGCTCTCGATGATGAGGGCGCGGTCGATCATCGTGCCGTGCTCCTGAGTCGAGACGAGCGTGTAGCCGTCGCCCGCCTTGGACGCTTCGACGGGCACAATGCCCGCGTAGGTGTTGGCACGCAGGTGCGCCGTCCGCACGCCGACGCCGTTGCTGACTGGACCGTTGAGATAGATGTCGCTGCGGTCGGTCGTGTCGAAGAAGTCGTACCAGTGCTGCTCGTCGAGCACGCGGTCCGAGAACAGATCGCGGCCCCAACCCATCGTGACCGAGATCTGGCCGTCGGCGTGGCCGGGCTGGATCCAGACGGGGAGCGTCGCTTCGCCGCCAGCGGTTCGGAGGGTGACGGTCGACGCCTGAAACTGTCCGGTTTCGTACTCGACTTCCAAGCCCAGATCAGCGGCCGTCTGGCGGCTCATCGTGGCGACGTTGTCCCAGACGAGTTTGCTGACGGCGTACGGCAGTTCGAGCATCCACGAGTTGTTGCTGAACTCGCCGGCGATCATCTTGGGGTCGAGGCTGACACTCAGTTCGAGCGGCGTGGCCATCGGCTGCGGGATCTCGCCCGAGAACGAGGCCGATGCTGCGACAGGGGTAGCTGTAGATCCTGCGAGGTAGCCATCGTGGAGCGCTTTGCGCCAGCCCTCTTCGAAGCTACCACCGATGGCGCCGCGCCACGTTTCGCGGACCAGGTCGTAGCCGCTGACGACCGTTCCAGTCGCGAGCAGGTTAAAGATCTCTAACTCGGAGTGGACGTCGTCGCGCTCAATACGCTCGGTATCGCCCGTCGTCGTGTTCTGGCGAGTGTCGGTAAAGTTGAGCGGCGCGATGAGCGGCTGGATAATCGACAGCGTGCCGTCGTAGGCGCGTCCGTCGCCCCACATCTCCAGATAGTGCGTGCGGGGTAGGTGCCACGAGCACAGCCGAGCCGTCTCGTCGACGTGCGTACCGATGTGGATGCTCGTCTGCGCTCCGGCCATTGCCGTTGCGAAGTCGAGTCCGGCGGGGGCGTCATATACGGGGTTAGCGCCTAGGACGATCAGCGTGGCGTAGCGTCCGCCGCGCAGGTCGCGGGCGAGTTCGGCAAGCTCCTGATCCTGCGGGCGTACCTCTCCTTCGCCGGTCGGGTAGAACGAAACCGACGATCCGGTGGCGCCCATCGCGCTGTTCATCGCGTGAGCGAGCGCGTGGACCGATGCGGGCTGGCTGGCTCCGGCGACGACAACGCCGCCACCGGCGCGCAAATCGCTGACGAGTGCGTCAAGAGCAGCCGACGCTTTGGTGTCGAGTTCGAGTGACGGTGCGTTGGGCACGGCGACGCCCATGCGCGTGGCGACCAGAGCGGCAAACGCTCCAATATGGCTGGCCCGCATCCGAATGCGGTGATCGGCCAATCCGCCCGTCGGCGTCATCGTGCTCTCGACGGCATACAGGCGGCTCATCCGTCCGCTTTCGGGATTGCGACCAGCAGAGAACGAACGCGTGTTTTCGCCTTCGTTGTCGTCGGTCGATCCTAAGAAGTCAGCGTCGAGGCTGAGGATCGTGCGTGCTTGCGAGAAGTCGTAGAGCGGGCGTAGCGCCTGGCCTGTAGCGGCATAGGCGCCTGCCTGGGCTGCGTTGCCCTCGGCGCGGTAGGTGACGAAGCGGCTTCCGGGGAAGCGGGCGACGAGTTGGTCGCGCATCCGCGCCATCGTCGGCGAACTCGTCGGCTCGGCGAGAACGGCGATGGGGCCTTGCAGCGTGCGCATGGCAGCGACGAACTCGCTCCACGACGCTTCCGTCTCTCCGCCCTTGCGCACCCTACGGCTGCGGTCGGGATCGTACAGGTTGAGGATCGATGCCTGCTCCCAGACGCCGCTCGTGCCGCCGCCGTACGGGTGGTCGGGGTTGCCTTCGAGCTTGGTGGGGCGTCCTTCGTGGCTTTCGGCCAGGACCGGGCGCACGTGGCCCCGGTGCGGCATCGCCGTCGCGTAGTAGCGTGCGATGCCGGGGATGACCTCTTCGGGCTTACGCGTGTAGGGCAGGATGTGCTCGACCGGACGACGGCAGGCCGTCAGACCCGCCAGCGCCAGCGATGCGCCCATCAACTGGATGAACTGACGCCGGTTGGCGCCGCTCGAAAAGCCACCGCCCGCCTGGGCCGGGGCGCCATCGCCGCCTGCGCCCGGCATGAACTCGTCGCCATGTACCTGCTTGAACGCAGCGGACCGAGCGCGGTGCTCAGTGCTGCGCCACAGGCTGGAAGAGGAGGAAGCCGAATCGTCGGAGTCGCTCAGCAGCGGAAGCTCGATCATGGGCGAGAGGAGGTGGGAGAGGCGGCGTGGGGCCGCAAGGGAGCAGAAGGAAGCGTCGGTAGAGGCCTAATCAGGCCAATCGCCGGATCAATAATGGCAGGCCGAGCAGTTGGTCGGCGGCTGGATGCCCTCGGCGGCGACGCGTTCGAGGTTGCGCTCGACGAAGTTGGCAGGCTGCACGTAGTTCATCGTCGTGATCTGGTCGTTGGGACGCAGGTAGACTTCGGGCTGGCGGTGGCATTCCAAACACCATCCCATCGAGAGCGACTGATCCTGCCACACGACTTCCATCTCGGCGACGTTGCCGTGGCAGGTTTCGCAGCCCACGCCGTTGGTGACGTGGACGGCGTGCGAGAAGTGCGCGTAGTCGGCCAGGTGGTGGACCTTGACCCACTCGATCGGCTCGCCCGTCGCCCAGCTTTCGCGGACCGGCGTGAGGGCGGCGGACTGCGTCTTGATCTGGTTGTGGCAGTTCATGCACGTCTGCGTCGGCGGCACGTTGGCGTGGGCGCTCGTCTCGACCCAGTTGTGGCAGTAGCGGCAGTCCATGCCGAGTTGCCCAGCGTGCAGACGGTGGCTGTACGCGACCGGCTGTTCGGGCATATAACCGACGTCGGTGAACTCGGGCGAGAAGTAGTACCAGACGAACAGCACGGCCAGCAGGCCGCCGACACCCAAAAGGCCGAGTGTGGCGAGCGGCAACAGGTTGGCCTTTTTGGGAAACAGTTGCATGAGCGAGGGAGAGGGCGCAGAGGTGGGAGGTCGGACCGGTAGTCGAGTCGCGAGCCGTGGCGCAGGGGAGCGGTTCCGGGCGGGGGTGGCGGCGCCGGGGGCAAGTGCCAAGGTAACCCATACCTCCTCACCTACTTTCGGTCGCCATTGAAGATAGAGTAAAGCATCCGTCTGCTTTCCGCTACGACCGCGTCAAAGAGATCGTTTGGGCTTTGTTTAGACCGATTCTACGATAGTAAGAGGCTGACGGGCTTTGCGATGGAAGCGGAGACTCAGTCCGACGGCTGCACTCGCGAGTCCCACCACCAAGCCCCACCACAATCCCTGTGCTCCCATGCCGAGTCCGAACGCAAGCACGCAGCCCGTCGTCAGGCCGATGCCCCAATAGGCGACCAGCCCGATGAGCATCGGTGCAAGCGTGTCTTTCAATCCGCGCAGCGCTCCGGCAGCGCCGACTTGGATCCCATCGACGAGTTGAAACACGCCTGCGATCCCAAGTAGCACCACAGCCAATTCGACGACAGGGGCGCTAACCGGATCGTCGACGTCCAGAAAGAGACCGATCAGTAGGTCAGGGAATGTTAGGAAAACCGTCGCCGAGACGACCATGAAGCCAGTCCCCAGCGCCATCGCGGTCCACCCAGCCCAGCGAACGCCGTCGAGATCGCCACGCCCTGCTGCGTTGCCGACACGGACTGTCCCGGCGAGGCTGACTGCGAGGGCGACCATGAACGTCATCGCCGCGAGTTGAAGCGCGATCTGGTGCGCTGCCAGTTGGGTCTCGCCGATCATGCCCATCAGGATCGCCGTCACCATGAACAGGCCACTTTCGATGCCGAACGTGAACCCGATGGGCCAACCGATGCGCAGCAATTCGCTCAGCGTCGGCCAGTCGGGGCGGCGCAGTCCTCGGAAGATGTGGAAGCGGGCGAACTCGGGCTTGAACCGGACGAACAGCGCCATCGCGCCGAATAGGTACCAGAACGAGGTCGTGCTCGCCCACCCTACGCCGACGGCTCCCAACTCGGGCAAGCCCCAGCGTCCGAACACAAATCCCAAGTTGGCCACGATGTTGACGCCGACAGCCGACAGCGCGATGATCGTCACCGGAATGGGGCGCTCGATGCCCTCGGCAAACGCCCGCAGCGCGCCAAATCCCAAAAACGCCGGAATCCCCCACGCAATGGCCGATAAGTAGCCAGTCGCCAGTTCCTGAACGGCAGGCGGTTGCTGCATCAGCCCCATCAGCGGTCCAGCCAGTTTGAGCAGTACCAAACCGATCACTCCCAGTCCCATTGCCGCCCACAGCCCTTGCCGCACGGCGCGCGACGCTATGTCTGGCGTTTTAGCGCCCATCGCCTGCGACACCATCGGCCCGGTTGCCATGACGACGCCTAAGAAGAGGAGCGAGAGCGTGAACGAGATCGACGATCCCAGTCCAATCGCCGCTAGCGCCGTCGGCCCCAGCCGCCCGGCCATGACGGTGTCGACGAAGCCCATCGAGACTTGCGCCAACTGCGATACGACGACCGGTCCGGCGAGCACGAGCGTGGCGCGCACTTCGCGGCGGATGGAAAAAGGGGCGTCGGTCATGCGCGGAAGGTAGCCCGGCGACGCCAGTGTCGGGGGGCTACGCAGGCTTTTCGTAGCCTCTGGTTCGGGCGGCGTTTATGTTGTCAACCCTACTGCTCTACTCCTATGCGCCTGCTGCTGCTCGGCTTCTTCCTGCTGCCGCTCACCGATTTCATCGCTCCCGGCGACCCACGCCTCCAAGCCTCGCGCATCTCCACCGGATCCGACACACTCGCCGTGCTGGTGACGGGGCAGGGCGATCCGCAACTTGCCGGTATGCTGGCATTGCGAACGCTGGTCACGACGGGTGAGGCGCCTTCCATCGTGCGCACCGAAAGCGCGCTGATGCCGGACGGCTCGTGGGATGCCGTCGACACGTTCACGCTGGACGCCACGACGCTCGCTCCACCCGGAGCCGATGTGTTTTATGGAAACAGCATGGACCTCCTGCTCGCTTCGCTCCCGCTCGAAAGAGGGTTCGAGGCACGAGTGATGCTGAGTTCTCCCGATGGTGCCTCACTGCCTGCAGACGTCCGCGTCACCGCGCGAGAGGACATTCGTGTGGCACGCAGTCCGGTAGAATGCGCGGCATGGCGGGTCGATGTGGCGCACGACGGCAAGGAGACGACGTACTGGATCGCGCGCGAGTCTCGAGTGCTGGCGCGCTTCGTGTCGCTCTCCGAAAACCTGCTCGTCGCTCGGATAGCTGCCTGCTGAGGGCGCCGGATGCCAAAACGCTGTGAGGAGCGCGCCGGGCGGCAACAATCTCCTGCTGCTGCGGATACCGACGCGCTATGCCCACCGACGCTCTCCTGATCGAACTCCTCGGCTTTGCCGCCGCCGTCTGCACGACAGCAGCATTCCTCCCACAGGCGATTCGCATCTGGCGCACCCGCTCGGCGCACGATCTGTCGATTCCGATGTTCGTGCTGTTAGTAACGGGGCTTTCGCTCTGGTTAGCCTATGGCATTCTTCTCGTCTCGTGGCCGATTATCGTCGCCAACGTCTTCAGCCTGATCTTCAACCTGTTCATCCTCACCGCAGCACTGCGCTTCAGGCGCCCGACTGCGCCTCCTCCGATTTCATGACCGAACAACCTCCTCGCATCGCCACCGACGGCGACACCGTCCGCATCCACTATACCGGTCGCCTAGACGACGGCACCGTCTTCGACTCGTCCGACGGGCGCGAGCCGCTGGAGTTCACGATTGGCGGCGGTCAGGTGATCGTCGGTTTTGACTATGGCGTCCGCGAGATGACCGAGGGCGAGACGAAGACGGTCCGCATCCCGGCTGACCAGGCGTACGGCGAGCGCGACGACGAGCGCATCATGCAGATTCCTCGTGGGCAGGTGCCGGACGAGATTGCGCCCGAAATCGGAATGCAACTCCAAATCGGACTGCCCAGCGGCGGCGCGATCCCGGCTACCATCGTGTCGATGGACGAGACGAGCATCACGCTCGATGCCAACCACGCCCTCGCCGGAAAAGCGCTGACGTTCGACCTCGAACTCGTCGACCTCACGAAGAAGGGTGACGAAGACACGGACTGAGCGGGTCTACCCGAGCGCTTTCAGTGCGAGTTTGAGGTCGTCGGTCGGTTCGAGCACCTGCGCCTGCTTCCACAATGCCCGAGCGGTGTCGGCTTGACCTGAGTCGAGCGCTAGGCGGCCCAGCAGCGCCAGCGCGCGCGGCGATTGCTGCAGTTCGGCGTGGCTTTGAACCAGCGTAACGGCTTGGGTAAACAACTCGCTCACTGCGTCGGCTCGTCCCAGCGCAACTAGCTCGATGGCTCTCGCGACGAGGACGGACAACTCTCCGACGGGATCGGGCTGCGTTTCGCCGTCCGAAAGGGCTGGCGACCAACCCCAGAACGCGTCACGTAGGGCTGAGTCTGGGCGGCTCCACGAGACGACGGGTTGCGCAGCAACGGCAGCACCTGCGTCGGCGAGTCCGCGTGCGTCCAGGTGGGCGAGTGTGACGCCGTCGGGCAGGCCGAAGCGCGTCGCGATCTGCGTCGTCAGCGTCTTGAGGCGAGGCGTCACCGTTTTTCCCTCGGGCAGCGCGTACTGACGGGCGAAGTAGGTCGGCCAGTAGTGTGGTGTGGCGCCAGGTTCGAGTAGGCCGAGCAGGTATCGGGCGACGTTGACGTGATCGTGGTGCGCTTCGACGTAGGCGCGGCCTTCTTGGGCGCGGGCGATGCGTTCGTCGGGCGAGTCGAGAAGCGCTTTGACGCGTTCGTAGGCTGTTCCTTTGGTCGCATTCCAGACGGGCGCCTGGGCGTGGTAGGGCGCGTATTCGGGATGGCTCCCGGCGACGACCGCGCAGCCGGACGCCATGCCTTCGAGCGTCAGAGCGCCGTAATAGGGAGCGTTGAGTTCGTCCAAGCAGATGTCGGCATCGCGCAGCGCTTCGACGACGGCGCGGTGTGGAACGCCTTCGAGCAGGCGCAGATCGAAGGCATATCCTTCTTCTTTGAGTCGGTCCAGGGCGTCGAGAAACTCCTGCGTGCCTTTGAATCCGCGTCGCGTCGGCGCGTGGACGAGGGTCGGCTTCTCGCGGCGGGGGACGTGCTCTCGAAACGTGTCCATCCGCATCGCCAGATAGACGTTGTGGGCCGGTCGGATGGCGAGGCCCGAGAAGTGAGGTACCCAGCAGACGGCGTCGGCCCACCGTTCGGCTTCGCGCAGGTTGCGCAGGCGCGTCTCCAGGTCGTCGTAGGGCGGATGGAAGTACATCTCGGCCACGTCGTAGCCGTAGTGGGTGCACACCGGCTGCGCGCTCGACCACTCGAAAATGTCCGATCCGACGAACAGCGCGATCAGCCGCTTACCCGCCTGCCGAATCAGCCGATAGTCGAGGTTGTGCGGAAGCAGACTGCTGCCGAACTGGAAGACGAACAGGTCGTGCGCGTCGATCAGTTGCCGGACGCGTGACAGGTGCTCGGGCGGGTTGGCGAACGTGCCCAGTGGATCCGAAAGCAGGTGCTGCGTTTGCCGCCCGGCCTCCATCATGTCGAACTCGATGTCGTAGGCGAGGTCGGGGTGCTGCGGGTTGCGTCCGCAGACGACGGTCGTGACCTCGTGGCCGAGCGCGCGGAAGCCTGCCGCCAAATCGTCGATCTGGCGGGCGATTTCGAACGTGCCGATTAGGATGCGCATGGTGTCGATGGTGTTATTGGTAAGCGGACTCTACGCCATTTCTATCCAGCCGTCATTCCTGCGAAGGCAGGAATCCACTACTGCCTGCCGACCTAGATCCTGCTGGGTTGCGATCTGGGTTTATACCAACTGTTTGTTCGTCCTTTTGGCTTGATCCAAAAGGACCAAAAAATCAAGGCTGGATCCGCTCCGGCTGACGCTGCACTTCGTCGGCTAAAATCGTCCAAACTCGCTGCGCTCAAACAGGACGATTTCTGAACGCCTTCTACGTTCCGCGTCCGAGACGCCGGACCGGAGTCAGGCCGATCGTCATGCGATGACTAGGAATAAGTGCTTGTTGGAGTAAGTGGCATTGCTGTATCTCTTCCTCATCGTCATCCCGAGCTTGTCGAGGGATCCTCTTCCGTGCAGCAAAGACGCTATCCAGATCAGGCGATGGAAGTGTTAGCAGAAGCCTCGCCTCACCCCTCTTCCTTCGCCGTGTACTTCAGGTAGAAGCTCTTCGGAATGCGGTTCGTCTTGTAGAGCAGGTAGTAAAACGGTCGCATCCGCTCGAACGTCTTCTTGTACGTCTTGAAGTCGCGCCACGAGCGCTTGGGGGCGTCCATCAGCGATTCGAACTCGTCCTGAGAGAAGCCCAGCCGCTTGCGCACCAAGTCTACCATTTCCGGCTCCAGGTGCGGTGGCTCGGACAAATCGGCGAGGCCCTCGGCGTGCGTCATCTGGCCCGAGCGCACGTGCGCCGCATAGCCCGTCACCCGCTGGTCGATTCCGTAGCGACGCGGCATGAAGTAGCTGTGGTAGAACGCCGTCAGCCGATTCTCCAGGTGGTGTCCGCCGTACCACTTCCAGCCGAACTCGTCGATTAGAAACTGCTTTACCTCCTCTTTCGGATACGCCATGTACCACAGCGGACGGTGCCGTTCGATGCCACGGACGGCTTGCCAGCGCAGTTGGTTGTGCATCCAGAGGTTGGGAAACGTCTTCAACTTGCGCCCCTCGCCGTGCGCCTTGACGACCGACTGGATGTACTTGCCGTCCATGTAGATCCAGCCCAGCGGCGTGATGCCTTCGGTGCGGAAGCTGTGGCCGTTGAAGATGTGTTTGATGCCGTGCTTCTCGGCGGCCTGATAGAGTGTTGCGGCCAGGCCGATGTCGGTCGGCGTTTCGATGTCGGGGACGCCCGCTCTCAAAAACGCGCGCAAGATGTCGTCGTATTCCTCATTGTCGACGACATGCGTGTAGAGGTCGACGTCGAGTGCGCCCAAGACGTTGCGGATGTTCTCGACCGCCGTCGCCGAGTTCCAGGTGTTGTCGAAGTGGACGGCGAGCGGGCGCAGGCCCATCTGGACAGTTTTGTAGAGCAAATACGACGAGTCGCACCCTCCGCTCACGCCGACGACGACGTCATATTTCCCACGCCTGCCGTCGCGCTTGATCCTCGCTGCAAGCCCTTCGAGGTACGCCTGCCCCGCATCGCCCAAGGGATATTCGGCACACAGATCGTCGTGGATCAAGCAATAGGCGCACACGTCGCTCTGGTCTAGCTTGGCACCGGGTGTGTGTTCGTCGTAGAGGCAACGGGTGCAGCGCCGAACGTCTGGGTCGGGCGGACTCCACTCGCCGAGTGAGGTCGACGGGGGCGGGGCGATCTGAGAGGCAGGCGGAGCGACGAGTGTTTCCATGCGGAAAGATGTTCTGTCCGATAGCGGCGAATGCGCGGACGGGGCGGGGAGAGAGCGATGCTCACAGCAAGGCCAGGATCGCGCCAATCCGTAGGCGATTCAGCCGAGCGCCTGCCGCAACTCGTCGCGTCGAGGAAACGAGATCATCACGGCACGGTGCGGTCCCTGATACACCACCATGCTGCCCACCGCAACCGCGCTCGCCCCCGCATCGACGGCTTGGCGAAAGTGCGCGACCTCACCCGCACCTCCATTGGCGACGACGGGTATCGAAACGGCCTCGGATACGCGTCTGACCAGATCGAGGTCGTAGCCACTCATCGTTCCGTCGCGCTCCATGCTCGTAAGCAGGATTTCGCCTGCGCCGTGCGCCTCGGCTCGCTGGGCCGCTTCGACCGGAGCCAAAGCGGTGCGTTCGCGTCCGCCACGCCCGAATACCTTCTCGCCGCGCCACCTATTCCGCTTTACGTCTAGCGAGGCAACGATGCACTGGCTTCCGAACGCGTCCGCCGCGCGCTGCATCAGGTCAGGATCGGCAAGGGCTGCTGAGTTGAGCGCCACTTTCTCGATGCCGCTTTGCAAGATTCGGCGCATCTGATCGACCGACGTGATCCCACCTCCGTAGCAGACGGGCATAAAGCACTCGCCCGCGATCTCTTCGATCAACTCGAAGCGCGGCGGCGTGCCGTTGGGCGTCGCCCCGATGTCGAGCAGGATCAGTTCGTCGACTTCCTTCTCGTTGAAAATGCGGACCGTGTTGACCGGATCGCCAATGTAACTGGCATCTCCGAATCGTACGGTCTTTACAAGCGCCGATCCACGCAGCAGCAGACAAGGAATTACTCGCGTGCGGAGCATCGGCGGCGGGTGTCACGGCGAAAGGAGCTTACGCCTTTTGCTCGGCTTCGATGAGAGCGAAAACGTCAGCCGTCGATTCGCTCATTTCCGCCTGTTGCCGCTCCGCTGTGTAGTCTCCTTGCGTGAGACCGTGATGGTTCAGATAGCGCAGTGCGTCGACGACTCCGAGTGCTTCGAAGAGGAGGTGCGTCCCTTCCCGGTCGATTTCGGATGCGGTGCGTCGGGGAGTCGAGGTGGTCGTCATAACGAGAGCAGATTCGCTAGTTCAAGTGGTGCAACGGCTTGGACGGAGTCTGTGTTCAGCCGGACTGCCCGCCGAAGCAACTTATCGTCCGTGGTGCAGAAGAAATCGGCGTGGGCGGCTGTGGCGAATGCGAGATGAACTGCGTCGAAGGAGCGAAGTCCCTGTTGCTCAAACGTGCTGGCTAGCTCGCGCGTTTTGGACGAGAACGGGGCTTCGACATCAGCCAGTTTCAACACGGCTTGCGCTGCAATGAGGCGTTTGGGATCGGAAACGCGACCAGTCTCGATGCGAAGCGCAGCTGATGTCGCCAGGCGATGTTCCTGTCGTCGAATGGAGTGTAAGATCGCTTCGACGGCCTCAGCCTCAATCCGAACTCGGAACTGCGTGCGGTCGTCGAGCGGGCGCTGAATCGCGCAGGTGTCGAGATAGAGCAGCGGCATGCGGCAACATAGTGCCTATTTCGGCGAACCCGGCGAGCAGCGCCATGCCGTGGCGGTGGCTTTTCTCGGGATGGAACTGCGCGCCCATTACGTTGCCGTGTGCAATAGCGCCGGGGAAGCGGGTGCCGTGTGTCGTCCAGCCAAGTACGTCGGACGCGTCGTCGCAGCGGGCGTGGTAGCTGTGGACGAAGTAGTACGCCGGTTCGTCCGCTTGCGTGTCGAAGAGCGGATGCGCGTGCGCTACGTCGACTTCGTTCCAGCCCATGTGCGGCACTTTCAGGCCTTGCGCGGATACCGATGCGTCGAAGCGAACGACGTCGGCGTCGATCCAGCCCAGACCCGGAAGGGTACCTTCTTCGCTGCGTCGGCAGAGCAGTTGCATCCCCAGGCAGATGCCGAGAACGGGTGTTTGCTCATCGAGGACTTTGCGGTCGAGCACGTCGCGCAGGCCCGACGCGTCGAGTCCGCGCACGCCTGCATCCCAGGCGCCGACGCCAGGGAGAATCAGTTTGTCGGCCCGAGCGATCTGAGACGCGTCGCTCGTGACGACAGCCTGGACGCCGATGCGTCGGAGCATATTCCAGATCGAGCGCAGGTTGCCCACGCCGTAGTCGACGATGGCGATCATGGTGTGCCGGGTTGAGCCATTCCGACGACCCGCGCGGGTGTGCCCCAGGCTTTGCTTCCCGCCGGAATATCGTGCGTCACCAAGCTGTTGGCGCCGATCACACAGCCGTCGCCAATCGTCACGCCCTTGGAGACGACGACATTCGGGCCGAGGTAGACTCGGTTTCCAATCACCGTTGGTGCGCGCTCGGCAATCGCTTCTCCGCCCGAGAGCACGTGCCGAACGGTGTCGTGCGTATAGATCTGCGCGCCCGCCGACACGTTGCACCAGTCGCCGATGGTCAGTCCGCCGCTGCCGTCGAGAATTGTGTTGGGGCCGATCCACGTGTTCGCGCCGACCTGAACGTCGCCCAGGACGAGTACGTTGTCGTAGGCCGACGCGCCCTCGCCCCAGCCCAGTGCCTGCGCCTTCTCCCATCGATCCACGATGTAATCGCCGAACGGCAGCGTGCGATGCCAGCGGGCGTCGAGGTCGGAACGACGGTCGCGCCAAAACGCGCGGAGCGAGGCAAACAGGTCAGTCATGTCCGAGAGGGTAGTGGAGGCGAGTCGCGTGGCTCAGTAGTGCGGTGTCATGCGACCAACACCGGGACGCCGACGCGCATTCCGTCGCCGCTCTTGGCGATGGCGTCTTGGGCGGCGTAGTAGCGGGCGGCGCGGGCGATGCCTTCTTCCAGGTCGACTTTTGCGCGGAAGCCGAGTAGTTCGGCGGCCTTTTCGACCGAGGGGATGCGCAGTTCTACGTCGGCGTAGTCTTTGGGCATGAACACGATCTTGGAGCGCGATTCGAGCACACGCACGACGGTCGACGCCAGCCCGTAGATCGTCGTCACGGCGCGCTGGTTGCCGATGTTGAACGATTCGCCGACGGCAGCCGGGTGCTCCATCGCGAGCAGCACGCCGTCGACCATGTCGTCCAGATGGCACCACGCGCGGATCTGAGTCCCATCGCCATGAACTTCGATGGTTTCACCCTTTATGGCTTTGCGAATGAACGTCCGCAGTGCGCCTTCTCCGACCTGACCAGCGCCGTAGACGTTGAACGGGCGTACGACGGTCGTCGGCAAGCCGCGCTCCTGGTAGTAGGCGATGGCGAGGTGCTCACTCGCCAGTTTGCTGACGGCGTACGTCCACCGCGCCTCGCCGACCTTGCCGATCACACAGTCGTCGACTTCGGACGAGCGGAAGGCGTTGGTGCCGAACACCTCGCTGGTCGAGAAGCATACGACGCGCGAGCAGTTGTCGAGCGTCGACGCGGCTTCGAGCACGTTGGCCGTTCCGATCATGTCGACCTGCATCGTCGTGACGGGGCGCAGCAGTACGCTGTCGACTCCGGCAATCGCGGCGCAGTGAACGACGACGTTGGCGCCCTGCATCGACTCGGTTAGGTGAGCCGCGTCGAGGATATCGCCTTTGATGACCGTCAGGTTCGGGTGGTCGTGGTAGGGACGCGTTTTGAGCGCGTTGCGCGTCAGGTTGTCGTAGACGACGACGCGGTTGGTCTCGACGAGCCGTCCGATTAAGGACGAGCCGATGAAGCCTGCGCCTCCGGTGATGAAGATGGTCTGGTCGGTCATGAGGTCAGGCGGTTGCGTAGACGAGAGGACGGTGGAGTTCGGAGTGGGCGCGCAGCAGCGCATCGGCAACGCGGACTTGCTGCGCTTCGGTGATCGTCGGAAAGAGCGGGAGGGCGAGCGAGGCGGACTCGGCCAGGTGCGCACCGGGGAAGTCGCCGCTGGTAAAGCCGTATTTCCCCGAGTAGTAACCGAGCGTCGGGACGGCGTGCGTGCCCTGCCGAGTGGCGATGCCCTGAGCGTCGAGGTCGGCCATGACGCCGTCGCGCAAAGAGCGCAGCGCATCGGAGTCGTCGCCCACAAAGCGCGTCACGTAGGACTGATAGCTGTGCCCGATGTGAGCCGGAGCCGAGGGAAGACGGAGCCAGTCGACGCCTGCAAACAGCGCGTCGTAGCGGGCAGCAGCAGCCCGGCGTCCAGTCAGGATGTCATCCGCGCGGTCCATCTGTGCCGAACCTAGCGCGCCTTGCAGGTCGGTCATGCGGAAGTTGAAGCCCAGATTGGGGAAGTCGCCAAAGCCTGATCCGCCCGCGCCGTGGTTTCGGAGTGAGTCGATCCGCTCGGTCAGCGCTGGGTCGTTGGTCGTGATCATGCCGCCTTCTCCGGTCGTGATCGCCTTGCGCGGGTGGAAACTGAAGCAGCCCGCGTCGCCCAGGCTCCCGACGTGTTTGCCGCGATAGGTCGTCCCGAATCCGCAGGCTGCATCTTCGACGGCGAACAGGTCGTGGCGCCGCGCGAACGCTAAGACGGCGTCCATGTCGGCAGACAGTCCGAACAGGTGGACGGGGACGATGACACGCGTTCGGTCGGTGACCGCGGCTTCGAGTTGGGCGGGGTCGAGGTTGAACGTGCCAGGGTCGATGTCGACGAAGACGGCGCGGGCACCCAGGTGTTCGGCGGCGTGGGCCGTCGCGACCCAGGTAAAGGCGGGCACGATGACTTCGTCGCCCGGACCGATGCCTAGAGACGAAAGCGCGGCGTGGAGCGCCGTCGAGCACGAGGTCGTCGCGAGGGCGTGGCGTGCTCCGGTGAACAGGGCGAACTTCTGCTCGAACGCGGCGACGTGCGGTCCCTGCACCAGCCAGCCGGTGTCGAGCGGGGCCAGAACAGCGTCGCGTTCGGCGTCGCCTAGCAGCGTTTGCGTGATGGGGATTGGAAGCACGGAGCGGATTGGTCGGAGAGGTGCTGCGTGGCAAGGCAAAGTGTGTTCCTTGGCCGTTATCGTCCGCTTTTCGGCATCTGAGAGAACGGAGCACCGCCAGCGCATCTGGGTGGCGGCAAATCGTTCCGCGCCATCCTCCGCGCTGCAACGCGTGGGAAACTCATGCGGATTGGAGGAGCCGAGCGTGTTGGCGACGGTCCCACCTGACACACCCACTCACGACGCTTCATGCCGGATACGCTCACCCTCGCTCTCGACTGGACCCCCAATACCAACCACACCGGTTTCTACGTCGCCCAGGCGAAAGGCTGGTATCGGGATGTCGGAATCGACGTTCGGATCACGCATCCGGGTGAGGACGACTACGGGACGACGCCTGCGCGCAAGGTGGCGGAGGGTAGAGCCGATCTCGCCATCGCCCCGTCCGAGAGCATTCTCAGCTACCGCATCGCCGCAGAGCCGGTCCCGCTCCGTGCGATTGCTGCTGTTCTGGCGCGCGACGCGAGCGCGGTCGTGACGCTTGCGAGCAGCGGGCTGGATCGCCCATCTGCACTCGATGGTCGCACATATGCGTCGTACGAAGCGCGCTTCGAGGATGCCATCGTCCAGGCGATGGTGCGCGCCGACGGCGGATCGGGCGACGTGCAGATCAGCTATCCGCGCAAGTTGGGCATCTGGGACACGCTGCTCGCAGGCGACGCCGATGCGACGTGGATTTTCGATCCGTGGGAGGGCGTGCAGGCCGACCGCGAAGGTGTCGCCCTCAACCGCTTCACGCTGGCGGACTATGGCATTCCGTACGGGTACAGCCCCGTTCTCGCCGTCCGTGAGGATCTCATCGACCAGAACGCCGATGCGCTACGCTCCTTCCTCAGGGCCTCACGACGCGGATTCATCTGGGCCGCCGATAACCCCGACGCCGCCGCCGATCTGCTGATCCAACACGCGGATCATGCGACGCTCGCCGACACCGAGTTTGTGCGGCAGAGTCAGCGGGCCATAGCGCCATACTACATGGACGAAGGAGAGTCATGGGGGACGATGCGCTCGGACGTGTGGGAATCGTTCGTCGGCTGGCTGACCGATCGCGGGTTGATCGTCGATCGGGCGGGAAATCCGCTCCCCACTCCCGCACCGTCGACGCTGTTCACCAACGATTTGCTACCGAACGCTGAGTGAGGCGGAGATCTGTGCCAGCGCTTGGGCCGGGTCGCGCGTGAGGCCGGTGCGGACGGGCGAAGGTTGTAGAACGGTCGAGCGCGTCGCCGTCAGCCAGTGGAAGCGCTCGGACGGTGGCAGCAGACCGATGGGCGCCGCATCTGGTCCACCATCGACCACTTTGCGGAGCGCTTCGAGCGCGCGGCGCAACAACTCGGCGTCGGCATAGCGCAGCGAGGAGTCGAGCGGCACGAGCGTGCAGTCGAGAAACCGGCGCTGTCGGCAACTCACAATCGCGCCGACCGTGACGCCATCGCCCGTTGGGACGTGGACGGCACGAATGAGCGCGTAGTCGTAGGCGACCAAAGGAGAGGTGTCGTCCATCTCAGCGCCGGTACGCTTTTTCGACGCGGTCTGGCCCCGCCGTGTGCGCTCGAAAGGCTTCGTCGACCCACGCACGATCGGGCGATAAGCGCGTCTGGAAGTAGCGGGCGTAGGCGGCTCGGGCGAGTGCCGCGGTCTCGAACGGCGGCGTTCGACCCGCTGGCGCGTGCATCAGCAGTTCATCCGGTACGTCGGCCAGAATGCTGTCGATTATGTCACGCGTTAGGACAGGAGCGAGGCGAGCGTCGGCGGACGGGATCTCGGTCGCGAGCGGCAGCAGGATGTGCTCCTTGATCATCTCGAACGGCGTCTGCATGCGTGCCTCGTCCGTGTTGGCCCAGTCGTGGTGGAAGTAGAGCGCTGCGCCATGGTCGATCAGCCAGACCTTCGGCCCGCCATCGGACGGAGCGACGATCAGGTTGGGGTTGCGCGCCGTGCGGTCGATGTTAGTCGTCAGCGCGTCGAGCCACACGATCTCCGACGCCAGTTGAGGGGAGATCAGGTCGGCGTGGGCGAGCGGGTCGAACGGAAACGCGCCGTCGATAAACCGTAAGCCGACGTTCAGGCCATGGCTCGCGCGCAGGATGTCCTGAATCTCCGCATCCGGCTCGGCGCGCCCAAAGTCCGAGGAGAGATCGACGAGTGCTACGTCCGGCATCGGCAATCCGATTGCACGCGCGATTTCCCCTACGATCACTTCGGCGATCAATGCTCTGGCGCCCTGACCGGCGCCTCTGAACTTGACAACGAACAGCCCGCCGTCCGTGTCGACGAGAGCGGGGAGCGATCCGCCTTCGCGCAGCGGCGTGACGTAGCGGTGGGCGGCGGAGGTGGAGAGCATGGCGGATGACACGGCGCGTCCAGGGCGGGGTTTCGGGTAACCGGGAGACGGTGTCTCCGTAGGCACGGCAAACCTGACGCCCGATTCCGATGACCATCCAAACGTACGTCGATATCGCCGCCTCACCCGAGCGGGTCTGGCAGGTACTGACCGATTTCGCGCGCCACCCCGAGTGGAATCCGTTCATCCGACACATCAGCGGCGCTGCGCGTGTCGGCGAGCGGCTGCGTGTGGAGTTGGGGCCGCCCGGCAAGAAGCCGATGACGTTCAAGCCGGTCGTTCTGGAGGCCGAGCCGCATCAGGCGTTCGTGTGGCGCGGCACACTAGGTGCCGGATGGATCTTCGCTGGCGAGCACTCCTTCCGACTGGAGGCGCACAAAGGCGGCACCCGTTTCCATCACCGCGAGACGTTCGGCGGCGTGCTCGTCCCGCTCCTGCGAAAGAGCCTCGATGCCGACACGCGCGCTGGCTTCGAGGCGATGAACGCGGCCCTCAAAGCCGAGGTCGAGTGTGAAGCGTAGCCTGGTTATCTGCTTGCGGCAAAGGGCATGGGTGTATTGCGCGAAGACAAGCGCTTCCGGCCCACTCCTGCACACGAACACCACGGGCCGGAACGTATTCTGGGCCTCTTTTTAGCGCAGCCGAGCGTCCAGAGGCGGGACAGCACGGGCGCGCCGGACCCGCCGTCCGACCCCACGCCGAACCGACGAGCAGTTGAACATATCCAAAGTTTTCGGAGACCCCCGCTACGGTCTCTCGCTTCCCTCTATCCGCAGTATCAAGGAGCAGTGGTTCGGCAACGTCCGCGCTGACTTGTTGGCGGGCATCGTCGTGGCGCTGGCACTGATCCCCGAAGCGATTGCTTTTTCGATCATCGCAGGTGTCGACCCTAAAGTCGGGTTGTACGCGTCGTTTATCATCGCGTGTACAACCGCGTTCGTCGGTGGGCGCCCGGCGATGATCTCGGCGGCGACGGGGGCGATGGCGCTCGTCATGATCACCCTCGTCCGCGATCATGGACTGGAGTACCTCTTTGCTGCGGCGATTCTGACGGGAATCCTCCAGGTTCTGTTCGGCATCTTTCGGTTGGGCCGCTACATGAAGTTCGTTCCGAAAGCGGTTCTGACCGGCTTCGTCAACGCGCTGGCGATTCTGATTTTCATGGCGCAATTGCCGCTCTTCGTCGAGCAAGGCTGGTTGATGTACGCTGTCGTCGCTGGTGGACTGGCGGTCATCTATCTGCTGCCGCGCGTCACCAACGTGATTCCCTCGCCTCTGGTCGCCATCGTCGGGCTGACGATTCTGATCGTCGCGATGGGCGGCGGCGGGCTGATGACGGTCGGCGATATGGGCGAGCTTCCGACGGCGCTTCCGGCCTTCGGCATCCCCAATGTGCCGCTGAATCTGGCTACGCTCGCAATCATCTTTCCGGTGTCGCTCGCCTTGGCGCTCGTCGGTCTGATCGAGTCGCTGCTGACGGCTAGCATCGTAGACGAGATGACGGATACGCCGTCGGACAAGAACGTCGAGTCGCGCGGGCAGGGCATCGCCAACGTGATCACGGGCTTTTTTGGCGGAATGGCCGGATGCGCGATGATCGGCCAGTCGGTGATCAACGTCAAGTCGGGCGGACGCGGTAGGCTGTCGACGTTCGCGGCGGGGGCGTTTCTGCTGCTGTTCATCCTCGTGCTGTCGGATTACCTAGTGCTGATCCCGATGGGAGCGCTCGTCGCTGTCATGTTCATGGTGTCGATCGGCACGTTCGACTGGTCGAGCCTGCGCGTCGACAAGCTGCCGTTTACCGAAACGCTCGTCATGGTCACGACGGTCGGCGTCGTGCTCTACACGCACAACCTGGCGCTGGGCGTGTTCGTCGGCATCGTGCTGGCGGCCTTGCTCTTCGCGCGCCACGTCGCCGACGTTGCGTTCATGGAAGACAGACTCTCAGACGACGGGCGGACGCGCACATACACGGTCGTCGGCAACCTCTTCTTCGTTACGGTAACCGGCTTCCTCGATCACTTCGACTTTCAGGAAGATGTAGACCGCGTCGTCGTCGATCTGTCCAAGTCCAGCGTGTGGGACGCTTCGGCAGTCGCCGCGCTCGACAAAGCCATCCTGCGCTTCCGCAAGCGCGGCATTGACGCCCGCATCGTCGGCTTGGCCGGACGCAGCGCTGAACTCGTCGAGCGCGTCGCCGTCCACGATAAGCCAGGCGCTGAACTGGCTCCGGCGGGGCACTGAGGAGAGGGAAACAGCGCCCTTCCTGCGCGTAACAAAAGACACACTGTGCCTCTTGTCATGCCACGTCGCCGCTCCCTCACCGTCCATATCGCCAAAGGCTTCGAGGAGGCCGATCAGTGGGACGTGCAGCAGCAGTTGGCTATGACGCCTGAGGAACGCCAAGCCGCTGCGCGTGAGCTTAGGCGCCGGGTTTACGGCAAGGACTGCCCCGATATTCGCGAAAGCGAGCGCAGCTGGTGAAGGTCGACCTACGCGTAGCAGTTGACTCCGTAGCTTAGCCAGACTCATCCCTATGCTATGTCTGCACACGGCAAGACCATCCGGATATTTCTTCCCGACGGTGACCCGCACTCTATCCGCATCGCCTATTTCACCAGCCAGACTGTGCGTGTGACTCATGTGCCACGTCACCTGGTGGATTTAGCGAAAGACCGCGACGAAGTGCGGGGCGTAGGTATCTATCTCCTGTTCGATGAAGGGAAGCGCAAGGGAAAGCCCAGCGTCTACATCGGCGAATCCGAGCACTGTTACGTGCGGTTAAAGCAGCATGTCGAGGGCAAGGGCAAGAAGCCTTGGACGCACGCTGTCATCGTCACGTCCAAGGACGAGACGTTCGATAAAGCGCAGGCGTTGTGGCTTGAGTGGCACGCCACCCAGTTGGCTAAGTCAGTAGGACGTTACGGCGCCTTGAACCAGTGCGCTGCCAAAGAGCCTCACATGTTGGAGCATGCGCGCGCCGACCTGTTCGGTCACTTCGACACGATCCGTGTTCTGGTCGAACTGCTCGGCTATCCTGTCTTCAAACCGATCTCCCCCTTACCCCCTGACTACGGATCAATAGAATCCGATTCAGCAACGCAGCCACATCTAACCAAATCTGCTGCAAAGGAACACCTCGTACTCTTCTACTGCTCCGGTATCAAGGGCGGATCGGCGAGGGGATACTTGGTCGATGGCGGCTTTCTAATCCTCGCCGGATCGACGGCCCGTAGGAGCGTCGCCGCATCTTTCAGCACTTATGATCACGCGAGACGGGGGCGGATGATGGAGCAGGGACTGATTTCAGACGATGGAGACGCCATTCGATTTGTCAAGGACACACTGTTCCCTACACCGAGTGGGGCGTCCAAAGCTGTTCAGGGCAGAAGCAGCAACGGATGGACTGCCTGGAAAACGAAGTCCGGTCAAACGCTGAAGAACTGGGCTTCTAGCTGAGCGCAGGCGTTAGATCGGTGCGCGAGAAGTCGTCGCCGACGAAGAGTAGGGGCGATCCGCGTTGCTTGGCGAGTGCGTAGGAGAAGCAGTCGCCGAAGTTGAGTTGCGCTGGGTGGCTCTGGCCTTTACCGAAGCTGGCGTATGCCTCGGCAGCGAGAATGGCGTGTTTTTCGGTGACAGGGACTATGATGATGCCGAAGCGTGAGACCAATTCAGACACTCGCTCAGAACGTTCTCTGTCGAACTTACGGAGGACGACGATGCGCAATTCCAGCAGCGTTCCGGCGGACATGTGGGCAGTTGGCGTGTCGCGGATCAGCAATCGAATACGTTCGGATTTAGGCTCGTCCAGGACCATGGCTAGCACCGCTGACGTGTCGATTATTAGGTCACTCATGAGGGAAGCCCGGAATCGTCGTACAGGATTTCGCCGTGTTGACGATCATCCTTCATCGGCACTCCGCTGAACAAAGCTTGGGCTTCGCCGATGGCCTTGTCGATTGCCATTTTCTCCTCCACAGAGCGCTCTCTATCTCGCGATTCGAACTCAGTCAGCCACTGTTGGAGTGCCTGTTCTGCAGCCTGCTCGGGTGTTTGTCCTGTCAGGTCGGCTAGACGTTGAGCAAGGGCGCGGTTGCGGGGGGTGTCGATTAGCGGAGCCATAACCAATGTAGTTTGAAGTGATTACGAAGGCGCACGGGTGCCGTTCCGATTCGCGCTCTTCACCCAAGCGAAGGACAGCGTCGGTTACCTTGCGCGCTGCTCCTATTCTTACCTCATGGCCGACGCAACCGCTGCGCCCTCTGCCGGGCGATTCGGCACCTTCAAAGGTGTCTTCACGCCCAACGTGCTCACCATCTTGGGCATCATCCTGTTCTTGCGGACAGGTTGGGTCGTCGGACAGGCCGGGCTGTGGGGCGCGCTGATCATCATCGCGCTCGCCAACGCGATCTCGTTTATGACGGGACTCTCGCTCTCGGCGATTGCGACGAGCATGGACGTCAAGGCGGGAGGCAACTACTACTTGATCTCGCGCTCCCTAGGGTTGGAGATCGGTGGGGCGATTGGGATTCCGCTGTACCTGTCGCAGGCGATCTCGGTCGCGTTCTACATCATCGGGTTTACCGAAGCGATGTCGGCGGTGTTGACCGGACTCGACCCTCGAATGATCTCGACGGGCGTAGCGCTGCTGTTCGTCGTGATCGCGTGGGTGGGGGCTGATTTTGCGCTCAAGATCCAATACGGCATCCTGGCGATCCTCGTCGCCGCATTGGTCTCATTCTTTACCGGCGGCTGGGGCGATTTTGTCTCGCCCAACCTCGCCAACAGCTACACCGACGGCGTGTCGTTCTGGGTCGTGTTTGCGGTCTTCTTTCCTGCCGTGACGGGCATCGAAGTGGGCATCAGTCTGTCGGGCGATCTGAAGGACCCAAGCAAGAGCATCCCCTACGGAACGATTGCGTCGATCCTCATCACCGCCGTCGTCTACATCGGAGCTGCGGTCTGGTTTGCGTTCCGGGCGACGGCCGAGGAGTTGATCAACAACACGGGCATCATGTCCGACATTTCGAGCATCCCGATCTTGATTCTGGCAGGCGTCGCAGCGTCGACGCTTTCGTCGGCGCTTGGGAGCGTGCTGGCGGCGCCGCGCACGCTCCAGGCGATTGCCGGGGACCGCGTGGTGCCGCGCTGGATGGCGTCGCAGATGGGCAGCCCGACCGAGCCGCGCATGGCAGTCCTGATGACCGGAATCGTCGCCCTAGTCGTCATCTGGATGGGCGACCTCGACGTCGTCGCGCCGATCATCACGATGTTCTTCCTGAACACGTACGGCATGGTCAACCTGGTTGCCGCGATTGAGAAAGCTGTCGGCAACCCGAGCTTCCGTCCGCGCTTCAAGGTGCCGCTCGCCGTCTCCCTGCTTGGAGCGTTGGGCTGTTACGGTGCGATGTTCTTGATCAACGTGCCCGCCACGATTGCGGCTATCGTCGTTTCGTATGGCATCTTCTTCGCGCTGCGCAGGCGCGGGATGGTGCGCGCCTGGGGCGACGTGCGCAGCGGTATCTGGACGAGTCTGGCGCGCTTCGCCCTGCTTCGTCTCGAAGGTGGGTCTGCCGAAGGCCGCAACTGGCGTCCCAACCTGCTCGTCTTCACCGGCCAGCCGCACAACCGCGAGCGGCTCGTCGCTCTGGCCAAGTGGCTGAGCCTGGGGCGTGGCATCGTCACGTTCGTACAACTCATCACGGGCGCGTCGGACGACGCCGACAAAGTCAAGCTGCGCGAGATGGCCGAGAAGCGCATCAAAGGCTTCATCCAGGATCGGGGAATGAACGCGTTCGCCGAGACCAGCGTCGTCCAAGACTTCGGACGCGGCGCCGTCTCGGTCGCCCAGTCGCACGGCATCGGCGCGCTCGAATCGAACACAGTCCTGATGGGGTGGAGCGGAGTGCCCCAGGGCCGCGCCAAACTGCTCGGCGTGCTCCGCGAGATGTCCCAACTGCAGAAGTCGACGCTCTTCCTCAACGTCGATGATGAGAAGGGTTTTGGCGAGCAGCGCGTCGTCAACGTGTGGTGGGGCGGACGCGGCGGCAACGGCGACCTGATGCTGCTACTCGGCTACCTCGTTAGCCGCAACAGGGAGTGGGACAACGCCGAACTGCGCCTCACGAGGGTCGTCGAGAGTCTCGAAGGTGAGGAGCAGATCCGTGCGCACATGAACGAACTGCTCGACGATGTCCGCGTCGAGGCGCGCGTCGAACTGGTTGTCAAAAAGAAAGACCAGTCGATCACTGACCTGTTCGCCGCCCACAGCCAAGACGTCGACCTGACGATTCTGGGAATGCAGGTTCCTCAGAAGGATCAGATCGAGGCCTATGGCGAGCGGCTCGAATCGTTTTCGCTTGCGGTCGGAACGGTTCTGCTGGTTCACAACGCCGAGTACGAAGAGGAGATGATGTAGTCGGCGAGCGCGCGCTCTGTCAGCGTGTCAGCACGGCAGGTGTCGGAACGCTTTTGGATCGCAGTCGGGTGCGCGCTCAGCGGGCTATCGTTCTGGTGGCAAGGGGAGCGCCTTTCCCATCGACTTCTCTCTCTGGATATGAATCTGCAAAAGTTTACCGTCAAGGCCCAGGAAGCCGTGCAGCAAGCCGCCGAACGTGCGGCATCACGCAGCCATCAGGGTCTCGAACCTGCTCACCTGCTCCTCGCCTTTCTCGCCGACGACAACGGCATCGTTCGCTCCATCATCGGACGGTTGGGGGCAAACATCGACTTCCTCGAAGCGCGTGCGACCGAGGCGCTCGACCGCCTGCCCAGCGTAACGGGCGCCAGCGTCGGCGGGCAGTTCGCCAGCGATGCGATGAAGCGCGTGTTCGACCGCGCGCTCGCCGAAGCTGAAACGCTCAAAGACGAATACGTCTCGTCGGAGCACCTGCTGATCGCGCTATCCGCCGCCAAGGACGCGACCGGTGAGGCGCTGCGTGGGCAGGGTGTCACCAAGGACGCGGTTTTGGGCGTGCTGAAAGACGTGCGCGGCGGACAGCGCGTGACGGACAAGCACGCAGAGGACCGCTACGAAGCGCTCAAACGCTACGCCCGCGACTTGGGCGAGGCGGCGCGCAAGGGCAAGATCGACCCGGTCATCGGGCGCGACGAGGAGATCCGGCGCGTGCTCCAGATCCTGTCGCGCAGAACCAAGAACAACCCGGTCTTAGTTGGCGAGCCGGGCGTGGGTAAGACGGCGATTGCCGAAGGGCTCGCCATCCGCATCGTCCAGGGCGACGTGCCCGAGGGGTTGGAAGACAAGCGCATCTTGTCGCTCGATATGGGCGCTTTGGTCGCCGGTGCCAAGTATCGAGGCGAGTTCGAGGACCGCTTGAAAGCTGTCATCAAGGACGTGGCCGAGTCGGACGGGCAGATCATCCTGTTCATCGACGAAATGCACACGCTCGTCGGCGCCGGTGCCAGCGAAGGCGCGATGGATGCCGCCAACATCCTCAAACCCGCTCTGGCACGCGGCGAACTACGCGCCATCGGAGCGACGACAATCGACGAGTACCGCAAGTACATCGAGAAGGACAAGGCGCTCGAACGCCGCTTCCAGATGGTGATGGTCGGCGAACCGTCGGTCGAAGACACGGTCTCGATCTTGCGCGGCATCCGGGACAAGTACGAAGTCCACCACGGCGTCCGCATCACCGATGGTGCGCTGGTTGCCGCCGCCGAACTGTCGCACCGCTACATCGCCGACCGGTTTCTGCCCGACAAAGCCATCGACCTGGTCGACGAGGCGGCGGCTCGGCTGCGCATCGAGATTGCATCGATGCCCGAAGAACTCGACAAGCTCGAACGCCAGATTCGGCAACTCGAAATCGAGCGCGAAGGCGTCAAGCGCGAGGGCGACACGGAGAAGGTCGACCAGATCGGCCAAACGCTCGCCAACTTGGAGGAGGAGCGCGACGAGTTGCGCGCACGCTGGCAGCAGGAGCGGACGCTGCTCGAAACGGTCCAGCAGGGCAAGGAGCAGATCGAAGGTTTGAAGCTGGAGGCCGAAGAGTTCGAGCGCAAAGGCCAGTTCGACAAGGTCGCCGAGCTTCGCTATGGGCAGATTCCGCAGGCGGAGCAGCAGATCGCCGAGGCGCGCGAGAAGCTCGAAGCGTTGCAGGCCGGTGGCGGGTCGATGCTCAAAGAGGAGATCGACGGCGAGGACATCGCGGCCATCGTGAGTAAGTGGACGGGCGTGCCGGTCAGCCGGATGCTCGAAGGCGAGCGGCAGAAACTGCTGCGGCTGGAAGACGAATTGCGCAAGCGCGTCGTCGGGCAGGATGAGGCGATTTCGGTCGTCGCCAACGCGGTCCGGCGGGGGCGTGCGGGATTGCAGGAGGCCTCCAGGCCCATCGGCTCGTTCCTGTTTCTGGGGACGACGGGCGTCGGAAAGACCGAGCTAGCCAAGGCGCTGGCGCAGTTCCTGTTCTCGACGGAGGAGTCGCTCGTCCGCATCGACATGAGCGAGTATCAGGAGCGCCACACCGTCGCCCGGCTGATCGGTGCGCCTCCCGGATACGTCGGCTACGACGAGGGCGGGCAGTTGACCGAGAAGGTCCGCCGCAAGCCGTACAGCGTCGTCCTGCTCGACGAGATCGAGAAGGCGCACCCCGAGGTGTTCAACGTGCTGCTCCAGGTGCTCGACGACGGTCGCCTGACCGACAGCCAGGGTCGGACGGTCGACTTCACCAATACGCTCGTCATCATGACCAGCAACCTGGGAAGCGAAGTTATCCGCGAGCGCATGGACGCGTTTGACGGCGATATGACGCCCGACGACGAGGAACGTCTGAGCAGCGACGTGATGAACCTGCTTCGCCAGCGTCTGCGCCCCGAGTTCTTGAACCGCATCGACGAGATCGCGATGTTCGCCCCGCTACGCCGCGAGCAGATGCGGGGTATCGCCGAGATTCAGGTCAAGGGCTTGCAGAAACTGGCCCTCGTCAACCACGAACTCCACCTCGAACTGACCGACGCTGCGTTGGACTGGATCGCAGACAAAGGCTTCGACGCCGTCTTCGGCGCCCGCCCGCTCAAGCGGCTTATCCAGCGCGAGTTGGCGAATAAGTTAGCGGAGGAGATCCTGTCCGGCTGGATCGAACCGGGCGAAACGATCCAGGTCGACGCCTCTCCCGATGGCCTGACGTTCGAAACGATGGGCGAAAAGGTCGATGCCGAGCCGGTGGATGTGGACGTGTGGCCAACGGCGTAGTCGACACGAGAATCGGCCATAAACGCCTCGCCCGGTTGATGTCGGGTGAGGCGTTTTACGTTCGCCAGAACAGGCCGCGTGCCGTCGCCGCCCACGCGATCAGCGCCACGATGAGCGTCCACCCCAGCCCAATCAACGCTCCGGTCCATGGCGACGGGTTGGAGGCGGCGATCAGACTGGCGATGCCGGTCAGTCCGATGATCGGCACGACGAAGTTTGCCAGGCCGACGTAGGCGATCATCGGGTTGGCGCCACTCGCCCGGATCAACTCCATCCGCACGCCGAAGCGGTCGACGAGGGCGTGGAGCGCGGCGAGCAGCAGAAACGCCAGTCCCGTCGTGACGAAGTAGTAGGAGAACGTCGACCAGTCCTTCTTGATACCGCCCTCGTATGGCTCGATCAGCAGGCCGACGAGCAGCCAGAATCCGCCCCATCCCCAGAGCGTCCGCAGCAGCGTCGTAGCGGGCGCGCGCGTCGTGTCGGCTCTCAGCGCGGACCAGCCCGCCGCCCACATCGCCGCGCTCAACGCGATCAGTTGCCACAACTCCCAGCGGTCGAGCAAGCCGATGCAGACGACGGCTTGAATCACGATTCCGTTCGCGATCAATCCCAGCGCCGAACTGCGATTCAGGACGGTAGGGCCGGAAACGCCGGACTGCATCCAGCGCAGCAGCGCTTCGCCCGCCACCATGCCGGGAACGACGATGAACAGGTACTTCATGTAGTAGAGCGAGAACAGCCCGCCGAGCAGTCGCGCGTCATGGAGGTCGGCGAGCGGCCCCGGTTCGCGCGCGCCCAAGATGAAGGCTGCCAGCACGACCAGCGTGCCCCACCGCCAAGCCGGACGGTCACGCGTGAGCAGGTACAGCGGCCCACCGACGAGCACCATGACAGCCAGCAGTACGAGGATGATGTCGAACGTGCCCAGCGACGGGCGAGCGGGATTCGGATACGGCCACAACAGCACGAGCAGCGCCATTCCGCCCCAGCCGACACCTCGCAAGGTCGGCAGTGTCCAACTCGGCCAACTGCGCGGCACACGCAAGAACATCGCCCACAGCAGCGCGAAGCCTGCCAACGCTGCGAGGTACTTGGCCGTCGCCGACTCACCACCCAAAATGCCGGGTCGGACGTGCTGCAACACGATGGCAAATGCGAACAGTCGCAGCGCGCGCACGGTGTTCTGAATTAGGAGGTCGCGTACCGTGACACCGCTAGCCAATCGCTTCTCCATTGCCAGCGGAAGAGCAGCGCCCAGGGCAAACAGAAAGAACGGAAACACCAAGTCGACCCACGTCAGGCCGGGGAGGTCGGCGTTGTGTGCGTGCAGTGGCGGCGGAATCTGGGCGTGGTACATCCAAGCCGGAAGCTCGCCGCGCGGAACGGCGCCCGAAAGCACCATCAGCAGGATCGCGACGCCGCGCAGCAGATCGAGAGCGTCGGCGCGCGGAGCGTTGAGCGGGCGAGGAGTAGCTGAAGCGAGCATTGTGGGGGCGAAGTGGGGGAGCCTATTTGTCCAACTGATCGGCAACGCAACAAAATTGCCAGCGAGAGCACCCTTGGCGCGAGATTGGGAGACGCGCGATTCCCAGGCTAGGGTGGAAAGTGGGGCAATAGGGGTATGCCGAAAGTACGTGTGGTCTCCCTCACGCGCGTCCCGATCTTACAGCCTGCCAACCGACTCCGATATGCACACCGTTCTGATCGCCAACCGAGGCGAGATCGCCGTCCGCGTCATCCGCACCTGCCGCGAGATGGGCTTGAAAACCGTCGCTGTCTATTCGGACGCCGACGCCGCCGCGCCCCACGTACGCATGGCCGACGCCGCGTATCGGCTAGGTCCGGCGCCGTCGTCCGAATCGTACCTGCGGACCGACCTGATTCTCGACGTTGCAAAGCAATCAGGTGCGGACGCGCTGCATCCGGGCTACGGGTTTCTGAGCGAGAACTCGTCGTTTGCTCGGGCTTGCGAAGAGGCAGGCGTGACGTGGATCGGTCCGTCGCCCGACGCCATCGACGCGATGGGCGACAAGACGGCGGCGCGCGCGCTGATGGAGAAGGCGAACGTGCCCATGGCGCCGGGAACGACCGATGCTGTCGCTGATGTGGACGAAGTGCGGCGCGTGTCGGACGGTATCGGCTATCCGGTCTTGCTCAAAGCGGCGGCAGGCGGCGGCGGCAAAGGCATGCGCATCGTCGAAGCGCCCGATGAACTCGAATCGGCGTTCCATGCCGCGACGCGCGAGGCGCAAGCAGCATTCGGCGACGGGCGCGTGTTCGTCGAGAAGTACATCGTCCAGCCGCGACATATCGAGATTCAGGTGCTGGGCGATCAACACGGCAACCTGATCCACTTGCATGAGCGCGAGTGCTCGATCCAGCGACGCCACCAGAAGGTGATCGAAGAAGCGCCGTCGTCCGCGCTCACGCCCGAGTTGCGCGCCCGAATGGGCGATGCCGCGTTGGAAGCGGCCCGTACGGTCGACTACTTCTCAGCAGGAACGGTCGAGTTTCTGTTGGGCGCCGACGAGCAGTTTTACTTCATGGAGATGAACACGCGCTTGCAGGTGGAGCATCCCGTCACCGAGATGATAACGGGCATCGACCTGGTGCGCGAGCAGATCCGCGTCGCGATGGGCGAGCGGCTGACGATGACGCAGGACGACGTTCCGCTCAGAGGTCATGCTATCGAATGCCGCGTCTACGCCGAAGACGCAGCACAAGGGTTTCTCCCCGCGCCCGGCCCGCTGCCCGTCCATCGCATCCCGTCCGGCCCCGGCGTCCGCGTCGACACCGGCGTCGAGGAGGGCGGCGAAGTGCCGGTCCACTACGACCCGATGATTGCCAAGCTGAGCACGTGGGGAGACAGCCGCGAACAGGCAACAGACCGCATGGCCCGCGCGCTCGACGAGTACCGCATCGCAGGCGTCGAGACCACGATTCCGTTCTGCCGCTGGGTAATGGACCATCCGGCGTGGCGCAGCGGCGCCCTCTCGACGCACTTCGTCGGCGACCACTTCACGCCGGACGTGCTCGCGGCAACCGACGAGACCAAGCAGGCAGCGATACTGGCGGCGGCGCTGCTGGGAGCAACGGTGGAGAAAGCTGTGGCGCCGGTGAGTGTGTCTGCGCAGAGTCGGTGGCGAGATCGGGCGCGCGCATAGGTTGATCCGTTACGGCATCCTCCGAGGTCAGCGGCAACAGCGCGCCACCCGCGCCAGTGAAACTCCCTCACCCAACCGATACCGATATGAGCAACCCCGTTTCCACCCGCAAAATCTCCGACGCGCCCGAAGGCGACATGGGCCAGACGTACCTCGCCTCAGGCGAAAAAGTCGCCCTGCGCCACTGGTACGAAGGTCCTAACGAGAAAGGCGAGCAGCACACGCGCGACTACGAGACGGTCGGCTATGCGCTCGGAGGAAAGGCCGAGTTGAAGGTCGGCGACGAGACGCACCTGCTCGAAGAGGGCGTAAGCTGGTGCGTTCCCGCAGGTACGCCGCACAGCTACCGCATCCACGAAACGTTTACGGCCATCGAAGCCACCTCGCCACCCGCGCGAGAGAAGGGCGACGCTCCTGCGAAGTAAGCGGAGCACGCTCGTCTAGTAGAGCCTGCCAGACCCCTGCGGTCTGGCAGGCTCTCTTTGTAGTGCCGAGAGCCAAACGCAAAACGGGAGCACCGAACTTGATTCGATGCTCCCGTACGTAATGTGGCGTGCTCCCGCTTACGGGAAGATGCCCATTTCTTTGTAGCTAACGGCGACTTTGCTGATCGAGTTGACGAACGCAGCCGAGCGCATGTCGGTGTCGTAGGTCTTCTTGAGCTTGCGGATCTCGTTGTAGGCCACGACCATCGTCTCTTCGAGGCCGGAGTTGACCAGGTCGATTTCGTCGGCGCCGTGGATGATCGTCGAGCGGAGATCGTCGGCGAACGGTGTGCCGGTTGCGCGTTCGATAGCGGTCAGCAGGCGCTCTTGGACGGTCTGCTCGAAGCGCTTGCTCATGCGTCCGAAGCGCACGTGCTGCAGGTTGCGGAGCCACTCGAAGTAGCTGACGGTCACACCGCCCGCGTTGATGTACATGTCGGGGATGACCATCTTACCGGCTGCGATCAGAATGTCGTCGGCGTCGGCGGTGACCGGACCGTTGGCGGCTTCGGCGATGATCTTGGCACGCACTTCTCCAGCGTTGTCCTTAGTGATCTGTCCTTCGAGCGCGGCGGGAACGAGCACGTCCACGTCGGCTACGATTACTTGGCTGGCATCGCCCAAGTGCTGCGATTCGGGATAGCCGATAAACGTGCCCTTCTCACGGCGATACGCCATTACTGCGTCCAGATCAAAGCCGTCCGGGTTGTGGATCGTGCCTTCCATCTCGGCCAGCGTCGTCAGAATGCCGCCCGCTTCGGCGATGAACTGCGCCGCGTACGAGCCGACGTTACCCAGTCCCTGAATGCCGAACGTCTTGCCTGCGATGCCCGTCGTCAGGCCCAGCGGCTCCATGTCTTCGGCGTGTGAGAGTGCCTCACGGATGCCGAAGAACACGCCGCGTCCAGTCGCCTCGGTGCGTCCGCGTACGCCACCTTGACCGACCGGCTTGCCCGTCACGCAAGCCAATGCGTCGAGCGGGTCGTTCGTCAGGCCCGCGTAGGTATCCATGATCCACGACATTTCGCGCGCACCCGTTCCATAGTCGGGAGCCGGAACGTCGACGCCGGGGCCGATGAAGTTCTTCTTGGTCAGCTCGAACGTGTAGCGGCGCGTGATGCGCTCCAGCTCATGGATCGAGTAGTTCTTGGGGTTGATCTTGATGCCGCCCTTGGCGCCGCCGAACGGCACGTCTACGATCGCGCATTTATACGTCATCAACGCCGCCAGAGCCATCACCTCGCTCTCGTTAACGTTCTCGGCGTAACGGATACCGCCTTTGGTAGGCAGCTTGTGATGCGAGTGCTCGGCGCGGTAGGCCTGAATCACCTCGATAGTCCCGTCGTCGCGCTTGAGCGGGAAGTTCATTTGATAGACGCTGTTACAGGCCTTGATCTGTTCGAGCACGCCATCGGCCTGCGGGATGAACTGCGCCGCCTTGTTGAACATGCGGTTGACTTGGGCGAAGAAGTCGACGTGGGAGGACATAAGTATCCGGAGGATGAAGGGAGAGGCTGGAAAAGGGCTTCCGACGGAGTGGAAGGTGGGCAAGGTAGGCGCCTCGCCGATCCACCGGCAAGCCGCAGTCGAGAGATTCCGAATGCCTTCGGGGTCGTTACGATTGATTGCTACGGCTTAGTGAGCGTAGCCCAGACTGACGCTAGGCCACAACTGAACGCCGTCGCTTGTAACGAATAATGCGGTGCCGATGCGAAACGTGACGCCGCTATCGGAGGGCATCCGCCGAACGCCCACATAGCCAGCGCCTATCACTCCCAGTCCATCGTCGAACTCCAGAACTCCCATCGGTCCGATGCCCAGTTCGAGCCGACCATCGGCTACAAATCCGTGTGCCATGGCGGATAGCACGACACCTGACAGTCCGCCCGAAAAGAGTTCGGGTATCGGAGCGATGCCGATGCTGCCGCCGTACCGCTCCTGATCGCGCGCCACCCGAACGCCGAGCAGGAACGATGTCCCGCCTAGCTCCAGATAACTGTGTACACGCGGTTCGGTAGGCGGTATCGTTTGAGCCTGCGCCACGTCGACTGCCGACACGACACACGATAGGAGGGCGAGGGAGAGGAGGTGAGCAGAGAGGCGCATGGAAATGCCGAACGAGCGGAGTCAGATCAACCGGGTTGCCGGTCTGACTGCGAACGATGAGGAGTAGATGCAAAGTGTCTCGCGCATCCCACGACTGATCATTGATCGGTCGAACGTCCAACCGATTGGCTACTGCGATTTCTCCTGCACCGCCTTCAGCCGGTCGTAGCGGTTCTGGATCTCTTCGGCGCGCGTAACGATGCCCCGAATCATACCGGGAAAGACGAACCCGTGCATCGGGAGAACGGCGTACCAGTAGGCCAATCCGAAGAGACCCTTTGGCTCATAGAATGCAGTCTGAATGAGTTGCGTCCCGCCGGTCTCTTCGTCGGGGCACACCTCGAACTGCAGCCACGCGCGGCCCGGCAGTTTCATCTCGGCGCGTAGGCGCAGCAGGCGGTCCTTCTGGAGTGCCTCGACACGCCAGAAATCGACCGCGTCGCCGATACGCAGGCTGCCGCGTGTGCGTCGGCCTCGCTGCGTACCAAATCCGCCGACGGCCTCGTCCATCCAGCCGCGTAGCTCCCACAGGAAGTCGGCGTAGAGCCAGCCCTCATCGCCGCCGATGGATTCGACGACGTGGAAGACCGATTCGGGCGACGCTGGCGTGTGGATCGTGCGCACGTCCTGCAGCATGCCCTCTTCGTCCTTGAGTTCTGAGAGCACGCGCCCAGACCGTACCGATGTGGCGTAGGCGCCGTGCCAGATCGTCTCGACGGTGTCGGCCTCGTAGCGTTGGAGCGCCAGCCGGACGGCGGCTTCGTAGGCGATCGGCTCAACGTCGAACACCTCTTCGGCTGAGAAGTCGGTCACGACGACTTCACTCTTCAATCCGTCGAGGAGAGGGCGGGCGATTTTGTAGTTGATCGGAGTGATGACGCCGACCCAGTGCGCCGACAGACGCGGCGGTACGAACGGGACTTCGACGATCCAGCGTTTCAGCCCGCGCACCTGTGCGTAGATGTCGAACATGTCGCGGTAGGCCAGCACGTCTTGCCCGCCGATCTCGAAGATGCGCCCGACGCTGGCGGGCCGTTCGAGCGCCTGCGTTAGATATTGCAGCACGTTGCGAACCGCGATGGGCTGCGTCGGCGTCTGCACCCAGGCAGGGCATACCATGATGGGCACACGCTCGGTCAGATAGCGGATCATCTCGAACGACAGGCTGCCCGATCCGACGATAACGGCGGCTCTGAACTCGGTTACCGAAACGCCGCTCGCGCGCAGCACGTCGCCCGTCTCCAGTCGGCTCTCCAAGTGCTCACTCGAATGCTCGCCCTTGGGCTTGATGCCTCCGAGATAGATGATTCGGTCGACGCCCGCCGCCTTGCACGCCGATCCGAAGTTCTGGGCGCCCTCTCGGTCGCGCGTTGCATAGTCCGCGCCGCTGTAGAGCGAGTGGATCAAGTAATACGCCGTGTCGACGCCTTCCGTCGCTGCCGCCAGCGTCGACGCGTCGAGCACATCCGCCTCGACTATTTCTACATCGCCTGACCAACTCGCGCTCAGCCGGTCGGCGTCGCGCACCATACACCGAACGCGGTACCCCGCTTTGAGCAGGCACGGCACCAGACGCCCTCCGATGTAGCCTGTCGCTCCGGTGACGAGAATTAGCCGGTTCGAGCGCTCGCTGCCTTGGGATGATGTGGGGGAGGGGACGAGTTCCATTGCGGCGGCGGCTGAGAGGCGAGGTGAGCCGAGTCCACGGCGCAACGACCTTGTCCGTTCGCCGGGTAGCCAGCGTTTGCAAGGGCGTCACATCGGCGAAGGACCGAGTCAGCGGTTGTGCGGTCTAAATCCCTCTCATCCACTCAACTACCTACCACCCGTGGCAGATACCAAAACCCCCGAAAACACGACCACCTGGCCTGAACTCGCCATCGGTCTCTACGACAAACTGACCGGACGCGGCGCCGAGATCACCTACGAGTTCGATAACTTCGAAGTCTTCGTCCCGTCGAGCGCGACCGGAAACGAGCAGCACGCCAAATGGAAAATGAACGGCGTTCTTCGTATTCGTACAGCCGACGCGGTCAACGGCGGAGCTGCCAAGAAGTAAGATGCAGCATGATCTGACCGGAGACCTCCAAGCGCCCAAAGGCACGCTCGACATCGAGTCGACGCTCCAACTCGAAATAGACGGCGAAACCGCTGATATTCGAGGCGAAGGCGATACACTCGTGATCGACGTTCCGTCTCGGCGTATGGCCCGTTCGTTTCTGAGTGGCCTACCTCCAGCGGGTCGTCGGCGCAAAACGGTCCACCAGATGGACGACTTGTTGCAGGCCATCGGCCTGACGCTCGACATTCGCGTCGAGGGCAACACGGTCGCCAAGGCCGGGCGGCGGGCTACGCCGGGCGGTTTGACGCGGCTGTTTGGTCTTCCAGTCGAGGTGCCTGCCAGCGCCCTTGTGGGTGAGTTGAAGCAGCGTCCCAAAGCCGTCGCCGGGTTCGCGTTCGGTGTTGCGCTTCTGCTCGGACTCGGTCTGGGTGCGCGTCGCTGATCCCATTGGCTTACCAGCCCTGTGCGGCTCGTCTCGTTGGAGGCGAGCCGCATTTTTTCGTATCGCACGAAAGGGCTTTTCTAAATCGGAGAGTGGCGTTCGCGTAGGAGATGGCGTCTGCTGCTCCGTTCGGTAGAACCTTCGCCGGAGGCGGCTGCGTACCTTTAAGGCTGTCCTCGTCACCCGACTTCGCCCCTATGTCCGTCCCTCCTCGCCGCACCAAAATCGTCTGCACGCTCGGTCCCTCGTCGTCCGATCCCAACACGATCCGCGACATGATCCGCGCCGGTATGGACGTGGCCCGGCTCAACTTCTCGCACGGAGAGCATGCGGACCATAAGGAACGTGTCGAGGTGATTCGCGAGGAGGCGAGGCAGTTAGGTCGTGAGGTCGCCATCCTGCAGGACTTGCAGGGACCCAAGATCCGCGTCGGCAAGATGAAGGACAACGGCGTGCTCGTCCACGAAGGTGGAACGCTTACGCTGACGACCGAGCCGCTCGAATTGGGCACGTCCGAACGCGCGTTCATCTCGTACCCGAACCTGCCGTACGAAGTCGAGCCGGGGCGCCGCATCCTGATCGACGACGGCGCGCTTGAAGTGGTCATCACCGATGTCAGAGGAGCGGACGTCATCACCGAGGTCATCGTCGGCGGTACGCTGCGCAGTCGCAAAGGCGTCAATCTGCCCGATCTGCGCTCGTCGCGCCCCTCGCTGACCGAGAAAGATCTGGCCGATCTGGAGTTCGGGCTGACGCTCGACATCGACCTGATGGCGCTCTCGTTCGTGCGTTCTGCCGAAGACGTGGCCGACCTGCTGCGCCGCATCCGCAAGAGCGGCAAGCGGATCAACGTGATCGCCAAGATCGAGAAGCCCGAAGCCGTCCGCTCCATCGACAACATCATCTCCATCGCTGACGGTATCATGGTGGCGCGTGGCGACCTGGGCATCGAGATTCCGCTAGCCGAAGTGCCGGGCGTCCAGAAGTCGATCATCGGTAAGTGCTTGCGCGGCAGCAAGCCCGTCATCACGGCGACGCAGATGCTGGAGTCGATGATCGACAACCCGCGTCCGACGCGCGCCGAAGCCAGCGACGTAGCCAACGCGGTTCTCGACGGCACCGACGCCGTTATGCTCTCGGGCGAGACGGCGGCAGGCAAGCATCCAGTCCGCGTCGTTCAGGTGATGGCCGAAATCATCCGAGAAGCCGAGCGCCACCGCGAATACCGCACGCCGCAGAGCACGCCGGACATGTTCAACCTCAACGCGCCGTACTCCGTTACCGACAGCATCAGCAAGACCGCCGTCACCCTTGCCGAACAGGTCGGGGCCAGCGCCATCGCCTGCTTATCGTCGACCGGCACGACGACGCGTAGCATCGCCCGTCACCGGCCCAGTGTACCTGTGTACGCGTTCACGGACATCGAAAAAGTCGTCCGCCAGTTGCAGGTGTTGTGGGGCACGCAGGCGTTCCAGATTCCCTTTCAGCGCGACACTGACGAAGGCGTCAAGACGGTCCTGGATATGCTGCGTGATCACGGGCTGATCGAAGCGGGAAACCGCGTCGTGATGACGGCAGGCATGCCGCTTCCCGAGAAGGGCAGCACCAACATGGTGCACGTTACCCAGGCGTAGTCTGAAAGTCAGCAGGATGCCGCGCTTACTTGTGTCCCAAAGTCTGTCTTCGGCTCAATGCTCTAGAGTGTGAAGAGAGGGGAGAAGCGTTGCCCCAAGTACGACATGCCGTGTCGGATGCGTTATTCTTGTTGCTCCTCTGACCCTGCCCCACGCTCTATCGCCCCAGCGCTACGCGACTCTCCGGTTTTTGATATGTCCCGTGTCCCGCTGTATCGACGTTTGGCGCTGTTCGCCTGCGCGCTGACTCTGCTGACGTTCGCCGTCGGCTGCTCGTCCAAAGGCGTGGTTGGGCAGCGCGTGGGCAACTTTACGGCGTATTACAACACGTTCTACAACGCCCAGTCGTCGTTCGATGAAGCGATGGAGTCGGCCAGGGTACGGGAGGCGCCCGTCGTGCGGACGGTGTTCATGCCGCTTTTTCCTGAGCCGGCAGCGCGTACGTCCAACCCCCGGTTCGACAACGCGATCAAGAAATCCGCCGATGTGTTGCGCGATCACAGCGAGAGCAAATGGGCCGACGACGCCCTCCTCTTGATCGGGCGGACGTATTTCGAGACGCGGCAGTTCGGTGGCGCACAGCAGAAGTTTCGAGAGATCATCGACGAGTGGCCGATGACGCGCGGCGATCCATCGCCTTTGGCTGACGATGCTCGGTTCTGGCTGGCCCGTTCGTACGTCGAGGCCGAGCAGTTCGAGCAGGCATCGCGCACCATCGATGCCGCCCTTGCCGACGACGAAATCAGCGACCGCGTTCGCGCGCGTCTGCTGCTCGTCAAGGGACAGCTTCACGTTCGACAAGGGCAGTGGGGCCTGGCCGCCGACGCGCTCGCGATGGGGCTGGAGAGTGCGCGGGACCGCGAAGTCCAGGCGCGCGGCTATTTCTTGCTTGGGCAGGTCCACGACAAGCGAGGCGCCTATGACCAAGCGCTTGATGCGTTCGCTCAGGTCAAGCGCTTTCGCCCCGACTACCTGCTCGAATACGCCGCCGAAATCAGCCGCGTCCGCATGCTCTCGGCGACGGGTGCGTACGACGCTGCTCTCGCTCGCACCGACGAGATGCTTCGCGACGGCAAGAACTACGATTTCCGCAACGAACTTCGCCTGCTGCGCGGCACTATTCTTCAAGGTCGAGGCGATTACGACGAAGCTTTCTATACCTACGACGGCTTACTCTACGGTGACGATCCTGAGCCGACCTCTGGCCTATTGCGCGGAAATATCCATTACCGCCTGGGCACGCTCTACCGCGACGCATACGGCGATTACCTGCAAGCCGCCGCTCAGCTTGATACGGCGGGCACGAAGATCGGAGCTGGAGCCGAGAGCGAGTTGAAAGCGACTGGTGAAGCGATCCTCGACGCGGTCGTGCTCAAGCGCGGCTTTACGGGCTACAAAACGGCATTCGGTGACGTGCGAGATGCCGACAGCTTGCTCTATTTGGGAAGTCTCAACGACGAGGACTTTGCTGCCGAGGTCCTCCGCTTGCGAGAAGCCGAAGCCGACCGCTTGGAAGCCGAGCAGCGTGAACTCCAACGTCGCGCCGACCAAGCCGCGTTTGAAGGCACCGCCGTCGCTCGGACGGGCGAAGGTGCGGCGACCAACACCGCAGCCGTCGGAGACCAACGCGGATTCCTCAACTACGAAGACCCCGTTCGCGTTCAGGAGGCGTACGCTGCGTTCTTCGACCAGTGGGGCGAGCGTCCGCTCGTCGACAACTGGCGCCGACGGGCAGCGATATCGGGAACGGGTCGCGTCGAGTTAGAGAGCAGTCTGGCTGGCTTCCGTGGAGGTCGCGCCGCAGTCGGCGGAGGGCGCGTGCTGCCGCAGATCGACCTGTCGGGCATTCCGCGCACCGAAGCTGCTCGCGGCAGAGTGAGAGCACAGCGAGCGAGTGCGCGGTATCGCGTCGGCACGTCGCTGTTTCTTGGTCTCGAACGTCCCGATTCTGCCGCTGTCTGGTTTCGCCGCATCATAGAAGAGGACGACACGTCGACGGTCGCGCCGCGTGCGTTTTATGCTCTGTCGCAAGTGCAGTCCGCGCTGGGCGATACCCTTGCCGCTCGCACCCTTACCGATGAACTCGTCACCCGCTACCCGGACACCGAGTTGGCTCAGCGGTTGGGCGCTCCACGCGAAACGGCGCCCGACTCGTCCGCTCTTCTCGCCACCCGCTACGCTGATCTCCGGGCGCGCTTCGCATCGCCCTCACCCCTAGACTCCACCACGTTCGATGCAGCGTGGCGCGAATACCTCTCGCTGTCCATCGACGCCGGATCAGACGCTGTAGCTCCGCAGGCGCTTTTTGCTGCCGCGACGCTGTGGAATGCTCGGCTCGACTCGGCTATGCAGGTCGCCTCAGATCCGCTTCCTCCAACGGACAGTCTATATCTAGCGATCGGCCTGATCCAGCCGCCCGACAGCACGAGCGTGCCGGATACCACGAGCGCACCTGGAGTGCCGATCCCGACGGAAGCCGTTCCCGAAGTAGAGGAAGCGCAAGTGACTGAAGCCGCATCTATCCGTATGCCGGAGAAAGGCAATCCGCGTACCTCGGAGGAGCCAATTGAGCCAGATGAGGAGACCGAAGGCGAGGCGCTTCCGGCTGAACCCGACGAAGAGGCGGCAGCCGAAAACGAGAATGGCGACCAAGAAGTCCCCGCCGAAGCTGCTGACCTTGATGAGGAGTCGGCGTCTGAGGGTGAGTCGGTCGGCGAAGTCGAGGAAGTCGTACCCGAGCCAGTGCTCTCGCTGCTCGACCTGTATCGGTTCATCGCACAAACCTATCCGGGTACGCCTTACGCTGACCGCTCTACTCGTATCATCACCGCCGTCACCGAGTTGGTGCAGCAGCGCGAGGCCGCCCGCGCCGCCGCCGAAGCACCACCTGTTGAAGAGGACGAGGCTGAGACGCCGAGCGACGAGTTGCCCGTCGACGAGCGGCAGCGGTAGGCTGGAGTAAGACCCCTTTCGCACGCTGTGGAGCAGTAGAATGGGACCGCCGCCGAACTGCCGATTGCGCATTTTCGATCGGCGCGTAACCTGAATCGCGATCCACTGTACATCTATGCAGCCGAACCCTGCGGAGAGCCGTCATAGGAACATGACTGCGCGCCTCCTGTTCGGCTCCGGCGCCTGCCGTCCCGTTCTGACGGGACACTGCCCCGACCGCAGCCGCTACCATTTTTCCACTCTTCGGGGCGCCCACATCCAATCTCATGGCCGAAGAGGAAGAGACCCCTCAGCCCGATAAGAAGCCGCGCAAAGGCCGCCTCCCGAAAGCTCCGGGGACGCCGCGTCTGCTCAACTTCATCATCTTGATTGCCCTGTTCGCGGGCATCCTGCACGTGTTCTCGTTCTTCGGCTCACAGCCGGACGTGGACGTGCCATACAGCGAGTTTCTTGCCCAGATCGAGCAGGGCTACGTCGAGACGATCCAGGTCGTCAACAACGTCCGCATCGAAGGGCAGTACACCGAGGAAGCCGTTTCATCCGGCGCCGTCGAAGTTGCCCCGCCGCGCCAGACTCTTTTTCAGACACAGCCCGCCGAGCCAGGCGCGTTCGAGTCGACCAAGCCGTCTGACCACGATCTGACGACGTTCGTCGAGGCGTACAATCAGGAAGCCCAGGCTGGCCAGCGTGAGCCAGTGGAGTATCGCGCCGACATGCAGGAGAATATCCTAGGCGGTCTGCTCTTCTGGTTGATCCCCATCGGACTGCTCGTCGTGTTCTGGGTTTTCATGCTTCGCCGGATGAATCCCGGATCGCAGGTGCTCCAGATCGGAAAGAACAAGGCGTCGCTCTACGATGCCCAAACCGATCTCAAGACGACGTTCAAAGACGTCGCCGGACTTACCGAAGCCAAAGGCGAAGTCGTCGAAGTCGTCGACTTCCTTAAGAACCCTAAGAAGTTCACGCGTCTGGGCGGCAAGTTGCCAAAAGGCGTACTGCTCGTCGGACCGCCGGGGACCGGCAAAACGCTGCTCGCCAAAGCCGTTGCTGGAGAAGCCGGCGTTCCGTTTTACTCGCTCGCTGGATCGGACTTCGTCGAAATGTTCGTCGGTGTCGGTGCCTCTCGCGTCCGTGACCTGTTCAAACAGGCCAAGGAGAAGGCGCCGTGTATCGTATTCATCGACGAGATCGATGCGATTGGGAGGAGCCGTGGCAAGGGCGCGATGGCTGGAAGCAACGACGAGCGCGAAAACACGCTCAACCAGTTGCTCGTCGAAATGGACGGGTTCAACACGGATAAAGGAGTCATCCTGATGGCTGCGACGAACCGCCCCGACGTGCTCGACAATGCGCTGATGCGTCCGGGTCGCTTCGACCGGCAGATCATGATCGACAAGCCGGATCGGATTGAGCGAGAGATGATCTTCAAGGTTCACACACGCGAGTTGCTAATCTCGTCGGATGTGAGCATGACCGTGCTCGCTAGCCAGACACCGGGCTTCGCCGGAGCTGAGATCGCCAACGTCTGCAACGAAGCCGCGCTACTCGCTGCTCGCCTGGACAAAGACAAGATCGAGATGGTCGACTTTGAGCAGGCTATTGACCGCGTCATCGGCGGACTCGAGAAGAAGAACAAACTCATCAGCCCCGAAGAGCGCAAGATCGTCGCCTATCACGAGGCCGGGCACGCCATCACCGGCTGGTTCTTGAATCACACCGATCCGGTCGTTAAGGTCTCTATCGTTCCTCGTGGGCTGGCGGCATTGGGCTATGCGCAGTCGCTACCTGACGAGCGGTACCTGTACAGCAAAGAGGCGCTCATCGACCGCATGGTGATGATGATGGGCGGACGCGTCGCCGAGGAAATCATCTTCGGCCGCATTACAACCGGCGCGCAGAACGACTTGGAGCGCATCACGGCGATGGCCTATGCGATGGTCGTCGATTATGGCATGAGCGAGCGTATCGGCTACGTCAGCTTCAATATGCGTAAGCGGAGCGAAAGCATGTCGTTCGACAAACCGTACTCTGACGATACGGCCAAGGCAATCGACGAGGAAGTCCGTTCTCTCATCGACGATGTGCGTGTCAAAGCCCGCGCTTTGCTCGAAGAAAAGAGCGAGCTGCTCGAGCGGATGGCCCAAGCACTACTCGAAAAAGAGGTTCTTGGCCCACGCGACTTGGTCGAGCTGTTAGGCACGCGTCCATACGGTAAATACATCGACCTAGGAGTCAGCGGCGACAGTGACGGATCGGTAGAAGACCCACCTGCTGTCGTCTCTCCCGATGCCGATCCACCCAACCCTAGGGATTGACCAAGTGGAAAACACGATTCCCTTTACGTGTTTTCCACCGAACAGACAAGGGACTGCTGCATAAGAGCAAGTATATTTGTGTGCTATGCCGCAATCGGCGACGCCCCTCGGTGTCGCCTTTTCTTTCGATACCAACCGCACTCCGCGACGCCTCGTGCCTACGATCAACCAGCTCGTCCGTAAAGGACGCACCCCCAAGAAGCAGAAAACGACTTCGCCTGCGCTGACCGAGTGTCCGCAACGGCGCGGTGTCTGCACGCGTGTTTACACGACGACGCCCAAGAAGCCTAACTCTGCGCTTCGTAAGGTCGCCAAGGTGCGGTTGACGAATGGCTACGAAGTCATCGCCTACATCCCAGGCGAAGGGCACAACCTGCAGGAGCACTCCATCGTGCTTGTTCGTGGCGGCGGCGCCAAGGACCTTCCGGGTGTCAAGTATCACATCGTGCGTGGCGCGCTCGACTCGGCTGGCGTCAATGGTCGCTTGAAGTCGCGCTCCAAGTACGGCGCCAAGCGCCCTCGCTAACCCTTTTGAGATTTACGGCATCCTGCGTGGTGTCGAATTAACTATCCGATTATGCGCCGCAAGAAAGCAGAAAAACGCATCCCCGTCCCCGATCCCATCTACAACGATGTGATGGTCGCTCAGTTTGTCAACGCCATCATGATGGACGGCAAGAAGAGCACGGCTCAGAAAGTCGTCTACTCGGCCTTTGACATGGTCGGTGAGCGTAGCGAAGGGGAGGAGGGTGTCGAGGTCTTTAAGAACGCGATCAACAACATCGCGCCCCTCGCCGAAGTCCGCAGCCGTCGTGTCGGTGGTGCTACCTATCAGGTGCCTATCGAAGTGCGCCCCGAGCGCCGCACGGCTCTCGCCTTCCGCTGGATGCTCCAGTATGCCCGCTCTCGCGGTGATAAGACGATGGCGCAGCGCCTTGCCAACGAGATCCTGGCGGCAGCCAAGGGCGAAGGCGGCGCTGTCAAGAAGAAGGACGACGTGCACCGTATGGCCGAGGCCAACAAAGCGTTCGCCCACTTCAACCGCTTCTAAAGAAGTCTCTGGGGCATCGCGCTCTTTGACGTTCTATCCGCAGCCCACTTCTCGTCGGTTGCTCTCATCCAGGTACCTCCTGGCTTCTACATACTCCCATGGCTGACGAAACCGTCTACCCGCTCGCGCGCACGCGCAACATCGGCATTTCTGCGCACATTGATGCCGGAAAGACCACGACGACCGAGCGTATCCTCTTCTATACAGGTCGCTTGCACCGCATGGGCGAAGTCCACGACGGCGGCGCCACGATGGACTGGATGGAGCAGGAGCAGGAGCGCGGTATCACGATCACGTCGGCTGCTACGACGTGCTTCTGGAAGGACAACAAGATCAACATCATCGACACGCCGGGTCACGTCGACTTTACGGTCGAGGTCGAGCGCTCGCTTCGCGTTCTGGATGGCGCTGTCGCGCTGTTCTGCTCGGTCGGTGGCGTCGAGCCGCAGTCCGAGACGGTCTGGCGGCAGATGGACAAGTATCACGTCCCCCGCATCGCGTTCGTCAACAAGATGGACCGCACCGGCGCCAACTTCCTGGCCGCTGTGCAGATGATGAAGGATCGTATCAAGGCCAACGCTGTCCCGCTTCAGCTCCCGATCGGAGAAGGAGAAACGTTTACCGGAGTCGTCGACCTAGTGCTGAACAAAGCCATTATCTGGGACGATGAGTCGCAAGGGATGACGTGGGACGAAATCGAGATCCCGGAGGACATGAAGGCCGAGGCGCACAAGTGGCGCGTCAACATGCTCGAAGCTGTCAGCGAAAGCGACGACGAGCTGATGATGAAGTACCTCGAAGGCGAAGAACTGACCGTAGACGAAGTGCAGAGTGCTGTTCGCGCTGCCGTTCTCGATCTGACGATTACGCCTGTTTTCTGCGGTTCGGCGTTCAAGAACAAAGGAGTCCAGCGCTTGCTCGACGCCGTCCTCGACTACCTGCCGTCGCCCGAAGACGTGGAGCCTGTCAAAGGCGTCATCCCCCGCTCGGACGAAGAAGTCATCCGCACGCCCGATCCTGACGGACCGTTCGCTGCCGTTGCCTTCAAGATCATGACGGACCCGTACGTCGGTAAACTGACGTTCTTCCGCGTGTACTCGGGCAAACTCGAGAAGGGCACGTCGATCATGAACGCGACGACCGAGCGCAAAGAGCGCATCGGACGCATCCTGCAGATGCACGCCAACTCGCGTGAGGACATCACGACGGTGCGCGCTGGTGACATTGCTGCCGCTGTGGGTCTCAAAGAGGCCAAGACGGGCGACACGCTTTGCGACCCGGATCATCCGGTGATGCTGGAGCAGATGGACTTCCCCGAGCCGGTCATCCGCATCGCCATCGAGCCGAAAACCAAGGCCGACCTCGACAAGTTGGGCACGGGTCTCCAGAAGCTCGCCGAAGAAGATCCGACGTTCAAGGTCAACACGGATCACGAGACCGGCCAGACGCTGATCGCCGGAATGGGCGAGTTGCACTTGGAGATCATTGTCGACCGCTTGAAGCGTGAGTTCAAGGTCGAAGCCAATGTTGGTAAGCCGCAGGTGGCGTACCGCGAGGCGATCACGGCTGGATACGACGAGCACTACACGCACAAGAAGCAGTCGGGTGGACGCGGCCAGTTCGCCGAAGTCTACATCGAGTTCGAACCGACAGAAGACGGCATCGGCTTCGAGTTCGAAGACAAGATCGTCGGCGGCTCGATTCCGCGCGAGTTCATCTCGTCGGTCGAGAAAGGCATCAAGAGCGCGCTCGATCAGGGACCGCTCGCCGGATACCCGATTGAGGGTGTGAAAGCGCGTCTGTACGACGGCAAATTCCACAACGTCGACTCCGACCAGCTGTCGTTCGAAATCGCAGGCCGCATGGCATTCCGCGAAGCATCGAAGCGCGCCAAGCCGGTGATCATGGAGCCGATCATGGACGTCGAGGTCATCACGCCTGAAGAGTATATGGGCGACGTTATCGGCGACCTCAACTCGCGTCGTGGACGCATCGTCTCGATGGGCCAGCGCAACGACGCTCAGGTCATCAAAGCCGAAGTGCCGCTCTCGGAGATGTTTGGCTACTCGACCGATATGCGTTCGATCACGCAAGGGCGCGCACTCTACACGATGCAGTTCGATCACTACGAGAAAGTGCCGAACTCGGTCTCTGAAGAGATCATCTCGGCCAGCAAAGGCGTCACCGCTGACGCGTAAATCCACCCACTACCAACTACAAATACTTTACTGAAATGGCAAAGGAAACCTTCCAGCGTAACAAGCCCCACGTCAACGTGGGCACGATCGGCCACGTCGACCACGGCAAGACGACGCTGACGGCGGCCATCACCAAGGTGCTCGCCGAGAAGTTCGGCGGCGCATATAAGAGCTTCGACCAGATCGACAACGCGCCCGAAGAGCGCGAGCGCGGCATCACGATCGCGACGGCCCACGTCGAGTACGAAACCGAGGCGCGCCACTACGCCCACGTCGACTGCCCTGGCCACGCCGACTACGTCAAGAACATGGTCACCGGTGCCGCCCAGATGGACGGCGCGATCCTCGTCGTCGCCGCCACCGACGGCCCGATGCCGCAGACGCGCGAGCACATCCTGCTCGCCCGCCAGGTCGGAGTGCCCTACGTGGTCGTGTTCATGAACAAAGTCGACCTGGTCGACGACGAAGAGCTTCTCGAACTCGTCGAGATGGAAGTGCGCGAGCTGCTCGGCGACTACGAATTCCCAGGCGACGACCTTCCGGTGATCCAGGGCAGCGCCCTCGGAGCGCTCAACGGCGAGGAGAAGTGGGTCGACTCGGTGCTCGAGCTGATGCAGTCGGTCGACGACTACATCCCGACGCCTGCCCGCGAGACGGACAAGCCGTTCCTGATGCCGATCGAAGACGTGTTCTCGATCACAGGTCGCGGAACCGTCGTTACGGGCCGCGTAGAGAGCGGTCAGATCAAAGTCGGCGAGCCGGTGTCGATCATCGGCATGCAGGAGACCAAGATGGACTCGACGGTCACGGGCGTCGAGATGTTCAGAAAGCTTCTCGACTCGGCCCAGGCGGGCGACAACGCGGGCATCCTGCTGCGCGGCATCGCCAAGGAAGCCGTCGAGCGCGGCATGGTGGTGGCCAAGCCGGGCAGCGTGACGCCGCACAAGAAGTTCGAGTGCGAGGTCTACATCCTGTCGAAAGACGAGGGCGGACGCCACACGCCGTTCTTCAAAGGCTACCGTCCGCAGTTCTACTTCCGCACGACGGACGTGACGGGCGACATCGAGCTTAACGAAGGCGTGGAGATGGTGATGCCGGGCGACAACACGCAGTTCGTGGTGGACCTGATCGTGCCGGTGGCGATGCACCAGGGTCTGCGCTTCGCGATCCGCGAGGGCGGACGTACGGTCGGCGCCGGCGTCGTAAGCAAAATCCTCGACTAAATTATCAGGCGTAGAATCGAGCCGCCGGTTGACCCAGCTCAGCCGGCGGCTTTTTGCGCCCGTCCCAACTACACTCTGTTCTTTACATCCCCACCGACATGGCAATGAGCCAGCGCATCCGCATCAAACTCAAATCGTTCGATCACTCGCTGATCGACAAGAGCGCGGAGAAAATCATCAAAACGGTCAAGTCGACCGGCGCCGTCGTGAGCGGTCCGATTCCTCTTCCTACCAAGAAGGATATCGTCACCGTCCTCCGTGGACCGCACGTCGACAAAAAGGCGCGCGAGCAGTTTGAAACGCGCTCGCATCGGCGTCTGATCGACATCTTGTCCAGCAGCTCGACGACCGTCGATGCGCTGCTCAAGCTCGAACTGCCTTCGGGAGTCGACGTCGAGATCAAGTAAACGAAGCAGAGCGAGTCAGTAGGGGAGAGGTGTCGTCTTCGTCCAAGGCTCACAGCTTAGGGCTTTTACTGCGCTGGATCACCCCTATATTAAAAGGCTCGGCACGACGCCGTGGTAGGCGATCAGCCTACTGTGTTCTCTGTTTTGCTTTACGCTTAACTTAATCTGGTCTGCTCTCAGCGGCAGGCCGATTCATTGATTACAATGAGCGGGATTATCGGAAAAAAGCTCGGAATGACGAGCATCTTCGACGCAACCGGTCGCAACATTATTTGCACCGTTGTCGAAGCCGCGCCCAACGCGGTTACACAAATTAAATCAACGGACGGAGCCGACGGCTACGACGCCGTTCAGCTTGCCTACGACGAGCGCCCAGTGCGGCGTACGACGAAAGCAATGCAGGGTCACTTCGCCCGCACCGGCACGACACCCAAGCGCAAGGTCATCGAGTTCCGCAACTTCGCGGGCGATGCCGAAGAAGGTGGCACGGTTTCGATCACGGATCTGTTCGTCGAGGGCGAGAAGATCGATGTGACGGGAACGAGTAAGGGCAAGGGTTTTCAAGGCGTTGTCAAGCGCCACGGCTTTTCGGGTGTCGGCGGATCGACGCACGGCCAGCACAACCGTCAGCGCGCTCCTGGGTCGATCGGTATGGCCTCGACGCCTTCGCGCGTTTTCAAAGGCATGAAGATGGCCGGGCGTACAGGCAATGATCGCGTGACGGTCAAAAACCTCGTCGTCGCTCGCATCCTGGCTGACAGCAACCTCATTCTCGTTAAGGGCGCGATCCCTGGTGCGAAAGGTGGCTACGTCGAGCTTCACAAGCAGCCCGCACGCGGCTAAACAGACGACTAGAGAATCATGGAATTTCCAGTTTACCGCCAGGACGGGTCTGAAGCAGGCCGCTCGGTCTCGCTCAGCGCGTCGATCTTCGGCATCGAGCCGAACGACCACGTCATCTGGCTCGATGTAAAGGCGACACAGGCCAATGCCCGTCAGGGTACGCACAAAGTCAAAGACAGAGGAGAGAACAGCCACTCGACTCGCAAGCTGTACCGGCAGAAAGGAACGGGCGGCTCGCGTGCAGGCTCGGCCAAAAGCCCCATCCGTCGCGGCGGCGGTACCATCTTCGGACCGCGCCCGCGCAACTACACGCAGAGCGTCAACCGCAAGACCAAGCAGCTTGCTACGCGTTCGGCTTTGGCTTACAAAGCCCAGGAAGGCGCGATCCGCGTCGTCGACGCCATTGCGATGGACGCACCCAAGACGCGTGACATCAACTCGCTCGTTGGTACGCTCGGCCTGACTGGTCGCACGGTCTTCGTGACCGATACCACCGATCGCTCGCTGCTGCTCAGCATTCGCAACCTGCCCAAGGTTCACGTGCAGACGGCGGCTTCGCTGTCGACGCTCGACGTGATGCAGGCAACGACGCTCGTTTTCTTAGAAGGCGCGCTCTCGGCTCTCGACGCTCGCTTCGAAGGAGCCAAAGAGGTTAAGTCAGGTCAAGACGTAACCGTTGATTCGCCCATCGAGGCCTGACGCATCCGAATAGAGATATGAACAAGCAAATCCTCATCCGCCCACTCGTCACCGAGAAGCTGACTGCTCAGATGGAGCACGGTCACTACGCCTTTCAGGTGGTGCGTGAGGCGAACAAGATCGAGATCCGCAAGGCCATCGAAGCGCGCTATCCTGACGTCAACGTCAAGGAAGTACGGACGATGGTTGTGCGCGGCAAGCGCAAGCGTCAAATGACGCGTCGTGGTGTGCAGGAAGGACGTAAGGCATTCATCAAGAAGGCCATCGTAACCCTGAAGCCCGGAAGCCCGCAGATTGACTTCTTCGAAGCCGTCTAAGCCGACTACTCGACACACTTAACTCCACCGGGCGCAAAGCCGTCGCGTGCATCGACCGATTGGTCAGCCAGAGACAGCACGTAAGCCCACAACAACACGATCATGGCTATTCGCCAACTCAAACCGAACACTCCCGGCCAGCGTCAGCGCTCGGTTGCGACGTTCGATGAGATCACCAAGTCGAAGCCCGAGAAGAGCCTGCTCGCTCCGGTCAAACGGCATGGTGGTCGCAACAACAACGGTCGCATCACGACGCGGCATCAAGGTGGTGGCCACAAGCGTCGGTATCGCATTATCGACTTCAAGCGCGACAAGATCGGCATCCCCGCCCGCGTCGCTGCCATTGAGTACGATCCGAACCGCTCGGCCCGCATCGCGCTGCTGAACTACGTCGACGGCGAGAAGCGCTATATCATTGCGCCCAACGAAGTCTCCGTCGGCCAGACCATTGTTAGCGGACCCGACGCAGCGCCCGAAGCGGGCAACTGCCTTCCGCTCTCGAAAATCCCGCTGGGTTCGTACGTCCACTGTGTCGAGATGAAGCCGGGCAAAGGCGCTCAGATGGCGCGCTCGGCTGGCACCTATGCTCAGTTGACGGCGCGCGAAGGCAAGTACGCCTCGCTGCAGCTTCCGTCCAAAGAGGTTCGCCTCGTGCCGGTCATCTGCATGGCGACCATCGGCACCACGTCGAACCCGGACCACATGAACATCGACCAGGGCAAAGCCGGTCGTAACCGCTGGCGCGGCATCCGCCCCAAGACGCGTGGCGTCGCGATGAACCCAGTCGATCACCCGATGGGTGGTGGCGAAGGCAAGGCGTCAGGCGGCCATCCCAAGTCGCCGACCGGCGTCATGGCGAAGGGCTTCAAGACGCGCAAGAAGAACAAGGCATCGAACAAGTACATCGTTCGCCGTCGCAAGACGAAGAAAGGATAATCCGATATGGCACGCTCGCTCAAAAAAGGTCCGTTCGTTCACTTCAAGCTTCAGAAGAAGGTTGACGAACTCAACGAGACCGCCAAAAAGAAAGTCATCAAGACGTGGAGTCGCGGTTCGGTCATTACGCCCGAGTTCGTCAGCCACACGTTTGCGGTCCACAACGGCAAATCCTTCGTTCCGGTCTACGTGACTGAGAACATGGTCGGTCACAAGCTGGGCGAGTTTTCGCCGACGCGCTCCTTCCGCGGCCACGCCGGGGACAAGAAGGACAAGCGCGGCCGCCGATAATCTCTCCTCTGCGGGCGTCTCGCCCGACAACACCTCAGCACTATGCAAGCCAAAGCCGTCCGTAAAGGCGCCCGTGGAAGCGCGCTCAAGATGCGCACCGTGGCCAACCTCGTGCGTGGCAAAGGAGTACCGGAAGCCCTGAGCATCCTCGACTTCCTGCCGCACGCCGCGACTATGCCGATCAAGGCGACGATCACGTCTGCCTACCACAACCTGATGGACCAGAACCCCGACGAACGCGTCGGCGAAGAGGACATCGTGATCTCCGAGATCATGATCGACGAAGGTCCGGTCTTCAAGCGATTCCAGCCGGCCCCGCGTGGCCGTGCCCACCCGATCCAGAAGAAGACGTCGCACATCACGGTCGTCGTGTCGGCCCCCGACTACGTCACCGAAGAAGCCTAAGACTATGGGACAGAAAACAAATCCGATCGGCTTTCGCCTGGGCATTATCAGAGGTTGGGACTCCAGCTGGTATGCCGAGAAGGACATGGCCGAGAAGCTGGTCGAAGACGACAAGATCCGTCGTTACCTGACCGCACGTTTAAAGCGCGCGGGCCTAGCCCGCGTTGTGATCGAGCGTACGCCTAGCCGTGTCATCCTGACGCTACACACCTCGCGTCCGGGTATCATTATCGGGCGTGGCGGTACCGAAGTTGAAAAGCTGCGTGGCGAAATCAAGCAGTTGACTGATAAGGATATCCAGATCAACATCTCGGAGATCAAGCGTCCCGAAATGGATGCGAGCCTTGTCGCTCAGAACATCGCACAGCAGTTGGAAGGCCGCGTGTCGTTCCGCCGCGCGATGAAGCAGGCGATCCAGGCCGCGATGCGGATGGGCGCCAGCGGCATCCGCATCAAGCTAGGCGGACGCCTGGGCGGTGCCGAAATGGGCCGTACCGAGCAGTACCTGGAAGGCAGCGTGCCGCTCCACACGATCCGCAACGACATCGACTACGCCGAAGCTACGGCGTTTACGATTTATGGAACGTGCGGTGTCAAAGTCTGGATCTCGCGTGGCGAAGTCATCGGCAAGCCCGAGCTGAACCCGAACGTACAGGCGCAGCGCTACCAGATGCAGCAGCCCGTTCCCGAGCGCCGTCGCGGTGGACGCGATGGTGGCGACGATCGTAAGGATCGCGGCCGTGGACGTGGCGACCGCGGTGGACGTGGTGGTTCCGGCGGAGGCGCTGGTGGCCGCGGCGGACGCGGTGGATCGGGCGGCGGCGCAGGTGGAGGCGGCGGCGCAAGCCGTGGCGGACGCCGATAACTCGACTGAATTAGAACATCACCGAGCCTCGGTTCGGAATAGACCCCTAGAATTATGCTGATGCCCAAACGGACCAAGTTCCGTCGCGTCCAAAAAGGCCGCAACACGGGACTTGCACAGCGTGGCATTTCGATTGACTTCGGCGACTTCGGTCTCAAAGCGCTCGAACCAGGCCGCATCACGAGCCGTCAGATCGAAGCGTCGCGTATCACGATGACGCGTCGCATGAAGCGCGTTGGTAAGGTGTGGATTCGCATCTTCCCGGACCGCCCGGTCACCAAGAAGGCTGCCGAAACCCGAATGGGTGGTGGTAAAGGATCGCCCGAGTATTGGGTAGCCGTTGTCCGCCCTGGACGCGTACTCTTCGAGATCGGCGGTGGAATCGGACAGGAACTGGCGTACGAGTCGATGAAACTCGCCCAGGCCAAGCTACCGATCAAGACCAAAATGGTCACGCGCCCCGATTACGTTGCGCCCGTCGGACCCGTCCGCGTCGCCAAGTAATCGACGACTGATAGACAACAACGACAATGACCGCAATCGAAATCCGCGACCTCTCGGTCGACCAGATCGAGGAGCAGATTCAGACCGAAACGACTGAACTGTCCAACCTGCGCTTTCAGAACGCCATCGCCCGCATCGACAACCCGATGCAGATGCGTACCAAGCGTCGGCTGATCGCCCGGCTGAACACTGTTCTGGCCGAGAAGAAGACCGCTTAACTAATCAAAGGGTAGTTGGTGAGGTGCTGCGCAAGCGGCAGTCGGACTCACGGCTCACCAAGCCCATACGACTATGGAAACGAAAGAAACCGACGGCGCTCAAGAAGCAGCCGAGATCACCCGCAACGCGCGCAAAGAGCGCGTCGGCCTGGTCACGTCTAACAAGATGAACAAGAGCATCACTGTCAGCATCGAGCGGCAGGTGAAGCACCCGATCTACGGCAAGTTCATCAAGAAGACGAGCAAGATGATGGCTCACGACGAGAACAACGACGCCGGAGAAGGCGACACGGTTCGGATCATGGAGACCCGTCCGCTCTCGAAGAACAAGCGCTGGCGCCTGGTCGAGATTCTCGAACGCGCCAAGTAACCCTCACCTCTAACAGCATCCTACCATGATTCAGCAAGAATCGCGTCTGGCCGTAGCCGACAACAGCGGGGCCAAAGAGGTGCAGTGCATCCGCGTGCTCGGTGGCTCCGGCCGTCGCTACGCTACGCTCGGCGACGTCATCGTTGTCTCGGTCAAGTCAGCCATTCCGGGCGGTAACGTCAAGAAAGGCACTGTCCACAAAGCAGTAATCGTCCGCGTCAAGAAGGAGCGTCGTCGTACCGACGGCAGCTACATCCGCTTCGACGAAAATGCCGCTGTCCTGCTTAACGACGCAGGTGAGCCGCGCGGAACTCGCATCTTTGGCCCCGTAGCTCGTGAGCTGCGCGAGCGTCAGTATATGCGCATCGTCTCGCTCGCTCCCGAAGTACTCTAATCGATACGACTATGCCACGTACAAAAAACAAGCAGAAGAAGCTGCACGTCAAGCGCGGTGACCAGGTCGAAGTGCTCTCGGGCAACGACAAGGGTTTGACTGGACGCGTGATGCGCGTCTACGCCAAGAACGACCGCATTCTGATCGAAGGCGTCAATATGCGCATTCGCCACACGAAGCCCAACCAGCAGAACCAGCAGGGTGGACGCGTCGAGCGCGAGTTTCCGATCCACGTCTCGAACGTGCTGCCGCTCGACGGCAACGGAAAAGCTACGCGTGTTGGCCGCAAATGGGTCGAAAACCAGTCGGGACGGGGTAGCTGGAAACGCTACGCCAAGACCACTGGCGAAGACCTCGACTGATCTCTCTCACTAGAGGCGCATCCAAAGACGCAGTGAAACCCAGCGGCGGGCGGAACTGCTTGTGCCTCTTCTACTTACTCCTTGACTGCGGCGGCCGTTAGCCGAGCAAAGGAAACCGACTATGGACTACACGTCTCGATTTAAAACCAAGTACCTCGAAGAGGTCGTCCCCGCGCTGCGTGAGCAGTTTGGCTACGACAACGTGATGATGGTACCCAAGCTCGTCAAGATCTCGATCAACAAGGGTCTAGGCGAAGCGACGCAGAACAAGAAGGTCATCGATGATGCCGTCGAGGAGTTTCGCAAGATCACGGGCCAGCAGCCTGTGATCTCGACCGCACGCAAGAGCGTCTCGAACTTCAAACTGCGCGAAGGCATGCCGATTGGCGTCCACGTTACCCTGCGCGGCGACCGGATGTACGACTTCATGGATCGACTGGTGACGCTTGCGCTACCCCGCGTCCGTGACTTCCGCGGCATCCCCGATAAATCGTTCGACGGTCGCGGCAACTATACGCTCGGCGTTAAGGAGCAGATCATCTTCCCGGAAATCGACGTCGACAAGACGGACCGTATCTCTGGTATGGACGTCTCGTTCGTGACGACGGCCAAGAACGACGAAGAGGCCCTTGCGCTGCTCCGTCTGATGGGCATGCCGTTCATCCGCCGTGGCGAAGAAGCAATCGTTTAAATCTATCTACCGATATGGCTAAGAAGAGTATGCTCGCCCGCGAGCGCAAGCGCCGCGCGACGGTTGCCAAATACGCCGAGCGTCGCAAAGCGCTCAAAGAAGCCGGTGACTACGAAGGTCTCCAGCGGCTGCCACGCAATGCCTCCCCGGTTCGTCTGCGCAACCGGTGCAACCTGACGGGGCGCCCGCGTGGATACCTGCGTCAATTCGGCATGTGCCGTGTGATCTTCCGCAAGATGGCGCTCAACGGTCAGATTCCTGGAATCCGAAAGGCCTCCTGGTAATCCGTTCGGGTCGATCTTGGTCAATTCGACTGCTGATCGACTTTCGGTTCACATCTCTTTATCAAGGAGTCAGGCGCTGCGCCCTCGGTTGGGCTAGGCGAACCGACTCATGAATCCAAACTCACAATGAGTGCAGTCTCCGATCCGGTCTCGGATTACCTGACGCGCATCCGCAACGCTCAAAAAGCGCAGCATAAGCACGTCGACATTCCTGCTAGCAAACTCAAGCGTGCGATGACGCAGATCCTTCTCGAGAAGGGTTACGTCAAACGCTATCTGAACGTCGATGACGGCAAGCAGGGCTTGCTCCGTGTCTACCTGAAGTACCAGAAGTCGGGTGAGCCGGTCATCCAGCTCCTCAAACGCGTTTCGCGTCCCGGTCTTCGCAAGTACTCGTCGGCTGAAGATCTCCCCCGAGTCAAGAACGGCTTGGGCATCGCGCTCGTGTCGACTTCGCGCGGTGTGATGACCGACAAAGAAGCTCGCAACGCTCACATCGGAGGCGAAGTGCTCGCCATCGTAGAATAAACCGGTCGTTATGTCTCGTATTGGAAAATTGCCCATCGAGCTGCCTAAGGGCGTATCGGTGGATGTAAACAGCAACGTCGTCACGGTCAAAGGACCGAAGGGCGAATTGCATCAAACCCTCGATCCGGACATTTCGGTATCGGTCGAGGATGGGACGCTGGAAGTTCAGCGTCCGACGGAGCAGAAGCGTCACCGCGCGATGCATGGTCTGTACCGATCACTCCTTGCCAACATGGTGCAGGGTGTAAGCGACGGGTACTCCCGTTCGCTCGAACTGATCGGCGTCGGATATCGCGCTGAGATGAAAGGCGATGTGCTTGAACTCGGGCTGGGCTTCTCGCACCCGATCTTCTTTATGGCGCCTCCCGGAATCGACATGACCGTTGCGGCGGCACGTGGTCAGAACACCAAGATCACCATCGCAGGAGCAGATAAGCAGATGGTCGGTCAGGTCGCTGCTAAGATTCGCGGTCTGCGTCCGCCTGAGCCGTACAAAGGCAAAGGCGTTCGGTACACGGATGAGTTCGTGCGCCGCAAGGCTGGCAAAACTGCCGGTCGATAACCCTCATTTTTATTCAGGTCCCCGGCGGTGGGGCTACTCTCTCACCGCGCAGCCTGCACTCCGATGCCTAAGAACAAACAAGCCCTCCGTCGCCAGCGCGTGCGACGCCGCATCCGCGGCAAGATCAGTGGCACTGCCGAGCGTCCGCGCCTGTCGGTGTATCGCTCGAACACGGCCATCTACGCCCAACTCATCGACGACGCATCTGGCACCACGCTAGCTGCTGCCTCGAGTAAAGGGTTGGAAGCAGCCCCTGTCGATGCTGGCAAACAGGTCGGCGAGACGCTAGCTGAGCGCGCCAAAGAAGCGGGTGTCACGACGGTCGTTTTTGATCGCAACGGATACCGTTACCACGGCCGCGTCAAAGCGGTTGCCGAAGGTGCCCGTTCGGGCGGCCTACAGTTTTAAGCAATAGACTCCACGAACATGGCACGCCAAAGAGGACGCCGTCGCGATAACAACGACAACGCGAACCAGACCGATCTCATCGAAAAGCTCGTCACCATCAACCGCGTTAGCAAGGTTGTTAAAGGTGGACGCCGCTTCTCGTTCAACGCCGTAGTCGTCGTAGGTGACGGCAACGGACGCGTCGGAGCAGGACTGGGGAAAGCGAACGAAGTCGCTGACGCCATTGCCAAGGGCAACGACGACGCGAAGAAGAACATGATTCGCGTCCCCATCAAACGCGGAACGATCCCGCACCGCATCGTCGGTCGCCAGGGAGCAGGCAAGGTGCTCTTGAAGCCTGCAACAGCGGGTACAGGAGTCATCGCCGGTGGCGGTGTCCGTGCGGTACTCGAATGCGCCGGTATCACGGACGTGTTGAGCAAGTCGCTTGGATCCAGTAACCCACACAACCAGGTTGCTGCCGCTATGGAAGCGCTCGGAAACCTGGAGGATCCAATCGAAACGGCTCGTCGTCGAGGTGTCTCGCTCAAGCGCGTTTTCAACGGTTGAGGTCCTACCTCGGCTTGTCACTTGATCGCAGCGATCGACAAACCCTATCAGCATGAAGCTCAGAATTACCCAGGTGCGTAGCGCCATCCGTCGGCCCGGAACGCAAAAACGCGTGATCGAAGCCCTCGGTCTGCGTAAGCTCAACCAAACAGTTGAGCACAACGATTCTCCGACGATCCGGGGCATGGTCCACAAAGTCCAGCACCTCGTCACGGTCGAAGAAGTCTCGGCCTGATCTAAGTCCCTCTTCCATCGGGACTTTGTCAAAACCTCGCTCATCCGAGCACTCTGTTCAGATGCCGATGCGGTAACTTATCCGTCTCGGCATCTGTCATTTTCAACGCGAGTCGCCCTGCCCAGCGCACGGTGGCGTATTAGCACCCTACAGCCATGAAGCTGCACAATCTCACGCCTGCACAGGGCGCAACCAAGAAACGCAAGCGCATCGGTCGCGGCGTCGGATCCGGTTACGGCGGTCACTCGTCGACCAAAGGCAACAAAGGCCAGAAGGCACGTTCGGGCGGCGGCGCTCCGGTCTGGTTTGAAGGCGGTCAGATGCCGCTTCAGCGTCGCGTGCCGAAATTCGGATTCAAGAACCCATTCCGCAAAGCCTACCGCGCCGTCAACCTGTCGCGCATCGCGTCGCTCATCGAAGAGGGACGGATCGAAAGCGGAGCGGCCATCACGCCCGCGATTCTGGCGTCGGTCAGCGTCGTCCGCAAAGGCGAACTCGTTAAGGTCCTGGGTAGCGGTGACGCTCCCTCGGGACTGACGATTCATGCCCACGGATTCAGCGCCTCGGCGCGTCAGCAGATCGAGGCCGCCGGCGGAACGGCGACCGTGATCGACTGATCGATTCCACACCTGACGCCGTACCCCTCGCCTAAAGCCCCTCGGTAATGCCCGGCTTTGCTGACAGCATGCGCAACATCTTCAAGATCGAAGAGCTGCGCGACCGCATTTTCTACACGCTCCTCCTGCTGGTTGTGTACCGCATCGGCGCGTACATCCCGCTTCCGGGCATCGACCCGATCACGCTGGCGGCGGCTCAGACCAGTTCTGCGCCGACCGACTTGTTCGGCTTCCTTGATCTGTTCGTCGGTGGTGCGTTCAGCAGGGCGGCGATCTTTGCACTAGGCATTATGCCGTATATCACGGCATCGATCATTATCCAGCTACTGGGTGCGGTCATGCCGTATTTCCAGAAGCTCCAACGCGAAGGCGAGGACGGGCGGCGCAAGATTACGCAACTCACGCGGTACGGCACCATCCTGATTACCGTCATCCAATCGGCGGGTTATGTGGTCAACCTGAGGTTCACCGTCGGCGACGCCATCGTCATTCCCACTTGGGCGTTTACGATCACGACGATCATTGTCCTTACCGCTGGTACGGTCTTCGTCATGTGGTTGGGTGAGCGGATCACTGAGGACGGAATTGGCAATGGTATCTCGTTGATCATCATGATCTCGATCATCGTCGGATTGCCGACGGCGCTCTACAACGAGTTCGAGTTGACATCCAACTTCATCATCATGATTGTCGAGCTAGGCGCTCTGTTCGTGATCACCCTTTTCGTGGTGTTGGTCACTCAGGGCACTCGGCGAATCCCGGTGCAGTATGCCAAGCGCATCGTCGGTCGCCGTCAGTATGGTGGTGGACCCACACAGTATCTGCCGCTCCGTATCAACGCGGCAGGCGTCATGCCGATCATTTTCGCTCAGTCGATCATGTTCATCCCGGCGACACTGGGTTCGTTCTTCCCGGATAGCGAAGGCATCCAGGCGGTTTCGAGTGTCTTTGTTGATCCGAGCAGTTGGTGGAATGCGCTCTTCCTATTCGTGGTCTGTGTGTTCTTTACCTACTTCTACACCGCCATTGCGGTCAACCCGAAGGAGATGGCGGACACGATGAAGCGTCAGGGCGGCTTCGTACCGGGCGTGCGTCCGGGCAAGCAGACGAGCGAGTTCATTGATAACATTCTGACGCGGATCACACTGCCAGGATCGATTTTCCTCGGTTTTGTTGCCATCCTGCCGACGTTCGCTATCGCGGCAGGCATCACGCCTAGTTTCGCGCTCTTCTTTGGCGGAACGAGCCTGCTCATCCTCGTCGGTGTTACACTCGACACATTGCAGCAGATTGAGAGCCACTTGCTGATGCGCCACTACGATGGCTTCATGAAGACCGGGAAGGTCAAAGGACGACGCGTAGCCTGATGAAGATCAAGAGCGAACGCGACATCGCCTTTCTCCAACGGAGTGCCGACTTGGTGTCGCGCACGCTGGGCGAGGTGGCCCGGCATGTCGGAGAAGGTGTGACGCTGCTCGAACTCGACGAGATTGCTGACTCCTACATCCGCGATGCGGGTGCTAAGGCGGCTTTTCGTGGGCACGATCCAGGATGGGGTGGTGGCGCATTCCCTGGCTCGGTATGCGCATCGGTCAACGACGTCGTCGTCCACGGTTTTCCGACTGACTACGCACTCCAAAACGGCGACATTGTCACCATCGATATCGGCGTAATCCTCGACGGTTGGTACGGCGACAGCGGCTACACGTTTGGCGTCGGCGATTTGTCGCAGGAAGTGCGTGACTTGATGCAGACGACTTACGAGGCCCTGAACCTAGGCGTCAATCAAGCGCGTCACGGTCAGCGTGTCGGTGCGATTAGTCACACGGTCGAGACCTACTGTAAGTCGCGTGGATATGGTGTCGTCGAAGACTTGGTCGGACACGGCATTGGGACATCGCTGCACGAAGCTCCCCAGGTCCCGAACTTCGGCAAGGCCAAGTCAGGCGCTAGGATGAAGCGTGGTCTTACCATCTGCATTGAGCCGATGATCGGTATGGGAACGGGGGAGACCACGACCGATGCTGATAAATGGACCGTCCGCACAGCCGACCGCAAGCCCGCCGCTCACTACGAACACATGGTTGCCGTACAGAAAGGCGATCCAATTGTGCTTACCACTTTTGACTATATCCACGACGTTCGCCCGCCTGCGTTTGTGCAGCATATGAGCGAAGAGTTGGTGTAGAAGAACCCTATTGTAACCCCTCGCGTCATACTTGGCTCTCTTCGCGAAAGCCGATCCGTACGGCGCCCTAACAACACAGCTATGAAAGTCCGCTCCAGCGTCAAGAAGCGTAGCGCCGACGACAAGGTGGTTCGCCGCCGTGGTCGCGTCTACATTATCAACAAGAAGAACCCCAAGCACAAACAGCGTCAGGGGTAATCGAGCCGGGGCCATCTGTGCCCTCTCTCGCGGGAGCGGATACCTGACACGGTCTGCTCTCTGATGTTCTGCTCCGGCAGGCCCCAACCGTCAAGCCAAAACACCTCTATGCCTCGTATCGCAGGAGTCGACCTTCGTGGTCGCAAGCGCGGCGAAATCGCCCTCACCGACATCTTCGGAATCGGACGCGCCCGCGCGCAGATGATCCTCAACCGGCTCGACATCGACCCGAATGAGCTGCCCGATAACTGGACCGAAGATCAGACGCGTCAGCTGCGTAGCCTGATCGAAGACGAGTATGTCGTCGAAGGCGCGCTTCGCACCGAAGTCCAGCTCAACATCAAACGTCTGATGGACATCGGCTGCTACCGTGGCCTGCGTCATCGTCGTGGTCTCCCGGTTCGCGGTCAGCGCACCAAGACAAACGCACGCACTCGTAAGGGCCGCAAGCGCACTGTCGCTGGCAAGAAGAAGGCACCCCGCAAGTAATCTATTTCGGCGGGATAGGCCCGCACTATTTATATGGCAAAGCAGCAGCAACGACGCGGAAGCGCCCCAGCGCGCGGTGGAAACCGTGGCCGTCAGGTCCGCAAGAAGAACGTCATCGTCGAGTCGAACGGCATCGTCCACATCCGGGCGACCTTCAACAACGTCATGGTGACGATCACCGACCAGTACGGCAACACGATTTCGTGGTCGTCGTCGGGCAAGATGGGCTTCAAAGGAAGCCGCAAGAACACGCCTTATGCCGCTCAGGTGGCAGCGGCAGAGGCAGCGAAAGAAGCACACGATCTCGGCCTGCGCCGCGTCGATGTGTACGTCAAGGGTCCGGGTTCGGGCCGCGAGAGCGCAATCCGCGCCTTGACGACGGTCGGCCTCGACGTTGCGACGATTCGCGACATCACGCCGATCCCTCACAACGGTTGCCGGTCGCCCAAGCGTCGTCGCGTCTAACCAGACGTTGCGGTTGCAATCCCGTGATGCGGGATGTGGCTTTAAAACCCGGCTGCGTAGGCGACGATCTGTCCGACCGGACGGTGGGGCGCGTGCGCACAGTCTACACTCACACCTAGACCTGATCTAGCTATGGCCCGTTATCGCGGACCCAAACAGAAAATCGCGCGGCGCTTCGGCGAGCCGATTTTCGGACCTTCCAAATCCCTCGAGCGCAAACCGTATCGCCCCGGACAGCACGGCCGTGGCCGTCGTCAGAAGGAGAGCGAGTATGCGATGCAGCTCAAAGAGAAGCAGAAGGCCAAGTACACGTACGGACTGCTCGAAAAGCAATTCCGCAATCTGTTCGAGAAGGCCTCCCGCCTCAAGGGTGTGACGGGTGAGAACCTGCTCAAACTGCTCGAATCGCGGTTGGACAACACGGTCTTTCGTATGGGCTTTGCTGGCACGCGCCGTCAGGCTCGTCAGTTGGTTACCCACGGTCACATCATGGTCAACGACCACGTGCTCGACATCCCGTCGGCTCAGCTCAAGGCAGGCGACGTGATCTCGGTCCGTCCGCGTAGTGTCAACTCGCCGGTTTTTGCTGACGCCTCGGCGCGCGGCAACCGTCGGTACAACTGGCTCGAAACCGAGAAGGGTACGCTCAGCGGCAAGTTCTTGGATCAGCCGTCGCGCGAAGACATCCCGGAGAATATCCGCGAGCAGCTCATCGTCGAGTTGTACTCGAAGTAAGCGCAAGGGCGGGCAATCGCTCGCCGTTTCACCTACTTCTTCCACTAGTAAAACAGACCAACGAGCATGACGCATACTTCTTTTCAGATGCCCGACGGCGTCGTCGTCGAAGAGGTTTCGGAAACCTACGGACGCTTCGTCATCCAGCCGCTCGAACGCGGCTACGGCGTCACCATCGCCAACTCACTTCGCCGCGTGCTGCTCTCGTCGCTGACGGGCGTCGCCGTGACCGCGATCAAGATTGACGGCGTGCAGCAGGAGTTCTCGACCATCCCCGGTGTGACCGAGGACGTGACGGACATTATCCTGAACCTTAAAGGCGTACGCATCCGCAGCCGCGAACTGGGCGACGGTAACATCAGCCTGGTCCTCCGCGGACCGGGTACGTGGACGGCTGCCGACATCGCCGAGGCGACGAACGACTACGAGATCCTCAATCCGGATCACCACATCGCGACGCTCGCCGAAGACGCCGAGATCGTTGCCGAACTGCGCATGGGCGAAGGCCGCGGCTATGTACCGTCGGACGAGAACAAGCGCGCCGACGATCCGATCGGTGTTATCGCCATCGACTCGATCTTTACGCCGATCGAGAACGCGCGCTACACGATCACGCAGACGCGTGTCGGCGACAAGATCGACTTTGAGAAGCTCGTTTTCGAAGTGACGACGGACGGCTCGGTCGCTCCTGAAGATGCGCTGGCCCAGGCCGCCGCTCTGCTGCGCGATCACGTCAATATGTTCATCCACATGGATGCTGAGCCGCAGCCCGTCGAAGAGGAGCAGGAAGTCGACGCCGAAGTGCAGCGCGTCCGCGAACTGCTCTCGCAGTCGGTCGACGAACTCGACTTGTCGGTCCGCGCGCACAACTGCTTGAAAGCGGCCAACATTAAGACGATCATCGACCTGGTTCGCCGCGAAGAAAGCGAGATGCTCAAATTCCGCAACTTCGGTCGCAAGTCGCTTCAAGAACTGATCGAAGTGCTCGAAGATCGCGGTCTGTTCTTCGGAATGGACGTCGACAAGTACATGGGAGCGGGCGTCTAAACAGCGCCGTTCCAACCGGCAGATGCGTACCTGATACGGCGCGTCTGCTCATATTTCCAATACCATGAGACACCAAAAAAAGGGCTTTAAGCTCAACCGCACCGCGTCGCACCGCAAGGCTACGATGGCTGCGCTCTCGAACGCGCTGATCGCGCACAAACGCATCAAGACGACGCACACCAAAGCCAAAGCGCTGCGCATGTACGTCGAGCCGATCCTCACGCGCGGAAAAGTCGACACGACGCACAACCGCCGTCAGGTTTTCCGTCACCTGCAGGACAAGGAGTCGGTCAAAGAACTCTACGGCGTGATCGCCGAGAAAATCGCGACCCGTCCCGGCGGTTACACGCGCATCGTCAAACTCGGCCAGCGCGTCGGTGACGGTGCTGAGATGGCGATCATCGAACTGGTCGACTTCAACATGAGCGGAGACCAGCAGCAGACGAGCACGCGCCGCACGCGTCGTACGCGCCGCAGCAGTGGTTCGTCGAGCAGCACGCCGAAGCCCGCCGCTGAGAAAAAAGCCGAAGTCAAGTCGGAGCCTGCCAACGAAGCTGTTCCGTCGCCTGAGAATCACGAGGATTCGGCTGCTCCCGAGCAGACGTCGGAAGTCTCGGCTCAGACACCCGGTACCCCGCTGACGGCTCCCGAAGAGACCGCTGGTGGAAAAGCCGACAACCCTGAAGCAGGTATCGGCGGCGCAGGCGAGACGGGCAACGGTGCCCAGAAAGCGTAACACTAGAGCCGTCAGACGCTCACCCCGCGCGAAGGCGCTCCGGTTTCGGCTGGGGCGCCTTTGTCGGTTTAGATCGGTGGAGCCGCAGTCTCTTCGGTGCGTTGATTGAGTCATGGAAACCCGGCACCCCGTCTTCGATTACCTGATCGACCGCATTTCGCAGTTCGAATCGGTCGAGCGCATCGTACTGTTCGGCTCGCGCGCACGTGGTGACCATCAGGAGCGTTCCGACATCGACCTGGCTGTTCAGGCGCCAAGCATGGATAGCCGACAGTGGTTTGATATGGAGGAGGTCGTTGAGAGGGCACCGACGTTGCTAATGATCGACTTGGTTCGGTTGGACAAGGCTCAGGGCAAGTTTCTGCACCGAATCGAGCAGCATGGGGTGACGCTTTATGAACGCTGAAAACGTACGCGACATATTCGAGGATCTAGGCCGCGCGTTGGACCGCCTCACCGAGGCCACGCAACTCGATTCATCTGTGGGCGACATCGTGATCGACGGAACAGTTCAGCGATTCGAGTTCACCATCGAGTTGTTCTGGAAGGCGCTCAAACGTCTGCTCGAATACAGCGGAATCGTCGATGCAAAGAGTCCGCGCGCTGTTCTCAAACAAGCGTATGTTCAGCATTGGCTGGATGATGAACAGGCTTGGATCAACATGCTGAACGACCGCAATCTGCTTTCGCACCTGTACAGCGAGCAGGTGGCGATGGACGTATATCCGCGCATTCCTGCCTACCTCGCTCGGATGCGCGTCGTGCATGAGCGGTTGAGTCAGGAGCGTGTATCTGGTCTCGAAGACGAGTAGAGGGAGCCGCCTTGTCGGGGCAGCGTTGCACTAGACATGAGTGTGCCGTATGCCGAATCCGACGATCTCCACATCAGCGACCCGCGCGTGCAAGAGCGCGTGGATCGACTGTTCGCGGCGTGTGAGAAAAACCTCAAGGGGTTCGATCGTCCGCTGATCGAGAAGGCGTTTCGATTGGCACGATGGGCGCATCGCAACGACAAGCGGGCGTCGGGAGAGCCGTATATCGTGCATCCGCTGGACGTGGCGACGATTTTGGTGGAAGAGATTCCGCTCGACAGTACGAGTGTGGCGGCGGCGCTGCTACACGATGTGGTCGAAGACACCGAAGTCGACTTGGACGTGATTCGGAGCGAGTTTGGGGCGACGATGCGCTCGCTTGTTGATGGGCTGACGAAGATCAGCGGCGTGTTCGAGAGCCGGAGTGTCGGCAATGCCGAGAACGTGCGGAAGCTGGTGCTGTCGATGGCGAGCGACGTGCGGGTGATCTTGGTCAAGTTCGCCGACCGGCTGCACAACATGCGGACGCTCGAAGCGCTGCGCGAGGGCAAGCAGCAGAAAATCGCGCGCGAGACACTCGACCTCTATGCTCCACTCGCCCACCGCTTTGGCTTGTTTCGGGTCAAAAACGAGTTGGAGGACCTGTCACTGCGCGCGCTCGAACCGGACGCGTACTACGACATCGTCGCCGAACTCAAGGCAACGCGAGACGAGCGTGAGCGGTTGGTTGCGTCCTTTATCGAACCGTTCAAGGAGCGGCTGCGCGAGGCCGGAATTCAGTTCGAGATCTATGGGCGCCCAAAACACATCTACTCGATCTGGGGGAAGATGCAGCGTCAGAGCAAAACGCTCGACGAGATTTACGACCTGCTCGCTATCCGAGTCGTTATCGAGACTGAGCCGGGCGAAGACGAGCGACGTGCGTGTTGGAGCGTCTACTCCATCGTCACCGATCTGTATACGCCCAACACGAGCCGAATCCACGACTACGTGACGCGGCCTAAGAGCAACGGCTATCAGAGCCTGCACACGACGGTCTTTGGGCCGAGCGGACGCCCGTTCGAGGTGCAGATTCGAACGCGGCGGATGCATGAGATCGCCGAGCGCGGGGTGGCGGCGCACTGGCGGTACAAGGAGAACGTCGACGCGGACGGCAGCGACCCGGATTTGGACTCGGCTCTAGGCTGGGTACGTGATCTGCTCGAGGCGCCTCAGGCCGATCAGCCCCAAGGCTTCGTCGACGATTTGCGGCTCAATCTGTACGACAACGAGATCCACACCTTTACACCGCTGGGTCACCTGATCACGCTGCCCCTGCACGCCACGCCGGTCGACTTCGCATTTCAGGTGCATACCGAAGTCGGATTTCACTGCATCGGCGCCAAGGTGAACGGCAAGATGGTACCGCTCTCGGCGACGCTTCAGAGCGGCGATCAGGTCGAGATCATCACTAGCAAAAAGCAGACGCCCAATCCGGACTGGATGAAGTTCGTCGTCACGCACAAGGCGCAGAGTCGCGTGCGGGCGTGGACCAACGAGAAGCGGCGCAAGGCGATGGAGTTGGGCAAAGAGATCTGGGACAAACGCGCCAAGAAAGCCAGCCTCTCAACGGTTGAGGGCGAAGTGCGAGGGTATGCCGTGGCGCTCAAATTCGGCAGTGCCCAGGATATGTACTACGAGATTGGAACGGGGCATCACGATGTCGACGCGCTGATTCGTACGCTCAAAGGCGAGCAGAAGGTGGATGGCGAGAAAGGCGCGTCGGAGTTGGAGCGGGCGTTTCAGGCGTTCGTGTCGCCGGGCAAACGCAACGAGGGGCCGAGCATCGTGCTCGACGGAGAGGACGGCTACAACCTGGCCACCGAGTATGCCTCGTGCTGCACGCCGATTCCGGGTGACAAGATTTTCGGCTTCACGTCGCGCAACGGCGTCGTCAAGATTCACCGGGCTAGTTGTCGCAACGCGCCCAACCTGTACGTCAGCGAGCCGGACCGCATCGTCGAGTTATCGTGGAGCCGAGAGAAGGACGCGATTTACAGCGTCGGCTTGCGCGTGATGGGCGAAGACCGGCAGGGGTTGCTCAACGACCTGACCGACATTATCTCGAAGACATTCAAGATGGGCATTCGGTCGGTCGCCGTCGATTCTGAGGAGGGGTTTTTCGAGGGGTTGATCACGCTCAACGTAAGCGACCTCGAGCAGCTGAAGAGTGTTATGCGGCGCTTGAACCGCGTCTCCGGCGTCTCGGGCGTGTACCGACTGGAAGTCTGATCGAGGCGTCGAACGGTGGATTATCGGCGAGGTGGGGTGGGTTGGTCCTCGTTTTTGTCGTTTGAGACTTGACCTGAGGCAAAGATGTTGAGTTTATTGGAGATATCGCTATACTAAATCGGCGATCACTCATCCCCCTTTTTACCGTTCCCGGAGGACCATTTGACCACGCTCACCAAAAAAGATGTCGCACGGCGCGTTGCCGAACTGATGGACGAACCCATCTACAAGAGCGAGCCGTGGGTCACCGCCGTCGTTACGTCGATCAGCGATCTGCTGCTCCAGGCCGATCCCGAAGTGCGCATCGAACTGCGTGACTTTGGCGTGTTCGAGGTCAAGAAGACGCGCGCCAAGCCCAAGGCACGCAATCCGAAGACGAACGAAACGGTCTTCATTCCGTCGCGCCGTAAGACGCACTTCAAGCCGAGCAAAAAGCTGAAGAGCGTTCTCCAGACGCCGCTTTCCGAACTGGATTACGCAGTCCCCGAAGGCGCTGCCGATTACACTCCGGTCGATCAGGCCGTCGCGTGAGTCTGCGCGCGGCGCCTCGTATCGTCGGCGTCGACTATGGATCGAAACGAACGGGGTTGGCTGTTGCCGATCCGCTCGGACTGTTTGCGCGTCCGCTGGGGACGTTTGCTCCCGGATTGGCGACGGCTGAGCTACTGAAGCTGGACGCCCGTGAGGGGGTCGCGACGATTGCGCTGGGTTGGCCGCTCGAACCGGACGGAGCGGAAGGCGCTGCCGTCGAGCGCGTGCGGTCGTTCGAGGGGCGATTGAAAAAGGCGCTTCCTCACGCCCACATCGTGCGGGTCGACGAGCGGTACAGCTCGGCCCACGCGTCGAGTCGACTTCATGAAGCCGGAGCCTCGCGCCGCGTCAGGCGTGATAAAGGTCTCGTCGACGCCGCCGCCGCGTGCGTCATTCTGGAAGACTATCTGCGCGAACGATGATTCTGCCCATCCACACCTTCGGCTCAGGCATCCTGCGTGAGGAGACGATCCCTGTCGAGGAGATAACACCCGAACTGACTCAACTGATCGCTGACATGATCGAGACGATGCACCACGCCGACGGCATCGGCTTGGCTGCGCCTCAGGTCGGACGACGCGAGCGGCTGTTCGTCGTCGATCTGTCCGGCATTTTCGAGCGCGACGAAATCGACCCGGCGACGATGCCGGATCAGCCGATGGTGTTTATCAATCCCGAGATCACGTGGGAGAGTGAAGACGAGGATGACTTCGAGGAGGGCTGTTTGTCGATTCCCGATCTTCGCGATACGGTCTACCGTCCCGAAGCCGTCGGACTTGTGTATCAGGATGCCGAGTTGAAGTCGCACGAACTCGACCTAGACGGCATGTTGGCGCGCGTCGTGCAGCATGAGTACGACCACCTGGAAGGCATCCTGTTCGTCGATCACCTGAGCACGTTCCGCCGCCGCATGCTGAAGCGCAGACTCGCACGCATGGCCGACGGAGAAGTGGAAGCCGACTATCCGCTGGCGCCCATTGGAGATGACGCCGTAGTGTGACGGGGTGGGAAGCGTAGCGCACAACCACGAGTCTCGCTCAACTGTCAACCATCGCTTCTATGCCTGAATCGTCCGCGTCTGGCCTCACCATCCGCGATCTGCGCTATGCATACGACGGCACGTCCGTGTTGGAAGGTATCCACTTGGATGTGGCGTCAGGCGCGAGCGGAGTGTTGATCGGGCCGTCGGGGAGTGGAAAATCGACGCTGCTGCATCTGATCGGCGGGCTGCTTCGGGTGCAGTCGGGGTCGATTGAAGTGGGTGGGACGCGGTTGGAGACTTTGTCGGAATCCGAGTTGGATGCATTTCGAGCGCAGCACGTCGGTGTCGTGTTTCAGCAGGCGCACCTGGCCCATGCGTTGACGGTCCGGCAAAACGTGCTGCTTGCGCCGTTTGCTGCTCGAAAAGAGGCGGATCCGAAACGTGCCGATGCCATTCTCGCACGCGTCGGGCTAGGCGGGTTGGGCGACCGGCTTCCACACAAATTGAGCGTTGGGCAGCGGCAGCGCGTGGCGATTGCCCGGGCGGTGATGAACAGTCCGACACTTCTGCTCGCCGACGAACCAACGGCGAGTCTGGACGATGCACACGCGGCTGCAACGCTCGCTGTCCTGCGCGAAGAGGCCGAGCGGGTGGGCGCCATCCTGCTCGTTGCCACGCACGACGCCCGTGTTACCCAGCATCTGCCCGTCGCCCTGCGGCTCGAAACTCTGGCGCTGACGACATGACGCTCACGACGCTCACCCTTGCTTACCTACGCCGTCGCCCGCTGACGCTGGCGCTCAACGTGCTGCTCGTCGCGTTCAGCGTAGGGACGCTCGTGCTGCTGCTCTTGCTGTCGATGCAGGCCAACGGGTTGCTCATGCGTGACGCGCGCGGCATCGGGTTGGTCGTGACGGCGGAGGGGAGTCCGCTGCAAGCCATCTTGTCGTCGATCTATGGGCTGGATGCACCGGTCGGCAACGTCGATGTGCGTGACGTGCGCACAGTTGCCCAGAATCGAGCCGTCCGCCACGCCATTCCGTTGGGGCTGGGCGACGCGTACGCAGGCTTCGGCATCGTTGGGACGACGCGCGACTATCCCGACCACTATGCAGCCGAACTCGCCAGCGGGGAGTGGTGGCATAGTGCGTTGGAGGCGACGGTGGGTGCAACGGTCGCCGAGCAGACGGGACTGCGCGTCGGCGACCTCTTCGCGTCGGCGCACGGCGCCGGATCTCAGGATCACGATGCGCACCCGATGCGAGTCGTCGGAGTGATGGAGCGGACGGGGACGGTCGTCGATCGGCGGATTTTGACGAGTTTGGAGACTGTCTGGGAGATCCACGACGCGCACGGCGGCGACCACGATCACGATGCGCACAGCGAAGAAGAGGCCGAATCCGACTGGCTTGCTCTACCTGCTGACGGCGCCGACAACCGACAGATCACGTCGCTGTTGCTGGTGTTCGAGTCGCCGATTGCGGCGGCGCTGCTGGGGCGGTCGATCGGCGCACTGCCCAACATTCAGGCGGCGTCGCCCGCGTTCGAGATTGCGCGGTTGGGACGGCTGCTGGGCGGAGCGGTCGCGCTGGCACAACTGTTCGGTATGGGGCTGGGCATTGCGGCGATTCTCACTCTGTTCGTGACGCTGTACTCGGCGCTGAGGGAGCGGCGCTACGATCTGGCGCTGTTTCGCGCGGTCGGCATTGGGCGCGGGCGTCTGGTCGCGCACGTGTTGCTCGAAGGAGTGATCGTGTCGGCGCTGGGGCTGTTGCTCGGGCTACTCGCAGGACATGGCGCGGCGTACGCCGTTGGTTGGGCGCTCGAAGCAGACCGAGGCATCGCAGTTACTGGCGCGCTGTGGCATCCGCTCGAAGGGTGGATCGTGGTGGCGGCGTTGGTCGCCGGGTTGCTGGCGGCGGCGATTCCTGCGTGGCAAGCCTACCGGACCGAAGTGGCGTTGGTGCTGGGCGAAGGCGGCTGAGGTCTGTCATCGCGAGTGAAGCGTGGCGATCTCCTGCGTTTGCTGATACCACGGAGACTGCCACGTCGCTTCGCTCCTCGCAGTGACAGAGTCGTCGCCGTCTCAGCCTTCGAGGGAGAACTCGCCCATGATGTCGGCGAGATAGCCGGGGTGAGCGGCGGGTTCGGCAAGCGGGCGCATGCTCAGGAGCATTTCGCGGAGTAGATCAGGCTTGACGGGTTTGGGGAGGAAGCCGGCCATTCCCGCCTGTCGGTAGGCGGCGCGATCTTCGGGGAGGACGGCGGCCGTCAGAGCGATGATGCTCGGTTGGGCTTGCTGAGGCAGCAGTTCGCGAATCGCTTGCGTCGCTTCGAGTCCGCCCATTTCAGGCATCTGCATATCCATCAGGACGACATCGTAGGGCGTAGCCTGCACCTTGTCGACAGCGACCAGGCCGTTCTCGGCAAAGTCGGCCTGGTAGCCCATGCGGTCGAGCAGGCGGCGGACGAGTTTCTGGTTGATCGCGTTGTCCTCGGCGACGAGTATGCGCAGCGGATGGACTTCGCCTGGCGTCGCGTCGTCTCCGAGGGCGATGGGGCGTGCGTGAGTTGCCTGGACCAACTCGACCAGTCGGCGGCGGAGGGCGCTCTGGCGTAGCGGCGCGACGATGCGTACGGCGTTCTCGACGCTGTAGACAGGCGTTCCCGGCTCGACGACGAGCACTAGAGGTGCGGCTTGTGTGGGCGACATCAGGCGCAATTGCTCGGCCAGTTCGTTCTGCGTCATGCCCTCGCTGACGCTGTCCAGAATCACTACGTCAAAACTGCCCGGCTCCATCTCGACGGCGCACAGCGCTTCGATGGGACTCTCGTAGACCTGCGCTTCCATACCCCACGCGATGGTCTGCATTTCGAGCCACAGGCGCTGCTTTTCGTCATCGCTGACGACGAGCGCGCGCATGGATTCGAGCGAGACGGCATCTTCGGGCGTGTCCTCGGCGGCGGGAAGAAAGACGCGGAAGCGGAAGGTCGAACCTTTGTCCAGCGTGCTCTTGACGTCAATGTCGCCGCCCATCAATCGAACCAGGCTGCGCGAGATGGCAAGGCCCAGGCCCGTTCCGCCAAACTTGCGCGTCGTCGAGGCGTCGGCCTGGCTGAAGGCGTTGAACAGCTTACCGATGTTGTGCTCGGCGATACCGATGCCCGTGTCGACGACCGCGAAGTCAACGCCGATCGCTCCATCCGGCCCGTCGGCCCCTCTCTGGACTTCGATGACGACCGATCCGCTTTCGGTGAACTTGACGGCGTTGGTTGACAGGTTGAGCAGGATCTGACGCAGCCGGTTCGCGTCGCCGACGACCCTGTTGGGCAGGCTGGCGTCGAGCGTGTAGGCGAGGTCGAGACCTTTGCGATCCGCTTTGAGCGAGACCAAGTCGACAGCGTCCTCGATGCAGTCGACCAGTGAAAAGCCGCGCTGTTCGAGTTCGATGCCGCCCGCTTCGATCTTGGAGATGTCCAGGATGTCGTTGATGACCGACAGCAGTGCCTCGCCTGACGTGTTGATCAGGTGGACGTATTCGCGCTGTTCGGCGTCCAGATCGGTGCGTTCGAGCAGGTCCGAGAAGCCGATCACGGCGTTCATCGGCGTCCGAATCTCGTGGCTCATGTTGGCCAAGAAGTCCGACTTGGTCTGTGCGGCGTCCTCGGCGGCGACGCGTGCCAGTTGAGCTTCTGCCGTGCGTTCGTCGACTTCGTCCTGCAGGCGCTGCTCGCGCCGCTCGGCTCGCTGCGTGTGAGCGAGCAGGAGGAACGCGGGAATGGTTATGCAAAAGACGCCCGACAGCAGATAGAACCACCAGGTCTGGTAGAATGGCTGAGCAATCGTGAAGGTCTGCGCGCGCTCGGAAAACTGCTCACAGGTGGCCGTCAGGCAGGCGCGGACGCGAAACTGGTAGGTGCCCGGCTCCAGGTGCGTAAACGTCGCCTCACGCGAACGCGACGGTGGACTCCACTCTTGGTCGAGCGGAGCGAGTTGGTACTGATAGTACAGTGCGCTGGCCTGAGCGAGGTTGATGCCCGCGAACCGAAACGTGAGGTAGTTCTCGTCGGTGTCGAGGTCGAGGTTGACCGGGTAGTCTTCCCACGGCATCAGCGCGTCGGTGCGCTCGCTCCACGCCGTCGGCTGGTGAAACAGGTCGATGGAGCGGACGAACAGGAGCGGTGTGTCGCGCTCATCAGGCAGCAGGCGGAGAGCGATCCTCGTGATGCCGCGCGCATCGCCGATCCAGAGAGACCCCTCTTCGGCAAACGCCCTGTTGTACGTGACCCCGCCGACGTAGCCGTGCGCTTTCCCAATGTGGCGCACCACTTGGCCCGCTCGCGTGCGAAAAGCGGCGGCGTCGATGGCGTACAGCCCGGTCATCGTGCCAATCCACACCGACCCGGCGTCATCGAACGTGGCAAAGGTGGGGCTACCCAAGCCGGTCGCTCGGTCCGCTTCGATGGTACCTGCGTAGGCATATCCGTCTCGATCCGGCTGATACACCTTGACGCCATCGGTCTTGCTGGCCAGCCACAGCCATCCGCCCTCGTCGAAGGCAAACCCGTTGATCGAGCCATCCGGCTCGGGTAGCAGTCGGCGCAGCGATCCCGCAGTATCGAGTGCGTCCGTCCAAAAGAGGCCCATACTGGTTGAAACCCAGGTCGTGTTGTTCGGCCCGATCGTCAGTTTGCGGATGATGCCCTCTAGACCGGCGAACGCAGCTACGGGAACGAGTTCGGTGCCCCGCACCTCGGTGACCTGTTGCATCGTTCCGAACAGCACGCGGTCATCCGGCGTCACGGCGAGCGAGGAGAGCATGGACAACACCGGCTTTCCGTTCTGCCTAGTCGCGATGGGGCGGATGCGGTCTCCGTCCATGCGGGCAACGCCATTCTGCGTGCCGATCCACACCGTCCCGTCCGACGTGCGTTCGAGGCTACCGATCGTGCGGGAGGGAAGACCGTCTGCCTCTCCGAATGCGCGAAACGTGGCGGATCGCTCGTCGTGGAGGATCAAGCCGGTTGCCGTCGCGAAGAGCAAGCGTCCCTGTGAGTCGCGCGTGATGTCTGTGCCGAACGGCGGAACGTCCGGGAAAGAGAAGGTCGTCAAAAAGCCACCGTCAAAGCGCCCCGCTCCTGCTGTTGGCGAGCCGAACCAGATTTCGCCGTCCCTCCCGACGAGTGTCGACCAGGTCGGCGACCGTCCGTCGATGCGTTCGATTGTGCCGTCGACGAAGCGGTAGGCGCCGTCAGATCCGCCGAAGTACACGATTCCGTGTGCGTCTTCGCTGAACTGGTTGGTCAGCGCCGAATAGTGCGCCGTGGTGAAGTCGTGGGCGTACTGCGAAACCTCGTCCTTGTCGATGCGCAGTAGGTTACCCGTCGACCGCGCGAACAGCGTTCCGTCCGAAGCGACGAAGAGGGCTTCGATAGGGTCTGTGGCGCGTCCGGCACGTTCGACCTCACCGCGCCTGATGCGGTACAGCCCGGTCGTCGTTCCGACCCACAGCGTGCCTTTGCCGTCACGGGACAACGCAGTGACGTGCGCCCCCACTAGCATCGTGGGCGACGGACTGATCGTGCCCGACGTGCCCTGATGCAGTCCGGTCGTCGTCCCGACCCACTGCTCGTCGCCATCCGAAAGAGCGGACGTGACGTGTCGGCCCACGAGTTCGACTCCGGCGCGGTAGACTCCGGCTCTTTTGTCCAAATAGATCAGCCCGGTCGAAGAAGGAATCCAGATGGCTTTGTCTGGAGCAGCGCTTGCGGCGTACAGCGTCTCGGGATTGCCAATGTCGTCGCCCGCGAAAGAGACCGTCTGCGAGCCGTCGTACAGCGTGATGCCACCCTGGGTGACGAAGGCGAGCGTTCCATCGGTGTGCTCGTATAGCGCGCGAATCGAGTTGGAGGCCAACCCCCTGGATTGGTCGAACGTGTCGAAGGCATATCCATCGAACCGGGCGACTCCTCCGCCGTGCGTGCCGATCCACAGAAAACCACGCGTGTCCTGCATCAGGTCCGTCACCCGCAGGTGTGGTAGGCCCTCATCGGCTCCGAACCAGTCGATGCGATGCTGCTGCGCCTGCGCCCCATCGACCGCTGAAAACAGCGCTAGGAGTGCGAGCAGGCTGATTCGGTGGAGAGGGTGACGAAGCATGAGAAAGCGCCGAGAGAGGGGACTTGCGCGTTATCGGCAAGGTGAAGGCGAAATAAAGTCGACGTTGCGTTATTCCTCCGCATTCGATGCAGCACCGGTGGAAACGGTGAGCCTCGCTGCGTCGTAGATCTCAGACAACACACCTTTTCGATGCGCTACCTCTCGGTCCTCCTTTTACTCGTCCTCGCTGTCCCGGTAAGCGCTCAAACCGATGTGGCGTGGGAGACCCTCGCTCAGGTTAAACTCGTCCGTGCCGACGCGCGCTTTGTGCCCGAGTTCGAGCAGCAGGTCCGCTCGCTCGCTGGACAGAGCGTCACCGTCGAAGGCTTCATGCTGCCGCTCGAACAGGCTGCCGAACAAGCCCACTTTATCCTGAGCGCCTTCCCGGTCGCCAACTGCTTTTACTGCATGCCGGGCGGTCCCGAAGCGATGATCGAGGTCCGTCTCGGCGGCCCTATCGCGTTCTCGTACGATCCGCTGACTGTCAGCGGCACGCTCGAACTACTTGAGGATGACCCGATGGGGATGTACTACCGCCTCGTGGACGCCAAGACCGAGTAATCCGCCTGTGTTTCGTTTTCTCCCGGCGCTACTGGTCGCGCTGATCTGTTGTGCGCCCGCTCACGCACAATCGCTTCGGCTCGTGATGCCGACCGATAACACGGCGCTGCTGCAGGGCAACGGGCCGGATTTCTACATGTATACCGACCGCACGTTCGAGGGCGTTCGGTCGGCGCCGTGGCAGGGGGGGCAGTACGGGTTCGTCCGCAACCAGGAGCGTGCGCGCAACGGCAGCGTCGTGTTCACGCGTTTCCACGAAGGGTTGGACATTCAGCCGACCGAGCGCGATGGGCGCGGTGAGCCGCTCGACGAGGTGCGCTCGGTCGACCAGGGGCGCGTGGTCTACGTCAACCGCAGCGAGCGAGCTTCGTCGTATGGGCGCTACGTCGTGGTCGAGCACTGGTGGCAAGGTGCACCCTACTACACCCTGTATGGTCACCTCAGCGACGTGACAGCACGAACCGGCGCCGAAGTCGGGCGCGGTGAGCGGATCGGGCGGATCGGCTACACGGGGACCGGCATCGACCGGCGGAGAGCACACCTGCACTTCGAGGTCAATCTGTACCTGAGCGACCTGTTCGAGAGTTGGTATGGCGCCAACTACAGCGGCGCCAATCAGCATGGACGCTACCACGGCATCAACCTGTCGGGCATCGACGCGTCGGCGCTGCTGATTGCGTTCGAGCGCGATCCGTACCTGATCTTGGGCGACCTGATCCAGCGCGTTACGCCTGCCGCCTATACCGTCCGCGTGCCTGGAGGCTACGTGCCCGAACTCGTCAGCCGGTACGCGTGGATGGCGCCAGAGGCGAGCACGCGCAATCCGCCGCGCGCCTGGGACATCGAAATAGCCCAGTCCGGCCAGCCGATCAGCTTCCGCGCTGTCGACGAAGCGACGAACGAGCCGCGCGTGGTACTCGTCGCCGAGGCTGTCAGTCGCTACGAAAACAGCACCAACCGCATGATCACGCGCGACCGAAATGCGGCATCCGGCTTCGCCCTGACCAAGCGTGGCCTATCGCACCTGCGTCTGCTGACGATGCCCGTAGCCGGGTCATCGGACGTGGCGTGGTAGCGCATCGGCAGACGATCCGGCGTCGTTACACGTGGTGTGCGACCAGGTGCGGCGATGCGTGTTGCAATCGGAGAACCAAACCCGCACGACGCAGATGAAATCCGAAGAACACGAAGGCAACCGCGCGCCCGAAGATGCCGTCAACGTCGGCACGGACCCACAGAGCCTGCCCGAAGAAGGCATCCACAAGTCGCACGTGCACCTGGACAAAGAGGCCGTCGCCAAGCACGAGCGTGAGGAGCAGCACCCTCCACGTTCGCCTGAAGAAGCCGCCCGCGAGATCAAAAACAGCTAAGCGCGCGGATCGTTACCCTCGCCGACGGATGGAGTCGGTACTCTCCGCTCGGCCTCTCCAATCGCTTTCGCTTCCTGACCATGCTGCACCTCTCCGACAAGTGGACGTCGCTCCACGATATGGCGCTGCTCTTCCTCTCGCTCACTCACGGCACCGACGCCGACCTGGACCAGCGCGAAGCCGAGCAGCAGGCCCAACACCTGAGCAAGTGGTTTCCACGGGCCGAGCAAAACGTCATCTCCCAGACGCTCGACGAAGTGATGCTGACCTATGCGGGTCCGTCGCGCGACCAGATGGTTGAGACGGCTGCGGAAAGCCTGCGCCAAAGCCTGAGCGAAAACCAGCGCTTGGGCGTGCTCAACGACTTGGCCGCTCTCGCCTCCGCCGACGGCACGATCATCACCGCCGAAGCCGCCTACATCCAGCGCTTGGCGACGTACTGGAACGTGCAGATCAGCTAATTCGGCCCGCTGGTATATCCTCTGGATTCGAGTATAGCAGCAGGTTAACTCGCCTTGTTGCTCAGACGCTCTGCGGCGAGGGCCGCTCCTACGATTCCGGCGTTGTTGCCTAGCTCGGCGCGCCGAAGTTCGGCTTTCGTCTCCAGTCGGTCGGCAAACTTCTCCCAGCGCTCGGGCTTGCTGACGCCGCCGCCGATGATGATCACGTCGGGGGCGAGAAGGAACTCGACATGTTCGAGGTAGACCTGGACGCGTTTGGCCCAGTCTTTCCACGACAGATCCTCTTCCTTGCGCGCTCGGTCGGCGGCCCAGGGTTCGGCGACTTTGCCCGACGGGAGGACCAAGTGCCCCAATTCGGTGCCGGGGACGAGGTTACCGTCGACCATGAGGCCTGAGCCGATGCCCGTTCCGAACGTGAGCGTGAGCACGATGCCTTTTTCGCCTTTTCCGGCGCCATACTCGGCTTCGCCGACGCCCGCCGCGTCCGCATCGTTCAAGACCACGAAGGGCTGATCGGTCACCTCGCTGAACAACTGCTGCACATCAAGACCGATGAAATCCTTCTCGATGTTCGACGCGGTCTTGGCAACGCCGTGCGCGATCCGTGCGGGAAACGCGCTACCAACTGGGCCGTCCCAGTCGAAGTGCTTGACGAGCTTACGAACCGTATCGGCGACGGCGGAGGGAGTCGCCGGTTGGGGCGTTTTGATGCGCTTGCGGTCGGTAAGGAGTTCGCCGGTTTTCAAGTCGACCGGAGCCGCTTTCATGCCGGAGCCGCCGATGTCGATGCCTAACGTTGTCATATTAAAGGGGGAGGGAGGGCTAGGCCATTGCCGCCGAAGTCACTTCGGGATGGGCGCGGGTGAAGCGGACCAAGTTGGCGGCGTACGAGGCAAACGGAGGGCAGGCGACGCCGGTTGGGGCGAGCGCCTGCTGCGTGGCGAGGCTGGCGTAGCGGGTGGGGTGAGTGAAGTAGGCGAACGTCTCGGGTTCGATGCCGATCCACGACTGAACGGGAGGCAGTGCGCGCAGGGCCGAACGTACCACTTGGATCGGAGCGGGAATACCGATCGCGCGGACGCCTGCAGCCTCGGCGAACTGTTCGAGGACATCGGGAATCGACGGCGGGTGTGCGTCGACCAGGTGGAACGTATGACCGGACGTGTCGGCTCGGGCGGCGAGCGTGTCCAGGGCGTCGAGGACGTAATCGCTCGGGGCGAGAGCCAGGTGATAGCGCGCCGGGCGGAGTGGAATCGGGACGGGAGCGAGGCCTAGGCGTGCGAACCGCAGCAGCCAACGGATGATGTAGTACGGCCCATCCAGCTTCTGCGTCGCTCCGGTCCGACTGTCGCCGACGACGATGGCGGGGCGATAGATCGTCGCAGGCAATCCGGCGTCCATCGCGGCGCGGACGACGAGTTCGGCCTGATGCTTGGTCGCCTCGTAGTGGTTGTTGAAGCGCTGCCCGACGCTCAGATCGGTTTCGGAAAACAAACCGTCGTATCGCCCGCTCACGAACAGTGTCGACACGTAATGCAGCCGCTCGAACCGCTCGCTCCGGCGTAGCGCATCGACCACGTGCCGCGTCCCGTCGACGTTGACGCGTTGCGCCAACTCCGCATCGACAGCCAGGTCGTAGACGGCGGCGAAATGGTACGCCGTTTCGATAGCGCGAAAGGTCCGTGCGTCCAGACCGAGCAGCGGTTCGGTCAGATCGCCTTCGACCAATCGGACGCGCCGCGCAGCGTCGTTCTGGGCGACCAAGCCCTCCAACCGCTCGGTTGCCAATGCAGCATAGCGCGGTTGGACGAGGCAAAGCACCTCGCCCTGAGTGCGCGCGAGCAGGCGGGGCAGGAATGCCGAGGCGAGAAAGCCGGGAAAGCCAGTGACGAAGTGCATGAGCAGAGCAAAATGTAGAGGCAGAATACGCTTTCGGATCGGTCGTGGACGAGAAGGACATCGTCGTACGTTGCCTCTGCTCCCCGGAAAGCGGGGCAAGCTGTCGCTCCCACGACAAAGTGACGATCTCACCGCCAGCGAACCGGCTCGCCACGCGTTGCGTGCCGCTCTCGACACACCACTCTTGTCTATGCGTCTTGTCTGCTGCCTCCTCTTCGCCGCTCTGCTCTACGGCTGCGCGCCCATCCCAGAGTCGGGCGATCCCGAAGCGCGAGCGGCCCGGCAGAACCTGTCGCGCGAGGGCACGTCGCTCCAAACTGCGCCGGATGCCGAGCGGGTCGGGACGGTTCAGTTGTACGCAGAGGGGCGTGAGACGAGTCCTCCGATCATTCGGCTCAACGGCGGGGCGCAACTCACGCTGTCGTTCGACCTGATCGCAAGCGAGGGACGTCCGCTGTCGGTCTACTATTACCAGGCGGATCGCAACTGGGAGCGCCGACTGCTGCCGTCCGAGTTCATCGACGGATTTCAGCGTACTGACCTGACGCGCTACGACCTGTCGCAACTGTCCGAAGTGCCGTTCGTGCATTATGAGCATACGTTTCCCGGTAATCCGAACGACGCCGATCCGTTCGCCGCGAGCAGCGCATTTCGGTTTACCGTGTCGGGCAACTACATCGTCCGGGTGACCGAGCAGGGGCGCGAGGACGAAGTGCTGTTCGAACGCCCGTTCTTCGTCGCCGAGGATCGAGTCGGCAGTGAGTTAGCCGTCGACGCGATCTCGCTGGCAGGACAGAGCGGACTGTCGCTCCAGCCGATCCTGCGCCTCAACGCCGACGCCGAGATCGCCGCGCAGACGTTCAACCTCGACGTGTGCTTCGTGCGCGACGGACGCTACGAGGCGACGCGCTGCACGGACCAGGCGCAGCGCTACGATCCGTCGGTTCTAACCTATCTGCTCCAGCCGACAAACGCCTTTCAGCCCGCCGCCGACACTTACTATCTCGACCTGCGCAGCCTCGATGTGAGCACGCAGATCGCCCAACTCGACCGGGCCGCATCGCCGCCGCGCGTGGTGTTGCAAGAGGATGCGTCGTCTTTCCCCGCCGACGATTCGGACCCGCTGCTCGCCGGTCAGAGCATCATCGGCTCGGCGCGCGTGTCGGGCGATCCCAACCTGGCTGCCGAGTACGTCGCGACCACGTTTCGCTTTATCCCACCCAACGAGCAATCGGTCGGCGACGTGTTTCTTGAGGGCAGTTGGTCGGGCTGGAATCGTCCGAGCGAGCCTATGCGCTGGATCGCGGCAGACCGCGTGTACGAGCAGACGGTGCTGGTCAAGCAGGGCGAGCACGAATACCGCTACGTGTCGCCCAACCCCGAGTTAGCCAGGGCGCGGCGCGGTGTGTTGGGGCGGCGCGATCAGGTGTTTACCGGCTTCGTCTACTTCCGCGACCCCCAGCTCCAGACCGACCGGCTCATCAGCGCCCAAGTCGGCGGCGCGCGGCTGTAACTTCGCAGGCCGATCCGAACCGCTTTTCGATGTCCGATTCTGCCACGCGCCGCCGCGTGCTCCTGCTCTCGTACTACTTCCCACCGTCGGGCGGATCCGGCGTGCAGCGTCCGCTCAAATGGAGCCGCTATTTGCCGGACGAAGGCTGGGACGTGACGGTCATTGCTCCCGATCCGAATGGGGCATCGTACCCCGATCTGGATCCGTCGCTGACGGACGAGGTGCCCTCGTCGGTGCGCATCGTGCGGACGCGGTCGTGGGATCCGTACGCGGCGTACGCGCGGCTTCAAGGCAAGAAGAAGTCCGATGTGGTAGCAACGGGCCTTCCTCCGGGCGGAGCGACGAGCACGACGGCGAAACTCGCGGCGTGGCTGCGTGGCAACGTGTTTCTCCCTGACGCACGTGTGGCGTGGGTGCCGTTCGCCGCCCGTGCCGCTCTCGCCGAGATCAGACGCGCAGAAAAGGAAGGTCGACCCTACGACGCGCTTATCACGACCGGACCACCGCACTCGACCCATCTGGCCGGGCTGATTGTTCGTCACCTGAGCCGCGTGCCGTGGATGGCCGATCTGCGCGACCCGTGGACGGAGATCTACTACTACGATCAACTCCCGCGCTCTGCTGTCGCCCGCGTCGCCGACCGAGCGATGGAGCGTGCCGTACTGAGTCAGTCTGATGCCGTCGTAACCATAGGCGACGTACTCGCCGAGCGGTTTGCGGCAATCGGCGGGCGAGAGGTCGAAGTCGTCCGCAATGGCTACGACGCCGCCGACTTCGAGGGCGACGCAGTCTTGGACGATCGGACGTTTACCGTCGCATTCGTTGGTACGTTCGTCAAGCAGGAGAATGCGCCGGGAGTTTGGGACGCTCTGGCTGAGTTGAGGGCTTCGGGTGCCATTCCCGACCTGCGATTGCGGCTCGTCGGCGCGGCTGATCCAGCCGTGATCGAGTCGCTGGACGCGCGTGGGCTGCTGGAGATCACGTCAGTCGAAGGCTACGTCCCGCACGCCGACGCCATCGACGTGATGCAGCGGTCGCACCTGTTGCTGCTGCCGATCCCGCGCACCGCCGACGCTCGGTTGATCTTGACCGGCAAGCTGTACGAGTACCTCGCTTCGGGGCGCCGCGTGCTGGGCATCGGACCAGTCGATGGGGAGGCGGCTCGTCTGCTCGAAGAGGCAGGTGCAGGCTCATTCGTCGACTGGGACGACGTACAGGGTGCTCGGCGAGTCGTGTACGCCGCGTATCACGCGTGGCACAGCGGAGCCGTAGCAGCAGGCGCCCCAGCGAGCGCACTTCCGTCGTTTACGCGTCGGGCGCAGGCCGCTCATCTCGCCCGGCTGCTCGGTCAGTTGGTCGATGCCGCGTGATCATCGCCTTTCCTGTTTAGGGCATTCTGGTGTGCCCTGAACGCTGGCGGACAGGAGAGCGAGGGCAAATGGGTTAGATTGCAGTCTCCCATCCAACCAATCCGCACTCCATGCGCATCGCATCCCTCGCCCTCGTCGGATCGCTCGGCCTAGGCTTGCTCGGTGGCTGCTCCGGCTCCCAGCCCGCTGCCGTCCCGACGCCGTCCACAACCGCCGAAGCTCCGGCCAAGCCCAAGTCCGACGGCAAGAAGTACTCCGACGTCATCACAGACGAAGCCGTCTCGGACACCGGCCTGTTCACCGTTCACATGGTGGACGACGATTACTTCTACGAAATCCCCGATAGTCTGGTCGGTGAGTCGTTCCTACTCGTTACGCGCGTCGCGAAGACAGCGGACAACATCGGCTATGGTGGCGAAAAAGCCAATACTCAAGTCGTTCGCTGGGACAAGCAAGGAGACAAACTGCTCCTCAAGTCGCTGTCGTTCTCGAACGTCGCTGAAGAAGGCGACCCGATCTACGATGCCGTCGAAAACTCGAACCTACCGCCGATCCTGGGCGCGTTCGACATCGAGACGATGAACGAAGACTCGACGGCTCACGTCATCAAAGTCAACGACCTGTTCATGGGCGATATCCCGTCGCTGAGCGGCCTGTCGTCAGGAGCACGCGAAAACTACCGCGTTCGCCGTCTGGACTCGGACCGCAGCTACATCATCTCGATCAATAGCTATCCGCGCAACATCGAAGCGCGCCACGTGACCACGTTCGACGCCGGACGCGCTCCGTCCAACGGCTCGACCGGCACGATCACGCTCGAAATGAACCAGTCGATGCTGGCGCTGCCCGAGACGATGGCCCGCAAGCGCGACTGCGACGCCCGCGTTGGCTTCTTCTCGCGCAGATCGACCCGCTTCTCGTCAAACGATCAGCGCGCCGAAGAGAACTGCATGATCGTCCGCTGGCAACTCGTCCCGAGCGACGAAGCAGCCTACGCACGCGGCGAACTCGTCGAGCCGGTCGAGCAGATCGTCTACTACATCGACCCGGCGACGCCCGACAAGTGGCGTCCGTTTCTCAAGCAAGGTGTCGAAGATTGGAACGTCGCGTTCGAGGCTGCTGGCTTCAAGAACGCCATCGTCGCCAAAGACCCGCCGTCGATGGAAGAGGACCCCGAGTTCAGCCCGGAAGATGCGCGTTACAGCGTGATCCGCTACTTCGCCTCGGACATCCAGAACGCGTACGGACCGAACGTCCACGATCCGCGCACGGGTCAGATTCTCGAGTCTGACATTGGCTGGTATCACAACGTGATGAACCTGCTGCGCAACTGGTACTTCATCCAGACCGCCGCCGCCAACGCAGAAGCACGCGGTACCCGCTTCGACGACAGTGTGATGGGCGAGTTGGTTCGTTTCGTCGGCGCGCACGAAGTCGGGCACACGCTCGGCCTGCCGCACAACTTCGGATCGAGCTTCGCCACGCCGGTCGACAGCCTGCGCTCGCGCACGTTTACGGACGCCAACGGTACGGCGCCGTCGATCATGGACTACGCCCGCTTCAACTACATCGCCCAGCCGGGCGACGGCGTGCGCAACTTCATGCCGCGCGTCGGCGAGTACGACAAATGGTCGGTCAAGTGGGGCTACACGTGGTTCCCCGACTCGATGACCGACGAGCAAATCGACGCCCAACTGAGCGAGTGGGCGACCGAGCGCGCCGGTGATCCGATGTACTTCTACGGTCGTCAGACCGGAACGAAAGTCGACCCGCGCAGCCAGAACGAGGACCTGGGCGATAACGCCGTTCTCGCCAGCGAATACGGAATCGCCAACCTCAAGCGTATCCTCCCGCGTCTGACCGAATGGGGCGTCGATAGTGGCGAAGACTACGACGATCTGGGCGAACTCTATGGCAACGTGCTCGGCCAGTGGGCGCGTTACATGGGACACGTTTCCAGTGAGATCGGCGGTGTGTACGAGAACTACAAGATCACCGACCAGGAAGGCGCCGTCTACGAACCCGTACCGGCAGACCGCCAGCGTGCGGCGATGGCGTTCTTGCAGCGCGAGGCACTCGAAACGCCGACGTGGATGCTCGACCAGGACATCATCCAGCGCATCGAGCATGGCGGCACGCAGGAGCGTATCCGCAGTGCCCAGTCGCGCGTGATGGGGCAGTTGCTGTCGAGCCAGAAGATGGTGCGGCTTTCGGAAGCCGAAGCGTTTGGCGCCGACAACGCGTACACGCCTGCCGAGCTGCTCGACGACGTGCGTACGGCCGTGTGGAGCGAACTTGCTTCGGGCGCGTCGATCGACGTATACCGTCGCAACTTGCAGCGCACGTACCTGTCGGAGATGCAGGACCTGATGACGAGCCAGACGCCCAGCGTTCCGGCAGAATTCGGCATCACGCCTGTCAGCGTGGCAAACTCGGACGTGCAGGCATTTGCACGTGGCGAGCTAGAGACGCTTAAGAGCGACGTTCAGCGCTCGCTCCGCCGCACGAGCGACCGCACGACGCAGCTTCACCTGCGCGACGTGGTCTATCGCATCGACCAGATCCTCGACCCAGAAGGCGACGCCTGATCGGGAACGCAGTTTCTAAAGCCCAGCGCCTCGTCGACTTCGGTTGGCGGGGCGCTGCTGGTTTGGGAAACCTCGCACCTTTCTGTATCGCCTTGTATGTAACGGCGCGTCGAGAGGAATGCACTGTGCTCGGAACGCCTCGCCTCGCATCCGTTTAACAGGGTAAACCTCGAAGGCCACATCTGGCCGCTCACCCTTTTCCAAGACTACCTATGGCCAACGAGCCGACCAAAAAAGAAGGGCCGCTGCTCACGACAGCAGACGGCGCGCCCATTCCCGACCAAGAAAACAGCCTCTCTGCTGGGCCGCGCGGCCCGCTGCTGATGCAGGACGTCGTGCTCCAAGAGCAGATCCAGCGCTTCAACCGTGAGCGCGTCCCCGAGCGAGCCGTTCACGCCAAAGGGTCGGGCGCATTCGGCACGTTCACCGTTACGCACGACATCACCAAGTACACGCGGGCCTCGATCTTCAGCGAAGTCGGCAAGCAGACCGAGGTGGCGGCTCGCTTCTCGACAGTTGCCGGAGAGCGTGGCGCCGCCGACGCCGAGCGCGACCCACGCGGCTTCTCGCTCAAGTTCTACACAGACGAGGGCAACTGGGACTTGGTGGGCAACAACACGCCTGTCTTCTTTGTGCGCGATCCGTACAAATTCCAGATGTTCATCCACTCGCAGAAGCGGCATCCGCACACGAACCTGCGCGACGCCGACATGCAGTGGGACTTTTGGAGCCTGTGCCCCGAAAGCCTGCATCAGGTGACCTGGCTCTTCGGCGATCGAGGCATCCCCAAGACGTATCGCCACATGAACGGTTATGGAAGCCACACCTTCTCGTTCGTCAACGACGAGGGCGTGCGGTCGTGGTGCAAGTTCCACTTCAAGACTGATCAGGGCATTCAGAACCTGACCAACGAGGAGGCCGAGAAGCTCATCGGGCAGGACCGCGAGAGCCACCAGCGCGACCTGTGGGAAGCCATCGATCAGGGCGATTTTCCGACGTGGACCGCACACGTCCAGATCATGACGCAGGAGCAGGCTGCTCAGGTCGACTATAATCCGTTCGACCTCACCAAAGTCTGGCCGCACGCCGACTTCCCGCTGATTGAGGTGGGCAAGCTCGAACTCAACCGCAACCCGCAGAACTACTTCCACGAAGTCGAGCAGGCGGCCTACAACCCGAGTTCGCTCGTCCCCGGAATCGGTCCCAGCCCGGACAAGATGCTGCAAGGTCGTCTGATGAGCTACCAGGACGCGCACCTGTACCGCATCGGCGTCAACTACCGCGACCTCAAGGTGAACCGGCCCAAAGCGCCCGTCCGCAACTACATGCGCGACGGTCAATTCGGCGGGATGCACGACGAAGGCACCGGTCATCCGAACTACTATCCCAACTCGGTCGAAGGCGCGCCGCGACCCGATCCCAGCTACGCCGAACCCGCGTGGCACCTGGGCGACGTGACGGTCGACCGCTACAACAGCCGCCAAGACCACGACGATTTCAGCCAGGCCGCCGCGCTCTACCACCTGATGGACGAAGCCGCCAAAGGCCGACTCGCCGCCAGCCTCGCCGGGTCAATGGCCGGATGCAAACGTCAGGAAGTCGTCGACCGCCAGTTGGCGCACTTCGACAAGGTCGACGCCGACTATGGCAAGCGCGTCCGCGAAGCCGTCAACCGCGCGCGCAATGCCGGGGGCGATGGGATGGCGTCGGACGTGGAGGCGGGAATGGCCGTTCGCGACGCCGTGCCGCAGGGCGAAGCCAAGCGTGGCTGAGCCGGATAGGACTCTGAATCTCTAACTATGAGGCCCGGCTTCCCTGCGAAGTCGGGCTTCTTCTTTTGCTCGGATTATGTCTGACACCACTCCTGTCGATCTCTCCAACGTCGACTTCCACGAAATCGCCCGGCGCGGCGATGCCGAAGTGCTGACCGTTTTCCTCGATGCCGGACTCGACGTGGATCTGCGCAACCCCAGCGGCTACTCGCTGCTCATGATCGCCGCCTACAACGATCAGCCCGACACGACCGCGCTGCTGCTCGAGCGAGGGGCCGATCCCGACGCACCCGACCGCAGCGGCAACAGCCCGCTGATGGGTATGGCATTCAAAGGCCACCTCGAAAGGGCACGGCAACTGCTCGACGCCGGAGCCAACTCCAACTATACCAACCCCGCAGGAGTGACCGCGCTGCACCTGTGCGCCACCTTCCGCCAAACCGATATGGCGCGGCTGCTGCTCGAATATGGCGCCGATTCATCCGCCCGCGACGCCAGCGGGCAAACCCCCGGCGACATGGCCCGCGCGCACGGATTCGACGAACTCGCCGACCTGCTGTCTCCTCCAGTCGCGTAGGATCAGCCGAGCAAGGTGTTCAGCGTGTCGAGTTCGTCCGGTAGCTCGTCGGCGAAGAGGAGCGAGGGAGTGAAATGAAATCCCGGAAGCACGCTGCTGTGGTACTCCTCGCCACTCTCGGGCGTGACTTCGGCAAAGAAGCCGTCGGTGCCGAGTCGGAAAAAGCGGGCTTCGTCCTGTTGCGGATCGATGATCCAATACTCGCGCGTGCCGATGCGCTCATATCCGGCACGCTTGGTTTGGTAGTCACGCGTCGCAGAAGTGGGCGATACGATCTCGACGGCGAGGTCAGGCGCCTCACTCAGGTGCAGCCGTCCAACGATGTGCGCGCGCTCCTTCCGGACAAACAGGATGTCCGGTTCGTAGCCGGCACGACCCGCTACACGCACCTTGGTTCGCGATCCCAACACCAATCCTAGGTCTTTTCGTCGTGCATAGCCCCGCATCACCATGAGTAGGAATGCGAAAATGTCCTCGTGCTGTATAGTCGGCATGTCGTCGTAGCGGATGTAGCCGTCGATCAGGTCGGACTTGCGCTCGTCATCACGGGCGACGTACTGATCGAACGTGATCGGCTCGGTCTGTTGGGCAGCAGGTCGAGCAGCGCGGCGCGGGCGGGTCAGCGTAGGCATGGTATCAGAAGTCGAGTAGGTAGAGGATAACCGATCAGCCCAGCTTTTTCTGCCACGTCGTGCCGTCTGCTGTGTCGCGGATCTCGTAGCCTAGCGCGATCACGGCGTCGCGTAGGCGGTCGGATTCGGCCCACTCGCGATCTTTACGCGCCTGGGTGCGCTGCTCGACCAACTCGGCGACTTGGGCTTCGACTGGGTCGGGCGCGGCGGCCTCGGTTGGCTCGTCGTGCGCGAGGAAGCCGAGCAGTTGGTTGGTGCGGTCGAACCAATCCAGCGCCGACTGAGCGGACGCGGCGTTGAGATTATCGCCCAGACCGTGGATCAGTTTGACGCCTTCGAGGGCTTGGGCAAACGCGAGCGGCGTGTTCAGGTCGTCGCACATGGCGGCGAGCGTCTGCTGGTAGACGCTCGCCAGCTTCTCGCCCAATCGATCAGGTCCGTCGCTGGATCCATCGGCGACCTTTTCGACTAGCGTGTGCGCGTCTCGGTAGCGGGCGACGACGCGGGCGCTCGACGACAGGTGATCGCGCGTGAAGTTGAGCGGGCTGCGGTACTGGCCAGACAACAGCGCGTAGCGCAGGACGAGGGGATCGACGCTTTCGCCTTCGACTAGGTCGCGAACGGTGTAGAAGTTGCCTTTGCTCTTCGACATCTTCTCGCCCTCGACCTGCAAGAATCGCGTGTGTACCCACGTCTTGGCGAAGGGCTTGCCGGTCAGCGATTCGCTCTGGGCGATCTCGCATTCGTGGTGCGGGAAGATCAGGTCTTCGCCGCCCGCGTGAACGTCGATGGTGTCTCCGAGGTAGTGCTGCGCCATCACGGAGCATTCCAGGTGCCAGCCGGGGAAGCCGCGTCCGTACGGGCTGTACCACTGCATCAGGTGCTTGTCGTCGCGCTTCCACAGGGCGAAGTCGCGCGGGTCCTCTTTGCCGTCGTCTGTCACGAGTTCGCGCGCTCCGGCCTGGGTGCCCGAGTCGAGGGTGTTGCCGCTCAGTTTGCCGTAGGTGGGGAAGGAGCGAACGCGGAAGTAGACGCCTTGCTCGGTTTCGTAGGCGTGTCCAGCCGCGATCAGGCGCTCGACGGCTTCGATCTGGCCCGTCACGTGCTCGGTCGCGCGTGGGCGGACGGTCGGCTCCAGCATGTTGAGCCGCTTCCAATCGGCGACCAGCGCGTCGGTGTAGTGCCGCGCGAGATCCCAGACGCTCGCGAACCCTTCGCCCTCCTTGGAATGAAGCGCTTTGGACATCTTGTCCTCGCCGGATGCGTCGGCTACGTCGTCCTGGGTGAGGTGGCCTACGTCGGTGACGTTGGAGACGTAGGTGACGCGCCAGCCCAACGCGCGCGCGGTGCGGGCGATCAGGTCGGCGGTGAGGAACGAGCGGAAGTTGCCGATGTGGGCGTAGCTGTAGACCGTTGGGCCGCACGAGTAGAAACGCAGGTGGCCGGGTTCTATTGGTTCGACGGCGTCGACGCTGCGGGTCAGGGTGTTGTAGAGGTGGAAGTCGGGCATTCAGAACGAGCGATGTTTCGTTGGAAGCTAGGGGTGAGTTCGTTCGCTGCGCGGGGCCTTCTTTTCGCTTGATCGAAAAGAAGCAAAAGATCAAGGCTGGACTCGCTTCGGCGGACACTCCGTTGCGTTCGCTAAAATCGTCAAACTCACTCGCAAGCTCGTTCAGACAAGACGATTTTGGCCGCTCTCTTCACTTCGCGTCTGTTTCGCCGAATCGAGATCAGGCCAGCTATTTCGCTGCGTATCACGGATTCTGCGTATCCGGCTCTTCTCCGAACCAGCGGGGTGGGTCGTAGCCGCCTTTGCCCCACGGCGCGCAGCGGAGCAGGCGCCAGACCGTGAGGATGCTGCCTTTGACGGCGCCGTACTCGGTCAGCGCTTGGGCAGAGTAGGACGAACACGACGGTGTGTAGCGGCACGACGGCGCCAGGTGCGGCGACACGACGAGTTGGTAGGCGCGCACCAGTCCGACCAATGCGCGGCGGGGAAGCAGGCGGAGAGATCGAACCATTCGACCTGAACGGCGCTGCACCTAACCTGTTCGTCTCGTCCGGACCTCCATCGGTTGTTCAGCGCGGATCTGGCAGGTCGCAGGCGACCTGCCAGATCTCCACTGCGTCAGCCGCCGCGCCGAGTTGGTTTCTTAGGGCCGGATGGACGGGCTGGACGGGAGATCGTCACGCCCGTTCTGCGTCGATCTCGGATCGTCGAGCGGCGCGGTTCGGCGGACGGAGCAGTCGCGGGGGAGTAGGAGGCGTCGACGGCGTTGGGGTGCAGGCGGGCGACAGGCGCTCCGGCGTCGAGTCCGTCGTAGAAGCGGAAGCGGCGGTCACTGATCGTGGGGTCGTTGAGGGCGACGGGGGTGCGTCCCTGTGCCCACGTGGGCGTGCGGTCGCCTTCCATCGAGATCGGCGAGTAGAAGTGGCGGACCGTGACAGGGAAGGGGCGACGTTCGACAGGTGCCTGCGAAACGGTCAGCGCGATGCGGACGGCCTCGCGCCAGTGCGGAGCTTCGGAGCGCGGTGTCAAGGCGAGGGCAGCATCGCGTGCCGCAGAGGGCGCGTTGAAGGCGCTGAACTGGAACGGTTCGAGTACGACCTCGCGGTACGTCGCTCCGGCGAAGCGTGTCTCGACGCGGTTGCGTACCACCCACGCCACGTACCATTGCTCGCGCGGACGGTTGGATTCGGTCACCAGGCACCGCGCGAGCCACGTCACCTCGTCCATCTCGAACGGCGGCAACGCGCGCAGGCGGACCATCGGATCGTCGGCGGAAGGCGACGCTACGAGAGGTTGGGCGACCTGCTCTGCTTCGAGAGGCGAGGTCGGCGCCTGTTCGAGTTGCGCGCGCGCGTCCAGAGCGGCGATTAGTAGGAGAGAGGCAAGAGCGAGGGAGCGAAGCATGGCGGACCGGCGTGCAAACTGCGCTCCATCGCCTTATCCCACCGAACCGGACGCCCTGACTGTCTACGTCCGGCAACCCTTTCCACATGATCGCCACGCCAGCAGAAACCGACGCACTCCTCGCCGCTCTCACGCCCGACGCTACGACCGGCCTTGTCGCCGCTGTCGTCCAGGATCACGGCACCCACGAGGTGCTCATGCTCGCCTACCAGACGCCCGACACGGTCCGCCAAACGCTGGCGACGGGGCAGATGACGTATTGGAGTAGGTCGCGCAGCGAGGTGTGGGTCAAAGGACTGACGAGCGGCGCGTTTCAGCGCGTCCGCAGCGTCCGCGTTGACTGCGACGGCGATGCGCTGCTGTGGACCGTCGACCAGGAACAGGGCGCTGCCTGCCACACCGGACACCGAAGCTGCTTCTACCGCGCACCGGGCGAGACCGGGCTGGTCGACGTGCAGCCGGTTCTGAGCGGAGGTGCATCGTGAAATGGCTTGGGCTGATCGCGTGCGTCTTGCTGTGCAACGCCGCTGGAGGATTGGGCGCGCTGACGGTCGGTGATGGATCGGGCTGGTACGACGTGCTTCGGCTCCCGGCTTTTGCGCCGCCTGGCTGGTTGTTCGGTGTCGTCTGGCCGATCCTCTACGCGCTGATGGGCGTGGCGCTGTGGCGGGTTTGGAACGCGCAATGGGACAGAGATCGGTTCTCGGGCGAAGTCAAGCTGTTCTTCGCTCAACTCGCCGTCAACGCGATCTGGACGCCGATCTTTTTCGGACTCAGGATGCCGTGGCTTGCGTTCTGCGTGATCGTCGTGCTCCTGCTGCTCATTAGCCTAACGATTCGCTCCTTTCGCCGCGTCGACCCGGTCGCCGCGTGGCTACTGGTGCCCTATCTGCTGTGGGTGGCGTTCGCGACCGCTCTCAACGGCGCCATCGCCTGGATGAACTGACCCGGTTGAGCGGTCGGTTTGGGAAACAATAGTCTCCCGACGACGACAAAAAGACGTGGCGTCCCGTAACTCTGGGGAAGCGCGTCTCGTAGCGTGTTAAAAAAACCGCACACCTCTTGCGAGTCGCCGTTGGGCGTCGTACTCTGAGGGTGTTGATTTTTTAGCACCACCGTACTATGTCCAAAAAGCCACACCTCGACCTGAGCCGCCGCGAGCGTCAGATCATGCTCGTCCTGTTCGAGAACGGTCCGTCGACCGCGCAGCAAGTCCTCGATGGACTGCCCGAGCCGCCGTCGTACTCCGCCGTCCGTACGATGCTGCGGCTGCTCGAAGAGAAAGGGCAACTCACGCATCATCAGGAGGGACCGCGCTACGTCTACACGCCGGTCGTCTCGCGCGAGAAGGCACAGAAGAGCGCGCTCCGCCAGACCGTCCAGTCGTTTTTCGACAACTCGGTCGAGCAGGCGATGGCGACGCTCATCGGCATGGACGACCTCCCGCAGCGCGACGAAGCGCTCGACCGGCTCGAACAGATGATTCAAAAGGCACGCAACGAAGGCCGATAACCGACTACGACCATGGATATGCTCACCCCGATTCTCGACTGGCTGGCTTCCGGCTCGGCCCCCGCGACGTTTGCCGTTCTCGCGGCCAAGTCGCTCATTCTACTCTTGCTCGTCGTCGCGGCGACGGTGTTGCTGCGTGGCGCGTCGGCGTCGCGCCGCCACCTAGCGTGGGCGATGGGCATGGGCGCTTTGGTTCTGCTGCCCATTCTGCACCTGATCGCGCCTCAAGTGCCGGTTGGTCTGCTCGACGCGCCGACGGCTTCTTCGTCCAGTTCGGCGCTGGTTGCTATCGACCCGATGCTGATTCCTGCTCCAAACGGCGGCTATGACATCGCCGATGGCGCGATGCTCTCGGACGTGTTCGAGGCGAACGAGGCGGGCGTGACCTTCGAGGCGATGACCGAGCCGATCTTCGAGGTCGCCGAAGCACCTCTGGTCGAACCAGCCACAGCGTTCGGATTGCCAAACCTGGGCGTGATGGCGTGGCTGGCGCTGATCTACCTGATCGGCGTCGTGCTGGTGGGCGGATACTACCTGATGGGCTGGCTGCGGCTGGCAGGCTGGGCGAGCGCTGGCGAGCCGGTCGCCGACGAGCGGTTGCGGCTGGCGATGCACGACGTGATGTGGGAGTTGGACGTGAACCGCTCGGTCGCGCTGCGGTGGACGGACCGCGCCGTCACGCCGTTGACGTGGGGCGTGTTCAAGCCGGTCGTCTTGCTGCCGCGTGCGAGCGAGGAGTGGACCGACGAGCGCATCCGCATGGTGCTGCTCCACGAAGTAGCTCACATCCAACGCTTCGATGCGCTGACCCAATCGCTGGCCCAGATCGCATGCGCCCTCTTCTGGGTCAACCCGCTGGCGTGGTGGGGCGCCGCTCAGATGCGGTCCGAACGGGAGCGTGCGTGCGACGATTGTGTGCTGGCTCGGGGCGAGCGCGCGTCGACCTATGCCGAGCACCTACTCGACATCGCCCGGTCGTTCAAAGCCGCGACGCCATCGGCTGCTGTGTCGATGGCGGCGCGCAGCGAACTCGAAGGCCGCCTGCTCGACATCCTGGATGGCGAACGTCCCCGCCGCGCCGTCACGCGCGCATCGGTCGGCATTCTCGCTGTCGTCGGCGCGTTCGTGCTGCTGCCGCTCGCTGCGCTCAGCCCGTGGAGCGCAGCGGAAGCCGCGCAGCCGTACACCGCATTCGGAACGTTCGAAGCACCTGCTCCTCCCGAAGCGCCTCTCGCGCCGCCTGGATTCGACTTTCATTTCGACCTGGATGACGTGTCGCCGGAAACGCACGAGCACACACACGGCGCCGACATCGAGCGCACGTTCGACGTGCGCGCCGGGCAGACGCTGAAACTGGATACCGAAGTCGGCTGCGTCAAGGTCGAAAGTGGCCGCAGCGATAAACTCGAGATCCACGTCGAGCACAACCTAGGCGACGATTTCGACGTCCGCTTCCGTCAGAACGGAGACGGCGTCAGCGTCGAAGGCAAAGTCGAGCGCAATCGCCGACGCAACAATCAGAACGTGTGCTTCCACGTCATCGCCCCGTCGCGCTTTACCTACGACGTAGAGACAGCAGGCGGCTCCATCCAGTTCGAAGACGATGTAGACGGACGACTCAACGTGCGTACGGCTGGCGGCTCGATCACGATTAGCGATGTCACGGGCGAAGTCAACGCGCGTACGGCAGGCGGCAGCATCCGCATGGGCGACGGCGGAGCAGACGCGATGCTCCGGACGTCGGGCGGCTCGATTACAGTCGGGCGCGTGCGAGGAAGCGCAGACGTGCACACGTCGGGCGGCTCAATCACGGTCAACGGAGCAGGCGGCGACCTGAGCGCCGTCACATCGGGCGGAAGCGTCACGGCGACGCTCTACGGCCAGCCGACACGCCGCGCACGCTTGGAAACGTCGGGCGGGTCGGTTATGGTCACTCTACCTGCCAACGTGAACCTCGACCTGCGCGCCAGCACGTCGAGCGGTAGCATCCGGTCCGACTTCCACCCCAACCACCGCAAAGACCGCGATCGCAGCGGCGACCGTCTCAACGCCGACATCGGACGAGGCGGCCCCGAACTGACGATGAGCACGTCGGGCGGCAACGTCACCATCCGCAAGAGCGGAAACGCACGCGGCGATTGGACGGGCAGCACACGTACCGACTCACGTACCAACAGCCGCAGCGAGTCGCGAAGCCGCACAGTGGTGGATGGGCGCGTGACCGGCGATTCGTACAGCTACTCGTACACCGACGACAACGGCGTCACGCGCACGTACGACAGCAGCGACGAACTCGACGCCGCAACGCAAGCCATCGTCCGCGAGAGCGTGAGTGCTGCCGCAATGGGGATTGAGGAAGCCCGTCGCGAAATCGCCGCCTCGCGCGCCGAACTGCGGTCGAACAGCGACCAGATGGGAAGTGCATTCGCCGAAAGCGTCCTCTCGCTCACCGAAGCCGCCCTTACGATGGCGATGGTCGACACGCTCCTGATACGTGAGGCGATGGAGGAAGCCCGCCGCGAGATGCACGACGAGCGCGACGAGATCCGTCGCGAAACCGCTCAGGCACTGGTCGAAGCGCGACAGGAAGTCGCCGAAAGTCGTCTCGAAATCGAGGCCGACGTTGCCGACGCGCTGCGCGAAGCCCGGCAGGAGATCGAAGCCGAGTTAGTAGACGCGCAGCGTGAGTTGGGCCGCGCATTGCGTGAGATCGACGACGACATCAGCGACGCGGATTCTGACCGCGAGCGTCAGTCGCTCCGCCAGGCGCGGACGCGCGTGCAGCACCAACTCACTCTCATCAATCAGCAGCTAAGCCAGATGCGAAAAAATTAGCATGGCTTTGTAACTCGCTGTCTGACGCTCCGTAGCGAACAACACAGCAACCCTAGCCGGTCGATGGTGTCTCTGACGAAATCTGACCGGCTTTCTTTTGGTCTCCCAGTGTTAAAAAAATAGCATCATGACTACTCGTTTACTTCTGCTCTTCGTCCTGCTACCGTTCGCCGCTGCCGCCCAGACGTCGGCCCAGCCTGCATCGCCGGTTGCCGTCCGCACGGCCACATCGCCCGTTGCGCCCGTATCGGCGGTCCGGGTCGAGTCGTCGCCTGTTCTCGACGGCGTTCTCGACGATGCCGTTTGGAGCAGCGCTTCGCCATCTGCCGATTTCTGGCAGGCCGAGCCGCACGAAGGCAAGGCAGCGAGCCAGCGCACAGTCGTCCGCTTGGTCTACACCGACGACGCGCTCTACGTCGGCGCGATGCTCTACGACAGCGCTCCCGACTCCATCCAGGCCGCGCTAGGCCGTCGCGACGCCGGAGTTCGGTCGGACCACTTCACGATCTGGCTCGACCCTTACCGCGACCTGCGCTCGGGCTACCTGTTCCGCGTAAACGCCGCAGGAACGCTGCTGGACGGCACGATCCAGAACGACACGGGCTGGAGCGACGAATGGGACGGTATCTGGCAGGCCGAGACCAACCGGAGCGACGAAGGCTGGTCGGTCGAGATGCGGATTCCGTTTTCGCAACTCCGCTTCCACGCAACCCAAGAGCAGGTGTGGGGCGTCGACTTCACGCGGTTCGTCCCGCGTAACGAAGAGCGCGATGGCTACGTGTTCGTCCCGTCCGACGAGCAGGGGAGAGCGTCGCGTTTCGCCGAACTACACGGTTTGTCGGGCATCACACGCGGACGCCAGATCGAACTGACGCCGTACGTGACCGGCGGTGCGAGCCTGACCGAACAAGCAGCGGGCAACCCGTTTCGCGACGGAAGCGACTTCGACGGCGACGTAGGTCTCGACCTCAAAGTCGGCCTGACGAATAGCCTGCTGCTCAACGCCACGATCAACCCGGATTTCGGGCAAGTGGAGGTCGATCCGGCCGTCGTCAACCTGTCGGACAACGAGGTCTTCCTGCCCGAGCAGCGCCCGTTCTTCGTCGAAGGGCAAGAGATCTTTGGCTTCGGCTACGGCGGCTCGAACAACAACTTCGGCTTCAACTGGGGCAACCCCGACCTGCTCTACACGAGGCGCATCGGACGCGCACCGCAGGGCGGAAGCCGAGGCGCCGACTTTTCGGACGCTCCCGCCGGTGTGCCGATTCTGGGAGCCGCCAAGATCACCGGCAACACGTTGGGTGCCAACGTCGGCGTAATGACAGCCGTAACGGGACGCACCTCTGCCGACATCGCTTCATTCAATGGCGACCGCATGGAGAGAGGCCGCGTCGAAGTCGAGCCGTTGACCTACTACGGTGCGGGGCGCGTCCAGCGCGAGATCCAAGGTGGGGCGCATGGCATCGGCGTGATGAGCACGGTCACGGCGCGGCAGTTTCAGGACGATAGATTGCGCAATGGCCTCAACGCATCGGCGTTCGTAACCGGCGTCGACGGCTGGACGCGCTTCGGCCCGGACGACCTGTTCGCGCTCACGTTCTGGGGATCCGTCTCGCACGTGACCGGCACGCAAGACCGCATCACCGATCTGCAGCAGAACAACGTCCACCGCCTGCAGCGCCCCGACCGCCAGAGTTACCGGCTCGACACGACGCGCACCAGTCTGACGGGCTACGCCGGGCGCGTGATGCTCAACAAACAGCGCGGAAGCTGGATCTTGAACGCCGCCCTGGGAACGGTCGATCCGCTCTACGACTCCAACGACCTCGGCTTCCTGTGGCGTGGCGATGTCGTCAACGCGCACGTCGTCGGCGGCTACCGCTGGAATACGCCGGGTAGCTGGTATCGGCAGGGGCAGGTCATGGCCTCGCACGCCCGAAGCTGGACGTACGACGGCGATCCCATCGCGCGCTTTATCTGGAGCAACGCATGGGTTCAGTTGCGCAACTATTGGAGCGCATTCGGCTACGCTGTCGTCTCACCCGCCAGCATCATCAGTCCCGACCTGACGCGCGGCGGTCCCCTCGTGCGGATGCCCGGCGGCGACAGCGACTTTGGCGTGGGCTTCGAGAGCGACAGCCGCAAATCGGTCCGCTTCAACGGCGAGATCGGAGGAGGAACCGGCGTCTCTAGTTCGACGAGCGGAAACCTGAACGTCGAGTGGCAGCCGAGCAGCCGCATCACCCTGTCGGCGGGGCCGCAGCTTTCGCGTAGGCTCGCCCAGACGCAATACGTCCGCGCCGTCGCCGATCCGACCGCAACCGAGACATTCGGCGCGCGCTACGTCTTTGCCGACATCGACCAGTGGACGCTGGCCGCCAACGTGCGCGCCAACCTGACGCTGACGCCGCGTCTGAGCTTCCAACTCTTTGCGCAACCGCTCATCTCGTCCGGCGACTACTCCGGCTTCAAGCAATTCGACCGCCCGCGCACGTTCGACTTCACCACGTACGGAGAGGACGGCACGACGCTGACTCAGGAAGACGGTACCTTCACTGCCGACCCCGACGGAGCCGGCCCTGCCAACGCCTTCTCGTTCGGTGACCCGAGTTTTCAGTTCGCCTCGCTGCGTGGCAATGCGGTCCTGCGCTGGGAGTACCGTCCCGGCTCGACGCTCTTTCTCGTCTGGGCGACCGAAACCGATGATTTCGAGAGCCAGGGCGAGTTTCGCCCCCGCCGCGCGCTGGATCGCCTGTTCGAGGAGCGTCCCAACCACTTCTTCCGTGTCAAACTGACGTACTGGTTCGACGCGTGACGCGCGCGGGTTGCGCGTAATAGGCGCGCTGACCTACCTTCATATCAGCTGCACCAAACGGCCCTCATGCCGCACCTCGCAAACAACAACCTGAATTCGAATCCCGCCCTCCTGAGAGGACGCGGAATCGGCAGGCGTGCGTAGCAGCACCCGCTAGCCTTTCGCAGCGACCTCTCCAAACCGGAGGGGTCGCTGTTTTCGTTTCGGCCCCTCGCATCTACCCAACGCCATGTGCTCCATCCTCGGCCTGCTCGACCTCGCAGGTGATCCTTCCGACGCCCGTGCGACGGCTCTCCGCCTCTCCAAAACGCAGCGCCATCGCGGTCCCGACTGGTCCGGCATCCACGCCACCGACACGTCCGTTCTCGCCCACGAACGCCTGGCTATCGTCGACGTGCAGGGCGGAGCGCAACCGCTCGTTTCGCCTGACGGACGCCATGCGCTCGCTGTCAACGGCGAGATCTACAACCACCGCGCGCTGCGTGCCGCACTGTTCGAGCCGTACGCGTTCACGACCGAATCCGACTGCGAAGTCATACTCCCGCTCTTCCGGCAACGCGGGACGGAGTTTCTGAACGAACTGGTCGGCATCTTCGCCTTCGTACTCGTCGACACGCAGACGGGCGACTGGCTGATTGCGCGCGACCCGCATGGCGTGATGCCGCTGTACACGGGCCGTGACGCCGAGGGGACGCTGTACGTCGCGTCCGAGATGAAAGCGCTAGTCGAAGTCTGCACGCAGGTCGACGTGTTTCCGCCCGGTAGCTTCTGGCAAAGCGGCGACGCGGAGCCGACGCGCTACTACGATCCGGCATGGACCGACTTCGACGCTGTCGAGGGCAATGCGGCTGATCCAGCTGCGGTACGCGGTGCGCTCGAAGCCGCCGTCAAGCGGCAGATGATGGCCGATGTGCCGTACGGCGTGCTCCTGTCGGGCGGGCTGGACTCGTCGATCATCGCGGCGACGGCCAAGCGCTTCTCGGCGACGCGCGTTGAAGACGACGATCAATCCCAGGCGTGGTGGCCCAATCTGCACTCGTTCTCGGTCGGGCTGGAAGGCTCGCCGGATCTGGCAGCGGCTCGCATCGTCGCCGACCACATCGGGACGACGCACCACGAATTCCACTTCACCGTTCAGGAAGGAATCGACGCGCTATCGGACGTGGTGTATCACCTCGAAACGTACGACGTGACGACGATCCGGGCCGCGACGCCGATGTATCTGATGGCTCGCCGCATCCGCGCGATGGGCGTCAAGATGGTGCTCTCGGGCGAGGGCGCCGACGAACTGTTCGGCGGCTACCTCTACTTCCATAAGTCGCCCGACGCGCGTGCGTTTCACGACGAAACCGTCCGCAAGCTGGCCCGCCTGCACAGCTACGACTGTCTGCGCGCGAACAAGGCGATGGCGGCTTGGGGCATCGAAGCCAGGGTGCCGTTCCTCGACCAGCGCTTTGTCGACGTGGCGATGACGCTCGACCCCGAAGCCAAACGACCCGCCGGGAGGATCGAGAAGCACATCCTGCGTGAGGCGTTTGCCGACGTGCTGCCTGAGTCCGTCGCGTGGCGGCAGAAGGAGCAGTTCTCAGATGGCGTCGGCTACGGCTGGATCGACGGACTGCGCGACTACGCCGCAACTCAGGTAACCGACGACCAACTCGCACGGGCCGCCTATCGCTTCCCGATCCACACGCCAGACACCAAAGAAGGCTACTTCTACCGCACACTCTTCGACGCCCACTATGCCGCCGACGCCTGCGCCCGAACCGTTCCCGGCGGCAAATCTGTCGCGTGTTCGACGCCCGAAGCCCTCGCGTGGGACGCCTCGTTCGCCAACTCCGCTGATCCATCGGGACGCGCCGTTGCGGGCGTTCATGCACAGGCGTACGTTGGGGCAGATCAATCCGTCGACTCATGAACCGCCTCTCCTCATTTGACCGCACGCTGCTACCGGGCAGCCTCCTCTGGTTTGCCCTTGGCGCGGTGTGCTTTGTGGTGCTGATCGGCACGTTGATTCTTCGCGGCGAGCTACCATCCGACCAGCTTCCGATCTTCTTTTTTGCGCTGATCGGAACGGCGCGTGGACTCCAACTGCGTCGCCGACACACTGAGAGTCGCGGCGTTGAGCTACTCGATCTGGACCGAGTGCGCTAAACCGCCGACTGCACCAACGACAAACGCCCCGCTGACTTCCAAGTCGGCGGGGCGTTTGTACTGGGCGATGTAGCGTGCTACGTCGCTACGAGCGTCGTGCCGAAGTCAGGCGTCGGCGGGGAGGCGGATTTGCTGGCCGGGGTAGATTTTGTCCGGGTCCTCGATGACTTCCTTGTTGGCGTCGAACAGATCGCGCCATTTGTTGGCGTCTCCGTAGTGGGCTTTGGCAATTTTGGAGAGCGAGTCGCCCTTCTCGATGGTGTAGAACGTCGCCTGCTGCTCCGGCTCGTTCGAAGCGACGGTCAGGTTGTCGTCGACCTGCTCGACGCCCGCGATGTTGCCCGTGACGAGCGTCGCTTTCTGCTTCGAGGCGTAGTCGCGAGCTTCGCCTTGAAGCGTGGCTTTGCCGTTGGAGTAGAACACGCCCAAGCCGGTGATGGCGCTGCCCATGGCGCGAGCGACCTCATTCTGGATCTGCTGCGAGGTGGGTTCGGGGGTGTCGGTCGAGACCTTTTTGCCTTTGTTTTTGAGAAAGTCGAAGAGACCCATAGGAATCAGGAGGTTAGGTGAAGAGAAGGGTTGTCACGCGACCTGGAAGCCTGCTGTTCCGCCGCTCGTGTCCCGTCTGAGCGTAGTTTGATGTTTCGCTCCCGCCCGACTCATGTACCGACTGCTGCTCGTCCTCATCCTGTTCTCAGTCGGCTGCTCGGACGAACCGCCATCGCCCCTTCCTGAGGATCCAGCATCTATCGACACGGTCACAGCAACGCCTGAGCAAGCGGCGTTGTGGGCCGGACGCTATACGTTCGAGGACGTGGGCAACGCTGAAGCCTGGAATCACGCGTTGGACCTCGATCCGTCCGACCCGGCGACCGTTCTCACGGGCACGTACACCGTCGACGGTCCGCAGACGATGACGCGGGCGGTCGTGCGCGGCGACGTGATGGGCGACAGCGTATCGGTCGTGCTCACCGAGTATGCTCCTGATAACGCGCTTGAGACAGCAGCACCAGGGTCTGTTTTGTTCGTCCTCGTCCGTACACCGGAGCGTCCGGCACTGCTCGAAACGCGGTGGAAAGCACTCCGCCCGTCGGGACGTGGTGTCGTAGAGGGGGGCGCTGCGTTCCGTCGATCTGCCGAGTTAGTCGTCGAGGCGGGCGGGCTACGCGTCGTCAATCCGATCACCGGGTCTGCGCGTCCGCTGCCGTTCGGTATGACGCAGAGCAGCCTGATGCAGGCGCTCGCTTCCATCAAGGGAGATCCTATCGACCAAGTCGTCAACGAGGAGTGCGGCGCTGGTCCGCTCACCCTTACGACGTGGTCCGACGGGTTGGTTCTGCTGTTTCAGGACGGGTATTTCGCCGGGTGGTATTCGTCCGAGAACGCACGCATTAGAGGCCACGCACCCACGACGGCTGCGGGAATCGGGGCCAATTCGAAGTGGCTCGAAGTACAGAGTGTCTACGACGCCGAACTCCAACAAACGACACTCGGCACCGAGTTTATCGTCGGCGACGACCTGTTCGGTCTGCTCGACGGCGAACCTGCGGACAGCGCCCGCGTCGAGTTGCTATGGAGTGGCGTCTCGTGCTTCTTCCGCTGAAGGGAATTGAGAGAGTCAGCTGGAGAAGTCGATCCTGACGGAAGTGGAGTTACCGGGCGAGAGTCATGGGCAGCCAATAGTCAGCGCGAAGACTCCTGTAAGGCGTCGTCACATCGGCTTCGTTGCCGCTCTCATCTGTGATCGTGGATGCGTGTGCAGTTAGGGAAGCAGAGTGAAGACACGCGAAACGCCCCAACCTCTCGCGTGAGAAGCCGGGGCGCGTACAGAGCCTAACCCAAAACGGTCAGTTAGACGGGTCGGTGGGAGTGTTGCGGTTCACGTTGCGCTCGTTCTGCGGGTACGGCACGAAGTTGCGCACGCGGGCGAAACTGGCGAACGAAGGCGACGCTGGTGGACCGGCCTGGCCGAGCCGTCGGCTGTCTTCGAGGCTCAGGCCGGTTCCGAACAACTCGAGTCGGCGCTGGCGGTAGATCTCGTTGAGCAGCGACTGCTGATCCGTTGCGCCTGAGTAGGGGGCTAGACCAGCGTTGATGCCGAGTGGGTCGTCGCCGTCGGTGCGGACGGCGTTGATTTCGGTGACGGCCTGACCCGACTGCCCCTGGCGAGCGAACGCTTCGGCGCGGATCAGTCGCATCTCGTCTGGGATGTAGGCAGGAATGGCCTCACCCTGCTCGTCATAGAAGCCGCGAACCAATCGTACTTCAAGCCCGGAGACGAGGCCTTCGCGCACGAAGTTGGGATCGTCTCCGGCAGACGGAATGTCGCCCAGGTAGAAGCCGACGCGTCCGTCGCCCGCAGGGACGGTGAATGCGTTGGGGTCGAATCCGAAGTTGACGACGGCGCGGAGCGTCGGGTCAGGCGAGTTGACCTGGCCCCAGAGCGGGTTGTCGTTGGGATCGGTTGCATCGTAGGGGAAGATCGATACCGGCTCGCCGCCGCTCAGCGCAGACGCAGCGAACTGCGCGGCTTGATCGTTCTGGCCCAGCATCAGCGCGAAGCGTGCGGCGTACGCGTCGATGGTGTTGCCCAACTGGAACTGTGTCGTGCCGTAGACGCGTGTTTTGAAATCGTTCGATGGCTCAGCATTGCCCCGGGCAGCGCGGGCCTGGGCGAGCAAGTCGAGTGCCCGCTGCAATCCCTCCGTTCGGGAAACGAACGCGGACTGTCCGCCCTGACGGTCGATGTCGACGGAGAACTGCTCGTAGAACATCGCGAGGTTGCCCAGCGCTGCGGCGCGGTAGAAGTAGGCCGTCGCGAGCAGTTCGTCTTCAATCGGACCGGCATTGCCCGAGTTGGCGATGATCTGGTCCGCCATGTCGATCACCTGGTACATGTTGTCCCAGATGCCGTTGATGATGCCGTTGTCGTTCTCGACCTGGCCATTCTCGATGTCCTGCGGGTTGAGGAAGCCGACGACCGTCGTGAACTCGCGCGTGGCGAGTCCGCTGGTGCGCACGACCGACGACAGACCGCCGATGGTGTACTCGCGCCGCATGCCGCTGGCGAGTGCGGTCAGGCCGTTGGCATCGGTGAGGATGGCGGTCGCCGAGGTTGCGTTGGGGTTTTCGTAGGTGAAGTCGCAGGCGGGAAGCGCAAAGAGCGCAGCGCCAGCCAGCACGCCGCCCGCTAGAGTGCGGCGTAGGGTATGAGATAAGGTCATGGTAAATCTGTCTTGAAAGGGGAGGAGACCGCCGACGGCTTAGAACGTGAACGTTGCGCCGAAGGTGTACTGGCGCGGAATCGGCACGGCGCCGAAGTCGAAGCCCGAAACGCCCGTCGAACGGCCCGCAATCGACACTTCGGGATCGTATCCGCTGTAGTCGTCGAACGAGAGCAGGTTGCGGCCTGCCAAGCGCAGCCGCACGCTCCGCAGTCCGATCACGTCGGGGCGGATCGTGTAGGCGAGCGAGAGTTCGCGCAACTTGACGAACGAGCCGTCCTCGACGTACTGGTCGGTCAGCAGCAGGCGACCGTAGGCATCTGCGGTGCCTTTCTGGATCGTCGATCCACTCTCGAGTTCTTGGCCGTAGGCGAAGCTGCTTCCGCGTCCGTTGCGGTCGGCGTTGCGCGTTGTTCCAGTTGAACACATCGAAGCCTTGGGTGGCGTCCCACTGCATCCGAAACTCCAGATCCTTGTAGCGGAGGTCGGTCGTAAATGCGCCGTTCCAGTCGGGGTTGGGGTCACCGGTGATGATGCGCAGGTTACTGCCCGTCGGTTGGCCAGTTCGCGTCACGCTGAGGCGCGTGGATGCGTTGAGGGATCGTTGACGTCCTGCGCTACCGCGCTCGCGCTGGGGGAGACCGTTGGCCGTCGAGCAGCAAACTGCCGTCGTCGTTGCGAGCAGCGGCGAACCAGTAGAAGACACCCAAGGGCTGGCCTTCGATGGCCCACTGCGCGCCGAAGTTGCCGTCGCCGATGCCGAACGCGTCGCCGATGCCGTCGCCGTTGCCGTCGTTGAGGCGGGTGACCTCGTTGCGGTTGGTGCTGAAGAGTGCCGTCACGTCGAGGCTGAAGTCGCGCTGCTGAACGAGCGCGGCGCGCATCGACAGTTCGATGCCCTGGTTGGTCAGCTCGCCGACGTTCTCGATGCGCGTCTGCGCTCCGGTCGACGGTGCGAGCGTCCGCTGGAGCAGCAGATCGCTGATCGTCTGGTGGTAGTAGGTGAACTCAACGCCTAGCCGCCCGGCGAGGAACGACAGGTCGGTACCGACTTCGATTTCGGACTGACGTTCGGGCTTGACGAACTCGTTGCCCAGCGAAGTCGACGGGATCACCGCCGTCCGTCCGTTAAACGACGTGGGGACGTAGTTGGTGAACCGCTCGTAGGCGCCGATGCCCGTCAGGTTACCGGCCTCGCCATAGGAGGCACGCAGCTTCATGAAACTGAGTACATCGCTCGTCGGGTCCTCCACGACCGTTCCAGCAACGCTCAACTTCGGATAGAACTGGATGCGGTCGTCTTCGCCGAAGCGCGACGAGGCGTCGACACGTCCGGCTGCCGTCACGAACACACGGTTGTACAGGCCAAACGTCTCTTGCAAGAATGCGCCCGCCAGTTTGGTCTGAAAGCGACCGTTGCTGCCGGGAAGGAGGGTGCCGCCGTCGAGCGTTTCGATGCCCAGAGCCAATTGGTTGGCGCTGGCTCTCAGGCTGCTCGCCTCCTCGTACTGAAACGTGCCACCCACCGTCGTTGTCGAGGTGATGTTGGCGTTGAAGTCAGTGTCGTAGGCCAGCGTAGCGTCAACGTTGAGAAGCGTCCGGTTTTGGTCGCCGTATTCGGCCAGTCCGTCCGAGTTGCCGCCGCCGTTTCCGGGCGGGCGCAGGCCTCGGGCTTCCTGCGAATACGTGTCTACTCCACCGACGAGAGACGCTGTGAAGCCTTCGAGCGGCGTGAGAACCAGATTGAGGCTCGTCGTTGCGCGCGTGACTTCTTGCGAGAACTTGTAGCGCTCGACGATTTCGAGCGGATTACCCGATAGGCCCAAATCGGGGTACTCACCCAACTCGTTGGGATCGGGACTGTCGGTGTTGGGGAGGAACTGGAGCGAGGTGACGGCTCCGTCGAGGAAGCCTTGACCACCCGACGGAACGTCGTCCGAGCTGGAGCGCGTGACGCCTGCCGTGACGCGCGCAAACGCCCAGTCGCTGAGCTGTTGGCCCAAGTTGAGGCGCAGCGTGCCGCGGTTGAATGCCGAGTTGCGGATGATGCCCTCGTTGTCCAAGTACGACCCCGAGACGAAGTAGGATGTGCCTTCGCGTCCGCCCGAAACCGAGACGTAGTGCTCCTGTCCGTAGGCATTGTCGAAGATGTTGTCCTGGTAGTCGAAGCGCTGAACCGGTCTGCGCTCGGTGTCAGCGGAGTTGCCGGGGTTAACCCAGTCGAAGAGGGCTTCGTTCTGGCGCACGGTCTGACGGACTTGGCTCAAGGACGTGCGCGCTTCGTACGTGATGCGCGGGGCGCCGGTCTGTCCGCGCTTGGTAAAGATCTGCACGACGCCGTTCGAGGCGCGCGATCCGTAGACAGCCGCCGCAGCAGCGCCCTTGATGACCTCGATGCGCTCGATGTCGTTGGGGTTGATGTCGACGAGTCGGTTCTGTACACCGCCGTTGCCCACGCCGACCAGTTCGTTCGACGAGTTGTCGACGATGACGCCGTCGACGATGTAGAGCGGCTCGGCGCCCGAGTTGATCGTCGACGAACCGCGTAGTACGACCGAGATGCCTCCCGCCGGGCTACCACTCGTCTGTCGAATCTGCGCGCCGGTGATCTTGCCGCTGAGCGCTGCCGTGATATCGGTGGCGCCTGAGTTGGCGATGGGCGCCGCTTCGACGACTGAAACCGCCGTACCCAGCCGTCGCCGCTCTTCGACCACGCCGGCGCCGGTCACGACGACATCGTCGAGTCCCAATACGTCGGGAATCATCTGCACATCTTGCGTGACCGTTCCGCTCGCCTGATTAATCGTAACCCGCTCCGTCCGGTAGCCGATAAACCGGTAGACTATCACGAACGGGGCCGCAGAAGAAGTCGAAAAGGAGTAAAGTCCGTCCAGATTGGTGACGGCGCCGTCAGTAGTGCCATCGACTACGACGTTGACACCGGGCAGCGCAAAGCCGCTCTCATCGGTGACGGTCCCTTCCAAGGTGACTTGAGCCGCTAGGGGAGCGACTGCGAGGAGAAATAGGGCAGCCAAGAGTAAGCCGCTACGAGAGAATCGAGACATAACGAGGAGGTGGGAAACGAAGAGCGCCGTGTGGTGAGGCCGCAATGAGGTCGGCTGTGTCCTCGGCGTACCAGGACTGTCGGAAAAGTAGTCTATGCGACCCGTTCTCACCAATGGCGTCAGAGCCATATCGGAAGCGCTACCGACCCAATCGGTTGGATCGTACGGTGAACGGTAGCATGGACAATGCTTACCCTACTGTAAGTACCAAAGAAAGAGGACGTTGCGTCTCGGGGTGGAGCGGCTCGCCAAGGTGCTTGAGTGTCAGCCCGGACTCGCAGATCGAATCGATCCACGACTCAAGCGTATGGAAGTACCACGGCATTGCTGACGGATACGAGCCGCCGAATGCATCGAATGTCTCCTCCCGCCAACCGTCGCGGTAGGCCATCGACGCGTCTCCGTGTGGGTGGACGGTCTGAATCACAATCCGGCCACCGCGCGACCGTGTCGTCGCGAGCGCTTGTAGCAGCGGGGTGATGTGCTCGCCGAGCAGTGCAAAGTTGCACACGATTACGTCGAACGGGCCTCCCAGTGCGTCAGGTTTGGCGATTGCATCGTCATATGTCTTCATCACGAACCGAGCGCCGCCTTTTGTCTGCGCTGCTTGGATAAGCCCGTCGCTTCCATCGAATGCGGTCACGTCGTATCCATCCGAACCGAGCGCACGGGCGAGCCACCCCTCGCCGCACCCCACGTCGAGCACGCGCGCGGGGGGAGAAGTACAGGCACGGACGGCAGCGCGAATCGCGTCGTCCGTGCCCGCGCGTCGGCTTGCGATGGCACCGGATCGTACGCTGTCGGTCCACGCTTCTGCATTCGCGTTCCAGCTCTCGTACAGGCGCCGCTCGTTGTGGTCAGACATAGTCGGTTCGCGTCGCGGTATAGAGGTGAAGGTTCGACGCTCGGAACGCGCGTGGAGTCACCCTAACTTACTCGTTCTACCCCGTTCCCGGTTCGATTTACGTCTCGGCAGCGGACTTTTCCGATCTGCCGTTCGATCCGACGATGCCGCGCTCAGCGCAGGGCATTCACCCGGCGACGATGGCGGGCTACATCGCCCGCGCCCGGCCACCGTACGTTCCGTACGCGCCGCTGCTGGCCACTTGCGTCTTTTACGTGACCACTTTCGATTCCCTCGGCCTGTCCGAGACTCTCCTGCATGGCGTCCGCGCCGCCGGGTACGACACGCCCACTCCCATCCAGGCTCAGGCCATTCCCGCCGTCCTCGAAGGGCGCGATATGGTTGGCTGCGCTCAGACCGGGACCGGCAAAACCGCAGCGTTCGTGCTGCCCATCCTCGACCGTCTGGCGCAAGCGGGTAAGCCGCAGGGCCGCCGCGAAGTGCGCGCGCTCGTCGTCACGCCGACGCGCGAGCTGGCCGTTCAGATTGAAGAAAACGTCCGGCTCTATGGCAAGAAAACAGGACTGCGTAGTCTGACGATCCTGGGCGGCGTCGGTATGGGGCCGCAGACCAAAGCGCTCCGCCAGGGCGTCGACGTGCTCGTGGCGACGCCGGGCCGCCTGCTCGATCACTTGCAGCAGGGCAACGTGCGCCTCGACAAGGTCGAAATCCTGACGCTCGACGAAGCCGACCGGATGCTCGACATGGGCTTCATCAACGACATTCGCAAGATCGTAAGGGCTGTTCCCAAGAAGCGTCAGACGCTGCTGTTCTCGGCGACGATGCCCAAGGAGATCCGCTCGCTCGCCGACGAACTGCTCCACAACCCCGCCGAAGTCACGATCGGTCAGGTGCGCAGCACGGCGGACACGGTTTCGCAGCGCGTCGTGTCGGTCGGAAGCCAGGGCAAGCTGGACCTGCTCGTCCACGTGCTCCGTAACGAGCCGGTCGAGAGCGTCCTCGTTTTCGCCCGCACCAAGCGCCGGGCCGATCGCATCGCCAAGCAACTCGACAAGCGCGGCTTCTCGACCGCGGCGATGCACGGCAACCGCTCCCAGAACCAGCGCCAGCGCGCGCTCAACGACTTCGACGGCGGCAAAATCCAGATTCTCGTCGCGACCGACGTGGCGGCGCGCGGCATCGACGTGGACAACATCAGCCACGTCATCAACTTCGACGTGCCGCCCAAGCCCGAAGACTACATCCACCGCATCGGACGGACCGGACGCGCCCAAGCTACCGGCCACGCGCTGACGTTTTACGATGGCGAAGAGGCCGACTACATCCGTCGGATCGAGAAGCACACCAGCGCGCCGCTCGAACGCGTGACGTTCGAAGGCGTCGAGGTCGATGAGGACGCGCCGAACCTGCCGGGCAGCCAGCCGCGCGCAGCGGCCCGCGCCAAGACGCAAGGCGGAGGCGGTTCTCGCTCGGGTGGAAGCAACCGCAAGCGCAGTGGAGGCGGCGGCGGAGGTGGAAATCGGCGTCGTTCCAGCGGCGGCAGCGGTGGTGGACCGCGCAATGAGTCGAGCAGCTCGAACGGAGAAGGCGGCGGCAATTCGGGTAAGCGGCGTCGCTCCCCAAGCGGCAGTGGTGGGCAGCGCTCCAACTCGAACGCATCGGCAGGCAACGGGTCGTCGGGCGAGAGCATCGGTTCGCGCGCCGAAGCGTCGAAAGGGCGTCGGCCCAACCTCAACGCGCGGCGCGGCTGAGCACCGTTCAAGTTGCTAGGCGACGGAGGGAGTAGGGGCGATCCGATGATCTAGCGCCCATGCTCCCTCCGTTTTGCTTTTCTCCAATCCGCGTACCTCATGGCTGCACTCATCGACCTGCTGGAGACGACCCAGGCCGGGGCCGCGCTCGTCGTCCTGATTGGGCTGCTGCTGCTTGAAGGAGCGCACCCTTTTTTCGAGTTCTTCGGTGAGCGAAAGGAGCGGGGGCGGCACTTGGCCCGCAACCTGGCGCTCGGCGTGATCAACAGCGCGCTCGTGGCTGTCGTGTTCGCCGGGCTTTGGGTGGCGGCTGCTGCGTGGGCCGACGTGCGCGGAGTCGGCTTGCTTCGTTTGGTGGATCTCCCCGTCGGGCTGCACGCCGTCCTCGCGGTCCTGCTGCTCGACGCGTGGACCTATGCGTGGCACCGGATGAACCACCGCGTCCCGTTTCTGTGGCGCTTCCACCGCGTGCATCATTCGGACGCGCAAATGGACGTGACGACGGCGAGCCGGTTTCACACGGGCGAGATCGTGATGTCGTCGCTGCTCCGGATCCCGCTCATCGTGGCCCTCGGTGTGACGGCGTGGGAGTTGGTGCTCTACGAGACGTTGATGTTCGCCGTCGTCCAGTTTCATCACGCCAACATCGCCCTTCCGCCGCGCGTCGAGGCCATCGTGAACAAGGTGATCGTTACGCCCGCGATGCATAAGGTCCACCACTCGCGCTGGCAGCCGGAGACGGACTCCAACTACTCGGCCTTCCTGTCGGTGTGGGACCGGCTGTTTCGCTCGTTTCGCCGCCGCGACGCGCTCCATGAGGTGAGCCTCGGCCTGGACGAGTTTGAGGCAGAGGAGCATCAGACTGTAGGGGGAATGCTGAAAACGCCTCTCTGGGACGATAAGCGTGCTGTGTGACGCTGTACTGCGGATCACGGGCAACGATAGAGGGGTGTATCCTGCATTCACAACACACCTCTACCGACATGAAGAAGAACATGGGATCCATTGACCGCAGCGTCCGCGTGGCGCTGGCGCTCCTCGTCGCCGTCTTGTTCTTTACAGGCGTCATCAGCGGCACCGTCGCTATCGTGCTCGGCATCCTCGCCCTGGTGTTTCTCGCCACCAGTTTCATCGGTACGTGCCCGCTGTACCTCCCGTTTGGACTCTCGACGCTCGGGCGGAAAGCATAGGTCGATACAGCCGTGCGTGACGCATGTCGCGACTGCGCGCTGAGCCGACCGGTATTGGCGGCGACGAGGTCGACAGGTGATTAGCTTGCGGCATGAAAACATCACTGCTCGCCCTTCTGTTGCTCCTGTCCGCGTGCAGTGCCTCGCGCGTCGATTCGGTCGCCGTTCCTGTCGTCGCGCTGTGCGGAACCGAGTCGTTTCCCTGCGACACCAATGGGCGGATTCAAGGCGATGGAGAGGCCGCGCTTGCTGAAGTCGAGCAGCGGTTCTCGGATCGGAGCGGTGCGTTCTACTGCGGCTTCCAGGAGCAGCAGAAGGTGACAGCCCTGCTCGTCGTGAGTACGGAGGGAGCGGTCGCCGATGTGGGTTTTGTCGAGTCGGTCGAGACTTCGTGCGCCGATGCCGTCCGCCACGCGGTGAAGTATCTGGCGTTCGAGCCTGCCCTGGTCGGCGACGTTCCGCATCCGTCGGTCTGGATGCTTCCGTTCGGAGAGCGCGTGACGGTGACGGCCACCCATCTACCAGCTCTCGGAAAGCGGTGGTAGGCACGCCACGTGGTGAGCGCAGGTGGAGCGTTACGAGCCTTTGGCGTATGTGCGGGTGACCTGGGCGAGGGCATCGGTAGGAGACAGACACCCTCTTCTCCTATAGCCCTGACGTTTGTGCGCTTTTGCTCGCTCCTCCTGTTTCTCCTCGCGCTACCCATCCACGCGCAGGAGCAGACTGCCGCCGACACCGCGTTCGCCTCATCCGATAGCGTATCGGCTGCCGAAGCCGTATCGCGCGTGACGCAGCCGTCGGGAGCGCTGGGCGATTTCAATGCAGCGTTTTACGTGCTCGATGCGCTCAACGAAGGAGTGTCGGCGACCGAGGATGTACCGAACCGGATGACGCCCCAAGCCAGTCTAGAGCATTTCGTTCGGTCGGCGCGAGCGGGCGATTTCGAGTCTGCGGCGCGCGTGCTCAACCTGAACCTGTTTCCCACCGGCGAGCAGGCACGACTGGCGCCCGTCCTCGCCGAACAGTTGTTCTACGTGATGGACCGGCAGGTCGGCCTCGATTGGGAGGCACTACCGGACCGCCCCGACGGTGCCGACGATCAGGCTATGGGACAGTCCAATCCGATGCTCGGGCAGCCGCGCCGCAGCATCTTGTTTGGGTCGATCACGGTCGATGAGCGAGACGTAGCGTTTCGGATGCAGCGCGTGCGCGTCGCCGATCAGCCTCCGGTCTGGGTACTGTCGCCTCAGACGGTCGAGAACGCGCCCGTCTTGTACGACCGCTTCGGCCCCGGCCCAATCGACCGCGCGATGCCTTCGTGGGCGCGTGCGCAGTTTCTCGACGCGGCGCTCTGGACGTGGTTGGCACTGCTGGCCGGACTGCTGATCCTGATCGGCGTGGCGTGGGGCGTGAGCACGCTCGTCGAACGGACGTTGGCGCAGTCCGACTCGATGTGGCTAAGCGAGATGGCAGACCGCGTGGCGACGCCCGTTGCGGTCCTCATCGCCGGATTCGCGTTCTGGTTCGTCGCGTCTGTCGTGCTGGCGATGCCGCGTTTTCTGACGACGACGCTGCTGATTGGCGTCATCGTCGCGTTTGTGTGGGCCACCACGCGTGCCATCTCCGCCGTAACCGAGTGCATCGTGCAGCAGCAGGACGTAGAGGGGTTGCAGGATTTGTCGACCGGCGAGAAGAGCGATATGCAGCGGCAGTTGACGTACCTGTCGGTCGGGCGCCGCGTGCTGCTGTTCGTCGTCGTCGTGTTTGCGACGGGGCTGATCGTCAGTCAGTTTGCCTCGCTCGAACGGTTCGGCTTCTCGCTCATGGCGAGCGCGGGCGTGGCGACGATCCTCCTGGGCATCGCGGCGCAGCCCGTTTTGGGCAACATCATCGCCAGCATCCAAATCGCCCTCGCCAAACCTGTCCGCATCGGCGACAGCATCTCGTACGAGGGCACGTGGGGTTACGTCGAGGACATCACCTACACGTATCTGCTGATCAAGAGTTGGGACAAACGCCGACTGGTCGTCCCGCTGCGCTACTTCATCACACATCCGTTCGAGAACTGGACCAAGCGCGATGCCCACCTCATCAAGCCCATTTACTTCCACGCCGACTACACCATCGATGTAGACAAGGTGCGCGACAAGTTCGACGAGTTGCTGCGCGCCTCCGATCTGTGGGACGAGGAGGAGGAGCCGAACCTGATCGTCGTCGGCGCGACCGATGAGACGCTCAAGCTGCGCGCCACCTGCTCGGCCTCGAACCCGTCGGATGCCTGGGACCTGCACTGCGAACTGCGCGAGCAACTGATCGCCTTCGTGCGCGACCTCAACGACGGCGCTCACCTGCCGCGCCGCCGACTGGTGATGACCGAAACGGGGGAGGCGAACGATGGTTGATCCCGTTCGCCTACTCATCGTCGGTGGAGGACACGCGACGCTTCCGCTACTCGACCGAGCGCGTGACCTGGCCCCGCACGCCGACGTGACGCTGCTCTCGGATCGCCCCGAGTTGTGGTACAGCGGTATGGTGCCCGAGTGGACCGGCGGCGTCTACACGCGCGACGACGTGACCATCGATCTGGCGGCGATCTGCGCGCGCGAGGGCATCCGTTTCGTCCAGGCGCGCGCGTCCCGGCTGGATCGGGAACGCCGAACGGTCTCGACAGCGAGCGGCGAGACGCTGACGTACGATCTCCTCGTGATCGACGTGGGCGCCCACAATCCGGGCGATTCGGGATCGGCGACGCCGACCAAGCCGCTCCACCGCATCCAATCGCTGGCCGATCTGCGCGAAGGGCGGCTCGTGATCGTCGGAGGAGGAGCGGCAGGCGTCGAGACGGCGCTGAACGTGACGGCGGGGTGCCCTGGCGTACACGTGACCCTCATCGAACCGGGCGACCGGCTACTCAGCGGCCTGCCCGAGCGCGCCGGACGATGGGCGCACGACCTGCTGGACCGGCGCGGCGCGGACATTCGGCTGCACACTCAGGCCGCACAGGTCGATGCAGACGGCGTGCGGCTCGTCGATGGCGACACGGTTGGAGCCGACGCGGTCCTGTGGGCCACCGGGTCGGTCGGTCAGTCGTGGCTGGCCGACAGCGGATTGCCGACGACCGAAAAAGGATTCGTCCGCGTGCAGACCAGCCTACTCGCCCAAACCGACGCTCGAATCTTCGTCGCGGGCGACGCTGCCGCCGTCGACGGGCACGAGTCGCTGGCTCGCATCGGCGTGCACGCCGTCAAACAGGGGCCGCTGTTGGCCGAGAACGTGCGCCGCTCGGTCGAGAGCGTCCGCGCAGGCGACGAGCCGGACGATGCCGAGTTGCAAGCCTTTCGCCCCTATCCGGTCGCCCCGCTGATCCTGTCGACGGGCGAGCCGTGGGCGATAGCCGCCGCTGGTCCGGTTGCAGGTAGAGGACGCTGGGCGCTAGCACTCAAACACTTGGTCGATCGGCGGTGGATGGCCAAGTACCGCGTCGATCCGCCCTCGTATCGCTCATGGATCGACCTGGGATGCGCTGGGGACCGACCTGCTTGAGCACCTCGTCTCACCCTGCCAACCGCACCACCATGCCCGACGAAACACCGACCGCTCTCGACCTGCTGCGGCTGCGCACGCGGCGCCTGACCGAACACGCCATCGACGAGTCGGGCGAGTTTGTGCTCTGCTGGCTGATGCAGGCCCTGCGTGCCGACGAGAATCCCACCGTCGACGCGGCGATTGCGCTGGGCAATCGGATCGGTAAGCCGGTCGTCGTGCTACACGCGCTCGAAAACCGCTATCCGTACGCCTCGCTGCGGCTGCACCGATTCATTCTGGAGGCCTCGCAAGAGTTGGGGCCAGGAATCGAGGCGCGAGGGCTGCGATTCGTCCGGTTTCTGCGGCGCGAAGGCGAAGGCGAAGTCGATCTAGCCGACCGATTGAGCCGACGCGCGTGCGCCGTTGTTGTCGACGACGTGCCGACGTTCGTAACACGCACCTACGCCGACGCGCTCGCCGGACAGACCAAACGCGCTGTATTCGCCGTCGATGCCTGCTGCCTCGTGCCCATGAACACGCACGCCAAGTTGCTCGGCACGACCAAAGCCTTTCGCGCCGCCCACACGCCGATGCGCACGCTTCACGTCGAAACCGATCTGACACAATCGCCCGACGTCTCTCGCTTCGACGGCGATCTCGACGTGCCTCACGAAGCTATCGAAGGCGATGCCGCCGCAGCGCTCGACGCTCGAATCGCTGAAACCGGCGTCGATCTGAGTCTGCCCCCTGCGCCCGACTTTCGAGGGCATCGAAGCGCTGGGCTGCACCGGCTCCGCGAAGCCATCGACAGTGTCGTGCCGAGATACAAATGGACGCGCAACAATCCAGCCCTTGAGGGGACCGCGCGGCTGTCGCCCTGGATGCACTTCGGCGTGATCTCGCCGGTCGAACTGGCGAGAGGTGTCTATGAGGCCGAGCGCGAGTCTGGCCTCCATGCCTCCGCCCGGTGGAAATTCCTCGACGAAGCGCTGACGTGGCGCGAATACCACTACCACAACGCGCGCCACCGACCGGACTGGACGCGCTACGCCGGACTTCCCGACGCCGCTCGCGCCTCACTCGACGCGCACTCAGACGACCCACGGCCTCACCACTACACCCTCGCCGAACTCGTCCACGGACAGACGCACGACGACCTGTGGAACGCCGCGCAAAAGCAGTTTCTCGCCGATGGTTGGATGCACAACAACCTGCGGATGTATTGGGCGAGTCAGATCCTCGCGTGGCGCCCGGACCCCGCTGACGCGTTCGCGACAGCCTGCTACCTCAACGACCGGCTGAGCCTCGACGGACGCGACCCGGCCACCTATGGCGGAATCCGCTGGGCCTTTGGCGACTCCAAGCCGTGGCGAGACCGAGCCATCTATGGAATCGCGCCTCGCAAAACGAGCAGTGCGCTGATGAAGCGCGACGGCGTCGCCGAGTGGATCGAAGCGATGAACGAGCGGCAGATGCCGACCGTGACGGTACCGCAGAACGAGGCCGAGGAAACAGACGCGCTCGCTCGGTACCGATAGAGACGAATCAGAACGAAAACCGCGTTGGTCCCCATGCCTGGGCCAGAGCGGATTCTACGTCGGGGTGGAGGTTGTAGCTGGCCCAGTCGTTGTTGGTAGCGTCGATGACGTACAGGCAGTCGACATCGGTGAGGGCGTTCCACACTTCCGATGCTACGTGAGGCGCCGAGTGTTCGGACCGGACGTACCACAGCGAATCGTGGACGCGTGCTCCTCCGCCGAGCGATTGGATGACGCCGTGTAGACGCGCGCAGTCGGTCCGAGAGCGGGATCCGAGGTCGTACGAAATGTGGAGATTGTTCGCCACGGCGCGGTCCGGGTTGGTGAGGTGCAAGGATATGTCCGACCTATGGACAGCAGTATGGCACACCTCTCACTCAGCGTGAAATTACTCTGCAGCGGGGCGCTCGTCGACGTAGCGCTTCGTGGCTTTCGGTCGCCGCACGTCCGTCTTTCTATCCGATTGACAACGGACATAGCCTTTGCGCGCAACGCTGCAGGTTGGGGCGATGCGAGTTAAGTTTGGCTCTCTGCTTCCGATAGCGCACAGGCACCCCAATCCCCCCGGAATGCCACACCTACGCCTCCTCTTGCTCGCCCTATGGTTGGGCGGGTCCCCGCTGCACGCGCAAATCGTCGACGACGTTACGGTTAGTTACGCCTACATGGACATTAGCCACGCCAGGCTGAGCGGGACGACGGCGGTCAGGGCAACGTCGACCTCGCCGATCTGGATCTTCGACGTCGACGTTCGCGCGGCAGTTTTTCGACGTGACACTCGGACGCGGTCCGTACACGTTCGGCGCGACGTTTCAGCGCACCACCAAGCGCGACACGATGACGCTCCCGTTGGCCCTCGCCGAATCGGAGGACGGATTGATGCTGACGGCAGGGTACGACCACATTCTGAGTCCGCTGTGGCGTGTCGAGTCGTTCGCTCGCGTCGGCGTGCTGGGGTCGACGGACAGTCAGGCGCTCTACGCCGAAGACACCGATCTACGCGTCAACCGGTGCGCTATTGGCCCGACGGCAAGTGGCTGCTCGGGGGCGATCGCGCCGTCTACCCATCGGCTTACGTCGGCGGCATCGTCAACAAATACGGACGTGTCCAGGGAATCGCCGGGGTCGGCGCGTGGTGGAAGGGCGTCGGCGTCTATGCGACGGGCTATCACGCCTTTAACGGCGTCGACGACCCGCTGACTCCGATCTTGACCGGAGTGCCGACGGACGACGTAGACTATCAGTTCGCCGCGCTGAGCAACTCGGGCGTGAGCGGTACGCTCCGGGGCGAGTGGGGGCCGCTCACGCTGAGCCTCCGCCGCAATCTGGGGCTGAGAAACGCAGGCAACGACCTGACCGTATCGGCTTCCTACCGTCTGTCGTTTGGACGTGATGAGGTGATTCTATGAGCCGCTTTCTCTCCTTACTTCTTCTTCGCTGCCGTAGCGACTCCGATGGCCTCGCACGCCCAGTCGCCGTGGCGCCAGGTGCAGCGCTATCTGCAGCCGGACGCCGAGATCGTTTCGCAAACCGACGAGCGGTTGGTAATTGCAGCGGGCGGACAGCGCTTTGTGCTGTCGACTGAAGCAGGTGTCGGTGTCGACGTGCTCGGCGGACTGGCGCGCAACCGCGACGGCAACCCGTACCGCGTCTGGCAGGCGACGCCTAACCTGTGGCTCGACGCCGCCAGTCCCCGCTCGGGCTGGGGGCGCTTTCTCCGCTCCGACTTCCTGCGTCTGATCCGCTCGCCCAACCCCGACGCCCTGCGAGCCGCCCAAGCCGATACGACGAGTGCGCTCGAATCGATCAGCATTTTATCGTTCGCTCTCGCCTACGTGACAGGCCATGAGTACGAAGTCGACACCGGACCCATTCTCCAGGTGAGTCCGTGAGGTCATCGCTCGACCGCAAACTGATTCTGGTCATCCTCGGGGTGAGCACGCTCGGGCTGGTAGCAGCGTGTGCGGCGTTCATTCTGCTCGACCGTGCTACGTTTCGGACTCAACTCGAACGCAGCCTCGACCATCAGGCCGCCATCGTGGGCGCGTCGCTGTCGGCGGCGCTGGACTTTGGCGACGACTTTTCGGCACAGCAAGGACTGGAAGGCTTCTCCGAGGTGCCTGACGTGTTGGCGGCCACGCTATTTACGTCCGACGGCGGTGTGCTCGCGCAGTATCCCGAAACCGGCGAAGCGCTGGCGATAAGCGAGGCTGGCGTCACGTACGGCGACGATGCGTTTACGCTTGTCCATCCCATCATTGAGGATGATGGGAGACGCGTCGGTAGTCTGGTCGTCAAGTACAGTCTGGAGGGGGAGCAGCGGAGGCGGTCGCGCTATCTCTTGATCAGCGGCTTGGTGCTGTTGTGCGCGCTAGGGTTGTCTCTGGTGGCTGCGCTACGCTTTCGGAAAGGGGTCACCGCGCCGATTCGCGACTTGACAGCTACGGTCTATCAAGTCGCACAGGCCAAAGACTTCGCCGTCCGCGTCGAGCCGCCCAAGTCGAACGAGTTGGGCCAACTCGCCACCCAGTTCAACGCGATGCTGGGCGAGATCCAGACGCGCGATCAGGCGCTGGCCCGGCATCGCACGTTTCTCGAAGACCAAGTCGATGCCCGGACGCGCGAACTGCGCACGGCCAATGTGGAACTCGTCGCAGCCAAGGAGCGCGCCGAAGCCGTCAGCCGCCTGAAGTCGACGCTGCTCGACAACTTGAGCCACGAGTTTCGAACGCCGCTTTCCGGCATCATCGCCCTGTCCGACATCTTGCGCGACGACCTGCGCGATGCGGCCACGATGGAGCAGGAGGACTTCCTGATGATGATCGGCGACAGCGGGCGGCGCCTGATGGAGTCGCTCGTGATGGTGCTGGACCTAACGCAGATCGACGGCGGCGAATACGTCGATAATCCAGCCGACCACCAAGTCGACGCGTTGCTATCGGACGTGGCACGAGAGTACGCCGACCGGATTCGAGGGGCCGACCTGCATTTCGAGATCGAAGTGGAGCCGATAACCGCTCACATCGACGGTCGGGCACTCCAGACTATCGTCGGCCACCTGCTGTCCAACGCGTCCAAGTTCACGCCCGACGGAACGGTTCGCCTGGAAGCCAGAGCCGATGGCTCGGACCTGGTGGTCCACGTCACGGACACGGGCATCGGCATCGACGCGGCGTTCTTGCCGCGCGCGTCGGAGCCGTTCGTGCAGAGCAGCGAGGGCGTCACGCGCAACTACGAAGGCATGGGGCTGGGCCTGACCGTGGTCGTCGGGCTGGCACGCATCATCGGCGCCCAGTTCGCGCTGGACTCGACGGTAGGCAAGGGAACGACGGCGCTGCTGCGGCTGCCCGGTGTCGTCGTGATAGAAGAGGTCGAAGACGTGCCGTCTGACGTCGAGGCCGACGACGCCTGAAACAGAGCGCGTCCCGACCGAGAAGACTCCGTCGGGACGCGCAGGTTAAGCAGGCGATCAGAACGTGATCGATACGCCGATGCTGGGCACGATTACGTCGGTGCGGCTGCGGCTGATGTTGGCGTCGCCGTTATCGAATACGCCGTTGCCGTTGCGGTCGCTGATCGTGGCGGCGTCGAGGTATTCGGCCGTCGAGCCGGGCGTCCACCGCGCGCTCACGAGAATGCTGACGGTACCTAGAGTCCGACTGCGGATCGCGGTTACGATAGACTTCGATGGCCGCGCCCGCGCCGACGCCGTAGCTAAACGACCAGTCGTCGAAGTTGGTCGACGAGAACACGCCGTCGTCATTATCTCGGCGGCGTTCGTCGCGAACGGTCGTCTCGGTGAACAGGTACTTCGCGCCAACGAGTCCTTCGACATAGGGGCGCAGCATACCGCTCGACGGCTGCATCCGCAGGAAGAGGTGGCCCTGAGCGAGATTGTTCGTCGTCTCGACATCGACGTTGACACCGAAGACCGTCGTGCTCAGCGGGACGTTTTCGGTATTGCTGTCGAGAATGAAAAAGCCGCCTTCGACCCCGACGACAAACGGAAGCGTCCGCGATCCGACGCCGATGCCCAGGTTGACTCCGAAGCCGATGTTGCCGGTCTGATCGCGGAAGTCGCCGCTGGGGATGGCGAGCGCGAGTCCGCCGTCGAACACGCCGTAGATCTCGGAGGGTGGGGTGTAGCTGTCCTCGTCGAAGTCCTGAGCCGCGACAGGGGCGACTACGAGGAGGGCCAGGAGCGTCCACGAAAGCGGACGGAAGGGAGTAGAGAAGGCGCGCATAGGAGCGGGGGTGAGGGGTGAGTGAGGATACGTGGGCAGAAGCAAGCGATGTGCCGAGAGGGGAGTGGCGGTCATGCGAGGAGTTGCTCTCGTCGCTTGAAAAGTCGCTGTGGCAGAGAGTAAGAATTGAGTTCGTCAGGCCAGTTGCCGATAACGCACAGCACCTCACCGCTGCTCATGATCGCTCGCCATTGGTTCGCCCTCGCCGTTCTCTTCGCTCTCGCACCGTCCGCTTTTGCTCAGACGATCCGCCCGACGCAGACGGGCTTCGACCTGATCGCTGGACTCGCATCGGACTACCAGCCCGCAACCGTATTCAGTTACGACCGCGCCAGAGACACGCTCTTTCTGCGCGTCGACTTGGAGCCGGGCGACTCGCTTCGGTGCGTCTACACGGGTCGAGCGACCTGGATGGATAGGAATCAGGATCCGACGAGTTACGCGTACAACAGCAGCTTGCGGATCTCGACCGAGCACACGTGGCCGCAATCGCACGGGGCCGAGACCGGGAATGCCAAGAGCGACATGCATCACCTGTTTGCCGTCACCCAGTCGTCGAACAGCAGCCGGAGCAACGATCCGTTCGCCGAAGTCGACGATGACTTTGCCAGCAAGTGGTTCGGCCCCACCACGCAGACGACAAAGCCCGACCCTGTCCATCCGCGATCTGTTTTCGGAAACGACGGGCGCCGAGTTTGAGCCGCGCGAAGATCACAAAGGCGACGTGGCGAGGGCGATGTTCTACTTCTACACCCTGTACCGCGCCCAATCCGACACCGCCTGGTTCCAAGCGCAAGTCCCAACCCTCCTCGCCTGGCACCGCGCTGACCCGTCGACCGCTGCCGACAGCGCTCGCTCGCTACGCATCCGCGCCTATCAGGGGACGGACAATCCGTACGTGCTCGACTCTACACTCGCCTCACGCGCGTTCGACAGCAACCGGGGCGGTACGCTGCCCGTCGAGTGGGGACGCGTCCTTGCCGTCGCCGACGGACCGCGCGTCGACGTGACGTGGCAGACGGTCGGCGAGACCAACAACGCTGCCTTTACGGTCGAAACGCAGCCGATCGGTGAGTCAACCGTTTGGCGCGCACTCGGCACGCTCCCCGGATCCGGAACGACGCTCGAACGCAAGAGCTATCGCTGGACCGCTGACGCGTTGTCACCGGGCGCTCATCGTTTCCGCATCCGCCAGACGGATCTCGACGGCGCGTTTGCGTACAGTCCCATCGTTGAAGCCTACGTTGCGCCCGAGTCTGATCTGGTCGTGGCGACCGCTCCCAACCCGTTCACGGACCGCGTGACGATTACCGTCCACCTGACGAACGCGTCGCCGCTGACCGTCGACGTGTTTGACGCGCTTGGGCGGCGAGTGGCAACACTGGCGAATCAATCGTCTGCCTGGGCCGGAGCGCACACGTTCGAACTAGACGGTTCACCGTTGTCGGCGGGCGTCTACGTGGTGCGCGTACAGACCGAGCGGCGCGTGACGACGCACACGCTGGTGCGGCGGTAGGAGCGGGAGCAGAGGCGGTTTTCGTATCTTCGCCGCCCCTACCGCCCGACGTATGCACCTCCGCCGCCTCGAACTCCACGGCTTCAAGAGCTTCGCCCACAAGACGACGCTCACGTTCGACGACGGCATCACGTGCATCGTCGGCCCCAACGGGTGCGGCAAGAGCAACATCGTCGACGCGGTGCGTTGGGCCATCGGCGAGCAGCGGGCTAAGGCGCTGCGCTCGGACAAGATGGAAGGCGTCATCTTCAACGGCACGTCGTCGCGGCGGCCCGTCGGCATGGGCGAGGTGCTGCTGACGGTCGAAAATAGCCGGGGCATCCTGCCGACCGAGTACGCCAACGTCACGCTTGGGCGCCGCTTCTACCGCTCCGGCGAGGGCGAGTACCTGCTCAACGGTGTCACCTGCCGCCTGCGCGACATCCAGGACCTGTTCATGGACACGGGCATGGGATCGGGCGCCTACTCGGTGATCGAACTGGCTAAGGTCGATCAGCTATTGAGCGACAACGCCGACGATCGGCGGCGCCTGTTCGAGGAAGCGGCGGGTATCACGAAGTTCAAATTGCGTCGCCGCCAGACGTTGAACAAACTGCAAGGCGCCCAGCACGACCTGACGCGTCTGCGCGACCTGGTCGACGAAGTCGAAGCCCAAGCCAACTCGCTCGAACGACAGGCAAAAAAGGCCGCTCGACACCGCGAACTCGACGCCCGCCGAGCCGAGCTGGAACGGTGGATCGCGCTGTTCGAGTACGACCGCTTGACGACAGCACTGGCTCAGCACACGTCGGATCTCCAGGCCGCCGAAGACTTCTCGCGCCAAGCCGCTGCGTCGGTCACGGCAAAGGAAGCCGAACGCGAACGCGCTGAGTCCGATCGCATCGTCGCCGAGGATGAACGCCGAACGGCACAGCATGCGTTGCAGAGCCACCTCGACACGCTGCGCCAGGCTGAAGCCGAAGCTCGCGTAGCGCACGAACGCCGCGATCGCTCCCAGGCTGACGCGCGTCGCCTTTCGGCCCAGGCCGAGCAGTTGACCAAGCGGTTAAAGGAGTTGCAAGCCGACCAGAGCCGCATCACGGGCGACCTCGAAGCGGCTCGCCCCGAAGCCCAACGTGCTGCCGAAGCTCTCTCCCAGGCCAAGGCCGAGCGTGACGCTGCGCAGGAAGCACTAGACGTTTCTCGTGGCGCGTTGCGTGCGGCAACTCAGTCCGAACGTCAGGCGCAGCAGCAGCATGCCGATGCACGCCGCGCCCTCGATCGCCAACTCGCTGCCGTCGACCTGCACGCCGCCGAACGCGACCGCTTGATCGCGGCTCCAACTTTGGACGATGACGCGGAGCACGAAGTGGAAATCGAAAGAGCACAGCGCGTCGCCGAGCAAGCCGAGCGACAAGCAGAAGAAGCCAAACAGCGGATAGATACAGCAGAGGCTGAGGCGCAGCAGCATAGGGTAGACCTCGAGGCATCGTCCATCGTGCTCCGAGACGCAGAGCGGCAACTTGATGCTCATCAAGCCGAGGCACACGTGCTCCGTCAGATTGTCAATGCGACGCGTGACTTCTCAGAAGGCGTCCGCACGCTCGCCGAAACACCGGCAGTGCATGGTGGAGCGTTCTCGACAGTCGACGATGTGGTTGTACCGATGGCTGGGTGGGAGCGCGCCGTCGCAGTAGCCCTGGCCGAATGGAGGCGATGCGTCATAGTCGACGACGATACAGCAGCGGAGCACGCTGTCGCGGTTCTTCGTGAGAAAGGAGCGGGACAAGTAACCCTCCTCGTGCGCGAGACTGCCTCGCGCTCAGAAACAACTCGGCCACCCGACGGATGGACTGCGCTCTCGGAGCACGTTCAGGTCGGTGGTGAGAATCGACCTGTCATCGAATTGCTCTTGGAAGGCTGGTGCGTCGTCGAGGTGCTCCCGGACGCCCACGACGTACCGCCTGGCCTCCGCGCCATCGTCGCCGACGGTAGTTGGGTGGGCGCGCCTCTTCCTGGAAGCTTGCAGGTTGCCGCATCTCGCTTTGGAGGTGCTCCCGATTCTGGCGCGCCTGCTCCCACGCGCGCCGAGCAGCGTAAGCGTCTGGCGACTCTCGAAGATCAAATTGACATCGCGCAGCACGCTGTCGATACTGCTCAGCGCAACGTCGACGATCTGCGTATTGACGACCGTGCAGCGCTTCGCGAACTCCGTCAGCAGGCGGATCAGGCGGCTACGCAAGTGCGGAAAGCCCAGCAGATGCTGGATCGAGCAACGCTGGCCCGAGAGTCGGCAGCCAACGCGCAGCGGCTCCATGCCGAACGGATTGAGCAGGCGGAAGCAGCACAACGGAGCGCCCGCGAAGCGCTCCCGTCGCTAGAGCAAGCCGAACATGCGTCGGCCAACGAACTGAGCACAGCGCAAGACAGGGTGCGCAATGCAGAATCGGATGCGCACGTGTCGGAGACTGCGGCCCGTGACGTGTTTTCGGCGTTTACGTCGGCGACGCTCGCGGCCTCTCAAGCCGGTGCGCGGCTCGAAGCGCTCGAACGTGAAGCGCAACGTGCTGCTCGCATCTCAGTTGAAACTGGAGAGCAGCGAGACCGAGATGCGACTCAGGCTCAGGCGGAACGTGAGTCGGCGTTGGAGCGAGAGCGTGAGGTGATAGAGGCCCAGGCCGAAGTTGCTCGGTTGGCCGATGCGCGTGAGCCACTCGATCAAGCGGTTCAAGAATCCGAAGACGCGGTATTGGAGGCGGCGTCGACCATGTCCGAGGTCGAAAAGAAGGTGCGTGAGGCGCGGCGGGAGCAGTCGCAGGCGTCCGAGCGGATGTCGGCGGTGGCGGTGGCGCAGGCGCAGGTCGCCGCGCGGCGCGATGCACTCGAAGAGGAGTGGGCAGCGTCTCACGAAACGACGCTTACGGACGATACCGGCGACGTGCCGGACGGCTTCGACTCCGGGGGAGCACGAGAGGAACTCGCTGACCTCAAGAGCAAGCTCAGTCGCATCGGCGCCGTAAATGCCCTGGCGGTCGAAGACTACGAGGCGGCGTCCGAGCGGCTCACGTTTTTGCGGGAGCAGCAGCAGGATCTCGAAGAAGCCGAGTCGCTGCTCGAAGAGACCATCGCCGAGATCGACGCGGCAGCATCCAGTCGATTCGAGAAGACGTTCGCCCAGATTCAGCAGTCGTTCCAGACGCTGTTCGTCGACTTGTTCGGTGAGGGAGCACGCGCCGAACTCACCCTCGCAGATCCCGATGATCTGCTTGACTCGCCCGTCGAGATCTTCGCCCGTCCAAGCGGCAAGCGCCCTGCGTCGATTGCTCAGCTATCGGGCGGCGAGAAGACGTTGACGGCCATCGCGCTCCTGTTCGCGATCTACCTCGTCAAACCTAGCCCGTTCTGCATCCTCGACGAAGTCGACGCGCCGCTCGACGAAGCCAACGTCGACCGATTCATGCGCATCATTCGCCGGTTCTCGGACCAGACGCAGTTCATCCTCGTCACGCACAACAAGCGCACGATGGAACTGTCGGATCGGCTCTATGGCGTCACGATGCAGGAGCCGGGCGTGTCGAAACTCGTCAGCGTGCGCTTTGACGAGGCGGCGGAACTGGTCGGGTAGCGCATCTCGTTTTCCAACGCGGATCTGGCAGGTCGCCTGAGACCTGCCAGATCTCCTTTTGGTTTGGTTTAGCGGCGGTTTCCTCTCTGACCACCGCGTCCACCGCGCATCCGGTCACCGCGACGGGAGCGCTGCTGCATTTCGTCGACTCGTTCGCGCTGCTCGGGTGTCAGCATCTCGTTGATCTGGCTGCGCAGTTGCTCCATCTGCTGGCGTGGATTCGTATCGGCGTTGCGATCCTGCCGTGTGGGTTGTGCTTGGAGCAGGGTGCGAACGCGCGTTTGCTGTGCGTCGGTCAGGTTGAGTTGGCGCGTCATCTGGCGGATTCGTCGGTCGACCTGCTCGTCGCGGCGTTCGGCTTGCTCGGCTTCGAGTTTTGCTTTTTGCGCGGGCGTCAAGACCGACAGGAGTTGGTCTTGGAGGGCTTGGCGTTCCGTTCGCATTCGCTCACGCTCGGCCTGGCGTTCGTCGGCGTGACTCTGGAGCAGCGTTTGCATTTGGGTGCGTTGGGCGTCTGTCAGATCGACCGAGCGGTCGAATCGTTCGATGGTGCGCTCGCCGGGCGGAGAGTCGGCAGAGCGTTGGTTGCGTTGGGCTTGGGCGGGGAGCGCCAGGGCGAAGAGCAAGGCGAGGAGAGAGAGGGTCCGCATGGTAGGAGGGGGTTGGGTGGAATAGGCGACCTTGTGTCGTGGGATATAGAACGGAAGGCGATGGGCCGAGATGTCACGGAACGTCGGCGCTTGTGCGGCATCGGTGTGCTCTGGTGGAGAGGATGAAGGCGAGGTGCGGAATGTGTGCGTTGGAACGCCGTCCGAGTGCACGCTTTCGCGTGTGCTGCGCCCCGCTGAGGACCGCGCCTATCTTTGATCAGATGCACCCACCGCCTCTCTATATGACGTCGTTTGCTCGCCCGGACATGCTCGTTTCCACCGATTGGGTGGCCGAACATCAGGCCGATACCGACCTTTTCCGCCTCGTCGAGTGCGACGAAGACCTCCTACTCTACGAAACCGGACACCTCGCCGGGGCTGTCAAGCTCGACTGGGTCAACGACCTCCAGAGCCAAGTCGTTCGCGACTACGTCGGACCCGATGCGTTTGCCCGGCTGTGCGCAGCGCGTGGCATTTCGACCGACACGACCGTCGTCTTTTATGGCGACAAGAGCAACTGGTGGGCCTGCTACGCTCTGTGGGTCTTCCGCCTGTACGGGCACGACGAGAGCAAACTCAAGATCATGGACGGCGGACGTGCCAAGTGGATCGCCGAAGATCGTCCGCTGACCAAGGACCGTCCGCTGTTTCCGCGCGGCACGTACGAAGCCCACGCTGCTGACCTTTCCGTCCGCGCATTTCGTGACGAGGTGATGGTCGCCATCGAGACTAAGCGTCCGATGGTCGATGTCCGTTCGCCTGCCGAGTACGCCGGAGAGTTGACGCATATGCCCGAGTATCCGCAGGAAGGGGCGATGCGCGGCGGACACGTGCCGGGAGCGCACAACGTGCCGTGGAGCAAGGCGGTCAACCCCGACGGCACGTTCAAATCGGCTGCCGAACTGGAGGCGTTGTATTCCGAGGCTGGATTCGCGCCCGATCAGGACGCCATCGTGTACTGCCGCATCGGGGAGCGGAGCAGCCACTCGTGGTTCGCGCTCAAGTATCTGCTGGGCTACGACAAGGTCAAGAACTACGACGGCAGCTGGAGCGAGTGGGGCAACTTGGTCTCGGTGCCGATAGCACGGGGCGCGACACCCGGAACGCCGCGCGACCGATGAGCGCCCGCTTTGACGACATCGCCAGTCTGTTTCAGAGCGTCGACGGGACCGACCGGCTCGAACTGCTGCTCGACTACTCCGACGAACTCCCGGACCTTCCGCCCGACTACGCAACACTGCGCGACGCGGGCCTGAACATGGTCCACGAGTGCCAGTCGCCCGTCTTCCTGATGGTCGACAAACAGGGTGACCGGGCGCACTTGGTGGCCGACGTTCCCCGCGAGTCGCCGACGGCGCGGGGCTTTACCAGCGTCCTCGTCCAGTCGTTCGATGGCGCGACGGCTGACGAAATTGCCTCGGCTCCGGCTGACGCTCTGCACGCGCTCGGCCTCGACAAGATGCTCGGCATGACGCGCACGCGCGGGCTGCGCGCCGTCTACAACCGGATGCGCGGCGAAGCGCAGCGCGTTCTCTCGGCTGATGGCTGACGAATCTGCCCCTGTCGATCCGCGCACGTCCGATCCGCTCGACGCGACCAACGAGCACCACCTGACGGTCCGGCGGACGGCGCGCTACTTCGCGCTGGGATCGCCGACAGCTTCTCGCGTCGTCGTCGCACTGCATGGCTACGGACAGCAGGCGCGAGTACTTCGCTCGTCACTTCCGCGCCCTCGCCGGACCGAGTCTGCGCGTGATCGTGCCGGAAGCCCTGTCGCGCTTCTACCTCGACGACGGCTACCAGCGCGTCGGCGCGTCGTGGATGACGCGTGAGGACAAAGCGCACGAAGTCCGCGACCAACTGGGCTACCTCGACGCCCTTGCACGCGAAGAAATCGGATCGCGCCGCCCGCACGTTCACCTCACCGTATTGGGCTTCTCGCAAGGCGCAGCGACGGCTACACGATGGGCAGCATTGGGCAGCACGCGCGTCGATCGCGTCGTCGTCTGGGGCGGCGACGTTCCGCACGACCTGGACCTCCACGCGCACCGCGCCCGGCTGCCCGGGCTGACAATAGTTGTCGGCGATAGCGATTACTTCGCCACGCCCGACCGCGTCGCCGCGCTGGAAACGCGACTAAACGAGGCCGCGCTGCCGTACGAACGTGTCGGCTACGTCGGAGGACATCGGCTGCATGCAGAGACGTTACAGCAGGTTCTTGGCGCCTAGCTGGAGCAAGAATCACGTGTTCTAGGGAGAGTAATCGGCGGCAGCGTCGACTAGGTTGAGCGTAGCCCGCAGTCTGGCGCGCTGACTTCTCCGACTCCCCCGCGCTCATGCCCTCTTCTCGCCTTTGGCCCTACGTTTTGGCCGGCCTTCTGTCACTTTGTGCAGCGTCGTCGCTCTGGGGGCAATCGGGCGAGCACGTGACGATGTCCATCGACCTGGGCTATCAGGCGCATCTCGAAAGCCCGGACGGACTCAACTTTGTCGCGGATCGATACAACGAAACGCGCGACTTCCTGACCGAGGAGATGGACTCGTTCGGATATTTCGACGGACTGACGGGGAGCGTCGGCATCTACCTGTCGCGGCTCTACTTCGATCTGGGTTTCAATCTCCGCGAGCAGGAGCGCGCAGCAGAAGGGACGACCAACGGCACGTCCGTTCGGAGGGCGCTCCGGGTGAGCAGCAACAGCGTGTACTTCTCGATGGCAGCCGCCGTTCAGGACAATGGGATCTATTCTCCATTCGGGCTGTCGGTCGTGACGATTGGAGCGAGAGCCGAACTGGGGACGACACGATTCTCCACGCGCGTGGGCACGACGAGCGAAATCGACGATCAGGACTGGGCAGAGATCTCCGACGAGATGCGCATCTATGCCGGTCCGTTCGTCAAGATCGGGCTGGGGCCGTTGATGATCGAGCCGTATTACCTGTTCGACGTCGATTTCGGCGTGCCTGGCGTGGGGCTGTCGCCGGTCAACGAGGCGATCAACCCGGCGACGTTCCAGCGCGACCCGGACAATCTGGCGTACGGCGGAGGCGGGTTCGGTTTGCGGATTGCAGCAGTGGTCTATCTCAACGCCAACTGACGTCGGTGTTCGGCGCGGGTGCTGTTTCCAATAGTCCGATTTGGGTGAGGTAGATTGCGGCTTCTCCCAAGCCCATGCCGCTACCCACCGACCACCTCCTCGTTAGCGACCTACATCTGGGCCGCGATCCGGCAACGCGCCGAAGAGACGAGCAGGACCTAGTCGACTGTCTGACCCATTTCGAGGGCAAAGTCGCCGCGCTGTGGCTACTCGGCGATCTGTTCGAGGCGTGGATCGAGCATCGGCACGCCGTCCCACCACCTCCGGCCCGGCTGTTCGGACTACTCGCGCGGTGGGCCGATGCAGGCGTGCGCGTGACGGTTTTCGCTGGCAACCACGACCCGTGGCATGCGGGCTACCTGACGCGCGAGATCGGCGCTCGGCTGGTGATGGACGGGCTGACAGAGCATGTGCCGCGACCTGACGGCCCGCCGCTCAAGCTCCACCTACACCACGGCGACGGCCATGCGCCCGGCGGATGGTACCGTCGGCTGCGTCCTGTTCTGCGTGCCCAGTTGCCCGTCGCGTTGTGGAAGCTGCTGCCCGCCGACGTAGGCATGGGACTGGCGCTGAGATCGTCGCACGGATTACGCGGATTGCCGGTCGACACCAGGCAGGTCGAAGGACTTCGGCAGCATGCGCGCACTGTTTTGGCAAGCGGCGAGGCGGATGCCGTCGTGATGGGACACAGTCATTGGGCCGAACATCTGGGCGCGGACGTTCTGGGCGTATCGCGCGGCGAGTATCTGAATACAGGCGCCTGGTTCGCGCAGCGCACGTTCGCTCGGCTAGGTGCCGACGGGTTCGAACTGCTCCGTTGGGCCGATGGCGAGGCGGTTCGGTACGAGGCGCTGCCTTTGGACGTTGTAGCGTAGCCGACGCGTCAACGGACTGCATCTTTGCGTGCGGTTCGGCACAACAGACGCTGGTCCTGCGTATTCTGCCCTCTCTTTTCCCACCCGCGCTACCGCTGTGCCCGACTACTCCGAAGACGAGTTGAATCGTTACTTCAACGACCCTGACGTCCGCCGATCCGGTGGCAAGCGCGAGCGCATCCGGGGCTTCTGGGAGCGCAAGTTCCCCAATCCTCAGATAGCGTCGGCGGCCTACGCGTTGTCGTGGGTAGCAGGCGCCCTCTTCGCGGGTGTGTTGGTGATCTCCATCTTCTTGATCTACCTGTCGGCGTCGAACCCGCCGTACGAGGAAATCATCGACCCCGACATCTCGCTCGCTACCATCGCCTACACCGCCGACGGTAAGGAGCTGACGCGCTATCACGTGCTCCAAAACCGCTCGTGGGCACCGTACGACAGCATCTCGGCCAACGTCACGACGGCGCTCGTCGCGACCGAAGATCACCGCTTCTACGAGCACTGGGGCATCGACCTGTTTCGGACGTTTTCGGCTGTCGGCCAAACCGTTATGGCCAAGTTGAACATCCCCGGCTTCAAAACGCAGGGCGGGTCGACGCTGACGCAGCAACTCGCGCGCAACCTGTACCGCGACATCGGCTTCGATCAGTCGGTCACGCGGAAGATGCGTGAGTGGTTGACGAGTGTCCAGATCGAGCGCAACTATACCAAGCGCGAGATCATCGAGATGTACCTCAACACGGTCGAGTTTGGCAACAACGCGTATGGCATCGAAGCCGCCGCGCAGACGTTCTACTCGACATCGGCGGCCAAACTGGACACGATCCAGGGCGCCCAACTCGTCGGCATGCTGACGGCGATTTCGCGCAACAACCCGTATCGCAACCCGCTGAACGCGGCCAAGCGGCGCAACGTCGTCCTGTCTCAGATGGTCAAACGCGGCGTGTTGGCCGAAGCCGATTACGAACGCCTGAAAGACAAGCCGACCGTCACCGAGTACCGGTCGAGCGCGGTCACGGCTAGCATCGCTCCCCACTTTGCGTTGCACGTTCGTGAGTGGCTCGAAAAGTGGGGCGAAGAGAACGATCGCAACGTCCTCGCCGAAGGCCTGCGCGTCTACACGACCATCGACAGCCGCTTGCAGATCGCCGCCGCAGAAGCCGTCAGAGAAGAAATGCCTGGCCTGCAAGCCGTCGTCGATTACGACTGGGGACGGCGTGGCGGTACCAACTTGGGCCAGAGAAGCGCCAGGTACGTGCGCGCCTGCCGAGGAGGGTGCTGTCGAACCGTTTGCCTACTTCTGGGAGCGCAACGCCAACCTGGTCGACGGCTACGTCAGGAACACCGACCGCTACCGCGAAGCCGTCGACAGCCTATCCGCTGACGAAGCGCTGGCTTCGCTCAGAGCCGATGAGGAGTTCATGACCCATCTCAAATCGGTCAAGACGCGACTCGAGACGGGCGTCGTCGCTATCGACCCGCGCAGTGGCTATGTCAAAGTCTGGGTCGGCGGACGCGATGTCGAAGAAGACTGGTTCGACCACGTCGCCGCAGCCAAACGCCAGCCAGGATCGACGTTTAAACCGTTCGTCTACACCGTCGCCGTCGACAACGGCTACTCGCCCGATACCTACTTCCCGGCGACTAGCTACACGTGGAACGGGACCGGTACCTGCGCCGGACAGCGCTGGTCGCCCGGCAACATGGGCGGCGGCGGCAACGGACGCTGTCGGCACGCGCTCGCCAACAGCGACAACATCGTGACGGCCCAACTCGTCGAGATGGTCAACCCGGCCAACGTCGTCAAGTACGCCGAGCGGATGGGCATCGACAGCCAACTCGTCCCCGACGACGTGTCGCCCGAGTGCTACATGAGCCTCGCGTTGGGCACGTCGGACGTGACGCTGCTCGAACTCACGACGGCCTACACGACGCTCGCTCGCGGCGGCATCTACCTCCAGCCGACGCTCGTCACGCGCATCGAGGACCGCTTCGGCAACGTGCTTTACGAAGCCGAGCCGTCGAGCCGCCAGGCACTCCCCGAAAACACCGCGTGGACGGTCGTCGACATCATGCGCGGCGCGGTCGACTACGGAACGGCCATCCGGCTGCGCGACCAGTACAACCTACCGCGAAACCTCGACCTTGCGGCCAAGACCGGCACGACGCAGAACAATGCCGACGGCTGGTTCATGGCGATGCACCCCGACCTGGTCATCGGCTCGTGGGTGGGTTTCAACGACCGCCGCATTGCGTTTCGCGACACGTGGTGGGGCCAGGGCGCGCACAACGCCATGTTCGTCAGTGGCAACTTCCTCCAGCGCTTGGTCAACCGCGACCTGATCGACATCAGCAATCGCTTCCCTCAACCGACGTACATGCGCGCTGATGACATCATCCCGCAAGGCGATGCTCCGCAAGCCGAGGAAGAGGCCGACGTCGATAGAGGACGCGTCGGTTGGTAATCGGAGCACAATGATCAAACTCCTCCACACCGCCGACATCCACATCGGCGTCGACAGCCACGGACGCATCGACCCGGTGACGGGGCAGAACACGCGCCTGATCGACTTCCGCACGAGCTTCGACGCGATGGTCGAGACGGCTTTGGCAGAAGACATCGACCTGTTCCTGTTTGCGGGCGACGCCTACCGCACCGCCGCGCCGACGACGACGCAGCAGCGTGCGTTCGTCGAATGCCTCAAGCCCATCGTCGACGCGGGCATTCCAGTCGCGATGATCGTCGGCAACCACGATCACCCGGTCAGCTTCGGCAAGGCCTCGGCGCTCGACATTTTTGGGCATCTGGGCGGAACGCTGTCGGATGGAAAACCGCAGGTGCGTGTCTACAACCGGCCCACGCCTGACGTTATCCCGACCAAGAGCGGCGACGTGCAACTGTTCGCGTTTCCCTGGCCGATCCGCAGCCTGATCCTCGCGCGCGACGACATGCGCGGCCTTCCACCCAACGAGATCCGCGACAAGATCGAGGAGTTGTATCAGCGGTTTATCACGGCGTATGTCGCTAAGGAGAGGCGTGACCTGCCGACTGTCCTGATGGGGCATTTCAGCGTGACGGGCGCCGAACTCAGCCACAGCGAGCGGGCCAGCCTGATCGCGCACGAACCCAAGTTCGAGGTGTCACACCTGGTGCCCGAAGGCTCGCAAATCGACTACGTCGCGCTGGGGCACATTCACCGGCACCAAAACCTGAACAGCGATCCCGACGGGCCACCTGTCGTCTATTCGAGCAGCATCGAACGCGTGTCGTTCAAGGAGGCCGACGAGCAGAAGGGCTTCGTCATCCTCCAACTCGACCCCGACAGCGAACCCGGCAAACGCTTCGTCCGCCCCGACGACGCGCACGCGGTCAGCCGCGTCGATTTTCGTGCGACGCCTGCACGTCGCTTCGTTAGCATCGACTGCAAAGTGCCCGACGACACCATCGATGCCACGCGTTTCGTGCTCGACGCCATCGCCCGGCACGACATCGCAGACGCCGTCGTACGGGTACGCTACGAGATCGCCGAGAGCCAGGCCGCGAACGTCGACAAGTCCGCCATCCGCTCAGCGCTCGAAACCGCCGATACCATTGCCGCCATCGACCGCATCGTCGCGCCCATCGAACGGCAGCGCCGGACCGTCGTCACGCGCGAGTCGAGCCTGCGCGAGGCGATGGAGCGCTACGTGGATCAGCGCGAAGACCTGGGCACGATCCGCGAGCGGTTGGTCGATGCGGCGCTTGGGTTGGAGGCGGAGTTGGACGGCGACGCATAAGCTGCTCGTCTACCGCGCGATCTGCCAGTCGACTAGCGGACTGCGGTAGAACGTGAGTCCGGCGGACGTCCAGAAGGCTCCATGTGAGGCCAAACGTGCTCGGAAATCGGACCACGACCGCTGCGACTGCGCCGTCCAGCCGACTTCGGCGAGGGCGGGGAGGCGGGGCAGGACGAGGAACGTCAAGTCGTCGAATGTGGCGACGGTTTCGGTCCACAGCGGCGCTTCGATGCCGAGCAGTCGGTCAGCGGGAAGACCTTCAATCAGCGTTTCGGGATTCCAGTCGTAGGCCTGCTCGACCGTCGTCGTGCCTGCCCACTTGAGTCCGATGCTGGTGTCGTCGTCATACTTCATGTCGAGGTAGGCGTTGGTCGACGGCGAGAGGAGGACATCGGCGGTGGACTGGGCGACGCGCGCTCTCGTCTCGGCGATCTGCGCGCGCCAGACTTGAGCGACAGTGCCGGAGGGCAGGTCGGCGTTGGGCACTTTGGCGATGTCGTCCCAGCCGATCATCTGTTTCCCATTGTCGGCTACGATCTGTCCGACCCGCGTCATAAATGCGACGTACGCGGCCTCGACGGTCGCGTGGGCTTCGTCGCCGCCCAGGTGGAGGTAGGGGCCGGGCGTGTGGAGAGCCATCGTGCGGACGACATCGCCGATCCAGTCGTACGTGCGCTCATCTTCGGTGCAGAGGGCGCTGAAGCCGACCTGGATGCCGGTGTAGGCCGTCGGTGGCTCGTCGGCGCAACTCAAGAATGGGTACGCGACGGCGGCGGCGTTGACGTGGCCCGGAACGTCGATCTCAGGGACGATGGTGACGTAGCGATCCGATGCGTAGCGGACGATGGTGTCGTAGTCGTCGAGCGTGTAGAAGCCGCCCGGCCCGCCGCCGACCTGTGTCGCGCCGCCGACGCTCGTCAGCAGCGGCCAGCCGGGGATCTCGATCCGCCAGCCCTGGTCGTCGGTCAGATGAAGGTGCAGGACGTTGAGTTTGTAGCGCGCCGCCAAGTCGATCACTTGCTCGACGTCGCCGACGCTAAAGAAGTGACGGGCTACGTCGAGCATCATCCCGCGCCACGCAAACCGCGGGGCATCGGCGACGCGGACAGCCGGTATCTCAAAGGTCCGGTAGCGCAGCGCCGCTCGCTCGACCGACGGCGGAAATAGTTGGCGCAGTGTCTGAGCCGCGTAGAACAGACCGGCGCCCGTCGACGCGCGCAACTCGACGCGGTTGGGCGATACGTCGAGCACGTAGGCTTCGTCGCCCACGATGGACGCGTCTCTCGTCAGGACGATGCTGCTGTCGGGGATGGCGGTCGTGGCCGAGACGCGCGGACGCTTTTCTCCTTCGCCGCCCAACCATTCGGCCAGCATGTAGGCGATACGCTCGGCCTCTGCGTCGCCGGGCGCGACGACGATGCGTGTATCGGTCGAGAACGCAAACGTCCCAGATCGCACGTCGACCGACGCGGCAGAGGGATCAGCGGGAGAGACGTCTGTGCGGATGCGGCAGAGGCGATCATCAGCAGCAGGGCGAGCAGAAGGCGATTCATGGTGGCAGGGAGCGAGGTTTCAGAAGGGGAGGGCACCGCCGATGCGGTAGTAGAGCGTCGCGTCGTCGGGGCCGAACAGCACGTCGACCGGCTGGCCGATGCCCAGCGCATGGACGAACGAGAAGCCGCCGATGCGGATGGCGTTTTTGAACTCGGCACCCATACTCCACTGGTGCGCTCGGCCTTGCGGCGTGCCCCAGACGACGCCCGCGTCCGAGAACAGCGCCAGGCTCGTCGCGCCGAACGAGATCACGCCGAATAGCGTCGTTTGCAAGCTCGGAGCGATGAGCATGCGGTACTCGGCTGTCGCGAACAGCATTTGATCGCCGGTTGCAAATGTGCGGTAGCCTCTCACGTATTCCTGATCGGTCAACTCGAGCGTGCCGAACGCAGGAACGGCCAGTTGCGAAACGGGATAGCGGCTCAGTCCGGCGGCGTCCTGGGCGTAGGCGTCGCCGATCTGCGCCTGAGCGCGGCCGTAGACGTAGAGGCGGTGATCGCCCAGTGCAGGCAGCAGCGTGTAGGCGCGGGCGTCGGCGTCGAGGTAGCCCGAGTCGGTTCCACGGACGCTGGTGCGCGCGGTCAGGCGCAGCAAGCTTCCCGCCGCGTGGAGCGGATGGACGTCGTTGAAGGCGTAGGGCAGCAAAAACCGCGTTTGAACACCGAGTCGGGCGTGTAGCTGCGTACCGCTACCGACCGGACCGGGCAGTCGGGGATCGAAAAAAGTCCCCGGCGGCGTATCGACGGGACGAGGAGGGCAGTCGCCTGGACTGATGCTGACGCAGAACCGACGGGGCGTGTCGGGTTCGACTAGCTTGTTGTAGCGAACGCCCACTTCCATGCCGATGCCCGCCGCGCGATACGTCGTGCTCCACGCGTCGACGTTCCAAAAGGCGTCGAGGGTGACTTCGGCGTAGCGTTCTTCGAACAAGCTGTCGCCGTAGACGCTGCCGCCGGTCGGTGAGTAGAGCGCGGTAAAGTCGAGAACGGGCCGCAGCGTCTGGTTGCGGTAGAGAAGTAGGCCGCCGCTGCTGCCCTCCAGATCGGTGGGCGAGACGCCGCCAGCGAGCAGCAGTGTGTGCTTGCCCAGCGGTTCGACCCAACTCGTAAACCCGCCGATTCCCCAGTTGTTAATGGCATACGGAAACGGCAGCGACGCCACGTGCGTCAGGTTTGCCAAACTGTTGTAGCGAGTCCGCGACAGTACCAACGACGAGTCGATTGGGACGACGCTTGGAATGACGACGGGTGGGCGATGCGTCTGCCACGCGCGGTACTCGGTCGGGACTACGTCCGTCGGTTCGGCCAGACTCAGCGTATCGGCGACGCGGTAGACGCGGTCTCCGGTCTTGCTCTCGGACGTGGTGACGAGCAGGTAGCCGCTGCCCGTCGAATCCGGTGGAAGCCATGCCTGGGCGTTCGTGCCCGTCGCCAAGTCGGTCAGGCGGTGGATGGTGCCGGTCGCTCGGTCGAGCCGAAACGTGTTGGGGACACCGTCGCGCGGACTGGTGAAGGCGAGTTGCGCCCCGTTGGGCTTCCAGATTGGCTCTCGGCTGTCCTGATCGGACGGCGTAACCGGCGTGTTGGTCGCCGCCTGCGGGTCGATCAGATGGATGCGTCGCTGCCCATCGGCCTCGAACAGCGACGCGGCGAGCAGGTCGTCGGTCGGGTGCCACGCCAGGCTGCCGATCTGCGTGTCGTCGGGAAGGCGCGTGATCTGTTGCACGTCAGTCAACGCTAGATCGTCGCCGATGCGTGCTGTCCACACCTGCGCCGATCCGCCTTCGGACACCACGAACGACAGCCGCCCATCCGCCGCAAACTCAGGGTGCATCGCGCGTCTGACTCTGCGTGAGTTGTCCGCTTGCGCCCCGATCTGAGTGTCGAGCACGTATACGTCGGTCAGCAGCGAGCCGAAGCGGGCGTATTCGGTGCGTGCCCACGCCAAATAGCGTCCATCGGGCGACCAAGCCGGGGCGCCGACGATGCGTCCTCGATCCACGACTCGGCTTCTATCTCCGGTGATGACGAGTTCGCGGATCGGTTGGGCCAGACTGCGGGTGCGGTGGATCGCGACGCGCGTGGTGTCGCCGCCTGGAGCGGGGCGGACGGCCCACAGGTATTGTCCCGGCAGGCGGATCGGGGCGCTCAGGCTGTCGGGCGTATCGCGCGTCACGGCCAGGGCACCGTACTGCGCGTTGACGTGCCTCCGCCAGTCGCGCGTAAACGCGCCGTAGCTCTTGCCAATCGTCGCCGGAAATGCGGCGTTTGGATCATGGACGCTCGCCAGGCCGAAGAGGACGGGCGTGCGGTGTCTGAACAGCTCAGCCAAGGTCGAGTCGCCGTACTGCTCGGCGAACCACCGCAGTTGGCTGTTGCCCGTCGCGTAGAGCAGGCGTCCGCCGTACAGACTCGCGCCGTCCGAGTAGCTCCATCGGCCTTCGAGCGCCGCCTGCCGCAGCCAGCGCTCGCCGCGTTCGGCGTCCCACTCCTCGGTCAGGTACTGCGCCAACCCCTCGGTCCACACGCGCGGGACGGGATCGGCGAACAGGTTGTCGAACGGTGCAATCGACGAGCGCGTCGCGCGGTAGTGGAAGATGTGCCCCAGTTCGTGCGGGATCACGCGCCGCAGCCACTTGTCGCGCCCGGTCCACGCGTTGGCGTTCTCGTTCTGATCGACCCAGATGTTGGTGTAGCCGTTGCCGACCGAAACCGCGAACCCGTTCACGATCTCGTCCTCGTCCGACAGGTAGATGCGGATCGGCTCGTCGAACGTGATGCCCAAGTTGGCTGACAGCGCATCGTACGAAGCCTCGGCAATCGCCGCCGCCTCGACTTCGATCCCCGACAGCCGCTGCGGATAGTGGATGCGAAAGTGCTCCGTTTGGGCCACGCGCCAGTCCAGTTCGGGGTGATGCCGCCCGCTCGACGTGTCGAACCCTTGCGCGAGGGCGGATACAGGCAGCAAAGAGCAGATCAGCAGGAGGAGGCGCATAACGGTGGCGGGAGGGGGCGTCGCAGTTTACAGCGGGAAGATGAGTTCACAGACTCCATCGAGGGGGACAGCTTTTCTCGTTTGCTCCAAGCTGAGGTCTTGCTTCAACGCAAGCCTCAACTGCCACTGGTCCCAAACCGTACTCATCTCTTTCGGCACGCCGTACCTTTCCCATCCGCCGCGATCACCTGTCGCGCGCCAAACGCCACCGTTTCGACCCCGTCGCTCTTCCAGGCGCCGGGGCCTTTTTTCGTCTGCCGCTTTCTCCTTTGATGCGTTATTTCTCCGCCCTCCTGCTGCTCACGCTCGCCGCGTGTTCGTCGCCTTCGTCCGATCCTGCCGCTCCGGTTGAGGTAACCTCGCATCTATCCGGGCGAATGGCGATTGCCGACACTCTCGGCCTGAACCTGTCCGACGTAGACGTGCTCGTGCTCAACAACTCCAATGGAGTCGTCGACACGCTGGCTACTTTTGCCGTCCAGCCCGATAGTACGTTCGCGGGCGCTGTGCCTGCTCCCGAGCGCGGCGTCTATCCGCTCGTGATCCGCGTCGGAGGCGAGACGATTCAGATTACCGACTTGGTCGTTGCCGATGGCGACTCGGCGAACGTAGTCGCTCGCATTCCAGCGGATCGGCGGATGCGCATTCGGTCGCGCGAGAACGACGGATGGATGGCCTATCGCAACACGCGCGCGCAGTTCGACGCCCAACTCGAAGACGCCCGCGACCAGTTGGAGGATGGCGCCGATGCGTCGGAGGTCGAGCAGCGGATCGGGCGTGCGGCCGTTCAAACGGCGGGCATTCTGTGGAGCCTGCGCGAGAACTTTGCCGGTACCGTCGGCGCTGAGTTGGCGTCGGCGGAAGCTATCGCGATGCTCGAAGGCGTCGACGACGCTCAGGCGCTCGAACGGGCGGGCGAGATCGAGCCGGTCAACGTGGCGTACGCGACGGTCGCTCGGGCTGCCAGACGTTCGGCGGCCCGGACAGGCGGACAAGACGCGGCCATTTCCCTGCTCGAACGCATGCGCGACGGAGCGGTCCGCCCAGCCGATGCAGCGGCGATCCAAGCCGAAATCGTGCGGGCGCGGCTCGACAGCCTGCAGAAAGACGAAGCGCTCGACGCTGCCGACGTGCTCAAGCGGAGCTACGCCGAGGGCGAGTGGGGCGCCTGGGCCGAGCGCGCCAGCTACGAAGCTGCCAACCTGCTCTCGGGCATGCGCGCCCCAGCGATCCGAACCCAAACGGTACGCGGCGACCAGGTCAGCCTCGCGAGTCTGAACGGACGATTTGTCGTGCTGGAGTTTTTTGAACCGGGTGAGTCGGCCTACTCCGCCGAAGTCGAGGGCCGCGCCGCCCTCGCTCGCCTGCTCGAACCGCAAGGCGTGTCGTTCGTCAGCGTTTCCGTCGGCGCCGATACGTTGTTGGCACGCGCGTTCTTCGACCAGATTCCCATGACCGGCGCCCGTGTGATCGCCAAAGGCGGACTCGACAGCGAACTCGCCAAAGCGTACAACGTCCGCGCGACGCCGGTCCGCTACCTGATCGACCGCAAGGGCCTGCTCGTCGGCAAGTACGTCGGCCCATCTCTGGGCGTGCTCCAGAGCGACCTGTTCGCGCTCCTCGCCGCGCCGTCTGAAGAAGCCGACGAAACCGCGCTCTGAGGCCGCTCGTCTCTGCTCTCCCATCTACTCTTCTCCGCCTGCCATGCTGATCGCCGGAAACTGGAAACTCAACACCACGCTGGACGCCTCGGTCCGCCTCGCCAAAGCCGTCGCCGAACTGGTCGACGGGTCCGAGTGTGACGTGCTCGTGTGCCCGCCGTTCGTGTCGATCGACGCGGTCTCGAACGCGCTGCTGGGCACGAGCGTCCACGTCGGCGCGCAGAACGTGTCGGCTACCGATGAAGGTGCGTTTACGGGCGAAGTATCGGCTCCGATGCTCCGTGCGGTCGGATGCAGCCACGTGATCGTCGGCCACAGCGAGCGCCGCGCGATCTTCGGCGAAACCGACGCCGTCGTCGCCACCAAAACCGCCCGCGCCCTCGCTGCCGACGTAACCCCCATTGTCTGCGTCGGCGAAACACTCGAAGAGCGTAGGGCTGATCGCGTAGCAGACGTCGTAGAAGGCCAACTCGCCGGAGCGCTCGGCGACTTGTCGGCGGACCAGATCGGCAATGTCGTCGTCGCCTACGAACCCGTCTGGGCGATTGGGACGGGCGAAACCGCCTCGCCTGAGCAGGCGCAAGAAGTCCACGCGCTGATCCGCGCCTGGCTCTCCAAGCGCGCCTCCAACGCGTCCGATATTCCCATCCTCTACGGCGGAAGCATGAAGCCTGCCAACGCAGCCGGACTGCTCGCACAGCCCGACATCGACGGCGGACTGATCGGCGGTGCCAGCCTCAAAGCCGCCGACTTCGCCGCCATCGTCGCCGCTGCGGATGAGGCGCAGTAAACGGATTGCTCCTGACACGCCGCACGGTCTGACAGGAGCAATGTGCGGGTTACGCCGACGCTTCCAGCCGTGGAAGCCCGTTGACGAGCGCCAACCACTCGGGCAACTCGGGAATCCCAGGCTTGCGCTTGCCAAAGAACTGGACGATCATCTCGCCGTCCGAATCGAAGAGTTCGACCGAGTTCACGTCGCCATCGACGGTCGGCTTCCGGACGGCCCACGCACTCGCCACCATCGACTCGTTCAGGTGCAGGTTGAAGCCGGGGTCGAGCACGTTGTACCACGGACCGTGCGCTTTGACCTTGCGGACCTCGCCGCTGTGAATCTGCAAGCAGCCGCTGTTACCGACGAACACCATGATCGGCGTCTGAGTCGACTGCGCTGCATCAAGGAGGCCGCGCGTGACGGACAGGTCGAGGCGATTTGAGAAGCGACCTTGGGCGAGGCGGAGCGCCTGCTCGCGTGTGACGCCGTAGCGTCCTATCAGCGGGAAGAAATCGTGCGTGTCCTGCAGCGCCTCCCATTTGGACAGGAATCCACTGGCGTCGATGGCTGAGTCGGGCTTCTCGGCGGAGCGAGGCGTGTGCGGGTGGATGTCGAGCGGAGCATCCGCATCCGGGTGGAGGAAACGGTTGACGATCTGCTCATAGGCGGCGACATCGCTGGCGCGCGTCAGAAAAATCTTGTGGAGAGCCAGTCCATCGCCCCTGAAAAACTGCAGACTACGCCGCAATCCGCCGATACCTCCATCGAACGGCGTTTCGACGGCGAACGCATGGCGCCAACCCGACAGAAACAGCCGCAGGTCGATCTGCTCGTCCAGCACGAGTGCCATCTTATGCTTGGGCATCAACTCGACGTTGCGATAGACGCCGGTCTTTTCGTGGACGCAGGCGTCGTTGCGCGTCAGCGCCATTACCTCCCCCATCGACTCGACCGACTGCAACAACTCACCCATCCGGTCGACGCCCTCCACGTGCAACTGGCGCGCGCCGTCGCTCACGTGGACGAGTTCGGCCTCGCTGACTCCGAGTTCGTGCGCCGCGTTGCGAATACGTTGAGTGGGATTGGCGGCTTGGTAGGCGATCCAGCGGTCGCGGAGCGTTTGGTCGGGCAGAGAGTCGATCATAGGTCAGAAGGAGCTAGTTTAGATCGAGTCTAAGATATCAGCCCGGTATCGCCGTGTTGGTGAAGTCAGTGGGGGAACGCACGGTCCCCCAATCGTCTACTCCTACGGACACATGGTCGCAACGTGTTTGGCCTAGTGGTCACGCGCGAACGCGTTCAGATCGGAACGCGACAGTTCAGACCGCTGAGCGACGGTTGAGCACTCGAATCGGGTCATCTTCACCTATGCGGCATACGTTTGGATAGTTGGGTAGACAGAAAAAGGCTCACCCCGCACACGAACACGCTCATCTCGGCGTTACGCACCATGACGACTTCATCCGCTCCCTCGCTCTCCATGACTCTTGCTTCCGAATCCGACGAAGCGCTCGTCACGCGCTACCTCGAGCAGGGGGACCAGCAGGCGTTTCAAGCCCTCGTCCGTCGCCATCAGGAGCGCATCTTCGGTTACCTACTGGGTATGGTCCGAGACCGCAGCCTGGCCAACGACCTGTTTCAGGACACCTTCTTGCGCGTCATCGCGGCGATGAACAAGATGCGCGGGCAGTACACGCACAAAGGCCGCTGGCTGTCGTGGGTGATGCGCATCGCTCGTAACGCGACGCTCGACCATTTCCGCAGCCGCAAAAAGTGGACGGACGTATCGGCCTGGGGCGACGACGAAAACGATCAGATCTTCTGGGATCGCCTGACCGACGACGACCATCTGGACGCCGACGAACTGATCCACATGGCGAACCGGGGTGCGTTCCTCGAGGAGTGCATCGAGCAGCTTCCGCCCGAGCAGCGCGAAGTGCTCATGATGCGTCACGAGGGCGAGTTGACCTTCCGCGAAATCGCCGAAATCACCGACGTGTCGATCAACACGGCGCTGGGCCGGATGCGCTACGCGCTCATCAACCTGCGCAAAATGATGAACAAAGCGGGCAAAACCGCCGAGACCGAATACGGCGCGCTCTAACCTTACGTTCTTAGTGCCCCCACACTCCTCCAACCTCCACGCGATGGACGCACGGCTACACACGATCCTCGACCTGTATTCCGATCCCGAAGCGTCCCTGACGTCCGCTACCGGAGTACCGTCATCGGCAGGTGAGACGCGCGCGCTCCGCGAAGTCGCGTTCGCGCTCGATCACCGTCCCAGCGTCCGCCCCGACGCGTCCACGCTGGATGCCATATTCGCTGCTGCCGGTGGTGATGCACCCGTCCAGCCCGGCATCCGCCGCGACCGATTGCCTCAGCCCCGTGCGCGCCGACCACGCCGCGCCGGATGGATTCTCGCCGGACTCGTTTCCGCCGCCTGCTTTGCCGGAGCGTTCGTGATGACGAGCGGCACGTCGCAGAACACGATGTTGGTTCAGGGTGAGATGGACCGTTCGGTCGCCGTCGTCGCACTCGAAGAGCCGACACCGCTGGAAGCCGAGACCGCCCAGCCGCGCAATCTGGAACTCGGCTGGAACGACGACGCTCAGCACATCGCCGACGTACAGCGCGAAGCCTTGCGTCTCCGCGCCCGCATGGACAGCCTCGTCTGGGACGCCGATGCTACGGATCTGTCCCTTGGTTCGCCTGCTTCCAGCGCCAACGGCATTCACGCAGCTTCGGCGCGTAAGCGGTAGTTCGTTGGTGTAGTGTCTGGCGAATGGGAATCCGTTGTGCTACCGTTCATGTCGTCCGGTGTAGTCGCAACTGCCTGCGCCGGTCCGTACGATCCGGCAGGCATGCGCCGTTAGATTGGAGTCTTTCCTACCGCCGCCGATGATTCGATTCGCCCTGCTCCTCTTTCTGCTGACCCCGCTCGGAGCGATGGCTCAGTCACCGGTGCAGAGTGAGGCCCGCGTGACGCTGTCGATGGACCACTCGGGCGTCAAGGTCGACGGGCGGCAGGTGCAGGCGCACTCGCTCCCGGCTTCGCTGGATGTGCGCAGGCTGAGCGAACGGGTGTTCTATACCGGACCGGCGGGGGCGTCGTTTGAGATCGGCGGATTGCGCTACCGTGTCGAGGGGCGCAGCATTCGGCTGGATCAATCGCCGAACCGCGCTCCAGACCTGGTGCTCGACCCGCTCGACGATGATTTCGCCACCAGCGGCGGTTTCCTCTTCGTCCCCGTCGACTGGGCGTCCGAGCCGGACGAGGCGATGGCGTACCGGATGGCAGCGCGTCAGGAAGTCGTGCTGGATGCTACAGCTCTCAGCCTTTCGGCTGAACTGATGTCGCTTCCGCCTGGACCCGAACGTGACGCGGCTCGCAAGCGATTGCGGACGCTGCTCTTCGACGCGTTCTCGCTGAAGCAGGCCAACCGTGCACGTGAGATCGACCTGTTGCAGTCCGAACTTGACGCGCTCCGAAGTCTTCACGCCCGCCGCAGCGAACATCGGCGCCAAATTGTCGAAGCGCGCCTGAGCGAACTTGCTGGCGATCAGTAGCTTGACCGGCATCCCCGCTGCCCTGAAATGCGTCTGATTCTGATCTTGCTCTTGACCTCCCTCGTTGCCGCGTGCGACGAGCCGCCACGCATGAGCGACTACGAGCGGGATGTCGTCACCGCTCGGCTCGAAAAGGATGTGCGGATGCGGGACGCAAGTCGGTCGATCCTGACACCCAATACGCGTCGCCGCTTTTCGGGCCTCAACTACTTCCCGGTCGACTCCACCTTTCGCGTCGTCGCGCGCTTCGTACCTGCCGACACGGTCCGCACCATTCGCGCCCAACTGCGCAAAGGAGGCATCGACCCGTACGCGCGTATTGGACGCGTGGTCTTTGATCTAGAGGGGGAGGAGCACGCGCTCGCCTTGTTTCAACCCGCCGATGGTCGCCCCGTCTTGTGGCTTCCGTTTACCGACGGCACGACCAACCGCGAGTCGTACGGTGGAGGTCGCTACCTCAACCCGACGATCCGCGAGGATGGAACGGTCGTCGTTGACTTCAACGAGTCCTATAATCCCGACTGCGACTACAATCCGGACGCGTACAACTGCGCGTTGCCGCCGAGCGAAAACCGGATGAGCGTTCGCGTGGAGGCCGGGGAGATGAAGTCCAATCTGTACGATCTGTCGCTATGACTCGACTGCTCGCCGCTCTCTGCCTAACGCTGCTAGCCGGATGCGCTGGTACCGCGCCTGATCGTTCCGGATCGACCACGTCCGCCACGCGCCCGCCGACGTTTGCCGCCGACGGAGAGCGCAGCGTCGTCACGGGGATCGAAGCGTCCCTTGCGGGCCAGACGGTCACGCTGCATCTGACGGCGCGCGGCGGCGTGTCGGCGTTCGGCGAGCCGGACGTGAGCGCTCAGCGCATTCGGATGCCGCTCTACCACATGAGGGCTAGCGACAGCGCGCAACTGGCGCGGAGCGTCGGGGTCGTTCGCGACGCGCGGTTGGTGCCGGACGGTGAGCACGTGTGGCTCGAAATCGATCTAAGCGAGCAGGCGTCTGCTGAAGTCGGGTTTGGGCAGCGCGACGAAGACCTGTTCGTCTATGTCCGACCCGGAGCGGGTGACGTGCAGGTGTCCGGCCAGATGACGCGGCGGCTGAGCGACGCTGTCCCCACGCGCGACCGCTCGGGCGACACCGCAACCAACTCCACCATTTCGGGCGACCGTTGGCGCCTCGACACGATCATCATCGACGCGGGACACGGCGGCAAGGACCCCGGAACGTCGGGACACGGAGTGAGGGAAAAAGATGTCGTGCTGGCTGTCTCGCGGAAAGTAGGCGCCTACCTGGAGCGTGAACTGGGCGTCCGCGTCATCTACACCCGCTCCGACGATCGCTTCATCACCTTGAGTGAGCGCGGCCACATCGCCAACCGTTCTGGAGGCAAACTCTTCGTGTCGATCCACGCAAACGCGGCGGGCAGTGCGGCAGCGCATGGGACCGAGACGTACTTCATGGGTCTCGCGAAGAATGCCGCCGCTCAGCGCGTGATGGAGCGCGAGAATGCCGTCGTCCGTCTTGAAGACGACCAATCGGTCTACGACGACCTGGATGAGGAGGCGCTCATCCTACGACGGATGACGAACGCCGCATACTTGTCCAAGAGTGAGTCGCTGGCGGCGCTAGTCGAAGGCGAGTTTCGCACCCGCGTCGGGCGGAAGAGTCGGGGCGTCAAGCAGGGACCGTTTCAGGTGCTCTGGGGCGCGTCGATGCCGTCGATCCTGGTCGAGTTGGGCTTTTTGACCAACCGGGAGGAAGCACGCTTTCTGTCGTCCGAGCAGGGGCAGGATTACATGGCAAGCGCCATCTTCCGCGCCATCCGCGACTTCAAAGCGGTCTATGATCGCGAGATCCAAGACGCGGGCGACTGAGCGACTACCAAGTCGAACTCAGGAAGAGCAACGATCTGTGTCAGCTAACCGCCGTGCAGCTAATTTCGACGCGTGCGCCGCGCGGTAGAGCGGAGACGGCGACGGTTTCCCTAGCCGGGAGCGTGTCGGAGAAGTAGCGGGCATAGACCTCGTTGACCTGCCCGTAGTCTTCCATCGACGTGAGGAATACCGTGACACGGACGACGTCTGACAGGTCCATGGACGCGCCTTTGAGGACAGCGCGCAGGTTCTGAAACACGCGCTCCGTCTCCTGCTCAATCGTGCCGCTGACGAGGCTCCCAGTCGCCGGGTCGATGGGAATCTGGCCTGAGCAAAACAGCGTGTTGCCGACGTGGACGGCTTGGCTGTACGGGCCGATAGCGGCGGGAGCCATCGAGGTTTTGACGAGCGTGCGCGGCGTGCGGTGCGGCATGGAGCGGTGGAGTAGGAACAGATGCACAAATGGTACGCGCGTGTGTCTCGCCTGTCGCGCGAAGATTGCCGCAAGTCATCGGGATGGGTCACCGCGCAAAGAGCGAGTGGAGGCGGAACGGTCCGGCTAAACCTCTGTTGCGCTACCTGTTACGTCGATTTCTCTCCTCGCATCGCCCCGTTTCTATGAGCACCAAAGGACGCGTTCTAGTCGCGATGAGCGGCGGCGTCGACTCGTCGGTTACCGCCGTCTTGCTGGCGCAGCAGGGCTACGAAGTCGTCGGACTGACGATGAAGACGTGGGACTACGACACGTCGGGCGGGCGGCCAGCCGACGGCAAGGAAGTCGGCTGCTGCACGATCGACAGCATGAACGACGCCCGGAGCGTCGCGATGAAGCACGACTTTACGCACTTCGTCGTCGACATCCGCGAGGAGTTTGGCGATTGGGTGATCGACACGTTCACGAGCGAATACCTCGCCGGACGCACGCCCAACCCTTGCGTCTCTGCAATACGCACATCAAATGGGACGCCCTGCTCCGCCGCGCCGACCAACTGGGCTGTGACTGGATCGCGACGGGCCACTACGCTCAGGTACGGCAGGATGAAGAGTCGGGCCGCCATATCCTCTCGCGCGGGCTGGATACGAACAAGGACCAGAGTTATGCGCTGTGGGGTCTGCCGCAGCACCAACTCGCTCGCTCAATCTTCCCGCTGGGTGGCTTCACCAAGCCTGAGATCCGCGATATGGCGCGCGAGATGGGGCTGGCGCGTATCGCCAAGAAACCCGACAGCTACGAAATCTGCTTCGTCCCCGACAACAACTACCGCCGCTTCCTGCGCGATAGGGTCGACGGACTCGAAGAGCGCGTTTCGGGCGGCCCGTTTGTTCTGACGGACGGCACCCAAGTTGGCACGCACGAGGGTTATCCGTTCTACACCATCGGTCAGCGCAAGGGGCTGGGCATCGCGCTAGGGCGCCCGCTCTACGTCACGCACATCGACGCCGACACGAACACCGTCACGCTCGGCGACCGCCACGAGTTGCTGGGGCGCTCGCTGATTGCGCGCAACTTGAACCTGATCAAGTATCCCGAACTGCGCGAGGAGCGTCCCGCCGTTGGCAAGATTCGCTACAACGACGACGGTGGTCCCTGCCTCGTTCAGCAGACCGAAGCAGACGCTCTCCACGTCACCTTTCCAGATCCACGCGAGGCGATCACGCCTGGCCAGTCGGTCGTCCTCTACGAAGGCAACGATGTGCTCGCTGGAGGCTGGATCCAAGCCGTAGATGTGGAGCCGACCGAGGCGCCCGACGCGATTACCTCAGAACCCGTAGCGACGTAGCACGCTACGTTGCCATGCAGCCGTTTCGGAGCGTTGCTCTTTTGCAGCGCGGCGTATTTCGGCGCGTTCGGATTGATGTGGGTGGTCCGCGTTGGCCTTCGCCGCAATGTATTGCGGCGCTACGGGGTTGATCGGGGTTAGACGTGTTCTATTTGCGCCATCGCCGCCAGTCGCGACAGTGTGCGGTCGAACTTTTGGGCGATGCCTCGGCTCAGGTCGGACGTTTGCGCGTCGGCAGCGAACCAGTCGCGCGGCGGCTTGTCGGACGTGAAGTAGAGCGTCGGGGCGTCGGGGCGGAGGTAAAGGTCGTCGACGACTTTTAGTAGGCGCAGGGCGTCGTCGGTGCCTCGGATGGTGATGCCTTCCAGGTAGAGCGCGTCGGGGGCAGCGAGTTCTTCGACCAGGCGGGCGTGCGGCGTGCGGACCGAGCGGTCGAGGAAGTCGGCGAAGGCGACGCGTTGTGTGGAGCGTGTGTCGGCGGAGTAGGCCGCGTCGAGGTGAGCGCTCGCCTGGGCAGCATCGCCGATCCAGGCGCGTCCGGGCTTGGACATCCGGGTGCGATAGTCTTCGCCGTCGACCAGGATCACGCGGTAGCCTTCGCGAAACTCCTCCATCAAGAAGCGGCGGAAGCGGTCGCCTCCATACGCGCGCGACAGGAACTGCTCCGGGGCGACGTTGCTGGTTGCGCCGAGCAGTACGCCCGCCCGGTCGAGCGCTTTGAACGTGCGTACCAGCCGGACCTCGTTGGCCGGATCGTCGATTTCGACCTCGTCGAGCAGCAGCACTCGGTACTCGCGCGCGACTCGCTCGGCGAAGGCATCAGGCGTTTCGGTCGTCCGCGTCAGTTCGCCCGTCGGCAGGAAGGCGCACGGGATGCGCGGATGGAGCGCGTGGTAGAGGGCCGCCATGAGGTGCGTCTTGCCCGTTCCGACGGGGCCGACGAGATAGACGCCGCGGTAGGGAAGCGCGCGCGTGCCGCTGATCTTCGCCCACAGCTTGCGCATGGAAGACACGCTCTCGATCTCATCGGCAAACGACCGTGCTGCCGCCAATGCTTCGGCCTGGGAATCGGTCTGCGGGTCGTACGCGTCGAACGTGGCGTGGGCGTAGCGGGGGGGGAGCGTCATGTGGGCGAAGTATACCGCGCAAGGGGCTTGGGTTTCGCCCCGGATGATGTGTGCGTTTCCATAGGTTCACAGCCCTGCCAAAGTCGTCGGGGTACCATTCTACTGTGCCGCCGCGCTCTCTAGCGTGGCCCTCATCTCTCTCCTGCCCCCACCTCCGCATGTACGCCGACTCACCTGCCGAGCGCCTGCTTATCGTAGAAGACGACCCCCAACTGAGCACGGGTCTCCAACTGTATCTCGAAGCCCAGGGCTACGACATTACCGTCGTCAATGACGGCGACGCTGGTCTCGAAAACGCTTCATCGCTACCCGGCTACGACTTGGTCGTCCTCGACGCCAAGTTGCCGGGTAAGATGGGCTTCGACGTGCTGCGCGAAATGCGGGCGCGCGGCGTCTCGACTCCTGTCCTCATGCTTACCGGCCTGGGCGGACACGAAGACCGAATGCGCGGCTACGAACTCGGCGCCGACGATTACCTGACCAAACCGTTCTCGACGGAAGAACTGCTTGCCCGCGTGCAGGTCGTGCTCAGGCGCGCCAAGCCCGCCGAAGACCAGACCAAAGGCACGTACGACGTCGGCGGTCTGCGCGTCAACCTCGACACCGGCGAGATCACGCGCGACGGCGATCCGGTCGAACTGACCGATCTCGAATACCGCCTGCTGCGCTACTTCATCATCTACCGGGGCCGCACGGTCAGCCGTAAGCAGTTGCTGCGCGACGTGTGGAATCTCCCCAGCGAAGTCGAAACCCGCACCATCGACCGCCACGTCAACGCGCTCCGCAAAGTCATGGACGGCACGGACGAGGACACGTGGGCCATCCGCAGCGTCTACGGCATCGGCTACAAACTCGTCGGCGCTACGGCAGCATAAGCCGAATGCACCGTTTGACTAAGCCCGCCAAGTCTCCAAGACTGGCGGGCTTTTTTACGCAAAACCGCCTCGAATACCAGAGCATCCGAGGCGGAAAAGTAAACGTGTCCAACGACGCCTCAGCCCTTGAAGCGGTAGCCGATGCCGTAGACCGTTTCGATGTAGACGGGGACGGTCGGATCCGGCTCGATCTTTTTGCGGACCGATGCCATGTGCCGGTCAATCGTGCGCGTGACGATGTCCTGGTCGATGCCCCACACGTCGGTGAGCAACTGGCGGCGCGTCACGGTCTGGCCACGGTTCAGGATGAGGTAGCGCAGGATGTCGTACTCGAGCGCGGTGAACGCGATGGGTTCGCCCTTGCTCGTCGCCTCGTGGGTCGAGAAGTTGATCGACACGTCGCCGATGTCGTAGGTGTCCATCGGCGTGCGGTCCGGGCGCTGGGTACGCGTCAGGATCGCGCGGACGCGGGCGAGTAGTTCGTCGGGGTTGAACGGCTTGACGACGTAGTCATCGGCGCCGAGGCCGAACGAGGTCAGCTTGGCTTCGGGTTCGCCGCGTCCGGTCAGCATGATGACGGGCGAGGTAAAGCGGTCGATGCTTTGGCTCGCTTCGAGAACCTCGAATCCGCTCATGCCGGGCAGCGATACGTCGAGCAGGACGGCGTCGAACGCTTCAGGCGTTTCTTTGAGCTTCGCAAGGGCGTCCTCGCCATTGTCGGCCATCGTGGTCTGAAAGCCGTTGTCGTCGAAGAACACGTCGAGTGCTTCGGACACGTTGGGATCGTCGTCTACGACGAAAAGATGAAACTGGGGGGTCGGCATGAGGTGAGGGAAAAGGTGGTGTCCGAAAATGAGGCGGGACGCTCAACTGTCACACGCTCAACTCAATGGGAAGCGTCCCGGTTGCAGCTTCGTCGCCTTTCAGCCAGGAGACGACGGCGTCGAGTGCTTCGGGGCGGAAGCCGAACGAGACGAGGGCAGGTGCGGGCACGTCGAGCGCGGCGTAGGGATTCCACAGGCACAGGTGCAGGGCAGGGTTCAACTGCTGCGCCAACTCGGTCAGCGGGTCGCCCAGGCGACGGCGCTGAGTCGTCGCGATGACGATGGGCGTGCCGGGTCTGTGGACGCGTTCGACTTCGCCGATCGTCCCCAGCGGATCGCCTGGGTCGAAGAGGGCGACGCGCAGGTCGAATGCTTCCGACAGCTTGCCGACGAGTTGCGAGCCGGTCAGTCCGGCGTCCGATGCGCCTCCGCCCGCTGCGGCACGCGCTGCCACGAGCGTGAAGGGCTGTCCGGCGCCGATAGGCTGAGCGCCGCCGACGGTCGTGAGTCCGGCTGTCCATGCGCGTTCCATGAGCGACTGATCGGCTTGGCGCTGCGTGCTGGCGTAGGGCGCGGTGCGGACGGGAAAGCGTGCGGCGAGAGCGCTGAGGCGGTCGGCTTTCTTCTGGGCGTCGCGTTTGTCGATGCGTCCTGAGGCCAAGGCTTCTTCGACGATTTGGAGCGTTTCGTCCTGGGCTGCGCCATTGCCATGCGCGATCGCCATCACCAGGTCTGCTCCGGCATCAAGCGCCATCAGCGCGGCTTCTCCACGTCCGTAGCGGCTCGAAATCGCCTGCATGTCCATCGCGTCGGTACAGATGACGCCGTCGAAGCCGAAGCGGTCGCGCAGGATCCCGGTCAGGATCGGGCGGCTCAGCGTCGCCGGGTGGTCGGGGTCGATGGCGGGGAAGAGGATGTGCGAGGTCATTACGCAGGGAACGCCCGCTTCGACGGCGCGCTGAAACGGCAGCAGTTCGAGTGCCATCAGTTCGTCCATCGACTTGTCGACCGACGGTAATCCGTAGTGGCTGTCGACGAGCGTGTCGCCGTGGCCGGGGAAGTGCTTGATGCACGTCGCGACGCCTTCGCTCTTCGACCCCTCGGACCACGCCACGCCCATACGAGCGACCAAATCCGGGTCTTGTCCATACGAGCGGTCGCCGATGACGGGGTTCGACGCGTTGTTGTTGACGTCGAGCGAGGGCGCGAAATTCCAGTTGACGCCCATCGACCGCAGTCCGCGCGCTGTCGCCGCGCCGACGCTGCGGGCCAGTTCTTCGTCGTTCGCCGCGCCCAGGCTCATCGCCGACGGCGGATAGGGCAGCGTCCGCGTGCGGATGACGCCGCCGCCTTCCTGGTCGATTCCAATCAGCGCATCCGGTCCCATCACGACGCGCAGGCTCTCGCACAGACCGCGTAGCTGATCTTCGCTCTGGATGTTGCGTCCGAACAAGCAGACGCCCGTCACGCCGTACTTCCTGATTCGAGCGACGCTTTCGGCGTCCAAGTCAGGACCGGGCAGGTCGATCATGACGAGTCGGCCAGCCGTCAAGCGCCCGGCGACGGGTTCTGCGTCGGAGAGTAGGGTGGAACTGCCCGTACAGGCCGAAATGGTAAGGGCGGCTGAGGCAGCGGCAGTAGAGGTCACGAACGTGCGGCGGGTCACAGGCAGGGGCGGAAAGTGCAGGGCGATAAGATAACCGAGTGACATGGAGAAGCCGTGCCAATAGAGCGTCCAAAGCGGAGCAGTCGCTCCAGTTGCGGGCGTGATCCGGTTATCTTGGGCGTGTTTACCGCTCCGCTATGTCCTTTTTCGATACTCCGCTCGCCGACGTGCCCGGCATCGGTCCGCGCAGAGCCGACGTGCTCGCCAAAGCCGGACTAAACACGGCGATGGACCTGGTGCGGCACTATCCGCGCCGCTACCTCGACCGTTCGACTGTGAGTAGGGTTTCGGATCTGCGCGAGGACACGGGCGAGGCGACGGTCGTCGGGACGGTCAAGACGAGCAACTTGGTCGGCGGCAAAGGCCGGGCGCGGTTCGAGTTGATGATCGAAGACGGCGACGGTGGGCGGATGAAAGCCGTCTGGTTTCAGGGCGCGCAGTGGATCGGGCGGCAGTTCAAGAACGGCGACCGGATCGCGTTTCACGGCAAGGTGCAAAAGTTCGGCAGCAGCTTTTCGTTTACCCACCCCGACTTCGACAAACTGGGCGGCGAGGGCGCCGCGCTCGACACGGGGCGCATTATCCCGCTCTACCCCGGAGGAGCCGCGCTCGACAAAGTCGGCCTGACGAGCCGGGCGATGCGCAGGCTGATCTACCGCCTATTCAAAGAGCACGGATTGGAGCTTCCGCCCGATCCGTTCAGCCAGAAAGTCGTCGATCACTACGGCTTGGTCGACGGGCGCGTGGCGCTGCGGGCGATCCACTTTCCAAAGTCCAGCGAAGAGTTGGCGGCGGCGACCAATCGGCTCAAGTTCGAGGAGTTGTTCTACCTGCAACTCCTGCTCGCGCTGACGCGTCAGGTGCGCGACGATCAACCGGGCGTCGTCCTGGGACAGCCCGGCGAACTGACTAATCGCTTCCTGTCGGAGATCCTGCCCTTCGAGCTGACAGGCGCGCAGAAAGAGACGCTGCGCGACATCGTCACCGATACGCAGTCGGGTCGCCAGATGAACCGCCTAGTTCAGGGCGACGTGGGGTCGGGCAAGACCGTCGTCGCTGTCGCCGCGATCTTGCAGGCGGTCGACAACGGCTTCCAGGGTTCGTTCATGGCGCCGACCGAGATCCTCGCCGAGCAGCACTACGCCAACCTAGTCAAGTACCTGGAGCCGCTGGGCCTGAAGGTCCACCTGCTCGTCGGCGGGCAGCGCAAGAAGCTACGCGAGGAGATCCTGGCCGAGCTAGCCGACGGCACCGCCCACGTCTGCGTCGGCACGCACGCGCTGATTGAGGACAACGTCGCGTTTCAGCGGCTGGGCATGACCGTCGTCGACGAGCAGCACCGATTCGGCGTGATGCAGCGGGCGCGGATGTTCGACAAAGGCGAGCGGCCCCACATGCTGCTGATGACCGCCACGCCGATCCCCCGAAGCCTCGCGATGACGCTCTACGGCGACCTCGACGTGTCGCTGATGCGCGAGATGCCCAAGGGCCGCAAGCCCATCGAAACAGCCGTGCGGATGGAGAAGCGACGGGGCGAAGTCTACGCGTTCGTCAAGGAGCAGCTGCGCGAGGGCGGACAGGCGTACGTCGTCTACCCGCTGGTCGAGGAGAGCGAGAAGCTGGACCTCAAAGACGCCGAATCGGGCTTCGAAGAACTGACCGAGTTGTTTCGCCCGTACCGCGTCGAACTCGTGCATGGGCGGATGCTGTCGTACGAAAAGGAGGAGGCGATGCAGCGCTTCAAAGACAAGGAAGCCGACATCCTCGTAGCCACGACCGTCATCGAAGTTGGCGTCGACGTGCCCAACGCGTCGATCATGGTGATCGAACACGCCGAGCGCTTCGGCCTGAGCCAACTGCACCAGCTACGCGGACGCGTCGGGCGCGGCGACCGGCAGAGCTACTGCATCCTGATGACCGATTACAAACGCTCCGCCGAAGCCGTAGAACGCTTGGAAGCGATGGCGCGCACCAACGACGGCTTCGAGATCAGCGAGATCGACCTCAAAATCCGAGGCGCGGGCGACATCTTCGGCACGCGGCAGAGCGGAATGCCCGCCCTAAAAATCGCCAACCTCACCACCGATGTCGAACTCGTCGGCCAAGCCAGGGAAGCCGCGTTTGCCCTCGTGAAGTCCGACCCCAAGTTGTCGCACGCCGATCACGCTGGTATCCGAAGCGCCTACAACGCGAGCTACAAGGGCAAAGGGCTGGGTCTACTGCGGGTAGGGTGAACAGCGTCAGCGTTTGGCTGCCCACACCTGCAAGCTGTCGACTAATCCAGCGTAATCGGCGACGGTTCGTGCGCCGTTGCAGTAGGGGATCCAGTGGTACGGTGCATCGGGAGGGAGTCCGACCGCACTCGGATCGGCGTACACCGAGTCTGCCGAGATCGCGCGTCCAAAGATGACGACTGGGCCTCCCGAGGGGCTTGCCCCATAGTCGCAGATCACTTGCTCTGGCGTCTGGGGACCGACGAAAACGGTAGAATCCGATGCGCTGCCCTTGATCACGCGTTCTATTTGGAAGCGGTGAGGAAAGACCGGGCGGCTGGTCTCCATCACGTGGACCATGTAGTTGACCTCCCACGGGGAAGCTCCCATCGCGCGCAGTTTGGATTCACTCCCGCTTGGTGGGAAACCGCGTTCCCATCGACTCCATCGCGCCAACGGCTACCAAATCGGACTCTTCGATCCACTCGCGGTACTCGACAGATGCGCGCTCGGACGGCCACCACGAAAAAAGGCAGGAGCACGGAGGTACGTCTTCGATTGGCGCGGGACCCGATTCGATGCCGAAAGAAGCAATCAGCAGCGGAGAGCACGCGAGGAAGAGTCGGGCAAGCATGGCGTCAGACAATCAGCGTGTAGAGAAAGCCGAGCGTCATCAGCGAGAAGAACCCGAGTCCGGCCCAACTGATTACGAGCAAAAGCGAGCCGGGACGGTCGGCGATGGGGACGTTTTCGCCGCGCATCACGCGCAGGTTGATCCACGCCAGAACAGGCGAGGTGACGAAAGACACGATGGCGGCGAACGTCAGCAGGGCGAGCAGACTGCTCGTCAGCGTCAGCACGATGACAATGGCGCCGACGACCGAAGCCAACACCCACGCTTGATGGATGCGTCGCGAACTCGGCTCGGTCTATGGGAAACAGCAACGTGCAACAAGCGGCCAGCGAACGCGGATAGCCGTCGACGCAGGTCATCGTGGTCGAGAACATCGTCACAAACGCAGCCGTCAGGATCAGCGGGCGCGACCAGTCGCCGATGGTCTGCGTGTAGAGCGCGACGAACTCGTTCGAGAAACCGACGCCGCCCGCCGAGAACGTCTGCCCGGTCGGATGCATCACTAAGGCGCCGAGCGACAGGAACAGGACCGCCAGCACGACGGCTGCGCCATAGCCGACGTAGAAGTCAATACTCGACTCGCGGACGGTCGCCATGTGGCCCGTCTGCTCACGCCGCTCGAACATCCACAGCGACGACCACGCCGACAAATCAACCGGCATCGGCATCCATCCGAGCAGGCTGACCAGAAATCCGAACGATGCCCAGGTCCACACACTCGGTCCTTGGGCGACTTCTACAACAGCCGCCGGATCAGCGCTTCCGACTGCCAGCGCGACGGCCAGTACGGTCCCAACCGTCAGCAGCGCGATGACGAGCTTGGCGAGCGTGTCGAGGACGGCGTAGCGCCCGACGAGCACGAGCAGCGCGCAGATGACGAGCGTTCCGACGGTTAGAACCGACACCGACGCGTCCAGCCCGTAGCCCGACAGCAGCGCTCCGGTCAGCATTGCGACGGCGGCGATGTTGATCGTGCCGGTAAGCACGTTGATGGCGAAGAACGTCCAGACGTACGGGCTGCCTTGCCGCTTGTATCCGTCGAGCAGGCTCTCACCCGTAGCTGCGGTGTACCGCTGCCCGTAGAGGAAGAACGGAAACTTGAGCACGTTGGCGAGCAGCACCAGCCCGAGCAGACTCCATCCGTACAGCGCGCCTGCCCGCGTCGACCACACCAGGTGCGACCCGCCGACGGCAGCCGCGGCAACCAGAATGCCGGGACCGAGGGCTTTCCACAGGCTACTTCGAGAGCGGGAGTCGGTAACCGAAGGAGGAGCGGCGTGCGGCACGGGCTAGAGCGTTGTACAACGCAAAGGTAGGCCGCAGTCGCTGTCCATCCGCTCCATAGAGTCTGGAGACTCCGCTCTAGAACAGCGTGTTGTCGTTCGCCGAAGCGTCGGGAATGACCTGGAGCACGTCCCAATGTTCGACGATTTTGCCGTTGGCATCGAACCGGAAAATGTCGATCCCGGCATAGTCCTCGTCGCCGGGCCACTCTTGTAGGCAGTGGAGGACGACGTAATCCTTTTCGGCGATGACGCGCTTGAACTGGACCCGTTTGCCGGGATACTCCTGCGCCATCCGCTCGAAGTAGGCGATGAACGCCTCCTTACCGTCGCCGACGTGCGGATTGTGCTGGATGTACGCGTCGCCGACGTACCGTTCAACGGCCTCCCGAGGGCGACACTCGTTGAACATGAGGTCGTAGAATTGCTGGGCGGTCTGCTTGTTGCGTTCCAGTTGGTCAGCCATGAAGAGTCCGCTGGGGAAGAGGGGCGGACAATCTACTCGACGCACGATCTGAGGCTGGCGACAATTCAGGTGGATTCAATACTCCTCTCCGCCATAGTCGCCGCCGCCGTCTCGGTTGGTATCGCGCTGCCGCTCCTGCTGGCCAAACGTGTAGGAAAACGTCAGGCCGACTTGCTGTGCGCCCCAATCGCGGTCGATCTCCTGATAGAGGTCCGGCTGATCGAGGGTGTACTGAAACCCGGCGAGCGCTAGAGGATCGCGCACCTGGAGTGTGAGTGCGGCGCGGTCGTTCATCAGCTTCTGGCGCAGGGCGAAGTCGAAGAACGTCCGCGCGCCTGTCCGTCCTTGCTCGGTGTCTACCGGGGCGGTGTAGCGGAACGTGGCTTGGAGGTCGAGTCCGCCGATTCCGAACGGGTCGCCGAACGCGTAGCTGGCGTTGGCCCGTCCGCCCCAGCCCAGAGCATCGCCCGCTATCGCATCGCCTTCGGTCTGCAAACGGTAGCCTTCCATGCTGACGTACCCTTCGAGGCCGAACACGTCGTCGAACGAGACGACTCCTTCAGCGCCCCAGGCGTCGGCAGTGTCCAGGTTGCGCGTGGAGCGGACCGTGACGCCGTCGGGCCGGACGGTCGAGATGCGGCGGATGATGTCGGTCGTGTGGCGATAGTAGGGCGTTAGCGAGAGCGAGCCGAAGTCGGTCACGTGCGAGGCGCGGATCTCGAACGATTCGGTGTATTCGGGCTTGAGAGAGGGATTGCCCTGGCGGATGTTGCGCGGGTCGCTGAACGACGGGAACGGGTTCAATTCCCATCGGCGCGGACGGTTGATGCGGCGGCTGTACCCGGCGCGTACGTTCGTCAACTCGGACGGCTTGTACGACAGGTAGGCACTGGGAAAGAGGCTCGCGTAGTCGTTGCCAAAGCTCTCGTCCGTCGTTTCGAGGTCGAAAGTCGTCGTGGCCTGCTCTGCGCGGACGCCTACCTGCAGGCCGATCTGCCCCCACTCGCGTGCCGCCTGGAGGTAGAGCGCGTGGACCGTTTCGTCGAACGTGTAGCTGTTGTTCAGGTTGTCGTCAAGAGTGAAGACGCCTCCGCGCTGGGTTTCGGAAACCAGATCGCTCGCCTCGTACTCCCAACCTCCGGCGTAGCCTACGTCCAGTCGGATTGCGCCCAGCCCGACGGTATAGTCGGCTCGTAGCGATACCTCGCGCTCGGAGTCGCTTTCGTCGACGCGTTGCGGCAACTCCAACTCGCCGTTTCCAGTCAAGAGCGTCTCGGAAAACGTCTGCAACTCGCCCTCTTCCTCAGCCTGTCCCCGTGCCTCAACGGTCAGGGTATGCTCTTCGCCGAAGCGGTGACGTACGCCCAACCGCACGTCGCCTGAGAGACCATCGCTCTCTTCGAGTGCCAGACGGTCGAACTGCATGAGGGGAGCACCGATCGCGCTCGCCCGGAGCGTGTTGCTCAGTTCATCCTGATTTCCGCTCTGGATGCCCGCCTGCACCTGCGAGGTCAGTGTCGTAGCGTCGGACAGCGCATAGTCGGCAGACAGGCTGACGAAGTGACTGCTGCGCGTGCGGTTTTCTGACTCGTCCTGCCGAAGCGTCGTCGGGCTGGACTCGTAGCGGTTGATGCGAAAGCTGCTGCCTGCGCGGTCGCGGTCGTCGCTACGGAAACCATACGTCCCCGCCAGCGACCACGGCCCGCGACCGTACGTGAGCGCTGCCGTTGCGTTGTAGCCGCCCTGGGAATCCGTTCCTGCCGTGAGCGTGCCGCCCATTCCCAAGTCGGTGTTTTGCTTGAGCACGACGTTGAGGATTCCGCCTACGCCATCGGGTTCGAACGCCGCCGATGGGTTGGGGATGACTTCGACCCGCTCAATCGATCCGGCGGGAAGACTGCGCAGGTAGGCCGCGATGAAATCGCCGGAAACCGGCGCAGGACGTCCGTTGATGAAGATGGCGACGCTTCCGGCTCCGCGAAGCGACACGTTGCCGTCCAGATCCACGTCGATGGAGGGGATCGTCGAAAGCACGTCGGTTGCCGATCCTCCCGATGTGACCGGGCTGTCGGACGTGTTGTAGACGGTGCGGTCTATGCGCGCCGACACCTGGCTCCGCTCGGCACTCACCTGCACCTCGCCGAGCACGCGTGCGTCAGGGGCGAGGGAGAGATCGCCTACCGAGAGAGCGGAGCCGCCGAGCGCTACGTCCCGCCTCACGGTCTGGTAGCCGATGAAGCTGACGACGAGCGTGTAGTCGCCCGGGGCGGCGTCGATGGAAAAACTGCCGTCCATGCTCGCCGACATCCCACCGACGAGAGACGAGTCGGTCGCCGTGAACTGCCACATGGCGACGGTCGCTGTTGGGAGAGCGCCACCGCTCTCGCCATCGACGATCCGGCCTTCGACTCGGCTAGTTTGGGCATGCGCTGCGGGTGCGAGCAGCAAGGCGAAGAGAGCGAGTAAGGAGAAGCGAGTCGGCATGAGACGGCAGTAGTATCGGAGGCGTATTGCTCTATCGCGCTGGCCGGGCGAGCGGATTCAGTTGGTGTCACGGATCGCACCAGGGTGATACGAATGGCACGGCGCGCTCTTCGCGAGCAGGCGGCAGGAGGCTACCTTACGTGTGTGTTGCATTTCGACCCTCACTCCGACTCGCTGCTCAGACCGTGGCCTCGCTGGATGGACGTCGCGGCGACGGTCGCGTTCTGGTCCGTTCTGGGGTTGCTGATGTCCGTGCGTGAGGTGTCGCGCTCGGGTTTGGACGCACCGGGCGTGTGGGGCGAGGTCGCCGAGATGTCTGCCGAAGTCGGCGTGTGGATCGCCGTTACGCTGCTCGTGTTTTGGATCGTGCGGCGCGCTCCTGCCCAGCGCGGGGCGTGGGTCGCGCGCATCGTGGGTCAGTTGGCTCTGGGCGTCGTCGTCGCGTTCGGGATCGAGTGGCTTACGCGCGACGTGCTGCGCCCTCTCTTGACCGGCCCGATGCGCCCGGAACGCGAGTGGGGATTCGCGTCGACGTTCACGCGGCTCCGCTTGCTCGACGAAGTCGTCGTCTTCGTTGCCGTCCTCGCTGCCGGATACGCGCGGGCGACGCTCTTTCAACTGCACGAACGACGCGCCGAAGCCGAGCGGTTGATCGCCGAGCGCGCGCACATGATGGCCGAGCGTGCCCACCTGGAAGCGCAACTGGCAGAAGCCCGGCTGTCGGCGTTGCGGATGCAACTCAATCCTCACTTCCTGTTCAATACGCTCAACGCCGTATCCGCGCTGGCCGATCACGATCCAGCGGGCGTGCGCAAAATGATTGCCCGCCTGTCCTCGCTCCTTCGGCGCGTCCTGGACGTCACCTATTCGGCCCCTCTCGCTCCTCTGCGTGACGAAGCCGCGTTTCTGGGCGACTACTTGGACGTTCAACGCATTCGCCTGAGCGACACCTTGTGCGTCGAGGAGGCCTGGGACGAAGGCACGCTGGACGCTCTCGTCCCGCCCCTCATCCTGCAGCCGCTGGTCGAGAACGCCATCGGGCACGGTATCGCCTTGATAGAGGAGGGCATCGGAACGGTTCGACTGTCGTCGCACGTCGAGGGTGACCGGCTGGTGCTGCGCGTTCAGAACGACGGTCCCGACCCGTCTTCGGCGTCCGACGCCGAGCCTGCCGGGAGCGGCCTTGGACTGCGCAATACGCGCGACCGACTAGCGGCGCTCTTTTCTGACGCGGCGACGCTCTCTCTGACCCCGGCGCCTGGCGGAGGGGCGCTCGCCGAGATCCGGCTTCCCCTTCGCTTTGGTGAACCGAGACCCAAACAGGCTGAAACCCAGCAGCCCATGAGTGCTCGCACTATCCTGGATGTCCCGTGACGCGAAGACTGCGCATCCTCGTGGCTGACGATGAGCCGCTCGCCCGAAAGCGCGTGCTCGACCGGCTGGCGCTGGACGATTCGGTCGAGGTGGTCGCCGTCGCCCGCTCAGGTGCTCAGGCCATCGATGCGATTCGATCCCATCGCGAGAGCGGTTCTCCCATCGACGTGGCCTTTCTCGACATCCGTATGCCAGGCGCCGACGGGTTGGATGTGGTCCGTAGCATCGGAACGACGACCATGCCTCACACTATTTTTGTCACCGCATACGATCGGCACGCCATCGACGCCTTCCAGGTCGAAGCACTGGATTACCTCCTCAAACCCTACGACGACGAGCGCTTCGACATCGCCCTGGCGCGCGCCAAACGTGCGGCACGCTTGAGCGATGCGGCGCTGTCATCGAGTGGACTTGATCCTACCGAGGCGAAGTATCTAGAGCGCTTTGCTTCCGATGTGAGAGGCCGCACGCGCCTGATTCCTGTCGCTCAGGTCGATTTCGTGTCGGCAGCCGGTCCTTATGCCGAGTTGCACCTCGCCGACGAGGTCGTCCTCATCAGGGAGACGATGCAGACGCTCGAGTCCTCGCTCGATCCTTCGCTGTTCGTCCGGGTCCATCGCTCAGCCATCGTGCGTATCGACTGCATCGAGGCGTTGCTGACCGCACCCGGCGGCAACTATGCTGCGCGCTTACATAGCGGAGAGGAGGTCAGCGTCAGTAGATCGCGCCGGGCAGGACTGGCGCGCCGTCTAGGACTGGAGCGGTAAACCGACGCGAAACAGCAGGTCTAGAATGCCGGATGTCACAGCGAGGTCGAGACGGCGCCGGGGCTTAGGAAGGTGTACACGCTGATAAAGAGCGTCACGCCGATGATCAGAGCGACCATGAAGGCGATGTAGGAGATCCGGAGCAGCCGAAACTTGCGGTCGAGAACACCGCCCAGGGCGTAGATGTCGCTCATCATGCTCGTGTAGAGGCGCGTCTTGTCGTTGAGCATCTCGGTCATGCCGATCAGATACTCGCGCTTGCTCAGCCGAGTAAAGTTGCCGAAGAACAGGATGTTGGCCTTCTCCTCACGCACGTCGGCGAGCGAAATCTCGTGCCGATTGACGCGAGGCAGGGCAGCCAGAATCGCGAAGACGAGCGAAATCAGACAACCGATTAGAAGCGTTGACGTCGGAAAGATCAGCCACGGGTTCGAGTCGATCTTGGGGCTGATCGATGCCAGCAGGATCGACACCATGATGCCGTTGATCGAGATCATGATGTTGGCCTTGGCATCGGCCAGCGACGAGAGGTCGACGTGCATTGGATACTGCGTCCGAAACATCGTCTCGATGCCCCTTTTAGAGCCGAGCTTTCCCTTCTTCGACTTCTTCTTTTTGCTCTTCTTGGAGTTGGGGGGCGCAACAGGCGGGGGCGTCGGCTTTGGAGCCTGGACGGGAAGAGGGGAGGCAGTCGTTGGAGTCATAGCTAAATCGTAGAGCAGAGGCGGTTCGGCGGGCGCGATCAGTGGTGCCAGCCGACGCCAAAGGTAAACAGGCGATCTTCTTTGGACGCCGCGACCTGAGCCGTGAGGACGACGCGGTCGAGGGCGTTGAGCCATACTCCGCCGCCGTAGCCGGTATGCCACATGCGCGACGAACTGTCGTCGGCGAAGACGCGGCCGCTGTCGAGGAAGCCGAGCACGCCCCACTCTCCATAGCCTGCGTAGCCAGAAAAGCGGCTGATGCGAGCGCGGGCTTCCATGTTGGTGTAGATGCTCGTGCGTCCGGCGAAACGGTCGGAGCGGTACCCGCGCAAGGGTCCGGCTCCCAGCGTACTCGCGGCCCAGAAGGGGTAGTCGCCCAGAATCGTCTGCCCGCCGAAGCGAGGCGCGAGCGTGAGCCACGTTGCCGAGAATGGCGTCAGGTAGCTCGCAAAATCGCCTCGCAAGCGCACGAAGTCGTCGGCGGACGAGTTGACCCCGAACAGCGTCTCAGCGTACAGGTCGATATCGAAGCCGCGCTTGGGTACGGCGGGGTTGTCCTGGCTATCGATGTGAATGGAGTTGCGGAGGCCGACGTGCGTTTGCCCCTCTAGATCGTCCGACGGAATGCCTGCATTGGGCGAGAGGATAAAGCGTCCTGGCTCTTCGTTGACGTTGGTGTGCTGCGCGAACGGGCCGAACGTGACGAACGAATCGCCCGGCAGATTGCGGCGGCCTGACATACCGAAGAAGGCGCCCGTCGTCCGGTTGCGATAGATGCGGTCGTTGGGGTTTTCAATATCTACGTCGTTTCCGTAACCGAAAAAGTTGCGGTTCGAGAGCGGCGAGCGGTAACTGGCGTCGAACTCTAGTCCCCAGGGGCCGATCACGTTAGTGAAGTGGCCGTTGTAGATCGCGTTGATGGCGCCGGTCTCGACCGATGCATTGGCGCGGATCGTCTGGCTGCTGCCGTACGGTTCTTTGAGAAAGCCCTGCCGCACGATGCGATAGCCGCCGCCTAGGAATAGACCGTCGTCGACCGTACGAGCGAAGTATAGGATCGGAGTCGCCTGGTCGAACTTCTGCGGCATGATTGTCTGCGACAGTTCGGGATATCGCTCCGAAGACTCGAAGCGTGCTTCGGGACCCAACTCCCACTGAGACTCGAGGCTGCCGTTGGTGCCCTCGACGTCGTACGCGATCGTGCTCCTCTGGAAGCCGGTGACTCTGTCTTGCACGTCGAACACATCGTCGCCCGAGCCGCCGATCAGACGCAGTGTCGGGCCTCTGCTGACGTTGCCACGCACGACGAACTGATCGTTGCCGTCGAATCCGTAGAGGCGAATCTCGTCTGTTTCGCCTCGCCGGAAGACGCGGTGATACACCGTATCGACGACCTCGCCGTCTTTCTTCGTTTTGAGCATCCACACATCCGTCTCATCGCCGCGGCGTCGGACCTCGAAGCGCTCGTGCTTGTGGCTGCCTGCGATGTCGACTCGTTTGGCACGCGCTTGATAGAACTTGAGTGCGACGCGGTCCAATTTGTCGCGGCGCCCGCGCAGTCGCTCGTAAATGACTTCGGCATCGTCGGCGTAGACTTCGGGCGGAAGCGTGCGGACGGCGGCCATCAGCGCTTCGTCTGACAGGTCGGCTTGCATCTGGTTGGCGATGCCCATCCACTCGTCGCGGCTCAGTTCGTTGAGAAAGCGCTGGTCGAGTAGCGTGCCGTTGATCGTCATGCTGGAGATCTTGCCATAGTCCTCCTGCAAGCCGCTCGTCTTGTCGACGAAGCGGCGCGATAGGCGGAAAGCCAGCCCGTCGCGGTCGTTGAACGCCCAGTCACGATCGCGTGGGATCGGACGATAGATCTTGCCCTGCGTGCGGGCGTCCCCGGTCAGCGTCGAGTCGAGTTCGTATGGCTCGAAACTGGCCCAGCGCCACTGATCGCGGTGCCGGTCCCAGTCGCCCATGAGCAGGTCGAGCAGGCGGGCGCGCAGAAACGCGTGCTGATCGACACGGTGATCGTTGTCGTCCTCTATCTCTTGATACAGTTTGTTCGAGCCGATGATGTTCTCGCTGTTACCAAAGAAGTCGGCGTCCGACCAGTCCTCGTCCGGTCGCTCCTCGAAGAGCATGACGCGGTTGGCGTAGTCCTCGCGGTAGCGGCCCAGCATCGGATCGTCGGGCAGGTAGACGATGCGCGGGTTGGTGTGGTAGACGCCCGCAGATTCGGCGAGATGGGCGGCTACGAGCGCACCAAACGGATGGATCGCTGTCGTCATTTCCTCGGCCACATCGACGGCGATGCCGTAGCGCAGGGCCGTCGGTAGCATCTCGGCGGGAAACTTGTCGACGCTGCGGAGCACGAATTGGCGGTCCGTCCCGGGCTTCTGCAAGCGGAGCGAGCGCGTCTGCAATCCGCCGCCCTGACTGATGATTTCGAGTCCGCCTTGCTCGGTCGACAGGTCGAATACGGACAGTTCAATGGGCTGCGTCCACGCGTTGCGCCAGACGTCGCCGATGACCGCGCGGCGAAGCTTGCCTCCCTGATAGTCGGTGTTGATGGGCACGCGCACGGTGGAGTCGACGAACGTCGGACGCACGGAGAGGGCGCGTTCGGCGGGAGTGTCTTCTGCGCTCGCCTTCTCGACGCCTGAAATCAGCGCGCGATAGATCGGCGCTTCGGCTCCACCGTCGACCGTGAAGGCTTCCATCCAGACCGATCCGTCTTCGTAGTAGACCATCTCCATGAAGCCCTGCTGCGCGGCGGTGAAGAGCGCGTCGCCGCCGCCCCGCACGTATTCGTGGTACGCGCCGCTGCCGCTGACGAGCAGGTGCTGCAAGCCCTCGCGACCTACTTGGGTGTAGTATTGCAAGTTGTGCTCGTGACCGGCGGCGTAGACCAGGTCTTCGTAGTCGCTGAACAGGTCGAGAAACGAGCGGCGCATGGACTCATAATCCGGGTGCGCTACGTCCTGCCGCGACATACCGATGATGCGGTTGTAGAACAGCGCCAGCGAACCGATGCCCGGAAGCGGCACGTACCCTAGCGGACCGTCCGTCACGTGGGTCAGGGGAAACAGGTGCTCGCTGGGCGGGAAGACTCCGGCGTGCCGCCCGCTCGACTTGAGCGGGTGGTGACCGACGACGATGATCTTGGTGTCTTCGTACCTGGAGAGCACTTCTTCCATTTCGACGAGCATGTCGCCGTTCTCGCGCACGACGTATTCGCCCGTATCGCCGGTCGGACGGGCATACGGATGCAGCCACCACTGCGTGTCGACGGCGACGAGCGTGATCTCGTCGGTCAGTTCGATGGCGGTGGGGCCGGGGAAGCCATTCGATGGGAGCCACGAGTCGCCCTGGTCGAGAGCGGCTTCGACGTACTCTTCCGTTCGCCGCACGTAGGCGATACCCTGCGGACCGCTGTGCTGCCAGTCGTGGTTGCCGGGGACGAAAAAGACACGCCCTTCGTAGTCGTCGAAGACGGCGAGTTGCACGTCGAGCTTCTGCTCCATCTTTTCGCGGTCCGGATGGCCGACCGGATGGAGGCCGTAAGGATAGAGGTTGTCGCCCAAGAAGACGGTTGCACTGTTGGTACCGGCGCGCATGACGCGCGATTCGAGCAGCGCGAGGACCGGATCAGAGCCGTCCGTTGCAGGTGATCCTGTGTCGCCGATCAGGATGACGCGGTAGGATTCCTCCAGCGCAGGCGGTGGCGGCGTAGGGTTGGGTTCGGCGTCGGGGTGGACGTAGAAGTAGCCCGACGAAACGCATCCCGAAATCAGCGTCAGGACGAGGAGGGCAAACGGAAGACGAAAGCGCATGGAGAGGTAAAAACGGTCAGCGCTGCGGCGCAAAGTGGACGAGCCGCGCGACGTTTCCGGCGGCTTCGGTCGTGATCAGGAGGGTGCCGTCAGGAAGAAAGGCCATGCCTTCGGGCTGCGGCAGAATGTTGGTGGGCAAGATGGCAGCGTTGCGTAACTCGCCCGAAGGCTCGAATACGGCGACGGCGGGCGGGCGCGACGACAAGACGAAGAGCGCGCCGTCGTCCGGGTGATACGCCAGCGCCGACGGCTTGAACGCGTCGAGGTTGAACGTCTGCTGCAAACGGGCCACGAAGTCGCGCTCGTATCCGCCTCTGAGCAACGCGCCAATAGCGTCGCGGTTGAGCAGGTAAGCTGGATCTTCGGCGACTTCGCCCGTCGATGGATCGAAGCGAAACAGCGCGCGGACGCGTTCTCGGCCTGATCCCGGCTCTTCTTTGCAGGCGATCAGCAGTTGCCGGGTGCCGGGAATCGGTACGATCCCTTCGGCGTCGCAGCCTTTCTTGAGACGGTTCTCGAACTTGGTCGTGCCCGTCTCGGCTGCGGTCCAGTCGTCCAGGCGGAAGACGTCGCCGTCGCTGCGGAGCACGTAGACGGACGAATCGAGCAGGGTGACATCTTCGTAGTCGCCTCGGCTACCGAACTTTCGCTCCCAGAGCAGGCGACCGGTGGCTGCATCCAGGCCGTAGAGTTTGCCGTCTTCGTCTTGGATGGCACCTAGCAACCCATCGCCCAAGACGGTGATACCGGAGATTTCTGCCAGTTCGTTCACCAGGTCCAGTACGCGTTCGGGGCGCGTCAAAGAATAGCGTGCCGGTCCGGTGGCGACAGCAGCAGACGAGTCCACGGCGGAGGAGTCGGCAGCGGCAGCAGGAGCCGCCGAACTGTCGATGGTGCCACACTGTGAAGCCAGCAGCGGGAGGAAGAACAGAAGAGCGAGTGCGCCGATCAGCAGCAGCACGCCCCGCACGCTGCGCAGCCACGCCGGTAGCAGGTCGTCTAGGAAGGCCGCGTTGGGCCGCTTGTCGCTCGCCACGGCTATAGCGTTGGGATAGTGATCGGGCACGGGCGTCTTCTCTCTCTTCTTGGGCTTGCGCTTCTTCTTCGGGGGCGATGGAGTAGGAGCGGCAGGGGCAGGTGGTGGAGGTGCAGGCGTGTCGATCGTCGGCGGAGGCGGACCAACGCTCTCGGCTGCGCGGGAAGGCGCTGACTCGGGGTCGAGCCACGTCGTGGGAACGGGCGTCTCGCGCGGCGGCCACTCGACGATCGGCTCCAACTCGGGCAGTGCCTGCGTTCCTGCGAGGTGGTGGTACCACGCATCCTGAGAGTTGACGAGCGGCGCATCCGGCAGCGAGCGAACGAACCGGTTTTCGCCCGTATCGTCGAGCACGCGCGCTTTCTGATTGTCGGCCCACTGCACCTGCAAAAACGCCTGGATCTCGCGCCGCAGATTGGTGTCGAGAATGGGGAAGACGACTTCGACGCGTCGCTTAAGATTGCGCCGCATCAGGTCGGCGGATCCCAAGTACAGCAGCGGCTCTCCGCCGTTGTAGAACCAGTAGGCCCGCGTGTGTTCGAGGTAGCGCCCAACGATGGACCGCACTTCGATGGTGTCGCTCATACCAGGAATGCCCGCGATGAGTCGACAGATGCCGCGTACCATCAGACGGATGCGCACGCCTGCCTTGCTCGCCTTGTACAGGCGCTTGATCATCTTGGGATCTTCGAGCGCGTTCATCTTGAAGTACAGCGCCGCCGGTTCGCCCCGTCGTGCTCTGGCAATCTCCAGGTCGATCAGCCCATAGATCCGCTTGCGCAAAAAGTTGGGTGCGACGAGCAGGTGCTCGAACGGCGCCTTGGGCACCTGATCTTCCAGCCCGGCAAACACGCCCTCGACCTCGCGCGTCAGGCGGCTGTCGGACGTGAACAGGACCATGTCGCCGTAAACGCGGGCGGTCTTCTCGTTGAAGTTGCCCGTCGACAAGATGGCGTAGCGGCGGAGTCCGTCGAGTGGGGCGTCGGGTTCGCGTCTTGCGATGAGCACCAGCTTGGCGTGGACTTTCAGTTCACACGACGTGTAGAGCACGCGCACGCCAGCGGCTTCCAATCGCTCGGCCCACTCCAGGTTGTGTGCTTCGTCGAAGCGCGCCTTTAGTTCGACGACGACGCGCACTTGCTTGCCGTTTTCTGCGGCGCGGACGAGTGCATGGCAGATCCCCGAATCCTCGGCGACGCGGTACAGCGTCACGCCGATGCTCTGTACGTTGGGATCGTCGGCGGCGGTGTCGAGCAGGCGCAGGACGGGCGCGTACTGTTGATACGGAAGGTGGAGCAGGTGATCGCGCGTCTTGAGCGCGTCGAACAACGCGTCGCCCGTCAACTGGAGATCGGGGTGCGGCAGCGGTGGTTGCGGCTCGAACGTCAGGCCGCTTGCATCGGGCGGCTTGGGCAGCGCGAAAAAGTCGCTCAGGTTGTGGTGCCGTCCCCCCGGAACGAGGTCGTGCGCGTCGAAGCCGAACCGGAGTTGGACGCGCTGGAGCAACTCGGCAGGCATCGCCCGGTCGTAGAGCAACCGCGATGGAACGCCCTTGTCGCGTTTGTCCAGCCCGCTCAGAATCGACTTGCGGAGGCGCTTGCCAAACTCGTCGCCCAGCGCCTCGTCGCGGCATGCGTCGATGTAGAGGTCAGCGTCGCGCGACACTTTGAGCGCGTACGCGCCTGCGATCGTTGCGTCGGGGAAGACCAAGTCGAGCGCTGCCTGCAACGCGTCGTCCACATAGGCGATGCGTAGGCCCGGCTGAGCCGGATCGGACGGCAACTCAACCCATCGGCCCAACTCGTCGTCGGGAATCGAGGCGATGCCCAGCGGCGGACCCAGCATCGGATCGGCGGCGGGGCCGTGCAACTCGGTCGCCAGGTACAGCGCGTGGTGCGTTAGAAACGGCGGCGGTGCGTCCGGCTCAGTCAAGACGGCGGCCTCGACGTGCTTGCTTCCCTCACGACGATACCACGCGCGGCTCCACGCAACGTCGGCTTCGGTGAACTGCTCAAACGGCACCAAGTGGACGCCTGCGGCCTCCAGTCCGGGCAGCAAGTCGTCGCGTAAGACAGCGCCCAAGCGCTCTTGCTGGGCGGTGATTTCCAGCCGCAGACGCGTCAGAACCTCGGTGGGGTCGAACTTGAGCTTCTTCCGCTTCTTCTTCTTGCTCCTCAGCGCATTGCGCAAACCGGCGACGCGGACGCTATAGAACTCGTCGAGGTTGGACGAAAAGATCGCCGCGAACGCCAACCGCTCGTACAGGGGAAGGTCGGTGTTTTCGGCCTCTTGCAGCACGCGCCCGTTGAAGTGTACCCAGCTGACTTCTCTGTTGGCGAACGGATAGTCGGGTTTGGACACGGGGCGAAGGGAAGAGAAAAACGTTGGGCGAGCGCGCGCAAACTAGCCCATTCAGAACAGCCGCGCACGATAACGCACAACGCCTGTCGCTCTCGTTTCACTCTGTTCAACGCCAGGCGTTACGAAATCGAGCCATGCGCTCCCATCCGAAAAGAAGCGCACGTGGGCAATTCCAGTCTGACTCACTCCCCAATCCAACCCGTTGCCAGCGGTGATGGCATCTTGCTTGGCCGCGCACCCCGATCCGCTGACGACGTAATGCGTGCCGTCCTCGCCCGATCGGTCGAAGTGCTGCAACGCGTGCTCGTGACCCGTCGCGTAGATCGTGCGTGCGTGACGCTGCGTCGGTCCTAGCATCACGCCCGCCAAGGCGCGGTAGCGCGGGTGCCCCAGGTCTTGAATCGTCTGACCCCAGCGGTTGTACCACGCCAGCGCCAGCGACCCCAATCCGGGCAGCGGCACGTACGCCCACGGCTCGACCTCGGTCAGCGGATAGACGTGCGAGCGCAGTGGAAAATGCCCACCATGCGGACCGTTGGTGACCATCGGATGATGCGACGCCACGACGACGACCTGATCCGACAGCGCCTGCATCACGTCCGCGAACGCCGACGTAAACGCCGCCAGCGAATCACTCCGCTCGGGCGACGGGCGCGCGTCTTCGTACAGCCACCACGCCGTGTCCAGGCTGACGAGTACGACGTCCTGAGCCAGCGTGTCTAGGTGGATCGGAGGTGCTTCGGGGCGGACGGGGAACGCGCCCGGAAACGTCGAGTCGACCAAGGCTGCCTGCCGTTTGGCGCGCGTCGAGCCTCCGGGGACGCCATGCCCCCAGTCGTGGTTGCCGGGGATAAAGCGCAGGCGCCCTTGGTAACCCTTGAGCGAGTCGAGTTGCTGTACGATGCGCCGACGCGCTTCGGGATAGCTGGGGTCGGACGGATCGGGGAGGCCGTATTGGTACAGGTTGTCGCCCAAGAAGACCGTCGTCGACTGCTCGCCGAGTTCGAGTGCGCGCTGTCGCAGCATGCTCAAGACAGGCTCGCCGCCGGCTTCTGGCTTTCCGGTATCGCCGATGAGGAGCAGGTGGTGGACCGGCTCGTCGTCCGGTAAACGGGCAACCGGCTCGCCCGCGCGCTCGCCGACGGGATCAATCGACGGAGGTAGGGCCGCGTAGATCAGAAACGCGACGATGGCGATTCCGACGACCTGCTTCCATCTGGCTCTCACGCGCTCCCTATCAGCCATCGACCTCGACCAGTTCCGGGTTGGGCTTCGCCTCCAGTTTGGTCTCGGGCGCAATCGTCACGCGCAGGGCCTTTAAGCCCTTGACACCCTGCAAGTCTTCCAGATCGAGCCGCTCGACTTCGCCCTCGATCATGCCGCGCGCGCGGAGGAAGAGCACGAAATCGGCGTACTCGGTCACCTCGTTGTCGGCGGCGTAGACGATGGCGATTTTCCCCGGCTGCGTCAGGCGTCCCAGGTTCTCGCCGTCCTCGCCTACGACGTGCGCCTTGTCGATCCGCTTCTTCATGATCTCGTAGCGGTTGTTGTACGCACCGTCGACGTCGAAGCGGCGCTCGTCGCTGCGAAACCGGATGGTGACGGGCGTCGGCTGGACGAGGATCAGGTGCGCCATGTCGAGCGGGAGCGACATGTAGGGGCGGATGCGGTCGAGTCGGTGCTGGATCTCGACAGCCGTCGTGAGTTGCCACAGGCGCAGGCTGCGGAGTGCCATCGGCGGCATCGTCTCGTTCTCCATCAGCGCCTCGCCGACGTACATCGAATACTCGACGCCGTCCGTCTTGAACTTCTCGAAGTAGTGCGGCAGGCGCGGCTGCATCAGCGCTTGCTGCTCGTCGAGCAAGCCGGAGACCGAGTCGATCATGCGCGTCATGTTGCGCTCGAACTGCTTGCGCGCCTTGTAGACGATCTGCAGCGTGTCGTCGAGTGCGGCGTGGTACACGTCGGCGGCGCGGGCGGCCTCCTTGTTGGCCTGGGCGAAGGCGGGAAGGTGCGGCTCGAAATGGTCACGCAGGAAGTAGAGCACGCGGTTTTCCTCGTCCGCCGACAGGCCGTCTTCCACGTCGCGGATCTGGTGGTCGATGCGGAACGTGAGTTCGTCCATCGCGGGCATCGTGCTCGTCTGGCTCGCCGCCACGCTGACGGCGCGCGCCAGCTTGAGTTGCTCGATCAGGTCCTGCTGGATCGTCGCGTTGCGGTGCGACGACGAACCCCGAATGTCCGACTGCCCGAACAGGCCATAGACGTTTTTGAACAGGATCGGCTCGTCGACCTGCGACCGGATGCGCGACCAGTCTTGCGGCCCGCTGTCGACGGCGTCGAGCATCCGCCGCGCTGCCCGGCGAAAGCGCCACTCGACGACCGGGTGGATGGCCGTGAACTGCCGCTTCATGACGGCCTGCAAGCGATCCTCTTCGGCGTCGAGCGTCCGCTTGACCGCGAGCGCGACGACGCTGACGACTTCGGAGAGGCGCGTTTCGTCGATCCGGTCGAGCACCTGGGGCTGGTTCGACGCCAGTTCCATCAGCCCGATCATCTGGCCTTTGAAGCGGAGCGGGGCCAGGATGACGCTGCGGTAGCCTCGGCGCGAGAGTTGGCGGTCAAACGAGTGCATCTCGTCCTCGAACCCAAGTTTGCTGCCCGGCAGGTCGAGTCTGAGCGACGTATCGCTCGTAATCGAGAGTCCCGCGTAGGACGAGTCTGCGACGCCTCCCAGAATGGGGCTGACCTCGCCGTCGAGGAGCAAGCTGCGTCCGATGGGAACGGCCTCGCGGACGTAGGCCCCTTTCGCGCCGGGCTGCCGGTGGCCGAACCATCCACTCTCGCTCGTGGCTCCGCGCTCGGTGTCGAGAACGAACGAGAGAAAGCCCACTTCGAGCGTCGGTACGCCGAAGAGGGTGCGCAGCGTCTTGGTGATGTGTTTGAGCGAGTCGTCGGTCGTCAGCGCGTCCGGCTTGAGCAGCAACCGGCTCAGCCGCGACGTCGCCTGCGATACCGTCACGTCGACGGCTCGCACGACGGTCACGCCGCGCAGCCGAAACGCATCGTCCGGCATCGTCCGCTGCCACAGGTCGAGGTCGCTGCTGTCGCGTTCGAGTGCGCGCAGGGTTTCGGCGTCGAGGTCGAGATCGCGCGTCTGCTCAACCGATACAAACGCCGTCTCGAAGTGCAACTGAACGTGCTGCGTCAGGCCAGTATCCCTGCTCGTATAGGTCAGGATCGGCGTCTCGTCGATGCCTGTCTGAACGCCCGTGCAGGCCTGGAGCACGTGGCTATACGTGAGCAGCGTGCGCTCGGCCAGCAGCGGCGACTTATCGCGGACGGGCGGCGGGACGAGCGCGTCAAAGCGCGGTGTGGCGCCGAGCGGAAACAGTCCGAACGGATCGGTGATCGCGACGGCGGCGCCGCTCTGCCCCGACACGAGCACCAAATCCAGCAGCAGCCGATGCACCTCGTCGTCAGTTCTCTGCCCACGGGCGACCTCCATCAGCGCTTCCTCGTCGCCTGCCTGCGCGATCAGCGCGTCGCGGACGACGCCGGGCAGGATGGAGCGGTGCGGCTTGAGCGCGTGCTGAGCCAGCACTTCGAGCGAAAGCACGTGCTCGAACGGAAGCGACTCGGCGGTCGGGGCGTCGGGGAAAGTCGGTTGGTTCGACACGCGGTAGGAGGCGGAAGATCAGAGCCGCAGTTTACGGCTTGGCTAAGGGCTTTGATTCTGATGGTGCGACGCCTCATGCGTCCAATCTCACAGCTCGCTGCGTGAAGTTGCGTGCAAACCCATCGGCATGGGGCCGGACCGTTGACTAGCTAGACGCGTCGCGGTATCTTGGCCGTCCGCCACGCTATCCCGGCCGGGTAGCTCAGTTGGTAGAGCAACGGACTGAAAATCCGTGTGTCGGGGGTTCAAGTCCCTCTCCGGCCACTCCGAGCGCCCCGTTTCCTAGCGAATCGGGGCGCTCTTTGGTTCAAGTGGCTGTGCTGCCGACAGATGCCGAACGACTTGCGTGAGCAATGCTCCCAGCGGCGTTTCCACTTTGACATCTGCACCCTTGTCTCCCCGCGTCGCCCCAGCCGTTGCGATGGCGTACGGCTTTCCCTCGCGCATGGCCCGGTGGACGAAGCGAAAGCCCGAGTAGACGGCTAGCGACGATCCGGCGACCAGAAGTGCGTCGGCCTGTTCGTAGAGATTCCACGCGGCTGCGACTTTGGGCTTGGGGACGCTCTCGCCGAAGAACACCACATCCGGCTTGAGGACGCCGCCACAGGCTGAACAGGGCGGGACAACAAACGGCTGAGTCGGCTCGACTTCGGCGTCTCCGTCCGGGGCAAGGCGATCAGCCGATGCGAGGGCGACGTGCGGATTGCGCTCGGCCAGATCGCGCTGAAAAACAGGACGGTCGTAGCGTGCGTCGCAGTCGAGGCAACGGATGTCGGCCATCGACCCGTGGAGTTCGACGACGTTGGCGCTTCCGGCGCGCTGGTGCAGCCGGTCGACGTTCTGGGTGATGATGCCCGTCACAGCGCCACTGGCTTCCATCTGGGCAAGTGCCCGATGCGCCGCGCCCGGCTGTGCTTGGGCGAAGCGGGGAAAACCTGCCGTGCTGCGCATCCAATACCGCTCGCGCGCTGCCACATCGCCGACGAAGGCGTTGTACTGGACGGGGTTGCGCGCTCGCTTCCGCGTTTCAGGTCCGCGATAGTCGGGGATGCCGCTTTCGGTACTCACGCCTGCACCCGTCAGGACGACGATGCGCCGTCCCCGCAGAAAGTCGGCCAGTCGCACGGCGTCACGTTCGAGTGTGCCAGGCAAGGTTGGAGCAGACGGGGCGAAAGCGGAGGGCAGCATGGATAAGCTGTTGAAAATCAGTCGCTCAGCGCAACGCGTGCGCCTCTGCTCGGTGCCCGTTGCGCCCGTACCTTTGAGGCCGATCCGTACCCCGCCCGATGTCCGCACCGTCCGACCGTTTCCGCCTGACTGCGTCGGGTGTCGCCCACTTTTTTCAGCACGACTGCGACCGCCTGTTTCGCTGGGAAGCCGTTCCATCCGCTCTGAGAGGAAAGCCCGGCATCGGCCTGGGCATTCCGACCAACGTGAAGGGCAAGCGCCGGGCGGGAGCCAAGCAGTTGATGGAAATGGGCGAGCAGTTCGAGACGGACCGACTGGCCGAACTACGCGAGAGGTTAGGCGATCGCTTGCTCGTGGGCCGAAATACGCGGGCGACTCAGGCATCTGTCCCGCTAGATGAGGCATTGGCGCATTTGGCGAGCGGACCGGGATTTGTCGCGCAACCCGAGATCGAACTGTCGCCCCAAGCAGCTTCGGCGTTTGCGCATGCCATCGGTTTTGACCCGGCACTCGTGTCGGTTGGGGCGGTGCGGCCTGACCTGATCGAAGCGGTGCCGTCGCCGTCCGGTGGCCCGACGCGACTGCGGCTGTGGGACATCAAGGCGAGCGAGCGGGCGCGGCACGAGCACTTCGCTCAGGTGGCGTTCTATGCGCTGATGTTGCCGTTTGCGCTGCCGCCTACGTTCGTGCTGGATGGAGCCGAAGCTGTGATTTGGTCGAAGCTGGGAGAGGAAGCGTTCGACCTGGCGCCGTACACGCGTGTCGTCCAGCGCTTTCTGCGGCGGAAGGCATCTGGGTTGATGGAAGGCCGGGCCGAATCCGCGCACTTTCACCTGTGCACGACGTGCAGCACGTGCGCATTCGAGTTGGAGTGCCGCGAGCAGTCGGAGCGCGAGGTCGGGCTGTCGCGTGTACCCTACCTGCCGTCGCAGGCCAAACGCCGGTTGCAGGAAGCCGGAATCGAAACGCAGGGACAATTGGCCGACCTGAGTGCGATCGGCGTGAGCCGCGTTCAGAAGCTGAGTCACGATCTCGCGGTCGGCGCCACTCGGTTTCAGCAGGCGGCGCGCGCGTTGACGGTCGGCGGGACGTGGCCTGCCGGTCGGAGCACGTTCCATATGCCGCGACGCGAAGACGTGCGCCTGATCGTGACGGCGGAGTTCGATGCGGTCACCGGAACGTGCTTTGCAGCCGGATTGCTCGCCTTCGAAGGCTTCGAGGACGGATCGCCGATTGCACAGGAGCACGCGTTTGTCGCCGAAGAGAAGGCAGACGAAGCGTCTGTGCTCCGCCGACTCTCCGCAGCGTTTGCCGACGTTCTCCGACGGGTCGACGCGGCGAATCGGGATGCGGAAGACTCGGCGAGCGAAGCCTTGTCGGACGCTGCTCAAGATCGGTTGGATAACGCCGTCGTTCGGCTGAAAGCGTTCAAAGAGGCTCATCCGCGACTCCACAGCGGACTTTCCAACGTCGACGAACTGCGAGAAGAGCGGGGCAATCTGGAGGACGCAATCCGAGTCGCTCAGAAACACCTCGCCGACGTCGTCAAGAGCGAAGAGCGCGCCGTCCGGCGTCGGCAGAAACGCGTTCACGTCTACACGTACGACGGGTTCGAAGCCTCCATCATCGGTGATGCGCTGTCTCGGTGTCGCGATGGGTGGACCGAGCAGCAGCGGACGGATGCTGTTATACTCGAACGGTATTTCTGTCCTCCCGACCTGCTCCCTCAACCGGGAGCGGGCGCATCATCGCGCGTTACCAATGTCGAGAGCGTGCTCCGCGAACTACTCGTGCTCCCCGTTGCGTATCAGTACGATTTGGAGAGTGTGTCGCGTGCGCTGCGTCCGGCGAAATCGGACGGAACGCCGGGCGGCTATAGCCTTCGATTACCTCCGGGCTTCGGGTGGCCCGGCAGCAACCAGATCGCATTCGAGCGAGCGCACGACGTGTGGGACGAAGCGGCGTTCGAGCCGGACCCCGACGACTGGACCCAAGATGTGCCGGATGGCGCCGTCGCGCTGGCCGTTGAGCAGGCCGTGCGGAGCAAGCTGAAAGCCATCGACTCGGTCATCCGTGCCGCCAAACAACAACTCGGCGAGCGGCTACTGCTTCGCACGATCCCGTTTCGCCTGCCCGAGTCCGATGATGCGTTCGACCTGACGCTGACGGCGCTCCACACGTTCGTCGCGTGTGAGGCGGCGCATCAGGCCGATCAGGGCGGGGCGACGAGTCTGCTCTCACCAGACGAGCGGGGAACGCGGCTAGTCGGGATAAGAGGTATTCGGCCCAGCCCAATCCAGCCCGATCCCGACGTGCTGTGGTGTACGTTCGATCCATCCTGCCGCGACGCCAAACTGGACTCTGGCGACTTCAATCTGCTGCTCACCAACGAATCCGAAGACCTCGCCACGCTCGTGGGGCCGCCCGGCAGCGGCATCCGGGGCAACCTCCGCGCGCGCATGGTCGAACTCGAGTCCATCGAACGCGATGCCGATCCGCCGCGCCTGTGTCTCCGTCCGCAGACGATGGAAAAGCTGTCCGACGCCGTTGATCTCCAGGCGCCGCTGACCCTCGACCCGCTCCACACCGACTATACCACGCCGCGCCTGCTCGCCGTCCTCGACCGGTTGCGGCGCGATCCATCAGCGGCTCCGCACGTCCGCGACCTGCTCCATTCGGGTGACGTGCCGGGTTGGAAGCCGATGGTGTCGCCTGAACTCGCCGCTCGCCTGGCGGACGAAGTCGAGGCGATGGCGCGCGCTGCCGGGGCGACGCGTTCGATTCTCAATGCCGGACAACGGCGCGCGTTCGAGGGCGTCTTCGGCTCGCCGCTGAATATGATTTGGGGGCCGCCAGGGACGGGTAAGACGCACACGCTCGGCCACGTACTGATGGGCTACGTCCGCGCGGCGCAGCACTTGGGCCGACCGCTGCGCATCGGCGTCACGGCGTTCACACACCACGCGATTGCAGGCGTCTTGCGCAAAACGGCGAGTCTGGCCGAGCGCTACGGCATCGGGCCGGACCAACTGCGCATCGCCAAAGTCGTCAGTCGATCCGGTCACGATGCCGACGCGGGGCTTCCCGAATCGGTCGAACGCTGGGATCAGGAAGCGATGGGCGCGCGGCTGAACGAGTTGGGACCGCTCGTCACCATCGTCGGCGCGACGACGTGGGGCGTCGAGCGGGCGCTGAACCACGCGACGGACGGGGCGCCTGCGGGCTGGTTCGACGTGCTGCTCGTTGACGAGGCGTCGCAGTTGCTCGTTCCGCACGCCGTCATGCCGCTGCTTGCGACGGCGTCTCACGCGAGCGTCATTCTGGCGGGCGACGATTTGCAGCTTCCGCCCATCGTGCAGGGCACCTACCCAGACGAGGAAGCCGGATATGGCCCGCTGTTTGGGTCGATCTTCGCGTTCGCCCGAAGTAGGGCGGAGGCGTCGGGACGCGTGGACGACACGCTGTTCTTGCTCGAAGAAAACTTCCGCATGAACGCGCCGATCACCGACTATCCATCGCACGCGCTCTACGGCGGGCGATTACGGAGCGCCCAACCCGACCTGCGCCTCGACCTGACGACATCGCCCGACTGCCCACTCTGCGACGCACTCCTTGATCCCGAGCGCCCCGTCGTCTTCGTCCGCTACGCCGCTCCGCGCGCGTTCACGTCGCGCAATGAGTTGGAAGCCCGCATCGCCGCGCGTATCGTCGATGTGCTGTCGGACAGCCTCGCGCGCAATGGACAACAGTGCTCGCCTGCGGATTTCGCATCGGACGGAGTCGGCGTTCTGGCTCCGCACCGCGCGCAGAACAGCGCCATCCGCTCGTCGCTCGTGGCTCAGGGCTTCGATCCGCGCGAGTCGCCCAAACTGCGTCCCATGCCAACGGTCGACACGGTCGACAAGCTGCAAGGGCAGGAGCGTGATGCCATCGTTGTTTCGTACGGCGTGGCCGATCCTGCGTATGCCGTCGCCGAGGGCGAGTTCTTGTTCAGTCGCCGCCGCTTCAACGTCGCTGCGACGCGTGCTCGCAGCAAGCTGATCGTCCTCGTAGCCGACGAACTACTCGACGCCGTTCCAACGAGTCGCGACGTGCTCGAAGACGCCGCCATGCTCGCCGGATTCGCCGATTACTGCTCGTCAGGCTCCGAAACGCACGTGTGGTCCGACGACGAGTTCGGCGATGTGCTGCTCGACGTGAGTTGGCGTGGGTTCGCGTAGTTCTCCATCAACCCAACTTCCACCCTTCGACTATGTCCTTGCGAGTGGCCAAGCGACGCGGCAATCTGGAGAAATAAAGCTGTGTCCTGCTATCCCGTTATCGGACTTGATACTGGAGCGACCGGAGTTGCTGTGCTGTGCGTCTTGCTGGTTGGCCGCGTTCTCGCTATCGGTTTTACGCGACTCTGAAGGGCTGCGCATTCGTGTTTGTACGTCGTCCCGGGATCCAGGAGTCTTTCGCGACTGCAGATTTGCGTGCGAGCACGAAAGTCCAATCAACGTCCTGGGTCCCGGATCGAGTCCAGGACGACGGTTTGAGAGGGTGTAGAGGTTCGACCGGGGTCACTCGCCACGCTCTGCATCGTAGCGGTACGCCTCGGCCAAGCGGTTGGGGTCGGCGCCGCAGAGGTAGCGGGTCCACAGGGCGAGGTTGCGGGCTTGCTGGCCCAGCGTGCCGTTGCGGTGAAAGCGACGCGCACTGGTCGTGACGGCGGGTGGGACGAAGGCGAAGCGTCCGACGTGGCGGAGTCGGCAGACGAGTTCCAGGTCTTCGAACGCGGCGATGTCGGGGAAGCCGCCGATCTGGTCAAATGCGACGCGCGTGCAGAAGTGGGCACGGTCGCCGAATGCCAGGCGGTACCAGGGCACGTGCGTGGCGAGAGCGTAGGCGCGGAGAACAGGCGTCGGCTCGTCGAAGCGCAGGCGGAACGCGCCGCCGACAGCGCCCTCGGTCAGCGCGTCAGAGGCAGCCGCGAGCGCATCGGGTGGCAGTCGTGTGTCGGCGTGGAGGAAGAGCAGTGCGTCGCCTGTCGAGTCATTGGCTCCTAGATTCATCTGTCGCGCGCGTCCTGGGTCGGACGGGAGCACGCGTGCTCCCATCTGCTCCGCCACGTGCCGCGTCGCGTCCGTCGAACCGCCGTCGACGACGACGATCTCATCCGCTCCGGCCTGCTGCGCGCTCCGAATCGCATCTCCGACGCGGGCCTCTTCGTTGAGCGCTGGGATGACGACCGACCAGCGCATCACGCGTCCGATCCGCCGTGCATCTGCTTCATGCAGAACACCGATCCGCCCGCTTTGACGAACTCCGACGTATCGACTTCGACGACCTCGAACCCCGCTTCTCGCAGTCGCGCGTTCGTCTGGGTGCAGCCGGTCTGGATCAGCACGTGTCGGCGGTCGGGGCAGTGCGCGTTGCAGGCGAACAGCGTCCGGGCTTCGTGTTCGTCGGCCTCGATGAGGTTGGGGATGACGGCTCGGAGCAGCGCCAGACCGTCAGGCGTGAACGCCGATGGGACGTAGAGCGCAGTCGACTCGTCGAGCAGGCTCAGGCACGTGTCGAGGTGGTAAAACTCGGGATCGCGCAGTTCGAGCGTGCAGATGCGAACGCCGGTCAGCTCGGACAGAAAGTCGTAGGCTTTGGCGTCTGTCCGAAAGCCCCAGCCGCCCCAGAGCAGTCGCCGATCTGGGTGCCAGAGGGCGTCGCCTGCTCCTTCGAAACCCGTTTTGAGCGGCGGAAGCGCGTGCGACGTATAGCCGTTCGCCTCGAACCACTCGCGATAGAACGCGACTTCGGGCGCGCGCTCTTCGGTCCCCATCTGGCTCATCACCACGTGCGCGTTGCCGTCACGCCCGACGACTGGCAGCGTCTGGTTGGCGCAGAACACCATATCGGGTAGGTGGGGCTGTCCCTCGATCACGTCGACGGGAAAACCGATCCGTTCGTAGACGGCTTTGACTTCGTGCCACTGCGCGCGCGCGTTGGCCTGATCGACCGACCCCTCCATGCCCTCCATGTGCGCGTTGATGACGTAGACAACGTCGAAGTGGTCGGGCGTCGTCATGAGCACGCGCGTCTCGGACGGGCGCGCCTCAAGGTCGGTGAGGGCGAAGTCGAGCGCGTCGGCGGAGGTGTAGTGCATGGCAATCAGTTCGAGCGGTCGGCCAAGCTACGGAAGTCCAGGAGGAGGAATCCTACTCCAGTCCGCTCAGAAACGCGTCGATCGGAAGGCGTACGGCGATGCGGACGAACCGCCCATCGACGACCGGCGACAGGTTGCTCAGCAGTGCGCGGGTTTGCTCGTCAAGGTCGGGCGACTGCGCGGCGAGGGCGCCAATCGTTGTCACGAGACCGGCGAGGGTGGCGGCGTCCGATCCCACAATGGGTTCGAGCCAGATCGTGGCGTCGACCGAGGCCTCATCGTCTGCGCTCAGCGTCGAGCCGAAGGCGGCGCGCCGGAACGGAAGAGCAGAAGGCGGGATCGGCGAGTCGTCGCCCAGCAGCGCAGTTAGGAGTAGACCGCTATCCTGCACCAGGATCCCGACCGGGAACGCGTCGGTTTTGGCTAAGAGCGCCCGCGCGTCGCCGGACACTCGGGCCGAGCCGGTGCGTCGGATCATCGCTCGGACGATGGACTCGCGTGAGGCCACGATGACGCGGGTATCGTCGACTGCGAAAACGGCTTCGAGTTGATCGTCCACGAATAGATCGAAATCGCCTTCGCGCATCGTTGTCGATGCGGTGGACGCGAGCGCCTGCCGTGCTTCGCTCGTGCCACTTGGGAAAACGACAACGGCTTCACCGCCTGCGATTCCCCCAATCGCGCTGCCCAAGTCCGTTGCGTTGGTCAAGCGGGCTGCCCCGTAAACGGTGGCGTCGACCGGGAGGGCGAAGGGAAACAGCGCCGTGAGCGAGTCGAGTTCGATCCCGTCCGTTTGGATGGCATCCGAGTCCAGAGCCGACGCGCTGGCTCGCAAGACGATGGTAGCTTCTCCGTCGAGCAGGTCGAACACGCTGTCAGGTGCATCGTCCGCGCTGTTCGAGTCGCAGGCCGATAGGCAGAGCGCCAGCAGCAGGGCGAGGCTAAGCGAGCGCAGCATAGATCTAGACAGAGTCGGTGGGCGGGAGTGTAGGCGCGGCGGAGCCAGGTTCTTGCCGCACGTAGAGGGTACGTCTCGGGAACGGGATTTCGTGTCCGTCGGCATCGAAACGGGCTTTGATCGCCAGCCGCAGGTCGCGCTCAGCCTGGAACTGCTCGCCCGGAACGACGCGGATGATGACGCGCGCGTCCAGTTGCGACTCGCCGAAGTTGGTCAGCGCCTGGACCTCGGGACGCTCGTCGAGCAAGATCTCTTTGTGCTCGTCGGCCCACCCATCGGCGGCTTGCTGCATTGCGTCCAAGATCGGGCGCGGATCGGCCTCGTACGGAATGCCGACGACGACGATGGCGCGGGCGTAGCCGATAGACTTGTTGCCAAAGATGCGGAGTTCACCGGCAGGCACCATCAGCACTTCGCCGTCGAACTTGCGCACTTTGATCAGCCGAACGCCGATGTGCTCGACCGCGCCGACATCCGTGCCGACGCGCACCAGGTCGCCTACGTGGATCGTGTCGTCGAAGAGCAGGAAGATGCCGCTGATTACGTCGCGCACCAGCGTTTGGGCACCGAAACCGATGGCGAGTCCGGCGACACCCGCCGTCGCGATCAGGGCGCCGACTTCGATGCCGATCTGACTCAGGATCAGGATGAGCGCCAGGGGCCAGATCGTGTAGCGGGCGACGCTCGACAGCAGGTTCTGGATCGTCGACACACGTTGGCGACGAGGCGCGTTGAGCGGCAGGTTGTCGAACCGGGCCGCGTAGCGCCGCGCCGCGCTGTCGATAAAGCGGATGACCAGAGCGGCCAGTACCAGAATCACGACGACGTGCAAGAACACACCGATTGCGCCGATCCAAAGCGCCGGGTCGTAGACGTAGGCCCAGAAGCCCTCGGCAGCACGCGCAGCCGAGCCGACGGGGTCGGTGATACGTTCGACCCACGCAGTGTCGGCGCGGAGGCGTTGGCCGAGCGAGGTCGTGTCGAGGGCCGCGAGGCTGTCGGCGGCCGTCGGCGTCTGCTGGGCCATGCGGGACGCAGCGGCGAAGGACTGGGGAGCGATCATGCGAAAAGAGAGAATCAGACAGGTACTTTGTCTGGCTCTACCCAGCCCGACTACCTTCCGTGCCGACCGTTCGCTCTGCCCTCGTCGTTTTCGCCAAAGTCCCACAGCCAGGAAAGGTGAAGACGCGCCTGTGTCCGCCGCTCACGCCCGAGCAAAGTTCAGCTCTCTACGCCGCCATGCTCGCCGACGCGCTCGACCAGTATGCCGCGCTGGACTGCGACGTGCGTCTGTACGTCGGCGGCGACCCGGACGCGCTGCCTGACGATCTCCGTACGGCTACGAGTATCCACGAGCAGCGGGGCGACGGGTTGGGCGCCCGAATGCAACGCGCTCTGCTCGAGACCTTTGCCGCTGGATACCACCGCTGCACCCTGATCGGCACGGATCACCCCACGTTGCCGTCGGCTTTCATCGACCACGCGTTCGCGTCACTCGACGAGCCGAAGAGTATAGCGGTCGGTCCCACGTCGGACGGCGGCTACTACCTGCTCGGCGTCAACCACTTTTTCCCGTCGCTCTTCGCTGGTATGGAATACAGCCACGCCGACGTGTTCGACCAGACGCTCGCCCGCGCCTCAGGTGAGGACGCTCACGTGACCGTATTGCCGCCGTGGTACGACGTGGACGACGCCGAATCGCTCGATCAGTTACGCGCTGATCTAGGCGGCTTGCCGGATGACGTGGCACTCGGGACGCGTAGGTGGATAGACGCGTGGAGTGGCGCGCAGAATGTCGAAGGCTGAGTCCCCACCCGCGGCGACTCAGCCACAGGATCGGAACGTTTGCGCGATATCTGAGAGAAAAAATCCGTCGGGGATTTAAGCCAGCTCATCGTCCACCGATACGGAAGGAGAATCTATCGTCTCCTCCCTCCGATGACTCTCGTTGCCTTGCTCCGCCGCCGCCTTCGCCTCCGCATCTTCGCGGCCCTAGCTGTTTCTGTGCTGACGGTGGCGGGTATGGTAGCAGGCGTTTACCTGACGCTCGACACGATGAAGTCCGACGCAGCGCTGCTCAACGAGTCGGGCAGATTGCGGATGGTCAGTCAGAAAATCGCCAAATCAGCCGCTCTTGCGCATTCGGGAGACGAATCCGCGCGCGCTGAATTGTCCGAATCCATCGCGCTGTTCGATGAGACGTACGCCTCGGTCCAGGCTCACCTGCCGGAGGTTGCAGTGGAGCAGTATCGAGCGGTGGACGCGTTGTGGCAGCCCTACCGCGAGGCAGCCGAGACGGTCGCGCGTCCAGGCGTCGACCTTGAGCAGTCGAGTGCGGCTCTAGCGCTGATCCGTGCCGATAACCTCCCTCTGTTAAAGGAGGCCAATGCAGGCGTCCAAGTGATCGAGCAGTTCGCGGATAGCCACGTGCAGCGTATCGGTCACATCGTCGTGATTGGCTTCGCGCTGGTGTTGCTCTCCTCGTTGCTCGTGGCGCTGATTCTTCGGGTGACCGTGCGGCACGTAGTCGGACTCGAGAAGGTGACGCGGCGTCTGGCCAAAGGCGACTACCAAACCGTCGAGGTGCGCAGCGAGGACGAGATCGGCAGTTTGGCGCGTGCCATCCAGTTTCTCTCCACACAGGTGCAGCGCCGCGACCATGCCATCGAGACCATCACACGCACGGTCTCTGACATCAATTTGGAGAGGGAAGTTGCTCAGGCGTCTCGCCTCATCGCCGAGTCCGCGCGCGAATTGACGGGAGCCTCGCACGCTGCGCTGGCCCTGTTCGGCGAAACGTCTGCGGTTCATCTGGAAGCCGTCGGAGAAGGGCAGACGGTAGGGGCACCTGGCTCGGTTGAGCGCGGCCACCCCTTTTTCGCTTGGGTTGCCAGTCAGAAGGATTCGGGTGAGACGAAGCACGCTCTCTTGCCCAACGCACCGGGCCTACCGACCGCTCACGCCCTCATTGCTACCGACCTGGTCGTGGATGGGCAGACTATCGGGGTGATCTACGCCGCTCAAGTAGAGCCGGGCGATTCCTTTAGCGAAGACGATCGCCACTTTCTCGAACAACTCGCCCGCTTGGGTGCCAACGCCATCGCGACCAAGCGGATGAGCGCCACGCGCCGAGCCGAACGCATGCGGATGCGCAGCGTCTCCGAAGAACTGGGCGCGATCATGAAGCGCGTAGGCAACGGAGACCTCACCTGCGAGCCTTCGCCGACCCTTGAGCAAGATGCCATCGGCGAGGTAAAAGAGGGCGTCCGCGGTATGCTGCGTAGCCTTCGCTCGACGATTTCAGAGGTCATCGACGCGTCGCAGCAACTGGCGGCTGCTTCGACGCAGATCGCGTGCTCGACAGATCAGTTGGAGCAGGTGTCGACTCGGCAGGCCAGCGGGGTCGGCGTCGTCCAAGCATCTCTGTCCGAACTGGTCGACACCATCAACGCAAACGCGCAGACCGCCAATGATTCGGCGCGCGCTTCGGAGTCGTCAGGTAAGGCCGCGCGGGAAGGCGGCGAGGTGGTCGAGCGCACGCTGGCTCAGATTCGTGAGATCGCGGCGGTCGTCACCGAAAGCGCGCAGAGCGTGCGCTCATTGGGATCCGCGTCTACTCAGATCGGCGAGTTGGTCGAAGCCATCGGCGACATCGCGAACCAGACGAACCTACTCGCCCTCAACGCCGCCATCGAAGCCGCGCGTGCAGGATCAGCCGGTCGCGGCTTTGCTGTCGTGGCCGACGAGGTTCGCAAACTGGCTGAGCGCACGACGGACGCCACCAAGCAGGTCGAGCGGGTCATCGGAGCCATTCAAACGGATACCGCCAAAGCGGTCGATGCGATGGAACGAGGGGCTGTGAGCGTTTCGGAAGGCATCGCGCTGGCCGATCGGACGTCCGCCGCCTTGGAGAGCATCGTTCATAGTGCGGAGCGTACGTCGGGTCTGGTGTCGCAAATTGCCGTGGCAACCGAGGAACAGTCGGCGACCGCAAAATCGATCGCGGCTTCGGTGTCCGAAATGCGCGAACATGCCTCGCAAGGACTCCACGAGAGCGAGCAGACGGCGGCTGGCGTACTGCAACTGAGTAGCCTGGCGCAGAGCCTGAGCGACCTCGTCGCCCAGTTCGAGTTGACGCGTGAGTATCCGTCCCCAGCTTCTCGGCTGCATCCGAACCCGAACACGCGCGCGCTGGCTACGGTCTGATCGCGTTGGGGGCAGGCGCGTCGGGCGTCCGGTGCCACAGCGCCCACGCGATCAGCAGCGGGTGGACGACGAACAGCCGCACGCTCCACGCCCACATCGGCAAGCACGGGCCATCGGGCGTCATGCACTCTCCGACGAAGAACGGTTGCACGTGGACCGGCAGAAACGCGATCAGCATCGCCACGATGCCCCACGCGGCCAGTCTGCGCGTTCGCTCAAACAGCAGTCCCGCGCCGAGCACGACCTCGGCAATTCCGCTCAGCGTATTGAGCAGGTAGGGGAGCGGCAGGTAGTCCGGGATCAGGCGGACATAGAAGTCGGGATCGCGGAAATGATTGAACCCGGCGACGACCAACGCGCCGCCCAGCACCCAGCGGCTGATCGATTTGAGCCTGGCTGAAAAGCGCTCCGTCATCCCAGTCGTTTGGCTTCTTCGTCCAGAATCCGGTGCGCGATGCGGCGGCCCAACTCAGGCGAGTTGCCGTAGGCGCGGTTGTTCAGGATCAGGTTGTGAACGGCGTCCTGCTTTTCGGCCTGATACGTCAGCGCGACGGCGTCAAGGATCATCTGCCGCGTGCCCTTGTGGTCGACGAGTTCGGGAATCGGTGTCTCGAACGGATGGGCTTTGGCATACGCGTCGGCATACTTGATGCGCAGCGGCGTGAGCAGGCGCGTGACGACGTTGCCGTCGCTGGCCGTGAGCCGGTTGCCGGTCATCGCCCACTGCTCGCGGATCGGCGGGAGCCACGTCCAATGCGAGAACACGTGGCCCAGCCCGCGCCCGGCGAGCCAGTCGAAGTACGCAGGTGTGAGCAGGTGCGGCGAACGGATCTCCAGGTGCGGCTGGACGACCGGAGGTACGGACTCGAAGAATCTATCTAGTTGCTCAATCTGTGCGTCCGGCTCGGGGCTGTCCTGGGTGCGCTGGTACGACTGCTCGAAGATGACTCCGATCAATCGGTCTTGGAGCAGTTCGAGAGCGGGCTGTTGGAAGTCGCGGTCGTAGGACTGGGCGTCGAGATAGGTCGGGTTCGGCTCGAACGATACATCGCCACCGCGTGAGCGGCGCAGCGTCGGGGTGATGAACTGCTGCGGTGCTTTCAGCAGGAAGAGCGCGTCGGGCGGCGCGTGTCGGGCGTATTCCGTCAGCACCCGAAGGTTGGGCGACGGCTCGCCGCTCGGTTCCAACAGCGGGCGGTAATAGGTGAAGTCGAGTTCGAGCACGCCGAAGTGTCCGAAGTAGTCTTGCACGCTCTCGACCGGCAACACACGCTCCTCGAACGTCTTACCGCCGATCTTCTTGGGCCGCGTCTGGATGTGGTCGGCCCACCGTTCGGATGGGTAGATCTGGTCTAGCCAGCCGCCGTAGCGGTCCGACGCCGTGCCGACGCGCAGGTTGGGATGCACCTCGCGGAAGTCGAACGCGTCGACCATCTCGCGAAGTTCAGCGGTAGGATCGTAGGCTTCCACAGCGTCAGCGGCGAGAGGAGGGAGACTCGGTAACCATAGGCGCGCCGACGTGTCCATCGCCCGAAAGCAAGCCATCGCCGGACGCTGCCGCATCGCGGATCTGACGTTGCAGGGCGCGCTCTTCTTTCAATGCCGCGCGGCGTTTGCGCACTTGGCGGATGCGATGCCATCCCAGATATCCGCCGCCGCCGATAAAGATGTAGTAGCCGAAAATGCGCCACGCCAGCAGCGTCGGTGCGATCATGGCAGCGGGAATGAGCGGTCCGAGGAAGAGCACGTAAAAGCCCTCTACGCCGCCTGCCGCTCCGGGCGTCGGCATCACCAGGCTACCCAGCGTCATGCCCATCGAGCGCAGGAAAAACAGGTCTTTGTCGAGCAGCGGGTAGATGCTCCAGACCATGAAGACCAGCATCAAGTAGCGGGCGATCCAACTCGCTGCCGTCAGTAGGAAGCCAATGGCGTAGAAGCCGAAGCCGTGCGTCCGAAACAGTTTGGCACGTTCGCGCAGCTGCTTGATTTCACGCTGCGCGCGCGACTCGAACCGGCGCAGCCCGCGTAGCGTGAACAGCCACCCAATCGACCGCTCCAGCCATTCGGGTTTGACGAGCATCGCGTAGGCGAAGAGGACCGTCCACGTCAGCATGCCGCCGAAGTAGCACAGCAGCGTGATCAGGCCCGCATCGCCAATCTCGCTGGGAAACGACAGCCCATAGATCGCGCCGACGAGAACCACGAGGACGCTTAGGGCCGTCCAAAACTGATCGAGCAGCATCGCCAAGAGCAAAAACGCCGACGTATCGCCCACTTTGAGACGGCTGTCTTTGGCGAGGAAGATGGCTGCGAACGGCCCACCGCCGATTGCCGACGGGGTGATGTTCGAGAAGAAGTCCCACGAAAGCTGGCCGCGCAGTGCGGCCCCGAAGCTCAACTGGCCCGACGCGACGTGTTGCAATCGCCACGCGCCAAAGAGCACACGAAACACGATCATCGACAAACCGGCCGAGAACAGCCACGGATTGAGCGACTGGCCCATCTGCCGAAGCGCGTTGGCGTCGAACTCGGTCCAGATACCGATGACCGCGATCACTCCGAGGCTCAGCAGAATCGACCACGTCACCGCTGCGTACGAGCGTCGACGCGCCGGCGGCTTAGGCAGGGAGGCCGTGGTGGACATGCAGGGTGCGGAAGGCAGAGTGCAATAAGGTAACGGCCCCTCGGACGCTTGGATTCAAATATGCACCGAAATACGCCGCCCGCTCGTGCCGAAAAAGAGACGAGCGACGCAGAACAGAGTCTGCGTCGCTCGTTGAGCCTCAAAGTGAGAGAATCAGCGGGACCCGGGTACGTTGTGGATCATGCCGATGATGGGGCGTCCAGCGTCCGTTTCGATCTCCGTCACACCTCGGTCGACCAAGAACTCTTCGGAGAGGTGGTACTGGCGGTCGGGGTCGAGGACGAGATATGGTCTTTTATCGCCTACCCACCACAGATTGGTTTTGGAGCGGTTGGCGGCCTGCATAGCCGCTACGACGGCTTGCTCATCGCCCATGAAGCTCTTGCGGTGGTCTTCGACTTCTACTGGGATGGGACGGGTCGCGATGCTGTGAAGCAGGCAGAAGGTGACAAAGCACAGGCCAATCCAGGCGGAGAATACGCGGGAAGGATGGTCGAAGAGGTGCGTCATGGTACGGATGGGTGAGGGTATGGGCGGAGACTCTTCCTCGGGTACTGCGAAAACCGGGCCGATCTTATTTCAGCGTCGGGGGTTGGGGCAAAAAGAGAGATCGCACAAACCAGAAACCACTAGGCGTAACGCTTTTGTTTCCATCGATCTGTTGTTAAATACGACGCTATGCTATCCAATACCCAACGGGCCGCACTTAAATCTCATTATCAAACCTTAAACGAGAGTTTGTCCGACCCGGACGTCGTGAGTGACGTAGCCCGGTTAACGCGGTTAAGCAGGGAGCACTCCGAGTTGAGCGCGCTTCTTGAAGTCGTTGATCGAGTAGATGCGTTAGCGGGAGAGGCGAAGGACGTTCGTCAACTTCTTGAAAAAGAAGACGATGCGGACATGGTCGAGATGATGCGCGAGGAAATGGAGCGCGTCCAGCAGCGTCTCGTTACGGCTCAAGCCGAACTGCGCCGCAAGCTGATTCCACGAGATCCAGCCGACCGGAAAGACGCCATCGTCGAGATTCGCGCTGGGGCGGGCGGTGATGAGGCCGCCTTGTTCGTGCGCGATATGTTGGACATTTACGACAGGTATGCCCAGATTTCGGGTCTCAAAATCGAACTCTTCGATACGTCGCCCGGGACCGGCAGCGGATTGAAGGAGGTCGTCTTCGGTGTTCGGGGTACCGATGCCTTTGCGCTCTTTCGCTACGAGAGCGGCGTCCACCGCGTCCAGCGCGTTCCCGCTACCGAAAGCCAGGGGCGCATCCACACCTCGGCGATTACCGTCGCCGTGCTGCCCGAAGCCGAGGAGGTCGACGTCGAGGTGCGCGCGTCGGATCTGCGCATCGACACGTATCGGTCGAGCGGGGCAGGCGGACAGCACGTCAACACGACCGACTCGGCAATCCGCATTACGCACGTGCCGACGGGACTTGTCGTGACGTGTCAGGACGAGCGGAGCCAGCACAAGAACAAGGACTCGGCGATGCGGCTGCTGCGCTCGCGTCTCTACGAAGCCGAACGCGAACGCATCGACGCCGAACGGTCGGCGGCGCGCAAGGAGATGGTAGGCTCGGGTGACCGCTCGGCCAAGATCCGCACGTACAACTATCCCCAGGACCGCGTTACCGATCACCGGCTCGAAGGCGACGACAAAAATCACCCGCTCCGCTCCATTCTCAACGGCGAACTCAGTCCCATCGTCGACGCGCTGCGGACGCAGGAGGAAGCGGCTCGGTTGGCGCACTTCGAGGAGAATCAGTAGCCGATCCTTGGCGATGGAACGAGTACGACGGGATGTATCCCGTCGCTACGTGGGTCTGCGGACGTGGAGAGGTACCATCATCCGCGCACGGATCACTACCGCACCTCCGTAGCGACGCAGCATGCTGCGTCGGCCTTTGACCACGCGTGAACCCCACGCGGCACTGCTTCCGTAGAGCCATCCATGCGCGACCTACTCAAACCTGCCACGCCGGACGACTATCGTTTTCTCGGCCAACTCCTGTCCAGCCCCGTCAGCCTATCGGACGATGGCCCGTTGCGACGCAGCGTAGAAGCCTACCTCGTCGCCGATGCCTCGGGTTCATCCGATGCCGCCGCACTCCGCCGCGAGGCCGATGCTCAGATCGAGCGGGCGCTGCGCTACTTCGGCTCGTCGGACGTGGGGCACACCCTGCGTGGATCGGTCGGGATGGAGGCGGGCGTGGGGCTTGACGTTATAGTGGCAGACGTGGCGCGGCACCTCAAAGTCGATCTGCCCAGTCAGGCGCGGCTGCCCGAAAAGATCGAAGCGCTGGCCCGGCGTCACGTCGAGCGGACGTTCGAGAGCATGGCTCCACACGAGCGGCAGCGGGCACTAGAAGAGTTGGGCGTCGAGGCGCGGCAGGCGAAGTCGTTTTTAGCCCGGTCTGCTTCCGTCTTCGCGCTGCCGGTCCTGATTCAGGCGTTCGACGTCGTGGTCGTGCAGGGGCTGGTCCGCAATCTGATCTTCGGCACGATTGCGCGCTACGTCGGGCAGCGCGTCGCCGGGACGTTGTTCGGCGCTCTGATCGCTCGTTTGCCGTGGTGGACGCGCGTCGTCGGGCCGCTGTCGTGGGCGCTCTCCATCGGCTGGACCGCCTTCAGCTTGCAAGGCCCCGCGTATCGCAAAACGGTCCCCGGCATTCTCTACCTCGGCTTGATCGGCTTGCGGAGCGATCTCGATGTCGGCGCCGAGGGTCAGCGGCTCTTGCCATCGTCCGGCAGCGCGTCGGCGTAGCATCAGCGGCTGCAGCCGGGTGATCAGCGCCAGTGCGTCGGCCAGCACCAGGTCGTGGATGCGTGGCATGAAGGCCTGCTGAGCACCTGCCGTGTCGATGGCGACCGATGCCAGTCCGCGTCGCCGCTGGAAAAACGACTGTTCAAGTTCGATCGACTGGATCTTATGCGTCGGCAAGTAGCGGAAGCGCCGGATGATGGCCCCTGCCTGAACCGTCAGTACGCCTTGATCGAGCGCATATCCGTGTGCATTCCAGATTCCGCGCACCCACAGGATCAGCAGCGGGATGAGCAGCAGCGCCCAAAATGCGTGATGCGAGCGCGTGATCGCGTAGGCGACGGCGACCGGCAGCGTCACGCCGATGATGACGCGCATCACGCGGCGACGGATGAACAACTCGGACACGTGACGCACGATGTCGGGCCGGGTCACGCCGAAATGATCGCGTGCAAGCGTATCGCCGATGTCGGCCTGAGCCAGCGGGACGAGTTGGGCCAGCCCGTTCGACTTATCGTCCAATCCCATCGTCTGGGCGTGGAGTTGCGCGTAGCCCAGCCGCCGATGGACCGGGTTGGAGCGAATGCGCAAGGCCTGAACGCGCGCGACCGGAATCGTCCGCTGCGTCTTGCCCAGCAGCCCGTGCGACGTGACGAGTTTGCCCGCTGCCTCGCGTGTGAGTCGAAAGCCGTAGAGCGAGTTCAGGGTCGTCAGGATGCCGAACAGCCACGAGAGCAAAAACGCGATGCCGACGGTGAGCGCGACGGTGAGCGCGACCGAATCGGGCAGACTCGACGTGTATTCCGAGTATCGTTCGTTGGAAAAGAAGTCGACGACGTCTTCGGGATCGATTTGCAGGTTCTGGACGATGCCGAAGGCGATGGCGATGTACACGAGCGAGAAGCGCATCGCTCCGGCGCCGAGCACCAACCGGAGCGGCATGTCGAAGAGCGTGGTTTCGACTTCCTCTTCTCCAGCCGTCTCTGCGCCGCTCGGGGTGTGCGTAGCGGTCGAGCGCTCGTGCTCTTGTTCGAGTGCGCGGAGCAGTTTGCGCAGGGCGAGCGCTCGGGTGTGGGGGAGGAAGGACAGCGTGCCCTCGGCTCCGGCGCCGCTTCCGGTCATCAAGAGCACGCGCGCCATGCCGAACGCCCGCGCCAGTGCAGGTTGCTCGATTTCGATCCGCTGAATCCGTTCGATGGGAATGTTGCGAAACTGCCGCGAGAACACGCCGCTCTCGATCACGACCGCGTCCGGGTCGACGCGAAACGTGAGTCGCATCCAGCCCGCCACGATAAACGGAATCCCCAATACACCGAAGCCGATGAGGGCGATCAGCGAGAAGTAGGAGGCAAAATTGCTGCCTGTCGTCAGCAGGATGGGCAGGAGCGCGTAGGCGAGCGCGGGCAGGCTCGTGATCAGGCGATGCGCCAGCGTGAACGGGTGCGTCCGCTGCATCTCGGCCCACGGCTCGCGTGCGGCGTCGACTTCGGAGAGCGGAGCGGGCGGAGTCGGTTCGATCCGAGCGTCGGCGTCGGTCACAGCACTTCGGTGTCGAGGTACGCTTTGAGCCGCTCGCGCAGGGCGACGGCCTCGTCGTAGTTCAGGCCGGGCAGCGTGACGGTGTGATTCTCGGTCCCCGCCGTGTGGACGATCAGCTTGCCCAGTTCGTGCTCGCGTTCAAGCAGGTTTTGCGACACGTCGAGGTGCTGCACGCGTCTCAGTGGAACGAGCGTCCGCACGCGGTTCAAAATGCCCCGCTCGACGTGCAGCGCGTCTCCCGTCACACTCCAGCGCCAGAATCGGTAGCGCAGGCGCGGCACGTAGGTCACATAAAGGATGGCGAGCAGCAAAAAGGTCGCGCTCAGCACACCCGACGGCAGCACGAAGTCGCGAAAGAGGCTGACCACGTCGAACGAAACCGCCGCCAACACGAAGACTGACCACCACAGTCCCGCTGCGATGCGCCAGACGGTTTTTACGCTCGGCTCCAGCATCCGCTCGGCAGCGGCGGGTGCTAGCACGTCAGAGGCTGGAGCGTCACCAGTTGCGGCAGGAGCGTCCACTGGTTGCGGATCGGGAGAGGAGGGGCGGAGTGGCTCCATCGGTGGGGAATCAGGCGTCCGGCTCGGTACGCAGGTTGGGCGTTGGCGTTGCAGCGGCGTCGGTCGCCGATGCGCGCAGAAAATCGGTGACGACGTCGGAGTAGCGCGCGCGGTGGGCCGGGTCGGTGAGCATCTTGACGTGGCGTGCCCCCTCGAACGTGTGGATCTGGACCGACGGAGCGGCGCGTTGCGTGATGTGCTCGAAGATGGGGAAGAAGGTGATCTCGTCGTCTGTTCCTTGCAGGATGAGCAGCGGCGCGGGCGGATCGGAAATGAACTGGCCGATGGTGAGCCGGTCGAGGTTGCGCCCGATGGAGAGGTCGAAGCCCAGCATCGCACTCGAAATCAGCGGACCGGGGATGCCGTCACGCGTCGCCACACCGCGCAGCGTCGCCTCCACGTCGGCCAGCGGCGAGTCGAAGACGACGCGCTCGACAGTGACGCCGGTCGCCTTGAGCCGCTCGTGCAACTCGGGTCGCTCGTACATAACCGCCGTCGCCAGCGCGCCCATCGAATAGGCGTAGATCGTCACGCTGCGGACGCCCCGGCTCGCCAGGTATTCGACCGACGACACGACATCTTCAGCAAACTCCCAGCCCATCGACGTGGCGCCTGCCTCGCTGTCTCCGCTGTTGCGCAGGTCGGGCAGCAGCACGTGGTGCGTCGGCGCAAGACCCGCCGCGCGGACGAGCGGGAGGTACTTCATCGGCTTGAGCCGGTTGGCCTGTCGCCCGTGCACGAACAGGACGGCAGCGTCGGCATCCGCGTTCTCGGCGGGCATCCACCACGCGCTCAGGTTCAAGTCGTCCGGCGTCGTCGGGTACGAGACGACTTCGTAGTTGGGGTAGCCGAAGTCTGAGGGCGTCCGCTTGCCGTCCAGTCCATACTCGGCGATTTGTGCCGGATCGGTAAACGGATCTTCGTGCGTGACCGGCGGATACGTCCGCACCTGCCGGACGAAGTAATACGACGCGCCGACCCACGCCAGTCCAATCGCGGCGACGGGGACGAGGAGGTAGCGGAGTTTCACGGGCGGGGGCAGTTGGTGACGGGAAAATACGCGACTCGCCGAGGCACTCTTCACGATTCTGCACCGAGTTGTAGCGCGGGGAACGCACGCGCGGTTCTGCTATACTCCCTTTCATGAACACCGCCATCGCCCCCGACCCCGCGCCGCCGCACGCCGTGCCTGCCGACGCTCCGACCACCGCCGATCTTTCGGCCCGCTTCCAGACCGTTCGAGGCTTCACTCGCACGCTCGTCGAGACGATGGAGACCGAAGACTTCGTCGTCCAGACGATGGAGGACGTGTCGCCGACCAAGTGGCACCTTGCCCACACGTCGTGGTTTTTCGAGACGTTCGTGCTGTCGCCGCACCTACCCGGCTACGCGCCGTTCCATCCGCAGTACGCGTACCTGTTCAACAGCTACTACGTCCAGGCCGGTGAGCGCCACTGCCGCGATCGGCGCGGGTACCTCAGCCGTCCGACCGTCGCCGATGTGATGGCCTACCGCGCCCACGTCGACGCCTACATGACGCAGTTGCTGGAGGGCGATGTGCCGGGCGAAGTCGCCGGGCTGGTCGAGGTCGGACTGCACCACGAGCAGCAGCACCAGGAATTGCTCGTGACCGACATCAAGCACGTGTTCTCGGTCAACCCGCTGCGTCCGGTCTTCCGCGAAGGTGCAGGCGATGCAGGCGAGGGGCAGGCATCGCCGCTGTCGTGGATCGCGTTCGAGGGCGGCGTGCGCGAGATCGGACACCAGGGCGACGGCTTCCACTTCGACAACGAAGCGCCGCGCCACACCGTCTACGTCCAGCCGTTCCGCATGGCGAGCCGGTTGGTGACGTGCGGCGAGTTCATGGAGTTCATGGCCGACGGTGGCTATCGGCGTCCCGAGTTGTGGTTGTCGATGGGCTGGGCCGAAGTGCAGGCGCGCGGATGGAACGAGCCGTTCTACTGGGAGCCTGTTTCGGATGCCTCGGGCGACGGAATGCCGTCCGCCAGCCGACGACTGTTTCACGCTGGGCGGCGAGCGCGACGTAGACCCCGACGAACCCGTTTGTCACGTCAGCTACTACGAAGCCGACGCCTACGCGCGCTGGGCGGGCAAGCGGTTGCCGACCGAAGCCGAGTGGGAAGTCGCCGCTCAGGGGCAGCCTATCGAAGGCACGTTCGCCGACAGCCTCCACCTGCATCCGCGCAAGGCGATGGGCGACGGGCTGACGCAACTCTACGGCGACGTGTGGCAGTGGACGCGCTCTCAGTACAGCCCGTATCCCGGCTACGCGCCTGCGGCCGGTGCGCTCGGCGAGTACAACGGCAAGTTCATGTGCAACCAGTTCGTGCTGCGCGGCGCTTCGTGCGCGACGAGCCGAGAGCCACGCACGCGCGACCTACCGCAACTTCTTCCCGCCCGAAAGTTGCTGGCAGTTCACCGGCATCCGCCTCGCCGACGACGCCTGATCGTCGCATCCGCCTTCTCACCCACAGCCTGCCCCGTGCTAGCGGGGCGCACGCCGCATCTCCAACCTGCCGATGCCCCACGGCTCCCGCCCGGCCGCTCCATCCGAAGCCGCAATCGCTGACCCCGCACCCGATCAAGATGGCTTTCTCCGCGACGTACTCGCCGGACTCACGGTCGCCGACAAGTCGCTGCCCTGCAAGTATCTCTACGACGCGCACGGCTCGCAACTCTTCGACGCGATCACCGAGTTGGACGCCTACTACCCAACGCGCACCGAGACCGCGATCCTCACCGAGCATGGCGCGGACATGGCCGACGCCATCGGCCCGCGCGCTCGTGTGATCGAATACGGAAGCGGCTCGTCGATCAAGACGCGGCTTCTCCTCGACGCGCTCGACCGCCCGGCCAGCTACGTCCCGCTCGACATCAGCGCCGAGCACCTGTCCGCATCTGCCGAGCGGTTACAGGCCGAATACCCCGATCTGCCCGTCACGCCCGTCGTTGCTGACTATACCTCCGACTTCCAGCTTCCCGACGTACCCGGCGACCGCACGCTGCTCTTCTTCCCCGGCTCGACCATCGGCAACTTCGACCCCGACGAAGCGCGCGATTTCCTCGCCTCGATGCGCGGCGTGATCGGACGAGACGGCGCTGTCCTGATCGGCGTCGACTTGCGCAAGGACGCCGCGACGTTGGAGCGCGCCTACGACGACGAGGAAGGCGTGACGGCTGCGTTCAACCGCAACTTGATCACCCGGATCAACCGCGAACTAGGCGCTACACTCGACCCGGACGGTTTCGTCCACCGCGCGGTCTGGAACGACCAGGCCGGGCGCGTCGAAATGCACTTGGTCAGCACGCGTATGCAGACGGCGACGGTCGGCAGCGTGTCGGTTGCCTTCCGCGAGGGCGAGCGCATCCACACCGAAAGCTCCTACAAATACAGCCTCGACGGTTTCGCCCAACTCGCCGCCCAAGCCGGTCTGCTGGTCGACCGCGTGTGGACGGATGGCGACGAGCGGTTCAGCGTCCAACTCCTATCGCCCGCTGACGACTGATCGACAAAGCCGATCTTGGTCGCCTAACCCCTCCGACTCACGTTATCTATGGCTGCTGATCTCGTCTTTCCGCCCTTCTACCAGGGCTACATCGACCGCGTCGACGGGGACGTGTTCGATCAGCTTCGCCGTCAGCATCTGGCGACTCCTCAGTTGCTACGTTCCCTTTCGCCCGAGCAGTGGGCGTACCGCTACGCGCCCGGCAAGTGGACGCTGTGGCAAAGCTGGCGCCATGTCGTCGACACCGAGCGCATCATGGCTACGCGGGCGTTGCGCATCCTTCGCGGGGACGCTACACCTCAACCCGGCTACGATCAGGACGCCTACGCTGCCTCCTATCCCGACACGGGTTCGCCAGACGATCTCCTGGCAGAGTACGACGCACTACGTCGCGGCAACCTGCTGCTGCTCGGCGGGGCCGATCCGGTTTTGCTCGACCAAGTCGGAGTCGTGAGCAACCAACCGATGAGCGCGCGGGCGCTGTGCTACATCCTCGCCGGTCACGAGGCGCACCACGTGGCGCTGACGCGTGAGCGCTATCTCCGTTAGGTTGTGGCCTCGCGCTACCCGTCCAGCCCGCCCCGAATCGCGATGCGGATGGCGCCGGAGCGGGAGCGGACGTGCAGTTTGGAGTAGATGTTTTTGACGTGCGAGCGGAGCGTGTGGGGTGAGACGAACAGTTGTTCGGCCAACTCCGTCTCCGTCGTGTCGCCTACCAAGCCGCGCAAGACCTCGGTTTCGCGCGGCGTCAGGTCGAGCAGCGCAGCGGCTTCCTCGGCATGGACGGGCGATGCCGACTGTTCCTGCACCAGCGACAGGGTTTTGCGGGCAATCGCAGGCGAGAGCGGCGATCCTCCGCGCAGCAACTCGCGCGCGGCTTCGACTACCTCGACGGCGGGCGTGTCTTTGAGCAGGTAGCCCGACGCACCGGCCTGGATCGCCCGAAACACACGCTCGCTGTCCTCGAAGACCGTCAGCATCATCACCTCGCACTGCGGCGTCGACTGTTTGAATCGGCGCGTCGTCTCTATGCCGTCTGTTCCGGGCATTTCGATGTCCATCAAGACCACGTCCGGCAGTTGGTCGGCAGAGAGCTGAGACACGGATTCCAGAAACGCGTCGCCGCTGTCCGCCACGAGCGTCAGATCGACGTCATCGTAGAGGCTGAGGTATTCGACCATTCGGTCACGCAGGGCGGCGATGTCTTCTACGAGGGCGATGCGCATGGGGCCGGGGTGCGGGTGTGGGCAAGGGGCAACGAGCAGGGAGTCTACAGCATCCAGCGCGTACGAGACATTTGGAGCAATGGTGGGAGAGACCAGGCAACACGAAAGCCCGGATACAAGATGCTAAGGAGAACGGCCCATGCGCGCGTCCCCGCATCCGGGTATCTTGTGTCTGGATACGTTGTTGCCCCTCACCCCCCATTGCCATGCGCTACGCCTCTCTGCTCTTACTCCTCCTGTGTGCGTGCGTCGGACAGGCGCAACAACCCGAGTGGCGCGATTCGGGTCGCCCGCTGCTGCCGAGCCAGCACTACGACGTCGTCAGCTACGCGCTCGATCTGAGCATCGACCCCGCTGCTCAGTACATCGACGGAGCCGTGACGATGACGGCTGTTCGAACGGATACCGCGCTCATCCTGACGCTCGACTTGTCGCCCGACTTTGAGGTGGCATCGGTCAGCGTCGACGGGTCGAACGCGAGATTCGAGCACACGACGGATGGACGGCTGAACGTTGCGCTGGACGACGGCATCAGTGTTGGCGATACGATGCAGGTGCGCGTGGCCTACGGCGGCGAGCCGCACGTGGCGGTCCGGGCGCCGTGGGACGGAGGCTTCGTCTGGACCCAGACCGAAGGCGGCGAGCCGTGGATCGCGACGGCCGTTCAGGGCGAGGGCTGCGACTTGTGGTGGCCGTGTCTCGACCATCCCGTCGGCGAGCCGGACTCGGTCGCCATTCACATCACCGTTCCGGGCGATCTGGTCGTGGCAACCAACGGCACGCTGCGCGGCGTCGACGATCTGGCCGACGGGCGCAAGCGGTATCGGTGGCACTCGGCGAGTCCGATCAACACGTACAACGTCGCCCTCAACATCGCGCCGTACGTACAGCGCGACACGACGTTTTCCAGCACGTCGGGCGTCGACGTTCCGGTCTCGCTCTACGTCTTGCCCGAGCGCGAAGGGCGGGCCGACTACCTGCTGGACGAGATGCTGACGCACTTGGCGTGGTACGAGCGGACGCTGGGGCCGTATCCGTGGCGGGCCGAGAAGTACGGCGTTGCCCACACGCCGCACCTGGGCATGGAGCACCAGACGATCATCGCGTACGGCAGTGACTTCTCGACCGAGCGCGACGGCTTCGACTGGCTCCACCACCACGAGTTGGGCCACGAGTGGTGGGGCAATCTGGTCACCGCGCCCGACTGGAACGACTTCTGGATCCACGAAGGATTCTGCTCCTACATGCAGGCGCTCTACATCGAAGACATTCTCGGAGTCGACGCCTACCGCGCCCGCGTCGCCGGCTACGTCAGGTCGTTCCAAAACGAACTGCCCGTCGCCCCGCGCGAGTCGCACACGACCGACGAGATCTACTTCACGACGCGCGGCTCCAACCCCGACATCTACAGTAAAGGCGCCGCCATCCTCCACACGCTCCGCTACGCGATGGGCGACAGCCTCTTCCGCGTCGCCCTGCGCCGCTTCGCCTACCCGACTGCCGAATCGGAGCGCGTGACCGACGGCTCGCAAGCCCACTTCGCCACGACCGACGATTTTCTCGCCTTGGTCAACTGGCTAACCGGCGACGATTACTCGGACTTCTTCGAGGTCTACTTACGCACCGCCGCCTTGCCGCGCCTGATCGAAGAACGAGACGGCAACCGGCTGGTGCTGCGCTGGCAGGACGAATCCGCTCCGGGCTTCTCGTTACCGATAGAGGTCGAAGTCGGTGGTGACATCGTGCGCGTCGAGATGCCGGGTGGAAGGGGAGAAGTAGCATTGCCCTCGCCCGACGCCAACGTTATCGTTGATCCGAATGGTTGGGTAATGCGCGCGCGTTGAGTGGCATACGCCTAGCCGACTCATCACGCGAACGGTCTGCTGCGGGAGTTGTCGGGCTGCTGCCGCCACTCTGGTCTTTTGTCAGATCCCGCGAGAATGACGGTCGTAACTCCAGCAAACGAAAGCGTTTAGCATTCTGTGAGGATGCGTCGTTTCTTATGGTACGTTCTTCCTCTATCGTCTCTATGCGCCTCTCCGTTCTGCTCCTCTTCGCTCTCGCCGCCTGCTCCGGCCCCGCTGAGACGCCCGCCGAGTCTCAGCCTGGTGACGACACCGCCCAGATGGACACCTCGCGTGGACTCGAAATGACGCCGGTCGGTCCCGGTCCGGCACCCGGCACGGCGTACGCTGACGTTCAGGTGGGAGACTGCCGGACCGATGCGGACACAAGGATCTGTGCAGGCGAGATCGCCGGTAACGTCGTGAAGTCCATGAACGTCCAGATCCGTGAGGCCATGGCGATTCAGTTCTCGTTCCCTTCAGGCGCCGCGTATGCCAGTCGCATTGAGACCGGCTCTCTCGTGTCGCTCCACTTGTCTCCGGCTCCCCAGATGATGGGTGGTGCCGTCGATCCGGTATGGACGGTGCTAGCCGTTCGGTAGCTCGCGCGTTACATTGTCATCCACATACTTCTTTTACCTCTCCATCTCGTGACTCGAATTCGTCCTCTGGCACTCTCGCTCTGCCTCGTCGGAGCCGCCGTGTTTCTGTTCTCCGTCCGTCCCGAAGCACCGTCGATTTCGGCAAAAGACGTCAAAATGCCACGCGTCGAGCGCAAGGCCGCCCGCAACGCCTACTTCAACAAGATTCTCCGCGACCCCTCAACGGGCAAGATCCCGTCGGGCATTCGAATCGACGAACTGCGCCATGCAGCGGGAATGCCTCAGGCGGGCGGGTTTGGCAAGATCGGATCGGCGGTTTCGTACGACTGGACCAACTATGGGCCTAACGACATCGGCGGACGCACGCGCGCCCTGGCCATCGACGCGGGTAATTCGGCGACGCTGGTTGCAGGCGGCGTCGCTGGCGGCATTTGGAAGTCGACGGATCGTGGTGCTACGTGGCGTACAGTTTCGGACCCCGGCGACGCCATCGCGGTGACGAGTCTCGCGCAGGATCCACGCACCGGACACCAGAACAAGTGGTATGCCGTCACGGGTGAGTTTAGCGGCAACTCCGCCAGCGCACGCGGCGGCAGCGCTCCGTACCGGGGTACTGGCTTCTTCGTCTCGACAGACAACGCCGAAACGTGGACGCGCCGTTTGGATGCAGGCGATGCTACACGCTTTGACACCTTTTTTGACTACGGCGCACGCGTAGCCGTCAGCCCAACCTCTGGGACGGTCTTTGTATGCTCCAATGCCTTTGGTATTCTGCGTTCCAACGCTGAAGTGACGAGCTTCGCGGCGGTCTTGGGCGGTGCCAACCAGCACTCGTATTGCGACGTGCAAGCCGGGTCGGATGGCCGCATCGTCGCCGCCCTCGGAGTGGGGAACGCGCAGGTCAACACGCCAGGCCTCTACCGCTCGACGGATGATGGACAGAACTGGACGCGTATCGCGGCTACTACGCTGCCTTCCGACTTCAACCGTCCTGCCATCGCCATCGCGCCGTCGAACCTCGACCGCGTCTATATGCTCGTCGTTACGGCAGCTGGCACGCCCGCCATCTATGACGTGGATATGAGCACGAGCACGGCAGTCGACCGTTCTACCAGTCTGCCCGATTTCCCCATCGTCGACGCTCGCGTAACGACCAACACACTCGATACGCAGGGCAACTACAATCTGACCATTGCCGTCAAGCCGGACAACGAGAACTTCGTCGTCATCGGAGGCACCAACCTGTACCGCACGTTTGACGGCTTTGCCACGCCGATCAGCAACCGAGGCAACTGGATCAATGGGTATCGGAGTGATGGAGTAGACTATGGGTCTTACAGAAATGGTCACCCGGACCAGCACGTCGCGGTCTTCGATCCGACCGATCCCAAGCGGATGTACATCGGTAACGACGGTGGCATTCAGCGCGCCGACGACATCCAACTGTTCCGCAACACCTTCCCGTGGGTCAGTCTGAACAATCGCTACAATGTGACCCAGTTCTACCACGTCTCGATTCCGCCGGGAGCAGGTCAGATGGGGGCGTTCGGTGGGGCGCAGGACAACGGAAGCCCGCTGATCGCCAACGGCACCGATCTCGCTTCGCTTGGCGACATTTCATCAGGAGACGGCGCGTACACCTACTGGGGTGGCACGTTCGTCTACACGTCGTCGCAGGGAGGAAACGTCAACCAGTTCAACCTGAACGGAGACAACCTTCCCAGTTCATTCTTGGGCAGAATCTCGCCCGCAAATGCCGATGAGCAGCAGTTCATCCATCCGTTCGACGTCGATCCGACGGACGACCGCACGATGTACTATCCCGACGGCGACTCGCTCTGGCGCAACACGTCCTTACACGTGCCGAACGATGCCAACTGGGTCAAGCTCGCAACGGCTGCAGTGCCCGATCGAGAAGAAGTGACGGCCGTTGCCGTTGCGCCGTCCATGCCAAACCGAGTCTACTACGGTCTCGCCGGTGACTTCGCGCCACAGGTCGTCCGTATTGACAATGCGAATACTGCCGCGACGTTTGACGGCAACTGGGTCGAGATGCCCAACGCGCCATCCGGATCGTACCTCGCCAACATCGCCGTGCACCCGACCAATGCCGACGAGGTGATCGCAATCGTGTCGAACTACAACGTGCCGAGCGTTTTCCGCTCGACTGATGCAGGCGATACCTGGACCGAAATCGAGGGCAATCTCGCAGGAGGCACGGGCCTTCCGGGTCCGTCGGTGCGGGCCGCGACCATCGTTCCCCAAGGCGACGGTTCGACGGTTTACTTCGTCGGTACGAGCACAGGTCTCTACGCCACCGACGCCATCGACGGTGCCAACACCACCTGGACTCGTCAGAGTCCCGAAGGCATCGGCGCTACGGTCGTCTCACACGTCACCTCACGCGCCAACGACGGACGCGTACTCGCCGGAACGCACGGATTGAGGATTCTTCAACGGCATGCCGAGCGAATTCACCGCTATCGGCGACGAAGCGCTTGCCTCAGAGCTTCTCGCTGTCGGCATCTCCTAGCCCCGCCACGGATCGGACGACGATCCGCTACACGCTGGCAGGTCCGTCGGACGTGACGCTGCGGGTGTACGATGCCGCAGGCCGCGTCGTCCGCACCCTTCTGTCCGGCGAGCGCGTCGGCGGAGGCGAGCAGGTCGGTGCCCGTTTCGCTGTCTAATCTAGCCGCGGGCGTCTACTTCACGCGACTCGAAGCAATCGGAAACGGCCCCGCCCAAGTGCGTACGGCTCGCCTGGTCGTGGTGCGATAGCATTCAATCCTGGCAACACTTCGACGCCCTCGGCTGCTCACGCGGTCGAGGGCGTCGTACGTCAGGGAATCAGCACGCGGATGGAGTCGGCGATAGCGCTCGAATAGACGGGCGCCTCCTCTCCCGTCTGCCAGGGCAGCGAAGGCCACCACGCGTCTGATGGAACGTCGGCCAGCGTGATCGACTGTCCGGGGTGCGGAAAGGCGGCTCGAATGCCTGCTGCGTCCGTCGCGGCACGGATGCGCTCGATGGGTTCAGTCCAGCCGTGAAGGGCGAGGTCGAACAGGCCCCAGTGAACCGGAATCAGCACTTCGCCCTTGACCATCCGGTGAACGGCAACGGCCTGCTCGGGTCCCAGGTGCAGGTCGGCCCAGGCGTCGGCGTAGGCGCCGCACTCGATCAGCGTCACGTCGAACGGTCCCAGTCGCTCGCCGATCTCGTGGAAGACGGGCGATAACGCTGTATCGCCGCTGTAGAATACGCGCCGTTCCGACCCGACGAACGCCCAGCCCGACCACAACGTCGCGTCACGGTCGACCAAGGCTCGGCCCGAGAAGTGACGTGCAGGCGTGCTCGTCAGCGTGATGTCGCCCACATCGAGCGTATCCCACCAGTCGAGTTCGCTGATCCGGTCCGGCGCGACGCCCCACGCTTCGAGGTGCGATCCAACGCCCAGCGGTACGACAAAACGAGGGATGCGATCTGCCAGCGCCTGTATCGTCGGTGCGTCCAAGTGGTCGTAGTGATCGTGCGAGATAACGACGGCGTCGACTGGCGGCAAGTCGTCGAGCGCGAGCGGCGGCGCGTAGAATCGTCCGACGCCCAGCAGCGGCGACGGCGAGGCGTGATCGCCCCAGACCGGATCGACGAGCAATCGGGTGCCGTCGAGTTCGAGTAAAAACGTCGAGTGCCCGAGCCACGTGATGCGCAAGTCGTCAGGCTGCTGAGCAAAGTCCGCGGCGGTTCGCGGCTGGACAGGTAGCGGAGCATCGGGCGTGCGATAGTCGCTTCCTCCCGTGACATAGTTCCAGATCGACCCCGCCGACATGCCGCTTTTGATCGTCGGCAAGACATTGGCGAATCGGCTCCCGTTCCACTGCGGCGATTGTTTGATCCGGTCCAGCCGTTCACCCGATGGGCGCGCCCCGAGTGCGGGCCATACGTGCGCGCCGAACGCGACGGCGCCTAGCGAGGCGAGGGCGGCGGTAGCGCCGACGAGTTTGGGCCAGCGTCGGCGTGTAGGAGAGGAAGGCATGGTAGGTTCGAACTAGAGGAAGATGAGATTGTCGCTTATCACGTCATCCCTCGACTGCGCTCAGGATGACAGGGTTGGAAACGAGAACCGCCCCGGCAACTCTGGGCTACCGGGGCGGTGAGGGAAGGCGCGAGCGTCGGGACACGCGTGTCGTGACACAAGTGTCCTAGATGTTCATCGGCATGCCGTAGGCGACCTTGGTGGCCTCCATCACGGCTTCCGAGAGCGTCGGGTGTGGGTGGATGGCTTCCATCATCTCGTGTCCCGTCGTCTCCAACTCGCGCGCCGTTACCGCTTCGGCGATCATCTCGGTCGCTTCGGCTCCGATGATGTGGCAGCCGAGCAGTTCGCCGTATTTGGCGTCGTAGATGACTTTGACGAAACCTTCGGTGTGTCCGATGGCGCTGGCTTTGCCGTTGGCCTGGAAGGGGAATTTGCCGACTTTGAGTTCGTACCCGGCTTCCTTGGCGGCTTTCTCGGTATAGCCGACGCTGGCGATCTGCGGCTGGCAATAGGTGCAGCCGGGGATGTCCAGTTTGTTCATCGGCTTCACGTCGTGTCCGGCGATCTGCTCGATGCAGAGGATGCCTTCATGCGATGCCTTGTGCGCGAGCCATGGCGCCCCGGCGACATCGCCGATGGCGTAGATGCCTTTGACGCTGGTCTCGCCCCGTTCGTTGGTGACGATAGAGCCGCGATCCGTCTGGATGCCCAGCGCTTCGAGTCCCAGATTCTCGACGTTGCCGACGACGCCGACTGCCGACAGCACCTGATCGGTCTCGACGACTTCCTCGCCCTTCTTGGTCTTGATCGTGACCTTGACGACGTCGCCGCTGGTGTCGACCGACTGCACCTGGGCGTCCGTCATCAACTTGACGCCCATCTTCTTGTAGGCGCGCCCCAACTCCTTGCTGACCTCCTCGTCCTCGACCGGAACGAGCCGATCCTGGACTTCGACGATGGTCACTTCGGTCCCCATGTGGTGGTAGAAGTAGGCGAACTCGACCCCAATGGCTCCGGCGCCGACGATCAGCATCCGGTTCGGCCTTTTGGTCTGCGTCATCGCCTCCTTGTACGTGATCACCTTCTCGCCGTCGACGGGGAGCGGCGGAATCTCACGGGCGCGTGCGCCGGTAGCGACGATGATGTGCTGCGCCGTGACCGTGCGCGCCTCGCCGACCGTGTCTCCGTCCATCGTTTCCGAAGGCTCGATGGTCATCTTGCCTGGCTCGGTCAACGTCGCCTTGCCCATGATGACGTCGATCTTGTTCTTCTTCATCAGGAAGCCGACGCCCTTGTTCATCTTGTCGGCGACGCCTCGGCTGCGCTCGACGACTTTGGCGAAGTTGGCTTTGGCCTGACCCTCCAGTTCGAGTCCGTAGTCGGCTGCGTGGCCCATGTAGGCCATCACTTCGGCGCTCTTGAGCAGCGCCTTGGTGGGGATGCAACCGATGTTGAGGCACACGCCTCCGAGTTTGTTCTTCTCGACGACGGCCGTCTTGAAGCCGAGTTGGGAGGCGCGGATCGCCGTTTCGTAGCCGCCGGGACCGGTGCCGATGACGACGACGTCGTAGGAATCTGCCATGAGTGGGGGAGAGGATGAGGTTCGAGAGATCAGAGAGAATCGGGTAAACGCGATGCCGCGATCCCAGGTCCGCGAAACTAAGACCAACGCGCCCGGTGTCTGCTTTGCTCTGCTCGTGTTTCCACGTGTCTTGTACCGACGGGGCATGCCCCGTCGCTGCTGCGTCGGTTGGGTGATGTGTTCTGACTACTTCTTTTCCTCTGGGCGACGCAAGCGTCGCCCCTACGTCTTTTGCTGTGCTGATGCGCTTTCTGCCCTCTCTTGTTGTTCGCCGCGCTGCCGATTTGTGCGCAGCCTATCGCTTTTGCGCCCGACCTCACGGCGTCGTCCGTCTTTTTCGACGATCTCGACTACGCGCATCCCGTCGACTGGCTAGGTCCGCGTGGCGGATCGTACGGCTCTCTTTATGGCGAAAACGCGTGGCTCGTCGGCAACGCGTCGGGTGTGGGCGTCGAGACGGTGCGTGCGTGGTTCTCGTCGAACGGCTGGCTCGACTTTGGCACTTGGCTGACCGACGAGAACGCGCGCAATATCACCGACTCGCTCCAGAGCATCGCTACCCAGTCGACCGACGTACCGGGATGGATCGTGCTAGAGAGTTCGGCGGACCGTCCAAGTCGTACGCAGTTGGGGTTTTCGTCCGGGTTCGAGGCGTCGACCGGGACGTGGGTGGCGCGTGTCCGGATGGGTCCGATGCAGCCGAACGGCTCGGGGAAGACCGACGTCGCCCACACACCGCTGTGGCTTCAGAGCAGCAACTCGGCGCGTGACCTCAGAACCCGCGATGGTCTGTACGTCTCGCGTGAATCGTCGTGGTCCGAAATCAACTTTGAGATCAACAATTGGTGGACCAACGGCTGCGACGATGGCCCATCCAACCAGTGCCGCGTCAGCGCGGGCGTCACGTGGGGGCACCTGACGCCTGACAACGGCAATCGTGCGATGCGTGCACCTGGGCGCCAGCAAACGGAGTCGCCCGAGGCTTCGGCAACCTGCCGCATCGTCGCCGTTCCGGGCGGATACGCAGGCGCCCGAGTCGCACGCGACGCCGAATGCGCCCAAGTCCTCACCAACGCCGTGACGCAAGACGGTGACGTGTTCGCCTACGTGCTGATCCGACTCACCCCGACGCGCTCGTTTCAGGCCGTCGCTGCGTTCGACGAAACGCGCGACGGCTACAGACGCGACCGCATCGACGGCTTCGAGTCGCTCTACATGGAAACGCCTGGCGGAGGCCTCCCTCACTACGCCCCACCGGACGCGATGCGGATGATCTCGTCGCTGTTGCTGGAGCAAGACAGACCGTTCGCCACCCGCATGGAAACTGACTGGATGTTCTACGCCCCCGACACGACGCTCACGATTCGCGACGCAATGGGCGACGTCGACCGCCTACGCGCCGCCCTCGCCGAAGCCGACGTGCGAGACCAGTCCGGTCGCCGCGTCACCCGCGTCAACACGACCGGACTCGGACTGCGCAATCCACACGCGTACCGCGACGAAGCCAGGCGCGCCTGCTACGCCGCCTGGCTCACCCAAACGCCCGACCTGCCCGCCCGCGTGCGCATCGACGGTCCCTTTGCTACACCGCAAGGTTCGGTTCTGCGCGCCTACGTCGACCAGCCGTACGATCAGCGCTTTTCGGGCGTAGTTGACGTCTCGTGGCAAGGGTGGACAGGCGCCGCTTCGGATGGTGCACCGGCGTGGACCCGATCCGCAGAAGGCTTCGACCTGCTGCTATCCGATACGCCACGGGGCACGCACACCGTCCGAGCGACACTCACCATCAGAGGCCAACACAGCTGGCGCGACTGGTCGACGGGGTGCCCAGAAGACTGGTTCGAAGCCTCCGCCGAGCGCACGATCCGGCTACGATAGCAAGCCGTCAGAACGTCACGCCGACCGACAAATCGAAGCCGTTGATCGTTCCGTCGACCGCGTCGCTTCCGCTTAGGAAGTCAGTAAGCGTACGTCCGTATCGAACTTCGAGGCGCAGGTCCGGTCCCGCCAAGCGGCCTATTTCCATCCCAAGTCCAGCTACTCCGCTCAAGCTCACGTCAGCGAACAGTTCGGGGAATCCGTCTTGCACCAACGCGGTCTCGAATCCAGCGAGATACGTGTTCGACCCAGGGTCGCTGCCGAGCAGTACATCCAAGCGCGGCCCCACGAGCACGTACGGAGAAAAGGGACGACGACCAACTGGGAAGAAATGTCCGAGAACGGCGAGCGAGCCGACATCGAACGACGTTTCGAGTGTCAACTCTCTCCGGTCCGTGAAGATGGGAGCGCCGCCAGTCTGGACGGGAGTAGTCTGCGAATAGGCACGGCGCGCGAAACCCAGTTCAGCCGACACTGACGCCTTGGTCATCGAGGTGATGGCGAGTATAGCAACTTCAAATCCGGCCTCTCGGTCGGTATTGAAGTCGAGTAGATCGCTACCATACTCCGCTCGGAGCGACGTGAGATTTCCGCCCACCCGCAAGCCGAAGTCGACGGCAGGTTGTGCGAGGGTCGGAGCAGCCAGGGCGAGCGCTGCGAGTAGGGCAAAAGTGCGAGGCATCGGAAAGAGGAGATGAGACGGATCAACCCTCCGTCGGCACTGAAAAACAACGGCACACCACGCAGCGTCTAGGGGCTAGTTCCTGTGTGCATCGTCCTGCTAGAGGCATCATCAGACTACCACACCACGCCGACCGAGAGATCGAAGCTGCTGACTGTACCCACTGCTGGTTCGATGTCGAAGAAGTTGGTGATCGTCCGCCCGTAGCGCGCTTCTACTCGCAGCACCGGCAGTGTCGCCCGCCGGATGTCGACACCGACCCCGGCGACTCCGCTCAGGCTGACGTCGCTGAAGTATTTGGGGTAGGGATCGGTGAACGAGACGGTCCCGCGCCCCTCGTCGATGGCCTTCGTGAACGTTCCGGTGTCGCTTCCAAGCAATACGTCGAGACGTGGCCCGGCGAGGATGAACGGGGTCCACGCGCGCCCACCAAACGGAGTGACTTTGGCGAGAACGCTCGATGAGGCAACGCCGAGCGAGGTGGTGGCTGTGCCTTCCGCGCCAATGAATCCCACCTCGTTGTTCGCCCGAATGGTAGCGACGAACGATTGTGCGTATCGCCGATGTGCGTATCCCACTTCGCTCGTGACGGTGAGGAGGTCGCTGAACGCGAGGTCGGCAATGACGGCTGCCTCGAATCCGGTCCTTCTATCCGTGTCGATTTGGAAGTCGGTCGTAGGGTTACGAACAGTCAGCGCCGAATGGTTGACGCCAGCGCGAAAGCCAAAGCCGATATCGGGTTGAGCGAAAACCGGAGTGGCGAGAGCGAAGGCAACGAGCAGAACAGAAGCGCGGAGCATAGGGGAAGGGGCCTGGATACAAAAGACTTAACCCAATGTTATCTCCAGCGCGCTTGCTTTGATTCGATCATCTCAAAACCACACAGCCAGTTCTCGCGTCGCTCACGTCTTGCGCGGCTGCTTCTTGGCGGCGGGGAAGAGGACGTTGTTCAGGATGAGCCGGTAGCCGGGCGAGTTCTTGTGCAGGTCGAGGTCGGTGGGTGGGGCGACATGGGGTGCATCTTGATCCGGATCAAGGACAGCCGGGATGAAAGTGCCGTAGCGTAAAGGAAAGGCCGAACAGGTCGGCTACATCTCCTCGTTTTTCTTCTCTCCCATGGGTTTTCCTTTCCACCTCTTGGCGGCTCTTCTCGTCGTACGATCCGTACTGACGCGTGCCACCTTCTTTGTTCAAATCGCTTTCTCGGGTCGTCGCACGGTGCGAACGGTTAATGTCGTTGGCGTGCTCGTTTTTCTGGCGGCTCCAGCGGCTCAAGCGCAACACACCGCGCCGGAGAGAAGCACGTTTGCGGAAGTCGGCATCGGGTTGGGAAAGAGCGAGTTTTATGGAAGGCTGGAAGAGGGTGATGAAGCCCGAGACGCCGCCGGTTTTAGTCCCAATCTGGGCGGCACGCTTTCGCTCGCCTTCTACCAGCGGGCCGACTGGCTATCCGAGCACGTGTATCTGGGAGGTCGCTTCAAAGTCCACATCGCTATGCCGACGTCTGGAGACGGTCCCGAAGAGTATTTCTTCAACCACTACTATGGAGGCGCGAGCGTCCGGGCGTACCCCTTCTCCGACCGCCGAACCGGACCGTACGCACAGGCCGATCTGACGTATGGACAGTTTACCGAAAAGCTGCGCGATCCGACCGCCAACCGCGCCGACCACCAGTTCGCCGTCGGGCCGGGCGTGCTCGGAGCGATCGGTTACGCGCTGTGGGCAGGCGGTGAGCGGCGTTTGAACGTCCAATTCTATGTTCAGCGAAACATCGGGACCGGCGATGTTGACGGGGAGGGCGAAGTCGGATTCGACTACGGCGCGCTCGGAGCCGAAGTCACGATCGGCTTTTGACTCATCGGCTGACGTTTTCTGCGTCGCAGCCGCGCCACTCTCTCATTCGCTATCCCTTTATCTCTAGTAGTCATATGTCCAACCTCCACGTCGTCTTCGGTGCTGGACCGCTAGGCCGCGCCACCACTTCTGCTTTGCTTCGCCGCGGTCTGTCCGTGCGCGTCATCAACCGCTCCGGCCGTGTCGCTGGACTCGACCCTTCCGTCGAAGTCGTCCGCGCCGACGCTGCACTTCCGCACGAAGCGCGCGCTGCAGCCCAAGGCGCTTCGGTCGTCTACCAGTGCGCTCAGCCGGGTTACAGCGAGTGGCCGAAGCATTTTCCCTCACTCCAGGCCAGCATCCTTGACGCAGCGCGCGCATGCAATGCCCGTCTCGTCGTCGCCGACAACCTCTATCTGTATGGCGAGCACGACGGACCGCTCGTAGAGACGCTTCCCTCGAACACGACCACTCGCAAGGGGACCGTCCGCGCTCGTATGGCCGAACTGCTGATGGAGGCGCACGAACGGGGCGATGTAGCCGTCACGGTCGGGCGTGGCTCTGATTTTTTCGGTCCTGGAGTTGTAGGGTCGGCCGTTGGAAATCGCTTCTTCAAAGCCATCGCGGAAGGAAAAACGGCGAACGTCGGGGGCAATCCCGACGCGCTCCACACCTATACGTTCGTCGAGGACTTCGGCGAGGCGCTAGCCATACTAGGCGGGCGGGACGAGGCACTGGGGCGAGCGTGGCACATTCCCAACGCGCCGACCGTCACCACGCGGGCGTTTGTCGAGCGCGCGTTCGAGATCGCTGGTCACTCACCTACAATCCGCGCATCCGGGCCGACGATGCTTCGGATGATCGGACTGTTCGTGCCGGAGGTGCGTGAGAGCGTCGAGATGCTGTACCAGTTTGAGCGTCCGTTCGTGGTCGATCACACAGCCTATGCGGAAGCGTTCGGCGACCACGCGACGCCACTCGACGCATCTCTCGCTCGGACTCTAGAAGCGCTATAAGCCGCGCTGCTGGCTGACCCGGCCTCGGATACGGCTCAGTGCCTCGGGCGTGATGCCGAGATAGGAGGCCACTTGATAGAGCGGAACCTGCTCGATCACTTTGGGGCGCTCGTCCAACAAGGCGAGGTACCGCTCCTCAGCACTTCGGAGCAGAAAACTCGCCGTGCGGAGTTGGGAGAACGCGACCACTTGTTCGAACAAACGTCTGCCGAATCGCTCGAATGCCGGGTCGGAATCGTAGAGGTCATGCAAAACCGTCCGGGATATCAGCGTGACGACGGTTGGCTCCAGCGCGTCGATATTCTGGAGAGCGGGACGTTGCAACACAAACGAGGCTACGTCTGCGACAAATGTCCCCGGAAAGAAAAACTGGCCCGTGTGCTCCGTACCGTCCGATAAGTAGTAATAGCGCAGCAGACCCGACTCGACGAAGGCAACCTGGCGAGACACGTCGCCTTCTCGCAGCAGATGCTCGCCCTTGTCCAATGTCTTGATCTCCGAAGTCCGCTGAAGTACCTCGAACGTCGCCTGGGACGGCTTGGCGAATCGTTCGACGGCCGATCGCAGATGGGCTGCAGCGTCAGTTGGACTCATCGTTGGGGAAGGAAGGGTACCGCGACGTAGGTGGAGTCGAGAAGAGCAGTCCGGCTAGACTCACGTCTTGCGCGGCTGCTTCTTGGCGGCGGGGAAGAGGACGTTATTCAGGATGAGCCGGTAGCCGGGCGAGTTCTTGTGTAAGCTCAGATCGGTGGGCGGGTCGCCGACGAAGTGCTGGTAGTCTTCGGGGTCGTGTCCTGCATAGAAGGCGAACGTGCCCTGGCCCAGCGTACCGTGCAGGTACTTGACTTCTTGCTGCGGACTCTCGCCCATGATGACGACGCCCGGCTTGATCAGCGACTTGCGAAACGCTGTCGTTTGTCCAACAAAGCCCTTGACCGAGGCGACGTGGTTTTGGGTCAGCATCGTCGGGACCGGGTCCCATTTGGCCGAGAAGTCGAACAGGGTAAAGAAGTCGATGGCCGGATCGCGCAGCGGCGGCGGCGGCGGACCTACGTCGATGTCGGAGTGCTCGTATTCGGTTGCGGCGAACGACGGCGTAAAATTCTCAAACGCAATCGTCTGACCCCAATCCAGGCGGTCGACGGCGCCGGGGTCGATGGGGTCGCCGTCGTAATCGGCGGGGACGATGTCGGTCTGGTGAGCGGCGAGGGCGATGTCGAACGTGTCGGTGCCGCTGCACATCGCGAACAGGAAGCCGCCTCCGCGTACGTACTCGCGGATCGTCTGGGCGACTTCCAGCTTGAGTTGACTCACCTTGCGGTAGCCGTAGGCGCGCGCCTGCTCCTCGGCCTGCCGCTGCTGCTCGATGAACCAACCGGCGTTGCGGTACTGATAGAACTTGCCGTACTGCCCCGTAAAATCCTCGTGGTGCAGGTGGACCCAGTCGAACTCCGAAAGGCGCCCGGTCAAGATGTCCTCGTCGTAGATCTGCTCGAACGGCACCTCGGCGTAGTTGAGCGCGAGCAGGACGGCGTCGTCCCACGGCAGCGTCTGATCCGGCGCGTAGACGGCGATCTTGGGCACCTTTTCGAGTCGCACCGCCGCCGTATTCGCCGCATCGCCCTCGACTTGCGACAGGATCTGCGCGCTCTGTACACCCGACGACCGCTCGAACGAAACGCCTCGAATCCGCAATTCAGCCTCAGCCGACGCCGACGCGGGCATCAGAAACGAGCCGCCCCGATAGTTGAGCAGCCACTCGACCTGCGACCCCTGCTGCAGCGCCCAGAACGCGACACCGTACGCTTTCAGGTGATTCGTCTGGCTTTCGTCCATCGGAATCACGAAGTCCTGCGCGCGGGCGGGGAGCGCGAGTAGGAGGAGTAGAAAGAGAAGAGAGCGCATAACCAAAAGAGATCACAAAGAAAAACCGTAAGGGCGATACACGTATCGCCCCGAGTGCTGGGTCACGAAGGCGCGTCGCCCCGAATCCGGCGTATGCGCTGGCGCACATCGGGCACGAGGAGGGAGCCGGGGTAGTCTGCGAGCAGTCGGGCCAGAGTAGCGAGTGCGGCGTCGGTGTCGCCTTGGGCAAGCTGGAGGTCGGCGAGATAGAGCACCGCGCGGTCGGCGAGGTAGGAGTTGGGCGAGGTCTCGACGAGTGACGCGAGCACGGCGGCTGCTTCGTCCATCCGATCGAGGCCGCGCAGGGCGTCGGCTCGGAGCATCGCCATCTCGTCGACGAGCGCATGCGTCGGGAAGTCGGCGGAGATCGCGTCGAGCGCGTCGAGCGAGGCCAACCGCTGGCCCTGACGGGCGAGGAGACTTGCGCTCGAAAAGCGACGGAGCGGCGTGTTGAGGCTGTCGGGTCCCTCGTTCTCGGTCAGCAGCAGCGTCAGGGCGATGGCGTCGTTGGCGGTGTCGTTCGACGTGTTGTCGGTCAGGATCTCGGCGAGCGTCAGCGCGCTCTCGAACTCGCCCCTATAGAAGTGAATCTGGGCGCGTTCCAAGCGGGCACGCTCGGCCAGATCGCCGACCCGCAGGCGGTCTTCCAGTCCGGCGAAGGCGAGGGAGGCATCGTCCAATCGGTTGTCGAGTATGGCGATGCGCCCGCGCTCGAATGCGGCATCGTCGGCTGCAGGAGCGTTGGGAAAGCGCGCCGTCAGCATGTTCAGGAGCGAGTCCGCAGCGGGTGCGTCGTCGAGGTGATCGAGTTGGAGGCGAGCGGCCTGGAGCAGCACGTTAGGCGTCGCCGGATGCGTCGGATAGCGCGTCAGAAACTGGTCGTAGGCACTGAGCGAACGGCGGTAGCGCGCGCTCGCCGAGTCTGCGGAGATGGTGTCGGCGTCGGCCCAGAGTTGGAGCAGAATGCCGCGTCCGGCCAGGGCTTCGGGAGCGGCAGGGCTGTCGGGGTAGCGGGACAGGATCTCGGCGTAGGCAGCGGCGGCCTGGTCGAACGCTCCAGCAGACTGCGCGCGCTCGGCGAACTGGTACAGCGCCTGCCCCTGCTCGCCCTCCAGCCGGTCGATGGCGCGCGTGGCGTCGAGCGCCTTGGAGTATTCGCCCTGTTCGGCGTAGAGCCACCCCAGCAATTCCCGGATCGGGCGTTCGAGCGGTTTTGCGCGCACCGCCTCCTCGAAGACGGCGACGGTGGTGTTGACGGCTTCGGGCTGCTCGGTGAAGCGCTGCAACCGCTGCCGCACGAACTGCTGCTGGCGTGGCTCGCCTTCGAGCATCCGCACATACGTTTGGGCGGCGTCGGCATGCTGACCGTTCAGGCTGTACAGGTAGGCGAGGTCGTGGACGAAGGCCGTGGGTGCGACGGATGCCTGCGAGCGTTCCAGCACGGCGATGGCGCGTCCAAACAGCCGCTGCTCGAACTGCATCCGATAGAGTGTGCCGAACAACCCCAGGTCTTTCTCGCGCTCGGCATCGTCGGCGAGTGCGTCCCACGCGGCGAACGAATCGGCTTCTCGTCCGGCGGCGTAGAGAACGGCGGCACGTCGGGCACGCAGTTCGTCGTCGGGGGCGGTCGTGAGGTAGGAGTCGATCAGAGCGAGCGCGTCATCGTACCGTTTGACCGACTCGTACGCCTGCCGCAATCGGTCGAAGACGGGACGCGAACGAGGGTCGTCTTCGCGCAACTCCTCGAGCAGCGTGATGGCGCGCTCGTACTGTCCTACGCGCAGGTAGCTGTCCGCCAGGCGCAGGCGAGCGGCACCTTCCGGCTCGCGTTCGGCGTCGTTTTCTTCGGCTGTGACGCGGTGATTCTGCGCATAAGCGGGCGCGGCGGTCGAGAGCGCGAGGGCGAGCAGAAACAGACGGATCATACCTCGCTCAACGCCCGATGCGCGGCGATGTTGTCCGGTCTGCCGACTCTGATGCGGCTATCTTGCAGGCCACCCCAACCGTTTTCTCGTGACGCAACGCATCGCCACGCAACACGTTGCCGTTTTAGGCTCGACCGGCTCCATCGGCACCCAGACGCTCGACGTTGCCCGGCTCTTCCCCGATCGCGTCCGCGTCCACGCGCTGTCCGCACACAGCAACGTCGACTTGCTGGCCGAGCAAGCGCGCGAGTTCAAGCCATCCGTTATTGCAATTGGGGATGCGGAAGGTGCCGATGCATTGGCCGAACGGTTGGCCAGCATGGGCACGCGTCGGCCTGAGATTTTGCACGGCTCGGATGCGCTCGAACAGATCGCTGCCTCGTCTGAAGTCGACACGCTCGTTGCCGCCGTCGTAGGAGCGGCGGGACTTCGGAGCACGCTGGCGGCGGCCTGCGCGGGCAAGCGGATCGCGCTGGCGAACAAAGAGTCTCTGGTGGCGGGAGGGGAGATCGTGACGCGCGCCGTCGCCCAGAGCAGCGCCCAGTTGCTGCCGGTCGACAGCGAGCACTCGGCGCTGTTTCAGTGTCTGGTCGGCGAGCCGCCCGAACGCGTCGAAAAGCTGACCCTGACGGCGTCCGGCGGACCGTTCCGCACGCGCGACCTGTCGACGTTTGGCGCCATCACTCCGTCCGACGCGCTCAACCACCCGACGTGGTCGATGGGCGCCAAAATCAGCATCGACTCGGCGACGATGATGAACAAGGGGCTGGAGGTCATCGAGGCCCGCTGGCTCTTCGACATTCCCGCCGACCGCATCAACGTCGTGATCCACCCTCAGTCGATCGTCCACTCGCTCGTCACGTTCGTCGACGGATCGGCCAAAGCGCAGTTGGGCATGCCGAGCATGGTCGTCCCGATCCAGTATGCGTTGACCTATCCCGACCGCTGGCCCGCGCCGCATCCGCGCATGGACTGGGCCGAGATTGGCAGACTCGACTTCGCGCCTCCAGAAGCCGCGCGCTACCCGTGTCTGGGCTTGGCGTTCGACGCGTTGGAGCAGGGCGGAACGGCTCCGGCCATTCTGAATGCCGCCAACGAAGTTGCCGTCGCGCATTTCCTCGACGGCGCGCTGGGGTTCGTCGACATCGCCTCAGTCGTCGCCGATGTGCTGTCTGCTGCTGACGTACAGTCTGCCGACTCGCTGGACGCCGTGCTGGGTGCGGATGCCGACGCGCGCCGGTTGGCGACGGCGGCGTGCGTGCGGTTGCGTGGGTGACGCGGTGAGAGTGGGCCTCCGTCGCAGCATGCTGCGACGCTACGGGGCGTGGCGTTTCAGAACAGCTTGGGTCGTCAGATTCCACCTCCCGTAGCGCCGGGATATATCCCGGCGGAGGCCAACTCCGCACATTCCGCCGAGCCACGTTCCGGCAACACACAGAGCGCACGTTCTCACCTCACATTCCCCGACGCCCGCTCGCTCGCGCCGTAGCTTGAAGGCTTCCTAGTGCCTGACCTATCTGCATCCACCGCATGGACGCCATCGTCAACTTCCTGCCGTACATCGGCTACATCATCCTGGCGATCACGATTCTCGTGTTCGTCCACGAGATGGGCCACTTCCTGGCAGCCAAGCTGTTCGGCATGCGCGTCGAGCGCTTCTCCATCGGCTTCCCGCCCAAGCTGTTCGGCAAGCAGATCGGCGACACCGAGTACGTCATCGGCGCGACGCCGCTGGGCGGCTACGTCAAGATCTTGGGCATGGTCGACGAGAGCATGGACACCGATGGGCTAGCCGAAGAGCCGAAAGAGTGGGAGTTTCGCGCCAAACCGGTGTGGCAGCGCATCATCGTCATCACGGCAGGCGTCATCTTCAACATGATCCTGGCGTGGATCATCTTCGCCGTCCTCAAAGGCACGTACGGCGAAGAATATCTGCCCGCGTCGAGCGTCGACGCGATCCACGTGTTCGACGAATCGCTCGGCTACGACATCGGACTGCGCACCGGCGACCGTCTCGTCTCTATCGGCGGCGAACCGCTCGAACGCTTTTCCGACTACCGCGAGCGCATGGTTCTGGCCGACCCGCTGACGATCACGGTCGAGCGCAACGGTCAGATGGTGACGCTCGACGGCCCGCGCGACATCATGACCCAACTCACGCGCAGCGACGGCGATCTGGGAATCGACATCTACAAAGCCATCGTCGGCGACGTGTCCGGTGCCTTGCCCGCCGATTCTGCTGGACTGCAAGTCGGTGATCGCATAACGCGTGTCGGCAATCAGTCCATTGCGTTCTGGAGCGAACTCTCTGGCGCGGTTCAGGCGACGGGAGGTCAGGAAATCGAAGTCGAGTTTGTGCGTCCCGATAGCCTCGGCGCGCCTGCTGCTGACAGCCCGGTCCAACTCGTCCGCGATCAGGGCGATGCGGCAGTGTACATGACACGTTTGCGCCCCCAGATGGTCGATTCGTCACTCGTGCTCGGCGTTACCGTCGCGCCGTTGGTGACGCAGTATCAGGTCGAATACGAGCAGTATGGGTTTTTCGAGTCCATCGGCGCAGGATGGAACGAAGTCGGCGCGCAGACGGCGGGCATCGCGGGCAACCTGGGGCGTGTGTTTTCGGGACGCGACAATCTGCGCGAGAATCTGGGCGGTCCGGTGATGGTGGCGAAAGTCGCCCGCGATGCGGCTCGGCTCGGCTGGGATCGGTACTGGGCGCTCGTGGCGATGCTCTCGATCACGCTCGCCATCCTCAACATCCTGCCGATTCCCGCGCTCGACGGTGGACACTTGGTCTTCCTGATCTACGAAGGGATCACGCGGCGCGAGCCGTCTCTCAAGGTGCGGATGGTGCTCCAGCAGGTCGGCATGGTACTGCTGCTGGTGTTCATGGTGTTCATCTTCGGCAACGACATCGTCCGGCTCGTGACGGGCGGATAGCGATGATGGCGCTCGACCCGGCCTACCTCGCTGAACTGGCGACGCGCATTTCGTTTATCAGCGCGCTGTTGGGCGGATTCGCGGCGGCCTTCTTCGCGACCCTTCTGGCACCGGAGCGCTCGGGGAAGTTGATCAACTGGGCAACCGGCTGCACGGCTGTCGCCGCTGTCTCGCTCATCTGCGCTGCCGTCATCATGGCGTTCATCGCGGCGGGCGTCCATCCGGCTGCGCCCACTGGGTACCAAGAGGCAGCTAGCGCCCAGACGCCTCGCACCATCAGCGTGCTCTGCCTGTTCATCGGCACGTTTGCCTTGCTGATTGCCGTCGCGCTCGGCGGATGGCTGCGGTCGCGCGCCGTCGGTATCACAGCGACGGCTGCGGCAGTCGTTGGGGGCCTGATTCTACTCTGGGCGTTCGCGGGTTTTTGAGTCGACCCAAGAGTGAGTCGGGTTCAGGCGGTCGGGGCGAGGCTCGGCGTGTGCTGCTTCGGAGCACGTCCACAGTTTGGAAAGTAGTCGTCGCGGTTGGAGATTAGAACAGACTCGACCTCGACTCCGATGCGCTTCCTGATTCTGACTCTCCTCCTCGCCGCACCACTATCGGCTCAGCAAATCGAGTGGACCAACGTCGGCGGTCCCCCAGGCGGATTGCTCCCCGTCCTCCACACGACCGAATCGGGCGCACTCCTCGCCGTCGACGAAATCGGACGCATGGGCCGCTCGACCGACGAGGGCGACACGTGGTCGATCGTCGATCTCTCGGGCGTCAACGGATTCTCAAACGCACCCGGCGAAACACTCGCCGCAACAGACGTAGGTGTCTATCACTCGACCGACGATGGCGCGATGTGGACGCTGCTGGCTTCCTCTCCGCAACCCCTTCACTCCGTTGCGCGCGTGACTGATGCGACGCTGCTCGCCACCGCAACTTCGTCCAGGCGCGAAGACCTGCAGTACCTAACCCAGGATGACGGCTCCACCTGGGATCTGATCGGCGTTGGAGGTAGTCACGTGTTTCGAGGCCAAAATGGAGTTGTCTACGCCGCTGGAGCGGGGCAACGGATCAACTATACACGTCAGAGCCGATTGCTCGAGTGGAACGACGCCGCTGCACGCTGGGATACCCTCGCTGGTCCCAACGTCGATGGACGTTTCAGCGCTCAGGTACGCGCCATAGACGCGCTAAGCGATGGGACGATCTTCGTGGCGACAGGCCAGCAGGGAACCCTCTGGTGTTCACTCGGAGGACTGCATGTTCGTTCTCCGCAGGGCGATTGGGCCATCTACAGAGAAACCGAGATTTCGTGCTATGGCCCGTCCACTCCCGACTGGCAGACGCTCTCTATGGTGGTGAGGGGTGAGGACGTGCTGGTAGGGCGGCATGGGCAAGTGGATCGGTACGTTCCAACGGGAGCCGGAGCCTATCAGCTAGATCAGTCCTACGACGTACCGGGCGACGCCGCAGTGTACGCGTTGACCGCAAATGATAGTCGAATACTGGCTTCGTCAGCACGCGACTGCTTTATCCTGATCGACGGGCCGGGCGAATGCACAACCGCAGGAGTAGCGGGCATAGATCGGTCGAGCGGACTCTCCAGCGAAGTGGGATTCGGAATGCAGAAGGTGCGCGTGCTCAACTCGAGTCTTTATAGACAGCAGACGCTTGCGCTCACCGATTTCGGAGTGTGGGGCGTGGACCTATCATGCAGAGGAGCGCAGTGCCGACCCGACTGGGAGTCCATTGTCTCGCCTTCCGTAGGTCATCCTGATTTAGCGACGCGCGTCGAGCGTTCTCCTTGGATATACTTGTCAGGAGGCGAGGGAGATGGGTTGGTTGTGACGAGTGATATTCCTTTCGGGTATAGTGGGTCAGTGTGGGAAGAAGGCAAATGGCGCTATCTGGACTCCGAATATGGAGGCGTCTCCCTCACTGCCGGGGGCGACAGCTTGCTCTTTGCGACGAGTGAGCGAGACGGCACTTTTCTATCGGTTGACAGAGGGCGCACGGTTGAGCGTGTGTCGGAACGAGGGTTCTTCGAACTCAAATTTGATTACTTCACAGGGGGACAGTTGCTGGCGGGGGGAGAGGACGGAGTGTATGCATCCGCCGACAGCGGGGCGACCTGGGAGATCTGGATCAACACGGCAAAACTGGGGCCGGTACGCAGCATCAAGTACGGGGCAAGCGAACTCCGACTAGCCAAGACGAGCGGAGGAGCAACGCCTATTCCTCTTCTCGGCGTTCTGGCTGGGCATACCGTGTTTCGCTGGATGTCGAATACCATCGTTGAACCGGGTGAAGGGTGGACCCTGCCTGACAGCGTCGACTTGGAGAGTGCCCGTCTCGTCGACGTAATTCACACCTGCGTGGCTACCCGGACCGAGTTGTGGTGCCCCACCGAAGGCACGGGTGAGATGGAGCGCATCTATCGTTCGTCACCTGGAGAAAGGCGTCAGATGCTTGCCGCAGTTGGAGTACAAGTTGAGGCAAACGAGTATCGCGCGGTCGTAGCAAGCGCTAGAGGAGTACTCGTGCGTGTGCAGCCAGTCTTTGTCGCAGAAGCCGAGACCCTCGCCCCGGCAAACCCAGGATTGATCGTGCATCCCAACCCCGTCGCTAACCGCGCCGGGATCACACTCCCACCCCAAGCGACGAGCGCCACCATCTTCGACGCTATGGGACGCCGCATCGCCCGGCTCGACGTGACAGCCACAACGACCGAGTGGGACGCATCCGGCAGCGCGCCTGGCATCTACTTCGTGCGCGTCGAAACACCGAGCGGACCGGTCAGCCGCGCCCTCGTCGTCGTTCGGTAGCATTGGAGACTTGGCAAGTCCGAATGGATCTGCCAGGTCAGGGCGCGCCCTCGACCGTCCAGTCCTCCACGACGGCGACGATGATCACGTTGGCGGGCGTCGGCACGCCCATGAGTTGCTCGCTCACGGCGCCTTCCTTGGCGATCAAAACCGCGTCGCCCACGCCCGCGCTGAACCCTGGGTCGAGCGCCACCTGAATCCCGCCGCTCACGCTCCCATCTGCCGACAGCGTCCGCACGGCGAGCAGCTTGGCCGGACGCAGCGTCGCGTCTTTGCGCGGTGCAACGGCGGTTCCGACGACGCGGCAGAGGTTCATGGGAGCAGGAGGGTAGTGAGGTGCAAGGATAGGGACGATGCGTACGACTTGCCTGAAAAGAGCGCTTGCGTTTCGGAGCAGGCAGCAGTGAGGACGCCCCTTTCTCGTATCGCCGATATATAACGACGCTCCACATGCCCCGCACAGCCGCTCGTTATCTTTCGGGCCGCTCTCGACCGATCCCGAATGGCTGACTCCAACCGCCCGCAACTCCCCGCTCTCGACACCCGCTCCGCGCAGACGCGTGAGGACGAACTCCGCTCCTGGTGGGAGGCGAACCGCATTTTCGAGCGCAGCATGGATCGCCCCGACGCGCCCTCGTTCGCGTTCTACGAAGGCCCACCGACGGCCAACGGACGCCCCGGCATCCACCATGCGATGGGTCGCACAGTCAAGGACGCCTTCTGCCGCTACAAAACGCTCAAAGGCTACCGCGTCGAGCGAAAAGCGGGCTGGGACACGCACGGTCTGCCCGTCGAGATCGAAGTCGAGAAAGCGCTCGGACTCGAAGGCCGCCACCAGGTCGAGGAGTACGGCATCGCCAAATACAACGCCGAGTGCCGCAAAAGCGTGCTCAAGTACAAGCACCTGTGGGACGACCTGACGCAGCGCATGGGCTATTGGGTCGACCTCGACGCGCCCTACGTCACGTTCGAGAACGAATACATTGAAAGCGTTTGGCACCTGCTCAAACGATTGTTCGATAAGGGGTTGCTCTACCAGGGCTACAAAATCCAGTGGTACAGCCCGGCCAACAACACCGTGCTGTCGTCGCACGAAGTCAGTCTCGGGTATAAGGAAGTTCAGGATCCGTCGATCTATGTCAAGGCGAAGGTTGTCGGCGAAGAAGACACGTTTCTACTCATGTGGACGACGACGCCCTGGACGACGCCGAGCAACACGCTGATGGCTGTCGGGGCGGGTGTCGACTACGTCTGGGCTGAACTGGCCGAGTCGGGCGAGCGGTTGATTCTGGCGCGCGAGCGCCTATCCGTGTTGGGCGATGCCGAGTATTCCATCGTTGGCGAGAAGAAGGGTAGCGAGATGGTCGGAATGCGCTACGAGCCGTTCTTCGACTGGTTTGTGGGCGAAGAGGGCAGCGAAAACGCCTGGCAGGTCGTCACCGCCGACTACGTCACCACGAGCGACGGTACTGGCGTCGTCCACACCGCGCCCGCGTTCGGTGCCGATGACTTCGCGACGGGGCAGAAGCACGACACACCGGTCTTCAACCCGGTCGAACCCGACGGCACGTTCTCGCCAGGCGTTCCACTCGTAGCCGGGATGGACTTCAAAGCCGCCGACAAGGTGCTGGCGCGCGATCTGCGCGAGCGCGGGCTGATGTTTCGGCACGAGACCTTCCTCCACAACTACCCGCACGATTGGCGCAAGGGCACGCCGCTGCTCCAATATCCCGTCCTGAGTTGGTTCGTCCGTACAACGGATTACAAAGACCGGCTCGTCGAACTCAACGAAACCATCGGATGGCATCCTGCCGGTGTCGGGACCGGTCGCTTCGGAGAGTGGCTACGCGGCAACGTCGACTGGGCGCTCAGCCGCAGCCGCTACTGGGGCACGCCGCTTCCGATCTGGACGTCCGACCGCGATCCCGAGCAGATCGAGTGTATCGGCTCGATCGAAGAGTTGCGCGAGAAGGTCGGTGGCGAGTTTCCCGCCGACGCGATCAACCCCGAGACGGGCGAACTCGACCTGCACCGCCCCTACGCCGACGCCATCACGTGGCCCGACGGCAATGGCGGCACGATGCGGCGCACGCCCGACCTGATCGACGTGTGGTTCGACAGTGGGGCGATGCCGTTTGCGCAGTGGCACTATCCGTTCGAGAACAAGGACAAGTTCGAGCAATCCTTCCCGGCTGACTTTATCGCCGAGGGCGTCGACCAGACGCGCGGTTGGTTCTACACGCTCCACGCCATCGCCGTGCTTCTCGAAGACAGCGTGGCGTACAAAAACGTCGTCGTCAACGGACTCGTCCTCGACGCCAAGGGCGAGAAGATGTCCAAGTCGAAGGGCAATGCCGTCGACCCATTCGCTACGCTCGACGCGTACGGCGCCGACGTGGTGCGCTGGTACATGATGAGCAATGCGCCGCCGTGGGAAAACCTGCGCTTCGACGAAAAGGGCCTGCAAGAGACACGAAGCAAGTTTTTCGGCACGCTCGAAAACGTCTACTCCTTCCTCTCGACCTACGCCGCTCTCGACAGCGCCCGACTGGTCGACGGCGCCCGATCTGGCGAGCCGCCCCGAACTCGATCGCTGGATCGTCAGCCGTCTCCACGGTCTCTACGCCGACGCTGACGAAGCCCTCGCAGAGTACAACCCAACCAAAGCCGCCCGCGCCGCTGAGACGTTCGCCGACGACCTCTCAGTAACTGGTACCTGCGCCGCAGCCGCCGCCGCTTCTGGAAGGGCGAATCGGACGCCGACAAACTCGCAGCTTATCACACCGTCCACGCCTGCCTGCTCGGACTGGCGCACGTCATCAGCCCCATCGCGCCGTTCTTCGCCGACGATCTGTACCGCAAACTGACAGCCGTCGTCCCAGGCGACGTACCCGAGTCCGTCCACCTGAGTCGCTTCCCCGACGCCGACGAGACCGCGCGCGATAGGGATCTGGAACGCCGAATGGAACTGGCGCGCACGATCTCGTCGCTCACGCTTGCGGCTACGCAACGAAGCCGCCCAAGGCGTCCGGCAGCCGCTCGAGCCGGTTGCTCGTCGTCGTCGGCCCAGACGCCGCCCAAGCCGACGTGGAAGCCGTCCGAGGCGTGATCCTGGACGAGGTCAACGTCAAAGCCATCGAATACGTCGACGCCGCCAGCGACTTCGTCACGCGCTCCGTCGCCCCCAACTTCCGCGTTCTGGGCAAGAAGCTCGGCAAAGGGATGAAAGCCGCCGCCGCCCGCATCGGCCGAGATGACCGACGGCGAAGTCGACGAGTACGTCGCCCAAGGCAGCGTCACCCTCGACTTCGATGGAACGATGCTCGTCCTCGACGAAGGCGATCTGACCGTCAAGAGCGAAGGCGTCGAAGGCTGGCTGGTGGCAAGCGAAGGCGGCGTAACCGTCGCCCTCGACACCGCCCTCACGCCCGAACTGATCGCCGAAGGCCTGGCCCGCGAAACCGTCAACCGCATCCAAAACCTCCGCAAAGACGCCGGACTCGACGTATCCGACCGCATCGCCCTACGCCTCACAACCGACTCCGAAGAACTCACCGCCGCCCTCGACACCCACCGCGCCTACATCTATGGGGAGACGTTGGCGTCGGAGATGGATGCGGAAGGGGAGCAGGACGCTGCTTTGGAAACGGAGATCGGTAAATATGTGCTCGGTATCCGGTTGCGTCGAGTAGAAGGCTGACGCTCTCTACCTCTATAGATTGGTTAATCTCGACTAGCGCTTCGACGCGTTCCGTCCGCCGCTTTGCTGAATCAGCTTGGCAACGAGAGCTGTCCAGCCGGTTTGGTGGCTTGCGCCTAGGCCCGCGCCGGTGTCGCCGTGGAAGTATTCGTAGAACAGGACGTGGTCGCGCCAGTGGGCCGAGTGCTGGTAGAGGTTGGAGTCGCCGTGGGCGGGGCGTCGGTCGTGCTCGTCGGGTAGGAAGAGGGCGGTGAGGCGGCGCGAGAGGTCTCCGGCTACGTCCCAGAGTTGCTTGGGCTGGCCCGAGCCGGTCGGCATGTCGATGGTGAAGCGGTCGCCGTAGTAGTGGTCGAACTTCTGGAGCGACTCGATCATCAGGTAGTTGAGCGGAAACCAGACGGGACCGCGCCAATTCGAGTTGCCTCCGAACAGGCCGGACGTGGACTCGGCGGGCGTGTACGCCACCTTGTGCGTCTTTCCGGCGATCTCGAACACGAACGGATCGGCCTCGTGCTCTTTGGACAGGCTGCGCAGGCCATAGTCGCTCAGGAACTGGTCGGGGTCGAGCATCCGCCCCAGGATGCGGCGCAGGCGCTTCTGGTTGACGACCGAGAGCAGGCAGCGGTCGCCTTGCCCGTAGTCGCGCAGGAACGTCAGGTGCTCCATCATCTCGGGCCGGTTGTCGAGGTACCACCGCATCCGCCGCGTGAACCGGGGCAGCGCTGCGAACGCCTCGGGTTCGATGGTCTCGACGGCGAAGAGCGGAATCAGGCCGACGAACGAGCGGGTGCGGAGCAGGCGAGCCGATCCGTCGGGCGCGTAGAGGGCGTCGTAGTAGAAGCCGTCGTCGTCGTCCCACAGGCCCGGCCCCTTGGTGTCGTTGATGGCCTGGGCGATGGCGACGAAGTGCTCGAAAAACTTGGTCGCCACGTCCTCGTAGGCCGGGCGCGACTGGGCCAGTTCGATGGCGATGGCGAGCATATTGAGGCAGTACATCGCCATCCACGCCGTCGCGTCGGCCTGCTCAAGCTGTGCGTCGCCCGGCACGCCCTCGCTGCGGTCGAACACGCCGATGTTGTCCAGCCCCAGGAAGCCGCCCTGAAAGACGTTGTCGCCCTCGTCGTCCTTCTGGTTGACCCACCACGTGAAGTTGAGCAGCAGCTTGTGAAAGGCGCGCTCGAGAAAGTCGGTGTCCGACCCGCCGTGGTGATCGCGGTCGATCTGGTAGACGCGCCAGACGGCCCACGCGTGGACGGGCGGATTCACGTCGCCAAAGGACCACTCGTAGGCGGGAAGCTGACCGTTGGGGTGCTGGTACCACTCGCGCAGCAGCAAGCAGGAGCTGGTGTTTGGACCACTCCGGGATCGATCAGCGCCATCGGAATCATGTGGAAGGCCAGGTCCCACGCGGCGAACCACGGATACTCCCACGTGTCGGGCATCGAGAGCACGTCGAGGGCGTAGAGGTGCGTCCACTCGCTGTTGCGGCCTCGTTTGCGCGAGGGCGGCGGAGGCGGAAAAGCCGGATCGCCGTCGAGCCACAGTTTGGGGCTGTAGTGGTAGAACTGCTTGGTCCACGTCAGTCCAGCGAACGCCTGGCGCTGTACGCTGCGCTCATCGTCCGTGAGGTCGGGCTTCTGGAGGTGGGCGTAGAACGCGTCGGCTTCCTCAATGCGCTGCTCAAAGACCACGTCGAAGTCGGCGAAGGGCGCGTCGGAGCGTTGGGGCGAGTAGCGCACACAGACCGTCAGCGATTCGCCCGGTGCAACTGTCGCCCGGACGTGCGCAGCGGCTTTGGTACCTCGCCCGTCAGGGTTGACCGCTCCTTTCTCACCGTCGACAATGGCGCGATGAAACGCATCCTTGACGTACGGCGACTCGTTTTCCTGACCGAAGAGATCGGCGAAGTTGGTTTCGTTGTCGGTGAATAGCACGTCGGCGCCGGGTGCCTGGACCGACCACCAGCGCTCGCCCAGGTGATGGTGGTTGCCCTTCACGCGGATGATTCCGCTGGCTGAGTCGGTGGTCGTCGTCGCGTCTTCGAGCGTCGGCTTGGGGCGGTTGGGGTGATAGCCCCACGACCACGTGTTGCGGTACCACAGGTGCGGCAGCAGGTGGAGCGGTGCCGATTCGTCCGAGCGGTTCGTGGCCGTGATGCGGCACAGGATGTCCTCCTGGCCTGCCTTGGCGTATTCGATGGCTACGTCGAAGTAGCGGCCTTCGCTGAACGCATCGGCGAGCGCCTCCTCTATCTCGAACTCGGGATCGCCGTAGCCTCGCGCCTGGTTCTCGCGCACCAACTCGTCGTACGGATACGCCACCTGCGGATATTTGTAGAGCATCCGCTGATAGCTGTGGGTCGGCGTGCCGTCGACGTAAAAGTAGACTTCCTTTACGTCCTCACCGTGGTTGCCCTCTGGACCCGTGACGCCGAACAGCCGCTCCTTGAGCATTCGGTCTTTTTCGTTCCACATCGCCACGCCCAGGCACACGTTCTGCATGCGGTTGCAAAATCCGCCGATAGCATCCTCGTTCCAGCGGTAGGCGCGGCTGCGCGCGTGCTCGTGCGGGAAGTAGCGCCACGCGTCGCCGTCCGCGCTGTAGTCCTCGCGGACCGTTCCCCAGGCACGGTCGGCGACGTACGGTCCCCACAGTCTCCAGTCGGCTTCGCGGGACTTGGATTCGGCGAGGCGCTGGTGCTCGGCGGTGGGCGGTGTGGACATGTGGTGGAGGGCGATGGCCTTCGGCAAGTTGGCGGAGGCGAGTGGGGGAGAGTCCGTCTGACTGGTATCTGCTCGTGGGGTTCGAGGAAATACCGTTTTGCCGACCCACTCAGATCAGACAGAATAACGCAGCGCTACATTGCCTGAGCGCAGATGCATTGCCCGCATTGATACCGGAACGCCGCCCATTGGCGTTTCGTAGCATACTGCTCTCCGGTCGCCGCTATGACCAGAGCCGCTTCCGCTGATATACGGACGCTCGACGGGCGTCCGTTTCTGTTTTTCCATCCTACGACTTTCCTTTCCGACATGGCTACCGATCCCACCCCCGCCAAACCGATTACCGAAACCGACAACCCCGCCGACCGACTCTCGGGCGACATCCTTCAGGTGCCGCTCCACGATGATCCCGATCTGGAAGCCGTCGTAGCCGGTGCGACCGAGGTCGAAATCAAGCCAGGCGATACACCGCTCGAAACCGAGGACCTGGAGTTTTTCAAAAAGCTGATTGAGAAGCGCAAAGCCGAAGCCACCGACGACATCGCTCGGATGAAGGAGCACTTGGCGAACGCGCGCGAGCAGTCCGAAAACGATACGGCCTTCAGTTCGCACATGGCCGACGCCGGAACAGACGCGATGGAGCGCGAGAAGCTGCACCTGATGGTAGCGCGCCAGCAGAAATACGTCGGCTATCTCGACCGCGCGCTGGAGCGCATCGAGAACCACACGTACGGCATCTGCAAGGTGACCGGCAAGCCGATCAGCAAGGAGCGTCTCAAAGCCGTTCCTCACACCGAAATTTCCATCGAAGCCAAGCGCCAGCAGGGGTGATGGTCGGCTGCTGCTGATCCTCGTCCGGCCCGCCGCCCGACTCTATGCGCGTTCTCTGGGTTACGGCCCTCGTCCTCTTCATCGACCAGGTCACCAAGACGATCGTCGTCCAGACGATGCGGCTCTACGAGTCCATTCCGCTGATCGGCGACGTATTCAAGTTCACCTACACGACCAATCCGGGTATCGCATTCGGACTGACGTTTGGTCCGCAGTGGCTCACGTCGGCGTTCGCGCTCGTCGCTACGACGGTCATCTGTGTCTATCTGTGGAGCGTGCGCGATTCGCTCCTGTCGTTTCGGTGGAGCCTCGCGATGATTCTGGGTGGGGCGCTAGGCAATATCGTCGACCGCGCCTTCTATGGGCTGATCTACGGGCGCGGTGGGCTGCATCCGTTCTCGATAGAGCCGACGCTATTCCATGGCCGAGTCGTCGACTTCATTCACATCGACCTGTATGGGGGCGGGCTGATCAATCTGCCCCTGATCGGAGAGGTACCTTTTCCGCCTCTGTTTCCGATCTGGAACGTCGCGGATATGGCCATCGTGGTGGGAGTCGTCGGCTACGTGGTGTTCCACGGACGCTACCTCAAAGACGCCCAAGCCCGGCTCGAATCCCACCGCCGCGAGATGGAACGCACCGCCCCAATTCCGTCGCCGCTCGTACCCAAGACGGATGTGGTTTCTGGAGAAGAGCACAGTCTATAGCATCGTCCATCGGACGGCCCATGCGAACGAGCGAGGCAGGCTGTAACGTGTCACAGGCTTGTAGACTGCATTTTCGCCATAGTACGCGCCGTTCCCGACAAACTGCCGTTCTACTTCGTTAGCTCGTCCAAACGCGTTGAGCAAATTGCACCGGACCTGAACCGAAGAGCGACCTAAAGGAAGGGTATACGCCGCACTTATGTCCAGTTGGTGGAGCGTGGAAAGTCGGTTTGCCTCGGGGTTTTCCAGGTCGAATTGTTGAACGTGCCGCTCGATAGCCTCTTGTCGATAGGATGGAATAGAGCCTAGTACGCGGTCGTCGGTGCCTGCGAGAAAGTCGTAGTACGACTGCCGAAACGCCCAGCTACGCCCAAACACGCTCGTCCACCGGGCGGCGGTACTGACGCGAGGTGCCACTTGCGCGTCGATGCGTCCGAGGATACGGCCCGGTTCGTTCCATGGGACCACGATGTCGCGGCGTCCCTCGAACGAATTGGACTCGCCGCGTACGGTTCGGCTGAATTCATAGCGCAGTGATGCGGCGACGCGCTCGGTCGTACGATCGACGCCAAACGAATATCCTCTCGCGAACCCACGTGCGCGTCGGAGAAACGAGGATTGGCGTGTCAGTCCGCCTGAGTCGGGAGGGATGGAGTAGTCAATGTCGTAGAGGCGGTCGAGAAACTTGTAAAACCCATCTGCGGATACGCGCCAGTGCGTGACTGGGCGAAAAGCGAACTCACTCGCGATGTGATAAGCGCCTGTCGGCAACCGGTCCGGGTCGACCGAAATCCAAACTGTGCTAGCCGAAGCGAGTGTCGTCACACTGCGCGAACTGACTCGATATTGACTCACAAACTGGAGGTAGCGACCGGCACTCGTGCGCAGCCGTGCGGGACCTATCGGCGTTCGTGGAAGGTCGAGTTCGATGGAGGCGCGTGGCTCGTAGTATATCGCGCGACCGGCTGGAACGTACGTCGTCCGTAGCCCCAGGTCGGTCGCCAAAAAGGACCACAACGGGATGCGCAAGTTGACGTACGAACTCAGGCGAGCGCTGCTCATTACGTTGCGCAGCCGGTTTGACCCGCTAGTCGAGAAGCGAGCCGTCGTAAAGGTGAAGTCTTGGCTGGTATATGTGGGCACAAAACCAGCCTCTACGTACGCACCACGCCCCAGCGCGTGATCTACGGTTACCTCGGCGCCGACCTCCGAGATCGTGTTGCCATCGTCCGCAGGAACGATGACGTTGCCCTCAGAAACAGGTATGCGATGGCTCTGCTCGAACGACGTGCCCCGCACTTGGAAGCTAACGAAGGTTCGGTCGCCGATGAACGTAGTGTACCGGGCTTGCATCATGCTTGACGCCCATTCGTATTTGTCGAGTCGACGCTCCGTCGTGATCCCTTCGGTTTCGAGCGAGCGCTGTGATAGGTATGCCGACACGTGCAGGTGGCGAAGCGGTCCGGGCGCCCACCGCAGGGCGGCGTTCACGTCTGCAAAACTGAGAGAAGGTTCGCGACGCTCGATTTGGCTGTTGGGCACGAGATACGCGAGTAGCGAATCTTGGCTGAGCAGCAACGGACTGACGTCATCAAGGAAAGGCGGCTCCTCGAATGCGGTCTGGATCAATGCGTCGGGAATGTTCTGCTGGCGAAGGACTGTGCGCGCACCCGGCTGGCGATAGAGCGACCAGATACCAACACGTCCACTCGCCATCGTACGTACTGAAGCGCCGTCGCCGAGCGACGAACTGTAGCGATGGCGCAAGCTCGTGCTCAACGCATCGAGTTGGGTGTCGAATTGGTGGCCGGGTCGAGACGCCAAGTCGTGATCCAGTTCGATAATGCCGACGGTGTTGCTGCTCGGCTGCACGCCGAACCCCGCCTTCTTGACGCGCATCCGCCCGACGGCAAGCGGACTGAACGCTCCGATTTGTCCGGTCAGCGTTGGCGGTGCAAAAATGGGCACGCCGTCGAGCGTCACCTGGTGCTCGCCTGCTCCACCACCCTGAATGTGCACGTCCGCCGTCGCATGATTGGTGCTGACTCCGCTCAGTCCGCTGAAATCCACACGAGAAGGAACGGCGTCGACCGACGCAAACGAGCGTTGGTCGGCGATAGCGGAGATCGTCAGTCCGTCGATGACGAGGGGCGAGACGGTATAATTGACGCGCTCCATATCTGCTTCATACCGGCTACTTCCTCCAGGCAGCACCTCGATCGTGTCGCGCCGCGATTGGTAACCGATATAGGAGACGAGAACACCATACCGACCGGGCGGGAGACCAGCGAAAACGAACTGTCCATCGGTGTTCGTTGCTGCGCCTCGCGTCGTTCGTGCGATCAGCAACACAGACGCTTCGGCAAGGCCCAAGCTACTCCGAGCATCGCGGACGACGCCTACCAGCGTGCCCTCACGCGTTTCCTCTCGGGCCACCCGGCGGATGACGTACGCGCCGTTCGATAGGCGAACGAAGTCCAGTCCGCTTCCGCGCAGCAAACAGGTGAGGGCTTCCTCTGCTGCCACGTTCTCGGCTACGCAGTAGCTCCGCACCTTGTCGACGAGGGAGGGGTCATAGGCCAAGTCCAACTCGGCATAGCGAGCGAACTGGGTCAGCGCCTGAGCTAGCGGTTCGCCCCGAACCGCCAGGGTGAACTGCCCACTCGTCTGCGCGCTAGCGGCCTGGACGAACAGAAAGGCACACGCGAGGGCGAGAAGGCGGCGAGCGAGCATAGATCGAGAGCATCTGATAGCGAAGATAGTCGCCCGCTCACCGTCTACTCATCTGCGGTACAACTCGTAGCCGTTCGCCGTCTCGCGGTAACCCAAGTCTTTCGTCGCCGATACGGTTTCGAGGACTGACTCGGCGTTTCGGACTTCGCGCTGAGCGAAGGTGATACGTTCGTCCGAGAGGTCATCGCTCAGCGTGATCGTGATGCCGAACGCCTGCCCGACTTCATCGGCGAGTTGCGTCATCGCCACGTCGTTCAGATCGAATGAGCGAGCAGCACGCTCGATCTGAGGTCCGTTCGAACCGAGTGTCGCCGCGTCGCCTTGGAGCAATTCGGCGACTTTCGTTCCTTGTGCATCCGCTACAGCGACGCGTCCAGATGCGACTTGGACGGACGTTTCAGATGCGTCGGACGCGACGGTGAACGAGGTGCCCAAAACGGAAACCGTCGCATTGGGCGTCGTGATGTGCATCGGACGGTTTTCGTCGCGTGCTACATCGAAGAACGCCGTGCCTTCGAGTGTGAGCGGGCGATCCGTCGACCAGTCGCCTTGGCTTAGTGTGGCGCCGGGTTCGAGGGTGACGACCGTGCCGTCAGAGAGCGTAACGACCTGCGTCGTCGTGCCAGCGGTGTAGACGGTCGAGGCGGAATCGTCCGGTCCTATCAGGTAGAGACCGGCAAAGGCAAGCAGGGCGATGGCTGCAAATGCTCCAGCCCACATCGGCATCCGGCGAGCGGATGAGCGTTGTGCGACACGGGGTGAGCGGTCGGCGGCTCTGCGCTGGGATGCTCGGCGTACCGGGGCGCCGTCGACCTGCATCGTGGCCTGAATCGCGGCCCAACCACGCGCTTTGGCGGCGGCGTCGGGGGCGGGAGCGATAGGCTCGGGGAGCGAGCGCCATACGCGTTCGGCGTCGATACGCGATCCGCGTGGAGTTCGTCGCGGACATCGGTGGGAAGGAGTTCAGACATAGGAGAAAGCGTCGGAGTCGAACGCGTTGAGTTTACTTCGGAGTTGCTGGAGTGCCAGCACGATGTGGTTGTTGACCGTCTTGGGGGTGAGGCCCATCGCCGTGGCGATTTCCTCATGGCTCAGCCCCTCGAACCGGCTTAGACGAAAGGCTTCGCGTCTGCGAGGCGGTAGCTCTTCGATCCAGGCGTGGATGTTGGATTCGAGGTCATCGGCGGCCAGGTCAGCCAGTGTCGTGGAGTCGATGGAGGGTTCGTAGAGAATATCCTCGTCGTCGATTGAGTTGTGCGTGTGGCGTTTGCGGCTGCGCTGATGATTGAGTGCAAAATTGCGCGCCATCTGGTACATCAGGGCTTTGAGCGAGCGCTCGGGATCGGCTTTTTCCCGGATCGACCAGAGTTTGATGTAGAGTTCTTGGAGGACGTCTTCGGTGGCAGGCTTGCTGCGCGTGATGAACCAGACGAATCGGTGAAGCGCGTCGTACGTCTTGTCGTAGAGATCCGCATACGCGTTCTGATCGGAACGCTGCAAGGCGTAGCTCCACTCGACGAACTGTTGGGGTGCGAGGTCGCGCATGACGAGAGTGGGTTGCGTGTAGTACAAGAATAGTCGTTCGGACACCCAATCCCCACCGCTTATGTACCGCGCGGAAGGAGAAGAGGGGGAACCGGCCGTTTGAGGCGCCGATTCCAAACTCAGACTCGTAGCGCGCCCGGACATACCTTCTGCCGCCGACTTTTTTCTCGACTCGACCGCCGTACATGCCCAGCCGCTTAAGAAACTTCTGCATCATCGCTCACATCGACCACGGCAAGAGCACGCTGGCCGATCGTCTGCTCGAAATGACGGGCACGCTCTCGAAACGCGACATGCAGGCCCAGGTGCTCGATTCGATGGATCTGGAGCGCGAGCGCGGTATCACGATCAAGAGCCACGCCATCCGGATGGACTATAAGTCGCCGAGTGGGGAGAACTACGTGTTCAACCTGATCGATACGCCAGGTCACGTCGACTTTACCTACGAAGTGTCGCGTGCGCTCGAAGCCTGCGAAGGCGCCATTTTGGTCGTCGACGCGGCGCAAGGGATTGAGGCGCAGACGATTTCGAACCTCTACCTCGCGCTGGCGCAAGACCTGGAGATCATTCCCGTCTTGAACAAAGTCGACCTGCCCGGCGCGCGGCCCGATGTCGTCGCGCAAACTATCGAAGACCTGATCGGCGATCCAGCTGAGTCGATCCTGCACATCTCGGCCAAGACCGGCGAGGGCGTCGACAAACTGCTCGAACGCATCGTCGAGCGCATCCCGCCGCCGACCGGCGATCCCGATGCGCCCCTCAAAGCCGTGATCTTCGACTCAGTTTTCAACACGTACCGCGGCGCCATCGCCTACACGCGCATCTTTCAAGGCACGCTCAAAAAGGGTGACCCAATCACGTTCATGTCGAACAAGATGCAGTACCATGCCGAAGAGATCGGCGTGCTGCGGATGTCGATGCAGCCGGTCGACCAACTGACCGTCGGCGAGGTCGGCTACGTCATCGGCAGCGTCAAAGACGTGCGCGACACTAGGGTCGGCGACACGATCACGCACACCAAACGTCCGGCCAGCGAACCCGTCAGCGGTTTCGTCGAGGTTAAGCCGATGGTGTTTTCGGGCGTCTATCCGACCAACACGGACGAGTTCGAGGACCTGCGCGCCTCGCTCGACAAGTTGAGGCTCAACGACGCGGCGCTGACGTATGAACCTGAGACGAGCGCCGCACTTGGCTTCGGCTTCCGCGTCGGCTTCCTCGGGCTGCTCCACATGGAGATTGTCCAGGAGCGGCTGGACCGCGAGTTCGGACTCGACATCATCACGACGGTCCCCAACGTGAAATACGAGATCGACCGGACCGACGGCACGCACGACGTGATCGAGAATCCGTCCGAGATGCCGGATCCGGGTAGACTGGCTGAGATCCGCGAACCCATCGTCAAGGCCGACATCATCACGCCGACCGAGTATATCGGCAACCTGATGCAGTTGTGCCAGGACCGCAGAGGCGTCTACCTCAACACAACGTACCTCGACCCCGAGCGCGTGTCGCTCCAGTACGAGTTGCCGCTGGCCGAGATCGTGTTCGACTTCTACGACCGCCTGAAGAGCGTCAGCCGCGGCTATGCGTCGTTCGACTACGAGTTCTTGGAGTATCGCAGCAGCAAGCTCGACAAGCTCGACGTGCTCATCAACGGCGATCCGGTCGACGCGCTCTCGACCATCGTCCACCGCGACAAGGCGTACGACATGGGCCGCAAGCTGACGCAGAAGCTGCGCGAACTCATCCCGCGGCAGATGTTCGAAGTTGCGTTGCAGGCCGCTATCGGAAGCCGCATCATCGCGCGCGAAACCGTTCGGGCGATGCGCAAGGACGTGACGGCGAAGTGTTACGGCGGCGACATCAGCCGTAAACGCAAACTGCTCGAGAAGCAGAAAGAAGGCAAGAAGCGGATGAAGCAGGTCGGCTCAGTCGAGGTGCCGCAAGAGGCGTTCTTGGCTGTTCTGTCGATGAACGATTAGGCAGGTGCGGGCGACTCGACGTGCTCTCATCGCAGGTCCGTCAGGATTCCGGCTTGGTGCTGCGATCTGTGCTCTGCTGGTGATTTCTGGACTGCCTTGCCAGGCACAGACGACCGCGGATTCGGCTGCCGTGTCGCCGACGGCGCGGCTGCTTTCGCGGCTGGCTACGCAGCGTTTTGATCGCCACGCACGGCGTCTGATTACGGCGACGGGGGAGCGTCCGAAGACGATGCCGCTCGCGACGTTTCCGGTAGTAGATAGTATGCTGGCTATACTGTCTCCGCCAGCCGAGCCAATCGCGGTCGACACTGTCCCGCCTATTCCGCCGTTTGTGGTGTGGGACGTGCAGGCGGTCCGCAAGCTGTCGCGGGCATGGTTCGAGGAGCAGTTCGCAGGTACGCGATGGGCATATTTGGGCAGCGAGCGCATCACGTCGCTCGACACAACGCGGACGTGGCGGCTGCGCGGGGTTCTGGAGTCCAAGTACGGCCGCCCGACCGAGACGGTCGTCGAAAAGGGACTGGAAGCGCGCGAAAACGGCGAGTCGCTCAACGTGAGTTCGAGCCTGCAGTTCGGCTACTGGTTCGTCGTCAACGGCACCATTCCGGTCGTGGTAACGGATGTGGCAGGGCCGCTCGACCGAGGGTTGGTGATGGCGAGCGACGCCGATCTAGGCGAGCAGCAGTTGCGTGGACTGCGGGCGGCTCTACTCGAACCCCTCGCTCAGACTGCTCAAGATGCGAGTTCGTTTGCCGAGCACGTTGATCTGTTCTTCGACGCCGAGGCCGGGCGCTGGTATCAGGCGGGGTACGATGGAACGCGCTTCCGAATCGAGTCGATTTCGACCCCTAACTTGCGTCTCGGTCGCCCGTACCGCTTCTCCGACTAACCGCTCTCTCCCTTGGCCCTTTCGCCTGCCGACAAACGCCGCGCCCGTCGCGCCGACCGCAAACGCGCCGCCGATTCAGAGGAAGGCACTACGCCCGACAAGGACGGCAAGCCGCCGCGCAAAAAAGGACCGATCCGTGAGTGGTTTGAGACCGTCGCCATCGCGCTCGCCGTGATGATCTTCGTCCGTACGCTGCTCGTCGACCAGTTTCGGATTCCGTCTGAGTCGATGGAGCACAGCCTGCTCGTCGGTGACTTCCTGTTCGTCAGCAAACTGCACTACGGCACGCGGACGCCTATTTCAGTAGGGATTCCGTTCACGCGCATCCACATTCCCGGTCTGGAACTGCCTGGCACGCGGATGCCCGGTTTCAGCGAACCCCAACGCGGCGACGCGCTGGTCTTCAACTGGCCCGTCGACGAAGGCGTCCCCATCGACCGCAAAACGCACTATATCAAACGCTTGGTCGCCGTCCCCGGCGACACGCTGTCGATTGTAGATGGCACCGTATTGATCGACGGCGAGGCGTTACCCGAAGTGCAAGGGAGCCAGTTCATGTACTTCGCGCTCAAGAAGGATCCGCGGACGCGCATCTCGCCCAATCGCCTCGAAGAATTAGGCGTGGCCCAAGTGTTGCCGCAGGTAGACCCGGCCTATGTGACTTTCCATGCAACGCCCGAAGTCGCCGAGAAGGTGGCCGAGTTGGTGTACGTAGAGCGCGTCGAGCGCGTGCGGTCGCCGCAGAAAGGCGAGACGGGATACCTTCCCCGCACGTTTCCCCCGGAGCAGATTGGACGATCCACGACTTCGGCCCCATCGTGCCGCCGGGCGAAGGCATGACGATCACGTTTACGCCCGAGAACAGCCGCTATCTCGTGCCAACCATCCGCCGCTACGAAGGCGTCGAAGCTACGCGCGCCGCCGACGGAAGCGTGACCATCGATGGCAGCCCGGCGCTCCAATACACGTTCGGCCAAGACTACTACTTCGCGATGGGCGACAACCGCGACAACTCCGAGGATAGCCGCATCTGGGGCTTCGTCCCGATGGATCACGTCGTCGGAAAAGCCGTCCTGATCTATTTCTCGTTCAAGGGATTCCGCGACTTTCCTTTCGTTCGCTTCGAGCGGATGCTACGTCCTGTTCCTTCGCTTGGCGACTGATGGAGATGCGTCGAGGCGTCTGGCGTATCGCTCGCGTGGTCATCGGGGCGTTGCTACTGGCCTGGGCATTTCGAGCGTGCGTCGCTGAACCGTTTCGGATTCCAAGCGAATCGATGGCGACGACGTTGCTGCCGGGCGATTACGTGCTCGTCAGCAAACTGAGCTATGGCGGTCTTTTCGAATGGGCCGATCCGCAGCAAGGCGACGTGATCGCGTTTCGGTACCCGCTCGAATCCGATGATCCTCCGGTCTACGTAAAGCGCATCGCTGGGCTGCCGGGCGACACGGTCGCGCTCTTCGCTAAAGAACTGCGCGTCAACAACCAGCCCACTCCGCTTCCAACCGCAGGACGCATCCGGTGGCGCGTGACTTCGCTGCCGGGCGATGAACTCCCGCTCGACGCTCCCGCTTTGCGCAGGCTCAATCCGGTCGTCCTAGCGGACACGCTCGCCCTCGTTCACGCTACTACCGACGAGATCGCAAGTATCCGCGACCTGGCACCCCACCCCGAAGCCGCGCCCGACCTCGTCCTGCGCGGTGCCTCCGGCCCGGCGACGTTTCCCAATGCCTACGGCTTCTCGCGCGACTTCTACGGCCCACTCCGCGTCCCGGCAAAGGGCGACACCGTCCGTCTCACGCGCCGCACGTGGCCGCTCTACCAGACGCTGATCCAACGTCACGAGCGCAGAGCCATCCTGCGCACTCCTTCAGGGTTCGTCGAGAGCGACCAGACCCATCGACCATGTCGTTCTCACCGGCGATTACTACTTCGTCCTCGGCGACAACCGCGACGATTCGCAGGACAGCCGCGCTTGGGGCTTCGTCCCGCGCAGTCACGTCGAAGGTCGAGCGTCGCTGATCTACTTCTCGTCGGGGAAGAGTGGCGTCCGGTGGAGGAGAATCGGAAGGGCTGTGCGCTGAGGGGTTACGTACGTCGCAAGTATTCTGGACGGCCTTTCGCTTCACGGTCGTTTCCTGCTGTGTAGGATAGAACGAACAGCAGGGAACGCGTCATCGCGAACTCGTGCGCGCTCGGATGCGGTCCCACTGGACCTGCTGCGAAGTACCCGGCTCTACGTCGTACGGGTCGCTGGGGAGGTCCATCCGCTTGAGGATCGGGTAGCGGCGGCGGTACGTGAACGGGTGCGGGTTGCCATCGGGGTCGTCGCCCAAGACAAGGACCATCGTTCCTTGCTCGTTGATGCGCGTGCCGATAGAGCTGAAATTGTCGCCCCGGCTGGTCTGCCATGTGTCGGCCCACTCGTAGATCCAGCGCGCGTCGGCGTCGATCAGGCGGACGCAGCCGTGGCTGGCTGGGCCGCCGGTCGGGAAGGCGTACTGATGGATGTGAATGCCTCTGTCCTGATGGAAGTTGAGCACCCAGTACATCTCCCACGGCTCGTCGGCGCCTGGGCTGAGCGACGATACACGGTAGGGTTCGCGCCAGTTGAAATTGAACCGACCGTTGGGCGTCGGCGACTCTTTGGCTCCCGTGTTCACCGGTCCCCAGCGGGTCAATACGCCGTTTTCGTAGGCCGCGAACGCCTGAATCTCTTTGTGGAGGATGAACAACTTGTCCAGGTCGCGCGCGCCGACGTAGTAGCGCGGGAAGGGTGAGTAGGCGCGGAAGTCGAGGTTCCAGTCGGTCGGAGCGACGATGGTATCGCCAATCTCGAATTCGCTCATCAAGCGTCGGTTGAGCAACTCGACGACCAGCGAGCGCTTCTTGCCCAGTTGTGCGTCGCCCTCACCGATGGTCGAGTAGAAGATGTTGCGTGCCATCACGTTGTTGTCCGTGCGGTGGCGCAGAATGAAGTAATCGTAGTAGACGTCCGGCAGATCGTCGATATTCTCGGCGCGGATGTCCATCAATTCCTCCAGTGCGTCCTGATCGTAGAACGATCCGTCTTGGGCCTGGACTGTCGCGATGGGCAGCGCGAAGCCGAAAAAGAGTAGTAGGGCGGTAATCCGGGTCATGGACGGCCTCGTAAGGCGTTGGGAATGCGTGGCGTACATAGAGCTACCCAAAAATCGCTCCGTCGGTTTCTCTTTGGCGTATGAGCCATCAGCGAACAGGCGTGCAGCCCTCGATTCGGAGCCGCTCCACGTGCTCGGTCGCGCCCAGAACGATCAGCACGTCGCCTGCTTGCAGTTCGTAATCGGCGGGCGGATTGTATGCCGTTTGGCCATTGCGCACGACGGCAACGACGATGGTGTCGTACGTGCGCCGGACGCCGCTTTTGGCAAGCGTCAATCCCTCCAACAGGGCGCCGGACGCGACGGTGACTTCGTCCATCTCCAATCCGCCGGCGCTGTCCTGGAGCGAGGCGTAGAACCGGTCGACGTTGGGGCGGAGGATGGCGCGGATCATGTGCTCGGCGCCGACCTCATCGGGTGCGATGACCTGATCCGCTCCGGCGTGGACGAGTTTGCGGCGGTTCTTGACCTGGTTGACGCGCGACAGGACGAACGCATCGGGGCGAATCTCGCGGACGACGAGTGTCACAAACACGTTGAGCGCGTCTTCGGGTAGCGCGAGGATGACGCCGCGCGCACGTTCGATTCCGGCTTCGCGTAATACGTCCTCTTCTTCGGCCTCTCCTGCGACATAGGGGATCGCCCACTCGTCGAGCGAAGCCAGAACGTCAGCGTCGCGGTCGATGACGACGAAGGTGCGTCCGGCGCGGCGTAGGTCGTCGGCCATGCGCTGGCCCAGTCTGCCGTAGCCGCACAGGATGTAGTGATCGGTCATGCGTTCGAGTTGTTTGCGGATGCGGCGTTGTTCGAGCGGAAGGCTGGTCACGACAACACGCGCAGCGCGTGCCGCGATAAAGGCGACCAGTCCGATCCCGAACACGCTGATGGCGACGGTGAAAAAGCGCCCGGCTGTCGACAGATCGCCCACTTCGGCGAATCCGATCGTCGTGAACGTGATGAACGTCATGTAGAACCCGTCCATCCACGACCACCCTTCGATGTAGTGGTAACCCGTCGTGCCCAGGCCCAGGAGCACGAGCAGCAGCACGTGGGCGAAGACAATCTCGCGTTTTGCCGAATCTGCGCGCAGACGGTTGAGCAGTCCGGGGCGAGACCTCACGCGTTCGAGGTGCTGGTCAGCAGGCGCGCGTGCCACGACTCGCCCGCCGGACGTTCCAGCCGTCCCTCGCGCAGATCGCCGACGGTTGTCGCGGTGAGATCGAAGACGGTTGTGCGCGCATCCACATCGCCGTCGCGCGACCTGTGCTTGAACGCGGCGCGAGGCAGTACGTCGACCATTCCATCATCCATGCGGTACACGACGTCGAGCGCCTGGGCCAGTTCGAGATGCAGGCCTGTCGCGGCGTCTTCGACGGCGTGGACCGATGCGTCGATGCCGCAGCCGCTGACCTGGTCGGCGTTGGGGACGTAGCCTGCCAACAGCACCAACCGCGCGTCTCGAACGTCTGAAGCGGCGTGAACGGCGCGTCCGTGCGAGGTCCAGCCGTCGGTGAAGTCGGAGAGTGCGCGGGCGAGTGCCTGGGCAGCGTCCGGGGCGAGCGGCTCGCGCGTGGCGTAGACCCACAGGCGTGCGTGATCGGGAAGAGAGGCGAAGTCAGTCGTCATCTGCGAGAGCGAGGTGGGTCACGCGGGCTTGAGCGGCGTCGAGGCGGGCGAGGCAGTGGCGGGCCAACGCCATACCCTGCTCGTACGTCTCGACGGCGGTTTCGAGTGGAAGATCGGGCGCGTCGAGTTGAGCGGTGAGCGCGTCGAGGCGGTCCAGGGCGTGGGCGAACGGCAGAGCGTCCAGTTCGGAATCGGTCATCCATAGCAGACGCGTGTCAGGCCAGTCGAGTTCGCATCTCACTCGTTTGCTCGGCTCCTTCCAGTATCTTTCGTGCGTCTCAGTCTGGGAGCCGATGCAGGTTGGTCCAGTTGTTGCGTTCCCCAGGTCGTTCCCCGTCCGACCTTCTCGTCCATCGCGCTCCCCCCATGCGATTCTCTCTCTTTCTCGTCCTCCTCGCCGGATTGATTCTGCCCGGCTGCGGGCTTCTCGGTCCCGCCGACGACACGCGCGCTCCCCTCATCGAACTGACGCGTCCCGGCGACGGCTCGGTCGTCGGCGGTGACGTGCTGCTGCGGTTCACCGGCGAGGCGCGCGGCGAAGACAACTTCATCTCGTTCATCACCGTCTCGGTCGATGGAGAGCGCGTCGGCGAGGCCGATCTCATCACGCCGGGTGTCAACCCTGTTTTTGCGTATCGTCTCAGTTCGGCGCAGTTCTCGGACGGCAAACACCGCATTCAGGCGACGGCGTTCGACAGAAACGAAAACCGCGGTCTGAGCAACACGGCGACGGTCACCTTCCTCAACGGCGTCGTCGACGGCGTTTCGACGGCTACCGGCCCGCTCGCCGCTATCACCTCGCCGCGCGATGGCGAAGAGGTCACCGGCACGACGCAGATCATCGTACAGGCCGATCCCAACCAGTCAGCCATCACGCGCGTCGATTTTCTCGTAGACGGCGTCTCGCTCCAAACAGCGACCAGTTTCCCCTTTACCTATAGCTGGGATACGTCGGTCGAACCCGTCGGGCCGCACATTTTGCAAGCCCGAGTCTACTCGGCGCCGGATCGCTTCCGTCTGACCAACCCGGTAACGGTTCAGGTCAACGCGCCGGAGGGCGAGGGCGAAGGCGGCGCAACGGGTTGCCAGATCGAAGGCTGCGTCCGACTGCGGGCGACGGGCTTTCGCGGGCAAGTGCTGGGCAGTGCTGCCGTTGGCTTCAACAACGATCTGTACGTCGGCACCGACGCCGACACGCTCTACGCGTTCTCGCCGTCGGGCGCACTGCGCTGGAAGCGCGGCGTTCAAGGGCGCATTACCTCATCGCCGGTCGTGAGCAACACCGAGGACGTGTTCGTGACCAGTTCGGATGGACGGCTCTACGCGTTCACGTCGACGGGAGCGCAGTTGTGGGCGCCCATCGTCTCGCCCTTCACGTTCAGCGGTGGCCCGGCGCTGGGCATCGACGGCACGCTCTACTTCGGCGACGATTCGGGGCAGCTATGGGCCGTCAACTCGTTCAACGGACGCGTCCGCGATGGCTTCCCCGTCGCCGTCAATACCTCGACTAGCGGAACGGCCTTCGTTGGGCCGCCGGTGATCGCCAGAGATGGGACGATCTTTATCGCCTCGAACGGCGGTTCGGTCTTCGCGCTCAACCCCAATGGCACGATTAAGTGGTCGCAGAGGGCATTTTCCTCCAACTTCAGCCGCTCGCTCTCTCTCGTCGAACGGGAGGTGACCGAGCAACTTATCACCGGCCCGGTCACGCGCATCGTGACGACGGTCTATGGCGTTTTCCTCGCAGGCACGCAGGTGTCGCTCTATGCCCTTTCGGGAACGGACGGCGCCATCCAGTGGAACGAGGCGATCGCGGATCCGACTTCGGGTCAAATCTCGACACCGATCGTCGACGCCGACGGCTCGATCTACCTGGGCACGACGCGGGCACTGCTCGCCTTCAACGAGAACTTGGACGACAACTCGACCTCGACCTCGCGGCTGCGCTTCTCTTTCCCCGCTGCCAACGTGGGGACGCCCGCTGTCGACGCAGGAGGGACGATCCACTTCGTCAGTGGGCAGACGCTGCGGAGCGTTAATCCCAACGGCACGCCGAACAATTCATACGACTTGACCTCGACGGCGCGCGGACCGCTCACCATTGGGCGCAACGGCGTCATCTACGTCGCTGCGGACAACGAACTGCTCTCCGGCATCTTCTCAGGAACGGCGGGTCTGTCCGCAGGCAAATGGCCGATGTTCCAGCGCAACGCCCGTCACACGGGACGAATTGGCGTCGATTCGGACGATTGACGCCCGGTCAGGGAACGACCGAAAAAGCCCGACTCGCCTGTGAGGTGAGTCGGGCTTTTCTGTTTGGATGCCAGAGCCTGATTACGCGGCTTCTACCTCTTCGAGCGTCGGATAGTCGGTGTAGCCCTTTTCGTCGCCTCCGTAGAACGTGCTGGGATCAGCTTCGTTGAGCGGCGCGTCGGTGCGGAAGCGCTCGGCCAGGTCCGGGTTGGCGACATAGGGGACGCCGAACGCGACGGCATCGCCCAGGCCGCTCTTAATGGCTTCGTTTGCGCTAGCCTTGTCGTAGCCGCCATTGAGAATCAGGTTGCCGTCGTAGTGGCTGCGTACCAGATCGGCCATGCGGCCTTCGGTCGATCCGTCCATCATGCCACCGCCGATGGGGTCGATCAGGTGGAGGTAGGCGAGGTGGCGCGCGTTCAGATGCTCGGTGACGTAGGCAGCCGTTTCGCTCCGCTTGTCGTTGCGTGCTCCGTTGAAGACGGCACGAGGGGAGAGCCGGATGCCGACGCGATCCGACGACCATGCGCCAACGACAGCGTCGGTGACTTCGAACAAGAAGCGCGCTCGGTTCTCAATCGCCCCGCCGTATGCGTCGTTGCGCGTGTTGCTGCCCGAGAACAGGAATTGCTCGATCAGGTAGCCGTTGGCGGCGTGTACTTCGACGCCATCGAAGCCTGCTTCGCGAGCGCGACGCGTGCCGTTGACGAACGCATCGACGATGCCTGCGATCTCTTCGGTTTTGAGCGCTCGGGGCGTAGGAGCGGGCTGCATTCCGTCGGGCGTATACACCTGCGTGTCGGGCGGAGCAATCGCCGACGGAGCGACTGGAAGCGCGCCGCCGTGGAAGTAGGGATGCGAGACGCGCCCGACGTGCCAGAGTTGGAGTACGATCTTGCCGCCCGCCTGATGGACGGCGTCGGTGACGAGTTTCCAGCCTTCGACCTGTGCATCGGTGTGAATGCCCGGCGTGTCGATGTAGCCGACCCCTTGAGGCGTTACCTGAGAGGCTTCGGTAACGATGAGTCCGGCACCTGCGCGCTGCCGATAATACTCGGCGTTGAGCGCGTGCGGAACGTTGCCTTCTCCGGCGCGGCTACGCGTCATCGGCGCCATGACGACGCGGTTGGGCAGTTCGAGCGCGCCGAAGGTGACGGGAGAAAAGAGATCGGACATAGTTGAAAAAGTCAAATGGGAGTGAGCAGGTTGAAATCCATATTCTGGAACGATGATTCCGGTTGACTATCCGTTTCTTGTCACTCCCTCACCCCACCTGCCATGTCCTTCGATACCGCCTCCGACCTCCGCGAACTGTTCGCGCTCTACGCCGCCGCTGATCTCGCGTCCGAGTCTCCAGGGTTTCTGGATCGCCCCGCTGAGGGCAAGTGGTCACCCGGAGAGCACCTGCATCACGTCGAGATGGTCAACCGAGGCGCGTTGGGCGCGCTGCGGTTTATCGAGACCGGACGCGGAAGCAGTGATCCGGTCAGCCCGGACGCCATCGCGTTCTTGCAAGCGAGCGTGTTTCCCGTCCGTAAGGCGCCTTCTAGCGTGCAGCCTCCCGCCGACCTGACGGTCGAAGCCGGTGCCAAACTGCGCCGCACCAATCAGGCGCGCTGGGCCGAGGTCGACACCAATGCTATTGGCACGCAGACCGACACGATTCCGCATCCGTTTCTAGGTCCGCTAAGCGCAGGTGAGTGGGTCCGCTTCGCCCTCGTCCACGCGCGGCATCACCACGGGCTGGCTGGCATCGGGTAACTCAGGCGACGTCTTGGACGACGGCGAGCAGTTCGGCCAGCATCATCGCTGTCGCGCCCCACACGTCGCCGTCGGCGAGGCGATAGAGCGGAACCCCGCCGGAGCGGGGCAGGCTGTCGGACGGCTCGCCTGGGACGGTCCAGTTTCCGGTCGCGCGCGTTTGGGGGTCAAGCAGGGCGGCAAGCGGCACGTGCAAGACACGGGCGACTTCGCTGGGCTGGAGCATCAGCGGCGGCAGTTTGGCTACGGCTCCCACGAATGGGTACGCGCAGAAGCGCGTAGGCGGAATGTAGATCGGTGTCAGCGCACCCAAGACCGTGATCGCATCAGGAGCGATGCCGACTTCCTCGTGCGTCTCGCGCAGCGCGGTGTGCTCGAAGGTCTCTCCGTCTTCGCGTCGTCCTCCGGGAAAGGCGATCTGCCCAGCGTGATCGCGCAACGCGTCGGGCCGGGCGGTCAGCAGGAGGTGGGCTTCTCCACTCTCGCCGGGATAGAGGAGTGCGAGGACTGCGGCTTCGCGGCACTTCTTCTGGTCGACCGACAGCAGGAAACGGTCGAGTCGGTGCGACGGCGCCATCGTCAGGTGCGCCTCATGTCCGGGTAAGTCGCCCCGATTCAAGCGCTCAGGCAGACGCTGTACGAGACGTTCGAAGTCGACCCCGGGCACCTCTAGTTGGATGCCGTCGCGGGCAGTCCGTCGATCGCTCGCGTGTAGAGGTCTTCGGCTTCTCGGAGTCGGGGCGACGTAGGGAAGATGTCGACGAAGCGCTCGTAGAGTTCGACGGCTTTGCGGTAGCGTTCAGCCTGACGGACGGACACGCTTTGATCGGCGTAGGTGACGTACATCCGAATGGCACCGATCAAGGATTCGTCGGCGTAGTCGGCGTCGGGGAAGTCTTGGAAGGCGCGTTCGTAGGTGATGGCGGCGGCTTCGTAGAGTTCGCGGCGCTCGTACAGCGTGCCGCTCTCGTAGGCTTTGCGTGCCATCTTCGCCCGCAACTCGGAGATGGTTTGCTCGGCCTCGGCTCGTTTCTCGTGCTCGGGGAAGCGGTTGACGAACAGTTGCAGCGACGTGACGGCGGCCTGCGTCTGCGTCTGGTCCAACTGATACCCCGGCGACTGCTGCACGTACGCCTGAGCGCGCTCGAATTCCGCATCGGCGACACGTGGATCGCTGCGGTAGATCTCCGAAAAACGCGTGTACTCGGATGCGGCGAGGATGTACTGCTTGCTCTCGTTGTAGCTGCGTGCGAGGTACAGTTGGGCATCGTCGGCGTACTCTCCGGCACGTCCAAAGCTCAAGACGGCCTGGAAGTACTCGGCAGCGCGGGTATAGCGCTTGGCCTCAAAGTCGGCCATGCCTTTTTCGTAGGCTTCGGCTGGCGAGTCGTAGCGCAGTCGGCTCGACGAGCAGGCGGGGAGCAAGAGGACAATGAGTAGCCCGGCGAAGAGCGGGCGGTAGAATCGAATCATGGATCGGAAAGAGTCACAGGCGGCCAAACGAGCGCGCGCCGCGAAATCGTGCGTGGTAAAAGTTGCGCCTGGTCAGAGCCGAGCGGTTACGGCGTGCAGACGGCGGGCGCCTGCCCGTTGGGATAGCGGCAGGTGAAGAGCGCCGAGTTGACGTTGTCGCCACGGAAGTCGAAGCGGACGCCCAATGCGTCACGCGGCGTTTCGCGCAAGAACGTGCCAACCGGACGGCCCGACGAGATCGCATCGATCAGGTAGAGGCCGAGGCTGTAGCCCGTCACGGCCAAACGCTGCTCGATGAACGGCGCGCGCGACAGGTCGGTGTCGTAGCGCTGGCGAAACGCCGACAGGAAGCGCTGCGCATCTCGGCTACTCTCGTCGAGAAAGAAGTCGTTGGTGTAGACGACGCCCAGTCGGGCCGATGCAGCCGTCGCGCGGTTGTGCCACTCGGAGTTGCCAATGACCGTCGGGACTTCGTTGAACTGGCTCAGCGCGCCGACTGCGGCAGCCACCTGTTGGCCGGCATCTCCGCCCGCGACGGGGAGGTAGAGCGCGTCCGAGTCGGCGAAGACCCCGGCTCCGTTCTGGGCGGCGGCATCGTCGTCCGGACCCAGATCGCCCCAGCTACGCGCCGAGGGAAGCACCTGATAGAAGGTGACCGTGCCGTCTTCGCGCATCACTTCGTCGCTGAACGCTTCGGCCATCTCCTCGCTGACACCCGGCGCCGTCACGATGCCGAGGCGTCTGGCGCGGAGGTCGGCTGCGGGCGATGCGAGCGGCGGCGCGTCCGCGCATTTCGAGTGTCGGATTGGCCTGAAACACGTTGCGCCGACCGGCAGATACGTCCGAATCAGTCGCGAGTGGGGCGACGAGGGTTACGCCTCGGCTCTCGGCTTCCATAGCAGCGGCGCGGGCAGCATCCGAAAACAGCGGCCCGACGACGACGGCTGCACTCGCCAGATCCCTAACGGCCGAGCGTGCGGCGGCAGCTTCCGAACGCGTGTCGCGGAACGCCATCTCGACGAGGGGACCACGCGGCTGAGCGTTGTGCTCGTCGACGGCCATGCGGAGTCCGTTGAAAAAGGATTGGGTCAGCGGACCGGCATCGCCACGGAGTGGGAGGGCGATGCCCAACGTCGTGCGCTCGCGGCGTGCAGGCGTGGGGAGGGCACCGTCTCCGTTCAGCATCCGGCGCGCTTCACCGGCATAGCGGCTCGTGGGGTAGGAAGTGAGTAGGTCGCGAAGCAGAGCTTGTGCCTGCGCCGTCTGTCCCTCGCGCATCAGCGACCGAGCGCCCATGAGCGTCGCCGCCGTCGTCTTCTGGTTGAGCGGGTACTGCGTGTAGACGAGCCGGAAGCGTCGAGCGGCCATTCCGTAGTCGCCCGACTCGAATGCCTGGACCCCTTGTTCAAAGATCATCTCTGCCTCGGCGACGCGCGGAACGGTCGGCACCTGCGCCTGGGCGAGCGGAGCGACGAGGAGCGTCAGCAGAGAGAGGGCGAGCAGCGAGCGCAGCGGCATAGCGGGTGGGAATGATGCGGCCCAAGATAGCCCGTTCGCAATCCGCGTCCGGTTACGATTCAGCGCATTGCACGCTCCGATGCGGCATGCTGTGATGAGAACAGCCGCCGGTGAATCAGAGTGCACCTCGCGCCGTTGACTCAGCTTCTTGTTTTTCCTGCGGTGCGTCTCTCGTTGTTGACTCAAGCGACCGGAGAAGTCCGCTCGCCTCGCCGATCGGGTGGAGGCGTCGCCGCGTCTCGACACCTCGATTCTATGTACCGCGTGTTCTCTATCGCTATCGTGCTTCTGTCGCTTTCAGGGATGGGTGTGGTGAATCTGTACGCGCAGACGGATTCTGAGTCTGAGAACGTAGGCGTCGGCGGGTGGGCGACGCTCGGTGTTGGTTCGGGTCCGAACGACACCTTCGGACTGATCGCCAGCACGACATTGGGGCGTACGTGGGTCGTGCAGGGCGGTATCACGTCGGCGAGTGGCTTCTTTGGGGGCGACCAAATGAGTTCGCTCTACCTGGGCGGCGGACGCTCGTCTTCGGATCGAGCGCACCACGCCACGCTCGCCGTCGCGCCTGCCCTCGTCTACGGGAAGCGGAGCGGAGACGATATGGGAGAGCTTACCGGAGGGCTGATCGTCACGGCGCAAGCTGCCATGGTGCCTTTGCCTCCATTCGGCATCGGCGTGTCTGCAACGGCTCACCTCAACTCGTTCGAGAGCGGAGTCGGACTAGGCGTCATTCTCGCGCTGATCGACACGAAGTAAGGCGCCTGAGCGGAATCCGGGCGCGCTTCGAGCCGTTGGCTCTGGCCCCTGTTTCCCCGCCGACGTGTCCCTGATTCCGCCCGAAAAGATCGACGAAGTCCGGTCGTCCGCCGATCTAGTCGATGTGGTGGGGGACTACGTCAAGCTGAAGCGGCGCGGGTCCAACTACTTCGGGTTGTCACCCTTCAAGAAGGAGAAGACACCGTCGTTTTCGGTCCACCCCGAACGGCAGTTCTACAAGTGCTTCTCGACCGGAGAGAGCGGCGACGTGTTCTCGTTTCTGCAACACGTGGAGGGGCTGAGTTTCATCGAGAGCGTTCGCCTCCTCGCCGAGCGGTTCGGGGTGACGCTGCCCCAAGACGACGGCAAAACGGACGACCGAGCGACGGATCAGGAAGCCGCCTACGCCGCGCTCAAAGTCGCCGCGCGGTTTTTCTACGACACGCTGACGCAAAAGCCCGAGGGCAAACCAGGGCTGGACTATCTGCTTGGGCGGGGCGTCGAGAAAGCGTCGATCAAGGGCTTCGGAATCGGCTTTGCGCCTGCCAGGTGGGACGGATTGCTGAACCATGCGCAGCAGCAGCACGTGTCGCCTGGGGCGCTCGAACAGGGCGGCCTCGTCATTCCGCGCAAGGGCGGCGGCGGGCACTACGATCGGTACCGCAACAGGGTCGTGTTTCCGATCTTCTCGCACATCGGCAAGATCGTCGGCTTCGGCGGGCGCGTCGTCGATCCAGAGGATGAGCCGAAGTACATCAACTCGCCCGAAACGATCGTCTACCAAAAGAGCAAGGTGCTCTACGGATTGTACCAGGGTCGGCAGGAGATTCGGACGACCGGCGAGGCGCTGCTCGTCGAAGGCTACACCGACGTCGTCGCGCTGCATCAGGCAGGCGTCACCAACGCGGTTGCCACGTGCGGAACGGCGCTGACGCCCGAACAGGTCAAGCTGCTGGGCCGCTACGCCAAGCGCATCGTCATGCTCTACGACGGCGACGCGGCAGGCTCGAACGCCGCCGTTCGGGGCGTCGATGTGGTGCTCGAACACTGGGGCATGGACGACGCCGACCTGGGGCAGATGCTGGGCGATGGATTCGTCGTCTACGCCGTCATGCTGCCCGCCGGGTCGGATCCTGATTCCTACGTCCAAGAGCACGGCGCCGACGCCTTTCGCGAGTACGTGGCGAAGCATCGGCAGGACTTCGTCGAGTTCCAGCACACGCTCGCCGTCCGCAGCGGTGCACTGGACACGCCGCAAGGCGTCGTCGAGGTGCAGGAGCGCGTGCTCGAACAGGTTGCGATGTTGGGCAATCCGCTCTTGCGCGAGCAATACGTGCGGCGCGTCGCCGAGATTTTTGGTGTGCCTGACATCCACCTGTACAAGGCGCTCGAAAAGCTGATGAGCAGACGCGGCAAGCGCAAGCAGCGTGAGGCCGAGCGTCCGCCGCGCTTCGATGAGGAGCCGCCGCCCTATGAGGAAGAACGCGTGGTTCGGCGTCCGACCGTCGTCCTGCCCGAAGAGGCCAACCTGCTGCGGCTGATGCTGTCGGAGGGGACGAGTATGGTTGCGTTCGTGCTGGGGCACATGGCGCTGCATGAGTTCTCGGAAGGTCCGGTCCGCGAGATGGTCGAGCACTTGCTGGCGCTCTATGAGAAGGGCGAGGTGCGCAGCGAGCCGTTTCTGGGCGGCGAGTTTGGGCGCGAGCAGCAGCGGCTGGCGGGCGACGTGCTGGCGATCCGCGAGGTGCCGTCGGCCAACTGGCAGCGGCTTAAGGGCGTCGGCGTGCCTCGGTTCAACGAAGCGGCACGCGGCAGTGCGGCGGACTCGATGACGCTGCTCAAACTCGACCGCATCGACGAGGCGCTCGACGGCCACCGTAAGACGGTGTATGCCGCCGAGCAGGGCGATGGCGATCTGGCATCGGCTCTGACGCATCTCAAAGCGCTACAGGACCTGCGCAAGCGCGTGCAGCGACGTGAGTTCTTGCAGGACATAGCGGAATAACTCGTTCCGTCCCAAAACCTGACAGGTTTGATCTCCGCACGCGATTCGCCCTCGTCCAGTTCACGTATTTTCCCTCTCGACCCACCCCAATCTCGTCATGCACGACCCCATCGCCCCGCGCGACCCGCTCGCTCCTCTCGTGACGGAGGACACGCCGCACGCAGAGACCCAGGACGACGCGGTTGCAGAGCCGCGTGCCAAAGCGACCCCTGAAGCGCAGGCGGGTTCGGGTGATAAAGTAGTTGCGTTCGATTCCTTCACGCCGCACCGATTGCCGCGTGCCACACGTCCGCGCGACGTTCCCAAGCGGTGTGGCGTCACGCATTCGAGCCTGTATTTCAACCGCGAACTGTCGTGGCTCGACTTCAACTGGCGCGTGCTCCATCAGGCGCTCGACGAGCGGACGCCTCTGATGGAGAGGGTTCGATTTGCGGGCATCGTCGAGAGCAACCTGGACGAGTTTTTTCGCAAGCGCATCGGCGGACTCAAGCGTCAGGTTGCGGCGGGCGTCCAGAGTCTCACCCCGGACGGACGCACGCCCGACAATCAGATCAGCGACTGCCGCGAGGCCGTGCTCCCGATGTACGATCTGCTGACCACGACGTGGGAAGACACGCTCCGTCCGCTGCTGAAAGAGCACGCGGGCATCGAACTGCTCCACTACTCGGACCTGGAGGAAAAGGACCGTCGGCATCTGCACGCGCACTTCCGCAAGCACATTTTCCCGATTCTGACGCCTCTCGCCGTCGACCCGAGCCGTCCGTTTCCTTTTATCTCCAACCTGAGCCTGTCGCTGGCCGTCATGCTGCGGCATCCTGTCGCCGATACCGAGCACTTCGCCCGTATCAAAGTGCCGACGGCGCGCGGGCGGTGGATCAAACTGGCGCGCAAAGGGGCCTACGTTCCGGTCGAGGAGGTCATCGCGCACAACCTGCACGAACTGTTTCGCGGGATGGAAATCGTCTCGGCCCACGCGTTCCGAGTCACCCGCAACGCCGATGTCGGGCGTGAGGACGAGGATGCCGATGACCTGATCGAGCAGATCAGCGAGGAGATGCGCGAGCGCCGGTTTGCTCCGGTCGTCCGCCTCGAAGTCGAGTCGGAGATGCCACCGCGCGTGCGTGAATTGCTCCAGCGCGAAATGCTGCTGGGCGACGACGATATGTACGAGTGCGCAGGTATGCTCGACGTGCAATCGTGCGCGAGCGTGGCGAAGCTGCCCCACCCTGCGAACCTCGATTACGAGCCGTGGCAGGCCATCGTACCGACGCGCCTGAGAACGGCGATTTCGGATTCCGACGTGTCGATCTTCGACGTGATTCGCGAACGCGATCTACTCGTGCACCACCCGTACGAAAGCTTCCGGCTGAGCGTCCAGCGCTTTGTCGAGGAGGCCGCCGTCGACGACCGCGTTGTGGCGATCAAGCAGACGCTCTATCGCACGTCCGAAGAGTCGCCGATCATCGAGGCGCTGATGCGAGCCGCCGAGAGTGGCAAGCAAGTCGCGGTTTTGGTCGAGGTCAAGGCGCGGTTCGACGAGGAGAACAACATCGAGTGGGGGCAGAAGCTCGAAAAAGCGGGCGTCCACGTCACCTACGGGCTGATGGGCCTGAAGACGCACGCCAAGGTCACGCTCGTCATCAGGGAAGAAGCCGACCGTCCGCGCGCCTACTGCCACATCGGAACGGGCAACTACAATCCGTCGACAGCGCGCTTCTACACCGATACCGGCCTGTTCACGACGCGCCCCGACATCAGCGCCGACCTGATCAACCTGTTTCACTACCTGACCGGCTACGCGCCCGAGCAGCACTACCGCCGCCTGCTGATCGCCCCGCGCGAAATGCGCCGCCGCTTCGTCGATCTGATTCGGCGCGAAGTGCAGCGCCACAAGCGCAGCGGCAACGGACGTATCATCGCAAAGATGAACGCGCTCGACGATCTGGAGATGATTCAGGAGTTGTACCGGGCGAGCCAAGCCGGTGTGCCCGTCGACCTGATCGTGCGCGGGCACTGCCGCTTGCGCCCCGGACTTGAGCGCATCAGCGAAAACATCCGCGTCCGGTCCATCGTCGGGCGGTTTCTCGAACACAGTCGCATCTATCAGTTCGGAGAAGGCGACGACGCGCGCCTCTTCCACGGCAGCGCCGACTGGCAACGCCGCAACCTGGACGACCGCGTCGAGTCCATCGTGCAGATCGACGACGAGATCGCACGCGCGCGTCTGATGCGGACGCTCCAACTCGCCCTCGAAGATCGCCGCCAGTCGTGGGCGCTCCAGCCGGACGGCACCTACTGTCTACTAGTACCCGAGAACGCCGAGGAAAACATAGGCTTCCAAGAGCGGCTGATGCAGCGCGCGCATCACCGGAGCGAGCAGGTGGCACGTCCCTGGACGGCAGGCCTCTGATCTAGCCGTGTGCAAGCGCTGATGACGTCCGGCAGCCGACGATGGCAGGCGACTGGTGAATCAACTCGTCGTTCGTCAGCGCGTCGACCATGAACAGGGCGAAGTCGGTGCGGCGGGTGCGGTTGCTCATCAGGATTGGATCACCGACGTGGTGGCTCCAGATGGGGAGGCCGTGACCTTCGCCTTCTTCCAGGTCGCTGCCTCGTACGACCGTCCAGCATGTGTCGCTATCGAAGATCCGGCGGCAGGCCTCGGCTTGGTCGTCTACGTCGGCGAAGCGAACCAGCTTGGCTAGTGCGCCAAAGACCCTGAGTAGCGTCGTGAACGTGCGGGAGTACACGTCTTTTCCGTCGCGCGAGATGTGCCAGCCACACGAGAAGACGAGGCGAGCACTCGGCGGCGCGAAGTCAAGAACGGCCTGGGCCGTACCGGTCGCATACTGCCGGACGCCGTAGGGGACGAGAACAGTTAAGACTCCATCGCACCCGACCACAGCACGCTGGACGACGGCTCTGTCGTCAGTATCTCCGGGCATGATCTCGATCCGATCCTTGAACTGGGCGAGCTTGGAGACGCTCTGCTCGCGACATACGGCGACGACGCGGTAGCCTCGGTCGAGTGCATGGCTGACCATGTAGCGTCCCAGTTTTCCCGAGGCTCCTATGATGCAGACGGTTTTCATTGGCAGAGGGAGAGGAGCGATAAAGGTCAGAATACGCGCGTTGGGGCAAAAAAGCGGGCTAAGGGGCGACGCCGTCGTGCCGTGTACATTTTGTTGCGCAGGCCTTAAAGGTTGAGCGAGTACCGTCGATACAGAGAGAGACCTCGAGCACAATCGCTCTCCTCTCCTCGCCGTCATCCTTTCTCCCACGGTATGAAATCGCACCTCCGCTCCATCACTCTCGGCCTTGCCGCACTCGTCCTGCTCGTCGCCGCGCGTCCTGCGAACGACAACGCCATGACCGCCAGCTTCCACCAGCAACTCTTCGTCCTGAAGGCGCTCAAGCCGGGTATCAAAAAAGTCGGCTTGTTCGTCGACGCCTCGTTCGCCGCTGATGCGGCGCAGATGGAAGCTGTCACTCGCGCCGCTGCCGGTTCTCAGGTGTCGATCCACATCGCGCCGGTCTCCAGCGTCGCCGACGTAGCATCCAAGTTCCGCACGCTCGACGGAGACGGCATCGACGCCATCTGGGTGCCGATCAGCCAGGGCAACATGGCCCAAGGTTCGGCCCGCACCTTCCTGGTCGAGAACGCTGCCCGCAAGCGTCTCCCACTCTTCGGACCTGACCGCAGCTGGGTCGATGCCGGTGCCGTCGGCGCCTTCGACGGTGCCCTCGTGCTCAACCAGCGCACGCTCACGGCTCTGTCGCTGACCGTACCTGAGTCGCTCGCGGCATCGGCTCAAATGCTGGCTGCCAACTGATCGGCCCACCCATCTGGCAGCGGTAGAGGGTGCTCCTCACCGCTGCCGCTCTCTCTCGCGTCCTAAAACCCCTCCCTCATGTCAGACGCCGTCTCTCGCTCCACTCCCGATGTGCTCGGCACGTTGGTGCTCAAAAATCAACCGCTCCGCAGGCGATTCGCGCTCATTCTGGGCGTTTGCCTGCTCCTCGTCGGCGCGCTCGTCGCCTGGTTCACGGTCTTCGCGACCGATGCCATCCAGCGCACCAACTACGAGCGCTCCGAACTATTGGCCCGCTCGGTTGCTTCCGATGGCTATCTGGGCGTCCTGATGCAGGACGCGGGTGGTCTGGACGAGAAAATCCAGCGCTTGGTGACAGATGATCTGGCTCTCGGAGCCGCGTACTATGCCGCCGACGGAACGGTCATCGCCGATCTGGACGCGTCGGGACTGGCTCAGGCCCTCGACTTCTCTCACGTGGAGACGATCAGCGTCGATCTGGCCGACGGAACGCCTGCCACGCTATCGGTCGCTCCCGTTTCTGGGGATGAGGAAGAAGCCATCGGCTACGCCGTCGTGGTCGTTTCCGCAGAGGCTCAGGCAGCCGCGGCAGCCGCACTCATTCGTACGGGTGTGATCGCTACGGTCGTGTTCGCGGTCCTCATACTGCTCGTTCTGCTCGGCATTCAGAAGACGGTCGTGGCTCCGGTGACGCATCTGCACGAAGCCGCCGACGCGGTCAGCAGCGGCAATCTCGACGCTCACGTCGACGTAGATCAGAAGGACGAAATCGGCCAACTCGCTGCCGCATTCAACCAGATGATAGCCGCTCAGCGCACGTTCACCGAGACCATCGAAGGCGAGCGGGAGACCGCCGAGTCTGCTCGTCGTCAGGCTGCCGAGTTGCAGCAGCGCGCCGAGAACGACCGCGTCTATCTGCAAGACCGTTTCAAGGAAATCGACCGTGTCATCGGTGCCGTCACCGAAGGCGACTTGACACAATCTCTCGACATCGCCGATGCGTCAGACGACGTGGGCGCGCTGATGAACCGCATCAACACGATGATCGAGGACCTCAATGGCCTGATTTCGCAGGTGCAAACGTCGAGCGCCAGCCTCGCCGATGCGTCGAGCAGCGTTTCGGCGTCCGCCGAGCAGATGGCGGCTGGAGCACACGAACAAGCGCAGCAGACAGCCGTCGTTGCGTCCGCCGTCGAAGAGATGTCGGTCACGGCCAATACGTCGGCTCAGAATGCCGAGCATGCCAGCGGCATCAGTACCGAAGCCACGCAACTTGCCGCTCAAGGCGAAGAGGTGTTCGAGCAGACGACCGGCAGCATGACCCGCATCGCCGAGATCGTTCGGGCGTCGGCGGAAAGTGTCGCCACGCTGGGCGCTTCGAGCGCACAGATCGGCGAGATCGTCAACGTGATCGACGACATCGCCGGACAGACCAACTTGCTTGCCCTCAACGCCGCCATCGAAGCGGCCCGAGCCGGAGAGCACGGACGCGGGTTCGCCGTCGTCGCCGACGAAGTGCGCAAGCTCGCCGAACGCACCAGCCAGGCCACCGAAGAGATCAGCGCGATGATCCGCCGCATCCAGACCGAGACCAAAGAGGTTGTCACGTCGATGGAGAAGGGCAACGCCGAATCCGACGCTGGCCTGCAACTCGCCGGAGACGCCGCTGTCCTGCTAAGCCGCATCATCGAGTCCATCGGCGACATGCGCAAAGGCATCGACCACATCTCGAAAGCCAGCGACGAGCAGGCGCAGACGAGCAGCGAAGTCGCTCGGAGCGTCGAGTCCATCGCCGCCGTGTCGAACGAGACCAGCGAAGCTACCGTATCGCTCGCCCAAACTGCGGAGTCCATGACGCAGCAAGTCGACGCCCAGCGCGCCGTCATCAACCGCTTCCGCGTCCGGGCCGGACAGGTCGCTGCGCCCAAATCGACGCCTTCGGTATCGGTTCAGCCCTCGCGTCCGGTTGCCGCACCCGCACCGCGCACCGCCGCTCCCGATCTCGCCGAAGCTGCGCACAGTGGTGACGGGTACAGCGGAGACGGTTACGGCAAACCGACAGACTTCGACACGTTCAGCTAATCGCGTCGTCCAAACACCACAACGCCCGCTCGGTCTCTGGACTGGGCGGGCGTTATTGCGTGTTGGTGCTGCCGTGGCGGACTCGTCGGCGGTGCATGCAGCGTCGCTACGGGGGCGTCAGCTAACGACTGACGTGCTCTGCATTTTGACAGGCTGATCGTCGCGTGGGATTCCGAACGACGTGCCGACCGATAGCGCGGACGCGAGCAGTGGGGCGTCGAGGGGGACGGTGCGGACCTTGTTCGCAACGTCGGCGAGGGGGACCGAAGCGAGACGGCTGTTCTGTAGAACGGCTAGGCGTCCGAATTGACCTTCGGCGACCATTGAGGCAGCATAGCTACCAAAAGCAGTCGCGAGCGTTCGGTCGAAGGGGTTGGGCGTGCCGCCGCGTTGCATGTGGCCCAGAATCGTAGTCCGGACTTCGCTGCGCATCTTGGATTTCTCCAACTCGGCCTCGATCCAGCGCGAGATGCCGCCCAGCCGGATCGGATCGGGGCTGTCGGCGATGACTTCGCGGATGACGCGGCTTCCGTCTTTGGGCTTGGCGCCCTCGGCGACGCAGATCAGCGTGAAGCGCTGGCCGCCCATCTCGCGTTCGCGGCAGACGCGGACGACCTCTTCGATCTCGAACTCGATCTCGGGAATCAGGATGATGTCGGCGCCCCCAGCGACTCCGGCGTAGAGCGCGATCCATCCAGCGTAGCGGCCCATCGTTTCGAGGATCATCACCCTGTGATGGCTCTGAGCCGTCGTATGCAGGCGGTCGAGCGCTTCGGTCGCGATGCCCGCAGCCGTCGAGAAGCCGAACGTCCGGTCTGTCCCGACCAAGTCGTTGTCGATGGTCTTGGGTACGCCGACGAGGTTGAGGCCGAGTTTCTGCAAGCCGTCGGCAATCGTCATCGTGCCGTCGCCGCCGATCACGACGATGGCGTCGAGATTGAGCGTGCGTTTGCAGTAGCGGACGACCTCGTTCGACACGTCGGCACCGCCGCGTTTGTAGTAATTGAACGGGTTGGCCTTGTTGCTCGTGCCCAGGATCGTACCGCCGCGCGTCAGGATGCCGGATACGTCGGCGTAGCTAAGCTGCTGCATCCGCTGCTCGATCAGACCGAGGAAGCCGTCCTGAAAGCCGAATACTTCGGCGTTGTGTTGCAGGATCAGGCTTTTGGTGACGGCGCGGATGACGGCGTTGAGGCCGGGACAATCGCCGCCGCCGGTGAGTAGACCGACGCGGAGGCTTCGAGACATAGATTCGGGCGGATGGAGAACGGCAAAGATAACCGCTGCCGAACCGACCGCTCGTTACCGCTGCGTTGTGGAAGCGCTTCACCTCGCTGCTGACACTTCGGCGCGTTCAGCGATTGATGAGCGATCAGGAAAGGCGCCCGAGATCGTCGAAGAGCAGGTGGCTCGTCACCGCGTCGGCGACGAGCAGGCCGCTGTCGGTCAGGCGTAGCGTCGATCCATCGTGGATCAGCAGTCCTTCGGATTGGAGCATTGCTACATCGTCCGATTTCTCGTGCATCAGGTCGGCGGCGTAGCGCCGGTCGAGCGTGTCGAGGTCGAGGCCGTCGGACGTGCGCAGGCGCAGCATGAGGTATTCGTTGGCGAGCGCGTCCATCGTTAGGCGGTCGGCGTTTTCGACCGGACCCTGCCGCTGTTCGATCAGCGCATTGTACCGCGCGAGGTTGCGGACGTTGTCCCACCGATGTGCTCCGCCGCGAGGCGCGCCCCACCAAAAGCTGTGCGCGGATGGCCCCAGTCCGACATAGTTGGCGTGCGTCCAATACGCGCTGTTGTGAACGGCGCGCTGGTCCGGCTTGGCGAAACTCGACACCTCGTAGTGCTCGTATCCGGCGTCGCGCAGAAATGATTGCGTAAACGAAAACCGCTCAGCGACTTCGTCATCGGGGGCCGGGATCACCAGCCCACGCGCGACCTGCTTGCCCAGCGGTGTGCCCTCCTCGACGGTCAAGCCGTACGCCGAAATATGCGGCGCGCCCAGCCGAATCGCTTTCTGGACGTTCGCCATCCAATACTCGGGCGGCTGATCGGGGAGGCCGAAGATCAGGTCGATCGAGAACGACTCGAACCCCGCGTCGCGCGCCCACAGGATCGACTGCTCTGCCTGCTCCGCCGTGTGCGAGCGGTTCATCCACCTTAGATCGTCGCCGAAAAACGATTGGATGCCGATCGAAAGCCGCGTCACACCGCCCTGTTTGAGGACGCGCAGATAGCCGGGGGTTACGTCGTCCGGGTTGACCTCGACGGTCACCTCGCGCACGCCGGACGTGTCGAAGTGGACGCTCGCCAGCTTGACGAGTCGAACCAGATCCTCGGCGGGTAGTCGCGAGGGCGTCCCGCCACCGAAGTAGATCGTCTCTACTGGATCGTGCGATGCCAACTCATGTCCATACGACGCCATCTCCCGCTCGACCGAAGCCAAGAATGGCGCCGGAGAGGTCTTGGACGTGACGAAGTAAAAGTCGCAGTAGGTGCAGCGCTGAGCGCAGTAGGGCACGTGGATGTACAGCAGCATGCGAGGCAAACGCCGACGCAGCGGGAGCGTGCCCCGCCTCGCGCATTCCTCCCGTAGCGACGTTACATGTAACGTCGCCGAGGTCGTCCCAACCTCTTATTTCCTCTTCGAGACCAAGCTGTGGAAGTCCGTCAGCGGCTGCACGTCGTGAGCAAACGCGAGGACGGCGTCGGTGAAGGCGGGCGATTGCAGATCGGCGTCGTCAACGGCACGCGAGACGGTAAACGACTTGAGTTTGATCAGGTCTGCATGGTCGCTGTCGGAATGGTCCTCGAACCCACGCGGCATGCGTTTGAGCGTGTCGGACGGGTCGAACGTCAGGCCGACGGCGCCCAACTCGTCGACGAGCGCATCGGTCTGGTCAGGATGCTCGGCCAAACGCGTGCGGACGGCGCGCAGCAAGTCCTTCTCGGGCGACCACATACCGGATGCGAGAAAGCAACTGCCCGGTTCGACATGGACGTAGACGCCGCCGTACGCTTTCTTGTCGCCGGTCGGTGAGAGGTAGCAACTGGCGTTCGTCTTGTAAGGCGCCTTGTTGTTGCTGAACCGGGTGTCGCGGTAGATGCGAAAGACGTTTTTCTTGGGGTCGCCCTGGAGCGTCAGGCCCTCACTCTGAGCACGCGCCGACACATCGGAGATCAGGCACATCAGCGGCCACTTGACTTCGTCGTCGTACGTGTCTTTGCGCGGCTTGAACCACTCTCGATCGTTGTTCTCCTTGAGATCGCGCAGGAACTGGAGGCCATCGTCAGAAAAGCCAGGGAAAGGGGGGAGCAGCATGAGACAGGCGAGTGGGTGAGCCAGGAAGCTAGTCGCTGGGAGTGGCGACGGTGTGTCACTGCTCCGACGCGGACCTGGCAGGTCGTAGGCGACCTGCCAGGTCTCCAGATGCAAGACGGCGGACGCCCAACTTTCGCTGAGCGCCCGCCGTGGCGGAGAGACCGAAGTCGCTTAGCGGATCCGCACCACCTGGCGCGTGGCCGAGAAGGTCTCACCCTGAGCGCGAACGAAGTAGACGCCCGACGCCAGCGACGCCCCGTCCAGACGCATCGAAACGCTACCGTCGACGGTCCCGCTCATCAGCGTGGCGACCTTGCGTCCGACAATGTTGTAGACGGCAACCGTCACGTCCTGCGCACGCGCGACGCTCAGAGTCGACGGCCGACTTCGCTGCGAAACCGGAGCGGAACCGACAGCACATTGCCGTTTGCCGAGATCGCAAGTTCGACGACAGGCGAGAACTCGAACGCGCCGTCAAGATCGACTTGCTTCAGGCGGAAGCGGTAGCTGCCATCGGCTAGTCCGGCGACACGGGAAGGGCGTAGCGACGCGCTTCCAGCGTAGTGCCTGCGCCGTGCACGAACTCGACGGGCACGAAACCTGCTCCGTTATCCATCTGGACTTCGAAGCCGGTGTTGTTCGTTTCGCTCGCCGTGGTCCAGCGCAGGTTGGCGGAAGCACCGTTGGCCGTCGCGGTGAAGGTGGTCAGTTCGACGGGGAGGCTGCCTCCGTCATCGTTACTCTGTCCTGGAGAGAAGGGGACGGAGTTGGTCACAATCGTCGTGTGCTTGACAAACGCCCCCGTAAGGTTGGGCGAGCGAGCGAGCGACTGGTTATCGTTCCCCTCGCCGCCGTAGGTAACAGTTGTTACTTCCGTCCCGTTGTCATCTGATAGGGTGATCGTGTCGCCAGTGTTGTTCAGACTGAGCAAGTTGGACGAAGCGGTGGCTGTTAGACCAGGTATATTGGTCGGTGTGCCGCCGCCGAAAACAGTTATTGACTGTCCAGCAGGAAGAGATGTGGCTGCATCAAAAATGTGACGTACGCTGCCTGCGTCTGATATGGTATAGCCGCTAATGTCAATGGCAGATGAGCCAGTATTTACGATTTCGACAAACTCGTCTTCATCCTCGTCTCTTGTTCCGTCTCCGTTTGCATCGCCTGCAGGATCAGCAGGATCTGCTAAGAACTCATTTATGACGAGCGGAGAAACCTCATCGTTTTGAATCGTGAGCGTGTATGAGTTGGGAAAACCAGCAGCAGCGTCTGGTCCTCCAGTGACGTTCGAGATAGTCAAGACGAGGTCTTCATCTGGCTCTAAGTCGGTATCACCATTCACGGTGATAATGACGGTCTGATCATCCGAAGAGTTGGCCGGGAACGTGACGGATGTTGTGCTTACAGTAGCATCAGTGTTGTCTGACGCTCCGCTACGTGTGAGGGTGACGACGGTAGCTTGATTGCCTGGGTTGGTGATCTGCAAAACCGCGTTTACTGTCGACGTACCCATGTTACCTTCGGCCACAGTTGCTGACGCAGTTGAGAAAAACACGCGTGGATCAGTGGATGGAGGTGTTCCGGTAACCTTGAAGTTGTCCCAGCCACCGTAATCGTTGTTGTCTTGATCGACGCGCACCTGAAGAGATACAGTTCCAGTACCTCCTGGAACGGAGATTGAAATTGTGCCGCTAGCGTCTAGGTTACTGAATCCATCAACAAACTGTACTTCCGCTTGTGCGATTCCATCAAAGGTGGCGGTGTAGAACATATCGTCATTACTGTCGAACCCATCGACTTCATAATCGAAAGACATCGTAACGCCAGTGAATCCGGTGACGTCAACTGTCCCAAAATCAAGAACAGCATCTTTGTCCGTGCGCGTGTTATCGGTGTTGTTGATGTCCTGCATCCCCCAATACGTGCTACCATCTGTAGGCATCGTTGTTAGGCCGCCAATCGTAGATGTCTGAGGATCAAAGATGTCATCGCTTTCTGTGAAAGTCCCCGCAGCTGGATCTGCGATAAAGCTCCAGTTACCTGACCCCTCAAAGCTCTGAGAGAATAGAGTAGTTTGCCCTAGAGCGACTGGAGCAAGGAGTAATGCGAAGAGGAATAGTAGCGTGAAGCGCATAAAATTGGAGATGATTGAGAGGCAAAGCCTCGATTCTTGTGACTGGTACAACCTATGAAACAAGATGCGACGCTCTTGTTAACCTCGCGGGTGGAAACCACGTTTAATCCACGCAGAGGCAATTTGGGCGAGGCTGGTCCGGCAAAAGAAAAGCGTCCGGCTGCTAATGGGCAACACGGACGCTGAGTATAGACATGAGTGGTGCGAATCAGCGGGGGTAGACGAACCGCACGTTGACGACCGCGTCGCCGTCTCCGTCGGAGTCGATGGCGGTTACGTGCTTGACGCGTATGCCCGACTGCCGGACTTCGGGCTGATCGTGAAAGCTGGCGACGAGGGCTTTCGTGCCTTCGACGACCGATGCGTCGTGCTCGGTGTCTTCGACGACGGTGTCGACGCCTTCGTCGAACGAGAGGTCGAGGGTGGCGCGTTTGCCGCTTTTGCTCAGGTGCTCTTCGATCAGGCGCTCGATGCTGTTTTCGAGGTCGGTCTTTGCGCTTTCGAGTTTGAGGGCGGCAGCGGGGTCAGGGGTTTCCATAGGGAGGTCGAGTTGGAGTGAGGTAGGCAGGGCTAACGCGGATGCGGTCGGTCGGGGATTCGCCGTAGCCGGAACGTGACCGCTACAGGGTGGCAAAGTGCAAATCGTCTGTTGAGCTTCGATCAATGGCAAGGGGAGTGTGCACACGTTGGGGAGAACCGGGGCGGTTTTCACTCGGGGCGCCGGGGCAGGTCCCTTACCTTTGTAGCGTATGTCTCCGCCTGCGCTATTGGTGCCGGGTTGCGGAGGTCTCTCCGCTCACGTCCAAGTCGCTGAACATCCGGTAGGTATGGGAAAAGTCATTGCGGTCGCCAACCAGAAAGGCGGCGTCGGGAAGACGACGACGTCGGTCAACCTGGCCGCCTCGCTCGCCGCTGCCGAGCATCCGACGTTGCTGATCGACTTCGACCCTCAGGCCAACTGCACGTCGGGCGTGGGTATCGAGCCGCGTGGCGTCGAAGCGTCGTCGTACGAACTGCTGATCGGACACGTGTCGGCGGACGAGGCGGCGATGCACACCAACTCGCCGTTTCTCGACCTCATCCCGTCGCACATCGACCTGGTCGGCGCCGAGATCGAGATGATCGATGTGGCCGAGCGCGAGCACATTCTCAAAAACGCGCTCAAACGCGTCCGCCGCACCTACGACTTCGTCGTCATCGACTGCCCACCGAGTCTGGGTTTGCTGACGCTCAACGCGCTGACGGCCGCCGACAGCGTGCTCGTGCCGGTTCAGGCCGAATACTTCGCGCTGGAAGGTCTGGGGCAGTTGCTGAACACGATCAAGATGGTGCGCCAACACCTGAACGTCGATCTAGACATCGAAGGTGTCTTGCTGACGATGTTCGACAGCCGACTCCGCTTGTCGAATCAGGTGGCTGACGAGGTCAAGCGGTACTTCGGCGACAAGGTGTTCGACACGATTATCCAGCGCAACGTCCGCCTATCCGAGGCGCCTTCGTTCGGAATGCCCGTCCTCCTCTACGACGCCAGTTCGCTCGGCGCGCGCAACTACATGGGCCTTGCCAAAGAGGTGCTGGCGAAAAATCAGCGCTACCTCGCCCGTCCCGACCAACCCGAGCCGCCGCGCGGTCCGCGTGCCTCGCGCATCAACCACACGGCTGCCGCATCCGACGTGCCCGCCGCCGAGTCCTCTTCCTAACGTCCCCCATGCGCCGCGCTTGAGACCCGCCCGGTGCCTTGATTGTATACCGACATGGCTAAAACTGCAGCCCTGGGCCGCGGCCTGAGTGCCCTACTTCCCGCACAGAACGACGCGTCCGACGAGGATGGCGGCAAAACCGGCGGACGCGGACGACTCTACGACTTCGAGGAGCGCGTGCGCTACCTGGGCCGCATCGCCGAGGTCGACGTGGACAACGTGCGCCCCAACCCGTACCAGCCGCGCCGCGATTTCGACGAGACGGCACTGGACGAACTCGCCGCGTCGATCGAGCAGCTGGGCATCATCCAGCCGATCACGGTTCGGGCGATGGACAGCGGTCAGTTCGAGGTCATCTCGGGCGAACGTCGCTTGCGTGCCGCTCGTCGCGCTGGTCTCAAGCGTGTCCCCGCCTACGTCCGCGAGGCCGACATCGAGGCGATGCTCGAAATGGCAATCGTCGAGAACGTCCAGCGCGAGGCGCTCAACCCCATCGAGATCGCCCTGGGCTACCAGCGGCTGATCGAAGAGTGCGGCCTGAAGCAGGACGACGTCGCCCAGAAAGTCGGTAAGAACCGGACGACGATTGCCAACTTCCTGCGCCTGCTCAAACTCCCACCTCGCGGCCAGGCGATGCTGCGCGACGGCACGCTGACCGTCGGCCACGCAAGGGCGCTGATCAACATCGACGACGACAAAGTGCAGGATGAACTGCTGCGCCGGGTCGTCGACGAAGGTCTGTCGGTGAGGGAGATCGAGCAGATTGCTCGCGACGTGAAGGACGCCGCGCAGGAAGAAGCTGCCCCGCCGCCGCCTCCCGCGCCGCCCGCTCTGCCACTACGCGACAGTCTGCAACTCCAGCACTTCGCCGACCGCCTGCGCGGACGGTTCAGCACCCAGGTCAAGATCAAGCATAAGGGGGCCGATGGCGGGAAGATCGAAATCGCCTACTACAGCGAGGACGACTTGGAACGCCTGCTCGGACTCTTGGGGACGGGGGAGGAGTGAGCAAATCAGGATCAGAAACTTCAAACGGTTCAAGGACACAACAGTCACTCTGTCTCCCTTCACAGTTCTGATGGGCGAGAACGGATCTGGCAAGACGACAATACTTCAGGCGCTAGCTTTATCTCTTAGGCTGTTTGATAAAACCGACCAAATTGTACTCGACACGCAGAATGGTGCAATCTCTTTCCGGGATAAGGGATATGCACTCCTCCAACTCCCTGGCATATATACAGACAATCCAGCTGAACTGTTTTATGGTAAGTCGGCCCGAGGTGGTGCTAAGAGAGGATCCTCTAAGATAGAATTTGATCTGCGTGATATTAATGGAAATGTCTACAATATGGGTATTTCTACTAGGTTTGGCGCCTTTAATGTCAAAGCAAGTAAGGCATCGAGTACAATTAGTTCAAATCCCTTGCTGATAAATCGATCTCCATTGTACTTGGCGGGGTTCGTAGGGTTGCCTTCAGTAGAAGAGAGGCTATTTCCACTGGCTATTTTTGAAAGCAAAAAGCTGTCAGGTTTCGAAAATCTGAAAGCTTGAGGTTTCGAAAACCTGACAGCTTTGAGTCGAAGCGCTGAACGATCAGCCTTCTTCGTCGACCGTGACTGTATTCATGCGGTCGCCCTGAGCGATGGCGTCGACCACATCGAGTCCGTCGACCACTTTGCCGAAGACGGTGTGGCGTCCGTTGAGGTGGGGCGTCGCGGTGTGGGTGATGAAGAACTGGCTGCCGTTGGTGTTCGGTCCGGCGTTCGCCATCGAGAGGACGCCGCGCTCATGGGTGAGCGGGTTCTGGTGGAACTCGTCCTTGAACTTGTAGCCCGGGCCGCCCATACCGGTCGCCGTCGGGTCGCCGCCCTGGATCATGAAGTCCTTGATCACGCGGTGGAAGGTGACGCCATCGTAGAAGCCGTCACGTGCGAGGACGACGAAGTTGTTGACCGTGTTGGGAGCGTGCTGCGGGTAGAGTTCGACCTTCATATCGCCTTTGTCGGTGCTGATCGTCGCGTGGTACGTCTGCGACGGGTCGATCTGCATGTCGGGGGCCTTGTCGTATTTCTTGGAGGGCATGGAAGCCATAGTCGGGGAGAGGTTGGGTGATGAAAGTCGGTGGACTGTGGGAAGTGAGACGCGTCGGAAGCCTATTCGTGCCAACGCGTTTGTTCGGTTTCTCCAACAATTACGCCCTGATGTCTCGCCGAACGACGATCGCGCTGCCGCCAATGACACGCGGCTTCCACCTGATCACCCGTCCCATCGCCGATGCGCTCGCCAAGTTGGACCGCGTCGAATTCGGTGTCTTGCACGTGTTCATCCGGCATACGTCGGCGTCGCTCGCGCTCAACGAGAACGCCAGCCCGGATGTGCGCACGGATCTCGAAGCGTGGATGATCAGGGCTGCGCCGGACAGCGCCGACTATTTTCGCCACGTGGAGGAAGGGCCGGACGACATGAGCGCGCACGTCAAAAGTGTGCTGATCGGCCCGAGTCTGATGCTGCCCGTAAACGATGGGCGGCTCGACCTGGGCACGTGGCAAGGGGTGTATCTCGGAGAGCACAGAGAACAGGCATCGTCGCGCCGGTTGACGTTGACGTTGCTGGGGTGATCCATCGCGGACCTGCCAGGTCGTGGGCGACCTGCCTAGTCTCCGGGTTAATCGCCGACGCGTTCCAGAATCAGGACGCCCAGCGGCGGCAGCGTGACGACGAGCGATGATGGGCGTCCGTGGTACGAGGCCGGATGCGTTTCCAGGTCGCCAAACGCGCCGATACCCGAGCCGCCGTATTTCCAGTCGTCAGACGAGAGGACCTGGCGATAGGTACCCGGCTGCACCCCGATGCGGTAGTTCTCGCGCGTGACGGGCGTGAAGTTGAACGCGAAGATCAGTTCGCGCGGGTTGCCGTCGGCGTCGTGCCCTCTGCGTCGGTAGCCGGCGATGGAGCGGTCGGCGTCTCCTGCCTCGAACCACTCAAACCCAGCGGGCGATTCATCCCAAAGGGCAGGATGGTCGCGATAGAGGCCAAAGATGTCGCGCGTCCAGGCGGCGACTCCGGCGTGGGTCGGATCCTCCAAGTCGTGCCAGTCGAGTTGCTTGGACTCGGCCCACTCGGTCCGCTGGCCCCACTCCATGCCCATGAACAGCAGCTTCTTGCCGGGATGTCCGATCATGTGGCCGAAGAGCAGGCGCAAGTTGGCGGCTTTCTGCCAGTCGTCGCCGGGCATTTTCTCCCAGAGCGAGCCTTTGCCGTGGACGACCTCGTCGTGCGAGAGCGGCAGGGCGTAGTGCTCGCTCCACGCGTAGACGAGCGGAAACGTCAGGCTGTCGTAGTGCCACTTGCGGTTGACCGGCTCCTCGTCGAGGAATGCCAGCGTGTCGTGCATCCAGCCCATGTTCCACTTGTAGAGGAAGCCCAACCCGTCGTCGAACGTCGGCTTGGTGACGCCCGGCCAACTCGTCGACTCCTCGGCGATCATCAAGGCTTGCGGATGGCGTTTGTAGACCTCCTCGTTGACGGTCTTTAGAAACGCGATGGCTTCGAGGTGCTCGCGTCCGCCGTGGACGTTGGGCGCCCAGTCGTCGCCGCGTGAGTAGTCGCGGTAGAGCATCGAGGCGACGGCGTCGAATCGCAGGCCGTCGATGTGGAACTCCTCGAACCAGTAGAGGGCGTTGGAGACGAGGAAGTTGCGCACGCCGTTGCGTCCCCAGTCGTAAACGAACGTGCCCCAGTCGGGGTGATTCGCCATGCGCGGATCCTGATCTTCGTACAACGCCGATCCGTCGAAAAGCGAGAGCGCGTGCGGGTCGGTCGCGAAGTGCGCGGGCACCCAGTCGAGGATGACGCCCAGGCCGCGCGAGTGGAGGTAGTCGATCAGGAAGCGCAGATCGTCGGGCGAGCCGTAGCGGAACGTCGGCGCGTAATACCCGACGACCTGGTAGCCCCAGCTTCCGTAGTAGGGATGCTCCATGACAGGCATCAACTCGACGTGCGTGAAGCCGTATTCGAGCGCGTGGTCCGCCAGCGGCTGCGCGATGTCGCGGTACGTCGGCATCGACCCGTCCCACGGACGCCGCCAGCTGCCCAGGTGGACTTCGTAGATGCTGACGGGCCGATTCATGCCGGACGGACCCTGTCGCGAGTTCATCCACTCATCGTCGCTCCACTCAAACTCGCTCCGATTAGTGACGATGGCGGAGAGGCCGAGCGTTTTGTCGCCCTGCTCGTTGGGCGGCTCCATGCGCAGGGCATAGGGATCGGTTTTGTCCGCCGAGAATCCGCCGGGCGATCCGATGTGGTACTTGTAGCGCTGCCCGTCGTGCGCGCCGTCGACCCAGCCTTCCCACAGGCCCGATCCGCGTCGTTCGAGCGGGTGCGAGGCGCGGTCCCAGCCGTTCATGTCGCCGACGACCGAGACGTAGTCGGCGTTGGGCGCCCATACCGCGAAGCGCGCACCGCCTTCGGACGGGTGACAGCCCAGCACGTGCCACGCCGAGAAGTGGGCGCCCTGGTCCCAGTAGTAGAGGTCGTCGGACGAGAGGGCAGAGGCGCGGTCGGCCATAGGGAGCAAGAGGAATCGGGAGAGTAAACGCGTCGGGGTGTGCTGAGCATGTTGACCTCTATCTCAGCGTCGTTCCAGACGTGATCTGGGACCCAGAAGATGGATAAGAATCACACAGTCCCAAACGCCTTAGTCCCGGCTCGGGGGCCGGGACGACGGAATCGTGAGGGGTGTAGCCGCCTGTCACACGTGCACCGCCGCTGATCGGTGCCGCGACGATCTTCCTAACCCGCTATTTTAACCCTGCCTTCCCATCCGCCCTGTCTCGATGCGCCGTCTCCTTACTCTTATCCTGCTTCTGATCGTCGCTCCTGCGTCAGCACAGATGGCCGTTGCTCCGGCGCCACCTGCCGTAGACGTGCGGCTCTACGACATCGTACAGGCGGCGTCGCCCGAGCGGGTGGAAGCCGACATCCGTATGCTCGCCGGGTTCGGCACGCGGTCGACGATGAGCGATACCGTCAGCACGACGCGCGGCATCGGAGCAGCGCGGCGGTGGATACGGGCTGAGTTTGAGCGGATCAGCGCCGATTGCGGTGGATGCCTCGAAGTATTCGAGCAGCGCACCCTCGTTCCAGCAGGCGGACGCATTCCGACCGATACCTACGTCGTCAACATCATCGCCATCCAGCGTGGCACCAATCAGCCCAACCGCTATGTGATGATGAGCGGCGACATCGACAGCCGCCCATCAAATGGATCGGACGGCGAGACTGCCGCGCCCGGTGCCAACGATAACGCCAGCGGAATGGCCGGTGCCATCGAAGCCGCGCGCATCTTGAGCCACTATCAGTTCGGCAAGAGCATCGTCTACGCCGGGTTGAGTGGCGAGGAGCAAGGTCTGTACGGCGGTCAGCACTTGGCAGCGATGGCCGACTCACTCGGCTGGGAGATCGAAGCCGTCCTCAACAACGATATGATCGGCAACACGTGCGGCATCAATGGGACGTGCAACAACCGCTCGTTTCGCATCTTCAGTGAGCCGGTCGACGTGACGCAATCCGAACGCGCCGCCCAGATGCGCCGATTCTACGGCGGAGAAGTCGACGGCCCCTCGCGCCAACTCGCTCGCTACGTCCACGACCTGACGACCGATTACGCGCCGCTGATGGAGCCTAAGATGATCTATCGTCTCGACCGCTTCGGACGCGGCGGACACCATCGCCCGTTCAACGACGCTGGTTTCCCCGCCGTGCGCCTGATGGAGACCAACGAGCACTACGACCGGCAGCACCAGGACATCCGTATGGAAGGCGACCGGCACTACGGCGACACCATCGACTTTGTCGACTTCGTCTACGCTGCGAGGATGACCGGCATCAACGCCCTGGCCTTGGCCGGACTCGCCTGGGCGCCCGATCCACCCTCGAACGTCCGCATTGGCGGCGCCGTTGCCCCCAGCACGCGCCTAACGTGGGAGGCGTCGCAAAGCAGCGACTTGGCAGGCTACTGGTTGGTCTGGCGCGACACCACCTCACCCGTTTGGCAGCACCGCCGCTGGGTCGGAATGGCGACCGACTGGACGCTCGAAAACGTCGTGATCGACAACTACCTGTTCGGCGTCGAGGCCGTCAGCACAAGCGGCGCGCGGAGCGTCGTGGCCTACCCGGGCGGGCTGATCCGGTGAGCGTCAGTCCTTCTGATTCTGCCGAAACGAGGTCACGACGGAGTTGCCGTCGGCTGTGTGCCCGCGAAACGTGATGTGTTCGAAGTTGCCAAATCGCTCTCGCATCACGTGCGTGAAGGTCACACCTTGCAACGTGTAGTCGTCGCTCACTAGGTGCATATAGCGCTCCTTTTCGGGCGTCAGGTCAGCGATCACGACCGATCCCACGATGACGTTCGCCGGAGAGCCGTCTGGCATGGTAGGTGTCGGGTAGGTCGAGGATGTGGAGCTACATGCCGAGAGACAGAGCGCTAAGGTGACGAGAACAGTTTTGAGCATGGTGTTCGGCGTTGGCTTGCGACAAGAAATAGACTCATGGTGTGAATAGCAAGTAGTAGGCGCGTTGACACTGTAAGTCCTGCGTCTACTTGCAGGGTTGACCCTCGTGATCGCCGGCAACATCTGCTGTGTCTCCGAACAGGCAGCATGGGACTCAATCGTCAGAGTCGAAGTCGATTCCATCGAACACATCGGCAAGATCGACTTTTACGCCCAGTTGCTCGCTTTCAAACGTCACGTCCAGCCCTTTGTATGGGTACGCGATCAGCGCGGGGCCAGAGCAGTCGTAGCGCAGGAGGTAGGGCGCGTCCGTACTGACGATCCAGTATTCGAGCAAGCTTTCGATTTGCCGATACTCGATCAGCTTCTCGCGCAGGTCCGTCGTCGACGTGGACGGGGAGAGCACTTCGACCAGCAAAACGGGATTGCGCAGTGAAGGTGGTTTCTCTCCTGTAAGGTCGGCAGGCGGACAGTGGGCGAGAAGGTCGGGGTAGCGATAGCGACCGTTCTGCACCGCCAAGCGCATGTCGGCTGTGAAGGAGCGGCAACCCCTTTTGCGAAACTGAGGACTGAGCAGATCGCTCAGATTGTTCTGGACGAGCGCGTGATCGTACGAGACACCGGACATCGCGATGGGTTGTCGGCCGTCCCATTCGTAGTTCGGTTTTTGTCCGACGTGTGCTGCCTCGTGCGCTAGATAGTCGGCGAGTGTCCAGTCTGAGAGAGCGGGGAGAGCCATCGGTTTAGGTCGAATCGTGTTCAGCATACGTCGTCCTGCATGCGATGTATCCCTCGTCTTCGTAGCGTCTACACCGGCTGTAACTCCGCAGTTACTCTGGTAGAAAGGCTCGGCATCAATCACCGCACGGTGGTTCGTAAAGCTCACCCCAATCGCCCGATCCATGGAAGCCAGCCGCCCCGCAGACGCTCAGCGCGTCGATCCGTCGTACAACGTCGTCGCCAACAGCCGCGAGAGTTTGGACGCCATTTTTGCGCCCAAAAGCGTCGCCGTGATCGGAGCGAGTGAGCGTCAGGGGAGCGTGGGGCGCACGATCCTGTGGAATCTGATCTCCAACCCGTTTGGCGGGACGGTGTATCCGATCAACCCGAAGCGCGACAACGTGCTGGGTATCCGCGCCTACAAGAGCGTCGGCGAGTTGCCCGAAGCGCCGGATCTGGCGGTCATCGTGACGCCCGCGCCGCTGGTGCCGGATCTGGTCGCCGAATGCGTGGCGGCGGGCGTCAAGGGATGCATCATCATCTCGGCAGGGTTCAAGGAAATCGGCGAGGAGGGCGCTGCGTTGGAAGCACGCGTGCTGGCCGAAGCGCGCAAGGGCAACATGCGTATCATCGGCCCCAACTGCCTGGGCGTCATGCGGCCCGGCAACGGACTCAACGCGACGTTCGCCGGGGCCATGGCGCAGCCGGGATCGGTCGCCTTCATTAGCCAGAGTGGGGCGCTGCTGACGGGCATCCTCGACTGGTCGTTTGGCGAGCACGTCGGTTTCTCGTCGTTCGTTAGCATTGGGTCGATGCTCGACGTGTCGTGGGGCGATCTGATCTACTACCTCGGCGACGATCCGCGCACCAAGAGCATCGTGCTCTATATGGAGTCGATTGGCGATGCGCGTTCGTTCTTGTCGGCGGCGCGCGAGGTGGCACTGCGCAAGCCGATCATCGTCATCAAGGCCGGTCGGACGGCGGAGGCGGCATCGGCGGCGGCGAGTCACACGGGCACGCTGGCCGGATCCGACGATGTGCTCGACGCAGCGTTTCGCAGAAGCGGCGTGCTCCGCGTCGACTCCATCGCCGACCTGTTTTACATGGCCGAAGTCTTGGGCAAGCAGCCGCGTCCCAAAGGTCGTCGCCTGACGATTCTGACCAACGCGGGCGGCCCGGGCGTGCTCGCGACCGACGCACTCATCCAAGGCGGCGGCGAACTGACGGCGATTTCGGATCAGACGATGGAAGAACTCAACGCGTTCTTGCCGGGCGCGTGGAGCCACAACAACCCCGTCGACGTGCTGGGTGACGCCGACCCCGAGCGCTACGCCCACACGCTCAAAGTGGCCGCCGATGATCCCAACTCGGACGGACTGCTCGTCATCCTGACGCCCCAGGACATGACCGATCCGACGCAGACAGCCGAGCGATTGAAAGAGTACGCCACGTCGACCGGAAAGCCGGTTCTGGCCTCGTGGATGGGCGGCGCGACCGTCGCGGCAGGCGAGCGGATTCTCAACGCGGCGGGCATCCCGACGTTCGGTTACCCCGATACGGCGGCGCGCGTGTTCAACTACATGTGGCAGTACGACTACAACCTGAAGGGCATCTACGAGACGCCCTCGCTGGCCGAGGGGACGGGGGCCGAGGACGATGCGACAACCGTCGACCGCGACGGAGCGACCGCGCTTTTGCAAGCCGTCCGTGACGAAGGTCGCGATTTGCTGACCGAGTTCGAGTCCAAAAAGCTGCTCGAAGCCTACGGCATTCCTACCACGCACACCGTCCGCGCCCAAACCGCCGATGCCGCTGTCGAGCAGGCCGACGCGATGGGCTACCCGGTCGTCGTCAAGCTGGACAGCAAGACGATCACGCACAAAGTCGACGTGGGCGGCGTGCAGCTCAATCTCGCGGACGAAGCGGCTGTGCGCGGCGCGTTCGAACTGATCCGCAGCAACCTCGAGGAGCGCGGCAAGCTGGACGGGTTCGACGGCGTCACGGTCCAACCGATGGTATCGACGAAGGGCTATGAGGTCATTCTGGGTTCTTCGATGGATCCGCAGTTTGGGCCGGTCGTGCTGTTCGGCTCGGGCGGATCGCTGGTCGAGGTCTACCGCGACAGGGCACTGGCACTTCCGCCCTTGTCGACCACACTGGCGCGGCGCATGATGGAGCAGACTCGGATTTACGAAGCACTCCAAGGCGTGCGCGGCCAAGACCCCGTCGACCAGGACGACCTCGAAAAACTGGTCGTCCGCTTTTCGCAACTCGTGGCCGAGCAGCCGCTGATCAAGGAGTTGGACATCAACCCGCTGCTCGCCTCGCCCGAACGCCTGATCGCGCTCGACGCCCGCGTCGTCCTACACGCACCCGATGTGGATCTGGCCGACATCCCGCGTCCGGCGATTCGCCCGTACCCGCGCAAATACGTGCGGGATTGGAAGAGCGACGAGGGCAACGTGCTCACCATCCGCCCCATCCGCCCCGAAGACGAACCGGCGCTGGTCGACTTCCATCACCGACTGAGCGAGCAGAGCGTCTACATGCGCTACGCGAGCGTCGCCAAGCTGTCGCAGCGCGTCGCCCACGACCGGCTGGCGCGTATCTGCTTCAACGATTATGACCGAGAGATCGCCCTCGTCGCCGAAGATGGCGATCAGATTGTAGGCGTCGCCCGCCTGACCAAGCGCTTCGGCACGGGCGACGGCGAGTTCGCCATGCTCGTATCCGACGACCGTCAGCGCCGAGGCTTAGGCACTGAACTCCTGTCGCGACTGGTCGAGATCGGCGAGGACGAAGGCCTGGAACGCATCACCGCCGACATCCTGCGCGAGAACGGTGCCATGCAGCGCGTATCCCGCAAGCTCGGCTTCGCCATTGAGTCCGACGCCATCGACGACCCGATGGTGCGCGCAGTCAAGGTGCTGGGCTGAGACTGGCTGCTGAGGAGAACGCGAACCATCCAACTGTTATCGCGAGGCGCAGGCTGTGGCGAACTCCGATGCTAGTCGGATAGCTCGGGGATCGCCAGCGCTGCGCTCTCGCGATGACAGATTGGGGGTTAGGAGGCGGGTTCGGCCTCTTCATCGCTCCGTCTCCACCAGCCAATGCGCCTTTCGGGAGCGGGGCGGCGTCGGGGAGCGGGTGGTCGTGGCGTTCGGGCTGCCAGGATAGGATATAGTCTTCGTCCTCGACGGCGAGCGCGTGATCCGTCAGGCGCAGCGGGCGGAACGTGTCGACCATGACGGCGAGTTCGTGCGTCTCCTTGACGCCGATGCTGGCCTCGGTCGTGCCGGGATGCGGGCCGTGCGGAATGCCGCCGGGATGGAGCGTGAAGCTGCCTCGGTCGATGCCTTTGCGCGACATGAAATCGCCCTCGGCGTAGAACAGCACTTCGTCCGAGTCGATGTTGGAGTGGTTGTAGGGCGCCGGGACGCTCTGCGGGTGGTAGTCGAACAGGCGCGGCACGAACGAGCAGACGACGAAGTTGTGCGCCTCGAACATCTGGTGGACGGGCGGCGGCTGGTGGATGCGCCCCGTGATCGGCTCGAAGTCGTGGATCGAGATCGTGTACGGATACATATAGCCGTCCCAGCCGACCACGTCGAACGGGTGGTAGCGGTAGACGAACGGAAACAGCTTGCCGTGCTTCTTGATGTGAACCGTGAACTCGCCCTTCTGGTCGATAGGCGAGAGTTCGGTCGGCACGTTGTAGTCGCGCTCGTGGTACGGGCTGTGTTCGAGCAGTTGGCCCATCTTGCCTCGATAGCGCTTGGGCGGCAGGAAGTCGGATGGTGCTTCGATGACGAGCAGACGCGCCTGAACGCCATCGTCGAACGACCAGCGGTGCGTTAGCGTGCGGGGGATGTGGACGTAATCGCCCTGCACAAACGGCACGTCGCCCAAGACGGTGTGGAGCGTGCCGCTGCCGTCGTGGACGTAGACGAGTTCGTCCGCCGAGGCGTTTTTGTAGAACGTCGCTTCGTCCATCGCTGATGTGGGCGAGCAGAGCGCGAGGTCTACGTCGGCGTTGCCCATGATATAGCGGCGCCCGCTAATCCAGTCGCCGGTTGGCTGCACGTCGGCGCCTTTGAAGTGGCGGTGGCGCAGGAAGTCCTGATCGGTGTAGGTCGCGCCGAAGTCGCGCGCTTCGCCTACGCGCTCGACCAACGTCGGCGGGTGGATGTGATAGGCGATGGACGACAGGCCCGAGAAGCCTTCGGCGCCGATGACTTCCTCTGTGTAGAGCGCGCCGTCTGGACGGGCGAACTGCGTGTGGCGTTTGGGCGGTACGTCGCCCATTTTGTGGTAGAAGGGCATGAGTGTAGAGCGGAAAGGAGGGAAGAGGCGGACCCCGATCTTGTCATCGCGAGGACGTAGGCCGTGGCGATCTCCTTAACTAGCTGATAACTGGGAGATTGCCACGTCGCTGCGCTCCTCGCAATGACAGCTGCGGGCAGGGCAGGTGCGCGGCCTGGGCTATGCGGCTGCATCGACCCATTGAACGCGAAAGGAAGACCCAAAGGGTCACAGGTTGCCGCGGCGTTCCTGCTCGCGTTCGATGGCTTCGAACAGTGCCTTGAAGTTGCCTTTGCCGAACGAGCGGGCGCCCTTGCGCTGGATGATTTCGTAAAACACCGTCGGGCGGTCCTGGATGGGCTTGGTAAAGATCTGCAGCAGGTAACCGTCCGGGTCGCGGTCGACGAGGATGCCCAATTCGGCGAGTTGGTCGACTGGCTCGTCGATGGTACCGACGCGGCCTTGCAACTCGTCGTAGTAGGTCGTCGGAACGGTCAGAAACGTCACGCCGCGTTTGCGCAGTTCGGCGACGGTCGCGAGAATGTCGTCGGTCGCCATCGCGATGTGCTGGACTCCGGCGCCTTTGTAGAAGTCGATGTACTCCTCAATCTGGCTCTTCTTCTTGCCTTCGGCGGGTTCGTTGATCGGAAACTTGATCCGCTCATTGCCGCTCGACATCACCTTGCTCATCAGCGCGGTGTATTCGGTCGAGATGTCGGCGTCGTCGAACGAGATCAGGTTTTTGAAGCCCATCACGTCGGCGTAGTAGTCGACGAACTTGTTCATGTCGCCCAACTCGACGTTGCCGACGCAGTGGTCGACGTACTTGAGGCCGACGCCGGTCGACGAGAAGTGGTCGTTGTCGAACGGCTCGAAGCCGGGCAGGAAGACGCCGGTGTAGGCGCTGCGCTCGATGAACGTGTGGATGGTGTCGCCGTACGTCTGAATCGCCGAGCGGACGACTTTGCCGCGCGCATCCTCCATGACGGTCGGCTCCTGGACCGCGATGGCGCCGCGTTTGGTGGTCTCCTCAAAAGCGCTGCGGGCGTCGTCTACCCACAAGGCCAGATCGCGGACGCCGTCGCCGTGCAAGCGGACGTGATCGGCGATGGGGCCGTCGGGCGTGAGGCTCGCCGTGAGCACGAAACGAATCTTACCCTGCGTGATCAAGTAGGAGACACTTCCCCGGTGCCCGGTTTCGGGACCACGGTACGCCGTGATGTCGAAGCCGAAGGCCGTCGCATAGAAGTGCGCGGCTTGTCGGGCGTTACCTACGTAAAACTCGACGTAATCCGTGCCGTTCAGCGGAAGAAAATCTGTCTCTTGTTCCATTACCGGTGCGGTCGTTTCCATAAGAGGAGAGGGTGTGCGAAAGCGCTTTTTCACGCCTTCGAATGAATATTTTGGTTCGACTCCTGGAAAGCGGGGCGCCCTTGCTTTGATCCGCGCTGTTTGCCTGCTGACCTTCGTCTCGGCGGCTATCGGATGCGGCGATGGGCCGGTCGTAGAATCGTCCAGTCTAAACCACCCGACGCCCGATTCGCTGGTCGTAGCAGCCTCTTTTGCTTCATCGGACGGTCTCTTCGGGCGCGACGAAATCCCGGATTCGATGTACGCTACGGCGATGGACACGCGCAGCCGCATCCTATCGCGCGAGTTGGCTCAAAACGGCGTTGTCAGCCTCCGCATCCCCGATACGCGGCTGGGCGACAGCGAGCAAATCTCCGTCGAAGTCTGCGGTCGCCTGCGCAACGGGACCGTATGCGAGCAACTCGCGACGCGCGCGTCGGCCAAGCGGTACACGGCAGGCCTCGACGTCGACTATCCACTCGGGGGTAACCAGGACCGCGCGGGCTACGAAATCGAGTGGCAGGCCGAACGTCTATTGGGCGATAGCACGTGGCAGACGTTCGAGTTGGACGATGCCCCCGATGCATGGCTCGCGCTGTCGGCGCCGGGCGGTTCGACGGTCCGCGTGCCTCTCTCGTCGGCTAGAGGCGAGCTTGATCTGGTTGGTGCCGAAGGACATAGCGACTTCTGGTTCACGCTCCGGCAAGCTCTCAAGTCGTCCGATGCCGTGACGGTGCGGGCCGAACTCTGGCTGGACGGCGGAAACGTCGTGGCGAGGGACACGCTCGTCGTGCGCGATATGTCCGAGCGCGAGCGCTACGCCGTCGCTGCGAGCTATGCCGGAAGCGCCGTCTACCGCATCCTCGACCGCATCGACGCTCCCCGTGACGGGCGCATCAGTTGGCGTCTTGAATCAGCCCGGTTCGACGCGCTCCAGAGCCGCTACGAAGCGCGCGTTTCGCTCCGCTGGCATGGCGGTAACATTTTCTCGCGCGACTACTACGACGGCGACCTGACGATCACATACGCCGAAGACGGTGGGTCGGCTGTCGCCACGCTCAACAGCGCATCCGACGACTTCCGAGAGAAATGGGACGGTAGGGCGAGCGGGCGAACGCTCTCACTCGGCACGCTCGACCGAACCCAATCGTTCGAGGAGTACGACGACCCCGACCGCCCCACGCGTGATTCCGATGCTCGGCAGAACAGAGACCGCCGCGACGACGACCGCCGCCGCAAGCGCCGCGACAGACGCCGAGACAAGGACGGCTGACTCCACACCCCACACGGCTGTCTCTTGGGATAGCCGAGCGGGATATGAACGGCGGACGACGATTGCGGGATTTGAGGTCGACCGCCATCTTTTTTGCGTCGTGATGCGACCGATCGGCTGGGCCGGGTATCCTGTTGGCGTACCCCTCTTGCATGGCCCACCCCTCCGACGCTTTCCTCGCCGCGCTTCGTCCGCACTACGACGACGCGCTCCGGTACAGCCGGGCGTTGTGCGCGCGGTGGTCGCCGGATCAGGCCGAAGATGTGTTTCAGAGTGCGCTGCTCCGGGCGTTGGAGCGCTTTGGCGATTTGCGCGACTCGAGACAGTTTCGGTCGTGGTTCTTCCGCATCCTGACGCGGACGTTTTATCAGGCCGTCCGGCGGCGCAAGATTCGGTGGATGCTGCCGCTGCCGAGTGATGCCGAAGCGTCGGCGCTGGGACTGTTCGAGCCGTCGTCCGAGCCGGGAGAACTGGCAGATTTGCTCGCTGTTCTGGGCACGCTGAGCGACAAGGAGCGGGCGGCGTTGCTGCTGTTCGAGGTCGCTGGCTTTTCCGTCGCCGAAGTTGCCGAGATTCAAGGAGATCGGAGCGCGTCGGCGGTCAAGTCGCGGTTGAGTCGGGCACGGTCGCGCGCCAGAGAAGTGGCGTTGCAGTTAGGCGTGCAGCCGGACGATACGCCTTCGCCGCTTCCCCTCTTGCTCTGATGTCGATGCGATCCGAACTCGACCCGCTCCGCACAGCGCCGCTACCTGACTCGTTCGACCGTACGAGCGACTGGCTCCGTGCCGTTCCGCCCAGGCGCCCGCATCGGTTGCCGGTCGCCGCGCTTCTGCTGTTGCTCGTTGCCGTCGCCGCGTGGTCGTGGCCCGTCGACGTGACGGAGCAGAAGGGCGCGGTCGTAGAAGCCATCAGCGACGAACGCATCGAGGCGGGGCATCCGGCGCTCGAACTGATTGACCGAATCGTCGGCGACGATCGGCAGCATTTGGTCGAGCTTGAAGCGCTCGGCCATGAGTGGACCGAAGGAACGGTCGTGCGCTACGCGTTCTCGGGCGACTCGCCGGTTCGGGTATCCGTTTGGCGTGACTCGTTGGGGGCGGTGGGGGGCGTGCGGAGCGTTCGAGTCGTGCCCATCGAGACGAGTCAGCGGCGACCGCTGGGCGTCGAGGCTGCGCGCCGGTTGCTCGGCGTCCGGGTGGCGAGCCGGACGACGGATCGCGAGTTGCGAGTCGAACTCGACCGGCTGTTTGCTGGCTCCCCCACGAGTGCCGATCACACTGCCTTGCTCGCTGACACTGTGCGCGTCATCCGGTTGGGCGAGCGCATGACGATCCGCATTCCCGATGGCGCTGCGGCATTTCCCACGACTGTTAGAGCGGGAGGAGTGCGCGGCGTCTACTTCTCACCAACTGACTCTAGCAACCAGATGGGCGTACGCCGCATCTTTGTGTCGATGAAAGGCAAGCGGGATTCGACGATCAACATTCCGCTCGACAGTCTGTCGCCCGAGGCGGCGCGTGTGTTGAGCGACCAACTCAACGTGCTGCTGCGTCGACGCGCCGAGCCGGGCACGACAACGCCCCGAGTGATTCATATTCAACGATCCGGTACGAGGCGGGACTCGCTTCGCGTTCCGATTCCACGCCATCCCTAGATATTTAGACGGTAGACTCTAACTTCGTCTTACAAACCACTCTCTCATGCTCCGTTTTCTATTCCTGCTCCTGATCTTCGCGCCTGTCGCCGTCGCCCAGGAAGGCACCATCAACTACGACGTCACGACGCGCCTCGACATCGAGCTTCCGCCCGAAATGCAGGCGATGGCCGACCAGTTTCCCAAAGAGACGACCCAGAAGCTGATCGTTCACTTCACACCCTCGGCGACGCTGTCGATGCCCGCTCCGCGCGACCCCGAAGCCGATACCCGCACCTCGCGCAACGGGCGCGTCCGGTTCATGATGGGCGGTGCACGCAACGACAATCAGACGTTTTTCGATCTGGACGAGGGCATGATGGTCGAGAAAAAAGATTTTCTGGGGCGCACGTTCCTAATCGAAGGCGAGCCGAAACCGCTGCCGTGGCGACTGACGGCGGAGCGCAGCACGTTCCTGGGCTACGACTGCCAGAAAGCCGTCGCCACCCAAGACTCTACGACGTACGAGGCGTGGTTCACGACACAGATCCTCGCCTCCGTCGGGCCGGAGCACTATGGCGGACTGCCCGGAGCCATCCTCGTGCTGACGCGCGACGAAGGAAAGCAGACGTACGTCGCCACAGCCGTAGCGCTCGAAGCGATTGATCCCGAACTGATCGCGCGTCCCACCGAGGGGCAACGCGTGACGCAGGACGAGTTCGACGCCATCGTCGAGGAGAAAATGGAGGAGATGCAGGCGGCACGTGGCTCGGGCAGGGGCAGATCGATCACGATCCGGCAGTAACTGGCCGGCAAGTGGGACGCCGTAGGCTTCGGCTGTGCGTGCCGCAACCCAACCGCCTTTTCTGCGAATAGAGACTTTACTTCTGCTTTTACCTGTTTTCGATGCGTCTTTCCGCCCTCCTGCTCGTCGCGCTACTTGGTGCTGTTCTCACTCCTAGCGCGTCGGCCCAGCGGCATGACGTGACCGGCAGCGTGGCCGATTCCGTGGGCGTTCCGCTCCCGGGCGCGACCGTCGTCCTGTTGCAGCGCACCGACTCGTCCATCGTCAGCTTCGCCGCGTCGGATGCCGAAGGAGCGTTTCGCATCCGACGGGCGCCGCAGGGTAGCTACCTGATCCAGATTGCGTTCGTCGGTTTTGCGACCTACTCGGACTCGGTCGACGTAGCCGACGCTGACCTCGATCTGGGCCAGATACAGTTGAAAGTCGAGGAGCAGATGTTGGGCGATTTGGTGATCTCGGCGGATCGGACACCGCTCGTCCTGCGTGGCGACACGCTCGATTTCAGCGCCGCTGCATTCGGGACGCCTGCCGGTGCGTCTGTCGAAGACCTGCTGAGGCGCTTGCCCGGAATGGAAGTCGACCGAGAGGGGAACGTCCAGGCCCAAGGCGAGACGGTGCGAAGGGTGCTGGTCGACGGCAAAGAGTTTTTCGGATCGGACCCCACCATCGCTACTCGCAACCTCCCCGCCGACGCCGTCGACCGGGTGCAGGTGTACGACAAGCAGTCGGAGGCCGCCGAGTTCACCGGAGTCGCCGATGGCAACGAAGAGCGGACGATCAACATCGCGCTCAAACCTGAACGGCGTGTGGGCGGCTTCGGCAAAGTCAGCGGAGCCGTCGGCGGTTCGTCGGAAGGAGGAGGACTGGGCGACGAGATGCGCTACGACGCCGATGCGTCGATCAACCGCTTCTGGGGAACAACGCGACTCTCGATACTGGCGGGTGCCAACAACATCAACGGTTCGGCCTACGGACCGAGCCAGTTCCCCGAACTGGCCGCGCTGGCTCGGGGAGGAGCCGTCTTCTTTGGTGGCGCGCCCAACTTCGGCGGCGGCGCGTCCGACGGATTTACGTCGTCGGCGTCGGGGGGCATCAACCTATCGCGCGAAACGGGCAAGACGGAGTTCGACGGTAGTTACTACGCGTCGTACAAGGACTCCGAGCGCGATCGCCGCACGTTGCAGCAGCGAATCCTCGGAGAGGGCCAATCGGCTGATCTCGACATCCAATCGGACCAATCGTCCGACGCCTACGCTCACACGCTCAACCTCGACGTAGAACACGAGTTTTCCGATGGACACGACGTCCGCTTCCGATCCGAAGGCTACTACGGCGCATCAGATGGACTTATCTCCGACGCCCGCCTGACCGACTCGCCTTCCAACGACACGCGAAACGAACGCAACGCGCGGACCACGTCCGACGGCGACGAGTGGCGCGGTGAGGGAAGTCTGACCTACCGCCGCCGCTTTGCAGGCGAGCGCAGCATCGTCGCGACACTTCGCGGAAACCGCACCGATGCGGGCAGCCTGGAAGACGTGACGTCGACCGACCGCTTTTTCTCACGCGACACGCTGTTGACCGTGACTGAAATCGCGCGGCTCGAAGACGAGGCGACTGTTTCGTCCAGTGCGTCGGCCCGCCTGCTCGCGACCCAACCGCTCCCCGGCGTCGGACGCGCGCTCCAACTCGACGGATCGTTCAGCCGCAACTCAAACGACCGCGACCGCAGGGTCGACGACATCGCTGGTGGCACGACGGTTCTCAACACGCGCCTGAGCCAGGATTTCGAGCAGACCATCGACAAGGCTACGGTAGGCCTCACGTACCGCGACAACGGCGAAGGAAGCCGCGAAGACCGCTCGTTCAACCTCAACGTCGACGTGCAGACGACGTGGCTTCAGGGCGAAACCGTCGGCGTCGGCGGGCCGGTAGATCGGCGGTTCGTGCAGGTGCTTCCGTCCCTTCGCTACGATCAGCCGTTGGGAACGGGGCGGCGCGTGTCGTTCCGCTACAACACGTCGACGAGAGAACCGTCGGTGCGGCAGTTGCAGCGCGTCCCGGACGATCGCGATCCGCTCAACGTTTACGTCGGCAACCCCGACCTGGACCCCAGCTACGAGCACTCGGTCTCGGCCAACTACTTCCACTTCGACTCGTTCGCGTTCACCAACCTGTTCGCTTTTGTCCGCGCCTCGTACACGCCGACGGCTATCTCCACGTCGCGCATCGTAGACGAGCGGTTTCGGCAGACGACCACGCCCGTCAACGTCGGCGGCGAGTGGAATCTGTCGGCCAACGTGAACCACGGGCGTCCGATTCGTCCGTTGGGCGTCAAGGTGCAGCTTTCGGGTAGCGTGTCGTATCGCCGTGCGACCGAACTGCTCAACGGCGACGAAAACCGCTCGGACCTGACGAACACCTCGCTCGACTTCCGCATCGAGAACCGACGCAAAACCGTCCTCGACGCCCGCATCGGCGCGCGGGTCGGATACAACACGTCGGCCTACGAACTCAGTCCGCAGTTCGACCGCGACTATCTCACTCGGACGTTCTACACCGAAGCGAGCATCGAGATGGGCAAGGGCTGGCGTGCCGAGTCGTCGCTCGACTTCGAACTCTACCCCGACGACGTGTTCGGCGACGCGCAGCAAGTCCCGCTCTGGAACGCCCAACTCAGCTACGACGCGACGCGCAAAGTCCGCGTCGAACTGTCAGCGCGCGACCTGCTCAATCAGGGTCTGGGCGTGTCGTATTCGGATACCGGATCGTTCGTTCAGGAAGAGCGCGTGTCGTCGCTGGGCCGCTACGTGCTGCTCAAGTTGACATACGATCTGGGAGCGGGAACGGGCGCATCGGGCGGACCACCGCCGCCGCCAGGACGACGGTAGATCGGGGCGCGCACGTTCGACGGTGAATCCGGGGCGACACAGCCTTGTGCCGTCGCCGACCAATCTTTCGCAATGGACGAGCGGGGCGGCGGCTATTTTAGCCGGTCTCCACACCCCACGCGATCCATGCCTCGTCTGCTGTCCCTTGTTCTGCTCTTCCTCGTCGTTTCCGGTTGTGCCGAAGAGACGTTCGACACCTACCAGACGCGTGGCGAGGTCGTCGCGCTCAAGCCTGAGATGGATGCCGTAACGCTTTTCCACGAGGACGTGCCGGGCTTCATGGACTCGATGCAGATGGACTTCTCGCTGGACAACGTCGACGACATGTCTGGCCTGACGCCCGGCGATCTGGTCACGTTTACGATCTACATCAGCCAGGAAGACGGCGCCACGACCGTCCGCGATCTGGAAAAGCTGCCCGAGACGACGCGCCTCGACCTCGACAAGCCGCTGCCGCCCGCTCTGCCTGATAGTTTGGTGCTCGACAGCCTGCGCGCCGACTCACTTCAGATGCTGGATCAGTGACGGCTGCAACGACCGGACGCGCCCTCGTTCTCGAATCACGCGGAACGCCTGTCTCTCGTGAGGCCGAGTTGCCCGACGGTGGAAGTGTGACTGTTCGCGTCGCCTATTCGAGTCTCAACTACAAGGACGGACTCGCCGTTACGGGCAAGGCGCCCATCATCCGAGGCGACTTCCCGTTCGTCCCTGGCATCGACCTATCCGGCATAGTCGAGCAGTCGGACGACGACCGCTTCGCGCCCGGTGACCGGGTGATCGGAACGGGTTGGGGACTGGGAGAAACGCAATGGGGCGGATATGCCGAGCGTGCTAAAGTCGATGCAGCGGGACTCGTCCACCTGCCCGACGGACTGAGCCTGCGCGATGCGATGGTCGTCGGCACGGCAGGGTTTACGGCGATGCTGTCCGTCTTGGCGATTGAGGACGGTGGCGTGTCACCCGATGCACGCCTGCCGATCGCTGTCAGCGGGGCGACCGGAGGCGTCGGTAGCATGGCGGTGGCACTGCTCGCGGGGCGCGGCTACAGCGTCACGGCAGCAACCGGAAAAGCCGACATGGGCGACTATCTGCGCGAACTGGGAGCGACCGTCGTCGTCGACCGCCACGCGTGGAGCGATGGGGCCAAACGTCCGCTCGATTCAGCCGCGTTCGCCGGAGCCGTCGACGCCGTCGGCAGCACGACGCTCGCGCACTTGCTCAGCCGGGTCGACCGGCACGGCATCGTCGCGGCCTGCGGGCTGGCTGCCGGGTCGGATCTCGCAACGACTGTAATGCCTTTTATCCTGCGCGGCGTCCGCTTGCAGGGCATCGACTCGAACACGTGTCCGCTCGCGTTGCGCAACCGTGCGTGGGCCGCGTTAGCTGCTGAACTCGACGCCTCGAAACTCCAGTCACTCACGACCGAAATCGACCTGGAAGACGTGATTGAGTGGGCCGAGCGCATCCTCCGTAGCGAAGTGCGCGGGCGCGTCGTGGTGCGAGTTGGAGGAGAGGCCGGGCAGTCCCGATAAGCCGTTCCGCACATCAACACGCTACCGATTATGCACGACACCGACCTCATCCGCACCGTCGAGAGCGGCGGATCACGCGTCGACGTTTCGTTGGCTGGTGGGCACGCTACGTCCTGGATTCCGGCTAACGGTAGCGAGGTGTTGTTTCTGAGTCGCAGAGCCGTCGTCGCGTCGGGCAGTTCGATCCGAGGCGGTATTCCGGTCATCTTTCCGCAGTTCGCCGATCTGGGACCGCTGCCCAAGCACGGATTCGCACGCACGGCGATGTGGCACGTCGCTGAACCCGAGTCGGGCGATGCGCTCACCCTGCATCTCCACGACGACGAGCGGACACGCGGCATCTGGCCACATCGCTTTCTGCTGTCGCTCGGAGTCTCCGTCGAAGCCGACCGGCTGCGTATTGCGTTGCGCGTCCGAAACGAGGACGACACAGCCTTCCACTTTACGTGCGCACTCCACACCTACCTGCGCGTCGGCGACATCGGCAATGTGTCGGTCGACGGGCTGCAAGGTGTCCGTTTCCGCGACAAGACGGCGGATGGCCGCTACGCCGAACACGGCTCCGCACTTCGCATCAGCAGTCCGGTCGACTCCGTCTACGAGCACGCGCCGGACGTGGTGACGATTCGTGACGATAGAAACGCGCGCCTCATTGACGTGCGCAAGAGCGGGTTCGCGGACACCGTCGTGTGGAATCCGTGGCACCAGGGCGCAGCAGCCATCTCGGACATGGACGACGAGGAATACCGCCAGATGTTGTGCGTCGAGGCAGCACAGGTCGTCGAGCCGATTCGGTTGGCGCCGGGCGAGCGGTGGGAGGGCACGCAAGAGATCATAGTCCGCGCCGCGTGAGGGCTTCACCGGACGCTCAGAAACAGCGTCTCGCACGCGCGGTTTGTCCCCTATGACTGCACCCATCGCGCCCTCTCACGCCGTCAGTTGGACCGCCCGTCTGCTGTGGCTCGCCCCGCTGATGCTGCTCGTCTACGGGCTGTTTCTGCTCAAAGCGCCCCTCGATCTGACGCGCACGTTCAATGAGGGAACGCCGCTGATGGCCGAGGTGCTGCACGTCGAAACGTCGGGCCGAAAGGACGTGACCTACGACTACGCCGACCTCGCCTTCACACTGCCCGATGGTACGCGGCATATCGAGCGCAACCTGTCGCTGCCGCACACCGTCGCCCCGTTCCTTGTTGGCACCGACTCGATCCCCGTTCGCGTGCTGATGGGGTCGTCGCGGCAGGTGATCATCGACCAGTCGGTGACCGTCGAACGAGCAGGACGGGGGGTGACCGAGATGGAGACGCACGAGATTCCCGTCGTCCGCACGCAGATCCGCATCGCGTGGGTGAGCGCTGCCGTCTGCCTCATATCGGCGCTGCTGCTGTCGCTGGCTGTGTGGTGGTGGAACCGCTACCTCGCCCGCTACGGCGATCCCGCCGACCGCGCTCCCGAAGTCGCCGTCCAATCGTGACGCGGCTGGACGCGCAGGCGCTGGCCGATGCGCGTAAACGAGCCGAGCGTGCGGCGCTGGCTGGCGGCGCGGTGATTCGCAGTTTCGAGTCGCGCCGATCCGACTTGCAGGTCGAGGAAAAGGGCACCAACGAACTCGTGACGCAGGTCGACGTGGCGGCGCAGCGGGCGATTGTGGCGTCGCTCCAGGGAGCGGTCGTTGGCGCGGACTTTCTGGGCGAGGAAGAAGAGTTGGGCGAAGGTGAGCAGCCCGCTCTGTGCTGGATCATCGACCCGCTCGACGGCACGACCAACTTCACGCACGGTATCCCGCCGTGGGCCGTCAGCATCGCGCTCGTCGAAGGAGGTCGCCCCGTCGCCGGAGCCGTTCTCGACGTGACGACGGGCGAGTTGTTCAGCGCCGCGCGCGGTCAGGGACTCACGGCCAACGGACAACCCGCCCATGTCAGCCAAACCGCGACCCTCGCCGACAGCCTGATCTCGACCGGTTTTCCCTACCGCGACCAGCGCTACGTCGACGCATATATCGATGTCCTCACGTCGCTGATGGCCGGAACGCGCGGCGTCCGCCGACATGGAGCCGCCGCCGTCGACCTTGCGTGGACCGCCTGTGGGCGCTTCGACGGCTTCTTCGAGATCAACCTCAGCCCGTGGGATGTGGCCGCCGGAGTGCTGCTCATCGAAGAGGGTGGAGGCATCACGACCGACTTTAGAGGCGAAGCCGATCCCGTTTTTCGCCCACACGTCGTCGCTGCCAACCCGTCGCTGCACGCCGACTTGCTGCGCGCGACCGAGCCGCTACGCGCGTCGCAAGACTTGTTCGATTGACGAAATTGGAAACCTGGCAGGTCCAACCGGACCTGCCAGGTTCGCGCAGGCCATAGCGCCTACCCGCCTGGAAGCGGTACCTTTACGCCTCACCCACTCGCACTTTCGACATGGCAGGACTTCTCGACGGCAAAACAGGCATCATCACCGGCGCATTGCTGCCGAGCAGCATCTCGTGGAAGATCGCCGAGGCTGCGCACCGCGAGGGCGCGCGCTTCATCATCACCAACGCGCCCGTCGCCCGTAAGCTGGGGCAGGTCGACGAACTGGCCGAAGCGACGGGCGCCGAAATCGTCTGGGCCGACGCGACGAGCGACGAAGACATCGATGCGCTCTACGCCGTTGCGACGGAGAAGTACGGCAAAATCGACTTCCTCGTCCACTCCATCGGAATGGGCATGAACGTCCGCAAGAACCGCGAATACGAGGACCTGAAGTACGATTGGTATCACAAGACGCTCGACATCTCGGCGATCTCACTGCACCGCATGATCTCGCGCGCGCTTCAGGCCGATGTGTTCAACGATCAGGCATCCGTCCTCGCGCTCAGCTACATCGGCGCGCAGCGCGTGTTCAGCAAGTACAGCGAGATGGGCGACGCCAAGGCGCTGCTCGAATCCATCGTTCGCTCGTTCGGCTACCGGCTGGGCAAACGCGGCATCCGCATCAACTCAATCTCGCAGTCGCCTACCAAAACGTCGGCGGGCAGCGGTATTAGCGGCTTCGACGCGATGTACGACTTCGCCGAACGTCTCTCGCCGCTGGGCAACGCCGATGCCGAAAGCTGCGCCGACTACACCGTGGCGATGATGTCTGACCTGACGCGCATGGTGACGATGCAAAATCTCTACCACGACGGCGGCTTCTCGGCGATGGGCATCTCGGACGCTCTGGTCCACGACCTGAACTCGATCAACGAGAAGGAATCGGCGTGACGTGGACGATATGCTTCTGAGAGCGCTCGGGATTTGCGCCGTACTTCTGGGTTGTGGACTTATCCTTCGTCTGTACCGCCAATTCCTCGAACCTCGTCAGCTTGGCTGAAACGCTCTGAGTCTGAAGAGGAAAACGCTGATGACCGCTCTGGATATCGCAAGAGGATGTATGCCTCTGCCTTCACTCTGGTGACCTTGAGATTTCTACTTGCGTTTGTCTAACTCATCACTATGCGTATCCACACGACGACCGCCGCCATGACAGCGGAAGCCGACCTCGCGCGGCGCGCGGGGCACCGGCTGGCACTCGTGCCGACGATGGGCGCGCTGCACGATGGGCACCTGTCGCTGGTCGAGCAGGCGCGGTCGGCGGGGACACACGTGACGGTGTCCATCTTCGTCAACCCGACGCAGTTCGCTCCGGGCGAGGATTTCGACCGCTACCCGCGCGAACTCGCCGCCGACGTGGAGAAGCTGAAGGCAGTGGGAGGCGTCGACGCGGTCTTTGCTCCAACCGTGGACGAAATGTATCCGCTGGGATCGGATGAGCAGATCGCGGTCGACGTGGGGAGTTTGGGCGATCAGTTGTGCGGGCCGCATCGCCCCGGCCACTTTACGGGTGTGGCGACGGTCGTCAGCAAACTGCTCCACGTGTGCCGACCTCATTTCGCGGCGTTCGGCTTGAAAGACGCGCAGCAGTTTTTCATCCTCAGGCGGATGGTCAAAGCGCAACTGATGGGCGTCGACTTGCTGCCCGTTCCGACGATGCGCGAAACCGACGGGCTGGCGATGTCGAGCCGCAACGGGTTCCTCGACGCCGACGCGCGTGCTCAGGCACCCGTCATCTACGAAGCGCTCATGGCCGCTCGCCGCGAGATCGAGCGCGACGAAGACGAGCCGCGCGCCATCGAAGCACGCTTGGCCGCACGCATCGACATGACGCCGATGGGACGCGTGCAGTACGCCCAAGTCGTTACGCTGCCCGACCTGCAACCTGCAACCGATCTTCGCGCGGGACAGCGGCTCCTCGTCGCCGTTGCCGCGTACTTTGGCGACACCCGTCTCATCGACAACGTAATCGTCGAAGTGCCGACCCCTTGAGCGTGATTCTGCGTCGGGAAAGCGCTTCTGGCGCCTCCACCGAACTATGACCGTCACGCTGTTCAAAGGCAAACTCCACCGCCTGCGCGTCACCGAAGCCGACCTCTACTACGAGGGTTCGATAACTATCGACGCCGACCTGCTCGACGCCGCCAAACTGCTCCCGTTCGAGCGCGTCCAGGTGCTCAACGTCGCCAATGGCGCTCGGATGGAGACCTACACGATCCCGGCCCCGCGTGGAAGCCGCGTCGTCTGCATGAACGGCCCCGCCGCTCGCAACGTGGCCGTGGGCGATCAGGTGATCGTGATAGCCTACGCCGATATGACGCCCGACGAAGCCCAGTCGCACGAGCCGCGCGTCGTCCTGGTCGACGAGCAAAACAACCCGACGCACGTCTACGACCTCGACCCCAACGCCGAGCCGAAGTACATCGGCCGCTACGACGCCGTCGCCTCCAACGCGGTCTGATCGCCAATCCGTACCGACGGGGCATGCCCCGTCGCTAGCAGTCTCTCCGACACCGCGTAAGGGCGATTCATGAATCGCCCCCTACTCTCAACTATCAGACACACCATGACCATCGAACACGTCGCCGTCATCGGCGCAGGCACCATGGGCAACGGCATCGCCCACGTCTTCGCACAGAACGGCTTCCGCGTCACCCTGATCGACCTCGACCAGAACCGACTCGATCAGGGACTCGCCACCATTGAGAAGAATCTCGCGCGTCAGGTCAAAAAGGAGAAGATTACTCAGGCTGATCAGGTGGGCACGCTTGCTCGCATCGCCTGTGCAACCGATCTGGCGACGAGCATCGGCGACGCAGACTTGGTCGTCGAAGCCGCGACCGAGAACCCCGCCGTCAAAGCCGCTCTCTTTACGTCGATGGATCAGGCGGCTCCGGCCCACGCCATCCTCGCGTCGAACACCTCGTCGATTTCGATCACGACGATTGCCGCCGCCACTAGCCGTCCGGCTCAGGTGATCGGGATGCACTTTTTCAACCCCGTCCCGGTCATGAAGCTGTGCGAAGTCGTTCGCGGTTTGTCGACTTCGGACGAGACGTACGCGACCATCGAGTCGCTGGCCGAGAAGCTGGGTAAGGTGCCGACCGAAGTCAACGACGCGCCCGGTTTTGTGAGCAACCGCGTCCTGATGCCGATGCTGAACGAAGCGATGTTCTGTGTCATGGAAGGCGTCGCCACGCCCGAAGCCGTCGATACGGTCATGACGCTGGGGATGGCGCATCCGATGGGTCCGCTCGTGCTCGCCGACTTTATCGGTCTCGACGTATGTCTGTCGATCATGGAAGTGCTGCATCGCGAGTTGGGGGAGGACAAGTACCGTCCGTGCCCACTGCTGCGGAAGATGGTTGCTGCTGGTCACCTGGGACGTAAGAGCGGCAAAGGCTTCTACGACTACGCTGCCTAACTCGAACCCCTTGATGGCCTCCAATCCGCTCCGCTCCCTCCACCTGGTCGGCGACCGCGTGCTGATCGACCCCGACGCGGGCGAGAAGCAGACGCGGAGCGGGTTGTACCTGCCTGCAAGCGTGGCAGAAAAGGAGCGCATCGGCAGCGGACGCGTCGTGCGCGTCGGGCCGGGGTATCTGACGGCGAATCCCGAGTTCAGTGAGTCCGAGGCGTGGAGCGAGGTGCCGAGCGTGCGCTACCTGCCGCTCCAGGCCCAGCCGGGCGACGATGCCTTTTTTCTGCGCAAGGAAGCCGTTGAGATCGTGCTCGCCGAGCGACGCTACTTCATCGTTCACCACGGCGCTATCGTCGCATTGCAACGCCCCGAGCCGACGGAAGACGAGTTGGACGACATTGATCTGAGCGGTCTGGGCCTTTCGTAGCCGACGATTTTGTGTGCGATTGGAGAATCCGAAAGGACCAGCGTGAACAGGTCGCCTCTCGTAACGTAGATTCAGTCTAAACCAGCCATTGCTCCGCCCATGCTTCCTGCTCCGCTGACCACGTTCCGCGCCGGAGAAACGGTTCGGTTGTGCTTTCTGGGAACGGACGAAAAGACGTCGACACGGCTGCGCGAAGTCGGCGTGCGTGAGGGGTGCGACGTGTGCCTGCTTGCCAACGACGGCAAGTGTATGCTCGGGTTGGGCGAATCGCGCGTAGCCCTGTGCCGCGAAGTGGCGATGTGTATGCTCGCCGAACGAGCGGGCGACAGCTGAGACGGGTGCAGACGACGCTGGACCAGATCGCCGCCGGAACATCCGCTACGATAACCGGCTTTTCCGCAGACGCATCGCCGCGCTTGATGGAGATGGGTTTGCTGCCCGGCACGCGTGTCGACGTGGTGCGGCTGGCTCCGCTGGGCGATCCAATGGACCTACGCGTGCGTGGCTTTCACCTCTCGATCCGGCGCGAAGAGGCGGCGCGCGTCCAGGTTGAGCTTTCCTGACGTGGCGATGGACGATTCTTTGACTGCGACACCGACCCGTGTTCGTACGATTGCGCTAGCCGGAAATCCGAACGTCGGCAAGACAACACTTTTCAACGCGCTGACCGGAGCCGCTCAGAAGGTGGCAAACTATCCCGGCGTAACCGTCGAGCGGGCGTCGGGCAAGCTGACGGGGACGAAAGGAGCAGGCGCTGTCGAAGTGATCGACCTGCCCGGCACCTACAGCCTCAGCCCCAAGTCCGTCGACGAGCGCGTGGCATTCGATGCGCTGACGGGCCGCATCGCCGGTGAGCCGCCGCCCGACGTGGTGATCTGTGTGCTCGACGCAACCAACCTGGAGCGCAACCTCTACCTCGCCACTCAGGTGCTCGACCTCGGTTTACCGACGATTGTCGCGCTCAACATGATGGACGCCGCGCGCGACCTGGGGCTAAACATCGACTCTGGTGTGCTGTCCGAGCGGATGGGCGTTCCCGTCGTCGAGACGGCGGCGCGTGGTGGGCTGGGCATCGACGAGTTGCGACGAGCGGCGCTCCATCCGCCTCAGGCTGCTCAAGGCGTCGACTGGCCGATGATGCCTGCCGTCGGTGAGAAGCTGGACGCGTTGATGCGCAAGCTGTCGCCTATCGAACCGGATCTGACCGAAGCGCGGTTGCGCGCGTTGGCGTTAGGTTCGCTCACGTCGGATGTTCAACTCGACGCGTTCGAGGAATCGCCGCACTTCGTCGACGCCGTCCGCTTCGCTAGGAAAGACCTGGAAGCGCGCAACGTGCCCTACAAAATGGCCGAGATGTCGGGCCGGTACGGATGGATCGGACCAGTCGCCCAGGCCGCCGTCACGCGCACGACCGATCCGGGCGAACAGTCGCTGTCGGACAAAATCGACGCTGTCGTGACGCACCGCATCTGGGGGCCTGCCATCTTCGGCGCCGTCCTGCTGCTGATCTTCCAGGCCGTGTTCACGTGGGCAGTCCCCGCGATGGACGCCATCGAATGGCTCGTCGAGGTGACCGGAAGCGGTCTGCGCTCCGTCTTGCCGGATGGCGTGTTCGAGGATGCCTTGGTTGAAGGCGGACTGTCGGGCGTCGGCAACGTGCTCATTTTCCTGCCGCAGATCCTGCTGCTGTTCTTCTTCCTCGGCCTGATGGAAGACACCGGCTACATGGCGCGGACGGCGTTCATCATGGATAGGGCGATGCGGCGCGTCGGCTTGTCGGGCGCGTCGGTCGTGCCGATGCTGTCGGCCTACGCTTGCGCGATTCCGGGCATCATGGCTGCCCGCACGCTGTCCGACGAGCGCGACCGCATCCTGACGATCATGGTCGTCCCGCTGCAAGGCTGCTCGGCCCGCCTACCGGTCTACGTGTTGTTCATCGGCGCCTTCATTCCGTCCGGCGCGCTGTTCGGCATCCTGGGCTACCAAGGACTGGCGATGGCCGGACTGTACGTGTTGGGCACGCTGATGGCATTCGTCGCCGCGTGGACGTTGAAGCGGTTCGTGTTCAAGGGCGAAGGATCCGCGTTCGTGATGGAGCTTCCGCCGTACCGCCTGCCGATGTGGAAGCTGCTCGCGCGTCGGATGTACGACCGCAGCAAACTGTTCGTCGTCCGCGCCGGAAAGATCATCTTCGCTCTGAGCATCGTGCTCTGGTTCTTGGCGAGCTACCCCAAAGTCGACATCCCCGCCGAGTTAACGGGCCGGATGGAGCAAGCCGAGGCCGCCGTAAACCGCGCGCAAGAGTCGCAACTCCGCATCGACATCGACGGGCAGAAGGCCGAGTTGGGCGATACTCCCGCAGAGTCCACGCAGTCCGCTGTCGAGGCAGCCGACGCCGAGTTTCTGATCGTCCAGAACGAAGTGGCAGGCTATCAGGTGCGCAACAGCTACGTCGGCAGATTGGGAAGGGCGATTGAGCCGATCATGGCGCCGCTGGGCTTCGACTGGAAAATCTCCGCCGGACTTGTCGCCTCGTTCGCCGCACGCGAAGTCATCGTGAGCACACTCGCCACGCTCTACAGCGCCGGGGCCGACGAGGGCGAGGACAGCCTCTCGCTCCGCGACGCCCTCAAAGCCGACACGTATCCCGACGGCACGCCGGTCTTCACGACACTCGTCGCCGTGAGTCTGCTGGTGTTCTTCGTGTTCGCGTTGCAGTGTATGAGCACGCTCGCCATCGCCAAGCGCGAACTCAACTCGTGGTTCTGGCCCGCCGTGATGTGGGGCTACATGTTCGCGCTTGCGTATGTGTTCTCACTCGTCGTATACCAGGGTGGTACGGCGCTAGGGTGGGGGTGAGTTAGTCGCTCTGCCCTGTCAACTGGTCGAAGCGCGCCAACTGCTCACGGAGTTCGTGGCGGAGCGGGGTGAGGCGTTCGTCGGCGTGGTGCTCCGTCGCTTCAAGGACGGCGATGTAGAACCAACGCTGCCGATCCGGTCCGGCGCTCAGGCCGCGACGTGTCGGGGTGCTGGTGAACACGTCGACACCGGCGGCGAGGCTTTCGCAGGTCGTCCACAGGTTGTGCAGTTTGTCGGCGAGGCTGATGGCGGCGGCGCTGGGCGAACCGGCGCGGAGGGCGTCGAGGTAGCCGTCTTTGCGCTCTTGCCAGCGAAGTGGTGGCGACCCGAGCGGTGCGACGGGTTCGCTCACCGACTGAATGAGCGCGACCACACGCTCACCAACGAGGTTGGCTCAGGACTTCGGCGCCCATCTGGACACCTGATGCGTGGGCGTCTTCGATGGTGTCGTGCAGGTAGGCTGCGGCGATGGTCTCGTCGTCGAAACCGGCGCGCTGAACCGTCATCGCGACGGTCGCCACGTGCGCCATCATGGGAATGCGCGGATGCGTGCCGTCGGTCAGAACGAAGACAGGTTCGCGCCATCGGCCCTTACGGTACGTGCCGTCGTGCCACTCGGCAGCGAGTTCAGCCGCCTGTTCGATGAGTGGGGAGAACAGGGGCATGGCTGTCGGAAGAGAAATACGCGAAAGGTGCTCGGGTCGGTCGGACGAATCGAACTACGCGAGGTCGACGATCTGATGCGCGGTTGGGTCTAGCGGTAGATCGGCGAGCAAGTCCACGAACACGTCGAGGCCGTAGGCAGACAGGAAGGAGACCGCCGACAGGACACGCTCTTGCGGAGCGCCACCCGGCGAGACGAGCGCCCTTGCGCGCAGATAGGCGGCTTCTAGGTCGGTCGCCTGCTTACGAGCCGCGCGGACAGCGCGCAGGTGAAGGCGGTCCAACTCACGGTCGATGCGGACGCGAGTGGCCTGAGCCGTAGGTTCGATGTCGAGACGGTCGACGGTCGCGCTCAAGGCTGCGAAGGCGTCGCCGATTTGGTCGCGTGCGTAATCGAACGCACCGGACTGGCTGCGCGTCATCCGCTCTCCGGCCAGTCGGTGCAGTGTGCGTTCCGCATCGACGCGTTGCAGGTCGGGCAGCGTCAGGGCGTGGCGGTCCATCAGGCGGCGCGCGGCAGGTGGCACGAGCGTCAGGCTAGCGCGCGGAAAGATGACCGGCATCGGCAGGTCGTGCGCGCGGTAGACGGGGCGAAGCTGCGCGTAGTACGCGGCCTCTCCTGGTCCGGCGACGTACGCCGCAGTCGGTAGCAGCACGTCCTGCGCCATCGGGCGAAGCGCGACGTTGGGACTGAACCGCTCGGGATGCTGTCCGATCTCGGTCGACAAGGCTGTCGCGCTCGTCCACCGCGTCGACCCTCCGCGCGTGGCGAAATGATCGCCCTGTTGGTCGACAGGCAATCGCCCTTCGTCCGAGAGATAAAACAGGTTGGTCGGCGCAACGTGGATCTGCGCGCTGCCTCCCGCAGCGACGAGCCGCTCGGTCTGCTCGGCGACTTCCCGCGCGATCTGCTCACCGTTGGCTACGTCGGCGGCGAAGAGCGAGACGAGGTGTGGTTTGAACGCGGGGTCGGTCGCATCGAGCAGGATCAGGCCCGAGTCGGGGAGTAGCGCGTCGAGCAAGCGAGCGAGTCCATCGGTCAGGTTGCCGTCTGCGTAGCACTGGCGCAGCAGGTCGAGCGTCGCGTCGCGGTGCAGGTCGGACGCGGGCAGAATCTTAGCGATCTCGTCGATCAGCGCGTCGACCGGAGCGGCGTCGAGCAGTCCGGCGGGACCGTAGGCGATGCCGGTTGGGGCGGGCACATTGAGCCGAAGCGGTCGGGCGCCGGTGTCGGTACCGATACCGATGCCAGCGATCTCGTCTACGTCGTGGTCTTCCCCGTGTAGCCAGAAAACAGCGACAGCCGGATGCCCCTGCTCGCGCAAGTGACGTGCGAGGCGAATCGCGGTCATCGCCTTGTACAGCGTATAGAGCGGACCTCCCAGCACGCCGACTTGCTGGCCCGTTACGACGGCGACAGCGTCCGGCTGGTCGAGCGTGTCGATGGCGTCGGCTCTGACCTCATCCAGCACGTTCCACCGCTCGGCCTGAGCGCGAAGAATACGAGCGACGGCGGTATGCGGCACGCGCCGTGCGGCGGCGACATGGGCCACGGCTTCGACCGTTTCGACCGTCGGCGGATGGTCGTAGAACGCACGGATTTCTCCTCGGCCCTGCGTATAGTCGGCGAACAAGCGCGAAGCGCTCGGCAGTCGGTCGTAGGGGAGCGCTTCCATGCGGTCGTCGGTCGGCACAGAGCGCGGCGCGATTAGTTGGACTGACCGCTGGCTTGCAGGCTCGTCAACTCGTCGCGGAGTTTGGCGGCGCGCTCGTAATCTTCCTCTGCGATGGCGGCTTGCAACTGCGTTTCGATCTTCTCGACGCGCGTCATCGGAACGACCGGTTCGGCTTCTTCGCCCTCGTCCTCATCGGAAAGCGACGGCTCTCCGACGCCCATCAGTCCCTCGTCCTCGCGCTCGACACCGGCCTGCTCCATCACACTCTCATCGACGAAAATCGGAACGCCCAACCGCACGCCGATAGCGATGGCGTCCGACGGGCGTGCGTCCAGTTCGTCCTCGACGCCCGACTGCGTGTAGCGGATCTTGGCGAAAAACGTCCCCTCGCGCAGTTCGTCGACCACGATGGAGTCCACGTCGGCGCCGAGTTTTTCGATGCACGTTTTGATCAAATCGTGCGTCAGCGGGCGCGGGGGCTTGATCTTTTCGAGTTCGAGCGCGATCGCCTGGGCTTCGTAGCCTCCGATTACGATAGGCAATCGACGCGATCCGCCTGACTCCTCCAACACGAGCGCGTAGCCCTGCCCAGACGTGGGGTAGGTCGACAGCGCGACGATTTCAACGGGGATCAAGCTCATCGGATGGAGGCGGGTTCGGAACGAAAAGGGTGCGTCAGGCGAAAGGCTAGGCGCCCAAGACGGTTTCCAACGCACGCAGAAAATGCGTGTTCTCGTCCGCCGTGCCCGCACTCACCCGGACGTATCCCGCGAGGTCGGCGTAACCGCTCACGTTGCGCACGAGTACGCCCTGCGCCGCTAACTGCTGGACCATATCGTCGGCGGCGATGTCGGTCTTAAACAGCATGAAGTTGGCTGCCGTCGGAACGACATCGACTCCGTCCATCTCGTGGAGCGCGTCGTAGAGGCGCCGCGTCTCGTGGGCAATTTCGGTGACGTGCCCGCTTGTCAGATCGCTGCGCTCCAGCACGGCCAATCCGATTTCCTCGGCGAGACGGTCGACGGTAAACGGCAGCAGGCTTTTGGTCACTTCGGCGATTACGTCGGCGTTTCCGATCAGGCACCCTAGCCGCACGCCCGCCAGCCCGAAGGCCTTGCTGAACGTCCGCATTACGAGCACGTTGGGCCACTCATCGATCAGGCGCAACGCCGACGGTTCGATCATGAACTCGGCATAGGCTTCGTCGACGACCACGATACCCGGCGCTGCTGCTGCGACGATGCGGTCGATTTCTCCAGCCGTCATCTCCAGCCCGGTGGGATTGTTGGGCGTCGTCAGGATCGTGAGTGCGGGATGATGCTGGCGGACAGCGGCTTCTATAGCGTCGGCGTCGAACGTCAGGTCGTCGCGTGGGCCGATGCTCACCAACTCGCCGCCGTACAGGTGGACGACCTTCTCGTGGAGCGAGAACATGGGGCGCGGCAGCACGACTTTTCGGCCCTCACCGACGAAGCACAGGCCGAGCGTGTAGCAGAGTTCGTTCGAGCCGTTGGAGATGACGACCTGGCTCGCGTCGACACCGATGTACTTGGCGAACGCGGCACGCAAGCGTTCGGGCTGCTCAGTTGCGTAGCGGTTGAACGGCTCGTCCATCAGCCGCTCGATCAGTTGGCGTTTGAAGTCGGGATCGAGGTCGAACGGGCTTTCGTTCTGGTTCAGCTTCACGTCGATCGCAGGCGGCATCCCGACGATGTATGGGTGCTGCGCGCGGATCTGCGGGCGGATCTGATCGAGAACGTCGGGGAGCGGTGTGTTCATGCGGCGAGTGGTATCGAGAGCAAGTCTATACGTGTTCGAGGCGCGTGCGGATCGCCAGAGCGTGTGCGTCCAGTCCTTCGGCTTTTGCGAAGCGGATGATCTGCGGGCCGGTTTTGGCGAGTCGCTCTGCCGAATACGCGATCACGGATTGGCGGCGGACGAAGTCGTGTACGCCCAGCGCCGACGCGAAGCGAGCCGTTCCGCCGGTTGGGAGCACGTGGTTGGGACCGGCGAAGTAGTCGCCGACGGGTTCGCTGCTGGCGTCGCCCAGGAAAATGGCTCCGGCGTGGCGGATGCGTGGCAGGATCTCCCACGGATTGACCGTCAGGATTTCCAGGTGTTCGGGCGCGAGTCGGTTTGAGAGGGCGATCGCGTCTTCCATCGTTTTAGTGACGACGACGGCGCTGTAGTCGCGGAGTGCCGGAGCGATCTGCTCGCGGCGGGGGAGCAGGTCGGTCAGGCGCTCGACTTCGGACTGGACGCGTTCGGCTAAGTCTTGCGACGGTGTCAGCAGGATGGCGGATGCCCGCGCGTCGTGCTCGGCCTGACTCAGCAAGTCGGCGGCGACGTGCGTGGCGTCGGCGTGCTCATCGGCGATCACCACGATCTCGCTCGGCCCGGCGACGCTGTCGATGGCGACGTGCCCGTAGACCAGCTTTTTGGCCGTCGCCACGTAGACGTTGCCTGGACCTACGATCACGTCGGCGCGGGCGATGCTCTCTGTTCCGAACGCAAGCGCTCCAACGGCCTGGGCACCACCGACGGCGTAGACCTCGTCCAATCCGAGCAGCCGGGCCGTCGCCAACACGGTCGGGTGCGGCAGTCCATCCGGCTGGGGCGGCGATACGATGGCGATGCTTTCGACGCCCGCCGTCTGTGCGGGGACGGCGTTCATGATCAAGCTCGACGGGTAGAAAGCCGTTCCGCCGGGCACGTACAACCCAGCGCGTTCCATCGGCATGATGCGCTGGCCGAGGATGACGCCGTCCGGTTCGTCGGCAAACCACGACTGCTCGACTTGGCGCGCGTGGAAGCGGCGCACGTTGGCGGCAGCCGACTGGATGACCTCGCGCAAGTCGGCATCCAACTCGTCGAGTGCCCGCTCCATCGCGTCGATTGGTACGCGGAGAGTGTCAGGGCGGACGCCGTCGAAGCGCTCGGTCAGGTCGAGGAGCGCCTCGTCGCCTCGTGTGCGCACTTGGTCTAGGATGTCGCGCACGGCGGCGTCGACTTCGGGGCTGGATGCCGCTGTGCGGCTGAGAACGCGGGCGAGCCGTTCGTCTACGTCGGCGGCGGGGACGATCTGGAGGAGCATGGGGCGCGGGCGGGTGGAGATCAGGCGCAACCCGTCGTTGGCGTGGGAGGATTCGGCTGCACGGGGGCTTCAAGACTGGCGTTGCACGGGCCGTAGGCGAGCGGTCCGCAACGGGGATGGTTGCGAGGCGAACGTGTCGACCTAAACGCAGCGAAGCTCCACTACCTGTTCGGCGGTGGAGCTTCGTGCGGGGTGAGCGAGCGTTCGCTCAGGTCAGGCCAGCTTGTGGCGTTGGCCTAGTATTCTTCGCGGTCGTCGTAGCCTTCGTCGTCGTCCGAATCCTCGGGCTTGGTCAACTCGGGCATGCCGCGGAACTCGTAGTCGGGCAGGTACTCGTCGCGCACGTGGGCGACGGCTTCGTGCAGACCGGCGATGAACTTGCCGAAGTCCTCCTTATAGAGGTGGATTTTGGTTTTGCGGAAGCCGTCGCCGTCGTGGTCGCGGCGGCTCTCGACGATGTTGAGGAAGTAGTCGTCGCCACTCCGCGTCTTCTTGACGTCGAAGAAGTAGGTGCGTTTGCCTGCGGGGACGCGTACCGAGTGGACCTCGTCACGCGTGTCGTCGCGGCGTCCGCCACCACCACCGCCTCCGCCGCGGTATCCACCGCCGCCACCACGGTTGTATCCGCCACCACCGCCGCCGCCGCCACGGTATCCACCACCACCACCGCCGCCGCCACGGTTATCGCCGCCGCCACCGCCGCGATAGCCACCGCCGCCACCGCCGCCGCCACGGTATCCACCACCGCCGCCGCGGTTATCGTCGCGGCCACCGCCACGGTTGTTACCGCCACCGCGGTTGTCGTCACGGCCACCGCCGCGGTTGTCGTCGTTCGAATAGCTCATCGAATAGTCGCAGGCCGATACCTGCCGCAAGGAGAAAGGAGGGTGCAAGACCCGGAGAGGGTGTCAAGATGCGACGCGCGCGGCAGATTCGCAACGAAACGCCTCTTTTCAGTCGAAAAATGCTGCGCCGGATCGTCCTCGTTACCGTTCAAGCGACGAGTTGGGCCACCTCGCGCGCCTGCCGAATGTTGTACTCAGCCGCCAGCTTCTTGTGGTTGATCGTGTCGAGGATCGTGCCGACGAAGCACAGGCCGCCGGTAAGCAGGTAGAGAAGGCCCATACCCATCTGGCCGATGTAGAAGCGCTGCACTCCGGCGACGACGAAGAAGCCCAGCAGCGTTAGAATGAGAATCGTACTGGTATCCTTGCGGCGGCTGCGGTAAGCGTGCGAAAACTGCTCGACCTGCTGATCGTTCATCGGTCCGAGCAGGCGGGCGACTTCGACCTGTTCGTCGCCTTCGAGTTCAGGCAGATAGCGGATGATTCGGGACATGAGGCGTCGGTGGTTGAGGAGAAAAAGCGCGCCGGATCAGCGTAGCCGAGCGGACGATGAGTAAAGCTACGGCAGGGACCGCCAGAGGATGCGCCGCCCAACTCTGGGTCCACTGACCGCGCGCGAGGTGACCGATGGCGCGTCCCAATCCGCAGCCCGGACAGAACGAGACGTCCAACGCATCGCCGATCCAATCGAACGGGCAGATGGTGAACCAGCCTGGGGCGCTGGGATCGAGGGTGGCGACGAGCGCCAGTCCGAGCGTCCACGCCCATGCTTCCGTCGGAATCGATCGTATCGAGAGGCGGCGCGATTGGCTCATCGACGCTCGACCAGTTCGACGAGAATCGGCGCGCTACGCCCGGCAAACAGGCCCATCCCACCCTCAACATTGTCGACGAGCCGGATCGGCTCACCCAGCGGGTTGTCGTCCGCGTTCAGTCCTTCGTAGCCGATCAGCGAGCGGACGTAGGCAAAGTACTCGGGCGTGATCGCGTGGACGTTGGCGTAAATGCCGAACGCGGCGCACGCGGGCGATGGGTTGTCGCCGCAATACAGGCCGCGTTCGTTGTAGAAGCCCACATCGAAGTCGAGCGGGTAACGCGCGTTCTCGAATGCGTCGTCGGCGAAAAACGCGGTAGTGAAGACGGACTCGTCGACGTCGTTGAACGGGTTGGGAAGTGGGCGCTCGAAGATGGTGGTGGGCGAGGTGAAAAACAGTCCGGTGACGCCGCTTTGCCCAGGATCGCGTCCTCGCTGCTGGGTCAGGTGGACGGCGTAGTACGAAGCCGAACCGTCATCGTCGAACTGGAGCCGCCCCGAGAACAGGCGCCCATTGCGCGTCGCTGAGCCGACGAAACGAGCCGAGTCGAGAGGTGCGGGAGCCGAACTAGTCGCATGGGCTTCGGGAAAGTCGGGGTGGCGAACGACGAGTCTGTACGTCCGCCCGGCGATGGGCGTCGTCTGCCCCCGATAGTTCTGCATACTCGTCGTGGCGGGCGCCAGAACCGGGCGTGGCGGATAGATCGGATCGGGGTCCTGCACCAATCGCTCGACCAACACGTCGCCGTGGTAGATCTCGACCGTCGCCCCGAAAACGGCGGTGTCGTGGTCTTGCAGCCTGCCCTGCTGGACGGCCATCGAATGCCCAACGCCGACGCGCCACGGCTGCCCGACCTCGAACGGCGCATCAATCACCAGCACGCGATCCGTCTGGGGAACGTCGATGTCCAGCGACAACTCGCAGCCGGAGAGTAGAAGCAGGAGCAGAAACGCGCGCATCACTGCTCTTCGACTCGAATGGTCGTCCGCGCGCGCCCGGCGAAGAAACCCAATCCACCGTTGACGTTACCTATGAGTCGAACGGGTTCTCCCAATGGGTTGTCGTCGCCGCCCAGGGCTTCGTAGGCGACAAACGATTTGGCATAGTTGAAGTAGGCGCGCGAGATAGCGTAGACGTTGGCGTGGGGATAGCTATACGTGCATTCGATGACCTCGGTCGGAAAACACTGTTGGTAGATCGACGATTCGAGGCGAAGCGTGTAGCGCTGGTTTTCGAACGCGTCGTCGGTGAAATAGCCGGTCTGATAGTAGCCTTCGGTGCCTTGATCGAATGGGTCGGAGTTTGCGCGTACGAATACGGGCGACGACGAACGGAATCCTGTGTCGACTGTCTCTTCGAGGGATGATTCGTCGGCCTGCTGCGTCAGCCGCAAGGCGTAGTACGACGCGTTTGGACCATCGGCGATTTCGAGGCGAGCGTCGAGGATCGAACTATTGTATTCGCCCCTTCGCGTCGTAGCTGACGCGGCGAGTTGGTCGCGTGCGATAGACAGTGGGGCAGTATCGGTTGCGGTCGCTTCGGGGAAGTCCGGGTGACGGACGCGGAGCGTGTAGGCGACACCAGCTTCTGGACTAGTTTGGCCGACGTAGTAGATCGCCTGAGAGACGTTTATGGCGCAATACGATGTGGAAGTGTCGCAGTAAACCAAGCGCTCTAAGAGCACGTCACCCTGGTAAACTTCGACGGTCGCATCAATGACTCCTCGTAGTCCGTTGTCGTAGCTCTGGACAGACACCGAACTGCTTAGACCGACGCGCCACGGCTGCCCGACTTCGAACGGCGCGTCGACAACCAGCACTCGGTCAGCGCGCGGGACTTCGATGTCGAGTGTCAACTCGCAGCCGGTCGCGAGCAGGAGCAGCGGGAGGAGGAGCAGGCGTCGCATCAGAACGAGAAGCGGTAGGAGAGCGACGGGATAATCGGCAGTAGGGCGTAGCCTTTGAGCGAGCCGTCGCCGTCCCAGGTTGCGTAGAACACGTTCTTGCGGTTGTACGCATTGTAGACACTCAGCGTCAGGATGCGCGGCTTCTGGCCCTTGCGCATGAACCACGACGCGCTCACGTCGAGCCGGTGGTAGGCGGGCATCCGAAAGCCGTTCACGTCCGAAAAGCGGACGGCGTTGACTCTGGTAGTTGTACGATTGCAGGTTGCGGATAGCGGCGGACGGCGCGTAGAAGCGCGACTCGGCGAGCGTGGCGGCCGTCCCCGTCCCATACACCCAGGCGGCGCCCAGGTCGAAGCGCGGCGAGAGTTGGTGCGTCAGCACGACGCTGATGTCGTGGCGGCGGTCGTAGCGGTAGGGGAAGCGGCGGCCCTCGTTGAGCGCGTCGAACTGCCGGTCGCTCCACGCCAGCGTGTAGCCCACCCAGCCCGTCGTCAGGCCGACTTTGCGCTGCACGAACACCTCGGCACCGTAGCTGCGCCCGTCGCCGTCCGACACCACCAGATCCTGCCAGTCCTGACCCGGAAGCGCGAAACCGGCGCCCTCGGCATAGTTGACCAGCCCGGTCATCTGCTTGTAATAGCCTTCCAAACTCACCTCGTACGCGCCATACGTCCGCGACACGCCGCCCGCGATCTGCCACGACTGCTGCGGACGCACGCGAGCGGTCGACGGCACCCACAGGTCGGTCGGCAGGCCCAGCCCGGCGTTGGTGAGCAGGTGGATGTTCTGCTGCATCGTCGCGAACGACGCTTTGACTGCGGTCTGGCCGACCAAGTAGCGGGCCGACACGCGCGGCTGGATCGACGCGTACTGCTCGCCCTCGACGGCGAACATCGAGCCGTGCAGTCCGACGTTGACTTTGAGCCTGCTCGACAGGTCCCAGTCGTCTTCGACATAGGCGGTCAGGGCGACGGCGTTGGTGATCTGCTCGTCGGGAAGCAAGTCGTCGATATCGTCTTCACCGTCGATCTCGAACGACAAGGCTCCGGGCGAAAACCGGTGCCCGACGACGCCGATGCCTGCGCGCAGATAGTGCCGGTCGTCGGGACGAAACTCAGCGTCGACTTTGGCTCCGATGTCGCGGATGCCGGACGTGTAGGCGAAGAAATCGGTCGTCGTGCGCCCGTTGAACTCGTCGATGACCTCGGATTGGGTGTCGAAGCCGTAGCGGGCGAATGTGAGCGTGGTGTTGACGAACAGGCGAGGCGAGAAGACGCGGTTCCAGCGCAGTGCGCCGGTCACGTTGCCCCACCCCAAGTCGGCGTTGCTCTCGTTTCGCTCGCCCTGATAGTCGTCGCGCGACTCGGCCCAGAAGCGGTCGTCTCCGGCGTAGACGCTGGCGAACAGGCGATCCTTGTCGCTCGCCAGCCAGTTGACCTTGGCGTTGAGGTCGTAGAAGTAGTAGCCGCCCTTTTCGTCGTCCTCCATAAACGGGCGGATCAGCGCGTCGATGTACGTCCGCCGCCCCGAGATCAGGTACGACGCCTTGCCTTTGCGAATCGGCCCCTCCGCCGTCAGGCTCGTCGCCACGACGCCGACGCTGCCTTTGAACTCGTGCTGCTGCAGGTTGCCCTCCTTCATGTCGATCTCGATGACCGACGAGAGCCGCCCGCCGTAGCGCGCCGGAAAGCCGCTCTTGGTCAACTCGACCCGGTTGAGCGCGTCCGAGTTGAAGACCGACAGGAAGCCGAACAGGTGGCTCGCGTTGTAGACCGGCGTGCCGTCGAGCAGGATCAGGTTCTGATCGGGCGATCCGCCGCGCACGTTGAGTCCGCTCGACCCCTCGACGCCGGACTGGACACCCGGAAGCAGTTGGAGCACTTTGAACAGGTCGACCTCTCCGCCCAGAGCCGGAAGCCGTTGCAGCGTTGCGACGGGAATCTCGACCAGCCCGGTTCGCGTCGATTCTTCGATGCGTCCGATGCGGCTGTCTTCGACGAGTACGTCGCGCAGTTCTTGTCCAGGCGTCAGCCGGATGGTCAGCGTCGTGTCGCGCGTCAGCGTCAGGCGGAGCGTGTCGGTCTGGAAGCCGACGGATCGGACCGCAAGTATCCGCTCGCCGACGGGAAGGCCGAGCGTGAAGAAGCCAAACCGGTTGGTCGCCGCGCCATCGCGTGCTTGAAGGGCGTAAACCGTCGCCCCGATCAGTCGCTCGCCCGAACTGGCGTCTTCCACGTACCCGCTGATCGTCGCTCGCTGCGCATGAACCGAAGTCGCGGTGAGCAGGAGAAGCGCGACGAGGGCGCTGCGGAGCGGTGGAAACATATCAGAGCGCGGTAGCAGAGGCTATCAACATACACGCCTGTTTCGCCACACGTCCATGCGGGACACGCTTTGGCCCTATTCCAGCACGACGACGACGGGCGCGTGATCGCTCGGTTTGCTGCCCCCTTCCTGGCTGCTCGTATCGCGCCGTTCGTCGCGGTCGACGTAAGCATCGGCGACGCGTCGGGCGAGCAGCGGCGTCACGTAGACGTGGTCGATGCGCAGCCCGTCGCCGCGCTGGAATCCCAGGCTGCGATAGTCCCACCAACTCCACGGGCCGGGTCCGTGATCGACCAGCCGGACAGCATCCATCAGGCCCCAATCGCGCAGAGCGGTAATTCCAGCGCGGGCGTCCTCGTGGACCAGCGTCGAACCTTGCCACTTGTCCGGATTCGCCATGTCGCGCTCGTCCTCAGGGGCGACGTTGTAGTCGCCGAGCAGAGCGATGGGCTGGCTGGGGTCGAGCCGGTCGAGGTAGGCGCGCAGCCGCTTCATCCACGCCAATTTGTAGTGCCAGCTATCGCTGCCGACTGTCTTGCCGTTGGGGAAATAGCCCGAAATCACGCGGACGCCATCGACATCGGCTGCGATGAGTCGGGCGTGCGGATCCTCTTCCTCGCCGTCGTCGAAACCAATGGTGACGTTCTGCGGCTCCTCCTTGCTGATGATGGCGACGCCGTTGTACGTCTTCTGCCCATAGGCGGCGGCGTGGTAGCCGACCTCTTTGAGCGCCTCGAAGGGGAAAACGTCGTCGGTGACTTTGGTCTCTTGCAGGCACAGTGCATCGGGCTGCTCACGGTCGAGAAAGGCGAGGACGCGGTCGTGGCGCGCGCGGATGGAGTTGACGTTCCAGGCGACGAGTTTCATGGGCGGCTGAGTTGGGTGGGTTGGAAGCTACGTTGCGCAATGGTTTGATTCGAAGCGGAGGTGTGGCATGAGAGGGGAGAGACCTTCACGTTTTTGGTCTTGCTCCTACTCTCCCAATCGTCTTTCCTGCGCAGGCAGGAATCCACAACTGCTTCTGGAGTCCTGAGCTTGCTTACCATCTATCCGCATCCGCTGCGCGGGGCTTTCTTTTGCCTTGATGCAAAAGGAAGCAAAAAATCAAGGCTGGATTCTGCCTGGCGGACGCGGTGCTCCGTTCACTGAACCCGTTCAACTCGCTCGCAGGCTTGCTCAAACAGGACGCTCTCTCCGCTCTGCGTCTGGTTCGCCGGACCGAGATCAGGCCTGGCCTCGTCTCTTTCAGCGTTTCAGGCTTTCCTCCCAAACTCTAACCCTTGTCATCGCGAGGAGTGCAGCGATGTGGCGATCTCCTGACCGAGCCGTCAACTGCCAAACATCGCCTCATCCCCGCGCACGCTGTCGTCGATGGCGCCGTGCCAGAACACGCGGCGGCCCATCACCCAGGTGCCGACCGGCCAGCCGGTCCACGTTTCGCCGTCCCACGGACTCCATCCGGCTCGCGTGAGTTGGTCCGCGTTGCGAATCGTCTGGCTCTTGTTCAGGTCGACGGCGACCAAGTCTGCGTGCATGCCCTCGGCGATGCGGCCCTTGCCCTGAATCTGCCAGATGTCGGCGGGGGCGCGGCTGGTCCAATCGGCGATCTGCTGGAGCGTACAGCGGCCTTGGATGTGCGCGTGGAGTAGGAAGGCGAGGCTGTTCTCGATGCTCGGCATGCCGGACGGCGCGTTGCCGTAGGGACGCGCTTTCTCCTCGACGGTGTGCGGCGCGTGGTCCGTGGCGACGACTTGCAAGGTGCCGTCGAGCAGGCCGGACCACAGCGCGTCGCGGTCAGCAGCGGTTTTAACCGACGGGTTTTGCAGCAGTCGCGTCCCGAGCAGTTCGTAGTCGGCGTCCGAGAACGAGAGGTGCGGCGTGCAGGCTTCGGCTGTGATCAGGCCGTCCATTTCGGAGTCCTGGGCCACCTCACGCAGCAAGTCGACTTCGGCTGCCGTCGTCACGTGGAGCAGGTGAAAGCGGTGCTTGTGCCGACGCGCCAGGTCGAATGCGCGCCGCGTCGATACGATGGCGGCTTCGTGGTCGCGGATGCGCATGTGGTCGCGCGGGACCGATCCTCCGCTGAGCCGGGCGTAGTTGGCGCGGACCGTCGCCTCGTCCTCGCAGTGTGCCGTAATCGGCAGCGTCGTCTGGGCGAAGATGCGTTCGAGCGCGTCCTGATCGTCGACGAGCAAATCGCCGGTCGACGAGCCGATGAAGATCTTGATGCCGGGCGTGCGCTGGGCCGCGATCAGGTCGGCGATGTTAGTGGGCGTTGCGCCGATGTAGAAGCCGTAGTTGACGCGCGATTTCTCAGCTGCCAGATCGTACTTCTGATCCAGCAGCGCTTGAGTCGTCGCCGCCGGAATGGTGTTGGGCATTTCGAGAAACGTCGTCACGCCGCCTTTGGCGCACGCCCGGCTCGCCGTTTCCAGATCTTCCTTGTGCGTCAGCCCCGGCTCACGAAAGTGCACCTGATCGTCGACGACGCCCGGCATCAGGTGCAGTCCGGTCAGGTCGATGGTTTCGTCGACGTGGGCACCAGCCGGAACGCCGACGTGAACGATGGTGCCGCCGTCGATCAGAACGTCGGTCACAGCGGTTTCATCGGGCAGTACGCACGTAGCGCCTTTGAGGAGAGTGCGCATGTCGTCGGAGTGGGGTGTAGGGGTGACGCGTGCGTCGCCCTTGATGAGTGGCAAAAAGTTCAGGCCCAACGCGCCAAACTCTCCAACCGTCATCGCGAGGAGCAGGGCGACGCGGCGATCTCCGATGTCAGCGGCTACCTGTGGGGATTGCCACGCTTCGCTCGCAATGACAGGTGGAAGGTTTGGAGGTCTACTCCTCCATCGGCTTGAGCGCTTCCAGTCCCGTTTCAATGCGGTCCATCGCGGCTTCGAGGGTGTCCAGGCCAGCGGCATACGAGAGGCGGATGCCTGTCGGTGCGCCAAAGCCTTCGCCTGGGACGAGGGCGACGTCGTGGTCTTCGAGTAGGTAGAACGCGAGTTCTTCGGACGATTCGATCAGCCGTCCGGTCGGCGACTGCGAGCCTAGGAATCCACCGATGTCGGGGAAGAGATAGAACGCGCCCTCGGGCTTGGGTGTCGTCAGACCGTCGATGGCGTCGAGGCGGGCAAGCATGTAGTCGCGGCGTTCGCGGAAGGCGGCGACCATGCGCTCAATCGGCTCAGGTCCCATCAACAGCGCGGCGATTCCAGCTTTCTGCGTGATCGTCGACGGGGCCGAGGTGAACTGGCTCTGGATCTTCGAGACGGCCTTGGCGACGGCCAGCGGCGCGGCGAGGTAGCCCAGACGCCAGCCCGTCATCGCGTAGCCTTTGGAGAAGCCGTTGACCGTAATCGTACGGTCGGCCATGCCATCGAGACTGCCGATCGAAACGTGAGTAGCGTCGAAGATGACGTGCTCGTAGATCTCGTCCGACAGGATCCACACATCGGGGAAGTCGCGCAGGACAGCGGCGAGGCCTTCGAGTTCGTCGCCGGAGTAGACGGCGCCAGTTGGGTTAGAGGGGGAGTTGAGGAAGAGCAGCCGAGTTTTGGGCGTCAGGGCGCGGCGGAGTTGATCGGGCGTCAGCTTGTACTCGGCATCTGCGGTCGCCAGCACTTCGCGCGGGACGCCGCCGGCCAGCCGCACCATCTCAGGGTAGCTGACCCAATACGGTGCGGGAATAAGCACCTCGTCGCCCGGGCGCACCAGGGCTAGCACGGCTTGAGCGACGCTCTGCTTGGCGCCATTGGAGCACACGATCTGGTCGATGCTGGTGCGAATGCCGTTGCGTGCGAGTTTGTCGACGATGGCCTCACGCAGTTCGGGCAGCCCCTGGTTGTGCGTGTAGTGCGTCCACCCGCCCCGCATCGCCGCGTCGCCGGCTTCGATGATCGGTTGGGGCGTGTCGAAGTCCGGTTCGCCCGCGCTCAAGCTGATGACGGGGCGTCCGGCAGCTTGCAGAGCCTTGGCGCGCGCGGTCATTGCGAGCGTGGCCGACGGACGCATGGCCGCTACGTTGGGGTTGAACTCGATTTCGGACATGGGCAAGCGGAGGGCGGGTGATGCGCCAAAACTACGGACTCGGGCCGCTTGCTCCCGTCTGGCTCGCCCAGCAATTCAGTCGCGACCGGCCTTGTGTGCCAGCGCGTCGGCGACGAGGGGAGGCACGAACAGGCCGACGTCGCCTCCCCAGCGATGCACGTCGCGCACGATCGAAGCGCTGACGAACGCGTGCGCCTCGCTCGTCATCAGGAAGACGGTTTCGAGTCCAGGCGATAGGCGCCGGTTGGCGAGCGCCATGCGAAACTCGTAGTCGAAATCGCTCACCTGTCGCAGCCCACGCACCAGCACGCTCGCCCCTGATGCCTTGGCGTGGTCGACCAGCAGTCCCTCGAACGCAACCGCTGTCACTCCTGTCAGTCCAGCCTCGGCAGCACAGGCCCGAATGAGATCGCACCGCTCGTCAGCGGTAAACAGCGTTTGCTTCGACGAGTTGACGGCTACGGTAACCTCGACTTCGCCGAACTGCGCGATGGCGCGGCTCAGCACGTCGAGATGACCGAGCGTGAACGGGTCGAACGTGCCGGGATAGAGGGCGCGGGGCATGGGCGGCGGAGTGGAGGCGTTAGAAGGACGAAGCGCAGGATACTGAGTCGTGTCATCGCGAGCGAAGCGTGGCGATCTCCTGCGTTAGCCCGATGGTACGGAGATCGCCACGTCGCTGGCGCTCCTCGCGATGACAGTTGGAAGGTCGGGTGTTTGCTCGTCGTTATGCAGTTCCGAACAGCGACAGGCGCGTGCCGCCATAGACACGTGAGACGAGCAATGCCGGATGATCGGTAAAGTCGGTGTCGGTGGCGCTTTCGAGCGATAGGATACCGCCAGGTGTCAGCAGTGGGAGCAGCCGATCGGGTAGCGAGGACAGTTCTGCGAGCGCGTAGGGCGGGTCGGCGACGATCAGGTCGAAGCGGGTGGGCGTGCCGTCGATCCAGCGCAGCGCATCGGCTCTTGCGAACGTGCAGGCATCGGATAGGCCAAGCGCGTCGGCGTTGGCGCGGGCGAGGGCGAGTGTGGGGCCGTGGCGCTCAACGAGCGTGGCGTGAACAGCCCCTCGGCTCAGGGCCTCCATCCCAAGGGCGCCCGATCCGCAGAACAGGTCGAGCACGCGCGCGCCGGTCAGCGTCAGGCGCGACTGGAGCAGGTTGAACAGCGCTTGCCGCGTTTTGTCGGTCGTCGGGCGCGTGCGGTCGCCTTTGGGGGCTTGGAGCGTTCGCCCCCGTAAGTCGCCGCCGGTGATGCGCATCGCGAAATCTCAGAGTGCGGCGCCGACGACGGGTGCATAGGCCGATACGTCGAACGGATCGGCGGCGTCGGGGTCGTCGACGAGCAGAGCGCGGAGCGGGTTGAGCGGCTCGAACGGGTTGGCGAACACGTGAGGAAGCGCCTCCAGGTCCGAGGGGCGCGCGGCATCGCCGTAGACGAAGGCAGACTGCACTTCGGTCGGATTGACGCTGATACGATCGAGCAGGCGAAGCAGCGTAAATGCCGCGTTGGGAATCGATTCCGCCTTACTCGACGCAATCAGGACTCGGGTCGCCGTTGCGGACGATCGAGTAGTCGGTGCGGTTGGCGTAGCGACCCAGTGCGACCGTCGTTCCGCTCTCGGCTCCGCAGGCGGCGGCGAGGCGAGCGGCTCCGAGCAGACTCAGTCCGGCGCGCATTCCGCCGTTGGGCATGGCGCGTCCGATGGTTTCCATTCGTCCCTGCGTAGGGCGCGAGAGGGCGATCACCTGCACCCAGTCCTGTCCGTCGGCGGAGTATAGGGGTTGGAGCGTCAGCCCCATCGCCGGACCTCGATCGGCTCCGGCGAGCAGCGTGGTTTCGAGCGTCAATCGCGCATTGCGCTCATTGACGGGCTGGCTCGACGGAAACGGAGCCGTCCACGTCAGCACAGATTGAGGCGGAAGCACGATGCGGACGCCCTGGGCAGCCGATCCCTCGAACACGTCGCCGACGGCTTCGCGCAAGATGGCGAGCGCTTCTGCATCGCCCTCGCGGATGGCGTCGACCGGCTTGAACTCAAAATCGCACGCGCCTAGACGCAGCAGCCGAGCGTGGGAACCGACCTGCTCGACTTCGGCATAGCGGAGCGTCTCGCCCTCAAACGCGATGGCGGCGCGGGCCTGCGGATCGGTCATGGGCAGCCGGGATGGAGTACGAAAACGCCGAGCGTCGGCGGGACTGTTACTCCCAGCTCGCGACGTTCAGCTTGTTCACTTCGGGGCCTTTGGCGCCGATGAAGTCTGCGGGGTAGTCGGGGGAGCCGAGGTGGTAGTACTTGACGCGGCCCGTGTCGGAAGCGGTATACGTGAAGCGTTCACCCGAGAGCGGGGAGAGGAGAAGAGAGTCGAACGTGTAGCCCGAGCCGAAAATCTGGTCGCGGTCGGCCAGTAGCGAACTGTCGGTCTCGGCGAAGATCTTGACCGAGTCAAGCGTCGAAGGAAAGCGGCCGTTGACCTGGTTGTGTCGGATGAGCACTTGCCGGACGTCTGACATGCGCTGGCGCACCTCTTCGCGCTGCTCGATAATCAGTTCGCGTTCCTCCCAAGGCGTCGTGATGGATTCGTAGAGGAAATAACCCAGTCCAACGATGACGAGGACGAGGATTAGTTGGACAGCGATGCTGGCACCTTTGCTCATGGGGAGGATCCAGAAGGAGAATGGTCGGGTAAGGAGGCGTCGCCGCGTGCGGACGAATGCGCTTCGAAGCGCACGCGCTCACGTGGGGAAAGCGGAGACGACGTGACGAAAGTACGCAGCCCGCTTCCCGCCGCGCAAACTCTGAGTGCGCAGTGGCGTGCAACGCGCGTACTTATCAGACTCTCGCCCCCGCCATTCGTTGCCCGAACCATCGCTTTCTGGCGCCCCGACGCGCCTGCTCATCAACATCGACCACGTCGCGACGCTGCGAAATGCCCGCGGCGAAGCGTTTCCCGATCCCGTCCACGCGGCGCTTGCGTGTGAGGCTGCCGGAGCACACGGCATCGTTTTTCACCTGCGCGAAGATCGCCGCCACATCACGGACCGCGACGTCCAGCGCTTGAAAGAGACCGTTCGGGGCAAACTGGACTTCGAGTTGAGCATGGCCGATGAAGTCGTTCAGATCTGTCTCCAAACGCAGCCGCACCTGGCGACGCTCGTCCCCGAACGCCGCGAGGAACTGACGACCGAAGGCGGCTTGGACGTCGTCGCCCACCGCGATCGGCTGACGCAGTTGCTGCCGCGTTTTTTCGACGCGGGAATCGAAGAGGTCGCGCTGTTTGTCGATCCCGAGCCGGATCAGATCGACGCCTGTATCGCGGTCGGCGCCAACGCCATCGAACTTCATACCGGCGATTACGCCAACGCAAAGACGGCAGCCGAGCGGCAGGCCGTTCTGCGCCGATTGGCTGCGGCTTCTGCCCAGGCACACGCTGCCGGTTTAGCCGTTCACGCCGGGCACGGGTTGGACCGCCGCAACTACCCCGCCTTCGCTGCCGCGCTACCTGCCTTACACGAAGTCAGCATCGGCTTCTCGATCATCGCTGAATCCCTGTTCGTCGGCATGGACCGCGCGGTCCGCGACATGCACGCGCTCGTCTCTTCTCGGGCTGCTATTCTCTGACCCTCTCACTGTACCGACGGGGCATACTCCGCCGCTGCAATCACTTCGGTGGTGACTCCACCACGATTACCTCCAATCGACTTCTCATGTCTGACTCCGAACCTACCGACGCCCCGTCAAACGCCGACGCTCCCGATCCCATCATCTCCGTTCCTGCCGGTCATCGAAGCGGATACGCCACGCTCGTTGGTCGGCCCAACGCGGGCAAGAGCACGCTGCTCAACGCGCTCGTCGGTCAGAAACTCGCTATCGTCACGCGCAAGCCGCAGACGACGCGGCACCGGATCGTCGGCATCCTCAACGGCGATAATCACCAAGTGGTGCTGCTCGACACGCCCGGACTGCTGCAGCCCAAGTACGCACTGCAAGAGCGCATGATGGTTGCCGTCGACCGCGCGCTGACGGACGCCGATGTGATCCTCTTCCTCGCCGACGCCACGCGCCCCGCCGACGACGAAGAATTGGCCGCCATCGAAGGGCGCAACGCGATTTTGGTACTGACCAAGATGGACTTGATCGCCCGAGAAGAAGCGCTGCCCGTCGCGGATGCGTTCAGCAAGTTGCGCGAGTGGGATGCCATCGTCCCGATCTCGGCGACGCGCGGATACAACCTGGAGTATCTACTCGAGAAGATTCTTGAGCGTATCCCGCTCGGCCCTCCGTATTACCCTGCCGACGCCGTCAGCGAGCATCCCGAGCGCTTTTTCGTGACCGAGATCATCCGCGAGAAAATCTTTATGCAGTTCCGCCAAGAGGTCCCGTACGCGACCCAAGTCAACATCGTGCAGTTCGAGGAGACGCCCGAACGCGATCACATCGAAGCCGAAATCGTCGTCGAGCGGGACTCGCAGAAAGGCATCCTGATTGGCAAAGGCGGATTGGCGCTGAAAAAAATCGGCATCGCCGCGCGGCGCGACATCGAAGAGATGACCGGACGCGACTCGTTCCTCAAACTCCACGTCAAAGTCCGCGACGACTGGCGCAAGAAGGACGTATTTCTCAACTCGTTCGGGTACTGAGATGGAGTCCTGGCAGGTCGGCTTCGACCTGCCAGGACTGCGACGGAGATCAAACTTTCAGTTTCAATTGAAAACCGGGTGCAGGCGGACAATCCGAAGCGCTCAAGCGTACGCGGCGCTCCATTCGATCTGCCGCTATGTCCGCCTCGCCCGACCTCGTCCTTGACGGACTGACGCGCCGTTTCCAGGAAGGCGAAGCAGAGCGGATCGTTCTGAGCGGTGCGAGTGCTCGAATCGCTAGCGGCACATTCGCTGCCCTGTTCGGGCGTAGCGGAAGTGGCAAGAGTACGCTGCTCAACCTGATCGCTGGCATCGACCTGCCGACTTCGGGACGCGTGCTACTGGGTGACTTGGATCTGACCGCCCTTTCGGAACGCGAGCGTACCCTGGCGCGGCGGCGGCGCATCGGGTTTGTGTTTCAGCAGTTCAACCTGATTCCGACGCTCACCGTTGGCGAGAACGTGCAGCTTCCGATGGATCTGGTCGGCACCAAAGACGCCGGACGCGTGCAGCAACTGCTGGGCGATGTGGGGCTTGCGGATCGGGCCGATGCATATCCCGACAAACTTTCGGGCGGGGAGCAGCAGCGCGTTGCCGTCGCACGAGCGCTGGCGCACGACCCCGATCTGATCCTAGCCGATGAGCCGACCGGCAACTTGGACCGCTCAACGGCGGATCGCGTGCTCGACTTGCTGCACGACTTGGCGCGCGACAGAGGAAAGACGCTGCTCGTCGTGACGCATGATCCCGCGATCGCACTGCGCGCCGACCGCGTACTCAGCCTGCGCGACGGTACGCTGCACGAAGGGCTGGAAGTTGTGACTCCGGTTGCCTGACGCTATGCTTACTCGTGCCTCCGCTCGCTACCTGACGCGCCATCCGTGGCTGCTCCTGCTCTCCCTCGTCGGTGTGGCATTGGGCGTGGCAGTCGTCGTCGCCGTCGATCTCGCCAATGAGAGCGCGACGAGTGCATTTGGCGTGTCGACCGAGACCGTCGCGGGGCGAGCGACGCACAGTTTGGAAGGCGCGGCGGGGACGGTACCGGACAGTCTGTTGCGCGTGCTGCGTGCCGACGGCATTCGGCCCAGCGCCCCAGTCGTCAGTGGGTACGTGCGTTCGCGCGGGCGCGTGCTCAACCTGATGGGCATCGATCCACTATCGGATGGGCCGTTTCGCGCGTTCACGACGGACCGTAGCGGCGGCGGACTGGACCAGTTCTTATCGATCCCCAATACCGCATTCCTCTCGCCACCGGCAGCGGCACGGCTAGGCGTTGACGTGGGCGATACGCTTTCGGTCTCGCATGAGGGCGTGGTGTTTGTGTTAACGGTCGCGAGTTTGCTCGATCCGGGCGACGAGCAGACGGCCCGTGTAATGGAGTCGATGCTGATCGCCGATATCGGGACGGCGCAGCGCGTGCTCGACCTGAACGGACGTTTGTCCCGCATCGACCTGATCGCGGACGAGGCGACGGTCGCCCAAGTGAAAGCCCTCGTGCCGGACGGCGTTTCCATCGGCAGGCCTCAGGCGCGGAGCCAGGCGCTCGAACGGATGACCCAGGCGTTCCGGCTCAACCTGACGGCGCTGAGTTTTCTGGCCCTCGTCGTCGGCGTCTTTCTCGTCTACAACACGACCACGTTCTCGGTCGTCCAGCGGCGAACGCTGATTGGCTACCTGCGCGCCGTCGGTGTGACGCGTCGCGAGGTGTTTGCACTCGTCATCGGCGAAGCCCTCGTAATCGGGCTGATCGGGACGATTCTAGGCGTCTTGCTGGGGATCGTGTTGGGACGCGGGCTGGTGACGCTGGTCGCCCAAACGATCAACGATCTCTACTTCACCGTGGCCGTCGGCGGCTTCGATCTGAGCGCGTGGACGCTGATCAAAGGCGTCGCGTTGGGCATCGGGGCGACGGCGATTGCGGCTTTGCTTCCTGCGTGGGAGGCTGCGCGCACAGAGATCGCGACGGTCGTGCGGCGCTCGTCTAGCGAGGACGCGCTGCGCAAGGTGCTCCCTCGGCTCTCACTCGCTGGCGTCGGCCTGCTGCTCGTCGGCACGGTCGTGCTGATGCTGCCAAATGTCGGGTTGGTGGCTGCGTATGCGGCGATGCTGGCGGCGATCTTGGGGTTCGCGCTCCTCGTCCCGGTTTTGGTGCTGGCGTTCGGGCGGCTGATTCGTCCGATTGCGAGCGCGCTGGGCGGATCGACCGGACGAATGGCGGCAGGCGGTATGGAAGCCAACCTGAGTCGCGTCGCCGTTGCCGTGGCAGCACTGGCGGTGGCGACGAGTGCGACGATCGGCGTCGGCACGATGATCGGCTCGTTCCGGGAGACCGTCGTCGTCTGGCTCGAAGGTGCCTTGGTCGCCGACGTGTACGCTCAACCTCCGGCACTGGTCGCACGCAGGGGAGAGGCGAGTCTTTCGCCGGGTGTCGTCCAAGCGCTGTCGCAAACGCCCGGCGTGGCTTCGTTCTACACGATCCGCAACGCGACCGTCGGTGTCGTCGGCGGGGACGAGACGCAACTCATCGCCATACGGGGAGGCGAGGCGCAGGAGCGTACGTTCCGCATCAAGGAAGGCGACCCGGCGTTGGTCTGGCCGCGTCTGCGCAGCGGAGAGGCCGTGATGGTCAGCGAACCGATGGCCCTGAAACGCAACCTCGGCGTGGGCGATACGCTCCGACTCGTCACCGATCAGGGACCGCGCGCCTTTCCCGTCGCTGGCGTTTTCTTTGACTACGCATCCGACCTGGGCGTGGCGATGATCTACCGCAGCACCTACGAACAACTCTACGCCGATCGAGGCGTCAGCGGCATGGCCTTCTACGCCGACGCGAGTACGTCGCCCGATACGCTGGTCGAGCGGATGCGCCGGGCGACAGTAGCGCAGCAAGACGTAGTCATCCAGTCAAACGCAGGCTTGCGGCAATACTCGATGGACGTATTCGACCGCACGTTTACGATCACGAGCGTGCTCCGTCTGCTGGCAATGGCCGTCGCGTTCGTCGGCGTGCTGTCGGCGCTGATGGCGCTGCAACTCGAACGTGCCCGCGAACTGGCGACGCTGAGGGCCGTCGGTATGACGCGGCGCGAGGTCGGCGGGCTGATCGGGATCCAGACGGCGCTGATGGGGCTGGTCGCCGGACTGCTGAGCCTACCGCTGGGCATCGGACTGGCGGCGGCGCTGGTCTTCGTCGTCAACCGACGCTCGTTCGGGTGGACGCTGCAGTTTTCGATCACGCCCGGCACGCTACTGACGGCTGTCGCGCTGGCGCTGGTGGCGGCAATCCTCGCGGGACTCTACCCGGCGTGGCGGATGGCGCAATCTCGTCCCGCCGACGCATTGCGCGATGGGTGATCCTCTAAGCCCCGTAGCGGCGTGGCACGCCACGTCGACATACTATGCCTCGACTGCACCCACGCCGCAGCATGCTGCGGTGCTACATCGTATCTATCGCTGATCTATGTCTGTTCGTTCGCTGCTGTTGATTTTGGGTGTCGTCGTGGCCTCGTTGGGGGCGGCGGCGTTCGTGCTGACGCGCGAAGATCGGCCCGATGTGACCGGGTTGGGGCTGGCCGATGCGATGCGGTCGGACACGACGGGGTTTGCGCTGGCGATTGAGCCGCGCGAGTTTGTGTTTCCCGCCGATCACGGTCCGCACCCCGACTTCCGCACCGAGTGGTGGTACCTGACGGGCAACCTCGCCGCCGTGGATCCCAATGCGCCAGAGCCTGCCGTCCCCCTGGTCGACCTGCCGTTTCCCGACGGGCGTCCGTTCGGCTTCGAGTTGACTCTGTTCCGCGTCGCCGCTTCGCCTCCGACAGTCGACACGACCCAATACGGCGACTGGAATACGCGGCAGTTCTACATGGGACACTTCGGCGTGACCGACATCGCCGCCGAGCAATTTCATGCGTTTGAGCGGTTCAGTCGTGCAGCCGGTGGACTAGCCGGAGCGCAAGCCGATCCGTTCCGCGTCCATCTGGACGACTGGGCCGTTGAAGCCGGACCGGAGGGCTTGCCGCAGATGCGCGTCTATGCTCGGCAAGACGGCGTCGCAATCGACCTGCTCGTCACGCCTGCCAAGCCGATGGTGCTCCAGGGCGACCGAGGTCTGAGCCAGAAAGGGCGCGAGCCGGGAAACGCTAGCTACTACTACAGCTACACCCGACTCGACGCGCGCGGCACGTTCGAGACGCCTGATGCTGGACTCGTCGACGTGCGTGGGCAGGTGTGGATGGATCGTGAGTGGAGCACGTCGGCGCTCGACGACGGGCAGGTAGGCTGGGACTGGTTCGCGCTGCAACTGAGCGATGGACGCGACCTGATGGTCTACCAACTCCGAGACCGGGACGGCGGTGCGAGCGCGCTAAGCAAAGGCACGATCGTCGAGGTCGACGGCACTAGTCGAACGCTTCGGCTGGACGATTTCTCGGTCGAGCCGACGCGCCAATGGACCAGTCCGCACAGCGATGCCACCTATCCTGTCGCGTGGCGCGTGCGCGTGCCGTCCGAAGGGCTAGACCTGTCCGTCGAGAGTGTGCTGGACGACCAAGAACTCAACGTCTCCGTCCGCTACTGGGAGGGCGCCGTCCGCGTCAATGGCGGCGGCGGACTGACGGGCGTCGGATACGTCGAGATGACCGGATACGACCCTGCCTCGCAGGGCGGACGCGGCGAATTGGCGACAGCAGGGGAATGAGCGCGCCGCTTCCCGAATTGGCGTTTCCTCCTATCGAAGCGCGCATCGTCGAAGAGAGTCGCGGTCTGATGATCTTCGATCCGGTCCGCTCGCGCCACGTCCGGCTGACGCCCGAGGAGTGGGTTCGGCAGCACCTGATCGGCTTTCTCGTCGCGCATCGCGGCGTTCCGTTGTCGCTCGTGGCCGTCGAGAAAGGCTTCGACGTATCCGGCCAGTCCAAGCGCGCCGATGTCGTCGTGTATCGGCGCGACGGACGACCGTGGCTGCTCGCCGAATGCAAGGCGCCTGATGTAGCCGTCGGCGAAGTGGCGCTACGTCAGGTGGCCCGCTACGCCCGCGTCATCCACGCCGACGTGCTCGCGCTCACCAACGGCCTTCGCCACGAAGCCTACGCCGTCACGTCGGGCGCGCTAACTCCGCTAGACGACTTGCCGACGTATCCGGGATGACCAGAGTGGAGTCCCGCTTCTGCCTGTCTACTCGCCGACAGCGATCAGGTGTGCGGCATAGGGCGCTAGTTCGGTCGAGCCGCCCAGATTCACGTCTCCGCCCGAGAGCAGGTCGCGACCCACAGTGGCGGGAAGGCTGATCGTCGTCGGCGTGGAGCGGACGTTGACGACGACGATCAGGCGCTCGTCTCCGCTGGTGCGCTCGAATGCGATGGCGTCTTCTGTTGCCGTAATCAGGCGATAGTCGCCTCGGCGTAGCGCGTCGGATGCGGTGTAGGCCTCGAGGAAGCGGCGATACCAGGCTTGAACGTCCGGGTTGGCGTTCCAGTCGATGGGCGTGGCAGAGAAGAAGGGGACGGTCTGATCGACTCCGGTTTCCTGTCCGTTGTAGACGAGGGGGACGCCGGGTAGGGCAGCGGTGAGGACGAAGGCGGCCTGCGCTCCCTCTTGTCCGCCGAAAAGCGCAGGGGGCGGGGCGTCCCACGCGGTTTCGTCGTGGTTGGTCGAGAAACGCAGGCGCGCGGCTCCGGGCGGCAGTTCAGTCAGGATGGTGGCAACGCGGTCGGCGTAGTCGGCGGCGGGCTTCCCGGCCCACACCTCTTTTAGAGTCGCGTATTCGGGCCACGCGTAGGTCAGATCGAAGCCTGCGGCGTGGAGGTCCATCTCCTCGCCCTCGGCCAGCATCAATACGCCTTTGTCAGACCGGAGGGAAGCGATCGCCTGCTCCCAAAACGCAATCGGCACCATGCCCGCCACGTCGCAGCGAAAGCCATCGACGCTCTGTTCAATCGCCCAAAAGCGCAGCACGTTGATCATCTCCGCTGTGACCTCGGGGTTGTCGTAGTCGAGTTCTACGGTATCGGTCCAGTCGGTCGGGACGCCGTCGTTCCCGTGCGGGACTTGGGGTTTGCCATCGTCGCCCAACACGTACCAATCCGGATGCTCAGTCGTCCACGCGTTGTCCGGCGCTGTGTGGTTGGCGACGAAGTCGATGATTACCTGCATATCTCGATCGTGCGTCGCGGCGACCAGACGCTGGAAGTCTTCCAGCGTGCCGTACTCGGGATTGACGGCGTAGTAGTCACGGATAGCGTAGGGCGATCCCAGCGCGTCGCCCTTGCGTCCTTCGACGCCGATCGGGTGGATGGGCATGAGCCACAGCGTCGTCACGCCGAGCGATTGGAGCGAGTCGAGCCGCGCCTCAACGCCTGCAAACGTGCCCTCGGGAGAGAAGTCGGGCACAAAGACCTCGTAGATGACGGCATCGCCGACCCACGCCGGAGACGCCATCGGAAAATCGCCCATCCCAGAACCGGGCGGCCCGTCGAGCGACTCGACGCAGGCGGTGAACGAGAGCAACATCAAAACAGCGAGCAGGCGCATAACAAAGGAAAACCAAGAAGCAAGATTCGACCTCCCGTAGGGGCGACATCGCATGTCGCCCTGGTTCGGGGGCATCGTGGAAGCTACGCCCGGAGCGCAGGGGCAATGGAAGTGCTTGCGGTGTTCAGCGTGATCGTCAAGCGAGGAGGGTGGATCAGGCGTCGGGGATCGCCGCGTCTGCTTCGCTCCTCGCGATGCCTGGATGATGGGAGGTGTGTCCCAGACGCAAAACGGCCTCCACCCGAACGCGTCGGATGGAGGCCGAAAGAGGGGAGTCAGAGACTCAGACCGCGTCGATGTGGACGAACTTGCGGTTGTTGCGTCCGCGCGAGAAGCGGACGGTGCCGTGCTCGGTGGCGAACAGCGTATCGTCGCCGCCCTTGCCGACGTTGGTGCCGGGGTGGACCTTGGTGCCGCGCTGACGGACGATGATCGAGCCTGCCGTGACGGACTCGCCGCCAAAGGCTTTGACGCCGAGCATGTTCGGGTTGGAGTCGCGACCGTTTTTGGTCGAGCCTACGCCTTTCTTATGTGCCATGAGAGTGGAGAGGTTATGCGTGCGAAGTGGAGAGCGACCTTAGACGCCGATCGACGTGATCTGGATCTGCGTGTAGTCCTGGCGGTGTCCGCGCGTGCGGCGATAGCGCTTGCGGCGCTTCTTCTTGAAGACGATGATCTTGTCGCCGCGGACGTGGCCGAGCACTTTGGCTTCGACCGTAGCGCCTTCGATCGCGGGCGTACCGACTGTCGTCGAGTCGCCGCCGGTCAGGAGTACGCGGTCAAACGTGACCGTGTCGCCCTCGCTGGCTTCGGCGTGGAAGGGGACATAGAGCGTGGCGTCTTGTTCGACCTTGAACTGTTTGCCCGCGATTTCAACGATAGCGTACATAGTGCTCTGCTTTGGGCGTCGGGTTGGCTACCGGCGCGAGAGGAAAAGGGAGTCCGCGCGCGTGGTCGCTGCGGAGCCTTCCAATATAGAAAAGCCGCCGTGTAGATGGCGTTAATCTGCTGAGGGTGTGGGGCCGGATCTGGCACCATTCCTGGGTTGAGGTCGAAGCGATCTCACTCCTCCACCGACGTGGTTCTACGAGTGGAGAGTTCGGAACAGGTTACTGATGCGAAGCGCCATTTCGAGCGCCTGTTCCGCGTTGAGTCGGGGGTCGACTTGGCTGCGGTAGGCGCGGTGTAGGTCGGCGTCGGCCAGCCCCCTCGCGCCACCCGTGCATTCGGTCACGTCTTCGCCCGTCAGTTCCAGATGGACGCCACCTAGCCGCGAGTTATGGGCTGCATGGATGCGGACCGACTGGTCGACTTCGGACAAAATGTCGTCGAAGCGGCGTGTTTTGTGGCCTTCGCTCGTGGTGCGCGTGTTGCCGTGCATCGGGTCGGACACCCATAGAACGGTTCGGCCTTCCTTGCGCACCGTTTCGATTAAACCCGGCAGCGTGTCCTCGACGCCATCGACACCCATTCGGACGATCAGCGTCAGCCGACCTGGATCCTGGTTGGGGTCGAGCGTGCGCATAAGGTCGCGCAGCCAATCGCGCGTCATTCCCGGCCCGATCTTGACGGCAATCGGGTTGTCGATCTCGGCCATATACGCGACGTGCGCCTGGTCGACGGCGGCTGTCCGCATGCCGATCCAGGGGAAATGCGTGCCCAGGTTGTACGGCTCGTCGCGCCGGGGAACGGTCCGCGTCAACGCTTCCTCGAAGCGCAGCAGCAGGGCCTCGTGCGACGTGTAAAACTCGACGCGTTCCAAGTCGTGGAGGTTGGCGCTCGTGAGTGTGCCGACGAACTCGAGTCCCTCTCTAATGCTGCGGACGATGCGGTCGTAGGCATCGGCGTGGCCCGAATCTCCAGCCCAGCGCAGATTCCAGTACTCGGGGTGGTGCATGTTGGCAAACCCGCCCTCGCTCAGCGCCCGAATGAAGTTGAGCGTCAGCGCCGATTTGTAGTAGGCGCGCAACAGGCGGTCCGGGTCGGGGATGCGGTCTTTGGGCGTAAAGTCCGGCCCGTTGATGATGTCGCCCCGGTAACTGGGTAGCGTCACACCGTCGCGCGTTTCGTCGTCGGACGAGCGGGGTTTGGCGTACTGTCCGGCCACGCGCCCGACGCGGACGACGGGTTTGCGCAGTCCATGAACGAGCACCAGACTCATCTGCATCAGTACCTTCAGGCGGCTCGTGATGACCTCGTCCTGGCACTCGGAAAAACTCTCGGCGCAATCGCCGCCTTGCAATAGGAAGCGCTTGCCGTGTGCAGCTTCGGCGAGATGGCCTTTCAGCCTACGGATCTCCCACGACGTGACGAGCGGCGGCAGGCTGCGCAGGTGCGTCAGGACGCGGTCGAGTTCGACGCGTCGGGGTAGGTGGGCTGCTGGAGGGCGGGGCGGTCGGCCCAGGTTGCGGTTTCGGTCATCGCGTGGGAATGCAGAAGTGGGGCGGAAACTAGGGACAGGCGATGTGTGGAGGCGCGGGATTCGCGTTTGTGGCTTGTCGACGTCTTCGGTAGTTTCGCTGCGCGGCAGTCTTTATGCCTTGATGCAAAAGACTGCAAAAGGTCAAGGCTGAACTCGCTCCGGCTGGCGCGCCGTTTCAGTCGATAGAATCGGTCAAACTCGCTGCGCATCAAGCAGGAAGATGTTGGGGACTCTCTCCACTCTGCGTCTATATCGCCGGATCGAGATAAGGCCGATTTCTGATCCGATCCCAAACGTCCAATCCACCTTACTGCATCACCTTATTTATCGCGAGGAGCAGCGCGACATGGCGATCTCCGGTGTGACGCCTATCTCGGCGCTCGATCACACATCATACTTGCGAGCGATATAGGCCAGCCACGGCTCGGCGGTGAGCTGGCCGCCAGTAGCGTCGCGGAGGATGCGGTCGGCGGACTTAGCTCTACCCCAGCGGTGGACGTGCGTGTGCATCCAGTCGAGAAGCGGCTTGAATTCGCCCCGCGCCATCTGCTCGTCGAGCGTACCATGCGTCGGCGTTAGGTCGCGGTCGCAGGCGTCCCACAGCATCGCCGACATCAGATTGCCCAGGGCGTAGGTCGGGAAGTAGCCAATGGTCCCCAAGCTCCAGTGCACGTCTTGAAGCACACCTTCCGCGTTAGTTGCAGGGCGGATGCCGAGGTAGTTTTCCATCGCGTCGTTCCACGCTTTAGGAAGATCGGCGACGGACAGCGTGCCTTCAATCAGGGCGATTTCCAGCTCCATCCGCAGCATGATGTGCAGGTTGTACGTCACTTCATCTGCCTCGACGCGGATGAGCGACGGGGCGATGTGATTCATCGCCGCATAGAAATCGTCAAGCGTAACGCCGGACAGTGCTTCGGGGAACGCGGCCTGAGTCTGGGGCCAGTAGTGTGACCAAAACGGACGACTCCGCCCGACCAGGTTTTCCCACAACCGCGACTGCGACTCGTGCATCCCCAGCGATGTACCCTCCGCCAGCGGAGTCCGCGCTGTCCTCTGGTCCACACCTTGCTCATACATCCCGTGCCCCGCCTCATGGAGCGTAGACGAGAAAGCGGATGGGAAGTAGTTGGGATCGACGCGCGTCGTGATGCGGACATCGGTCCGGTCGAACGTCGTCGTGAACGGGTGCGTCGATACGTCTTGGCGTCCGCGCGCGAGGTCGAAGCCGATGTCGGCCAGCACCTTCATGCCCAGATCCCACTGCGCCCCTTGCGGGAAGTCGCCCGAGACGGCGTCCAGTCCGGGCTGCTCGCGCTCGGACAGCGTCTGGACGATGGGGACGAGCCGTTCGCGCAAGTCGCCGAAAACCTGTTGAAGTTGAGACGTCGTCGCCCCGGGTTCGAACTGGTCGAGTAGGGCATCGTATGGATGCTCGTCAAATCCCAGCAGGTCAGCCAGTTCGCGGTTGAGGGCGACGATGGTTTCCAGGTGCGGCGCGTAGTGACTGAAGTCGTCGGCTTCGCGCGCGTGACGCCAGGCTTCTTTGGCTAGACCGATGGCAGTCGCCTGGCGCGAGACGAAGTCGGACGACAGCTTTTGCGCGTGTTCGAGGTCGCGCGCCGTTTCGCGGATCAATCCGGCGTCGAAGATCGACTGGTCGTCGTTGCGCGCTTCTAGGTCGGCGAGCAGAGGGAGCGCGTCTGCGACGACTTGGGCCGTTTCGTCGCTCGTCAGCATCTGGTGCGCCAGCGTCCGCAGCGTAGCGACTTGGTTCGCTCTCGCAGAATGCGCGGCAGGAGGGAGGTAGGTTTCCTGGTCCCACTCGAGAACGGCAGCCGACGCGCTGAGGTCGTGAATCGGGGCGAGGTGGTCGCGGAGACAAGAAAGCGGATCGGACATATCGGGCGTAGATTGGAATCCGCGCAAACGCACGACAAAGGGGAGGGATCACGGGTCGTGCGTTGAGATGCCGGTGAAGATGTGCGCGCTGGTTGACAGCCCGCCCAGCCCGGCGTAGTTTTACAGTCCTGCCGATATAGCTCAGTTGGTAGAGCGGTTCATTCGTAATGAACAGGTCAGCGGTTCGAATCCGCTTATCGGCTCCGGCCCCGGTGCGCACGTCGCATCGGGGCTTTTTTCGTTTAGGCTCACACCCCTCACGCCATGTCCGACCTCGACCATCAGGAAGCCGTCCTCGCCGGACGCAATGCCGTAAGGGAAATCGTCGACGCCGATCCGTCGCGCGTCGAGCGGGTCTATTTGCAGAACGATACCGGCACGCTCAAGCAGATCGCGGGCATGGCGCGCGCGGCGGGCTTGCAGGTCCAGTTCGTACCGCAAAAGCGGCTCAACGCACTGGCGCCGGGCATCAACCATCAAGGCGCTGTCGCCCTGGTCTCGGCTGTCACCTATTCGGATGCCGATGCGCTCTTCTCGACTGTCGCCCCGACGCTCGACGACGTGAAGGAGCGGATGCCCATTCTACTCGCTCTCGACGGTCTGGAAGACCCCTTCAACGTCGGCGCCATCCTGCGCAGCGCGGCAGCGGCGGGCGTGGCGGGTGTCCTCGTGAGCAGCAAAGGTGCCGCCCCTATCGGAGCGACGGCCCTAAAAGCGAGCGCCGGAACTGCGCTGCAACTGCCCATCGCACGCGTCGATAAGATGGCGACGATGCTCGAAGCTGCTAAAGAACGCGGTTATTGGGTCGTCGGCGCCGAGGGCACGAGCGAAACGGCTCACACCGCATGGGACTGGGCACGCGCTACGATCCTCGTCGTCGGCAGCGAGAAAAATGGCCTGAGTGCGTCCGTCGCCAAAGCCTGCGACGGGTTGGTGTCGATTCCGATGCCCGGTGCCGTCGAATCGCTCAACGCAAGCGTCGCCACGGGCGTGCTGCTCTTTGAGGCCGTCCGGCAGCGGATGGCGGGTTAAGGGGCAGTTGTAACAGAGCGAGCGCTCGGTGTGTCGTCCGACAGTCCTTTCACGGTTGCACGTGGTCCGATATCGCGTACTTCGGCGATTCACCTCATGACCCTATGACTGAGCGCACAATCACGAATTCCGATGGCACCGAATGGTCGTTTGCGCAGACCCTCGCTAACGCAGGAGATACGCACGCGGAAGCGAAACATTCGGAGCGAGAGACAGAGGACGATAGCGTAGTCGTCGTCGCCACGCCGAGGGGTGGCGCGCAGTCTGTCCGCCTCGAATTACCGCGCGATTGGGCTGAGTCGATGGACGACGAGGCGCTGTCTGCCATGCTGACGAGCAAAGACTGAAGCGAGTCAGCATGGTCGAAGTGAGTGTAAACTCAGAACGGAAGCCGCCCCATAAACGCAACATGCCCCACACCGACCGAGGTCAGCGCAGGGCATGTTGGATGGGAGTGGAGGTGCCGGGAGTCGAACCCGGGTCCGAGTGAGCGGACAAATCAGGCGTCTACGTAACCTAGCCGTCCTATTGTTGATCTCACACACGGTCCATAGCCAGACGGCAGGGCCGGATCGTGTGCCAGGCTGATTGATTTAACGCGGTCAGCCTCAGCCGGTGGCTTTCCACATCATCCTATCTTAAGTCGATGCCTCGTTACCTTGCCGATAGGCAAGCGCGGTAGGAGACAGCTGGGGCTTTACGCAGCCAGCGCGTACGAGTAGTCGTTCGCAATTATGGTTTTCCAGTCGGATTAACGAGGATCCTGGAATCCTCGGCACGCAACCTGTTGCGCGACTCACCCGTCGAAACCGGAACACCCCCATGTGTTCAAAGAACGTACGCCGAAGCGTGGAGAAGATACCTAGCGTGCCGCCGCAGGTTCCCCTTTCTCCGTCTGGACGGCAGCCTCGAACCCATTCGCCTTCATCGCGTCGAGTAGCGGCGGCTCAATGGCGCGGCGCAGGTTAGCAGGCAGGTAGCCGATCTTGTTGCGCGCGCCGTCGAAGTAGACTCGATACGGATGGACGAGCACGCGGACCCGGTTCGACGCCATCGGCAGCACCTCCAGATGCGCTTCGACGCGGTAAATCCCGGCCTGACTGAACGTCCTGGGCTGCGTTTCGAGAGCGACAGCGGACGAGTCGTCGGCGATTTGCCATCCAGCTTCTCGTAGTGCCTCTACTACGTCAGCATTTGCCGGCAAGGTCGAGGCCTGCTCCGCGTAATCGAAGTAGGGCGGCGTCAGCGTCGGGGCGCAGCCGGAGAAACTGATCAGTATGAGAGCAGCAACGAGGTGAGAGCGCATCGGACGTAGGGGCAAAAAAAACAGCCGGACGGAAACGCTCACCCTTCGTCCCGTCCGGCTTGTGCAGGTCGCTGCACGCGGCATCCTGTTCGGATACACGTGATGTACGAGCAACGTGCGTGCCATACCTAATAGAGGCTAAGTTTTTTTGTTTCAGCGGGTTAGGGGGTAGTAAAAACTGCCCTGAGTGTCCACGATCTCACCGTGAGGTGCGGAGTATACAGGACACTTCGGCTCCCAAACGCAGTCAACCGGCTGAATCGCACGACGAGATGGATCAATCGTCTCAGCTAGTATGCCGACTGCGAAGCTTTGGTTGGCGGTGGGAACTCAGAGGCGGCTAGACCTATATTACTCATCCTTCGAGACGCCTCAATATCTACCCTCTTCTCTATGCCCTGCGGACGCAAGCGCAAACGACACAAGATCGCCACTCACAAGCGCAAGAAGCGCCTGCGCAAGAATCGTCACAAGAAGAAGCGCTAGACGCTGACTTTTGTGGGCTGTCTCTCGATTGAGGGGCAGCCCTTTTTTGTGCGCGTTCGTACTTTGCGCTCTCTCACTACCATTCGCCTCAGATTCGCTCGCATGTCCCGTTCGAGTACGCTAGGATTTCTCTTCGGCAGTGCTGCCGGTCTCGCCGCTGGATTGCTGCTCGCGCCTGAGGAAGGGCAGAAGCTGCGTCGACGCATTGTCTACCAACTCGAACGCCTGGGCGACCGTGCCACGCGACTATCGGAGTTGATGCAGCGTTCGGACTCAGAGGTCGATACGACGGCGCGTGGAACGGGGCAAGCCGTGGTGCGCAATGCCCGTGAGGAAGCCGCCCGCATCCGGGCCGAGATCGACGCCCTGATTGGCGAGGTCCGCTCGGTCGATTCTGCCTGACGCTCTACTATGCCTGACTTTACGATTCTGATGCCGCCCGCTGAGGGCAAGCAGACCGGCGGCAATCCGCTCGCCCCGGACATGTTCGACATCCGCGCGGGGGGGACGTTCAACTACTTTCGCGAACTCAACCCTGAGCGCAAAAAGCTGATTGCTGCCCTTCAAGAGTTTGTCCGCACGGGCGAGGATGCGCACGAAAGTGTGTTCGGCGTCAAAGGCGACACGCTCGCCCAAGCGCTTGACGACAACCTCAACCTGTCCGGCGCGCCGCTCATGGCTGCGCTCGAACGGTACAGCCCCGGCGTGATGTATCAGTCGATGGACTTTCAAGGTCTGCCGACGGGTGCTCAGCGTCGCTTCTTGGAGCACACCGTCATCGTGTCGGGACTCTACGGTTTGCTCCGTCCGGACGATCTGATTCCCGCCTACCGCCTCAAGATTGACGCGTCGCTGCCTGAAGTCGGTAAGGTCAGCGCGTTTTGGCGTCCGCGCGTGAGCGAAGTGCTCAATCGGACTGTGAAGGGCCGCATCGTGTGGAATCTGCTACCCAACGCGCACCAGGACGTCTGGGACGATGAGCACACCTACGAAGAGCAGTTCTTGGTCAAGTTCGTGCGCGAGAAGGCGGGCGAGCGCTCGACGGTTTCGCACGGCGTTAAGCAACTGCGCGGCCAACTCGTCAACTACATCGCACGCGAGACTGTCGACGATCTCGAAGGTCTGCGCGAGTGGCGCGCGCCCGATGGCTATCGGCTCGACGAGCACTCGACTGAAACCGATGCGGACGCCAAGACGACGACGCTCGTCTACGTGCGCAAAGGCTGATGCGGAAGCCCGTCGTCATCGGTATCGCGGGCGGATCGGGGTCCGGCAAATCAACCGTGTTGCGGACGATCGTCGAGGCGTTCGGGCCGGAGCGCATCGCCGTGCTCGATCACGACGCCTACTATAAGGATCTGGCGCACCTGCCTCCGAAGATCCGAACCGAGTTCAACTTCGACCACCCGGACGCGCTCGAAACGGACCTGATGGCTACTCATCTCGACACGCTCCTGGAGGGCGATACCATCGAGAAGCCACGCTACGACTTCGTCAACCATAGCCGCCTGCCCGATACGAATACGGTCCGACCGCGCCCCGTCATCATCGTCGAAGGCATCCTCGTTCTTGCTGAGAGGGAGTTGGTCAAGCGGATGGACATCAAACTGTTCGTTGACACTGCAGACGACATCCGCCTCATCCGCCGCTTGCGCCGCGACATCGAAGAACGTGGACGCTCGGCTACGTCGGTGATCGACCAGTACGAGCGGACGGTTCGCCCGATGCACCTGGAGTTTGTCGAACCCTCCAAGCGCCTGGCCGACGTGATTCTTCCGCGTGGAGGACACAACCAGGTCGCCACCGAAATGGTGATGGCGCGTATCGAGACGCTGCTGAATCGATAGGGTGCGCCTCTTTCTCACCCCGCTTCGCTGGCTAAAGATGACGAGTGGGAAGGTGGTAAGCCGAGTGCAGAGTAGAGTCCTTCGTGCACCAAATCCGGCGCGAGCGCATCGTGCGCAATGTGATCGGCCAGTCTCTCGGACCATCCGCCGGTAAGGACGACGGTCACTGGCATAGCAAGATGAGCGTGCAGCCGAGCAAGCATTCCGTCGACCGAAGCCACGAATCCCCACCACGCGCCGGAGGCCAGGGAGGACGCGGTGTCGGAGCCGATGAGGGCTGGCAAGCTGGTCAAGTCGACGTAGGGAAGCTGTGCGGTGCCTCTGGCGAGCGATGCGAGTTGGAGCGTCGGACCGGGGGCGATGGCTCCGCCCAGGTAGCGATTTTCGACGAGGACTTCGTAGGTAACAGCAGTGCCAGCGTCGACGACGACCAAGGCGGGAGCATGGGGATAGCGGACGTGGGCACCCAGCGCGGCGGCGATGCGGTCGGCGCCTAGCGTATCGGGCGTACGGTAGGCGATCTGGATGGGAAGCGAGATTACGGGCGTTGAGCACGTGAATCGGGACGCCGGGAAGCTCATATTCGAGCGCATTCCGAAGCGGTTCGTTTGCCGAGGGGACGACAGACGCGACGGCGATCCTTGAGGTATCTGAAGGCAGATGGAAAGCGGCCAGGCCGTCAGAGAGTGCGACAGTGCCGACGGCAAATCGGGAGTCGATGCGGCCTTCGCGCCAGATGATTCCCTTCGCGTTTGTGTTGCCCACGTCGATGGTGACGATGGCGCCGCTCACGAGATGGGAGGGCGAAACGTGACGTCGCCAGCGCGGAAGAGGCGGATACCGTCGGCGAGTTCGAGGCGCAGCGCGCCATCGTCCGCGACTCCGAGCATGCGTCCGGTTGTCGGTGTGGGGCTGTGCGCATGCCAGAGAGACACCTGCTCTCCTAGCCCGTCGAGGCGTGATTCGTAGAGCGTCCGCAGCGTCGTCGCCCGCGTTTCGCCGACGAGTTGGAGCAAGATATCCAGGTGCTTCAGCAGGGCCGTGAGTGCGCCGCCCCGTTCGATTGGGCGTCCGGCAGTTTCCTCCAACGACGTAGCCCCGTCGACGCCCGCGCTCGCCTCGCGTGACACGTTGATGCCGATGCCGAGCACGAGTGAGTTGGACGTTCCGGTGCGCTCCATCAGGATGCCTGAGATCTTGCGTCCGTCTACTCGCACATCGTTGGGCCATTTAACTGCGGCTCTCGCTCCAGTCACTTGTTCAGCGGCTCGCGCGATCGCCAGCGCAGCGGCCATTCCGACACGTCCACCGTAGGCGTCGGCTCGTCGCAGGTGGAGAATGAATGACAAGGCGAGTGCGCTTCTGGGAGGCGTGTGCCACGCTCGGCCCAACCGCCCGCGACCGTTCGTCTGCTCGTCTGCAAGCACGAGCGTGCCGTGGGGAGCATCACGTTTCGCCCAGCCGCGTGCTGCGTCGTTAGTCGACCCCAGCGAGGCGTACCAGTGGCGCGGGTGTCCGAGAGAGGATCCTGAAGCTGCTATCGCCTGGTCGACCCACGAAGGGACGACTTGCGCTTCCAGCGCGGACGGGGGATCTTGGGCTATGACGGTAGCTCGACGCATCGCTCTCTTACGCTCGGCTCAGTGCGCGGTTTGCCTACTGTTCTGGGTTGTGTTGTCGCCTGTTGCTGCGCAGGAAACGGCTGCGTCGGCTTCGAGCGAAGTATATCGCGCTGTCGTCGCTCTGGAAACAGCGGGAAGTGTGTTCGAGGCGAAAGTCCGGCTGGACAATGCGCTGCTTCGATCTCCGAGCGACGCCCAAGCTCGTGTCGCCAGAGCGCGCGTGCTGCTCCGCATGGGGCGCCCGATGGAAGCGTTGAGCGACGCCCGTATCGCCACCGCTGCGATCCCGGGTGATGGCGTCGCGTGGCTGACGCGGATGGAGGCGGCGCGGCTTTCGGGGCGTGTCAACGAAGCGCTGCGGTCGGGTGATCAGGCGGCAGCGCTGGCCTTGACGAGTGCTCCGCTGCACGTCCGGTTGGCGTGGAACGCACGGCTTCTGGGTAATGGGAAGCAAGCCGAGGCCTTTGCGCGCATCGCCGTTCAGCAGGATCCTCATTATGCGCCTGCGTATGCCGAACTCGCCCGCGTTTTCGACCGGCAGGGGCTGGAAGATGCCGGGGCGTCCGTCGTCGTGCGAGGGATCGCGAGTGGCGTTCTGGCGCGAGAGGCGTTTGTGCCGGAAGGAGCGCTGGCTCGCTGGGCCGATCATCCCGAAGTCCGCCGCGCGCTGCGGTGACTACCGACCTGCGCTAGCCACGCGTTCGTCGCGTTGGTAGCCGTAGTACGTCGACACCGTACCGATGCGCTTGATGTCACGGAAAGGCATCCAAACCGACGTGTAGAAGCGCGACGTGTAGGGCAAACGGTCGCCGTTGGACATTGGGCGAACGTGCAGGAAGAACGAGCTTTCTTCGCGGTAGAGCAGAGCCAGGTCGATCCGGTCGAGTTCGACAGCGATCAACTCTTTGGTCTGCGCATCGACCATGTAGCGAACGCGTCGGACGTTGTAGCCATCGCCCTCAGCGGCGCGCGCTTCGACTTCGTAGACGCGTGCCTGCCGATCCCACATCAGCGTATCCCGCCGCGCTTCGTAGGAGTAGGCGTGGAGATGCCGGTCCTGCAGATAGATGGGGTCGTCGGGGAGTACGTAGTCGGACAGGTCGACGGGGTCGAGTTCGGTGACCGTGTTGGAGACGAAGCCGGAGAACAGGCCGAAGTCGAACGATCCGACGGAGTCAGCGGCGGTGATGACGGGCGCTGAGCCGGGTTGAGCTTCCAAGGTGTACTCGGCGAACGCAGACAAGAGGCCATCTTCGGCAAACTGTTCCGTGCGGCGGTAGCGCGAGTAGGAATAGGCGCGTTGCTTCTCGAACGCCTGGCGGAAGGACGTCCTATCGATATCGCGGAGTGCCTGTGCGATAGGAGGAACGTCAACGGCCTGAGGCGCGGGCCGCGCGCCATACGTGGCGACGGCCAGAGTCCCCACCGGAGGCCCGTCGGATGCCGCTCCGCCACACGCTGAGATAGCGAGAATCAGGCTGAGACCGAGAACGAGACGAGAGGACATGCAGACAGGATACAACGGAGCACTTGCCTTCGTGCATAAAACGTTCCAATACGTCGGAGCGGCGTGCAGAGTAGGAGAGAGCGGCCTTTGCAGACGCTTCACGGCGGTGGTGGAAAGAGTGACGTACCCTAGATGCGTCCTGTAGGGGTGCCGCGTATGCGGCTGAGATCATACCCTTTGTACCTGATCCGGTTCGTACCGGCGTAGGAAATCAGACAGCGACGCGTCTCAGGACGTGCGCATCCCGGCAGGCAGCCCCACCTAACCTTCTGCCCCGCGATGCTGCGTTTTCTCGCCCTCCTGCTGCTCACCTGTCCAGCGGCTGCCCAGACCCTGACGGGAACTGTCACCGACGGCTCGTCGCCTCTTCCCGGCGCTACGGTCGTACTTGTCCAAAACGGACGGGTCGTCGTCGGAACGGCGGCGGATGTCGACGGCATCTACCGGGTCGACGTGCGGGCAGGAGGGACGTATCGGTTGCGCGCTTCGTACGTAGGCTTCGGTGTGTTCGAGGCGGAGGTAGCCCTGGAGAGCGGACAGACGCAAACAGTCGATATCGTACTCGATCCGCGTGCGCTTCCTAGCGATGAAGTCGTCGTGGCTGCGGGACGCCCTATCGAGCAGGCGCCGGTTACGGTCAGCAACTTGACGGCGGCGGAGTTGGAGGCGCTGCCCCAATCGGCGGACTTGCCGGTCTTGCTCGCGACGCAGCCGGGTGTCACGTTCTCGAGCGAGGGCGGATCGGGCATCGGCTACACGAGCCTGCGCTTGCGCGGCTTCGATCAGCGCCGCGTGGCTGTGTCGATCAACGGCGTGCCCCAGAACGACCCCGAAGATCTGGGCGTGTTCTGGCTCAACTTCTACGACTTGCGCGGTTCGGTGACCGACGTACAAGTGCAGCGCGGCGCGGCATCGGCGGCCTATGGACAGAGTGCGATCGCCGGAGCCGTCAACGTCGCGGTCGATCCCTTTCGGCCTCAGCCCTATGCCTTCGCCGAGGTTGGATATGGCGCCTTTGACACGCGCAAGGCAACAGTCGAAGCCAATACGGGACTGCTTGGGACCGACGCGGCGGGAGGGCGCTGGGCAGGCTACCTGCGCCTGAGTCGCACGCAAACCGACGGGTATCGACGCGGCGCTTGGGTCGAAGCCGACCGATTTTTTGCCGGTGTCACGCGCTACGGAGAGCGCTCGCGCGTCACGCTGCTGGCGTTCGGCGGGCCGCAGCGCGACGGACTCGCCTACGTCGGCATTCCCAAAGCGGCCAACGACGGCCCGGTCGACGACGGCTTTGGCGGTACGACCGACCGACGGAGCAACTACTCGGACGCGTTCGGCGAGAACGAGCGGTTCAATCAGCCCCAAGTCTACCTCCACCACGACTTGACGCTCGCCGACAATCTCGAACTCAATCAGACGCTGTTCTGGGTGCGTGGCGAGGGCTACTTCGACTTCGACGCCACTTTCCGCTCCGCCGATTACCTCCGCCTTCCCAGCAGCTTCGTCCCCGATAGTCTGCGCGGTGCCGATCTGTTCACGTCGGCGCCCGGCACATCGGTGTTTTTCCGCGCAACTGTCGACCAGAATCAGGTCGGGTGGATGCCGCGCGTGACAGGCCGAACGGACTGGGGAAGCGTGACCGTCGGCGGCGAGGCGCGGTTGCATCGGTCGCTCAGGTGGGGGCGAATTCAAGAGGCTGTCGGTATTCCCGACCAACTTGTGGGTAGCGAAAACGATGTGCGTGTGTACAGCTTTCGGGGCGAGAAGGCCGTTGCGAGCGGATTTGCTTCGGCGTTGGCTCGTCCGTCGGATGTGCTGACGGTCCAGTACGAGACGCGGCTGACGTGGCGGCAGTATCGGATCTACGACGAGGCGTTCTTCGGCACCGATCTGCGCGCACCGTTCACGTTCTGGGACCACCGCGCCGGAGCGACGCTCTTTCCCGATCGTCCGATCCGCTTTTATGGAAATGTCGCACTGTCGAGCCGTGAGCCGCGCCTTGAAGACGATCTACGACGGAGAGGAAGCTGGAGCCGGTTTCGTCCCTCAGGTGGAGGGCAGCACGTCGGGCAGCGTCGATCCGCTCGTCGATCCGGAGCGGGGCGTCACGGCAGAAGTCGCCGGGGAGTGGGAGAGCGCGCGGCATCGGCTGCGTGTCGGCGGTTATGGCTACTGGGTGCGCGACGAAATCGTGCCGTCGGGCGGATTGGACCAGTTCGGCGTGCCCCGCACCGGCAACGCCGACCGTACTCGGCACTTGGGCATCGAAGCCGAGGGCAGCGTGCGGCTGGCGCGCGGACTGGATCTGTCCGGCCACCTGACGCTCAGCCGAGACCGGTTTGTCCGGTTCGACGAGTTCGATGCAGGCGGCGTCGCCCAGGATCGCAGCGACAACTCCATCGCGGGTTTTCCCTCGCGTAGCGGATACGCAGCCCTGTCGTACACGCGCGGCGGCCTGTCGGCTCGCATCGACGCCGTTCACGCCGGATCGACGCCCGTCGACAATACCGGAGGCGGCAGCGATGCGCAGGTCGACGCCTATACCCTCGTCGGAGCCGGAGCGACCTACCGACTTCCGGGGCGTTTCGCCGGACTCGAACTCTCCGCGGAAGTCCAGAACCTGCTCGACGATAAGGTGCTGCTTTCTGGAAACACGACGGCATTCGGTCCGCAGTTCTTCCCCGCTGCGACTCGGAGCGTTTACGTCACTGCCCGCTACACGTTGGGTCAAAGCGCGAGGTAGAAGACCTGCCAGGTCCGCGGTGGGCAGACTCGGAATAGAGCCGATACATTCCGGGCGAACCTTGGGCTTGCACTGGTGGATAGCAGATGCTCATCCGCCTTGCACCACCATGCCCGAGGGACCCGAAGTCCGCCGATCCGCCGATCTGATCACTCCCGTCTTGGTGGGGCAGCCGCTCGTCGAGGTTGGAGCGCGAACCAAGGCGGCCAAAGCGTGGCTCGCCGAGCAGCCAGGCCGACTCGAAGGCCGAGTCGTCGAGCGCGTGTTCACGCACGGCAAGCACTTGGTCATCCAGATCGAGGGCGGCGCGTACGTCCACGTTCATTTGATGATGTGGGGACGGTGGTTCGTCGTCGAGGGCACGCCCGAGCCGCGCGAGCGCAAGGAGCGGCTGCGGCTCGTTACGCCCGACGGCGCGGCGATCTTGAACTCGGCGCCTGTTGTTGAAGTCGGCGAGGGCGATCCGTACGAACAGGTTGAGTTGCTGGCGACGCTTGGACCCGAAACGCTGCCCTATCCCGGCGATCCACCCTTCGACGCCGACGAAGCCAAGCGGCGCCTGCTGCTGCGTCCCAAGCGAGCTATCGGCGCGGCGCTGCTCGATCAGCAAGCGCTGGCGGGCATCGGCAACTACCTGCGCGCCGACGTGCTGTTCGCCTGTCGGCTTCATCCGTGGAAGCCCGTTGGTTTGCTGACCCAAGACGAGTGGGCGGCGATGCTTATCGGCGATTCCTGACTTCTGTCAGCGCGCGTACCAGACGGGCGGACGCACACTCGATCCGACCGACTTCGAGCGCGTCGGAGCAGATCCGGCGCTGTCGTACCCATCGGCCAAGCCGTGGCAGCAGCGGCACTACGTCTTCCGGCGCACGAACCTGCCGTGCCTAGTGTGCGGGACCGCCATTCGGCAGAACCGGCAGATGACGCGCAAGGGCGAGCATACGCGCGACGGCGAAGACAAAACGCGCATCATCTACTTCTGCCCGAGTTGCCAGGGCGTCGACGAACCCAAGTGGGAGGGAGGCGGGGCCGTCACCCACAAATCAACCGGGAAGTTGGCTCGCACACCGTCGCGTCCGGCGAAGCGTTCGCGCGCGAAAGCGGAGGCGAAATGAGCGACGCTCCAGCCCCATCACCTACGCCGCTCTCCCGTTGGGCCGAAGCCGCTCAGCGCATCGAAGGTACCCGATCCCGACTCGAAAAGGCCGCCCACGTCGGCGATCTGCTGACGACGCTGTCGGGCGATGACCTGCAGCGAGCCGCGCGCTGGTTCGCCGGGCACGCATTTGAGATCTCGGACGGTAGGACGGTAAACGTCGGCCATGCGGCCATCCTTCGCGCTCTCGAACCGACGACGGGTTTATCGCAGGACGAGTTGCGCGCCAAAATGGTCGGGTTGGGCGATCCAGGTACTCTGGCCCAGGAAACCCTACCTGCGCGCGAATCGACCTTGACGCTCTCCGATCTCGACCTTCTGTTCGAGACGCTGGCCGGGACTCGCAAGCGGGCCGAGCAGCACGCGTTGCTCGCCGCGTTTCTTGACGCCGCCACACCGCTCGAAGCGCGATACGCCGTCCGCATGCTGGCGAGCGACTTACGCATCGGTATGAAGGAAGCCGGAGTCGAAGACGCGTTGGCGCGGGCGTTCGATGTCGAGTTGGACGAGATCCGCCGCGTCAACATGCTGATCGGATCGCTGGGCGAAACGGCGGTTCGGGCGCAGGCAGGCACGCTGTCCGATGCCAAAATGCGGCTGTTTCACCCGGTCGCGTTCATGCTCGCCGGAGCCGCCGATACCGCCGAAGAGTTGGAAAGACTGCTAGGAGACGGATTGGCCATCGAAGACAAGTTCGACGGCATCCGATGCCAGGCGCACATCGGCGAACCTAACGGTGCTCCTCTGGGGCGTACGGTCGGTGGCAGACACGTGGCGCTGTTCTCGCGGCAGCGCTCAGACGTGACGCGCAGCTTCCCCGAAGTCGTCGACGCGCTTTTGGCTGCGCTGCCCGAAGGCGATTGGATTCTGGACGGCGAGATCGTCGCGCTCACTGAGGACAGCGACGTAGCTCCGTTCGCCGCGCTGCAAAAGCGATTGGGGCGTGTTCGGGTGCCAGAAAACTTGCTGGACGAGATCCCGACTGTTCTCATCGCTTACGATGTGCTGTACGCAGGTGAACTCGTCATTGAGCGTCCGCTGTCCGACCGTCGCGCGCTGCTGGTCGACGCGCTGTCCAGTGCCGACTCGCACGTGCGGCTTTCGGACCAAGAGGTGTGGCTGGAATCGACTGAGGAACGGCTGGATGCGCGGTTCAGCCAGGCGCGCGAGCGAGGCAATGAAGGGCTGATGGCGAAGTCGCTGGCGTCGACCTATACGCCAGGCAAACGCGGCGGCGAGTGGCTCAAAGTCAAACGTGCGTTGGCTACGCTGGATGTCGTCGTGACGAGCGTGGAGCGGGGAAGTGGCAAGCGGTCGAAGATCTATTCGGACTACACGTTCGCCGTCCGCACGTCCGAGACCGATGACGCGCTACTCTCCATCGGCAAAGCGTACTCGGGCCTCACGGATGTGGAGTTGGCTGAGTTGAGCGCGTGGTTCGTCGCGCATACGACGCAGCAGTTTGCTCACGGGCGCGTCCGGCTGGTCGAGCCGCAGATCGTACTCGAAGTCGCCTTCGATGCGGTTCAGGTGAGCAAGCGGCACAAGAGTGGATATGCGCTCCGGTTTCCCCGGATCGTGCGGTGGCGCAAAGACAAGAAACCCGGCGAAATCGATGTGCTCTCCGAAGTGGCCCGGCTTGCGGGTAACTGAGTCGGTATCGCCTAGGGACGAGAGACCAGACCGCTGGGGTTGGTCGGTAGCGCTTCCATCGGATTCGGTAGGGGTGTTCAAGTCTATGCTAATAAGCGGATAGCGGTTGCTTGAAATGCGTGTGTGTCTGTCGAAACTTCAAGCCTATTCGGAGGGCGGATTCGTTTCTTTTGAGTGAGTCCCTCTCGATTTCGTCCCTCGCCACATGACGCCTCGCGCTTTCGCTGCCCACTCGTCCGGCCCATCGTCTGCGTTTGCGAATGGCGGAACGCATGAGCGAGGGGAGCGGATTGCCGTCGTGTTGCTGGCCCCAGGTGGCGTGCTGAGTGAGGAGGGCGCCGAAGACTTTCTGTTCCGGCTGCTGATGGATCCGTATCGGTTTCCCGCTCCCTGGCTTCCCGTGTGGCTGCGTGATCTCGGTGCTCGCTGGATGGCGCGTCGGCAGACATCGGCGCTCCAGGAAGCGCTCCAAGCCGTCGGCGGCACATCGCCCGAAGCGCGCATCGTCGCGGAGCAGGCTAAGGCGTTGCAGAACGCACTGGGACGGCAAGCCGGGAGCGATCTGACGGCACGCGTGTATGTTGCCTCGCGCTACGCCGACCCCCAGGCCGAAGCGACACTCGAACGCGTCATGGCCGATGGCTGTGATCGCGTCGTGCTCGTCCCCGTGACGCCTGTCCGCCTGTCGGCCGTCACCGACGCGTGCTTGGCGTGGTGGCAGGCCGTATGCGAGGAGCGCAGCCTTCGTCCTCCCACCGTTGTCGTGCCGTCGGTTGCCCACACCGATGGATTCGCCCGAGCACTGGGCGAGCGGGTCGGCGAGGCGCTCAAGCGGTTTCCGCGCGCGATCCGTCCCAGCGTCCACCTGCTGTTCGCGGCGCACCCGGCTTCGCGCGTCGACGCGCCCGACGGTTCGCCCGAGTCGTCCCCACTGGGCGAACTAGCCCGCCGCGTGTTGGCCGATCGCAACGAGACGCGCCGCGTGCATTGGGCCTATGCTCCAAGCTGGGGGCTGCGCCGCGCGCTATCGCCCGAACCGGGCGATGCGTTGCAACTAGCGCTCGACGAAGGGGCGAGCGGTGTTGTCGTCGTGCCACTGGGCTACTCGTCGGACACCGTCGAGACGGCGTATGAGTTGGACATCCGGCTCCGGCAGACGGCTTCGGAAAGCAGCATCGGGCAGTTCGAAATCGCAGCGGGCATCAACTGTCACGCGCTCTATGTCGACGCGTTGGCCTCGTCCGTTCTCGCCTCGGTGGGATGGAAGCGTATCCCTCTCGCCATCGCCTCGTGATCGTGCGCCCTCCGTCGGCTCATCTGTTGCGGACGTTCGCCGCTGTCCCGCTGCCTCAGACCGTGTTGGTGATCGGTGACGACGCGCTGCGTCACGCGCTCCCGCTCGCTCAACTGGGCTTCGACGTTTCGGCTTGTACGCACGATTCCGAGGCTGCCGACAGGTGTCATGCAGCTCTTCAAGCAGAAGACGCGAGCGTACCTACCGTTGCGATGCCGTTCGATGATCTGGCGTTTGCCGACGAATCGTTCGGCTGGATCGTAGCAACGGATCTAGATGTGCGCGCCGATCTGTCGCACGTGTACCGGGTGCTGGCCGAAGGCGGGTGGCTGTTTGCAGAGACCGGCGCCTCGTCCGCCGATCTGACACAGGTCTTTGAGAAAGCCGGATTCGCCATCGCCGAAGCCGCCTCGCCTGCCGAGAACGTAGCCCGAACGCACGGCATCTTTCGCCGAGTCGGAAGACGGACGCGCGGCTGATCTCCCCGCCGACTACTCGTCGATGCGCTGCTCGGATGTGTCGGTGACGAGGGCGCGCACGATGTCGACGAACTCGGTGACGACGAACGGTTTTGATATGTATCCGGTAAAGCCTTGGCTGAGAAAGCGCTCACGGTCGCCCGGTAAGGCGTAGGCGGTCAGCGCAAGAATGGGCGTTTCGGCGTAGCCTTCCATCGCGCGGATGGTGGCGAGGACGTCGGATCCGTTGGCGCCGTCGCCCAGGTTGATGTCCATCAGGATGGCGCGGTACCGCCGTTTGCGGGCCATGCGGAGTGCGTCGTCGGCGCTCGTGGCTATCGCGATGTCGCATACCGGCGCGAGCAGCGAGCGCAGCAGGTACTGCGTGTCCTCGTTGTCCTCGACGATCAGCAGGGCCGGGTCGGTCGGCGCCTCATCCGCTCCGGCGTGGTCGATCGAGCCTTCGTCGGCTTCCAGTTCTACGGTGAACCGACTCCCTTCGCCGGGCTGGGTGTCGACGCGCAGATTGCCGCCCATCATCTCGGTCAACCGTTTCGCGATCGACAGGCCCAAGCCCGATCCTTCGTGCGTGCGGCTCAGCCCCGACGACTCTTGCTCGAACGGCTGGAAGATGCGCGATAGAAACTCGCTCTTGATCCCGATGCCGGTGTCCTCGACGACGATCCGCACGCGCGGTCCCTTGGGTGTGCGCCGCGCGGTTAGCCGGAGCGTTACCGACCCCTCCTCGGTGAACTTGACCGCGTTGCCGACCAGATTGTTCAGGATGCTCGTCAGCGCTCCCGGATCGTAGCGGACGCGCCAGTTGTCGGCGTCGCGAGGATAGTCTTCGAGCAATTGGATGCCGTGCTCCTGAGCACGCGCGCGAAACAGGTGGGCGATTTCGCGCAGTTCAGGCACGATCGGAGCGCTCCCCATCGTCAGCCGACGCTTGCCGCTTTCGATAGCCGACAGATCGAGAATCAGGTTGAGTGTTTTGAGCAGCCGCGTTCCGCTACGCTCGATCCGGTCGGCGAACGTCCGCAACTCCTCTTGTTCGATGCGACGAGTGAGCAAGCCTGCAAACCCCAGGATGGCCGTGAGTGGCGTTCGAATTTCGTGGCTCATACTCGCCAGAAACTCCGTTTTGGCACGCGCAGCGGCTTCCGCACGCTCCTTCTCAAGGATCAGCCGCTCGTTGGCCTCTTGCAACTCACCTGTTGCCTGCCGTACCCGCAGGTCGAGGTTCTGGTTGAGTGACTCGTAATGCTGCTGCGCTTCGACGCGTTCGGTCACGTCGTTCTGCACCCCGACGAAGTGGGTGAGCGTCTCGCCCGTGTAGATCGGCGTGAGGTACAACTCGTTCCAAAACGGCGTGCCGTCCTTCTTGTAGTTCTGAATCGTCTGCTTGACGAACTCGCCCTGAACCAGCGCTCGGTGAATCGACGACCGCGCTTCGCTCTCTTCTGGGGCGCTGCCGTCCGGGGACTGCAAAAAGCGGCAGTTGCGCCCGATCACATCTTCGTAATCATACTGGGTCAGCGTCAAAAAACCCTCGTTGACGTACACGAGCGGCATATCCTCCTGCAGCGCGTCGGCTACGACGATGGAGTTGTTGGCTGCTTCGACGGCGCGTTCGAGCATCTTCATCCGCTGGCTCGTCTCGCGCCGCTCGGTGACGTCGTAGAGCGTGACGAGCAGAGCCGAAACAGGCGGCGAATCGCGCAGGTCGCGGACTGAAACGACGAACCAGCGATCCGAGCCATCGGAGTGGCGCAGGCGGATTTCGAGCGGTCCGTCGACTCCGGCATCGACCAATTCGTCGACGGATTCCAGCGTGGCACCTTCTGCGCGGTTGGTGCCCGTAATGCGGCCGCGCAACGGGTGTGCGGACAACTCGTCGACGCTGACGCCCAGCGCTTCACCCAGCGCGCGCGATCCGTAGAGCAGCGTCCAGTCTTCGCTCAGCGCCAGAATCGGCTGAGGGACGTTTTCAGCGAGGAATGCGAGTTGATCGACGCTTTCGAGGCGCGTGATCTCGGTCCGGTCAGACGACGCCACAGGAGGGGAGGTGATGGTGGGTGAGACAAGGACGGTCTAGCCGTCTTCGTCTTTCTCGTAGGCTTCGATGATCTCTTTGACGAGCCGGTGGCGCACCACATCCGACTTTTGAAAGTCGACGAAGCCGATACCCTCCACGTCCGACAAGATGCGGCGCACGTGGACCAGTCCCGATTGCTCGCGCGAGGGCAGGTCGGTTTGCGTCACGTCGCCTGTCACGATGGCGCGGCTGTTGGTGCCCAGACGCGTCAAAAACATCTTCATCTGCGATGTCGTCGCGTTCTGCGCTTCGTCCAGAATGACGAACGCCGAGTCGAGCGTCCGCCCGCGCATGAACGCCAGCGGCACGATCTCGACGATGTTCTGGTCCATGTTGGCGCGCAGCTTTTCGAGCGACATCATGGATTCGAGCGCATCGTAGAGCGGGCGCAGATACGGGTCGATCTTGTCGCGTAGGTCGCCGGGCAAGAAGCCCAATCGCTCGCCTGCTTCGACCGCCGGGCGCGTCAGCACGATCTTTTTGACCTGCCGACTCTTGAGCGCCGCCACGCCCAGAGCGACCGCCACGTACGTCTTGCCCGTTCCCGCCGGGCCGACGGCGAACAAGACATCGTTCTGTCGCGCCTTGCCGATCATCTCGGTCTGCGTCGGCGTCTTGCTGCGGACGATGCCGCCGCTCGCGGTGTGCAGGATCACGTCGCGTGCGCCGCCGACGGATTGCGGAATGCGGTCTGTGGCGCCCGAGAGCGCGAGAACGGTGTCTACGTCGTTTTCGGTCAGCGTGCCGTTGCGCGTCAGAAGGACCGACAGTTCGTGGATCACCTGTTCGATGCGTTCTACCTCCTCGTTCGGGCCACGTAGGTAGATGGTGGTGCCCCGTGCGGTGACAGTGGTTCCGGGGAACGCGGTGTCGATGCGGCGCAGGTAGGTGTCGTTGAAGCCGAACAGCAGCAGCGGCTCGACTTGGTCGATGTGGAGGCTTTTCTCGGTCAAGGGAATGGGTTGGGGCGGAACGAACCAGTGCGCCCGTCGATCAGACGAGCACACCAAAAGATATGCAGACGTATATGACGCCTACCCTCGTGGTTGAGTTCGCCAAATGGAGCGGCGCAGGCAACGATTTCATCGCCCTCGACAACCGCTTCTACGCGCTGTCTGACGACGAAGCCGCTCGCCTTGCCGTCCACCTCTGCGACCGCAGAACAGGCATCGGGGCCGACGGTCTGCTCCTGCTCTCAGTCGACGGCGACCCGTTCGACACGCAGTCCGCCGACCCCCGCATGACGATCTACAACGCCGATGGATCGCGGGCGACGATGTGCGGAAACGGCGCCCGCTGCATGGCTCGCATCGCCGCCGAGTCCGGTTTCGGGGCGACGGGCGACGCTTCAACCGCACTCACGCTCCAGACCGATGCGGGGCCTGTTCACGCGCGCATCGATGCGTCACACGTCACACTCTCCCTGCCCGATGCCCGAGACCTGCGCACGCTGAACATCGGCGAGTTCGAGGTCTTTTACGCCTGGACTGGGACCGAGCACGCCGTCGTCTGGACCGATGACGTGGACGCTGTAGACGTTGAGGCGGTTGGTCGCCGATTGCGGCACGCCGACGTGTGGGGCGACAAGGGGGCCAACGTGACGTTTGCCGAAGTGACGAGTCCCGGACGGATCCGCGTTCGGACGTTTGAGAAAGGAGTCGAGGCCGAAACGCTGGCGTGTGGAACGGGCGCCGTCGCAGCCGGACTCGCGGCGGCGTCCGTCGGCTCGGCTCACGTCGAGGGCGAGCGGTCGAGCGTCGAGGTCGAGGCGCGCGGCGGCACGCTGTCGGTCGGCTTCGACTGGACGGGCGGGGCGCTGCTTCCGGCTTCGATTTCGGGCGTCACGCTCGGCGGTCCGGCCAGGCGGCTGTTTCGGGGGACATTCGCGCTGGGAAGATCAGGATTCGAGCCAGAATAGGAGACCTGGCAGGTCCGCGCAGGCCAATCCGCCCCAACGGTATCGCGCATTCTCGATCGCACTTCGCTCGCCAGGCCCGGCGCGCGCCCTAGTTTTCGGCTCTCGCTCATTGCACGCCTCACTCATGCCGCAGCCCACGAAACACGTCGTCGTCAAAGGAGAACGCTTCCGAGTCCACCTCAGCCGAGACGAGTTGCGCCTCCGCGTCGCCGAACTCGGCCAGCAGATCACGCGCGACTACGCCGGTAAGAAGCCGATTTTCATCGGCGTACTCAACGGCGCGATCATGTTCATGTCCGACCTGCTGCGCGCCGTCGACCTGGACTGCGAGATCGACTTCATCAAGCTCTCCAGCTACGGCGCTGAAAAGGTGTCGTCCGGCAACGTGACCAAGCTCAAAGGCATTGATGCCGACCTGAAGGACCGCCACGTCATCTTCGTCGAGGACATCGTCGACACTGGCCTTTCGATGCAATTCCTGATGGATCTGGTGCAAGAGTCCAACCCGGCGTCGGTCGCCGTGGCGACGCTGCTGCACAAGCACGAGGCCACGCGCGTGCCGCTGACGCTCGACTACGTCGGCTATCGGATTCCCAACCAGTTCGTGATCGGTTATGGACTCGACTGGGGCCAGATCGGGCGCAACCTGCCCGAACTCTATATCCTCGACGAGCCAGGCAAAAACTGAGTCCTTCTCGCGACGACGAACGATGAATCGGGCCGCCTGGTGAGGCCGCAGGAATCCGGCGTTTAATCTGACGAAAAGGGATCCGATACCTCTATCGATGACACAGCCTACAGCCGCCCGATTAGCCGTTTATCGTGCTCTGCTAGCCCTCGCGGGAGTAGCGGGAATCGGGGTCAACCTGTTGGTTTCGCGGCCCGGTAGAAGGTTGACGACGTTGATTGGCGTCGTCGTCTTTGTGCTCCCGCTCGTCATCGCCGCGCTTACGTACACGTCGCAGTTTGTGCGGAGGTATGCGCGCGAGTGCACTATCGCGGTCGCCTATCTGGTATCAGCGCTTGATCTGACGAAAATCGCGCTCTTCAGCATCGCCGATGTGCCGATGTGGATGGGCATGATCGTGATTTCGTGCGTCTCGTTGATTGGCGTATTCGCGAAGCGATGGCAAGAAGTCGCGGCGTACGGTGCGTTTGCTCTCGCCCTCGTGGTAAGCTACCGATTGGCCGGGTGGATCGACGGGGAGGGAACGACGATCATCATCATCGCGACGCTGACGGCGACCGTCACGATGTCGATTGCGGCGCACGTCCGTATCAAGGCCGAGCGGTCGCTGCTCAGTTCGAATGCGAGTCTGGCGCATGCGCTCGACGAAGCCGAACGGATGCGCGAATCCGCCGAACGCGCCGCCCGAACCAAATCTGAGTTTCTGGCGACGATGAGCCACGAGATCCGCACGCCGCTCAACGGGGTCATCGGCATGGCCGATCTGCTGGGCGAGTCGACGCTTGATAGCGAGCAGCAGGAGAGCGTCGAGACGATCCGAACGAGCGCCGACGCGCTCCTCAACATCATCGGCGATGTGCTCGATTTCTCCAAGATCGAAGCCGGACGCGTCGAGATCGAGTCGATTCCGATAGAGCCGGAGCGTGTCGCGCGGGCCGCGCTGCGTGTCGTCCAAGTGGCGGCTCAAGCCAAGGGGTTGGCGCTGCGGCTCGACGTGTCGGACGGCGTTCCACCTGTCGTGCTCGGCGATCCGAACCGGTTGGGACAGGTGCTGCTCAACTTGCTCTCCAACGCCGTCAAGTTCACCGACTCGGGCGGCGTGAACCTGTCGCTCTCAGCCGATGCAGACGCCAACGTGCTCTCGTTCGCGGTCCAGGATACCGGCATCGGCATGACGGCTCAGGCGTGCGCAACCATTTTCGAGTCGTTCACCCAAGCCGATGCTTCGACGACGCGCCGCTACGGTGGAACGGGTCTGGGATTGGCGATCTCCGCCAAGCTAGCCACGTTGATGGGCGGCGGCATCTCGGTCGAAAGCGAGGTCGGTCAGGGATCGACGTTTACGGCTCGGATCGGCTATTCACCCGCTCCCAAAGACGAGCGAGTCAACGAAGGCGACGGAGCGCTCACGCCTGTTGACGCACCACAGGTCCGCGCGCTTCGCATACTCGTCGTCGACGACAACCACATCAACCGGCGTGTTGCGGTCCGAATGGCCGAGCGGCTGGGCCATGTGGCGATTTCGGTAGACGACGGCATGTCCGCGCTCGACGCTGTCCGCGAAGCCGCTGCTGAAACGCCCTTCGACGCCGTTCTGATGGACGTGCAGATGCCGTTGATCGACGGCTACGAAACGACGCGCCGCATCAAAGAGGAGTGGGGCGATCGAGCGCCGTTCATAGCCATGCTCACCGCCGATGCCTCTGACGCCGATCGCAGCGCGTCCCGATCTGCGGGAGCCGAGGCATTTCTCACCAAACCGATTCGCTCGGAAGAACTGGAGCGACTGCTGGCTCGAGTCTCGTCGGCCTCACCCCGGCCCGACACCGCGCGGCCCGCACACGTAGGGTTTGACGACAGAACGGCGGACGGGACCGACGAGCGAGAAATCGGCTGATCTAGCGAAATCCTGCACGGTCCCGTCGCGCTCGCGGATCAGAATCGGCTCAGAGTACGCCGTGTTCGCGACCTCACCGAAGTGCAGGTAGTAGGGGACGATGCTGCTTGCTTCCGAAGCATCGGCGTGACCGCGCGCGCGAATCCAGCCTTCGACTTCGGCCCGCCAAACGTCCCGCTCTTCGTCCGTTGGTGGAGCATCGAGAAACGTCACGATGGGCAGGCGTCGATTCAGAAAGCGACTCGAAAGGTCGGCGAGAACGGCGTCGCCCGAATGCTGCCACGCTTTGAGCGACACGAGCACGTCGGCGTCGTCGAGGGCGCAGAAGGCGCGTTGCACGTCGGCATCGGCAAGGTCGCCGGGCGTCACGTCGCGTTGGAGGAAGAAGCGCAAGCCGGGCGCACAGGCATTGGCGATCGCAGCGTCGCCTTCTCGAATCGCGCGGCGAGCGCGGGCGAGCGCCATCCGCAAGACGAAATCGCCCGCGAGCACGGTTTTGTGCAGATATACCTGCCAGTACATCAGCCGCCGACTGACGAGAAAGTTCTCGACGGCATAGATGCCCTTGGACTCGACGACCAGACGGCTGCCCTCGCGTCCGTGCGACGGCTCGACGCGCAGCGTCTTGATCAGCCGGTCGACCCCGACTTCGCCCTCGACAACCCCGGTGAAGTAGCTGTCGCGCCGCAGGTAGTCGAGCCGATCGACGTCGAGTTGACCTGATATCAGCCGGTGGAAAAACGGACGCACGTAGGCGTCATCGAACATCTGCAGCGTCAGGTCGAGCGCGCCGCCGAGTCGAGTATTGAGCGAGACGATCAGCGCTCTGCTGACCTGCTCGTGGTGGACGCCTTCCATCAGCGTCGGCTCAAGGGTGTGCGAAAAAGGACCGTGGCCGATGTCGTGGAGCAGGGCAGCGGCGAGCGCGGCGGTGTACTCGGCGTCCGAAATCGGCGTGCCCTTGCCTCTGAGAACGGACAGCGCCTCCTGCATCAGCGCCATCGCTCCGAGCGCGTGACCGAAGCGGCTGTGCTCGGCTCCGGGGAAGACCAGATGACCGACGCCCAACTGCCGGATCCGCCGCAGCCTCTGCATCTCGGGGCGCTCGACAAGTCCGAGTAGTAACCCGTGCGGGACAGATACGAACCCGTGGACCGGATCGGAAAAGACTTTGTAGCGGCGTTCCAAAAGGCGTTGGGCAGAGAGGTGCCGCAAGGTCGCGTCCATGTGGTATCCTGTGCAACTCGGGCGAACGGAAGCCGGAAGCCTGACACGTCGCTGAAGCCTGTCGCGTTTGAGAAGGGGGAAGCCGCGTCCATCTATCGCTTTCCTTGTGCCTGACCTCGCCACCCGCTACCGCTACGCCCTCGCTGAGTTGTTACGCGGATCGGGCCTGCCGCCGGACGCCGATCATGCGCTCGTGCGCTCGTGGCTCGCGCCTTCGGATGCCGCACGCGTCGTGTTCGAGCATCCGTCGCGAATGACACGCTCAGGTTTACGCTCTCATGCTGCATATGGCGAAGCGGCACCCGTTCCGCTGTGGCACCCGGACGGCTCGCCTGACCTGGTCGGCTCGGCGTTTTACTGGCTGGCCGGGCTGGACGAACTCCGCACTCGGGAGCGCGACACGCACGGACGCGCGCGCTCATCTGACAGTCTGCTCGTCCAGTCGGGAAGTGCGACGCGTCCTCTGGTCGACGTGTATCGACGGTGGCTACTCGCTGACGCGGTTGCGTCTGATTTGCGCGTGGAGGAGGAGCGAGGCTGGTCGTTTTGCGTCACGCACGACATCGACGCGCTGCGCAAATGGCGACCGGGCATCGTCTGGCGCGAAATCGGTCAGCGGGCGTTGGGGAATCGGTTAGGCGAATCGGCCGGACGGCGACTGCGGCGTCTCACGTCGGCTGCGCGGGGCATCGTCACGCTGGGTGATCCGTATGCCGATTCTCCGTCGCAACTCGCCGAGGTCTCGGAGCGCCACGGTGGATGCGCCACGTTTCTGTTCAAAGCCGAAGCCCGTTCGATTTACGACGTGAACTACCCGGTTCCGCACCGCACGCTCGCCGACTTGCGAAGCCGAGGCCACGAAATCGGTCTTCACCCGTCGCACGCCTCTTTCGACGACCCGTCCGCTCTGGTGCGGGAAGCCGAATTACTCAGTCTCCCCAAGCGGTTCGTCCACCGTGCCCACTACCTGCGGTACGATACGCTTCGCTCGCCCGGCCTGCTCGCACGCTCCGGCATCTCAGTCGACAGCACGTTGGGCTGGGACGACTGCGCTGGTTTCCGCCGTGCTACGGCTCGTCCGTTCCGCCTCTACGACTTGCTCGCCGACGCACCGACTGACGTCGTAGAGATCCCGCTCGTCCTCATGGACGGCGCGCTGTTCAACCGGCAACATCTGTCGCTTACGGAAGCCCAAACCCTCACTCAGAACGTGCTCGACCAGACGCGCCGATCCAACGGAGCGGTCGCCGCGCTGTGGCACCATCACACCTTCGACGCCAACGAAGCCCCCGGCTGGGCCGATCACTTCGAATCGACCATGCATGCCGCGCGGACAACTGGCGCTCTGCTCGCAACACTCTCTCAGGCTGCCGCTATCCTGCCAACAGCGCATCCTGCGCCGCTAAGTCGCGCGTGATCGTGCGGTAGAAGTGCAGCGCGTCGAACTCGCCCGTCAGTGCCCGCTTTCAGCCCAACCTGCTCGGCATGGTCGGCGTCGATGGTGCCGCAGAAGTAGCCCCATTTGGCGCTCCTGACGCTCACGAGACCGTCGTTCAGTCCCTCGTTTGCGTAGATGAGCCGGTTCTGGATCGTCAGCAGGGGGTTGATGCCTACGCGCGTACCCTTGCCCGCTCGCCCGGCGTACGAGGCGTAGCGCACGTCGGGGTGGTCGGGCGTCGATGGGTTGAACGTCTCCTCCAGGTAGCGGGGCGTCAGTTCGTGCGTGGCCCGGGCGATGTCCGACGTGGTGCCCGTCATCGCCGTTGCCGCAAACCAGTCGACGGCGCCCGCCAGCAACTCGCGGAGGCGTTCGGGTTGCTCCTCTACGATTTGTGCGATCCCGCTGCCTCGGTGCGGCGTCGACACCGTGGTGAGCGAGCGGACGTAGGCGTGGCCGCCTAGGTGGGTGATCAGGTGCCGAGCGTCCAGCCCGCCCATAGAGTGCGCGATCAGGTGGACCGATGCGGCCCCGGTTTCGTCCAGGATCGCTCGGATGCGTTCGTTCCACATGGCTGCTCGCACTGCCGTCGTGTGGTAGGGCGACACGTTTGGGGCGTAGGCTTGGACGCCGTACTGTCGCAGGTCCATCGCTTCCTCGTGGAGATGACCGCGTCGTTTCAGCCCGGCGAGCAGCCCGAAACCGTGCAGCAGCACCAGCGGACACCGCAAGCCGATCACTTGCGGCTGGGGAAATGGTTCGAGACTGGCGAACTTGGTCACCGCCGTAGCTGCGAGGTCGAGCAGGGCCATAGGTCAGGAGAGAAACCAGAGCGCAGCCGCGCCGATCAGCGGGACACGGACGTTATCGTTGATGCTCAGTGGAAGCGCCTCGGCCAGCGTCATCACGCCGACGACCAGGGCCACGACGGGCGACGCGCCGATGCCGACGGCCAACACCAACGTGCACGTGATCGCAAACGCCAGCGAGCCTTCCACGGTCCGCGAAGTGCCCAGCCACTTGAAACGTCCGACCGAGCGGCCAACCAGCGCTGCGGCGGCGTCGGCGAGCATGAACGCGGCGAAGATCCATCCCGCAGATCGCACGTCGGGCCACCAAGCCAGCAGCGCCGCCGTAATCAGCACCCACGTCGCCCCGTTGAGTACGACGCCCTGGGTGGTGTCGCGTTCGGACGCGCGCATCATGAAGCCGAACAGTTTGTCGACCGTCCGCGCTACCCACGGCACGAACGCCCGCGATGCGTCGATACTCGCCGCTAGCACCGCTGACGCGCCGAAAAACGCCCGCGAAAGCTCGGGTGGAAACAGCGTCAGCATAACGGGAACGACGAGCGCGACCAGGTGAAGCGCCTTTCGCACCCCTTCGGCTTTGAGCGTGAGCGGGTGCAGCGAGTCCGAAGCCATAGCCTGTAAAATAGGCGCTGGACACGCGCCGATGTGCCGAATCCGATCCCACTTCGATGCGTTGGTCGGCTTTCTCTTCTTCACGTCCGGCGCCCATGCCCTCGCTCCTGATCACCCTGCTCGGCGTCGCGCTGGGGGCGGGCATCTGGCTCTACGTGCTCCGCCGCTACGACCGCGTCGAGCCGGAGGCGATCCGCCACTTGCTGATGGTCGGCATCGTCGGTGGAGGAGCGAGCCTCGTGGCTGCTGTGATCATGAACAGCTGGGTCGGCGGGCGCTTCGGTGTGTACCTCGACACGTTGGGAACGGTGGATCTTCCGCTGAGCAAACTGGTCGGGCTGACGCTGGCCACAGGTTTCGTCGAGGAAACGCTCAAGCTTATCGCTGCCATCGTCGCTACGCGTTGGCTAGGCGACTTCGACGAGCCGGTCGACGGCATGATCTACGCCATGACGACGGCGCTGGGCTTCGCCGCGTTCGAGAACGTGCTCTATGCCTATCAGTACGGCAATCAACTGCTGCTGTCGCGCTTTTTGTGGCCCGTTCCCGCACACATGGCCTATGCTGCCGTTTGGGGCTACGGCATGGTGCTGGCCCGATACGCGTCGTCGCGCAGACCAGGCTGGGTCGTGATCGCGCCGTATCTGGTCGCCGCTGCAGTGCTGCATGCCGCCGCCAACTTGGGGCTGCTGTGGGGGACGAGATGGACCATCGCCGGAAGCCTGACCGTCCTCGTCGGCTTGGGCGTGTTGGCGCACGTGCGGATGCATAAGCTGGTCGCGAGCAGCCCGTTCCTCAAGCCTGGGGTGTGCGCCGAGTGCGGCGAGATCAACGAGCCGCACGCTGCCGTCTGCTCGAACTGCCACGCGGACTTGGTCGGCGATGAGATCTTTACGCCGTGCCCATGCGGACTGGTGCGCATCCCCGCCGAAGCCCACCTCTGCACCCGCTGCGGGCGCGACATCGACCAAGCCCTCTATTCCTACGACGAATGACGACGCTCGACGCTGCCCGCACGTATTGCCTAGGCTTGCCCGGTGTGTCCGAGTACCAGCCGTTCGGCCCGGACAACTTGGTATTTCGCGTCGGAGCCGGAGACAAGCACAAGATGTTCGCCCTCCTCTCTCTCGACGATGTGCCGCCGCGCATCAACCTCAAGTGTGATCCTGAACGCGCCGTCGATCTACGCGAGACGTACAGTTGCGTCCTGCCGGGGTACCACATGAACAAGACGCACTGGAATACGGTCGTCCTGAGCGGAGAGGCTCGGGCCGACGAGGTGCAAACATGGATCGAACACAGCCACTCGCTCGTCTTCTCATCGTTGCCCAAGAAGGTCCAAGCCCTGCTCTCCCAATGAGTCGACCTGAACCCCGTGTTCTCTTCTGCGACAACCACCTGTTGGGCATCGTCAAGCCCGCCGGACTGCTGTCGCAAGAAGACCATACCGGCGATCCCGATGTGCTGACGTGGGCCAAGGCCTACCTAAAAGAGCGATTCGATAAGCCGGGAAACGTGTTCGTGGGCTTGGTGCATCGGCTGGATCGTCCCGTGTCCGGCGTGATGATGCTGGCGCGGACGAGCAAAGGGGCGAGCCGACTGAGCGCGCAGATTCGTGAGCGGGCGGTCGGCAAGCGCTACGTCGCCGCTGTCGAAGGGCGATTGGAAGGAAGCCAGACGCTAGCCGGTTACCTGCGCAAAGACCGGGATCGGAGCCGCATCGTGTCCAAAGGCGACGCCGATGCCAAAGCCGTCCGCTTGACGTATCGCAGCCTGTGGGCGTCGGATGCGTTCTCTATCGTGGATGTCGACTTGGAGACGGGCCGCGCGCACCAGATCCGTGTTCAACTGGCGCAGGCCGGTCATCCACTCGTCGGCGATGGACGCTACGATGCGACCTCCTCCTTTCTACCCAAACGCATCGCGCTTCATGCATCGCGGTTCGAGTGCAAGCATCCGACCCGTGACGAGCAGATCGTGCTGTCTGCGTTGCCAGACGACTGGCCCGAACCCTTCGCCCGGGCGCTTTCTCAGGTCAGCTATTCCGAATGATCGCGATACGTTCTTCTGCGCTCAGCGCCTTGGGTTTGGGCATAAAGATCGCCAGCAGGATGTAGAGCGGAATGCTCCAGCCGACCGACGCGACCATCGCCGCTGCCCAGCCGATGCGCACAATCGTAGGATCCCAGCCGAAGTACTCGGCGATGCCACCCGCCACGCCCGCGACTTTGCGATCGGTGCTCTTGCGCAGCCGACGTTTCTCCTGGCTCAGCTTAGGCGCCATCCCGACGCCATAGCTGCGTCGCGCCTCTGAGTTGAGCGCTTGGGCGCGGGGCTTGGTACGAGCGCTCGCCGCTAGTGGTGTCGACTTAGGACGGCGCTTGAACAGCCCAAAGCCAATCACGAAGATCATCACGCCTGCAATCCAGGGCAGGAGGCTTACCAGTCCGCTCACGTAAATGCCGCTTACGCCCATCTGCTGCAAGATGTAGAGCGCGCCGACGCCCATCATCCCCATACCCGCGACCGTCGCCAGGTTGACTTTGGATTGGGGACGCTCTTCCTCCTTGAACAGCACCTGCTCCAACTCGGCATCCGAGAAGCGGTCGATGGCGTCCAGGTCGTCGGTGAGCGAGGAGCCGTAGGAGGAGGCGGAGCGAGTGCGAGTGGACATAAAGCGCGGCGGGCAAGAGCGAGCGGGGCCGGTTCGAGAGTGTGTCTAACCAGATACGGCAGGAGGCGCGCCGGGTTGCACCGTCGGCAAGTTGCGAGCCTGAGTCCACAAGCAAAAGCGATCCGTCACGATCAGGTCGACAGGGGCGTCGTGCGGCTCAGATGGTAGGCAAGGAGCGATGCAGCCCGATGCGATAGGAAAGACGCGTGTTGCGTTCGGAAAGCGAGCGAGAAGCGCGTCGTAAAACCCCCCGCCATACCCCAGCCGACTGCCCGACGGACTAGCGGCGAGGCCGGGAAGGATAATTGCGTCTGGAGGTGGGGCGAGGGGAGTGGTAGGTCCCGGTTCGAGGATCCCGTATTGCGTATCGGCGATCAGTTCGTCGCTTGGCTGCCACGTGTGAAACGCTAGACTTCTAAAGCCATCGATTCGAGGAAGTGCGATAGTGACCTCTCGCTCGGCGAGTTGGGCGAAGGCCGGGAGCAAGTCCAGTTCGCCGCGCGACGGGTCGGGGGCGTAGGCGTAGACGGTTGAGCCATCGACTAGCGATAGGAGCGAGTGGCCGATGCGTCGCGAAGCTTGGGGCGCCGTTCGCTGTCGTTGCCGCCTGGCCCAGGAGCGCGCGTCGCGTTTGGAAAGGAGGTGCATCGGGTTTCACGACTGCTTCGCCTCCTATCCGCTAGGAGAGCCGTATTATGTGATTCTGCCCGAACGGAAACCGAGCAGGGTACAGCTTCTGCTCCGCCCGCTCATCCGGCCTCATCGCCGGTCCACCCCTTTCAACTCCCCTCCGGCATCCATGTTTGATAGTCTTTCCGACAAGTTAGAAGACGCCCTCAAGTCCGTCCAGGGCAAAGGGAAGATCAACGAACTCAACGTCGCCGAGACGATGCGCGAAGTGCGGCGCGCGCTCCTCGCTGCCGACGTGAATTACGACGTAGCCCGCGAGTTCACCGCGCGCGTCAAGGAAGAAGCACTGGGCGAAAAAGTGCTCACCGCCGTCGACCCCGGCCAGCAGTTAGTCAAGATCGTCTACGACGAACTCGTCCACTTCATGGGCGGGCAGCAGGTCGGCATCGCCAGCAACCCCAAACCGCCGACGGTCATCCTCGTCGCCGGACTCCAGGGTTCGGGTAAGACGACGTTCTGCGGCAAGCTCGCGCTCCACCTCAAAGGCAAGGGCAAGAACCCAATGCTCGCCGCTGCCGACGTATACCGTCCGGCTGCCGTCGATCAGCTCAAGACGCTCGCCGCTCAGGTTGGCGTGCCGGTCCATAGCGTATTGGGCGACGATGGGCAGCCACTCAAAGACGCCGTAAGGGTAGCGACAGAAGCTGTTCAGCAGGCCCGCAAACAGGCACGCGACGTGCTCATCATCGACACCGCCGGTCGCCTGCACGTCGACGAGGAAATGATGCGAGAGGTTGAGGCCATCAAGCGCGCCGTCAATCCCGACGAAATCCTGTTCGTCGTCGACTCGATGACGGGGCAGGACGCGGTCAATACGGCCAAGTCATTTAACGACCGACTCGACTTCGACGGAGTCGTCCTCACCAAGCTCGACGGCGATACGCGCGGCGGCGCCGCTTTGTCGATCCGCAGCGTCGTCGAGAAGCCGATCAAGTTTGCCTCGACCGGCGAAAAGCTCGACGCTCTGACGCCGTTCTACCCGGACCGCATGGCGCAGCGCATCCTCGGAATGGGCGACGTGATTTCGTTCGTCGAGAAGGCGCAGGATCAGTACGACGAAGCCCAGGCCGAGCGACTGCAGAAAAAGATCAAGTCGGCCCAGTTCGACCTAGAAGACTTTCTGGAGCAGTTGCAGAAGATCAAGTCGATGGGCAGCATCGGCGATCTGCTCGGCATGATCCCCGGACTGGGCAAGCAGGTCAAGGACCTGGAAGTCGAAGAAGACGCGTTCAAGCACATCGAGGCCATCATTCGCTCGATGACCGTCGAAGAGCGCCGCAACCCCGGTCTGCTCAACGGCAGCCGCCGACGCCGCATCGCGCGTGGATCGGGCCAGCAGGTCCGCGACGTGAACCAGCTTCTCAAGCAGTTCGAGGACATGAAGAAGATGATGAAGACCGTCACCAAACTCGCCGGCAAAGGCCGACAGATCGACCTGGGTTCGCTCATGGGCGGACTCGGCGGTCGCTGATCCGAGCTTCACACGCATAACCATCGCCAACGTAAGGGGGATTCATGAATCCCCCTTACTGCCGCATCTCCAACTTACTCACTACACTCAACCCCAACACACATGGCCGTTTCGCTCCGCCTTCGCCGCATGGGACGCCGCAAGCGCCCCGTCTACGCGATCGTCGCTGCCGACAGCAGAAGCCCGCGCGACGGGCGCTACATCGAAGATCTGGGCCGCTACGACCCGGTCGAGAAAGTAGCCAAGATTACCGTCAACCACGAGCGCGCGCTGTACTGGCTCACCGTCGGCGCGCAGCCGTCGCACACGGTCCGCAACATCTTGAGCACGCAGGGTGTGCTGCTCGGCTTCTCGATGACCCGCAAGGGCGCGTCGGCTGAAGAGGTCGACGCCGCTATGACGGCCCACCGCGAAGGCAAGACGTTGGGCAAAGAGAAGACGACTGCCAAAGAGCGCACGCGCAAAGCGATGGAGTCTGAGAAGGCCGACGCCGCCAAGCGCGCCGCCGAACTCGCCGAAGCGCGCAAGGAAGAGGAAGCCCGCATCGCCGCTGAGAAGAAAGCCGCCGATGACGCCGCTGCCGCCGAGCGCCTCGCCGCTCAGGAAGCTGCCAAGGCCGAGCAGGAAGCCGTTAACGCCGAGACCGTAGCCGCCGAAGGGGGAGACGCTCCCGCCGAGACGCCTGCCGTCGAAGCCGCTCCTGTCGCTGAGACCACCGAAGCACCTGCTGCAGCAGAAGCGACGGAAGCCGCCGAAGCATCGACGCCCGTCGTCGATGCCGAAGATGCTCCCAAGCCTGCCGCCGATGTCGACGTGGCCGAAGGCGAAGCCTCGCAGCCCGAAGTGATCTCCGAAGAGACGCCCGAGTCTGCCGACGCGCCTGCCGCTGACGATTCCACCGAAGAGAAGGCCGCGTAAGCTGCCGACCTCTCTGTTCTTTTACGTATTGCTGTGACTCCACAGGACGAAACGCCCCCGGACGAAACGCATCCAAACGGTTCGGTCTCGCCGGACGATCTGATCCTCGTCGGTCGTGCCTTCAAACCGCACGGCGTCGATGGGACGATCAAGGTCATCCCTGAAACCGACGATCCCGCCGCGCTTGCTGATTTAGAAGTGCTCTATTTGGGGCGCGATTCCGAGTCTGCCACTGCGCGACGCGTTGACGCGATGCGGGCCATGACGTCGAGCAAAGGATTGACGCTGTTGATCCAGTTCGACGGCATCGACACGCCCGAAGATGCGGCTGGTCTGCGTGGTCTGGGCGTGTATGCGCCTCAGTCGCTACTTCCGCTCAATGAGGGCGAATACTTCCTTCACGATCTCGTCGGTCTCGACGTGATCGACGAGGAGGGAAGCGCTCTCGGGACGGTCGCCGACGTGTACGACACGGACGCGCACCTGATCTATGGTGTGCGCCTGCCCGACGGACGCGAAGCGCTCGTGCCGGACGTGGACGCATTCGTGGTCGATCTCGACATGGACGCGCGCACTCTGGTGCTGCGCCCCATCGAAGGATTGCTCGACGCTTGACCTGCTGATCGTGCTCCACATCGACTTCGTCACCGCCCTGCCGGACTTGGTTCGGCCCTACCTCGGCCAGAGTATTCTCGGGCGGGCGGTAGCGGGCGGTCACGTCGCGTTCGATGTGCACGACCTGCGCGACTATGCGACCGACAAACACCGCAAAGTCGACGACTATCCGTTTGGCGGCGGCGCTGGAATGGTGCTCAAACCTGAGCCGATTCTGGGTTGCTACGAAGCGATTCAGGCCGACGCCAAAGCCAACGATCAGTCGATTGACGAGGTGATCTACCTGTCGCCCGATGGCGAGATGATCTCGCAGAGCATGGCGTCCGAACTCTCGCAGGTCGGACGCGTCGTGATGCTCTGTGGTCATTACAAAGGTGTCGACCAGCGCGTGCGCGATCTGATCGTGACACGTGAGGTGTCGCTCGGCGACTTCGTGCTTTCGGGCGGCGAACTGCCTGCGCTCGTCCTCGCCGATGCGATGGTGCGGCTCGTCCCGGGCGTGCTTGGAAACGCGCAGTCTGCCCTGAGCGATTCGTTCATGGACGGACTGCTCGATGCGCCTTCGTACACGCGTCCCGCTACGTTTCGCGGTCTCGAAGTCCCCGCCGTCCTCCGGTCGGGTGACCACGGTGCCATCGACGCGTGGCGAGACGATCAACGCCTCGCCAAAACGCGCGAACGTCGTCCCGATCTGCTGGATTGATACCGCACAATCCGAGCGATTCGTGAATCGCATCTACGCTCAATCCGGCACACAGCAACACTCTTTTTTCTCACACGCTTTCAAACCAAAAGGTGCTCTCCATGGCTACCGATGCTATTTCCCTCATTCAGGCGACGCAACAGCGCGACGACCTGCCCTCGTTTAACCCCGGCGACACGCTGGCCGTTCACGTCCGCGTCGTCGAGGGCGACAAGGAGCGTATCCAGGTCTTCCAGGGCGTCGTGATCTCGATGCGCAACGGCGCCGGTGGCACGTTCAAAGTGCGCAAGGTGTCCAACGGCATCGGCGTCGAGCGTACGTTCCCGATGAACACGCCCCGCGTCGCCAAGATCGAAGTCGTTCAGGCTGGCCGCGTTCGTCGCGCCAAGCTGTTCTACCTCCGCGACCGCAAAGGCAAGGCCGCTCGCATCAAGCCGAAGCGTCGCGACGCCAAGGCGTAACACGCCCCACCGTTCAGATCGAACCTTGTCATGTCTCCGCGATATGACAAGGTTTTTCGTACCCGCCCATGACCTTCCGCTTCGCCCTTCCCGACGCCTCGCTCGTCGACTTGCTCGCCGACGTACTCACGTCGCAGGGTAACGAGGTGATGCGGATGCCGGACGCGGAGATCCGTGCTGCGCTCGACAACGACCAATGCGACATCGGCCTGATGCCGACGATCACACTCATTCAGCAGGCGGACGATTTCGAGGCGCTGGGCGGCGGTGCCGTCGCAACGTGGGGCAACCCCTACGTTCGGCTGCTGCTATCGGGCGAACTGTCCGACCCGGTCAAGACGTTGGCGTTCAACCCTGCGGACTTGCAGGCAGCGCTAGCGGCGACGCTCATCTTGCGCGAGCACTATGGGCAGAAGCCGGTTCTCGTCCCGCGCCCTGCCGTCACGTCGGCTGATCTGGGCACGGCGGATGCGGTCGTGCTCACCGGAGCGCACGCGCTCGACGCGCCGGACGGCGTGCTGGCGCTCGATCTGTCGCAGGAGTGGTACGAGCTGGCGAACTATCCGATGGTGTGGTACCTGTTCGCTGTTCCGAGCGGCAATGCGACCGAAGTCCACCGCGATGCCGTCGTCGCTGCCGTCTCGCAGGCCGACCCGATGCGTGCCGATCACGCGCTGAGTCCCAACCGGACGCCTGAGATGGCGCACTTCTACGAGCACAGCCTGAGCTATCGCTGGGACGATCTGGCGACGGCGAGCTTGACCGAGTGGAGCGACTACCTGTTTCAGTCCGGCGTGCTGCCCGATCCGTCCTACGTCGCGGTTGCTTCGTTCGCGAGCGACATCGACGAGGAGGACGAAGAGGAATCCGATAACAGAGACTCGCGCGACGATAATCAGTCGTTCGAGGACACCGGCTTCTACGACGATCTACCCGACGAGGACTAGCATGGCCAAAGGAGAGAAGACCATCGTCACCAACCGCAAAGCGCGGTTTGAATACGCCATCGAGGACGAACTCGAAGCGGGGATTTCGCTGCTCGGTACCGAAGTCAAGTCGCTGCGCGATGGAAAGGCCAACCTGCAGGAGGCGTACTGCGAGTTCAAAGGCCAGAGCCTGTTTCTCCGTCACCTGCACATCGCGCCCTACACGTTTGGCTCGTACAACAATCACGACGAAGTCCGCCCGCGTCAGCTGCTGATGCACCGGGCCGAACTCGACAAGTGGAGCAAAGCCGTCTCGCAGAAAGGGCTACACCATCGTCCCGCTGCGCGTCTACTTCAAAGAGGGTAAATGCAAGGTCCGCATCGGGCTGGGTAAGGGCAAGAAGCTGCACGACAAGCGCCAAGCCATCGCCGAACGCGATAGCAAACGCCGCATCGACCGGGCAGCCTCAGACCGGTAATCCTCCGCAACTTTCGCAGCGTCGGAGTCACGTCCTGCCCCTGTACCGCCGTTATATATGACGGCGCTTCGGCGTCGATCAAGGCGTCTATCTAAATCTCCCACCCATGTCTCATTTCCCGCCCATCGACGAACAACTGGCTCTGATCCGCCGAGGCGCAGAGGAGATCCTGCCTGAGTCTGAGCTGCGCGCCAAGTTGGAGCGTGCCGAAAAGACCGGGACGCCGCTGCGTGTCAAGCTGGGCTGCGATCCGTCGCGCCCCGATCTGCATATCGGCCACGCGGTTGTGTTGCGGAAGCTGCGTCAGTTTCAGGACTTGGGGCACCAAGCCGTCCTCATCGTCGGCGACTTCACGGCGATGATCGGCGATCCGACGGGCAAGAGCAAGACGCGCCCCGCGCTGACGCTCGAAGAGAGCCGCGCCAACGGGCAGAGCTATTGGGATCAAGCGGGGCAGATTCTCGACCTCGACAGAGCCGAAGTCGTCCACAACTCGGACTGGCTGGGCGAGATGTCGTTTGCCGATGTGATCGGGCTGGCAGGCAAGTACACCGTCGCCCGTATGCTCGAACGCGACGATTTCTCCAAGCGCTACGCAGGTGGCGAGCCGATCTCGCTGCACGAATTTCTGTATCCGCTGGCTCAGGCGCAGGACTCGGTCGCGATCCGGTCGGACGTCGAACTGGGCGGGACCGACCAGAAGTTCAACCTGCTCGTCGGGCGCGAAATCCAGAGTCGCAACGGGATGGAGGCGCAGGTCTGCCTGACGATGCCGCTGCTCGAAGGGACGGACGGCGTCGAGAAAATGTCCAAGTCGCTCGACAACTACATCGGCCTGACCGATAGCGCGAACGACATGTACGGCAAAACGCTGTCGATTCCCGACGAGATGATCGAGCGCTACCACGTTCTGGCTGCCGATACGCCCGACGGCGAGATGGAAGCTGTCCGCGCGTTCGTCGCCAGCGATCCGCGCAACGCCAAGCACGATCTGGCGCATCGTCTGACGGCGCTGTATCACGGCAAAGACGGCGCCGATGGTGCCCGCGCGCACTTTGAACGGACGGTCGTTCAGGGCAACGCGCCCAAAGAAATGGAAGACCTCGCCGTATCCGAGCCGACCGGATTGCTCACGCTGATTCGCGAAGCTGGATTCGCATCGTCGAATGGCGAGGCCCGTCGCTTTGTACAGCAGGGTGCGGTGTCGTTGGACGGCGAGAAGGTCGACGATCCGGCTATGGACGTGGCGGTTCCTGCGGGCGAGGGCGTCGTGATGCAGGTGGGCAAGAGGCGGTTCGTCCGGCTCACGAACGGCTGACCGGCAGAGTGTCACCTTTCGGATCGAAACAGGCGAAATAGTGCGCTTGGTGCGTTATCGTGGATAGCTTGCATTGCTTTCCCAGCCTCTACGCGCGTGACTCGTTTCCAACCGTTTTTCGGTCTCTTCCTGCTCTTTCTCGCTCTGCCTGCGAGTGCTCAAACGCTCGAACCGGCGCGCGATGCATTCCGCGCGGGTGATTATTCGCAGTCGGTTCGGCTGGCGGAGCAACTGATCGTCGCACACCCCGACTCAGCCGCCGCTCACTACCTGCTCGCTCGGATTTACACCGAGACGCCACTCGAAAACAGAGGTAAGGCCGTCGATGCGCTCAAAGCAGCGCTCAAGCTGGAACCAGAGAACGTCGAGTTTCTGACTGCCGCGCTCGTGCAGCGGCGCGTCGACCGGGCGACGTATATCCAGGAGATCATCGCCGAGACGGAGCGAATCGAGTTGGCGAAGAAGCTGCTCAAGCTCGACCCGGACAATGGAGTTGCCCACGAGGAGTTGGGCGCCGTCGCCATTCGCGATTTTTGGCGCTACCGGAATGCTCTCATGTTTCCCAAGCTCACGTTTCAGCAGGGCATCGAAAGCTCGAACATTGGGACCGGAATAGAAGCGCCGGGCGAAGAAGTCGAACTGTCGCCGACGGCTGAGGTCGACGGTCTGGATCCGTTCGCTTCTGCGTTTGGAGTCGACAACGTGTTCATCGCGGATCAGTTTGACCTGGCTAGCATCGAAGCGCAGGGTGTTCCTGCCGTACGGTTCACGGAGCGCGCGGGTCGAGCCTATCGCACGGCCATTGGTCACCTCGACGCGGCTGTAGCTGCCGACCCGAGACGTCGCAGCGTCTACGACCAGCTCATGCGCGTGTACTCAATCCAAGGCGACTGGAACGCCGCGCTCGAACGGCTGTCGACGATGTACGTCCACTTTCCCGAGGATCCGCAGACGTGGTATTACCTCGGACTCGCGCACCACAAGCTGGGCAACGGCGCCGCGGCAGACCAAGCGTTCCAGCGTGCGCTTCGGCTGTCTGAGCCAGAAGAAGCCGATGCCTACCAGTCGATCAGTTTGCTGCTCAAAGAGAACGAGGAGGGGTTGGCGCGTACTCAGAACGAGCAGCAGATTCAGCAATTCTGGTCGAGCGAAGATCCGCTCTTCATCACGCCCTACAACGAGCGTAAACTCGAACATTTTGCTCGCATCACGCACGCCGACCTGCTCTATTCGGCGCCTCAGGTAAACCTGCGCGGCTGGCAGACAGAGCGTGGGCAGATCATCATCCGCTACGGTGCTCCGCCCAGCGAGGTGACCATGATCTCGCAACCGCAGCAGTTTGCCTCGCATTTGCAGCAGTTGTACGACGACGCTAGGGAGCAAGCGGCGAGTGGTGACGAAGGCGCCGGCAATTTCGGATCGACGGGGACGGGCGACACCGATGTGGGGGACAACTCGGTTCGTCAGCGGGCGGGCGGGCTGCTCAACACGTTCCAGATCTGGGACTATGGCGATTTCCGTTTCGTCTTCGAGGATCCGTTCCGCAACGGCGCCTATCGCATGTACAGCCCGAGCGCCCAGGAGATCGAAAATGGCGTCGACCCGTGGGCCAACGACTACACGATCCGTGCCCGCGAGACGATCCGCGAGACGCCTGAGCGCTACGCCTACACACCGCCTGGGCCACAATTCGACCTTCCCTACCAGACGACGACGTTCAGGGGTGGGGGTGGAAGCACCGATCTCTACGTCACGTACGGTTTGCCGATTCCGAATTACAACGAGTCCGAATCGGAGATCGACGTGAGCGGTCAGGTGGGACTGTTCTTGGTGTCCGAAGCGCGCGATCTGATCGCTGAGCGCCGCGAGACGCTGACGGGTCTTCCTACGGCGCAGGTGACGCGCTTTGCCGAGACGAACCTGTGGATCGGGACGCAGGAGTTGGAAGCACCTTCCGGCCCGCACGAGTTGTCGTTGGAGTTTGAGAACGAGACGCCGCGTGCGGTCGCCGTTCGACAGGAGGATTTGGATCTGCGCAGCTATGCGGGCGATGCGTTCGAGCTAAGCGACGTGATGCTGGCTTACAACGTCGAAGAGGCCTTCGGTGGCACGAAAGCTCCAGGCGAAATCGAGCGCGACGGTCTTCGGATTCGTCCGGCGCCGTGGCGGATTTTCAAGCGCACGCAGCCGCTCTACCTCTACTTCGAAGCCTACAACCTGACGCCCGCTGCCGATGGTGTCGCGCGCTACGAAGTCGAGATCGACCTGGCGCCCAAGCGCGAAGGCGGCGGCATCATCGGCGCGGTCCGGCGTCGGCTGGGCGGTGCGCCTGCCGGTGGCGTCTCGGTCGAGTTTCCTGCCGAAGTTGAGGGCACCGATGCGTCGACCTATCAGATTCTCGACATCGACGACAAGGAGCCGGGCAACTACACGCTCACGATCCGCGTCCGCGATACGTCTACGGGTGAGCGCAAGACACGAACGCGCGAACTCGTCCTCGAATAAATCCCGACGCCATGCGGTGCCTGCTGCTGATGCTTCTGCTCGCCTGCTCTTCGGCTCAGGCGCAGACAGCGGTGGAGCAGGCGCGCGTCGCGTTCGCCAGTGGCGATTTTGCTCAGGCTCTAGAATTGGCGTCCAGCGTGGAGGAGTCGGCTGACGCGCAGTTTCTGCTGTGGCGCCTCTACGCCCAAACGCCGCTGGATGACCGGGGACGTGCCGGACGTGCGCTCAGTCGGGCCATCGATCTTGATCCGACCAACGTCGCGTATCGGGAGGCGCAACTCGTCCACCTGCGCAAACGTCGCGTGACGCGCGTGCAGAACGAATACCTCGAATTGCGTCGCAGAGATCTGGCGCGTGACCTGCTGCGGATCGATTCGACGAGCAGCGTTGCGCATGAGGAATTCGGCTTGGTAGCGGCGCGTGAGTTCTACGAGCAGTTCGGTCGCTCGACGCTAACCGAGCGGCGGCCTGCAGCGGGAGGCGGCGGAGAGATGGGCGGATCGACGGCTGATGCGCGGCGTGCAGAGGCGGCCTACCGGGAGGCGACGGCGCGGTTTGAGCGGGCCATTCGAGAGGCTCCTGAACATGTGAGCGGCTACCGCAGTCTGCTCGGCCTCTACGCTCGGATGGAGGCCTGGACCGATGCGCTGCGGGTAACTCGTCGGATGGTCCGCGCGCTGCCCAACAGTGCCGACGCGCGGCTGTGGCTTGGCCTTGCCGAACAGCGGCTGGGAAACGACCGCCTGGCGGATATGGCGTTTCAGGCCGGATTAGAGCGTGCGGATGCGGATGTATCGCTGGGCTATACTTCGCCTCAACTGATCGCCGGAGCCGATTCGTTGTCTGATCCAGCGCTGTTCTGGGAGCAGAACGATCCGTTGCTGCTGACCGACTACAACGAACGACAGCTGGCGCACTACGCGCGTGTGGCGTTTGCTGACTTGGTGTACGGCGCCGACTTGCTTGATCTGCGTGGATGGGAGACGCGGCGCGGCCAGATCTTTATCCGCTACGGCACGCCGCTGTACGAGCGTACCATCGCCCCGTCCGGTGCCGATCTCGCGCGCTACGCCGTTTGGGAATACGACGACTTTCAGTTCGTCTTCCACGACGAGTATCGCAGCGGAGAGTTTGCCTTGTTTACGCCGAGCGCACGAGACATCGCGCTGGGTTTGGTGGCAGATGTCGGCGAAGCGGACTACGTGATGCAGGCACGCGATATGTCTCGCACGATGCCGCAGCGCTACACGTTCGACCCCGAAGGCGTCCGCATTGATGCGGCGGTGCGGGCGGCGGGCTTCCGAGGTGTGGGAGGGGCGACTGATCTGGTCGTCGCGTACGGAATGCCGGTGGGTAGCGCGCGCGGAGGGATGCAAGAGCCGCCTGCCGAGGTCGGCGTATTTCTAGGGGCAGGGGCTGACCGTGTAGAGGTGCGTGATACGCTGGGTGGGCGTACCGCGCAGTTGGTTCGCGTCGGTGATGCGGCGGCGCTTCTGCTGGGGCACTGTTCGATGAAGGCGCGTCCGGGCGTGCAGCGCCTGTCGGTCGAACTGGTGGGAATCGTCGACCGGGTGACCGGAGTCAACCGCTCAGTCGTCGACGTGCCTGCGTTTCCCCAGGGTAGGTTTGCGATCAGCGATTTGCTGCCTGCCTACGGAGTCGAAGAAGCTTATGGCGAATCGCCGAGCCATCCCGCATACGTTGTGCGTGGTGATCTGCGCATCCTTCCCGCTCCGTCGGAGATGTTCGACCGCTCGCGTCCGCTGTACCTCTATTTCGAGATCTACGATCTGGTACCTGCCCCTGATGGCATGGCGCGCTATGAGTTGGAAATCGACCTGACGCGCGAAGGCGGCGGCGGTCTGCTGTCGATGTTTCGATCATCGCCGCGTGGCGTTTCGGTCCGGTTTCCAGGCGAAGTGCGGGGACGCGACGCATCGACCTATCAGATTCTGGATGTAACCGATCAAGAGCCAGGCACCTACGTGCTGACGCTTACGGTTCGGGACGCGCAGACGGGGGAGCGGAAGACTCGGACGCAGGAAATCGTGCTCCAATAGTCCGAAGTCATGCGTTGCCTGTTGCTCTTTCTGCTCGTCGTTTGTCCATCGTCTTGGGCGCAGACAGCAGCGGAAAGGGCGCGCGAAGCGCACGTCGCGGGTCGGTACGAAGAGGCCGAGCGGTTGGCGCTGTCCGATCCAGAGTCGCCCGCCGCTCAGTTTCTTCTGTGGCAACTCTACGCTGAAACGCCGTTGGGAGACAGAGGCCGTGCGGGACGTGCGCTGAGCCGTGCCATTTCCCTCGACCCGGACAACGCCACGTATCGTGAAGCGCAGATCGTGCACCTACGCAGACGGCGGACGACGTACGTTCAGAACGAATACCTTCAATTCCGTCGCATGGATCTGGCGCGTGACCTGCTGCGGATCGATTCGACGAGCGCCGTCGCTCACGAAGAACTGGGCTTGCAGGCGGCGCGCGACTTCGACGACGTATATCAGCACGCGGCGATGATCGGGGCGCCCGAGGGAATCCGGCAGTCACTGGCGGCGCAGCAGTTGCAGGTGCGCGCATATCTGGCAGCAACCGAAGGCTTCGAACGGGCGCTGCGTGTCGCTCCTCAGCGCGCATCGGCGTACCGACCGATCTTGCGCATCTACGCCCGCACCGAGCAGTGGACCGAGGTGTTACGCGTCGCCAAGCAGATGGCGGAGAACTTACCTCGCGACGGAAACGCATGGGTCTGGCTCGGCCTGGCGGAGCAGCGATTGGGCAACGACCGCCTCGCCGACGAAGCCTTCGCACGAGGTCTGGCGCTTATGCCCGCCGACGAAGCGGCGATCTTCGTAGCGACCGAGTTCGTGACTATCGACGGAAATGAAGTCGTCGATTCGGACTTCTGGGACGACGCGGATCCGCTGCTGCTAACGCCTTACAACGAGCGGCTACTCGCTCACCATGCGCGCATCGCCCTGGCCGATCTGCTCTACGCGGCTCCACAAGTTGGCCTGCGCGGGTGGGAGACGCGGCGTGGGCAAACGTTTATCCGCTACGGCCCACCCAAAGTAGAGCAGATCCTATCGCCATCGGGGACGACGCTGATGCAGGTTGCCGTGTGGGAGTACGACCACGCGCGCTTCGTCTTCGAGGACGAGTACCGCAACGGCGAATTCCGGCTCGCATCGCCGAGCGCACAATCCGTCGCGCTTGGCCTGGCCGATGGGTACGACTCCGATTTCGCCATGATGAGCGGCGATATCGCGCGTGAGTTGCCTCAGCAATACACGTTCGATCCGGCGGGACTGATGACGGGCATCTACACGTCCGTAGCCTCGTTTCGCGGTGCCGATGGCGGCACGGATCTGGTCGTCGCCTATGGCGTGCCGATCCACGCTGTCGACGGGACTATCGACGAGCCGTTTGCCGAGGTCGGCGTGTTCGTCGGGTCTGGAGTTGAACGCGTCGAGCGTCGGGACACCGTCGGCAACCGCATCGCGCTGTTGGGCGAAGTCGATGGGCAGCCGGTCTTCTTGCGTCAAGCGCAGGTATCCGTCGAGGCGGGCAGGCGACAGCTTTCCGTCGAAGCTATCGGTCTCGACAAGCGGACGACGGCAGTCGGGCGCTCGCTCGTCGACGTGCGCCGGTTCAATGATGGATTCGACGTGAGCGACGTGGTGTTCGCCTACGGTGTCGAAGAGGCGTACGATGAGGAGTCGCGACATCCTGCCTACATCGCGCGTGGTGATCTACGTATCCTCGCTGCACCAACGACGACATTCAACCGCGCGCGTCCGCTCTACCTCTATTTCGAGATCTACGGTTTAACTCTCGGCCAACGAGAGATGGCGCGCTACGAGTTGGAAATCGACCTGTCACCCGTCGAACGGGGCGGGCTGACGGGGTTGCTCCGGCGCGATGAGCGGGGCGTCGCGGTGCGGTTTCCGGGTACAGTGGCCGCGACCGAGACCGGCACCTATCAGATTCTGGACGTGTCTGGTCAGGAGCCAGGGCGCTACGACCTGACGTTGATCGTGCGCGACATGGAAACCGGCATGGCGCAGACGCGCAAGCAGTCGATCACGCTACGGTAGCGTTAGGCCTGCTGAACACGCGCGTCCATCTCTTCGACCTTCTCGATCAGGGCCGCTTTGTAAGCGACGATACGCTCCATCAGCGCGTCGTCGTGTGTCGCGAGAATCTGCAATGCCAGCAGTCCCGCGTTGAGTGCTCCGCCAATCGCGACCGTCGCCACCGGCACGCCGCCGGGCATCTGCACGATCGACAAGAGTGAGTCCATGCCCTTCAGGTTGCGGGTAGCGACCGGCACGCCTATGACCGGTAACGGCGTCGACGCCGCAATCATGCCCGGCAAGTGAGCCGCTCCGCCTGCCCCCGCAATGACAACCTTGATCCCTCGCGAACGCGCTGACTCCGCCCAACTGGTCATCGCACGCGGCGTCCGGTGTGCCGACAGTACGCGCGCCTCGAAATCGACGCCAAACTCACGGATCACGTCGATCGCCGGTTGCATTGTCGGCAGGTCGGATTCGCTGCCCATCGCTATGCCGATGAGGGGGGAGTGCGGCATGAGGTTGGTGGAGTGAGGTGGAGACCTGGCAGGTCCACTGGATCTGCCAGGTCAGAGTCGGAAAGGCTACAACGTGATCAGCTCAGCCGCATGCTCTGCTCGCCTGCGTGCAGCCTGGGGCGAGTCGTCTAGAACAGTCACGTGGCCCATCTTCCGTCGAGCGCGCACGCTGCGTTTGCCATACAGATGGACGTGGGCGCCCGTCTCGGCCAGCGCATCGGTAAGTCCGTCCGCTTGTATCTCGCCGTCGCGAGTGCCGAGCAGGTTAATCATGCAGGCGGCAGGGCGGATGAGATCAGCCGATCCAGGCGGTAAGCCAAGAACGGCGCGGACGTGCTGCTCGAACTGACTCGTCTGGCAGGCTTCGATCGTGTAATGCCCGGTATTGTGAGGGCGCGGTGCCAACTCGTTGATAGAGACTGAACCATCCGGAAGCGCAAACAACTCGACACCCACAATCCCGACCGCATCAACCGCCTCGACAGCAGCAACCGCCAACTCACGCGCTCGCTGTTCTACCTCGTGCGAGAAGCCAGATGGCACGACGACGGCATGGCAGCGGTGGTCGCGCTGCTCCGAATAGGCGACAGGGTAGACGACCGTTCGGTCATCAGACCAGCGGGCGACGAGAACCGAAAGCTCGGCTTCGAACGGCGCCCATGCTTCGGCGAGCAGACCATCCTCCTGCGCCAAGTCGTCCCATGCGGTGTCGAGGTCGGCGATGGTCTTGCACGTCGCATTTCCGTAGCCGTCGTAGCTGCCGCGCCTGCGTTTCGCCATCAGCGGTAAGCCGAGCGTCTTAGCGGCGGCGTGGAACTCCTCGCGTGTCGCGCAGACGCGAAAGTCTGGGGTGGCCAGGTGCGCGTCAGCCAGCGCTCGTTTTTGCAACGCTTTGTCGCGAATCGTCGTCAGGGTGGCGGGTGAGGGGAAGACGCGCGTGTCGGGCGACGCTTGGGCGAGCAGATCGGCGGGCGCCCACTCGGACTCGACGGTGACGGCGTCGCATCCTGCCGCCCAGTCGCGCAGCACATTCGGGTCTGTCCAGTCGGCGACGGTGATGTCGGCGAAGTCGAGGACGCCATCCGCAGGCTTGTCGACTAAGAACCGGCAGCGGATGCCCATCGGGATCGCGGCGAGCGCCATCATGCGGCCCAGTTGTCCGCCTCCCAGAATGCCGAGCGTGGGCGTCATTGGTTATCGAGTGCGATCAGGTAGCTGTCCAAGGTCGGCTCGTCCGGGACCAATACCTGGCGGGCTTTGCTGCCCTCGAACGGACCGACGATTCCGGCGTCCTCTAGTTGGTCGACGATACGGGCGGCGCGGGTGTAGCCGACCGACAATTTGCGCTGGAGAAGCGAGACGGACCCCTGCTGGCTGCGCACGATGATGCGGGCAGCGTCGGCGAAGTAGGCGTCGAGTTCGTCCGTGTTGCTGCTGCCTTCGGTGTCGAAGATGCTGGTCTCCTCCTCGAATGCCGGAAGCATGTACGGCCCTGGACCGGGCTGCTTGCCGATGTGCTCGGTAATCGCCTCGATCTCCTCCATCGACACGTACGGCCCCTGCAAGCGCACCATCCGGCTACCGTTCATGTAGAGCAAGTCGCCGTTGCCCATTAGCGCTTCCGCGCCGCCCTGGTCGAGAATCGTGCGGCTGTCGATCTTGCTTGACACCTGATAGGCCATGCGCGACGGGAAGTTGGCTTTGATCAAGCCCGTAATCACGTCGACGCTGGGCCGTTGCGTCGCCAGCACCAAGTGGATGCCGACAGCGCGAGCCATCTGCGCGAGCCGCGCAATCGGGCCTTCGATGTCTTTGCCTGCCGTCATCATCAGGTCAGCCAGTTCGTCGACGACGACGACGATGTAGGGCAAGTGGCGGTGGTCTTCGTCGGGGTCGAGTTTGCCCTCGGCGAAGCGCTTGTTGTAGTCCTTGATACCGCGCACTGCCGCCGCCGAGAGCAGGTCGTAGCGGTTTTCCATCTCCTTCTCGCAGCTCTTGAGCACGCCCAGCGCCTCGGCGAAGTCGGTCACGATGGGTTCTTCGCTGCCGTCGGGGAGCGCGATAAAGTGGTTGTGCAGCGCGCGGTAGGGCGTCAGTTCGATCTTCTTGGGATCGATCATGACGAACTTCAGATTCTGCGGGCTGCACTTGTACAACAAGCCCGTAATCAGCGTGTTCAGGCCGACCGACTTGCCCGATCCCGTCGCTCCGGCGATGAGCAGGTGGGGCATTTTCGCCAGGTCCTCGATGTAGGTATCGCCCTCAATCGTCTTGCCGATGGGGACCGGAAGCTCCATCTTGGACTCGCTGAACGTTTCGGTCCCGATCAAGTCGCGTCCTCGGACAAATTCGCGTTTGCGGTTGGGAATCTCGACGCCGATGGCGCTCTTGCCCGGAATCGGCGCGATCATGCGGATGCCCGGCGCGGCCATCGCCATTGCCAGGTCGTTCTCTAGCTCGGTGATGCGGCGGATTTTGACGCCGGGTGCGGGCGTGAGTTCGTAGAGCGTGACGGTCGGTCCGACGATGGCTTCGATGCCGATGATCTCGATTTTGTACGTTTCGAGCTTGTCGAGCAGGACTTGCTTATGCTCGGCTAGTTCGTCGTCGTCGATGGTGCGGGCGCCGTCGCTGGCTTCGAGCAGTTGAATCGACGGGAACGAGTAGGCGGCGTCGTCCTCGCCCTCGGCGGGTTTGACGCGCGTGACGTTTCTCTCGACATGCTGCTCGCGCACCTTCATATCGGGCGCGGCTACCGGCTCGCCATCATCGTCCGACGTGACCGGAATCGGAGCCGGACGCGGCGGCGTAAGCCCATCGCCCGAATTTGCAGCAGGAACGGACGGCGACACGACGACCGACGGCATCGACTGCGGACGTGGGGCGGCAGGTGGTGGAGCCGGTGCGGGCGGGGTGAGCGGCGCAGGTTTGGCGCGAGCGGCAGGCTGGGGCGTCGCAGCGGGTTTAGACGGCGTGGCGCGGCCTTCTTTCTGCGCCTGAATCTCGGCGCGGCGTTCCTCGGCGCGTGCTTTCCGGGCTTCCGAGGCGGCGATGCGTGCCGCTTTACGTTCTTCTCGGCCCTCGGTGTAGGTGGACAGTTTGTCGGACGCGCCGTAGCGGGCGTGGTCGATCCAGCCTTCGACGCGGTCGAGCGCGCCCTGGATGTCGCCTTCGATCAGGCTGAGCGTCGTCGCGGCGAGCAGGAGCACGAGCACAATAGCGGCGCCGACCATGCCGAAGATGCCCGAGAGGATGTCGGCGAGCGTCAGGCCCCACGCGCCAGAAGCAACCTGAGAGGGATCGTCCATCGCCAGTCCGAACCAGCCGACACTCGTCGCGATCAGCAGCGACAGTACGCCCAGAAGGACCGAGATCGTGGGCAGGTTGCCGCTCGGCCTATCGCGGAAAAACACCCATCCCCACGCCAGCAACAGTCCGCCAAACAGCAGCGACACCCAGCCGAACGAGCCGGGCAGCAGCGCCATCGCCAGCCACGCGCCGACGACGCCCACGCGGTTTTCGATGCCACTCGGCGGGTCGATCAGCGCTCCGATGCCTGCTCCGCGCAGCACATCGGCGTCGCCGGGGGAGTAGCTGATGAGGGCGAGCAGGAACAGCAGCGCTGTCGCGATCAGCGTCAGCCCGATCACCTCGCGGCGGCGGTTGGGAGGGGCCGAATCGGTTGACTTCGACTTTTTGGAGGGGGACTTCGCCATGCCGAAAGGTACGCCACTAGGTCTGCGGCTTCAACCGGTGCACATACTGGCGCTTATGTCTCGTTTCGCGTCCGGCGTTCGAGACGTGTGGCTCGGGCAGCAGAACGCTGACAGCCTTCGAAAAGCTGTCAGCTTTGAGGTTCGGCATCGCTCGTGGTGGACTGAAACTGCTATCTCGACACGCTCACGCTCACTTGTGAAACGGACGCTTCGCCACGACAGCTTCGAGCACTTTGCGCCGCTGCTGAATGCGGAGCGTCGAGCCGACCGTCGTGTACGCCGGGTCGTTGGGCACGTAGCCCATACCGATGCCTTTGCTCAAGTTGGGCGACTGTGAGCCGGACGTGACGTGGCCGATTTCGTTGTCGTCTGCGTCTACGATCAGGTCGCCGTGGCGGGGAATGCCGCGTCCCTCGACTACGAAGCCGACCAACTTGCGCGTGAGTCCGGCTTCTTTTTGCGCCACCAGTGCATCGCGTCCGACGAAGTCGCCCGCGTCGAGTTTGACGACCCAGCCTAGTCCGGCTTCAAGCGGCGTCGTGTCGTCCGAAAGGTCGTTTCCGTAGAGCGAGAAGCCTGCTTCCAATCGGAGCGTGTCGCGTGCGCCCAATCCGGCGGGGAGGAGGCCGTCGGCCTCGCCCTCTTTCAGCAGCGCATCCCAAATCGTTTGGGCGGCGTCGGTGGGAGCGTAGATCTCCAAGCCTGGCTCGCCCGTGTAGCCGGTGTGCGACAGGATGACGCCTTGGATGCCCAGAAAGCTGTCGGCCTGGCGGAAGCGGTAGTAGGGGATCTCGGACGTGTCGAATCCGGCCAGCCTGCTCGCGATGGCGTGCGCTTTGGGGCCTTGGAGTGCCAACAGGCTCGTCGCGTCGGACGCGTTGCTCAACTCGGCGTCCATCGGGTTGTGGGCCTGCATGTGGTGCCAGTCCTTGTCGATGTTCGACGCGTTGACGACGAGCATCCAGCGCTCTTCGGTGAAGCGGTAGGCAAGCAGGTCGTCGACGATGCCGCCCGATTCGTTGCACATCGCCGAGTACATCGCCTGTCCGTCGGCGATCTTGCTCGCGTCGTTGGTGACCAAGTGCTGCACGAAAGCGGTCGCATTCGGCCCCGTCACCCAAATCTCGCCCATGTGCGACACATCGAACAGCCCGGCGGCCTGGCGCACGGCGTGGTGCTCTTCGATGATGCCGCTGTATTGAACCGGCATCGCCCAGCCGCCAAAGTCCATCATGCGCGCGCCTCGGCGGACGTGTTCGTCGTAGAGCGGCGTGCGGGCGGGGGCGTCGGACATGGAATCGGGAGATGGTGTGAGGCCGAAAGGTAGCCCTGCGATCGTGCGTGCGATAGACGACAGTCTGGTATCAGCAGCAAACTTGCCAAGTCTCCAATACGTGACACGTCTGCTGCTCAGCGCGTCCAGGGCCGAAGTGTCCGGAGAATTGTGAGGGCGACGGGCTACCTGTTGCCCGATTCGTTGCGGCGCTTTCCCCTCTGCGGCGCTATTCTTCGGCACACCGACCGCCGCCCCATGTCCGACGATGCTCGCCCCGACGCGCCCCGACCCATCTCCAACGATGCCCAGCCCGCGCACATCGACGAGGCTACGGCGCAACAGGTTGCTGAATCTGCTACCGACGCCGCCGATTGGGGCCACGCCGAGCACGACAACCGCGACACGCTCTACCACTTCGCCTACCTCGCCGTTACGCTCGCGCACGGTGCCGACGGCGATCTGAATCCGCTCGAAGTCGACGCGCTGATCGACCGGCTGCACCGCCACTACGTCGGCTGGTCGATGGATGCCGCGCGTGCGATTGCGTTTCAAGCCCTCGCCGACTATCGCGACGCCGCCGACCGCTGGGCCGGAGCGCAGCAGGCCTGCCACTACCTCGCCGCTCACCTCGACGCGCACGAACGCGATCAGGCGCTTGACGATCTGCTCCGCGTTGCGCAAGCCGACGGCATCGTGCGCTCAGGCGAGTTGGAATTTGTCAACCAGGTGGCCGTCTACTGGCACGCCGTCGGCACGCCCGTTCCTCCCGACTGGACGAGCAACCACGACTTGGCCTACCTCTTCCTGACGCTGGCCTTGGGCGCCGACGGCAACCTCGGTCCGCGCGAAATCGCCTTCATCGACACCCGCCTGGGCGACGACAGCGAGACCGTCTTTGCCGAAGCCCGCACGTTCTACGTCGCCCACAACGACAGCCAGACCCAATCCATCGTCCTCCGCCGCCTGCGCGACCGCTGGCCCGAGTCCGACCGCGCGCACATGCTCCGCGATCTGGTCAGCCTCGCCAACGCCGACGGTCGCTTCATGGACGAAGAGGAGGATCTGATCAACAGCCTGCTCTACGCCTGGGACATCGACCCGGCGCAGCTGTACAAAGCCTGAGTCCGGCGGCGATTCTACCCTGTCTTTGCTACCCGTTGCCATGTCCAGTCGCGCGCTCCTTTTCATCCTGATGCTCGTGGCTGCGCCGCTGTCTGCTCAGACGCCGGATTCGCTGTCGGCGATGCGGTTTGGCGGCAGCACAATCGAGGCGCAGGCCTACGACTATCTCCTCAGCCTGCCCGACGGCTACGAGGAAGGCGACGCGTTGTGGCCGCTCGTGCTCTTTCTCCACGGCTCGGGCGAGCGCGACGGCGAGTCTGAGCAAAGTCGCCACGCATGGGCCGCTCCGTCACGTGCGCGAGGGAACGGCGTATCCGTTCGTGATCGTGGCACCGCAGCAACCCCAAGGCTCGTGGTGGGATGCGCGTTCACTCGGCGCGCTGCTCGATCATGTCGAGGCGACCTATCGCATCGACGCGTCTCGCATCTACGTCACCGGCTTGAGTATGGGCGGGTTCGGCGCGTGGAATATGGCCGAGACGTTTCCCGACCGCTTCGCTGCCGTCGCTCCGATCTGCGGAGGAGGCACGCCGGGGCGCATCTGTGCGGCTATCGAGAGCGGCACCCAGTTTTGGGCGTTTCATGGTGCGCTCGATCAGGTCATTCCCGTCGGTCGTTCCGTCGAGATGATTCAGCGGATCTACGGGTGCGGCGGTACGGCCCAACTCACCGTCTACCCCGACGCCCACCACGACAGTTGGACCCGCACCTACGCCGATCCTGCGTTCTGGGAGTGGATGCTCGCCCAGCGCCGGACGGATAAAGAGTAGGTGAGACCTCCGCCGTCGCCGATCAGCCGTGAACACGAGGGCAGGCGGACACGTTAGCCGACGCTCCACCTCCGACCCGTCCGCATGGCCTATTCCGCCGAGATCAGCCGCGTCTCGCCTACCGCGTTCCTCTTTCTGCTCGACCAATCGGCGTCGATGCAAGACCGATTCGGGGGCGCCGAGCAGCGGGGCGATGCCGCTCCCACCAAAGCGCGCGTCCTGGCCGATACGGTCAACAAACTGCTGCAAAACCTTATCCTGCGCTGCGCCAAAGAGGACGGCGTCCGCGACTATTTCCACGTCGGCGTGATCGGCTACGGGCCGCGCGTGCAGCGATTGATCGAACCTGCCGACGGCGAAGGCGCTCCGGGTGGACTGGTGCCAATCTCGCACCTGGCCGAGCGTCCGTTACGACTGGACACGCGCATCGAAACGCGTCCCCGACGGCGACGGCGGATTCCGGGAGCAGCAAGCGCGCGTTCCGGTCTGGTTCGACGCCCGCGCCGAAAACGGAACGCCGATGTGCGCCGGACTCGACCTGGCGACTCAAGCCGTCCGCTCGTGGACCGAAGCCTATCCCGACGCTTTCCCGCCGACGGTTATCAACGTCACCGATGGCGAGGCGACCGACGGCGAGCCGCTGCGCTACGCTCAGACGCTCCGCAGCTACGGCACGCGCGACGGCGAGGCGCTGTTGTTCAACGTCCACCTGAGCGAGACCAACCAGGCTCCGGTCACCTTTCCCGACACAGCCGAGGAGTTGCCGACCGACGATCCGTACGCTCAGACGCTGTTTCAGATGTCGAGCGCACTACCGTTTTCGATGCGCGCGGCTGCCGAAAGCGAGGGCTTCCGCGTCACGCTCGACACGCGCGGCTTCGTCTACAACGCCGATCCGGGCGCCCTCGTCAAGCTGCTCGAAATCGGCACGAGACCCAGCAACCTGCGCTGATGCACGTGCTGAGCCAGAGCGTCGCCAAACGCGGTAGTGCGTCAAACGAGAACGAAGATGCGGCTCGGTGGAGTGTTGTGGCCGGTGGGACGCGTGTCTGCGTATCCGATGGAGCGACCGAGTCGGCGTTCTCGGGCGCCTGGGCCGATTTGCTCGCCCGCTCATTCTGCGCCGACGGACGATTCGACGCGGCGTGGCCCGAGTGGGACCGAGAGGCTGTGCAGCGCTCGGCAGACGTGCCGTGGTACGTCGAGGCCAAAGTTGCCGAGGGTGCTCATGCCGCAGCGTTGGGCGTCGTCGCCAACGGTCGCACGTGGCACGCCTGGGCGACAGGGGACTGTGCGCTGTTCGTCGTCGGATCAGACGGGGCGAGAGTGTCGGCGTGGCCGTTCGAGAGTGCGGACGCGTTCGGTTCGTCGCCCGACCTGTTCGTGTCGACGCGGGCGAGTGCTCCGCTGCATGAGCATTCGGGCAAACTCGAAAGTGGGCACCGCCTGTTGCTGACGACCGACGCAGTGGCGGCGCACCTGCTCGGCGACTCGGCGGACGTGAAGCGCCTGATCAACGCACTTAGCTCTGAAGCCGACTTCGCGCGCTGGGCCGATGCAGCGCGGGCGGATGGAATGCGCAACGACGACACGACGGCTCTGCTCCTCACGCCCTGACGCCATGCCCTCCGCCCAGGCCTTCGCCGAAGCCGTCCAGTTTCCCGATACGGCGTTTACCGACTCGCTGCTGGCGGGCTGCACGCCCGATCTGACCACGCTCGGCCTTCCGCGCGGCATTTCGGGCGCGTTCGCCATCGTGTTTCGCATGACCGATGCGATGGACGACGCGTGGGCCGCCAAGTGCTTTTTCAACCCGTCGCCCGATCTCCATCGCCGCTTTTCTGCGTTGTCCGCGCGATTGGGCGAGTATCCCGTCGACGCCGTCGCGCCGTTCAACTTTCTTCCGGGCGGCATCCGGGTCGAGGGGCAGGCGTGGCCGGTCCTGCGGATGCCGTGGCAATCGGGCCGCTCGCTGATCTCGCACGTGCAACACCACCTGGACGAACCGGATGCCCTCATCGCCCTGACCTCTGCGCTGGCCGCCACGCAGCGCGATTTGGAGGCGGCTGGCATCGCTCACGGCGACTTGCAGCACGGCAACGTCATCGTCGACGGCGATCCGCTCGCTCCACGCATCCGCCTGATCGACCTGGACGCGGTCTACGTCCCGTCGCTGCGCAAGCTGAGCAGTTTGGAAGCGGGGCACCGCAACTACGCTCATCCCGATAGGGGCGCGGGCGACTTCGGCCCGCACGTCGACCGCTTCACGTTTCGCATTCTCGACGCGTCGCTCCGCGCCCTCGCTGCCCGCCCTGCCCTGTGGGACGTCTATCACACGGGCGAAAACCTGATCTTCTCGGCTGCCGACTTCTTCGACCCCGATACGTCGTCCCTGCTCGCCGATCTCAGAGCCGATAGGCGTACGTCGAGTCTCGCCGAAACCGTCCGCCGAGCGTCGCTGCTGCCCCCGGAGCGCGTGCCGGTGTTGGGAGAGGTCGTCGAAAAGCCGCGTCATGCTACTCGCGTCCCGGTCGAAATGCCACGGCGGTTCGTGGCGTTTGGCTACGGGTTCATGCTGTTCGCGCTGCTTGCGATTTATGGCGTTCTGATTGTCGCCGTCGTCGTCGGAAATGCGCCGCTTTCGTGGACTGTAGCTGGAAGTGTCATCGCGGCGACGCTCGGCATATCGGCAATGGCGATGTACAGCTATCAACGTCATCCGCACACGCGCCGGACTCGGCGGCTGGCACAAGAAGCAGCATCGCTCAATCGCCTGATCGCCAACGTCGATGCAGAGCGCGTCCAACTCGAAGCCGACCGCGAGCGCCTCGTCACGAACATCGACGATCTACGCGCCGAGCGTCTGCGTCACGTCCAGAACGACGCGCTGCGTGACCGGCTCAAACATCACCTGATCGGCGAGGCGGCGTCGGCTGGCGTTCCGCACAAAGCCATCGTGCGGATGAAACTGGCGGGCATCCGCAGCGCGTGGCACGCGACGCATGATCACGTCCGGCAGGCGATGGAGTTGGCCGATGAGACGAGGGCGCAGGTCGGCTTATGGCGAAACGGACTGATTCAGACCTATCACGATGCCATTCCCAGCGCGCTGTCCGAGGGCGAAGAGCGCAGATTGGCCAGGGAGCGCACCCACCGCATCGACGAGTTGGACGCGCAACTAGGCCGAACGGAAGAGCGCCACGCCACGCTCGACCAAGAACGCGCAGCACTCGTCGCCCGCACGTCCGATCACCAACCCCTCGGATTTGCCGCGTACTGGAAACGCCTGCTCACCGCTCGGCCCTTGCCCACCGTCGCCGCGCCTGCCCCGGCACCCAACGCGCCTCGATCCGCTCAACCCGCCGTCACGCCCGACGACGGACCGTGGTGGCAAAATTGATCGCCACGGATCGTCTTCGTCTTTGTTCGGACTCGGTTTGCGGCTGTCAGGTAGGCCAGTATCTTGAACTGTGGCCTCGCTCCGTTCCATCTCTCGACTTCTACTCGTGCTCGCTCTCGCAGCGAGCGCGCAGAGCCTGTTGATGGCTCAGGGCGCATGGCTGCTCAACCGGACGTGGATCGCCGAGACGCTGTGCGTCAACCGCGACCGCCCCGAACTCAACTGCGACGGTAGCTGCCAGCTTACCGAGCGCATGCGCGAGCACCAAGAGCGGCAGGATGAGGAACGCGCGGCCTTGCTCGAAATCGTGCTCACTGCTCAGGCGGCGCCGACTGCGCGTGTCGCCTTGGCGTCTGCTCCCGCCCATGACGCCGACGGTGTGACGTTCGCTGTCGACCCGCGCGACACGGGACGAGCCGTCGCGTACCGGCCGTTCTATCCGCCGCGACAGCAGGGTTAACTCTGATGGCTCTCTGAGCAAAGCGCATCTGCGCAGCTTTCCGCCTCTGGGCGATGTGCTGGCGCGCGCTTTTCGGCTGCGATGCTCCCGGCATCGGCGGCACTCCTGTCTGGCTGCACGCCCCAAATGGGCTTGCGCACCTCCTTTTTACGATGACTTTTCGTACCCTCGCGCCCTTGTGCGCGCTGTTCTCTCTGTTCTCTCTGTTCTCTCTGTTCTTCCTCACCGCGTGCGACTCGTCCTCGGACGGATCCGACGAACTCACCATGCTGCGTCTCGACGTAGAGACGCTGGCCGCTGGTCAACCTTTCCAGACCGGGCAGTCCTTCACGGTCGATGGGCGCACCGGGCGGCTCGACATCGCCGAGATGTACCTCTCGGGCATCACGCTGATCTCGGCTGACGGGCGCGAAATCCCGATCATGGTCGACGAGCCGATCACCGTCCGTGCCAAGGACGAAAACGACACCGAACTCCAGCACACCGTCGGCGAGCGCTACGTGCTGGTCGACGCCGGTACCCGCTCGCCCGTCATGCTCGGCGAAGTGCCGTCCGGTAACTACACGGGCGTCCGTTTCCTACTCGGCGTCGACGGGCTGGACAACCGGATCGCTCCCGAAGATGCACCCTCGACGCACCCGCTCGCTCCCCAGGAGCCGTCGATGCACTGGAATTGGAATGCAGGCTACGTCTTCTTGCGGCTCGACGGACTGCTCGACATCGACGGCGACGGCACGGTCGACGCTTCGACGGGCACGCCGCGTGACGCGACTTCGGGCCAGTGGCGCTTGCACTTGGGCATGACAGCCAACGCGACGACCGTCACGCTCGACCAGGCGTTCGAACTCAAGGGCGGCGCTCAGGACCTGCACGTGCAAATGGACCTCAACCGGATGGTGCAGGGACTCGACCTGTCGAATGCGGCGATCAGCGTTGGTGCATGACGGGCGGATGCTCGGATGTTACAGGCAAGGTCAAAGCCAACGCGGGCGCGGCGTTTACGCTGCACGGCGTCCACGAGGGGCATGGATCGGGCGAGTAAGCCGGTGTGTCGCCTAGCCTTGATCGTGCTGGCGGCGACCTGCGTGGTCGCCGCCGGTGGGTGCGATGCGGTGAGCGATAGGGCGCCGGGCGCGGTCGTCGTGCCTGTTCCTCTGTCGTTCGAGCCGCTGCCCGTTCCGCCGCAAAACCCGCTCACGCCCGAGCGGGTGCGGCTGGGCGAGCGTCTGTTCTTCGATCCCGTTCTGTCGTCCGACGGGGCGGTTTCGTGCGCTTCGTGCCACCATCCCGACCGCGCGTTCGCCGACGCCCGAGCGCTGAGCCGGGGCGTGCAGGGGCGCGAGGGATTGCGCAACGCGCCGTCGTTGCTCAACGTGGCCTACCGAAAGACGTTGTTCTGGGACGGCGGCGCGCTGTTTTTGGAAAGCCAGGCGCTTGTACCGCTCGAAGATCCGCGCGAGATGGATCTACCTATTGCTGACGCGCTAGCTCGCCTCAACGCAGACGCCGAGTACCGCAGTCGCTTTGCCCGCGCCTTCGACGGAGACTCGGCGACCGTGCAGACGCTCTCGTACGCCCTCGCCTCATTCGAACGGACGCTGGTGAGCGCCCCGACCGCCTACGACCGCTTTCTGAGCGGTGATGTGGGGGCGCTGACCGCCGACGAGCGCGCGGGCCTCGCCGTATTCGAGCGCCACTGCCAAACGTGTCACGCCGGACCGCAACTCACAAACGACGGATTCGCCAACAACGGCGTCGAGGTCACAGACGACGATCCGGGACGCGAGCGCGTCAGCTTCGTGGGCGCCGACCGTGGGTCTTTTCGCGTTCCCAGTCTGCGCGGCGTCGCCCGTACCGCGCCCTACTTCCACGACGGACGACACGTTGATCTGAGCGCCGTCGTCGATCACTACACGCGCGGCGGCGGCGCTACGGACGGCCAGAGTCCGCTCGTCCGCCCCCTCGCGCTTTCTCCAGCCGAGCGCTCCGCTCTGCTCGCCTTCCTCGCCACGCTCGACGATGAGCCTGCCGACATTTACCTCCGCTGATGCGTTTCCTCTTTCTCCTGCTGGTGCTGATGTTCTCGGGCTGCGTGCCCGACCACCTGACCGATTTCGACTTCTCAAGTCTCCAACCGCCGCCGCCGCCCGAGGAAGCGCAAGGCGAAGCGCTGATCGGCCAGTCGACTGCGGGCGACCTGAGAGCCTCGCTCTTCGCAGAACGCGGCGGTGCGCACCTGGGCTATACGCGACTCGTGCTTCGCCTCACCCGAGCGGCGGACGGAGCGAATGTGTCGAGTGCCGCCGTCTCCTTCCGTGCCCATACCGCTGTCGCTGTCGGTCTACCCGCAATTCAGCCGGTCTATCGCGAAGATGGATACCACGGCGCGGCGTTTCTGCTCAGCAGGGACACGACTCAGACACAGTCGTTTCGCATCGTCGCGACCGTCGAGGAGCCAGGCCGATCAGCCATCGAGATCATGTTTGACGTAGAGGCGCGCGTCGACTTGTGGATGCAGCGCTCGGGCGATCTGCTCGTTTCGTGGGTCGATCCGCTGCGGCCAACGGTGGGAGAGACGCCGTTCGAAGTCGCCATCCATCGGTGGACGGGAAGTGCGTTCGAGCCAGTTAGCAACCTGGGCGTGGTGCTCTATCCCTACATGGACATGGGCGGCGGCGACGGGCATTCGACGCCATTCCGCGCGCTCGCTACTTCCACGCCCGGGCGCTACCGCTGGTCCGTCGACTTCATCATGTCGGGCGGCTGGGAGATGACGGTGCGGATGCCCGATGGCCCCGACGCGCTCTTCGCCACCTACACCGTCCACGAACGATGATCCGCACGCTGCTCTTTTCTCTGGCGATGCTGGCCGTCGCTGCTCCTATCCACGCTCAAGACTCGGCTCTGGGCGACACGCTTTCTGCTCGCGTGCTCGACGCTCGGTCAGCAGAGCCGGTCATCGGCGCGACGGTTCGCGTTGTCGGCCAAACGCGCGGTGTCGCTGCTGATGCCGACGGCGCGTTTCAACTCGTCGTGTCCCGCGGAGACGTGCTCGTGGTCTCGGCCATCGGCTATGCGCCCAAGCGTGTTCAAACCTCGGATCTGCTGGCTCAGAGCCAACCGATTGTGCGGTTGATGCCCGCAGCCATCGAACTGTCGGCTGTGATGGTGGACGGGGCGAGTGCGGTTGCGGGTGCTCCGTCGGCGCCGACGCGCACGCCTGCGACGACCGAAGACCTGCTCGCCCGGCTGCCTGGCGTGAGCATGATCCAGCGCGCCAACTTCGCCGCCGAACCCGTCGTGCGCGGCTATTCGGGCGGACAGATCAGCCTGACAATTGACGGAATGCCCGTCTACGGCGCGTGCGTCGACCGGATGGACCCGGCGTCGAGTTACGTCGAGCCGGAAAACTTGGCTCGCGTCGAAGTCACACGCGGCGCGGGCGATTTGTCGCAGGGATCGCAGATCGGCGGATCGGTCGACCTCGTCACGCAGCGTCCGCGCTTCGGCTCTGGTCTATCGACCCAGGGCGAGACGGGCTTTGAGTCCAATGGCTCGGCTCGGCGCGTGCGCGGCGTCGTCTCGGCTGGCGGAGAGCGGTGGGCGGCGCGGGCGAGCGCTTCGTATCGCGCGGCGGATGATTACACAGCGGGTGGCGGATCGGCCATCCAAACGTCGGGCTACAACAAGCGCAATGTTGCCGCCGCTGCCTCTTTCCGCCCGGCCCAAGGCCACACGCTGACCGCCCAGGTGCTCACCGACGACGCGTGGCTGATCGGTTATCCGGCACTACTAATGGATGCCGTCCTCGCCCAAGCGCGGATCGTGAGCCTGACGTACCGCACCGAAATGGTCGGAGGATGGCACCACACCCAAGCGCGCGCCTACCGCAGCCGCGTCGACCACTACATGGACGACCGCGAGCGCAACGTGCTGGCGCGAGAGGTGATGCGTGGTATGTTCATGCCGATGGGCGGCTACACCGACGTGTGGGGCGGTAGCGTGGAAGCGATGCGTACGGTGGCAGGTGTCGACGTGGGGCTAACGGCGGACCTGCACCGAGTCCGTCAGTTCGGCGACATGACGATGCTCAGCCTCTATCCTGGCATTCAGGATATGGTGCTCCTCAACGTCGGCGACGCGACCGCGACCAACGGTTCGGCCACGCTCACGCTGGGCCACACCCCGACCCAGCGGCTGTCGCTCTCGGCATCCGCCCGCGTCGACCTGACCGCGCGCGACGTAGGCCGCGACGAGATGCGTCCGCTGCTGACGCGCCGCACCGACTCGGACGATCCGTCACGCCGCCTCGCCGTCCCCAGTCTGTCGCTGGGCGCGCAGTACGCGTTCACTCCGACGCTGCGTCTGCGCCTGACGCTCGCCGACGCGGGCCGCCTGCCGACGCTGGTCGAGCAATACGGGCACTACGTCTACAACTACGTCGATGGCTACTTCTACACCGGCAACCCCGACCTGCGCCCCGAGCGTAGCCGCCAGGCCGAAGTCGGCCTGCTCTACGCCAACGCTCACCTCGCCCTCGACGCGACGGCGTACGCGCACCGCCTGGACGATCTGGTCGTCGGGCTGGCCGAGCGCGACGTAATCGCAGGACTTGCCGGATCGACCTACCGCTTTCGCTACTACGAAAACGTCGAGCGCGGCTGGCGGACCGGAGCCGAGGTGAGCGCCCTGCTGCACGTCGGCGGAGGATGGGAGGCGGCAGCAGGCGTGTCGGCGGCATACGGGCAAAACCAGACGTTCGCCGAGCCGCTACCTCTAGTCCCGCCCGTCGGTGGCACAGCCGCCATCCGCTACGACAAGGGCGGCCTCTTCGCCGAGACCGAGTTGCGTTGGGCGCTGCGCCAGGACCGCGTCGCCCGCTTCACCTACGCCGAGCGTCCCACCGACGGCTACGCGATCTGGGCGTTGCGTTTGGGCTGGCGTCCCAGCGGCGCTCCCGCCGGACTGCACCTACAGGCCGGAGCCGAAAACCTGTTCGACACTGCCTATCGCGATCACCTCGCCCTGACCGACCTCGCCGCGCGCGGACGCAGTATCTACGCCTCGGTCGGATTCGCGCTGTAGCGTGTCTACTGTCGGTACTGTGTTCCTGGGTGCGTAGCGGCTCACCCAAGCCGCCGTCGTCCCTCAATCCTTGCCATCGCGAGGAGCGCAGCGACGTGGCGATCTCCATGCCATCGGCTAACTCAGGAGATCGCCGCGCTTCGCTCGCGATGACAATTGGAGAGGATGTCGGTGGCGGCGGTGTTCGGGACCGTCTACCCGATCCGCGCCCCGTTACTCGCGGGCTGCGACGGCATCAGCAGGATCGTGCCCTCATCGCCGGTCGAGCCGAGGACGAGAACCTCTGACTTCACACCTGCCACGCGGCGAGGTGCGAGGTTGACGACGGCGACGACCTGCCTTCCCACCAACTCACTCTGCGCATAGTGCTGCGTCACCTGCGCCGACGACGTGCGCAAGCCCAGCGGTCCAAAGTCGATGTCAAGCACGTAGGCTGGAACGCGCGCCTTCTCGTTTAGCCTCGCTTGCGTGATCGTGCCGACCCGCATCTCGACAGATGCAAACGTCTCGAACGCAAGCCTCTCACTCATTCCGCGCAGCCCTCACGCCGCCGCGTGTCTACGATGTGGAGAATCTTCCACGCGCCATCGGTATGAACGAGCGTGAACGCATTGACGCCGCAGTGCGAAAACTCCTCGCCGACGTAGAAGCGATACGCCGTCCACGCCGTCGCCAAGGGGCCGTCGATGCGGACTTGAGTGCTCGTTAGCTGCTCGTCCAGGTAGACGCCCGCGCCTGCGATGCTCGCCAGAAACGCGGCGATGGGCGTCTCCGAGATCGACGGATCCGCTCCGGGCCGAGCCTGCGTCGTGCGGAGCGTGGCGTCCGCGTGGAAGGCGCTGCGCATCAGCGTCGAATCGGCCTGCCGCATACCGTCGAACAGCGCTTGAATCGGCGCCAGAACAGCTACCGTGTCCGACGGCTCCTGGTCTACGAGCGTGACGAATTGGCTAGCGGGGCGCAGTTGCACCTCACGGATAGTGGGTTGCGCCGACAGGGGAGCGGCGAGCAGCACGAGGAGGGCGAGGCGGGTCATCGGTTGATGGGAGTAACGGGAGGCGTGGTCATGGCGTCGCTGTCCAGTTCGGTTTCGTTGCGGAAGTAGCGCACGAGCCAGGCCGTCGCCAGCGCGCCGACAGTCAGGCAAACGATGCCCAGCAGCGTCCGCCCGAACAGCAGGTAGCCGACGCCGAAGAGGACCGAGTAGACCAGCGTGATCCCTGCGAGCCAGTTGAGGAAGAGCGGTCCGAGTTTGTCGCCGGGGCGGATGTCCGGGTTGCGCGCGGCGACGACTTTCCAGCCCGGTCCGCCCGGACGCGTCTTGCGGTAAAAGGCGTCGAGGCGTTCGTCGGTCGTCGGTCGCGTGACGAACGTGACGACCAGGGCGAGCGCGATGCTGAATCCGGCGACGTAGAACAGGTTGCCGGGGAAGTCGGCGCTCAGCCCAGGAATCGACACGTCGAACGCTCCGGCGATCAGAGCCGCGATCATCAGCACGATGGGCGAGAGCGTTACGGCCAGCTCGCTCCACGCGTTGATGCGCCACCAGTACCAGCGGAGGATGAGCACGAAGCCCAGTCCGGCGCTCGCCGTGATGATCAGGCCCCAGGCTTGCGAAATCGAGTCGAGGTTGGCCGTAACGACCAATCCGAACAGTGCCACGCAGAACGTCAGCACGCGCGAGATGAACACCAGGCGTTTGGAGTCGGCCTTGGGTTCGATGAAGCGCTGCCACACGTCGTTGACGAGGTAGCTCGTGCCCCAGTTGAGTTGCGTCGAGATCGTCGACATGAACGCGGCCAGGAACGAGGCGAACAGCAGGCCGCGCAAGCCAGACGGAAGCAAGTCGCGCATCGCCATCACGAATCCCTCGCGCTCCTGTCCGGCAGCCAGATCGGGGTAGAGGAGGAGAGACGCCAGCGCCACCAGGATCCACGGCCACGGACGCAGGCAAAAGTGCGCGATCGTAAACCAGAGCGACGCGAAGACCGCGTTCTTCTCGTCCTTCGCCGACAGCATCCGCTGCGCCACGTAGCCGCCGCCGCCCGGCTCGCTACCGGGATACCAACTCGCCCACCACTGCACGCCGACGTACGCGAAAAACGCCATCAGCGAGAGCGACAGCACCTGAGCGCCGCCCGCAATTGTGTCGCCCGTCGATTGATCGCCGATGTTGGGCAGCAGTTGGAGCGTCGCCTCGGGTAGCCGTTCGCGCAGTCCGGCCAGTCCACCGACTTCGGGCGCGTCGAGCGCGTAATAGGCGAGAAAGAAGCAGCCGATGATGGCAATCGCGAACTGAAACACGTCGGTCACCGCAACGCCCCACAGTCCGGCCAGCAGCGCATAGACGGCGACGACGAGCACCAGTCCAGCGACCAGCACCAACGCCGCACTGATTTCGGCGCCCAGGATCGAAAACGACGTTTGTCCGAACAAGCGTCAGGTCGGGAAACAGGACGCTCAGGACGGTCTCCATCGCCAGAGACACCCAGCCGATCACGATGGCGTTGAGCACGAGTCCGAAAAAGATGGCTTTGATCCCGCGCAGCCAGGCCGCCGCTTTACCCTCGTAGCGAATCTCGACCAGCTCCACGTCGGTCAGCACGCCGCTGCGTCGCCACAGACTGGCGAAGAAGAAGACCGTCAGCATGTTGCCCAGCGCCATGTTCCACCACAGCCAGTTGCCTGCCACGCCGCTCTGCGCGACCAGTTCGGTGACGGCCAGCGGCGTGTCGGCAGCAAACGTCGTGGCGACCATCGACGTGCCGGCCAGCCACCACGGGAGATTCTTACCGGCGCCGAAAAACTCGTCCGTGTTGGCTCCGGCCCGGCGCGCGTAGTAGATCGCGATGCCGAACGAGAAGACGAAGTAGAGGGCGACCAGTGTCCAGTCGAGAGTAGAAAGACCCATGCGGATAAAATGGAAAACGCAGTCCGGCGGAATGCGGGACTGCGTCGAAGGTAGAGTAACGGAGGCGTCAGGCGGTGCCGAATACGATCGAAATGACGACGGCGAGCGCACCAGCGACGGCAGAAAGGGTGACGATGGCGCGCGTGGCGGGGGAGGCGGACTGGGAGACCATGGGTGCGTGGTGAGGGCGAGTGTGGGGGACCTGTGAAGAATACGAAAGCCGAGTTCATGTATCAAGTGAGGTCGCACATTTCCTCGCGTTCCTACCTTTATAGATCCCCCACGAGTCGTCTGCCTTGCCGACGGCTCTCCTCCGCCTCTTGCAACCGATCCCCGCCGATGCGTCTGCTGCTACTCGTCGCTCTCGTCCTCGCCCCGTCCGTCGCCCACTCGCAGACGGCTGTCCCGGCTCCCGAACGCGGACTTAACGGTATGGTCGTCTCGGCCCACACCGACGCTTCGGATGCCGGGAGGGAAGTGTTGATGGCGGGAGGTAACGCGGTCGACGCTGCCGTAGCGACGGGCTTCGCGCTGGCTGTCACGTACCCCGTCGCAGGCAACGTCGGCGGCGGCGGGTTCATGGTGATTCGCGAGCCAGATGGATCGGCGACGACCTACGACTACCGCGAGCGCGCACCGTCGGGCGCCACACGCGACATGTTTCTGGACTCGACCGGCGCGTTCGTCCCCAGCCGCTCGCAGCGCGGCTATCTCGCCTCGGGCGTTCCGGGAGCCGTCGCCGGAATGCTCAAAGCTCACGAGGATCACGGGCGCCTGTCGCGTGCCGCCGTCCTCGCCCCGGCTATCCGCTTGGCCCGCGAAGGCTTCGTCCTCACCCAGCGCCACGCCGACCGCTTCAATGCCTACCGCGACGAGTTCAGCGTGTACCCGTCGACCATGAAGTACTTCATGCCCGCCGACACATCGCTGCGCTGGCTCCCCAACCACGTCTTCGTTCAGTCTGACCTAGCCGACGTACTCCAACGCATCGCCGACGAAGGCCCCGATGGGTTCTACCGGGGCGAGACCGCACGCCTCATCGCCCAAGAGATGGAGCGTGGCGATGGACTCATCAACGAGGCCGACCTCGCCGATTACTTCGCCGTCGAGCGTGAGCCGATCACCGGCTTCTACCGTGGACACCGCATCCTGACGATGCCGCCTCCGTCGAGCGGGGGCATCGCCGTGATGCAGTTGCTCCATTCAGTCGAGCCGTATCCCGTCCGCGAGTTGGGCTACGGATCAAGCGCGCTGACCCACCTGATGGCCGAGTCGATGCGCCGCGTCTACGCCGACCGCGCCGAGTTCTTGGGCGATCCCGACTTCGTCAACGTCCCCATCGCAGGCCTGGTCGATCCCACCTACACGCGCGACCGCATGGCCAACTTCAACCCGTACCGCGCGACCGGAAGCGGAGACATCACCCACGGCGCCCCGCACGAGTCCGATCAAACGACGCACTACAGTGCGGTCGACAGCGAAGGCCAAGCCGTCAGCGTGACGACGACGCTCAACGGCGGATTCGGCTCGATGGTCGTCGTCGACGGCGCGGGCTTCTTTCTCAACAACGAGATGGACGACTTCTCGGCCAAGCCCGGCACGGCCAACATGTTCGGACTGCTCGGCGCCGAAGCCAACAGCATCGTCCCCGGCAAGCGCATGCTCTCGTCGATGACGCCCACCATCGTCGAAGACCCGGACGGTGAGTTGCTGCTCGTGACCGGAACGCCCGGCGGCGCCACGATCATCACGACGGTCTTCCAGGTCATCCTCAACGTCGTCGACCACCAGATGGACATCCAGCGCGCCGTCGACGCAGGCCGCATCCACCACCAGTGGTTCCCCGACGAACTCCGCTTCGAGCCGTACGCGCTAGGCCCTGACGCCGTCTACAACCTCGAACTGCGCGGCTGGGACGTCGTCGCTAGGCGCGGCACGTGGGGCAACGCTGCCAGCATCCTCGTCCGTCCCGAAACGCGCTACCAGGTCGATCCGTCCGGCTTGGACGAGATCCAGATTCGGACGACGATGCGCGTGCTGCTCGGAGCGCCGGACCATCGCGGAGAAGGCGGGGCGAGCGGTTACTGAGTCAGGACCGGCACACCCCACTTCAAGTTTGTCATCGCGAGGAGTGCAGCGACAGCCAGCCGCGCACCTGCGGGGTGGCGATCTCCGTCACTGGGCGATGGCTGGGAGATCGCCACGCTTCGCTCGCGATGTCACAGGATCAGAGGTGCTAGTGGTAGCGGCTCCTCAAGACCACTCGTGCATCTCCTTCGTGACTTCCTCGGTGGCGACAGGGACCGGGTATTCGCCCGAGAAGCACGCGTTGCAGAACCCCTTGGCTTCTGGATTGGCTGTGTGGACGGCCTTCATCATGCTGGGGACCGAGACGTACGCGAGCGAGTCGACGCCGAGCCACTTTTCGATGTCCGGGATGCCGTCGAATTGGTTGACGAGCAGTTCGTCGTAGCTGGGGAAGTCCATGCCATAGAAGCAGGGCGCTTTGACGGGCGGGCTGGCGACGCGGAAGTGGACCTCTTTAGCTCCGGCCTTGCGCACCATCTTGACGAGCTGCTGTGCCGTCGTGCCTCTGACGATGGAGTCGTCGAGCATGACGACGATCCGGTCTTTGAGGACGCCGTCGACCGTGTTGAACTTGCGCCGCACTTTGAGTTCGCGGTTGCTCTGGCCCGGTGAGATAAACGTGCGTCCGACGTAGTGATTGCGGATCAGGCCGATCTCGAAGCGGCAATCGTGACCGAGTTTCAGACACTCGTCGACGTAGCCGATGGCGGCCGTATTGCTGCTGTCCGGCACGGCGATTACGATGGGGCGCTTCTCGCCTTCGGGGACCTGGGGGACGGGCGCGTCGTGCGCCAGCGCCTTGCCGATCTTGCGCCGCACTTTGTCGACGTTCTCTCCGAACACTTTGCTGTCGGGCCGTGCGAAGTAGACGTACTCGAACACGCAGTGACTCACTCCGAAGCGTTGGCCTAGCTGCTCTGAGTGAAAGTTGCCCGTTTTGCAGCCTTCGGCGTCGATGATCAGGATTTCGCCCGGACGGATGTCGCGCAGGTACTCGGCTTCGATCAGGTCGAACGCGCACGTTTCCGACGCGACGCAGTAGCCATACGTGCCATCCGAGTTCATGACGCGGCCTAGGGCGAGCGGGCGGAAGCCGTTGGGGTCGCGGACGGCGATCAGCGCGTCGTCGGTCAGAATCGAGAGCGAGAAGGCGCCTTCGACCTGTCCCAGCGCGTCGATCACCTGGTCGACGCGGCGCGTCCGTCGGCTCTGGGCGATCAGGTGCAGGATCAACTCGCTGTCGGCGGTCGACTGAAACAGCGTGCCGCGTTCGCTGAACGAGCGGCGCAGTTCGGCGGCGTTGCTGATGTTGCCGTTGTGCGCGAGCGCCACGTTGCCGGTCTTGTCGTGGACGACGAAGGGCTGGATGTTGACCTTATTGTCGGCGGCGCCCGACGTCGAGTAGCGATTGTGGCCGATGGCGCTGCTGCCGACGAGGGTCGACTCGAACAGGCGCGCGTCGTCGAACACGTCGAGGACCAGTCCGAAGTCCTTGTGGACGTGCATCGCATTGCGTTGCTTGACGGCGTCGTAGCGCGAGGTTACGATGCCGGACGATTCCTGGCCTCGGTGCTGGAGCGCGTGCAGGCCGTAGTACGTCAGCCGCGCGGCCTGGCTCGTGTTGAACGCGCCGAAGATGCCGCAGTATTCCTGGTATTGACGCATGGACGAACCGAGTCAGAGTGGTGAGAGGTCGCCGGTCAAGCTACAACGCCACGAGCAGGGCGGCGGCGGCGATTCCGGCTGCATCCCACGCCAAATCGCGCAGACTGAATCCTGATCCGTTAACTCTCCGCGCGTCGTACACCTCTTTGGCGATGCCGACAGCCAGAGCGCTCGCCGCTGAGACCGGGAGCGAGGCGTCCTCGCTGGCGTCGAGTTTGTTGACCAGCACGTACTGACCGTTCGTCGTCAGCAGGAAACTGGCCGAGAAATGCAGCGCTTTGTCGCGGCCCCACCACGCGTCGTCGGCCCATTTCCAGGCACGCTCAGACCCCTCCGCCGCTGGCGCGGCACCTCCCCTCAGCTGAGGGGAGGACGTTCGTTGGCTAGACACGCGGTCTGCTACTACGCCGTCCCCTCCTTGGGCAAGGAGGGGTGCCCGAAGGGTGGGGTGGTCCGACGCGGCACACACTTTCGCCTGAATAACGACCGAGCACTCATCCGCTTGCGCCCACGCGGGGGACGCGATTACGGCGAGCAGCAGGGCGAGAGCAGCGCGCATCAGCTCGCCGGAAAGAACGTGCCGTAGATCTGGTAAATCAGCACGATGCCGACGGCTACGGGGCAGACGTACTTGATCATGAAGGACCACGCGCGCGAAAGAGGAACGGCGTCGCCGCTCGTGCCGAGGGCATCCAGCGCGTTGTCCGTACCCCACTTCCAGCCGACGAACAGGCAGATCAGCAGCGCGCCGATCGACAGCGAATAGGTGCCCCAGATCTTGTCCTGGATGTCGAGGAACGACGCGCCCAACACTCCGCCAAACAGGTCGCCGACGCCCGATGAGAAGAACGGACTGTACCCCTGCGACATCGCCGACGGGATCGCCAGCAGGAAGCACGCGCCGCCGACGATCCACGCCGCCTTGACCCGGCTCCACTTTTTCTCGTCGACGAAGTATGCTACGACGACTTCGAGCAAGCTGATCGTCGACGTGAGGGCGGCTATCGAGAGGAGCAGGTAGAACGCAATCGCGAAGAAGCCACCAGCGGGCAGGCTGTTGAAGATCGTTGGCAGGACGACGAAGACCAGGCCCGGACCGGCGCCGGGTTCGACTCCGGCGGCGAACAGGGCAGGGAAGATCATCACGCCTGCGAGCAGGGCGATCGCCGTGTCGAACAGAGCGACGGTCGCTCCGGCTTGCGGAAGGTTCTCGCTCGACGGGAAGTACGAGCCGTACGTGATCATCGCGCCCATGCCCAGGCTCAGACTGAACAGCGCCTGCCCCAGAGCGTCGAGGACAGCGTCGCCTTCGAGTTTAGAGAAGTCGGGATAGAAGAGGTAGCGCAAGCCTTCGGCACCGCCCGGAAGCGTCGCCGACCGAATCGCCAGAAACAGCAACAGAACGAGTAGGACGGGCATCAGCACCTTGCTCACCCGCTCAATCCCGCCCGACACGCCGCCCTGAACCACCAGAATCGTCAGTAGCATGAAGCCTGCCGCGAGCAGAATCGGGGTCGTCGAGCCGATCAGTTCGGCGAAGAGCGCGCCGCTAGCCTGCGCGTCGATGACGACGTTGAAATCGCCCGACACGGCGTGCCACAGGTAGGAGAGCGTCCATCCGGCGACGACGCTGTAGAACGCCAGGATGCCGAAGCCGGTCAGTACGCCCAGTCCGCCGACCCACGGCCATGCCGATTCGGGTACGAGCGCTTTGAAGGCGCCTACGGGGTTGCGGCGCGTGGTCCGGCCCATTCCCAGTTCGGCCCAGATGACGGGCACGCCGATGGCGAACACGAAGACGAGGTAGAGCAGTACGAACGCGCCGCCGCCGTTCTCACCAGCCGAATAGGGGAAACGCCAGATGTTGCCCAGCCCAATCGCCGAGCCGGAGGCCGCCAGGATGAAGCCTAGCTTGGAATTCCAGGTGCCGCGATCAGCGGAAGAGGGGGTTGCCAACGTCGTATCGGGGTCAGTCGCGCATCAGCGTGCGCATCGAAACGACGATGCCGCCGAATAGGATCAGCCCGGCCAGTAGCATCACGACCGCCCCACCGATGGGAAACGTCTGATAGCGCACCGACACGTTCTGCGTGACCCCGCCCGACGAGAGCCGGACGACGCCTGCGCGCTGCGGCTGCCACGCCCACGTCGATGCTGACGGATCGCGGACGACGGTTTCGCGCGAGACGAGCGCGGTTGCGCCGGGGCGGTAGAGCACGGACAGCGTATCGCTCGCACCTTCGGGAACGACAATGTCTAGCACCTCGCCGCCGGGGACGACGGTTGCGTCGACGAACTGCGCCTGGGCAGTGGGGATCGTGGCGAGTGCGATCAGCAAGAGAAAGAGGTGTCGCATCGTGTTAGAGGGAAGAGACGTCGTCGGACATCGCGTCGAAGGGGGACGGCGGAGGCGGCGTCGGGCGGCCGTACGTCAGATAAGCGGCGCCTCCCAGCGTGAAGATGAGCCAGAACAGGGGAACGGCGACGGGCAGCCAATCCAATCCGCCCAGCGGGTTGCCCGCTGCGTAGAGTCCGCCGCCGAACTCTTGGATCAGGCTCCAGAGCAGCACGAAGCCGAGCAGTCCAGGCGCGACGTATTTGAGCATCACGTCGAACCACGGCCCCAAGGGGATCTTGGTGTGCAGGTTGACGGCCCTACGCAGTTTGCTCGCGCCCAGCACCCAGCCGACGAAGATGACTTCCAGGAAGCCGACCGTCAGCAGGCTGTAGTTGAACACCCAGTGGTCCATCATGTCGAGCAGCGACAGGCCGAGCGTGCCGTTGGCAGCAAGTCCGGGGTCGACGATGGTCGGTAGCGTGTAGGCCAGCGATCCCAGCGCGCCGGGGACGAACACGATGGCGAGCGCGGCGGCGCGCGAGATGCCCAACTTGTCGCGTAGGGCAGCGGCGGGGCCTTCGATCAGCGAGATGCTCGACGTGAGTCCGGCGACGACCATCAGGAAGAAGAACGCGAAGCCCAGCACCTTGGCGAGCGCGCCGAACTCGGCGATGCCTTGCGGGATCACGAAGAAACTCAGCGACAGCGTCCCGCCGACGGGGTTGAGGGCGAAGGCGAACAGCAGGCCGAAGATGGCGACGCCTGCCAGAAACTCGAACCCGCAGTTCATGAACGACACCAGCAGCGAGTTGTTGACCACGTCCGAGCGTTTGGGCAGGTAGCTCGCGTAGGCGGTCATCGTGCCCAAGCCCAGCGAGAGCGAGAAGAACATCTGTGCGAACGCGCCCTTCCAAACCGCTGGGTCGCTGACGCCCGAGAAGTCGGGGGTGAAGAGGTAGAGCACGCCGTCCAAGCCGCCGTCGCGCGTGAGAGCGAGCACGATCAGGCCGATCATGAACAGCCACATCAGCGGCACGAAGATGCGGACAGCCTTCTCGATGGTCGCCGTGCCTTTGATCAAGATCATCCCGTTGAGCGCCCAGATGACGAGGACGGCCAGCATCGGCCAATACGTCGCGATCAGGTCGAAGAAGTAGACCGTCGAACTGACGCCCGCGCTCGGCTCCATGAAGGGAGCGAAGGGGGCTGTCGCGCCCGGCTCGAACAGGCCGCCCAGCGCGCCGACCATCATGCCCGAGCGCCCAGCCCAGAATCGCGATGTAATACATCGTGATCAGCAGCGCGCACGACAAACTCCACCACCCGACGAACTCGCCGCGCTTACCCGCCACAGCAGACAAAGCCTGAGGCAGCGCGCGACGCGTCGACGCACCCAGCCCAAACTCGACGATCATGACCGGAATGCCCAGCGCGAACAGCGCCACGAAGTAGGGCAGATAGAACGCGCCGCCGCCGTATTGATAGGCGTTCGACGCGAAGAAGACGATGTTGCCCAGTCCAATCGCCGAACCGGAAGCGGCGAGCACGAAGCCCAGTTTGGAATTCCAGGTGCCGCGTTCTTCTTGTGAGATCGTTGCCAAGGGGGACGGTGTCGATGGGAAAGGGACAGCCCAGAAGGTAAGGCGTTGCGGCGCTGCGTTCCCGCCTGCTTCACACCGCGCCGCGCGATTGAGTGCCTTCGGCTGACGATTCGTCGCCAAAGAACGCTTCCAAGTCGCCTAAACTCGCCGAATCCGGAGCGAAGTCGCGGGCGATGCGTCCGTTGTCGATCACCAGAATCCGGTCGCAAATCTCGGCGACGTGGAGCAAGTTGTGCGACGAGAGCAGCAGCGTCGTGCCCAGGTCGCGCGTCTGTTGCAGCAGCACGTCGCGCAGGCGCAGTTGGGCGCGCGGGTCGAGCGTCGCGAACGGTTCGTCGAGCACGATCACGCTCGGCCCAGCCAGCAATGCGCCGACCAACCCCACCTTGCGCGCGTTGCCGGTCGACAGGTCGCGGATCAGCGGCGCGTGGGGAGCTGTCAGGTCGGGGCCGAGCAGGGCGCCGTAGAACCCCGTGAGGGTGTCGACCTCTTCGGACGAGCGTCCGTACAGACTGCCGACGTACCGGAAGTATTCGGCGGGGCGTAGGAAGTCGAACAGGAATCGGCTATCGAGAAACGCACCGACGTCGGTTTTCCATCCGTCGTCGCGTCCGACGTTGTGGCTTCCGATGCGCACGTGCCCGCTGTCGGGTTCGGTCAGGTCGAGCAGGCAGCGCAGCAGCGTCGTCTTTCCTGCGCCGTTGTTGCCGACGATACCGACGCATTGTCCGGTCGGAATGTCGAGCGCAGAGATCGACAACTCGAACGGCCCGTAGGCTTTGCGCAGCGCGTCGATCTGAATGTCCATCGGCCCAAGCTACGGCGAGCGTGTGCTACTGTGTCGCCCGGAACGACGCCGCCATTTGGTGCCGAACCTTGGAGAATCGAAGCGTCAGCAGGCGCAGCGTCAGTGGCATCACCGCCAGCCCGAGCACACCCATTCCGGCGACGATCCACAGTCCCGTTGTCTTCCAGACGAACACGATCACGAACGCGGGAATCCCAATCACGGCGCCGCCCAGCATCTGCTTGCCCGAAATGCCCTGATAGTTGAACAGCGTACTCCCGCTCAGATCAAGCGCCGTCCGGTTCGTCGTGGCGACGCCGACCGTCAGCGGGATGCCGACACCGAGCGTGTATACTGCTGCCGAGAGCAAGGGTGCGATCAGGTGCGGACGCAGCAGCCAGAACAGCGGAGTCGCCACGACCACGACGCCAACCACGCTCAACCCCAGCAGCGCAACCTTGGCTGCGAGCAGGTCGCGCAGTTTGGTCGGTCGCACCATCAGCCCGTCGAACGACCGCCCTTCCCATCCGAACATCAGTGGCCCATAGTTGAACGCCACGACGCCCGACGCCAAAAACCCCATCGCAAACCCCAGTCCAACGCCTTGGCTCTCGCCCAAGATCAACGGATACACGAGCGCAAAAGCCAGCGACGACAACACCATCTGCCGCGTCCGTCGGTGCCGAATCACAAGCAGTAGCTCCAGCCTGAGAGCCGACCGAATTGGACGCCCGACCACGAACCGCCCCAATGAAAGCGCGCGTGGACGCGTCGCCTCGGGATGAAGCAGTGCGTGATACTGTCCATACGTGACGGCGCGAAAGAGAAGCAGGGTGGCGACCGTCAGCCCTGCCAGTGGCGCCAAGCTGCCGAAGAGTGTCGCGTCGAGTTGGATGCGGATGAGGGTGGGCAAATACTGCGTCGTCAGCAAGTCGAGCGCGATCAAAACCCCGACGCCGATCAACGCCCACCGCACCTCGGCAAACCGCCAGGGGCGCAGCCGGAGCCACCGGCACAGCAGGTCGGCACACACGAGCGAGAGCAGCAACACCGTCGCCCAAACGATCGCTGTCACTGCACCGAATGGCCGTGCCAACGTCGAAACCGCAAACGCGCCGACGAACAGCATCGGCATCAGCCGTGTGGAGGTTGAACAGGTCCATCGCCGTCATCCGACGCACCAGCCCACGCCGGTCGACGGGCAGCATCAGGTAGGGCGCTAGACTTCCCGCCAACCCCGACTGCGTCAGGTACCGAAGCACGAACAGAGACGCCCACGCCGGAGCCACGAACTCGTGCAGCAAGCCCAATGGCTCAGCCTGCCCCGCAAACAGAAACGCCGCCGTCTTCGCTTTCCAACCAAAAAAGGTGAGCAGAAACGCGATGTACAACCCAAACAGCACCTTTAGCAGGCCAACGCCCCAGGACCGCGACTGCCGCCGCCACCGCAACGCGCGTAGCCGGGCCAGCGAGAGGGTGAGCGAGGTTGTAGCAGTCATGGAGGAGAGCTAGCGGTGCCACTGGAGTCTGGATGGCGTGAGTCCGTCAGGCACGCCCCGACTTTGAAGAGGAGCAGTCAACTGATAACCCCCGATCCTGTCATTGCGAGCGAAGCGCGGCAATCTCCTGAGCTAGCGGCTGTGTACGGAGATCGCCACGTCCCCGGATCGAGTCCGGGGCAGGCTGCTGCGCTCCTCGCGATGACAGTTGGATGGGTTGGTGTGGGCTGAGGGTTTCTCAGCGGTTGGCATATAGGTGCGTCGGACGCGTCACTCGTCCTCCGCGATCACCAGGTCGACTTCCCTCGTCTGCGGATTGGCGGCGGCGACGGTCACGCGGAGTTGGTCGCCGGGGCGGAAGCGGCGTTTGGACTTCTGGCCCGTCAGCGTTAGCCGGTCGCCGTCGAACTCCCAGCGATCCTTGGGTAGATCGCGGATCGGCACCAGCCCTTCGGCCAAAACAGCGGATAGCTCGACGAACAGTCCAAACTTGGCGACGCCGCTGATGACTCCATCGAAGGTCTCGCCCAGGTGCTGTTCGAGGTATTCGACCTGCTTCAACTTGACCGACTCGCGCTCGGCTGTCGTCGCCGCTTTCTCGCGCTCCGACAGGTGCTTGCCGTCCTCCGATAGCTCGTCTTTGTCCGCAGCTTTTCCGCCCGAGGTGTAGCGCTTGAGCAGTCGGTGCGCGATGATGTCGGGGTAGCGGCGGATGGGCGAGGTAAAGTGCGAGTAGTGCTCGAAGCCCAATCCATAGTGGCCTAACTGCTCAGGGCCGTAAACCGCCTTGGACATGGCGCGCAGGGCGACCGTCGTGATGACCGGCGCCTCGGGCGTGCCTTCGACTTGAGCAAGCAGCTTGTTCAGATCGCGCGAGTCGACGTTGCCGTCGGTGAGCGGGAGCTTGAAGCCGAACGCCTTGACGTAGTCGGCGAGTCCCTGCATCCGCTCAGGGTCGGGCACGTCGTGGATGCGGTAGATGAACGGCTTTTTGCTGCCTTCACGCGCCGCGCACTGGTTGGCGAGCAGCATGAACTCCTCGACCAGCCGGTTCGTGTCGATGCGCTCCTTGCGCCGCACGCCGTCGACCTTGCCGTCTTCGTCGAGCACGATCTTGACTTCGGGCAGGTTGAAATCGACTGAGCCGTTCGCCATCCGCTTCTTGGTCAGCACGTGGGCCAGATCGTTGGCGCGATGCAGATCGTCTGAGTAGCGGTGTTTGGCCTGTCCGTCGAGAATCGCCTGGGCCGCTTCGTACGAAAAGCGCTGCTGCGAGTGGATGACCGTTTCGACGAACTCCCAACTGGCGACTTCGCCTTGAGCCGTGACGCGCATGATGCACGAATAGGCCAGCCGGTCGCGCTTGGGCACGAGCGAGCAGACACCGTTCGACAGGTGCTCGGGCAGCATCGGAATGACGCGGTCGACGAGGTAGATGCTCGTTCCCCTCTCGTACGCCTCTTTGTCAAGCTCCGTACCGGGCTGAACGTAGTGCGACACGTCGGCGATGTGGACGCCGACTTCGAAATCGCCGCCGTCCAGTTCGGTGACGTGGATGGCGTCGTCGAAGTCCTTGGCGTCGACCGGGTCGATGGTGAAGATGCGATGCTTGCGCAGGTCACGACGCGCCTTGACGACGTTGCGCGGGATGCGGTCGGGGATCGCAGCGGCTTCGGCTTCGACTTCGTCGGGGAAGTCGCCGCGCGCTCCCAGGCTCATCGCCAGCGCCATAACGCGGACTTTGGGGTCGTCGGCGTCGCCCAGGATGCTTTGCACGACGCCCTCGGGCGTGTTCATGCCTTTGGTGAAGCGCTTCAGACCAATCGAGACTTTCTGCCCGCTCGCGGCGCCGTTGAGATCGCCTTTAGCCACCTCGAACTTGTACGGCACGCGCGTGTCGTCGGGCTGGACCGTGGCACTTCCGCCTTTGATCGTCAGCGTGCCGACAAACGTGCTGCGCCCGCGCTCGACGATGTCGGTGATGCGAAACGAGTCGCGTCCTCGGCGGTCGCTGCCGCCTTTCTTTTCGATAGCGACCGTGTCGCCGTCGAATGCGCCGTTAAGGTCGCGGTCGCCCACGAATCCGTCTTCCTCCCATCCGTCGACCGCCACGAAGCCGAAGCCGTTGGGGTGGACGGTCAGTCGACCAGTCGTTGCGCCGCTGTTGGACTTCGATTTGGTGGACGGGGCAGCTTTCGACTTGCCCTTTTCGCTCTTGGGCTGTGCCTTCGGTTTGTCGTCCGTCTTGCCTTTCGAGGAGCGCGAAGGCTTTTGCTCTTTGGGCTGTGCTTCTGATTTGGGCGCTCGTTCGGCGGGTTCGGTAGCGAGCGACTTAGACGCGCGCGGCTGGCGCTTGCTCGGTGATTTCTCGCCGCTCGAAGTGTCAGTCGTACTCGTCTTCTTCGACCGAGTCGGTTTGGCAGGCTTGTCCTCCGCTGTCGCTTCGGACGCGGCAACCGGCTTGCTGCGCAGGTCGATGGTCGAGCTGCTGCGCGACTTCCTCGGCGTGCGGGCCGCTTTGTCGGGCTTAGATTCCGGCTCGGCCTTGGGTGAGTCTTCTGCTTTGGTAGCGGCGGACTTCGGCTTGTTGGGCGTCTCGGCGAGCGTGCTCCCGGCGTAGGCGAATGTCTGGTCGGATTGCACGACTTCGCCCCGTTTCGTCAGGATGTGGAGGTCCGCCATAAAGCGGCGAAAGGCGCGGTTGTCTTTAATGCCGAGTTTGCGGCCCAGGTCGCGGGCGGAAAAGGTGCGGTCGGCGTTGTTGCGCAGGAGCTTGACGATGCGCGCTTCTTGCGGCGTGTGGTTGGCCAAAATATGTTGGGCGTCGGGTGAGGGCGACCTCGTGGCCGCGCGTCTAGATCAGTGGATTTATACTCCAAGATGAGGCAAACGACGTGCCTCGTTTGTGACGTGTATGCATGGACGCGTCAGGATGGCAGACTCAGGCGTCCAGAACAGTCGCGAATGCGTCGATGATCTGTTCGTCTGGTACGTAGTCTGCCACATACGGATCGCCCAACGCGCGGAGCAACACGAGCCGGATCTGGCCTCCGCTGTTCTTCTTGTCGCGCCGCATGATCGCCAGCAAATCAGCAACGTCGAGCGTCGGTAGTTCGGGCGTCGGCAGCAGATCAAGCGCCTGCCATGCGCGCTCGTCGACATCGCCGTTCAGCCGCTCCGAAAGCCACAGCGCCGCCCGCATGCCTAACGCGACCGCTTCGCCGTGCGTCACCGTTCCGTAGCCCAAGCGGGTTTCGAGTGCGTGCCCAAACGTGTGCCCAAGGTTGAGAAACGCCCTCCGCCCCGACTCCCGCTCGTCCGCCGATACGACGCCGCATTTCACCGCCGCTGCAGCCGGGATGATACCCGCCACCGTCGCCGGATCGCAGGCGAGTAAGGCGTCGCCGGAATCCAGGATTTGGTCGAGCAGTTCGCCACCGCTGAGCAGCGCGTGTTTGACGGCTTCGGCCAGTCCACTCGACCACTCGCGCGGAGGGAGCGTCGTCAGCGTGGCTGGATCGGCGAAGACCAGGCGCGGCGGCCAGAACGCGCCGATCAGGTTTTTGCCCGCCGCATGATTGATCCCAGTCTTGCCGCCGATGGCGCTGTCGACTTGGGCGATGCTCGTCGTCGGCACCTGCACGAGCGGGAGGCCGCGTAGCAGCGTCGCCGCGAGGAATCCGGCCAGATCGCCGACGACGCCACCACCTAACGCGAAGACCGGAGTCGACCGCTCAACGCCCCACGTCAGCGCCTGATCGTACAGCAGGTTGAGTTGCTCGCTTGACTTGCTCGCCTCACCCGCCGGGATCGTCAGCACGTGCGGATCGAAACCGGATGCCTGCAGAGAACCAGATACGGCCTCGGCGTACAGTGGACCGACATTGGTATCGGTGACGACTAGCGCGGGTCCGCTCAGCCCGACATCGCGCGCCGCATCGCCCAGCTCGGACAGCGGCGCGAACCGGACAGGATAGTTGCCGCCCGCGTGACGGACGGTGAGGTCGGAGTGGGGCATGAGAGGAGTGAGTAGGCGTTGCCACTGTGTTATCGCGAGGAGAAGAGCGACGTGGCGATCTCCAGAGTCAGCCTCTGACGCCGGAGATCGCCACGCTGCGCTCGCGATGACACGGATCAGGGTGAGAGCGATAGGCTCAGAGTCCGCCGTAGATCGCGGCTCCGTCGAGGAACGTCGCCACGACCTCGGCGCCCAGGATCTGGTCGCTCGGGACCGTCATGATGTCGCGCGAGAGGACGACGAAGTCGGCGCGCTTGCCGGGTGTGAGGCTACCGACTTGGTCTTCCATGAACCCGGCGTAGGCGGCGTCGAGCGTGAAGCCGCGCAAGGCTTCTGCGCGTGTGAGCAGTTGGCTGGGGTACCAACCGCCCTCGGGCATCTGATCAGCGTCTTGGCGTGTGACGGCGGAGTAGAAGCCCAGCAGCGGATCGACGCGCTCGACGGGGAAGTCGGAGCCGAGCGCGAGGCGCGTGCCGCTTTCGAGGAAACTGCGCCACGCGTAGGCGCCCTGGATCCGGTCGGCACCGACGCGGTCTTCGGCCCACGGCATGTCGCTCGTGGCGTGCGTCGGCTGCATCGACGCGATGATGCCCAGCGGTGCGAACCGGGCGATGTCCTCGGGTGAGACGACGACTTGGGCGTGTTCGATGCGGTGGCGTCCGGCGTTGCTCGTCGCCTGTGGAATCATCTGGGCGTAGGTGTCGAGCACAATGCGGTTGGCCCGGTCGCCGATGGCGTGTGTGTTGACCTGCAAGCCGCACGCCATTGCCCGAGCGACGATGTCGGCGTAACGGTCGGGAGGCGTTAGGAGCAGTCCGTGGTTGGTTGGATCATCCGAGTACGGTTCGATCATCGCCGCGCCCCGGCTGCCCAGCGCGCCGTCCATGTAGAGCTTGAGCGAGCGAACGGCGAGTCGGCCTTTGTAGTCTGTCATCAGGCCTTGATCGCAAAAGTGGTCCATCGTCAGCCCTTCACCGCCGATCATCGCGTAGAGACGCAGCGGAAAACGGCCGCTGTCGATGGCGTTCTGGTAGAGGCGAATCGTTCCGATCCCGATGCCCGCTTCGTGGACACCCGTCAGCCCATAGCGAGCCGTCTCCTGGAGCGCGCGTTCGAGCATCAAGGTCTGCTCGTCCATCGACGGCGAAGGGACGGCGCGCCCGACGAGTCCGCCTGCGTTGTCGATAAACACGCCCGTCGGTCGCCCTTGCGCGTCTTTGAGAACCGAGCCGCCGTCGGGATCGGCAGGAGCCATAGCCATTGGGTCGATCCCCGCCATGCGCAGGGCGGCGGAGTTGGCCCAGCCTGCGTGCCCGTCAACGCGCTGAATCCAGACTGGACGATCTGGAAAAGCTGCGTCGAGGTCCGATGCGGTCGGAAAGTCCGTGTTGGGCCAGTCGTTCTGGTCCCATCCGCGCCCCGTCAGCCACGCGCCGTCGGGCAGGTCAGCGGCGAAGGCTTGCAATCGAGCGACGATGTCTGCGCGTGACGTGGCGCCCACCAGGTCCGCCGACAGCAACGCGCCTCCGAGGTTCATCAGGTGCGCGTGCGCATCGATCAGGCCGGGGACGACGGTACGGCCTTGGGCGTCGAGCAACGTCGCGCTCGGATATGCGGCGCGCAGATCGGACTCGCTGCCGACAGACAGAATGCGTCCGTCCTCAAACGCCATCGCCTCGGCTATGGGCATGCCTGGGTCGACGGTGTAAATCGTGGCGTTGACGAGCAGCGTCGGCTGCGCTTGGGCGGCGAGCGGAAGCAGGAGGAGGGCGAGGAGCAGGCGGAGCATTCGTGCGGCTGGTTGTGGGGATGCGTAAAACTAAGGGATCCGGCTCACACCTGACAGGTCTTGGATGGCTACGGATTTCCTTTCTCCCGCCTCGCGCTCTTATGAAAGCTGTTATTGCAAATCAAAAACGACTCCAACTGGTCGATCGCCCTGATCCCGTCGCCCAACCCGGCGAAGTTCTGATTGACGTGCGCGCGACTGCCGTCAACCGGGCCGACCTGCTGCAAGCCGCTGGGCATTACGATCCGCCACCGGGAGCCTCGGACGTGTTGGGGTTGGAGGCTGTCGGTGAGATCGTTTCGGTGGGAGAGGGCGTCGCCGAAGAGTGGATCGGTAAACGAGTCGGAGCGCTGTTGTCGGGCGGGGGATATGCGGAACGCGTCGCCGTCGATGTGGGATGCGTATTCGCCCTTCCGCGCGATGCGAGTTGGACCGAAGGCGCAGCAATCCCCGAGGTGTTTCTAACGGCACACCAAGCGCTCGACGTGATCGGTCGCGTGCGCAGCGGCGAGCCTGTCCTGATCCACGCCGGAGCGAGCGGCGTCGGTACGGCGGCGATTCAACTGGCCCGGCTGCGCGGCGCGATCCCACACGTGACCGCGTCGCCCGCCAAACACGACGCGTGCCTCGCGCTAGGTGCGGAGTCAGCGACCGATTACCACGAAGCCGACTGGCCCGATCACGTCCTAGAAGCCACAGGCGGAAGAGGAGTCAACGTGATCCTCGACTTCATCGGTGCCCCTTACGCTGCGGCTCACGTCCGCCTGCTCGCCCGTGACGGGAGATGGGTCGTCCTCGGCCTCATGGGGACGGCGGACCAGCGCGGCACGCCCATCGAATCGCTCGACCTACGCGGGCTGTTCGCCAAGCGCGGCACGCTCGTCACGTCTACCCTCCGCAGCCGCGACGTCGCCTACAAAGCCGCCCTGGTTCGCAGCTTTGCTTCCGACGTGCTGCCCGCGTTCGCCAGCGGCGACCTGCGCCCGGTCGTAGATCGCGCCTTCGATCTAGCCGATGTCGCCGACGCACACGCCTACGTCAAGGCGCGCAAAAACGTCGGCAAGGTGGTGTTGCGCGTTGGGGACACGCCGTAGCGACGGGGCATGCCCCGTCGCTACGCACGGTGGATCAGCCCAGCGCTTCGATTCCTGGCAACGTCACGCCTTCCAAAAACTCCAGCATCGCACCGCCGCCCGTCGACACGTGCGAGACTTCGTCGGCTTTTCCACTCTGCACGATAGCCGCGACCGAATCGCCGCCGCCGACGACCGTCAGCGCGCCGTTCGCCGTCGCATCCGCCATCGCCTGGGCGACAGCGAACGTGCCTTTGCTGAACCGCTCCATCTCGAAGACGCCCATCGGCCCGTTCCAGACGACGGTTTTGGCTGCGCGGATCAAGTCGCCGTAGCGAGCGATGGTGTCAGGGCCGATGTCGAGCGCCATCGTGCCGTCGGGAATCTCGTCCTGGACAATCTGCGTCTCGGCGTCGTTGGAGAACGCGTCGGCGGCGATGTGGTCGCGCGGCAGAACGATGCGTCCGTCGGCTTCGTCGTACAACTCTTTGGCGAGGTCGAGTTTGTCTTCTTCGACCATGCTGCCGCCGACGCTGTGGCCGAGCGCTTTGAGAAACGTGTAGCTCATCGCGCCGCCGATCAGGATCTGGTCCGCCGTACCCATGAGCGAGCGAATCACGCCAATTTTGTCCGACACCTTGGCGCCGCCCAGGATCGCTACGAACGGCTTGGCAGGCGTTCCGAGCAGTTGACCCAGATAGTCGACTTCTTTGGCGAGCAGCAACCCGCCTGCTTTCTCTTCAACCCTGCGGGCGACGCCATCGGTCGAGGCGTGCGCGCGGTGCGCCGATCCAAACGCATCGTTGACGTATACGTCGGCCAAGGCCGCGAGTCCGTCGGCCACATCGTCGGCGTTCTTGGTTTCGCCTGCGAGGAAGCGCGTGTTTTCGAGTACGAGAATCTCGCCGTCGTTCAGCTTGCTGGCGGCGGCCTCGGCGTCGGGGCCGATGGTTGCGTCGCAGAAGGCTACCGGCGCGTCGACGAGCGTAGTCAGGTGATCGGCGATGGGGCGCAGGCTGAACGCGTCGTCGGCCTGACCTTTAGGCCGTCCCAGGTGCGAGGCGAGGATGACGCGAGCGCCTTTGCCTGTCAGCGCGTTGATGGTCGGCAGTGCGGACGTGATGCGGGTGTCGTCGGTGATCGTTTGGCCGTCGAGCGGGACGTTGAAATCGACGCGGACGAGGACTCGTTTGCCGGTCACGTCGAGGGAATCCAGGGTATTCATAGTCGGAAATGTGGGTGTCACAAACAGACGCGCGCGCCCTCCGAACGGTTCGGAAGACGCGCGCGGCGAATAGAGAAGTCAGGTCAGATCGCCTGACCGATCGTGTAGGGCGCAGGAGCGGGGGCGTCCTCGACTTCGGCGACCTGGGCCGGACGCTCTTTATACGGATAGATTTCCTTGAGCAGCGCCTGGAGCTTGGTGCGTCCTCGATTGATGCGGCTCTTGACCGTGCCCATCGGAAGACCGGTGATCTCGGCGATTTCCTCGTAGGCGAGCTGCTGAACGTCGCGCAGGACGACGACTTCGCGGAACGTCGACGGAATTTCTTTGAGCGCTTGCTGGATGTAGTTGTCCTGGATCATCTGTTCGGCCGATTTGTCGGGCAGGAACGTCTCGTCGGGGATTTCCATCTCGTACTCCTCGTTGTCGCGGTTGACTGACTGGAGCGAATACATCCGGCGACGTTTGCGCTTGCGATACTCGCTGCGGGCGAGGTTTCCGGCGATGGTGTAGAGCCAGGTCGAGAACTTGGCGATGCGCTGGTAGCTGTGGCGGTTGCGGTGGACGCGCAGGAAGGTCTCCTGAAGCAGGTCTTCGCAGCGCTTCACGTCGCCTAGGAAGCCGTAGAGGTAGCGCATCAGGCGCTCCGAATAGCGGTCGACGAGCAGGTTGAACGCCTCGACGGTTCCGGCTTGAAACTGCTCCATCAGGTCCTCATCGCTCATCGCACGGAGCGTTTGCTGGCGCGGAGAAAGCGTGGTCGAATCCGATTGCATCGATCCGGGAAGCGTGGCGTTGTCTAGCACAGGCACAAGGGTAAATAGTCGTGAGGGAGGGATGAGTCGTCCTGGGAAGGGTGCGACTCGGATCAAAAGGATACGGGTTCCCGTCGGCATTCGCAGTAACGATGAGGTGAGCGGAAGGCGACTCCCCGCGAGTCTTTCTCATCAGGCACGGCACGTCTGGCGCTGGCTCGTTACTTTGGTCTTTCATCTCTTTCCCCTCGTCATGCGCCTGCTGCTTCTCGCCCTCCTGTTCGTTGCCTCTCCCGCAGTTGCGCAAAATGGACCCGTCGCCATCGCCATTCACGGCGGAGCGGGGACGATCACGCGCGCCAATATGACGCCCGAGACCGAAGCGGCGTACGAACAAGCGCTCGAAACCGCGTTGCGCGCCGGACACGCCGTTCTCGAATCCGGGGGATCGAGCTTGGACGCCGTCGTTGCGGCGATTCAGTCGATGGAGGCCGACCCGCTGTTCAATGCGGGCGTCGGCGCGGTCTTGACCGAGGAGGGCATTGCCGAACTCGACGCGTCGATCATGAGCGGAGCCGACCGGGATGCTGGCGCTGTCGCCGGAGTGCGCACCGTGCAGTCGCCGATTGCACTGGCGAGGGCCGTCATGGAGCAGTCGCCGCACGTGATGATGGCGAGCAGCGGAGCCGAGGCGTTCGCTCTTTCGCTAGGCATTCCAGTCGTCGACAACGCGATGTTCGTAACGCCGAATCGCAAGCAGGCGCTTGATCGCGCACTCGAACGCCGGAATCGGACGGGCGCTTTGCCGGATAGCTTTTCGGTCGGAGCCGAGCGCATGGGAACGGTCGGAGCCGTCGCGCTCGACCGGATGGGTAACCTCGCAGCCGGAACGAGCACGGGGGGCATGACAGCCAAGCAGTTCGGACGCGTCGGCGATGCGCCGATCATCGGAGCGGGCACGTACGCCGACAACGAAACCGCAGCAATCTCGGCGACAGGACACGGCGAATACTTCATCCGAGGCGTCGTCGCCTACGACGTAGCGTCCATGATGCGCTACACCGGACTGTCGCTTTCCGAATCCGCAAACGCCGTAATCCACGGTCGACTGACCGATCTGGGCGGCACCGGCGGCATCATTGCAATGGACCGTGAAGGTAATGTGTCGATGCCCTTCAACACGTCTGGGATGTACAGAGGCATGATTTCTACTCAGGGCGAGATGACGCTGGGCATCTACCGGGACTAGATCGGAAGGAGGCAGAGCGGCGGTGGGCACGTGCTTTGGATGGATCAGGGTAACCCTCGTCCAGACCTCCAATGCCATGCTGCGCTTTTCTACTGTTCTTCCGCTGCTCATTCTCCCGTTCGTGCTCGCCGCCTGCGACACCACTTACGTCGAGGAGCAGCGCGCGACTATCATCAGCTTCAACACCGACTTCCGTATGGCCGATGCTGCGATCAGCGGTTCGGTCGCGAGTGTGAGCTACGACGTGCCCGACCTGACGCGCAATATCGTCGACGGCGGCGTGGTGCTGGCCTTCTTCCGCGAGCAAGACACGTGGACTGCGATGCCCTATACCTACGGCGTCGAATCCGACAGTCTCCTCGCCGTCGATCATACCGTCTCGCTGGGCTACGCGTTCGAGCAACGCACACTCGAAGTGTTCTACGAAGCATCGGTCGACCTCCAGTTTTTGGATCAACTCCCCGACCGCCGCATCAAAGTCGTCCTGCTCGACGCTGCTGTCGCGTTGGGCAAAAACCAGAGCGTCGACCTGACGGACTGGGATCAGGTCAAAGCCGCCTACGGCCTGAGCGAGTAACCACCTCCAGGCACATCACAAAGCGTCACCTTCCGATTGGAGGGTGACGCTTTTGCGTTTAAACAGCGACCGATGAGCGCCGAGAGCCGATGAACCGGCCAACGTGCGACGAAATCCAGAAGGCGAGCGCGTAGACCGACCATGCCATGACAAGCATAGTCGCGAATGGAATCCTGTCATGCTGTCCGATCGACTCGAAGAACAACACGTAGACTGCGATCCAGCCTATCGTTCCCAGTATGAAACCTAGCGCAGCCGATGTCCACCATGTCTTAGCTTGGTCGGGGTACAAGGCCGAGAGTCCGCCGACGCACAGCAGGCTCAGGATGAGCAAAACGATAGGAAACGCGGGCCACTCGTCCCACGGTTGCGGCGTACCGCCGACAAGTGATGGCAAAACCCAGATCGAAGCGCCGAGAACGCAGGGGAGGAGGCGAAGCATGGTCGCTAGGGTGGAGCTTCTGCCCATCTACACTCCGTATATCGCCTATTCAAGACCCGTATTAAGGCGAGGCGGAATCAACTACCGCGCTGTCAATAGCCCTACTCGCGCAGCAAGCCAGCACATCAGCGTCCAAATGATGGTGCCTCCACCGAGAAGGAATAGAGCGAATCCCAATTCCAGAGTCGGCAGAGTGTCCGTGAGACCATAGACGAGCAGGCCAAGTAGTCCAGAGCCAAAGCCTAGTGTTGCCGGAAGGACGGCGCCTGTCACATCCTCTGAGCGGCTTGCCTTACGGCCTACGAGCAAGAGCGACGTGCCGACTGCAAGGGCGAAGACCAGCCATCCGGCCCAGGTCTCCCACGCTGCACCGAGGAGCGGTGGAACCACCCAGATCAGAGCACTGGAGGCGAAGATGAGAATGCGTAGCATGAACGGTAGAGGTGAGCGTTGGCCCAATCTACACTCTGCATCCTGTGCTTACTCGAGATCCGTGTTCAGGCGATAGCGCGTGATGCGGTTGTTGCCCGTGTCGGCGACATAGACCGTGCGCTCGAAGTAGGCGACGCCGCTGGGACGGCTCAGTTGCAGCAAACCGCTGCCCGATCCGCCAAACGACACGTTAACAGGCAGGAGACTCGTGCTTCCCGGAGGAGGAGCGACACCCTCGACACCACTCGGTGTAAACACGAACAGGCTGTCGCGCGCGCTGTCGGTGACGAAGAGGTAGCTCGTCGCGTCTGCAGCAATGGTGATATCGCTGGGGAAGCCGAAGCGGTCGGCTTCGTAGAGAAAGCGCTGGCCGGGTTCACCAATCTGGGCCGCAGCGAGCAAGGCGACGTTCGGTTCGTAGAGACGCCCATCAGGGGTCTCTGTTACGCGTATCGAGAGCACGCTGAACGGGACGGCGATGTCCGCGCTTCCGCCTGCCGGTGCTACACGCGATTGAGCTACGAAAAAGTCGCGGCTGTCGGGAAACGTCGTGCGCTGCGGCGGGCCAACGGCGGTGGCGACGGCCGTCGGGTAGACGCTGCTTACGAGGCTGCCGCGTCGGGCGCTAAGGCTCGTCAGCGCATTCGTGTTGACGCCTTCACGGTCAAATACGAGGACCGTGTTGAGCGGCACACTCAGGTTGAGGCTCGTCGGACCAGCGCGCGTGACGAGGAGACTGTTGTCGGGGCGTACAGCAATGCCGGTGAACCGCGTTTGCAGGTCGGCGGGTTGCGGGTTGCGGAGCACGAGTTGCCGCGAGCGGTCGTCGAACGGGTGCCACAGGATATCGACGACGCTAGGCGTTCCCGTCGTCAGTCCGTCGATCTGGTACACGACAGGCAGGCGAAAGCTCGTGCCATCGACTGTCGTATCCCGCATAGCGGCGACGTGAACGCGGAAGCGGCGGTCTTGCACTACGCTCACGGCTTCGATCAGCGGTTGACCGGCGAAGTCTGTCATTGCGAACTGCGGTCGTCCGGCTCGGTCGATTACGTGGACGCCTGCGCGGTCGATGACGTAGAGAAACTCGTCGAACCCGGCAGCGACGTCAGTCGGTGCGTCGAACGTGCCGCTCTGCGTTTGCTGGAAAAACGGCTGAATCGGTACGTAGCCGACGTCCGAAATCTGCGTCGGGTCAATGCGCCCATCGGTCAGGATTTCAGCGGTCGTGGAGTCGTCTTTGGAGCCGACGAAATCGCACCCGCTGAGGGCGACAAGGACAAGGAAGAGCGGAAACAGGCGCATCACAGAGGAGAAAGGAAGCCGTCGGAGACGGTTAAAGCGTCACGTTGAGGCTGAAGGCATGCACGTCGCCCAGAAATTCCATCGACTGATAGCCATAGTCGACGCGGGCATCTTCGCCCAGACCGGGGATGCGAAGTCCGGCGCCCAGCGAACCCCGGTACTCCTCGACGCCCAACCGATAGCCGCCGCGCAGGATGAGCAAGCCTTTGAACGTGTATTCGGCAGCCAAGCCGAGCGTTTCGGTATTGTCGTTCGGGCGGTAGAGCTGACTGGCAATCGTGACGGCGTGATCCGGCGACGAGCGCATCAGGTCGTAGCTCAGTCCGAGCAGGAACGTCGTCGGTGGCGTGATCGACTCGAAGTCGTCCGTTGTCGCGACGCCGCCTGGAGCGTTGGGGTCGACGCGCGAGATCTCGCCGCTGGGCGTCGCGTCCAGGCCGAAGTTGCGAATCGCCACGCCGATACGCGCGCCGGTCGATCCGACATCGTACGCGATGCCCAAGTCGACGGTCGCCGTCTGGGTCGTCAACTCAAATACGCTTTCGCGGATGTAGCGAACCGTCACGCCGTAGCTAAACAGGTCGGTCAGGCTCTGCGAAACGGTCAATCCGGCGGCTAGGTCGACGAAGCGAAACGTCTGGCCCGTGCCGGTCGGCTGAAACTCGGTCGTCACGTCCATCTCGTCCGAGTCGAGCGACTGGATGCTCAGGCCGATGACGACCGGTCCGGCGGGGACGAGGAGTCCAGCGTACGACGTGGTGAACAGCGTCCCCTCGAAGTGCGACGCGCGCGACAGGTTGAGCGACAATCCGCCCGCACGCGCAGCCAACGCCGGGTTGTAGAGCAGCGACGAGGCGTCCTCAGCCGTCGTCACCACGCTCTGGCTCAGCCCGATGCTGCGCGCATCGGTCGGCACTTTGAGAAACTGGAAGCCGACCGTTCCGGCGCGGTCACGACCAAACGCGGGAAGGATGCCCTGAGCCGAAGCGGGAAGAGCAGGCAGAAAAGCCAACAAAGCCAGCAGCAGCACGCCCAACCCGTAGGGGCGACTCACGAGTCGCCCAGAGGCATGCTCCAGAAGTTGAAATATGCTGCGGCTTGAAGAGATCGCCACGGCCTTTGGCCTCGCGATGACACGGCGCGCGGTGGGTACAGATGCGGTCATGATCAGAAGCGGAAGGAGAGGCCCAGCAGGATGTGGCGCTGCGGCAGGAAGCGGGCAGGGTTGAGCGGCGGCAGGCCCGACGTGCGCGGGTCTTCGTAGCGCAGGTCGCGCACGCCGTTGACGACATCGTAGTCCTGGTCACCGCGTAGGGCGATCAGGTCGGCATCGGCGTCGAGTTCGGGATAGGCCTTGCCGGTCACTGGGTTGACAATGACGGCGTTGCTCTGATTGAACAGGTTGGTGACTTCCATCGTCAGCAGCACGTTGGTCTTGGCGACCGAGATCGTGCGCGAGACCGTCAAGTCGAACCACCACCACGGCGCACCGACTTCGCTGAATCGGTCTTCTGGGTCCTGATCCGATTCGTAGATCGGGCGCCAATCGCGCTCGCCGGTAACCGGGTTGACGGCATTGCCCAAGAACTCGACCGGCGTGTAGCGCTGGCCGCTGCGGAACGTCGTCGACAGGTACGCGCGGTAGTTGTTGAGACCGGGGATGCCCAGCAGCGGCGTGTCCTCGTTGCGCGAGAAGATGACGAATGCTTTGAGATCGAACGGGCGGTCCCAGGCGAGCGGCGTCTCGACTGTGTTGTCGATGTTGCCGCGTGCGAGGAAGTCCTGGAGCGCGTCGTTGTTGGTCGACGACAGGCCCGTCGCGCGACTGAACGAGCCGCTGATCTGGCCCTGGAAGCCTTTGCCGATGCGCTTGAGGTAGCTCGCCTCAAGGCCACGGACGCGCGCGAAGTCGCCGTTGACGCGGAAGGCGCGGACGCTTTCACGGCCCGACGCATCGCGGATGACGACGTCTTCGACCGTGATGAAGTCGAACTTGTCGCGCCAGAACGCCGTCACGCTGAGCACGTCGTTCGACGTGATCTGGTATTTCAGGCCTAGCTCGTAGCTGATGTCGACTTCGGGATCGAGGTCCGGGTTGCCCAGGTCGGCGAAGAAGCTGCGGTCTTGGAAGAACGGATCGAGGCCGGTATAGACGAACGTCGGGTGCGGGGTGCGCGTCGAGTGGCCGTAGTTGAAAAACATGACCTGGTTCTCGCGGATCGGGAACGACACACGCAGTTTGGGCAGCAGGCGGTGCTTGTAGCGGCGGCCCAAAATCTTGGTCGTGCCGCTCTTATAGCTCTCGCGGATGGTGTCGAGGATCGGCGCGTCGGGGTTGTCGACCAAGTCGTCAACGTATTCGCCCGGCGCCCAATACTCGAAACGCAGGCCGACGTTGGCGATCAATCCCCGATAGCGGATCTGGCCCGACGAGAAAATCGCCCCGCGCTGTGGCTTGACGCGCCATACGTCCGACGACTGGCCGAGCCGGTTGCTCTGCGTCGTGTCGCCGCCAGCGGTGATGATCGGAGCGCCGATCCAGGGGCGGATCACGTCGATCCACTGGTAATCGTTCTGCTTGTGCTCAAAACCGATCTGCGTGCGGACATTGCGATCCGCTGAAAACAGCGTGTAACTACCGCGCAGGGTCAGTTCTTCGGCGAAGTGGTCGTGCCAGCGCGTCGCGATGCCGCCGTTGTTGATGAAGCCGGGGCCGGGCAGGATGAACAGCGCGTTGGGGTCGGGCGGCAGGCCGTCGCCAGCGCGGAAGATCGTCGCCGGGTAGCTGGGGAGGCTTTCGGGGTCAAGTTCGCTGTCGATCACGTCGGGGCGCCAGTCGCGTCCGTTGGCGTCGGCGCGGAGGCGTGTGAACAGGCGGCTCGCTTGCAGATCGTAGAACGAGCGCTGCGTGATCACGTGCGACATCTTGACGTAGCTGAGCGTCGTCGAGTGCGTGTAGGTGTTGGCGTTGTCGGGCTGCTCGATGAACGCGTACTGGAAGCCCGGCGCGATCACGGCGTCGTTGCCGGTTACCTGAAGCGAGCGGGTGTTCTGGTTGACCTGGAGCGACTTCTGGAACGAGGCCTGGAATTTCAATCCGGGACGCACGTCGTAGGTCAGCTTACCCAATCCGCTCCAGCGGTTGGCGGCGCGCGGCATCCAGAAATCGCCGAAGCCCAGCGACGATTCCAACTGGTCCGGCGTGCTGACTTCGCGCGTGAACCCGTCGTTGAACTGGGCTTGTCCCGACGTGAAGAAGCGGAGTTTGCCTGGAATGATCGGACCGCCCAAGCTGGCCTCGTAGACCTCTTCGCGGAAGTTGGACGAGGCATCCGAGTTGAAGCCGAAGTCGTCGCGCTTGTGTGCGAACGATCCGGCAAACGTGTCGCCGCCGTCCTGCGTCTGCACGCTAACGACGCCGGACGTCACATCGCCCACGTCGGCGCCGACGCCGCCCGTCGTCACTTCGACTTCGGAAAACGAGTTGGATCCCAGGTCCAAGCCGAAGCCCGTTCCCGACAGCGGATCTTTGGCGCTAACGCCGTCGACGATGAAGCCGGTTTCGTCAGCGCGTCCACCACGGATGTACAGACCCGTCGGGTCGCGGACGACGCCTGCCTGGTTCGCCACGACGCCTTCAACGCCACGAACCGGAGCCGCTTCGATCTGCTCGCGCGAGATGGCGACTTGGCTCTGCGCACCCTCAACGTCGACGAGCGGACGGTCGCCGATCACGACGACCTCGTCATCCGTCGACAGGACCGCCTCCTTGAGGTCGGTGTTGAGTGTCGTCGTCTGGCCGTTGGCAATTTCGATGCCGGTAAACAGCTTTGTCTCGAAGCCGATGTACGAGATCTGGATGTTGTAGCTGCCTGCGCGCAGCCCGTCGACGCGGTAGTTGCCGTCGATGTCGGTGATCGTGCCCTGCGTCGTGCCGGTGACGAGCACGTTGACGCCGATCAGCCCATCGCCGAACTCGTCGACGATTTTACCCGCGAGCGTGCCCTGCGCCTGAGCCGACGCAGCCGTAGCGAGGAGTAGGACGAAGAGGAGCAGCGAGCGCATGGAGGAGGAGAAAAGTCGCATCAAAATCCGAGGCTTTCGAGCATCGCGAGGACGGCGGTGCGCATGGCGGTGGGGTCGCCGGAAGGAGAGGCGAGAAGCGGAGCGCCGGACTGCTCGTTGACGAGCGGAAGGGACCACAGGCCGACGATGGGCTGATTGTTCGCGTTCAAGCGCATCGAGACGACGTCCGAGTTGCCGGTCCACGGTCCGCTGCCCCTGCCGACACGCACGCGGTACGTCCAGTCGCCGCGATAGAGCGGGACGGTGCGTCCGCCGCTGCCGAGGTAGGGAAGCGTAGAGATGTAGAACTGCTGGGCTTCGAGCGGCGGAAGGGCTACGTTTGTGCCCGGTACCGTGTTGACGGGCGTGATCGATGCACCGCTCGAAATCGAGAGCGAACGCAGACTGTCGGGCAGCGGCACCAGTTCGGCGATAGGCAGCAAGAAGAGCGCCGGGTTGTCGGCGTTGTCGGCCAAGTCAGCGCTCTGGGGAAGGGTCACCGGAACGTGGACCATCATCGTGCCGCCGCCATCGAAGAACAGATTCAGCGCCGGAGCCGCGAACGGGAGGTTGTTACTCGTCGGGCTGTTCGTCGCTGCCGACCCGACCCAGTAGATGCGTTTCCAACGGGCGAACGTCTGCAGCAGCGCCGGTTCTTGCGAAGGCCCGAGCAAGGGCGAGCGGTTCGAGTTTCCTGCAGATCCCGTCGTGAACGGCAGGTTGATGTTCCACAGGTCGACTTGATCCCCAACTTGCTCTTTGAGCAGGTCCATGTGGTAGTCGATTACGGTCGGGGCGGCGCTGTTACGGAAATCGTTGACCAGCAGCACGTCACTCGTGCGGCCTTTGACGTACCACGTGTCCGACGATCCGGCGGCGGGATAGCGTGCCCACGCGCTCGTCGTATCGGTCTGGTCGACGCTGCGGACGTAGAACACGTTGTCGGCGTCGAGTTTGAGGCCGGGGGCGTCGATGCCAGTCGCCTGAAACGCGCGCCCAGCGAAGACGCGGGCCGACACGGTCGTGTTGCTCAGCGGGTCGCTCGGGCCAAGTAGGGTCACGTAGCGCGTGTCGGGCGGTAGCGCGATAGGGTTGGTCGAGTCGTTGAGCGCGATCTCGATGCGCGCCAGGTTGCCGTCGCCTTCTGGATCGCCTGCGATGAAGCCGAACGAAAAGACGTCGAACGTGGTGTCGGGCGGAAGCTCGAACGCATCGACCGACGCCGTCGGCGGGCTGTTGCGGACGGGGTAGATGGTGCTGGCGGGGGAGGGATCGGCCAGATTCTCGTTGTCGACGGCGCGAACCTCTACACCGACGTTTGCCGTCGATGCGCCGCGTGGGATCGGCAGCAGCAGCAGCGTGTCCGTCGACGTCGTGAACGACCAATCACTAACCGGACCGTCTGGACCGACGATGCGCAACTCAAAGCCGGAGACGTAGCCATCGGGGTCCGTACCGGTCCACGAGAGCGCGACAGTCGACGCCAGCCGTCGGCCTTCGCCCAGATTGTCGACGAGCGACGAGTCGGCAATCGATAGCTCGGTCGTCGGGGGTTGGTTGGCGAGCGGATCGCCGTCCAGTCCAGCGTCGCACGCGGCGAGCACCAGGATCAGGACGAAAGGGAGGAGGCGGTAGGGCACGTCGGAGAGAGTAGGGCCGGAGCCGGGGTTTCACTGAGGAGGGTGCGCGGGGCGCAGCCTTCGCAAGGAAAGCGCGGTAGAGATCGGCGAGAGATAAAAAAGATGGAGCGGCGAGCCAGTCGTTCGGCCCGCCGCTCCTCTCCTATTAGCGCGTCACGACGAGTTGCGTCGTAGCCGTGCGGCCTTCGCTCGTCAGGCGGACGAGGTAGAGACCGGAGGCGAGGTTCGAGGCGTCGAACGAGACCGTTTGCGATCCTGCCGGGCGAGCGCCTTCCACGAGCGTGGCGACGGTGCGGCCCATCAGGTCGTAGACAACGACGCTAGCGTCAGCCGAACGCTCCAGCGAGAAGTGCAGCGAGGCGCCGCCGTTGGTCGGGTTCGGGAACGCCGCGTCGAGACCGAAGCCCAGCGCGTCGATGGCGTCGCCGATGGCCGTGGCCGTCGCCACGTCGCTCTCGACTTCGGGCAGCAGCTTGTAGTTGCCGAACGAGAACGTGAAGACACCCTGGATGCTGGAGAACACGTCTCCAGCGGTGAGGGTCGTGTTGAAGCTCTGCGGGAAGGCCGCCGAAGCGTCGTCGCCGCGGATACCGTCCGAGTCGCCGGTCGTCGCGAAGGCGAACTCACCGAAGTTGCGGTCTCCGTCCGGGTTGGCCGATACGACCGTCACGTCTTCGAAGCGGAGCAACATGCTCTCGTGCGCTTCGGCGATGGACGGCTCTTGCAAGACAGTCGTCGTGACCGTCTTGTAGTCGTACGGCGTTACCTGCGTCGGCGCGGCGAACTCCAGGCTCTGAAGCTGCGTCAGGCCGTTGAACTCGCTCAGCTGAGCCGACGTGATCGTGATCTGATCGCCACGCATCAGCGTTTCGGTGTTGGCCTGCGTACGAACGGCGATGCCGGTTCCGGCAGCGAGCGTCGGGTCGTCCTGGATCGTGACGATGTTCGACGTGTCCGGGCGCGACATGACGACAGCCGTGATGTCGAACAGATCGGTCGTGAACGAGACCGCTCCGGCGATGGGGCTGTTGGCAACGATGCCGCGTGCCTGCGAGATCGACGAGATGGCCGACGAGCGAGCGTAGGTAAGGAAGTCACCCGAGGTCGTCGTGTCGCCTTCGCTGTCCGTAGCGACTACGTAGTACACGAGGTACGAGTCGTCGGCCAGGGCACCGGCGGGGATGTTGCCTGCGAAGTTGTCATTCGACCCGGCGAGCAGCGGCACCGATGTGGTGTCGCCAGTCGTGCCGTTCTGCGTCGAGGCGTAGAAAACCTCTACGCTGCTGACCGAACGTCCATCACCGACGGAGGCCGTGACGGTAGCCGAAACGCCCAGGTCCGCGTCGCCTTTGGAGAAGCGCTCGGCGGTGACGCTGGCGATGTTCGGCGGAAGGGCGCCGGGGATGACTTCCAGATCGCCGAATTCGAACGGGTTGATAGCGAGCTTGTAGTCCGGGTTGTACCGGTTTGTAAAGTCGCCCACCGCTTCGAGGAAGCCTTGGACGTTGACCGTCGCGCCGATCTGGGGCGGCGTGAAGACCGAATCCGGCGTGACCGTGAAGCCCGCGTTGATGTAGCCTTCGTTCGTGTTGCGGTCGTTGCGGTAGTTCAGGCTCACGTCCGACAGGTCGAGGGCGAGCGAGGCGTCCGAGTTGGTGAACGTCACGTTGAAGCGTTCATCGGCTGAGAACGAGGCTACTCCGTCGACTTTCAGGCCTTCGACGCGCACGTACTCCTGAGCGTACAGGTTGAAGTTGGCCGCGTTGATCGCCGACTGTGCCGCGTTCGCTGCTGGATCCTCAACGCCCGGAATGGCGATGTCGCCGATGTTGATGCTGATCGGATCGAGCAGCGTTTCGGACAGGCCGATGTCAGTCAGATCCTGGGCGACGAGCGTGATCGTCGTCGGTGAGATCTGCGGGGCGAGACCGAAGTAGTCGATCTGTCCGGTCACGGTGACGACGGCGCCTGGGGCGAGGTTCGTCAGTCCGCTCGTGGCGTAGTTGCCGTCGACCATTTGAGCCGTATAACCGGCGCGAAGCACGCCTGCCGATGTGACAGCCGAAGTGTCACGCATGTAAACGTGGGCGCGGCCAGGGGCGGCTCCGTTGTTGGCGCTCGCGCGGCCCGAAAGCAGCGGATCGCTCAGGATGACAGCGGTAAACTGGATCGACTGACCCGCAAACGGGCTGCGGAACAGACGGCTCAAGTCGGCAGGTTCGAGTGTGCCGATGTTGGCGGCGGCTTTGTCGAGCGAGTCCTGAGGCACGTCAAACGCCTGCTTCAGGTTGACGACGGTTTGCGCCTGTACGCTCACCGGGAGGGCGAGCAGCACGAGCGCGAATGCGGTAACGATTCGTTTCATCTTGGAGATGGGTTGGGTTTGCGGAATTGGGTTGAGGTCGGTGGAGCGGCGCTACTTGATGAGCGCGAAGCGTCCGGTTTGCACGCGACCGCTGTCGAGGTCGCGAACAGAATAGAGATAGAGGCCGGTCGCCGTATTGAGGTTGGCGTTCGAGAGTACGTCCCATGCGTGTTCGCCGCCAGCCACGACGCGTGCCGGACCGCTGAACGTGTCGAACCAGCGAATGTCGCCGTCGTAGCTCGCGCTCTCGTGCGTGAACCGGTCGACGACTTCGCCCGCCGTCGTGTAGATGCGGACTTCGGCGCGCGGGGGAAGGTTGTAGAAGTACAGCTTGCGGTCGCGTGTGCCGTCGCCGTCCCATGCCGCATTGACGCGGTACGGGTTGGGATAGACGCCGACTTCCATCTCATCGCCTTCGCGGGCAGGCGTGCCGGGGAAGACACGGACGGCGTTGGCAACTCGGCTCGACTCGAACTGAGGCAGCCCGACGCGCTCGTCGCCGCTGTCAAACGCTGTAACGGATACGCCGTATTGCCAGCCGCTGTTGAGGCCTTCAAAGGTGTAGGCGTACGCATACTGAGTCGAATCGCCCTCGAACGTGCGCGGTGTCGCCAGAGCTACTGCGTCGAAACCGGTGTTGAAGCCGCTTGTGTTGCCCGACTTGTCGAACGTCGCGGCGAGGATGGCGTCGCCCAGCGGGTCGCCGCTGCGGTCTGCGCCCAGCACGCTGCGGTAAATGCTGTAGCCTTCGAAGTCGAGTTCGCCCGTGACCGGGTCGCGCGATTCTTCGGACGAGCGATCCCAGTAGACCGTCACTTGCCCGGCATCGAGTTCGACGCGGACGTTGGGGGCGTTGGGCGGCTCAGGGATCAGGAATCGGTCTAGTACGCCGTTGCCGTTGACATCCTCGCCGGCATCCAGTTCGCCGTTGTAGTTGCGATCCTCTCCACCAAACGTGCGCCGCGCCCAGCCGATGTTGTCGACAAGCAAACTCCGGCTCTGACGCGTGTCGACGGGCTTTCCGGCGTCGTTCTGCAGGTTGTCGGGCTTGCGCGCGGCGACGAACGCAAACGTGGCGCTGAGCGACTGACCCGGTTCGAGCGAACGGTAGGGTCCGACGGCGGTCATCCCGAGCCAGTTGCCCTGCCCCGTACGTCCACCTTCGCGAAGCGTCGTGTACCAATTGGCGAGGGCGTCGCGGTAGTCTTGTTGCGACGGAAATCCGGTCGAGTCGGGAAACGGCGTCGCCATGCGCGTGTAGCGGTCCAAGTCGTCCTGCGGGCGCGAGAGGTCGGGGTCCGTGGCGCCCGAGAAGAGCCACCAGCGCGGCGTGACACCGGGTGCGGGGAGTCCGGCGGCCTCGAATCGGTCGCGGTTGGACGGGATGACGAACAATTCGTTGCCCGTTTGCGCGTCTGTGTAGGTGCCGCCCAGGTAGGTGATGGCGCCATACGTGTTGATCGACGGCTCAGCACCCCCCGCGTTGAACGCGTACGAGGTGTACAGCGAGTCGAGATAGCCCAGCCCTCCCTTGTTGAAGAACGCTCCCCCCGCATCGGTCGTCGTGTTGACGTTGCGAACCACCAAGTCGTGGTAGAGGCCGACGTAGATGCTGTCCAAGGCGCTCTGGCTCACGTTGGTGATGTCGAACGTGACGATGACAAACGTCTCGGCGAACGGGAAGCTGTAGGCATACGACTTCTGCTCGACCTTGAGTCCGAGTCGCTCTCCAAAGTCGGCGACGGGCGTCTGGGTGCCGGGGACGAGTCGGAAGGTGTCCGCGTAGGCCGTCGTCAGGTCTTCGTGCGACGTCGAGCCGGGGAAGAAGAAGGGCGATTGGGGCAGCGACGAGCGGCGCGTGAAAGGGGCGATGGGGTTCATCTCGTAGCCGCCCGCTCCGGCACGGTAGCCCGCCCCCGAACTGATGGCGCCGCTGCGAACCGTGAGCCGACCCGTCGAGCGCTGAACGGCGCCGATCCAGAGTCCGGCTTCGAACAGGTGCTCGACGCCGCTGTTGAGTGGATACTCGAACGACGGCGCACCGGTGGGCGAGTTGCGGACGTTGCTCCTGCCGATAAACCCGGCGTTGGTCATCGTCAGGCCGACGTTGCCTACGTTGTGGAGCGCTTCTTCAAACGGTACCTGCGCCTGGGCCGGTAGTGCGGCGAGGGCGAACAGGCACAACGACAGGGCGCGAATCATGCGAGACAAATAGGCCGGAAGTAAGAGGCAGAGGCAAAACGCAAAGCTAGCGAGGCGAAGCGCTTTCGTAGGGGTAAACTTAGACGCCCCGAACGCTTCTCCGTCTCAATACCGTGTTAAGTAACGCCTCTATGCCGGTAATTCAACCGCAACGCACTCAGCAACTTACCGCCTTTCTGCTCTTGGCCTGCCTGTCAGCCTGCGGCCCCGGCACAGCGGACGATGGCTCGCCCTACACCTTCGACGTGCCGACCGAGCACGGGATCGGTAAGACGTTTCACGGGCGCGAGATTGCCCGCGTCGAGGGACATGCCGATCACCTCGACCGACCGACGCGCGCCCTGTCCGAACTGCCCGAGCGGGTGCTCGACGTGATGGCGCTACGCCCCGACGAATCCATCGCAGACGTAGGGGCTGGGACGGGCTTCTTTACGTTCCGGTTGGCGCGGCGCGTCCCTAGCGGTGAGGTGTTCGCCATCGACATCGACTCGGATATGCTCGCGCTCATTTCGCTTCGGGCCGACTCGATGGGCGTGTCCAACGTGCGTCCTATCAAGGGGACGGAGCAATCGCCCGAGTTGCCCCCGCAGTCCGCCGACGCGGTCCTGATCGTCGACAGCTACCACGAGTTCAGCTATCCCGCCGAAATGCTCGCCGGGCTACGCGAGGGGTTGCGCGACGGAGGGCGCCTCTTTCTCGTCGAATACCGAGGCGAAGACGACACACTCCCCGTCGACCGCCTGCACCGGATGACCGAAGCCCAAGTGCGGACGGAAGTCGAGGCTGCTGGATTTCGGTTCGTTACCAACCACGCCGTTCTGCCGCAGCAGCACCTGTTGGTGTTCGAGCGGACCGACCGCGACGAGTGACTATCGGACGGCGTCGAGCGTCAGCGTGAAGTTTAGCACTTCGAAGCGCAGTTGGTGGTTCGAGCGCTTGCCATATTCGGTTTCGATCGTCCCGTAGCCCAGTCTCGGAGGAAACCGCACGCTTCGTCGTCCGCCGACTTTCATGCCCTCGACTCCACGGTCGAATCCATTCACGACGGATCCGCCGCCGACGGTGAGATTGAACGTGCCACTTCCGAACTCGGTGCCGTCGTCTCGTGTGCCGACGTAGGAGACGGTCACTACGGATCCGATGGTGGCTTCTTGGCCCGTGCCAACGACGATGTCATTCTGTGAGTATTCGACGGTGCCGGTGACGGTCATCGTGTACTGAAGCGTCGCGTCTTTGGGGATGTTGCACGTGCCGCCCAGGTCGATCTCGCGTCCGCCAAAGGCCAGCGAAGGCGGGATCGTGACTTCGCGCGTACCGCCGACGCGCATCCCGTTCAGCCCCTGTTCGAGTCCCTCGATGTACTCCCCCGATCCGAGCGTCGTGTCGAATTTCTCTTCGGGAAAGCTGCAGCTTCCGACCACGCTGCCATTGACAGTCGCCTCGACGTGCATCCCCCGGTCGACTACTTCGCCGCTCCCGACACTGATTTCGCGGATGGTGATTTCGGCGTCGTCCTCGTTGGAGTCGCACGCGGCGACAAAGGGGAGGAGCAAGAGCAGGAACAGTAGCCGGGCAGTCATGAGGGCAGCGAAAAGGGGAAAAACGAATCGTCGGCCCCTCCCAACGGAAAAGGCCGACGATGTAACGCGAAACTACGCGTGGGACGTACGAAGAGGAGGCGAAACCTCGCGAACCGTCGCGTCCCGTGCGTGAGCGGAAACGCGGAGAGGGTTATCCCTGCGCCTGGATGCGTTCGAGGTTGGCGATGTTGTCGCGCACGTCCTGGGCGCTCTTATCGAGCATCGCGCGCTCGCTTTCGTCCAATTCGACCTCAATGACCTCGGCCACGCCGCCGCGTCCCAACCGGACCGGAGCACCGATGAACATCTCGTCGAGTCCGTACTCGCCTTTGAGCCAGACGGCGCACGGCAAGATGCGTCCGCTGTTTTTGACGATGCCTTCGACCATTTCGGCAGCCGCTGCGCCCGGTGCATACCACGCGCTCGTGCCCATCAAACCGACGATCTCGCCGCCGCCTTTCTTGGTACGCTCGACAATGGCGTCGATTTTATCAGCATCCATCAACTGCGGAAGCGGAATGCCGCCGATCGTGGTGTAGCGGGGGAGCGGGACCATCGTGTCGCCGTGGCCGCCCATGAGCAGCGCCTGGATGTCGCGGACACTCACGCCCAACTCCATCGCGATGAAGGCGCGGTAGCGGGCCGTGTCGAGGACGCCTGCCATGCCCATCACGCGCTCGGACGGGAAGCCCGAGGCCATGTACGCGACGTACGTCATCACGTCGAGCGGGTTGGAAACGACGATCAGGATCGCGTCGGGGCTGTGCTTGGCGAACTGCTCGGTCACGCTCTTAACGATCGACGCGTTCTTGGCCAATAGGTCGTCGCGGCTCATGCCCGGCTTGCGCGGAAGACCGGCTGTGATGACGCAGATGTGCGATCCGGCGGTGTCGGCGTAGTCGGTCGTGCCGGTGATCTTGGTGTCGTAGAGGTGGATCGGAGCGGCCTCGACCATGTCGAGCGACTTGCCCTGCGGCACGCCGTCGACGATGTCTACGAGGACCACTTCGTCGACCATGTCTTTGCGGGCGACGCAGTCGGCGACGGTGGCTCCGACGTTTCCGGCGCCGATGACAGTGACTTTGATGGGGCTGAGCTTGGCCATGGGGCGATCTTTGTTGGGTGAAGTAGTAAGGTGGAAAACGGCGACGCGGCGGGAAGCGTTTCCGCCGATGCCGACAAAGTCGATGCATTCCACCCGAACTCCGTTCCGCCCACGCGCTTTCCTCGACCAGTATTCCCCACGTCTCATGCCGCTGCTCTACCTCATCCGCCACGGAATCGCCCACGACCGGGGCCGCGATGGAACCGACTTCACACGCGAACTCACCGACGAGGGCCGCGCCAAAATGCAGCGTCAGGCTCACGCACTGAAACGCGCCGGACTGATGCCTGCTCACCTCGTCAGCAGCCCGCTCGACCGCGCACGGCAGACCGCCGAACTGCTCGCCGACGTGTGGGGCGTGCGGGTCAGCGAGGAATCTGCGTTGGGTTTGGGCGCTCACCCTTCCGCCTACCTCGACGCGTTCGCCGCACACGACGGACGCGTCGCCTGCGTCGGCCACAACCCGGACATCAGCTACGCCGTCCACGCGCTTACCGGAGCGCGCGTGCAGATGCGCAAGGGGATGGTCGCTGCGATCAAGCTGGGCGGCAAGAGAGCGCGCGAAGGCCAGCTCGTCGGACTCTACGACCCTGACGCATTGTCCGACTGGGGCGGCTGAGGCTGGCACTCAGGCGGCGGGCGGACCATACCACAGGCCAAGCACCACACTACCGGTTTGTCATCGCGAGGAGCGCAGCGACGTGGCGATCTCCTTTCATTGCCGCTGACTCAGGAGATTGCCACGCTTCGCTCGCAATGACACGTAGCGGGGTGAGGCGGTTTCTGCTTGCACTCACGCTCTTCGCCGCGCACTGCTGACACCACGTCGTCACCGTGGGCGCCGTACTCTACGCGTTTTCCCCTCCGCATGCTCGCCTCGTCTGCCACATTCGTCGTCACCGACTTGGAAACGACCGGCGTGTCGGCGGACAAGTCGCGGATTCTGGAGGTGGGCGCGGTCAAGGTCAAGGGGGGTAAGATCATCGACCGCTTCCAGTCGCTCGTCAATCCGGGCGTAATCGTACCGCGACGCATTACGCAACTGACCGGCATCTCGAACGCCGCCGTAATCGACGCGCCGACGATTGACCATGTGCTGCCCCAATACCTCGACTTTCTGGGCGACGGCGTATTTGTAGCGCACAACGTGCCGTTCGACGCGCGCTTCGTCGCTGCCGAAGCCGACCGCTTGGGATTGCCTGCGCCCCCCAACCCTAAGCTGTGTACGCTTCGACTGGCTCGCCGCATTCTGACTGGATTGCGGAGTAAAGGGCTGGGATCGGTCGCTAACCATTTCGGCATCCCGATCAACGGACGCCACCGCGCGATGGGCGACGCCGATGCGACGGCTCAAGTCCTGCTCCACTTCCTCAAGTACCTCGACTATCAGGACTTGCGCTCGGTCGACGATGTGCTTGCGTTTCAGAACCGCCGGTACTCCAAAAAGGGCGAAGCGCCGCGCTATTTGCAGAAGGTGCGCGAGGCGGCGGCTGCTCTTCCCGAGCGGCCTGGCGTCTATTTCATGCGCGACTCGAACAAGGCCGTCGTCTACGTCGGCAAGGCGCTCAACCTGCGGAGTCGCGTCCGATCATACTTCAATGCGATTGAGGCCCACACGCCGCGCCTGCGTCGGTTGGTCGAGACGGTTCGCAGCATCTCGCACGAGGAGACGGGGAGCGAGTTGTCGGCGCTGCTGCTCGAATCCAAGCTGATCAAGGAGATCCAGCCCAAGTTCAACCGGGCATCGCTGCGCTATCGCAACCGCCCGTTCCTGCGACTCGACGCCAGCCACCGGCTCCCACGTGTCGAAGCGACGCCGTACATCCTGGACGATGGCGCCGAATACTACGGTCCGCTCGGCGGCAGGCGGCAGGCCGAGGCGATCATCCAGGTCGTCGAGCGCCTGTTTCAACTCCGGCCCTGCGACGACGCCACGCTCGCTCGCGGGCAACGCTGCTTCTACTACGAAGTCGGACGGTGCATGGGACCGTGCGAAGGCGATCTGGATGCCGAATACGCCGCCGAAGTCGACCGCGTCCGCGCGTTCGTCACGGGCCGCGACACGTCGGTCTTAGAACGGCTGGTCGAGGCGATGAAGGAGGCCGCTGCTAACCGCGAGTACGAACTGGCCGCGCAGTACCGCGACTGGCTGCAATCGCTCCAGAACATGACGCAGAAGCGCCGGTCGGTCGCCCAATCCGTGATGGACCACCACGCCGTCGTCGTGCAGCCCGCAGCCGGGCAGATCGGGCGACAAGTCTTCGCCATCCGCTACGGTCGCCACGTCGAGACGCTGACGCTGGGCACCGATCCTTCGGCTGGCGACGACGAACGCCTAGACGATTTCCTCGCCCGCCACTTTGCCGCCGATCCGCCGCGTCCCGGAGCGCTACCTCAAACGCGAGATCGACGAGGTGCGCGTGTTGGCGCACTGGCTGTACGTCCACCGCGAAAGCGCGCGGCACGTGCTGTTCGAGTCGGGAGGCTCGGTTGGAGAACTGTTCGAGCGCGTCGCTCAGGCGCTGCGGTTCGAGGTGGAGGAGCCGGAAGAAGAGGACTTGGAGGAAGCGTAGGGCGGCTGTGGCAAACACCTGTGTCTCCACTTGTCATCGCGAGGAGCAGAGCGACGTGGCGATCTCCATCGTCAGCGGCAGCGCAAGGAGATCGCCACGCTGCGCTCGTGATGACAGTTGGCTGGGGGCGTCGTTGGGCCTCCGTGGGTCAGCCCACCACGCCTCACGCCATCGGCTCGAACGCAGCGTCTGCCGTGCCCGCGAGCGTCGTGTAGTCTTGGAGGAGCGTGCGCAGAAAGATGTACGGGCGCAGTTCCCCAGGCGAAATACCGTAGGCCGACTCGATCACTTCGATCACCGACTGGGCGATCTTCTTGGACTGCACCGTCACGCCCTCGATGCGGATCACCCGGACGGCGTCGCGGATGAGGGAGATATCGGCGGTGCTCAGCCGGGCGGCTTCGGGGTAGGTCACGTCGGCGGCTTGGTCCATCCGCTCGAAGAGGGTGTCGCTGAGCCGGGCGCGGTCCCTTGCGCTGACGACCGTCGTTCCTGCGGCCATGTCGCCCAGGCGCTGCGACTGCTGGCTGAGCGCGATGCTCGTCACGGCGACGGCTCCGGTCGAGATGGTGAAGTCGACGAAGCCCAGCAGCCAGCGCAGCAGGTAGTCGCCTATCGACGGTGGCTCTCCGTCCAGCCGGACGACGCGGATTTTGCGCACCTTCTTGCCCGGCGTCTGTCCGTCCAGCGCGATCTCGAAAATCGGGAAGTAAAGCAGGGTCGGCACGGCGAGCAGAGCAATTTGGACCGCAGCCGATCCAACGTCCGCGAAGGAAATGATAATGCCTACTAGCGTACTGTAGCCTACGATGATTGCGATGTCGATCAGGTAGGCGAGGAGCCGGTCGCCCAGGCCTGCCGGTTCTAGGGCGAGCGTGACGTTGTGAGCGGTCTGGACGTGGATCATCGGTGCGAAGAGAAGCCGTGTGCGGAAGATAGTAGGAGAGCATCCGCGTCGCTATTTTGACGCTCGCTCCCTCTTTTTGCTCTACTCACCGCCCGTGCGCGAGGCCACCTTTCTCCAACAGAACGCCGACAAGTGGCGTCGCCTCGAAGGGCTGACCAAGGACCGCAAGGCCGATCCCGACGAACTGGCGTCGCTCTTCGTCGAAGCGTCGGACGATCTGTCGTACGCGCGGACGTTCTATCCCAAAAGCAAGAGCGTCGGCTATCTCAACGACCTGCTGGGGCGCCTCTACCGCACGCTCTACAAGAACCGGACGACCGAAACGGGCCGCTTCATGGGGTTCTGGACGCACGAGGTCCCGCTCGCCGTGTGGAGCGCGCGCTGGCTGATGGGCGTCGCGCTCGTCGTGGCGATGGTGTGTACCGTCGTCGGCGCGATCAGCCAGGTGCTCGATCCCTCGTTCGTGCGCTACGTGATGGGCGACCGCTACGTCGACATGACGCTCGCCAACATCGCGTCGGGCGATCCGATGGCTGTGTACAAGAGCGGCGCCTCGGTCGACTTCTTCGCGCGGATCACGTTCAACAACGTCCGCGTGTCGCTGCTCGTCTACTCGGTCGGCGTTCTGACTCCGCTGATCCCGCTGTTCATCCTGATGCAGAACATGCTGATGCTGGGCTGCTTTTTTGCGTTTCTGGCGCAGCAAGGCGTGTTCGGGACGGCGCTGGGCATCGTCTGGATTCACGGCACGCTCGAAATCGCGGCCATCGTGATCGCAGGCGGAGCGGGCTTCCAACTGGGCTGGGGCTGGATCGCGCCGGGCACGCTGCCTCGCCGAAAAGCGTTCGTGCAGAGCGCCCGGTCGAGCGTCGTCATCATCGTCGGCTTGATCCCTGTCTTCCTCGTCGCCGGGCTGCTCGAAGGCTTCGTGACGCGCCACACGACGATGCCGCTCGCCTTGAAAATGCTCATCATTGGCGCATCGTTGGCGTTTTTGATCGGCTACTTTATTGTGTTGCCGCGCGTCCGGGCACGCGCTGCGGGCGAGAAGAATCTCGCCCCTACTACCGACTGATCCATGCAAGAAGAGGCTTTCGTACTGCGCCGTCCGCGCTCGTTTGGCGAGGTGTTCAACGACACGTTCCGGTTTCTGCGATTGGCGCTCCCGGTCATGAAGCCGACGCTGCTGCGTGTCATCCTGCCGCTGGCACTCGTGGCGTCGATGATGATGGGCGGCGGCATTGGGACGATCTTTGGCAGCCTTGTTTCCGAGGCGTCGCAGGTGATGCCAGACAGCGAACTGGGACTGGGCGCGTGGGGCGTGCTCGGACTGGTCGCCTTCGTTGGCTTCCTGCTCTACGTCGGCGTGCTGGCGTACTTCTGCGCGCTTACGTTCGCGTGCATGAAAGCCTACGACCAATTCGGATCGTTCGACGAGGTGACAGACGAGCAACTCACTAAAGCCGCTTGGGTGCGGTTTTGGCCGCTGGTTGGTTATGCGATGCTCATGGGCGTCGCCTACATCGGTCTCTCGTTGTTCGGGCTGATTCCGTGTCTGGGCATCCTGATTCAATACGCCGGAATCGGCTGGATCATGGGGCGATGGGGCATGGCGCCCGGCGCCATCGGCGTCGACCGCGTGTCTGTGCTCGACGCGTTCGGCCTCAGCAACAGGCTTTCGGTCGCCAATTCCGCGTTCTGGCCGACGTTGGGCGTGGTCTTTCTGGCGAGCCTGATCTCCAACCTGCTGGTCATGGGCTTTGTGTTCGGCCCGACCGTTTTGGGCGCGATGGGCGTCGCGTTCATGGGCTTCGACATGGACGCCGATGGTACCCTAGTTGGTATCCTGCTCGGCGCGTTTTTCGGACTGATGCTCTGCGTGTCGCTGCTGACGTACGTGATCCCGGTCATCGCGTCGGGAATGCAATACGCCCAACTCAACGAGCGCACGCACCACACGACGCTCTGGCGCGATCTCGACGCGCGGCGCGGCGAGTTGGGCCTGACGGATCCTCTCTCGACCCAAGCGTGATCCGAGTCGTCCTGCTACTTCTGATCGCTCTGGCGACGCTGCTGCCGTCTGGCCAAGTGCGCGCCCAGGTCGTCGATTCGTCGGCGTCGGCGCGGGGGACCGAGCGGGCAGAGGCGACGCTCGACAGTTTGCGTGCCGATCCTGCGTTGCGCTACGAGGTCGACCCTGAGCAACCCACTTCGCTCTGGGATCGGTTTTGGAGCGGTATCGGGCAGATACTGAGGCAGATTTTCGGGGGCAATGCGGGCTACTTCACGCGCCCAATTCTCTACGGGCTGATGGGGCTGCTGCTGGTCTGGGTGATCGTACTCATCGCCCGTTCGGACGTGCGCGTGCTGCGGCGTGGCGGGGCGGCAGGCGGAGCACGCGGCACGGGCATCTTGCCGGACGACATCACGCGCGAAGACTACGCGGCGTTGGCTCGGCAGGCGGAAGCACGTGGCGAACTGCGCGACGCCCTGCGCTGGCGCTTTCTCGACGTACTCCAACGGCTCGACGCAACGGGCCGCTCCGCCTATCGCCCCGACAAAACGCACGACGCGTATGCTGCCGATCTGAGCGGTGCCGACCAAGCGCCGTTTCTGCGTGTCGCCCGATCGTTCGAGCGGGTGTGGTACGGCGGTTACGAGGTCGACGCGTCCGCCTATCCCGCCGTCCGAGAGGCTGCACTTGGGATTGCGAGTGCTTCTAATCCCCAAACGGCATGAGGCAGCGCGACCATATTTACTGGTACGGACTGGCCTTGCTGCTCGTCGTGTTCGGCGTCTTTCAGGCGCTGCGTCCGAGTCCCATCGACTGGCGCGTGACGCTCGAAGCCGACGGCGACAATCCCTATGATCTGCGCGCACTCTATACCGTCTGGCCTGACCTGGCGCAGGACAAACCGATCCGCGAGCGCGTTCGCTCGAACATCTGGCTCATGGGCGAGGGACAGGCGGATACGTCGTCGACGATCCTGCTGGTGAGCGAAGGCGTGACGCTCAGCGTGGGTGAGTATTCCGTCGCCGCAGACTCGCTCGAATACCAGACGTTGACGCAGTTTCTGGGCGATGGCGGGACGCTTGCATTAGTCGCCGATGGAGCGAGCAGCGACCTGAATCCGCTTGGCCTGTCGCCCGACTGGTCGTTTGCCGACGACTATCGTGGGTTCATCACGCCACTCTCCGACACGCTGGCGTACGTCGTACGTCTGGAATCGTCGGGGCAGCGGATTTCTGTTGCTTCAGCGCTCGTACCTACTGCGCTCGAGTTCACGGGAAGAGGGGTGCCGGACATCGAAGAAATCCTGATCGAAGGCGTTGGGTTACCCGAAACGATGGCGTCGATCTGCACCGATTCGTGCGGCGATTGGGATGCCGAATGGTTGCCGATCCTCGTCCGAGTGCCGGTGGGAGAGGGAAGCGTCGTCGTGACGACGGCGGCCCGCTTGCTGACCAACATCGCCCTGCTCGATCACAATACACTGCCGTTCGCCGACGCGCTGGCACGCGCGCTGCCCGACGCGCCCATCGTCCGCAAAGTCGACACGTTCGCGGATGGCCGACCGTCGTCGCCGATCTACGTGCTGACGCGCTATCCGGCGTTGCTGTGGGCGTGGTACGCGTTTCTGGCGTTGGGCGTGCTACTCGTCGTCGCCTACGCGCGTCGGAGGCAGCGTCCCCAGGCGCCGCGCGTGGCTCCGCGCAACGAGACCGCCGCGTTCGTGTCGACCGTCGCCGCGCTCTATCGCAACCGGGGCGATCACGCCAACCTGACGCGCAAGATGGCGAGCCGCTTTCGCCACGTCGCGTTCGACGCCTACGGTCTGCCGCGCAGACAGCAGACACCACAGAACGTCGCCGAGCGCGCGGCCCTTTCCCAGGCCGATGCCGAGCAACTGATCGCCTGGGTCGACCGCGCCGAGTCGGGCAAACTCACGACTGGATCCGAAGTCGAAGAGTTTGCCGAGCGTCTAACTCCCTTCTTCGACCGCGCCCCCCGCACGTCCCGCCTTCCTCTCTCTTCCTGAACCCCATGCTCGAACCGACCGATTCTACGCCGCCCGCTCTCCCAACTTCTACGTCCGAACCTGATGCGCCGCGCATCGACTTGGGGTCCGTCGCCGATGCTGCTGAGCGTGTGCGGACCGAAATCGGACGCGCACTCGTCGGCCAGGAAGAGCGCGTGACGCTGCTGCTGACGGCGCTGCTGGCAGGCGGGCACGTGCTGCTCGAAGGCGTCCCCGGCATCGCCAAAACACTGACGGCCCGGCTCCTCGCCCGCACGGTCGACGCCGACTATCGCCGCATCCAGTTCACGCCCGACCTGATGCCGTCGGACGTCGTCGGAACCGCTGTCTTCAATCCCCGCGACGCCGAGTTCTCGTTTCGCGCCGGGCCGATCTTCTCCAACTTCGTCCTGATCGACGAAATCAACCGCGCGCCCGCCAAGACCCAATCGGCGCTGTTCGAGGTGATGGAAGAGCGCCAGGCGACGGTCGATGGAACGACGTATCCGATGGCCGAGCCGTTCATGGTGCTCGCCACGCAGAACCCGCTCGAACACGAAGGCACCTACCGCCTCCCCGAAGCCCAACTCGACCGCTTCCTATTCAAGCTTGTCCTCGACTACCCGACAGCCGACGAGGAAGTCGAAATCCTGACACGTGCGCTGACCCAAGCCCCTTCCGCCGTCGTCGAAACGATCGGTGCCGTTTTGTCGAAGTCCGAGTTGGCCCAGGCGCGAGGCGTCGTCTCCCAGGTGCGCGTCGAACCGCCCGTCGTGCGCTACATCGCCGGGATCACGCTGGCGACGCGCGGGAATGCGTCGCTGATGCTCGGCGCCTCACCTCGCGCGTCGCTGAGCCTGCTGTCGAGCGGACGCGCCTACGCCGTGCTCGCCGGACGCGACTACGTGCTCCCCGACGACATCCAGGCTGTCGCTCCGCACGTGCTGCGCCACCGCATCCAACTGGCTCCCGAACTCGAAATGGAAGGCCGTGCCCCCGACGAGGTCGTCGCTGACATCTTGCGGCAGGTCGAGATTCCTCGGTGAGTCCATCGCGGACCTGGCAGGTCATAGGCGACCTGCCAGGTCTCCATCTCCATCGCCTTTGATGCTTTTTTACACGGCGGGACTGGAAAAGCGTGGCGACGGGTGGTAGTTTAGTCGCCCGACTACGGAGAGATGCCGGAGTGGTCGAACGGTCCGCATTCGAAATGCGGTGTACCGCAAGGTACCGAGGGTTCGAATCCCTCTCTCTCCTCCAAAGCGTCCGGGCTGCACCAGCGGCTCGGGCGCTTTTGCGTTTGGCTGAGGGTGCACGCTCCAACATTCGGCTTCAACCGCGCCGCGACTGGACGAATGCAGCCACCGCCCGACTCTTGTCATCGCGAGGAGCGCAGCGACGTGGCGATCTCCGGCGTTAGCTGCTGGCTTCGGGGATCGCCACGCTGCGCTCGCGATGACAAGGGTCAGAGTGTTGCGCGTTGGCCCTCTGCGTCTGGCTCTGGCTCACAGGTGGCGGGGTGCTGCGTGTTGGGCCTCACGCGCCGCCGCTCCTCACAAGTTGACCAGCACCTGCAGTTGCACGTCGCGCGAGCGGTTGCCTTCGATGGCGTCTAGGCCGCTGCTCAGGTTGGCCACGTCTTGGCGGACGGTCTGCGCATAGCGGGCTTCGACGCGGATACCGGGCAGCGCGTCCCATCGGGCTACCACGTATTGCCGCACGCCACGTCCGCCGAATGCGGGGACGCTGAATCGGTAGCGCAAGTCGGATTCGTAGGCGTAGACGCGGGCTTCGAATGCGTCCACGTCAAACACAGCCATCCGTGCGTCGAGCGAGAGTCGGGTGAGCACGCGCCAGCGCACGTCGGCGGCGGCAAACGTGCCGTAGGCAGTCGGGCGGTCGGGGTCGGGCGTTTGGGCGCGAACGAGGTCTCCGCGCAGACGGAGGCGCACGTCGTCGTTGTAGACGTAGGTGCCCTGGACGCGCGCCGACGTGCGGTACTCGGATCCGACGCCTGCGAACTCCCCACCGGATGGAGTGAAAGCCGACAGCGCGTCGTCGCGTTTTTCGGTGCGGAGCGTCACGTCCAAGCGTGCCCAGCGGCGCGGCGACCAACCGAAATCAGCGAGCAGGTCGAGGCCGGGCGTTGGTCGCGCACGGAAGCGGGAGGGCGCGGTCAGGCGGTAGGCGTCGGCGTAGAGGTTGAGGCGCAGGGTTGGCGTCAGCCGCGTCGTCAGGCCCAGGTAGACGCCTTCCTCGCCCGCGAGTCCTGCCGACTGCTCGGCAAACGCGCCGTTCTGGACGGGATCGAACGACGCTTGTGCCGAGCGGACGTGCAGCAAGACAGTCGATCCACGTCCGACGCGCGCGGCTACTCCGCCGACGCCTCCGCGATTTCCATTGCCGTCGACGCCGATTTCTCCGAACAGTCTGGCTTCACCGATGGTCACGTTTCCGAACACGCCGACGCCCTGATAATCGGCCTGGGGATCGGGGTCTCGGCGGAAGCGTCCGTTGGTCGTGGCGACAGGAAACGCATAGCTCCGCTGCGCTGCGACGACGCCCACGCTGGCTCGCTCGCCCTCGTACTGAATCGCCGCGCCCAGATCGGTCGACTCGACCGCGCCGCGCCGGTCCAACTCGCTTTCGGTGCGGTGCAAGCCGGATTCGGAGATCGACAAGATCACCGGCACGCCGCCGACCGAGTCCAGGCTCGCGTCGACATCGCGGATGGACGCCCAGGCCGAGGCCGAAACGCCGTACGGCAGGTCGACCTGTGCGCCCGCGCCGCGCAGAAACGCCGTCTCCGCCGACCCACCGTAGGGCCGTATGCCGCTGCCTGCGCGCCCGACGCCGCTCGTCGCCTCGCGCGATTTGCCGATGGCTCCCGCGCGTCCGACGACCAGTCCCTCGCCGAACGCCGTCGTGAAATCGCCGACGACCAGTTCGCGGACCGGACCGACATCGCGGATGGCGAGGTGCGCGCTCGTGAAGTCTGCCGGTCCTTCGCGTCCGTCGCCGAAGCCGATGCGCTCTCCTGCGTCGTTTTCGAGCGTCAGATTGGCTTGCAGTTTGTCGCCGATGAGGACGCGCGTCCGCGTCAGCAGTCCGGCGCGAGGTCCCGGATAGCGCCCTTCGCGGTAGCCTCGGGATTCTTCGACGCGCGTCGCCATCCGGTGAACGCCGATCACGCGGATGTCGCTGAACGCCTCACGCAGACTCTCCCGAAACTCGGACGGTTCGCGAAACGTCACGAATGGTCGCATCAGGCTGATCTCGTCCGACGTAATCCCGTCGACGGCCAGCAGTTGTTCGAGCGCTCGCAGCGGCGTCGCCCGGCTCTCCCTGAAGCGCACGATGGCGGACGCGAGTAGGGGAGAGATGCCCGGCAAGACCGCGATTTCGTCCGCCGACGCGCTGTTCAGGTCGAGGGGGCGCGCCGCCAGGTCTTCGAGCCGCGCCGCCAGCGCCTCGTCGTCCCCATCGACGGCGGCAGATTCGAGCAGGTCGTCGAGGTCGCCGTACGCTTCGGTCGAGTCGCGCTCCTGCGCGTGGACCGCAGTTGCCGACAGGAGCAGCAGGAAGAGTGCGAGGAGCCGTGAGGCGGACATCGGCGAGGCGGAAGAGCGAGCCTCAATCTAAGCCGTCCGGTTCGTCAGTCGGTGAGGTAGGCGCACGGCACGTATCCGGCAAAGTGTGGAGGAAGTTTGCTGACGTTCATCCAGCGCTCCAAACTACTCTGGTCGCTACGAACATGCGGCTCAGTGATAAAGTCCAGTGCAGCAGCGTCGTTGGGCAGGGCAGTCCGAGCGCAGCACCCTGGGAGAAGTGTATCGTCCATCGTCCGATACGGGGCTTGTGAATGCGACGTTCGGAGAAGACTCGCCCATCGTTTTAGACCACTCGATTGTAAACTCGAGATGGCGTGAATCGTCGGGAACAGGCGATGCCCAAGCGCCGACCGTTTCGCCGCGCAGGTTGCCGCAGCCGATCAGGGCATAGGCATACTCGCCTTGTTTGACCTCGCCCACCTCAGACCTGAGCACTCTCGCCTGCGCTGCGGCATAGGCAGCATCGTTCAGTTCGGGGCAATCCGAGTCGACGAGTTCGATGTCGATGGCGTGGTGACTTTCCGAAAGACCCATGCGAAACGAGACGAGGGGGTTGTATCGGTCTTCCCAGTCCGTGCTGAGTACATCGTTGCGTTCTTCCGAAGTAGCAAACGTCATGAGCCGACCGATGCCATCCCCTGCGTTAAGCAGTCCTGTTAGATCGAGCGATGTCGGTCTGGCATAGCCGGGCGCTGAAACGATGACCGTTCCGGGTTGCGAGAGGTCGGCCAGGGCAAGGAAGAAGCGGCCTTGGGCGTCCGATGTGGCACGGGCGTCCGACGTGCCGACGCGTACACTGGCTCCGGCGACCGGATCGCCCGAGTCGGCGTCGAGCACTTGTCCGACTAACCCGCGAGGCGATTGCGTCGACCCTACGATGCGGAGCGCGCGTCCCGTTGCCTGTGGGATGCCCGGTTGAGGCGTCGCATCCCGCTCGAAATCGGCTGATTCTGGATCGCCAATCTTCGCTTCGACTACGAGGTTTTCCTGACCCGAAACGAGCGAAGGGTTGGTGTCCTGTGCGCGGACAGACAGCCCGACGGTCAAGGTGAGAAGGACGAGCAGCGCGACGGGCAGGCTGCGAGGCGATGAGACGAGGCGAAGAGTCATAGCGTGAACGCGAGGCGTGAGATGGTTGAGGGGAGCGGCGAGGGCGACGGGGACAGGGGCGATGGCGTAGCGCATCAGCAAACGGGCATACGATGCGCGTTCGGCTGGCTGGGTGGAGAGCACGCAAGCGTCGGCGGCCTGCTCGCGCCGCAAGGCTGCGTGGCTGACGAGGAGCCGAGCCGCCGGATGCCAGGGAATCAGCGCGCAGGTCAACCGGGCAGCGGCATCCCACGCAGGGTCATACGAGCGGGCGTGTGCGGACTCGTGAGCGAGTGCCATGCGCAGCGCGTCGGGATCGTCGGCGAGTGACAGCGGAAGCACGATGCGAGGCTGGAAAATGCCCCACGTGAACGGCGTCACCTCGTCTTGTACGAACGTGATCGGAGTGTCGACGCCGAGCCGAGTCGTCATGCGCTGCGCATCGCGCGTTTCTGACGACGGACAGACGCGCAGCCGTGCGATCCACCGCCGAACGCCGATCTGCCGGACGAGTGCGTGCAACAGCCCGAGTATGGATGCGCCGATCAGCACGACTGTCAAACCGCCCAGCGCGACCAATAGGTGCGGCGGCGACGGCAGATCAGGCGCGGGCGAGGCTGCAGGTGTAGCCGAAACGAGCGTAGGCAGTTCGGAAAGCGAGCGGTCCGCAACGAGTGGCTCAAAAGGGGGAGATGGCGCCCATGCGGGAGAGTCCCCCTTGATGCCGACCGGAGCCATGGTCTGAATCGGGATCTCGACCGGCGAGAGCGCGCTCAGAACGACGCCCATCGGCAGCGCCACGAGTAGAACGATCAGCAGCCGGTGCCTCAGGTCTGGGCGCCGCAGCGTCAGTCGGTCGTCGAGCAGCAGAGCACCCCCGGCGATGATGGTCCACGCCAGTAGCGGCATCCAGACCGGCCAGAGCGTTGCACTGCCTAGACCGGCAAGTACAAGAAGTAGGTCATGCAGCATCAGCTTCGGAAATAAAGAGGAGATTGGCTAGCGCTTCGATTAGTCCAATTCGAGCCGGTCGCAGGGGACGGAGCCGATAGCGATAAGCGGAGGCCGTTCGCGGTTTTCCATCCAACTCTCCATCGTGCTCGGCATGAGGTTCATCTCGTCCGTGACGAAGCGCATGGCCGCGTCGTTGCGCGCGGGGCAGTCCGAGCGGAGGACGGTGGGTGAAACGTAGCGTCGGCCTTGGGAAATCTCGCTCCTGAACAGCACGTGCGGCCACTCGGCGCTCTGCTGCTCGGAGTTCTGCACCTCATACTCCACCCACGACGGAATGTCGACCATCGGTCTGGCCCGAGCGCCAATCGGCTCGCCGCGTAGATTGCCGCATCCCATCATCAGGTAGGCGTAGTTGTCGCGTTCCACCTCGCCGGGGCGCAGCGGCAGACGCATCGCTTGCGCGGTCGCCAGTGCTACGTCGTCCAGTTCGGGGCAGTCCGAGTCGACGCGCTCGATGTTGATGGGGTAGTGGTTTTGGGAGAACTCCATGCGCAGCGAAACCATCGGGTTGAACCGAACGCGCCATTCTTCGGCCATCGCATCCTGGCGAGCCTGGGGAGTCTGCATCGGAATCAAGCGGCCCATCTCCCTGTTCGCGTAGATCAAGCCGTTGATGTCGAGAATGATGTAACCGTCGTAGTCGGGGGCGGAAACGATGATCGTTCCGTCGGGCGGCAAGTCGGTCAGCGCGAGGAAGAATCGGCCTTCTCGGTCCGAGAGCGACTCTACCTGCGTCGAACCGACCCGCACGCTCGCACCGACGACTGGCTCGCCGCTGCCGTAGTCCAGCACCTGACCGACGAACCCGCGCTCGGTTTGCGTCGTGCCGACAATGCGCAGCGTGCGAAGCGTTCCCCGTATAGGCCAACGCTCCGCCGATCTCAAGGGAGCCGACAGATCGTGCGGCAGCGATACGAAGCGAGACGGATACTCCCGCGCCGATATGCGCACGTCACCGATCGTTTCGCTCGCATCCACGACGAGTGTGAACCGCCCATCGCCTCCTGTAACGGTTGAACCGAAGCCTTCGGACCGCACGATAGTCGCGCTGGGTACTTCTCGTCCGCTCAGGTCGAGGACCGTTCCCGACAGCCCGATGTCGGTTCGCTCGAGGTCGGCGAGTCGCAGGCTGCCGTCGTCCATCCGCACGTCGGACGAGTCGAGGCGGAAGCGGACGGTTTCGAGAATGCGCACGTTGACCGATTCTCCGTCACGCGTGGCGGGGCGGTAGAGGTAGCGCGACACCTCGTCGAGAGCCGCTTCGTCCAGTTCTGCGTTGAGTCCGCGCCGGATCTCGGCGTCGCGCACCGTACCCCTTTTCGTGACGACGAACCGGAGGAGTACGTCGCCTTCGACGCCCATCTCGCGCACTCGCTGGCTGAGTGGCGGGACGAGCAGAGGACATGAACCACTGCCCGTCCGCGCCGATGCGGATGGCCTGGTTGTCCCACTCGTCGAATACCGCGTCGGACGCGCTGGGAGGAGCAGCGGGGGGCAGTTTGAATCTCGCTGCTTCCATCAGGAGACTGTCTTTTTGCGCAACGGACAGCGAAGATGCTTCCTGCGCCCGAACGGACAGTCCAAGCGTCAGCATGAGCAGAACGAGCAGCGCGATGGGCAGGCTGCGAGGCGACGAGGTGAGGCGGAGCGACATGGCGTGAACGCGGGGCGTGAGGTGGTTGCGAGGGGCGGCGAGTGCGACGGAAGCCGGGGCGACGGCGTAGCGCATCAGCAGGCGAGCGTAGCCCGAGCGCTCGGCAGGTCGGGCCGAGAGCACCCAGGCGTCGGCGGCTTGCTCTCGGCGCAGGGCGGCGCGGCTGACGAGCATTCTAGCCGCCGGATGCCACGGAACGAGTGCGCACGACAGCCGAGCAGCAGCGTCCCACGCTGGGTCGTACGAGCGTGCGTGGGCGGTTTCGTGGGCGAGTGCCAGGCGGAGCGCAGTGGGATCATCGGCGAGCGAGATCGGAAGCACGATGCGTGGTCGAGCAGCGCCCCACGTGAACGGCGTCACCTCGTCCTGAACGAAGGTGAGAGGCGCCTCGACACCGAGCCGATGCGCAGTCCGCAGCGCATCGCGTGTCCGAGACGGCGCACACGTGTGGAGCCGACCGATCCACCGCCGAACGCGAAACTGCTGGACCGACCACCGCGCAACCCCGATCATCGACGCGCCGATCAGCAGCACCGTCAGTCCTCCCAGCACGGCCATCAAGAGCGGCGGCGAAGGCAGCAGAGGCGCGGATGCGGCGGCTGAAACCGGTGATCGCGCGGGCGCTGCGGCGGGCGGAGAAGCGGCGATGGGCGCCGAGTCGAACGGCGCAGCGGACGCCGGAGACGTGCTCGATACAGCGACCGAAGCGGGCGCCGGAATCGTGACCTCGACTGGAGAAAAGAGGCGCAGTCCGATGCCTAGCGGCAATGCGAGAAGCAGCACGACCAGCAGACGATGTCGCACGTCGGGAAGGCGCAGCCTGGTGCGGTCGTCGATCAGCAGTGCGCCTCCAGCGATGGTGCTCCACGCCAGCAGCGGGAGCCAGACGGCCCAGAGCGCTGCATCGCCCAGGTCAGCGAGAGAGAAGAGCAGGTCACGCAGCATCGTCGTCGGGGTTGGAGTCGAGCGTGTCGATGAAGGCGCGCAGGTGGGCGATCTCGTCGTCCGACAGCGATTCGTGCTGTGCCAGCGCCTGCACCAACTCGACCGGCGAGCCGCCGAACACTTTGTCGACGAGTGTTCGGGCGACCGAGCCGCGCACGTTCGTCGCGCTTCGTGCTGGGCGATAGCGAATGCGCGTACCGTCGCGCTCGGCTGTGAGATAGCCCTTGTCGGCGAGGTTCTTCATCACCGTCATCACCGTCGTGTAGGCAACCGGGCGAGTTTCCTGAATGAGTGCGTGAACGTCGGTGACGACCGTATCGCCCAGGCTCCAGACGTGCTGCAAGACTTCGAGTTCGGTCTCGCCCAGTCCGACGAGGGATGCTTTTTGTCGTTTCGCCATTTCGATCTCCTATTGTGTTCGTACTAATAATATAGTAGGAGTGGGGAATGCGCAACTCCTGATCGAAAATCGTAGGGGCAAGGGGCGTGTCGTCCGCCGGTCTGTTCCGGTCTATCGGTCACAAACCGTGGGTGCCCTTTTTTACTCGTCGTTGCGAGCGCAGCGAAGCAATCCCGTCCCACAGAGCGCTGGATCGCGAGGTTGCCACGTCGCTTTGCTCCTCGCAACGACTACCTGTATATGCGCACGCAACTTGGTTTCGAAGGTCGTCAAGAACCAATTGCGCTTGGCCCTGATCTGAGACAATAGAGATGCACTCAGACTCCCGGATCACGTTCGCTGCGCGGTCCCTCCGGGGTTGGGAAGATGCTGAGTTGAGGCTCAGGTGAGCAGCGGATGTCAGCCGCTCACCACGACCACCCGACTTCGAGCGACGGCGACCAGCCCAGCAGCAGGTGACGCGTCGCGGCGAGGTCGGCGCGGAGGTTGCCGACGCGCAGTCCGGCGCCCAGGCCGACTTGCTGCGGGTCCGTGCCGATTCCGGCGCGCGCTACGAGGACATCGACGATCTGGACTTCGGCGCCAACGTGTCCCGTCGGACCAAACGTGGGGTCGTGGATCAGGTCGGCGGCCAGTCGGATGCGATCCGAAACGAGATAGGCGATTCCGGCGCGCAGGTCGGCGGGTAGCGGCTCGCGCCCGCCAACGTCGCCCGAGACGACGTTGCGCGCTTCGAGTACGACCGACAGCGCGTAGGTGACTTCGGCCCAGACGCTGGGACTCAGTCCCCAGCCGACGCCGTTGCCATAGTCGCCGCCCGTCGAGATCGACACCAGATCGGCGCGGAGCGCGACCGATAGCGCGCGCGGGCGAGAGGGGAAGAGGCGACGCGCGGCGACGAGTCCGAACTGTGAACTGCGGAACGCCTCGTTGCCAAAGCTCGCCGCCTGCACGCCCAGCGTGTTGTACCCGCGTCGCACGACGCCCTGTGCCGATCCCTCGCGTAGTTCGGACAGGCCGAAGCGCTGCTCGGCTCCCAGCGTCACGCCCGGTTGGGTCCACTGCATCATTGCCCCGACGCGTGTCCAGCCGTCGCCCTGCAAGGCGAGTCCGGCGCCTCCCAATCCTGCGGCACGCGCGCCCTGACCCGCCGGTACTTGGACGCCGACCTGTTGCAGTTCGGGTTGCGCCTGCATCGGTAGTGCGCAGAAGAGAGCGAGCAGGGCAAGCAGCGTGCGCACGGATCAGGCGGATTGGTTCGTTGCATAGGATAGAGCCACGCACCCGCTTTGTCCACGCGCCCGGCTCGTCGTTTCGGCGACGTAGCTTTCGCCCTCCTCTTTCGTTCGCGTCCATGACTCGTTTTCTGCCTCTCGTCTTCCTCGTCGTCTTAGCCGCCGCACCTGCCGTGCGCGCCCAGGAGTTGAACTGCCGAGTCAACGTCGACTACACCCAGTTGGAGCGCTCGGACGTCAACTTCCTCGACCAATTCGCCGTCGAAGTCCAAGAGTATCTCAACAACCGACGGTGGACGAACGACCGCTTCGAGGACGTCGAGCGCATCGACTGCGCGATGCAGATCGCGTTTACCGACAGTCCGACGCAGACCTCGTTCCGCGCGCGCTTGGTCGTCACCTCGCAGCGGCCCATCTATGGAACGCGCCAATCGACGTCGATGCTCAAGGTGGCTGACGAGGCGTGGGATTTCGAGTACGTGCAGGGGCAGAGCCTGACGAGCGATCCCAACCGGATCGACCGCCTCACGTCGCTGCTCGACTACTACGCCTACCTGATTCTGGGTTACGACTACGACTCGTTCGCGCCGCTGGGTGGGACGCCGTTTTTCGAGCAGGCGCTGGACATCGTGACGCGTGCTCAGGCCGAAGCCGTCAACGGATGGACCTCGTTCGGAGCCGACCGGACGCGCTCGCAGATTGCTCAGGAGTTGACCGATCCGCGCTATCTGCCGGTGCGACAGGCGTACTACGCCATCCATCGCCTAGGCGTCGACGCGTTCATCGAGGATCCCGAGGTGGCGCGCGCGTCCGTCTTGGCGTCGCTCGAATCGTTCGAGGGCGTCGTCGATCAGGCGGCCAACCCCTACGTGCTCGACATCTTTTTCGACACGAAGTCGAGTGCGATCGTGGGGATGCTGAGTCGTTCCTCGCAGTCGAGTAAGGCCTACGCGCTGCTGCTGACGCTCGACCCGACGCGCTCGTCGGTCTACGGGGCGCTGGTCAACTGACGGTTCGCTTCCAGCGCAACCTACTCTGCGGGGCCGAGGCGAAAGCGAAACAGACCCGGCAAAGGATGGCAACTCCGGCATTCTGCACACGCGCGTCCGAGCGGGCTGCGTACTTTTGGGGCTGACCTCTTTGCCATCCATCCGCCCGCGCCATGCAGCCCTCGCAACGCGACGCCCTCGCTCTACGCCTCGAAGCACGTTTTGGACGCGCGTCCGACTCGCTTCCTACCGCTGACCGCTCGCTCCATCACGCCGTCGAGCGGATGGTGGCTGCCGGTGCTGCGCGAATGGGCGTGCGACGCGATTCGGATCAGTCCGCCGCCGATGCGTGCGCGCTGGCGCCTCCGATGGCGCGTCTGATCGACCACACGGCGCTCAAAGCCGAGACGACGGTCGAGCAGATCGAAACGCTCTGCGCCGAAGCACGCAAGCATTGCTTTGCCTCGGTCTGCGTCAACCCGGTTCACGTGGCGCGTTCGGCCCGCTTACTCTCGGGAAGTCCGGTCGCTGTCTGCACGGTCGTCGGCTTTCCGCTGGGAGCCACGACGAGTCAGGTCAAAGCCGCCGAGACCGAAGGCGCGATTCGCGACGGAGCGACCGAGATCGACATGGTGCTCGCCGTCGGCCTGCTCAAGAGTGGCGACACCGATGCCGTCGAGCGGGACATCCGCGCCGTCGTCGAAGCAGCGAAAGGACCGCGTGCGGCGCGTCCGGCTCTGGTCAAGGTGATCCTGGAAACCGTCCTGCTGACCGACGAGGAAAAGGTCATCGCATGCGTGCTCGCCCAGAACGCCGGAGCCGACTTCGTCAAAACGTCGACGGGTTTCAACAAAGGCGGTGCGACTCCCAACGACGTAGCGCTGATGCGGCGCGTCGTCGGCGACCGCATGGGCGTCAAGGCGTCGGGCGGTGTGCGCTCGGCGGACGACGTCGAGGCGATGGTCGCCAGCGGAGCGTCGCGCATCGGCGCCAGCGCCAGCGTCGCCATCGTCAGCGGCTTGACGTCGACTTCGGACTATTAGGCCGTCTCGCACGTTACTCCTCTCGTCTTTCCGCCATTCCCACCGCCATGCGTCTAGTCGCACCGCTTCTGCTCCTGCTCACCGTCACGGCCTGCTCGTCCACGCGTCCTACGACCGACGCCCCCGACGAAGGCGCGCTGCCCGTTCCGGTTCAGATCGACCACTCGGCGTACGAGACGTTTGACGAGCGCCCGTACCGCGAGGACGCAACCGCGTCGACTGCCGAGGAAGGTCCGCGCCACGACGTGCCCCAGCGTCTGCTCGACGGCACGTACGCAACACCTCAGATCGAGCCGGGGACGCGCCAGACCGTCCAAGGCTACCGCGTCCAGGTGTTTCAGTCGACGGACAAGGCAGAAGCCGACGCGCGCGTCAACCAAGCCGTTGCGTGGTGGAACAGCCGGAATCAAGGCACGCCCGAAGTCTACACCGTTTTCCGTGCGCCGTACTACCGCGTCCGCGTCGGCAACTACGGTACGCGCGAAGGCGCCAACGCCGCACTTCGCGACCTCAGAGCGCGTTTTCCCCAGGCGCTGCTGGTTCAGGACCGTGTCACTGTGATCGCCAAGTAAACGTGCGCTCGATCCTCGCAGCGTTTGTCTGGCTGCTTGCTATTATCGGACCGACGGCAGCCCAAACGCCGGACTCGCTCGGCCTGCCCTCGTGCGGTCGCCTGGCCTGTGACCCCGACGCGCTCCAACGCGACATCGACCTCCTGATGTGGGCGTACGGCAATCCCTACGGAAGCGTGGGGTTGGGCAAAGTCGACGATCTGTCCTACGCGACGTTCGTGGCGATCCCGTTTGGCCTGGGCGTGTACGGCGCCGCCAGCAACGGCGATCTGCGTCCCGCCGTGCGTGTTGCCGTGTCCCAAGTGGTCTCGACGGGATTGGTGCTCGTACTCAAACGCTCGCAAGATCGTCCGCGCCCGTTTCGGTCGGGCATGGTGCGGCAGCGCGGATCGGCTCTTGACAGTCTGGTGCTCACGCGCGACAACGGCAGCTTCCCCAGCGGACACGCCACGCTCGCGTTTACAGCGGCTACGTCGCTCGCCTTGAGCATCGACCTGTGGTACGTCACGCTTCCTACCTACGCCTGGGCGACGGCGGTTGCGTGGGCGAGGGTGCGGCAGGGCGTTCACTATCCGTCCGACGTGCTCGCGGGCGCCGCGCTGGGCTTCACGACGGCGGCGCTCGTTCACGTCCTGATGCCCGACGGACTGGGCGCCGAGGTGCCGATCTTTAGCCTCCGGGTGCGGTTGTGACCCTGACATGATAGCCGAGGCCACGCACTGTAAGAGCGATTCATGGGTCGCCCGTACGCAGAGCCAGAGTTGACTTCTATAGCCAGAGTCACACCGCGTACAGCCGCAGGAACGTCCGCAGCAGGTCGTCGGCGTGGGTGGTGTCGTGCAGAGCGGCGAGCGTGGCGGCGAAAGCGGCGTCGTCTCCGCCTTCGGGATAGTGATCGCGGTAGAAGATCAGGCGCTCGCGCTCGCGTGCGGCGTCGAGTTCGGGGTGAAACTGGGTGCCGAAGACCGGAGCATCCGCCATGCGAAACGACTGGTGCGGCTGCGTGTCCGAAATCGCTAGTTCGATAGCGCCGGGCGGAAGAGAGGTGACGCGGTCGTGGTGGCCCTGGTTGGCGAGAAAGCGGCGAGGGAGCGTGCCCAGCAGCGGGTCAGCGGCTCCGGCTTCGGTCAGGTCGACGTAGAGGGTGCCCATCTCGGCCTTGGCTCCGTCGTGCCGGACTTCACCTCCCAAAGCGCGGGCGAGAATCTGGTGTCCCCAGCAGCTTCCGAACGTCGGCAGTTTGCGCTCCACCGCCGTCTGAGCGAGGGACAGCAGGTGGGGCATCCAGTCGTAATCGCGCCACGCGTCGAAGGCACCTGCTCCGCCGATCATCAGTGCGTCGCAGTTATCCAAGAGCGCATCGCCCAGGTCATCGGTCAGGACGCTGATGGTCGTGATCTGATCGACGGTGATGCCCGAGCGCTCGGCGAAGCAGTCGACTTCTTGCTGCTGGATGTAGGGTTCGGCGCGGGCTTGGAGTAGCGTCACGCGGACGTGGGCGAGGGTAGAATCTGTCGGGTGGCTCACAGGCGGATCAGGTCGGAAAAGTGGCGTTCGATCATGCGGTTGAGTCGGTAGACGGGTAGGCCGACGACGGCGTAGTAGTCGCCCTCGATGCGGCGGACGAACAGGGCGCCTCTGTCGTCCTGAATGCCATAGGCTCCGGCTTTGTCCATCGGCGAACCACCGCTGACGTAGGCGGCAATAGCATCGTCAGTCAAATCGCCGAAGTACACATCGACCGCTTCGTGTTCGGCCTCTCGGCGTCCGCTGGCGGAGTGAACCAAGGCGATGCCAGTCAATACAGTGTGGCGTTGGCCCGAAAGCCGCCTGAGCATGGCACGGGCGGCCTTCGCGTCGGTCGGTTTACCCAGGATCTCGCCGTCGAGCACGACGATGGTGTCGGAACCGAGCACGAGAGCGTCGGGGTGTTCGTGCGAAACAGCGGCGGCTTTCTCCATCGCCAGGTGCAGCACCAGAGCGCTGGGTTCGATGCCGTGGGGCGGAGTCTCATCGACCTGGGCCGGGTGGACGGTGAAGTCGTGGCCGAGCAGCGGAAGCAACTCGCGTCGGCGGGGCGAAGCCGAGGCCAGTACGAACGGAACGGTTAGAGGCATAGGGCGGAAAATCGGGCGTGTCCAGGGCGCGGAGCGAGGACGTAGTTTGGTCGTCTTGCACGCCCACCTCTGAATGATCGTTCTATCCATCTGTAACCACAAGGGAGGGACGGGGAAGACGACGACCGCCGCCCACCTCGCCGCCGCCCTCGGACTGAGCGGACTGCGCACGCTCGTCGTCGACCTCGACCCACAAGGCTTCCTGACGCGCCTGCTCGACGTCGACGAACCCGACGTGACGGCGTCGTCGCTCACGCTCTTCGATCCGAGTTTCAACCTGGCCGACGTGCCCGTTGTGAAGGCGAGCGGTTTTGACTTGCTGCCGTCGTCGAGCAAGATGACGCACGCGATGCGGCAACTGGGCAAGCCCACCGATGTGCTCTACGCCAAGGAAGCCCTCAAAAGCGCGCCCGAATACGACGTCGTCCTGTTCGACACCGCCGCCGCAGTGACCGTGTTCAGTCTCAATGCGCTGGTCGCGTCGCGCTTCGTCGTCATTCCGGTCACGCCCGAACATCAGCCGGTCCTGGGCGCCGAGCAGACGTTTCAGACCATCCGAACGGTCCAGCAGAAACTCAATCCGCAGTTGACCGATCCGATGTTCTTGTTCACGCAGGTCGACGCGCGTAAGGGAACGCACAACGCCTACCGCGCACTCGTCCGTGAGCACTACGGACCGTGCGTGCTCAAGTCGATAATCCGCACGTCGACCGAGCTATCTCGGCAGCACGGCGTCGGGAAGACCGCATTCGACGGAGCACCGACGGCGCGTGGACCGGGCAACTACGCCAACGCTGCCGACGAAATCCTGCGCATCATCCGCAAGGGCGGCTTGCACACCGACGTGCGCGGACGGTCCGCCGAACAACACGCTCGTCTCAAATCGGGCGATCTGCCCCAGACGACAGACCCGTCCACCTACGCCGACTCGATTCTGTGACGACTTCTCGCACCCGCCCTGTCGTCTTCCTGATCGCATCGCTCGCTGGACTTATCGCCCTAGTCTGGATCGGGCTGGCGGGCGTCGGGGCGATTCCACCGCTGGCACTGATGCTTGACCCCGCGCACGGCCTCTATCGCACTGCGCGGTTGGCCGACGCAGACCACGCGCAGCCTGACATTCCCGAGATGGACGGAGCCGTCACCATCGTCCGCGACGGACGCGGTGTGCCGCACATCTTCGCAGATACCGATGCCGATGCCGTCCGCGCGCTGGGCTGGGCGACGGCGCAGGATCGACTGTTTCAGATGGACTTCGTCGCCCGCGTTGCGTCTGGTCGGCTGAGCGAAGCCGTAGGAGCCTCCGCCGTCGACACGGATCGCTACTTGCGGAGCAGCGGGATGGAGTGGGGCGCGCAGCGCAACTGGGCAACGATTCAGCAGGAGGGAGGCATCGAACTGGACCTGCTCTCGTGGTACGCCCAAGGCGTCAACGCGTACGTTTCGACGCTCGCTCCGTCCGACTATCCCGCCGAGATGCGCTTGCTGGGCTACGCGCCCGAGCCGTGGACGCCGATCCATACGCTGCGGATGATGCAGTACATGGCGTACGACCTGTCGTCCGGCAGCGATTGGCCGGGCTACTCCGACATGGCCGACGATCTGGGCGCCGCTTATGACACGCTGTTTCCGCGCTACGCTCGCCTGGGTCCGCCCGTCGATCCGTCTTGGGGGCAGGACGAAGTTGCCGCGTCGATTCCTGCCGGAGCACGAACGCCGCGACTGAGCGCGTATCTGCAGCGCGTCCACGAGATGACGCAAGGGACGATGTGGGAGGGCTTGCGGATGGGCAAAGGCTCGAACAACTGGGCCGTCGCGCCCTCGCATTCGGCGTCGGGCGGCGCACTGCTGGCAGGCGACATGCACCTCTCGCTCACGTTGCCCGCCATCTGGTACGAAGTCCGATTGCTGTCGCCCAACCTGAACACGTACGGCGTCGCCGTGCCGGGAGCGCCGCTGCCCGTCGAAGCCTTCACGCCCCATCACGCCTGGGCCTTCACCAACGCGCCCGCCGATCAGGTCGATTGGTACCGTCTCGAACTCTCGGACGACAAGCGGCAGTACCGATGCGGCGAGAAGTGGTGCGATCTGGCGTTGGAGATCTCGGAAATCGACGTCAACGGCGGCGACGCGATTGCCGACACGCTGCGCTTCAGCCACCTGGGACCGGTCACGATGCGCGACGGCGAGGCGCTCGCGATGAAGTGGACGGCGCACGAACGCAACCGCACGATGGCAGCGCTGTGGGGCATGAACACGGCCAAAACGTCCGCTGAATTTGACGACGCCACGCGTCTATGGGATACGCCGATGCAGAACATCGCGTACGCTAGCGTCGATGGCACCGTCCGCATCCGCTCGACCGGCCACGTGCCGATCCGCTCGGCTGGCGTCGCGTGGGGCATTCAAGACGGCACGACGACCGATGAAGCCTGGATCGGGCGCGTCCCGTTCGACGAGTTGCCGTTCCGAGACGCCGCGACGGACGGCTTCCTGCAATCGACCAACCAGATGCTCGCTGGAGCCGGTTATCCGTATTACTTGGGCCAAAACTGGCAGTCCGAAATGCGCCCGCTCCGCATCGACAGCTTGCTGCGCGCCCAGCCCACGCACTCCGCCGACGATTTCAAGCGCTACCAACGCGACGTGCACGTCGTCGAGCACGATCTGCTCGCCCCACTCATGGCCGACCTCGACGCGCAATCGCTCACGCCGCGCGCCTTGGACCTGCGCCGGATGCTCCTCGCCTGGAACGGTGACGCAGACAACGACCAGGCCGCGCCGCTCGCCTACTACGTGTTCACCGGTTTGCTCGACGATCTGACGTGGGACGAACCCGAACTCAAGCGTACGCCGAGCGAAGGCATTTTCCCCTGGCTCTACGCCGAGAATCCCGCCAGCCCCTGGTTCGACAACGCCGACACGCCCGAACGCGAAGACGCCCCCGCCATCCTCGCCCTCACCCTCAACGCCGCCGCCGACAGCCTCGATGCGCGCTACGGAGCCGATACGACCGCCTGGCGCTGGGGCGACAAGCACGCTGTCGTCTTCCGGCACATCACCGAGAGTCAGGCGCTGCGCCCGTTCTGGCGCGGTCCGGTCGAATACCCCGGCTTCGCGTCGACGTTATCACCAGCGCGCGGCCTGCGCACGACCCACAGCGCGTCGTGGCGCGTCGTCGTCGACTTCGGATCGGGCGCGCCGCAAGCCTGGGGCATCTACCCCGGCGGACAAAGTGGCAACCCGTTTTCATCGCTCTACGACCTCCACTTGCCTGCCTTCACCGCGTTCGAGTACTACGATCTCCACCTGACGACTGGCCCAGACGATCCACGTCTTGCCCTTGGCGATTGACGCGTGATCGTTCGTGGCGCCAGGTCACGAGGCGAGTCGCCTGAGGGATCGCAGTTTGCGTTTGGTGTCACCTTTGATCTTGAACCATCGCGCGCGTGCTGCGGCTGCTCGGCTGGGAGACGGACTGAAGTGGTGTACCGGCGTGGCGGCGAAGTGGCCCACGGATGCGTACCCGAGGGGGGCGAGGTGGGCGGTCAGCGCGTCTACGTGGGTGTGTGTTGCGGCTTCGATGAGCAGATCGGGGCGGTCGCGAGCGAGGGTCTCGGTCGCCCCTCGAAGCACCTCCATCTCCATACCTTCCACGTCGATTTTGATGAGCGTCGCGGGTACGTCTGTGTTGGCCTCTCGCCAGTCGGCGACGACAGAATCCAGCGTTACGATCTCGATGGTGCCGCTGCCCGTCGCCAGTTCCGCCATGCCATAATTGTCTGGGTACTGGGCGTTTTCGACGACGCTCGCCCGTCCTGCCTCGGCTCCTAGTCCCTTCTCCACCAGCGTGGCATCGACCCCGTTGGCTGCGAGGTTGGCCCTCAGCGCTGGAAGTACGACCGGGTTTGGCTCGACGGAGATTAGGTGATCGGTGGCAAACGTCCCCAGATAGACCGAATGGTTGCCGATGTTGGCACCCACGTCTAGCACCAAACCGTCTCGCCCGGAGATCAGAGAAGCCGCGTATTCAAGTAGACTTACCTCGTAAAACGTCCCCTTCCGGACGATCTCCCGGTAGATCATATCATCGTCAGCGGCTCCCGATAGACTGATAGTGCGCCCGTGATACGAGAAGGTCGACGTGGGAGGCATGGAGCGGCGGGAGGATAGCGGTTCACGAAGGTAGGTCGCCGAGGCTGCGGAGCCAGGCGAGATTTCAACCGTCCGATCTCATGCGATCAGGGGCGGATAACGATTCCCAGATTGAAGAGTATGTCAGGTGCAGTGTCGGTGAGACCCGCGTAGATCGATGCGTCGAGTTTCACCAGTGACACGGGCGAGAAGGTCGCTCCCAACCCCAGGAGGCCGGAGTTGTCGTCGCCGTCGAACTGGATGAGACCTTCCACAAAAGTCGTTGCCTGAGGCGAGAAGGCGTACCCCAGCGTGGCGAGAAGTGAGCCTACGGCCGTCTCGACGACATCTTGCGTCGACGCCACCACGCCTACGTTGATCATCCCTCCAATACCGGAATCCGACGCTTTGCCTGAGGCGAGGGTGAGCCGAACGAGTGGATCGAACTGTCCATCGGTGGCAAACACAACTTCTGGCAGCAGCGCGACGCCGCCTGATTCTGGCTGCCCAATGCCGAACTTGGCACCTACCGTAAGCGCATCGAAGCCGATCTCGCCATCGGAATCAGACTCTCCAACGCCCGAGAAGCGGAAACCATCGTAGAGCGACGTACCAGCCCGAAACTCGATAGACTCGCCAACACCGAAGCGGACGACGAGCGGAAGCGAGTACTGCGTGATGGAGATCGACTCACCGAAAAAGCGGACATCGTCGACGAACGTGGCGCGCGGAACGCCAAGTTCGATAGCCACCTGCCGATCGCCTAGCGTTTCCGTCGAAATGCCCAGGCCGGGACGATCAGTAGTGCCGATCTGCGCCCATGCGAGCGTAGGAAGGCAGAAGAGGAGAAATAGGGCGCTGCGGAGAGGCATGACGGAGGCGAGTAGTTCGGCCAGAAAACTACGTATATGTGCCAACTGGTTCGGTGTGAACTGCAGACACATGACGCAAAAAGCCGAGGCCCACCTTTCGGCAGACCTCGACTCGTGTTCGCGGAGTGATGCATCACTCTGAGCGAGCGGCGGGACTTAGAAGTCCATGCCACCCATTCCGCCCATGCCACCCATGTCGGGCGCACCGCCACCGGCGCCGCCTTTCGGCTCGGGCTTGTCGGCGACGACGGCTTCGGTCGTCAGCAGCAGCGACGATACCGAGGCGGCGTTTTCGAGGGCCGAGCGCGTGACCTTGGTCGGGTCGATGACGCCCTGCTCCAGCAGGTTGCCGTACTCCTCGGTCAGCGCGTTGAAACCGTAGTCTCCCTTGCCTTCCTTGACCTTCTGCACGATGATCGAGCCTTCGAGACCGGCGTTGACGGCGATCTGACGCATCGGCTCTTCGAGCGCGCGGCGGATGATGTTGACACCCGTCTGCTGGTCGGCGTTGGTGACTTCGAAGCCGTCGAGGACGGACAGCGCGCGCAGGTAGGCGACTCCGCCTCCCGGTACGATGCCTTCTTCGACAGCGGCGCGCGTGGCGTGGAGGGCATCCTCGACGCGGGCCTTCTTCTCTTTCATCTCCGGCTCCGTTGCGGCACCGATCTGAAGGACAGCGACGCCGCCCGACAGCTTGGCGAGGCGCTCCTGGAGCTTCTCGCGGTCGTAGTCAGACGTGGTCGACTCGATCTGCTGGCGGATCTGGTTGACGCGGGCCGTGATGTCCTCTTTCGAACCGGCACCGTCGACGACCGTCGTGTTGTCCTTGTCGATGACGACGCGCTTGGCCGTTCCCAAGTAGTCCATCGTCGCGTTCTCCAGGCGGTAACCGCGCTCTTCGCTGACGACCGTCGCGCCCGTGAGCGTGGCGATGTCTTCGAGCATGGCTTTGCGGCGATCGCCGAAGCCAGGCGCCTTGACAGCGGCGACGCGGAGTGTTCCGCGCAGCTTGTTGACGACGAGCGTGGCGAGGGCTTCGCCTTCGATGTCTTCTGCGATGATGAGCAGCGGACGACCAGCCTGAGCGACTTTCTCCAGAACCGGGAGCAGGTCCTTCATCGCCGAGATCTTCTTGTCGTGGATGAGCACGAGCGGATCTTCGACGATGGCTTCCATCGTGTCCGGGTTGGTCACGAAGTAGGGCGAGAGGTAGCCGCGGTCGAACTGCATGCCTTCGACAACCGTGAGGTCCGTCTCGGTGCCTTTGGCTTCTTCGACCGTGATCACGCCGTCTTTGCCGACGCGCTCGAACGCTTCAGCGATCAGGCTACCGATCGTCTCGTCGTTGTTGGCCGAGATGGTCGCGACCTGGGCGATTTCGTTCTTGCTGTCGATCTCGCGGCTCTGCTCGCGCAGGTTGGCGACGATCATGGCGACGGCCTTGTCGATGCCGCGCTTGAGGTCCATCGGGTTGGCGCCAGCCGTGACGTTCTTCAGTCCGGCGGTCATGATGGCCTGTGCGAGAACCGTGGCGGTCGTCGTACCGTCACCAGCAACGTCGCTGGTTTTCGAGGCGACTTCCTTGACCATCTGCGCGCCGACGTTCTCGATTTTGTCTTCGAGTTCGATCTCCTTGGCGACGCTCACGCCGTCCTTGGTGATGGTCGGGGCGCCGAATTTCTTCTCGATGATGACGTTACGGCCCTTGGGTCCGAGCGTCACCTTGACGGCGTTGGCGAGAGCATCGACGCCGCGCTTCAATCCTGCGCGGGAGTCGGTGCCAAACGTAATTAGTTTAGACATGTGTCTGTATTAGTTGTAGTTGGGTAGGGTGATGTTCGGCGCTAGCTCGGGTGAGAAAGCATGCGCCAAAAGCGGAGTCTCAGTCGAGACCTTAGCCGATCACGCCGAGGATATCGGACTCGCGCATGATCATGACGTCTTCGCCGTCGAGCTGCACTTCCGTTCCGGCGTACTTGCCGTAGAGAACCGTGTCGCCCTTCTTGACCGTCATGTCGATCTTGGTGCCGTTTTCGACTTTACCGGCGCCGACGGCCAGAACCGTTCCGCGCTGGGGTTTTTCTTTAGCCGTGTCGGGGATGTAGAGGCCGCTTTGGGTCTTCTCTTCCGCAGCCTGGGGCTGGACGACGACGCGGTCGCCGAGGGGAGTGATGCTTGCCATCGGTGATAGTTAGTTTGTGAGTGTACGTGTCTTGGCACTCTCGGGGTGAGAGTGCTAAATGTACCAGGCGTGTCGACGCGCTGTTCCACCGAAACGTCCCCTGAGCGCCCCTTTCGCCGTTATGATTCGATGAACACCGTCGCTCCCTTGTCGCCTCCTTCGCTGACCCGTTTTCGATGGATGGGTACGGCAGTGGCGGGTGGACTGTGCGCATTGCTCCTCGTCGGCGTCGTATCTCCCGTTCTGCTGCCGAGCGAGTGGCGCTTACTTCCGATGACGGTCTTCCACGCCTTCTGCCACCAACTAGCCGATCGCTCGCCGCACGTCGATGGCGTCCAACTGGCCGTGTGCTGGCGTTGTCTGGGCGTGTACACCGGACTGGTTGGTGGGGCGCTGCTGCTACCCCTTGTCGGGCGTGGCGACGCCTGGATCAACCGCAATGCCAAATGGCTACTCCTGGGCGCGTTGGTGATGATGGGCGTCGACTGGGCCGGGCCGTTCCTGGGCTACTGGGACAACACCTGGCTCTCGCGCGTGGCGACGGGCCTGCTGCTGGGAGCCGTCGCGGGGTATCTGTTCGCGCGCGCGCTGGCTATCGCGTTCAAGGGTAAGCCGCCGATGGATGAAGCCGCGCTTGAGCGAGAAGCGCCCACTTATCCGACACAACCGATCTAGGTTTTCTCGCATCCAACTACCACACTATGCCGTCACCAACTCGATCCATCGTTCTCGGAGCCTGTATCAGCCTGATGCTCTTTGCTTTCTCAGGGCTGCCCGCCATCGGCGCGTGTGTGCTGTGCATCGGTTTCCTATCGCCTGGTCTGGCGACGGTCTGGCACTACTCGAAAGCCGCCGATGGTCGGCTGGCGACGATGGATGGCGTGCGGCTGGGCGCGCAGTCGGGTCTGCTCGGGTTCGCGATGCTGATCTTGCTCTCGACGGTGAGTTGGCTGCTCTCCGGTCGTCCCGATTTGATGGGGCCGGTGATCGAGCAAATGCAGGCCGACGAATCGGGTCTGCTCGCTATCATCGTCGCATCGGCACCCGAGGGGGAGGATCCGATGGCCGAGTTTGAGTCCACGATGCGTTCGCCGCTCTTCGGTCTATTGTCGGCGCTGATGTTGGCGGGTCTGCTGTCGCTTGGCGGGGCTATCGGTGGGGCGCTCGGATCGACTGTTTTCGGGCGCACTGTATCCGACGACGGTCTTTGACCGTAGGTTACGGCTCACCCCTTCACCCCATTCCCACACTCGTATGCCCTCAAAGGTACCCTCTATTCTCATTGGCGCTGTCGTCGCCGTCATCATCGGAATTGTCGTTCAGTTTGTCAATACAGGCCCGGCGGTCGGTAACTCGATGCTAGGCGGCGTGATGGGCTGTTTGGCGTGCTTGGCATATGCCATCGCCGGAGTCGTCGCCGTTTACCATTATACCAACACGTACACCCTCACCATCAGTCCAGGATCGGGAGCCGGGTTGGGCGCTTTGGCAGGTGTGGCTGGCGCAATAATTGCGTACCTCATTGGACTGCTCCTCCAGACCGTCGGCGTCTTTCCCTCGGTCGATGAAATGATGGAACTGCAGATGGAGGCGTTGCGCGATCAAGGCATGACCGAAGAGCAGATCGAGCAGGTGGGACAGTTCGCCGGAATGACTCAAGGGCCGATCGCGATCGCCATCTCTGTCGTTTTTGGCGCCATCCTCGGCGCGATCGGTGGCGCCATCGGCGCGGCGATGTTCAAGAAAGGCGGCGACCCGATGCTGGTCGACGACACGATCTGATCAAAGTCGTTGCGTAGACTGAAAGCGCCCGTCGAGAGTGATCTCGGCGGGCGCTTTTCTGTGTAGCGTGTTTGGCCTACTCAGACCTGGCAGGTCCCCGGCTCTGTCTCAGCGTTGTTTGCTCTTGGGTGGACCGAGGATTTCGGATGCGATGATGGCTTCGCGTAGCCGCTTTTTGTCGCGCAGAAAGCGGACGCGCGATGGGGCCTTGCGCTGATCGTGGGCGTGCTTGGTCGGGCGTGATGAGACCTGACGGAAAACTTCGCCGGTTGCCTCGAAGCGGTCCTCGGCTGAGCGGGTACTTGAAGGGGTGGATTCGAGACGCGCGCGACCGATCGCCTTTTTCGACAGGTCGCGTGCTTCAGGGATGGGACGCGTTTGAGGAATGCTCCCCGACCCGGACGGCAGCGGCGGCGGTTGGGGAAGTCGCTCCTGACGAGGGAGCGGCGCGGGTTCTGGGAGCGGCTCCGGGTCGAACTCGGCCTGTAGCGCTTCCGAAATGCGCTTGAGCGCGTCGCCGAGCGATTCGGGTGCCTCGGAGTCGGGCGTCTTGCGTTCGAGCCGCGTTTCCCGAGACGTATCCGCTTTGGGCAGCGGATGCATTTCCTCGTACGCTTCGGGGATCGACGGCTGCTCGGCCTGCTGCTTGCGCCGCTGTTCCTGCTGCGCTTTCTTGGCGCGGCTGCTCATTGCTCTGAGAATGAACCAACCGGCGGCGACGAGAAGCGGAAAGAGTTCTTCCATGGGGCGGGGAGAGTGAGGTCAGCCGTCGCGACGGGCGAGGTAGGCACGCAGGGCGGCGCGGTACCGCTCGGCCTTGGCGTTATGCTCGGACAACGTACGGGAAAACTCGTGCGTCCCGTCGAGCGCGGGCGACGCTACGAAATACAGATCGTCGGTATTGTCCGGGTTGAGAACGGAGCGCAGCGACGACGGCGACGGGTTCGTGAGCGGTCCGGGCGGGACGCCGTCGATGCGGTAGGTGTTGTACGGATGGTCGAGTTCGTAGTCGACGAAGAGCAGGCGGCGGCGTTTGCCTTCCAGTTCGAGCAGCCCATACTGGACGGTTGGGTCGGCCTGCAACCGCATCCCAATGCGGAGACGGTTGAGATAGACGCCTGCGATGTGGCCGCGCTCGGGTTTGTGCTGACTCTCCCACTCGACAATCGAGGCGACTGATGCTACTTCGATTGGGGAGAGCGATTCGGTGCCATCGCCGACGACTTGGTTGAAGGCGTCGTGGGCTTTGCGGATAATCGTTTGGGGCGAACTCAACCAGAACGCGAAGTACGTTTCGGGAAGCAAGATGCCGATAGCTTGCTCTTCGGTTACGCCCAATTCGCTGAGCAATTCGGGATCACGCATCGCTTCGCGGAAGGCGGTCGAGTCGAAGGCGAACGGTTCGGAGATCACGCGCGCCAGCCTGCCCATCGTCGTTCCGGGCGGGATGGTGACGCGTAACGCGGTTTGCTCGCCGCGTCGCAGCCGTCCCAGCAGGTCGAAGTTGCTGCCGCCGGTTTCGAACTCGTAGTAGCCGGGCTTGATCTGATCGCCCCAGCCGGTCGCAGCCGCGAACGCGCGAAACGAAGTCGCGCTCGCCAGCACACCGGCAGACTCAAGCGAGTCGACGGTCGCGTCTACATCACCGCGCTCGGTCAGGTAAACGCCGCGGTCTCCAGGTAGCGCGTTGGGACCCCAGATGATCCACGCGCCCGCGCCTCCCACAATCAGGGCGAGCACGAACAGGATGAGTAGAATGCGACGCATCAGAAGGCGACCCAGGTAGGCCGGAATAAGGTCAGGAGGTGGAGTCGCCGGGCTGCGCGTCGCCCGAGCCGTGGTCGTACTGGTGGCGCTCGCTCGAACGCGTTTCGTCGATCACGCGCTCGAACAGGCGGCGGACCGAAGCGTCGGCGAGGGGGCCGCGGTTGGCGCCGATCACGTTGTCGATCACGTCCTGCTCGCGCGTCGGAACGTAGACGGGCATGTCGAGCCGCTTCTTGATCGCGCCAATCTCGTGGGCGCACGACAGCCGCTCGTTGAGCAGCCGCACGACTTCGCGGTCGATCTGGTCGATGCGGACACGCCACGGTCCCAGGTCGGACGACTGCGGCTCGGCGGGAACGGCCCGGCGCGCGGCGTCGATGTCGAACGGCGGCAGCGGCGCGGGCAGGTCAGGAGACACCATCGAGCGATAGAGAAGGAGCGGCGGCGAGCGTGAGCGGACTGTCGTGCCCGGCGCGCAACCTGTGCAGTCCGGCTACGGCGATCATCGCCGCGTTGTCGGTGCAAAAGCGCGGTTCGGGCACGTGCAATCGCAAACTACGGCGCTCGGCTAGTTGGGATGCGCGCGCACGCAATCCTCGGTTCGCCGACACGCCGCCGACGATGGCGATGTCGCGCACGCCCGTCGCCTCGATTGCTGCCTCGAACGGTCGCATCAGCATGTCGATTACGGCGGTTTGGAACGACGCGCAGATGTCGGCCAGGTGATCGCGCAGGAAGGCATCGCTGTCGGGTTGGTCACGCAGAGTGTAGAGGACAGCGGTTTTGATGCCCGAAAACGAGTAGGCGCCGTCGTCGAGATACGTGCGTGGGAGGTCGAGAAACGTCGGGTCGCCCTGGGCTGCCAGTCGGTCGACGTGCGGACCGCCCGGATACTCCAACCCCAGCATCTTGCCGACCTTGTCGAACGCTTCGCCCGCCGCATCGTCGCGTGTTCGTCCGAGCGTGGTGTGGCGAAATCCGTCTTCGACCAGGACGAGTTGCGAGTGTCCGCCCGAAACGACCAGGCACAGATAGGGGAGAGCAGGCTGTTGCTCGCCCAGAAACGGCGAGTACAGATGCCCCTCCAGATGATTGACGCCGATGAGTTTGACGCCCATCGCGAGCGCGTACGCCTTGGCGAAACTCAGACCGACGAGCAGCGCACCCGCCAGCCCCGGCCCGTACGTCACCGCGATGCCGTCCAACTCGCTCTGGTCGACGCCTGCTTGGGCCAGCGCCGACTGAACCGTCGGCACGATCAGCCGCTGGTGTGCTCTCGAAGCGACTTCGGGGACGACGCCACCCCAGCGCACGTGCTCGACCTGGCTCGCCACGACCGACGCCAGCAACGTGTCGCCGCGCAGGACAGCGGCGGCAGTGTCGTCGCACGACGATTCAATGGCGAGCAGCAGCGGTTCGGACATACGGAAGCGGATCGGGCGGGCGTTGAGGCGTAGGTTGTATCGGGTCGACGGTTGCATCGTCACGATGGGTGCGTCCGACACGATTCCCGTCGCGCTGGCAGAACAAGCCCGGCCCTTTCGGGGTTCTGCTCATTGCTCGGTCTCCCAGCTCTCTCCTTTTTCTCCGCCCTCATGCGCCGCTCGCTCGTCCTGTTCGTTTTCGCCGCAACCCTCGCCGTCGCGACTCCCTCGCAGGCGCAGCTGAGGTCCGACGCCTCGGCGCTCAACCAGGGCGAAAGCGTGCGATTGATGGACAGCGGCTTCCAACTGTCGAACTTGTTCTCGCCGAACGTCTTTCGGATGTCGCACAGCTACGAGATGAGCGCAGGCTCGGTCGGCGGCAACGGCTATTCGCTGGGCATGTACACCAACTCGATGCAGTGGCAGTTCTCGAACCAACTCGCCGCTAGGGTCGACGTGGCGATGGCGCACAGTCCGTTTGGCGGCGGCGACGTACTCGGCCTGAGCAACGATCCCAATCAGCCGTTCAAGCTCTTCGTTCGCAACGCCGAAGTCGCCTATCGTCCGACGGACTCGATCCAGCTCAACTTCTCGTATCGCCAAAGCCCGTTCGGTGGCTACGCCAACCCGTACGGGTACAACCAAGGTTCGGATCTGAGAGCGCTTCGTGCCACCGATTATGGATTCGGCGCTGGTTCCGGTGGAGGCGACCGTCTGTTCTGGCGCGCGTCGACTAACTGATCGACGAATGGCCGAAGCGGACGAACGACAACGGTCGGGCGGAGGCCCATTTGGAACGCTGGGCGGTGTCGTCCTCGGACTGGTGCTGCTCGTACTCGGCTATGGTTTCGTGACGCGCCTGGGGCGTGGCGGCTCGGACGATCTCCCACCTGAACCGACCGAAGAGGTTGTGGGCGACATCGTCCAGGTCGGCGTGCGCAACGGGACCGATGTCCCCGGCCTGGCCAAGCGCACCCGCAACGTGCTCCGTAGCAAAGGATTCGATGTGTTGGAAGCCGACAACTACGAACGCACCGACGTCGATTCGTCGTTCGTCATCGACCGCGTCGGCAATCCTGAGGCCGCGCGCCGCGTCGCGGATGCGTTGGGCGTCGCCCTCGTCCGCATCCGCGAAGACATCCGCCCCGACCTGTACCTCGACGCGACAGTCGTGCTGGGTGCCGATTACGCAACGCTCACCGGCCTGGCGAACGAGCCGACCGACCGCTAGTTACTACATCTGATCTCTCTGATTTTCTCTTATGGCTGACCCCACCCTCGATACCTCACCTCTCTCCGACACCACGCCCGAGCCGACCATCTCTGATGTGCCCCCAACTCGCCGTGAATCTCAAACGCCTGTCACTGCGCTGGCTGCTGCTGCAGTCGATGCGCTGCTCGACCGCAAGGCGCAAGAGATCCGCGTGATCGACCTGAGGGGTAAGGGCGGCGTCGCGGCTCTACTCGTATTGGCGACCGGTGCGACGGATACCCAGGTGCGCGCCCTGTCCGAGTCTGTGCGGCAGGGAGTGAAGGAGACGCATGGCGAAAAGCCGTGGCGCAGCGAGGGGACCGAACTCAACCAGTGGGTCGTCCTCGATTACGTCGATCTTGTCGTCCACCTGTTCCAGCCCGAGCGCCGCAGTTTCTACGGCCTCGAACGCTTGTGGGGCGACGCGCCGTACGAAGATATCGACCCCGACGCCGATTCGTCCGCTGGCATTGCGATGCTGCATCCATCGTCCGAGTGATCCGCCACGCTGCTCTCTCCTTACTCCTCATCGGCGCGTTCGCGTGGAGCGGGTGCGCTACGAGTCGTGGGGGAGATGCGCCTGCGCCGGGGGAGCAGTTTGGGACGCGGTTACCAGACGAGGCTACCGTCGAAACCTTGCAAATCACCCAGCCGGGTGAGGAAGAGTCGTTCTACACGATTCCCGCTGTTCTGGACGGCGTCACGTTGCGCGTCGAGCCGTTCGAGTCGGGGACGCCTGCCGCAGAGGGTACTCGCGTCGAAGCTCTCGTCAAAGGCGCCTTTCCCGATGCGTGTTCGGCGCTTCACACCGTCGTACAAGAACGCGCGATGCAACTCATCGACGTGACGATTGAGATGCGTAGGCCACAGGGCCAGTTGTGCGCGACAGTCGTCCGCCCGTTCCGCTACTACCTGATGCTCGACGGGACGTATACGCCGGGCGCCTATACGCTGCTGGTAAACGGGAAGGAGTATCCATTCGTGGTGCGCGAGCCGCAGGCGGAATAAACGCCAAGCCCATTCGAGATCGACTTCCCCCCCTTGGCGTGGCCTTGCTGAGATAGTGAGTTGAGGGGATATTGGTTGACCTTTACCTGACCTGTGTGTTCATGCTTCGCGCCCTCGCATTCGCCGCTTTGCTGACCATTGGCTTGGGTGCACTCGTTTTTGTGCCGACCCGTACCGCCACCTCCAACAGTGGAGGAGCCGCCGCGCGTAATGCTGGCGTTCCGGGCGAGAACACGTGTGCTTCTTCTGGCTGCCACTCGTCGTTCGCACTGAACAGCGGAAACGGGTCGGTTGTCGTCGCTTCTGCGGATACCTACACGCCTGGAACGGCGCTCGATCTGACGGTGCGTGTGGCTCAGTCCGGGTCGTCGACGTACGGATTTCAGATCGCGGCGCGCGATGCCAATGGCGATCCGGCTGGTTCGTTCGAGTTGGCCGATGGCGGAACGCGGTTCTCGGGGAGTACCACGATTGGCCAGCGCTACGTCGGCCACAGCACGCCGAGCGTGTCGGGTGAGTGGAGCGTCCGCTGGCTAGCCCGAAGCGGGGCAGGTGGGCGATGTCACGTTTTACGCTACGGGCAACGCCGCCAACGGAAACGGCTCATCGTCGGGCGACCGGATTTACTCGACGAGCCGGACGGTTCTGCAAGGGCAGGGGACGCCGGTCGAAGGCGTCAACCAAGCGGCGGGACTGATGCTGATCGTGACGGGCGAGCATCCAATTGGATCAATCGTTCGAGCACAGATTGAGGGGGCGACGCAGGGAACGCTGTCGTTCTACGACGCGCTCGGGCGGATGCGGATGAGCGCAGTGATCTCGCTTGGTAAGGCGGAATTGAGTCGCGGAGGGTTGGAAGCGGGCCTATATTTGCTCGTCGCCGAAACGCCCCAGGGTCGCGTGACACGGAGCGTCGTGCTGCGCTGATGGGTTCGTTGTTCTTCTGGAACGGTTGGGCAATACAGGCGCTTAGCGGATGTCTCGTGTTGATGCGAATGCTGCAATCGCCGTAGGTTGCCGATTCACCCAACTCCGACTCTTGCATGTCCATCAAATTCGGCACCGACGGCTGGCGCGCCGTCATCGGCGACGACTTCACCTACACCAACCTCGAAATCGTCACGCGTGCGACTGCGCAGTGGCTGCTTGATACGGCAGGCGACAAACCCGGCGTCGTTTTGGGGCACGACACGCGGTTTCAGGGGCGCGCCTTCAGCGAGTTCACCGCTCGCGTGTTCGCCTCGTTGGGCGTCCGAGTGGTCCTCGCCTCGCGCGTCGCTCCGACACCGGCTATCTCGTGGGGCGCATTGGGGTATGGACTGAGCGCGGGCATCGTCATCACGGCGAGCCACAATCCACCCAGCTACTCGGGCTTCAAGATCAAAGCATCGTTTGGCGGCCCGGCCTCGCCCGAGCAGATCGCCGCCGTCGAGGAGCGCTACTACTACGATGGGGCGGACAGCTACGAATTGAAGTCGTTCGCCGAATTGATGGACGCCGGGCTGATCGAGGAGCGTGATGTGACGGGCGACTATCTCGACGTGCTCCGCGAGCGTTTGGACGTAGATGCCATCGCAAAGAGCGGCCTGAAAATCGCGCACGATGCGATGTATGGCGCCGGACGCGGATTGGTCGCCGACCTGATTGGAGCCGACAACGTCGTCTCGATGCACGACACGTTTAACCCGGGCATGATGGGGCAGGCGCCCGAGCCTATCGAGCGCAATCTGAGCGAGTTGAGCGACACCATCGTCCGCGAAGGTTGCGCTGCAGGACTCGCCAACGACGGCGATGCCGACCGCATCGGCATGTACGACGAGACCGGCGCCTTCGTCGACTCGCACCAATTGCTGGCCCTTCTGGTCAAGTATCTCCACGAAGAGCGCGGTTTGACCGGCTCCATCGTCAAGACGTTTTCGACGACCCGGATGCTCGACAAGATGGGCGAGCGCTACGGTCTGCCCGTCGAGACGACCCAGATCGGCTTCAAGTACATCGGCAAGATGATCGTCGACGGAGACGTTATCGTGGGCGGCGAGGAGAGCGGCGGCATGGCGGTCAAAGGCCACATCCCCGAGCGCGATGGCATCTACATCGGCTTGCTGATTGTCGAGATGATGGTTCGACGCGGCAAGAAGCTGTCCGAGTTGGTGCAGGAGTTGTTCGACGAGTTCGGCAACCACCGCAACATTCGAGTCGACGTGCACACGACGCACGAGCGCAAAGCGGCTGTCTTGGAACGCCTTTCGTCCACCGGACTGTCCAGCGTCGATGGGCACGCGGTCAGCGAAGTACAAACGCTCGACGGCTTCAAGTACCTGATGGGCGATCGCTGGCTGCTCGTCCGTCCGTCCGGCACCGAGCCGGTCCTCCGTGTCTACGCCGAAGCGCCGAGCGAAGCCGAGGCCAAGTCCGTCGTCGCCGACGCGATGGCACAACTGGATCTGGACGCCTGACGCAACGTGGCCACCCAACCCGCCAATGGTCGATCTGCACTGGCTGGAAAGCTGCTGTGGATCGACTGCTTGGCGGGCGGCATCGTCGGCGTGCTCGTGCTGACGTTTAGCGGCTGGCTCAGCGAGTTGCACGGCCTTCCGCGAACGGTACTGCTGTTCACCGGCATCGCCAACTTGCTGTACGCGTCGTTTTCGTTGTCGCTGGCCGTTCGCAGCGAGCGCCCGCTTCCATTACTCTACCTGCTGATCGCTGGTAACGCCGTTTGGCTACCTGTGTGCTTCGTGTTGGCCGCGACCTTTCTATCGTCCGCAACGATCTTCGGCTTGATTCACCTGATCGGAGAAGGCGCTTTCGTGGGCGGCCTCGCAGCGCTGGAGTGGACCTTCCGCCATCAGTTGCGAGAGCGACTGTGATGAATCAGGCGAACCGTCGTCCGAGCATGGCGCACAGATCTTCGAGTCCTTCCTGATCGTCGGCGTCGAATGCGTCGGGTGCGTTGGAGTCGACGTCGAGAACGGCGAGGAGGTCGCCTGATGGCGTGACGACGGGGACGACGATCTCGCTGCGGGTCGAACTGGCGCAGGCGATGTGGCCGGGGAACGCGTCGACGTCAGGGACGAGCTGTGTCGTTCGGGTGCGGGCGGCGGCTCCACAAACGCCTCGTGCGTAGGGGATGCGGAGGCAGCCGTGGCCGCCTTGATAGGGACCGATGGTCAGCATCGCCGGAGCGGTGCGACGATAGAAGCCGGTCCAATCGTAGTGGTCGAAGGCGTGGTGCAACTCGCAGGCGACGGTCGCCATTGCCGCGATCCAGTCGGTCTCGCCATCGAGCAGCGAGTCGATGCGCGTGCGGGTTTCGGCATACGTCTGGGCGCGCGTCGTCAGTTCAGGCATCGGCGGTCTCTTTTACGTCGACGCCCTTCCAGAACGCGACGTAGCCCTTGATCTCGCTGGCCTTTGCTTTCGGCTCGGGATAGGTCCAGGCAGCGTTTTCGTTGGTTTGCCCGCCCGTCGCGATCGAATAGTACGACGCTTCGCCTTTCCACGGACATGTTGTGTGGTGATCGGTCGGCTGGAGCACGTCCCAGTTCAGGCTATCGGCGGGGAAGTAGTGGTTACCTTCGACGACGACAGTGGCGTCGCTTTCGGCAATCGTGGCGCCGTTCCAGGTGGCTTTCATCATGGCGGGAGGAGTGGGTTGGGTGGAGGATGGAGTATCGTGTGACGCCCCAGGCGCCGGTAGACGAAGAAGTCGGAGTCGAGTGTGAGCACGGTCGAGCCGGGAAAGAGTTCGGAGATGCGGACGAGGAAGGCGTAAGCGTTGGGGTCGAAGGCGACTTGGACCCGGACGGATCACGTGTCGCTCATCGCCCGACCCAGCGTCCACACGACGAGTACCCCGCGTGCGATCCACGCCAGCGTGCGGATCCAATTTGTCAATACCAGTTGGGCGTGAGCCGCCGTGTCCCAGCCGTTGGCCAGCGTGTTGTGTGCGGGAATCGACGCAAACGCGGTCGTCGCCCAGATTACGCCGACGAGAAGCCAGTCCGAGCCACGTCGCCCAAACCGGCCACGCTTCGGGGCGATAGGCGACGAGAGCATCTGCCGTCGCAAGCTCGATCAGCATCAGCGGCACGACGATCCACGAGATGCGGCGCGCGTGCTCGGCTTCGTAGTTCGCGAATCCGTCGGCTCCGACACCTGCGAAGAGCGGGTAGTGGACGAGTTGGATCACCAGGATGACGCCGACCATCGCGAGCGTCGACGCGGCGTGGGCGAGAACCAGCGCCTTCACGCTGCTGCGCGGTCGGCGGCGAGCGCTTCGGCGGCGCGGCGACCGCTGCGCATAGCACCGTTGATCGACGCCGTCGCTGCCCAGTCGCCACAGCGGTAGAGGCCGGGGCGGACGCGGACGTCGGCATCGCGTGGGCTGAGAAAAGGTGGGGCTTGGTCGGGCAAGCCGTATGCGATGCGGTAGCTGCGCAGCATCCGCCACTCTGCGGTGATAGGCCCGTACCAGCGTCCAAGTTGCGCTCGGACGCGCTGTTGCAACACCTCGTCGGACTCATCGGGCAGGCCGACTACGACTACGCAGACCAGCGACTCGCCTCTAGGCGCGTACCCCGGCGACACGTCGGAAGGGACGCTCAGGTTGGTGATGGGGCCGTCGCCGGTGCCGTTGAGTACGAGCGTTGGGCCGTCGGTCGGCGACGAGGGAGCAGCGTAGTAGAAGCAGACCTCGCCTAGCCCGCGTGTGGGTGTCGCAGGTGTGTTGGAGATGACGCCCAGACGTTCAGCGGCAGGTGCGTGGGTAGCAACCACGACAGCAGAGGCGTCGATGCGCTCACCGGATTCAAGAACGACGCTGCTCGCTTCCACTCGTGCGACAGCCGTATTCAGGCGCACCGATCCGGTCGGCAGCGGAGAGGCGATGAGATCGGGGAGGGACTGCATCCCGCCAGCAGGGAGCGTCGCGCGGCCCTCGCTGAACATCTTGAAGACGAACTCGAACATCCGGCTCGACGCGTTCAGGTCGGGGTCGAGCGTGATGCCACCCAGAAAGGGACGGAAGAACCGGTCGATCATCGTCGGCGAAAAGCCCCACCGGTTGCTTAGCGCGTCGGCGGTCGTCATCTCCTCACGCGCGAAGACGTCGCTCACCGTGAGCCGTTTCATCTTGGTGCGCAGCGCGGCGACGCGGAGTTTGTCGCGCAACGTACCGACCGGACTGAAGGCTGTAGGAATCGCTTTTAGCGGATTGCGAAACGGATCGGCGACGCGCGTAAATCCGTCTTTCAGTCGTACGAGTGCTCCGGCATTGAAGGCGTGCAGGTCCAGGCGCGACAGGTCGACGAAGCGAGGCGGCTCGGGGTATGCGTCGAGGTAGACCTGAAATCCACGATCCAGCCGAAAGCCACCCACATCGTCCGTCCGAATGCGCCCGCCGACGGCATCGGCAGCATCGACGATTACGAACGGGATGCCTGCCGAGTCGAGCGTACGGGCTGCGGCGAGGCCGCTCACTCCGGCGCCGATGATGACGACGGGGGAGACGGCGGACGTGTCGAACACAGGGAGTGGAGTGGGCGAGGAGCGATGGGCGAGCGCGTCGTACAGCGGGGGACACGTGCTGAATCAACGGCACCCGCATCGCCTCGGTTACTGCGAGTTGGTGAAGAGTCCGAAAGCCTCGCTCAATCGGTCGCCCCTAACGGCTGAGCCTGCCGTCAACTCGATGTCGCCTCGGCCTTGTCCGTCGACCCATCGAACGGCTCTTTGGACTTGCCCAGCACGTGGCGGAGCAGTCCGTCGAGCCGAGGCTCACGCCAGCGATAGCCGGTTTCTATCAGCTGCTCCGGCGCCACGCGAACGCTCTGGAGCAACGCTTCGTCGGCGACTTCTCCCATCAGTGCGCGCGCCACGCCGCCGGGGACGTTGAAAAATGTCGGGCGCTTGAGCACGCCGCCCAGCGTTGACGCCAGTTCTTCCATCGTGACCGGGTTGGGCGATACCACGTTGACGGCCCCGCTCAGGCTTTCGGTCGCCAGCGCGTGGACGTAGCCTCCCGCCGCGTCGTCCAGTCCGATCCATGAAAACCACTGGTGCGGCGATCCTAGCCGTCCGCCCACGCCCATCTTGAACGCGGGCAGCATCAGTTCGAGCGCTCCGGCTTTGGGCGAGAGCACGATGCCCGTCCGCATATGGACGACGCGGATTCCGGCGTCTTCTGCGGGCTGGGTCGCTCGCTCCCATTGGCGCGTGACCAGGCTCAGGAATCCCGTTTCGGAGACGGGCGACTCCTCGGTCAAGATGCGGTTGCCGCCGTCACCATAGATGCCGATGGCCGAGGCCGAAAGGAGCGTTTTGGGCGGCGCGTCGAGGTCCGCCAGCGTTTTGGCAAGCAACTCGGTGCCCTGCAAGCGGCTCTGGAGGATGCGTTCTTTCTTCTCGTCCGTCCAGCGGAGCGCGAAGATGTTTTCGCCTGCTAGGTGGATGACCGCGTCCAGTCCTTCCAGCTTCTCAGACTCGATTACGCCTTGGCGCGGCTGCCAGAAGATGGCGTTGGGGTCAGCGTGTGTCTCGCTGCGCGTGATCGGCAAGACCGTGTGGCCGCCGCCCTGCAGCATAGCCGTCAGCGCTGTTCCGATCAAGCCGGATGCTCCCGTGATGGCGATGCGCATCGGCGCGAGGTCGTAGGTCTGGTGCATAGTCAGGTCGGCGTGTGTGGTGCGGTGTCGGTAGGCGAATTGGCGCCTCAGTTCGGATCGAATGGCGTGACCTGCGGCAAGGTTGCCCAGCGCTCCGGCAGGCAGGTCGAAGTCGATGGCGTCGACGAGCAGGGAAGCATCGGCGCCGCTGGGCTGCATCGTGTGGCGGTGCGACCAACGTGCGAATGGTCCACGGGCCTGTACGTCGGTGAAACCCTCGCCGTCGACGTAGTCCTGGTGGATGGCTTTCCAGCGGATGCCGGGGCCAACCGGCGCGGGGTGGATGTCGAACTCGGCGACATCGCCGTCTCGAATTCCGTCCATGCGCTGGACGCGGATGTCGGCCCACGGCGGAGCCAGGCGCTGAAACGCACCCGGACGGGCGTGCCAGCGAAACAGATCGCCTGACGAAACCGGCATCGGCGAGACAAAACGTAGACGCGGCATCAGGTGCTCGTAATGGTTGGCGGAGGCGCGTTGCCGACGCCGCCCGATCCGTCTCCGCCGCGGAAGAGCGACGAGTTCTCGAACCCTTTTGCCTCGTCGATAAACAACTGCATGTGCGGGAACGGGATTTCGATGCCTTTGGCGTCGAGAGCGCTCTTGGCCTTCTCGATGTATTCGAAGCGCATCGGCACCTCGGTCTTGGCATCTTCGAGGTAGAAGCGCAACTCCATGTTGACGCTACTGTCGCCCAGTTCGGTGACGACGACTTTCGGCTCGGGTGTCGCAGCGATGCGACTGTCGCCTTCTAATGTTGCCAGAACCGTCTCCCGCGCCGACTGCATATTCTCTTTGTACGCGATGCCAAACGGCACCTGCACGCGCACGTGGTGCAGCATTGCGTGGTTGATCAGCTTCTGGTTGACCATCGTCACGTTGGGCATCACCATGACCGTGTCGTTGAGCGTGCGCAGCCGCGTCGAGCGCAGGCTGATCTCCATGACGGTGCCGTACGTCCCGTCGACTTCGACTTGATCGCCGACCGAGAACGGGCGGTCGAGCAAGATCGTGACGCCCGAAATGAAGTTCTGAACCGTGTCCTGAGACGCAAAACCGACGGCGATACCGACGATCGAGAGACCGGCCAGCAGCGTCGTGATGTTGACGCCCAACTGGTCGAGCACCATCAGGCTGATAAACGTCAGTCCCACGATGCGAAAGCTTTTCGTTACCAACGATTCGACACCGGCATCGACGTGTCGACTGCGGTGCATCACGCGAGTCAATAGACCGCGAATGACGCGATAGACCACGTAGAGGAGCAAGAAGACTACAATCGCTTGCAGCAGCAGCGGAATGAACTCCGCAGCGAGTGCGATTCCTCCATCGCGCACCTGAAGCCAGAAACCGGATACGTCACCCTCGCGGATAGCTTGGGCGGCCTGACCGACCTGCTCGCTGAAATCGCCCATAGCACTCGTCGTGTCCACAACGGCTGGGTCGGAGTCTTGCGGTAGCATCGAAACTTGCATAGAAATGTTAATCGTCAGAAAGCAGTGGTTCGGCTGTTGGGTGGGCCGAGGCAGTAGGAATCGAAATCAGAGAGTGGCGGAAGGCGAATCCGCTCCCAAATCCGACTAGCAGGTAGACAGCAGGCCCGAGTAGAGAGAAGAACTGAACGGGCTGCATGAAAAGTGCAAAGTGGCCCACGAAGAGCACGATGCCGATCCAGCCCAGAATCCGATACACGGCGAGTATTCTGATCTGGCGAACCGGCGGGCTACGACGAACGACCCGCCCAAGTGCCCACAAGCCCAGCCGGTACAGCGCGTACCCCACCGCAAACACGAGTACGATTCTGCCGATGTCGAAGAAGAAGTACGTCCAGTTGAAGGACTCCACGGTAGCCGTGGAGATGTAGGCGGACGTGTCGGCGTGTTGGTAATCGGGTACTTGCATGTGCGTGAAGGTCGTGGCGGGCAGGTCAGGCCGAGCGCTTGGCCGCCTCCAACGTGTTGCGCAGTAGGAGCGCAATCGTCATCGGGCCGACGCCTCCGGGAACGGGCGTGATTGCTCCGGCGACTTCACGAACGGCCTCGAAGTCCACGTCGCCGACGAGCCGGTAGCCGCGTTCGCGCGTGTCGTCATCGACGCGGTTGATGCCCACGTCGATGACGGTCGCTCCGGGCTTGACCATGTCGGCGGTGATGAAGCCTGCGCGTCCGATGGCGGCGACGAGGATGTCGGCTTGCCGGGTGATGTCGGCCAGGTTGCGCGTGCGGCTATGGCAAACGGTGACCGTCGCGTCGACGCCGCGTGCCAGAAACAGTCCCGCCATCGGCTTGCCGACGATGTTGCTGCGTCCGACGATGACGGCGTGCGCTCCACTAGTTTCGATGCCCGAGCGGGAGAGCAGTTCGATGATGCCCGCCGGAGTCGCCGGAGCGAACGCGTCAGCGCCGATCTGCAAACGCCCAATGCTGACGGGATGGAAGCCGTCGACGTCCTTCTCGGGTGCAATTGCCTCGATGACCGACTGCTCGTCGATCTGATCGGGGAGCGGAAGCTGAACGAGAATGCCGTCGACCGAGTCGTCTGCGTTGAGCCGGTCGATCTCGGCGAGCAGGTCGGCCTGCGAAATCGTATCGGGATGGCCCAGCGTATCACTGTCGATCCCGGCTTCCTTGGCGGCTTTCGTCTTGGCTCGAACGTACGAGGCCGAGGCCGGATGTTCGCCGACGAGCAGGACGGCAAGGTACGGAGCACGTCGTCCGTCCGACGTGAACGCGGCAACGTCGGTGGCAACGTCGGCGCGTACTTGGGCGGCGATGGCGGTTCCGTCGATCAGGCGTGCGGGCATGGGTTGGGTCTGGAGGAGAAGTCAGCCTGAAAGGTAGCGGACGACGGGATCGCAAGCCCAAACGGAATGGGAATCGTCGGACAATCCAGAGCCGGTGAGTGTCAGCGCCCCAGTCGGCTACCAGTGACTGTTGTCGATGCGAGCACGGAAGCGGCCCTCGCGGATGCGAACCGTGTCAGTGGCCCCACCGATTGTGCGAACCAAGACAGCTTCGAACTGCCCCTCGATCCACCCGCTCGAGCGGTCGTAGCGGCGCACGTCGACCGTTCCGCTACCGCCGTTGGACAGACGATACTGCGCCTCTGGTCCGTCGGCACCGACCGGGTGTCCATAGACGATCTCGACGGGATGGCGCGAGCGATTTGGAGCGGGGTATACAAACTGCGCCACGCCGGTCGAGTCGAAGCTGATACCAAACTCGAACGGCTCGTCCGACTGGGGCAGCGTCGCGATCAGATACGTGCCGTTCACGTCTCCGGCGGTAAAGCCAGAAATATCTGCCGTGCGAATCGTTCTATCGTCCACCCGAAACGAGACGAACGCATCGTCGGATGACGCGTCCGACGTGTCGCAGCCGGAAATCAGGAGCGCCAACAGCGCGCCGCAAAGAGCGAGAGAGAAGCGAGGATCAGAGCGTGACATAGAGCGAGGGTGAACTGTGCAATCAATCTAGTGAACTTCGCCCATCCTTGACGGAACAGCTCGGCGAAGCCTTGGTTTGCCGCCATCACTTACCCGAAAGGCCGATCCCTTTCGCGTGCTCATCCAGAAGAGGGGAGGGAATTTGGCCCTACGATCCTCTGGCAACCACCGCGTGCTTCGGCATTCGGGAAGGTGCTAACTCCAACCTCGGCAACCGTCGGGGGCAGATGAGCGGAAGACCCATCGCCCTCGGCTCAGGCCGCTTTCGATAGCTTCTTCTGCATTTCTGCGGGAGAGGCTTTTTTGCGTTTCGGCCCTTCGGTCGGCGCGTAGGCCTCGCCCGCCCGGATGGACACGGTTCGGTTCGATACCCATCAACCCAACCCACCCACACACCATGAGCGATCTCCGCTTCGAAACCCTGCAACTCCACGCAGGCCACACGCCCGACAGCGCTACCAACAGCCGCGCCGTCCCGATCTACGCCACGACCTCGTTCGTCTTCAACGACGCAGACCACGGCGCCGACCTGTTCGGCCTGCGGCAGTTCGGCAACATCTACACGCGCATCATGAACCCGACGACGGACGTGTTCGAGAAGCGCATCGCCGCGCTCGAAGGCGGACTGGCGGCCGTCGCCACTGCTTCGGGACAAGCCGCACAGTTCCTCGCGCTCCAGACGCTGGCCAAGGCAGGCGACAACATCGTGTCGACCAGCTTTCTGTATGGCGGGACCTACAACCAGTTCAAAGTTGCCTTCCCGCGCCTGGGCATCGACGTGCGCTTTGCCGATGGCGACGACGCCGACAGCATCGAAAGCCTGATCGACGACAAGACCAAGGCCATCTACGTCGAGACCATCGGTAACCCGCGCTTCAACGTGCCCGACTTCGAGGCGATTGCGGCGGTCGCCAAGAAGCACGGCGTCGCCTTCGTCGTCGACAACACGTTTGGGGCAGGCGGTTACCTCTTTCAACCGCTCAAACACGGCGCCGACATCGTGACCGAGAGCGCGACCAAGTGGATCGGCGGACACGGCACGACGATTGGCGGCGTCATCGTCGACGGCGGAACGGGACCGTGGGACAACGGGCGCTACCCCGAGTTCACGTCGCCGAGCGAAGGCTATCACGGTCTCAACTTCTGGGAGACGTTCGGACCGGACGGTGTGCTGGGTGCCAACGTGACGTTCGCGATCAAGGCTCGCGTCGAAGCGCTGCGCGACTTCGGTGCCAGCCAGAACCCGTTCGGCTCGTTCCTGCTGCTTGCAGGGGCTGGAAACGCTCAGTCTGCGCGTTGACCGCGCCGTGAGCAATGCGCTCGAACTGGCTCAGTGGCTCCAAGAGCGCCCCGAAGTGGCGTGGGTCAGCTACCCCGGACTGGAAGATCATCCGTACCACGAGCGCGCAAAACAGTACCTCAAGCGTGGCTTCGGCGCAGTCCTCGCGTTTGGCGTGCACGGTGGCGCGGATGCAGGGAAGCAACTCGTCAACAACGTAGAACTCGCCAGCCACCTCGCTAACGTCGGCGATGCCAAGACGCTCGTCATCCACCCGTCGAGCACGACGCACCAGCAACTCGCTGCAGAGGAGCAAGTCCGCGCCGGTGTTTCGCCCGACCTGATCCGCGTGTCGGTCGGCATCGAGCACATCGAAGACATTAAAGCCGACTTCGCCCAGGCGTTGGAGAAAGCCGTCGCCCACGCGTTGGCGTGACCCGCTGAAGGCGCGACTTATGCCCAACCCTGAACCGTGTCATCGCGAGGAGCGGAGCAGCCTGCCCTGAGCGCAGTCGAAGGGACGTGGCGATCTCCATGCTAACGGCAAACGCAGGAGATCGCCACGCTTCGCTCGCGATGACAGGATCAAGGGTTGCGTGTTCTCCTCGGATCCGAGTCTCCTTTCCGCGACTTCCACCCGCATGATCGCATCCGGCCCGCAGACGCTCGTCGTCGACTCGTTCGCTCTCGAAGATGGGGCGACGTTTCGCAACGCGCCCGTCGCCTATCAGACGTGGGGCGAGCCGTCGACGACCTGCACGCTGATTTGCCACGCGCTGACGGGAGATGCCGACGCACTCGACTGGTGGCCGGGGTTGATCGGGCCGGGAAAAGCGCTAGACCCGAACCATCGATTCATCGTGTGCTGCAACGCGATCAGTTCACCCTATGGCACGCTGTCGCCGCTAATTTTGTCGCCCGAGACAGGCCGACCGTACGGCGCTGACTTTCCTGTCGCGACGATCCGCGATACCGTCCGGCTGCATCGGCACGTGCTGGACGAGTTAGACGTCAAACGCGTCGATCTGGTCATTGGCGGGTCGATGGGAGGGATGCAGGCCTTGGAGTGGACGCTGATGGACGAGCGGGTCCAGGCGATTGCGCCGATTGCCGTCGGCGCGTCGCAGCGGCCGTGGGCAATCGGATGGGGCGAAGTCGAGCGGCAGGCGATCTATGCCGATTCCAACTGGAACGGCGGAGATTACGAACCCGACGCGCACCCAACTGCCGGTCTAGCCGCCGCGCGCATGGCGGCAATGCTGTCCTACCGCGCGCCTGCTGGATTCGAGCAGCGCCACCGCCGCGACCGAATGCCCGACTCGGACCAGTTCTCGGTCGTTAGCTACCTGCGCTACCAGGGCAGCAAGTTCGTCGACCGCTACGATCCGTTGTGCTACGTCCGCATGACGCAGCAGATGGACACGTACGATCTAGCCCGCGACAGGGGCGACTTGGGCGACGTTCTCGCCTCGATGACTCAGCCCGCACTCGTCGTCACCATCGACACCGACGGTTTGTATCCGCCTGCCGAACAGCGCGAGTTGGCCGACGGTCTGCCCAACGCGACGCTCGCCACGCTCGAATCGCTGCATGGACACGACGCCTTCCTGATCGAATACGATCAACTCACCGCACACCTCACCCGCTGGATGGCCGAGCACGGCATCTGATGACGATGTGAGAAGGGGCGCCAAATCTCATCCGATACACTACGTTCGACCTATGCCAACACCTCCAACTCTCCCCATCCGCGTCGGCATTCTGGGCGCGACTGGTGCCGTCGGGCAGCAGTTCGTTCGCCTACTCGATGGACACCCGTGGTTCAACGTCACGGCACTCGCTGCATCGCCCCGATCCGCAGGAAAGCCGTACCGCGAGGCCGCCCACTGGCTTCACGCCGAGTCGATTCCCGGCTCGGTCGCTGACCTCATCGTGCAGGCGACCGAACCCAATCTCGACTGCGACTTGGTGTTTTCCGGCCTGGATGCGTCGGTTGCGGGCGAGGCCGAAGCTGCGTTTGCGTCGGCGGGATACGCCGTCATCTCGAACGCGCGCAATCACCGCATGGATCGTGATGTGCCGCTGCTGATTCCCGAGGTCAACCCGGATCACCTTGTTCTGATCGAGCGGCAGTCGTGGGGAGGCGGGTTCATCGTGACCAACCCCAACTGCTCTACGGTCGGTCTGGTGAGTGCACTGGCTCCGCTGCACCAAAAGTGGGGCGTCGAAGCCGTCCAGGTGACGACGTTGCAAGCGTTGTCGGGCGCGGGTTATCCGGGCGTCGCTTCGCTCGACGCGCTGGGAAACGTCGTTCCACATATCGGAGGCGAAGAGGACAAGCTGGCGACCGAGCCGCTCAAACTCCTCGGATCTGTCGGCGAGAGCGGTATCGAAAACGCGTCGTTCGTCGTGTCGGCTCAGTGCAACCGGGTGCCGGTCATGGAAGGCCACACCCTCTGTATCAGCGTACGGCTGACCGGAGATCCATCTGCTGGCGAAGTCGCCGATGCCCTTCGGAACGCGCCGAATCCGCTGAACGGTTTGGATTTGCCTACTGCGCCCGAGAGGTTTGTAGAAGTGCTCGACGATCCCTCGCATCCGCAACCTCGGCTGCACGTGCAGCGCGGTCGGGGCATGACGACGACCGTTGGGCGCATCCAGGCGTGCCCGAACTTCGGCGTTCAGTTTGTGGCCCTCGTCCACAACACGATCCGAGGTGCGGCCGGTGGCGCGATCTTGAACGCCGAACTGCTCGCCTCGCGGGGCATCCTAGGCGCTCGCTACGAAGCCCGCACTTCCTGACCTCGACCGATGACGCACACGATTCGCCCCGCCCATCCCGCCGACCTCAACGCACTGGCGCAGATGTGGTCAGCCTTCATGCGCGAACAAGCCGCACTGGATCCGCGCGCAACTCCGTCCAAGGATGCCGACGAACGCGGACGAACGACGCTGCGCGACGCCATCGGCTCTCTGTCGGCCGTCGTACTCGTAGCCGAGGCGGACGGTAAGCCGGTCGGGTTCGTCGCCGGGCACACGTCGGCGCCGTCGCCGGTCTATGCAGGAAGCGTCGAGGCGCAGTTGACGGAGTTGTACGTCGTCCCGAAATACCGACGCGCGGGGCTGGCAGGTCGACTGATGGACGCTGCCGTCGAGTGGGCACGTGAAAGAAGGCTGAGCAGGGTGCGCTTCGACGTGCTCGCAGCCAACGCGCCCTCGCGCGCAGTTTGGGAAGGACGGGGGATGCAGCCGATCAGCGTGACGTATGCTGTCGAACTGGAAGCGCCGCCCGAAGAATCCGACCGCGCACCTATGGGATTTCAACTGTAAGAGGCGTTTCGCTTTCACTCTCAGTCCGCCGTCGCCGCCGTTTCTTTGGGGTTCTGCTCGACGCCCATCCGATGTCCACACCTGCCACGCCTCACGAGGCCACGCCCTACGACGCCCTCGCCGCCGGATACGACGTGGTCATGGAGCACGTCGACTACGAGTTCTGGGCCGACTACGTCCACGATCTGATTCAGCGCCATCAGCCCGATGACTCGCGACGTGCTCGAACTGGGGTGCGGAACCGGATCGCTGGCGATCGAACTCCAACCGATGGGAGACTACCGCTACACGGCGACCGACGGATCGGCTGCGATGGTGCGCGTCGCCGAGCGCAAGGCCGAGTTGCACGGCGCCGACGTGACGTTCGCTGTCGCTGACTTCACCTCGTTCCAGACCGACGCCTGGCCGACGCCGTCGTGCTGGTCTACGACGGACTGAATTACCTGGTCGATCCGTCCGACGTGCGGAGTCTCTTCGCAAGTGCCGCCCGAGCGATGAAGCCGGACGGCATCTTCGTGTTCGACGTATCGACGCCGACCAACAGCGCCAACAACGAGGCCGACTTTCAGGACGAGGGCGAAGCCGAGGGATTTTCCTACGTTCGCACCAGCCGCTACGACACCGACGCCCACCTGCACACGACCGATTTCGAGTTGATCATATTAGGTCAGACGTTTCACGAGACGCACGTCCAGCGCGCGTACACCCTTGCTGAGGTTCGCGATCTGTTGCCTGCCGAGTTGGAGGAGGTCGCCGCGTATGATGGGTTTTCGGATGCCGAGGCGAGTGAGGCCAGCGAACGCGTCCACCTAGTCGTGCGCAGATCCGCCGCATCTGCGTAGCTTCCGCCTATGATCGACCTGCGCAACGTCACTGTCTCGTACCCCGTCCCCGGCGGAGGGAAGCGTGACGTGTTGAGCGACCTCTCGCTATCGGTCCAGCGTGGGGAGCGCGTCAACCTGGTCGGGCCAACGGGCTGCGGCAAGAGCACGCTGCTTCGGCTGCTCTACCTCGACGTGATCCCTCAGAGCGGCACGATCCAGATTGGCGACTATCGGAGCGATACGATCCGCCCGCGCGAGGTGCCGTTTCTGAGGCGCAGCGTCGGCGTCATCTTTCAGGACTTTCAGCTGTTGCCGGACCGGAGCGTCTACGAAAACGTCGCGTTTGTGCTGCACGTGACTGGCAAAAGCGGCAAGCGGATTAAGACCCGCGTTCTCCACGCGTTGGCGCGCGTCGGCCTGAGCCACAAGTGGCAGCGGATGCCCCACGAACTGTCGGGCGGCGAGCAGCAGCGTGTGGCCGTCGCCAGAGCCATTGTCGGGGAGCCGTGGGTGCTGCTGGCCGATGAGCCGACCGGAAACCTCGATCCTGCCGTGTCGGACGAAATCATGAAACTGCTCCTGAGTCTGCACGATCAGGGCATGACCCTCGTCATGGCAACGCACGACTATCGCTTGGTTCAAAAGTATCCGACGCGCACGATGGGCTACCTGAGCGGCCAGTTCGTGGAAGTCGACCCGCACACGCTCTAGTCGTGCCGGACAGACACCCAACCCGCAGCGACGTTACCCGTAGCGTCGCCAACCTGTGACCCAGTCACTCCTTAGCAGCCGCGTCGTCGAGCGGTCGCCGCATTTCTTCGGCTGGAACGTCACGTTCGCCGCAGCACTGGTGATGGGCGCGACGATTCCTGGACAGACGGCGGGCGTGTCGCTGTTCATCGACTCGTTTATCCAGGACCTTGGAGTTTCGCGCTCGGTCGTTGGATTGGTGTACGGAGGCGCGACGGTTGCCGCCGCCCTGGTCTTGCCGCTGACCGGACGCGCCCTCGACCGCTGGGGACCGCGCCGTGGAGCGCTCGTAGCTGCCGTCTTGCTGGGCCTGTCGTGCGCGATCATGGGGCAGGCGAGCGGCATCGTCACGTTGGCATTGGGGTTTTTCTTGCTGCGGGCGTTGGGACAGGGCGCGTTGGCGCTTTCGGCAATCCACGTCGTCAACCTGTGGTTCGTGCGCAGGCGTGGGCTGGCCATCGGACTGATGGGCGCGGGCATGTCGCTCGCCGTGGCATTGGTACCACCGCTGATGCAGTGGGGAATCGACGGCGTCGGATGGCGGATGACGTATGCGTGGATCGGCGTGGGCGTGGCGGTGCTGGTGATTCCGATTGCGGGACTGTTCTTCCGCCACCGTCCCGAGCGCTACGGACTCGTGCCGGATGGTGCAGGAGTAGCCGATCACATCGAGGTCGAACCGTCGTCGACCTTGGCTGAGGCGCGGCGTACGCCTGCGTTCTGGACGCTCGTCGGAAGCATTGCCCTTCTCAACTGCCTGGGGACGGCCTACCTGTTCCACCACGTCGACTTGATGTCGAGCGGAGGCGTTTCGGGCGAGGGCGCTGCGGTCATGTTCACCACTTTTGGAATCGCCAACTGGATCGCCAACGTGACGTCGGGCGCAGCCGTCGACCGATTGGGGCCGAGGCGGGTATTGGTGTCGGGATTGCTGCTGTTTGTCGGCGTGACAGTGGGACTGCCGATGGTCTCTTCTGTCGCCGCTGTTGCGGTCTACGGCGCGTTGTTCGGCATCGTGCAGGGCATCCAGAGTAACGTCGGGGGCAGCGCGTTTGCCCACTACTTCGGGCGCGATCACATCGGCGCGATCAAAGGCTTCTCGCAGACCCTCTTCGTTGCCGCGACCGCCGTAGGCCCTCCGCTGTTGCCGCTCGTTTCGGATGGGCTGGGCGGATACGCATCGGCGCTGTGGTTGCTGTCCGTCGCTCCGCTTGGGGCGGCACTGGCGGTGTGGGCGCTCTTGCCGCGCGAAGCGGTGAAAGGGGGTTCGGAATAGGGAGGGGGCTGAGGTCGACATCTGCTGTCGATGGGTGAGCCGGTTGTGAAGCGGGGGCAACGGCGTCTATCTTTGCAGATCGTTCGTCTGACGCGTCGACGGGGCCTCGCGCTCTGGCTTGAGCGTCTCATGTTACTCTTCCCGACTCCCGACCCGTCCGCATGGATCTGTTCAGCTCCGTCATTGACCACGTCAACGACATTCTCAAATGGCCGCTCATCATCGGGCTGCTCGGAACAGGCCTCTTTCTGACGCTTCGGCTGGGCTTCGTCCAGTTTCGTCGGTTCGCGCACGGCGTCGCCGTCACGACGGGCAAATACGACGACCCCGACGAACCGGGCGACGTGTCGCACTTCCAGGCGCTGACGACGGCGCTCTCGGCCACTGTCGGCGTCGGCAACATCGCAGGCGTCGCGATGGCCGTCCACTTGGGCGGGCCGGGCGCTGTCTTCTGGATGTGGGTGACGGCCCTGCTCGGCATGGCGACCAAATACTCGGAAGTCACGCTGGCGCAGCAGTACCGCGAAGTCGTCAAGCCCGACCTGGACGCCAAGGCGTGGGAGGGGAGCGTCTCGGGCGGTCCGATGTATTACATCGAACGCGGACTGACGGATCGATTCGGCGTCGGACTCAAGGGCGTTTTCAAGGGCGTCGCCATCTTTTTCGCCGCCGCGCTCATGTTGACCTCGTTCATGACGGGCAACGCGGTCCAGGCCAACACGATCGCCACGCAGGTAGCCGACACGTTCGGCATCGCGCCGTGGATGACCGGCCTGACGACGGCTATCGTTGTCGGCATCGTGATCTTGGGCGGCATCGCGCGCATCGGCAAGGTGACGAGCATTGTGGCTCCGATCATGGCGGCGGTTTACGTTTCGGGCGCCCTCGTGATCTTGGGTCTCAACATCGAAGCCGTTCCGTCGTCGTTCGCACTCATCTTCACCGAAGCGTTCAACCCAACGAGTGGCATCGCTGGAACGGGCGCTGGTCTCTTCCTGCTCACGCTCACCTACGGCGTGCAGCGCGGCCTCTTCTCCAACGAAGCCGGACAGGGAAGCGCGCCCATCGCGCACTCGGCGGCCAAAACAGACGAACCCGTCAGCGAAGGCGTCGTGGCACTCTTGGAGCCGTTCATCGACACGATCGTCATCTGTACGATCACCGCTCTGGTCATCATCTCGACGGGCGTGTTCAGCGAGCAGGTCGACACGACCTTCCGGTTGAGCGACAACAACGTCAGCTACCTCGTTCAGGACGAAAGCGGCACGTTTGCTCGCGAATCGTCGGACGGCACATTCGTCGGGGCAGATCGGCCCGAATCCATCCAGTACGTCGACGGTCGCCCCGTCGGGGATGTTGGATTGGGCTATCTGACCATCGGCGTCGATCAGCCGCTCTATGTCGACGAGGCGCAGCAGACGCCGTTTACGGGCACGCTCTTTCCACGTACGAACGAGGCCGAAGCAGCCGACGGCACGCGCACCGACGTGCTCTACGGCGCCGGATACCGCAACTCCGCTCCGCTGACGACGCTGGCGTTCGAGAAAGGGCTAGACCCGATCGGGCTGGGTTGGCTGGGCCGCTATATCGTGCTGATCTCGGTCGTGCTCTTCGCCGTGTCGACGTCGATTTCGTGGAGTTACTACGGCGACCGCTGCGCCAACTACATCTTTGGCGCCGGAGCCATCCTACCGTTCAAGTTCGTGTTCGTCGTGATGCACTTCGTCGGCGCAACGCTGGCCGTGACGACGATATGGGACCTGGGCGATGTGGCGCTTTCGCTCGTAACCTTGCCCAACGTGCTCGCGCTTCTGGCACTCTCCGGTGTGCTCGCCACGCTGACGAAAAGCTATTTCGAGCGCCGTCCATGGGAAGAAAACGAGGTGGTCGCCACGCGCGTCAAGGGTGAGAAGAAGGCGCAGCGGGATCTGAAAAAAGGCGGACCCAAAGGACCCGGCGCCGGCAACCCGCCGCGCGTCTAAGCCGATGGCCGATCCCGACCTTCCCCGATCGCTCGACGTCGTCGACCACGCTCTGCTTAGGCGTGAGATGACGATCCTGCGCGACGTGACGACCGATCACGGTACGTTTCGCGCCTCGCTCATCCGCGCGTCGTCGTTGCTGGCCGCTCACGCCCTGCGCGACGTGCCGATGCGCGAGGTCGAGGTCGAGACGCCGCTCGAACCGACGGTCGGCCATGCGTTCGAGCGTGAGGTGGTGTTGGTGCCGGTCTTGCGTGCCGGGTTGGGGCTAATGGACGGCTTCTTGTCGCTTCTGCCCGATGCGCGAGTGGGTCACGTTGGCGTTCAGCGCGATCACGACTCGCACCTGCCGCGCGGCTACTACGAGCGCCTTCCGCCCGGCGTCCCAGATGCCGCCACGTTCGTGCTCGATCCGATGCTGGCGACGGGGGGGAGCGCTATCGCCGCGCTGACGCGACTGCGTGAGTTGGGCGCGCGTCACCTGTCGTTCGTCTGCCTCGTCGCCGCGCCTGAAGGCGTTCGCGCCCTCGCCGCTGCTCATCCCGATGTGCCCATCGTCACCGCTGCTCTCGACCGGGAGTTGGACGCCAGTGCCTACATCCGTCCCGGCTTGGGCGATGCCGGTGATCGACTCTATGGCACGCGCTAAGGCCTTTTGAAGCCGCCCACTTTTCCTCGTTACCCTTCACCGATGCGCGTTGCGCTGCTGCTTTTCCTGCTGATCCTGACGCCTGCCGCCTATGCGCAGGACGCCGCAACCGTCGCGCCCGTCCAGGCCGAAGTCGCGCAGGCAGAGCAGGTTCGGATCGTCGTGCCGCCCCTGGTTCTCAAGGGGGGAGATGTGTCGGTCGATGTGCACGGACTACCGATGCATCCGGGGGGAACAGCGCGCTTGGGCGATCAAGAAGTGCGGCTGGTGTATGACGCCGACGGCGACGTTCACCGTGCCAAACTCCGCGCCGACGAGACAGGCGACGTGGTTGTCGTATCCAACGGGCAGACGATTGGGCAGACGCGCACCCGTGCCATTCCGGGCTGGTGGTCGATTTTGCCGCCGATCATCGCCATTGGTGTTGCCCTGCTGTTCAAGCGCGTGATTCCGGCGCTGTTTTTGGGCATCTGGGTCGGCGCGTGGATCGTGCACGGGACGCTGTTCGCTGGCTTCTTTTGGGGCATGCTCGACGCGTTCCAGATCTTCATCCTCAACGCCCTGGCTGACCCGGATCACGCCTCAATCGTGCTGTTCTCGCTCATGATCGGTGGCATGGTCGGCATCATCAGTCGCAACGGCGGTACGTTCGGCATCGTCCACCACTTGGTCAAGTTCGCGTCGACGAGCCGGAAGGGGCAGGTGGCCACGTCGATGCTGGGCATGGTGATCTTTTTTGACGACTACGCCAACACGCTCGTCGTCGGCAACACGATGCGGCCCGTGACGGATCGGCTGCGCATATCGCGCGAGAAGCTCGCCTATCTGGTCGACTCGACGGCTGCGCCCATCGCCTGCCTCGCGCTGGTGACGACGTGGATCGGCTACGAAGTCGGCCTGATCGGAACGGCTACCGATAAGATTCCCGGACTCAACGAGGGAGCGTACAGCATCTTCCTCAACTCGATTCCCTACAGCTTTTACCCCATTTTCAGCATCGCGTTTTTGCTGTTTATCGCAGGAAGCGGTCGCGATTTTGGGCCGATGCGTAAGGCAGAGATGCGCGCGCGTGAAACGGGCGCTGTCTTGGGGCCGGACGCCATCGTCGATGCCTCGGCGGACAGCGACGAACTGATGCCTATCGAGGGCAAGCCGCAACGCGCATTCAATGCCTTGATCCCAGTAGCTGTCTTGGTGTTCGGCGTGTTGGGCGGACTCTATTACACCGGCGTTCAAGCGCTCGGACCGGCGGGCGGAGGGCTGCGCGAGATCATCGGTGAGGCCGATAGCTACCGAGCCTTGATGTGGGCGTCGCTGGCGAGCGTGCTCGTCGCTGCCGTCCTCTCGATGGGGCAGCGGATCCTGACCATCGATCAGACCATCGACGCGTGGTACAGCGGCATGAAGTCGATGCTGTTGGCGATGATCATCCTCGTGATGGCGTGGGCACTCTCGTCCGTCACCGAAGCATTGGGGACGGCGCAGTTTCTCACGTCGGCGCTTTCGGGCGCGCTCGTTCCCGGAATCGTGCCGACGCTCGTCTTCTTACTTGCCGCCGCTACCGCGTTTTCGACCGGTACGAGTTGGGGTACGATGGGTATCCTGATGCCGATCGTCGTCCCGCTCGCTTGGGGCGTCCTCGCTGCCGATGGGTTGCACACCGACGTCGAATACATGCACATCGTCTACTCGACCGTATCTGCCGTTCTTGCCGGAGCCGTCTGGGGCGATCACTGCTCGCCGATCTCGGACACCACGATTCTCTCGTCGATGGCATCGGGATGTGATCACATCGCCCACGTGCGCACGCAACTTCCCTACGCTCTTACAGTCGGCGCCGTCTCGATCCTGATCGGCACGCTGCCGACGGGCTTTAACGCGCCGTGGTGGATCTCGATGCCCGTCGGAATCGTGATCCTGTTCCTCGTCTCGCGGTACGTCGCCCAGCCCGTTCCGATCTTTGAGGAAGACGCCAGCGTTCCGGCGGTATGACGCGTGAGGAGGTGGCGGGTCTGCTCGACTTTCTGCGTCGATGCGAGCGGCTGAAAGACACGCTCCGAAGCGGATACACGTCGGGTGGGCGCCGTGAGAGTGTCGCCGATCACACGTGGCGGTTGTGTCTGATGGCTATGCTGATCGCTGAGCGCTTTCCTGACGTCGACGTGTTGCGGTTGCTGCAGATGCTGATCGTCCACGATTTGGGCGAAGTCGTCGGCGGCGACATCCCTGCACCTGAGCAAACGGGTTCTGCGGGAAAGTCAGTTGATGAGCGTCGGGACTTTAGGTCTTTGCTCGGCACGCTGCCGCCCCGTCAGCGTGCGCACCTGATCCAGTTGTGGGACGAGTACGACGCCGCCGCTACGCCTACAGCCCGACTCGCCAAAGCGCTTGACAAACTGGAAACCCTGCTTCAGCACACCCAGGGCGACAATCCGCCGGACTTCGATTACGAGTTCAATCTCACCTATGGCGACAAGTACACAACAGACGATGCGACGATTGCCGCCATCCGAAGCGTGATTGACGAGGAGACGGCCCGGCGCGCTGCGGGAGGGTAGGGGAACGCGTAATCTCGCTGCTACCGATAGTCGAGGTCTTCGCTGCGGCTCGCCTAGCGCGTAGTTTGGCATCAGCACAAGCCCCACCTGCCATGATTCGCCGTCTCGTTCTCGCCTCCGCTTGCCTGCTCATGCTGAGCAGTTGCGCCCAACTCAACCAGTTTCAGGCGCTTCGAAACGTCGATTTCGCCATCGACGGCGTGCAGCAGGCCAATCTCGCAGGCGTCAACCTGAGTAACATCCAGACGTCGAGTGACGTGCGCCCGATGGATCTGCTTCGGCTGGGGCAGGCGGCCAGCAGTGGCTCGTTGCCGCTCTCGTTCGATCTGATGCTGGGCGCCGACAACCCGCAGACCAACGGAACGGCCCAGATGCTCGAACTCGACTGGACACTCTTCCTCCAGGACCGCGAGACGGTATCGGGCGTGTTCAATCGCAGCATCACGCTACCTGCTGGGCAACGCTCGGTTGTGCCGATCAGCATCCAACTCGACCTCGTCCCGTTCTTCGGTAACAACGTAGGCGAACTGCTCAACATCGCGACGGCCCTCGCCGGACAGGAAACGCCTGGAGCAAGCGCGATCCGGCTGGTCGCTACCCCGACGATCCAGACGCCTATCGGCCCGATTCGGTACCCGAACCCAATCACCATCGTCAGCACGTCCGTCGGCGGACCGGGCCGGTGATCGTTGCGATTGATGGACCTGCAGGCTCGGGCAAAAGCTCGACGGCGAAGGCGGCAGCTAGCGCGCTGGGCTTTCTCTATCTCGATACCGGCGCCATGTATCGGACCGTCGCGCTCTCGCTGATCGACAGCGGGTGGCCCGATCGATCACTGCACGCGTTGCCACAGCCGTTCGACCTCACGCTCGACCACGACCGGGAAGGGCTTCTCACGCTCAACCTCAACGGCGTCGACGTTACGGAGCGCATCCGTGAGCCTGCCGTCACGTCGGCGACCAGCAAGATCGCCGCTCTTCCCTGGGTGCGCGAGGCGTTGCTCGGCAAGCAGCGTGAGATCGCTGCCGGGTGGACGCGCAAGGGCGGAGGCGTCATCCTTGATGGACGTGACATCGGAACGGTCGTCTTTCCCGACGCCGAGTTGAAGCTGTTTCTAGACGCCGATCTCGACGTGCGAGCCGAACGCCGGTTCGTCGAAGCAGTCGCTCGCGGTCAGGATGTGACGTTTGATCAGATCCGCGACGACCTAGCCGAGCGCGATCACCGCGATGCCAATCGCGACGTTGCGCCTCTGAAATGCGCGCATGATGCCGTCCGGGTAGACACGGGTGTGTTATCGATGGAAGATCAGGTGGATTTGGTCGTTCGGCTCGTCGAGCAGAGCAAAGCAGGGGACTAATCGTCTCCGTTTCCGTATGTTGTCCGGCTCTCTGCGGGGACCGCGCACGTGCGCTCGTCTTCTCCTCGCGCCGAGACCTCACACACGCAACACGCGCCCGCGTTACGAGGAAGACGACGACGACGGACGCACGAGGCAATGCCTCACCGTATGTATATGGCTGATAACCAGCAAAAAGACCTCGCCGAAGAGCAGGTCGCCGAAGTTGCCGCAGACGCGGCCAACGCCAAAGACACAGCGCCGACTTCGGTCGAACCCGAAGCTGCCCTCACCGAACCGGTGAGCAAAGAAGCGCCCGCCAAGGAAGAAGAAAGCCTGCTCGAGCGCGCTGCCGACGCCGTTTCGGACGCCGTCGAGACTGCGACGGAAGCCGTTAGCGAAGCCGCCGACACCGTTGCCGACAAAGTCGAAGACGTCGTTGAGGCGATCACGCCCGCTGAGCAGGCCAAGGCCGAAGCAGACGAGCAGGCCGCGAAGGGCGAGCACAAGAGCTTTATCGAGCGTGCCGTCGAAGCCGTCAGCGAGAAAGTCAGCGCCGCCGCCGAGACGATCCAGGAGATCGTATCGGGCGACGACATCGATCGCGTAGAAGATGAGGCTTCCGTCACGGTCGCCGATCTCAACAAGAACCAGAGCAAGGGTCAGATCGGCTACACCGGCGAGATCCTCGGTGACGTCGTCACGCTCGCCGACCTGGAGAACCAGGAAGACGAAGTCGAAGAGCGTCGCCGCCGCGCCGCCTACGAAGCACTCGTCGAAGGCACGATCACGCAGATCTCCGAGCAGGACATCGTCGTGGGCCGCGTCGTTACGGTCGGACCGAAAGATGTCCTGATCGACTTCGGCTTCAAGAGCGACGGCGTCGTCGCCAAGAACGAGTTCTCCCAAGACCTGAAGCCCGGCGACACCGTCGAGGTCTTCTTGGAGCGCAAGGAGAACTACAAAGGCGAGCCGATCATCTCCAAGACGAAGGCCGACAGCGTACAGCGCTGGCGCCGCGTCGAGAAGGCTTTCGAGACCGAAGAAGTCATCGAAGGCGTCATCATCCGCCGTATCAAGGGCGGTATGATCGCTCAGCTCGATCTGGGCGACATGGAAGCGTTCCTGCCTGGTTCGCAGATCGACGTGCGCCCTGTGCGTGACTTCGACGCGTACCTGGAGCGCCGTATGGAGTTCAAGGTCGTCAAGCTCAACCCGGCCAACGAAAACATCGTCATCTCGCACAAAGCCCTCGTTGAGAAGGACCTGCTCGCCCAGCGCGAGACGATCCTCTCGACGATGGAGCCGGGACAGATCCTCGAGGGCGTCGTCAAGAACATCACCGACTTCGGCGTCTTCGTCGACCTGGGCGGTGTCGACGGCCTGCTGCACATCACGGACCTCAGCTGGGGCCGCGTGTCGCACCCGTCGGAAGTGCTCAACATCGAAGACCAGATCAACGTCGTCGTTCTCGACTACGACCGCGAGCGCCAGCGCATCTCGCTGGGCTACAAGCAGCTGATGCCGCACCCGTGGGAGACCATCCACGAGACGTTCAAGGAAGATCAGGTCGTCGAAGGCAAGGTCGTCTCGATCACCGACTATGGCGCGTTCGTTGAACTCGACCGCGGTATCGAAGGCTTGGTTCACATCTCTGAAATGAGCTGGACCGAGCACGTCAAGCACCCGAGCCAGGTCGTAAACCTCGGCCAGATCACCCAGGTCAAGATCCTCAATATCGACGACGAGTCGAAGAAGATCAGCCTGGGCATGAAGCAGATGCAGGCCGATCCGTGGGACGGCATCGCCGCGCGTCACCCCGTTGGCTCGACGCTGTCGGGCAAGGTGCGCAACATCACCGCGTTTGGCGTCTTTGTCGAGATCGAAGAAGGCATCGACGGACTCGTTCACATCTCGGACCTGAGCTGGACCAAGAAGGTGCGTCATCCTGGAGAAGTCGTCCGCAAGGGCGAAGAGCTTCAGGTGCAGGTGTTGGGAATCGACGAGCGCAACCGCCGCATTTCGCTGGGCCACAAGCAGGTCGAGACGAACCCGTGGAAGCAGTTCGAGAACGTCTACGCCGAAGGCACGCAGCACCCGGTCACGGTCACGCGCGTCGCAGAAGCCGGCCTCACGGTCGATCTGCCGCTCGAAGTCGAAGGCTTCATTCCTGCTGGTGAGTTGGAGCGCAAGGGACACCCTGCCGACAGCTACAAGGAAGGCCAGGTACTCGAAGGCGTCAGCGTCATCCGCTTCGACGGGCAGAACAAGGACATCATCCTGTCCGAAGTTGCTCAGGAACGCGAAGCCGCACGTACGGCCCGCTACGCCGAGCAGCGCGAACGCCGCGAAGGTCAGCAGCGCGAGCGTCAGGACATCCAGACGTACGCTTCGTCGCAGCAGGGCAGCGGCCCGGCAACGCTCGGCGAACTGTCCGGGTTGGCCGCGCTCAAAGCGCAGTTCGAGGAAGCCGAAGCCAACGAAGCTGCCGATGCGTCGGTCGCGGATAAGGCCGAAGGCGGTGGCGGAAAGCCCGTTACCTCGACCTCGTCGAAAGCCAACGTCAACGAAATCGACGCCATGGCCAAAGCCGGTAAAGGCTCGGTCAATACTGACGACGACTTCAACGATGACGACGAAGACGACGGCGACGAGGACGAAGGCTAATCCCTCCTGACTCAACGTCTCAGACGTAACCCCTCGGCGGAGCCGACTGGAGCGATCCGGTCGGCTCCGCCTTTTTGTAGGTCTTGCCGCCGTACTATCGAAACCAGCCGGGTTTTCAAAACCGGACTCGTTCTCGCGTCGTCCTACTGCGTTGCCTCCGATCTTATTCCACTCCCGTCTATGAACCGATTCTTTCTTCCCCAGGCCAGCAACTCGGTCACCCTCCGCGTCGAGCTTTCCAATCAGCCTGGAATGCTCGCCCGCCTGACGAGCGCCATCGGCCAGCACGGTGCCAACATCGGCGACATCGAAATCATCCAGGCTGAAGGTCCGGTTCTCACGCGCGACGTGACGGTCTACTCATTGGGCGGGAATCTGGAAGCGCTGATGAGCACGATCAAAACCCTCAGCGGTATCCGCGTCGTCAATGTGTCGGATCGGACGTTTCTGATGCACCGTGGCGGCAAGATCTCGGTCGACAGCAAGGTGCCGATCCGCAGCCGAGAGCAGCTTTCGATGGCCTACACGCCCGGCGTCGCGCGCGTCTGCACGGCGATCCACGAGCATCCCGAGCAGGCGTATGAGTTGACGAGCAAGGGCAACATGGTCGCCGTTGTCACGGATGGAACAGCCGTCCTCGGTTTGGGCGACATCGGACCCGAAGCCGCGCTGCCCGTGATGGAGGGCAAGGCGCAGTTGTTCAAGGAGTTCGCAGGCGTCAACGCGTTTCCGATCTGCCTCGATACGACGGACACCGAGGCGATCATCGAGACCGTCAAACGCATCGCGCCTGGATTCGGTGGTATCAACTTGGAGGACATCTCGGCTCCTCGGTGCTTCGAGATCGAGAAGCGACTTAAGGCCGAACTCGACATTCCTGTTTTCCACGACGATCAGCATGGAACGGCAGTGGTGACGACGGCGGCGCTGATCAATGCGCTGCGCGTGGTGGGCAAAAGGCCCGAGGACGTTAAAGTCATCGTGATGGGCGTCGGCGCGGCGGGGACGGCGGTCGGGAAGATGATCCTCGATTTGGGTGTCACCAACCTGATCGGGGTCGATCGGAATGGGGCGCTGGTGAGAGGGCGCGGCGATCTGTCCGCCGACAAACAAGCCTTTGCGATGATTTCCAACCCGCACCTGGAAGAAGGCAGCATCAGCGAGGTGATCCGAGGCGCAGACGTATTCGTCGGACTGAGCGGCCCCAACCTGATCACGGTCGACGATCTGAAGTCGATGGCGACCGACCCCATCGTGTTTGCGATGTCGAACCCTGACCCCGAAATCGCACCTGAGTTGGCGTTCGAGCACGTGGCGGTCATGGCGACGGGGCGCAGCGACTATCCCAATCAGATCAACAACGTGCTCTGCTTCCCCGGCATCTTCAAAGGCGCCCTCGCCTGCCGAGCGAGCGACATCACCGAAGGCATGAAACTCGCCGCCGCTCACGCCATCGCCCAAGCCATCTCGGACGACACGTTGACCGCCGAGTTTATCATTCCCAGCGTGTTCGACCCACGTGTCGTCGAGAACGTCGCCAAAGCCGTAGAAGCCGCCGCTCGAGCCGAAGGCGTGGCTCGAAACTGAGCCACGCGAAGGGGTGCAAGGTTATAACAGGCCCAGTTCGAGGCGCACTTCTTCGGACATGTTCTCCATCCGAAACGGTGGGTCCCACACCAACTCCACGTGAGCCGACTCGACGCCTTCGGTATCGTACACCTTGCGTTCGACCTCGCCCGGCAGCGTCCCGGCTACGGGGCATGAGGGCGCCGTCAGCGTCATGTCGACATCGACGTGGCGGTCTTCGCGGACGCGGACGTCGTAAATCAGCCCCAACTCGTAGATGTTGACCGGAAGCTCGGGGTCGAAAACGGTGCGGAGCGTTTCGATGACGCGGCCTTCGATCAGGGCGCGCTCGTGAGCGTCGGCAGGTGTGGGCTGGTCGGACATGAGGAGAGGAGATTCAGGCGGAGTAGGCGCGCAGACGACCGAGCATAGCGGAAAGGCCGTTTTTGCGTGTGGGAGATAGATGCCCGTAGAGGCCGAGACGTTCCATGAAGTCGAGGTCGGCCTCGCGGACTTCGCTAGCCGGAAGGCCCGACAGCGCTTCGTGGAGTAAGGCGACAAGGCCGCGGGTGATGAGTGCGTCCGAATCGCCCGCGAAGTGGAGCAGGTCATCTTCCAATCGGGGCACTATCCATACCTGAGACTGGCAGCCTTTGACGAGGAACACGTCTTGCTTTTCGGCTTCTGGTAGAGAGGGCAAGTCGCGTCCTTTGTCGATGAGTACTTCGTATCGATCGAGCGGATCGTCGAACGGTTCAAACTCATCTTCAAGCGCGGCGATGCGGGCGGCTAGGGTATCCATGGGGCAGAGCATTTGGGTAGCAAACGGACGAGTCGGCGACAAGAGCCGAGGCCGAGTGAGAAGGTGTCATGTGTCCCAGATCATCCAATCGTAAAGCCTGTGTCTGCAAGCGATTACGCGTTGCCGTTTCACACAAGCAGAGTTAGCTTAACGTCGTTAAGTACCTGTTGGTCTCTCTCCTATCCGCCGCCGTCATGTCGATCTCCAAACGCACCCTCGCCGCATCCGGTCTGATTAGCGCGAGCCTTGTTGCAGGCACGCTCGGCTTGGTCCTGAGCCGAATCCGTATCGCCGCTGCGCACGTCTTTGGATTGGACGCCGAGCAGTTCTCGGAAACAGACGTGATGCTCGATCTGAAACGCCTGGTCTGACCGAGAGGAGGGCGAAACTGCTAGTGTCCGGCGTTCGTACGCAAGACTCTTCTCTCGACTCCTACCTCCATGCGTAGTCCCGGCGCCATCGCGCTCCTCGTCCTCGTTCTCGTTCTCGGTTTCGCCGGGTGTGCCGGGTGCGGGCAGTACAACTCGCTCGTCACCGAAGACGAAAACGTCAACACAGCCTGGGCCAACGTCGAGTCGCAGTACCAACGCCGCGCCGACCTGATTCCCAACCTCGTGTCGACCGTTCGCGCGTCGGCTGATTTTGAGAGCGAAACGCTGGAAAACGTCGTCGAAGCCCGCGCCCGGGCGACGAGCATCAACGTGTCGGCTGAAGATCTGGACGATCCGGCCAAGCTGCGTCAGTTTCAAGAGGCACAGTCGGCGCTTTCGAGTTCGCTAGGACGCTTGCTCGCTGTGGCAGAAAACTATCCCCAGCTCCAGGCGACTGCTGGTTTCCGCGACTTGCAGGCGCAACTGGAAGGAACCGAAAACCGCATTCAGGTGGCGCGCAGCGACTACAACAACGTCGTGCGCGGCTACAACACCAAGGTGCGTCAATTTCCTGCCGCGCTCTTCGCCGGAATGATGGGCTTTGAACAGCGAGCGGCTTTCGAGTCCGACGCCGGTTCAGAAGACGCCCCTGACGTAGGCGACCTGTTCGATAATAGCTGATCTCTGTCGTTCGACTCCTCGTGTCGATGTATCGGCTGTTTGTGCTCCTGCTACTCTGCGTCGCCCCATCGGTGCACGCGCAGTCCGAGGTGCGTCCGACGGGCTTCGTGATCGACGAGGCGTCCTTGCTCACGCCAGGTCAGAAATCAAGCCTGGAGACGCGGCTAACGGCGTACAGCGATACGACGTCCAACCAGATCGCCATAGTCGTTCTCCGCAGCATCAACGGCGCCGATCCCGCGACGTACGCTACCGACTTGGGGCGTGATTTGGGCGTTGGGCAGCAGGGGCGCGACAACGGCATCGTGATCTTGGTCGCCATCGAAGACCGAGATGTGTTTATCGCTGTCGGCAGAGGACTGGAAGGGGCCGTGCCAGACGTGTACGCCTCGCGCGTCGTTCGCAATGTGCTCGTGCCGCAGTTTCGCGACGGCAACTACTATGCTGGATTGGAGGAGGCGACTACGATCCTGATGGCAGCGGCAGCGGGCGAATACGAGGCGCTCGAACAGGCCGAACAATCCGATGGCGAAGGCGGCTTCCCGATCCAACTCATCTTGCTCGCGATTCTACTCGTCTTTTACTTCTCGTCGCGCGGCGGCAAAGGAGGCAAGCGGTACGGCGGTGGGCGTGGCGGGCCACCGATTATCATCTGGGGCGGCGGTGGCTTCGGTGGCGGAAGTGGCGGCGGCGGATTTGGCGGTGGAGGCTTCGGCGGCGGCGGTGGGTTTGGCGGCTTCGGTGGTGGGGGCTTCGGTGGCGGTGGTGCCGGAGGAAGCTGGTGATCGACCGCATTCCCACACTACTCGGCTTTCTCGCCGACGACCCTGACGACGCGTTCACGCGCTTTGCTCTCGCTCAAGAGTATGCCAAACGCGGTGAGGCAGAACAGGCCCTCGGTCACTACCAGACCCTCGTTCGCGAGCAGCCCGATTACGTGGGCACGTACTATCATCTGGGTAAATTGCTGGAAGCGGTCGATCAGAAGGATGCCGCTGAACGAGTGTATCGATCAGGCATCGCGGTCGCCGAGCGACTACGGGACGCGCACAGTCGCGCCGAACTCAACGATGCGCTCTTGAACGTGCAAGGCTTGGGCTGGGACGATGACGAGTGACGCTGAATCTGTGCCTTCCGATGGCGCGAAAAACCAGCCGTTGTTTTCTCTGCCGAGTGATCCGTTTTCGCGTGACGCTCGCTCCTACTTCAAACTGACGCGCACGGCGACGTACGGCTTCTGGTCGGCTCTGCCCTTATTGGTGATCTACGAAGTGCTGATCCTGTGGATCAACCGTCCTGGCGGCGTCAACGTGCGCATCGGCGCCGACATCTGGTTCAAGTCGATCCTGGGAGTGATCGGGCTGAGCGGAACCTGGGCGACGACGCTCGTCGTGATTGCGGTCGGCTTCGGCATCGTATGGTGGGAGAAGCGAAGGCGAGGACGTTCTGTGCCGGTGCATGGGGATTTTCTGGGCTGGATGCTCGTCGAGAGCCTGTCGTATGCCGTCCTGCTTCCCATCGTGGCGACTGTCGTGATGGCGCCCGTTTTGTTCTCCGCTCTCCCGGCGGTGATGGTCGCTCCCCAAACCGAGTTTGGCCTGCTGACCGAGTTGACACTTTCCCTCGGCGCCGGATTGTACGAGGAGTTGCTTTTTCGCGTCGTCCTCGTGACCGGGTTGTTCTGGCTGTTCCGGACGCTGACCAAGGGAGAGAAGCGCTTGTCGTACGTGCTGGCTGCTGTCATTGGCGCGTTCGTCTTTAGTGCCGTCCACTACATCGGCGCGTACGGCGACCCGCTCCAACTGACTTCGTTCGTCTATCGCTTCTTGCTCGGCCTGTTGCTCAACGCGCTGTATTTGTTGCGCGGGTTCGGAGTAGCAGCCTGGACGCACGCCCTCTACGACGTACTCGTCGTGACGGACATTCTGTGAGCCTGGAACGATAGAGCGGGGTGGGCGAGTAGACCGGCTCTCTCCCTACAACACCTCGCCATGTCTCGCCTGCTGCTCTTCGCCTTTCTATTTCTCGCCGCTTGCTCCGGCGACGATGTCGCTCAGCAGGACGACGGCACGCTCGTGCTGGGAACAGGCGAAGTATCGTCGGAGGAAACGCGCGGAGTCAATCCGGCTGGACGAACGCTTGCCATCGACCTCTTCGCTGGGAGCATCGATCTGACCGCAACAGACGCCGAATCCGCCGACTTGACCTTCGAGCGCCACGCCCGAGCCGATGACGACGAAGAGGCGCGCGAGCGCTTGGATGGCATCCGCATCGTAGAGACGGGGATCGACGGGGCATACCGCTATACGATCACCTCGGACGACGCCGACCGCACGGAAGTCGACATCGTCGGAACCGTGCCTGCTGGGACACCGCTAACGCTGAACCTGCCAAATGGCACGGTGCGGCTCGAAGGGCTGTCCTCGAACGTGACTATCCGCGTCTCGAACGGAACGGTCGCGCTGAGCGAAATGCGGGGAGGCGCTGATGTAGAGGTCAGCAACGGCAACGTCGATGCCGCCTTCGCCGGACTGGGCGGCGACGTGGAAATCGAAACCCGCAACGGCAACCTCGCGCTGACGCTTCCCGCCAACGCCTCCGCTGACATTGAAGCCCGCACATCGGCAGGTCGCATCTCCGCCGATGGATTGCCACTGCGCAACCGCAAACTCGACCCGGACGGAGCGGGAGCTTCGTTCACCGCGCAGCTCAGCGATGCCGCTCGCCGCGTCATGCTCCGAACGGAAAACGGGACGATTGCGCTGCGCGGCAACTGAGGGAGCTAGCGGGACTACTCCTCATCTGTCATCGCGAGGACGTAGGCCGTGGCGATCTCCCAAGCCTGTAGACAGTATGGGGATTGCCACGTCGCTCCGCTCCTCGCAATGACATGAGAGGGGATGACAACTCGGAGCGTTTCCGCTACTCTGCCTTACCTGCCAAGTCCAGCAAAAACGCGTAGTCGAAAGCGGTGTCTTTGAAGCGGCGAAAGCGTCCCGTCGTGCCGCTGTGCCCGGCTTCCATGTCGGTCTTGAGCAGCAGCACGTGGTTGTCCGTCTTTACGTCGCGCAATTTGGCGACCCACTTGGCAGGCTCCCAATACTGCACCTGTGAGTCGTGCAGGCCCGTCGTCACGAGTAGGTTCGGGTAGGCCTTGGCCTCTACGTTGTCATAGGGCGAGTAGGACATCATGTAGGCGAAGGCGTCCGGCTCGTTGGGATTGCCCCACTCGTCGTACTCGAACGTCGTCAGCGGTATCGTGTCGTCGAGCATCGTGGTGACGACATCTACAAACGGCACGGCGGCGACGACGCCTGCCCACAAGTCGGGTCGCAGGTTGACGACAGCGCCCATCAGCAGTCCGCCCGCCGATCCGCCGTTGGCGTACAATCCGTCGGGCGCGGCATATCCTTGGGCGATCAGGTGCTCTCCGGCAGCGATGAAGTCGGTAAACGTGTTCATTTTGCGCATCAGCTTGCCGTCTTCGTACCAGCGTCGACCCATCTCCTGTCCGCCGCGAATGTGCGCGATGGCGAAGACGAAGCCTCGGTCGAGCAGGCTCAACCGGGTCGACGAAAACGAGGCGTTCATCGACGCGCCGTAGCTGCCGTAGCCGTAGAGCAGGGCTGGTGCGCTACCATCGACCGGCGTGTCTTTGTGACGGACGATGGAGATCGGGATGCGGACGCCGTCGCTAGCCGTCGCCCAACTGCGCTCTGTCACGTAGTCGGCGGAGTCGAAATCACCGACTATCTCGTCTTGCTTGACGACGGTTTTTTCGCGCGTGCCCATGTCGTAATCGACCGTCTGCGTCGGAGTGGTCATCGACGTGTAGGTGTAGCGAATCACGTCGGTGTCGTACGCGCGGTTGACGCTGAGGTCGACCGAGTACGCCGGTTCGTCGAACGCGACGAAATGCTCGGATGCGTCCGACAGATCGCGGATGCGCAGTCTGCGAAGCGCGTTCGTGCGCTCCTGAACGGCGAGATGCCCGCTCGACACTTCGAAGCCTTCGTGGTACACGTCCTCATCGTGAGCGACCACGTCCTCCCACTGATCGACCCCCGTCGCGCCCGGACGCGCCCGGCTCAGTTTGAAGTTGTCGGCACCGTCTGCGTTCGAGCGGATGTAGAACCAGTCGCCCGCGTGGTCGACTGAGTACTCCAGTCCGCGCTGTCGCGGCGCAACGACCGTGAACTGACCTCTCGGATGGGCCGCGTCGAGGTAGCGCACCTCGTCTGAAAGCGTCTGCGAGGACTGGATCATCACGAATTCGCGGCTTTTGCTCCGACCGACGCCGACGTAGAACTCTTCGTCGTCCTCCTGAAACACGAGCGCATCGCTCATCGGATTGCTGCCGACGCTGTGACGCAGCACCTGATACGTTCGCAGCGTGTTCACGTCCTGGCGCGGGTAGAACAGCGTCTGATCGTCGGCCCAGACGCCATATCCGCCGGTCGTTTCGATGGGTTGGCCGACCATCTCGCCCGTCGTCAGGTCTTTGATGTGGAGTGTATAGATGCGTCGACCGACGGTGTCGGCGGCGAACGCGAGGCGGTTGCCGTCGGGACTCACGTCCATCCCGCCGATCTGGAAGTAGCTGTAGCCCTCGGCCATCGGATTCACGTCCAGAATCACTTCTTCGTCGGCGTCGAGCGAGCCAGCCTTACGCGCGTAGATCGGATATTCTTTGCCGGTCTCGAAGCGCGTGTAGTACCAGTAGCCGTTGTCGAAGTAGGGCGGCGTGGCGTCGTCCTGCGCGATGCGAGCGACCATCTCATCGTACAGCGTCTGGCGCAAGTCGGCCAGGTGCGCCGTTTTCTCCTCGGTATAGGCGTTCTCGGCGTTTAGATAGGCGATCACGTCGGCGTCTTCGCGGTCGTTGAGCCAGTAGTAGTCGTCGACTCGGTCGATGCCGTGGTTGGAGAGGGTGAGCGGGCGCTTGTCGGCCATAGGAGCGGGTGTCTGCGCCGACACCGTCGATGCGATCAGGAGCAGAGCGAGGGCGGGGAGGAGGCGCATGAGAAGTCGGGAATGAGATCGTCGAAAGTACAAAATTGGTTGCCGGAGTGCGATTCGGTCACACACGCCAAGTCTGCCAGATGCGACGTGTTTAGTTTGTCCCACACATCCACTCATTCAACTCCAACAGCCCATGCTCATCGACTCCGACAACCGCCCCTGGGGACGCTGGGAGGAATACCTCAACGAACCCGGCTACCGCGTCAAACGCATCGTCGTGCTGCCCGGCGAGCGGTTGAGCCTCCAGCGCCACGCCCAGCGCAAAGAGTATTGGGTCATCGTCCAGGGCGAAGGCATCTTTCACCTCGACGGAGAAGATCGCCGCATTACGGCGGGCGACAGCCTCTTTATCCCGCTGGGCGGCGTGCACCGCATCGCCAACGACACCGACGAGTATCTCGTCATCATCGAAACGCAGATGGGCGTATGCCGCGAGGACGACATCGAGCGGCTCGAGGACGATTATGGGCGCAGCTAACCGAATCGCCTCTGGTGTACGAATCGGCTTCGTCTTGTCCGTTCTGATCGTATCGCCGCTCGCCCATTCGAGTCGTGCTCAGAGCGAGCCGGACTCAGTCGCTCTCGTACGCGATGCGTTTTTCGACGACCTGACCCGCCTGGCCGATTCTCTACCGGGGACGTTCAGTTTCGTGATCCAAGAGGTCGGCGCGCGGGAAGGGTTTTCTTACAATGCACTCGAACCCTACCCGCAGGCCAGTGCGATCAAGATTCCGATTCTAGTCGAACTGCATCGCGCCTTCCAGTCGGGAAGTCTGTCGCCCGGCGAGCGCGTGACTATTGAATCGTCCGATCAGGTGGGAGGGACGGGGGTGCTGGGCTTGTTCTCCGATGGCGCGTCTCAGGTGTCGCTATCGGACCTGGGAGTGCTCATGATCGTGCTGAGCGACAACACAGCGACCAACTTGCTGATCGACCGCATCGGCATGGATGCGATCAATGCCAATCTGGAAGGGGTCTGGCCGTTCAGGTTCGAACACCTGTCGCTTCAGCGCAAGATGATGGATTTCGCCGCGCGAGAAGCAGGACGCGAGAACAGTGGCGCGCCCATCGAAATCGACGCGTACCTGCGCGCACTCTACGACGACCGCGTGATTCAAGGCGAGGAGAAAGACGAGATCCTGCGCATCTTGCGGCTTCCCAAGCCCGGAGGTCCGCTGCCCGGCTTGCCGCCCGGCGCAGTGGCCGCATGGAAATCGGGTCAGCTTCCCGGCGTCCGCACCCTTTGGGCGATCATCGAGATCGACGGCGTCGCGTTCGCTCTCACGGCTATGGGGAAAGAGGGCAACGAACAGGCATTCGAGGACGCCATCTCCCACATCGTTGCCGCGTCGTGTGTGTACTTCGAGCGCTGGGCGGCGAGACAGTAGAGGCGGAAAATGAAACGCCCCGCCGGTCGCGATGACGGGCGGGGCGTTTTCGGTTGGTAGGAAATGTCAGGCAGCGTCGCCCGATTCGGCTTCGGCTTCTTCGGGACTTTCGCCTTCCGAGACGTCGGCGGCGACCGGCTCGCCTTTACGCGTTTCGAACTGCAATTCGGCGTCTGACTTGTCCTTGTCGTAGCTGACGAGGATCGTGTCGCCTTCGGACAGATCAGCGTTCAGGATCTGCTCGGCCATCGGGTCTTCGACGTACTTCTGCAGCGCTCTGCGGAGCGGGCGCGCGCCGAACTGCGGATCGTAGCCCTTGTCCGACAGGAACGTCTTGGCGTCGTGGTCCAACTCGACCGAAATGCCCAGGTCGCTCGTGCGGACGAGGAGTTCGGCCATGAGCAGGTCGATGATCTCGAAGATGTGCGACTTCTCGAGCGGCTGGAAGACGATCACGTCGTCGATGCGGTTCAAGAACTCGGGGTTGAAGACGCGTTTGAGCGCATCCTCGACCGTCGACTTCATCTTCTTGTAGTCGTGCGTGACGACCTCGTTCGACGCTGCGAAGCCCAGGCCTTTGCCCAGGTTCTTGATGTCGCGCGCGCCGATGTTCGACGTCATGATGATGATCGTGTTGCGGAAGTCGACGCGTCGGCCCAGGCCATCGGTCAGGATTCCGTCGTCCAGCACTTGCAGCAGGATGTTGAACACGTCCGGGTGCGCCTTCTCGATCTCGTCGAGCAGGATCACGCTGTACGGCTTGCGACGGACCTTCTCGGTAAGCTGCCCACCTTCTTCGTATCCGACGTATCCGGGAGGCGCACCGACCAATCGCGAGACCGAGAACTTCTCCATGTACTCGCTCATGTCGATGCGAATCATGGCATCGGTCGAGTCGAACAGGTACTTGGTCAGCACCTTGGCGAGTTCGGTCTTGCCCACTCCGGTGGGGCCGAGGAAGATGAACGAGCCGATCGGACGCTTGGGATCTTTGAGTCCGGCGCGTGTCCTACGGATAGCTTTGCTGAGCTTGATGATCGGCTCTTCCTGCCCGATGACGCGGCCTTTGAGCGCGTCCTCCATCTTCATCAGCTTCTTGCCTTCGGACTGCGAGATCTTGTCGACCGGCACGCCCGTCATCATCGCGACGACTTCGGCGATGGACTGCTCGGTCACGTCGTAGACCTCGTTGTCGGCTTTGCGCTCCCACTCGCGTTTGGCCTCGTCGAGTTCTTCTGCGAGCCGTTTTTCGCTGTCGCGCAGGCGGGCGGCGTCCTCAAAACGCTGCTCCTTGACGACGCGCTCCTTCTCGCCCTTGACCTCTTCGATCTTGCCTTCGAGTTCGACGATCTCCTTGGGCACTTTGATGTTGCTCAAGTGAACGCGCGCTCCGGCTTCGTCCATCACATCGATGGCTTTGTCGGGGAGGAAGCGGTCGGTGATGTAGCGCTCGGCCAGCTTGACGGCCAGTTCGATGCCTTCCTGCGAGTAGCGGACGTTGTGGTGATCCTCGTAGCGCTCCTTGATGTTGCCCAGGATTTCGACGGTCTCTTCGGGCGTCGACGGCTCGACGAGAATTTTCTGAAAGCGGCGATCCAACGCGCCGTCTTTCTCGATGTGCTGCCGGTATTCGTCCAGCGTCGTCGCGCCGATGCACTGAATCTCGCCACGCGCCAGGGCGGGCTTAAACATGTTCGATGCGTCGAGCGATCCCGAAGCGCCGCCCGCGCCGACGATGGTGTGGAGTTCGTCGATGAACAGGATCACGTCGGGGTTTTTCTCTAGCTCGGCCATGACCGCTTTCATGCGCTCCTCGAACTGCCCCCGGTACTTGGTGCCCGCGACCAGCCCGGCGATGTCGAGCGTGATGATGCGCTTGTCATAGAGCACGCGGCTGACCTTGCGGCTCACGATGCGCAGCGCCAAACCTTCGGCGATGGCCGTCTTACCGACGCCCGGCTCGCCGATCAGGACCGGGTTGTTTTTCTTGCGACGCGACAGGACCTGCGCCACGCGCTCGATCTCGGGTTCGCGGCCCACGATGGGGTCCAGTTTGTCTTCCTCGGCCAGCGCCGTCAGGTCGCGTCCGAAGTTGTCGAGTACGGGGGTTTTGCTCTTGTCCATTTTTGCTTTTGCCTGTTTCGACCGCGAGGAACGTCCGCCGCCGCCTCCAACGCCTGCCGCCGCCGTGGGGCGCGACGATCCGCCCGATCCGCCTTTCATAATGCTATCCAGATCGGCGCGCACGCTGTCGTAGTCGACGTTGAAGCGTTCGCCCAGGATCTGCGCCGCCAAGTTCTCGTCGTCGCGCAGGAGGCTGAGCAGCAGGTGCTCGGTCCCGATTACGTCCGACTTGTAAAGTTTGGCTTCGAGGAAGGTGAGTTTGAGCACCTTCTCGGCCTGCTTCGTGAGTGGGATGTTGCCGCTCGGAGCCGTACCGCCGACCGTCCGCACGGTCTCTTCGATGGCCTGCTTGACCTTGTCGGTTTCGCAGCCCAGGTTGCGTAGGATCTTGACGGCCAGGCCTTCGCCTTCTCGGATGATGCCGAGCAGTAGGTGCTCGGTGCCGATGTAGTCGTGGGTGAGTCGGAGTGCTTCTTCGCGGCTAAGCGAGATCACGTCGCGGACGCGGTTGGAAAAATTGCCTTCCATGAAGTAGGGAGATGGCGGTGTCGCCGGACGATGCAAGGCGAGAACGCGCGAGGTATCGAGGCGTGGCAGGCGAACCTGCTCAAAAGTCAGAAGGGGGAGCCGAGTGCGCTCAATCGAGCGCTCAGCGGAGGGTGTCGGCGGTCGTGCAAAAAGAACGCCGCACTAAGGTGTCATGCCGAAAAGCTCGACCCGCAGCCGCACGTGGCGGTCGCGTTGGGGTTCTCGAACGTGAAGCCACGCGCGTTGAGTCCGTCGTGGTAATCGACGGTGACGCCCATCAGGTAGAGGCCGTGGCGCTTGTCCATGTAGACCGGAATGCCGTCGATTTCGTAGGCAGCGTCCTGATCGCGCTGCTTGTCGAAGCCCAGGATATAGCTCATGCCGGAGCATCCGCCGCCTTTGACGCCCACGCGTAGGCCGTAGCCCGCCGGGATGTCTTTGGTCGTCATGATCTTTTGGACGGCTTCGGCAGCGCGGCCGGAGAGTTGGATGGGAGCAGGTGCAGTAGCAGTCATGTCGAAAGGGGATGGGGCCTCGTGGTGGATCGCCACGAAAGAGCGAAGCGGACGTGCGAGGAGGCGTGTTTTGCGAACGGAAGCCTCTTCCGGCTGTTCCTTTTGCGAGCGGAGCAATGAGCCGTTTGGCGTAGACCTTGAGAGCGTCGACGGCTCGACTTATCCGAACAAGTCAGGGTTCGTTCGGCGAGCCTCGATCTGTTCGAACAGCTTGTGATTGGCCTTGGGAAAAGCGTACGCGTCGCGCTCCTCTAGCCGAATCCAGCGAGTCTCCAACTGTGTCGTCGGAGCGTCGTCGGTCGTGCAGGCGAAGGCAGTCACGGTGACGGTGAAATGCGAGTAGGCGTGATCGGTTTGGGCCAGTCGCTCGACGACCTGGACGTCGACGTGTAACTCCTCGCGCAGTTCTCGGGCGCAGGCGTCAGCGTCAGATTCGTCCGCTTCGCGCTTTCCGCCCGGCAACTCCCACAATCCGCCGAGCATGGCGTCGTCGGGGCGACGTTGGATGAGGAAGCGTCCGTCTCCTCGGGTGAGGACGGCGACCGAGACGTGGTGGTGGGGACGCTTTTTTTTCGGCTCCTTGTAGGGCAATTCGGCCTGCCTGCTCTCGGCTCGCGCTACGCAGATCGGCGCCAGCGGACACGTCGGACAACTCGGATTCTTCGGTGTACAAACCGTCGCGCCAAGCTCCATAACGGCCTGATTGTAATCGCCCGGATCGGTCGGCGCGAGCAACGCATCGGCGATGTGCTGGAAACGGGTGCGAACGGCAGGGCGGTTGATCGGGTCGTCGATGCCGAACACGCGCGACAGCACGCGGAGCACGTTGCCGTCGAGAACCGCGTAACTACCTCCAAACGCAATCGACTGAACCGCAGCGGCGGTGTAGGGGCCGACGCCGGGCAGGGCGATGAACGCGGAGTGGTCATTAGGCACGACGCCTCCATGCTCCTCGGCGACTTGCTTCGCAGCGCGGTGCAGATTGCGGGCGCGCGAATAGTAGCCCAAACCCTCCCACGCTTTGAGCACGTCGTCCTGAGGCGCGTCGGCGAGCGTCTCTACGGTCGGAAAAGCGGCGACGAACCGCTCGTAATACGGCGTCATCTGGTCGACACGCGTCTGCTGCAACATGATCTCGCTGATCCAGATGCGGTACGGATCGCGGCTGTCGCGCCACGGCATCGCTCGCTTGACGCGGTGGTACCACTCGGGCAGGTTATCGTGGAATGCGGCGAGGACCGAGTCGGAAATCGGCGGAAGGTCGGTCTTGATCGGCACGAGTGGGGCGGTGGACGACGTTACGGAGGGCGCTGCGTCGACGCGCCGCGTGGAGGTTGGGTTCTGGCAGCTTAAACTTGGTGCGCATTCAAAGGCATGGCACATTTGGAGGTCGCCTCTGTACCGTTTCGCATGATCTTTCGCCATTCTGCCTACTTACTCCTTGCGCTTCTGGGCAGCATGTCGGCGAGCGCGCAGACATTGGGCGATCAACCGCTTCCCGGTAGTGCGCCGGCCATCGCAGTTACGGAGCAGGGCGATGAGGTCTGGCGCGGCTGGTGGATGCCTCCGGATTCGGCTGCGGTCCGACGTGCCGTCCGCGATACGCTCGTATCTCAAGGGTACGGGTTCGCGCGCGTCCTGTCCGTTGATGTGATCTCGGTTCAGCCAGAGGATACAGAACGGGAAGCCGAGGGGCAGACGGTGCAGATTGTGGTTGACACTGGACCGTTATTGCAAATAAAAACTGTCGGTCTTGAAGGTGTCGAGGAAGCGCAAGTCCAAGCGCTGCTCGCTGACGTGGACAGTCGGGCAGGAGAGCCATTCCGCCCGTCGATCCTGGACGCCGACGCCCGACGCATGGTGCGCACCTTGGCGGCTGACGGATATACGCTGGCTCAGGTCCGCATCCAACGGCTTGATCTGTCACCCGGCGACTCATCGCTATCCGTCGTGCTGTCCGTGGATTTAGGAGCCGCATTGACGCTCGACAGCGTGCGGGTTCGTGGATCGGGCGTGCGGTCGTCAGTCGCTCAGAAGTTGATTGGACACGAAGTGGGCGAGCCTCTGGTTGGGTACGATCCGCAGCGCGTGCGGACGCGGCTGGAGGCGAGCGGACTGTTCGCGTCGGTCGACTCGATCCGGTTGCAGGTACGCGATGGTCGGCTGGCGTCGCTCATCGTCGATGCACAGGCTCCGGCGCCAGGGGCGTTCGATCTGGTGCTAGGCGTCGTGCCGGATGCGGGCGGCGGTTCGTCGCTCGTCGGCTCGGGGTTTCTGTCGCTGCTCTCACCGTTCGGGTTGGGGCATCGCTATGTGCTGCGGCTCGACCGCCAGCCGGGACGCACGAGTCGTGCCGAGGCGTCGGCGGAGTTGCCGTATCTGCCCTGGGTGCCGGTCGGTCTGGCGTTCGGATTCGAAGGCATCCAGCAGGATTCGACGCTGAGCACGCAGCGGGTGCGTGGCGAGGTGACCTACGGATCTCCCGCGTGGCAGGTGTTCGGATCGGTCAGCAGGGAGACGACCAAGCCTGGCGTCGGCGGCGTGCGATTGGTCGGCGGCAGGCAGCAGATCGCGCAGGCGAGTGTGACGTTCGTAGGCGGAGGCTTTCGAGCGGATCGACGCGACCGGCGGATCAGTCCACGGCGAGGACTATTGGCTGAAGTGCGCGTCGAGCGGGGCGATAGGCGTCGCTCGTTCGGACTGCTCGTCGACGGAAGCGAAACGCGTCAGCGCGAGCAGGCGAGCCAGGATCGGGCGACGGCAAACATCCGCCTGTTTGCTTCACCGCTTCCCCGCATCGTGCTCGTGACGGGCGGCGAAGGCTATCTGCTCAGAAGCGACGCGTACGAAGTCGGCGAACTCTTCCGCATCGGCGGGACGCGCACGCTACGCGGCTACCCAGACGACCGCTTCCGCGCGCGACAAGCCGTCCGGCTGCTGGGCGAAACGCGCCTGCTGCTCGACCGCACGTCGTATCTGTACCTGTTCTTCGACGCCGCGTGGCTCGACCAGCCGACGACTTCTCAGGCCGAGGTCGCGGGACTTTCGGGATTCTACCCCGGCTACGGCGGTGGCATCCAGTTTGAAACTCCGCTGGGCCTGATGAACGCCAGCTACGCCGCCTCCCGCGAATCCGGCCTATCGGATGGGCAGGTACACGTCGGGTTATCTTTCGGACTGTGACCATCTCAGCCTCGCCCGCTCTGTGACGACGACTTTTTACGCTCCCCCAAGTGCATTCTCTGGCGACCGGGTCACGCTCCCCGATGACGAAGCGCGGCATGCGGTCAAAGTGCTTCGGATGTCTGTCGGCGATGCGCTGACAGTTGTCGACGGAGTGGGAGGGTGGCACGAGTGCGAGTTGACGGAGGTTGGTAGATCAGCATCCGCTCGTGTCGTGACGACGAAGCGCGACGTGAATGAGCGGAGTGTCGGCCTGTGGCTGGCGATGAGTTCGCTTGCCAAGCGGGATCGATTGGAGTTTGCGGTCGAGAAGGCGGTCGAGTTGGGCGTCACGGATCTTGTTTTCACCAAAACGGCCCGGACGCCCCCAGGGAAGACGCGCGTCGACCGGGTCGAGGCGCGGCTGATCGCGGCGATGAAGCAAAGCCTGCGCTGCCGATTGCCGACGATCCACGAGTGCGCGATTTCTGATCTTCCAACCGCCCATCCTGACGTGCAGTGGCTGCTGCTTCACGAGGGCGCGGACGAATCGCTGACCGACCTACTCGCTGGCTCCGATTCTGACGCGTCCGGTCGGCATGGTGATCGGTCCCGAGGGCGGCTTTACGGATGCCGAAGTATCGCGCTTGTCCAACGAGGGAGCGCGTGTTGCCCTCCTCGGCCCTCGCCGCCTGCGCGCCGAAACCGCTGCCATCGCCGCCTGCGCGCTGGCATCCGCTCTTCACCCTGGATCCTGACCCATGCCCGATTCCCAACTCCCCGGCCACGGCGACCCGCTTGCGTCGACCGAAAACCCCGACGCTCCCAACCTGCGTGAGACGAAGCGCTCGTCCGAAGAACTGGTCGACGGTAAGCTGCTCCACGCGTTTCGCGACTACGTCGAGACGCCGTCGGGCCGAGAGTCCGTGCGGGAGTGGATTCGGCATCCCGGAGCCGCCGCCGTCATCCCGCTCTTTGCCGATGGGTCGACCCTTCTCGTCCGCCAGTTTCGTTATCCGACAGGCCGCACGTTTCTCGAACTCCCCGCCGGAAAACGCGACGCGGGCGATGACCCTGAAACGACGGCGCATCGCGAGTTGATGGAGGAGACCGGCTTGTCGGCTCAAAAACTGACCCCGCTCGGCCCACTCTTCCCCGGCATTGGATATAGCGATGAGATCATCTGGTTTTTCCTCGCAGAGGAGTTGACCGAGTCCGGCACGCAAAGTCTGGATGCCGGGGAAGCCGTCCAGCCGGTTCGCCTGCCGTTCGCCGAAGCCGTCGCCCGCGCGCAACGTGGCGATTTTGGGGATATGAAAACCGTCGCCGGTCTGCTCATGGCGGACGCGCACCTGAAAAGCCGTTCGGAGTGATGCTTTGCCAAAGAGTAATCGATGAACGGGCGTTGTGGCTTGAAGCGAGCGTCGGCAGTTCGTAGCTTTCCCGGCTCCACACGTCTTGTCTGCTCCATGCTGTTCGGCCTCCTCGTCGCGATTCTCGCGCTCCTCTCGCTCGTTCTCATCCTCGTCGTGCTGCTGCAAAGCGGTAAGGGCGGCGGTCTCTCGGGCATCGGCGCAGGCGGCACGACACAGATCTTAGGCGCGCGTCAGGCGCCGGACTCGCTCGAAAAGATCACCTGGGGCCTGGGCGCCGTGTTTGCGTTGCTCTGCATCCTGAGCAGCTTCGTCATCAACCGCGACAGCGACGTGAACGTGCTCGACGGCGTCCGCACCGAGCAGACGGCTCCTGCGCCCGCCGCACCTGCGACGCCCGCTCCGGTCGTTCCTGACGGCGAGTAAGCCAGCCTGACGCCGGGTTGTCACCCGGTACGTGCGAGTTTGGCGCCAACTTCCGGTCTCCATGCTCGATTTCAGCCAGCTTTCGCCTCAACTCGCCTCGTTCGCCGAGCATTCGTCGACTGACGGCGATGCGCTCGGTCTGCGCATTGAGCGCGCGTTGCATGCGCTGGGCGAATGCTCCTCGACGTGGGAGAAACTCGCCGAAGAAGCGCGCGCGTTTCGGACGTGGCTCGTCGCCCTGCCGCACGAGTCGCCCGACGCCAAGCACCCGCCGACGGTCCGCCCAACGCCGATCACGGTCGTCGCGACCGACGGCTCACAGGTGTTTCCCGACCGGCACCGCGAGCCGCACTGCTACCTGCTCAACGTGTCGCGCGTGGCGTTCCAGTACGGCACGCAGGAGCAGCCGCTGATCGAGAGCATCCCGCGTCTGGGCTTCGACAAGGACATGGTGCAGGACGCACTCGAGGCGCTAATGCAGCAGGCGCGCCCCGAACTCGTCTCGGCGATGCGCGACCAACTCGAACTCGAAACGCTCTTCCAGACCGCCGAAGATTCGGGCGTCGTCGGGCGTCCACTCGTCGCGCTGGCTGACGGGACGCTGATCCGCTGGATGCTCAAAGGACAGTCGGGGCAGGGCGACGCGTCGGCGTTCGAGCAGATGTACGCCGATACGCTCGCCCGATTCCGCGCCGACCGCGTCCCCGTCGCCTCGTACGTGTCGATGCCTGCGTCGACCGAGGTGGTCAACCTGTTGCGGCTGGCGCGGGGCGAATGCAACGGCGTGTCGACCGCGCTAGACGAAACGCTCGACGGCATGACCGACCGCCACTTGTTCGAGCAGACGCTGCTGCCGGGCGAGCGATCCGCTGTGTTCGGTTCGCTGTCGCACGTGCTGGCGACGTATCACGAGCAAGACCGCATCCGCTTTTTTTACCTGCACGTCCCGGCCACGCGTACGTCTCCGCCAGAAGTAGCGCGCGTCGAGTTACCCGCCTGGGTAGCCGAGGAAAACGCGCTAATCGACTTGATTCACGCTGTTTTACTGTCCGAGTGTGACAAGGGCGAAGGGTACCCAATGATCCTGTCCGAAGCACACGAGCGGGCGGTGATTCGAGCCAAGGAGCGCGACGTATTCTACACGCTGATCGAGCGCGAACGACCGCACGCGATGTCGCGCAAGTCGGCGTCGAAACGCACTCCCGCCGCCTGAATCGCCCCTTACCGATGCCCGAAACGCCCGACGACCTGTTCGCCCGCACCGATTCGCCCGTCAGCGCGAGCGTATCGCAAAACTCGGCTTCGATCTGGGACGATGCCGCTGTTTCCAACCCTAAAACGGAGCGTGTACCGGTCGCCGAAGTCATCGCTTCATCGACGCGGTCGGTCGAGGCCGAGGTGTACGAACACGCGCCCGACATCGCCTTTGGTACGTGGATCGAAATCGCTGGGCCGGGCGGGACGCGGCTGTTTGGACTGGTGAGCCATGTCGCCATCGGAAGCCTCGATCCGTCGCGCCGCATCCGAGCCTACGGCCTGACGCCCGAAGAACTCGCCAGCGAGCGCCCGCACGTGCCGGGCCTGATCGTGACGACGCTGCACGCGCAACTGCTCTGTCACGCTCAGGGGGATAAGGTCCGACAGACACTTCCACCGTTTCCCGCGCCCATCCACCACCCGGTCCGACTCGCCGAGTCTTCGGACGTGCGCGCATTGGGCGCTCCGTTTGACTACCTACGCACGCTTGCTCTGACGCCCGATCCCAACGTCCCCGTCGACGAACTGCTCGTTGCCGCTCTGCGTGCTCAGGCCGACGTGTATCCGGTCCAGCGCGACAAGGAAAGCGTCTTAGTCGCCGCCGCTCAGACGCTCAGCCGCCTCCTGCGCGACGATCACGAGCGGCTGGGCAGCATCCTGCGCCGGGCTACGCTGTAGCGTGGGGTCTAGCATCTGTGACCGATTCAGAGAGCCGGGTCGACGTTCTGCTTTGCTCAGTCATCGCAAGTAATGCGCGGCGATATCGGTTTTCCAACCGTTGGAGATCGCCACGCTCCGCTCGGGATGACCAAGCGGGAAATGGAGAAGTCAATTCGCCTTTTCGCGCTCGAAATAGAGGTAGACGTACAGCGTACCGGCTTCCGTGATCGTCATATCGGTCGAGGCGAGGCGCCATCCGTCGGCGGACATTCCGTCGAGAATGCGTTGCGTTTCCGCTTCCGAACGCTCCAGCAGATCGTTGCTTTTGAGCGTGATTCGAGCGGAGTAGGTACGAGCGACGACGCGGTATTCCAGCACGATGGCGAGGCTTAAAAAATGGCGCCGACGCGGACGGGGAGCGCGAGGCTCACGCCTTCCTGAGCGACGATCAGTGCCGGGTCGACCTCGACGTAGAGCGAGGTTTCGCGCAGGCCCAGGATCCAGCCGTAGGCGACGTGGAAGGTCGGGCCGCCGTTGGTATTGTCGTCGCGGTTGACGGGGGCGTAGTAGCCGAACCCGGCGCCGACATACGTCGCGTTGTCGCGGTAGGAGGGGAGGTTCAGAATAGCCGTCAGTTGGGGCGTGACGACGTAGGTGGCGTTGCGTCGGCCTTCGAGGACGAACCCGGCGGCGCCCAGGTCAAATGCGATCGACAGGTCGGCGTTAATCGGCGCGGCGGCGCGTCCGTGGAAGCCGATAGCGAGGCCGTCTTGGAACGAGAGGATCGACTGGAAGGCCAGTCCGAAGCGTGGCGTGAGTTGCTGAGCGTGGGCAGCGGGAGCCGACACGAGGAGCAGGAGCGCGGCGGCTAGGAAGGCAGAACGGATAGAGCGCATGAGCGAGGATCGGCGGCAAGAGTGACGGCGTAACTTACTGACACTCGGCACGCCCATAGGCGCCCGCCGCCGCTTCCACGTCTTTTCCTTTCGCCCGCCCCGACGATGGCTGAACTGCTCCCCACCGCCACACACGCTCCAGCCGACAACGGCTCGTACGTCTATCCTGACTTCCAGGGACTCGATTACTACGACATCGACGCGCTCTTGACCGATGAGCAGAAGCACATTCGCGACGAGGTCCGCGCGTTCATCACGTCTGACGTGGATCCGATCATCGAAGCGGCGGCTCAGGCGATGGAGTTTCCGCGTCACCTGGTTCCTGAGTTTGCGCGCTTGGGACTAATCGGCCCGGTCATCCCCAAGGAATACGGTGGGAGAGGGCACGACAACATTGTCTACGGTCTGATGATGCAGGAAGTCGAGCGGTGCGACAGCGGGCTGCGCTCGTTTTGCTCGGTCATGGGGTCGCTCGTGATGTATCCGATCTGGAAGTATGGATCGGAAGAGCAGCGTAAAAAATGGCTTCCGGCACTGGCCAGCGGCAAAGCACTCGGCTGCTTCGCCCTGACCGAACCCGATCACGGCTCCAATCCCTCCGGTATGGAGACGCGCGTCGTCCGCGACGGCAACGGCTACCGGCTGACGGGCTACAAGCGCTGGAGCACCAACGCGTCCGAAGCCGACGTAGCCGTCGTCTGGGCCAAAGACGAGACCGACACCGTGCGCGGCTTTCTCGTTGACCTGCACAAAGAAGGCGTCCGGGCACCACGCATCATGGACAAGTGGTCCCTCCGCGCTGCCATCACGTCCGAAATCCTATTCGACGACGTCCATGTGTCTGCGGACGACGTGTTGCCGGGCGTCAAAGGGCTGAAGGGTCCGCTGTCGTGTCTGACGCAGGCGCGGTACGGTATTGCGTGGGGCGTCGTCGGCGCGGCGATGTCGTGCTACGACGTGGCGTTGCAGCACAGCCGTGCGCGTCGGCAGTTTGGCCGACCGATCGGCGGCTTCCAACTCGTCCAAGAGCGGCTCACCGATATGGTGCAGGAGATCACCAAAGCACAACTGCTCAACTTGCGGTTGGGGCAGATGAAAAACGACGGTACGATGCGTCCGCAGCAGGTGTCTCTCGCCAAGCGCAACAACTGCGACATGGCGCTGAACGTCGCCCGGAGTGCGCGGCAAGTGCTGGGCGGAAACGGTGTGTTGAGTATGTACCCCGTCATGCGGCATATGATGAACCTGGAAAGCGTCGTCACCTACGAAGGCACCCACGAAGTCCACACGCTCGTCGTCGGGCAGGACGTCACCGGCGAAAACGCGTTTACCTGATCTACCCATCTTCCTGAGCTATCCGCATGGAAATCCTCCGCCTCATTCTGACCGTCGCTATCACCGCCAGTGTCAGCACAGGCCTGCTAGTCGTTATCGCCTTCTTGCTAGCTAGGCGGAAGGAGCGATTGAGTGTGGAAGAGGCGACGCAGCGTAGGCGAAACGCGGCCTCTGTGGTGCAGCAGCGCCCTGCGCCGACGGTGCCTCAGTATTCGGGTGCGCCTCAGCAACCCGGAGCGATGCCCTACCGGAGCACGCAGTATCCCCCCGGTCAAGCCCCGGCGGGACCCCGGTACGATCACCGGCAGGTCCAACAACCACCTCGTCGATAGGAACGATGTGTCCTACTTGGGCTACCTGTTGCGCCAAGCGTAACGGATGCGGAGCGTTTGGGTGAGACTCAGATCTGGGTCTGTGGATTGTATGGACTCCACCACCACCTGCCAGTAGTTCCGTGCAGTCCATCACCCTAGACGTATTCCGTCTGCTCTCTACCGCCGTTCTCACTCTCGGTATACCGACCGTACTGCTTTTATGTGCGGGTTGGCTCATCAGGCGAAGAGTCGTTCCACGAATCCCCGCGACCGATCGGGAGAGCGAGCCGAACACTCGGTCCATTCAGGGTGATGCCAACGCGCACGGGGATACGATCTCAACTCCGTCGGGCGATGGAGCCTCTCGGCCCGTCGAGTCGGCTCCCATCGCGGTTGCCTCACAGCCCCTTTCTCCGCCGCTGTATTCCGGTGCCGATCATGCTCCACCACGGAAGCAGAAGCGATACCGCATCAGTCGATTGGTGTAACGCGGTTGGGAGCATCGTCGCGCGTCGAAACAGAGGAGCCAGGCCAGCGCTACGATAGGGGTATCCAAACCCTACCCTACAGACATGAGCTTGCCTAACAACGACTATCACAACGACCACATGGACGGCGAGGGCCACCTGCGGACCGAGAAAAAGCGTCGCCAGACGTTCGGAAAGCCGTGGCGTGAGCAGACGCTGATCGAGGACAACCCGATTCGCCTGAGCGAGGAAGCTGTCGAGTCGATGCTGCCCGATCTGGACGCACTCCAGGCTTCGTTCTGGGTGATGTACCACCAGTACCACAAGCACCACTGGCTCGTCGAGGGACCGCAGTTCTTGCAGCTGCACAAGTTTCTCGAAGCCCACTACATCGAAGTCCACGATGATCTGGACGCGCTCGCCGAACGCATGACGGCGATCGGTGGCATCCCCACGAGCGACCCCGTAAATCAGGCCCGGTTGAGCGTGATCGAGCACGAACCCGAAGGCACGTACCGCATCCGCCCCTCGCTGGAGCACGACCGTACCGCAGAGGGCATTCTCTCCGAGTCGATCCGCGCGTCGATCACCAAGGCCAACAAGGTCAAGGACTATGGCACCGAGAAGCTGCTCAAACACATTCTGTTTCGCAGCGAAGACCGGGCGCACCACCTGGATCACTTCCTGGGCGAAGACACGCTCGAAATCGGACTGTCGGTCAAAGAGAAAGATCTCGTCACCGAGTAAACCGCTCGCGCCACATCACCACACCAACGGCTCTCCGGCACCGCGTCGGGGAGCCGTTTGCGTGTGAGGATGCTGGAAGCCGAGCCGATGCGCGGCCTGCCAACTTGCAAGCGATGCCCGCGGGTGCGTAACGTCATCAGACTCTCCCACCTCCATCCACCTCGCTATGCCGGAGCCGACCGCCTTGCCGGATTCCTCTTCCCAAGCGCACACGCCCGCCGAAGCTCTCCGTCTACTCACCGACGATTTGCGCGACGAGCGCCAGCGTCGGGACATGACGCTCGAACAGGTCTACGAACGCACCCGCGTTCCGCTCGACGTGCTCCGCCAGTTCGAAAGCGATGGGTTGGTCGAGAGCACGATGTTCAATCAGGTCTACCTGCGCTCGTTGGTGCGCTCGTACGCGTTTGCCGTCGGACTGCCCGCTAAGGCGCTAACCGAGGTGTTCGACAACGCTTCGGAGGGGCGCTACGACAAGGAGTGGATCACGCGCGCTGCCGCCAGCATCGACGCCGATCTGCGGAAAAAACTGGAGCGCGAAGCCGCCGAAGAGCGCAAGCGTCTCAAGGCCGAAGGCGACGAGATCAAACGACTCGAAGCCGAGCGCCGAGCGCGCGAAGCCGCCGAAAGCGAGGACCAAGCCGAGCGCGAACGCGCCGAAGAGGAGTTGCGCACATTGGCCGCCCAGCGCGAAGCCGAAGACGCTCACCGCGCCGAGCAAGCGCAGCAGGCCGCCGTCGCGTCTGGAGCGAATTGGGAAACCGCGAGCGGGCGCTCTGCCGATCGTCCTCCTGCAGAACGAAAAGCGCGGCAGTCGACCTCGTCGGACACTCCCTGGGGAATCATCGGTGGTGCTGTATTGGCCTTGTTGCTGGTCGCGGCTGTCGCGTTTTGGATAGTTGGCGGCGACGACGAAGGGGACGGACAGGTCGCCCAAAACACCGAGCAGACGGACCCGGTCGAGACCAATCGCCCGCCTCCGCCTTCTCCGAGCGACATCACGCTGCCCGATCAACTCACCCTCGCTGTCCGCGCCGATGGAGCGCCGATCCAAAACATCAAGATCAAGCGCGACGAAGACGTGCGGCGTCCCTACTGGATCGAGATCGACGAGAGTCGCGAGTTTCCGTTTACCGACGAAGCCACGCTGTGTCTGACCGACGCGTGCCAGCCGCTGCCCGACTACGTCGTGGTGACGGTCGAAGGCACGCCGTTCCCCAAAAACGCCAGCGGAACGACGACGATCACGCGCGATGCTGTCCGACAGGCGCTCGCGTCGGCGCAGGTACAGACGCCCGCCGCTGCCGACACGACGCAGTAAACTCCGCCTCTGACTTTCTGCCGTGTCTGATTCCGGTCCACTCTTCGCCGCATCCGCTCAACCCAATCCCGAGCAGGCGCTCGTCGCCCGGACGCGCACGCTGTTAGATCGGCTCTTTTCCGAGGGTACTCCGCCGCAAGAGGCTGAGGCCACAACGTGGGCGGCTGAACTTCGCGACGTGATTCGCGCGCACGGTCGCCGCTACTACGCGCACGACCAGCCGCTCATCCCGGACGGCGAGTATGATCGATTGTACGGAGCGCTCGTTGCCGCCGAAACCGCGTTCCCCGAGTTGGTGACGTCCGATTCGCCCACGCAGCGCGTCGGTGCGCCACCGTCGGACGGTTTTCAGAAGCACACGCACCCGACACCGTTGTTGTCGCTGGGCAACGCGTTCAATCTGGACGATGTGCGGGCGTGGTATGCGCGCTGCACCAAAGGGTTGGACGGCCGCGAGCCTGCGCTGACAGCTGAACTCAAGATCGACGGGCTGGCGCTGGCGTTGACGTATCGCGACGGCGCTTTGGAAACGGCGGCGACGCGCGGCAACGGCTACGTCGGCGAGAACATCACGTCGAACGTGCGGACGATTCGCGCTATCGGACTGCGGATGACAGATGCTCCAACTTCGGTCGAAGTGAGGGGCGAGGTGTACATGGCGAAGTCAGAGTTCGAAGCGTTCAACGCACGCCAGGTTGAAGCGGAAGAAAAGACGTTCGCCAATCCGCGCAACGCCGCCGCCGGAAGCCTACGCCAACTCGATCCCACCGTGACGGCCCAGCGCCCGCTGCGGTTTTTTGGCTACGGACTAGGGCCAGTTGATGGCGCGGACGAGTTGCCATTGGGCCAGTTCGAGGCCATCCGGTGGATGGCCGCCCGCGGCGTCGCCACCAACCCACACGCGACGTTCTGCGCGACGCTCGACGAAGCCCTCGCCATCTGTGAGCGATGGACCGAGGACCGCGACTCCCTTGACTACGAGATCGACGGCGTCGTGCTCAAAGTCGACGCGTTCGCCGATCAGCAAGCGCTAGGCTTCGTCTCCAATGCGCCCCGCTGGGCCATCGCCTTCAAGTTTCCGGCGCGCGAAGCCACGACGACGCTCGTCGGCATCGACGTCAACGTCGGTCGGACTGGGGCGATCAAGCCGGTCGCGAGTCTGGCCCCGGTCCGCATTGGCGGCGTCACGGTTTCTCAGGCGACGCTCCACAACGGCGATTACATCTCCGACCGCGACATTCGCATCGGCGATACGGTCGTCGTCGAACGCGCGGGCGACGTGATCCCCAAAGTCGTGCGCGTGATCGAAGAGGCGCGTCCCGACGGGCTTGAGCCGTGGTCGATGCCGACGGTGTGTCCCTCGTGCGGATCGGTCCTGGTGAGAGAGGAGGACGAGGCCGATCTGTACTGCATCTCGTCCGAATGCCCGGCGCAGTTCATCCGCTTGGTCGAGCACTTCGCCGCTCGCAACGCGATGGACATCGACGGAATGGGCAGCAAACTGGCTGTCCAACTCGTCGAGGCCGGACTCATCGCCCACCTGGACGACATCTTCAGTCTGACGATGGAGCAACTCGTCCCGCTCGAACGCTTCGCCGAGAAAAAAGCCGAGCGCTTGCTGGCTGGAATCGACGTGGCGCGCGGTCGTCCGCTCGGACGGTTGCTGTTCGGCATGGGCATCCGTCACGTCGGGGCGACCGTCGGCGAGTTGCTGGCGATGCACTACGCGTCGCTCGAAGCGCTAGGCAAGGCAGGCGTCGACGAACTGGCGGCTATCGACGGCGTCGGGCCGATCATCGCCCAGAGCGTGTTCGACTGGTTTGGGGCCGACGAGAATAAAGCGCTGGTCGACCGCCTCCGAGCCGTCGGTGTTAATACCAAGCGCTTGCCCAGCGAACCTGTGTTCTCGCACGAGCCGACCGAGGGGCCGTTGGCGGGAAAAGCGTTCGTCATCACAGGCACGCTGCCGGGCATCAGCCGGACCGACGCAGCGACGGCGCTCAAGGCGGCAGGGGGACGTGTGGCGTCGAGCGTGAGCAAAAAGACCGATTATCTGGTCGCTGGATCGTCGGCAGGCTCTAAGCTCGACAAGGCGACCAAGCTGGGCGTTGCAGTTCTCGACTGGGAAGGCGCACTGGCATTGATCGAGGCTGCATCCGGCGCTGAAATCGCGCCCGGACAGGAAGCCGACGACGCGCCGCCCGCGAATGGGTAGATTAGGCCACCGCCGACCGCTCCCTTACGCCCACCGCACGTGCTGACTCCACTAGACTTCATCGTAATCGGCACCTATCTCGTCGGCATCGCGGCGTTTGGCGTGCTCACGAGCGGCAAGCAAACCTCGACGACCGATTATTTCCTTGGAGGACGCGACCTGCCTTGGTGGGCCGTCAGCTTCTCGGTCGTCGCGACCGAAACGAGTACGCTAACGGTGATCGGGATTCCCGCGGTGACCTATGGAGGATCGTTCACGTTTTTGCAGATCACGATTGGCTACATACTCGGACGCATCGTCGTGTCGATGCTCTTCTTGCCGCGCTACTTCAAAGGCTCGATGTCGACGGCCTACGAGTTTCTGGGCCAACGCTTCGGCGACGCGATGCGCGCTACGGCAGCGGGCACATTCATGATCACGCGCCTGCTGGCCGACGGAGTCCGCCTGTTCGCGACTGCAATTCCACTTCGCGTCATCGCTGTTTCTATGGGCTACGACGAGGTGTCGTACGGACTCATCATCGCTGCAATCGCGCTCATCACGGTCGCCTACACACTCGTCGGCGGCATCAAAGCCGTCGTCTGGATGGATGCGATTCAGATGGGCTTGTACGTCGGTGGCGGCATCATTGCGGCGATGCTGTTGCTCGGTGACGTACCCGCGACGTGGTGGGCAGATGCAGGGGAGGCAGGCAAACTGGCGCTCTTCGACTTCGGCTTTGGCGAGTCGCTCAGCGCGTGGCTCACGACGCCCTACGTGTTTTGGACAGCCGTCTTGGGCGGGGGAATATTCGCGATGGCGTCGCACGGCACGGACCACCTGATCGTGCAGCGCTTGCTCACGTGCCGCGACGAAGCAGACGCTAAGAAAGCGCTCATCGCGAGCGGCTTCCTGGTGATGCTGCAGTTTGCCCTGTTCTTGTTTGTCGGCCTGCTGCTGTGGGCGCATTACGGCGGAGTAAGCCCCGCCGATCTGGGACTCGCCAACGGCAACGAGATCTTTCCGCGCTACCTGATCGAAGGACTTCCTCCCGGACTATCGGGACTGATCCTGGCGGGCATCATTGCAGCGGCTATGAGCACGCTCTCGTCGTCGCTCAACTCACTGGCTTCGTCGTCGCTCTTCGACCTGTACGAGCGGCTGGGAGGGCGTCCGCTGAGCGATGAGCAGGCGCTCCGGCTCTCGCGTGTACTCACGCTGGTTTGGGGACTGGTGTTCATCGCATCGGCTCTGCTCTTCACCGACTACACTGGACCGGTCATCGAATTGGGGCTGAGCATCGCTTCGTTCACGTACGGCGGACTGCTCGGCATTTTCCTGCTGGGCTTGCTTAACAGTCGTCCCAATCAGCAGGATGGCGTAATCGCGTTCCTGATCTCGATCGTACTGCTGTTCTTGATCGTCAAAGGCGTTTGGTACAGCCCCGCCGATGGTTGGATGATGGAACTGATGCTGAGTGGCTCGCCCGAAGGATTTGGACCTATTGGCTGGCCGTGGTACGTCGCCATCGGCTCGGCGATCACACTCGTCGTCGGGTCGCTTCTCGCACTCCGCCACCCGGCTCCGCCCGCAGACGTATCGACCCAGGTTCGCGCATGAAGACGTTTCTCGACCGCTTCGGACTGAGTCGCGATCCTGCCGCCCCGCTCGACGATGTGGCGCCGGATTCCGGGCGGCGGTTCCTGCTGGCACGCATCGCCATCTTCCTGCTCCTCGTTGCCCTGACGGTACTGGCATTCCCGCGTCAGAAGTCGTGGACGTTCGAGGCCAACCTGGGGGAGCGGTGGACCGATGAGACGCTGACGGCGCCGTTCGACTACGCGATTTTCAAGTCGCCTGAGACCCTGGCTACCGAGCGCCGCGAAGCGCGCAACACGCGTCCGCAACTGTTTCGTCCGAGGGAAGATGCGGATGCATCAATGGCAGAAGCCCGCGACACGCTAGCGAGCCAGCTTACCAACGTGTTTTCTCATTACCGTGGCTATCTGGCAGCACGTGAGCTTGGAGATCGGCAGACGGCGCTGCGCGATTCTGCGGCGTTCGAGCGGTCCAGAGCGCGCACTCAGTTGGGCCTGGCCGGGCGTCAGTGGGGCGTACTGATGGAGGCTGCTGAAAACGATCCCAGTTTATCGCTCGTCCGTGAATTGATCGGCGCTGCCTATCAGGAATCACGCTCGCTGAGCGCATTCGGGGTAGTCGATGTACCCATCGACAGCATCAAGACCGAAATCATTTACATCAGAGATAAGGAAAGGGGTCAGGATCGACCCCGAAGCGTGGAGGAACTCTATGGGTTGGACGAAGCGTGGATAACTGCGGGAGGGCGCCTCGAATTTCGATACATGTCGGACCCCGAACTGGCCTCGATAGCCACTGCTTTCTTCCGGCGCATTTTCTCATCTACGCTCGAGTTTATGCGGGCTGAGACGTTCAACCAGTGGCAGGTGGCTGAGCAAAACATCCAGCCTACACTGGGCAGCGTAGAAGAGGGCGACGTGATCGTCGTGCGCGGACAAATCGTTACGACAGACGTAGCGCGCAAACTGGAGTCGCTGGCACGTGCGCGGACGAACCTGGGCGGCGCCGGGCTGGTCTGGCAAACCGTGCTTGGACAGGCGCTGATTGCCGTTGCCGTCCTGTTCTTGTTTTATCTCTACTTGTACCTGCTGAGGCGGGCCATCTTCGACAACCTGAGGCAGTTCATCCTCGTGTCGATCATCGTCGGTACCACGATTGCGCTCTACGGCCTGTCGACGCGACTGGAGTTTGCCGATACCTACGTCGTTCCGGTTGCGCTGGCGTCTGTCCTGCTGACGATCCTGTTCGACTCGCGCGTCGGCATCTTTGCGACGATCTCGCTGGCGCTGCTGGGCGGGCACATGCTGAGCGACGATCTAGAGTTTACGTTTGCGACCCTGTTCGCGTGCACGCTCGCCGTCTTCAGCGTGCGCGACATCCGCAATCGGGGACAGATCTTCCTGACGGCTGGGTTGCTGATCCTGGCCTACGCCATCGCGCTCCTCGCCGCGCGTGCCGGACTGAGCGCCGATCTGAGCAAACTGGGCATCGACCTGATCTTTATCGCCGTCAACGGAGCGCTGCTGCTGTTCACGTATCCGCTGCTGTGGTTGTGCGAGCGCGCGTTCGGCATCACGACCGATCTGACACTGCTCGAGTTGTCGGACACCAATCGACCCGTTCTACGCGAACTCAGCCAGACGGCGCCCGGCACGTTCAACCACGTGATGCAGGTCGCCAACCTCGCCGAAACGTGCGCCGACGCCATCGGCGCCAACACGCTGCTCACGAGGGTCGGTGCACTCTACCACGACCTGGGCAAGATGCGCGCGCCGTCGTACTTCATCGAGAACCAGCGCGACGGTCACAACCCGCACGACGACATCGGCCCGGCACAGAGCGCTCGGATCATCGTCAAACACGTCCCCGACGGACTCGAAATCGGACGAACGGCACGGCTTCCCGCGGCTGTGCTGCGCTTCGTCGCCTCGCACCACGGCACGACGCGGATCGAATACTTCTACCGCCAGGCGTGCGCGGTACGCGAGGACACCGACCTGCCCGTCGACGAAGGCCTCTACCGCTACCCCGGACCGCGCCCTCGTTCGCGCGAGGAGGCCATCCTGATGCTTTCCGATTCTACCGAAGCCGCCAGCCGCAGTCTCAACGAGGTCAACGAGAAGACGCTGACCAAACTGATCGACAAGCTCGTCGGCGACCGGGTGCGCGATGGGCAACTCGACGATTGCAGCCTGACCTTTCGCGACCTCAAAACGATCCGAGAAACGCTGCTCACCAGCCTCCTCGCCATCAACCACGGGCGCGTCGCCTATCCCGACGACGAAAAACCAGACGCATCAGAGGCGATGACGCCAAAGCCGGACGAGCGCAATCCGCACGACGGAATCTCCGCTGCCATCGCCACAACCGACGCCGATCTCGACGAAGACGGCGATGGCGTCGTCGGCGATCCGACCAAACGCGCCGAAGCCCGCGCCGACGACGCGGCTGCTCCGATCCTCGAAAAGAAGCCTCCCCGCGACATCGACAGCTAATCGATCAGTCGAAGTCGCTGCACGACATAAAGTAGTGGCACTGGGTGCAGCGATACTTGCAGCCCACGTTGTGCAACCGCGCCGAGCAGTTGGGGCAGAAGTCCCAGTAGCAGCCGTGCGACGCGCTGTCGGCTTGTGGAGCGCGAGGTTCAGACTCATCTAATGCGGCTTTCGCTTCGGAATCGTCCGTGTCGAACAGGTCGCGTTGCATCGGAGGGTTGTTCAGGCGCGCTGGGCTTCGGCGAGAGCGTCGCGTAGGGCGAGTGGATCGCGCCAGTCGTAGGCGTCGAGTTCGAGCGCCTGCTGGCTCCACGAAAAGTACAGCCCTTGCGCATCGGTCCGCAGGTTGCCGATGGACGAAAACGGCATCGGCACGCCGCGTGCCACCTGCCACGCCGACCGAGCGCCTACCAGCGGCGGCGACACGACGATCTCGACGATGCGCGTCTGCAACCGAAACAGCGCGATTAAGGGGGAGAGGGCAGCGACGAGGCCGACGAGTATCCACAGCAACGGCGGAATCTGCCCGCCCTGCAGGGATTGCGTCATGCCCACCACCATCAGCGGTAGCAGTAACACCGCGATCGGGCTAGCCGATTCGCGTGTGAGCAGCATCGCTGGACTCAGCGCGCCGGCATGCTTGCGGCTTTCAAAGCGCGGCTGGTAGCGGGCTGGCTCGTCGGGCGGCAGCGCAGCGGGGAGCAGGTCAGATGGCACCCTCGTCCGGGGCGAGGAACGGATACACGAAATCGTTCGGCGGGGCGAAGTTTTCCTTGATCGACCGAGGACTCGTCCAGCGCGTCAGGTTGAGGAGGGATCCGGCTTTGTCGTTGGTGCCCGAAGCGCGTGCGCCGCCAAAGGGCTGCTGCCCGACGACAGCGCCGGTTGGCTTGTCGTTGAGGTAGAAGTTACCCGCCGCGTGCACGAGCCGGTCGCTCGCCTGCGCCAAAATGCCGCGTTGCTGGGCGAAGACGGCGCCGGTCAGCGCGTAGGGCGAGGTCTCGTCGACGAGCGTCATCGTCTCCTCCCACTGGTCGTCCTCGTAGACGTAGATCGTCACGACGGGGCCGAAGATCTCTTCGCGCATCGACTTGAACTGCGGGTTCTCGGTCACGACGACGGTCGGATCGACGAAGTAGCCGACCTCGTCCGAGTACGTGCCACCAAACGCAATCCGAGCGTCGGACGACTGCTTGGCGTAGTCGATGTAGCTCGCGATGTTGTCGAACGACTTCTTGTCGATCACGGCGTTGACGAAGTTGCCCATGTCCTCGACCGGACCAACCGAGATGCGTCCCAACTGCTCGCCGACCGATGCTTCGATGTCGGCCCACAGCGAGCGCGGCACGTAGACGCGCGACGCTGCCGAGCACTTCTGCCCCTGATACTCGAACGAGCCACGAACGATGGCCGTCGCGACGGTCTTGGCGTCGGCTGACGGGTGAGCGAGGATAAAGTCTTTTCCGCCTGTCTCGCCGACGATGCGCGGGTAGGTGCGGTAGTCCGAGATGTTGCGCCCGATGGTCTTCCACAGGTGCTGAAACGTGCCCGTCGAACCAGTAAAGTGAAGTCCGGCCAGATGCTCGCTGTTCATCACGGGGTCGCCCACGTCGGCGCCGTCGCCCGGAAGGAGGTTGATGACGCCCGGCGGCAGCCCGGCGGCTTCGAACAATTCCATGATGTAGTGCGCCGAGAGCAGCGCCGTGTTCGACGGCTTCCACAGGACGACGTTACCCATCATCGCCGGAGCGGCAGGCAGGTTGGCCTGGATCGCCGTGAAGTTGAACGGCGTGACGGCGAACACGAACCCTTCGAGCGGGCGGTAATCGGTGCGGTTCCAGATGCCTGGCGACGAGACCGGCTGCTGCGCATACAGTTCGGTCGCAAACTGCACGTTGAAGCGCAGGAAGTCGATCAACTCGCACGCCGCGTCGATCTCGGCCTGGTACACGTTCTTGCTCTGGCCCAGCATCGTCGCCGCGTTGAGCGTGTCGCGCATCGGACCGGCGAGCAGGTCGGCGGCTTTCAAGAAGATGGCGGCGCGGTCGGCCCAGTCCATCCGTCGCCAGTCGTCTGACGCGGCTTGGGCAGCTTTGATGGCCTGGACGACTTCGTCTTTGCCACACAGGTGAGCCGTCGCCAGCACACGTTTGTGCTCGTGCGGGGCGACCACGTCGACTGTTCGTCCCGTCAGCACGCGCTCGCCGCCGATGATTGCGGGAATTGTGACGTGCTCCTCACGCATTTCCATCAGCCGGGCGCGCAGGCTCGACCGCTCGGGCGATCCGGGCGCGTAGCTCTTGACGGGTTCGTTGACGGGCGGCGGCGGAGCGAAGTAGGCGTTGGGCATCGGCGTTGAAAGCGCTTGTTTATCGTGCTGTAAGATAGTCGGTACCGGAATCGGGACGCTTGAAGACTCCGTTGCGCTCACCGCCCGAGTATCTTGCACATTCCCATTCACAGTGCACCTTCCAATGCTCCGTTCGCTCCTCCTTCTTGCCGCTTTTGGCCTCGCTCTCACGCCCACCACATCGGCACAAACGCGCTCCAGTGATGCGCCACGCCCGTCGCCGAATGCGCGCGTCGGACAGACGTTCGGCTTCACCGATATCGACATCACCTACGGTCGCCCCGCCACGCGCGATCGCTCCCTGTTCGCCGACGCTAGCGACTTGGCACCCTATGGCGAGATGTGGCGTGCGGGCGCTAACGAGGCGACCACAGTCACGTTTTCGACCGACGTGATGGTCGAGGGGCAGTCTGTTCCCGCCGGAACGTACGCGCTATTCGTCACGCCCAGTGCGTCCGAGTGGAGCGTCTACTTCAACCGCGAAGCCAACCAGTGGGGCGCCTTCGGCTACGACGCCGAAATGGACGCCGCTCGCGTCACGGTCGCTCCTGAAACGACGACCCAGATGGTCGAGCAGATGCAGTTTCGCATCGACCACGCGACCAACAGCGGAGCGACGATCTACCTCGAATGGGGCATGACGCGCCTTCCTATCGAGGTGACCGCTGATTTTGCAGGCGTTCTGACGACGAAAGCCAACGCCGCCGACTCGTGGCAGACGCTCATCACGTACGCCATGATTGCGTCGCAAAACAGCATGGACCCCGAACTGACGCTGCCCTGGATCCAGCGCGCTGTCGCGATGGACGGCAACTTCAACACCCACCGCGCGCACGCTATGATCTTGGCTAGCTACGGTGACTACGACGGTGCGGTAGCAGCCGCTGACATCGCTCTTGGAATGATCGACGACATCAGCGAGCAGAACATCAACCGTCTCACGGCGGCGAGAGAAGAGTGGGTCGCAGCGATCGAGAACTGATCGAACGCCGTCTGCTTCGTTCTCAGAGCGTCGGCACCTGTTAGGGTGTCGGCGCTCTGTCGTTTAGGCGCGCTCGGCGAGGACGGCCCAGCGCTCCATGTCGGCGTCGAGTTGAGCGAGTAGCGCGTCGAGATCGGCGGACAACTCGGCCGTGCGCTCGTAGTCGGTCGCGGCTTCTACCATTTGGGCTTCGATCTCGGGCTTGCGGACTTCGGCCTGCTCGATTCGACCTTCGATCTGCTCCAATTCCCGCTTCTCGGAGAAGCTGAGGCCGGATGCTGACTGCGAAGACGAGGTCGCGGCTGGAGCAGGGCTGGCGGCAGCTTTCTTTGCTTCGGCGGAGGCGCGTGCAGCAGCGGCGTCCTCGTCGGCTTTGATTTCGAGCCAGGCCGAGTAGTTGCCGGGAATCTCGCGCAGGGTACCGTCCGGCTCGAAGCGGAACAGGTGATCCGTCACGCGGTCGAGGAAGTAGCGGTCGTGCGAGACCGAGATGACGCATCCGGGAAACGTGTCGAGGTAGTCTTCCAAGGCGACCAATGTCGGAATGTCGAAGTCGTTCGTCGGCTCGTCGAGCAGGAGGACGTTGGGCGCGCCCATCAAGATGCGCGCCAGGTAGAGGCGTCGCCGCTCGCCACCCGAGAGCAGTCCGACCGGCGTGTACTGCTGTTTGGGCGGAAACAGAAAGCGTTCGAGCATCTTGCTCGCCGAGATAATCGACCCATCCGACGTAACGACGTTTTCGGCGATCTCTTCGATGTAGTCGATCAGCCGCTGCTCGTCGTTGAGCGCCCGGCTGGTCTGGTCGTAATACCCGATCGTGACGGTCTGGCCCGTCTCAACGGTTCCGCTATCCGGCTGCAACCGCCCGGCGATCAGTTCGAGCAGCGTCGACTTGCCCGCACCGTTGGGGCCGATGATGCCTACGCGGTCGGTTCGCGTGAACAGGTACGTGAAGTCGTCGATCAGCGTCCGATCGCCGTAGCCTTTGCTGACACCGCGCAACTCGACGACTTTCTTGCCCAACCGACTCGACACCGCCGAGATTTCGGCTGTCAACTCTTCTTCCGGCTTGTCGCGGTCGATGAGCGCGTGAGCACGGTCGATGCGGGCCTTCTGCTTGGTCGTTCGAGCCTTGGCGCCCTTGCGAAGCCAGGCGAGTTCGCGCCGCGCCATGTTGTCCAGCTTGGCCTGCTCGGACTCTTGAACGACGGCTTGCTCGGCCTTGACCTCCAAAAAGCGCGAGTAGTTGCCCTCAAATCGCTGCAACCCGCCGCCTGCCACTTCGAGCATTCGGTTGGTGACGCGGTCGAGGAAGTAGCGGTCGTGCGTGACCAGCAGCAGGGCGCCCGAGTAGTTGCTCAGATAGCCTTCGAGCCAGTCGACCGTCTCGGTGTCGAGGTGGTTCGTCGGCTCGTCGAGGATGAGCAGTTCAGGTTCTTCGACGAGGGCTTGGGCTAGGGCGACGCGCTTTTGCTGACCGCCCGACAGCGTGTCGACCAGAGCCGTCGTATCTGTGATGCCCAATCGGTCGAGAACGGCGTGTGCCCGCGCTTCCAGGCTCCACGCCTGGGCTGCGTCCATCCGGCCAGACAGCGTGGCGAGACGTTCGGCTGCTTCCATATCCATCCCGCCCGACGCTTCCAGCGTGTGCAGCGTCTCCTCGTACTGACGGACGACCTTCATCGCGGCGCCGTCGCCCGAGAACACGGCGTCCAGCACGGTCTGCCCAGCTTCGAACGTCGGTGCCTGAGACAGGTAGCCGACGCGTGTGCCTGACGGAATGATGATGCGTCCGCTATCCGGCTTCTCGGTTCCGGCGATCATCCGCAGCAGCGTCGTCTTGCCCGAGCCATTGGCGCCGATCACGCCCATCCGCGCCTGATCTTCCAGGCTGAACGAGACGCTATCGAGCAGCGGCTTGATGCCGTACGACTTGGAGAGGGATTCGACGAGAACTGCGGGCATGGGCGAATAACGAGGTCTAAAACAAACAGGGCAAGCCAATCGGACTCGCCGTGTTCAAGGGGGGCGGTTAGGCGAGCGACGGATCAGCTTCGATCTGGCTTCGCAAATCGGCCAGCGCGTCGGCGAGGGAGCGAGGACGGAAGCCGATCTCGGTTTCGGCTTTGAGGATGATCATGCCCGTGCGGGGCGGGCGACGAGCCGTTTGCTGGAAGTCGGCAGCGGTCGACTCGTGGATCAGGCTGCTGTCCAGATCGAACGCGTCGGCGATCTGGTGGGCGAATTGGTTGACGGACAGGTACTCGCGCCCGCTCATGTTGAAGACGCCGGTCTTGCCGAAGCGAACCAGCCGTTCCAGTCCTTCGGCGAAATCAGGCGCGTAGGTTGGCGTCCGCCACTGATCCGTAAACACCTTGATCGAACGCCCTGCCATTAGCTCTTCGCGGACCCAGAGGACGATGTTGCCGCGTCCGCTCGGCGTACGCGGGGCGAACACGACGGCAGGACGAGCGACGGCCCACGCATCGACTCCGGCGTCGCGGACAGCGTTCTCTCCGGCGATCTTGCTCTTCGCGTAGAAGTTGACGGCTCTCGGGACATCGGTTTCCGAGTAGAGCGGGTTCTCGCCATCGAACACGAAGTCGGTCGATACCTGCACCATGCGGCTGCCGACGCGTCGGCACGCACGCGCCATCTGGCCGACTGCGTCAGCGTTGATGCGCCAGCATCCGTCGCGCTCGACTTCGCACTGATCGACGTTCGTCATCGCCGCCAGATTGACGACGGTATTGGGGCCGAAGTTCTGTATCAGCTCGGTCAGGCGCTGTGTTTCGGTCAGGTCGATTTGCGTGTAGCCACACGACGCATCGCCGACGAATGCTGACTGACGCGCCGTCGCGAGCACATCGTAGTCCGGCATCGACGCCAGCCGCTCGACGAATAATTTGCCAACCATACCGTTGGCGCCAGTCACGAGAACACGTTGCGGGAGCATAAATTCTTTGGATTGATAGCCAACCAAGGTACGGACGAGCTATCGGCCCAACAGATAGCGCAGTCCAACGGCCACTCGGAGATCCGCGTCCGTTTCGGGCAGCAGGTAGAGGACCGGCGCGGCCTGAATGAAGACCTCGAACTGTCCCGTTTCGAACATCAACCCGGCAGCGGCGAGTAGTCCGGCCCGCAGCGTGCCCGAGTCGAGACGGACGGTGGCCCCGGGGCCGATGTAGTAGCGCATCGGCGAATCGTCGATGCTGCCCAGTGTGAAGGCGAATCCGGCTACGTCGACAAAGTCGTCTTCGAACGAGAATCCGACTTCCCCGATAGATTGGACGCCAGATACCTGTCCCCGAAGCGAGAGAGCAGCCGTCGGCGATCCGACCTGTCCGCCGACGCTCTCCACGTACGTCTGCGCGCGAAGTGACGGAACGATCAACAGAATGGCAAGCACGAGTAGCCGGTTCACTTCGCCGCCTCTTCGGTTTCGCCATCGACCGCGCTCATCACGAGGTCTTTGATCAGGTGCGCGTCTTCCATCCGCAGGCGACCCGCCATGAGCAAACGCAGTTCGCGTCGGCGGGCAGCGCTTTCGTAGCGGTGCTTTTCGTCTTCCGTTTCGGCATGGAGTGGGGGGACGTGGATGGGCTGTCCCTTGTCGTCAACGGCGACGAACGTGTAGAAAGCGCGGTTGCACTTGCGGCGCGTGCGGGCGCGTGGGTTTTCGGCCCACACGTTGATCTCGACTTCCATCGACGTGCGAAACGCGCGGTTGACTTGCGATTCAAGTACGACGATCTCGCTCATGTAGATCGGCGACTGAAACTCGACCGAGTCGACGGAAGCCGTCACGACCGCTTGTTCGGAGTGGCGCGAGGCGCTGATGGCGGCGCACACGTCCATCATGTGCAGCAGGCGCCCGCCCATCAGGTTTCCCAAGCCGTTGGCGTCGTTGGGTAGGACGATCTGGTTGGTCGTGGCCTTCGATGCGGCTACGCGCTTGGGCGTGCGCAGATCGGCGGTGCTTTCGTTCATGGATGGGCGCTAGTGGGAGAGGCAGGTGGCACGCCCCAACCGCCTGCCGGAGCCTCCAATTCACCGTGAAGCCTTCGCGCCCTCCCGGGCTTATCGGCCCGCGTTCGAGGGGCGCCGGTCGTAGCGTCCGCGCTGCTGCTGAGGCTGCTGCGTCGTGCGATCGGTGGCATCGTTGGGTGTGGACTGCTCGCGGAGCGGACGGTTCGGACGCTCGACTTCGCGGCTGGCCCCATCGCCGGAAGTAAAGGAAGGGCGGGGAGGGAGGAAGCGATCCGGCACGCGCGGGGTGACTTTGAACTGCTTGTAGTCGTCGACCGGCACCCACTGCTGCGGCAAGTCATAGAGATAGCGCCCGATACCCCACTGTACGGCGGCGCGTCGCATCGCATTGGAGAGGCCGCCTTTGATCGCCTCGACGTCTGTGTTGTCGGCGCCGTCCCACTTGGTGACCCATTCGCCCTGATCCGTGCCCCGATCGACGCAGATGCTCAGTCCGCAAACGACGCCTCCGTTGGGACCCGGACGGTATTCGTTGCGCCAGTTCTCGGGACCAACGACATCGTCGAGCCGCTCCATGATGGCGCGGTTGGTGATGTAGGCAGCGGCCAAGCCTTTGTTGGTGCGCTTGCTGATGGTGATGGCGCGCCATTCCAATTCGTCGGCTTGGAAATAGGCGGCGAGGCGGCGGAGATCGCGAGCGGGCATGACGACGGGGGGATTGGTTCGCCTATACGATAGCACACGTGGGTGTCGTCTGTGTGTCATACGTGTTCGACCGAATGTTCGGCACGCGAAACGGCATCGTAACCGCGGGGGCGGCACGGCGAATGGGGTAGCAGAGTCACACAGACAACATCCACCCCTTTATGGCTCTCGCTCCCACCCAATACCTCGAACTCCTCAAAGAATCAGCATCCGAGTGGAGCGACGACAAGGCGCCTCGCCTGTCGGCTGCGCTGGCGTACTACACCGTTTTCAGCATCGCGCCGCTGCTCATCATCGTGCTGGCCGTCCTGAGTTTGTTCTGGGCTGGGCAGGACGGCGGCGCGCAGGCCGAGCTGATGCAGCAGATCAGCGGGACGGTAGGACCCGAAGGTGCCGACGCGATCCGGTCGATGCTCGAAAATGCGAATCAGCCCGGCAGCAACAGCGGAATCATCGGTACCCTCGTTGGAATCGTGCTGCTGCTCTTCGGCGCGACCGGCGTATTCGTCCAGTTGCAAGACGCGCTCAATGACGTGTGGGAAGTGCGGAAAAAGCCCAGCTACGGCATCAAGGGGCTGATTATGAGTAGGGTGCTGTCGTTCGGTATGATCCTTACGATTGGTTTTCTGCTGCTCGTCTCGCTCGTGCTCAGCGTCGTCGTCTCGCAACTGACGGCGTTGATCAGTGACCTGGGCGGGCTGGGTGAGTTCTTCGCCCAAGTCGTCGACCTCATAATCTCGATCGGGGTCTTCACGCTCCTTTTTGCCGCGATTTACAAGGTGCTGCCTGACGCCGAGATCGAGTGGGGCGACGTGTGGACGGGCGCGCTGATCACGGCTGTCCTGTTCGCCATCGGTAAGATCGCCATCGGCATCTACCTGGGTACCTCGTCGACGGCGTCGAGCTATGGTGCCGCCGGATCGCTCGTCGTGCTGCTGCTGTGGATCTACTACTCGGCGATGATTCTCTTCTTCGGAGCCGAAATCACGCAGGTATATGCGCGCTTCCACGGCTCCGGCATTCAACCCAGCGAGCACGCCGAGCGCACGCCGGATGCCAAGAAGGGCGTCGACGAACCGGGTGGAGCCGCAGTAGCACACCAGTCTCAGCCGGTTATCTCTCCACGGGCTGTTCCGGTTGGGGCGATCCCGCATCGTGCATTGCAGCCATCGACGAAATCGAAGAGTCCATCGCTGGTAGCCCGCGTCGCTCCTGCCGTTGTCGGGCTTCTGATCGGGCGTCTGACGAAGCGTCGCAAGACCGTCGTGAAGAAGCCCGAGCGTTTTCGATAGGCGGGCATTCCACGTATCACCTCACCAACCAGATCAGCGACCACCATGTCCGACCACCCGCATTTCGTCCCGCCTCAGAAAGAAGAAGATCATCCCGGCCATGAGTCCGAGATGACGCCCGCACCTCAATACGAAGCACCGTTCTATCGCGGATCGGCCAAGCTGATGGGCAAGGTCGCGCTGATCAGCGGCGGCGACAGCGGCATCGGTCGCGCCGTGGCGACGCTGTTCGCGCGCGAGGGCGCCGATGTCGCTATCGTCTACTACGACGAGCACGACGACGCCAAAGTCGCCAAAGCGTCGGTCGAGGCCGAGGGTCAGAAGTGTATTCTGATTCCGGGCGATCTGGCCGAGAAGAGCTTTGCCGAATCTGCCGTCCAGCAAACCATCGATGCCTTCGGAAAACTCAACATCTTGGTCAACAACGCCGCGATGCAGCAGAAGGCCGACAGCCTGACTGACATCACCGAGGAGCAGTTGAAGCGAACGTTTGGCAGCAACGTGTTTGGCGCGTTCTTCCTGACGCAAGCTGCGCTTCCGCATCTTAGCAAAGGCGACGCAATCATCAACTCGACGAGTGTCGTCGCTTTCCAGGGCAATCCGATGCTGATCGACTACGCGTCGACCAAAGGCGCCTTGCTCGCCTTCACACGTTCGCTTTCGGCTGCCCTCGTCGGCGACGGTATCCGCGTCAACAGCGTCGCTCCGGGGCCGATCTGGACGCCGTTCATCACGTCGGGTGGATTCAGCCGCGCCGAAGTCACCGCGCTGCCCGCGATGGTGCCGATGAAGCGTTACGGACAGCCCGAAGAACTGGCTCCGGCTTACGTCTATCTCGCCAGCGAAGACAGCAGCTACGTGACGGGGCAGACGATCCACGTCAACGGTGGCGCCATCGTCGGCGCCTGAAATGGCGATTCAGGCACTCGACGACAGCCTCGTCCGGCACGCACGCCGGGCGGGGCTTCGCTACGTCCACGCGGACGAAGCCGGGTTGTCACGCAAGGGCGCGGGGACCGGCTTCGCCTACTACTTGCCGGACGGCTCGCTGCTGCGCCACAAACCCACGCGCGCCCGGATCGACGCTCTCGCCATCCCGCCCGCCTACACGGACGTGTGGATCTGCGTCGACCCGCGCGGCCATGTCCAAGCGACGGGCCGCGACGACAAAGGCCGCAAGCAGTACCGCTACCACGCCGATTGGCAGGCGACTCGCAGCGAAGCCAAGTTCGACCGCATCGCCGAGTTTGGACGAGCGCTACCGAAGTTGCGCCAGCGGATCGAACGCGATTTAGAAGCTGAAATACTGTCGCGAACGCACGTCCTAGCCGTCGTCGCGACGTTGCTCGACCGCACGCTGATCCGCGTCGGCGGAATGGAATACGCCAACCAGAACGGCAGCTACGGCCTGACGACGCTGCGCGACAAACACGCTCGCTTTCGCGATGGAGGCGTCGTGTTCGCGTTCAAGGGCAAGAGCGGGCAAGAGCACGAGGTCGCGGTTGAAGATGAGGCGTTGGCCGAACACGTCCGCGCCTGCCGCGACATCCCCGGCTATCACCTATTTCAGTACGTCGGCGAACAGGGCGAGCGGGGACAACTCGACTCCTCTGACCTCAACGACTACCTGCGCGACGCGATGGGCGAGGCGTTCACAGCCAAAACGTTTCGCACGTGGGGCGGTACGCTCGCCGCCGCCGTAGCCGCGCATGACTCAGCCGAGATTGAACCGACGACGATTCAGAAAGAGATGATCGGTGCGGCCTGCGCAGCACTAGGCAACACCGAGGCCGTCTGCCGCGACTACTACATCCATCCGGCCGTGATGGATGTCCGTCGCCGACGAGACGTTCGCCAGACGATGGGGACGCGCTCGTTCGGGCGGATCGCTCGGAGGGCTGACGCAGGAGGAAGACGCGTTGATCCGGTTTTTGGAGGCGTGATCCAGCCTGTGTAGCGCCGTTATATATAACGGCGCTACGGGGTTTGGCGCTTCGGCTGCGTCGGGACGAACGGTTTGAGGTAGTCCGGCTCGAACTCAGATAGATCGGCGGTCATTCCGGCTTTCCATCGCGCCCAGCCGACGGCTCCCAGCGCGCGCGCCGACACGTCGAGGGGGATCCACTCGACGGCTCCTCCAAACGCGCTGCCGCCCGGTCCGACGGCTACATGGTCGTCATCGCACACACGCATCTCGGCTTCTCCAACGTCCATCGGCTCGGCGTCAAGTTCGCTAGCGAGCGGGTCGAAATCAGGTTCTGCGATGCCGAGGTAGACCTCGCCTCGGCGGGATGGCAGGACGGCGCCGATGGTTCGGCGAACTCGTCGTCGTCCAGCAGACGCTGCGCATCCCAGACCAGCGCGTCGAGCGTACCGACGGGAACGAGCGTGGCGCCTGAAGCCAGGCAGAACCCTTTCGCCGCGCTCACGCCAACACGCAATCCGGTGTAGGAGCCGGGGCCTGCGCTGACAGCGACGGCTCCGATGTGCGACCAATCCGCTTCGGCCCACGACATCGCGTCGCGCACCAAGACGGGCAGGAGTCGCCCATGTGCGCGCGGCGTGTGGACGCTTGGCTTCCGACAGCATCACCGTTCGGACCGATCAGAGCGACCGAGCAGATCGGAGTCGCGGTTTCCAGAGCGAGTAGGAGGGAGGCGGGGTCGTACGCCATCAGCCCGCGTCGCCGTCCAGCCGCTCGGCGAGCAGTTCGCGGACGATACGCGGGTCCGGCGAGCCGTCGAAGCGCTGCATCACTTGCCCCATGAAGAAGCCAATCAGCCCCTTCTTGCCGCTACGGTAGGCGGCGACTTTGCCCGCGTTTTCTTCGATGACCGCATCGACGATAGGAGTCAGCGCGCCCGTATCCGAAACCTGGAGCAAGTCGTTCGCTTCGGCGAGTGCGCGCGGCGATTCGTCGCTCGTCAGCATCATCTCAAACAGCGTCTGAGCGCCCGTCGACGAGACGGCGTCGTCGGCACGGAGCACGACGAGTTCGGCTAACTGCTCAGACGAGATGCCCAATTCGGCTATGCCGACGCTGCGTTCGTTCATCGTCTTCATCACGTCCGACATGATGACGTTTGAGACAGCTTTTGCGTGCTCGGAGCCAGCAGCGGACAGCGTCGCCTCGAAGAAGTCGGACAGTTCGCGCTCTTCGGTCAGGACGCCCGCATCGTAGTCGGGTAGTCCGAGTTCAGCCGTGTAGCGTGCTCTACGGACGGCGGGCAGTTCGGGGAGTCCGCTGCGGATATGAGCCAGCATCGCCTCATCGACGACGACCGTCACCAGATCTGGGTCCGGGAAATAGCGATAGTCGTGCGCGCCTTCCTTGCTGCGCATCTCGCGCGTTTCCAGCTTGTTGGCGTCCCACAGCAGCGTCACCTGATCGACCGTTCCGCCGCTTTCGAGCACCTGCGTCTGCCGCTCGATTTCGTATTCGATGGCGCGCTCGACGTTGCGGATCGAGTTCATGTTCTTGACTTCGGTCCGCGTCCCAAACTCGGCCTGACCGACCGGGCGGATGCTCACGTTGGCGTCGCAGCGCAGCGAGCCTTCGTCCATGTTGCCGTCGCAGATGCCCAGGTAGCGCACGATCTGCCGGATCTTCTGCAGGTAGCGATACGCCTCGCGCGCGCTTCTGATGTCCGGCTCGCTGACGATCTCGATCAGCGCCACGCTGCTCCGGTTGTAGTCGATCAGACTGTCGTACGGGTCCTGGTCGTGGATCGACTTCCCGGCGTCCTCCTCCAGGTGGATGCGCGTGATGCCGACGCGCTTGGTCGAGCCGTCGTCCATCGTCAGGTCGACGTAGCCGCCTTCGCACTGGGGCGTGTCGAACTGCGTGATCTGGTAGCCTTTGGGCAGGTCCGGGTAGAAGTAGTGTTTGCGTGCGAAGATCGATCGCTCGCGGATCGTGCAATTCGTCGCCATTCCCATCCGCGCCGCGAACGCGACGGCTTCGGCGTTCGGGGTGGGGAGCGTACCTGGATGGCCCAGGCTGACGGGGTCGACCTGTACGTTGGGATCGAGGCCGAAGAGGGCACCTTCGGGGCTGAACGCTTTGGAGTTGGTCAGCAGTTGGGCGTGGACTTCCAGGCCGATGACGGCTTCGTATCGGGTGTCGGACATGCAAGAGGCGAGATCAGGAGCCGAAAGTTACGCTCAGGCTCGCCTGCCGGTCCGCGTCGGCTACCAACTCGTTGCGACTCCACACGGCGGATCGCCGCATCTTGCGACCGCTCATCAAACCGCCCGCCGTGCTCCGACTCCGCGCTGCTCCGCTCTTCGCCCTGCTCCTCGTCGCCGCGTGCAACCGCCCGCCCGACGATCCCAACCAAGCGCTCGCCGACAGCGATTCGTTCGCCGTCGTGATGGGTCGCTTTCCGGCAATCGAAGATCAGCCGCCGGGACTCGACGGCGACACGCTCGTGGTCCGCGTCGGCTACGTCGGCGACTGCGAGGAGAACACCTGGACGCTGGTCGAGCGCATCGAAGGTCAACGCGCCGAGCTTGCGATGCATCGCAATGGCGGCGGCGACGACTGCGAGGGTGAAGTCTACGACGAACTCCGGTTCGGCGTCAGCGAGGAAGCACGGCAGGCGCGCGACCTGGTGCTGCTCGGGCCGGACGGGGAGACGTTTCCGCTGCGGTGACGTCGTCTTAGTTGGTCGACGCAGCATGCTGCGTCGCTACGAGGGGCTATGCTTTGGCGTCCAGCTTTTGCCAGCGGCGCAGGATCTCGGCTGCGTGCTCGTCGACTTTGGGACGCTTGACGACGTCAGCGATCTCACCGGTTTCGTCGATCAGGAACGTCGTCCGCTGTACGCCGATCACTTTGCGACCATAGAGCGTGCGTTCGCCGTAGACGCCGTACGTCGTCGCGATGCGGTTGTCCGCGTCGACGACGAGCGGAAACGACAGGTCGTACTTCTCGGCGAAGCGGTCGTGGCTCGTCGGCGTCGTCCGCCGACACGCCGACGACGGTGATTCCGGCATCCTGCAGGTCCGAGTATCCGTCGCGCAGGCTGCATGCTTGACGGGTGCAACCGGGCGTGTCGTCCTTGGGATAGAAGTAGAGCGCGACGCGCGTTCCACGCAGGTCCGACAGGGTGAGCGTACCGTCTTGGGTCGGCGCGGTGAAGTCGGGAGCGGGCGTGCCGGGTTCGAGGCGGTCTTTCACGGATCAGCGGATGGGTTTGGTAGAGGTGAGCCGCGTGAGGCCCGTGCGGAGCGGGGCGACCATCGTCCACGTCGTACTGTCGGACGGCGCGAAGAAGACCAGGTCGAGCGTGTCGGAGAGAGTTACGGAGCGGGTTTCGGATGACACGTCGGTCTTGGTCGAGAGCGTCAGGTCGACGCGGCGACCGATGCCGTAGGCGTCCAGGTCGAGTTCGGCGATCCCGTTGGATCCCGTGACGAACTGTGTGGGAGCGAATCGAGCGCCGCTGCGGTCGACGGCCAATGCGAAGGCTACTTCGCGCACGTCCTGCCCTTGCCGCACGCGGAGCCGAAACAATCCCGCTCCCACTTGAACGGATCCGATGTCGATGGCGCGGGGCGAGTCCGGCGAAGCGGTCCCGGCGGACTGCGGGTCGGTTTGCGCCCCGGAAGCCTCTCGGACGACCGAGAAGAACACTTCCTCGTCGATTCGGCCCGTCGTGGCAAAGTATCGAAACTCCTGAGAGACGGGCGTTTGAGGGGACAGCCGAGGCGTCGCGTGGATGCGAACTCCCCGGATCGGCTCGCCTCTGGAATCGACCACGTCGACGACCAAGCTGCGATCTTCGTCGGCGAAGCGGTCGCAGGCGGCGAGGGTGAGCAGGAGTAGGAGGAGGGTAGCGTATTTCAAAACGAAAGCGTTCGGCGGAGCGTCTCGTCCAAACGCGCGTGAGCCGAGAAGATTTCGTCCTCGATCTGTTTGGCAAACGGAATCGGCAGATCGCGCGCGCCAACGCGGGCAGGCGGGGCGTCGAGATCGGCAAACGCGACTTCGGCGATCTCGGCGGCGACTTCGGCTCCGAACCCGCCCGTGCGCCACGCTTCGTGGACGACTACGAGCCGATTCGTCTTGCGCACCGACGCCAGCACGGTCTCTCGATCCCACGGCGTCAAGGTCCGCAAGTCGACGACTTCGAGGCTTGTGCCTTCGCCCGCAAATCGCTCGGCAGCCTCCAGCGCCCATCCCACGCCAACGCCCCACGAGACTAGCGTCAGATCCGAGCCTTCCCGTGCGACGCGCGCCTTGCCGATGGGTACGACGTAGGCTTCGGCGGGCACGTCGCCACGGAGCGAGCGGTACAGCTTTTTGTGTTCGAGAAAGAGCGTCGGGTTGGGGTCGCCGATGGCCGAGAGCAGCAGCCCTTTAGCATCGTGCGGCGACGATGGAATGACGACCTGCAAGCCCGGCACGTGCGCAAACCATGCTTCGATACTCTGCGAGTGGAACGGCCCCGCTCCGATGCCGCCACCGAATGGCGCTCGAATGACGACGCCCGTCGACGCCCCAGCCCGAGCGCCCCACCGATACCGCGTCGTCGCGACGTTGTTGACGATCTGGTTGAAGCCGCACGTGATGAAATCGGCGTATTGGATCTCCAAGACCGGCGTTTTGCCCTCCAGCGCCAGCCCCAACGCGCAGCCGACGGCTCCGCTCTCGATAATCGGCGTGTTGCGGACGCGGTCCAGTCCGTAGCGCTCGGCCATGCCCTCGGTGACTTTGAACACGCCGCCATACTCGGCGATGTCCTGTCCCATCAGGATCACGTCGTCGCTCGCCGCCATCGCCGCGTCGAGCGCCTGGCTGATTGCGTCGATGAAGCGCACGTCCGGTTCGGCTGCTCCATCACCGTGCTCGCGGACGGGAAGCGAAGGAGTGGGATGAGGCGCGAACACATCGCCCGCCTCGGCTTCGAGCGTCGAGATAGCTTCGGGTTGCGCCAACGCATATTCGGCGACCCGGTCGATCTCGGCGACCATATCCGAGCGCATCGCGTCGATCTCTTGCTGCGAGATGCCCCGCTGGACGGCCCAGCGCGTCAGCCGGTCGATGGGATCGCGCGTGGCCCAGTTGTCCATCAGTTCTTGCGGCACGTACTTGGTGCCCGACGCCTCCTCGTGTCCGCGCATCCGAAACGTCTCCATTTCGAGCAGCGTCGGCCCGCCACCCGAAAGCGCCAGCGCCCGCGCCTGGCCGACGGCGTGCAGGACCGCGTTCAGATCGTTGCCATCGACCACGCGCCCCGGCATGTCGTAGCCCAACGCCGCATTCGCGATGGAGGACGCGGCAACCGCATCGCCTGTCGGCGTCGAGAGTCCATAACCGTTGTTCTCGACCACGAACACGACGGGCAGCTTCCAGACAGCGGCCAGATTGAGCGCCTCGTGGAAGTCGCCTTCGCGCGTCGCGCCTTCGCCGCAGAACGCAAGGGCAATCGCAGGCTCGTCATCCAACTGGTGCGCCAGCCCGATGCCACACGCGACCGGCAGCATCGCCGCCAGATGCGAGATCATGCCGACGATTCCATGGTCGGGGAGTCCGAAGTGAAAGGTGCGGTCGCGGCCCTCGGTGTAGCCGCCCGCCTTGCCCATGAGCTGGCAGAACAGCCGGTCGAGTGGCACGCCTCGCGTCGTCCAGACGCCCAAGTTGCGGTGCATCGGGAGCAGCGTATCGGCCTCGCCCAGCGCCAGCGCGCAGCCGACGGCAATCGCCTCCTGCCCGTAGCCCGAAAACCACTTGCTGATGCGTCCCTGCCGGATGAGCCGCAGCATCTTTTCCTCGATCACGCGGGGGAGCAGAAGCGCTCGGAGCGCGCGGTGCGGGTCGGACGCGATGTCCGAGAGAGGCTGAGGCATGAATCGCGCGTTTGGAGAAAGAGAAGCTACGGGAGGCAGTGGGGAGGCGGCAAGGTGATTCGCTTTAGCAGGGCGCAGCGGATCGTGGAGGAGTTGAAGTCCTGAGCCGCTCCTCCGTAAAACGGCAGGTAAGCGATTGCGGTGATCGGTAGGTGGATCCAAGCGAAGCCATCCAACTCTCCAATAGCTTGGGACCATCTAACTCACGCAATCGCGTGATTTCGCCACTCAAATACGTGCAGTACACTGAATCAATGCCTCACGAAGCCTGACTCCTTGTGGGAGAGGCCGACTGCCGAGGTGCTTTTTCCAGTGCCGAGCCAGTCCCGCTGCCCAAGGGCTACTCTATCCGACGAAACCAGATATGCGCTATTTCTACTCCGCGCTCTTGTTCATTGTATTGCTGACGGCATCTGCTGGAGCGGCGAACGCTCAGTCTTGCACGGGCACCGTCGCCCTGTCGACTCAGCAGCAGATCGACGCCTTTGTATGCACGAGCGTGGACGGCAACCTCATTGTCAGCGGAAATGACATCACCAGTTTGGATGGCCTATCATCGTTGGAGAGTGTAAGCGGCAATCTATTCGTTCGGTTTATCTCATCCCTCTCGGACATTGATGGCCTGTCGGGACTGAAGAGCGTCGGAGGTGCTCTAGAGGTTAATACTATTCCCTCTCTGACAAATGTAGACGGACTCTCGGGGGTGACGAGCGCGAATAGAGTAGGTATCTTAAGTAACCCCTCTCTGACAAACGTGGACGGTCTTTCTTCGCTGACAAGTGTGGGACGTTATGTGATCGTGGATAACAATGTCTCACTGACGAACATAGACGGTTTATCTTCGATGACGAGCGTAGGAGGCGACCTGACGGTTAATAGGAACGCCCTGCTGGCGACTCTAGACGGTCTGGGGTCGATCACGAGCATTGGGGGCACGCTCTGGGTCGCTGGAAACCCCTCGCTGGAGAACGTGGATGCTCTATCGTCTGTAACCACAGTGGGAGGTAACCTATGGATTTCTGAAAACAACTCGTTGACCAATGTAGACGGTTTGTCATCCGTGATGAGTGTGGGAGGAGGGATAGAAATTGGTAGTAACAGAGAGCTGCCGAATGTAAATGGTTTGTCATCCGTTACGACAGTAGGAGGCAATGTATTAGTAACCGACAACTCGTTCATGAGTGACCTGGACGGGTTTTCGTCGGTGACAAGCATCGGAGGCGATCTAAAGATTTTCCAGAACCCCTTTCTCACGAATATGGACGGATTCTCGTCTGTGAGTAGTATTGGCGGTGATTTGCTGGTATTTGCCAGTGCGTCTCTGTCGAACCTGGATGGTTTCTCGTCGGTGACGACCGTAGGAGGTTACCTGTTCATTATCGACAACGCCTCCCTGACAAACGTAGACGGCTTCTCATCGGTGACAAGTGTCGGGGATTACCTGGAGGTTTCTGGCAACGCCTCTTTGACAAACGTCGACGGTTTCTCGTCTGTGTCGAGTATTGGAGGCAGGCTGTCGGTCAAGGAAAATGACCTGCTGACTCGGTGCTCCGTCGGTTTAGGCCCGGTTCTAACGCTCGACGCCTCGGACGATTCAGCAATTGGAGGAGAGGTCACGTTAGAGGACAACGAACCTACTGGAGACTGCAACAGCACCGCTGATGTGCTTGCTGCGTTCGGCAGGATCACGAGTGCAGATGATGCAAGCGATCTGCTCTCCAGCATGCCACTCTCGGTGTCGCCCAACCCGGCGAGCACCTCGACCCGGCTCACGTTCGGGCTTGGTCAGGCTTCCGACGTTACGGTAGCACTTTACGATCTGCTGGGACGTCAGGTGTCGGTGCTGGCCGAGGGGCAGATGCAGGGACGCGTCGAAATGCAGGTTGACGCGTCGGCTCTTCCGGCTGGTCTCTACATCGTGCGACTCGTCTCAGGCTGAGCGCGTGGAGACGGTGCAGGTGTCAGTAGTTCGGTAGGTACGGCTCAGAGCTTGGAGGCTGTTTCTGTTCTAAGAGCGTCAAACAAAACCCTTCGCTGGCTGCGAATGGCTGCGAGAACGCTGCGCTTTGTTGCCCTGCATCGCCGTAGCTGGCGCAACCGAAGGTCTCCGTAGGACAACGTCTGCTTACTTCGTGACCTCCTTCGTCGGTTCGGGCGCCTCACTCAGCGCTCGCTCGCTCCCTTCGACTGCGCTCAGGGCGGGCTGTTCTCGCCCGTCGCGCCCGGTCTTGTTAGGCGCTCTAATTGTGCGCTACGATCAACGTGCTCCCCGGATCAACTCTTATATCGGGCAGCGTTGGCAAAGGGTATCTGATTTCTCGCAAGGAGAGTCGGCTATCCACCTTGTAGCAATGATCAGTTAGTGGGAGTCGTTGATTTAGGGGGATGAGCTGCTTCATCATCCTACTGCGTTTCACTCGACTCAGACCCGCTATGCGCTATTTCTATCTTGCGCTGCTTTACGCTGTAGCACTGATTATCCCCGCGAGCGCAATTGCTCAGTCGTGTCCCGGCGACGTCAGCCTATCGACTCAGGAGCAGGTCGACGCCTTCACCTGCACGAGTGTCGAAGGCAGCCTGGTGATCGTCGGCAGTGCCATCGCCAACCTGGATGGCCTCTCGTCGCTGACGCGTATAGTGAGTAGGCTGGAGATTTGGAACAACGACGACTTGACGAATCTAGGCGGCCTCTCCTCGCTGACGAGTATCGGAAGCACGCTCGAGATATGGGATAACGACGCGCTGGCGAACGTGGACGGCCTGTCGTCGCTGATGACCATTGAGGGCGACCTCTCGATTAGGGACAATGCATTCTTGCCCAACCTGGATGGTCTTTCGTCTCTGGCAACCCTCGGAGGATTTTTGTCTATCGAGCGCAATCCCTCCTTGACGAACGTAGACGGCCTCTCATCGCTTACGAGCGGGATTTCTGAGTTGACCATCGTTGACAATGACGCGCTGACGGACATAAGTGGCTTCTCGTCATTGGCGGACATTGAGGTCCTTAATGTCTCCAGTAATGCGGCTCTGCCCAATCTGAACCGCCCCGGGTTTGTCGGAGGCTCCACTCTTTGAGAACTTGGAGCTATGAGCACATCGAAACGCTATTCCCCAGAGGTCCGCGAGCGGGCCGTCCGCCTCGTGCTCGACCACGAGCACAACCATCCATCACAGTGGGCCGCCATCCGGTCTGTCGCCGAGAAGATCGGCTGCACTGCTGAGACGCTGCGTGCTTGGATCCGAAAAGTGGAGCGCGACAACGGGCGCAGAGCAGGGCCGACGAGCGAGGACCGAGCGCGAGTCAAAGAGCTTGAACGCGAGGTCAGAGAGTTGCGCCGAGCCAACGAGATTCTGCGTAAGGCGTCGGCGTATTTCGCACAGGCGGAGCTCGACCGCCCACTGAGACGATGATCGCGTTCATCGATGACTACCGCGACACCTACGGAGTCGAGCCGATTTGCAGCGTGCTGCCGATCGCTCCGTCGACCTACTACGCCCACAAAGCACGCGAGGCGGATCCGACGATGCGTCCGGCTCGAATGGTGAACGACGAGGCGCTCCGACCCGAGATCGAGCGGGTGTGGCGCGAAAACCGGCGCGTTTATGGGGCAAAAAAGGTGTGGCGCCAGCTCAACCGTGAGGGCTTTCGCGTCGCACGCTGCACGGTAGCGCGTTTGATGCGCGTGATGGGTCTGCGCGGCGTAGTTCGGGGCCGACGGGTGCGCACGACCGTACCCGACGAAGCCGCCGAGCGTCCGCTTGACTTGGTCGAGCGCGACTTCACCGCCGAGCGGCCCAATCAGCTTTGGGTTTCGGACTTGACCTATGTCGCTACGTGGCGCGGCTTCGTCTACGTCGCTTTCGTGATTGATGTCTTCTCGCGGCGAATCGTAGGCTGGCGCGTGTCGAACTCACTCAAAGCCGACCTCGCGCTCGACGCGCTCGAACAGGCCATCTGCGACCGGCAGATCGGCGAGGACAGTTTGGTTCACCATAGCGACAGGGGATCGCAATATCTGGCCATTCGCTACTCGGAGCGCCTTGCCGAGGCGGGCATCGAGCCGTCGGTGGGCAGCAAGGGCGATTCGTACGATAACGCCCTTGCCGAGACGATAATCGGCCTCTACAAGACCGAAGTCATACGCCACGAAGGCCCGTGGCGCGGACTGGAACAGGTGGAGCTTGCCACGCTGGAATGGGTGTGGTGGTTCAACGAGCGTCGGCTGATGGAGCCGCTGGGCTACCTTTCTCCTGCCGAGTACGAGCAGGTCTTTCACAGCCAACGCGAGAGTCAAGAACTCGCCGAAGCACTCACGTAAATCAGTCTCCGGTAGACCCGGGGCGGTTCAGACGGCCTCTCGTCGGTGACCCGTATCGGAGGAGATCTGTACTTCTATGATACAGACCTCACCAATCTGGACGGTCTCTCGTCCGTGACGAGCATCGAAGGCAACCTGGACCTTTCTACGAACCACTCGCTGACGAACCTGGACGGTCTCTCTTCGCTGACGAACGTCGGTCTTAATGTGACCATCGATGACAACATCGTGCTGATGAACCTGGATGGGTTGTCGTCGCTGAATAGCGTTCGGCTCAACGTACGAGTAAGCGGCAACCGCCTACTGACGAATGTAGATGGCCTATCGTCGCTCACGAGGGTGAACACGCGGGTCGACATCTTCGGCAACGACGCGTTGACGAACGTGGACGGTCTCTCGTCGATAACGATCATCAGGGACAGACTGAACATCTATGACAACGATGCGCTGACAAACCTGAACGGTCTCTCGTCGCTTACAAGTGTCGGACTCTCTCTATCTATCGAGCGTAACCCCGCGTTGACGAATGTAGACGGCCTCTCGTCACTGGTGAATGTTGGCAGTCTGACGGTTTCCGGCAACGATGCGTTAACGAATCTGGATGGGCTTTCGTCGGTGACGAGCGTTGACGACTTGGTGATCACCGCAAATCCCGCCCTGACGAACGTGGACGGTCTTTCGTCGGTGGCGAGCGTGGGCAGCCTGAACGTAGCCCGCAACGATGTGCTGGCGCGGTGTGCCGTCGGTTTGGGGCCAGTTCTGGAACTCACAGACACCGGCACTGGCAACGGCGAGTTCTCCATCAGGGGACGGATAATCGTTCAGTTCAACGCATCGCCTGGCGACTGCAACAGCGCCGTTCAGATACTCGAGTTCTACCGCATGATCACAAGTGTCGATGACGAAAGTGGCCTGCTACCCACGATGCCCCTCGCGATTTCGCCCAACCCTACTAGCACTTCAGCGCGGATTACCTTCGCAGTTGGGCAGCCCTCCGACGTTACGGTAGCACTTTACGATCTGCTTGGACGTCAGGTGTCGGTGCTGGCCGAGGGGCAGATGCAGGGACGCGTCGAAATGCAGGTTGACGCATCGGCTCTTCCGGCTGGTCTCTACATGGTGCGACTCGTCTCAGCTGAGCGCGTGGAGACGGTACGCGTGTCGGTGGTGCATTAGGTCAGCTCGCGCGGTTGCCCTCCTGCTCCGCAACGGTGCGCAGTTTGTCTAGGACCGATGCCATGTCGTCTGGGATTGGTGCTTCGAAGTGGACGTGTTCTCCGGTCGAGGGATGGACGAAGCCCAGCGTGGCGGCATGGAGCATCTGCCGTCCGGCCAAGGCGACGAGGTTGCGGGCGTGGGCTTCCTGGTTGCGCGTCCTCGTGTAGCGCTTGGGGCGTGAGCCGCCGTATTTATCGTCGGCCAACATCGGGTGGCCCATGTGCGCGGCGTGGACGCGGATCTGGTGCGTACGGCCCGTTTCGAGTTGGAAGCGGAGCAGCGACAGGTTTGAGGGAAAGACTTCCAGCGTCTCGTAGTGGCTGACGGCGTGTTTGCCCTTGTCCTCGCGGACGACCGCCATACGCTTCCGGTCGCGCGGGTCGCGGTCGAGGTGGGCGTCGATGGTTCCGTCGGCGGGGTCGAGGGCGCCCCAGACCAGGGCGAGGTAGCGGCGTTCGATGCTGTGGTCGGCGAACTGCCGCGCCAGGTGCGCGTGGGCGACGTCGTGCTTGGCGACGACCAGTAGGCCACTCGTGTCCTTGTCGATGCGGTGGACGATGCCGGGCCGAATCATCGGCGCTCCCGGAACGTCGGGTGCTGCGTTTACGAGCGACAGGCCTTCGATGCGTGGTGCCGACGGCTCATCGTCGCTGTCGTCATCTTCTTCGTCGAACGACAGAGTAGAGGCGCCGACGTGGTGTAGCAGGGCGTTGACGAGTGTGCCCGTCCGGTTGCCATGCGCGGGGTGAACGACCATTCCCGCCGGTTTGTCGACGATCAGCAGGTGCTCGTCCTCGAACACGATCGACAGCGGAATGTCTTCGGGCGACGCGGCCAAGGGCGGCGGTTTGAGGAGTGTGCATCGAATCGCATCGCCTGGTTGGACTCGGTACGACGGCTTGTCGATGGTCTCGTCGTTGACGCGGACGCGTGCGTCTTTGATCGCCGTCTGCACTTTGCTCCGCGTCGCGTTGGCGATGTGGCCGGTCAGGTAGACGTCGATGCGCTCGTTCTCGCTGTAACCGGGGGGCACGTCCAGCGCGATGTGAGTCGGGATGGGCGTCGGGTAGTTGGGATCTTCGTCTCGCTGCTTCATCAGGTCAGAACGCTGAGCCGAGGAGAAAGAGCCGTCGCGCACGGTGAACTTGCCACGTCCCCAGACCTAGCCGTTCTGCGCTTTCTTCAACACCTCGACCAGCCGGTCCATGTCGGCGTCGGTTGTATACCAGTGCGGCGACACCCGAAGCAGTCCGTTGCGCACCGATACGACGACGCCCGCTTGGGCCAGCCGCTCACGCACGACTTCGGCATTCGGCACTTCGACGGTCACGATGCCAGATGCGTGGGCTACCTCGCTCGAACCGTACCGCTGCAATCCCAGCGCATCCAACTCGCGCGCGATGCGGGCTGATGCCGCCAGGGTGCGAGTCAGACATTCCGTTCGTCCGATGTGCTCTACTTCACCAAGAGCAGCGTCTAGCGCGACCAAACCACCGTGATTATGCGTGCCGATCTCAAAACGGCGAGCGTCGGGCCAGAACTGCAAGTCGTACTCCGTAAAGGCATTCCAGTCGACCGGCCCGCCCAGCCATCCGGCCTTTGGCGTGACGACATCGAGCAGCGCGTCCGACACGTACGCCCACCCGACACCGCGCATCCCCATCAGCCATTTCTGCGTGCCGCACGACACCCAATCCGCATTCCACTCGGTCACGTCCATCGGCAGTGCTCCTGCGCCCTGAATCGCGTCGACCGAAAACCAGGCGCCATGTACGTGCGCGATCTCGGCGACGGCTGCGACATCAAGCCGGTAGCCCGACAGAAACTGCACCCACGAGACCGAGACGAGGCGCGTGCGCGGCGTCATCGCTCGTTCGATGGCGTCGAGGGTGACGATGCCTCGCTGAGTCGGGATCAGGTCGACGCGAATGCCTTTGCGCTCCAAGTGCTGGAACGGATAGACGTTGGATGGAAACTCGCAGTCGGGGATCGCGATGCGGTCGCCGGGTTGTAGCGGCAGACCTTCCGCCAGCAGGCTCAGCGCGTCCGACGTGTGGGCGGTGAAGGCGATCTGGTCGGCTCGGCATCCGGCCAAGCGCGCTGTTCGCTCGCGCGCCGACGTGAGAATAGGCTCGAATGCTAGCCAGCCGCCGACATCGTCCGACGCGATTCCGCTGCGTACGTCGAGGAAGTCCGAAACAGCCGCTCGCGTCGTCTTGCTCAGCACGCCCGACGCGGCATGGTCGAGGTACGTGATGCGGTCGGTGTGGGCGAAGCGGTCTGAAAGCGGCATCGACTACTGCTCGACTCCTTTGTCGATCACTTCGTCGGCCTGCTCCAACTCATCGGCGTCGGCTTCCGGGTTGTCGTTTTCGGGGTCAGAAGCGGGGGCGAGTTCAAGTTCGACGACGAGCGGAAAGTGGTCCGATCCGAAATCGCCCAGTCGCTCGATCGAGACCAACCGGAAATGGTCGGTCGCAAAGACGTAGTCGAGCGGCCAGCGGGCGACGAAGTAGTCGGCGTGGAACGTGTTGTAGAACCCACGGCCTTTGCGCGGATCCATCATGCCGCTGATCTCCTGGAACAGCCCCGTCGAGTAACTCCACACCACGTCGTTGAAGTCGCCGGCGACGAGTGTCGGGCCACTCTCGTCGCGGACCATTTTGCCGACGAGCACGATCTCGGCGTCGCGGTCGGTCGTGTCGTCCGACTCTTTGGGGAACGGTGGCTTGGGATGGATCAGGTGAAACCGAACGCGCTGCCCACCAATGTCGACGTTGAAGTGAAACGAGGGGACATCGGTCTCGAACAGTTCGCGTATCTCCGGTTCGATCAGCGGCAGACGGCTGTAGAGCAGCATGCCGTACGTGTTGTCCAGCGGCCTGCGCATGACGTGTGGGTATTCCGCCTCGTGGCGCCGCATCTGCTCTTCCCACCACGCGTCGGGTTCGGTGAGCAGGATCATATCGGCGTCTTGCGATTCGATCATCGCATGCAACTCGTCGGCCTCGCGGTTGTCCATCAGCACGTTGGCCGTCAGGAGTTTCACGGTCGGCAGTCCGCCCTTAGCCTCGGTCATCTGGTTCGGCCAGAGCGGGGTGAACGGGCCGATCTGGACGACCTGCCCAATGAGCGCGAGGCCTGTGAGTACGGCGACGATGCCCGGGAAACTGTTGAACTTGGGGCGTAGGGCGATGAGCGCGATCAGGAACGCCAGCAGGATCAGGGCGAGTTGGATGCGTGGGAAATCGAAGATCCGGACCCACCACGCATCGTTTCTGAAAATCGGGATCGCCGTCATCGTGACGGGGATGAGGGCCAGAGCCGCGACGGTTTTACGCATAAGGGTAGAGATTAGGCGCGAGCGAATTGTTTGCCTGCGAGTTGGCGCACGTGACCGGCAAACTCGAGTTCAAGGAGATAGACGAGGGCCGTCGATACTTCGACACCCGTAGCGTCGCACAGCGCGTCGAGGTGAATCGGCTCGCGCGACAAACCGTCGTACAGCGTCTTCTTGACTCCCGAAAGAGTGGGAGCTGGGGCAGCGTCCGAAGCGCCCAAAGGAGCCTCGCCGAGTTCTTCGAGCATATCGTCGAGCGAGACGACGAGTTTGGCGTGTCCGCGCTGGATCAGGCGATTGGTGCCTCTGCCGACTTCCGAGTCGTACGGCCACGGCAGCGCGAATACCTCGCGATTCTGCTCGACGGCGACGCGCGCCGTGATCAGCGCGCCACCTTTCTCAGTCCCTTGCGCCACTAGAATGCCGCGCGACAATCCACTGATGATGCGGTTGCGACGGGGGAAGTTGGGGCCGTCGGGCTTTGCGCCCATCGCGTATTCGCTGATGACGGCGCCGCTCTCCATGATCGAGTGGGCCAGACGCGTGTTGCGCGCCGGATAGATGCGATCCACGCCTGATCCTAGCACGGCGATCGTTCGTCCGCCGCCGTCGAGCGCGCCCTGATGTGCCTGGGTGTCGACGCCGTAGGCCAGGCCGCTGACGATAGTCCATCCGGCTTCGGCGGCTTCGCGTGCAAATCGGTAGGCGGCGCGTTTGCCCTCGTCCGTTGCCTTGCGCGTGCCGACGATGGCGAGCGCGCGGTCGTCCGTCGGATGCAACTCGCCCAGCGTCCATAAAAAAGCGGGCGTGTCGTGGATGGTGTGGAGCGGGTGGGGGAAGCCGTCGTCGCTGGCAGAGACGAAGCGCGCGCCGATCCGCTCGGCGGCCTCGAACTGTGCGTCCACCTGCGCATCGTCCCTAAACGCGCCGATGGCCGACGCTGTCGCCGAGCCGATGCCCGCCACCGTCGCCAGTTGATGTGCATTCGCCTGGCGCGCCGCCCGTGCCGATCCGAAGCGCTCGACGAGCAGCCTGATCCGTCCGGGACCCACTCCGGGCGTCAGCGATAGGGCGATCAGCGCGTGCCGTTCTTCCTGCGCCTGCCGCTCGGTGCGGGGAGCTTGAGGAACTGAAAAGGAGTCTTCGAAGAGCGACGGCGTCATTCGCGATCTTTCTGGATGGTGCTCCACAGCCCGCGTTTGAGTTCGTCGAGTCCAATCTGAGCGACGGACGAAATCGGATACACCTCCAAATCGTCCGGCAGCGTCGCTTTTACTTCGGCGATAAAGTCGTCGCGTGTGTCGGCGGGCCACAGGTCCATCTTGCTTACGGCGATGGCGCGCGGTTTGTCGAGCAGGTCCGGCTCGAACGCTTCCAACTCGGCGAGGAGGGTGTCGTAGACCGATCCCGCATCTTCCTGCTCTGCGGAGACGACGAACAGCAGGACGGCGTTGCGCTCAATGTGCTTGAGAAAGCGGTGGCCTAGTCCCTTACCCTCGCTCGCGCCCTCGACGATGCCGGGGATGTCGGCAATCACGAACGACTGCCAACCGTCGACGCCGACGACGCCGAGCGATGGGGCCAATGTCGTAAACGGATAGTCGGCGATCTTGGGCCGCGCCGCCGACAGGCTCGATACGAGCGTGCTCTTGCCTGCGTTGGGGAAGCCGACCAAGCCGACGTCGGCGAGCAGTTTGAGTTCGAGTTGAACTTCGCGCTCTTCGCCGGGGAGTCCGGGTTGCGCGTACTGCGGCGCCTGGCGCGTCGGCGAGCGGAAGTGCCAGTTGCCTTTGCCGCCCAACCCGCCCTTGGCGAGCAGGAGCGTGTCGCCGTCTTCCAACACTTCGCCGATCAACTCATCGGTGTTGGCGTCGCGGACGACCGTTCCGGTCGGGACGTTGAGCACGATATCGTCGCCGCTCTTCCCGGTCTTGTTCATGCTGCCGCCGCGCTTGCCGTCTTCGGCGTAGTGGTGCCGGTTGTAGCGCAGGTCGAGGAGCGTGTAGAGTCGGCTGTCGCCCGTCAAGATGACCGAGCCGCCGTCGCCACCGTCGCCACCGTTGGGACCGCCCATCGGTTCGTATTTCTCACGGCGAAACGTCCGTTCGCCCGCACCGCCTTTTCCGCTGCGAACGCTGAGCGTGACGTAGTCTACAAACTTCATGGAGGGGCCTGGGTCGGTCGGGTAACTTGAGCGCTCAAAGTACGACTCCGCTGTTTTCTATGTCCGACGTCTCCTCCTCCGATCCCGTAATCGTCTACACCGACGGCGCGTGCAGCGGCAACCCCGGTCCGGGCGGATGGGCGGCGCTGCTCCGCCACGGTAGCAACGAGCGCGTACTTGACCGGCGCCGAAACGCACACGACGAACAACCGGATGGAGATGATGGCGTGCCTCGAAGCCCTGCGCGCGATGAAACGCCCGATGCACATCCGCATCCACACCGACAGCGCCTACGTCCAGCGCGCGTTCGCCCAAGGCTGGCTGGCGAACTGGCAGAAAAACGGCTGGAAGACGGCGAGCAAAAAGCCGGTCGAGAACCAGGACATCTGGCAGCAACTCTTGGAAGCCGCCGCACCGCACCGCGTCGACTGGATCAAAGTCAAAGGCCACGCCGGAAACCCCGACAACGAGCGCGTCGACGGACTGGCCGTGTTCGCGATGAAGGAGCATCAGGAAGCCAACCGGACAAGTCGATGACGGACTTGATCGTTCGTTTGGCGTCTCGTCTGCCCAGTCTCGACTCAGCCGCTCTCAAACAGTTGGCAGATAGGATCTCGGCCAACTGGCGGGAGGTGAGAGGCAGATACAATTGGCGGAGCTCTCCACTGCGTGAGAGTGCAGAAATGGCGTTTGTTTGCAAAGAAGCGCCGCCTCGCAACGAGGTGATCCCGACCATCCTGACGACGCATCGCTTGATTCTTGTGCGCGACATCACAAGAGACGGCGAGCAGTTCAGCTTGGCTTCGCTGCCGTTCGGTGAGATTGGCACGTTCGCTTATCATCGCCGACTGCAGGGTGCGAGTCCCTCGATCGTGCTCCGCCTGCGCGCTGCCGAGCGGACGCTCGTCACTGTTTCGATTTTCAGAGTACATCCGACGAAGCAGAGGAAGCCCACCGCGCTATTGCGGAGCGGGTGTTGCTCACCGCGAAGGAGCGTCGTCAGTGACCTCCCCACGTCCACCTAGCGCGTCGACGAAGGCGGCTGAGAAGTCTTCGACGTGGGCGTTGCGGACGGCGAGTGTGAGGTGGGTGCGCTCGTCGTAGATCGGCGATTGCTGCTCGATGTCGAACTGGCTGATGGTGTGGAGGGCAGGGGAGGTGTCGCTATAGTCGAAGCTGACGCGGACGAGCGTGCGATGGGTGCGTTTGATCGACCCGGCAGCATCTAGTGCGCCACTCGCCGCGTCGCCATAGGCGCGGATCAGGCCACCGACGCCGAGTTTGGTGCCGCCGTACCAGCGCGCCACGACGACGAGCACGCCCGTCAACTCGCGCGCTTCGATCTGACGCAGAATCGGTGCTCCCGCGCTACCCGACGGTTCGCCGTCATCGTTCGAGCGGGCGGCCTCTTCGACGACGCTGGCCCAGCAGTGATGCGTCGCATCCCACTCCGTCTTGCGCAACTCGGCCAAGCGTTCGGCGGCTTCCTCTTCCGAGGCAATCGGAATCGCACGCCCCAGAAACCGCGATCCACGGTCTTTGAACTCGTATTCGGCGGCTCGCCTGGGTTCGAGGTAGAAATCTGACATGCGGTATGGTAGCGACGGGGCATGCCCCGTCGCTACGGCGCTCGGTCGAATCTCTGACGATAGGACTGACTCCGCCAACCCTTCACCGAACACGGCGCGCGTATCGGTCGTCCAACGATGAAACCGCTTTTTCAACGTATCAGCACCTATGACCGACGCCTATCTCTTTTCCGCCGTCCGCACGCCCATCGGCAAATTCGGTGGATCCCTCGCCAACCACTTGCCGTCCGATCTAGGCGCCGAAGCGATGAAAGCCGCGCTCGACCGAGCCGGTATCGAAGGCAGCGACCTCGACTTCTTCGTCATGGGCAACGTGCTGCGCGCCGGACACGGACAACTCGTCCCGCGTCAGGCGGCGTTCAAAGCAGGCATTCCCAAGAGCGTCGACGGCCAGGCCGTCGATATGGTGTGCTCGTCGGGCATGATGGCCGTCATCAACGCCGCATCGCTGATCAAAGCGGGCGACGCCAACGTCGTCCTCGCCGGGGGCATGGAGTCGATGTCGACCGCAGGATTCTACCTGAGCCACAAAGCGCGGTGGGGCTACAAATTCCTGGGTGCCGGTCAGGAGCCGCTGCTCGACATCATGCAGCGCGATGGATTGAGTGATCCCGAAAGCGGCGACGCGATGGGCGACCAAACCGAGCGTCTCGCCGCCGAGCACGGCATCACACGCGACGAACTCGACGCCATCGCCGAGGAGTCCAACCGGCGCGCTGCTCACGCGCAGGAAATCGGCCACTTCGCCGACGAAATCGCCCCGGTCGACTACCGCGTCAAGCGCGACACCAAAACGCTCGACTACGACGAAGGCGTTCGGCCCGACACGACGATGGAAACGCTGGGCAGCTTGCGCCCGGCGTTCAAGAAGGACGGTGTGCTAACGGCGGGCAACGCGTCGCAGATCTCGGACGGCGCGTCGGCGCTGGTCGTTGGAAGCAAGGCAGCGGGGGAGCGGTTGGGCATGACGCCGCTCGCCAAGATCACCGGCTACGGCTGGGCGGCAGGCGAGCCGTGGCGCTTTCCCGAAGCGCCAATTCCTGCCGTCAAGCGCGTGCTCGAAAAGACGGGCACCAAGCTGGACGATTACGACCTGTTCGAAAACAACGAAGCGTTCGCCATCAACTCGATCCTGTTCGAGCGGATGCTGGGCGTCGACCACGACAAACTCAACATCCACGGCGGAGCGATTGCGCTGGGCCACCCCATCGGCTGTTCAGGCGCCCGGATCCTGACGACACTCGTCCACGCTCTGCGCACGCACGGCAAAGAGCGCGGCATGGCGTCGATTTGCCACGGCACGGGCGGCGGCACGGCGCTGGCGGTCGAGTTGGTATAACGCGTTTGGCTCTGCCTCGCCGACTGCTGAGGCGTCCGGGGCCACTGCGTCACTCACCTATCTGTCATCGCGAGCGAAGCGTGGTGATCTCCAGCACTAGCTGGTAGCAAGGAGATCGCCACGTCGCCGATGTCCTCGCGATGACAAAGCGCGGGTTTTGGCGGTTTTGGCTCTGCTTCTCTACTTCGATCTACCCCACCCATGTCCGCCGACGCCCCACTCGACTCCGACTGGTTCGCCCGTCCAACGCTTCAGGTTGCCCGCGAACTGGTCGGTTGCCGACTGGTGCGTGAGTCGGCGGACGGAATCCGCGTCGGGCGCATCGTCGAGACCGAAGGGTACACCCAGGACGATCCCGCTTTCCACGGCTGGAACGCTATCGACCACGCAACCGGTCTGCTCAAACCGACCGGACGCGGGCGTGATCTGTTCGTCGCTCCCGGCCTCGCCTATGTCTACAAGATTTATGGCACGTACTGGCTGCTCAACGTCGTGACGGAGCCGCCCGGTATCGGCGGTGGCGTGCTGATCCGCGCCATCGAACCCGTCGACGGGCTAGACCTGATGTACCGCGACCGTCCCAACGCCAAACGCGACCGAGATCTGGGCAGCGGACCAGGAAAACTGACCCAGGCGCTCGACATCGGCCCCGAGTTTCACGGCACCGACCTGACCCAATCGCCGCTCTACTTCCTGCCACCCGACCAGCCCATCGGCGACATCCAGATCACGACTCGCATCGGCCTGACGCGGGGCATCGAACTGGACTACCGTTACCTCGAAGCAGGAAATCCCCACGTCTCACCGGGTGTCCCGTCCGATATCGCCGCTGCCCGTAGACGCAAAAAGAAAGGCGTCCCCCGATGAACTCGAAGGACGCCCAGATTTTCAAGAGCGATCTGCTCTCGGAGTGCTAACTCCGCACTTTGCGGTAGATGAACAGCACGATCAACGCGCCGATCACAGCCGTAGCGAAGCTGCCGAAGTTGAAGCCGTCGACACCGCCCGTGTCGAAGAGCAGTTGACCGAGGAAGCCGCCGACAAACGCACCGACGATGCCGATGAGAATGGTGACGATGAAGCCGCCGGGATCATCGCCCGGCATAAGAAATTTGGCGATAACACCGGCGATGAGGCCGAAGACGATCCAGGCAATCCAGCCCATGATGGTAAGAGGGTAAGTGAGAGAGAGGGTGTTACACCAGAGGTGGAAAATTGAAGTTGCCGTGTGATTGTATGCGCGGCGTAACGCGTTCGAGCGCGTGGAGCGGCTAGCGAAGTCCGGCTCCGTACCTTTCGGACCCATCCAACCGCCCGCTATGGCCGCCCCTCAGACCGCCGCCGCCCTCCGCCAGGACTTCCTCGACTTCTTTGCCGAGAAGCACCACGAGATCGTCCCCAGCGCTCCGCTCGTCCCGCGCGGCGACGCGACCCTGCTGTTCATCAACGCGGGTATGAACCCGTTCAAGGACGTGTTCTTGGGGACCGGCACGCGTCCGTACAACCGGGTCGCCGATACGCAAAAATGCCTGCGCGTCAGCGGGAAGCACAACGACTTGGAAGAGGTGGGCTACGACACGTACCACCACACGTTCTTCGAGATGCTGGGCAACTGGTCGTTCGGCGACTACTTCAAGGCCGAGGCTATCGAGTGGGCGTGGGAACTGCTAGTCGACCGCTGGGGGCTGGACCCGTCGCGCCTCTACGTCAGCGTCCACGAAGGCGACCCGGACTTGGGTTTGCAGCCCGACAACGAAGCTGCCGAACTCTGGAAGTCACGCACGACCGTCGATCCCGACCACATCCTGTTCTGCGATTCCAAGGACAACTTCTGGATGATGGGCGACACGGGGCCGTGCGGTCCGTGCTCCGAAATCCACGTCGATTTGCGGCCTGATGACGAGCGTGCTCGCGTCGACGGTCGAACGTTGGTCAACGCGGACGATCCGCGCGTGATGGAGATCTGGAACCTGGTCTTCATCCAGTACAACGCCAAGACCGACGGCACGCTCGAACCCCTCAAGGCCCGCCACATCGACACGGGCATGGGTTTCGAGCGCATCGCAGCCGTTCTCCAGGGTAAGACGAGCAACTACGACACCGACGTATTCGCCGACCTGCTCGACGCCGCAGCCAAGCTGTCGCCGATGTCCAAAGTGAGCGCCTACGACGCCGTACACATCGACGACAAGACCGAGGTAGAGCGCATCCGTGTTGCCCTGCGCGTTATCGCCGATCACGTGCGCACGTTGGGCTTCGCGATTGCCGACGGTGCGGCTCCGGGCAACACGGGACGCGGCTACGTCATCCGCCGAATCCTGCGCCGAGCCGTCCGTTACGGCTACCAGACGCTCGACATTAAGGAGCCGTTTCTGCACAAGCTGATTCCTACGCTCGTCGACGTCATGGGTGAAGCGTTTCCCGAGTTGGGCGAGCAGCAGGAGTACGTTACGCGTGTGATCGAAGCCGAGGAGCGGAGTTTTCTGGAGACGCTGGGAACGGGCCTTTCGTCATTCGATGCCCTGTTGCCCCATTTGGAGCGCTTCGCCGCTGTCGAAGAAATGCCGGGCAACGAAGCGCTCGCAAGCGCCCAAGACGCGCTCAAAGCCGACTCTTCGGCGCGCGATCTGTTGACTAAGGCGTTCGCGGGCGAGACGTGGGGCGCAGTCCTCGCGCACTTCTCCCAGGCCGCGTCGGATCGCGAGTTGCCGGGCGAAGTCGCCTTCCTGCTGCACGACACCTACGGCTTCCCGCTCGACCTGACGGCGCTGATGGCGCGAGAGCAGGGCTTCGGCGTCGGCATGGCGGCGTTCGAGACGCGGATGGACGAGCAGAAAGCGCGCGCGCGGGCTGCGGGTACGTTCAAAGTCGATCAGAGTCAGGTCGATGATTGGACGCTAGTCGGTGAGGCAAAAGCAGACAGCAAGTTCGTCGGCTACGACGCGCTCAACAGCCGGACGCAGATCACGGCGACGCGCACCATCGCGCGTGAAGGCGAAGACGACCGTTATGAACTCACGCTCGCCCTGACGCCCTTCTACGCCGAAAGCGGCGGGCAAATCGGAGATCAGGGTGAACTCCGCACAGGGGGGCAAACGATCCAGGTGCTCGACACGCAAAAGCAGAGCGCCCGCGTCGTCCACGTAGTCGACAAACTGCCGGACGACTAGCGCAGCCCGTCGAAGCGCGCGTCGATCCCGCCCGCCGTCGCGCTACTCAGCAGCACCACACCGCCACGCACCTACTCCACGCGGGACTCCGGCGCGTATTGGGTGATCACGTCCAGCAGAAAGGCTCACTCGTCGCGCCGGATCGCTTGCGCTTCGACTTCAGCCACTACGAGCGCGTCACGCCCGACGAACTGCGCAAAGTCGAGGCCTACGTCAACGCGTTCATCCAAGACAACGTCGCCCTCAAAGACGAGCGCGACGTACCGATTGCCGACGCGATGGATAGGGGCGCGACGGCGCTGTTCGGCGAGAAGTACGGCGAGCACGTGCGCGTCGTCACGTTCGACCCGGCGCGTTCGATGGAACTGTGCGGCGGCACGCACGCCAAAGCGACGGGCGAGTTAGGCGTGTTTCGCATCGTCAGCGAAGGGTCGGTCGCTTCGGGCGTTCGGCGCGTCGAGGCCGTAACGGGACAGCAGGCACTCGCGAGCATCTGGACTGATTTGGGCGAACTCGAAAAGGCGCGGGGACGCTTCAAAACGCTGGGACGGAGCGTCGACGAAGAGATCGAGTCGCTCCAGGACCAGGTCAAAGAGGTGCAGAAAGAACTCGACGCAAGCCGCAAAGCCTCATTGGGAAGCAAGGTCGGTGAGATCGCGGCCTCTGCCGAGCGCATCGGAAACGTCCGACTGGCAACGGCACGGTTGGATGCGGTCGATGGGGGAGACCTGCGGGATTTGGCGCAGAGCGTCGCGCAGCAGATCGGCAGTAATGGTGTCGTCGTGCTCGGTAGCGTAGACGCCGACGGCGAGAAGGTCGTGCTGGCGTGCGCGTGCGAACCCGAGGCGATAGCATCGGGCGTGCAGGCGGGCAAACTCGTCGGAATGCTGGCAAAGCAAGTCGGCGGCGGCGGCGGCGGGCGGCCCAACCTCGCCACGGCAGGCGGCAAGAAGCCCGAAGGCCTGGACGATGCTCTTGCCGAGTCGAAGGGGGCAGTCGAGCGTATGCTGGGCTGATCGAGACGTTGTCGTTTACGTCTCGACTATACCAGACGATATACTCCACATGGAATCCGAAACCCGCCCCATCTGGCACCGCGCTGTCACCATCGACGAACTCAACGGCTGGGAACGCGAGACGCTGGGTACAACCCTGGGGATGCGCTTCTCGGCTATCGGCCCGGACTGGATCGAGATGACGATGCCGGTCGAGCCGCGCGTGCATCAGCCGATGGGACTGCTGCACGGCGGCGCATCCGTCGCGCTGGCCGAGACGTTGGGCAGTGTCGGCGGGTGGTTGACGCTCGACCCGGACGAGAGCGTCGCTGTTGGCCTTGAAATCAACGCGAACCACATCAGAGGCGTCCGGTCGGGCGTTGTGACGGGACGCGCGTCTCCGCTGCACATCGGCAGAACGACACAAGTGTGGGAAATCCGCATCCGCGACGAACGCGACCGCCTGGTATGCGTCAGCCGCATTACGTTGTCGATCTTGTCGAATCGGCCCACCAAATAAATCTGCCGCCATGACCGACCGATTACGCAAACTGCCCCTCCACGAGTGGGTCAACGGAATCACGCACGGAGTTGGACTGCTGCTGAGCGTCGCCGCTCTAGTCGTGTTGATCGTCGTCGCTCAGGACTGGATGAGCATTGTCGGCAGCTTGCTCTTCGGTGCCGGGCTAACGACCCTCTACCTCGCGTCGACGCTCTACCACCTGGCGCGTAAGCGCAAGTTGAAGGAGAAACTCCGCCTGTTCGACCACATCGCGATCCTCTACCTGATCGCCGGTTCGTACGCACCGTTCGCGATGCACATGGGCAACCTGTCGGGGTACGCGATGCTCGTCATCGTGTGGATCCTGGCGCTGGGCGGAACGGCGTTCAAACTGCTCGCACGCAAGCATCGCTATCACAACGCCGGGACGCTGATCTACGTGGTCATGGGCTGGATGGCCGTCTTCTTCGCTGGACCGCTGGTATCGAGTCTGCCGTCGGGCGCGATGGCGTGGCTGATCGCCGGAGGCGTGGCCTATACCGCGGGGATCGCGTTCTACTTGTGGGAGCGCTGGGACTACGCCCACGGCATCTGGCACCTGTTCGTACTGGCTGGAAGCGCGTGCCACGTCGTCGCAGCGTACTACGTCGCGGTCCACTGATGGTGGCTGAGCGAGCGCCGACGCTTCCACCGCCCATCACCGAGCGAGCCAAGTCGTACACGGTGAAAGAGGCCTACTACACGCTACAGGGCGAAGGCGCGCAGGCCGGACGTGCCGCCGTTTTCCTCCGCTTCGCCGGGTGCAATCTGTGGACCGGAAGGGAGGAGGACCGATCCGACGCCGTCTGCTCGTTCTGCGATACCGATTTCGTCGGAACGGACGGACCGGGCGGAGGACGCTTCCCAAATGCCGACGCGCTGGCCGACCACATCGCCGGTTTCTGGCCCGGCGGAGGCGTTCCGTACGTCGTGTGTACCGGAGGCGAACCGCTGCTGCAACTCGACAAGACCTTAATCGACGCCCTGCACCAGCGCGGATTCGAGGTCGCCGTCGAGACCAATGGCACGCAGCCCGCGCCCGACGGACTCGACTGGATCTGCGTTTCGCCCAAAGCCGGAGCCGACGTGGTCTTGACGCGCGGCGACGAACTCAAACTCGTCTACCCGCAGTCACTCGCGATGCCTGAGCGATTCTCGGGGTTGGACTTTACCCACTTCTTCCTCCAGCCGATGGACGCCGCTGCCACACACGCAGATCCGGTCGCGCAGACCCAGGCCAATATTGCGGCCACCGTCGCCTACTGTCTGGAGCATCCCCAGTGGCGGGTGAGCGTGCAGACCCACAAGATGCTCCAGATTCCGTAGGTTCGCATCGTGCCTGATTTCCTCATTCCGTTTTCCGACGACCTCGTTCTGCTCCGCGCCGACGACCCCGACGTGCTCCGCGATTTGTCCGACGAACTCTCGGCAGCCCGCATTCCGCACAATCTGACGACGACGCGCATCCGGGTAGGACGAGGACGATCGGCGTACGACACCCACGGATCGATCTTCGTCGCCGAAGCGCATCATGGGACGGCGCTGGCTGTCGATGCTAAGCTGTTCGACTCCTAGTTTGTCCCATTCCAGACTGTCAGCGAGTTGGCAGGCTTCCTCTTGCTTGACTCCCTATCCATGCGACTGCGCCTGATCCCGCTGCTCCTGCTCGCCACCGCCTGCTCGACTCCCGACGCGCCGCCCGAGCCTGTCCGCATCGCGGCGTGGAACATTGAGGACTTGCGGACGAGCGACGTAGCCGATGCCGACCACCCACGCATCAACCAGGCGATTGACGAGATCCGAGTACTTGCGCCGGATGTGCTGCTGCTGTCCGAGTTGACGTACGACTCGGGTGCGGGAAACGCCGAGCGCATGGCAGACCGAATCAGCCAAGCGACCGGCGTGCGGTATGTAGGCATCGGATTCGAGAGCAACACAGGCGAGGCGTCCGGCTTCGACTTGGATCGCAGCGGCGATGTGGTGTCGGATGTCCCCCCGATGCAGGTCGGCGTCGAGGGCAACCCGCCACGGCAGACGGCAGACGAACGCGCATACGGCGGCGACGCGTGGGGTTTTGGCGTGTACCCTGGGCAGTACGCGTTTGCCCTTTTCGTACGCGAGGGACTGGCGGTCGACACCGACGCGATCCGCACCTTTCGGACGTTCCGCTGGGCCGACATGCCCGGCGCCCTGTTGCCGACCGATCCTGAGTCGGGCGAGCCGTGGTACGATCCGGCGGTTCCGTTTCGCCTCTCGTCCAAAAACCACGTCGACGTTCCGCTGACGCTGCCGAGCGGCGAAGTCATCCACTTGCTGCTCAGCCACCCAACGCCGCCCGCGTTCGACGGACCCGAAGCGCGCAACAAAAAACGCAATCACGACGAGATCCGCTTTTGGCGCGAATACGTCGATGGCGCAGGCTGGATCTATGACGACGCTGGCACGACGGGCGGCCTCGCTCCCGGCGCACGTTTCGTCATCATGGGCGATTTGAACGCCGATCCTGACGAGGGCAATGCGTGGGAGAATCCGATCAGTGATCTGCTCTACGCCTCGACGCGCATCCAGTCCAACGTGCGTCCGATTGCCGACGAGGTAGGCCAATCGCGCTATCCTGACCTCGACCCGGACGATACGGCAGGCTGGGGACTGGGCGTCGACTACGTGCTCCCTTCGACGGGCCTGCGCATCGTCGACAGTGGTCAGGTGCGGCCCGATACCGCAGGTGTGCAGGTGAGCGACCACTTCATGGTCTGGATCGACGTGGTGGCAGAAGCCGTCTCAGATTCCACGGCGCGGTAACGTCGCGCAGAGAACGGCACGGGGTGCGGTGCGGTCGGTACTACGGGCAAAACCACCTTGCCATGTACCTCCGCCATCTGGGATACGCCTGCATCAACCGCTCGCTCGAAAAGACGACAGGCCGCACGTTTCGCCTCGCCAGTCTGTCTGCCGAACGGGTTAGAGAAGTCGGAGGTGCGAATCTGGATGCGCTCTACGACATCTTGCGTTGGAACGTCTCGCGCAACATCCGCTTTTTCCGTGTTTCGTCCGGCATCATCCCGTTTGCTTCGCACGACGATTTTGACCTGGACTGGCAGACGATGTTCGCGCCTAAACTGGATCGCATCCGCGCATACGTCGAGCAGGAGAGCCTGCGCGTGACGCTCCATCCCGGCCAGTACACCGTCCTCACGTCGCCCAAGCCGGACGTCGTCGATCGCGCCATCGCCGAACTCGACTACCAAGCGGCGTTCCTCGACGCCGTCGATCCGTGGCAGGGGACGATGACGCTTCACGTCGGCGGTGCCTATGGCGATCGAGAAGCCGCCAAGGACCGCTTCGCCCAAGCGTTCGAGCGGTTGTCGCCTTCGTCAAAGCGCTGCCTCGCGCTCGAAAACGACGACACCACCTATGGCACCGACGAAGTCCTCGCGTTTTGCCAGCGGATCGGTGTGCCGATGATCTTCGACTATTTCCACCACACCATTTTCCCCGGAGCCGACGACGAAGGGTTGACCGAAAAGATAGAAGCCATTGCTGAAACGTGGCACGGACGGGTCCCCAAGTTTCACCTGTCGAGCGCTCGCCCCGACGGTCGCCGAACGGCCCATGCCGACCTGCTCGAAGAGTCCGACCTGCAGCGATTCCTGTCGATTATGTCCGACGTGCCGAGTGAGGCGCCGTTCGACGTAATGATCGAGGCCAAGGAGAAGGAGTTGGCCGTGTTACCGCTGCGCTCCTACCAAACCACGCTGGCAGAAGCGACCGAGTAGCAGGGTCACGCGGACGTTTCGGCGGCTTTGAATGGCTCGGTCGTTCATTCGCGAACCTGACCGAGGGCACGATTCGGACAATCCGAGGAACGGCACCCATTGGGCAAGCGTGTTTAAGCGGCTCCGTCGCACACAACTGATTACCTATATGAAGCGCCTCGTCGTCGTCGAATCGCCCACCAAAGCCCGTACGATTCAGGGCATCTTGCCTTCCGGCTTTCAGGTGGAGGCGAGCCGAGGACACGTGCGCGATCTTCCGTCGAACGCTTCCGAGATTCCAGCCAAGTACAAAGGGGAGAAGTGGGCACGCCTGGGCATTAACGTAGCAGAAGGGTTCGACCCGCTCTACATCATCCCGCGCGACAAGAAGCCGACGGTGAAGATGCTCAAGGAAGCGTTGAAGACCGCCGACGAACTCATCATCGCGACGGACGAAGACCGCGAGGGTGAATCCATCGGATGGCACCTGCTCGAAGTGCTCCGCGCAGACATCGACAAGCGGAAAATCCCTGTCAAGCGGATGGTCTTCCACGAGATCACGCGCGACGCCATCGAACGCGCCATCGACCAGACGCGCGACCTCGACCTTGCCCTCGTCGACGCGCAGGAGACGCGCCGCATCCTCGACCGATTGGTCGGCTACAGCGTGTCGCCTGTTCTGTGGCGCAAGGTGGCTCCCAAGCTTTCGGCGGGACGCGTGCAGAGTGTGGCCGTCCGCGTGATCGTAGAGCGCGAGCGCGAGCGGCTTGCGTTTGTGCCGTCGGGCTATTGGGATTTGCAGGCCGAACTGGGCAAGGGCAGCGACCAGTTTTCTGGCAAGCTAACGCACGTCGCCGGACAGCGTGTGGCGCAGGGTAAAGACTTCGACCCGGACACGGGCAAGTTGGCTAAACCGGGCAGCGTGCTGATCCTGGAGGAGAAAGAGGCCAAGGCGATGGCCGAGCGTCTCCCCAACGAGAAGTGGCGCGTCGTCGACGTTCAGGAGAAGCAGCAGAAGCGCAACCCCTCGGCTCCGTTCATCACGTCGACGTTGCAGCAGGAGGCCGGGCGCAAGTTGGGCATGAGCGCTAAGTCGGCGATGCGGACGGCGCAGGGGCTGTACGAGAAGGGGCTGATCACGTACATGCGAACCGACTCGACGACGCTCTCGCAAGAAGCCGTCGACGCCGCGCGGACGGCGATCACGGCGCGGTACGGCAAAGAGTATCTCAGCCCGTCGCCGCGTCAGTACAGCGGTAAGGTCCGCAACGCGCAGGAGGCGCACGAGGCGATCCGTCCGGCAGGTAAGGAGATGAAGACCGCTCGGGATTTGGGGCTTTCGGGCGAAGACTATAAGCTGTACGACCTGATCTGGAAGCGGACCGTCGCATCACAGATGGCGAGTGCACGCTTGAAGCTGGTCTCGGCGACGATTCAAGCAGGCGAAGGTGAAGACGCCGCATCGCCGGACGCTGTCGACACGACCAAGAGTGCAGCCACTTTCCGCTCGTCGGGACGGACGGTCGAGTTTCCGGGCTTCTTCCGCGCCTATGTGGAAGGTTCGGACGACCCCGATGCTGCACTGGAAGACCGCGATCAGCCGCTCCCCAAACTCGCGGGCGATGATTTGCTCGACTGCAAAGAGGTCACGCCCGAGGGCCACGAGACCAAGCCGCCTGCCCGCTACACCGAAGCATCGCTCGTCAAGATGCTCGAAGCCCGCGGCGTAGGACGCCCGTCGACCTATGCGTCGATCATCGAGACGATCAAGAACCGAGGCTACGTGCGCAAAGCCGGGTCTGCCTTAGTGCCGACGTTTGTTGCGTTCGCCGTTACGCGTCTGCTCGAACACCAGTTCGACACGCTCGTCGACACCGACTTCACCGCCGAGATGGAGTCCGACCTGGACCGGATCGCGGATGGATCGGCTAAGGCGTTGCCCTATCTGGAGAAGTTTTTCAACGGCAAAAAAGGCCTGCAAGCCACCGTCGACGACGGGATTGAGACGCTGGACGCCAAAGCCATCTCGACGCTCGAAGCGCCTCAGTGGGATCCATACGTCGTCCGCGTCGGTCGCTATGGTCCGTACGTCGAGCACGAAGAAGACGGCGAACTGCTGCGTGCCTCGCTACCCGACGACCTCGCCCCGGCGGATCTGACCAGGGAGCAGATCGCCGAGTTGCTCAAAGAGGGCAACATGGAGGACAAGCCGCTGGGCATCCATCCCGAAGCTGACCTCCCGATCTTGCTCAAATCCGGTCCGTATGGTCCGTACGTCCAGCTAGGCGACGATGAGGAGGGCGGCAAGAAGCCCAAACGCGCCAGCCTTCCCAAAGGCACCAAGGCCGAAGACGCCACGCTCCAACTCGCTATCGACCTGCTGCGGCTACCGCGAACGGTCGGTGAGCACCCCAAGACCGGAAACGAGATCATCGCCAACAACGGGCGCTTCGGTCCCTACGTCAAGCACGAAAAAACCTTCGCCTCGCTGGGCAAGGAGGACGACGTGCTGACGGTCAATCTGGAGCGCGCGATGGAGTTGATTCTCAAAAAGGAGAACAAGAACAAACCGCTTCGTGCGCTGGGCAACCATCCCGTATCGGGCGAACCCATCGACGTGCGCGATGGACGCTACGGCTTGTACGTCAAGCACGGCAAGACCAACGCGACGCTGCCTAAAGGCATGGAGGTCGAAGAGGTCACGCTCGCTCAGGCGGTTGAGTTAATCCAGGCCAAGGAGGGCACAAAAGCCAAGAAGAAAGCTCCGGCGAAGAAAAAGGCGGCCCCAAAGAAAACCGCCGCCAAGAAGAAGGCGCCTGCCAAACGCAAACCGGCAGCGAAGAAGTAAAAAAAGCGCCGCCTCGCTACAAGGCGAGACGGCGCTTTTCGATTGGATCGACGCTGCGTTAGTTGCAGGCGGTCGCGCTCCACTCAGCAGCCGCATCAATCACGGAGCAGCGGTACTGGCGGCCGCTTTCGACGACGCGCCACGTGCTGTCCGGGATCTGGACGTTTAGATCGCCACCCATTTTTGCGAAGACGACGCGGTAGCGCTCATCCTGGCTGGTCATGTCGTCCGCTCCGACGCCGTAGCGGGTGACGAGTAGCGTTTGACGGTCAGCCATTTCGTCGAGCATATCGACGGTGAGGCTGTCTAGACCTTGTGCTTGGAAGTGACGACGCGCGATGTCGGCGGGGGCTTCGGTGCCTCCCACGTAACCAGCTTCTACTCCGGTGGAGAGAAAGCCGGTGTCCTCGAAATCAGCGGCGTTGACGGTAAGGTTGACCGGCTGAACAGGCATTTCGACGGTCGTCGAATCGGTCTGTGTTGTCGGGGTGACATCCGAATCATCAGCGCAGGCGGTGACGCCCAGTGCGAGGACCGGAAGCAGGAAGAAGAGTTGGTAGGTTGGGGCGGTGCGGTACATATCGGCGATATGCGGGGTAGAAAGATTCCTCCGATAGGAGGCAGTGTCCTGACGAGCAGGAGAAAGCCGCACGAGGCGGATTTCGCCGCAGATCACGCTGACTGAAAGGGCGCGTTCCGCACGGCAGACCCGGTAGGCTCCGGAAAACGAAAGTTCACGAGCAGGGCCATTCCGCTGATCTACCGCCCCACGTCGGCGGCCTCGTCCCGGAGACCTGTGAGCATGCTGAGGTAACTTTGGTAGCGCGATAGGGCGACGATCTCTTCGTTGACGGCTTCCTTTACCGCACAGCCCGGCTCGTGGTCGTGCGTGCAGGGTGCGAACCGGCAGTCGGGCAGGAGCGGCTCGAACTCGGGGAAGTAGTGGCCCAGGTCGTGAGGCTCCAGACTTGTCACGCCGAACTCCCGGATGCCGGGGGTATCGATGACGAATCCGGCTGCGTTCGGGAGCGGGTACATCGTCGCGAACGTAGTCGTGTGCTTGCCTTTGAGCGTTCGGTCGCTGACTTCGCCGACGCGCAAATCCATGCCCGGTGCGACGGCGTTTAACAGGCTCGTCTTGCCGACCCCGCTGGCTCCCGTAAACAAGCTCGTTCGTCCGGCGAGCACTTCGGAAAGCGGCTCTGCGCCACCTTCGTCCAGCGTCGAAACGGGCACGACCGGATAGCCCAAACTCGTATACAGGTCGACAAACCACTCAATCTCGACCAGCGACGCGCCGGATTCCTCATCTTCCAACAGGTCGATTTTGTTGAGGGCGATGCCCGCCGAAATCTCGTCGCGAGCGCAGGTGACGAGGAAGCGGTCGACCAATCCAGGGTTGAGGCGCGGCATCGCGACCGATTGCACCACCCAGGCGTGATCCAGATTGGCCGCAATGATCTGCTCGATCCCGGCTTTTCGTCCGGCGGCGCGTCGGCTCAGGGCGTTGTCGCGAGGGAGGACTTCTTCGATCGTTGCCGTGCCATCGGCTTCTCTCCCCAGTCGTACGCGATCTCCGACGGCGACGGGGTTCGTAGCACGTTTCTCGTCGAGTCGCATTTTGCCTCGAATGCGTGCCTGCATCGGCTTGTCTGGAGCCGCATCGGGGGCAACGGTGTACCACGCGCCTGTCGAGCGTAGGACGCGGGCGAGGTCGGGGTTGGGCATAGCGATCAATTGGAGACAGCGAAAGGTACCGCCTCTATGCATTCGGCGCGTTACGATGCTGGCGGGGTGAAACTCCGACGCACCCGCTCCGTCAACTCACAGACACTCTACTGCTGCCGACCATGACCTCCCGAGACGACTACCGCGACGCCCGCGAACGATTCGACCACCTTCCCTTGGCCCAGAAGCTCGAATTCTTGCTGGAGGCCAGCGCCTCGACGTTCGCTAGAGGGATCGAGAAGGCGGGTGCTTCCGTCGCCGACGAAGTCGAGCAGGCGTTTCGTACCGCCGCTGAGACGGCGCGCGACGCTGCGCAGTCTGCTCGCCGCGCTGCTCGTGACGCGGCAGAAATGGCCGATGATCTAGGCGAGACCGTCCGTCAGGCTGCCCACAAAGCAGCCGAAGACGTAGCCGACGCTACGGAAGCCCCCCGCACGCGCACGCCCCACACGCCCTCGCCGCCGACTGGATCTGCTGCTCCACCGCCAGCGCCCGATCCCGCTGTGACGCACTACGACACGCCCGACCGCCGCACGACACCCGACAGTTCGCACGGCGCCGCCGAAGCCTCCTCTATGCCCGAGGACTCAGCCGATCCAACAGACGACGAAGTCTCGCCCCTCGCCTGAACCGCTCTGTCATGGCCAACCGCTATCCGCAGTCCATCGGCTCGCCCGACGACAGGGGCGCCGATGAGTCGTCACCGGTCCAGTTCGACAAGTTGAATGGGCTGGGCAAAACTGTCTTCACTCTCGCTGCTGCCGGAGACCTGGCCGCGCGCGGAATCGACGCGCTGCTGGGACGTGCTGCTCGCATCGCCGCCGACTCGGAGCGAGCCTTCCAAGAAGGGCGCTCGGGCAACGTGAGCGAAGCCGAGTGGAAGGACGTTCAGGGCCGTAACAGCCCATAGACGTCATCTACCGCGATTTGCGGAGACGGTAACAGATTCTTGCTAGGCATTGCGAGACGGATCTTGGGCTTGCTCTCGCTTTGCGCTCCCGTGTTCAATCCCAGCCTGAGCAGACTTTCCGCGATGCGAAATGGGCAAAGGTAACTGGCTCCTCTTCGCGACCGCTGTTGTTTGAATAGGTTCTATGTCCGTTAGATTTCGCCTGCGCGCTATGCTGACTGGGATATGGGCGCTGAGTCCGCTGCGTTTGTAGTGTGAAGTCGCACTGCCGATTGTCGGGGCAAAACTGGCGTCAGCAAGGGGGAGCCGTGTTAGTTTGGCGGTCCCTCATCCGAACCTATGCGCGCCTACCGCCACTCGATCTCGCTCAAACGCGGCCTCATCGTATTCGCCATTGTGATTGCGCTGGCGTCGCTGTTTTATACGCAGCGCGTCGTCGGGCTGCTGGCGGACCGGGAGGCCTATCTGGTCGATTTGTGGGCAGCGGGAATCCAGGAACTCAACAAAGCCGCGCAGTCGTCGCAAACGGTCGAGAAAGGGCAGGCCCTCGACGAACTGATCGCCAGGATTGAGCAGGATCAGGCATTGACTCAGATCGAGCAGACGCGCTTCGTCTCGGCGATTCGGGATGCACGGCGAGCGCAAAGTCCAGACATCGACTTTATCACAGACCGCATCACGCTGCCCAACAGGTTCGGCATTCCGGTCGTACTGCTCAACGGCGACGGCTCGCCCAACACGTGGCGCAACGTCCCTGGAGACTCGGTCTGGACGGGCGACCCGCGTGCCGATTCGCTGCTATCGCTCTCCCTCGTTGACCTGGCCGCCGACATGGGCGAAGATCGCGATCCGATCCCGATTCAGGTTGAGTCGAACGGCACACTCATCCTGGACCAGCGGCTGTACTACGGCAACTCCCAACTGGTCGGCGAACTGCGCATCTTCCCGTTCGCGCAATTGGGCGTCGTGGGGCTGTTCGTGTTGATCGGGTATGCCGGGTTCTCGTACGTGCGCCGGAGCGAGCAGAGTAGCCTGTGGGTCGGTATGGCGAAGGAGGCGGCGCATCAACTGGGCACGCCCTTGTCGGGGCTGATGGGCTGGACCGAACTGCTGCGCTCGACACCTTTGTCGCCCGATCAGGCCGAAGCCGTCGATGAGATTGATGCGGATACGCAGCGGTTACTCCGCGTAACGTCGCGCTTTTCGGACATCGGGTCGCTGCCCAAACTCAGTCCGCAACCGCTTGATCTGGCCATCGAGGAAACGGCCATCTACATCCGACGGCGATTGCCGAGTCTGGGGCGCGTCGTCGAGTTGGACGTGTCGGTACCCGACGGTCTGATCGTCGATCTCAACGCCGAGTTGTTTTCGTGGGTGATCGAGAACCTGCTCAAAAACGCGGTCGACGCGATGGAACGCGACGGTGGGCGGGTCTCCATCGACGTGATACGGCAGAGCGGAGAGGCTGTCATCGACGTGTCGGATACCGGCAAAGGCATCGCACGGGCTGACTTTGGAAACGTATTTCGTCCCGGCTACAGCAGCAAGAAGCGCGGGTGGGGACTGGGCCTGAGTCTGGCGCGTCGCATCGTCGAAGACTACCACGGCGGACGTATCCGGCTGCTCGAATCCCGCATCGGCGAGGGCAGCGGGACGACGTTTCGGATCGAACTGCCGCTTGCCGAAGCGCTGGTCGACGATTCCAGTCCGATGCTACCAGGTGATGCGCTCACGTAGAGCATCCGCGTCCTGCTCGGTGACGGCTACGAATACGTCGTCGCGGTGGCGCCAGACGAGAGCGTTGGAGTCATCGAGCGAGTGGATGGCGATGGCGTCTGGGGCTTCCAGCGCCGACCGCGTATCGTGGTCGAGCGTGAGGCGGCCTGCGGCACGGTCGAGCAGCGAGTAAGGGAAGGTGAACAGCGTCACGTCGTCGTCTGCATCGCTCGTGAAGCCGAACGCAGGGATCGAAACGCCTTCCACCAGTTCGTGCAGCGTCACACCGCGCAGTTGATAGCCGTCGAGCGTGGGGAGGGCGAAGGAGAAGCCGCTGTGGTCGCGCGCAAACTGCGTCGCCCGCTCGGGTTCGGTCGTCTCGACGATCAGTTCCACAGCGCTAGCCTGCCGGACGGCGAGTGCTACCGCGTCCGTTTCTATGGTCTGTACGCGCGTTCGGGTGACGGCGTAGACGGCGAGCAGCGTGATGGCGAGCGCCAGGGTGAGATAGCCCGTGAGGAGCAGGCGATTCGAGCGCTTCGGCTTGGCGAGGTCTCGCGTAGGCGTGGGTGCCGTGTCGGACTGGGATACGCGCAAGGAGGGCGGGAGTGACTGCAACTCATCGCCTAGCGTCCGACCGATAGCGGAGCCTAAGGCTTCGTCTGTAAGGTGTGTGCCCAATGCGTCGAGTTCGTACGGCGCCGCACCTGACAGCAGCGCTGCCCGCACGTCGCCGGAGATTCGGCGCTGGCGTTCGGTCGCGTCGGCCTCGTCGATGCCCAACTGCTGCGCAATCTGGTTCGGCGGCATCAGTTGGACGAAGCGCATCCCGAGCAATACCCGATCCGTTCGCTCCAATCCCGAGAGCACGACAGGAAGCCGTTCGCCCACGACGCGCGCCAATTGGGTGTGAGCCACGTGTGACGGTATCTCGGTATCGCCTTCTGCTTGGGCGATGTGGTCCAGTAGGGCGCGAACGAGCAGTCGGCGTTCTTCCTCTACGTCCGCGGCGAACGCAACGTCCGTTTCGTCGAGAACTGAAGCGACGTGCTCAGCGGCGGCTCGTCCGTCCGGCGACGCGAGTTGGGCGACGACGAACAGGGCGTCGGCGTGGTCCGCTCGGATGCGGTCGGATGCAGAAGGCGTCGGCATCGTGCCGGGAGGGTTAGGGAGCCATCTCCACCACGCGAAACTCGACGCGGCGATTCAATGTGCGGCCCGTCGGGTTGTCGTTGCTCACCAGCGGCAGCGTTTCGCCGTAGCCGGTCGCCGTCAGCCGAGCTGGATCGATGCCCCAGCGCTCGACCAGATACGCGGCGATGGTCTGGGCGCGCGCCTCACTCAACTGCTGATTGAAGTCGTCGCTGCCGATCGAATCGGTGTGACCGGCGACTTCGATCTGGAGCGTCGGATAGCGCTGGAGAACTTCGCCGACCGGATCGACGAGTACGTCGGCCCCTTCGAGGAGTCCGCTTTTACCAAACTCGAAGTTGACACCGACTGCGCGGAATAGGCCCGTTTCAAACAGGGCGCGCTCTACTTCTTGCACACTCTGGATCGCTGCCCGAGGCTGCGCGGCGACGCCATTCGGCAAGAGCAGACTGGGCCGAATCGTCGGGTCTGTGACGGCGGATGAGTCCGGCGTACCGAACACGCCGGGAGCCGGGGCAAAGCCGGCAGGCCGTTCGACGCGGACGACTTGAGGGGTCGGCGCATTCCCAGACGGGACGGCGTAGGGGACCGGCACGTAGCGAATCCGCTCGCCCGTGGAGGGGTTGACGGTGACGGGCTGAGGCGGTGCAGGGACTTGCTGCGGTACGACAATCACGTATGCAGGCGGGCGCGTCCTGCTCAATCGCTGCCGCACCCGCTCGACTCCACTCCGCGCACCCGCAGGTACGGGCTGGACGGCTGGCGTCGCTTCCTGACCGCGCACGTCAGGCGTTGCGATCAGAAGCGACGCTCCGGTTAGCAGAAGAAGGGCGATCCGCATCAAAAGGCCAGTTTGTAGCCGACGAGGACGCGTGTGTACTGAAACAGGTCAAGCGTAGAGACCTCGCCGACGAACGCGCCCGGACCGACCGGATAGTCGGCTCCGATGGCGAGGTTGAGCGCCAGCCCCGTTCCGCTGAATCCATCCCGCGTCAGCAGACCGCCACCGATGCCGTAGTAGGGCTGCAGTCCGCGTCCGAAATTGCGCTCGTTCTGGAAAAAGAAGTTGCCGAAGAGCGAGAGCGACACGCCGTCCGCGAAGCCGAACCCGACTTCCGGGACGAAGATGGCGCCGGTCCGAGTGGGCGTGCGGTATTCACCGCGAACGGCGAACTGCGCCTGCGTTTTGTCCTCACCCGTGCGGATGCCGAATACTGGATAGACGTTCGAGATGCGGCGGCTGCCGACGCGCGTCAGCGAGAACCCTCCATCCGAATCGCCATCGTCGACGACGACGGTTGTGCTGCCCGAGTTGTTCGCGTTTCCTGCAGCGATCTGCGACGAAAGGCGTCCTTCGAGTTCGGCAATGCGCGCTTCGAGGCGGGCGGTCAGTTCGTCCGTGGCGCGCTCCTCCCGCAGGCGGTCATCCAACTCGCGCTGTACCAAACCGTCCACGCCGATGCGCTGGTTGGCAATACGGGCGCTGTCAGCGGCAAGCGTCTGACGCACGACTTGGGCGACCTGCTCTTCGGTCGAAACTGCGGCGCCGGGCTGGGCAGCGGTCTGACCCTGAGCAGGCTGACCGGCGACGGCAAGACCTTGCGGCGTGGCGATCACGACGGGAGCAGCGGCGGTTTCGACGACGCCGTCTCCGAATCGGATGTAAATCTCTCCGTTTTCGGGGATCGGTACCTCCATCGTGCGGGCGCTCAGGTTGGAGACGGCCTTGGCTGGCGCGGGCGCCGAGGCGGGCATACCCACTTCGGCTTGCAGCTCGGCGATGCGCGCTTCGTAGGCTGCGCGTTCGGCGGCTTGTTCGGGCGTGAGTTCGCCCGCGACCAGGGCTTCGGCGCGGACCGCATCGTAGGCCATGCGAAGCGAGTCGAGTTGGGCATCGCGCTGGATGGCAAGCAGTTCGGACTCGCGGGCCTGTCGTTCGATCTCGCGTGCCTGAGCATCGCGGATGCCGCTACGGGCCGACGCTGGCGAGCCTCCGCCCAGACTGAACTCGACGCCCGCCGTTGGCATCAGGCTGTAGTAGACGTTGGCTGGGTCGCTGACCTGATCGGCATCCTCGTTCGACATCAGCAGTGCCCGAACGCCTGCTTTCAGACGAAACGCATTGCTCAGCGCCACGTCGACGCCGCCGCCGCCCATCGCGAAGTAGCGGCTTTCGGGAGCAGCAACCAGTGTCCCTCCGGCGCGATAGTCGCTTCCAACGTCCATGTAGCCGCCACCGAGCAGCAGGTAAGGGGTCAGGCCGCCCGCCAGTTCGGTCGAGAAGCGGAAGTTCATCTCGGCACCGTAGAGCGCCAAGTCGCGAAAATCGGTCGGGTTGTCGAACAACTCGCTCTCGTCCGTAGCCCGCAGATAGAACCCACGCAGTCCGACGTACGGACCCAAGTCGATGCCCGCCTGGAGACCCAATACGGGCTGGTCGTTCGGCAGCCCGACAAGTTTGTCGCTGAACTGGATGATGCCGTAGCTCGGCTCGGCGAACACGCGCGGTCGGCGCAGCTGCTCGCGGACGGCCAGATCGGTTTCGGTCAGTTCGCCGCGTGCGCGTCCGCCCAGATAGACGCGGGCCGTCGCAGTGACGGCGTTGGAGTAGACACGCCGGATCTGGTTGAGATCGGATGTCGCCGGGAGTGCGGCTGTGTTGCCCAGGTCGAACGTGGCGTAGGGATTATAGCGGTAGCCGAATCGCGATCCCTCAACGGTGATGGTGTAGCGATCCTGGAACGCGAACGTGATGCCTACACCCGCCTCGGCAAAGATGGCTTCGGACTCATCCGTTCCGTTGTCGAACCGCAAAACACCCGTTCCGCCGACGATGAACGGCAGCAGGCTACCCTTGCCTACCGTCAGCCGAAGGCGCGTGCCATACTGCTCCAAGTCCACGTCGAAACCCTCGGCTTGTCCTTCCAGAATGCTGCGGGTGAACGGATCCACGTTGTACTCCGAAAACTCGGTCGTGAAGTCCGTGCTGCGCAGGTAGACGCCTGATACTTCGAGGTATTCGCCGAAGCCCAGCCCCAACGCGCCACCATAGAGGTATCCGTTCGACAGGCCGGTGTTGTCACCCGATAGCACGCGCACGCCGACAGGCGCTGCCGTGTACGAAATGCCGGATACCTGTGCCGCCGCTGGGAAAGCCAGGGCGACGGCGAGGAGAACGAGGATAGAAAAGCGCATGGGTGGGAAAGAGAGTAGCGGAGCGCAAATAGATAGAAGCAGGCGATTTACTCGCGTTCGAGTGCAATCGACAAGCGGCCCCGGACAGTGCCTTGCGTACCGTCGAATCGGCTGTCGCCCAGTTTGGAAAGCTGGTCGAACGTCACGGTCAGCGACGCAGCGCCGGTCAGCGCCTCACGGTCTGTGCTCGAAGTCAACGTGAGCGGCGAGGGCAGGAGCACGCGGGCAGCGTCCGGGTCGTCTCCGAGGTCGAGTTGCACGCGGTTGTTTGACTCGCTCGAGAATCCGCCTCGGATCGACGAGCGGCTGATGTCATTGGCAAGCTGAAACGCGATGGTGTAATCGCGATCTCGTCCGAACAGGTCGATAGTGAACGTGGGTTGTCCGCCCGCCTCTCGCGCCATGTACGAGAGCACGTCTACGGTACCGACGAGCGTACCTCCATTCTCCTGGACAAACGTGATCGACGTGGCACGGTAGCGTCCGTCAACGTCGGAACCCGAGGGGCCATCGTCCGAGTCGCACGAGGTCGTGGTGAGGAGCAGGAGTAAGAGGAGAGGCAGAAAACGGGTCACGGCGGGAAAGAAAGGTTGGACGTGGGCCAGGAGCGGCTGCGGAGTACGAGAGAGGAAGAGCAGATCGGCATAGGGACCGAGCGTTCGCTGAAAGGGAAGCCGGGATCTGTTCACCCTAAAGGTACGAGTGCCAACGCTCAGTGTACGCGCGGTTCCAGCGAACGAGTCGGCGCGGAGTCCGCTGGGGCATCGTCGGAGTCGGGGAAGTACAGGTCGATCACATCGATGTTGACTTCTACGACCGTCAGTCCGGTCATGGATTCGATCCGGTTGGATACGTTGCGGCGGATACCTTCTGCGATCTGTGGAATCGATGCACCGTATGCCGAAATAATGCGCACGTCCACAGCGGCCTCTTTCTGTCCGACCTCGACGTTGACGCCCAACTCGTGCATCGACGAGCGTGTGATCGTCTTGGCAAACGACGACACGGTCTGCCCGGGACCATACGGGACCAGTTTGTGGACGCCTTCGATCTCCTGCACCGCCAGCCCTGCGATCTTGGCGACCACTTGGTTGTGGACGATGGTCTTGCCGTCCTCGCCCATCAAGACCGAGGCACCGGGAACGAGATCGGTGGGCGTATCGGCAGTGTTGGCGGAGGATTTGGTCTGAGTAGCCATGGGGATGGGGAGTGTGTTGGGGCGGTGGTGAAAAAGAGGAGCTATCGGCGCAGTGCGTTCCACGCCGCTTGCACGTCGATGCCGTCCGGGAACGCGTTTCGTGCGATGACGGCAAGCGCAGCGCCGATCAGCGCGCACGCCCCTACGACGAAGAGCTTGCCCGCTGACAGGGTCACGACGAGCAAGCCGAGAAATGCCCCGACGCCCGCGCCGACGAGCACCTTGCTACCGGCTGTCCGGGTGGGCGCGGCAAGCGGGTAGCGCGCCTGAACCCGGAACGGGTCAGACGGTGGTGAAGCGCTCGGCGGAGGGGTAGGTCCCCCCAACGGCGCGGGGTCAGAGGCAAATGGATCGCTGGGTCCCATGTCGGTCATCGTTAGTGGACGCGGGTACGAGCGTCGAGAGAAAGGCCGGACACGTCGAGGTCGGTGCGGACGACGGGAAGGCCCGTGTGGTGTTCGAGCGTACGCGTTACGTCGGCCTTGACGCGCTTGACGATGTCGGGAATCGACGCGTCCGGGACAACCGAGAGACGACAGGTGATCGTCCAGCCCGACTTACCTAACGCCAACTGCGCGCCCGCCGCTCGGACCGATGGATCGCGCTCGGCAGTGTGGACGATCAGTGCGTGCAAGCTGTCCATGCCGACGGTAACCTCTCCCGAGCCGTACAGTCCGGTTCGGGACGCACCGCTCAGCCGAACGCGCGACGATCGATCGCGCGCGTGCTCGGTTTGCGCCAGAGCGAGCCAGACGAAAAACAGTCCGAGCAGACAGGCGAGCGCACCGCCCAGCGCCCACAGCCAGCGCAGCCGCATTGAGAGCGTCGTGAGGTTCAGCCCAAAGGCTACCTGGTCGCCACCGACGATGCGAATCGGCCCCATCGCATCCACCGCATGAGCGAGAACGGTGAAGCCGACGAGTACGAACAGCGTTGCAACGAGCAGCGCGGTCAGGCGCCAGAGAGAGCGGAGGGCGAAGTCGTTCAAGAGGGGAGAGAAAATGCCGAAGGCGAAGGCAAACTGCCCAATACCCGGTGCGTCAACATGAGCGGATGATTAGAAAAACGAGCGCCTCGCATCAGAGCGAGTCGGCGTCAGCGGCGGGAGTAGACTGCTTCAACTCTGCCTCCGGCGAGACGACGTCCGTCACTTCGACCGTGACCTGTCCCGGCTCCAACCCTAGCGCGTCGACCAGCGCGGCTCGGACCTGACGCCGCACGAGATCCGAAACCGACACCAGATCCTCGCCATAGCGCACGACGACTTGAACCGTCAGCGGAGGGGCGATGGCACCGCCCTCCGAGTGGGCGACGACTGTCAGCGTCTCGCGTCGCGAACGATCCCGCAGCGCGTGCGAGGCCGCCGCTCCTGCCGAAGCACCCAGCGAAGCGCCCACAGCCGCGCCGATCGGTCCGGCCTGCGCCAATCCCAACGCGCCTCCCACTGCTGCACCGACGGCTGCACCAGCAGCCAACCCTTCGACCGAAAGCACGCCCGCAACTTCGCTTGCGGCCAGCGTAGCAGTCGCGTCTAGGACGGCGTTGGAAACGCGCGTGCGCCCGTGCATCGGCTGCGGAAGGGCGAGGGAGGCAGTAGGAGCGGTCATGTCGAGCGCGGGATCGGCAAGAGCCGGTGAGGAAAATGAGGTGCGCGGAGTCAGACGAGGTCGGGCGAGAGCCGGTAGCCGACTCCGCGCACGGTCTCGATGGCCGCCGTCAGGCCGCACGTGTCGAGTTTGCGGCGCAGTGCGTAGACGAACACATCGACCGTGTTGGTGCCGGTCTCGAAGTCGATGCCCCAAACGCCCGATAGCAGTTCGTCGCGCGAGCAAGCGGCTCCTGCGTGGTCGATCAGAAAGGCGAGCAGGTCGAACTCCCGCAGCGTCAGCGATACCAACTGTCCGTGGACGGACAGCGTGTGGGCGCGCCGGTCGAGATACAGGATGGGTGGGCGAGCGGCTTTCGGTTTGGGAGGCATCCGCTGCCTTTCTCTGGCTGTGGCGAGGGTTCGGGAGTGTGCGACGACGGCGGCGCGGAGTAGCCCCGTCGTGATGGGAAGCCCGAACGCCGCATCTGCTCCTGCGCGCAGCGCCGACGCCAGCAACTCAGATCCGCCCGCACAAAGCGCGATCAGTGGGAGGGGAGCCGACGGACGGTTCAGCGCGCCGCTTCCGTCCCACCACGCCAGTACCGCCTGGCACCCATCGCCGGGCGAGCCGACAGATAGTTGGCACTCGTGTAAGCACGCTTCTACAGTCGCTTCGATGCCCGAGCCTGCTCCAGGTAGCAGCGCCACGCGGAGCCGATCGGCGGACTGAAGGCGATGAATCATGGCGTGCATGGAGCAAAGTGTACGTGCGTCGTTCGGGAAACATGAGCACTCGGTTAATCTTGGCGGTTGCCGAGACGGAAATAGGAGTAGGACAAAGAATTACGGTCACTGTCGCATCGATTTTCATAACTTTCGACAGATACTGAAAACCGTCATGTCCGAACCCGTCGATCCAACGCTCTCCACGCGGCACCAGGAGGCGCTCGAACGCTTCGTTCTCTTCTGGGGCGAAATGGCCTCTGATTGGGGTATCAATCGGACGATGGCGCAGATCCACGCGCTGCTCTACGCTTCGAGCGAACCGCTCGATACCGACGATATCATGGCTCGCCTCCACGTCAGCCGAGGCAACGCGAACATGAACCTGCGGTCGTTGATGAGTTGGAATCTGATTCGCAAGGTCCACCTGCCCGGCTCGCGCAAAGATCACTACGCCGCCGAGCAAGATGCGTGGGAGTTAACGGCCCGCATCGTCGAAGAGCGCGAGCGTCGCGAATTGCGCCCCGTTCTCAACCAGTTACAAGCCTGCGAAGACGTGCTCACCAGAGGCGATGTCCCGCTGAACGCTGACGAAGCCGCGTTTGCCGAGCGGCTCGATGCCTTTCGCGAAGTGATGGACCTGTTCGATCAGTTCATGCGCGTGCTGCTTCCGCTCGTGCGACGTGACAACCTGCCGATGATGCGCGAGATGCTCCGTATGCTGGAGCAGTCGAACACCCCGCCCACCCGATGAGCCGCGCGTTCGACCTGGGACAGTGGGGCGAGGATGTCGCCGCCGATCATCTGGCCTCGAATGGGCACATGGTGATGGACCGCAACTACCGCTTCGAGAAGGCCGAGATCGATATGGTCTGCTTCGAACCCAACGCCGACAATACCGGTGGCGAACTCGTCTTTGTCGAAGTCAAGACGCGCCGCGGATCGGACTGGGGCACGCCCGAAGAGTCCGTCACGCCCGCCCAGAAGCAACGCATTATGCGTGCTGCCGAAGCCTTCATGTACGAACGCAAGCTCGACGGATCGCCGTGCCGCTTCGACGTGATCGCCATCGAACGGGGCGAGGGCGACGCGTTCGAGTTGCGCCACCACCGCCACGCGTTCGGCTACTTCTTCTGAGAGACTGCTTGGTGAAGGTGGCGAAAGGCGAGAGCGAGCGCGGGAAGCGACTCGTAAGGCGCGCGAAGCAGTCATAGCGCCAGCTATGGGCCAGCTATGGCGATGCAGCGCAACACCGCGAGGCGGTTTTCGAGCCGCTCGCAGCCCCGCAGCTTCCGCCAAACAGTCTCTGAACAGTCAACGCGCAGTTCGGACGGCGTCGATGGCGGTGGGGTCGAGCAGGCTCGTTGTATCGCCGATGTCATCGCCTAGGTAGGCCGAGCGGATCAGTCTACGCAGCAGTTTGGCATTTCGGGTGCGAGGGAGATCCGTCGCAAAGCGGAGTTCGCGCGGTTTGAGTGGCTTGCCGATGGCGGACACGACACGTTGCATCAACTCGGCGCGTAACGCGTCGGTCGGTTCGACGCCCTTAGCGAGGACGGCAAACACGACGACTTCCTGGCCCTTGATGTCGTGCGGCACCCCGATGGCGGCAGCGTCGGCGACGCGCGGGTCGGCGGTGAGCACGCTTTCGACTTCCGCAGGCCCCAGACGCTTTCCGGCGACTTTGATGGTGTCGTCGCTGCGTCCTACGATATACCACAGCCCGTCCGCGTCGACTGCGGCGAAATCTCCATGCGTCCAGATGCCGTCGAACCGATTCCAGTAGCTTTCGCGGTAGCGCTCGGCGTCGCCCGAAAAGCCGCGCGTCATGCCGATCCACGGTTGACGGATGACAAGTTCGCCGATTTCACCCCGGACGCTGTTGCCGTCCGCATCGACCACGTCGGCGTCCATGCCGGGGACGGGGCCGCTGAACGAGCCGGGTTTGGCCGGTGTGCAGAGGTTGCCGCAGACGATGCCGCCGCTGATTTCGGTCCCGCCGCTGTAGTTGAGAATCGGTTTGGTGCCTCCGAGCACGTGCTCGAAGCACCAGCGCCAGCTTTCTGGATCCCAGGGGCTTCCGGTCGACGCCACCAATCGCAGACTGCTCAGATTGTGCTTGCGTAGCGGTTCAGGACCGTTCGGACGCAGCGCGCGGATCAACGTCGGAGAAACGCCCAAGTGTGTCACCTGAAGTTCGGTGACGGTCTGCCAGAGCCGGTCGACGTCTGGATAGTCCGGGGCGCCGTCGTACAGCACCATCGTCGCGCCCGCTGCCAGCGTGCCGAAGACGAGCCACGGTCCCATCATCCATCCCATGTCGGTCATCCAGTACATCACGTCGCCCTCACGCACGTCCATGCAGTGAATCATGTCCTGTGCTCCCTTGACCGGGAAGCCGCAGTGCGTGTGGACGGCGCCCTTGGGTTTGCCCGTCGTACCCGACGTGTAGATCAGCATCAGCACGTCCTCGGCGGAGGTGTCGTGAGCAGACGTGTCGGCATCGCCCGCGCCTGCGAGGAAGTCGTCCCACCACACGTCGCGCCCCTGTTGCATCGGCGTGTCGTGATCCGCGATCCGGTTGTGGACGATCACGTGCGCGACAGTCGGGCACTGCGCCAGCGCGCGATCTGCAGTTCCTTTCAAGTCGACGGCTCGCCCGCGACGGGGAGACGCGTTGCTCACGAATAGCGCCTTGGCCTCGCCGCCCTGTAGGCGCGTCGCGATGGCTTCCTCGCCGTAGCCCGAAAACAGGGGGAGCACGATGCCTCCAATGCGGATCGTTGCCAGAAACGCGACGACGATTTCAGGGGTCATCGGCATCAGAATCCCGACTGCGTCGCCCGGACCCAGTCCCCGCGCTCGGAGTGCTGCCGCACACGCGCCGACGCGTTTGGCGAGTTCGCGGTAGGTGATCCGCTCCTCGCCACCTTCCTCGGACTGATACCGGATGGCGTCACGCTCTGCGGCTTCGTCCATCAGCCACTTGTCGAGCAGCGAGTGGGTGATGTTCATCCGCCCGTCGACGCACCAGTTGGGGAACGCCGGGTCGCCCGTCGGCTCGTACGCCAGTCGATAGGGCGACGTGAACTGGATGTCGAGGTCGACGAGGACTGCGTCCCAGAAGCGGTTGACGTCGGCGTTGGCCCAGTCGAGCAGGTCGGGATAGCTGTCGATCCCATGCGCTCGGGCGAACTTCATCATGCGCGAGGACGCGCACTGATCAGGTCCCGGTGTCCAGGCGATGGACTGATCGAAGGGGTAGGAAGCGGCAGACATAAGCGGGAAAACAAGCGGATGGAGGAGGCGTTGGAATCGCTCCCAACAGACACGCAAAGTAATGGATACCAGCATACGAGACGCCGACGCCATCGAGGTCCGAAAAGGAGAACTGGGCCGCATCGAGCGCTACGTGACGCAGAAGAAAGGCACGGAGCCGCCCTTCCTCAATCGCTACAACGGCAACAAGAAAGACGGCATCTACCGCTGCACCGTCTGCAACACGCCCGTCTTCGACAGTACCACCAAGTTCGACAGTGGAACGGGTTGGCCGAGTTTCTACGACCAGGTCGAGGGCAACGTCGACGAAGAGGTGGACCGAAGCCTGGGCATGACGCGCACCGAAGTCCACTGCTCCAACTGTGGCGCCCACCTGGGCCATGTTTTTCCCGACGGCCCCAAACCCACCGGCCAGCGCTACTGCATCAACTCCGCATCGCTCGATTTCGAAGAGCGATAGATCGACCTGAAAAGCAAAAGCCCGCCAGATTCTCTCGGATCTGGCGGGCTTTTTGGCGTTTAGCCTAGTCGACTTACATGCCGGGCATGAGCACGCGGTCGATCAGGTGAGCGACGCCGTTCGAGGCGCGGACGTTGGCCTGCGTAACGGTAGCACCGCCAACTGTCACAGTTCCGCCGCTAATGCGGACCATCAGCGTTTCTCCGTTAACCGTCGTGAGCGTCTGGCCGTCGCGGAGATCCGAAGCCATTAGCTGGCCGGGGACGACGTGGTACGTCAGAATCGAAGTCAGTTGGTCCTTGTTCTCAGGCTGCACGAGCGACGCTACCGTTCCTTCTGGAAGAGCGTCGAAGGCGCTGTTCGGCGGAGCGAAAACGGTGAACGGGCCGGGGCCGCTGAGCGTGGTCGCGAGGTCAGCAGCCGTAACTGCGGCGACGAGTGTCGTGAGGTTGCTGGCTCCCGAAGCGTTTTGGACGAGGTTCTGCGTCGGCAGCATCATGGCGCCGCCTACCATGACACCTGCGGAGGCATTCATGTTAGAGTCGGCGTCCATCGAATTGGTCGATGTACATCCGCTGAGCAGCGCAAGGCTGAGAGCGAAGAAGGAGAGTGTGCGGATCATGGGTGATGCGTGATTTGGGGTCGGACTGCGAGCACAGCGGTGTGCTGGCTGCGCTTGAGATGTATAGTCTTTCAGAAAATACTGAAAGTTTGTGACAGCTCTACTAGCGTCTCGCCAATGGGATCTGTGCTCCGTCCAAACCTGCAAAGAGCGTTACACTTCGACCGTCTCGAGAGGTGGCAGCGTCTGCGCTGTCGCGTGCTATGCCCTTTAACCGTCCGCGCGCGTCCTTCTGCTAGTCAGCGGTATCCAGCCGAACAGCGCGCATTGAAGTCGACACGCAGGTTTTCTCGGCGAGGGTAAGTGGGAGACAGCAGATCACCAACGACCAACGTGCTTATCAAAACGGCACCGACTCATCCGCCGTCAGATTCGGCTCGCGCTCATGTTCGAGGATCTTGATGCCGTCGGGGGAGAAGCCGAACAGGTCTTCGGGAGAGAAAACGAGTTTGAAATCGGTCTCACTGAAAAACGGCTCGAACTTGCGCGCGAACTCGTCCAAGCGGCGCAGATAGTAGGCGATGTTCTCGTCGGGCGCACCAGAATCCCACTCGTCGGCGAGGCGGGCGGATTCGTGGGCCGACGCGCGCGCATCCGATCCGGCGACGTAGTAGCTGATGCGATCTCCAGGACGAGGGGCGATGCCGGTGTGCGCCATGCGGAGTCGGGCGAGTTCGTACGAAGCGGCCCTGGCACGCTTGCCGCTCTCGATCAGGCTGTCGTACGTGGCGAGCGACTCTTTGAGCGTTTCGGTCTTGGAGAACGCCGACGCCCCTTTCCAGTCGCGCGCCTGGATGCGGTCGCGATAGGCGAGGTACAACGTGTGCAGTCCGGCGATGTCCTCGTCGAGCAGGAGCGGGACGGCTTCGCGCAAGAAGTCACGCCCGAATCGCTCGCTGCTGCGGCTGACGAGCGACGAGCCTTTGTATTTGAGACTCCCGTCGTAGCTCATCAAGACGTAGTTCTTCTTCTTGTAGCTCAGCATCCGGGCGAAGCGACCATCGAAACCGACGTTGATTCCGTCAGGCATCCGAGCGCTCAGCGTGTCGACGTAGGCACGCTCCTCGGTTTCGCCCGAGATGCCCGAAGGCGGCTCGAACAGCACGCCATCGGTGTCGACTTCGATCACGCGTCCGCCGTCCTTGCGAACCAACGCGATGATCTGGCGCAGCAAGTCCTGGCCAACGTGGGCGACTCGGTCGGCTTCGGCGAAGTCGTTGAATGCCGCGTGTCCAAATCCGAGATTTCCATAAAACGCGTTCACTAAGATCTTGTACGAACTCTGCCGAGCGTCGAGCGACGAGCGTTCTTCCTCATCATCTGTCGCGCGCATGGCATCCTTTGCGGCGAAGCGCAGGTCGGTCAGGCGCCGGAGCAGGTTGGCGAACAGGCCCAACGCGTCGCCCTGAGGCTCGATGCCGTAGTTGAGCATGATCGACGGGTAGAGGCTCTCGACATCGGCGTACACGATGGGTCCGACGACTCCCGTCACGAATACGTCAGTGTAGCCGCCGACGCTCTGGCTGCCCCACTCGGCGCGGGGAAAGCTCTGGCGCTGCCGCAGGTATTCGCGCACGAACAGCGCCTCGATTTTGGCCGCCGGGCCGACGCGGGCGACCTGTCCGTAGGGCATCGGCAGCATCTGCGTCAGGTAGAACGTCGACCCGCTCAGGTGGCGGGCGAGCCGCTCGGTTTCGGTCACATCGTCCGCAGCGTAGCGGATCAGGTGGTGCGGATCGTCGCGCCAGACCTGGGGGATTTTGTCGCCTTCGACGTAGGTCCGGCCTTCTGGAGCGAAGCCGAAATATTTGGCGGCGACTTTCAGGCCGTAGCCGGGCAGGTCGCGCTTGAACACGTCGTAGCTCATCACCTGAAACATGGTGTCGACGACGTGGCGGCCCGTGATCTCGAATGCGGTATAGTCGATGGACCGTTCGGCAAACCGGATCGACGAGTCGAACGTGCGCGGCGAACTTCCGTCGCGCCCCAGCGAGAAGGGGATGCCCAGCCGCGTGCATCGGTCGCGCAGATAGGTCAGATCGAAGTTGTAGATGTTGTGGCCTTCGATCACGTCCGGGTCTTTCGCAGCGACGACGGCGAGCATTTCACGCAGCAGCGTCGGCTCGTCGGACTCCAGGCTGTGGAGCGTCTGCTGCCAGCCTCGGTTGTCGCTCAGCGCCACGATGATCACTTCGTCGGCGGGGCGCGATGCGTTGGGGAAGCCGTTGGTGCCGATTACTTCGATGTCGAGTTGCAAGCGGTGCAGGTCGTCGAAGTCCATCCCCTTAAACAGCGTACGTCCGGTCTGCGTCAGGTACTGCTGCGCGGGCGAGGGAATGCGGTAGATGCTCTCGACAGCGGCGTCGGTCTGTTGTAACTGCCGCTCTGCGACGCGCAATCCGTTCCAATACGCATCCCACGTGTCGAACACCACGACGTATCGGTGGAACGCGTCGCCGCGCAGACGTCGCGCCTTGAAGCTGTGGGGATCGGCGCTTTGGAGCAGGTTGGCGTCCGGCACGAAAAAAAACGGATACAGCCGTTCCTGTTCGCAGACGGTCTCACCGCTATCCAGACGCCGGTACACGTCTACCCACGCGGGACCTCGGCGCGCTTTGGCGGGCACCACATCGATGATGCCGCGCGTCGCGTCGCGTCCATACAGCGCGATGTCGTCGCGGGCGGTTTCGGGGTGAGGGAGGGACGGTTTGGGCATCGTCAGTGAACGGATGGATCCGCGCGCGGTGCCACTGGACAAACGTGCCAAGTCTGCCAGAGTTGGCACGTTTCGGCGCCCTAGTTTTCCAGGATGACTCGGTTTCCATCTGCCCAACTCTCGCTCTCCGGCGTCGGCCACGCGTTCGGGCGCCGCATCCTGTTTCGCGACGTATCTCTATCGGTCGAGAGCGGCGACGGGCTGGTCGTCGCTGGGCGCAACGGCTCGGGAAAGTCCACGTTCGTCCGTGTCGCGCTGGGGCTGCTCACGCCGAGCCGGGGAGAGGTAGCGCTGCGTGTGGATGGGACTGCAGTCGAGAAGGCGTCGCTGCCCGTTCACGTCGGACTGGTGGCGCCCTACGTCCAGTTATACAGTGGGCTGACGGCGGTCGAACACCTGTCGTTCGTCGAGCGGCTGCGCGGGCATGCCCCCGATCCTAACTGGCACAAGGAGTTGCTGAGCCTGGTCGGTCTGGGGGGGCGCGGCGGCGAGCGCGTTGGGACGTTTTCCTCGGGCATGGCGCAGAGGCTCAAGTACGCGCTCGCGCTGGTGCATCGCCCCGTCGTGCTCTGCCTGGATGAGCCGACCGCCAACCTCGACGCGTCCGGTTCAGACGTTGTCCGAGCCATCGCTCAGCGGCATCGCGATAGGGGCGGCCTTCTGATCGTAGCGACCAACGAGGCCCATGAGTTGGCGTGGGGTAGTCAGCAGGTCGACGTGGGGATGGACGCCGAATGATCGGCTATCTTGCCCTGCCCTGCGTAACTCTCTGCGCGCTCGCCCCGTAGTCATCGACCATGCACCCGCTACTCGCCCGAACGTCTGAGCACGCCGTTGGCCTCGCGCTGGGCACGCGCCTGCGTCGGTTCGTGCTGCTGGGCATCGTGGCCGCGCTGTTCGCGCTGACGGGCGTCTTTCATCTCACCGAGTACACGTCGGGTGAGCCGATGTCGACTGGCTGGCAGGTGGTGTATCACGTCGCGCTGTTCGGCTGTTTCGCGGCGTTGTGGATGGCCTTTCTGTACCGCGCGCGGCAGCGACAGCGCTCTCAGGTGCGCGTGATCTGGACGATGCTGCTGGCGACGTTTTTCGCCCTGCTTGTAGGGCGTGGCATCACCTCGCTGCTCAGCCTCGAATCCGTAAGCGGCGAAGCGATGCTTCACTTCGGATTCGACATCGGGTCCGGCGTGCCGCTGACCTTTGTGACGGTCGTCAAAATGATGGTGTTGTCTGCTGTCGAAGCTGGGTTGGCTTTCTTCCTGCTCTTCCGGTTGCGCGAACTCGTCCTGTTCAAGCGGACGCGCGCCAGTCTGCGCAACTGGTACCTGATGTTGGGCATGATGGCGGTCGTGGCAGGCGCGTTCGTCGGCTCCGAACCCGGCCAAGACGCGACGACGACACAGTCGCTACTGCTGGCCGTCGCCGTTTCGTTTATGGTCGTCAATGCGCTGCGCGTGTCGTGGATCGTCTACCTGCCGCTCAAGGCCAAGCTGTCGATGCTGGGGTTGATCACGCTGCTGATCGGACTGCTTGCCATCGGGCTGATTGCGGCCAGCGAGGGGAGTTTCGTCGGTGGCGAGTATGGCTACGTCCAGTTTTACAGCCGTCCGCTCTACTACTTCTGCCAACTCGCGTTTGGGTTCACGGCGCTGTACAGCCTGTCGGCGTTTCTCTTCCTGCTCTTCCACCTGCCGACGACGGGCGACTTCCAGAAGAAAGCCGATGAGATGACGGCGCTCCAGTCGCTTTCGGGCTTGATCGCGCAGGCGTTCGACCGGGGGCAGTTGGAGGCGTCGATTACTCAGTCGCCCGTCGAAGCCGGTGCTGCGGATCAGGCCTGGCTGCTGCGCTACGACGACGACGCGATGACGCTCGAACCCGTACTGGCCGCTGCCGTCGGTATCAGCAAAGCCCGACTCTACGAAGTCCTCGACCTGTCGGCTATCGCGTCGGATGTGATGAGCAGCCGACGTGCCCTCGTGCTCGACGACGCCCCCACCGACCATCGCGTCCGGGCGCGTCCGGGCGAGGGGATGGGCAGCCTGATGGCGCTCCCGCTCATCGCCCGCGACGACGTGTTGGGCGTGCTCTGCGTCGCGCGCGACGTGGCGCAGAGTTACGAACGCGACGACCTGGACGCCCTCAAAGTGTTTGCGACACAGGCGGCTCTGGCGCTCGACAACGCCCGTTTCGTTGAGGACCGTGTCGAGAAGGAGCGGCTGGCGCAAGAACTCGACATCGCACGTGCGGTCCAGCAAAAGCTGTTGCCTCAGACGCTGCCGTGCATGGCCGGACTGTCGATTGCGGCTACGAGCACGCCTGCCCTCGAAGTCGGCGGCGACTACTTCGATCTGGTCGAGGTCGACGACAAACGCTTGGCCTTCATCGTGGCCGACGTGAGCGGCAAAGGCACGTCGGCGGCGTTCTACATGGCTGAACTCAAGGGCATTTTCCGCTCGCTCCTGCTGTCGACGCGCGATCCGCACGCGGTCCTGTCGCAGGCGAACCGCGCCTTGGTGCAGTCGCTCGAACGCAACACGTTCATCACGGGCATCTACGGCGTACTCGACATCGAAAGCGAGACGATTACCCTGGCGAGAGCCGGACACTGTCCCGTCGTCCACGCGTCGTTGGCATCGGAGCCGTACATGCTGCGCTCGCGCGGGATGGGACTTGGGCTGGACAAGGGGCCGATCTTTGACCGCACGCTCGCCGTCACCACGACCCAACTGTCGCCCGGCGACGTGTTTGCGATCTACACCGACGGCGTCGTCGAGAGTCGCAACGCGACGGGAGAGGAGTACGACTACCAGCGGCTGATGGACTGCCTTGCCGAGCATCGCCACGAGGAGGCCGAACAGATCCACGACGCCGTCCTAGCCGATCTACGCGCCTTTCTGGGGAGCACGCATTACGATGACGATCTGACGCTGATGATTTTCAAATGGCACGGTCTGCCCAGCGGATTCGCTTCAGCGGGCACCCCATCGCATGCCGATCTGCAACCGGCGCAAGCGTCGCACGTTTTGCCCGTTTCGGCCCTGGCTACCCCCTCCTGATGAGCAGTTTCTCCGTTGACTTCCGCACGCGCGACGACGTGCAATTCCTCGACCTCAAAGGCGAACTCGACGCTCACACCGTCGAAGAGATGGAGGCGGCGCTGAGCCGTTGCCAGGACGAGGAGCGCTACAACATCGTCGTTAACGGCGAAGGGTTGCAGTACATCTCGTCGGCTGGGCTGGGCGTGTTCTTGGCGCACATCGAGGAGGTGAGAGAGAAGGGGGGCGACATCAAAGTGGCGGCCCTGCAAGCCAGCGTCTACAACGTGTTCGATCTACTCGGCTTTCCCGAATTCCTGGACATCGTGCCTACCGAGCAGGAAGCCGTCGCCGCTTTCTCCGCCTGATCTACGTGACTCGGACCCACTCGCTGACGCTTCCCGCCGCCACGCGCTCGCTGAGCGACGTGCGCCGGTTCGTGTCCGAGCGCGCGCATGAGGCCGACCTAGACGGAAAAACAGTCGAGCAGATCAAGCTGGCCGTCGACGAAGCCTGCGCCAACGTGGTCAAACATGCGTATGCCGGAGACGACGATGCGACGTTCGACGTGCGCGTCGACGTGGACGACGATCAGTTCGCGGTCCTGATCCGCGATACCGGCATCAGCTTCGATCGCAGCGCCTACCAGCATCCCGATCTGGCACGCTCGATTCGGAATCGGAAGCGGGGAGGCTTGGGCGTTCACCTGATGCGTCGCCTCATGGACTCGGTCGAATACCGCTCGTCGGACGACGGCAACGAAGTCCGGCTCGTAAAGTATCGGACCCGCGCCGACGCCTGAGAACCCTCGTCGCTCGTCCGCGCGTGTTGGCTCTTTTTGGACCAACTACTGCCCGATGCCGCCGACACAAACCGCTGCTCCCCGTCCTGTTCACGCGTTCGAACCCATCGACGCCTACGGCATGATCGGCGATATGCGCTCATCGGCGCTGGTGAGTCCGCACGGGTCGATCGACTGGATGTGCCTGCCCCATTTCGACTCGCAGGCTGTCTTTGCGCATCTGCTCGACGATCAGGATGCCGGTCAGTTTTGGGTGCGCCCGGTGCAGCCTGCATCAAACGTCAAGCAGGTGTATTGGCCCGATACCAACATCCTCGTCACCCGCTTTTTTGCGGACGAAGGGGTGCTCGAAGTGGTCGACTACATGCCCGTAGGCGATCTGCCCGAGTGTTACGGATGCGAAAGCGAGCGGCCTCGTCTGGTGCGCAGAGCAACCGTCGTGCGCGGCGAACTGGACGTCGACGTGCGGTGTGCTCCGGCCTTCGACTACGCGCGGGCAACGCATGAGACTCAGGATCTGAGCGGTGGCGTCATGTTCGAGGGACCCGACTTGAAACTCGCCCTCGCGTCAGACGAAGCCCTTGGCGTCATCGGTGGAGCTGCCACCGCGACCGTCCGGCTGCGGGCAGGCGACAGCTTCTGCATGGGGCTGTTCATCGTCGATGCGCACGAGAACGAAGTGCCGTCGTTCGGGCGTTCGCACGAGCAGCGCCTGTTCGAGACGACGCGCGACTATTGGCACGACTGGCTTGGGCAGTGCACCTATCGGGGGAGGTGGAGCGAGAAGGTGTATCGCAGCGCGCTGGCGCTCAAACTCCTGACGTTCGAGCCGACGGGAGCGATCATCGCCGCGCCGACGCTGGGGCTTCCCGAAGTGATCGGCGGTTCGCGCAACTGGGACTATCGGTATGCGTGGCTGCGTGATGCCGCCTTTACACTGTATGCCTTCCTCCGCATCGGCTTCACCCAGGAAGCCGCCGCGTTCATGGATTGGCTGCTCGCCCGCTGCCGCGAAGCCGATCCTGGGCGTGGGCTAAGTCCCGTCTATACGATCCACGGCGAATTGGTACCGGACGAGGTCGAACTCGACCATCTGAGCGGCTATCGGCACTCCAAACCCGTGCTCGTTGGAAACGGCGCGAACGATCAGTACCAACTCGACATCTACGGCGAGGTGATGGACGCCATCTATCTGTTCAACAAACACGGGCAGCAGATATCGTACGACTTCTACGTCGAGATCCGCGACCTGCTCAACTGGCTCGTCGATCACTGGCAAGACCCGGACGATGGCATCTGGGAAGCGCGTTCGTCGCCCAAGCACTATACGTTCAGCAAGGTGATGTGCTGGGTCGCTTTCGACCGAGGACTGAGGCTGGCGGAGAAGCGGTCGTTTCCGGCTCCGCGTGAAGAGTGGCTGGCTGCGCGCGACGCGGTATACCTCGACGTGTTCGAGAATGGGTGGAGCGAAGATCGCAACGCCTTCGTGCAGCATTACGACAGCCACACGTTGGACGCGAGCGCGCTGCTCATGCCCCTCGTCTTTTTCACGTCTCCCAGCGACCAGCGAATGATCGCCACACTCGACGCCATTATGCAGTCGCCCGAGAAGGGCGGATTGGTGTCGGACAGCTTGGTCGACCGCTACAACCACGAGGAATCGCCGGACGGGTTGGAGGGCGAAGAGGGTGCGTTCAATCTCTGCACGTTCTGGCTCGTCGAAGCCCTGACGCGCGCCGGTCGGACGGACCCTGAAAAGCTGGCGACGGCTCGCCTGCTCTTCGAGAAGATGATGAGTTACAGCAGCGGACTGGGCCTGTTTTCCGAAGAGACCGGACCGCTTGGGCAGGCCCTCGGCAACTACCCGCAAGGCCTGACGCACCTCTCGCTGATCTCGGCGGCGTACAACCTCGACAAAGAGTTATCGTCGAAGCGGTGACACCAAAGCGTCTCATATTCCTCTCCACTTTGTCATTGGAAAGAGCGAATAGGCGTGGCGATTGTCACTGCTCGATGATACTGTCTAATCCGCTGCGCCCCTTCGGGTTAGCAGGTCGATCATCAACCCATGACGCAGCCCGCGCGGGCTGATCGTGAGCGTATCGAAGCCCAATTCATTCATGGCCGTGTCGAGGATGAGCACGCCTGCTGCAATGATGTCGGCTCGGCTGGACATGACCTCTGGATTCAGTGCTAGGGTTTCGTCGTACGTCATCGCGGACAAGCGATTCGTCCACTCCCGCACCTCGGCGCGCGACAGCCGGATCGGGTCGGGCGGTGCTTCGGCCCACGTGTCGAAACCGGCGTGGAGGCGAGCCAGTGCGCCCGTCGTTCCCGCCGCTCCGACGAGAGTGTACCCTGTGAGGTCGGGCAGGTCGGCATCGGCAATCGCGGTGCGGATCACGTCGCGGGCAGTCTGAACGGATGCGGCTGTGGGCGGCTGCGACGTGAAGCATCGCTCGGTCAGGCGCACCGAGCCGACGTTGAGGCTGACGCACACGCTCAAGCCCGAAGCGCGGCTCATCGCGCCCGCCAACTCCGTCGATCCGCCGCCGATGTCGATTACTACGGCGGGGCCGGTGACGTGTGGCAAGGCGGACAGCGCACCGAGCAGGCTCAGCCGGGCCTCGTCGATCCCTGCGATTACGGCGTAGTCTGCTGCGATCCGCTCACGTACGGCGGCTTGCACATCGGCGATGTTGGTGGCGTCGCGCGACGCACTCGTCGCCCCGATGGTCAATCCGTCTGCACCTAGCTTGCGGGCTGTCTGATCAAATGCTTCGAGCGCGTCGAGCAGCCGATCCAGAGCGGCGTGGTTGATGGCGCCTGAGGCGTCGACGCCTTCGCCGAGCCGAACGTGGCGGCGCTCTTCGTAGAGCGGCTCAAAGGTGCGAGCCGAGACATCGCCGCTGGCGACGAGAAGTTTGGCGGTGTTCGATCCCACGTCAACCGTAGCCAGAATCATGCGTGCAAGGGAGTGTTCAGTACCCGATAGAATAACGATTCCCGATGGAGCGCACGACCACTTTTCAAGCCGATACGCCGGATACCTTCATCTCCATCACGAGTGCGCCTAACACGAAAGAGGACGCGACCGAGCGATTCCACTTCGACTTCCTCGTCGCGAACTGGGCCGCCATCGCAGCCGCTTCGCACGAAGGCTACCAGCGGCACGGCGTCGGCGTCGTCGTGATTCCCAAAGCCGCGGTGACGACAGCCGACGTGCCGCCCAACCTCTACCTCGCCCAACGGATGCTCTACGGAACGCCCGGCGGCTCGTGGATGAAACCGAGCGGCAAGGCCTCGCCCATCCAGTGGATCGACAAGGCGACCGATACCTACGATCCGACCGACGAAGTGCTGATCGTCGTCCTGGCTGCTCGTTCGCCGCGGACTTACCGCGTGAGGGCATCGCTCAGTCCGCGCGATGCGTTTGATCGTCTGCGTGCAACCCTGAATTGACGCCCGCTCCGGCGAGCGCCGTCCGTTCGAGCAAGTCGTCGTACGCGCCGATCTGCTCGTTCCAGTCCAGCGTGCGCGGAATGCTGCGCAGCGTCTCGACCGGAAGCGGACGGTCTTTGCCGGTCAGGATTCGCTTGGCCGACTCGAAGAGGGCATCGTCGTCCGAGTACAGAATCGGCGCGTGGAGCAACGGCGACTGCAGCGACTGGGGAATCAACTCGGGGTAGGCGAGTCGGTTGGGGAGCAGCGGGTGACAGCCGCAATAGATCGCCTCCTGAATCGCGATGCCAAAGAACTCGTGGTGTGCCGTCGACACGACCAGATCGCTGCGGTGGAGAAGAGTGCTGTATTCGGCGAAGTCCTCGGCGTATCCGTAGTGCTCGATGCGTCCGGCGTAGCGCTCGAAGGCCGCGTCGAAATCGTCGGGTTGCTGCTCGAAGTGCTCGCCCGCCAGAATCAACCGGAAGCGGACGCCGATGTCGTCGAGTCGTCCCAGCAGCCGGAAAAACGCCGATGGGTTTTTGTCGTACTCCCACCGCTGATTCCACAAAATGATCGGCGGGGCGGCGGCAGACAGGCTCGGTCCCCACGTGCGCGGCGTGCGTTCGTCGCGAAAGGCGTCGTGTCGGTCCAGCGGTAACCCGAGGTGGAGGACGCTGCTCTTGGCTTCGATCTCCTTGACCGTGCCTAAGTGCGTGTAATCGGGGAATGCGCGCAGCAAACCAGGAAGAGCCGTCAGAAACTCGTCGCGGTGGAAGGACGAGTTGAACGCGATCCGGTCCGCCGCGAGCGCCGACAGGTAGTTGATGTATCCGTACGTCAGATCGCGCTTCTCGGTCGGCGGGATCGGGTAGGTGAGTTGGTTCTCGTGGAAGTAGAGCACGACCGGCGTGTCGGCCAGGTGCGGGCGCACGAGCGCGAGGTAGGCGGGCAGGTTGACCATGCTGCTCGCAAACAGCACATCGGGGCGGAATCCTTCGTCGAGCAACGCCAGCGTTTTGCGTGCCAGCGTGACCGATCCGCCCTGCATCCGCCACTTCCAAAAGCGCGCCGACATCGCGACGGTTCGCACGTCATGGCGCGTGTGGTCGGCAAACCCTTGGGCAAAGCTCTTGTGCGAGCCGCCGTGCCAGGGTTCGAGAAACAGGACCGACAGCCGCGCCACCGGATCAGGCGTTAGCCAACTCCTTGATGAGCGCGTCGTTTTCCTCCTCGGTCGTCGGGCGGACGATGGAGACGGTGCGGATCTGCAAGTGGTCGCGCATCGAGGGGTCTTTGACCTCCTCAGCGGTGATACCGGTCTCGTCGCCGGGGTCGAGGCTGATCGTGCGCGTACTCAAATCCAACACGACGGGGCTGTCGTGCGTATTCTTGACGAGCATTCCGCGACGGGTACGATTGGGCATTGGGCGAGGGGCGAAGAGGACGCGAGGGGCGTCAGGTAGTCAGGCGAGCAGTCAGTATACGAAGCTCATCCGCCGCTTCGCCCCCCTGACACCTGCCGAACCGCATTCCAGACCGGCTCTTCCAAATGTCTCTGCGCACGCTTCCTCTGGCCATCGGCAACACCCTGCTCGGCTTCCTCTTTCCGCCGACGTGTGCGGCCTGTGGCGCGCGCGATTCGTCGCTCTCCAGTCTGTGCGCGCTGTGTTTGGCGAGCATCGACAAGGCCGATCCCTTTGAGTTGCAATCCCACCTCACCAAACTGCCCGATGCGGACGTGTCCCATCTATCCGCCGTCCATGCGATTTGGCGCTTCGATGTAGAAGGCGCGTTTCAGCAGGCACACCACCGTCTCAAATATGGCGGACAACCGCGGGTAGGTCAGGCGCTCGGTATCGCTCTGGGCCAGCATGTCGAGGGATTGGGCACTTGGGACGCCGTCGTGTGCGTCGGCCAGTCGCGCGCCCGTTATTTCGAACGTGGGTACAACCAGGCCGAGCCGATTGCGAGGGGAGTTGCCGATGCGTTAGAGATTCCGTTCATGCCGGAATTGTTGCGCAAAGAAGAAGGCCACGCGTCGCAAACCAAGCTGTCGCGCTCTGCTCGAAGTGCCAACGCTGCCCACGTGTTCAGCGTCGACGCGTCGCTCGACGGCGCGCGGATCTTGCTGGTAGACGACGTACTGACGACCGGATCGACCCTCGTTGCGGGGGCCGAGGCGCTGGCTCAGGCTGGAGCCGTCCGCGTCGACGGAGCCGTGCTCGCGTGGGCGCGCTGACACCAAGCGTAACCTCCCGCGCGGGCTGTCGTACGCTCTCCGAGCCGTCCCTACCTGCTGCATGACTCCTCTCGTCCGCGTTCAAATCGTCGCCCTGATCGTCCTCGTCGGGCTGGTGATCTTCAGTCAGACCCGCGATCCCGATGCCGTTGATGGAGCGGTGCGGCTGGATCGCATCGACTCGGACGAGCTGGCGACGCGCACTTTCACGCTCGAATCCGCAGCGGCTCTTGGTCGTCACGTCGTCGGCTGCTAAGGGCGACGACGATCGGTACGAGTCGTACGGCTGGATCGTCGATCGCGCCTCGCGCCGAGTCGTGTATCAGCCTTCGCTGGCGACGATGCGGTCGGAAAGTCGAGGCCTGGTCCAGTTCGCCGATACGCTGCGGCTTGATGCAGGGACGTACGACGTGTTCTATACCCCGTTTGGAAATGACGAGGACAGCGGCGGCGGCTTCCTTGGCTTTTCGAGCGAAAACCGGTGGCGCTCGTCGCGTGACGACTGGTTCGTACAAGTCCTCCGAGTCGACGGGCAGGAATTGGATGGGGAGCGGTGGCGCTACCGCGAAGCGCGCCCGTTCGGAGACGATGTGTTGTGGACCAGCCACTCATCGGACGACGATATGGTCGTTCAGGTGACGCGTCCCGATACGCTCGTAGTCGACGTAGTAACTGCCGAAATGGACAGGCGCGGCGATCAGGTACGCTTGCATCGGTTGCCCGACGATGACGAAGTATGGCGCCTCGCCGACGCTTCGCCGACACCGGGCGGCGGTTCTGAGCGGTACACTCGCGCCCAAGCCCGCCTCCCGCTTTCGCCCGGCTTCTATCGCCTTCGGAACGACATCTACATCAGCGACGCGACCAGTTGGCAGGCGAACCCGCCGCTTGACGTAGGCAGCTACGGCGTCACCTTGCGCACGGTCGGCTCCGGGATCCGTCCGTTTAGCGCGTGGAACGACGACGCGCTACCCACCGTCGCGATTCCGCGTCCCGGAAACGACGAGGACATCCGCCAGCCGTTCACTGTCGCCCGCTCGGTCGACGTTATCGTATATGCGATGGGCGAGGTCCGCAGCAATTCGCAGCGGTTCGACTACGCTTGGATCCATGACGTGGACAGCGGGCGCAAGATCTGGGAGATGAACCGCAGCGACAGCCGACCTGCCGGAGGCAATTCCAGCCTACGCGTCGCGGAAGAGGTGCTTCGCCTCAAGGCGGGGCGCTACGAACTCGTGTGGCGGAGCGACGACTCGCGCTCCTTCGCCGACGATTTTCTCAATGACGACGCGCCCGACAACCCTGAACGCTGGGGCGCCTATGTGTTTGCACCGTTTGACTCGACCGCTATTTCGACGGCAGCGATTGCGGCGCCTGTCCAGCGGACGCCGCTCGCGTCGGTCCTTCAAGTCCGCAATGAGCAGGATCAGACTGCCGTTCTCCAACTCGACCGTGAGACCGAAGTCTCAGTCGAAGCCCTGCTGGAAGCCGATTCCGATGGTCGCTGGTACGACACCGCCACGCTCACGCACGTCGGCGACGGTCGCGAGGTGTGGAGCGTCGAGCGCGTCGATCCCGAGCCGGACGTGCGCAGCGACGACTACGCCTGGGGGCGCAGCGTGCTGACGTTGGCACCCGGAACGTACACGTTGCGCGTCGTCACCGATGCCCGCCGCGCCTTTGGCGACTGGGACAGCGATGGACCGCCGAGCCAACCCGAAGCGTATGGTATGGCGATCTACCCATTTGCTCGCTGATGATGCCACCCACCGACGCAGACACGCTCGAACTCCGCGTGTCCGTCCCTTTCGCAGACCACGAACTGCTCATCGCCGAACTGGACGAGCGCGGCGCACAAGGCTTCGTTCAAGAGGACGAAGCGCTCGTCGCTTATTTCCCTGCCGACGTGTGGACGGCTGCCGATGGTGCCTGGCTCGCCGAGCACATGGAGCGTTCGTTTGAGGTCCGCCCGGTCGCGCCGCAGAATTGGAACGCCACATTCGAGGCCAGCATCCAGCCCATCGACGTGCCGCCCTTCCGCGTCCAGCCGACGTGGACGCAGTCGCCGCCGCCATCGGACGACACCATCGTGCTCCGCATCGATCCCAAGATGAGTTTTGGAACGGGCCACCACGCGTCGACGCGGCTGATGCTCAGCTTTCTTGCCGACTTCGCTGGACCTAACGCGCCGCGCGTACTCGACGCCGGGACGGGAACGGGCGTCCTCGCCATCGCAGCGCTCGCACTGGGTTCGGAGTTCGCTATCGGCTTCGACATCGACCCATGGGCTGCCGACAACGCGCCCGAAAATGCCGCGCTCAACGGCTGCGCGGATCGTCTCGAAATCCGCATCGGCGACATCGACGTGGTGCCGGAAACCGGCTTCGACTTGGTGCTCGCCAACATCCAACGCCACATCATCCTGCCAATGCTGGACGATCTGGACAGGCGGCTCGCGCCCGGTGGAACGCTGATGCTCGCCGGGATCTTGGCGACCGAAGCCGATCAGATCCTCGCTGCGCTCTCTGCGCGGGGAATGAGCGTCGTTCGTGAGGCGAGCGAACACGAGTGGTGGGCCTGCGCCGCCCATCGCGGCTGACGAGTTCGGACCGAAAGCGCGTGACCGGAGGTTGCAGACACCTCACCTGACTCCCCACGTTATGACTACGAACGCTCACGACATCGACGTACCCGCCCTCGGTTTGGGCACCTGGAAACTCATCGGCGATGATGCGCGCGAAGGTGTACGGCATGCGCTGTCGGTTGGCTACCGCCACATCGACACGGCGCAGATTTACAAGAACGAGGCCGAGGTAGGCGAAGGATGGAAGGCGTCGGGTGTGCCGCGTTCGGACTTCTTCCTGACCACCAAAGTCTGGATCGACCAACTGCGCCCGGACGACGTGGCCTCCTCAACGCGCGAGAGTCTGCGCAAACTCAAGACCGATCACGTCGATCTGCTGCTGATCCACTGGCCCTCGCGCGACGTGCCGGTCGAGGACACGCTGGGGGCGATGATGAAGCTCAAGGAGCAAGGACTGACGCGCAGCATCGGCGTCAGCAATTTCACGCCGACGCAGTTCGCCCACGCCGCCTCACTTGCGCCGCTGTTGACCAACCAGGTCGAGTATCATCCGCTACTGAGTCAAGACGCGCTGCTCGGCACGCTCCGCGCCAACGACAGCCTGTTGACGGCGTATAGCCCGCTCGCCCAAGGACGCGTATTCGATGAGCCGGCGTTGGTCGAAATCGCCCAGGCGCGCGGCGTATCGGTGGGGCAGGTCGTGCTCGCGTGGCTGATCGCGCAGGAAGGTGTCGTAGCCATTCCGCGCTCGACCTCGGCCAAACACCGCGAGGACAACTTCGGTGCGCTCAACCTTACACTCACCGACGACGATAGGGCGCGAATCGATGCATTAGATCGCGAGATGCGCCTCGCCAATCCTGATTTTGCACCGGATTGGGAGCGGTGACAGATTGAGAACTGGAGCGCCAGCATCCCGCCCTAGCATCGCCGACAGTCATGATTTAGCTGGATAAGGCTGTACCAGAGTGCTGCGAACGCAGTGCCGCAAGCCGCTCGGCAATCGGTGACAACCGTTCAGGGCTTGCTGCCAATCCCATGCGGGTAGGCCAACTTTGACCGCAATTACCTGTCGAGTGCAAAGTGCGCCTCGATGTCGCCGATTTTGTCGACGCGTGTGGCGTGGCGACCGCCTTCGAAGTCGGTGCGTAGAAACTCCTCGACGACGGTTCGTGCTGTCTCGACCCCGAGTACGCGGCTTCCCAGCGTCAACACATTGGCGTCGTTGTGCGCGCGCGCGTTGAAGGCCGAAAACACACTCCAACACGGCGCGGCTCGGATGCCAGGCACTTTGTTCGCGGCCATCGCCGATCCGACGCCGACGCCGTCGATGGCGATGCCGAAGCGTGCTTTGCCGGACGAAACTGCGCGGGCGACGGCGTAGGCGAAGTCGGGGTAATCGACGCTCGGTTGGGCAGCGTCGGTGCCCAGGTCGAGGATGCTGAATCCCGCTTTCTCGCACCATGCGCGCACGTCGGCTTTGAGTCCGAAACCGCCGTGGTCACAGCCGATGGCGATGACGCGAGGCGATTGTGCAGTCGACGTGGTTTTGGGTTCGGAAGCAGCAGGGCGCGGGGCGACGAACGTGATGCCGTTCTCCTTCGCCAGATCCTTCGCCAGCGCGGTGATGAGCGCGTTCGGCGGCGCCTCTACGGTCGTGGCGCCTCGTTCTTTGGCGGCGCGGACGACAGCTTCCGAAATCAGGGGGCGAGGCATGGCAAAGGGGAAAGGGAGAGCGTCAGCGTTGGAGCCAACCGGCGGGGTCGACGTCTTGTCCGTTGTCGAACACGCCGAAGAACAAGCCGGGTCCGAGCGGCTGGCGATCCGTTCCGGCGCGTCCGATGGTTTGACCTGCGGCGACCCTGTCTCCGACGCTGACGGTGACGGACGAGAAGTTGGCGTAGACCGTCCAATAGTCGCCGTGCGAGACGTAGACGACGGTCCCAAACTGGGGCATGGCGTCGACGCGGCGAACAGCGCCCTCGAACACGACTCGGACGGGGTCGCCCGACGAGGACGCGATAAACAGGCCGGGCTGAGGCGTTTTGGTGCCCGTCGCCGCATTGGTGTGCTCGCCGTACGACTCGGTCACGACGCCTCGAACCGGCCACGGCAGTTTGCCCCGGTTGCTCGAAAACGATCCGCTCAATCGGACGACTTCGGCTTCGGCGACGGCAGCTTCGGCGGCGGGTGCTTGTTCGCGTTCGACCCGCTCGGCCGCAATCGCTGCCCGGATCTGACGTTCGATGCGCGCCACTTCGTCGCGCCGGGCCTGCAACTGCCGCTCAATCGTCGAGCGCTCGCTCTGCAATTCGCGCACGACGCTCCGCCGCTCGCCCTGCAACCGACGCAAATCCGACTGCTGCTCCTGTGCTTCGACCAGCAACCGCTCGGCCTCGGCGACGGCGCTGCTGATCTCGCGCCGCTGACGCTGTGCCGCCACGCTCGCGCCTTCGATGGACGACAGCTTCCGTCGCCGCTGATCGGCGAAGTGCCGTAGGTAGACGACGCGACGGACCATCTCGTTGATCGATCCCGCGGATAGGATCAGCGCCAGATCGTTGAGGCGACCGCGTTTGTACGCGTGGATCGCTCGCTTTTGATACTGCTCTCGCAACTCGTCCGCCTCTTGCTGATAGCTGGACAGCGATGTCGCCAGCGTTTGGCGTCGATCCTGCAATTGCCGCATCCGCTGAACCTGAGTTGTCACCAGCGCCTCTCGCGTGGTAATCGAGCGCTCCAAGTCGCGGAGCATACTCATTGTCGTCGTCTCGGCCTCGCGCGTTTGCGCCAGCCGCCGCTCGTCCTCGGCGATCTGCGCCCGAAGCGCGTCGAGTTGCGCCGTCGACTGTGCGGAGACGGGTGCGGCGATCAGGAAGAGGAGGAACAGGACGGTGCGCATGACTACAAGTTATCGCTCGATGCGCAGGCCACTGATGTCGAGTCGAGCGGGCGGCGCATCGTCCGGGTTGATGGTCAACTCAGAGTAGGCGAACCGCGCTTCGGTATCGGACGACGGTTGCCGCAGCGTAATCCGCGAGGGCAGCGCGTAGCCGTCCACGTCGACGAAGGCCTCGAATACCTGCTCGGCTGCCAGCGCGCCCGTTTGATCGTACGCGACAAACCGCGTCACCCGCCACCGCGATGGATCGACTGTGAACGCGCGCTTGCGGTCTGGACTGCGAAGGAGGTACTGCGCATCGCTCGTCGGGCTGATTTCCCAGTCGACGGAAGGGTCTAGGTAGACCAATCCGGACAAGGCTTCAAACGCACCGTCGGGTCCGATGGGAAAGGGGAGTGCGCCCGCCGCTTCCTCGAGACTGCCCAGTTGGACGCTCCGTTCGAGTTTGTTGATGGCGAAAAAGCTGTCTGGACGCACGAGGACGCGTGCACCTTCAAAGCCAAACGCGCGAACGCTCGCCAACGTCGATCCGCCTCGCTCCGTCAGCACGCGAACGCCAAACGAGCCGTTCTGCTTGGGCGAGCGAAGCACGATGTCGCCTCGTCCGCTGATGCTTCCGATGTCCGGCGTCTGCATCGCGGCCAGTACCTGGGCTGCCGAATGGTTGGGATAGGCCGATGGGCGCTCGGCACGATCTGCAAGGTCGAGTCCACCGCTGGATGAGCAGGCGGAGAGGAGTAGGCAGAGGGCTAGAGAGGTGAGACGCATAAGGTGAGTCGATGAGCAAACGGCGTACCGTCCAGCGCGAAACGTGACCCGCGCGGACCTGGCAGGTCGCCGGCGACCTGCCAGGTCTCCATCAATAGGCTCTGGCGAACACGACACGGCGGTTGGAAGGCTCTCCGGTGAGCATATCGACGCCTGCCTCTTCGGGCGCATCGAGCGGGATGCAGCGGATGGTGGCCTTGGTTTCGGCTTTGATGCGGGCTTCGGTCTCGTCGGTGCCGTCCCAGTGCGCTCGTACGAAGCCACCCTTCTCGTCGAGCACGCGCTTGAACTCGTCGTACGAGTCGACGTCGGTCGTGTGCTCGGACCGGAAGGCGACGGCACGGTCGAACAGGTTAGTCTGGATGTCGGCCAGCAGTTGCGTGACGTGATCCGCCAGCCCGTCGCGGCTGATGGTCTCCTTCGTCTTCTCGTCACGCCGGGCGATTTCGACCATTCCGCTCTCCACGTCGCGGGGGCCGATGGCAAGGCGAACTGGAATTCCTTTGACCTCGTGCTCGTTGAACTTGAAGCCGGGACGCACGCCTTCGCGGTCGTCGATCTTGACGCGGACGCCAGCGGCTTTCAACTCATCGCGCATCGCAGTCGCTACATCGAGAACCTCCGTATTGTCGCCGTTTTTGCGCGTGATCGGGACGATGATGACCTGGGTCGGCGCCAGGCGAGGTGGGAGGACCAAGCCCTGGTCGTCGGAGTGGGTCATCAGGAGTGCGCCGATGAGACGTGTGGAGACGCCCCACGAAGTCGCCCAGACGTGCTGCAGTTCGTTTTCGGCATTCTGGAACGTCACGTCGAACGCCTTGGCGAAGTTCTGGCCCAGGAAGTGGCTCGTGCCGGCCTGTAACGCCTTGCCGTCCTGCATCAGCGCTTCGATACACAGCGTGTCGACCGCTCCGGCGAATCGTTCAGACGCCGTCTTGACGCCTTTGATGACGGGCATCGCCATCCACTCCTCGGCGAACGTGGCGTAGACGTCGAGCATCTGGCTGGTCTCGTCGCGCGCTTCGGCTTCGGTAGCGTGGGCGGTGTGGCCTTCTTGCCACAAGAACTCCATCGTCCGCAAAAACAGACGGGTCCGCATCTCCCAGCGCACCACGTTGGCCCACTGATTGATCTTGATCGGAAGGTCGCGGTGGCTCTGAATCCAGTCGCGATAGGTGTTCCAGATGACCGTCTCGCTCGTAGGGCGGACGATCAGGTTTTCCTCCAACTTCGAGTCGGGATCGGCGATCAACTCGTCATTCTCGTCGATGGTCAACCGGCTGTGCGTGACGACGGCGCACTCTTTGGCGAATCCGTCGACGTGCTCGGCCTCCTTTGCCAGAAAGCTCTGCGGAATGAAGAGCGGGAAATAGGCGTTCTCATGGCCCGTCTCTTTGAACATGTCGTCGAGCGCGCGCTGCATGTTCTCCCACAGCGCATAGCCCGTCGGACGAATGATCATGCAGCCGCGGACGGGGGCGTAGTCAGCGAGTTGAGCGGCTTTGATGACGTCGAGGTACCACTTGGCGTAGTCTTCGGAGCGGGGCGTGATGGCGTCGGCCATTGTAGACGATAGGTGTGCAGTAGAAGAGACGGAACGGTGTCGAGCGTGCGTGCCACACGCTGTCCAGAGGGCTATTTAGCCCGAAGGCGCGATCTTTGACGTATGGGAGCCTGATCTGCGACCGTCCGTATCAAAAGATACCTCAGGCACCCGCCCGCGCCCTCCACACTCTCTTCGCCGCCATGCCCCGCGCTCTACCGTTCCTCGCTCTGCTCTGCGCCCTGCCGTTGACGGGCTGCTACACCCAGCTCGCTACTGTCGACGAAGCTCCGCAGCGTTCTGCACGCGTCGAGCGCACCGAACGGGTTACGGAGCGTGTCTACACCGAGCCGTCAGACGGACGCATCGTATACGAGGATGAGCAGGAGTACTATTACGAGGAGGGGGGCGACTACCGCGAGGGCTATCAGGATGGATACTCGGATGGCAACTATCGCTATGCTCGTCACTTCGGGCGCTACTACAACGATCCGTTCTTCTACGGCGCGTCGAATTGGGGTTGCTACTTCGACTGCTGGTCGGTCGGCTTTGGGTTTGGAAACGGATTTAGCTACACGTCCATCGGCTTCGGATTCGGCAATGGGTGGGGCGGCTTTGGGTATCCTCATTATGGATACTCGCCGTTCTACGCCTACACGCCATTCGGCTTTCGCAATAACTACTACTATAGCAGCCCGTTTTACGGATATGGATCGGGCAGTCACTACTACGATCTGCCGTACGCCGCTCACAACCGTCGCAACTACGGCCCTCGCGCCGCTACGACCGGACGCGGCTACTCTGCAGACGCTCGCGCTCCTCGCCGCCCAACAAACGGACGCTCAGCCGAGATCGGTACGGGTGCCACGGCTCCTACGATTCGTACCGTCGGTGGGCGCTCATCGGCTAAGGATGCTACGTCGCGATCGGCTCGGCAAGGCGTAACTCGGACGGCTCCTCCTAGCGCACGAGGAACGGCACGGGGAAGCTCGGCGACACGTTCTTCGTCACGCGGCACGGCGACGCGCACGAGTCGGGGAACGTCGACGCGCTCCACACCGACGACGCGAAGCGCCCCACGCAGCAGCCGGGGATCGTCCGCCCGCCCAGCGCCCAGTGCGCCCGCGACGCGCAGCACACCGACGCGGACACGTTCCACGCCCACTCGGAGCGCACCTGCGACCCGCTCGACACCCCGCAGCGGAGGATCGTCGACGCGCTCGACTCCTACCCGCAGCGCACCGGCGACGCGCAGCACACCTTCGCGCGGAAGCTCGACGCGTAGCACTCCGGCTCGCAGCGGCGGCTCGTCCAGCAAGTCGTCGGGACGTTCGACATCGCGCGGCGGAAACGACGGCTGATCCGCTTGACAAGGTTCGCGAAATCCAGCGTTGATTTCGCCTCTCATTTCTGACTCGCTCTCGGCGAGAACCGGCGTCGTATGCGCCAACCTCACGTCTCTATCTCTGCCCATGACACGACTCTTTCTCCTCGCTGCCGCCCTGTTGGTAGCCGTCCCGACGCTCAGCGCTCAGACTGTAAGTGATGCCTTTCGCTATTCTCAGCGCGATATAGGCACCGGCGCACGGGCCATCGGACTGGCTGGTGTCGGAGCTTCGGGCATCGACGACATCTCTGCGTTGGTGAGCAACCCGGCTGGGTTGGGGTTTTTCAAAGGCTCTGAAGTGACGGGATCATTGGCGTTCGGCTCGGTCAACGTGGACGCCAACTATCTGATTGGGAGCGATGGCTTCTCGCGCGACGAGACGGCTGGGACGGTGCGCGTCGGAAATGCCGCATTCGTTTCGCGCGCGCCGACTGTCCGTGGCTCGCTGGTGTTTGCGGCGGCCTACAACCAGACGGCATCATACGACCGGACGCTGGCCTTTCGCGGAGAAACCAATCAGTCGAGTATCTCAGCCTCGTTCCTTCCGTTCGACGACGAAATCACTGTCGACTCGGATGGCAACCTTTCGATTCTTTCGGATCCTGTCTTTACTGCGTTTCGCGGTGGATTGATCGAGTACCTGCCCGAGAACATCGGAACGGATCAGGCGCTGTTCTACGAAGCGGTCATTCCCGGATCGACGATTGAGCAGCGCAGCGAAGTACGCGAGCGGGGTGCGATGCACGAGATCTCGTTCGGCGGTGCCGTCGAGGTCGCGCCGGGCATCATGCTGGGCGCAGGAGCCAACCTCACTGTTGGTCGCTACGAGTTGGAGCGTCGCTTCGAGGAGCGCGACATCAACGACGAAAACCGTCCCGACGACTACATCGTCTTGCTGGACGACGGCAGCGAACTACGCGGGTTCGACCGTTCGACGTTTGATGTAGGCTTGACCTCCGATATGCTGGGCATCAACGGACGCTTCGGCGTCGCGATTCAGCCGGAGGGCAGTCCGGTTCGCATCGGTCTATCTGCTGAGACACCGACGTACGTCTCGGTCAACGAGGACTTCTTTACCCGCGTGTCGACTGACTTTGACGATGGTGGATCGCTCGAATTCAGCGATCGAGACGATGAGCTTGTCACCAACGAGTTTGAGTATGCACTCGTGACGCCATGGCGGTTGAGCGGTGGCGTCGCGTACGCCATGGGACCCGCGTACGTCAGCATCGACCTGGAGACGCTGGACTGGGGCGATATGTACTTCGACGACGTGAACGGTGGCGCCTCCCGAGAATTCCGCTCGCTCAACGACGAGTTGGAGCAAGACTATGGCCGCGTCTACAACGTGCGCGTCGGTGGTGAGTTTACCTACGACCGCATCACGCTGCGTGCCGGTATCGCGTTCGAGCAAGATCCGCTGGACGACGGCGGTGTGTTCGACGACGGCGCTGAGGCCAGCTTTGATCGGGATCGCACGACGGGTTCGTTCGGCGCTAGCATCGGCCTGGGCAACCGCACGATGCTGGACTTGGGCTACTCGTACACGCAGTTCGACGACGCTAACATTCCGTATTTCGACCCAGCCGCCAGCCCGTTCGTCGAAGAGGACGTGCAGCGCAGCCGCTTCCTGGTGGGCGTCCGCATCGGAATCTGACCTTGCCAACTTTCCTGCGCCCCGCCTGATCGTGCGATCGGGCGGGGCGCATTCTATTTAAGCGATACCGTTTCGTCCAACGAACGTCACGCCCTCGGCAGCCCTCGTGAGGGCGGTGTAGGTCCAGCGCAGGCGCGTGTCATCGGGGACGGTGTTGGGGACGAACGTGTCGACGAAGACGTGCGGCCACTCGCCACCCTGCGCCTTGTGAACCGTAAGGGCGTGCCCGTAGCGCAGGCGGAGCGCGCCGACGTAGGGGTCGTCGGGCGGGTCCTGCGACTGGCCCATCGTCGGGTTGCGCTTGGTGAGTTCGATGAACAGGTCCATCTCGCGTTCGTGGTCGAGGGCGCAGCGAGGGTCTTGCAGCACGTCGAGCAGGACGTGTGCGTTGACGGTCGAGCCGTCGTCGAGCGAGATCAGGCGGGCGCGGGCGAACTTCAGTTCGACCATATCGTCGGTCGGCTGGATCGACTGGACGACGTACTGCGTCGCGCGCGGAACGAGCGTTTGTCCAGCGTATCCATCGCGCTCCGTGACGACCAGGTCGCCCTCGACCAGCGTGCCACCCAGTTTGAGCCGGGCGCGGATCTTCTGATTGAGGCGGAAGACCGACTTGTTCATGAATGCCAGCATCGTCGCGCGCTCGTAGTTCTGCCCCTTGACGGTGTCGAGGTACTCGTCGATGGCGTCGTCCTCCCACCGGATCGTCGGGATACGCGGCATCTTGACCTTGTCGCCTTCGATGCGGTCGCGCAGGACCGTCGCGGCGTCGAGGACGAGCGAACCTTTGGCTTGGCGCATCACGTCGCTCAGGTGCGCGTGGCCGGTTCGGACGCGGTAGGCGTCGCGCAGGAGATCGGGACTGAGAGCGACCGACGCGTCTTCCATGACTGGCGGAAGCTGGCACGGATCGCCGACGAACACGATGTGCGCTCCGGTCCGCTCGGCCTCGCCCATCAAGTCGTCGAGTAGGGCGGCGGGCGCGACGAACATCTCATCGCCCGTACTGCGCCGCGCCGAAATCATCGACGCCTCGTCGACTATCAGTACGTCCGGCGTTTCGGCGAACATGCCTTTGCGAACGAGCCGGATTCCCGGACGGCCTTTGAGCGGTTCGGGGGTGTAGAGGTGGCTGTGGATCGTTTTGGCCGTAATTCCGGTCTTCTCGGTCAGCACGCGGGCGGCGCGTCCCGTAGGCGCAAGCAGTTGAGCCTCGCGCTCGCGTCCAGCGATGGCCTCGCATGCCTGCCGGAGCAGCGTCGTCTTGCCCGTTCCCGCCGATCCGGTGAGCACGAATGCGCCGGGCTTGCCCAGCAGAAACGTCATCAACTTTTTGAGCGCGGCCTTCTGGTGCGGTGTCAGGGTCAGGTCGGAAGGCAACGGCACGGTCGGAAAGAGGAGCACCCGCGAGCAGCGAGCAGAGTCGAAAAATACGGCGACGCCTCCCGCAGTCCGGTATCTTGGCGAACGCTCAACACCCGCTGCCATGTCCGCCGATCCCGCCGTTCTCGCTCCCCAAACGCTGGCCGGTCAGCACGTGCTCGTCACTGGCGGCGGCACAGGACTTGGCAAAGCGATGGCCGAACGGTGTGGCGCACTTGGCGCATCGGTGACCGTCTGTGGAAGGCGTACCGAACCGCTCGACCAGACGTCGTCGGCAATACGGGACGCGGGAGGAGCTGCACAGGGCATTTCGTGCGACATCCGCGATCCCGAAAGCATCGCGGCGATGTTCGATGAGGCAGAGTCCGGTCTGGGACCGATCACCGCTCTCGTCAACAACGCTGCGGGCAACTTCCTGTCGCCGACGGAGCACATCAGTCCTAACGGGTTCGATGCCATCGTCAAAACCAACCTGTACGGCACGTTCTATTGCACTCAGGAGGCTGGGAAGCGCTGGATCAAGACGGGCAACGGAGGCGCCATCGTGTCGATCTCGACGACCTATGCCGAGACCGGCAGTGCCTTCGTCGTGCCGTCCGCTGTTAGCAAAGCCGGAATCGTCGCGCTGACCAAATCGCTCGCCGCCGAGTGGGGGCACCACGGCATTCGACTCGTCGCCGTCGCCCCAGGTCCGTTTCCTACCGACGGCGCGTGGAGTCGATTGGTGCCCAAAGAAATGCAGGACAACGTGCGCCGCCGCGTCCCGCTCGGACGGACAGGCGATCCAGCCGAACTCGCCGAACTCGTCGCGTTTCTGCTCTCGCCCGGTGGCGCGTTCATCAGCGGCGAACATCTGGTGATCGACGGCGGCGAGGTGCCGTTCATGGCCGGAATGATGAACGACTTCTTGCGCATTCCGCCCGAGCAGGCCCAAGCGCTCTTTTCCAAACTCCGACAAGCCGCCAAAGGCTGACCCGCACTCCCAACCAAGCTGATTCGTAGATGATCGAACTCCGCACTCCGTACCTGCTCTTTCTGGGCGATGCTCCCGAAGAACGCAATGCTAAAACCGCACGCGGCATCCTGCACTGGCGTCCCGAGCAGTGCGTCGCCAAATATCGACTAGAGGGCTGCGTGCCCGACGTCGACCTGCCGCAGATGACGCCGGGCGAGGCTGCCGATGCCGGGGCGAAGAGCCTGGTGATCGGCGTTGCCAACAGTGGGGGATTTATCCCCGAAAGCTGGTATGAGACGCTGATCGAAGCGGCCCGATGCGGACTCGATATCGTCAGCGGCATGCACGTCTGGCTGTCGAGTGTGCCTGGGCTTGCCGATGCTGCTCAGTCGACCGGCGCTCAACTGATCGACGTACGCCGCCCGCCCGAAGGTCTGCGCACAGCGTCAGGTGCCCCTCGCTCGGGCAAGCGATTGCTGGCGGTCGGCACGGACTGTTCCGTCGGCAAGATGTACGCGACACTCGCGATCACCGACGAACTCCGGTCACGAGGAGTCGACGCCGACTTCCGCGCGACGGGGCAAACCGGTATCCTGATCGATGGCAGCGGCATCCCGGTCGACGCCGTCGTCGCCGACTTCATCGCGGGATGCGTCGAGCAGTTGACGCCTGCTGCTGACGATGCGCACTGGGACGTGATCGAAGGCCAGGGATCTCTGTTTCACCCGGCGTTTGCAGGTGTGACGCTCGGCCTCGTGCACGGTGCGCAGGCTCAGGCACTCGTCCTCTGCCACGACGCGTCGCGCACTCAACTCGCCAGTCTGCCCGCCTACCCGCAGCCATCGCTGACCGACTGCATCGCTCGCTACGAGGAAGCCGCACGGTTGACTGAGTCGTCGTCACGCGTCGTAGGCATCTGTCTCAACACGTCGCAGTTAACCGAGTCCGACGCGACGCAAGCCATCGCCGACGCCGAACGCGAAACCGGACTTCCGGCCTGCGATCCAGTGCGAACGGGCGTCGCCAACGTAGTGACAGCGTTGCTATCGTAGCGACGGGTCACAGCCTTTCCATCATGTCATCGCGAGGCCGCAGGCCGTGGCGATCTCTAGCGTTAGCCGATAGCATGGAGATCGCCACTCTACGCTCGCGATGACAGAATCTAATAGTGAGGCTTTACGCCTCCACCGTTTCCTGCTGCCGCGTGGGAATGGGAAGTTTGGCGCGAGCGACAGCGCGCGGGACGCGGATCTGGGCAGCCTGCTGTAAGTCGTCTTCTGAGAAGTTGAGTAGCACGTTCAGGGCACCGTCGCGCGTCGTCTCGTCCATCATCAGCGTGCGGAGGCGGCTGGCGCCTCGGAAGCCTTTGAAGTAGCCGCCGTACATCCGCCGCGTTTCGAGAACGCCTTTGCGCTCGCCCAGCCACTCGCATTTCAGCGTAAGGTGCTCGGCGACGACGGCCATCCGCTCGCCCCAAGCCGGAGGCGGAAGGATCTCGCCGGTTTCGCGGTAGTGCTTGGCGTCGCGGAAGATCCACGGGTTGCCTATGGCACCGCGTCCGATCATGACGGCGTCGACGCCCGTCTCGTCGAACATCGCCTGCACCTTCTCGGGGCTGTCGGCGTCGCCGTTTCCGATGAGTGGGATCGTCAGTCCAGCCTCTTCTTTAATGCGGCGCAACCACTCCCATCGCGCCGTTCCGGTATACATCTGACTCCTCGTGCGGGCATGAACCGCAAGCGCCTTAACGCCGACGCCTTCCATCAACCGAGCCACTTCGAGAATCCGAATCGACTCGTCGTTCCAGCCCAGGCGCGTCTTGACCGTGACAGGTCGATCCGTCGCGTCGACGACCGCTCCGGCGATTTCTTCCATCTTGGGCAGATTGCGCAGAATGCCCGCACCGCCATCGTGACACGTTACTTTTTTGACAGGGCAGCCGAAGTTGATGTCGATCAGATCAGGCCGCGCCGCGTCGACAATAGGAATCGCCTCGCGAACCTGCTCGACATCGCCACCAAAGATCTGGATTCCGACTGGACGCTCTTCGTCGTAAATGTCGAGCTTCATGTGCGACGTTTCGGCGTCGTAGATCAGTCCACCCGACGAGATGAACTCGGTGTAGAGCAGGTCGGCACCCAACCGTTTGCAGATCAAACGGAAGGGCGGATCCGATACGTCCTCCATAGGAGCGAGCAGGAGAGGACGATCAGGAAGCTGGAGCGGACCGATGCGCATGTAATACAGGAGTTTGGGGTCGAACACGTCCGCAGCCCGAGCGCGTTCCGCCGAGATGTCGGGTGCGTTACGATTTCAGAGCGATTGCGCGCAACCTGAAGGAGCATCTTCCGAATACTCACTCCACCGTTCCCACTCGACTCTGCCGACATGAACCTCTCCATTCGCCGCCTCGCTCCGCTCACGTTCGCTCTGAGCGCACTCGTCATCCTCGCCGGCTGCCATGGTGGAGGAACGGGGGGAAGTCTGATCGCCAATCCCTTCTCGTATGGCATCTGTGGCTTCCTCCATGTCATCCTATGGATTGTCGCCGCTATCGAGATCGTAGGAAGTAGCCGCGACACAATGAGCAAGGTATTGTGGATCGCTGCGATTTTCTTTTTGCCCCTCGTCGGTCTGATCCTTTACTACTTCTTCGGGCGTTGATCACCTGAAGGATGGAGCAGACTGGGCGGTGTGCGTGTTCCCTCTTCATGCGCCTGCTCTTCTGCTTACTTCTCCTCCTTCCCGGCGCGGTTCTCGCTCAACAGCGAGTGACTCAAACGCGTCCTGCGTCAGCTCAGACTACCGCGCCCGCGCTGCTCGCGACGTTCGCCGAGTTCAAGGGAGGAGTGGCGCGTTATCACACGATTCTGTTCGCACCTGCGGATTCGGGGCGTTATCAGGCCGTTGGCGGCAGAGGAGCGTGGACGTTGCGTGATTCGTCGGCGTGGCGAGTGGCTGAGCGGAGCAGCACCTACAACAGGTGGAGCGAGCGCTTCCTCTTCGCCGAGCGGCCCGGTATTCCCGCTGAACTGCGCGGTATCGACGTGTACAATGGGGAGTATTGTGAAGGCGGGCGGACGCAAACGCTTCGCTTCCTGGGACCTCGTTTTGTCGGCTATGAAACGGTCAGCCAAGGTGCGTGCGAAGGTGCAGCGCATCCGTGGCAGTTGCGCGCGCTCGCTGTTACGCCCATCGACTCGCTCGACCATCCCGGCCTTGATCTGACGCTTCTAACTGATTCGGACTCCGACGATCTCGAAGCGGCTGCTGCTCGCAACCTGTCACAACTCGACGCGTCGACGGCGGCGCGCTGGCTCGAGATTCCTGACGCAGCCAACTGGCTTCCGGTTCGGCGGGACGGGACGTGGAAGGTGCAACTGCGCCTCGACGCCATCGATCTGGCCTCCCAAGGGCAGGTGCGCGACTTTACGACAGACCTGAAGGTCCCCGACACACTGTTCGCTCGCGTCGGCGCGGACGACTTACGCCGTGCTTCGCGGCAAGTCAGCGGCGCTCGGGACGCCTTCCTCAGTCCAGACGGTGCCATCGGCGTTGTGCGTCGGCCTGGTTTGATGACACTCCACCGTATTGATCGTCGCCGCTACGGGCGCGCCCTCGTAGGTTTTCCTGTTGCTTCCGGTGCCGATTTGATCCAACTTCGGTGGCTCACGAGGGGGGAAGCGCGGCGGATGGAACGTGCCCTGCGCAGAGCAGGCTGACCTACCGCATCGCCTGAGACGACATCCAAAAGCCTGCCGCACACAGCAGCAATCCGCCGCCGACGCTCAGGCCGAGGTAGCCCAATGCGGCGTTCGGTCGCCCAGCCTGAAGCAGCGAGAGCGCGTCGAGGCCAAACGAGGAGAACGTCGTGAAGCCGCCGAGCAGTCCGGTTACCACCAACAACCACGCAGCGGGCCGTTCGAGCAGAAGAGGAGCCAGTGCGCCAATTGCGAGGCAGCCGATCAGGTTGGCCGTCAGCGTCGGCCATGGAAAACGAGCGGCGTCAACGACCTGATAGACTGCAAATCGTAGCGCTGCTCCAACGCTTCCGCCGAGTGCGACGAGCAGAAAGGCGATCAGCCGCGTCGGTTCTGCTGTCATCCGATCTGGCGTAGTCCGGCGAACTTGAGGACGAGTTTCTTCTGGCCGTAGTCGTTGAAAAAGACGGTCGCCTTTGCCATTGGTCCGTTGCCGTCGAGCGCGAGCACTTTGCCCAGCCCAAAGCGGTCATGCTCGACCTCGACGCCCGGCACGATCCGCGTTTCCTCCTCATCGTACACGATGCGCTGCTCGGTGTCGACGCTGGCTTTGCGGCGCGGCTTCTTGGGTGCGCTGTCGGGGCGGAGCGATTGGCGGTAGTAGTGCGGGTCGATTCCTCGGTAGCTTGAACTGCTACCCTGGCTCCGGCTGGTGAATCGGCCTTCCTTTTGATCCGGCGCCGTTCCGCCTTCGGTGCGCACGACAGTCGGGTCGATCTCGTCGAGGAAGCGGCTGCGTACGCTGCTCTCGTGCTGCCCGTAGCGGAAGCGGCTGCGCGCGTGACTGATGAACAAGTTGCTCTCTGCGCGCGTCACGCCAACGTAGAACAGCCGTCGCTCCTCTTCCAAGTCGCTGGGATCCTGCGCCGCCTTTGCGAGCGGAAATAGTCCTTCCTCCATACCCGTGATAAACACGACCGGGAATTCGAGTCCTTTGGAGGCGTGCAGCGTCATCAGCGTGACGACGTTCTGATCGTCTTCCTGATTGTCGGCATCGGTCAGCAGCGTCACGTCCTGGAGGAACGTCGCCAAGTCCTGACCTTCGCGCGCTTGGACGTGCTCGGCGATGCCGTTGAGCAGTTCCTGGACGTTTTCCCAGCGGACTTGGGCTTCGAGCGTCTTTTCGTCTTTGAACGACCCAAGCAACCCACACGCCGCAAGCAAGTCGCGCGCGACCTCGTCGGCGGGCTGCTTGCCCAGCGCGACCGTGTGCTGGTCGATCATGAACCGAAACTTGTCGACGGCTGTCGCCGCCCTACTCGACAGCCCAGCGTCTTCGGGCTGTTCCATCGTTTGCCACAGCGTCAGCCCGCGCTCGTTGGCCGAGTCGACGAGTTGACCGATGGTTTTGTCGCCGATGCCGCGCGTCGGGTAGTTGATGACGCGCCGCAGGCTCGCTACGTCATTCGGGTTGACCAGTAGGCGCAGATAGGCGAGGGCGTCTTTGATCTCCTTGCGCGTGTAGAACGACACGCCGCCGACGATACGATAAGGGATGCCGCCGCGTCTGAGCTGATCTTCAAGCGAGCGCGACTGTGCATTGGTGCGGTATAGTATCGCAAAATCGCGGTAGCCGTAGCCGCCGCGCACCTGATAGTCTCGGATCGTGCGCTCGACCTTTTGCGCTTCGTCCTTTTCGCTGAGCGACTCCATCAGGATTACGTAATCGCCCGCCTCCTTGTCGGTCCACAGGCTCTTGTCGAGTTGAGCCGTGTTGCGCTTGATGACCGAGTCGGCCAGTTTCAGGATGTTGCCGGTCGACCGATAGTTCTGTTCGAGCCGGACCGTTTGCGCGTTGGGATAGTCCTTCTGAAACGACAGAATGTTGCCGATGTCGGCGCCCCGAAACGCGTAAATGCTCTGCGCATCGTCGCCGACGACGCAGATGTTTTTGTGTGCGTCCGCCAGCGTCCGAGCGATCCGATATTGGGCCGTGTTGGTGTCCTGGTACTCGTCGATGTGGAGGTAGCGCCACTTCGACTGGTACTTCTCTCGTACGTCGGCGTGATTGGAAAACAGTTCGAGCGGCTTGAGCAGCAGGTCGTCGAAGTCCATCGCGTTGGCCTGACGCAGCGCGTTCTCGTAGATCGGATAGATCTTCGCCGCGTTCTCTTGCGCAGCGCTCGCCGTCAGCCGCGCGTATTCGTCCGGCCCGACCATCGCGTTCTTGGCCGACGAGATCAGGTTTTTCATCGAGCGCGGCGTGAACGTCTTGGCGTCGATCCTAAGCCGCTGCATCAGGTTGCGTACGACCCGCTCGCTGTCGTCGCTGTCGTAGATCGAAAAGTCGCGCGAGTAGCCCAGCTTTTCGCCCTCGACGCGCAGCACCCGCGCGAACGTCGAGTGGAACGTCCCCATCATCAGCCCCTTTCCGGCTTCCGGCCCGACGAGTTCGAGCGCCCGCTCCCGCATCTCGCGCGCCGCCTTGTTGGTAAACGTCAGCGCCAAAATCTGCCAGGGCTTGGCTCGTCCGGTCGCGAGCAAGTAGGCGACCCTGTGCGTGAGCGTCCTCGTTTTCCCAGACCCCGGACCCGCAATGATCAGCACTGGCCCATCGACGGTCGATGCTGCTTCCTGCTGCATCGGATTCAGTCCATTCAGAATCGTCTGCGGGTCCAACCCCGACGGATTCCCCCGAGGCTGCGGCGGACGGTCCGAGTCGAGCGAGAGATTGAACTGACGAGCCATAGGGCAGGGGAGAAGCGGCGGAAATGGATGCGCAACTTACGCGGCAGGGGTGACGCCGTCGAGTCGTAGGCGTCTGGGGCAAGATACCAGGACTTGCGTCTGGTACCGAACATCAAACATGTTGCGATCGACACAGACAGCGCTACAGCAGGAAGCAGTTACGCGATATGCGGTCCAACTCCCACAGGCTTACCGGTACGTCTCGTCCTCGGATGGAAACGAGCGTTCGCGTACATCGGCGACATAGCTGGCAACGGCGCCTGAAATGGTCTCGTCGAGTCGTGCGTAACGGCGCACGAAGCGCGGGTTGAAGTCGGTCGAGAGGCCGAGCAAGTCATGAACGACGAGCACCTGTCCGTCGCAGTCTGGTCCCGCGCCGATGCCGATGGTGACAGCGTCTGATGTGGATGTGACTTCGGAGGCGAGCGCGGCGGGAATCTTTTCGAGTACCAGTCCGAAGCAGCCCAGATCGTTGAGTAGGGCCACGTCGTCGCGGAGTTGTTGGGCTTCGGCGCCCTCGCGCGCGCGGACTTTGTAGGTGCCGAATTTGTAGATGCTCTGAGGCGTCAGACCTAGGTGGCCCATGACCGGAATGCCTGCGCTGAGTACGCGCTTGATCGCGGCTCCGCTGTCCCGTCCGCCTTCGAGTTTGACGGCGTGCGCGCCCGTTTCCTTCATCACGCGGATCGCCGAGCGCAAGGCGGCTTTGGGGTCGCCCTGGTAGGATCCAAAGGGTAAGTCAACCACGATCAACGCGCGCTGCACGCCCCGTACGACGCATTGCGCGTGGTAGATCATCTGGTCGAGCGTGATCGGGACCGTCGTCTCGTGTCCTGCCATGACGTTCGACGCTGAATCGCCGACCAAGATTACGTCTGCGCCTCCCACATCGACGAGCCGAGCCATCGTGTAGTCGTAGGCCGTCAACATCGCGATGCGCTCGCCTGCCGCTTTCATCTCGTGCAGCGTCTGAGTAGTGACGCGCGGCGCGTTGGCGGCGACACCAGGCTTCACGGTTTCGGTCGACATGTGACTGCGTGTTGAGGATGGAGTACGTCTAAGCGGCGAGTTAGCCTGCGATCAGGTCGAGCAGGTGGGCGATGGTAGCTTTGAGCTGAGCGCGCGGCACGACGCTGTCGACGAACCCTTGGTCTTGTAAAAACTCCGAGCGTTGAAAGCCGTCCGGCAGATCTTGGCCGATGGTCTCGCGGATCACGCGCGGGCCAGCGAAACCGATCAGCGCTTCGGGTTCGGCGAGGTTGAAGTCGCCTAGCATCGCGAACGAAGCCGTCACGCCACCCGTCGTCGGGTGGGTCAGAATAGAGAAGTAGGGGAGGCCCAAGTCGTCGAGGCGAGCGAGGTGTGCGCTCGTTTTGGCCATCTGCATCAGGCTCAGCGCCCCTTCCATCATCCGCGCACCGCCGCTCTGCGCGACGACGATGACCGGAAGCCCTTCGTCGCACCCGCGCTTGATCGCACGTGCAATGACTTCCCCGACGACCGACCCCATCGACCCACCGATAAACGCGAAGTCCATTGCAGCAATCGACACGCGATGACCGCCGATCTCACCCGTCGCAGCGCGGCAGGCGTCAGACAGTTTGGAGCGCGACCTCGCCGTGGTTAAGCGTTGCGTGTACGGCTTTTTGTCGACGAAGTCGAGTGGGTCGATGCTGATCAGGTCGGTGTCGTGTAGCTGGTACTCGCCATCGAAGAGCAGGTCGAAATACCCCTGGCTTCCCATTGGAAAGTGGTGTCCACTCCCGGCGACCCAATCGCCTTCTTCAAGTTCGCGCCGACTGAGGATGTTACCTGACTTGGGGTCCTTAATCCATTGACCTTTGGGACTGTCGTTCTGACCGTCGAGTGGGGTTTGGATGCCTTTCTGGGTGCGCTGAAACCAGGCCATGCTGAGTCGGAAGGGTGAGGCTGAAAGGTACGAAAGCGAGGGAATGCTCTGACTCCGAAATGCAGAACGGCGCGAGCCTCCATAAGGAAGCCGCGCCGTTCGGGGTGGGCCTGGTAGGAATCGAACCTACGACCTCTCGCGTGTGAGGCGAGCGCTCTAAACCCCTGAGCTACAGGCCCGTCAGAGGGAACGCAGAGTACGCCGGATGGCTGCCATTGGTCAAGTCAGGCTGCGCAACTCGCCAAATCTTTTGAGGCAACCAGTCGGATCAGGCGACCGCTTCGCTCTCCGACTGGCGGCTTAGGGAGAGCCGTGAACCAGCGAAGACACCTAGCGCCGCGATGGTACCCCACGTGATCTGGGCGAAGATCCAATCGCCCAGCGGTTGCCCAGCGAGCAGGGGCGTCAATTCTGTAACCAAAGTAGCCACCACGAATGCGACTGCGGCGTAGAGAAAGGGTCCGTTTTTCTCCATGCGTCCGATAGCTGCGAATGCCAGAAAAACGGCGAGAATCCTCGTCCCTATACCCCCATACACCAGCCAACCAGGGAGTGAGCCGGTAATCGACAGTCCCTGCGATACGGCGATAGCGGTATATAGCGAGTAGGCTAACGACGACGCCCCAAGTACCAAGAGCGTGTAGAGTGTAGCGCGTTTCCAGTTCATGGCAAGTCGTCGGTTGAGTTAGCGAGAGCTGAATTGGCTAGTCAGCGGCTGAATGCGCGACGGAATCCGGTCGAGTCGGTGGCTTGCAGCGCTGCAGGCAGAAAGCCACCGGTCACTGCAGGCAGCATTACGCGCTGAGAAGCACCAGCATGAGGGACAGGCGGCCGGTCTACGACGATGGGCGTCGGTCTCTGCTCAGATTCGAGCGATGTCCCAACTGCAAAAAGGGCAGAGATCATGAGTACGGCTACGACTGCCGACACTCCGATGGCACTAATGCTGAACGTCGACTCCTCATCTGCGATAGAGTGCTGGCACGCAGCATATGCTTGGGCGCAACGGCAGTCGGTGCGCAGACGCTCGTGTAGCGAGGTGTGCAAATCGCTGGGCGCTTCGACGTTTCGTCCGTAGCGGCAGAGGGTCGAACGGGCCTGAGTGAGCGAGGCGACGTGGGCCTGCAAATCGGGGTTGGCGGCTAGGCACTCTTCGAACATAGCCCGCGCCTGCGGCTCCATCGTCCCGTCGACGTAGTCACACAGGAAATCGGTGAGCCAGGGATAGCACGCGTCAGAGCGAGCAGGCATGGGAATAGGGGGATACAGCGTGTCCCTAACAAGCGCGAAGACCGCCGGGAGTTCCGACGGCCTTCGCAGGGTCTGATTGAACGGATCGCAAAGCGACTACATCTCTTCGGGCGAGTAAACCGATTTGAGAAGCGCCTGGAGTTTGGTGCGACCCCGATTGATGCGGCTCTTGACCGTGCCCATCGGAAGGCCTGTGATCTCGGCAATCTCTTCGTAGCTGAGTTGCTGCACGTCGCGCAGAATGACGACCTCGCGGAAGTCGTCGGGGATCTCGCGCAGAGCGTCCATCACGTACTCATCCGAGATGGTGCCGTTGGCGTCGGCGTCGGGGCGGAACGTGTCATCGGGGATCTCGATCTCGTACTCTTCCGAGTCGCGGTTGATCGACTGGATCGACTGCACCTTGCGGCGGCGGCGCTTGCGGTACTCGCTACGCGCCAAGTTGCCTGCAATCGTGTAGAGCCACGTCGAGAAACGGGCGATTCGGCGATAGCTGTGACGGTTGCGGAAGACGCGCATGAACGTCTCCTGGAGCAGGTCTTCGCTCTCGCGAGCATCGCCCAAGAAACGGTAGAGGTAGTTGGTAAGCGGATCCTTGTAGCGACTCACGAGCAGGTCGAAAGCCTCGACGCTGCCAGCTTGAAACTGCTGCATCAGATCCTCGTCGCTCATCTCCTTCAAAACCTTCATGCGCCGCTCGGCGGCGCTGACTGGACGGCGAATTTTGATGATGCTCATAGGAGAAGGGGAAAGAGCGCCGAGTCGAGCAAGCGGCTGGGCGCGATATGAAAGACTGCGTAGGACTAACGTCCGCGGCGGTCGGGTAGTGCGGTAAGGCGGTGGAGGAGAAGCGTCAGGATCAACGCGGACTCGCGTGAGGCCCCGCCTTTGAGTTCGAAATCGGCGGCGAGGAGATAGGAAAACGCTTGTTCGAGTCGTCCGGTGCGGAAGCCCCCCAAGGCGGAGAGGTATTCGCGGAGGAAAAACGGAGGGACGCCTGCGGCTTTGGCCATCTGGCTCTCGGGGATGCGCTGGTGGCGGCAGCGGGCCAGGCGAAGGAGTTTGGTGAAGTAGGCGAGGAGCAGGGCGACGATGCGGTGAGCTTCGCCGTCCGGTTGAGATGCCTGTTGCAACAAGCGATCCAAAACGCGCTGTGCGTCAGAAAGGCAGCCCTTGACGATGTGCTCCTGCAACACGAACGGATTGGCCTCCGCCGACTGGCCTGCCGCGCGGAAGACATCGTCGCGGGTGACCTCTTTCCGCTCGCCTGCCAGCGCGAACAGTTTGTCACACTCGCTCGCTGCTTGTGCCAGGCTCGCGCCCGTCATCTCGGCTAGCGTCGCGTCGGCGCCGGATTGCATCTTGTAGCCATTGGTGCGCGCGTACTGCTTGATCCACCCGGCGACGGCATGTGTCTTCAACGGTTTGAACTCGCCCCACGCGGCCTTTTGCTTGAGCGCGCGGTACGGATTGGCGTTGAGTTTGGGCTTGGCCCGACACATCAGTAGGACGACACACGCCGGATTTGGATCGTCGGCGAGGGAGGAGAACAGCGCGTTGCCACGCATCTTGTCGAAGTCGCGCACGATGACGACGCGGCGAGCGCCCATCATCGGGTACGAGCGGCACAGTCCCAGAGCGGCGGCGGCATCTACTTCCGATCCATAGAGCACATCGTAGTTGAAGTCGTGCTCGGCAGGTGGGACGAGATACTTCTCGGCGAGCGCCTGGGCCTGATCCGTGAGAAACGTCTCTTCGCCAAACAGGAAATACACCGGAGCGGGCTTGCCGTTCTTGAAGGCGGTTTCGATCTGTTCGACGGAAAGACTCACGGGTGGGAATGGGGCGTCAGGTAGAGTACGCGCGGAGAGTGACAGGTGTGCGTCAGGCGGGTTAACCGGCGACGCGTTGTAGGTCGAATAGGTGAAGTGCTACGTCACGCAGCAAGTCGGTATCGACGAGGACAACTTGGTGAGCGTAGGCCAGGCGCGAAAGCGCATCGCCGGGCACGTCAACGGCTACCTTCCAGCCAGCGGCATCGGTCGGCAGGGAGGCGACTAACTCTCGTCGAGAGGCTTGCACGTCGGTGATCAAATCGTCGAGCGAAACGGCGTGGGCCTGCTCCTCCAAGTCTTCGGGCTGTGCTGGACGCATCGGCTGTCCCGTTAGCAACGGAATTCGGACGTTGCGGTCACGAAGAGCCAGCAAGAAGAGGGCTTCTTTGAGCGACGGCTGATCGCTGGCGGCTTTGGCTTCGTAGATCGGCGCTTTAGTGCGAGCGAGAGCGGGGCCGAGCAAGTCGACTTCGTCGATCAAGTACGCGAGTTGATCGCGCATCTTGTTGCCCGCTGCGATGATCTGCTCGTCCGACAGAGTGTCAGAGGCGGTATCAGGCATCGCCCTTGGTGACGTAGGCTACCGCCGGCGGCCCTTGGCGTGAGCCGCCCCAGTCGCGGTCGGCGGCGGGCGTGGGCGTATCGCGGAGGTGCGTCTCTTCGAGTCCGGTCATGCCTTCGGCGAGCAACTGAGCGAAGAAGCCTTGGCTGCGGACGCTGTGCAAGTTGTTGTCCTCGCGAAAGTCCCACGTTTGACCCATGTTCTGCGGATCCTTGTACTCGGCGAGGTAGGCGAAGCGGTCTTGCAGTCGCTCGGCAGGGACCAGGAGTTTTTCCAGGTCGAAGATGGCCTCGTCGCGGCTCTGAAACGTCAGGTCATATTCCTTCGACATGACGATCGCCTCTTCTGGACATACTTCCTCGCAGAAACCGCAGTAGATGCAGCGCAGCATGTTGATCTCGAACCACGCAGGCTCGCGCTCCTTGACGTTGTCAACTTCGTGCGACTGCATCGAGATAGCGAGCGGAGGACAAGCGCGTGCGCACAGGTTGCACGAAACGCAGCGCGGGCGTCCGGCTTCCTCGACCAAGACCGGGCGGCCCCGATAGGCGTCTGGTGGATACCACTGCTCTTCGGGGTACTCCATCGTGTACACCTCCTCGTTGACCATCTTGTTGAGCGTATAGCCCAACCCCTGGAAAACTTGGGGGAGATAGAGTTTTTCCCAGAACGTGAGTTTGCGTTCGTTGGGTTGTGCGCTGTTGTACGGCGTTCCGGCCATGATGCGGGCGTGCGGTTGGGTGCTCGGCAAAGATAGGGAACCGATACCGCTCGAACTGTGAGGCACGCGTCAACCAAACGTGACTTTCACTTTTTTCTGAAAGTTGTGTCGCGCTTTATTTCGCCACGACTCGGCCATCCGGCAAGATCCGTTGGCTCACTGACGGCTCCGTCGTCGGGAAGCGGTCGAGCGGCACGTCTTCGTCGCGGTCACGAGGGACGAAGTGCGTGTGGTTGCCGTGGTTAATTTCGGTCCACTGCTTGTCGCCGTAGGGATCAAGTACTTCGGGGAGCACAAAAATCCCGATCAGCACTAGAGCGATCAGCCAGAAGATCAGGCGGCGAGAAGAGCGTTTCATCAGACAGGATTCAATCTATGCCGTTCAACGCCCGAAGGTTTAGGCCGTTGCTCCTTGCTCTGCTCTTCGTCTGGAGCGGCTGCCGAACGGCGCCGACGACCTCGCCGGACCAAGGCAGCACGGCTGATCGCCCCGACCTCGCCACGCCGACGCGCTACGACTTCACTCTTCGACTAGGCGAAACCGACGATCCCAACTACATCCAAGGTGAGGGGACTATATGGGCGCCCTGCGATTCTACTGGACGAGGTCTCCCCATCGGTCTGCATTTCGACCCACCTGAACCGATGGCGCTCCGCGTGGGCGGGGAATCGATCAGCGATTCGCTGCGATACATCGTCGCCTTCCCGACTGCTCCGTGCGAGCGTGTAGGTGGCTCGTTGGCAAGCCCCATCGCGGTGCAGTGGGCTGGAAACGCAGGAGAGGGGATCCGTGTCGCCGACGTCGAAGACCAACCGACGTGGACCGCCGACCACTGGCCCGACCGCGCGCGCACCTACTTGCCCGTCGCCGATCATCCGAGCCGTCCCAGCCAATGGCATTTCACCATCGTAGCGCCGTTTGGCTACACCGTCATCGCAACCGGCAAGCCTGCTCCAGATGGCGCGCCAGTAGAGGATACGCGTGCCTTGGTCAACTCTCGGTCCACCTCACCGCCTACTTTTCCCGCGAAAGCCGTCGCGTGGGTCGCCGCGCCGCTCGTCCGCGTAATGGACGCTGGGCGAGTCCAAGCGTTCGCAGCGGAGCAGGACGCCGGGGTTTTCGCCCGCACGGTCGAATCCGCCCCGGACGTGCTGGTGTGGATGGAGACGCAGATCGGCCCGCTGCCCGTAGACACGCTGCGCATCGTTCGCGCGGATACTCGGTTCGGTGGAATGGAAAACGCCGGTTTGATCGTGTTGTCCGGCACTCCGACGGGGCGCGACGCCGAACTGCTGCTGGCCCACGAGATCGCGCATCAGTGGTTCGGGACGGCGGCGAGCGAGCGAGCGTGGCACGATCTGTGGCTGAGCGAGGGGGCGGCGACGTGGTGGGCGGCTCGCTATGGCGAGTCGCGTTGGGGTGCGGAGTGGGCCGATGCGCAGCGGGCGGGTTGGGAGCGAGCAGACGTAGACGTTCTCGTCGATTCCACTGCCCACCCCAGCGACCTACTCTCAGACTCGTACGCGTTGGGTGCCGCTCGGCTCGAGGCGCTAGCGCGCGAGATCGGCGACGAGGCGATGCTGCGCACCCTGCGACGGCTGGTTCAGCCCGATGCGAAGGGCGATCGGCCTGTGCTCTCTGGTGAGAGGTTGCGGAGGATCGCAGGCGAGGAGCGAGCAGTTGGCGACACACGGTAGGTCAGGCACCGTGAGCACGAAGGCTATTGCGAGTTCAACCGCTCCCAATGCCGACGGGTGTCCGTCCTTTTCGTCTCATACCGATCTGAATCTGTGCCTCCGGCGTTGGATTGCTTCCGCTAATCCAATCTCTTTCGCTCCCTTGCCACCTCGCATTCTTCTCGCTGCTCTAGCACTGCTCTTTGCCGGTTGTGACGCACTGGAAGAGGTGCCGCGTCAGCCGCTCATCTTAGAAGCGTATTTCGTGCCGGGCGAGCCTCTTCCGGCGATTCGTGTCGCGCGGGCGGCGGGTTTGTCGACTGGAACGCCGAGTGTCGTAGACGACGCCGATCAGGTCGAGGTCGCGTACGAGGGAGGGGTGGTGCTGTATGCGTGGGACGGCGAAGGGTATGCGCCTTCAGTGGATGACACGGTGCGCGCGGGCGTTGCGTATCGCGTTTCCGTCAGCGCGGGGGGCGATGTAGCAACGGCCACGGCTCGCGTTCCACCCCGTTTGCGTCTGACTGATTTGAGGGTAACGCCTTCGGATACGACCGTTCGCGCGGTCCTGCTCGATACCCTGCGCTTCGATACGACCGCGATAGGTGCGCGGGAAGCGTTGGTGTATCCCGTTCTGGTCGACGCTGAGTGGAGACCTGCCTCTGGCGATACGTCCAGTTGGATCCGGGTGTCCGTGCTCCCGTCGCAGGTGATCGGCTCGCGGATCGTGTCGTTCTTCTTTCCCAACGAAGTGGTCGCGCGGGAGCGGTCCTTCGACAGTGGCATCTTCGCGACTGGAGCATTAGCCGTTTGGTCGGGAGGATATGCCGTTCCGGTCGATGCGGCGACAGGTGGGCGTCCGGCGCATCGCGTCAAAGTGTCCGTTGTGCGGAGCGAGGAGGCGTATGCGCGCTTTGTTGGATCGTCGGATGCGCCAGAGCGGAGGGAGCCGGTCGGCAACGTGACGGGCGGGCGTGGGCTGGTCGTCGGGCTGTCCCTAGATTCCGTCGTCGTCTCCCTTCCCGCGTCCGTCCCCAATGCTGCACCGCCCCCGTAAACTCGACGAATCGCCGCCGGATCTGCGTCCGGGGACTGTAACGCGGTTGGTCGCGCAGCAAAAGGACATGGACCGCGTCTCGGTCTACGTCGACGATGAGTTCGCGTTTGGGTGCCATCAGAACGTCGTTCTGTCGAACGGGATACGCAAAGGCGTCGTCGTCACGGTCGCCGATCAGCAGGCCGCGTTGGACGCTGACGCCATCTACCGAGCGCGCAGTCAATCCCTGAAGTATCTGAGTTCGCGACCCCGAACCGAAAAGGAGATCGAGCGGCGGCTGGCCGACGTAGGCTTTGGCGACAGCGTGTCGGCGAGTACGCTGGACTGGCTCCGAGAAAACGGCTACGTCGATGACGCTGACTACGCCGAGCAGTACGCGAAGAGTCGCATGTCGGCGAGCGGGTATGGGCCGGAGCGCGTCAGGCGCGAGTTGATGAAGCGCGGCATCGACCGAAAACTGGCCGAGAGCGCCGTCCAGGACGCCTATCCCGACGAAGAAGTCGAGGGTGCGGCGATGGCTCAGGCCGAAAAGCGTGCGGCTTCGCTGATGCGCTCTGAATCCGACCCACGCAAGCGTCGGAAAAAGCTGATGGATTTCCTCGTACGGCGCGGGTTTGGCTACGAAACCGCTCGAAACGCATCAGATGATGCCCTGAACGCGCTCGAAGTAGACGATGAGTAGCATTCGCAACTTGGGACTTCTGGACGGTGTCCTGTTCGCGATCGCCGCTCTAGGCATCGTCGCCTATTGGGTACTGACGCCCCAGATCGATCCGCTGAGCGTTCCTGGAGTGGGATCGGTCGATCAGGTCTTTGTCACCCAGCGCGCAGTCGGATTCGCCGAGCGGCATGGGGCCATCGTGTCACCCGATTCGCTCCCGACGTTCGAGCAGCGGGTGAGCTACGATGCGTATCGCCACCTAGTCGCGCAGCATGGACGGAGCAAGGCGGTCGATCTCGCGCAGTCCGATTCGGGCAGCGTGATGACGGCGCGCGTGTATTGGCCGCGCGAGCAATCCGACGATCTGCTCACGATGCACGTCACGCACTCCGGTCTGGTCGTCTCCTATGACGCGCCTCCCAGTGTCCGAACTGCAGAAGCGCCACCCTTTGAAGGTGCGGATCGGCTGATGGGGCCGGACACCACGCAGGCGGCTGCGCTCGTCACGCTCGCCTACCACCTCAACGGAACGATCTACTCGCCTGCCGACCTGACCGTCGAGTCGGTCAGAAGGCGGGGACCTGCCACGACCGTCGTGCTCTCGGATTCGGTCGCGGATGGGGCGGTGCGGACGACGACGGTTTCGTTTGCCGGCGACGTATTGCACCGCATCGTCCCCGAGTTTAGCGAGTCGCTGGGGGCCAACACGCGGAGCGTCGTCATCTCTACTCGCGCCGGGCTTTCCGGGCTGTTCTTGCTGCTGCTAGCGATCGTATTGGTGCGCCGACTCTCGTCACGGCAGGTCGACGCGGCGGAAGCGTTGCGCGATGCCTTCTGGATGTGGATCGCGTTTACGGTCTGGTTTGGGGCGCAGTCGATCCGACTTTACATCGGTTCTGACGCAACACCGCTGGCGTTCTGGTTCATCAACTTGTTCATCGTTGGAGCAGTCGGCGCGTTTGCTGGATACGTGGTAGGTGCCACTGCCGAGTCGTTGGGGCGACCAATCTGGCCACTACGCTATCGTCCGCTAGCCCTACTGCGGACAAGTCGGTACGGCGATGTTCGGCTGGGGCGGAGTGTGCTGCGCGGCGTGCTGGCCGGGTTGGGGCTGTCCGGGTTCGTCTCCCTGCTCCTCGCTCTGATGCCGCAGGATGTTCATATGCTCATGTTCATGCCGGTTTGGGTCGCCGAGGCGCCCGAGCAAGCCCTCGTCAGCGTAGGGTTCGTCTCGGTCGTTGCGATTCTGGCTACGAACGGAAGCGCGATGGCTATCGGCGCCTGGATGAAAAGCCGCTTCTCGACCGCTGTCGCCTTCGTCGCGGTGTGGATTGGGATCGCCGTCCTGCTCCCGACACCGATGCTGAGCGGACTGGGATGGGAGATTGCCTTGCTGGTGATAGGTTCGCTCCTTCTCACCGTCGTGTTTTTTGCGACGGACGCGGTGGGACTGCTGCTCGCGTTTCTCGTCGGCATGACGCTATTTATGATGCGAGCGTTCGTGCTTTCCGGGGCGACTCCCGTGACGATGTGGGCGACGATAGCTGGGGTCGCACTGCTGCTCGTCTATGCTGGCATAACGCTCGTGCGAGGTCAGATGGAGCGCGAGGCCGAAGCCTACGTGCCCCCATACGTCGCCGAGCTAGCCCGGGACGCGCGGATTGCACGCGAGCTAGAGATCGCCCAGACCGTACAGAAGACGTTGCTTCCCGCCACGATGCCGACCGTCGCTGGAGCGCAGTTGAGCGGACTGTGCATCCCGGCGTCCGAAGTCGGCGGCGACTATTACGATGCGTTCGAAGTCGGCGGTGGACGGATCGCGTTCGTGATCGGCGACGTGTCCGGCAAGGGCTTTCAGGCGGCGTTCTACATGACGCTCGTCAAAGGCTTCGCCCGCGCCGTCGCCCAAGACGCGGCTACGCCCGCCGACGCGCTCCGCCGGATGAACACGCTGTTCTGGGCCAACGTCCCGCGCGGCATTTTCGTGACGATGATTTATGCCGTCTACGATCCGTCGACGCGGCGATGCACGTTCGCGCGCGCCGGACACAATCCCGCGCTGCTCCGACGAGCCGACGGCAAGACACAGGTGCTCCGTCCGCCTGGGTTGGGGCTGGGCCTGCAACCCGCCGGTGGCTTCGACCCGCGCATCGTCGACGAACCGCTCAGCCTGTATCCCGGCGACACGCTCGTCCTCTATACGGACGGTTTCTCAGAAGCGATGACCAGGGACCGCATCATCTATACGGACGAGCGACTCGCCGAAGTCTTAGCGACGACCGAACCCACCTCCGCCGACCGCGTCCGAGACGCCTTGCTCGCTGACACGACCGCGTTTGTCGACGGCGCCGAGCAGCACGACGACATGACGCTACTCGTCCTCTCCATCACCTGACAACCGATTCTTCTGCCATGACCGACCGATTCGACGCCCAAGCCGCCGCCGACGCCATCCGCCGCCACACCGATCTGAAGCCTCAGGTCGCCCTGATTCTTGGCTCCGGCCTAGGCGCACTGGCCGACGAAGCGACTGACGCCGTCGCCATTCCGATGTCCGACGTGCCGGGCTACCCGCTGCCCACCGTCGTAGGGCACGCAGGGCGTGTCGTGATCGGCAAGTTGGAGGGTGTTACGTGCGCGTTTTTGCAAGGTCGCGTCCACGCGTACGAAGGCCACGCTACGCACATGTTGGGCGCCAGCGTCCGCCTGCTGCACGCTCTGGGCGCGCGCAAACTCATCGTCACCAATGCCGCTGGAGGAATCGCGCCCGCGCTCGTGCCCGGCTCGCTGATGCTGATCGACGACCATATCAACCTGACCGGCCTCTCGCCGCTCACCGGCCCCGTCGTCGGCGACGAACCTCGCTTTCCGGACATGTCAGCACCCTACGACGCAGACTGGATGCAAGCCGTCGACGATGCATCGCTCGCTCAGAGCATCAAACTCCACCGCGGCGTCTACGCCTGGATGCCCGGACCGGCCTACGAAACGCGCGCCGAAGTGCGCATGGTGCAAACCCTCGGCGGCGACGCGGTCGGCATGAGCACGGTCCCCGAAGTGATGACGGCGGTTTCTCTGGGCATGCGTGTCCTAGGCCTGTCGACGATCACCAATCGCGCGGCGGGAATGGGGCAAGCCACGCTCTCGCACGACGAGGTGATTGAAACGGGGCAGAGCGTCCGCGAGAAGCTGTCTGCTGTCGTCCGGGCGGCGGTTACGCTGGCGTAAGTCGCGCGTTGGCTGCCCATCACTCGGCGGGACTCCGGCTGATTACCCTTCTAAAAACCTGTGCAGGATCGGGGCTAAGGCCGATGCTTCGTCGGGACCGAGTCGATGGCCTAGCCCTGGCAGGATTCCGAGTTGCGATCCAGCCAACCGCGTGCGGAGATAGAGCGCGTGAGATAGGTCGAACAACTCGTCGGCGTCGCCGCTCGTGACCAATTTGGGCAAGTGGGGCGGCAGATCGTGAGCGAACGAGCGGTTTTCGGCGAGGGAACGGACGAACGGGGCGAGCGAGGCGAACACGTCGTCGGCTCGTCCCTGGTGCGCATCGTCGAGGCGCTGCCAGCCCTGCGGACTCCGCGACCGAATCCCTGCTACATCGAGCCGAGCAAGCATATCGCTGACCAAGGCGGCGTCCCAATTGACGGATGTCGCGTGGACGGCCAAGTGACGCACCGAATCGCCCAATTGCTGTGCTACCGAGAGGGCGACGGCTCCTCCCAACGAGAACCCGAAGAGGTCGACCGGCTGGTCCAACGAGGCGATCGCGTCCCCAACGCCGCGCGTAAATAGGTCGGCGGTCACCTCGTCGTACGTGTCCGACGCGCCGTGTCCGGGCAAGTCGAAGGCGACGACCGGGCGGCTGGACTGCATCAGTCGGGCGAGGTGCTGCGTTTCGAGCGCCGTCGTCGCTCCCGCACCGTGGAGTAAGACGAGTGGAAGCGCGTCGGCCTCTGAGGGCCATCGGTAGGAGGCGACGTGTCCAGCCGACGTGTCGATCAAAACGGCGTTAGGCAGCGTGTCGGGGCGCGTTTCGCACAACTCGATCAGCACGCCGTGGGTATCGCGCGGATGTAGGAACGCGATGCGCAATCCGTCCGCGCCCGGTGACGGCTTGCCGATGACCGCGATTCCGGCAACACGAGCGCGGTGCGAGCGCGGCTTGACAGATCGTCGACTCGAAACGCGAGGTGATGGACGCCCGGCCCGCGCTTCTCGACAAACTTGGCGACGGGCGACTCGTCTGACAGCGCGTGCAGAAACTCGACTTTGGCGCCCGCATCGGCAAAACGCGTCTCGACGCCTTGAGCGACGACTGACTCGGTCTTGTACACGCCCAGCCCGAGCAGATCGGCGAGCAATCGTTCGAGAGCATTGCTGGCGACGGCAATTCCAACGTGTTCGAGTTGAGCAGCAGGCATAGAGTGGGACGCGGAAAGGGGCAGGGACGAGGTTCGCCTAGAAGAAAACGAAGAGGTCTGTGCGGTCACCCAAACACCCACAAATCTCCCGACCCAACCGGCGAGGTCAGCGTATTCTTCCAGCCTCACCTCTATTTCGTCTATGTCCCGCTCTCGCATCGCCGTCGTCGGAGGCACGGCTGCCGGTCCTGCCGCCGCTGCCCAAGCCGCCCGCACCGATCCCGATGCCGACGTGCTGCTGATCGAGTCGGGCGCACACGTGAGTATCGGCTCGTGCTCGATTCCGGCGTACCTGCGCGGCCAGATCGACCACGCGAGCGATCTCGTCAACCTCACGCCTGACGAACTGGCCCGGACTCGGGGAATCGATGTACGCGTCTGCACTCAAGCGACGCGTTTCGACGCCAATCGCCGACACCTGCACCTGCGCGACGTGACGACAGGGCGCACCTACCACGAGCGCGTCGACAAACTGATCTTGGCGACTGGAGCACACGCCGCCGTTCCCGACTTCGTACCGCCCAGCGCGACGAACGTGACGACGATGCGCACGCTCGTCGACGCGGCCCGCTTGCGCCGCTGGATCGACTCGGGAGTGTTGGGGCACGTCGTGGTTCTTGGCGGGGGCTACGTCGGCGCGGACGTAGCGGATGCGTTAGCTGCGCGAGGCGTGCGCGTAACCGTACTGGAGCCGAAAGGCGTGTTCGTTCGCGGCATCGTGGGCGGCGACCTTTCGCACGTGGTGACTAGCGCAGCATTGGAATGTGGCGTATCGCTGCGGGCGGAGCGGGCGACGGGAGTTCGGATGCAGGGCGATAGAGTCCAGGCCGTCGTGACCGATGCCGGTGAGTGGATCGGCTGCGATGCAGTCGTCTTCGCCATCGGTATCGAGGTGCGGACTGAGTCTGGCGCGCTCGGCGGGCGTCAAAGTCCGCGACGACGGCACGCTCCATGTCGACAAAGGAGGCCGAACCAACGTGCCGGGCATCTGGGCGTGCGGCGACGCGGTCGCCGTTCCATCTGCGGTGACGGGAGAGCCGATGCACCGACCGCTGGCGTGGGAGGCATTTCGGACGGCGCGTGTCGTCGGCACCAATGCCGCGCGGCGGGGAAGAGGAGCGGCATCGACGTTCGAGCCGTCGACCGGAGCGTCGGCTGTCGAGGTGTTTGGCATTGAGGCGGCAGGTGTTGGGCTGCGCCGGGAGCAGGCGGAGAGGGCGGGGATCGCCGTCGTCGAAGCCACGATCACCCAGAAGAGTCGCGTCGGCTACGATTCGCGCTCGGCTCCTCTCCATGTTCGCCTGTTGGCCGATGCACAGTCGGGCCGATTGATCGGCGGCGAACTGGCAGGTCGCGACGGCGCAGCGATGCGGTCCAATGTGCTCGTCCCGCTGATCAAGTCGCGCGCTCACGTGTCCGAACTCGCCGACCTCGACCTAGTCTACACACCTTCGCTAGCGCCGCTGCACGATCCGTTGCGCGTCGCCGCGCGTGCGCTTGTCGAGAAGCTGGGCACACGACGCTGAGCACGTGCGTTTGGGCTGAATGGAAACGACCGAACCCGCCCGCCGCCCGGCCCACTCGAACCCGCCGCGCCTGGAAGCCTTCCACGCGCTGGCCCGCATTGAAGCTGAAGGCGCTTTTGCCAAGTTCATAGGCAAGTCCGAGACCAACGACGCCCGCGACGCCCGCTTCGTGACCGAACTCGTCAGCGGCGTCACGCGGATGCAGAAGCTGATGGACTACTACATCTTCAAGCTGTACAAAGGCGACATGGAGGAGATGCAGGACAGCGTCCGCCGCTGCCTGCGCATGGGGCTGTACGAACTGACGCAGATGGACACGCCGCCGCACGCCGCGCTCAACGAATACGCCGAACTTGCCCGCTACGCCATCAACGAGCGCGTCGTCGGCCTGATCAACGGGATGCTGCGTACCGCGTCGCGTTGGGATACGCCGCCCGAGCCGGACATCGACAACACCGCCGAGCGCCTGGCCGTCGCCTACTCGCATCCGACGTGGCTCGTGCGCAAGTGGCTCACGCGCTGGGGCCAACTCAAGACGACCGAGATCCTGCGCCACAACAACGAGCGCCCGACCTTTGGCGTCCGCCCCAACGCCATTCACGCCGATGCAGAGACGTTCGACGAGCGAGCCAAGGAAGCCGGATTCGAGTCCGAGCCGAGTAAGTGGGTCGACGGTATGGTGACGGCGCAGAGTGTTCAGCCGCTCGTCCGCTCCGGCATTCTGAACGACGGTCTGTGCTCGGTTCAGGACGAGGCTGCCGCCTTGGTCGTCCACTTGATCAACCTTCAGCCCGGCGAGACGCTGTTCGACGTCTGCGCCGCTCCTGGAGGAAAGACCTGCTACGCCGCCGAGCGGTCTGGCAACAGGGCCACCATCGTCGCATCCGACGTGAGCCGAAACCGCACCCGACTGGTAGAGCGCAGCGCCAAGCGACTGGGTTTGTCGTCCGTCGAAACCATCGAGTCGAGCGTCGCCGACCGCTCCAAATCACGCCAGGAAGCCGATGCCGTCCTGCTCGACGTGCCCTGCTCGGGAACGGGCGTGTTGGGCAAACGCGCCGACATGCGCTGGCACCGGACGCCTGCTGAACTGGACGAACTCCGCGTTTTGCAAATCCAGATGCTGAAGGACGCCGCCAAACTCGTCAAGCCGGGCGGACGCCTGATTTACGCGACGTGCTCGCTCGAAGCCGAAGAAAACGAGCGGCAGGTGACGCGTTTCCTCAAGAAGAACCCGGACTTTGAGTTGCGATCAGCAGCAGGCCGCGTCCCCGACGACATGGTGACGCGCGAAGGCTATTACACCGCGCTCCCGCACGAACACGGCACGGACGGAGCGTTCGCAGCCGTTCTGGTACGGTCCGGCGGATAAGCGAGGGATCTGGCGGTTCGGCATCGTAGATTCCGATTGTCCGTACAAAACCACGAGATATAGGCCTAACCGTTACCGATTCGTTTGCACGCAGCCCGTTGCGTGTTGCATTTTGTCGCCAAGTCTCCGGTTTTGCTATGCTTACCTCGTTCGGTCGCGCTCTCGTCGCGTTGTGCCTCTTGCTCGTCGTCACGCCCCAGGCGGACGCGCAGAAACTCGCCAAATACGGCGCCGATTTCCTGTCGGGAGGTGTAGGCGGACGCGCGCTCGGAATGGGTGGAGCAGCCGTCGCGCTGTCGCAAGACGTGTCCTCGGGGTATTGGAATGCCGCCGGACTGAGCGGGCTGGACTACCCGGAAATCGGCTACATGCACGTCGAGCGGTTTGCGGGCGTCGTCTCGTTCGACTACGGCAGCGCGGCGTTTCCTCTCAACCAGCAGTCCACTGTCGGTGTGTCGTTCTTCCGGTCGGGCGTCAACGACATCAAGAATACGCTCGACGCCTGGGATGCCGAACGCAACCAGCCCAAAGCCAACTACGAGAGCTACATCTCGACGTTCTCGGCTGCCGATTACGCCTTCTTCCTCTCCTACGCCCGCGCCGCGAGCGAGAACCTGTCGCTGGGCGTGACCGGCAAAGTTATCCGACGCACCATCGGGCCGTTCGCCGAAGCGTGGGGCTACTCGTTCGACGTAGGCGCGCAGTACCGCATCGGACGCTTGCAACTCGGCCTCAACCTGCAGGACGTAGCAGGCATGTACCAGAGCTGGACCGTCAACGCCGACGAGTTCAACTCCAACGACGACGTGAACCCGGCGACCGGATCGCCTTACACGTTCTCTGAGACATTTGGCCAAGAACTGCCGACAGGTGGTACCTACGTCGTACCGCCCGTCGCGCGGCTTGGAACGGGCTACGCGATTCCTTTTGGCACCAGCAGCCTGACGTTGGGCGCCGACTTCGACCTCGCCTTCGACGGCCAGCAGAACTACGCCTTCAACGCCGGTCCGATGTCGATCCATCCGCGCTTCGGGACCGAGTTCAACTACAAAAACGTGCTCTCCATCCGAGGCGGCATCGCCCGCATCGCCCCCGGCCCCGGCGACGAGTTGCAGTTCACGCCGACTCTCGGTGCCGGACTCCAGCTCGCTCAAGTCAACCTCGATTACGGCTTCGGCGACTTCGCCGGTCTCACGTCGGATCTGGGCATGACGCACCGAATCGCCGCCCGCCTGACGCTCGAACGCCCGTCGTCGGTGCGCTCGCGGTAAACCCTATGAGTGATGGTTGTATCTCCGCGAGGACTTGTCGCCTATCGCTGCAGTTCTTATTTGGCCGACATCTTGTCAGTGAAGCGATGAAATCTTCGAGTTCGAGGAAGAGTTCCAGATCGACGGTAGCGACGCTGTGTTGTCAATGGGCGAGCGGGTGACTCGTCGGAGAGGTGATTCGTGTCGGGATGGATCGTCCTGAAGGTGGACACCGGCCTTTCGTGGTAAGCGAGGAAGGCAATCAGGAAGTGAGCTTTTTCGAATCCTTCACATGGGTACTCCGGAATGCGATCACTCAGATGTGCGCAGATCATTCGCGACGCTGAGTTGCTGTGCATAGCGAGTCCGCTCCTTCGAATCGCGTCAGTGATCCTAAAGTCGCAGCGAGTCGTATGGTGTCAGGGTGGGCGCGACATCCGGAGCACTGATGCGTGACGGCACGACCAGTGTCGGGCCAGCGTCGATGCGTACAACGAAGAGGTTCATCGCTACCTGATCTTGCGAAACGGGATTAAACAATGTGCAAGTGAACGGTCAGTGCAGGCTCGCAAAACGCAAGGCTTGAACGGGCGCCCAGCTGACTTGGGTAGAGAGGCGGCACACCCGCGCGCAGCCGTCGTAGTTTGCCTGCGTCCCACCACGCCTCCGATGCAGACGACGCACGCCGCCAAGCTGACTATCGACGAGGTCGGGTTGGAAGCGGTCGATGTGATCCGCGAGATCAACCGGGCGTGCTTTGACGAAGAGCGGATCATCAACACGTTCGAGCGCGAAGGTCTCCGGATGTTGCTTGCTCGCGTCGGCGGACGGGCAGTCGGCTTCAAGATTGGATACCGCGAGAATCGGTTCAACTTTTACTCGGCCAAGGGCGGCGTCCATCCCAGCCATCGGCGCAGCGGAGTCGCACGGCTGCTACTCGAACAGATGGAGGACCTGACGCGGGCTGAAGGGTACCGCTACTTTTGCTTCGACACGTTTCCGAATCTCCACCCGGGGATGACGGTGCTCGGCTTGGCGAGTGGCTACCGCGTCACGCGCGCCGACTTCAACGCGACGTACCGCGACTTTCGGCTCCGTTTCGAGAAGCGACTCTGAGCGCTCCGCGCAGGCGAGGCCTAAGGCATCCGGTGAAGGTGGCGGAAGTCGAAGCGATCCCGGAGCACTCGCGCGCACGAGCTGCATAGACATGGAGATCCTTCGACAGGCCGAGGATGACGCTGTTGGAGCCGTGCATCGCTGAGCTTGCGGGTTGCTATCAAAACAGCGGATAGATGAACAGCGCGATCGCCTTGCCGGACGCGAACACGATCAGGATGCTGAGCAGCAGCAGCACGACGAGGATGGGGGCGAGCCAGAAGCGTTTGCGGGTGCGCAAGAACTGCCAGAACTCGCCGACGATGCGGAGTTTGCTCATCGGGGACGCAGAAGAGTAGGAGACGGCTTCAAAGTACGAACGCCCGTAACCCTAGCGGACACGCGCCGTAGGGCCTAAGCATGACCGCCCGCCCCCAACCGACCGTCCACGCGTGAACGCCTTTATCTACGAGATTCGCGAGGGGCTGCGCAACGCCGCCGACTCGATCGGCCAGAACAAGCTGCGCTCGCTGCTCACTACGCTCGGCATCATCATCGGCATCGTCATGGTGACCTCGACGATGACGACGATTAACGGGATGGAGCGGGCCTTCGACAAGTCGATGGAGATGTTCGGCACCAACACGTACTACGTCGATCAGAAGCCGTGGATCATCATGTCGGCGGACGAATGGTTCGAGATGCAGCGGCGACCGATGATGACGTACGACTCGGCCCGGCGCGTTGTCGATGGGGCTGAGCGTAGCGAGAGCATCGCGTATTCCGCCGTAAGCATCGACTTCGGCAGCGCGATTCAGTACCGCGACCGGGCCGTAAGCCGGGCGAACGTGACGGCGACGACGCCGACCTATACCGAAATCGCCGACATCGACATTTCCGAGGGGCGCTACTTCACCGATTTGGAAGAGCAGACCGCTCGCAACGTGGTCGTACTCGGCTCGTCGATTGCCGAGAGCCTGTTTCCTGCCGAACGAGCCGAGGGCAAGGAAGTCCGCATCCAGGGCGCGCGGTTTACGGTAATCGGCGTGCTCGAGCCGAAGGGCAAGTTTCTGGGCATGTTTTCGGTAGATGAGCAGTTTCAGATTCCGCTGAGCACGGCCCGCAAGCTGTTCAACACGCAAAACTGGAATTTCCAGGTGAGCCTCAAAGCGCGCGAAGGCATCAGCGAAGTCGCTGTCGAAGACGAAATCCGCGGCTTCAGCCGAGTCGCGCGTGGCCTCGACGCCCTCGAAGGCGACGACTTTTCCATCAACAAGACCGAAGTCTTCCGCGACCTGCTCGGCGACACCAAAGCGACGATCTATGGCGTCGGCATTTTTCTGACAGCGCTGTCACTCATTGTCGGCGGCATCGGCGTGATGAACATCATGTTTGTCTCAGTCAAAGAGCGCACGCGCGAGATCGGGTTGCGCAAGGCCGTCGGCGCCAAAGGGCGGTCGATCCTGCTGCAATTCCTGCTCGAAGCCGTCAGCGTGTCGCTACTCGGCGGTGTGATCGGGTTGCTCCTCTCGCTACTCACGACGCTGGCGATCAACATGGTCTTTACCGCCTCGCTCTCGCCCGTCATCGTTGCGCTTGCGCTGGGTGTGTGCGTGGGCGTCGGTGTGACGTTCGGCTTCTTTCCGGCGTGGGGGGCGGCGCGGCAGAAGCCCATCGACGCGCTCCGCTACGAATAACCAATTGACGCTATGAACTTCCGTGAACTGCTCCGCATCGCGACGTCTGCGCTCAGCGCCAACAAACTCCGCTCGGCGTTGACGCTGCTCGGTATGGTGATCGGCGTGTTCGCCATCATCGTCTCGGTGACGGCCGTCGAGGTAATCTCTAGCTCGGTCAACAACGCGTTTGAGTCGTTTGGCGCGACGACGTTCGAGGTCGAGCGGACGTGGGATCTTCAGGTCGAAGGTGGCCGCCGAAGCTGGACAAGTGCGCCCGATCTCACCTATGAGCAGGCCCAACTACTGCGCGAGCGCACGACGATGCCTGCCGGTATCAGCCCGGTCGTCAGCGATTGGGGCGTGCGCTACCGATCGGCCAGCGTCAGCACCGAGGCGAGCAAGCAACTCATCGGCTCGAACGAAGACTGGACCGTCAACAAGAGCTACACCGTCAACCGGGGGCGGACACTGACGGCGGACGACGTACGATTTGGTCGTCCAGTCGTGGTGCTTGGGACGGCGCTGGCCGACGAACTCTTTCCGCTCGAAGAAGCGGTCGGCAAAGACGTCAGCGTCGACCGGGGCAAGTTGCGTGTCATCGGCGTGTTCGATGAGAAAGGCTCGACGATGGGTGGCAACCAGGACGATATCGCCCTGACGCCGATTACGACGCTGTTCCAGATGTACGGGCGCCCCAACCGCGACATCGACATCGACGTGCGGGCGGCGTCGATGAAGGTGATGCAGCAGACGCAGGACGAAGTGATCGGCGCATTGCGCGTAATCCGAGGTGTGCGCCCGGGCGAGGAAAACAATTTCCGCATCGACAGCAATGAAGACGACCGAGAAGAATTTCAGGGCGTCGCATCGGGCGTGACGGTCGGCGGCGCGGCTATCGGACTGCTGACGCTCTTGGCGGCAGGCATCGGCATCATGAACATCATGCTCGTGTCGGTCGCTGAGCGGACCCGCGAAATCGGACTCCGCAAGTCGCTAGGAGCCAAGAGCCGCGACATTCTGCGCCAGTATCTAGTCGAGGCCATCATCTTGTGTCAAATCGGCGGGCTGATTGGCGTTGCGCTGGGCGTGGGCGTGGGCAACCTGGTCGCGTTGGTGTTCGATATGCCTGCCGTCGTGCCGTGGGTATGGGTCGGCGTAGCCGTCGTCGGGGTGACGTTTTTCGCGATGACGTTCGGTGTGTATCCGGCGTGGCGAGCAGCCAAACTCGATCCGATCGAGGCGCTGCGCAGAGAGTAGCAGCGGTCGGGCTAAGTGAGCAGCGTAGTTTTGGACGACTCATCAACCCACCTTCCGATGTCCGCTGCCCACGAGCAAAAACAACGCGTCGCCGACGCTGCCGTCGACCTGATCGAGAGTGGAATGACACTCGGCTTGGGGACCGGGAGCACGGCAGCCCTCGCCATCGCCGCGCTGGGACGCCGCGTCACCGCCGGACTCGACGTGCGCGGCGTGCCGACTTCGTTCGCCTCCGAGCGGCTGGCGCGAGAACACGGTATCCCGCTGAGCACGCTGGACGAAACGCCGATTCTCGATTTAGCCTTCGACGGCGCTGACGCGTTCGACGAGTCGACGTTGGCGCTGATCAAGGGGAGAGGGGCTGCGATGACGCGCGAGAAAATCGTCGCGTCGGCATCTAGGCGATTTGTCGTCCTCGTCGACGCGGGCAAGCGATCCGACTGGTTGGGGGCGGATGTCGGCGTTCCCGTCGAGATCGTCCCGATGGCGGCGCGCCCCGTTTCGGATCGTCTTCGCGCGTTGGGGGCCGAGCCGCAGTTGCGGATGGGCGAGCGGAAAGACGGTCCCGTCGTCACGGACCAGGGATTGTGGATCGTCGACGCGCGTTTTGCCGAGCCGTTCGATCCTGTCGCCGTCAATCGCGCGTTGCTGGACACGCCGGGCGTATTGGATCACGGTCTGTTTCTGGGCTTGACGACCGATCTGATCGTCGGCGAGGACGACGGTAGCGTGACGCATGTGCGGACCTCGTAGGGACGTGATCCCAAACGCAAAAAACGCCGCCCGCGAACAGAGTCGCGAGCGGCGTTAGAGTCAACCGGCGTGCGGGATTAGCGCAGTCGGAAGGTGACGGGCAGCGTCATCTGGACCTTGACGGCGCGTCCGCGCTGCTTGCCCGGCTTGAACTTGAGCGTGCGAACGGCCTTGACCGCCTCCTCGTCGCAGCCCGCTCCGATGCCGCGCACCACGAACGGATCGACGACGTTGCCCTGCTCGTCGACGACGAACTGCACGATCACGCGGCCTTCGACTCCGGCGCGCTTGGCGATCTCGGGATAGGTGATCGACGACTGCAGGTTGCGCATCGCCTCGGCCTGGTTCGGAATCATCTCCGGCGTCTGCTCGACGATCACGAAGATTTCCGGCTCCGGCTCGGCTTCCACCTTGGGCGCCGACGGCGGTGGCGGCGGCGGTGGCGGGAGATCGGGCGCGGCGTCGAGGTCGAGTCCGCTGTCGAGGTCGAGGTCGAGTTCTTCGATCTCTTCTTCGTCCGGCACTTCGACGGGCTGTGGCGGCTTGGGCGGCGGTGGTGGGCGCTCGATCTGCTGCGTCTGTACAATCTCTTCCATCTCGATCATCTCCTGCTCCTCCATCTGAAACTGTTCGATTTCCTTGCCGCCGGTCTCCCAACGGAAGGCGAGGATGAGCAGAGCGAGCGTGACGATCAGGCCGATTTGGACCTTGACGCGGTAGTTCGACTTGATGTCGGCACCGCTATTTTTGTGGACGGGCATGAGTGCGAAGTGTGTGAGCGGTTAAGATAGGCAACTGCGAACCTCTGAAGAAGTCAAACGCGCCGAAGCGACGATTTGGTGCAGCCATCTCTTTAAGGATACGTCAGCGGGCGAAAAGTTGCTCTCGAACGCGAGCATCGGTTTATCGGAGTCGGAAGGTGACGGGCAGCGTCATCTGGACCTTGACGGCGCGTCCGCGCTGCTTGCCCGGCTTGAACTTGAGCGTGCGAACGGCCTTGACCGCCTCCTCGTCGCAGCCCGCTCCGATGCCGCGCACCACGAACGGATCGACGACGTTGCCCTGCTCGTCGACGACGAACTGCACGATCACGCGGCCTTCGACTCCGGCGCGCTTGGCGATCTCGGGATAGGTGATCGACGACTGCAGGTTGCGCATCGCCTCGGCCTGGTTCGGAATCATCTCGGGCGTCTGCTCGACGATCACGAAGATTTCCGGCTGCGCGTCAGTAGGTGGCACGGGTGGTGTTGGAGCAATCGGCTCGATCTCAATCATCTCACGCATCTCGATCACGTCTCGCGATTCAGAACGGGCGCTCTGGGCGTCGAAGTAGATGTGCTGCGCGGCGACGAGTAGGATCAGTAGAGCGAGTACCCCGAGGCGGAGTTCAGTGGCGACGGTCATGGTGCAGAGCGTTTTCCAAAGGACACATCGCACGCCTCATCGTTGCTCTCCTTGGCGAGCAGACCTTCGCTGAACCCACGTCCAGGCGGCCCAGGCTATCAGGACGCCGAGTATGTCTGCGATAGCATCGTACACATCTCCGAAGCGTCCGATGGCGACGTAGTGCTGCCAGACCTCGGTTGCGATGCCGAACGCGATGCACCCCAGCGCGGATGACCACGCCCGGTGTCCCGTCCAGACGAAGATCAGAAAGAGCAAGCCGAAGACAGCGAGATGCACCAGCTTGTCCAGGTTGATCTCGGGAACGCTCGGAATCCGGTTGCCGGGAATCGACATGATCACGAGCACGAAAAGCGCCCAACTCCAGGCTAGCCAGCGAGAACGGGAAAGAGAGAGCATCAGCGGGTGAGGTCGAGCGTGCGCAGGGCATCGATCAGGTCGAGCGCCGTTGACGCCTCCGGGCGCATCCGATCGGACAGCGATTCGGCGGCCCGGCAGCCCAGGTGGACGGCGAGTGCGGCAGCGTGCGGAGCGCTGGAGGCGAGTAGGGCGGCGATTGCTCCAGCCAGCGTGTCGCCCGATCCTGCGGTTGCCAAACTCGTCGGCGCGGACGGGGCGACCCAGCAGGCGCCGTCTGGCGATGCGGTTACGGTCGGCGTGCCTTTGAGTACGAGAGTTGCGCCTAACTGCTTGCTCCACCTCCGCGCCTGGGCGATGCGGTCGTCCGCCGGTCCTTCCCCCATCAACCGCTCGAACTCTCCAGCGTGCGGCGTTAGGACGCGAAGTCCGGGTGGGAGGCTGGCGAGAAACTCGGGGTCGAGAGCAAACAGCGCGTCGGCGTCGATCACAAGCGGTACGCCGGTCTGACGGATGAAGTCGCGCACGAACTGCTGCGTTTCCTCGTGCCGACCCAACCCAGGGCCGATAACGACGGCGTCGGCGCGGTCGAGTACATCGGATAGATCCGCCAGCGCTTCGGGCGAAAGGTGCGTTGGAGGTCCTGCTGCCGGTCGGACGACTTGGGCAACCAAGTGGGCACGCGCAGACGCGGCAGAGTTGGCCGGAACGACGCACGTTACATAGCCCGCCCCGGTCGCCGCCGCCGCCAGTGACGACAGGACGGGTGCGCCCTGATACGATTCCGATCCGCCGATGACGATGACCGACCCCGCCGTGAACTTGTGCGCGCCTCTCTCTCTCGATGGAAGCACCTTGCGCGCCCATCCATCGCTCGTCTGAACGGCACTCGCATCGTCGGCGTGATCAAACAGGAACGCTTCGGGCACGCCGATGGGGAGCACCCGCGTCGTGCCAGCCCACAACGGCCCGTCGCCCATCACCAATCCCGGCGAGCGAGCGGCCAGCGCCAGTGTGTGGTCGGCGCGGAAACAGGTGTCGTGCGCGCGCCCTGTCTGGGCGTCTACCCCTGTCGGCACATCGACGGCAATGCGAAGCGCCTCGGCTCGGTTACATGCTTGGATCCATGCGTCGAAGGGAGCGCGCGGCTCCCCCTTTGCGCCCGTTCCGAGCATCGCATCGACGACGACTAGAGCGTTTGACAGGTCGACCGTGGTGGTTTGGTCGATGCGAACGTCTGCTCCAGGCAACTCGGCAGCGGAGCGCAATAGATCTAGTTGATGACAGGTCAGATCGGCGAGGTCGTGGCTGGGGACGAGCCACACGGTCACGGATCGACCGTTTGCTGCCAGCCAACGCGCGGCGCCCAGGCCGTCGCCGCCGTTGTGTCCCGTCCCGCACAGCAGGTGGACGTGTCCGGTTGGAGCGAGGTCGTCCACTGCTTCGCCGATGCTCCGCGATGCGTGCTCCATGAGCAGCGACAGCGGCAGTCCCGCGTCGTCAGCGGCTTGGTCGGCGGCGCGAAGGGCGTCGGGACTCAGAAGTAGGTCGGCGGCGGTCAGCGAGGTGCGGGGCATGGCGGCGCGGAGAGCGGTTCGGCGAGATCGACCTGCCAGCGGGGGCGCGTCGTGGCGGTCATGCGGGGAAAGGCGAGCGGTTCGGGTGCGGTGTATGGAACGAGATTTCCCGGCGACCACGACTCGTCGCCATTTAGATCTCTCCATACTCGGAAACGGTAGGTGCCTTGGGGCAACCGTTCCAGCAGAAATCCGCTCTCGTCGCCGACCGTCGTTTGGCGGCGTACCGGACCGAGCGCTTGGACGACGATAGCGCCGCACTCCGACTGCGTAGAGTCGGGTGCCATCTGGCCTGCCAAATCGCCCAGCGCATCGGGGCCGAGGGGACGGATGCGGAGCGTGTCGGCTGCCGTCGTCGAATCAGTTGGAGAAGACGGCTGAAAGGTCAGGTCGAGCGGATTCTGTGCCACGAGCCGCAGTGTGGCTCCTCGCGGCTCGAACGCTACTTCCAGCGGGACGCCCGACGTATCGGCGACGACCACCGTGGTGATCTGGCTATCGCTCAGCGGTCGGGTAAACCGAACAGAAACCGTGTCGCCTACGAGCGGACGCAGCGGCGTGCGCGTCGAGGTGAGGAGACGGATGAGGAGCGTGTCGACCCGTGTCGTAGTGCGGGTAGTCAGGGTGTCGGTGCGTCCATTCATGTCGAAGGCTAGTGTGAGCCGACCTTCGGTTTGCGCAGTGGCGAGTTCGAGGGCGACGACGTCTGTGCTGTCGGCGGGGAGGTAGGGCATGAATGCCAGTGCGGAGCTGCTCGAATCGGTCAGCGTCCAGCTTTCTGAGGACGGGAGACGGGTGACGAAACCGTCCAGCCGCAGATGGAGCAGACGTTGGCTGATCGCACGCAGTCCACGTGCCCGCTGCGTTTTACGCTCGGACGCCCACCAGACCGGGGGTTCGGTCTGCACACTGTCGGAGGCAGCGTGCGGTGTCAGGTTTGCACTGAAGGGGACAGCCTGCACTTCGGCTAAAGACAGCCGACCATTGCTATCGGCGTCATCACCTGCTAGGATGAAGAGTGGCGTTTGGGCCAGGTAGCTCAGCCGGAAAACTCCGTCGGCATCGGTCTCGGTGCGATAGAGCGGACGCCACTCGCTGACGGATTGCGTGCTCGCCAACACCGTGTCGGAGAACGCGAATACATCCATCCCGGACAGTGGTGCTCCATCGCCTGAACTGCGCACGATGCCGGTCAACTCGCCGTCGTCAATCTGGTCGCCAGTCGAGAAGGCGAGTTGGATCGGACTCGTAAGCGCGGCGCTCCGCGCATCGCGCAGCGCGGTCCCTAGCGTGACGATATACGTCGTGTTCGGACGCAATTCGCCCAGGTCGATGCGCAGCCTCTTGCCCCTCGCCTCGACAATTGGCAGGCGCTCGGGCGTCGGCGTGATCGTGACAGCCTCCCGTGCGGATCGAGCATCGAGGGCTTCGTTGAACGTCACCTCGACGACCGAATCGGTCACGCGGATGCTACCGGTCTCTGGCGACGACGAGACGAGGACGGGCGGCGTCGTGTCGCGCGGGCCGCCGGTCGGGGCGACTGGGTTGGCGCAACCGGGCGCGAGGATGCACGCCAACAGAACGATCACCGCACGCATTAGGACCGAACGCTGAACAGCAGCAACACGCCAACGACAACCGCGCCGCCCGCGATCAACGGCTCGGACCAGCGGCGCAGGCGCGACGGCGGCGGGCGGTTGGCGACGGTTTCGGGGATCAGCGGGTCCTCCAGGTAGGGGAGGCGGCGCCGGTCGACTCGGTCGATCGCGGATCCTTGGCAGGCGTCGACGTATGCAAGGCTCCCATCGGCTCGGGTCCACCGCACGTCTGCGGTGAGTATGGCGATGCGGTCGAGCCAGCGTCCGCGTCCGGTCAAATCGACGCGTCCGGTCCATCCGCCGAGTTCGAGTTGGGAGGCGGTGGCGGCGTTGGGCGAGTCCGCCGTCCAGATTGTGGCGCCAGCGGCGAGCAGATTACGCTGCACGGCATCGACTACGAACGAGGGCACATCATCGGCCGAGATCACGACGGATCCGGCGATGTCTGGTGGCAGGCATTTCTGGATGAGGCTCTCGAGCAGCATCCGGTTCGTAGGCGGAGGGGGCGGCGGGCTAGCAGGCTGAGCGGCTGTCGGTGCGGCGACCAGGAGCAACGCGAGGAAGAAGAGGCGTACCATGCACCTAAACTACCGCACTCCGACTCCGCAAATGCTCGATTCCACACTTACGCACGCCGACCGCAAGCGCTACGCCGCTCTCCACCGCTCTAAGGGGCGCCGCAGCGATGGCGCGTTTCTGCTCGAAGGCACGCGCAGCCTCAACGCCGCTCTCGACGCAAAGGCCGACATCCTCGATATCATGCTCGCCCCATCGGTCGACGGCGATCTGCGTGTTCGGCTCCACTCGTCCGGCATCCGCTTGATCGAAGCGACCGAACGTGACGTGGCCGATGCTGCCGACGTGCAGACGCATCAGGGAGCCATCGCACGCGTTCGCATCCCGAACGTCGACGAATCGCTGCTGCTCGGCGCGGCCCGCGTCCTCGCGCTCAACGGCGTTCAAGATCCTGGCAACGTCGGCACGCTGATTCGGACGGCGGCTTGGTTCGGCTTCGACTTGGTCGTGAGTGACCGCGACACGTCGGATTTCTGGTCGCCCAAAACGGTCCGGAGCACGATGGGTGGAGTGTTCGATCTGCCGCTCGCCCGGCTCGACGATCTTCCGACGTTTCTGCGCGACAGGGCCGAAAATGGAGAGGTCGCGGGTGCAGCGATGGGTGGGGCATCGGTGGAGGAGTGGTTGCCGCAGTCGCGGTGTGTGCTCGTGATGGGAGGCGAAGGAAATGGTCTCTCGTCCAGCGTCGATCGGAGGTTGACGACGCGCGTTCACGTCTCGGGCGATGCGAGTCGGCGGGGGACGGAGTCGCTCAACGTAGCTGTGGCAGGCGGCATCGTGATGGCGCGGATGGCTGGGGCGAGTTCCCTATCTTGATCGATTCGTTCGCCCGCTCGTCGTCATGGAAATCACTGGCTCTGCCTCGCAGGTCCTCTCGCAATCGCCTGAGAGCGACGTCTTGACGTTGCCTGAAAAGGCGTCGACCCGGCGCGCGAAGCACGATCTGCGCGTTGGCGTGCCGTGCGAAATCAGCGGCGAAGAATGCCGCGTCGCAATTGCGCCGTCGGGAGCAGCCACGCTCGTCGCCGAAGGACACGAGGTGCTGGTCGAGCGGGGAGCAGGCGTCAACGCGCGCTTCCCCGATTCCGAATACGCAGACGCTGGGGCGATACTGGTCGACACCGCCGAGGAGGTCTACCGAGGCGCGACGGCTATCGCAAAAGTCGGCCCGCCGACGGCTGACGAGTGCGACATGATCTCCAAAGGCGCGCTGTTGTTTTCGGCGCTCCACCTGGGAAGTTTGTCGCGTGATCTGGTACAGCGGCTGATCGACCTGAACGTGACGGCTATCGGCTTCGAGTTCATCCGCGAATCGGACGGGTCGCTGCCCATCGTGCGGATGATGCACGAGATCATGGGGTCGATGAGCATCCAGATCGCCGCGCGCTACCTAGAAACCAGTTCAGGCGGCAAAGGCGTCATGCTGGGCGGCATCTCAGGCGTACCTCCGGCGACGGTCGTCGTATTGGGCGCTGGCGTCGTCGGCGAGTGGGCGGCGCGGACGGCGATTGGATATGGCGCGCAGGTGATCGTGCTCGACCGGAGCCTGTCGGCGCTGCGACAACTCGAACTGCACCTGGATCGCCGCGTCATGACGGCGATGGCGACGCCTTATTACGTCCAAAACGCGATCGCCAAAGCCGACGTCGTCATTGGGGCGATGATGAGCGAGGATGCCCGCTCGCCAGTCGTCGTGACCGAGCAATTGGTCAAGGAAATGCGCGGCGGCGCCGTCATCGTCGATGCGGTCATCGACCAGGGTGGATGCGTTGAGACCAGCCGGGTGACGACGCACTCCGAGCCGACGTTCGTCGCCCATGGTGTGACGCACTACTGCGTGCCGAACATCCCGAGCAACGCCGCTCGCACGTCGACGTTGGCGCTGAGCAACGTGCTCGTGCCTTACCTCTTGCAGTTCGGCGAGTCGCCTAACGTCAACGACGCGCTCTGGCGTTTTGCCGCGCTACGCAGCGGCGCCTATGTCTATCGCCGCCACCTCACTAAGAAGGCGCTCGCCGCCATGCTGAGCCTGCCGCACCGCGACATCGAATTGCTCGTCGCGAGCGGCCTATAACGCTGATTCTGTTATGGAGTTGATCCCTGTCGTTGTCTTGCTGGCGATTCCTGCAGCGATCTGCGTGACCGTCGGTGTGCTGTTGATCGTCACAGGTGTTCGCTCACGCGCTCGAACGAAGCAACTCGTTGGGATCGCGCTTCTGGTCGTCGCCTCGCTTCTGGTTTGGCGCATCGTCGCGTCTGAGTTCTGGGCCGAAAACAACTGCTTGGACGCGGGTGGACGCTACGATCATGCATCCAGCCTGTGTGTCTACGACTGATAGGCGAGGTGCGGATTAGCCGATGCTGCACAACCTGCCGCTTCGACGCTCGTTGCCGCTCCCTCAACCTCCGACGCAGATGACGCCCACGCCCGCCGACGTTCTCGACGCCCTTCGCACGATCCGCGACCCAGACGCCGACGCCGACATCGTCCGCCTCGGCTATGTGAAAGGGCTTATGATCAGCGAAGGGCGCGTCGCGTTTACCGTCGTCGCTCCGCGCCCGGATACGGCGTTCGCTCAGCAGGCCGCCGAAGCCTGCCGCAGAGTGATCCGCGAAGAGTTGGGCGCAGAAATAAGCGTCGATGTCGAAGTCGATTCGCCCGCCATCGGGTTGGGCGTCGACGTGTCGGCGGGAGGGAAGGCGGTGCAAACCAAGACGATCCCAGGAGTGCGGCATACCGTCGCAGTTGCGTCAGGAAAGGGCGGCGTTGGAAAGAGCACCGTCGCCGTCAACCTGGCCGTCGCGTTGGCGCAGCAAGGGTACGCGGTCGGGCTGGTCGACACCGATATCTACGGCCCATCGATCCCGACGATGTTCGGCATCCCAGACACCGAAAAGCCGCGCGTCGACGAGGATCGTAAGATCGTCCCGCTCGAACGGTTGGGCGTCAAGCTGTTGTCGATGGGCTTTCTGGTCGACCAGACCAAAGCCGTCATCTGGCGCGGGCCGATGGTGTCCAGCGCCGTCCGCCAGTTCTTGGGCGACGCCAAGTGGGGCGAACTCGACTACCTGATCCTCGACCTGCCGCCGGGAACGGGCGACATCCAACTGACCATCGTCCAGACGATTGCCCTCACCGGAGCCGTCGTCGTGTCGACTCCCCAGGAAGTCGCCCTGGCCGACGCGCGCAAAGGGATCGCGATGTTCGACAACGTTCACGTGCCGGTCTTGGGCATCGTCGAGAACATGGCCTACTTCACCCCACCCGACCTACCGGACCGCAAATACTATCTCTTCGGCGAGGGCGGAGCCAAACGATTGGCCGAAGCACGCGGACTTCCGTTTCTGGGCCAGATCCCGATTGATCAAGACGTGCGTGAAGGCGGCGACTTGGGAACGCCCGTCGTAGTCCGGGAGCCGGACAGCGTCGTCGCCCAGGCGTTTCAGCACGTCGCCCGTTCGACCATCGCGAGCGTCGACATCCGCGTCGCCGAGCAGCCGCCGACGCTCGCGACCGAAATCCTGTACCGCTAGGGCACCTCCCCGCCGCGCCGCCGTACCCATTTGAGTAACCGAACTGCTATGACCGAAACGCCCGCCCTCCACCAGGACCCCGCCGTCCGCCGCCAGATCGAAGAGTCGCTGGACAGCATCCGCCCCTACTTGATGGCCGACGGCGGCAGCGTCCGCCTGCTCGACGTTACCGAGGACATGATCGTCCAACTCGAACTGCTCGGCGCCTGCGGAAGCTGCCCCATGTCGACGATGACGCTCCGCGCGGGCATCGAGCAAGCGCTCAAACGCAGCGTCCCGCAGATTACCCGCGTCGAAGCGGTCAACGCAGTGGCGTAAGCACTTCGTTCGAGCAAAACTCCACCCAGTTATGAAATACGGCGGTCTGATTGAGACGGATGAAGACGGCGTTTTCGTAGCGACGGTACCTAGCCTGCCCGGTTGCGTCGCCGACGGAACTACACGAGGAGAGGCGCTCGGTAGCGTCCGAGAGGCTATTGCCCTCTACATCGAAAGTCTCGAGGAGCACGGCGACGCCATTCCGCTGCCAATCACGGAAGAACTGGTAGAGGTGTAGAGATGGGGCGTCTTCCCGTAGTGTCCGGTCGCCAGGTGGTCAAAGCATTGGCGAAGTTGGGCTACGAGTTTGACCGCCAGAAGGGGAGCCACATGATCTTGAGGCAGTCCGCCTCTCCCCACCGCCGTTCCGTCGTCCCCGATCATGGTGAGGTCGCCAAGGGAACGCTGCGCGCGATCATTCGAGAAGCAGGGCTGACGGTAGACGAGTTTCAGTCGCTGCTGTAGTCCCAAATCGACGGCACTGGGTCAACGAAAAGAGGCTCGCTCCTTTCCGGGGAGCGAGCCTCTCGTTTTGTGGCGTCGGCGCATCGGTAAGCCGAATTCTGTCGCCGTCGGGGAGCCACAACGCACCCGGCAGCGGATCATCATCTATCTATCGTCCCGCTCGAAAGCGGGATCACGCGGCCTACCCGCCTCCCGATTCGCGTCCGGCTGACGCGGCAGATGGGCACGAATGCCCGGCTGCGAGAGACTGCGTGGCCTTGCACCCCGCGAGGTTTGCCTGAGCGCCGCCGTCGCCGACGCCGCCGAGGGTTCTTAGGCCCTCGTTTCACCCATCACCTGTGCTCTGGTCGGTTGCCCGAACCTGAGCCATCGGCTGGTTTGCTTTCTGCTGCACGTGCTGTCGCCGCCCGGAAGCGGCTCCCCCGTTTGTCACGGGGCGCGGTGCCGTGTGGTGTCCGGACTTTCCTCATCGCCCCCGATCCGAGGACCGAGCGCGACGCGATGATCTGATGCGCCGAACGGAGTTGGCTCTTTCGTTTCCAACTGGTCATCCTGAGCGAAGCCGAAGGACCTCCGTAGTGGGCCGCTGCTTCGGAGGGCTTCGAAAGGCTCAGGATGACGATGAGGAAAGAGCCGAGTTACTGCCTCAGCCTGCGATCTCCGCGTTGATCTGATCGCCCATCTCGTGGAAGAGTTCGGAGTCGACGATCATGCGGCCCGTGTGCTCGCAGAGGGGAATGTGCGCGCGCTGCTGAATCTCGATCTGCTGCTGCGGCGGAATTGCAAACCCGCCAGCGGCACCGCGTTCGAGCGGAACGACCGCGCGGCCATCGCGAAGGCGACCACGGAGACGCTTGTACATCGCCGTGTGCTTGGCGTCGACGTCCTCGGCGGCCTTGTCGCGGCGCTCGGCTAGGCCTTTCTCTTCGCTGGCCGTCTCGTTCATCACGCCGCCCAACTCTTCGCGCTTCTGAGCAAGCATCTCGTTGAGTTCGTTGAGGCGCGTGTCGGTTTCTTCGACTTTGAACTGGCGCGGTTCGACGCCCCGACCGATCTGGTCGATCTGTCCCTGAGCGTCGATGATGCGCTGGCGCGAGGCTTCAATCTCTTTGGAGAGCGCGTCGTACTCGCGGTTGTTGCGGACCTGGTTCTGCTGCTCGGTGTACTTGCGGATCGCGTTTTCGCTCTCCTTCATCTCGTTCTCATTCTGCCGGTGCGCCTGGGCGTCGTCCTGAGCTTCCTGAGCGAGCGCGCGTTTGCGGTCTTCGAGCGTCGCGCGTTCGGCTTCGAGTTCGGCGATTTCGTCGGGCAGATCGCCGCGGAGCTTGCGCAGGCGGTCGAGTTTGCTGTCCAGGTGCTGCAAACGCGACAGGGCGCGCAGCTGCGTGATCGTCGGAGTGTCGGCGGTGAGTTCAGCCATAGGATTCGGAGTGTGGTCGTCGGTAACTGGAAGGTGCGGAGCCTACGTGTTACGATGACGTGCCGTACGGGTTCGCCAAATTGAGGCGAAGGAATTGCAGCGCCCAGCGGTCCCGGCCTATCGGGACAAGCAGTGAACGCGCGACGGATCGGTGCGCGTCTGCGTCCGGCTCCACGCGATGGTGGGAAGCTGATCGGCGAGGTAGTCGGCCAGAATCCGCTCTGTAACGCGCTCGGTTTCGTAATGCCCGGCGGTGACGTAGGTCAGGCGGGGATTTCCATCTGTGTCGAGTACGTCGGAGAACAGATGGTACGTCACGTCGGCGGTGACGTAGGCGTCGGCGCCTGACGCCAGGGCAAGCGGCAAGAAACTGCTGCCCGATCCGCCGCAGACGGCGACGCGTTTGATGGGCTTGTCGGCGACGGCAGCACGGACGGCGGGCGTTTCGAGTCGATGGCAGACGTGATCGAGGAACGCGTTTGAATCCATCGCCGATGGCAACTCGCCAATGGCACCCAGTCCAGTCCAGCGATCTTCTTGGCCGACTTCGATCCAGTCGAACGCCGGTTCTTCGTAGGGATGAATATCGCGCAGCGCTTGGGTCAACGCCGACTTCGCCACGCGCGGTGCCAGCATTTCGAGCCGGATTTCGGACTCGCGCGCCAGCTCGCCGGTTGGCGTCTTGGTCCATGGGGATGATCCGTCGAGCGGGCGGAACGTGCCGGTGCCGCCTGTCACGAAGCTGCACTCGTTGTAGTTGCCCAGCACCCCTGCGCCTGCATCGGCCAGCGCGAGGCGGACCGCGTCGACGTGCCCAGCCGGAACGAAGGCGATCAGTTTGGCCCACCGGTCCTGCGATGGGCTAAGCACGCGTGGATGGCTCAGCCCGAGTTGGTCGGCGAGGGCGAACGAAACGCCGTCGCGCGCCGAGTCGAGGTTGGTGTGCGCGCTGACGAGTGAGACGCCTGCTCGTGCAAATGCGAACGCCAGCCCGCTCGGACCAGCACCGGCAGCGAATCGCTTGCTCGGTTTGAACAGCAGCGGATGATGCGTCACGACCACGCTTGCGTCCAGCGCGACCGCTTCGGCGAGCACCTGAGGTGTGGCGTCGAGCGCGACAAGTCCGCGTGCTACAGTCTGTGCGTGATCGCCGACTTGCAGGCCGACGTTGTCCCACGGCTCGGCCAGATCTGTCGGCGCCCATCGCGTCAGGGCCGACCACACGTCGGCTACGGTTGGTGTACTCATGGGAGTGGAGGAGTTGGGCGTGCGCGTCCGGATAGGCGCACGCCTTCCTCCTCATTCACGCGGAGCAGCAGCAAGCCACCGATCACGAAAAAGAAGACGGTAACGGACATTCCCGCGCGGTGTGAGTCGAATGCTGTCAGCAGCGTGCCGTAGAGCATCGTGCCGATGAACGCAGTGGCGCGTCCCGAAAAGGCGAAAAAGCCATAGAACTCGCTCTCTTTGTCGTCCGGCACGAACCGGCCCAGCAGCGACCGGCTTGCCGATTGATTCGGCCCGACCATGAGTCCGGCCAGGATCGCCGACGCCCAAAACACTTCGCGCGACTCGGAGAGCAGAACGCCCAGGCTCGCAATCGTCAGGCCGACGATGGAGATCAGAATCGTGTTGCGTCCGCCGATTTTGTCGTCCAGAAAGCCCAGTGCAATCGCCCCGATTCCAGCCGCCACGTTGAGGACGATGCCCAGCATGATCACGTCCGAGAGTTCGAAGCCGAACACGTTGACGGCGAAAATGGACCCCATCGCGAAGATGACGACCAGTCCGTCGTTGTAGACCAGCCGCGCCACGAGCAGTCGGACGATCTGCCGGTAGGTGCGAATCTCGTTGAACGTCCCCCGCAGTTCACCGAACGCCAACTTGACGGCTTTGCCGGGCTTGACCGGCGTCCGTGCGGGCGGCGGTTCCTTGACGATGAGGGCGAACGGGATAGTGAAGACAGCGAACCATACGGCGACGAGCAGCATCGTCGCGCGCACATTTTCACCACCGACGGCTTCGAGACCGAAGAATCCGAGGAACGCATCGCGCATCGGCCCCTCCTGCACCAATCCGTAGAGTGCAATCAGCATCGCGACGATGGCGCCGATGTATCCCAACCCCCAGCCGAAGCCCGACACGCGTCCGATGTGCTCAGGTGGCGCCAAGTCTGGAAGAAACGAGTTGTAGAACACGCTGCCCAGCTCGAAACACACGTTGGCGACGGCGACGATCACGATGGCGGTGACCGCCTGCCCCGGCTCCATCCAAAACAGCGACGCCGTTCCGAGGATACAGATCGCACTCGTGATCAGTATGCCGCGCTTGCGCATCGCGCTCCGGTCGGCGATGGCTCCTGCCAGAGGTGCCAAAAGCGCGATGGCGATGGCCGAAGCCGAAACGCCCCATGTCCACAACTGCGTCGCATCCGCGCCGGGGATCATCGCCTGGGCGAAATACGCCGAGTAGATGAACGTGATGACGAGCGTCGTGAACGACGAGTTCGCCACGTCGAAGAGCGCCCACGAGAAGATGGACGGGCGGGTGAGAATGCGAGCCATGCGGTCGGGCGAGTGGATCGGTCAATCTAGGGACGACCACTCACGCGCGCATCGGTCAGCCCAACCCGGCGGCGAGGAGCGGATCGTGCGAGGCACCAGCGATCAGCGTGGCCTCGGCAGTGGGAGGCTGCATCGCCAGTCGCTCGTTGAGAAGCGCATGCCACTGATGTCCTTCAGCCAGATCGATCTCGATGACACCAGAAGCGCTTTCAAGTGCGAGGCGCGTCTTAGCGGGACCTACGTTCCACCGCACCGCTTGTACATCCTGCAAACGGAGCATCAGAATCGACCGGCGAAACAGATTCGTCGTGTGCAGTTCGATGCGATCCGCAAACAGGAGCGCACGTCCTTTGGAGATCGAACGACCAGCCGACCAGAACGTCGACGAGAGCAACGGGCGTAGCAGGACGGGAGGCATGGGAGGAGGGGGCAAAAACGACAGCCGACATTGGTACTTCGGCTGTGTAGAAGAGGTACCCAGTAGACGCAGCCAAAACCCATAGCGTTACAGGCAATTTTGTGTGCCCTCTTCAATTTCTCGCCCATGCGAGATCAGCCGTCGTTTCTACTTGTCTGTTGCGACACCTATTATCGGCATCGTCACATAGAAGGGTGTAGATTGGTCCCCTATGCCCTCGTAGCTCAGGGGATAGAGCGACGGTTTCCTAAACCGCAGGTCGCAGGTTCGATTCCTGCCGAGGGCACAGCCCGCTCAGTCGTACTCCCAGCCCGGACGGGTTTTCTCCACCTCATCCCCTCACCTCTCTTATGAAGAATCTAACCTCCCTCACGGCGCTCTTCGCGCTGCTCCTGCTCGTTGCATGCGGCGACGTCGGCGACGCTCCCGTTGCCGAAACCGGCGATGCCGTCGACCTGATGACGGCTGAAGGCGTCGAACTGCCCATCGACCGCTCACAGAGCAGCGTCTCGTGGCGCGGCGCCAAAGTCACCGGCGCGCACGACGGCGGCTTCAACGGCTTCGACGGCACCGTCACGGTTGACGAAGGCACGGTTACCGGCGTCAACGTCCTGATCGACATGACCTCGCTCTACAGCGACAATGACGACCTGACCGGGCACCTGATGAGCGACGACTTCTTTTCGGCGCCGACGTATCCCGAAGGTCGCTTCGAAGCCACCAGCTTCACGCTTGCTGAGGGCGACTCGGCTACGCACATGGTCACGGGCAACCTGACCATGCGTGGCACGACCAACAGCGTAACCTTCCCGGCCAACATCATGGTCTCGGCTGAGCGCGTCACGGCGGTAGCCGACTTCATCATCGACCGCCAGAACTGGGGCATCGTCTACGCAGGCAAGCCCGACGATCTCATCAAGGACGAAGTCCGCATCATGTTCGACATCGTCGCCATGCCTGCTGCGATGGAAGTCGACACCGACGTTACGGCCTACAACAACGCCGCAGACGACGACATGTGATCGCGTTGCCTGACGTTGCCCACACAGTTGCTTACATCGGTCTCGGATCGAATCTAGGCGACTGCGCGGGTCATCTTCAGCAAGCCGTCGAGAGGCTCTGCCATGTGCAGGGTGTCTCGGCGGTTTTTGCGTCTCCGGTGTACGCCTGCGCTGCCCACGTCCTACCGGGCCAGTCGCCTCAGCCTGACTTTCTCAACGCCGTCTGCCGCGTCCGTACGACGCTGGAGGCATCCGATCTGCTCGGCGAACTCATCGCCATCGAGCATGCCCTGGGTCGAGACCGCCAGGCTCCGCGATGGAGCGCGCGGCCTATCGACCTCGACGTAATTCTGTTTGGAGACGAAAGGGTTGAATCTGAATCGCTCACGATTCCGCATCCGCGCTTGGGCGACCGTCTGTTCTGGCTCCGACCGCTACTCGACCTTATGCCTTCGCTCAGGCTTCCCGATGGAACGCCGATTTCCAGTTTAGCTGGTTTCGTCCGAGACGATAGCTTACGTCTGACCGATATCGTGCTCAGTGCCTGCCCAGATCGCGCGTGACTCCCGAGGACTTTTTCCTACTGCTCTTGCTCGCCGCTCTGGTGTTGATCCGAGTGCGCAAGCTCGTCGACGCCCTCGTCGCCGATGCGGGACCTGTAGCGCAGCCGCCACGCAGCATTCCGCAAGGATGGACGGCTGATCGCCCTGCCGAGCAGATTCGCTCAGCCAACGTGATCGAGCCGTCCACTAGCATTGAGGACGCCCGGTGGGTCGACCTGATCGACGTCACCGTAGGCGATGATTGAGTTGTAGCGGGTCTCGATTCGCTTGTGAGCATCCAGGAGAGTGAGCGCTCGTACTCCACACCATGCGGCGACGCTGGCCTGCGCTACCGCCGTGTCCCGAACGACATCGTAAGCGTGTATTCCTGCCGCACTCGTTGTCCGTTTTCGAGCGCCGGACGGAAGCGCCACTCTCTGGCGGCGTCGAGGGCGGCTTGTTCGAGTCCATACCCCAGTTCGGCGACGGTCGTGCGGCGGTCTCCTTCGATCAGCTTGCGGTCGACGATCTCCATTTCGGTGACTGCGCCATTGGGTTCGACCATGACGCGCAGGCGGACTTCGGCTTCGATACCGCGTCGTTTGGCTTCGCGCGGATATTCCGGTTGTCCGCCACGCACGCGTTGTGGGCCACGCGTCGGCCCTTGGGCAGCTTGGGCCGGTTTGTCGGCGCCTTCGACCGGATCGGCAGGTTTGGGCGAGGGTGGAGCGATGGGAAGCGGCGCTTCGAGCGAGAGTTCGAGTTCTTCGATCTCGATTTCTTCGGCCTCGACAGGAGGAAGCGTGGGCGGTGGGGGAGGCGGCGGAGCGGCCATTTGCGCTTGGGTCGTCTGCACGATCTCCTCCATCGCCACCAACCGATCCGGCTCACTGCCGACGCGCGGCGCCGATAGGTCGGGTCCCGGCGCGGGCCACAGGCGAAACAGCAGGCCAACGAGCAGCAGCGCCGCAGCGACGCACGCCAGACTGCGCAGGCGATGCGTGGTATGATCGTGGTGGGCGCGGGCGAGCGAGAGCATGGCGAAAAGTAGGGATGCGGCGAACGTACCGGATGGCGGGTTCGTGTAGATCGGACGTTTGGTGAAGCCGTGTCGGACCGTTGAAGAGCCTGCTCGCGGTCCGTAGTTTCCTGATCGACATGCCCTATCCCGACGTCGTCCACTTGCTCGCAGCCTCGTGCTGCACTCCACCCGCTCGCTAGCGGGCACGCCTTCCCCATTCGGGAGGGTTTTTTTTTAGCCCTACGTCATCTCCCTTCGTCCCTATGCCCGACCGCATTCCCGCAGTCCTCGCCCTCGAAGATGGGTTCGTCGCCCACGGCTACGCATTCGGCGCAGTCGGTGAGACCGGTGGCGAGATCTGCTTCAATACGAGCATGACCGGCTACCAGGAAATCGCGACCGATCCGAGCTACCACGGCCAGATCATGACGATGACCTATCCGCACATCGGCAACTACGGCGCCAACGAAGGCGACACCGAAGCCGCCGCGCCCCACATCGCCGGATTGGTCGTCCGCGCCTACACGTCGGACTATTCGAACGGCGAGGCGGAGCACGGCATGCACGACTACATGAAAGCCCACGGATTGATCGGCATCGGAGGCGTCGACACGCGCAGTCTGGTGCGGCACGTGCGCGAGAAGGGGGTGATGAATGCTGTTATTGCAAGCGGAGCAGACCTGGACGTCGACGCGCTAATCGAGAAAGCTAAAGCGGTCCCCTCGATGGACGGCCTCGAACTCGCCTCACGCGTAACGACGGATGCTGCGTACGACTTCTCAGACGGCGAAGGCCCGCGCGTGGCGGTCTACGACTATGGCGTCAAGCAGAACATCCTGCGCTCGTTCGCGCGACGCGGGCTGCACCGTCCGCGTTTTTCCGTCGACTACGCCGCTCTCGGACGTGATGGAGTGGGGGCCGGATGGTCTGTTCCTGTCCAATGGCCCCGGAGATCCGCGCGCCATGCCCGGCGCGATCGACACGGCACGCCAGGTGATCGCGTCCGGCATCCCGGCGTTCGGCATTTGCATGGGGCACCAACTGCTCGCTCTGGCCGGTGGGATGGAGGTGTTCAAGATGTTCGTCGGTCACCGAGGAGCGAACCAGCCCGTTCTGAACAAAGAGACCGGAAAGGTCGAAGTCACGACGCAGAACCACGGCTTTGCTGTCCGCGCCGACAGCATCGACCCATCCATCGCGACTGTCACGCACGTCAACCTCAACGACGATACCGTCGAGGGCGTGCGTTTTGCCCAGGCGCCCGTCGTTGGCATTCAGTATCACCCGGAAGCCTCACCCGGTCCGCACGATAGTCACTACCTGTTCGACGACTTCGTCGGCATGATGGACGCCCACATGGGTGTCGCCGCCTAAGCTGATGACGCTGCTAGAGGTACACGAAAATGCCTTCGACTTGCTCGTCGAGCGCTACGGTTTAGATAGAAGCGAGTCGCCGTTGAATCTAAACGCTCAACTTTTCCAGCTGAGAAGAGCGGACTCCGGTCTCAGCATCGCCCCAGATTGCACCGAGCACATCCGGCGCAGCGTCGGCACTCCGGTTGAGCACGCACCGGGAACGCAACCGCCTCCGCGTCCACCCCAAACCTGACAGGTCTACAAGACCTGTCAGGTTTCCCCCTTGATATCGCCTTACCCGTCTCTGATGCCCAAACGCACCGACATCCAATCCATCCTCCTGATCGGCTCCGGCCCCATCGTGATCGGGCAGGCGTGCGAGTTCGACTACAGCGGCACGCAGTCGGCGCGGGCGCTCAAGGCCGAGGGGTACCGCGTGATCCTCGTCAACTCGAACCCGGCGACGATCATGACCGACCCGATGACGGCGGACGCGATCTACCTTCGCCCGCTGACGACGCAGGGCATCAAGGACATCGTCGAGGTCGAGCGGCCCGACGCGGTCTTGCCGACGATGGGCGGTCAGACAGCGCTCAACCTGGCGCAGAAACTGCACGAGGAAGGGTATTGGGACAAAATGGGCGTCGAAGTGATCGGAGTCGACATCGACGCGATCAAGATCACCGAGGATCGGCAGGAGTTTCGCGACCTGATGGAGCGCATCGGCATCGACCAGGCGCGGAGTGCCGTCGCCAAGAGTTTGCTTGAAGCCAAGGAGATCACGCAGGACTTGGGCGGCATTCCGGTCGTCATCCGGCCCAGCTACACGTTGGGCGGAAGTGGCGGCGGCATCGTCTGGGAAGCCGACGAGTTCGACCGCAAAGTCTCGCGCGGGCTGGAGCTTTCGCCCGTTCACCAGATCCTGATCGACGAGTGCCTGCTCGGGTGGAAGGAGTACGAGTTGGAGTTGCTGCGTGACAAGGCCGACAACGTCATCATCATCTGCGCCATCGAGAACGTCGACCCGATGGGCGTCCACACGGGCGACAGCGTGACCGTCGCCCCTACCCAGACGCTGACGGACAAGCAGTACCAGACGATGCGCGACGCGGCGATCAAGATGATGCGCAGCATCGGCACGTTCGCGGGTGGGTGCAACGTGCAGTTCGCCGTCCACCCGGGGACGGGGCGCATGATCGCCATTGAGATCAACCCGCGCGTCAGCCGCTCGTCGGCGCTGGCGAGTAAGGCGACGGGTTATCCGATTGCCAAAGTCGCGACCCGATTGGCTGTCGGCTACACGCTGGACGAGTTGAAGAACGACGTGACCGGCACCACGAGCGCTTGTTTTGAGCCGAGCATCGACTACGTCGTCACCAAGATCCCGCGCTGGAATTTCGACAAGTTCGAGGGCGTCGACGAGGAGTTGACGACGCAGATGAAAGCCGTCGGCGAAGTCATGGCCATCGGACGCACGTTCGAGGAATCGCTCCAGAAGGCGTGGCAGAGCCTGGAGATCGGCTACGCGGGGTTGGGCGGAGATCGCGAAGAGCCGTCGCGCGACTACATCCGCGAGCGTCTGAAGCGTCCGCGCTGGGACCGTCTGCTTCAGATCCGCAACGCCTTTCGCCTCGGCGCATCGGTGGAAGAGATCGCCGATATCACCAAGTTTGACCCGTGGTATCTGCACAAGATCGCGGGCATCGTTCGGGCCGAACGCGCGCTCGAAAAGTCGACGTTGGACGGGCTGACAGCCGAAGACTGGCGCGAGTACAAGCGGATGGGGTTCTCGGACGTGCAGATTGCCTACCTGCTGCCGGGCGAGATCACCGAGGACCAAGTGCGCGCTGCTCGCAAGTCGCTTGGAGTAACGCCGGTCTTCAACCTAGTCGACACCTGCGCGGGCGAGTTCGAGGCACAGACGCCGTATTTCTACTCGACCTACGAGACGGGACAGGAGAGCCAGGCGAGCGATAAGGAAAAGGTCATCATCCTGGGCAGCGGGCCAAACCGGATCGGGCAGGGCATCGAGTTCGACTATAGCTGCGTGCATGGCGTGCTCGCGGCCAAAGAGATGGGCTACGAGGCGATCATGATCAACTGCAACCCCGAGACGGTTTCGACCGACTTCGACATCGCCGACAAGCTCTACTTCGAGCCGGTCTTTTGGGAGCGCGTCTACGACATCGTCGAGCACGAAAACCCCATCGGCGTGATGCTGCAACTGGGCGGCCAGACGGCGCTCAAGCTGGCGCAGCGGTTTGAGGAAAAGGGCATCCCGATCCTGGGCACGCCGTTCCAGCGCATGGACTTAGCCGAAGACCGAGGCAAGTTTTCGCAAATGCTCGAGCGGCTCGACATCCCATTCCCACCCTACGGCATGGCGACGACCGCAGAAGAAGCGGGCGATGTAGCGCAAGGCATCGGCTATCCGATTCTGGTGCGTCCCAGCTACGTGCTCGGCGGGCAGGGCATGCGCATCGCGATCAATAGGGACGAGGTCGAAGAGTACGTCGGCAACATCCTCGACATGCTACCCGGCAACCAGATCTTGCTCGACCGCTTCCTCGAAAACGCCATCGAGTGCGACGTAGACGCGGTATGCGACGGCGATGAGGTGTGGATCGCAGGCATCATGCAGCACATCGAACCCGCCGGGGTCCACAGTGGCGACTCTACGGCTGTGATTCCACCGTTCAGCCTGAGCGAGTCGGTCCAGACCACGATCCGCGACTATGTGCGGCGCATCTCGACCGAACTGGGCGTCGTCGGTCTCATCAACACCCAACTCGCGATCCAGGGCGAGAACGTGTTCGTGATCGAGTCGAACCCACGCGCGAGTCGCACCGTCCCGTTCGTCGCCAAGGCTACGGGCGTCCCCGTCGCCAACGTCGGCGCGCGAGTCATGCTCGGAGCCAAGATCGCTGACATCCGCAAAGAAGGAATCCTCGAATCCAAGCTTCAGGGCTATGCGATCAAGGAGCCGGTTTTCTCGTGGGACAAGTTTCCCGAAGTCACCAAAGAACTCGGCCCCGAGATGAAGTCGACCGGCGAGGCCATCGTCTTCGTCGACGCGCTGACCGACGAGCACTTCTCGCGCCCGTTCGAGATGCGCAACCTCTACCTGAGCCGGTAGGATACTGCTGGATGCCTCAGCACGGAGTTTCCTCTCGCCCGTACCTTTGTCCCATGCCCGACGCCTCGCTCCGAATAGAACAAACCGAATCGGTCCTGCGCCTGACGCTCGACCGCCCGGATCAACGCAACGCCCTGAGCCGCGACCTGGTCGACGCGCTCCACTCGGCGCTCGACTCTGCGGCGGCGGATGTGCGCGTGATCGTGCTGACGGGTGAGGGATCGGCGTTTTCTGCCGGGGCGGATCTGGCGTCGTTGCAGGCGATGCAGACGGCGACGGCAGAAGAAAATCTGGACGACTCACGCGCGCTTTCGGACCTGTTTCAGGCGATTCGTACGCACCGTTGTCCCGTCATCGCGCGTGTCAATGGGGCAGCCATCGGTGGTGGATGTGGGCTGGTGGCGGCGTGCGATCTGGCGGTCTGCGCGGACGATGCCAAGCTCGGCTTTCCCGAAGTGCGCCTGGGCTTCGTTCCGGCTATTGTGCTGCCGTTCGTCGTTCGCAAAGTCGGCGAGGGGCGGGCGCGCGAGTTGCTGCTGCTCGGTGGACGCTTTACGGCGGATCAGGCGCTGGCGGCGGGGTTCGTGACGCGCGTCGTTCCAACGGATCGGCTCGACGAGGTCGTCGACAAGATGACCGCCGAACTGGTCACCAAGACGAGTGCGACGGCGCTGGCGCTCACCAAACAACTCTTCCATGTGACGGACGGCTTGGCGCCCGATGCCGCCGCTCGTCACGCGACGCTCGCCAACGCGTTCGCCCGCTCCACGTCCGATTTTGGCGCGGGACTGGCCTCTTTTCTGGGCAAAACCGATCCACCCTGGCGCGCGGCTGCCACTCTTTCAACCGACGACGAATCCAACCGATGAGCACGACCTACAAAGACGCTGGCGTCGACATTTCAGCGGGCGAGGAGACGGTTCGCCGCATCAAGCCGCTCGTCAAGAAGACGTTCACGCCGGGCGTCATCAGCGGCATCGGCGCGTTCGGCGCATTCTTCCAGCCGGATTTCAGCGGCTACACCACGCCGGTTCTCGTCTCCTCGGTCGACGGCGTCGGGACCAAGCTGAAAGTCGCCGTGCTGTCCGGGCGGCACGACACCATCGGCGCCGATTTGGTCAACCACTGCGTAAACGACATCGCCGTGTGCGGGGCGATTCCGCTGTTCTTCCTCGACTACTTCGCGACGGGGCGGCTCGACCCGGACGTGGCCGAAGCTGTCGTTTCGGGCTTCGCCGATGCGTGCGAGGAAAATGGCTGCGCGCTGATCGGCGGCGAGACGGCGGAGATGCCGGGCCTCTACGACGCAGCGGATTACGACGTGTCGGGCACTATCGTCGGCGTCGTCGAGCGCAACAAGATCCTAGACGGCTCAGCCGTCCAACCGGGCGACGTGTTGATCGGTCTGCCGTCGACCGGACTGCACACCAACGGCTACTCGCTGGCCCGCAAGGTCTTGTTTCAGCATCACGCCCTCGCCGACACGCCCGACGAACTCGGCGGCCAAACCGTCGGCGACGCACTGCTGGCTGTCCACCGCAGCTACCTCCAAGCAGTTCAAGCGCTGACGACGCGTGATCTGGCCTCGGCGTTCGTCCACGTGACGGGGGGCGGACTCCCCGGCAATACGCCGCGTGTCGTCGGCGAAGGCAACGGCTTCGAGATCGATTACGACGCCTGGAAGCGCCCCGGACTTTTTCGCCTGATTCAACGCCTGGGCGACGTGCCCGAGGACGATATGCGCGCGACGTTCAACTTGGGCATCGGACTGGTCGCCATCGTTGGGGCTGACAAAGTCGATCAGGCCGAGCAGGTATGGCGCGAGATGGGCGAAGTGCCCGTCCGTATCGGCGTCGTCACCATAGGCTGATGCTGTCGCTCGCTCTCATCTTTGTGCTCTCCTACCTCGCCGGATCGATTCCCGCGAGTGTGTGGGCGGGTAAGCTGATGTACGGCATCGACCTGCGCGAGCACGGCAGCGGCAACGCGGGGGCAACCAACGCCTTCCGCGTGCTCGGCTTCAAGGCAGGCGTGATCTCGACGATGGTCGACATGGGCAAAGGCGCTCTGGCTGCCGGACTGATCGCGCAACTCGATCTGGGCGACCTGCCTGCATGGGCATCTGAGTGGCCGAGCCTGATTCCGCTGCTCGCAGGTGTCTGCGCCATGATCGGCCACATGTATCCCGTTTTCGCCGGATTCAAAGGAGGCAAGGGCGTCAATACAGCGGCAGGCGTTCTGCTGGCGATCTCGCCCTATAACCTGCTGGCTGTCCTCGCTGTTTTCCTGCTGCTTCTCAAGACGACACGCTACGTCAGCATCGCATCGATGGTCGCCAGCGTCTTGTTTCCGACACTGGTTGCCATTCGCCTGTTCGTGTTCGATGATCCTGCGATGGACGTGCTGCTCCTCGCCGTCAGCACGGTTATGGCGCTAGGTATCGTCTACGCGCACCGGACGAACATCGCCCGCTTGCGGAGTGGGGAAGAGGCTAAGATCAAATCGTTCAAGCCAGGCAAGGGAATGCGCGCCGAGCGCGATCCGGATTGAGGGGAGTGGCACCGCGCACGCGCTCGTTCGTATGATCTCCTCACTTTCTCATCCTACATGACTCCCGCACCGCCCGCCCCGCACGTCACGATTTTCGGCGCGGGAAGCTTTGGAACCGCCCTCGCGATCTCGCTAGCCAACCACGAGCAGCCCGTCACGCTCTACGCTCGAAGAGACGAACACGTCGAGCAGATGCGGACTACGCGTCGCAATCCACGCTACCTCAAGACCGCGTCGATGCCGACGAGTATCCGTCTGACGAGTGATCTCGAAGAAGCTGCGCGTGCCGCGACGATGTGGGTCTTTTGTACGCCCGCGCAGACGGTCCGGCAAGTCGCCGGAGAAGTCGCCCATCTGGTGACCAACGAGCACATCGTCTACTCGGCGGCGAAAGGGATCGAAACGGGTACGCACCTGCGCCCAAGCGAAGTATTGGAAGCCGCGTTGCCGAACGTCCCCAAGGCGCGACTAGGTGTACTGTTTGGCCCCTCACACGCCGAGGAGGTCGCCCAGGGTCAGCCCACGGCGCTCGTGGCTGCGGGCTACGACATGGAGTGCGTCCGGCGCGTACAAGCGACCTTCATGGCGCCGACGCTACGGGTCTATTCGAACTCGGATGTTGTCGGTGTCGAAGTTGGCGGTTGCGTCAAGAATATCCTCGCGATTGCAGCAGGAATGTCGGACGGAATGGGCGGCGGCGACAACGCAAAGGCGGCCCTCGTGACTCGTGGCATCGCCGAGATTCGGCGCTTGGGCATGGCGATGGGCGCACGTCCGATGACGTTCGGCGGGCTGACGGGCATCGGCGACTTGGTCGTGACGTGCATGAGCAGCCACAGCCGAAACCGCTACGTCGGTGAGCAGATCGGACGCGGACGTTCGCTTCAGGACATCCTCGACGAGATGCAGATGGTCGCCGAGGGCGTGCCGACGACCGAGTCGGTGCACGAATTGGCCCAAGAGTTGGGTGTCGAGATGCCTTTGGTTTCTGCCGTTTATCATATCCTGTTCGAGGCCAAGCACCCGCAGCAGGCGCTGCTCGAACTGATGACACGGCAGGCGCGGCACGAAGAGGAGCTATCAGACGTTATGGGAGCCTGCTGATCCGCTACGGACGCGCAGTTGCTACTTCCACCAACCACCACCTGACATGAACGCCCGCGACCTGAGCCGACTCGCCGCGATGGGAGAGGGGTTGACGTTGGAGTTCAAGCGCAAAGTGCCGCGTGCTGCTCGATTGGCCAAAGAAGTGATTGCGCTCGCCAACACAGCAGGCGGATACGTCCTGATCGGGGTCGACGACGACGGCTCGGTCGTGGGCGTTCGCGACTCGTTCGAGGAGCAATACGCGCTCGCCGAAGCCGTCAACAGCCACATCAGCCCGGCGGTCGAGTTGCACGTCGAGCGCGTCGAGGTCTCGCATCGCCGCGATGCCCTCGTCGTCCGCGTGCCACTCTCTGACCGACGTCCGCATTATCTGGTTGAGGATGCCAGCATCGGACGAGGAGCCGCCTACGTCCGAGTCGACTCTATGTCGGTCGAAGCCTCTCCCGAGGCGGTTGCGTTGATGCGGACGGAGGGCGCTAGCGTGTCGTTCACGTTTGGTGAGGACGAGCAGCGACTGATGCGCTACCTGGAAACGTATGGACGAATCACGGTTCGGCAGTACGCGACCCTCTCGAACCGCGATGTAGAGGCCGCCTCCAGTGCGCTAGTGACGCTGACCCGAGCGCAGGTGCTGCACCATCACGTCGGAGCGGGAGAGGACTATTTCTCGATGGCGCTGGCCGACGAATAGCAGATCGGCACATAGGTACACATGCGAATGTGCATATCTTTCTTGCCCACTGACGCACGATTGTCACCGGCGATGGCGATATTAGAGGTAGAAAAACGGCTCTCAGCCGTCGCCCTACACATACGTTGGATACCTGCTCATGCCCGTCGTCGACTCGATAGCCCTTCACGAGACCGCTCAGACCCGTTACCTCAACTACGCGCTTTCGGTCATCACGAGTAGGGCGCTGCCCGATCTGCGCGATGGGCTGAAGCCCGTCCAGCGCCGCATCCTGTATGCGATGTTTACCAACCTCCGCCTGCTGCCGGACGGTCGCTTTCGCAAGAGCGCGACCGTCGTCGGCGAGGTGATGGGCAAATACCACCCGCACGGCGACAGCGCGATCTACGAGGCGATGGTGCGTATGGCGCAGGATTTCAGTTTGCGCGCACCACTCGTCGACGGACACGGCAACTTCGGCTCGCTCGACGGCGACAACCCGGCGGCGATGCGCTACACCGAAGCCAAGCTCCGTCCGCTGGCGGTCGAGTTGCTGGGTGAGTTGCGCAAGCAGACGGTCGCGTTTCGCCCGACGTTCGACGGCACACTCAGCGAACCCGTGGTGCTTCCGGCCCGCTTTCCCAATCTGCTTGTCAACGGAGCATCGGGCATCGCGGTCGGTATGGCGACGAACATTCCGCCGCACAATCTCGCCGAAGTAGTCGACGCGTGCATTCGGATGGTCGACAGCCCGAACGTCAAACTCGATACGCTGCTGAGCTACGTCAAAGGGCCGGACTTTCCGACAGGCGGGCGGATTCTGAACACGCCCGAAGAGATCGCCGCGATCTATGAGAACGGCGAGGGCGCCGTCGAAATGCGCGGCGAATATGAGCGCGAGGGTAAATACTTGGTGCTCACGTCGATTCCGTACGGCATGAGCAAGGCTGATCTGATCGAGAAGATCGCCGTTCACATCGCCGAGGAGAAGGTGCCGCAACTGATCGACATTCGCGACGAATCGACGGACGAAGTACGCGTCGTACTCGAACTCAAGCGTGGTGCCAGTGCGGATGCGGCGATGGCCTATCTGTTCAAGCACACGCCGTTGCAGTCGCGCTTCCACGTCAACCTGACGTGCCTGGTACCAACCGACAACCCTCAGATTTCGGCTCCGCAAAAGGTCGACCTGATCACGATGCTGCGCGGCTTCCTCGACTTCCGCATGGAGGTGATCGTCGCGCGGACGCAGTACGATCTGGACCAGTTGGAGCGCCGCATCCACATCCTGCGCGGGCTGGAGATCATCTTCGACGCGCTCGACGAGTGCATCAAGATCATCCGCTCGTCGAAGAACAAAGCCGATGCAGCCGGGCGCCTGATGCACCGCTTCCAGATCGACGACGAGCAAACCGACGCCATCCTCGAACTCAAACTCTACCGGCTCGCTCAACTTGAAATCAACCTGATCCGCAAGGAGTTGAACGAGAAGGAGGGAAGCGCCGCCGAGTTGCGCCTGATCCTGTCGGACGAGGGCACGCGGTGGAAGATCATCAAGAAGGAATTGCGTGAGGTCAAGGCCGCATTTGGCGAGGCGCGTCGGACCGAGATCGCCGGGCCGGACCCGAGCCTGACGTTCAACGAGGAAGACTACATCGTATCCGAAGACGTCCACGTGATCGTGACGCGCGACGGCTGGATCAAGCGCCAGCGCAGCTACACGACCGTCGACGCCATTCGCGTCCGTGACGGCGACAGCGTCGGTTGGGTGCTCCCCGCCTCGACGCGAGCGACCATCGTGTTCGTCACCTCGACGGGACGCGTGTACTCGGCCAGAGGCGAGGCGCTGCCGTCGACAACGGGTCATGGTCACCCGATCCAAAAGCTATTCGACTTCGCCGATAGGGAAGAGGTCGTCGGCGTCGTCTCGCTCGACCCGCGCGTCCTGCCCGACGGCGTTCCCGACCCCGACGTGTCGCCCGAGTTATTCGAGGGCGATGGTTCGCCCGTCCCGCTGGTCGGTCCGCACTTGCTCGCGCTCACCAAAGGCGGACAAACGACACGTATGGGCGTCGATGCGTTCGCCGATCCCTCCAACAAGAACGGTCGGCTGCTGATGAAACTGAGCAAAGGCGACGCGCTCTGCTTCGCCGACGTATCGGCGGGCGACGAAAACGTCTGTCTCGCTACGCGCGAAGGAGCGGCGCTCATCTTTCCGGCCGATCAGATTCCCGTCGTAAAAGGTCCCGGCAAAGGGGTCATCGCCATCCGCCTGGACAAAGGCGACCGCGTGTTGGGTGGCGCTCTCTCGACAGCAGCCCGTGACGGACTGGAAGTCAAGACCAACCGAGGACGCGACGAAACCGTCCGCACGACCAAGTTTGACGTGACTAACCGGGGCGGCAAGGGCAAACGCATCATCACCAATGGCACCCTCACCCTCGCCGACCAGCCGCCCGTCGTCCGCACGCTGGAGGACTGACACGCCCTATCCACAACGTCATCCAGAGCGAGCGCAGCGAGTCGAAGGATCTCTAACTCATAAGCTATCAAATGCGCGACTTCCACGTCTATATCGTCGCCAACGCACGCCGAACGGTTTTCTACACCGGTATGACGAATGATTTAGCTCGTCGCATCAACGAGCATCGCGCTGGCAAAGGCTCTCAGTTTTCAGCTAAGTACAAAACCAAACAGGTTATGCTCGCCGAGCGCTATGCCAGTGCTCGCGACGCCATCAGGCGAGAAAAGCAGATCAAAGGATGGGGACGCGTGAAGAAACTCGCGCTGATTCGAATGAGCAACCCAGACTTGATCGACCTCTACCACTCCGCTCCTGAAGTTTCAGAACGAGATCCCTCGACAGGCTCGGGATGACGTTGGTGAAAAAGCGGCGCTTTGGTCCTCATACGTTTAGCCAGCAGACACGCATACACAACACGACACCAATGGAAACCACGACCTACTCGGGCGCCGACATCCAGGTCCTCGAAGGCCTCGAGCCTGTCCGCAAGCGCCCCGGCATGTACATCGGTGGGACCGGAAAACCCGGCCTGCACCACTTGCTCTGGGAGATCGTCGACAACTCGGTCGATGAGGCTACGAACGGCTACGCGTCGAGCATCGAAGTGACGCTGCACAAGGACGGGCGGAGCATGAGCGTGTCCGACAACGGGCGTGGTATTCCGGTCGACAAGCACCCGGTCAAGAAAATTCCGACGCTCGAACTGATCCTGACGACGCTGCACGCCGGAGGCAAGTTCGACGGCGCGAGCTACGTCACGTCGGGCGGATTGCACGGCGTCGGCTCATCGGTTGTTAACGCGCTGTCTGAGTCGCTGATTGCCACGGTCAAGCGTGATGGCAAGACGTACGAGCAGCGCTTTGAGCGCGGGCGGACGGCGACCAAGCTCAAGACGATCAGCAGCAATTCGCGCGGGACCGGCACGACGATCTTCTTTCGCCCCGACGCCGACATCTTCGAGACGGTCGACTTCGACGCCGAACTGATCGCCCAAACGCTCGAAATCAAGACGTATCTCAACCGCAGCCTCAAGATCGTCTTCAAGGACGAGAAGGCCGGTACGCGTCAGGAGTTCGTCCACGAGGGCGGCATCAACGAGTTTTTGGAGGCCCTGATCAAGGCCGACAACGCCCGCGCGGTTCAGCCCGAGACGTTCTCGATCGCGCAGCCCGAACTGGTCGACGGTGCGCGGATCGAGGTGGCGATGAAGTGGACCGAGGCGCCGCGCGAGACGATGAAGTCGTTCGTCAACGGCATCCCGACGCGTGACGGCGGCACGCATGAGCAGGGCATGAAAGACGCCGTCCGCAGCGCCGTCCGCGCGTACATGGACACGCACGAGTTGCTGCCCAAAAAGCTCGACGTGACGAGTGACGACATCCGCGAGGGCCTGTTCATCATCCTCAACCTGTTCATGGTCGACCCGCAGTTTCAGGGCCAGACCAAGGACCGGCTCAACAACCCCGAAGCGCGCGCCCTCGTCGCCTCGGCAGTGCGGATCGAGTTGGAGCAGTACCTCAACGCCCACCCAACGACTGGCGAGGCGATCGCGACGCGCGTGATTCAGTCGGCGAGAGCACGTCAGGCGTCGCGGGCGGCGGCTCGTCAGGTGCGGCGAAAGTCGGCGGTCAGCCACCGGCTCAATCTGCCCGGTAAACTGAGCGATTGCGCGTCGACCGATCCGTCGCTGAGTGAACTGTTCATCGTCGAGGGCGACACGCTGGCGGATCGGCCAAGCAGGGGCGCGACCGTGTCCACCAGGCGATCCTCCCGCTGCGAGGTAAAGTGCTCAACGCAGAGCAGGCGACGACGAGCAAGGTGATGGCAAATAAGGAACTGTCAAACATCGTCCAGGCGCTAGGTTGCGGCCTGGGTGAGTCGATGGATCTGGAGCGTTTGCGCTACCATAAGATCATTCTGCTGATGGACGCCGACAGCGACGGACACCACATCTGCACGCTCCTGCTGACGTTCCTCTACCGCTACATGCGTCCGCTGATTGACGCGGGCTACGTGTACATCGCCCAGCCGCCGCTCTACCGCGTCGACGCCGGAAAGGAGACGTTCTGGGCGCTCGACGATGGCGATAGGGTCAAGATCGAAGCCAAACTCAACGCCCGAAAGCGTCCGCCGAAGATTGAACTCCAGCGCTTCAAAGGCCTGGGCGAGATGATGCCCAAGACGCTCTACGAAACCACGCTCGACCCTGAAAAGCGCCACCTCCTGCAAGTCGACATCCCCGACACGCAGCGCCTGATAACCGAGAACGTGATGTCCGATCTGATGGGCAAAGACGCGTCGGCACGCTACCGCTTCATCATGGAGCGCAGCGAGTCTGCCGATGCCGACGACCTGGACGTATAACGCCGAACCCGTAGCGTCGGGATACATCCCGACGTTCATCGTTGCGGTGTTAGCCTCCGTCGCGATTATATCGCGGCGCTACGGAGGTTTAGCGTTCCTTCGACCGTGCGATCGTAACGACCGCAGCGAGAATGAGCAATGCACCGACGAGGCTCCACACGTCGGGCAGATCGCCGAAGAGGAGGGCGCCCCATCCGGCGGCGAAGAGGACTTGGGCATAGCCGACCGTCGACGCGCGCCCAGCTTTCTCCTGGGCGAGTCCGCGCGTCAGGAAGATCTGGCCGAGTTGGGTGAAGACGGCGATCAAGCTGAGTAAACCCCACTCGGCAAGCGTCGGCGGGACGTAGTTGCCAAGCACGAGGAGCAGAGCGAGCGGGGCACTTACGAGCGGGAAATACAGCACGATCACCATGCGGTGCTCGGTCTCGACGAGTTTGCGCACGCTGATGTAGGCTAGCGACGAGAGCAGCGCAGCCGTCAGTCCCAAACCGACGCCGACCGGATCTAGCGCGTCGCCGACGCCGAACAGCAGCGCAGGCTTTGCGACGAAGATCAACCCGCCGAATGCGACGACGAGTGCAAAAATGCTGGCCCTTCCAACGCGCTCGCCCAGAATCGGAATCGCCAAGACCGTGACGAAGATGGGGTTCATGTATTGGATCAGCGTCGCTTCGGCCAACGGCAATCGGGGAAGGGCGGAGTACAGGCACAGCAGCGCACCAAAGCCGAGCAGTCCGCGCAGCACGAGCAGCCCCTGCCGGTTGCCACGCGGCGAAATGCCCGCCCGGTACAGAAACGCGTACGTCGCTACGATGGCGAAGACGGTCCGCACGAGCACGATTTGCGCTGCGGGAAGGCGCCCGTCGAGATACTTGGCGCTCGCCACCATCACGCTGAACGACGCAGCCGAGAGCAGCATGTCGCGGATGCCGGGGGAAATCAGGGGCACGAGCGGTCGCGTGGGGTGAGACGGCAGGGTAGGGGCGGTGGCGGGCCGAAGCGGTCAAGCGTTGGTGAAACGGAACCGCACCCCAGAGCCGCCGTCAAAAGTCGCCTGTCTCGGTAGCTCAGTTGGCAGAGCAGCTGACTCTTAATCAGCGGGTCGTAGGTTCGAGCCCTACCCGGGACACGTTTCGCCGATCGGCCTCTTGGGGTCGTTCGGCGTTCCCGTTTTCTGAACTAAGCCTTTCCCCCACGCCACCATGACTAAAACAGAACTCGATACCTATTGGGACGCCGGTCTCACCTATGCTGCGTACCAAGCCGAGTGGGAGCGCCGCCTCGCCGAGGCGCCTGCCGACAAAGAGGCTCGCAGGATGCGCCTCTATCGCAAATACAACAGCGAGCGGACGCAGATGGTCGAGTCCGAGTTTACACCTTCGGACGAAACGGTCGAGGCAATGCGCTCGGTTGAACGAGCACAAAAGTGGCTGGTGCTGACCGAGGACTGGTGCGGCGACTCGTCGTTCTTGCTTCCCGTTGTCGAACGGATTGCTCGGGATGCCGACCACATCGACCTGCGGGTTTTGCCGCGTGACGAACATCTGGATCTGATGGATCAGTACCTGACCAACGGTGGGCGCAGCATTCCCAAAGTGATTGCCATGGATGCCGAGACGGGCGAAGAGTTGTTTACTTGGGGGCCTCGCTCCGATGCAGCCGCTGCCAAATTCCTCGAAATCAAAGCTACCGGAGTCGAGAAGCCGCAGATTGTCGCTGGGCTGGTGGACTGGTACGCGGAGGGCGGATGGAAAACCGCAGAGTCGGAACTGGCGATGCTGATACGGGCAAATCGCCACGGTTGAAAGGGGGCTGTAATCTCTCCCAGGACTCGACCGCGTGCGATGTGCCGACCGGCTCGGCGGACGTATTCTGAGGTCTCCCTTGATCTCACCCTACCACCCTGACATGGCCGAATCCGACGACTGGACGATCCATCACGACCTCGCGCTCATTTTCTGGTATCTGCTCTACTCGCAGAACCGCACCAATTCCGACCGCGAACAGCAAATCCTCGTCGAAACTCTCCAGGGCTGGAAAGATGCCCCAGAGGACGACGATGCACTCAAGGAGATCGTCCTCGAAGCGCTCGCCGTCTATTCGGATAAAGAAGAGCGTGGAAACGCGATTACAGAGGCGCTACGTCACCTCTACGAAGAACTGACGCTCGACGAGCGCCACCGAGCCATCGAAAGCGCGTTGCGCATCGCCGAAGCCGATGGGTTGCTCGTGCTCACCGAACGCCGCGTGCTCCAGCGCATCGCCGACGCGTGGGAAGTCGACCGGTATGCGCAGGCTCTCATCGACATCACCCGCCCCCAAGAGGATGATTGGTCGCTGATGCACGACATCGGCGCGTTGTACGTCATCCTCGCGCACAGCACGGACAACAAACTCAGCAGCGGCGAAATCACGGCCATGGTCCAGCGGCTGATGGCGTGGGCGCCCAAACTGGAGGAGGAAGACATTCGCGTCGTGCTCCGCCAGGTCGTCAAGTGGTACGGCACGTCGCCCGATCAGCAGGCTCTGAGCGGAGTCGTTCGCTCGGTGCGCGAGAATATGTCGTCCGTGCAGCGGCTGATGGTGATGAGCGACCTCTACGAGATCGCCCAGGCCGATGGCGAGATGCTAGAAGAGGAGCGCGAAATGCTCGCCACGTTCATGCGCTCGCTCGACGTGACGGTGAGCGGCGATGAGCAGAAAGCGACGCCCGCCGGTTGAGCGCTCTCTCTAGTCCTGCAGTGACCGATTCGTCAGCTTAGCCGACGACTATGGCGTCGTCAGTTGTCGATCGGAGGTGGCGAATCGGCGTGGCGTGGACGCTCGGATGCTTGTCCTTGCCATTCGGCATCGACAGGCGGCGCGTTGGCGAAATCGTCACCCGATAGGCCGATGCCATAGATCCCGAGCGATCCTTTCTTCTGCGCCTTGTCGATGCTGCGTTTGATCGCTTTGCGGATCAGCGCGCGCGTCGGGGGGAGCAGGCCGCTGAACCCGATCACGTCGGTGAGGATACCGGGCGTGACGAGCAAAGCACCGGCCACGAGGATGATCGCGCCGTTGAGCAGTTCGTCACCGGGGAGTCCGCCAGTAGCAAAGCGATCCTTGATGTTCTTCCAGGCAGCGCTGCCTTCGCGTTTAACCAGGAGCGTGCCCAGAATACCTGTCCCGAGTAGGAGAGACATCGTGATCCAGATGTTTTCGACCCAACCGTGAAAGCGGAGGAGCAGCATCAATTCGATCACCGGCAGCACGATGAACAGCAGCAGCAGGCGGGAAATCCATTTCATAGGCACGGGGTACGGAGCCATGCGTACGACGGGTTCACCTGGCAGATTCCATTACCATGACAGATCTCTCGTTGGCCGATTCTCCCCCTCGCGTCGCCGTCATCGGAGCCGGGTTGTCGGGTGTCGGCGTGGCGCATGCTCTCCACAGGGCGGGCTATGGATGCCTGTTGTTTGAGAAGAGTCGAGGCGCAGGCGGTCGGGCTGCTTCGCGGCGGCGCGATGGATTCGCCTACGACTTTGGAGCCAACTTTTTCGGTCCTGAACCTGCGAAGCCTTCGACTTGCTCTCTCGAACGCTCGGCGACGAATTAGTCGAGTTGCAAGGTGACGTATGGACCTTCGACCGCGATGGAACGCTGACGCCTGGAGATCCTGAGCGGCAACACCCGCGGTACTCGGCGCGCGCGGGTATCAACAGGGCAGCAAAGTCTGTCCTCGCCGATGCGCCGAGTGCGATCTTGATCACGTCGAAGCGCATCGAAACGATTCACGGTCGCAGCGGAAGCTGGAAACTGACGTGCGACAAAGGCGAGGAGCATGGTCCGTTCGCAGCCGTCGTCGTTACGGCTCCGGCCCCTCAAGCCGCACCAATCGTGGCATCCGCCAGTCCTACGCTTGCTCACTCGCTCGAACAGGTTGCGTACGATGCCCAGTTCTCCATCGCCCTCGCCCTTCTCGAACCCGCACCGATAGATCCGGCCATCGGCGCACTGCTAAACCTAGATCGTGAGCATCCCATCGCGTGGATTACCGTCGAGGAGCGCAAGCCCGGCCATGCCTCTGGCGACAGCGGACTTCTAATCGTTCAGATGTCGCCTAGGTGGACGCAGTCGCACTACGAGGTGGCGAAGGAGACTATTTCAGCGATGGCGCAAGCCTACGTGGAGCAGGTACTCGGCGCAAGGATATGCGAGGAGTGGTCGGACGTGCAGCGTTGGCGGTATGCACTCCCCACGTCGGCTCTCGACTCGGCGACTGCGGACGAAGCCGAGTCAGGCGGATTGTTTATCGCCGGAGACGCGTGCATCGGGAAGGGTCGTGCTACTTCTGCGCTGCACAACGGGTTGGAGACGGGCCGACGCGTCGCGGCGTTTCTCGACGCGTCGTGATCTCAGCCAGGTGAGTTGCAAAACACGTGCGTGACGTACAGCAACTCGCCGTCGCCGTAGGCCGCGCCCATGCCGTGGAGTTTCGCCGACGGACGCAGCAAGTTTGCCCGGTGACCGGGGCTGTCGAGCCAACCCTGCGCAGTCTGATCGGCGATGGCGTCTGGGGAGGGCCACTCGTAGGTCCGCGTCGTGGTGCCGTTGGAAGACGTGACGGTACGCTGCGTCGCCGACATCTGATACAGATTCTCGCTCAGCCCAGCCGAACGCGAATCGGTCAGCACGAGGCAGTCGATACCAGCGACCTCGGCGCGGTCGAACGGCGACTGTCCTTCCGGCGAAACGTGGTCGAAGTAGCCGCGCTGCGCCATGTCCGCGCTATGCTCTTGGGCGATGCGTTCGAGCAGGGCGTTGCGCGTCAGTGCGCTCTGCCCATTCTCTCGCCGCGTCGCGTTCATCTGATCGTAGAGCGTCGACACGACCGCTGATCCGCTCGGACGGGTCGCAACGCCATCAGGAGACGCAGGCAGCGTCTGATTGGTGCCTGCGGGTCGCTCGTCCGTCGACGTGCGGAGTCGGTCGGCCTGGGGTACAGAGCAGGCCGAAAGCGCGAGGAGGACGAGAACGAGGAGACTACGCACCGGCATGGTCGAGGAGGTCAGCGACGATGCGATCCGGCGTAACGGCGTCCGCGTCGGCGGTGAAGTTGAGGACGATGCGGTGGCGTAAGACGGCTGGTGCGAGGGCGCGCAAGTCGGCGCGGGTCGGCACCAAATCACCGCGCATGGCAGCCCGGGCTTTGGCCGCGCGGATCAGGTTCTGCGAGGCGCGCGGTCCGGCTCCGAAGTTGAGGTACTGCCGCGTCACGTCGGGCGCGTCGGGGCCTGGGCGTGTGCTGCGGACCAGTTCGACAGCGTACCGCACCAAGTGTTCGGGAACGGGAATGTTGTCGACAAAGCGCTGGTAGAGGCGAACCCGCTCCGCGTCGAGAATCGGCTGGATGTCGCCGGTTTCGCCGCTCGTCGTGGTCTGCACGACGCGCACTTCGTCTTCGTACGAAGGGTACGTCAGCCGGACGTTGAGCATGAAGCGATCCAACTGCGCTTCGGGAAGGGGATAGGTGCCTTCCTGCTCGATGGGGTTCTGCGTGGCGAGGACGAAAAACGGCGTGTCCAGCTTGAACGTCTGCCCGCTGGCCGTCACCTCGCGCTCCTGCATCGCCTGCAAGAGCGCGGCTTGCGTTTTGGGCGGCGTCCGGTTGATCTCGTCGGCGAGCAGGACGTTGGCGAACAGCGGTCCTTTGACGAACGTCAGTCGGCGGCGTCCGGTCTGCGGATCTTCTTCGAGCACGTCCGTGCCGGTGATGTCCGATGGCATCAGGTCGGGCGTGAACTGGATGCGTCCGAAGTCGAGGTGCAGCGCCTGTGCGAGCGTCTGGATCAGCAGCGTCTTGGCCAGGCCGGGGACGCCGACGAGCAGCACATGGCCGCGCGCAAACAGACCGATCAGCAGGCTGTCGATGGCGTCTTCCTGACCGACGATGCGCGTGTGAACGGCGGTGCGAAGACGAGCGATGTCGGACGCGAAGGCGTCGAGCGTGGCGGGATCGTCGGGTGAGAGATCGGCCATATCAGCGGGATGCCGTCGGTGAGCGCATCATCTCCTCGCCTTTGCCTCGGTATTCGACGTACACGTCGCGCGCGAGTCGGTCGATCCAGGCCTGCAACTCGCGCGTCTGCTTGTCGCGCAAGGCGATCTGTTCGAGTTGCTCGTAGTCTTGGGCGAAGTTGATGCGGTGCTCAGGCGTCCGCCGTTGCAGTCGGACGATGTGGTAGGCTTTCCGTCCGTTGAGCAGCGTAACAGCGGCGGGTTCGGACACGTCTCCCACTTCGAGGCCGGAGAGCGTCGCCTGCCACTCGGCGCCGAGCGCTTCGATGGGCAGATCGCGCTGCTGCGTTTGGCTGCGAGGCGCCGTCACGCGTCCGCCCTGGCTAGCCGAGTTCACGTCCTGGCTGTGCCGCTTGGCCATCGCCTCGAACGGCTTATCGTAGGTGACGATCGAGTCGCGGACCATTTCGAGGTGCTCGATGGCAGCCGTTGGGTCGCCGCTGGCCTCGTTGACTTTGATCAGCACGTGGTTGAAGTCGACCACATCGCCGCGCCGCTCATTCAGGCGCAGGATGTGATAGCCGAAGGCTGTCTGGAACGGCTGCGACACCTCGCCAGGCGTCGCGCGTGCAGCGACGGCTGCGAATTCGGGGACGAGTTGGCCTAGCTGGATGTCGGCGATGCGTCCGCCCTCGCGCGCTGAGACGACATCGTCCGAGAACTGACGCGCCATGTCTTCGAGCGATGCGCCGCCGGTCAAGACCGAGTCGCGTATCGTCGACAGGATACTGACCGCTTGGTCTTTGGCCGCCTGCGACGGTTCGAGCGTCCGAGCGATGTGGGCGACGCGGACCGTCGCGGGCAGCATCGGCAGCGAGTCGACCGGGATCGTGTCGAACCACGTCTGGACTTCGGCGGGGCTGATGCGAATCGTCTGGACCTTGCGGCCTTGCAAGCGCTGGACGAGCAGTTCGTCTTGCAGGTCTTGGCGGAGGTCTTCGCGCAGTTCGTAGATCGGGCGGTTGTAGGCGCGTTCGAGTTCTTGCTCGCCGCCTGCCTGCTGCGTCAGCCGGTCGATGCGGTCGGTAAGCGCGCGCGTGACCTCCTCGCGGTCGATCTCGATCGTCGTGTCGGCTTCGGCAGTGCGGACCATCACCTGACGGTTGACGAGTTCTTGCAAGGCGATACGCCACACGTCATCGGTGATCGCGGACTGCTGCTGTACGGCGAGCGTGGCGGCGAGGGCGTCGACGTCGGAGCGAAGCACGATACGGTCGCCGATGAGGGCTACGATCTCGTCGAGCACGCGGTCTTGCGCCTGAACGTTCGGCGCAATCAGCGAGGCGAGGAGGAGTAGGAAAAGGGTAAAGCGCTGGATCACAAAGAGGGGATAGGAGGAGTTAAAATCTAACGTAGCGTGTCCGGCGATATTGCGGGTTCGGCAGCTGCTGAATCGGCTGCGGTCGAGTCCGAAGTGGGAATCTCGAGCGTTCGGCGCGAAACGGCCTGATCCCGCAGGCTCGACACCAATCGGCGAAGCGCCGTTCGCCGCGTATCAATGCGCAGACGATTGACGATTTCGGGCTTGACCCAGCGCATCGGCGGTAGATCGCCTGCCGCGCGGCGCTCGTGAAGCACCAAAACCACCCACCGACCATCGGTTTCGACCGTCGTGATGCGTCCGGGTGTCAGCCCAACTAACGCGTCGGACAGGTCGTTGGTCTCGAACGGCAAGGCGTTGACCGACGTGATGGTGTCGCGCATCATGCGCGCCGAAGCGTCGATGGAACGCCACGACGGAGGATCGGTCGGTGCTCGGCGTGCGGCAGTTTCGGCGGCGACGGCGTTGCCTTCGGTGCGTCCGTAAAACGCCGAAAACCGGACGTGCGGCTCGCGCAAGACGAGGTTGGCGCGGTTGCGGTTGTAGTAGCGCGTCAGGTCGGCATCGCTCGGCTGAAACGACGTCGACGCAATCGTCGACTCGACGAGCGAGCCGATCGCGATAGCTTCGGTATTCTCTTTGATCTGCCGCTGCACGTCGGCGCGTTCGAAGACGCCGTTCTCCTCGGCCTCTTGGAGCAGCAACTGACGCTCAACCCATGAGTCGATCAGTGTGCGGCGAAGCTGGCCGCCGTCCTGCTCCTCGTAGCCGGGAGGCAAGTCGGCGGCCAGATCCTCCTGCGTCAGGATTGCATCGCCGACGCGCGCCACGTAGGTGCCGGGCTGGGGCGCATCAGAGGAGCATCCCACGACGAGCGTCAGCGCGCCGATCAAAACGAGGAGCGGGCGGATCACTGCTGCTCCATCACGTCCGGTCCGCCGAACACCATCACGAGCCGCTCGGGGAAGAGATAGGCGTTGTACCGCGCGCGCAGCCGGTCGACGAACGCCTGGTCCAACTGCTCCTGATATGCGGACTGGAGCGGAGCGAACGCCTCCTTAAACGTCATCTGGCGCGAGGGTTCGATGCCGTCCTTGATCATCAGCACGCGTGAGCCTCGGTGGGGTAGCGGGCCGACGCTCGCTCCGACTTCGAGCGGAAGCGCACGGTCGTAGATCGACCCGGTGGCGTCGGCGATGCGGACTGTGTCGATGCGGACCGTCGGTGCGTCGAGGCCCATCATCTCGGATGAGATCTGGGAGAGGAGAGCGGTCGTCGACATGCCCTGGTTGAGCATGTCGCGGTAGCCCAGCAGCGTCGAGTCGGTCGCGGTGATGGCGACGATTCGGGTGCGCTCCGGGTATGAGTAGTTGGCCTGCGTCCGGTCGAAGAGGCCGCGCAGTCCCGTCGTGTCGGTTTGGGAGACGTTCCAGACGCTGTCTTCCATGACGCGGAAGAGAAGCAGTCCGTCGTAAAACTCGCTCATGATGCGTCCAAACTCGGCATCGCGTGTTTCCAGGCGGTCCGTTTCGTAGGCGATGGCGCGCTCTCTCGCAAAGGCCAGAAGCAGTGCGTCCGCCTGCTCGTTGACCAGAGCCGTGCGGGGTACCGGGTTGTTGTTCGCCGCAAACTCGAGGACGTCAGCGACGCTGTAGCTGTCGGCACCGATCTGAGCGACGGTCTCGGCCATCTGCTCGTAGGCACCGGCGCGCATGCGGACGAGTGCCGTGTCGAGGCGGACCCCTTCGAGCGCGCTTGACAGGCGGGCCGGGTAGGTCTGCGATCCGATCTGCTGGAGCGTCTGGTCGGCCAGCATGTTCTCGGCTTTCTGCGAGCGGGGCAGGCGCGACGCGGTGTTTTTGAGTTCCTCGTAGCTCTCGTCGTAGGACTTCCGCGTTTCGCGTGATTCCAGTCGGATGAGGTGATACCCGAACTGCGTTTTGACCGGAGCGCTCACGTCGCCGGGCTGAGCCAGTGCCATCGCCGCGTCCTTGAACGGCTGGGCGACCTGCGTCTCCCACGTCATCTCGCCCAACGCGCCGCCACGATCTGCGCTGCCGGGATCGTCGGAGAACAGCTTGGCAGCCGCCTCGAACGTCAGCCGGTCGGCCAGAACTTCGGTATAGAGCGAGTCGGCCAGGGCGAGGGCAGAGGCTTCATCGTCGGGCTGATCGCTGTCGGGGCGGATCATGACGTGCGACACCGTCACGGCTCGCGGCGTCGACATGCGCTCGTCGACTTGGAGTACGTGGTAGCCGAACTGCGTGCGGAAGATGTCGCTGCGCTGGCCGACGGGCGTCATGTAGGCCATCGACTCGAACGGCTCGACGAGCGAACCCGACGAAACGAAGCCCAGCGATCCACCGCCGCCCGGTCCGCTCGTACGCGCCGACGGATCCTCGCTGAACGTGCGTGCCGCCTGCGCGAAATCCATGCCCGCGTCCAGCGAGTCGATGACGGACTGCATCTTGGCATAGGCTTCCATCGTGTCGGCGGGAGCCGCATTCTCGTCGACGCGGATCAGGATGTGCGACGAGTTGACGATCGTGTCGCGACGCGCGTAGAGTTGGCGTACGAGCGGCTCGAGCACTTCCTGTTCGAGCAGGTAGGGGCGTGCGAAGCTCTCGCGGTAGCTGGCGATGTCGGCGTTGATGGTCGAGTCGGACTCCATCCCGGCGTCGCGCGCCGCCTTGACCTTCAGGCGGAAGTTGACGTAGCGGTCGAGGAAGTCGCGGTAGGCCGCCATCGAACTGTCGCTCGCGGATTCGACTCCCCCCACTGATTGGGCGTAGCGCGCCTCAAACTCACCGACCGTGACGGTACCACCGTCGTACACGGCGAGTGCGTCGGGGGCAGCGTCGGGGATGCGGGAGCCGGAGCAGGCCGAGATGGTCAGAGCAGCAACCAGGAGGGCGAAGCGGAAGGGCAGACGAGTCACGTGGGAGTAGGAGCTGTTTGCAAAACGGATAGCCTGAAAGCTACGCCCCCCTGCGCACGTCGCGGCACCGTTCAGGGAGGAAAAGAGGCGAATCACGGACCTGCGACCGGGAGCGCTTGGGTTCTATATTGAAGGCTCTGTCTCATACATCTCCCGCCGATGCGCCTCCTCTTGTACTCGCTGCTCGCTTTTGCATCAGCACCGCTCTACGCGCAAGCCCCGACGGTGGCATCCGCGCCCTACGCGCTGACGACGCCCGGCTACGTTTCCGCTCAGGTCTCACCTGATGGGAATTGGGTTGCACTTAGCGGCGAACGCTACGGCGCTCTCGTCGCTGCTCCTCTGGTAGAGCGGGAGGGTCGGTTGCGCATCGGATCGACGATCACGCTGTCCGAATCGCGTGGCAGCGGCTATGGGTTTCGTTGGACGAGCGATGGTCGCGTCGTCGCTCGCATTTTCGAAGGCGAAGGCGTTGGGAAGGAAGCCCAACTCGTCGCATTCTCGCCTCAGTCGCAGGCCGCCGACGTACTCGCCCGTCAGTCCGATATGCCCGCGCCGCCTGCTGTTCGGGGCAACTCTCTGGCCGTCGCTGCGCCAAGTGGTGAGGCGTTGCTAGTCGATGGGGCAGATCAGTCCGTTCCGTTCGCGCAGGACGAGCGGCTGGTACTCGCCGGACCTACTGGCACGACCGAACTCTTCGCCGATGTCGACGACCGTCCTCTGCTCAACGTCGTCGTCAGTGCGACGGGGCGTGTTGCCTTCGAGATCGTCGGCGGCGATTTGATGAGTATGAACCTCGACGGCACGGGTCTCGTCTCGCATGGCAAGGGCGAGCAGGCATCGTGGTCGCCGGATGGCCAATGGCTCGCCTTCGTGCGCACGACCGACGACGGTCACCAGATGCTCTCCAGCGATGTGTGGATCGACTCGCTCGAAGGGGGACAAGCCCAGGTGCTTTCCGAGACCGCCGACCGGCTCGAACTGCATCCCACGTGGGGACCGGGCGGACGCTCGCTCCTCTACCACGAACTCGATCGCGGCCTGATCGAAGTGCTGCCCCTGACCTACTGATGCGCCCGACCATGATCCACCGCACACTGGCGCTCGTCGCCCTCCTCGCGCTAGCCGTTCCCGCTTCGGCTCAGCAAACGACCGGACTCGCCGGGTACTCGCTCTTTCTCGATCCCGGTCACAGCCAGACGCAGAACCAGGGCGCGTTCGGCTACTCGGAGAGCGAAGGCGCCCTGCTCAACTCAAAAGCGCTCATCGACATTCTGCGCACGTATACGGACATCGACACCGTCTTCACGTCGCGTACCAACCTGACCAGCGAAGTCGGCCTGAACCAGCGCGTCGATCAGGCCAATGCCTCGGGCGCTGACTTCTTCCACTCGATCCACACCAACGCCGCTGGGCCGGATGCGCGCTCGCTGTTCGTGCTCTGGCCGCAACTCAACGACCGATCCGAAGGGACGCCGTCGGGTGGAAAGGCACTGGCTGAGGCAACGGGGGCGCTGATGGCTCAGAAAATGGAAGTGCCTGCCAGTAATGGCGGTGCTTGGGGCGAATGCGAGTTCTATGGCATCGGCACCTGCCGTTCGGGTCCCAAAGGCGGGCGCAACTTCGTCCAGAGCTTTACCAACATGCCCTCGATGCTCAGCGAGAGCGGATTCCACACCAACCCGGAGTTGAACCTACTCTTTATGGATCCGATGTACCAACGCCTCAAGGCCTGGTCCATGGCACACGCGCTGATGGACGTGCGCGGCGTGACGCGTCCAGACGTGCGGCTCGTTGGTGGCGTCGTCTCGGATGCCGAGTCTGGAGCGGCGATCAACGGTGCAGTCGTCACGCTGGGAGGCGAGAGCTACACCACGCCGACGTTCGCAACGCTCTTCCGACAGCACGTGGGCGACAGCACTCGGCAGTTGGGCAACGGCTGGTACTGGTTCGAGAACGTCGCAGGAGGGACGGCTACGGTTTCCGTCGAGCGGCGCGATTATGCCATGACGAGCGTAGAAGTGACTCCTGAAGACCGCGCCATCACGCGATTCAACGTCCAGATGGTGTCGACTGTCCCGGCCACCATAGTCGCGTTTGCGCCCGGTGCATCTGCCAAGGTCAACGAAAGCATCGTGATCGACTTTTCGCGACCGATGAATCGCGCGACGACACAAGCCGCCGTTTCGATTTCGCCTGCTCCGCCTGTCAACTACGTCTGGAGCAATGGCGACCGTCGCTTGGTCATTGCGCCCGACTCGCTGCTGGCCAACACGCAATACACCGTCACGATTGCGGCCTCGGCCGATGGCGCGCGCGGGTATGGATTCGACGGCGATGCCGACGGAACGGCTGGTGACGCATTCACGGCACAGTTCACGACCGGAGCACGCGACGTCGTCGGCCCTCGAATCGTAGGCACATCGCCGTCTAACAACGCTGGCGATGTCGACCGCATACCGCTGGTCCAGATCACATTCGATGAACTCGTCGATCCGCTCTCGGTCGATCTCAAAGCGTTCATGTTCGAGGACAGCGATGGTGGATCTGTCGCCGCCAACATCCGCTTCACCGACGTAGGAGAGCAGACAGTTCTCAACGCGTCTCCGCTCGAACCGCTGCGCGCCGGTAACTTCTACTCGTTCGTCCTGCCCGCGTCGATGGCCGACCAGTTCGGGAACGAGGTCGGCACGATTCGGCGCCTGCGCTTCCAAGTAAGCAACTTTACCCGTACCGTCCGCACCATCGACGATTTCGAGGGCGCCGAAGTGCTCGTCGATTGGTGGGCGCCGACGCAGAGCGGATCGACCACTTCAGGTGCGCTGATCGTCGACTCGACGCGTGCTCGGGTGAGCGATCTCGCCAGCCCGCTGCGTACGTCGTCGCAGAGCCTGGAGATCACGTATGGTTGGGTGGCTGGTGCTCCGGCTCCCTACCTGATCCGCGAGTACATCGCGGATCCCGCTCCCGCCAAGACGGTGCGTTTCGACGCCGACGCGACGGTTTCGGTCTCGCTCTTCGGTGACGGCAGCGGCAACCTGTTTCGCTTCTGCGTCGACGACAACGGCCCGGGTGGGCACGAAGTCAGCCCGTGGTACACCGTCGATTGGATCGGATGGCGGCGCATCGACTGGACGCCCTCGGTTGACGGTGCCGGTACGTGGATAGGCAACGGCGTGTTCGACGGTAGCCTCCGCATGGAATCGCTTCAGATGTCGCGCCCCGAAAGCGACGCCTCGCTCGTCGCTTTCGGCCAGTTTCGCTTCGACGATCTGGAAGTCAGCACGTCTACCTTGACCTCGGTCGATACTCCGATAGAAACGGCAGCAGACGTTCTCTCGCCTGCTCGTCCGCATCCGGTGCGCCAATCGTCCGACGTGTCGTTCACGCTGGCTCAGGCTGGTATGGTTTCGCTCGTTCTCTACGACGCCATCGGGCGCGAAGTCGCGGTCCTCGAATCGGGCGCCTCGCTGTCTGCGGGTCCGCACACCCGAACGGTCGACGCGTCACGTCTGACGAGTGGCTTCTACCTCCTACGTCTGACGACGGATCGGGGGACAAGCACGCAGCAACTCGTCGTTCTTCGCTGACGTAGTTTGGCGGCCTGCCGGGATGGCGAAAGGGTAGACGCAGCGGACTTAAAATCCGCTGGGGCGCACGCCCCGTGCGGGTTCGAATCCCGCTCTCGGTACAGACGGACATCGTCATCAAAGTGGTCGGCTCTCAGGAGTCGGCCACTTTGCGTTTGTCTAACCCGCCGCCACAATCGCCCGTTCGTCGCTGGGCGAGCGGAGCAGTGCGCTCGCGGCGATCAGTATCCCACTGACGATGAGGGCGACGAGAAACGCGCTCTCATACCCGGCGATGGCGCCGTTCTGAGTGGCGACGAGCATACCGATCAGCGCGCTGCCGAGGGTCTGCCCTGTCGCCAGAAAGAAGGTGCCGACGCCCTGTCCGGTCGTGCGGTCTTTGGCCTCACTCTCGCCCAGAAGGATGTAGGAGATCGCCGAACCGAGCAGGCCCGACAGTCCCAATCCGATCAGAACGGTCGCGCTCACGTATCCGCCCAGCGTCGCGCTAAACTGCCAGAGAACGAACAGACCTAGAGTCAGAATCGACGAGCCGACGGCCAGAATCGTGCGTGTGCCGATCTGGTCGATCATGCGTCCGGCGATCGGGGCACCCGCCGTGATACACACGACGAGCGGAAGCAGCAGATAGGAAGCCTCGGAGCGGTCGACGCTGTACGCCACCATGCAGTACTTGGGGAGAAAGACGAACAGCGCTTCGACCAGTCCGGCGCCGAAACTGAACAGCGCGGCGAGTACCACCTGACGGCGCGCGAAGAACGACGGAGCAATGATCGGCGATGCAGCACGAGCAGCATGGCGTCCGTAGAGCCAGACGAACGCGCTACCTCCGATGAGCAGTATCGCTGCAACTCCATTGGGACCTACTCCAGCCAGCGAATCAAATCGCGTCAGCCCCAGCGCGCCCAAAAGTAGAGCCGCCCCAAGAAGCAACGCGCCGCGCGTGTCGAAGCGCTCGCCGTCCGTCGACCGGGTGTTGGGGAGAACGACCAGGCTCGCCGCAATGACGAGCAGGGCGAGCGGCAGAGGAGCGACGAACACCAATCGCCACGACGTCTGCACCAGAATACCGGCGATGATCGGCCCGATCAGAAACGCCAACCCGAATACGCTTCCCAACAGTCCGAGAGCAGCACCTCGACGTGCGGGCGCGACCACGTCGCCGACGACGGCAGCGGCCATCGGAAACAGTCCGCTCGCGCCCAACCCTTGCAGCACACGCCCGATCAAAAGGACGTAGATGTTCGGCGCCGAAGCAACGATGGTCGAGCCGATGGCGAGCACGCTCAGGCACGACGCGAACGTGGCGCGCTTGCCCCAGACGTCGCCCAAACGTGCGGTGAAGGGCAGTCCGACCAGGTTGGCGAGGATGAACGCGTTCAAGATCCACGCCGACGTGCGCTCGGTCAGTCCAAACGCGGCTTCGATGGCGCTGAGTGACGGACCTACCAGGGCGATGTCGAGCGCGGCGACGAGCGTTCCCAGAAACAGGACGGGAAGAACGCGGGCGGGACGAGCCATCGACGGCAGCGGAGGAGTGTACCTTTACAGACGCAATCGAAGCGCCGGTTATTTCGAGAAGTCCAAACGCTGGGCGCCGCTCGTGATCCGTGCGTTTTCCGCGACGCTCTCTCATTCTCCTGACCCGCACCCATGCGACGCTTACTCGTCCTCTTGCTGCTCTGCTCACCTGCTGCCCTGGCTCAGCAGGCTCCATCGATACCCAACGAGCTTCCGCTTCGACTCGTCGGAACGACTTTCGATACCAGCGTTCCCTCGCCGTCCGACGTGATCGGTTTCGAAGCTGGATCGAAGCACGCCCGTCCCGAAGCCATCGTGCGCTATTACGAGCGCGTCGCCGACGCTTCGCCGCGCGTGATGCTTGAAACCTATGCGCACACCGTCGAAGGACGCCCCCTCGTGCAGGCCATCGTCACATCGCCCGCCAACCACGCGCGCCTGGACGCCATCTTCGAAGCCAACCGTCGCCTGTCGGATGCTCCGAGCGGCGTTTCGGATGCGGATCTGGCGCAGATGCCCGGCGTCGTCTGGATGGGCTACAGCGTGCACGGCAACGAGGCGAGCGGGGCGGACGCCGCGCTGCTGACGCTGCACCACCTCGCGGCTGGACAGTCGGCGGAAGTAGGGCAGATGCTCGACGATTTGGTCATCATCCTCGACCCCGTCTACAACCCGGACGGTCGCGCACGCTTCGTCGGCTGGATGGAGCGCTATCGCGGGCCGATTCCTATCTCGGACCGCCAAGACATCGAGCACGACGAGCCGTGGCCGGGCGGACGCACCAACCACTACTGGTTCGACCTCAACCGCGACTGGCTGCCTGCCGTCCATCCTAGCAGCCAGGGCCGATTGGAGCGTTTCCACCGCTTCCGCCCGCAGTTCTTGACCGACTTCCACGAGATGGGCGGCGAGTCGACGTTCTTCTTCCAGCCCGGCATCCCGTCGCGCACCAACCCGAACACGCCGCAAGCCAACCAGGACATGGCGGGACGGATGGCCGAGTTTCACGCCGCCATCCTCGACGACATCGGTAGCCTCTACTACTCCAAGGAGAGCTTCGACGACTTCTACTATGGAAAAGGCTCGACCTACCCCGACGTCAACGGCTCGGTCGGCATCCTCTTCGAGCAGGCGAGCAGCCGTGCGTTGCAGGTCGACACCGACAACAACGGATTGCTGACCTACCCCGAAACCGTACGCAACCAGTTCGCCACGTCGATCTCGTCGCTCCGCGCTGCCCTCGGCTTGCGAGTCGATTTGCTCAAAATGCAGCGCGACTTCTACGCCGGATCGTCCGACTTCGCCCGCGAGATCGGCTTGCAAGGCTACGTCTTTGGCGACGGCGGCGACGCCACGCGCGCGGCGCACCTCGCCCGACTGCTAGGCAAACACCGCATCCAGGTCGAGCAACTCACGTCTCCGCTGACGGTCGACGGTACCCGTTTCGACGCCGGTAGCTATTACGTCGCGCTCGACCAGCCGCAAGCTCGCCTCATCAACGGCGTGATGGAGCGACCGTTCACGTTTACCGACTCGCTCTTCTACGACGTGTCGGCGTGGACGCTGCCGCTTGCTTACGGACTGCCGATGGCCGACGTGTCGCGCGGCACCCGAGTCGCCACGCGCGCAGCAGTTGCCACGGAGCCGCAGGGCCGGTTGGTTGACGCCCCCAATGCGTATGCGTACCTCATTCCCTGGGGCCGCTTGTATGCACCACGCGCGCTCTACGCGTTGCAGGAGGCTGGAATCCGTGTCCGCTTGGGCACCCTTCCCATGACGGCGATGGTGGACGGACGCGAGATGGAGTTTGGCCGGGGGACGCTCGTCGTTTCGGTCGGTGAGCAGGACGTTCCGGCTTCTGTCGTACGTGACGCGGTGCGGCAGGTCGTCGCGGACGATGGCGTCGACGCGTATGCGGTAACGACGGGCCTTTCGCAGGCCGGACCGGATCTGGGTAGCACCAACTTCGACGTGATCGCCCAGCCCGAGATCGCGTTGGTCGTCGGGAGTGGCGCGAGTTCAAGCGACGCGGGCGAGATCTGGCATCACCTGGGCGAGCGGATGGATCTTCCGGTCGTTCTGCTAGAGGCAAGCTCGCTGGGCCGTGCCGACCTGAGCCGCTACACCACGCTGATCATGGCGGGCGGCTACTACGATAGCGATCTCGCCGCTTCGGTGCGGACCTGGGTACGCGGCGGTGGACACCTGATCGCCACGACATCGGCAGCTAGCTGGGCTATCCGCAACGGCTTGGCCGAAATGGAGGAGCGCGAAGATGCCGATCGCGACAGCATTCTCGCGGCAACGCCCTACGCCGAGTTGGGCACGATGCGCGGCGCCCAGGCCGTCGGCGGACTCATCCTCACCGCCAACGTCGACACGACGCATCCCATCGCCTACGGTCTAACGCCGACGTTCCCGTTCTTCCGACGCGGCACCACGTTCTACGCTCCGTCCGAAACGCCCGGCTCTAACGTCGCCGTCTACACGGACGAGCCGCTGGCCGCCGGGTACATCAGCCCGGACCGTCTGGAGCAAGCGCGTGGATCGGCAGTCGTCACCGCACTCCGCAGCGGACGCGGCAGCATCGTCTTTCTGCACGACAACCCGGCGTTTCGCGGCTTCTGGATGGGCACATCGACGGTCCTGATGAACGCCATCTTCTTTGGCGGCTCGTTCTAGACAGCCATTCTTTGGCGAGATCGACCAAACGTCGAAGCCTCTTCGCTAAACCGAAAAGCGCCCTCCGTAGCCAGGCTACGGAGGGCGCTTTCGTTTAGACTGCCTTGGGTCGATCAGCGAGCTACCGTAAACGAACGGCGCAGGGATACCGAACCGTCAGCCGTCGTGAGACGCATCAAGTAGACACCCGACGACAGAGCCGAAGTCGGGATGCTGACTGACTGGCGGTCGATAGCGGTGCGCTGGACGATGCGGCCCATCAGGTCGACGATCTCGACGGTCGTTCCGGCAGCGACCTGCTGCGAGAGCGCAATCGTGAGCGCATCGCGGGCAGGCAGCGGGAAAAGGCGCACGTCGAGTTCTCCGTTTGCCAGTTCTTCCGGCGTGCTGGTGAAGGTCGCGATGTCGCTCGTCTCGATGGGGAGGAGCTGGAAGCCGATTCCCTCCGAGTTGCGGTCGAACTGTCCGAGGACGCCCGTCACTGTGACGGGAACTGTCGGGATCGCCGTGCCGACCAGATCGGAGTCGTCGGCATTGCTGCCGAAGCGTACGTCGATCGTGGTGCCGTTACTCGTGATCTGGTAGGTTCTGTTGGCCTCGAACGTGCCGGTCTGCACGAACGTGGCCCCCTCAACGCTAAGCAGTCGGCTTTCGAGCGATTCGGCGAATGCTCCGTTCAACTCCGACGCCGTCACGACGAGAGGCGAGCGGATACCCGCATCTTCTGCGATCACTTCGATGCTTTCGAAGCCGCTACCGAAGACTTGCTTGAGACCGTTGAAGCTCGAAACCGAGCCGATTACCTCGACGCTATCGCCGGGTACAACCGTTCCATTTTGGATTGAGTTGACTAGCTCGCCTTCGAACTGGCGGACGTTGAGGCCTGCCGTTCCGTCTTCGAGATAGAGCGCCGTTCCACGAGCGCGCGTGACGACACCCCGGAAGCGGACGCGCGAACCGTCGGCTTGGACGCGCGCATCGGCGATCGTGCTCAGGGCGAGCGTTTCACCGCCGCCGTCACCACCGCCGGTCTCTCCGAAGAAAGCGCGGCCTACGAGAGTAGCGTCGAGCACGTACGGGTTGTCTTTGCCCTGGACCTGTGCGATGCGGTCGTGGCGCGTCAACTCATCGGTGCTGACGGGATCGTCTTGGTGCCACTGGTAGAGCACGTCCTTGACAGCGTTCCAATACGAAGCATTCGACTGCGTTTTGTAGATCGTGTAGAAGTAGAACTGGCTACGCGCGATGTCGCCCTTGAACTCGTCACGAGGTTCGAAGCGGGTGCTGTTGCGGCGGCTCCACAGACCCAGATCGCCGGTCGGCGTCTGGCTCTGCTTCGTCGATCCCCGGTACCAGTCGGTAGCCGTCGAAGCGGATACTGTGCCGAAGGGCAGATTGCCTCGGTCGCTGTTTACTCCGCTAACGGTAGGGGCGAGGTTGTAGAGGTCCGAACGGGCTGGCTCTTCTCCTGCGCCTTGCGATTGCGGCCAGAGGTGTTCGGCGTTGAAGCCCTGTCCCTGCGCGTTGCTACGTGCGGTACTCGGGTTGGCCGGGACGCTGATCGTCAGGCCGGTGTAGATGCCCGGGAGCGTTCCGCTGGTGTTCCACACAAAACCGTACATCTGATCGCGGGCCGTGTTGTAGCCCAGCGTGTTCGGCGTGTAGGTGGTGCGGATGCTGTTCTGCAGCGTCTCGCCCGACTCTCCGATAAAGATCGACTGCTCGCCTACAGAGCTGGAGTCGACGATCGTCAGGGTGAACGTCGATGGAGTGCCGATCGTAGCTGACGCGTTGGAAAGCGTAAAGATGAGCGTTTCCGCGTCTTCTTTCACACGGTCGTTGGTCAGCGAAAGGGTGACTTCCTGAGCCATCGTCGCGTTGGCCGGGAACGTGAGCGTGCGCGTGTTGAACGTGGCGATGTCGGCTCCGTTGGTCGCCGTTCCTCCGGTCAAACTCACGTCGACGGTGGAGGCCTCAGTGGGCGATGCGTTGTTGAGTTCGACGCGGAAGGTGTACATGCCTGCATCCTCTCTGACCGTCGCCGATTCCCTAACGAAACGAACCGTCGGGGGCAGGGGCGCCGCATCGCCGATGTCGGTTGTGCGAATCGGAAGCAACTGGTAGCCCCCTACGCCCGTCGAGTTGAACTGGCTCAAGATGCCGGTTACGGTCGTCGTCCCGGAGGGTATCGCGACTCCATCGACATCTGTATCGGCAGCGTTGGCAACGCGGACGGTGAACGTCGCGCCGTTTTGGTTCAGCGTGTAGTTGGAGCGCTCGGCGAACGTGCCGGTCTCCGAAAACGATGCTCCTTCGACGCGGACGAGGCGGCTCTCAAGCGCTTCGCCGTTGTTTGTCAGTTCAGTGAGCGTGCGGACGAGGGGGGCAGGAACGCCCACACCTTTTTGCAAGACTCGAACGGCTTCGATGTTGGCCTCGTTGAACTGCTTGAGGCCGTTAAAGCTCGACAGTGTGCCTAGCACTTCTACGCTATCACCTGCGACGATGGCGCCACTGGTGATCTGGTCCTGAAAGCTGCCGGACGGTTGGCGGAGGGCGATGCCTGCCGAGCCGTCCTGGAGATAGGCGAAGGCGCCTTTGACGCGTGAGAAGACGCCCCGCACGAGAACGCGGTCGCCATCGGGAAGCGCGCGCGCCGTCTCAATCGTGATGGGCGTCGGGTCCTCGGTTGATTGCGCATCGACGAGTGTCAGCGTAAACGTCGACGGCGTCCCAACGGATGCGTTCGTACCGCCCATGACCTGGGTCAGCGTGAGTACGACGGTTTCGTCCAACTCATCGATCTGATCGTCGATAGGGTCGATGGAGAAGAAAAGCGAGGCGCTGCTTCCTGCTGTGAAAGCCGGGGGAGTGCCGGTGACCATATAGTCCTGTGTGCGCTCGGCGTCGCCCCCAACAGCGACCTCGAACGTCGTGGCGTCATTCGCCGACGGATTGATGATCGTGATTTCGACGTTGTACTCACCCGAACCTTCGGCGACCGATGCCGCCGTCAGCGCGAATTGGACACGGGTGTCGGTTCCGCCTCCACCGCCGCCCATTCCTGCAGCATAGGTGCCGATGGGGAAGACTGAGGCGCAACCGGCATTGGTCGCGCAGCCATCCGTCGCGTCGACGCCGCTAAACGTCCAGTCCGCAGCCGAGAACGTGGCGCTTCCGCTCGTTCCGTCGTTTCGGTAGGCCCAACCGTCGAGGTGCTCCCAGACTTCTCCCGTTCCGTCTGTTCCAATCACGCCGTACGCATCGACGATAGTTCCGTCTTTCAAGACGGCTACCGCGTCATCGCCGTTGATCGAGGGCGCGTCGCCGGGGGCCAGGGTGGGGGCGATGCCGAAATAGGTCTGGAAGTTGGCTGCATCGGCGCTGCGCGTCACATAGATGTGCTGCCCAGCCGTTGCCGACCCTGACAAGACCGCTGAGTTGCTGATCGTCGTGCCGCCGTTGTTGTAGTTGGCAACCGTAAAGGTCGACAGGTCGGCGATAGCTCCGGTTGCGTAGAGTTCGACGACTTTGGGCGTGCCTCCCGAAAGCGGGCCATCGAAGACACCGGTGATGATGAGTTGGCCTTCTTGTGAGGCAACCGTGTACGTGCCGATGGGAAAGACCGACGCGCAGCTGGCATTGGTCGTGCACCCGTCGATAGCGTCTGTGCCGCTGAAGCTCCAGTTTCCGACCACGAAGGTCGTTCCGTCGGGGCCGGTGTCCGAGGTGCGGTAGGCCCATCCGTCCACGTGGTCCCAGGCTTCTCCCGTTCCGTCGGTGTTGATGTCGCCGAACACGTCGATGACGGCGCCGTTCTTGAATACCTCAATCGCGTCGTCGCCGTTGATGCCCGCAGCACCGCTATCGAACGTGGGGGCGAAGCCGAAGTAATCGGTGAAGCCCTGCGTCTCACTCGCGACATACAGATACTGGCCTTCCGTCGCCGATCCGCTGAAGGTGAACTCTTCGCCGTCCGTCCCGCCTCCGTTGTTGGCCGAGCCGAATCCATAGATCGCCAGGTCGGGGATCGCTTCGGTAGCGTAGAATTCGATGGCTTTAGGCGTCCCTCCCGAGAGGGGACCGTCGAACACGCCGGTGACGACGAGTTGGGCGGACGCCGAGGGTACGAGCAGGAAGGCCATGAGGCCGAGTAACAGAGTGCGCATATGCGGTGTTGTGGGATAACTAGATGCAAGATGAGGACGGACGCATCGAAATCCATCACCGCAGCGTTAAACCGCGCGACGGATCGGTGAAAAAACAGAGCAACTATCCTGCACGAGTCGTGTCTTTGTCCTAAACCGCCTTCCTGTCGCTCGCGCCCCCACCGCTATGCCGCCACGTGCTTCCAATCCCGACGCCGCTCTGATCGAAGCCTTCCAGCAGGGCGACGAGTTCGCGTTCGTCTCGCTGTACAACCAGCACAAAGGAGCCGTCTATGGTTTTGTCTACAAGATGCTGATGGACCGTCAGGCGGCTCAGGACGTCACTCAAGACACGTTTATTCGCGTCTACGAGCATCGTGAGCGGCTCGTCGCTACGCGGGCGTTCAAAAGCTGGCTCTTCACGATCGCACGCAATCAGTGTCTCAACTATCTGCGGAAGTCCAAGCGGGTCGACACCCTAGAGGAGCCTGACGCATTGCCCGGCTTGCGTTCGCCGTCTGCCGATCTGGAGCGGAGCGACGCGATCCGCTTCGTCAACCACGTGCTCGCTCGCCTGTCGACCGACTACCGCGAGGTCCTCATCCTCCGCGAGTATCAGAACCTGAGCTACGAGGACATCGCCGCCGTAACGCGGTCGACTGTGTCGTCGGTCAAGTCTCGGCTATTCAAAGCGCGCCGCAAGATGGCGATCCTATACCGCGAGGCCACGCTCGAACCCGACGCCGCTTCTGCCATTCCCGTCGCCACCACCTGACGCATCATGCTTGACCTTTACGCTCCGCTCCCGGACGATCTCGAAGAAGCGATCCACCTGTTCGCCGACGGAGAACTTCCCCTCGACGCGCACGCCGACTTGTTCGCTCGGTTATCGATCAGCAAGGATGCCCGCGAGTTACTCGATAGCCTGCTGGCCTTCCGAAGGATGAGCCGGATGGAATCGCTCGCGCCGCCGCCTTCGCTCGATCTTGCGCTGATGGCGCGGCTGAAAGAGACGCAGCGCGCCCAGCAAAAACGCCGTGACCGAGCGCCTCACCCTGGAGTCTGGGGCCGCTCAGTCCGCATGAACGTTCGGGCGATGACTATCTGTGCGATGCTGCTGCTGGCCGTTGGGTCGCTCGTGCCGATGCGTTCGCCAGCCCAACCACCCCGCGTGGTCACAATGATGCCGCCTTCCCCCGATGTGGACGGTATGGCTATGAGCGCCAACTACATCATCACCGACGGTGTGACCGTCGAAGCCGATCGCGAATAGATCTGTTCAGGCAGTTGGTAGCTTAACGGTCAGCCTGCTCTTCTGGGTTTAGAGGCTGTTGTAGAACTCTTTCTTCGCAGCGAAGACGGTTGACAATGAGTGTGGCTTCCAGATGAGTAGGATGCCCCCAGCTTGGACTGCTCAGCGGATCATCAGGTCGCCGTAGCTGATGATGTCACCGCTGGCGTTGCCAACGCTGTCGAGGATGAAGAGCCGGACCAAACCCGTCCGTCCGAGTGTGGCGGCATTAAATGTGAGGACATAGTTGCCCGGTCCGGTCCGCTGGATCGTGTCGAGGGTGATCAGAACGCCGTCGGACCGGCGGGCACGGACGACCAACCCGCGCTGGACAGCGTCCGAGAAGAGGATGGCGACGGTGAGGTTGATCGGCCCAGTCTGAGTGCCTGGGTTGGGGAAGACCGGGGAGACGCGCACTCGTCCTCTATACAGCGGGGCCGTACGCCAGTCGTCCTCGTCTACCGATACGATGCTACCGCGATCGTCCGTTTCGGTAAAGCCCGAGGGTACCTGGGCGGCTGTCTCGAAAAAAGCATCCTGCTCGTCGATCGACGAGTCGCACCCTGCTGCCAGTACAAGCAAAGCGGCGAGCAGCGACAGGCGTATCTTTTGGACTAGGCGTTCACTCATTACAACTCGACATCTTGAAAATCTACACGCGGACGGGGGACGGCGGTACGACGGGACTCTTCGGCGGTGCCCGCGTCGCCAAAGATCACCCCCGCATCGAAGCCTACGGCACCGTCGACGAAACGAACTCGGTCGTGGGATTGGTGCGCGCCCTGCTGCCCATAGATGGCGTCGATTTGGCGCACACGATTCTCGCTCAGGTGCAAGACGACTTGTTCGTCTTGGGTGCGGACCTCGCCACGCCCCACACCGCTAAGCCGGTCGTTCCCCGAGTGACCGATGAGCACGTCGACCAACTCGAAGCGTGGGTCGACGCGTGCAACGAGAGTCTGCCGCCGCTCAAAACGTTTGTGCTTCCCGGTGGGCATCCGGCTGCTGCCCAGCTTCACGTCGCCCGAACCGTGTGCCGACGTGCCGAGCGCCTGGTCGTTCGCGCTGCGGAGCGCGAAGTCGTCGGCGAGATTGGTGAGGGCGCTATCGTCTACCTCAACCGCCTGTCGGATGTGCTCTTCACGCTCGCGCTTTGGGTCAATCACCAACTCGGTGTCCAGGAGACGCCGTGGACGCCTCAGTCGTGAGCAAGACAACGTCTAGTGCACCCAAACTGAGTCCGGGTAAGCGCATCGCCTTTACGCTGGTGGCGCTGCTCATGCCAGTCGTCTTCTTCGTACTGCTCGAAGGAGTCCTGCGTGTCGTCGACTATGGCGACTCGTATCCGCTCTTTATCGATGCGCCGGGCATCCCCGGACAGCGCGTCCAGAATCCCGAGATGGCGCGGCGGTATTTCTATGGGCAGCCGACCGTTCCGACGGGACTGCAAGACTACTTCGCGACTCAGAAGAGCGACACGACGCTGAGACTCGTCGTTCAGGGTGGATCGACGGCGGCTGGGTTTCCCTTTTATGCGGGCGGCGCGTTTTCGAGAATGCTGGAGCAGCGGTTGCAGCAGACGTATCCCGATCGGACCGTCGAGGTGATCAATACGGCGTTGGCGGCTGTCAACTCCTTTACGCTGCTCGACCTTGCCGACGAGGTGCTCGAGATCGAGCCGGACGCTGTTCTGATCTACGCCGGGCACAACGAATACTATGGCGCCCTGGGTGCAGGGTCGTCCGTCTCCCTGGGTTCGTCGCCTGGACTGGTCCGACTCTATTTGCGCCTGCAACGGTTGCGGACCGTCCAGCTGATCCGCAATGCGCTGGCAGGCATCGCCGGTTGGTTCGGGCCGGATGCAGACGACGGAGGGACACTGATGGGGCGCATGGTGCAGAACGAGAGCATCCCACTCGACAGCGACGTGTATCGCGCCGGACTGGAGGCGTTCGAGCAGAATATGTCCCGACTGATCGAGTTCTACCGCGCACACGACGTGCCGGTCTATCTCTCGACCATCGCGAGCAACGAGCGCGATCAATCGCCCTTTGTCAACTTGATGTCGAACGAGGAAACGGGAGCGCAACTGGCTCAGGCGCAGCAGATGCAGAGCAGGGGAGAGGCCCAAGCCGCCCGCGATCTCTATGCCGGGTTGGATGCTTCGGATACGCTGTGCGCTGCGTGCAGCTATGGACTCGCCCAGACGATGGAGCAACTAGGGGATACGGCAAACGCGCGAGACGCCTACACCAGAGCGCGCGACCGCGACGGCCTCCGATTCCGTGCGCCGTCTGCCGTCAACCAGATCATCCGTCAACTGGCTGATCAGCCCGGCATCCACCTGGTCGATTCGGAAGAAGCCATGCGGCAGCGCTCGCCGGGCCGCATCGTCGGCAGCGAGATGATGGTCGAGCACCTGCACCCAATGCCCGCCGGGTTTTTCGCGATCGCCGACGCGTTCTACGACTCGCTGCTCGTGCGCCCGCCTGCTGAGGGACCGGATCTTGTCGACGAAGCCATCGCTCGGACCGAGTCTCTGCTCACGCCCGTCGACTCGCTCGTCGGGAGGTACCGCGTACTCCAACTCACTGCGGTCTGGCCGTTTCAACCAGTGGGGACGCGTAAGCCCTATCTCGACACCTTGCGCTTGCGTACCCCCGTCGATTCAATAGCAAGCCAGCTGTTTCGGCGGGAGATGACCTGGGCCGAAGCAAATGAGGCCCAGCGGCTTTACTTCGCCAAACGAGGTGACGCTAGGTTGGCGCTTCAAACAGCGTTGGCTCGTATCCAGGAGTACCCGTTCGATGACTCGGGATATCTCGCCGCGGGCAGTGTACTCACCGGGCTTGGACGTTTCGACGAGGCTGAGGTGTACTATCTGGCAGCGCTGGATCGGCATCCATCGAGCCAGGGTTTTATGATGATTGGAAGTATTTATCTTGAAGAAGGAAATGCGCGGCGAGCGTTAGAACCACTTAAGAGATCACTTGAACTCGACGCTGGGAACGTACAAGCCCGGTACAATCTGGCGGGTGCGCTTGCGTTGACAGGTCAACTCCGAGAGGCTCGTTCTGAAGCAGAAACCGTGTTAAAAGCGGTTCCGGGGCACATTGGTGCACGGAATCTCCTGGCTCAGCTTCCCGGCGCTTCACCGTCTGTGCAGTAGCTTTATACAATTCAAGCACTCGCCCGCCTTTCTCAGTATGCACATCCGACCCCGTATCCTCATTCGCTCGACGCTTACCGCTTTCACTTTGATGGGCCTCGCGCTTGTCGGCTTCTACTTCGCTGGTGCAGATGAGGATGCTCCTCAATCGATGACTCAGATGGCGTTCCCTCCAGTCAGATCGGTCGATTACGTGCCGGTTGAACGGGATCGCTACGGCTTCAATATCGCCGAATCGGATGTGTCGTCATACCGCGTTCAGTCGGGTGACAACTATGCCGGGCTTCTGATCGGGTGGGGGCTGGAGGGAGAGACGCGACTCGCCTTTCAAGACGCACTGATGGCGCACGATGACGCTGGACTTCGGGCTGGCCGGACGATCCAGGTGTACCAGAAGAATGGGGTGTTGGAGCGGCTCGCTTTTGATCTCGATGGCGAGCGGTATCTGGTGGCCCATACCGAGTCTGGTTCGGTCCGCACCTTTCGTCGTCCATCGACCATCGTGCAGAAGTCGTTCGAGGCGCGCATCGAAGGCTCACTCTATGGCACGCTGACGAATGCCGACGCGCCCGTCGAACTGGCGATGCTGCTGGCCGAGACGTTCGAGACCAAGATCGACTTCTATCGCCTACAGCCCGGCGACGTGATCAAAATCGTGTACGACGAGCGGCAGGTCGAAGGCGAAGCAGTCGGCGTGACCCGTCTGTCGGCAGCAGAGATGTCGCACGGCGGTGTGGTTTATGACGCCTTTTGGTTCGATGGAGAGGAGAGCATCGGATACTTCAACGGACGCGGCGAGAGTTTGAACGGCGGCTTCCTCAAGTCGCCCGTTCCATTCTCGCGGTTGACGTCGGGCTTCACGATGCGCCGCTTTCACCCGGTTCAGCGCCGTTGGAAAGCCCACCTGGGAACGGATTACGCGGCCCCACGCGGCACCCCGATTCTGGCTGTCGGCGACGGCGTCGTGACCCAGGCGAGTCGGACGCGCGGCAACGGCAACTACGTCAAGATCCGTCACACCGGCACCTACCAAACGCAGTACCTCCACATGTCGCGCTTCGCCGAGGGCATCAAGCCTGGCACGCGCGTGATTCAAGGGCAGACGATCGGTTACGTCGGCTCGACTGGTCTGGCAACCGGACCGCACGTCTGCTTCCGCTTCTGGAAAAACGGCGTCCAGGTCGACCACCGCGAAGAAGCTGGACCACCGCCCACGCCCGTCGCCGATGGAGACCGTGCCGCGTTCGACGCGCTGATCGCTGAGTTGCAGCCGCTGCTGGCTCCGCCACAGATCATCGAGAAAGCCGCGCCGTCGCTCTTCCTGCTCGACGCGTACGCAGCACCTGCTCTGTAAGCGGAGTGGCAGAGTTGGAAGCCTACTGGATCCGAGTGATTCGGTAGGCTTCGTTTCGTTTACGAAGTTGGCAAACTCCGTAGCGCCGCAGCATGCTGCGGCGGGAGATACCTCGGCGTAGTTTCGACATCCGCGCTTCGACGTGGCGTGCCACGTCGCTACTGGGTGATAGGTCACGCACGACTCGCGACACGGATCAGTGCGTCTGCAGCGTGGTCGACATCGGATTCGGTCGTGGTCGATCCGAGCGCGAAGCGGACGGCGGCGCGGGCGGTCGCTTCGTCTAGGCCCAACGCGAGCAGGACATGGCTGGGACGCAGCGTGCCGCTCGTGCACGCCGATCCAGACGATACGGCGACGCCTTCCAGGTCCATCCCTAGGATCAGCATCTCACCATCGACTGGGCGGCCATGTGCAGGCGGGAAGGCGACGTTGAGGATGTGCGGGGCCGCATCGGTTGGGGTGACGACGTGAACGCGGTGTCCGAGTGCGTCCACTATGCGGCTGCGGAGACGGTCGCGGAGAGTTGTCAAGCGCGGTGCCGTCGTTTCGCGTTCTGACTCGGCGAGTTCTAGGGCACGAGTCATTCCGGCAATGGCGGCGACGTTCTCGGTTCCAGCTCTTCGGTCGCGTTCCTGCTTTCCGCCGACGAGTTGTGGCGTCAGATCCGTCCCGCCTCGTACGTAGAGGACTCCAGCACCTTTCGGCCCGCCGAACTTATGGCTCGACAGGCTCATGAGGTCGACGCCGAGCACCTCGACGCCAATCGGCAGAAGTCCGGGTGCTTGGACGGCGTCGGTGTGGAACGTCGCGTGGAAGGAGCGTGCCGCCTCTGCGAGTGCCGGGATGTCGGCGACAGCGCCGGTTTCGTTGTTGACGTACATCAACGAGACGAGTGTGCCCCACTGTCCGCTAAGCGCTGTCGTGATGCCATCGGGCGTCTGTTCGTCTAGGGGGAGATGGCTGACGAGCCGCCCCATTCGTCCTAGTTGGGCTGCCGTATTGAGAACGGCTTCGTGCTCGGCGGGCGATGTGAGGAGCGGGCAGTCTGGATTCGATGCGCCGCGAAGGGCGAGGTTGTCGCTTTCCGTCCCGCCGCTCGTGAACACGATCTCGGCAGGTTCGCACCCCAGCACGTCGGCTACGCGCGTGCGGCAATCCTCGACGACCGAGCGGGCCTTACGTCCCCAGCGGTGGACCGACGAGGCATTGCCCCAACTGTCGGTCAGGTGAGGCATCATCGCCTCGAGCGCTTCCGAACGAAGAGGTGTCGTGGCCGCGTGGTCGAGGTAGATCGGATCGGGCATGGCAGTGGGTGGATAGATAGAGACCTGCCAGGTCTGAGCAGGCCAAGGCTTACACGGAAGCCGCCACTGCCGCTATCCGTCCAACCAACTCTTCCGCGATCATCTCATGCTCAGGCTTCATGAGGACACTGCGTAGGATCGTCGCATCGGATGCGTCGGCGGTTACTCCGAGCAGGTCAGACGGACGGCGGAGCAGGCTGAGATGGATCGGTTCAGGCATCTCCATCAGCGCTCGATGCACCGCGAGGCTCGCGCGGTCGACTTCGGATGCAGTCTGACGCGACGGGTGGTAGCACACGATGTCGAGCATCGGATCGGCAACGAGCGTCAGGTCGTCGGAAGCGCGGACGGCGTCGGCAAACGTCTGCGCGGCGCGTGTGCAAGCGTGCAGGATCGGACCGAACCCTTCGTTGGGTTCGAGCGGGAGCACCTGCGTCGTCAGCCAGAGCGCTCCGGCGGCGGCTCCGGCACGCGAGCATTCGAGGCTGATTTCGCCCAGGTGGAGCGTGTCGGACGTGAAGTACGTGTAGGGCGAGTCGTGGCGGTAGTGCCGGCCTACGCGCGGGTCGGCGAAGAGTACGCAGCCACATCCGTAGGGTTGGAGACCGTGTTTGTGCGGATCGACGACGATGGAATCGGCTTGCGCGATGGCGCGGTACGCGGCGGCGGCATCGTCTGATAGCGCCCCCGGCACGTCGCGTAGCAGAGCGAAAAACCCGCCGTACGCCGCGTCGACGTGGACACGAGCGCCGTACTTACGGGCGAGCGGAATCATTTCGTGGAGCGGATCGACGGCTCCCAGTCCCGTCGTTCCCAGCGTAGCGACGACGGTGGCGACGCCGCCTGCCTTGAGCCGCGTTTCGAGTGCGTCCATGCTCATCCGCCCGTTTGGGCCGCAGCGAACCGCCTCGAACTGAGTCCGCAAGACAGCGGACATACGGGCGTGCGTGTAGTGCGCGTCTGCCGAAGCCAGGGTGACGCCGTCGTTTTCCTCGCGCGCGATCCAGAGCGCTTCGACGTTGGCAATCGTGCCTCCCGTCGTCAGGTGACCGAGGTGCGTCTCAAACCCGAACATCTGCGCAATCTGGCCGACGACTTCCTTCTCCATCGCGCTGGTCGGCGGACCGCCTTCGAGCGCGTGATTGTTCGGGTTGATGCACATCGCCGCCACGTAGCCCGCAATCGCGGCGGGATGGGGCGGTTTGAGCATCTGCCCAGCGTAGTGCGGGTGGAAGAACGGATAGTTGTCCGTCAGCTTGTCGCCGTAGAGCGCGAGGGCGGCGTCCAGTTTGGCGGGGTCGACGGTCGCGCTCGGCGCTCGGTCGAAATCGGTGTATTCGGCCTGCCACGATTCGATGCGGCGGACGGCCTTGGCGACGAGTTCGGAGAGCAGCGGTTCAGGCATCGACGGCGGCGGGTTTCGGTTGATCCAGTGTGTCGCGCTTCTGCATCGTGCGGACCATGATGATGCCGCCGAGTACGATCATGACGACCGAAATCACCTCGGCTTGCGTCACGGTCATGCCCAAAAACTCTCCGACGTTGTTGACGCGGATCTGCTCGATCAGGAAGCGTTCGGCTCCGGCAAAGACGAGGTAGAGGCCGAACAGCCAGCCCGCTGCCCAACGGTGCGCGCGCAGCTTCCAGAGCGCGAAGAACAGCAGCGCAGCCATCGCAAACTCGTAGAGCATCGTCGGATAGACGCCCGTCGCCGTCGCACAGACCGATGCGTCCATCCCACTTTCGGCCATCTGGAGACGCGTGTATTCGATTACGTCGGTCGGCGTCTGGCCCGGACCCATGACGTTCCGCGGAAACGTCTCGCTCCACAGAAAACCGGGAATCCAGCCCGGTTTGTCGGCCAGATTGGAGCAGATGCCCCAGTCGCCATCGCCCGCGAGATAGCAGCCGATGCGTCCAATGCCATAGGCCAGCATCAAGCCGGGCGCGACGCCGTCCGCAAACGCGGGGATCGACAGGCCTTTCTTGCGAACGTAGTAGGCGACCGAAAGTCCGGCGACGATCAGCCCGCCGAGAAACGTCAACCCCGCCGACGAGAACAGCATCCCGAACGGGTCGCGGAAGAACGACGGCAGGTTTTCGAGGATGTGGAACAGGCGCGCGCCCAAGAACCCGCTGATCAGAGCGATAAACGTCGCCGTGCCCGCGATGTAGCCGGGCGAAACGTCGACCATGCGGGCGCTCTTCTTGCTGCCACGCGTGGGTTTAGGCGCATTCTCGTCCTTGACACGGACGCTGCCGATGATGCCCAATGCGTACTTGCGGTCCAACTCCTTGCGCAGCAGCCACGCCGCCACGAGGAACGCGACGGCTACCATCAGCCCGAACGTGTAGAGCGGAAGCTGGATGTCGACGCCGAACAGGTCGCCGAAAAGATCCGAAATGCGAGGGTACATGCAGTCAGCGCGCGAGGGCGGCGGTGAGGTAGTCGGGAAGGTCGGCGAGGGCAACGGTCGTCTGGTCGCTCGCCGTCATGTCGCGGACCGATGCGGACTGCTGGGCGAGTTCGTCGTCGCCGATCAGGACGACGAAGCGCGCGTTGCGGCGGTCGGCCTCTTTCATCTGCGACTTGAGCGAGCCGCCTTTGAGCGATAGCATCGTCGGCACGTCTGATGCGCGAAGGCGATGCGCCAACTCAAAAGCGGCGGTCGAGGCGTCATCGCCCAATCCGAGCACGTAGACCGACGGCGCGGGCGACTGGGGCAACTCGACGCCTTCGGCCTGCAACGCGAGCAAGATCCGCTCGATGCCACACGCAAACCCGACGGCGGGCGTCGCCTGCGCTCCGAGCGTTTCGCTCAGCCCGTCGTATCGTCCGCCACCGGCGACAGCGCTCTGCGCTCCCAGGTTGGGGCTTTCGATCTCGAACGACGTGCGTCCGTAATAGTCGAGTCCGCGCACCAACGTCGGGTCTTCTACGAAGTCCACGCCTGCCGCCGTCAGCAGCGCTTTGACTCGGTCGTGGTGGGCGCGTGCGTCGTCCGAGAGGAAGTCGGGCATCGAGGGGGCGCCGACCAGAAGGGCTTGTTCTGACTCGCTCTTGGTGTCGAGAATGCGCAGCGGGTTGGTGGCGAGTCGGCCTCGGCTCGTCTCGGAAAGCTGATCTGCGTGCGGCGTCAGGTGGGCGACTAAGGCGTCGCGGAAGAGAGTGCGGTCGTCGGGGTCGCCGAGGGAGTTGAGCCGAACGGTCAGTTCGCGCAGTCCCAAGCGGCGCAGGATGGCGAGCAGCAGCACGATGGATTCGGCGTCGGCGGCGGGCTGATCGCTGCCCAGCGTCTCAGCACCAAACTGGTGGAACTGCCGGTAGCGACCTTTCTGCGGACGCTCGGCGCGGAAGCAGGGACCGACGTAAAACAGCCGCTGGACGCCACCTTTCTGCTTTAAATTGTGCTCGTGGTACGCCCGCACGACCGGCGCCGTCACTTCGGGACGCAGCACGTACTGCGTCGACCCGCGCTCGAACGCGAACATCTCCTTCTGCACGATGTCGGTCGTCGACCCGACGCCTCGCGCGATGAGTTCGGTCGGCTCGATAACCGGCGTGCGAATCTCGTCGTAGCCGTGCATCCGAAACGCGTCGCGGACAGTGGTTTCGAGCCAGCGCCATGCAGCGGAGCCGGGAATGCCGGAAGCGGGCTGATCGTCGGGGAGCACGTCGAACGTGCCGGAAATGCGTCGGGGCGTCATCGCGAGCGAAATGGTGTTCGCGAAGATAACGGAGCGGCGCGCGGCGATGCGTGCGGATGGGATGGAAGCGAAGCCGACCTCTTCCCACTGCTGTCGGAGTAGGGCCACAACAAGGCCGACCTTAGCGGGACTCTCGTACCATCGCACGCCATAGCATCGGAGTGGCCAGCGTGATGCTTGGGCCATCCGCCTCCTCGCCCGTCAAGATGCAGCGCCACACCCCGTCTCCATCGGGCAGGTCGACGCTCAACTCGGTATCGGCGTCGGGCAACCAGCGGGGGAGAACGACGACGAGTTCAGCGCCGCCGCCCTGCCGCGCGTAGGCGATCAACGGCTCGGACGCGTCCAGCACCTGATACGATCCGGCGAAGAGGTCGGGGAGCCGCTTGCGCAGCGCGAGGACCGAGGCGAGAATGGTGTGTTTGAGCAGCGGGTTTTGCTCCGTCACGTACTGCGCGAACGTATCCGCGTCGGGTGTATCAACGAACGAGCGGATGGTCGACAGTCGATTCGTCAGCGCGTCGAAGTCGACCGGGCGGCGGTTGTCGGGGTCGACGAGCGAGAGATCCAGGTCTTCGGTGCCCTGATAGATGTCTGGAACGCCCGGCTGAGTCAGTTTGAGCAGGGTCTGGCTGATCGTCTTGGCGAACGCGGCGTGGGCGAGCCGGGCGCTCAGATCGTCGAGGATGTCGGGAGTTGCTTCATCGGTCGTGACGCCTCGGACGTAGGTGTCGAGGGCCTGCTCGTAGCTATCGTCGGGCGTGATCCAACTGGTGTGGCGCTTGCTCTCGCGGGCGGCTTTGAGGGCGTAGGCGGCCAAGCGGTCGGTCAGCGTGTCGCGGTCTGCGTCGTGCCACAGGGCGGCGAGTGTCTGGGCGAACAGATAGGCGTCGTCCGGGAGGGGGCGCACGATCTGAACGTAGCGGCTGCCTACGTCGGCGAGGGCGGCGCTGACGACTTCCCACTCACTCGCAAACTCCGACAGCGCGGCGATGCGCAGGCGCGTGTCTTCGCCGCGTTTGTGGTCGTGCGTGGCCGTGGCGAGGAGGGCATTGGGATAGCGCCTGGCGCGGTAGCGGGCGCGTGCGTGCAGCGACTGGGGTGAAGTGCCAAAGTGATCCGGCTCGCCACCGACTTCGTTGAGCGCTGCAAGTCGCGTCCACCGATAGAACGCCGTGTCCTCGACGCCCTTCGCCATGACGGGCGCGCTGTACTGCTGGAATCGCCCCACGATCTGACGCCGCGCCGACCGCTGCTGAGGCAGCACGTCGCCCATCAGGACGCGTTCGATGAAGCCGTAAACCGACCGCTCGCCCGCCGGATCGCGCCGCTGCGCCCGCTCGACAGCCTCGCGCAACACGCCCGCCGACTCCTCGACTTCGTGCGGCAGATACGTCCGGTAGCGGTCCATCGACGCGATGATTTCAGCTAAGGCCTCGCGGAGCGCTTCGAGCGTAAAATCACGCGTGCGATAGTCGCTTTCCGAGAGCAGGTCGAACTCGTAGGCCAGCCGGTACAACTCACTCGACAGCGAGGTTTTCATCACCAGGTGCTTGCCGTTGTAGGCAACCTCGGCAAAAGGCAGCATATCCGGTACCTGGCGCCGATACGTCCGATCAAGCGCGTCCTCGCCATCGGGAAAGAGCAGGACGCCGACGGCATCGTTCATAAACCGGTAGCCCGTCGTTCCCTCGACCGGCCAATCGTCTGGTAGTGTCTCGCCCTGTCCGAAGATCTTCTCGACCCAAACGTGGCTCGCGCCCAGATCGCGCAGTCGTTCGAGGTAGAGGTGCGGGTCGAGTAGCCCGTCGACGTGATCGATGCGCACGCCGTCGACGCCCGGTAGCATCAGCAACTCGCCGAGCAGTTTGTGCGCCTGCCAGAAGACGCGGTCGTCCTCCATCCGAAGCGCGGCCAACCCGTTGATGTCGAAAAAGCGGCGGTAGTTGATCTCGTGGCCTGCCGTTTTCCAATAGCTCAGCCGCCAGAACTGCCGTTCGAGCACGTCGTGCAGGTCCGCAGGCTCCATCAAACGAGAAGCCGCCGACAGGTCGACGCGCTCGCCCAGGGCCATCAGCCGCAGCCGCAGCGTCTCGGCTTTGTCGCGCTCGCGGGGTTCGAGTGTGGCGTAGGCGTCGGCCAGATCCTTCAAGTCCCAATACGGCTCCTCGCGCTCATACTCTTCCAGCAGGGTCGTTAGGATGGGACCGAACGAAGCGGGCGAGAGGGCAAACCGGTTATCGTAGTAGTCGAGGCAGTACCGTCCGCTGGAGTAGTGCAGCTTCAGTTCGCCGTTTTCGAGCGCTTCGCCGTACGTCGCCCCCAGAAATGGCAGCAAGACCTTGCCTTCCAACTCGTCCTTCAGCGGCACCCAGTCGATGTCGAAGAGGCGAGCGTAACTCGACGACGGGCCGTAGGCGAGCACGTCCTGCCACGCCTTGTTTTCGCTGCCGACGCCTGCATGGTTGGGGACGAAGTCGAGGATGATGCCGAGTTCGTGTTTGAGGCAGGTCTCGCGTAGACGCTCGAACCCTTCACGTCCGCCCAATTCTTCGTTGATCGCGTTGTGGTCGACCACGTCGTACCCGTGCGTCGAACCCTTGCGCGCCCGCATGATCGGCGACAGGTAGAGGTGGCTGATTCCTAACTCGGCGAGGTACGGTACGACGTCACACGCAGCAGAAAAGTCGAAGCCGGGATGGAGTTGAAGGCGATACGTGGCGCGAAATGGGGAGGGCACAATCAGAAAGGCTGATGAAAAGGGGGAGACCTGGCAGGTCCGATGGATCTGCCAGGTCAGCGTCGGACCAAACGCAGTGACGTCTACCGCCGCAGAACGACGGCAGCCGGACGCTCGAACCGCAGTGCGCCTCGGTACGGCGTGCGATACGGGCCGCCGTCGCCATAGCGCTCCGCGGCGCTGTCGATCACGATCTGAGCATCGGTCCACTCGCCCAGTTCGATCGAGCCGGTCCCGCGTAGGCAGGCGACGAGCAGGAAGTCGCCGCGCTGAACCGTCAGCAAACTCTCGTCCTGTGCCGCTGCTCTAGCCGCACCGTGTGGGAGGTCTCGTCGGAGGGCGAGCAGGTCGCGGTAGAGGTCGAGAATCGGCGCGTGGTGGGCGTCGTCGGCTTCGGACCAGTCGAGTTTGGAGCGCTCGAAACTGGACGGATCTTGCGGATCAGGCACTTCGCCCGAGAAGCCGCTGAAACCCGCAAACTCCTCTTTACGACCAGCGGTCACCTTGGCGCCTAGTTCGGGTTCGTGATCCGAGAAGAACAAAAACGGCGTGCTCGCGGCCCACTCTTGTCCTTGAAACAGCAGCGGCAATTGAGGGCAGAACAACAGGAGCGTGGATGCGGCTCGAAACTGGTCCGCCGTCGTGTCGGAGGAGAGCCGGTTGCCCAGCGGACGGTTGCCGATCTGATCGTGGTTCTGAATGCAGAACACCGCTTGATCGGGCGTTTGTCCTGACGGGTCGCTCCCGCGCGCTTTGCCCCAATGCTCGGCGATTTGCCCGGTGTAAAACCAGTTCGTGTTGATCGTGTCGGCGATCTGCTGAGCCGTGCTGTCCTTGTACCCTGCGAAGTAGAGTTCTTCGTCCCCGGCGATGTGGTTGCGGATCAGGTGGTGGAAGTCGTCCACCCAAACGCCGTCGAGTCCATATCCGCCCTGGTCACGCGCCTGAACGACGGTGTTCAAGTTGCGATGATCTTCGGCGATCAGCACGCGATTCCAGCCGGGCAGCGCGTCGACGGCGGCGGTGAGTTCGGCCAGGAAGTGCGGAGTGCCATCGTCGTAGAGTTGGTCGGTCGCGTCGAGGCGGAGTCCGTCCATGTGGTACTCGACTAGCCACATCCGAGCGTTGTCAAGAAACAGGCGGCGCACCGACGCGCTGCCTTCGTCGTCCAGGTTGATCGCGCTGCCCCACGGCGTGTGGTGCGTGTCCGTGAACATCGGCCCGAACGCCGCCGAATAACTGCCGTCCGGCCCCAGGTGGTTGTAGATCACGTCGTGGAAGACGGCCAATCCGAGCGCGTGCGCCCGGTCTACCAGTCGGCGCAGGTCGTCGGGCGTTCCGTATGCCCGCGACGGAGCGAAGAGGGCAGCATGGTCGTAGCCCCATCCCCAGCGTCCGGGCCAGTCGGCGAGCGGCATGAGTTCGACGGCGGTGACGCCCAGATCGCGCAGATACTCAAGTTTTTCGGCAGCGGCTGCGAATGTGCCTTCGGGCGTAAACGTGCCGACGTGCAGTTCGTAAAACACCAGATCTGATTTGGGCACGCCGTTCCACTCCGCATCGGTCCAATCGAAATCTGTATCGACGATTTCGGACGGGCCGTGTACGCCGTTGGGCTGAAAGCGGCTGACGGGGTCGGGCATAGGCGCCCCGCCGTCCATCGAAAGTTTGTATCGGCTTCCGGCGTGCGCTTGATCCGTCGCAAGTACGAACGTGCCGTCGCCTTGCGGTTCGAGTGGGAGCGTCGGCCCGTTTTCGAGGTGAAGGGTCAGGCGCTCGGCGCTAGGTGCCCAGAGATGGAAGCGGACGCCAGAATAGGTGGTTTGGGCGCCCAGGAGGGAAGGAATAGACACAGGTAGGAGTCGGGGATTAGTCGACTTCGTGCAACCCTGCTTCTCCGCGGTCCGTGCCGCCGCGCGACCGTTATGGCACCCTCGTTACGCCGGAAGCGGTTTGCGCCAGCGGAAGAGAAGGCGCCACCGCTGCGGACACCTCGAAATCAAGACCGCTGCTGCTCAGCAGACAGGCGGACAGTCGGCTATCGCACGAGGGGTTCGGCGGAGCAGCGTCCGTACGTGGTCATCAGTCGGCGCAGATCCGAGGCGAGTTGAGCCGGAGGCTGATCGGTCATCCGCCACGCCCAGTTGCCCTCGGCCTCGCCCGGCGTGTTCATCCGCGCCTCGTTGCCCAGCCCGAGTGCGTCCTGCATCGGGAGCACGACGGTTCTAGCGACGGACGCAGCCATCATGCGAATCGCCTCCCAGCGAAAGCCTCCTTCATCCGATCCAACGTATGAGGCCGCGTGAGCACGGACGCGCGCCAGATCGCCCGTGGGGTCCGACGTGTTCCACCACCCGACGAGGGTGTCGTTGTCGTGGGTGCCGGTGTATGCGACCAGGTTGCGGACGTAGTTGTGCGGCAGGAACGCGTGCGAGGCATCGCCTCCAAACGCGAACTGCAAGACGGCCATACCGGGGAAGTGAAACCGCTGCATGAGTGCGGGCACGTCGGGGGTAATCTCGCCCAAGTCCTCGGCGACGACAGGAAGCGTCCCCAGTTTTCGGAGCAGGGCGTCGAACAGTGCAGCGCCCGGTCCCGGCTCCCAGTGTCCGCCCTTGGCGGTCGGTTCGCTCGCCGGGATCTCCCAGTAGCCGGCGAAGGCGCGGAAGTGATCGAGCCGGACCGCGTCGACCTGCCGCAGGATGTTTTGCATCCGCCGGGTCCACCACGCATAGTCGTTCTCCGCCATCACATCCCAGCGATAGAGCGGGTTGCCCCAGCGCTGCCCGTCGGCTGAGAAGTAGTCGGGTGGGACGCCAGCTACGACCTTGGGTTGCCCCTGATCGTCCAGGCGAAATAGGCCTTGATCGGCCCACACGTCGGCGCTGTCGTGGGCAACATAGATGGGCAAGTCGCCCAGTATGCGGACGCCCCGCGCGCGGCAATAGGTGCGCAGTTCTTGCCACTGACGCGCGAATACCATCTGCACGAACTGCTCGCGGCGCAACGCTCGGGCGTGCTGCTCCCGGGCTTCGGCCAACGCATCGGGCTGATAGGTTCGAAGGGGTTCGGGCCACGTCGTCCACGGCGCGCCGTGCGCCTGCGTCAATGCGCGGAATAGGGCGTAGTCGTCGAGCCAGGGCGATTCGTGACCCGCGAAGTGCCAGAGCGCATCGTGATAGGGGTGGTCGGGCGTTTGCTCGAAGCGGTTGAACGCGGCGTCGATCAACTCCTGCTTGCGCTGCATCGCCTCGGCCCAGTCGACCTGCTCGGACGACGGCAACTCGGCTGCGGACAGTTCGGCTTCGGTCAGCAGGCCATCGGCGCAGAGACGCTCGGGCGAGAGGAGCATCGGGTTTCCAGCAAACGTCGACGGACTCGAATACGGCGAGTTGCCATGTCCGACCGGGACGAGCGGGAGTACCTGCCAAACGGTTTGCCCAGCGGCGTGCAGAAAGTCGGCAAACGCATAGGCCTCGGGTCCGATGTCTCCGATGCCGAAGCGTCCGGGGAGCGACGTGACGTGCATCAGGATGCCGCTGGAACGAGAGGAGAGCATGGGCCGAGGGATAGGTGAGCGGAGCCTGACAAACTAAGGCGACGCTCGCCAGCGATCCATGACGAGACCATCGGCGCGATGACGCGTTTGGGGCGAAAAACCGCTCGCCTCGATGACCCTCGACGAACTCCGCACCGCTATTCCACCCCTTGCCTCACTGAGCGACGAAGACGTGTCCGTTTTGCTCGACATGAGCGAGGAGAAGAGCGGCGATGTCGGCGACATCCTGTTCAAACAGGGCGAACCTGCCGAGCATCTGCTCTTGTTGCTCGAAGGGTCGATGGTGATCCAGGCCGTAAAAGAAGGGAAAGAGGTCGGTCACTTCGTCGTCTCGTCTGGCTCGATCAGCGGAATGCTGCCCCGCTCCCGCATGACCGAATGGGCTGGAACGTCGCGCGCATCTGAGCCGATTCGCTGGCTGGCGATACACCGAGACCGATTCGGTGAACTGCTCGACCGTGCGCCTGACCTCGACCCGATTCTCGCCGGAGCGCTCGCCGATCGCATTCGCTGGGCGACGCGCACCGAACAGCAGCAGGACAAACTGACCGCCTTGGGCAAACTCTCTGCGGGGCTGGCGCACGAACTCAACAACCCGGCAGCAGCGCTCAAGCGCACGTCGCAGGCGCTGCGCGAGCGGCTCGATCAGATGCCGGACCGCGTCCACCTGCTGGCGAAATACGATCTGTCCCCGAACCAACTTGCGTTCGCGTGTGCGATCAGCGAGACCATCGACGGGCACTGCCGCCTGTCGGCGATGGAGCGCAGCGAGCGGGAGGACGAACTGGTCGACTGGCTTGCTGATCATGGAGTCGACGATGGGTTCGATCTGGCAGAGACGTTCGTCGAAGCGGGGATGGACACCGTCACGCTCAACAAGTTTGTTCTCCACCTGCCGCCCGAAGCCGTCGGCGACGTGCTTCGCTGGGTCGAGACGAGCGTCGCCGCCGATCTGATGCTCCGCGACATCGCCGCGGCTGCGTCGCGCATCTCAGACTTGGTTTCTTCGGTCAAAAGCTACTCGCACATGGATCAGGCGGCGGTCCATGAACCGACCGATCTGCACGAAGGGTTGGACTCCACGGTGACGATGCTGGGCTACCAACTACGCCATGGAAACGTGACCGTCGAGCGCGATTACGCCGACGATCTGCCTCATATCAGCGCCGTGGGCGGTCAGATCAACCAGGTGTGGACCAACTTAATCGACAACGCCATCGACGCGATGAAGGATGGAGGCACGCTTACGATCCAGACGCGGCCCGATGCGCACAGGGGCGGCGTTTGCATCGAGATTCGCGACACGGGCGAGGGTATGGATGAGCAAACCCAGTCGCGCATCTTCGAGCCGTTCTTTACGACCAAGCGGGTGGGTGAGGGGACCGGTCTCGGACTCGACGTGGTGCGTCGCATCGTCGAGTCAGGTCACGGCGGCACGATCGAGGTCGAAAGCGAGCCGGGGAGCACCGTCTTCCGGGTCCGCCTGCCGATGAGCGCCGCGCCCATTGAGCCGGACAGCAATCAAGCACCTGAACTGGCGCATGCGTAGGCGCTTCCGGCGTCCAAGTCTGCACGCTGCACAGAGAGGGGCAGCACGCTGTGACAACTGACACCTGGCACAGCGAGCGAAGCGTGGCGATCTGTGGCGATCTGTGAAGCCAGCCGCTAGCTCGGAGATCGCCACGTCGCTGTCGCTCCTCGCGATGACAAGGTGGACGGTCGGGCGCTCCGTCTGCTCGGCACTCCATTCTCGACCGCGCGTACTCCACCGCCTGACTCCCCACACAATGGCCTCCAACCCCGCACTCATCGTCGTTGATGACGAAGTCGAAGTGCTCCGCGCCATCGCCCGCGACCTACGCCGACAATACGGAAACGAGTATCGCATTCTGCGCGCTCAGACCGGCGAGGAGGTGCTCGAAGCCTGCGCCGATCTGGAAAAGAAAGGCCAGACGGTAGCCTTGGTCCTGTCGGATCAGCGGATGCCCGGCATGTCGGGCGTCGACGTACTCCGCCAGGTCGCGCCGATCTTTCCTGACGCGAAACGCGTCCTGCTCACCGCGTACGCCGATACCGACGCCGCTATCCAGGCCATCAACGCGGCGGGCGTGGACTACTATCTGCTCAAACCGTGGGACCCGCCCGAAGAGTGTCTCTATCCCATTCTCGACGACCTACTGGCCGACTGGAAGTCCGCCTATCGGCCGCAGTTTCAGGGCACGCGCATCGTCGGTAACCGATGGTCGCCTGATACGCACCGGGTTAAGGACTTTCTATCGCGCCACCAGATTCCGTACCGCTGGCTCGATCTGGAAAAGGACGAAGCGGCCCGCAAGATCGTCGAGTCGCACACCAACGGCAGCCCACCTGCACTTCCGCTGGTCCTACTTCCCGACGGCAAAGCACACGAAAATCCGAACACGCCTGATTTAGCGTCCCTCGTCGGATTGCAGACCGAAGCGCAGCGACCGTTCTACGACCTCGTCATCGTCGGTGGCGGCCCGGCAGGACTAGCGTCGGCAGTCTATGGTGCGTCCGAGGGGTTGCGGACGTTACTCATCGAGGCCGAAGCTCCAGGCGGACAGGCCGGTACGTCGAGTCGGATCGAGAACTATTTGGGTTTCCCAACCGGACTGAGCGGAAGCGAGTTGTCGCGCCGGGCAGTCGCCCAGGCGCGCAAGTTTGAGGCTGAGATCCTGGCTCCGGTCGAGGTAACGGCGATGCGGACCGAGGACGACTACCACATTCTGACGCTCTCAAACGGCAACGAGGTGTCGTCGCATGCGCTGGTCATCTCGTCGGGCGTGCAGTACCGCAAGCTTCGAGTGTCCGGGCGTGGAGGAGTTGACCGGGCGCGGCGTGTACTACGGCGCTGCTCAGGCCGAAGCCGTCGCCTGCACGGACGAAGACGTGTTCGTCGTCGGCGCCGGTAACTCGGCGGGGCAGGGCGCCATGCACCTAAGTCGCTACGCAGCGAACGTGACCCTGCTCGTCCGCGGCGATGATCTGGGCAAGTCGATGTCGCAATACCTGATCGATCAGATCGATGCGACTCCGAACATCCATGTGCGTACCCGAATGCAAGTCCGCGAAGCACACGGCGAGGAGCACCTGGAGGCGTTGACGCTCGAGCCTTCGAAGGGCGACGACGAGCCTGAGCGCGTGGGGGCTTCTGCGCTGTTCGTGTTCATCGGCGCCGCCCCGCGAACGGATTGGCTCGGCGAGACTATTGCGCGCGACGAACACGGATTCCTGCTTACCGGAAACGCCTTTGCAGGTATAGCCTCGTGGCCGCTCGAACGGCCCCCTTTCCTGCTCGAAACCTGTCGTCCGGGCGTTTTTGCGGCTGGAGATGTACGCTCCGGGTCGGTCAAGCGCGTCGCCAGTGGAGTAGGTGAGGGATCGGTGGCCATCTCATTCGTCCATCAGCATCTGGCGCAGTTCTGATGCTGCGGTTTCGCGCAATGAGGGTAGGAGAGAGGCTGGCTGGGTAGCGGATGACATCCCTAGTTTAGGGCTTGTCTGAGAAATCAATCCGGGGCTGCGCGGGGCCGGATGCCGCGCTCGGCCACGTTGCCCTCGGCGCCCGATGCGATGCATCGCGCTTCTCAGGCGTCTCGCCGAGCACGTCCCCGGCTCCCGCTCGCCTTCCGACTCCTTTCTCAGACAAGCCCTAGCAAACGGTTGAGCGTTCGCCTCTGCCTCGATAGGTTGACCCGTTAGCCGCGCCGACGTTGTATGCAGCGTCGCTACTTCGCACCGCATCATGCCACTCCGCGATCTCTTTCTTCATCGTCGGCGTCCGCTGATCGCATTGGCGAGCATCGTCCTCGTTCTGGCGTTTGGATTCGTATGGACGCCGCTCCTATGGTTGGGACAGTTCGGACTAGGCGCGTTTGCGATTGCGCTGGTAGCGGATGCCTTTTTGCTGGCGCGCGCCGACCTGTCCGTGTCGCGCGAGTTGGATGAGCGGCTGTCGATTGGAGACGAGAATCCCGGCGTGTGGACGATCCGCTCCACTGCCGATCTCGACGTGTCGCTGGTCGACGAGTGGCCGGTCGAAGTCGATGCCTTCGGTGCGCCGGACGACGTGACGATTGGGGCGGGGGAGACTACGCGCATCGGGTTCGTGGTGCGACCGACTCGGCGAGGACGGCTGGGGTTTGGGACAGTACGCGTGTTTGCACGGACCCGGATCGGTCTGCTCGAACGGCGGTTCAGCGGGACAGCTGGCTTCGAGTCCACGGTCTACCCGGCGTTCCTTGCGATGCGGCGCTACGAACTCATGGCCGCCACCCAGCACCTCGATTTGATCGGAGTAAAGCGCATCCGCAGACCCGGCGCGTCGACCACGTTTGAGCACGTGCGCGACTACGTCGTCGGCGACGACATCCGCAGCGTCAACTGGAAAGCGACAGCGCGTAGGGGCGACTTGATGGTCAACCAATACCAGGAGGAACGCGCCCAGCCGATCTACTCGCTCGTCGACCTGGGCCGAACGATGGCGCTGCCGTTCGACGGACTGAGCCTGCTCGACCACAGCCTCAACGCCGCCTTGGTCTTGAGCGCCATCGCACTACGCCGCCACGACCACGCAGGAGTGATGACGTTCGGCAAAACACCGCAGCAGGTCGTTGGCGCGTCTGCAAGGCCGGGGCAGATGAATACGATTTTAGAAGCGCTCTATGACGCCGAGCCGAGCGAGGGGGAGTCCGACGTAGAAGCGCTCTACTACCACGTTCGGCGCACAGTCAAGCGCCGCTCCCTGCTCCTCGTGTTCTCCAACTTCGAGACGCGATCGGCTCTGCGCCGCCAGCGGAATGCTCTAGTCGCGATGGCCCGTCAACACGTCGTCCTCTGCGTGTTCTTCCGAAACCCGCTCCTGCGGGACGTAGGCTCACAAATGGAAGGGCTGGACCGAGTTTATGCTCAAACCATCGCGGCGCACGTAGCAATGGAGAAGGAGCAGATGGCAACCGAACTGCGCCGAGCCGGAGTCGGCACGCTGTTGACCGCTCCCGAGCACCTCTCCGCCGACGTGCTCAATGCCTATCTGTCGCTCAAGGCATCAGGTCGAATCTGAGCTGCAGCGCAAGCCGCATCCGGTCTTCAACAAGGACAGACGGGTGCGGTCCTTGATCGCAGAGGCGCCCGCGCGTTACCTTTGGAGATGCAGACGCCGCTCACCCGGCCGCGTCGTTCGGCTCACCCACCTCGCTGCTTTGCTCGGTCCCTTTACGTTTTTCGTCTTCGCCGTCGTCGCTATTGCGGCGGCGCTGGGAATGCTGCTCTCGCGCAACCCGATCCACAGCGCACTCTGGCTGATCGCCAACCTGTTCTGCGTCGCCGGACTCTACGTGACGCTCAACGCGCAGTTCATGGGCGTCATCCAGGTGCTCGTTTATGCAGGCGCCATCATGGTGTTGTTCCTCTTCGTGATCATGCTGCTCAACCTCGCCGAACTGCCTAAGCCGAGCGAGATCAACTGGAAAGCTGCCCTCGCCTTTGTCGCTGGAACGCTGTTCGTTTCGCTGCTGGCCTTTCTGCTGGCCGACGGCATGGACGCGCTGCCTGTCCAGACGATCGGCGCTGAATCCTACCTGACCGGTCTGCCGCGCACGATCGCGTTCGACATGTTCACGCGCTACGTCATCCCTGTCCAGGTGACGGGCGTCCTGCTGCTCGTTGCGACGATCGGCGCCGTCATGCTCGCCAAAAAGCGCCCCATCTGATGGAAGTCGAAGTCACCCTCAATTGGTATCTGTCGCTCAGCGCCGTCCTGTTCACGCTCGGCGTGCTGGGCGTGATGCTGCGCCGCAACGCGATTGTCATCCTGATGTCGGTCGAACTGATGCTCAACTCGGTCAACCTGACGCTCGTCGCGTTTTCCCAAGCGATGGGCGACGTGTCGGGGCAGGTGCTCGTGTTCTTCGTGATGTCGGTAGCTGCCGCCGAAGCCGCCATCGGGCTGGCCATCGTCATTGCGATCTTCCGCAACAAGCGAACGGTCGACGTCTCTGAGATCAACCTCTTCAAGTACTAGGACAGACTGCGTCCTCGCTCGCCTTCAACCACCCAGCGGCCTAGCCGTCCAACCCCCTGCGCATGGATCACGCCCTCTCGGTCCGTCTGATTCTGCTGTTACCGCTCGCCGGCGCCCTGATCAACGGGATGCTGGGGCTGTTCGTCCCGTCGTGGCGCTCCAAAGAGGGCGTCATCGGCGCGATCGGGACAGTGTGTGTGGCGATTCCGTTCTTGCTCGCGATCGTGCTGTTTCTGGCTGTCGGTAACGCGGATAGCGAAATCGTCGTGCGCTACTTCACGTGGCTCAAAGCAGGCGATCTAACAGTCGATTTCGCCTACCGCGTCGACGAGTTGTCGATCTTGATGACACTGATCATCACAGGTGTTGGCGCGCTGATTCACGTCTACTCGGCGGGCTACATGAAGGGGGACGCAGGCTACTGGCGCTTTTTCGCCTACCTGAACCTGTTCATCTTCGCGATGCTCAACCTGGTGCTGGGCGACAACTTGCCGGTCCTTTTCCTCGGATGGGAGGGCGTCGGGCTGTGCTCGTACTTGCTGATCGGCTTCTGGTACACGGACCTGAACAACAGCGCCGCAGCCAACAAAGCGTTCATCGTCAACCGCGTCGGCGACTTCGCCTTCCTCTTGGCGATGTTCATCATCTTCGACAACCTCCGCACGCTCGACTTCGGACCGATCATCGAGTTTGCTCGCGACCAGTCGATCGAGACCGCTCCGGCGTGGGTTAACTGGGTCGTCTTGCTGATGTTTATCGGCGCCACGGGCAAGAGCGCGCAGATTCCGCTGTTCGTCTGGCTCCCCGACGCCATGGCCGGACCGACGCCCGTATCCGCCCTGATCCACGCGGCGACGATGGTCACGTCGGGTTTGTATCTGCTGGCACGCATGTCGAGCATGGTCGTCCTGGCACCCGGAATGATGGCGCTGGTGGCAGTCATTGGAGGTCTGACGGCGATCATGGCGGCAGCAATCGCGATGACGCAAAACGACATCAAGAAAGTGCTGGCTTACTCGACGGTCTCACAGCTAGGCTACATGTTTATGGCGGCAGGCGTCGGCGCGTTCTTCGTCGCCATCTTCCACGTGATGACGCACGCCTTCTTCAAGGCCTGCCTCTTCCTCGGATCCGGTTCGGTCATTCACGCGATGCACCACGTCGAGCATGAATTGGAGCACAAAGGTCTAATCCCTGGGCACGGCCACGACCAAACCGATACGCCGCACCACGATGAGGCGCACCAGAACACGCTGCGCCACGATCCGCTTCCGTACGACGGGCCATTCGACGCGCAAGACATGCGTACGATGGGCGGTCTGGGCAAGCAGATGAAGATCACGAACGTCACGTTCTTGCTCTCGACGTTCGCCATCGCAGGTATTCCGCTGTTCTCGGGCTACTTCTCCAAAGACGAGATCCTGTTTAAAGCGTTCGAGGCGGGCTTCAACGGATACGGCTATGCATGGGGCGTTTGGGGCGTCGGTATTATTACGGCGTTAATGACGGCCTTCTACATGACGCGCGCTTACGTCTTGACCTTCAAGGGCAAACCCCGCTGGCCCGGTGCCGATCAAGTGCATGCGCACGAAAGTCCAACGTCGATGACGATGCCGCTGATCGTTCTAGCAGTCTTGGCCGTCTTCTCGGGCTTTCTCGGGCTTCCGGCCGTGCTAGGCGAGAAGGCAAACCTCATGAAAAACTGGCTCGTCGGCACCGACTACACTGGCCCAGTGACATATATCGCAAAAGCGAATCACGTTTCTCACGCTTGGGAGTGGGGCCTGCTGTTTCTCGGCGGTGCAATCGCCATCGCTGGCGTCGGATTTGCGTGGCAGGTCTATGGCGCGAGCGGGCCGGCGTTCGATAAGAAGGTGCGCCGCACGTTCGGCAAACTCTATGCTGCCGCCAGCCGCAAATTCAGCTGGGACGAGTTTTATCAAAAGACTGTTCGCGGCCCGCTGCTGGGCGCCAGCGAAGGCTCGTCCGTCTTCGACAAGCGCGTGATCGACGGCACCGTCATGGGCATCGGTACGACGCTACGCAGCGTCGGCAGTCGGCTCAGGCTGACGCAGTCTGGTGTTGTCGGCAACTACGCCGTCGCGCTCGTCCTCGGGGTCGCCTTGGTGATCGCACTCGTTCTGTTCGTCTAAGCCGATGCCTGAGATTCCCTACCTGCTTTCGGTCGTTATCTGGCTCCCCATCTTGGGGATGCTGGCCGTCCTTGCTATGGACGGCAAAGCTGCGCGCATGACCGCGCTGATCACGACGCTGATCACGTTCGTCGTATCGCTGGGTCTCTGGGCGCAGTTCGATCCGCTGCTGCTCGACGGACAGATGACCGAGACGTTTGCCTGGTTCGGCGACACCATCGACATTAAGTACGCCATTGGTGTCGACGGTCTGAATCTGCTGCTGCTGCTGCTGACTACGTTCCTCGGACCCATCGTCATCCTGGGGTCGTGGACGTACATCGGCAAGCATCACAAAGGCTATTACGCGCTGCTTCTGCTTTTGCAGACGGGCGTTACGGGTGTGTTTGCGTCGTACGACGTGATCCTGTTCTACGTCTTCTTCGAGTTGACGCTGATCCCGATGTACTTCATCATCGGCATCTGGGGCGGAGAGAACCGCATCTATGCGTCGATCAAGTTTGTGATCTACACGCTCGTCGGTTCGCTGCTCATGCTGGCCGCGATCTTCTGGATGGGCCTGGCGGCGGGCGATGCGGTCAACGGTGGCGTCTTTACGAGCGACTACTTCAAACTCGTCTCGTTCGACCTTCCGTTGGGATCGCAGACGTGGCTGTTTTTCCTATTCGCTCTGGCGTTCTGTATTAAAGTGCCGCTCTTTCCGCTGCACACGTGGCTGCCCGACGCCCACGTTCAGGCGCCGACGGGCGGTTCGGTCGTGCTGGCGGGTGTGCTGCTCAAAATGGGTACGTACGGCCTGATGCGCTTCTGCCTTCCGTTCTTCCCGGTCGCCGCGCAGAAGTACGCCTATCTGTTTGCGATCCTCGCCGTGATCGGCATCATCTATGGCGCGATGATCTCGCGCGTGCAGACGGACGCCAAGAAGCTGGTCGCCTACTCATCGGTGTCGCACTTGGGCTTTGTTGTCCTGGGCCTATTTGCATTCACGACCGAAGCGCTTCAAGGCTCGCTAATCCAGATGATTAACCACGGCATCTCGACGGGCGCGCTGTTCCTCTTAGTCGGTTTCCTGTACGAACGTCGCCACTCGCGGCTGATGGCCGATTATGGTGGACTCGCCAAGGTCGTCCCGGTCTTGACGTTCTTCATGGTGTTCAGCGTTATGGCCTCGGCTGGACTGCCCGGACTCAACGGCTTCGTCGGCGAGTTCATGATCCTGCTTGGTACGTTCAAGAGCGACGTGATCGGCAGCCCGATCCTGGTCGCGTTTGCCACGACCGGCGTCATCCTCGCCGCGCTCTATCTGCTGTGGATGCTGTATGCAACGTTCTACGGCCCGGTCAAGAACGAATACGTCGCGGGTATGAAAGACTTGAGCGGTCGCGAACTGGCCGCTGTCGTCCCGCTCGCCGCGTTCATGCTGATCCTGGGCTTCTTCCCCGCGCCGTTCCTCGCCCAGAGCGAAGCCGCGGTCGTCCAACTGCTCGATGTCGTCCACGAGAAGCGTGAGACGGCTCTGCGGACCGCGGGATTGTGGGACGAAGAGGCCGAGACACAGCGTGTAGAACTCGCGCCTGACGGTACCGTCGTTCCTGCCGCTCTCGAAGCGGATGCTCACTCCAACCACTGACACGCTGATGTCTCGCTTGCTCCTGCTCTTTGCCTTGCTGTTGGGTAGCGTCGCTGCTACGCCTGCGTATGCTCAGGATACCTCGCCTATCGACACGGTTCTGTCGGACGAAGCTCAAGACTTGGCCGAAGCCATCGTCGGGGACGAGCACTCAGAAGACGGAGACGAAGCACATCACGCTGTTGCACCGGTCTACCTGGTGATTCCCTTCGTTGTGTTGCTGCTGATGATCGCGACGGGGCCGCTGTTTTTCTCGCATCACTGGCACCACCACTATCCGCGCTATGCGATTGGTCTGGGGGCGTTTGTGGCTCTGTTCTATCTGTTCATCCTCAGCGACTACTATCCGATTCTGCACGCGGCGCAAGAATATTTCTCGTTCATCGCGCTGCTGGCTAGCCTCTACATCGCATCGGGCGGCATCTTGATTCGAACCGATTTCGAGGGTACGGCCAAAGCAAACACCCTTCTGCTCTTGGTGGGTGCCGTGATCTCGAACGTGATCGGCACGACGGGTGCCTCGATGCTCCTGATTCGGCCGTACATGCGGCTCAACAAGGGACGAATCAAGCCCTACCACATCATCTTCTTCATCTTCATCGTCTCGAACGTCGGCGGTGCATTGACGCCAATCGGCGATCCGCCGTTGTTCCTCGGTTTCTTGCGCGGTGTGCCGTTCTTCTGGACGCTTACGCACGTCTGGTACATCTGGATACCGACTATTCTCGTCATAGCTGCTGTTTTCTACTGGTTCGATAGCCGCAACAAGGAGAAGAGTGTTCGTGAGGTCGCTGAGGAAACGCATACCGAGGCCTCGATCACGGACGACAATCCGGTTCAGGCTCCGCTCTCGCCGGTTATGCCCAGCAAAGCCATTCAGATCACGGGTGCCAAAAACTTTATTTGGTTGGCCATCGTGATTGGTGCAGTTTTTATCGATCCGAACGTACTCGACTGGGTGCCCGCACTGCACATCGGCGATTTCCATTTTCCGATCGGCATACGCGAGTTCATCATGTTCGGCGTCTGCTTCTTCGCCTATAAGCTGGCGAGCAAGGAAGCGCTTGCGGGCAACGACTTCAACTTTGAGCCTATCCGCGAAGTCGGCTTTCTGTTCATTGGCATCTTCCTGACGATGCAGCCTGCGCTCGGGCTGATCGGTGCATTCGCGACCGAAAACGCCGATAGCCTTTCGCTCACGCCCTTCTACTTCGGCACGGGCTTCCTCTCAGGCGTGCTCGACAACGCACCGACCTACGTCGCCTTCCTCGCTGCGGCAATGGGCAAGTTTGGGTTGGACGTGAACACCATCGCTCACGTCACCGAGTTTGCGCAGGGGTATGTGGATCCCGAGACCGGGCGCGGCGGCATCATCACGATCGCCTATCTGCAAGCCATTTCGGTTGCTGCCGTGTTCTTCGGCGCGCTGACCTACATCGGCAACGGTCCGAACTTCATGGTCAAAGCCATCGCCGAGTCGAGTGGCGTCGAGTGCCCGTCGTTCTTCGGATACATGATCAAATATTCGCTGCCCATCCTCGTGCCGATCTATGTGGTCGTCTGGCTTGTGATGACGTTCGTCGTAGGCACTTGGGCGGTATAGCGCGATGAAGCCGATCTCCGAATCCGACATCCAGACTGCACTGGCCGACCTTACGGGTTGGTCTTTTGAGGGCGATGCGCTCGTCCGCGAGTATGCGTGTACGGACTTCGAATCGGCGATCGCGTTTGTTGTTCGCATCGGTTTCGAGGCTGCGCGGATGGATCATCATCCTGAGTTGTTCAACGTCTACTCCACGCTGCGCATCCTTCTCACGACGCACGACGCTGGCGACCGCGTCACCCAGCGCGACCTCGACTTGGCCCGCGCCATCGAGCCGATTTCTCTTGCCTTTTGCTCCCGTTCCACCTGATGGAAGTTTCCCCGTTCGCTGACTTTGGCGTCGATCTCTGGATGAGCTTCTCGCTCGCCGCAACCGGAATCGTCGGATTGCTCGTCGTGCTCTACGATACGTTCTCGGATCGCGGCGTTCGCCTAGCGGCTCCGGCTACGATTGCAACACTGGCTGCGTGTCTCGTTTTCGAGATTCTCCACCTGAGTGCGGCACCCGACCTGGCCTTTATGGGAATGCTGCGCGTGGGCGGATTCGCTCCGTTTGTCAACATGACGATCGTCGGCAGTGCATTGTTGTCGGTCGTGCTGAGTGTCGACTACATGAAGCGTATCGGCCATCACCGGACCGAAGTCTACGTGCTGATCTTGTTCGCTGTAACGGGCATGGTTGCGATGGCATCTGCCAATAACCTGATCATGCTGTTCGTCGGTCTGGAGACGATGTCGATTGCACTCTACATCCTCGCCGGGCTGGTGCGCCAAGACACCGGAGCCATCGAAGCAGCGCTCAAATATTTCCTCCTTGGTGCGTTCTCGACGGGCTTCTTCCTGTACGGCGTCGCGCTGCTCTATGGAGCCACTGGGACAATGTACCTGAGCGATATGCTGCTGGGCTTGCAGGCGACTGGGGCAACCCAACTGTTCTGGGGCGGAGTGGCTTTGCTCCTCGTCGGCTTCCTGTTCAAGGTGTCTGCTGTCCCGTTCCACATGTGGACGCCCGATGTGTACCAGGGATCGCCTACACCGATCACCGGCTTCATGGCGACGGCCAGTAAAGTCGCCGCGTTCTCGTCGCTCGTCGTCGTGCTCTCGTCGGCCTTCCCGACCGAGCATTGGACGACGGCATTGGCAGGCATCGCGCTGATCACGATGGTCGGCGGCAACATTCTGGCGCTGATGCAGAGCAACGTCAAGCGTATGCTCGCCTACTCGTCGGTCGCCCATGCGGGATACGTCCTGACTGGACTGGCGGCAGGTACCGCCGAAGGGTACGCCGGGTCGCTGTTCTACCTGCTCGTCTACGCGATCATGAACGTCGGCGCGTTCGGTGTGATGGCCTACCTCGAATGGGACGACAAAACGGGGCGGGAGCAGACGCTCGACTCGATCAAGGGGACGGGTTTTCAGCGTCCTCTGCTCGGCGTCGTAATGGGCTTCTTCATGTTCTCGCTCGCCGGATTCCCGCCACTCGCCGGTTTCTTGGGTAAGTACGCCGTGTTCGCCCCGGCCATCGACGCCGGATTGCTGTGGCTCGTCATCGTCGGCCTGCTCACATCGGCGATTTCGGCGGTCTACTACTTCCGCGTCATCGCCGTGATGTGGATGAACGCTCCCGAGAGCGACGAAGAGCGTCATGAGTTGCCCGTCGTTCCGATGGGCGCACAGGTCGTGTTGCTGACCTGCGCTGTGCTCCTCGTACTGCTGACGTTCGCCCCCGCGCTGATCGAGCAGACGACCAGCTATTTCCAGGGCATCGGTGGGCTGGCCGTCGGCCTCTGACCCGATGCGCGATCTGATTCACCGCTTGTTGCCGCACGCTCCTGAGGTCGACCTCTTCGTGGCGCCGCACATTCCCGAGAAGCGGTTAAGCGGTGCGACGAGCGCGTACGCACAGACGCTGGGCGAAGGGCCGCTCGCGATCTATGACGCGACGATTCTGGGCAACGGGCGCTCCGGTATGTCGTTTGGCGCGACGGCGTTTGCTTTCCAGAACAACATCGAAACGCCGCAGCGAATCGCCTACCGCGATCTGATCAAGGCCGAAGCGACGGGCACCAAGTTTTTCGGTCGCAAACTCAAGCTGACCATCAATAGGGGACAGGCAACGTTCGATACCAACGTCGATTTCAGCGCCAACGCAGACGCTGCCGACCACGTCGCTCGATTTCTGCAAGCCGCCATCGCCCAGAGCGCCGACGCGGAATTTGGAATCACCGAGCCGATCGCCGACGATTCAGGCAGTGGGGAAGATGCAGCCGCTGTCGAGCGGGTAATCGACGCTTCGGAGGCGGGCAGATTGACCAGTCGGCAGGTGGAGCGGTTGATCGAAGCTGTGACGCGGGCGTAACTGCGGTGTTTGCGACAAACCTGTTTTGCATCGGACGCGTCCAATAGCCTCACCCAACACAGACTGCAACCGACATGGCCTACACGCTTCCTGATCTCCCCTACGCTTACGATGCCCTCGAACCTCATATCGACGCGCGGACGATGGAGATTCACCATACCAAGCACCACCAGGGCTACACAAACAAGCTGAACGCAGCTATCGAAGGTCATGCCGACCTGGAAAGCAAATCGGCGGAAGATCTGGTCGCTGGTCTCAATAGCTTGCCGGATAGCGTCAAGGGCGCCGTGCGCAACAACGGCGGCGGATACGTCAACCACAAGTTGTTCTGGGCCGTCCTCTCGCCTGATGGGGGCGGTAACCCGAGTGGCGATCTGGGTTCGGCCATAGACAGCACGTTTGGTAGCTACGACGAGTTCAAGACCCAATTCGAGGACGCCGCCAAGACGCAGTTCGGCAGTGGCTGGGCGTGGCTCGTCGTTGACGGTAGTGGTAAGCTCCACGTCGTCTCGACTCCAAACCAGGACAGCCCGCTGACCGATGGTCACACGCCGATCTTGGGCCTCGACGTGTGGGAGCACGCCTACTATCTCAACTACCAGAACCGCCGCCCCGACTACGTGAGCGCCTTCTGGAATTTGGTAAACTGGGACGAAGTCGCCCGCCGCTACGCCGACGCGCGTGGCTGATCGCGACCTGTCGACTGATCTCGGAGCCGGGGAGGAAACTACCTCCTCGGCTCTTTTTGCGTCTGCCCGGGCGCGCGGTGTATCCATCGCCCTACACGTCGGTGAGCCGTGGCCGTCGGATGTCGAAGCGGATCACAGCGTCGCTGCCGGATTTGGGAGTGCCCACCGCCGCGCTGAATTTCTTACGGGGCGACGGATGCTCCGGGTCGCCGCTTCTCGCTTGCTCCAGTGTGCCCCCGACCACGTCGAAGCCGAGCGAGATGAGATGGGTAGAACTGTTATTGCAGGTGCATTTAACTCTGTCACGCACACCCGTGATGCGTTCGGGGCAGTGGTCGCGCACCAACCTGTCGGCATTGACGTGGAGCGCACGCGAGTGATCCCGGATGCGGTTTGGCGCCGAATCGGAGGGACGGAAGAGCCACTCGGAGATAATCGGTTGATTGAGTGGACAGCAATCGAAGCTGTTTTGAAGTCGCTCGGCGTTGGCTTGGCAGGAGGAGGGCAGCACGTTGCCTTCGCTGCGAAGAACTACCGGACGGACTCCGATCTTCATTGGACTGCACGCTATCTCGATCACCACTTCGACGGTTGGACCCACTGCGACGGCGATCTGGTGTGGAGTTTAGCGCTTGCTCATACGGCGGCGGGCACTGAGCGCGCGCCCGAAGAGTAGAACCCCAATCAGAAAAGCGCTCCCATGCCCAAATACACCCCTACGCATCCCATCCGCATCGTCACCGCCGCGAGTCTGTTCGACGGACACGACGCGTCGATCAACGTCATGCGCCGCATTTTGCAAGCCCAAGGCGCTGAGGTGATCCACCTGGGGCATAACCGCGCGGCTCGCGACGTGGTCGAGACGGCGATTCAGGAAGATGCCCAAGGCATCGCCGTATCGTCGTATCAGGGCGGACACGTCGAGTACTTCGGCTACCTGCGCGACCTGCTCGACGAAGCCGGGGCGACGCACGTCAAACTGTTCGGCGGTGGCGGCGGCGTGATCGTGCAAGACGAGATTGACGGGCTGGCCGAGCGCGGCGTCCGCATCTTTTCGCCGGACGATGGGATGCGGATGGGACTCGAAGGCATGATCTCCGAGATTATCCAGGCGTGCGATTTCGATCCCGCAGCGCTCCAAGTTGAGGACGGAGCCGACGATGGTGTCGCCGTCGCGACCCAGCGTGACGTCAAGCTAGCCCGCAGCCTGACGCGCGTCGAGCAAACGGCGACGCAGCACTCGGGCGATGGCGCCCCGCAGATCAGCGTTGGCGGCAGCGGTGATTCCGAACTCGCTCCGGTCGTCGGCATCACGGGGACAGGGGGAGCCGGAAAGAGCACGCTGACGGACGAACTTATCCGCCGCTTCTTGATGGATTTCGACGACCTCGACATCGCGGTTGTCTCGGTCGACCCCACTCGGCAGCGGACGGGCGGCGCGCTGCTGGGCGACCGCATCCGCATGAACGCCTCTTATGGAGCGTACGCAGGGCGCGTGTTCATGCGCTCGCTCGCCACGCGTCAGGCGCACCGGAGCGTGAGTCAGGCGCTGCGCGAGGTCGTGCAGACGTGCCGCGCGTCTGGCTTCGGCTTGGTACTCGTCGAAACGGCGGGCATCGGGCAGAGCGACACCGAGATCGCCAGCCTCGCCGACCTCACGCTCTATGTGATGACGCCCGAGTTCGGAGCGCCGACGCAACTCGAAAAGATCGGCATGCTCGACACCGCCGATCTGGTCGCGCTCAACAAGATGGAGAAGCGTGGATCGGAGGATGCGCTCCGTGGCGTCCAGAAACAGATGCAGCGCAACCGCGCCACGTTCGATCAGTCGCCCGATCAGATGCCGGTCTACGCGACTCAGGCCTCGCGCTTCAACGACCCCGGCGTGACGCGTCTCTACCGCGGCTTGGTCGACCAACTGGGGGCACGCACCAACTGGACGCGCACGGCGACGCTCGAACCCGGACCCGCGAAGGCCGCTGCGACCGTCGTTCCGCCCAATCGTGTTCGCTACCTGAGCGACATCGCCGAAACGGGCCGCAGCTATCGCGCCTGGGCTACGAAGCAGGCGGATATTGCCCAAAAGTGGGGGCAGGCCAAGGGCGCGCTCGGCCAACTTCCAGCCGATGCATCGGACGACGTGCGACAGACACTGAGCCAACTCGCCGAGCATCGGTGGAACGAACTCGACTCAGAATCCACGAGCATTCTAGACGGTTGGGATGCCCTGTCCGAACAGTACAGCGGCGACGTGTTCGAGTATCAGGTGAGGGGGAGGACGCTGTCCGTTCCGCTGACGCGCACGACGCTGGCCGGAAGCAAGGTGCCCCGCGTTGCTCTGCCGCGCACGACCGATCCCGGTGAGCGGTTGCGCTTTGCTCTCCTTGAGAACGTGCCCGGCGGCTTTCCCTACACAGCGGGCGTCTTCCCGTTCAAACGCGAGGGCGAGGACCCGACGCGCATGTTCGCCGGCGAAGGCGCTCCAGAACGCACCAACCGTCGCTTTCACCTGGTCAGCCTTGGGCAACCCGCCGCGCGGTTGTCGACTGCGTTCGACAGCGTGACTCTTTATGGCGCCGATCCTGCCGTCGAACCCGACGTGTACGGAAAGATCGGCAATGCGGGTGTGAGCATCTGCACGCTCGACGACATGAAAAAACTCTACTCGGGCTTCGACCTCTGTGCGCCGACGACGAGCGTGTCGATGACGATCAACGGACCGGCGCCGATGCTGCTGGCGTTCTTCTTCAACACCGCCGTCGATCAGCAAGTTGAGCGACATCTCGTCGCCGAAGGAAGCTGGGAAGCCGCACAGACGGCTCTGGACAAACACGCGCCTGATCGCCCGACCTACAATCCGTGGGGTCCGACCGGCTTGATGAGTGGGCTTCCGCAAGGACACGACGGCAGCGGCTTGGGACTGCTCGGCGCGACTGGGCAGGACCTGGTCGACTGGGGCGTGATGGAGCAATCCGAGTTCGACACCATCCGCGACCGGACGCTCACGCAGGTGCGTGGCACGGTGCAGGCCGACATCCTCAAGGAGGATCAGGCGCAGAACACGTGCATCTTCTCGACCGAGTTCGCGCTCCGACTGATGGGTGACGTGCAACAGGCATTCATCGACCGCGGAGTGCGCAACTACTATTCGGTCAGCGTCAGCGGTTACCACATCGCCGAAGCGGGCGCCAACCCGATCACGCAACTCGCCTTTACGCTGGCCAACGGCTTCACCTACGTCGAGTACTACCTGAGCCGGGGTATGAGCGTGGACGACTTCGCGCGCAACCTGTCGTTCTTCTTCTCGAACGGCATGGACGCCGAGTACACGGTCATCGGACGCGTCGCCCGCCGCATCTGGTCGATCGCTATGCGTGAGCGCTACAGTGCCGACGATCGCAGTCAGAAGTTGAAGTATCACATTCAGACGAGCGGACGAAGCCTGCACGCTCAGGAGATCAGCTTCAATGACATTCGCACGACGCTCCAGGCGCTTCTGGCAATCTACGATAACTGCAACAGCCTCCACACCAACGCCTACGACGAGGCCATCACGACGCCGACCGAGCAATCGGTGAGGAGCGCGATGGCGATCCAGATGATCATAAACCGCGAACTGGGCCTGGCGATGAACGAGAACCCGCTCCAGGGCGCCTACATCGTCGACTATTTGACAGACTTGGTAGAAGAAGCCGTCTGGACGGAGTTCGACCGCCTGACGGACCGTGGTGGCGTGTTGGGCGCTATGGAGACGATGTATCAGCGCGGACGCATTCAGGAGGAGTCGATGCTTTACGAGCAGCGCAAGCACAGCGGCGAACTTCCGATCATTGGCGTCAACACCTTCCGGGCCGATGGCGAGAACGAGCCGCAGCGCGTTGAACTCATGCGCTCATCCGACGACGAGAAGCAAGCGCAACTCGCTTCTCTCAACGCCTTCCACGCACGCCACGCCAGCCAGTCTGCTGACGCGCTTACTCAACTGAAACAGGTCGCGCTTGCCGGAGGGAACGTCTTCGACCAACTGCTCGACACCGTCCGGGTATGCTCGCTCGGCCAGATCACCGACGCGCTCTACCAGGTTGGCGGGCAGTATCGGCGAAGCATGTAACCTGTTACCCTTTCCGACCTATCCGTCTCGACGCGCGTTTGCGCCTTCCAACCTTACTAGAATCCCCATGCCCGACCTTCTCGGCCTTCTGCAATCCTCACTATCCGGCGGCACTGTCGATCAAATCAGCAACCAGATCGGCGCCTCGCGTGAGCAAACGTCTACAGCTATGGAGACGGCGCTCCCGTTGCTGGTCGGCGCGCTGTCGCGCAACGCACGTCAGCCAGGCGGTGCGCAGGCGCTGGCTGGAGCGCTCGATCGAGATCACGCAGGCGGTGGACTGCTCGACCAACTGGGCGGGTTGGGCGGTGCGGCAGGAGCGCTGGGTGGACTCCTCGGAGGCGGAAGTCAGTCCGGTGCTGGTGGAGGGCTGATGGGCGGAATGGGCGGTGCCATTCTGGGTCAGATCTTAGGGTCGGGCGGCGGAAAGGCGATGGATGGCGGCGGCATTTTGGGGCACATTCTGGGCGGTAAACGCGGCGCGGTAGAACAAGGAGTGGGCAAGGCGTCCGGTCTTGATGCGGCGAAAGTGGGCCAGTTGATGATGATTCTCGCTCCCATCGTGATGTCGGCTCTGGCCAAGCGCAAGCAGCAGGCCGGTCTTGATGCCGGTGGTTTGGCGCGCGAGTTGGAGCAGGAACAGCACCAAATGGAACGCAACACGCCCGGTATGGGGCAAGGCGGCCTGATGGACCTGCTCGACCGTGACGGCGACGGCTCCATCGCAGGTGAGATCGGCAGTATCGGCGCGGCGTTGGGCGGATCGGGGCTATTGGGCGGTCTGCTCGGCGGTCGATGAGTCAGGAGGGGCCTGCGGGCACGGTTCACATCGTCTTCGGTCCTCAAGGAGCGGGGAAATCGACGTATTCCAGTCGTCTTGCCGGGGAGCACCAAGCGGTCTGCTTTTCGATCGACGAGTGGATGCACCGCTTGTACGGAGCCGATCTGCCGACCCCTTTGGACTTTGGCTGGGTCATGGAACGGGTTCGGCGATGCGAGGAGCAGATTTGGGAGACGGCATCGGCCATTGCCCAACTCGGTTCGGATGTCGTGTTGGATCTCGGCTTCATGAAAGTCGACAATCGCAGACGGTTTTCAGAGCAGTCCCGCTCATGCCAACTCCCGTTCCAATTGCATTTCGTCGATGCCCCGCTTGGGCTTCGTAAGTCGCGAGTTCGCGCCAGGAATTCCGAGCAGGGCAGCACCTTTTCCTTCGAGGTCACCCCGGCGATGTTCGACTTCATGGAGCAACGGTTTCAGCAGCCGACCGATGCCGAGCGTGCGTCAGCCATCGTTTCGGCGTCCGAATAGTTCTTCTATACGACGCCCCGTTCCAGTTTGGCGATGCGAATCCCTTTCGGCACGCTCCACCTCGACACCGCAGCGCGCCACCGATCCGATCCGGAGCGCGCGCTTCCGTCGTGGTTTTGCGATCCAGTCGACTGGCTGCAGACGCACAATCCATCCGACGTGGTCGGACTGCTTGAACGAGCCGAGGATTGGAGGCGACGCGGCTATTGGGTCGGGGGATTTATTGGCTACGAAGCGGCACGGGCATGGGGTCTACCTACGTGCGAATCTCGCTCGGATGTGCCGCTTATGACCCTCGGGGTATACGAGGCACCCGGCAAGCCACCTACAATCGTTGAGTCAGGTGCTCCGGCCCTCGATCTACGGCCCCAATGGACACGAGCGCAGCATGCAAACGCTCACGAACGCGTCCGATCTCTGATTCGCGAGGGTGACGTGTATCAGATCAATCTGACGTTTCCTCTCATCGCCGATTTGTCATTGGATGATGCGTGGGGACTGTACCGGAGCGCACGGATTCGTCAGCCTGTAGCCTTTGGCGCATTCATGACGTGGGAGGGAGGCGCATTAGGCAGCCTGTCGCCCGAATTGTTCTTCCGTACGTCCGGCGATCGCATCTGGACGCGCCCGATGAAGGGCACCCTGGCTCCCGGCGCTGATCCTGCCGCATTGGTCGGCGATGCGAAAAACCGCGCTGAAAATCTGATGATCGTCGATCTCCTGCGAAACGATCTCTCGCGTGTCGCGGTGCCGGGGAGCGTACGCGTGCCCTCACTTTTTGAAGTGGAGCAGCATCCTACAGTGACGCAGATGACGTCGACGGTCGAGGCGACGATGAAGCCTGGCGTGGCTGCCCCCGAACTGTTCGCAGCTCTCTTCCCATGCGGAAGCGTCACCGGAGCGCCCAAGCGTCGGGCTATGCAGCGAATCGCTGAGATTGAAGGCCGCCCACGTGGTCCCTATTGTGGCGCTATTGGAATGCTTGCCCCCGACGGACGCAACGTGTTTAGCGTCGCTATCCGCACGTTCGTAGCACAGGCTAATCGGATGACGATGGGCGTTGGAAGCGGTGTCGTCTGGGATTCAGTCGCTGCTGACGAATACGCCGAATGCCTGCTCAAATCTCGCTTTCTGACCGATGCTACCTCCCTCGCTGATTGAAACGATGCGTGTGGTAGGCGGTCGGATCCCGCTTCTTGACGCGCACATCCGTCGGTACCATCACAGTGCTGCCATTTTGGGCTACGTCGCTTCCGAGTGGAAAACCGACGCAGTATCGCGAGCCGTGGACGCTGAAGATTCCGTTTTGCGCGTTCAGATAGATGCGATGGGATCCGTAGAGTGGAGTTCGCGCTCACTTCCTGAACGACGCCAACCGATCACGGTCGCTGTGAGTAATGTCGCTCGCGACACCTCAAATCCGTTATTGCAAATCAAAAACACGGATCGGTGGATCTACGAGGAAGCAGCTCAGGAAGCGCTCAGCAGGGGAGTCGACTACGTCCTGATCCGCTCGAAATCCGACCAGATTACCGAAACGTCGATCCATACTCTTCTCTACCAAGCAGGTGGAAAGTGGTGGACACCTCCGCTGAGCGATGGTCTGCTCGCTGGTGTCGTCCGGGCTGAGTTACTGCGGCGCGGTGTCGTCGGCGAGCGGTCTTTCACAAGTGACGAGGCAAAGGGCAAGCCGCCGATCGCGCTGTGTAATGCTGTCGTCGGAGTTGTGAGCGCACGTTGGTGGGAAGCGGAATCGGCAGGTCTAGCTGGTCAGGGCCTCCGCCATTAGCAGCGCGCCATCGGCGGGAGGAGCATCGGGGAGCGTCAGGGTGCAGCCCGGGATAAGGGCGGTGACGGCATCACCTAGCACGCTGCGGTACGTCGCGGATTCGCATAGCCCTCCGGCGAACGCGATGGTTGGGGTGTCTAGTTTGGCCTTCAAAGCCGTTAGCTGGGCTTGCCGCGCGAGTGTGCGCGTCTGGAGTTCGAGTGCTTCGCGTGAGGGGACGTCGCCTTGCTCTACGGCTCGCAGCAAGAGGGGAGCTGCTTTCTGGACAGGCCACTTTTCTCGGTACACACGGCGGACGATGGTTTCGCTGGCGTCCATATCGTACTGCTCTCTGAGCATATCGACGAGGCAGGAGTGCCGGCCTCCGTCGAGTGTGTGAAGCGCGATCTGCAGCGCGGCCAAACCCAGCCGCGTACCGCTCGCTTCATCGCCCAACAGGTATCCCCAGCCTCCGGCGCGGTGAATTTCGCCTTGTTCGTCGCGCATCAATGCGATGCTGCCGGTACCCGCGAGTAGCAGACCTCCCGGAGCACCGCCATGCGCGCCCGTCAGCGCGATATCGGCATCGTGGGTCACGTAGAGCGTCGGCTGAATGCGATTGGGTAGCAGAGCGAGGGTCGCGTCGCGCAGCAATTTCTGATCGACGCTGCGTCCTGCTCCTGCCACGCCCGCTACGATACGCAGGTGGTGGGTTTGGCTTCGGGCGGCGACCCGCTGGATCGCTTCGGCAAGCACCCGGGCCGATTCGTCGACGCCGTTGCGCTGCACGTTCGCTCCGTCGAGCAAGATGTCTTGGACACTTCCGTCCTCTCGGCGCCACCGAACCAGCGTTTTCGTTCCTCCGGCGTCGATGCCGACAGCAAGTGGGGTCATTCCGGGGATAGGGTAATCGGCGTGGCCCAAGATAGCGTGCGGAAACGGGGCACGTTGTAGCGCCGTCGTTCGTGATCGAACATCCGCTCAGGCGTGTACCGGAGCGACGCGACCCGGATACCCTCCCCGCGCCACGCCAGGGCGAACGTCGTGAGCGAACTGAGCGTGTCCGATTCGCTTCGGCGCTGGTAGGCGAGGGCGGTTGGGTAGCCGTAGCCGGGCGACTCGATGCTGCCCTTCCCAGACTGCAACGTGGCCACCGAGAGCGGAAGCCGCAGGGTGCGCCCGTGAACATCACCCCAACGCCAGGCCTCGGTTGTGGCCCCTCGGGAACGTGCTAGTCGGGCGACAGCGCGTGCGAAGTCGGCGGTGATGCGCGCGCTTGCGAAAAACCCCGAAGTGTCCGGGTCAATCGCAGACGGGCGGCCCAGCCACGCATCGTAGAGCGTCGCACCGACACTGTGTACGTCGAACAGCCCATCCCAGCCAACGAGAATTGCCGCCGACTCGCGCAGCAGATCGGTCTTGAGCAAACTGGTGTCGATTCGTGCGGCGGCACCTTTCGCGAGTGCGAGGGCCTGACCGCTCAGCGGTGGGACGCGGTAGTAGCCGTCAACGCCCGATCCGCCTAGCGAGTCGGCAGAGGTTGCGAGTGCCAAACGTACCGAATCAGAGGACGCCGAAATGGGAACTGTACTTCCGCTCCATTCGACGCGTTGGGCGTTCAGAACCGCTTGTCCGGTGAAGCTGAGAGCGGGTTCGTCGAGTCGTCCCCATTCGAGTACGAGCGACGAAGGCACGAGCAATCGGCTCCCCTGCGCGCTCCCCGTACGAAAACCGATTTCGAGATCGTCGTCGAATTGGATGCGGTGATCGCTGATCAGAAACGTATCGGATGGCGTGGTGCGACGGATGGAGATGGGGGAGGGGTTGGGCAATTCGGCCCATCCGCCCTGGTTGGTCCACTCGGCGAGTTCCATCGGGGTACCCATCAGGGTAACTCTCCACGTGGTGTCGGCTCCGGTTACGTGACCGCTCAGGTGAAGGGGAGAACGAGCCGATCCCCCGATTCCCCAGCGCAGCACGTTCCACCGATAGGATGAGTCTGCGAGTGAGAAGGTCGCGCTTCCATCGAAGGAGTAGAGCGCTGCCGCCTCACGAAATGCGCGGTGAGCATTGGAAAACACGCCTTGGGTTGAGTCAGCGAGGACGAGAGAGTCGACCTGCAGCGGGGAGGCGGCGTACGCAACAACCTGTGCGACCAGAACGCTGTGCCACGGCTCCCAAGTTTCGGGCATACCGACGACGGCGTTCAGGGCGCCCGAGTCGAACGTGGCGCGGAGAGCAGCGTCCAATCCGTCGGCGTAGGCCTGGAGCCGTTCGTGCTCCGCGTCACCGAGCGCATCGTACGCGTCTCGGCCTATGCGCTCGAGTTCTGCAGTCGCGGCGTGCAGGTCGAGACCGGCTGCGCTCGATCCGCCCCATTGGGAAACCGACGCCAGACCCAGTTGACGAAGCGCCAGCGGTGTCCACGCGTCTTCGGAGCCATGAGCGAATCCCAGCGCGCGCCAGAAGTCGGCGTCGTTGGACGCATCAATCAGCGCGGCAGCGGCATCCGCGGCTAGCGTCACCGAGGCATCGGACGTCAGGCCGGCAACATCGGCGCGTTCGATTTCGTGGGTACCCGCGTTCAGAAGGAGGCTGGTACCGGCCAGCGTCGCCGCGAGCGCGACGATCAGGAAGAGCAGAGTGGCGAGTGCGCGCAAGCAGATCGGGGGAGTTGAGGGCGAGTTTGTAAGATAGACGGATCGGTTGTCTGAGGGGCCGAGAGCAACTCTCGGGTGCGTGAATGGTCTGATACAAGAGGCCGCGCTACATCTTTCGTTGACAAACGAACAGGTTGTGCGGTATCCTTACATCAGAACGCGCTCTTAGCCGCTCCTACTTTTAGCGATCTGCCCCACGCAGTTTCGCCCTCGTATCACCCACCCACATCTCCTCGCTGGAGGATCCCTCAACATGACCCTGCTCTCGACCCTGATGCTGCTTCCTCAGGAAGCGTTGGACGCCGCTGGCGACGATGGTGGCAACATCATCAACATTTTCGTCGACCGTTTCAATGAGGGCGGCATCTGGATGTGGCCGATCTTGATCTGCCTCATCCTCGGCCTCGCCGTTGCATTCGAGCGCCTGATCACGCTCAACCGCGCCGACATCAACACGCGTAAGTTCCTCGTCAACGTCAAGCGCGCGCTCGAAGAAGGCGGCGTTCCCGCTGCCGAAGAGGTCTGCGCCAACACGCGCGGTCCGGTTGCTTCGGTCTTCCAGGCTGGTCTGCTCCGCTCGGACGAAGGCATCGAAGGCGTCGAGAAAGCCATCGTCAGCTACGGCTCGATCGAGATGAGCTTCTTGGAGCGCGGAATCATCTGGCTCTCGCTCTTTATCACGATTGCTCCCATGTTCGGCTTCCTCGGAACGGTCGTCGGGATGGTCGAGGCGTTTGACTCGATCGAAAGCGCCGGAGACATCTCGCCTTCGCTCGTTGCCGGTGGTATCAAGGTCGCGCTTTTGACGACGGTCTTCGGCCTCATCGTCGCGCTGATCCTGCAGTTCTTCTACAACTACTGCGTATCGAAGATCGACCGCATCGTGGTCGACATGGAAGAAGCGTCTATCGAACTGATCGACTCGCTGCTCCACATGCGTTCGGGCCGTCCGCTCACGCCGGTTGCCGCTCCCGTCGTCGTCGACAACACCGGCGATACGACGACCGTTTCCTGACCCGATCACCCTCTAATACCCCATTCCTATGGAATCCCAACTTGCCGTAATCGGCATCTACGTTGCGGTCGGCATTACGCTGCTGGGGCTTTTGGTGATCGCTCTGTTCGGCATCAAAAACCTCGCGGCTGGCAAGATCCAGCCGACCACTCTCATCAGTGTCGCTTTGCCCGCGCTCATCACCCTCGTGCTCTACTTCGTGATGGGCAGCTGGGCGGAAGCCGCTATCACGACCGTCCTCGTGATGGTTGCGCTCGGCGTCCTCGTGCTGGTCGGCGGAAGCCTCAAAGGTATCGTACGCTGATCTGTTCGTGATCATGCGCCCCGGCTTGTGCGAACCGCTCAGGCCGGGGCGTTGTCACGACAGGTCCTTTCCCTCTCTCTGATTATGCCTCTCCTCAAGAAAAAGAAGAAACGCGAAGTCGAAATCCCGACCTCGTCGATGGCTGACATCGCGTTCCTGCTCCTCATCTTCTTCCTGGTCACCACGACCATCGACGTCGACACGGGCATCGGCATGACGCTACCGCCCAAGCCGGACGAGAACGAAACGCCGCCACCTGTTGCTGACCGCAACCTGCTAGCACTTCTCGTAAACGAGAACGGTGATATTCTGCTCGAAGGCGAGCCGACGAACCTGAACTCCGTCCGGTCGACCGTTACCCGTCACGTCACGAACAACGGCGCTGACCCTAACTATTCGGACAATCCGGACAAAGCGGTCGTCTCGCTCAAGTTTACGCGTCGGACGCCTTACAACAGCTACATCGACGTGCTCGACGAAGTCTGGATGGCGTACCGTGAGTTGTGGGACAACGAAGCCCGGTCGATGGGGTACGCTTCGTACGTCAGCCTACACCGATCAACTCGCAGGCGCAGAGAACGAGATCCGCGAGAAGTACAAGGCGCAGATTTCGATTGCCGAGCCTGATCCAGGTCAACCTGGCGGCTGATCAGGTCCGTTTTACGCTTAGACATCTTTCCCACCTCATGGCCCACTTTAAGAAAAAAACCGCGACGACCAAGCAGGAGATTCCGACCGCCTCGCTGCCGGACATCATCTTCATGCTCCTCATCTTCTTCATGGTGACGACGGTGCTGCGTGAGCAGGATCTGCTCGTGCGCACGGTTCTGCCTAGCGCCGAAGCTATCGACAAGATCGAAGAGAAACGCTTGGTCTCGTACGTCTACATCGGCCCCGAAAAGCTCGACGGCAACACGATGGGCGATACATCGGTCCAGATCGACGATGCACTGATCGAGGACATGTCGACTGTTCGTGACATCATGTATGGCAAACTCGTCGAGGAGCCGCGCATGATCGTATCGCTCCGCGTTGACGGCGAGAGCGAAAGCGGAACGCTCATTGACGTGCAGCAGGAGTTGCGCGAAGCCGGAACGCTCCGCGTCAACTACTCGACAAAGCGTCAGGTCTGACCGATTCTTCGTGATCCCTCAGGGAGCCTCGTCGTTCGCGGCGAGGCTCCTCTTGTTTTCTACTCTCTCGGATGATTCAACGTATCCAAACCGTCTACCTAACGCTGGCCTTCTTTGCGCTTGCGATTTTCGCCGCCATCGGACTCGCTATCGATCCCTCTATCGTCCTTCTCGACGATTGGCACGAATGGATGACCGCCGCCGCTCGCCTCTTCGCCGGATTGGGAGGCGTCGCTGCGTTGATTGCCATATTCCGCTACTCTGACCGTAAAGCGCAGCGGGATTTGATTGCCAACGCGCAGTGGCTCGTGATCGTAGCATTAGCGCTAGAAGTCGTCGTGATCTGGTTGTTTCCTGAACTTGTCGCCTTTACCGAGCGCGGCTTGGCGGCCGTCCCCGTTCTGCTTCCATTGGTGGGGTACGCGCTGCTGATGCTCGCCCGCAAAGCGATTGACCGCGACATTGCTCTTGTCAAGTCGATGGATCGGCTGCGGTAGGGGCGAGCGCCAAGGGAATCAGATCAACCTGTCTGGCTTGAGGTCGGACGCCTGTTTCTTGCCGCGGGCATAGTAGTCGAATAGGATGCGGCCCGAGTACGATGGGAAAGCCCTGGCGCTCGCCTTCGAACCCGATGCGTCCCGTAGCACGTGAGCGGCTGCGTACCCTCGGACGATTGCGCTAGCGTGATCGGCCTGGCCTTTGGCTAGGAACGCAGCAGCGGCAGCCATGTCGAGAGCAATGCGTTGGCCGAATATTCGGTAGAAGGCCGGAGAGGGGAGATTTTTCTGTAGCATCAGCAGGTTGTTGCGGACGTTGTAAAACGTCTTTCGCGCCGACGAACGCGCCAAGGATGCGCCTCCTAAGTGCCATACCCGGCTGTGCGGGACGGACCAGACCTCGTATCCTGCCGCACGCAATCGCCAGCACAGGTCGATCTCTTCCATATGCATGAAGAACCGCTCATCGAGCATTCCGACCTCCTCGATGGCTGACATTCGCAGCATCATGGCCGCGCCGCTTGCCCAGAAAATGCGCTGCGGTTCGTCGTACTGCCCTTCGTCACGCTCCACTGTTTCGAACATCCGGCCCAGCGCGAACGGGTACCCCAGCGCGTCGATATGCCCTCCAGCCGCTCCTGCGTAGTCGAAATGATCGGGATGGCGCTCGCTTAGAACCTTGGGCTGACAGGCTGCGCAGCCGGGATGGGTATCCATCCATTCCACGAGAGGCCCAAGCCAGTCTGGATCGACGCGGATGTCGGTGTTGAGTAGGACCGCGTAATCCGTGTCGACGTGAGCTAGCGCGGCGTTGTTGCCACCCACAAATCCGGTGTTCGACGAGAGGACAGTGAGTTCGACATCGGGAGCATTCGACCGTATCCACTCGACCGAATCGTCCGTCGAAGCGTTGTCGACGATGTGGACGTGGGCGGGGAAGTCGGTGGCGAGTATGCCGGGTAAGAAGCGTTCAAGCAGTGCGCGCCCGTTCCAGTTGACGAGGACGAGGGTTACGGTTGAAGACACAGGTAATCGGTTGGGCGAGTGCCCCAAAATAAAACGGCCGGTGCAGGCGTCCCACCGCCCTGCACCGGCCTCCTGTGACAAACGTATCGTATGCTTGGGCGTCACAGGTGATATGCTCCTTTAGACACAGCGAATCGGTCAGCGTAACCTCGTGGCGAAAAAAAATCTCGACTCCGACGTTTTTCTCCAATCGGCGACCGGCGTACTGCGCTCGGTCTGGGGCTATCCGTCGTTTCGGGATGCTCAGGTCGAAGCCATCGAAGCCATCGGAAGCGGCGACGACGTGTTGGCCGTGTTGCCGACAGGCGGCGGGAAATCACTGCTCTACCAAGTGCCTGCTCTGGTGCGTGACGGATTGACGGTCGTCGTCTCGCCGCTGATCGCGCTGATGGAAGACCAGGTGCGATCCCTCAAGGAACGTGGGGTCGCGGCGGCGGCTATTGCCGGGCTGCTGCCGATTAACAAAGCTGAGCAGTTGTTCGTCAACGCGCAGCACGGCGCCTACAAATTGCTATATCTCGCCCCAGAACGGCTGGAAGGCGACCTGTTCGCGGCGTATGCCGACAAATTAAACGTGTCGCTGCTGGCCGTCGACGAGGCGCATTGTGTCAGCGAGTGGTCGCGCTCGTTCCGTCCAGCGTATCGACGCATCCCGGCTGCCCGAGCGCTGATGGGCGATCCACAGACGCTCGCAGTCACGGCTACGGCAACGCCGGAAGTCCGCACGGACGTTGTCGATCTCTTAGAACTCCGCAGCCCCAGAGTCCTCGTGCAGGGATTCCGTCGGACGAACCTCGCCCTCGTCGTCGAACGGTGTGATCGGCGGCTGGATCGGATCGTCGGACTACTCAAGGAGCACGACAAAGGCTCAGCCATCGTCTACGCGACCACTCGGCGGACGACCGAAGGAACGGCCAAAGCGCTGCGTTCTAGAGGAATTTCGGCGGCGTTCTACCACGGCGGGTTGAACCGGAAGGCGCGATCCGAGGCATCCGAACGCTGGATGAGCGGCCAGTCCCGCGTGATGGTGGCGACGAATGCCTTTGGCATGGGCATCGACAAGTCAGACGTGCGGCTGGTCGTTCATGCCGAGGCTCCAGGTAGTCTGGAAGCCTACTATCAGGAAGCCGGACGTGCCGGGCGCGACGGCCAACCGGCGACGGCGCATCTGCTCTGGCAACCTCGTGATCTGTCGACGCACGAACGGCTGGCAGACGCGGCTCACCCGGCACCAAAGCGAGCGGCGCAGGTCTTCGATCTGATGAGCGAGATCGCGCAGGTGCCGCTGGGTGAGACTCCCGACGATCCTATTCCGGTCAAAATCAAACTGATTGCTGATAAGCTAGACGTGACGCCAGCCGTCGTGTCGGCGACGGTCGACGTGCTGATTCGTGAGAAGGTGATTGAGCAGTCGTCGCGGCGAGGAGATGGGATGCTGCGGTGGTTGGTCTCGCTCGAAGCGCTGAGGGCACAGGGCGGGACGACATCGCTGCGGGCGTTTGTGGACGCTCTCGTGAGGCGCGTGCCTAAAGAGGCGTTTCAATCTCCGATTGCCGTCGACCTGGAACGACTGGGGCGCTCGCTCCACATGGAGGCCGGTCGGGTGCGCAAGGGCTTGGAGTTTCTCAAAGGGCGCGGGGTGCTGGAGTACACGTCTTTCGACGATCAGCCGTGGGTACGGCTTCTCGTCCCCAGAACGCGTCGGCTGGCGCTTGACCTGTCGGAGCTGTTGCGTGCCAAGCGGATGCTGGATCGTCGGCGTGACGCGATGGAACGCTACCTGTCCACCGATCTGTGCCGGATGCAGTTCGTCCTAGGGTATTTTGGCGACGTGACGAGCACTCGGTGCGGCGTCTGTGACACGTGTCGAACCGCGAGTCCTGGTATCGTCTCGGAGGAACAGGCCATCTACCAAACTCTCGCCGCTGCTGCCTCTGACGACGGGCTAGTCGTCGATCCGAACGACGCCCGCATCCGGTTTTTGAGCGATGAAGGCTTGATCGAAGTAATAGACCCTATCGCGCCTCGTGTCGCTGCAACTGAGGCGGGGCGGCGCTGGCTCAGTCGGCGGTAGACGAGAGTGCGAGAATCTCAATGCGTGCCGAGACAGAGTCGGCGAGGATCAGGAAGCGTTCTGGGTCGCTCGACCAATACTCCAATGCGCGCATCAGGTCGTCTGAAGAGTCGGCTGGCGGGCCAGTGCGCAGAGAGCGGAGGAGGGTCGTGTCGGATTTAGCACGGGTCGTGGTGATCGCTGCGCGGGCAGTGGCATCGACGAGGTCGGGGGGTGGCGTCTCAGGCGGGCGGTCCGAACAGGCAGACAGCAAGACCACCCCAACGAGCGCGCTACCCTTCCAGCCGAGCGCTCTCACGAGGCGGGTGCGGGCTGGGCGGTGCGGAACGTCTGTGCGATCACTTCCACCTGCCGCAAGAACTGCAGTTTGGGATTGTTCGGGGCGAACACCATACCGTCGATCAGGTAGAGGCGGCGTTGTCCTTCGTCGTAGAACACGTAGGTGACAAACGGACCGGCCATCGTCGGAAAGCGGCGACCTTCGGCGTTTTCTGAAAACATGGCCCATACTCCGCGCAGTTCGAGAGCGTAGCGTCCGTTGAAGTCGATTTCGCTCGTCTCGAACGGAAGCCGTGTGTCGATCTCAATCCGCCCACCCTGGGATCCCTGCATATAATCCGCTGTGAGCGAATCGCGCAAGGAAGCCGCAAACTCAGGAGTGAGACGTGACGGATCAAAGTCGTCCTCGTAGTAGACGAACACGCTGCGCCACGTGTTGGTGAGCACGCGCCGCAACCAGGCGACGTTGGAGGGCAACCCCGGCGAGAGCGTGGAGTCGACGATAAAGAAGTCGTGCTGGACGTTGACAGCGAAATCATGCCGAGCCATCAGCGTGTCTTCGAGGTTTTGCTGGCGCCCTCGGTCAAACATATCCCGCTGCATAATTGTCCTCGTGCCGCGTTCGAGTCCACGGTCGATTCGCTCGTCGCTCGCCCGAAGCGCTTCGGCTACGGACTGTTCGGTAGGTCCGGTAGCGAAAACGACGGTCTGTCCGCGCCGCCAGACGTCGGAGCGCACAACGACGCCGCCTTGCCCCGACTGGCGCAACTCCGAGCGTACGGCGTCGCTGAAAAACGCGCGTACGATGCTGGCTTCAAACGTCGAGTCGGTAAAAGGGGCGGCGACGATGATGTTCTTATTGCTGCGGACCTCCTCCCAGCGCTCCTCGGTTTCGACGTTTCCTTCGATAGTCGTGTAGCGGTTCTCTGGCGCTGGAAGTGTGCGCACCGTACCACCTGCAGTTTCCCGAACCGCGTCGCCGATTGCGCCATCCCAGCTGACTGAGTCGACGACGGCATACAGGTCGGTATCGTTGCCAGACGCGAACGGGCGGAAGTCACGGTCGCCCGTGCAGGCGGAGAGCGCGAGAACGAGTAGGAGAGGGGCCGTCAGTCGGAGCAAAAGCGGGGAGGTCAGGAGTCAGGATGGAGAGCGCGGACAAAATCAGCGGTGCGGGCGTAGCGATCCTCATCGGTCAACGTGTCGTCTTCGAACAACGCTTCGACGTGGCGAATGAGTGCTGAACCGACGATGAAGCCGTCCGTCGTTTGCGACAGCCGGGCAGCGTCGTCAGCCGTCCGAATGCCAAATCCAACGAGTAGCGGATTGTGCGTGATACGCGTGCGGGCGCGGGCGAGGTAGCGTTCTACGGGAGACGTATCGCCCAACTCGGCACCTGTGATTCCGGCGACGGAGACGGCATAGACGAAGCCAGTAGCTAGAGTGTCAAGCCGGAGCAATCGGTCATCGGGTGTATTGGGGGCGGCGAGGAAGACGGTAGCGAGACCATTCTTTGCGGCTGCCAATTCGAGTTGAGCACTCTCCTCGGGCGGCACGTCGGGTAGGATGAGACCGTCTACTCCTACAGAGGCGCAGTCGTGACAAAAGTTGCTCAGCCCGTAGCGCATTACCGGATTGACGTAGCCCATCAGCAGCAGCGGCGTGTCGTGTCGCTCTCGGAAACGCCGAGCCGTCTCCAACGTCGACCGCATCGTGACGCCTCCACGAAGCGCCACATCGGACGCGTGTTGAATCGGCAGTCCCTCGGCGAGCGGGTCCGAAAACGGCATGCCTAATTCGACGAAGTCGGCTCCACCGGCGACGATAGCGTCGAGTAGTCCGTCGGTGGCGTGCTGTGTCGGGAAGCCGTCGGTGATGAAGATGCCCATCGCCTTGCGCCCGCGCGCTATACAGTCGGCGAGGTGAGACGTGAGCCGGTTGGTCGTGTGCGTCATGGCGTCAGGCGTCGAGGTAGGCGGCGAGGGTGCCCATGTCTTTGTCGCCTCTACCCGAGACATTGAGGACGGCGATCTGATCGTGATGCATCGTCGGCACGACCTTCTCCATGTGAGCGATGGCGTGGGCCGTTTCCAGGGCGGGGATAATGCCTTCGAGTCGCGAAAGCAACTTGACTCCGGCGACGGCCTCGTCATCGGTAATCGGCTCGTAGGTGACGCGCCCGATGTCTTTCAGGTGCGCGTGCTCGGGGCCGACGCCGGGATAGTCGAGACCAGCCGAAACCGAGTGCGCCAACTCGACCTGTCCCATCGCGTCCTGCAGCAGGAAGCTCATCGCACCGTGGAAAACACCTGGCTCGCCCTTGGTGAGCGTCGCCGCGTGGCGTCCCATCAGACCTTCGCCCGCTGCTTCCGAACCGTACAGTTTGACATCGGCATCGTCGACGAACGGGTGGAAGATGCCCACCGCATTCGATCCGCCGCCAACACAAGCGAAGACGGCATCCGGTGTTTCTCGTCCGACCTGATCGGCTAACTGCTTGCGCGTCTCGATCCCGATGATCCGGTGGAAGTTGCGCACCATCATCGGGTACGGGTGCGGACCGACGACTGAGCCGATGATGTAGTGCGTCGTGTCGATGTTGCCGACCCAGTCGCGGAACGCCTCGTTGGTGGCGTCTTTGAGCGTCTTGCTGCCGCTAATGGCGGGTATGACCTCGGCACCCAACAGCCGCATCCGCAGCACGTTGAGGTGCTGGCGTTCGATGTCCTCGCTGCCCATGTAGACGACACACTGGATGCCGAAACGTGCGCAGACCGTCGCCGTCGCCACACCGTGCTGACCGGCTCCGGTCTCTGCAATGATCCGCTGCTTGCCCATGCGACGGGCCAGCAGGATCTGGCCGATCGTGTTGTTGATCTTGTGCGCTCCGGTGTGGCACAGGTCTTCGCGTTTCATCCAGACCTGAGCACCGCCCAGATGCTCGGTCAGGCGCGGAGCGAACGTGAGCGGCGTCGGTCGGCCAACGTAGTGGTGGAGCAGGTCGTCGAGTTCTTCTTGGAACGCCGGGTCGGACTGAGCGGCAGCGTACTCGCGTTTGAGTTCGTCCAACACCTGCACGATGGTCTCCGGCACGAACGCACCTCCGAAGCGACCGAAGTGGCCGGTGTCGTCGGGTGCGGTGTAGGGAGGGGCGAGGGTTTCGGTCATGGTGGGATTGGAATCGCAGGGTCGAGTGCCGGGCGTGCGTGGGCTTGTGTGCCGGGCATGCGAAGCGCCGTTATATAACGGCGGTACACGGGAAGGTGAGAGTCAGGCGTCTTCGTCTTCGATGGCGTCGCGGTAGGCATCGAAGAAGGCGCCCAGTTTGTCGAAGTCCTTGATACCGGGCGACGTTTCGACGCTGCTGGACAGGTCGAGGGCGAACGGGCGGATCGTCTGAACGGCTTCTTTTACGTTGGTGTCGTTGAGGCCGCCTGCGAGGAATAGCGAGACGGAGTCGGCGAGTTCTCGGGCCAGGCGCCAATTGAAGCTTTCGCCTGTCCCACCGTATAGGCTCGTCGAGTGCGTGTCGAGCAGGAAGTAGTCGACGATCCCGCGATACGGCTCCATTATCGCTAGCAACTGCTCCGACGACGCATCGTGCGATACGCTGAACGCCTTAATCACCGGCACGCTGATGGCAGCGCACGTCTCGGGCGATTCGTGTCCGTGGAGTTGGGCGATCTGAAAGCCTGCCGCAGCGCACGCCTGGTTGATCTCGTCTGACGTTGCGTTGACGAACACGCCGACGGGCGTCGGGCCATATACCCAGTCGATAATCTCCTTGGCTTTGGCGGGCGTGACGTAGCGCGGGCTGCCTTCGTACTGGATGAAGCCCAGGTAGTCGGCACCGGCTCCGGCGCAGTAGCGGGCGTCTTCGAGCTGGGTGATGCCGCAGATTTTTACTTTGGGATGAGACAACGATTCAGGATTCAGATTCGGAAGAGTGGATCAGCGTCTGCGTTTGCTCGCGTAGATCGCGCAGCGCCTGCCCAGGGTCGGTAGCTCGCATAAACGTCTCGCCGATCAAGACGGCATCGATTCCCTGGCGATGCAGATCGGCGAGCGTGGCGGCGTCTCGCAACCCGCTTTCGGCGACCTTAGCAACGCGATCAGGAAGGCGCGAGAGGACGCGAGGTGCCCGGCTCACGTCGACCTCGAACGTGCGCAGGTCGCGGTTGTTAACGCCCGCAACAGTGAGTTTGTCGATGTCGACGCGGTCTAGTTCGGACTCGTCGTGCAACTCGACCAGCGTACTCAGCCCCAACTCGTCAGCCGCGTGGATCAGGTCGGACAGATGGAGCGGGTCGAGGGCGGCTACGATCAGCAAGACGGCGTCAGCTCCCCAGGCGCGCGCCTCGAACAACTGGTAGACGTCGACGATGAAGTCCTTGCGCAAGATCGGAATGTGAGGCGCAGCGGCGCGAGCGGCGATCAGGTCGTCGGGTGTTCCGCCGAAAAAGTCAGGCTCTGTCAGCACGGATAGCGCGGATGCTCCGGCATCGGCGTAGCGAGCCGCATTGTCGGCAGCGCTATACGGATCGCGGATAACGCCCTTCGACGGCGATTTGCGCTTGCTCTCGCAGATAAACGACAGCTCACCTTTGGTGTGATCGCGGTGCAGCGCGCGGTGGAGCGACAGCGGCTCGGACTGGTCGCGTGCGTCGGCTTCGAGGCTGCTGATCGAGCGCTCCCGCTTGCGGCGGACGACCAAGTTTCGCGTCGAGTCGAGGATTTCGTCGAGGATCGTCATACTTGGTTTGTCGCTTCGATGAGGCGCTTCAAAGCGTCGCGTGCGCCGCCGCCGTGGACGGACTGTTGTGCTGCGGCGAACGCCTCTTCGGGGCCGTCGTACCGTCCGCTCGTCCACAATCCCCAGGCTGCATTGCGCAAGGTCGTGTCGAGATAGGCACCCGGCTCGCCGCCCAGCACTCGGGATACCAATTCGGCGTTGTCGTCCGCCGATCCGCCCAAGATGCTGTCGAGCGGCGTTGCATCCAGCCCGAATCGGTCAGGGAAAATCGTATCGTGGGTCACGCCTGCAGCGTCGACGAAGAAGGCGTCAGTTGGAGCAGCGGGGGAGACTTCATCCAATCCATCGTGGGCGGCTAGCGTGACGGCCCGGACAGCGCCCAACTCGTGGAGCACCTGAGCCATCCGCTCGGCGGCATCGCGCGAGAAGGCGCCGACGAGTTGCCGCGTCACACCTGCCGGGTTGCACAGCGGACCTAACACGTTGAAAACCGTCCGTACTGCCAGAGCGCGGCGAACCGGACCGACGTGCCGAACGGCGGGATGGTGAACCGGCGCAAACAAGAACGCGATGCCCACATCGGCCAGAATGCGCTCGCACTGCTCAGGCGTCAGATCCGTTCGCACACCCAACGACTCGAGCACATCCGCCGAACCCGACCGCGAGGAGATGGACCGATTGCCGTGTTTGGCGACTGGTACGCCCGCTCCAGCGCATACCAGCGCCGCCGTCGTCGAGACGTTGAACGTGCCGCTGCGGTCGCCACCCGTTCCGCAGACGTCGATGGAACCGTCCGGCGCCTGAATCCGCACCATCTCACCGCGCATCCCCTGAACAAAGCCGACCAACTCGTCGACCGTCTCGCCCCGGCTGCGCATGCCAACCAGGAGGGCAGCGGTTTGGGTCTCGTCAAATCCGCCCGCCAGTAGCAGCGCCATTAGGTCGGATGCCTCGCCGCGTGAGAACGTCTCGCCTTCGGCAACTCGGGCGAGGTACTCGTGGATCGAAAATTTTTCCGTTATTGCATTGTACGTGTCGTGATCGTTCATGCTGCTACTCCATCGAGTACACCGCAGCGCGTTAGCCAGTTGTCTACGAGCAGGGGACCGTGTTCGGTAAGCACGCTTTCGGGGTGAAACTGCACGCCTTCGATGGGCAACTCCCTGTGCCGAACGCCCATGATCGTCCCGTCGGCGGTCCACGCGGTTACCTCGAGTTCGTCTGGGATCGTGTCGGGGGCGAGCGTCAGGCTGTGATAGCGCGTGGCTGTCATTGGGGAAGGAGCGCCTTGGAAAACGCCGCCGTCGTGATGCAGCACGTCGCTCGTTTTACCGTGCATCAGCTCGGGCGCATACGTGACGGTCGCACCAAAGACTTCGCCGATGGCTTGGTGTCCCAGGCAAACGCCCAAGATCGGAATGCGGTCTCCCAGCTCGGCGATGAGCACTTTGCTGATTCCTGCGTCGGCGGGGCGTCCGGGGCCGGGGGAGATCAGGATTCCGCTCGGGTTGAGCGCACCGACTTGCTCGACGGTCATCTCGTCGTTGCGGATCACGCGCAGGTCAATACCGTGTCGACCGATCAGGTGGACGAGGTTGTAGGTAAACGAGTCGTAGTTGTCGACGACGAGGATCATGGCGATGAGGCGGCTTAATGGGTGCGGATCAGTCCGCAGGCTTCTCGGACTTGGGCCATAATGGGTTGGGTGCGGATGCGGGCTTTGCGGGCGCCGTCAGCCAGTACGTCGCGCACGTCGTCAGGGCGCTGTGCGAGAGTGCGTCGGCGTTCTCGAGCGTCGCCGAAGTAGTTGTCCATCAGGCGCGTCAGCTCCTTTTTGGCGTGTCCGTAGCCGTACCCACCGGCGCGATACTTTGCAGCGATCTCGGCCTGCTCGTTGGGTGAGGCAAACAGCTTGATCAGCGCGAAGACGTTGTCAGAGTCGGGGTCTTTGGGGTCTTCGAGTGGCGTCGAATCGGTCACGATGCTGCCGATCTTCTTTTTGAGCACTTTGCCCTCGTCGAACGGACCGATGGTATTGCCATAGCTCTTCGACATCTTGCGCCCATCGGTACCGGGCACCGTCGCCACGTCGTCGAGGATGTGCGGTTCGGGCAACTCGAAGATCGGAGCGTCCGGGCAGAACGTCTGGTTGAACCGCGCCGCTGCGTCCCGGCTGATCTCGAGGTTCTGCTTTTGATCGGCGCCGACGGGAACGCGCGTCCCCCCGTAGATCAGGATGTCGGCGGCCTGCAAGATCGGGTAGGTGAACAGGCCCGCGTTGGCGGTCTGGCCGTTGGCGACTTTGTCTTTGTACGCGACGCCTTTCTCTAGCTGGCTGACGGGCGTGAGCGTGAGCAGGATCCACGCCAACTCGTTTACCTCAGGCACATCCGATTGGACGAACAGTGCGGCCTTGTCCGGGTCGAAGCCAAGCGCGAGGTAGTCGAGCGCCATCTCGTACGTGTGCGAGCGCAGCGTCTCGCCGTCTTGAATGCTCGTCATCGCGTGATACGTGACCAAGAACAGGTACGTCTCGAACTCGCGCGCCATCGCCAGTTGCTGCCGGACGGCGCCGAAGTAGTTGCCGATGTGCAGCGCGCCGGAGGGTTGGATGCCCGATACGACGATGGGCGCAGACTCGTCTGTTCGTTTGGCAGGTGCGTCGGCCATCGTCAAAACGTGCGGCTCATATCGTCGAGCGTTTTAAGGCGCTCTTCGCTGTGCGTCACCAGGTTGCCCAAGATCGCTTGGGACCGAATCTGGTGATCGAGTTTCAGCGTCTCGTTTAGATCGTCGAGGTGAGCCTGCTCGCGGCGCTGCATTTCGGACGTGAAGGCGGCAGGTTCAGCGGGAAGCGCGATCTCGCCGGGTTCTAGCGACGTGCCGTTGTAGGCCGTCCCGCCGTTGCTGAAGATCGTCTCGTTGAGCTTGCCAACATCCATGCGGGCGAAGCGCTGATCGGCCTTGATGCGGTCGGCAAACGCGAACATTCCGGCGTCGCCCGTTGCGATCAGGCGTGCGGCGACGGTTTCGTAGCCGTTGTTCAGGCGCGTGAGTTGTTCGGCGAGCGGGTTGAGGCGGTCGACGGTCTCCTCGCGAGAGAGGGTTTTAAAGAAGCCGCCTTTTTGGAAGACGATGTCGAACGGACTGGGCATAGCGAATGGGGTTGAGCGAGCTGGAAAGGTACGGAGTGGGCGGAGGGGTGGCGGATAGAGCAGTCGTTCTGAGGCGACTCGAACGGCGGTGCGCAGCGCCTGTGCCTTGTTAACCGTCTCCTCGAACTCGCGGTCCGCATCGCTGTCGGCGACGATGCCTGCCCCGGCCTGAATGTGAACGATTCCGTCGCGCACCAGCATGGTGCGGATGGCGATGCACGTGTCGAGGTTACCGCCTAGATCGACGTAGCCGACGGCTCCAGCATACGTGCCTCTGCGCGTCGGTTCGAGTTCGTCGATGATCTCCATCGCACGCACTTTGGGCGCGCCCGACAGCGTTCCGGCGGGGAAGCAGGCGCGCAGCACATCGACGGCGTGCAGTCCCGGGCGCAGCGTTCCACTGACCGACGAGACGATGTGCATCACATGCGAATAGCGTTCGACGTAGGCGTAGTCGTCGACTTCGACGCTTCCGTATTGGGACACGCGTCCCACGTCGTTGCGGCCCAGGTCGACCAGCATGAGGTGCTCGGCGCGCTCTTTCTGATCGGCCTGCAAACTCTTCTCGTGGGCCAAATCCTCTTCTGGCGTCGCTCCACGCGGACGCGTTCCGGCAATCGGCATCAACTCGATTCGATCTTCGACGCAGCGGACGAGCACTTCAGGGGACGAACCGACGAGTTGAAACTCGCCCAGATCGAGGAAGAACAGGTAGGGCGATGGATTGACCTGGCGCAGCGCGCGATACGCGTTGAACGGATCGCCCGTCATGCCCAGCGAAAAGCGCTGCGAGAGCACGACCTGAAAGATGTCGCCTTCGTGGATGTAGTGCTTTGCCCGCTCGACCGACGCGGCGAACTGATCGCGCGTCAGGTTTGACCTGACGTCGTCACTGGTCAGCGCGACGGCCTCGCCCGGCAACGGCATCGGAGCACGCAGTGCCGCCGCCAGCGACTCGATCTGCTCGTTCGCCTTGTCGAACGCATCCGTCCCATCCGAACCCGCATCGACGAAGGCGTTCGCCAGCAACACAACCTGCCGCCGGACATGATCGAAGGCGACCAGGTGATCGTACAACCCCCAGACGGCCGTCGGTAGGTGCAGGTCGTCGGGTGGCGCATCGGGAAGGTGCTCGATCAGCCGAACCGTATCGTAGCCTGCAAACCCGACCGCTCCGCCGGTTAGTCGGGGCAGACCGGGCACGCGGATCTCGCGGTGCGTCGTCGTCCGCTCGCGCAGCACCTGGAAGATGTCGCCTGCGACGCGTTCTGTTACTCCATCACTCGTCTCGTCTACATCGGAGCCGTTAGCCGTCAGGACGGCGTAGGGATCGCGGCCCAGAAAGGAGTAGCGGGCCACGCGTTCGCCTCCCTCGACGGATTCGAGCAAGAAGGGTAATCGTGCGCCTTCGCGCAGCGCCAGAAACGCCGATACGGGCGTCAACAAATCAGCCGACAGCCGCCGTGCGATGGGTACGACGACGGCTTCGTCTGGCGAACGGCGCTCGCGGTCGAGCAGGTCGAGAAAGTCGGATTGGGTCATGCGTAGAAACAGAAAACCCACCGGACGGCAGGGCGTCGGCGGGTCGAGTCAGGTCGTGAAGGGATCACGCTAAGCCGCTAGGCTCCGCCGTATGTCGGGGAGGGGCCACCAGGCGCGAGCGGTTGGGTGCGTGATCATGGGTTGAAGATAGAGCGCTCGGTGTGGATCGTGTCAACCACTCCGCCAGATTCTCAAACCTATTCGTCGATGCAGGGTGCGATGCGGGTCGATGCGCCGCCGACGATGATGGGGATGTTTTCCTCGGCGAAGCGGTCGAGGATCTGCTCTGTAAAGGCGTGCTCGGTGCCTCTGCGTTTGCGGGCTTCGCAGAGGTAACGCAGAGTGAGCTTGACACCGCTGTCGGTGAGCTTGACGTAGACGAACGGCGTTAGGATCGAGTAGTGGACGAGGTACTCGCTCGCCAATCGACGGATGTCCTGCTCGGCTTGCTGGCCGACGATACCTGCGCTCTCGTCGGCCAGTTCGCCGATGATCGTCCGGGCGCGCTTCCAGTTGGCGTCGGGCGGAAGCGTCACGCTCATCTCGTTCCAGACGAAGCGGAAGCCGTGCGTGTAGTTTTGCACCTGGTGCAGAAATACCCATGCGTTGGGCAGATGCACGAGCCGTCCAGTACTCTGATCGGCATCGACCCAGGCGCCGACTTCCATCAGCGTCGTGTGGAGTGGGCGGATGTCGACCACGTCGCCTTTGATGCCGTTGATCTCGATGCGCTCGCCGACTTTGAAGGATTGCCGCGTCAGGATGTTGAGCCAGCCCGCAATACTCAGCAGCGCCTCGCGAAGCGAGATCGCCAGACCTGCGCCGATCACCGTCAGAATCGTGAACACCTGCCCACGCTCGGGCGCCCACAGCGCGATCAGAGCGACAGCGAATAGAGCCAGACCGATCCGTCCGATCAGTTTTCCCAGCCGATACTTGCGTTCTGGATTCGTCACCAAGCGTCGCATCAGATGCCGAGCCGCACGGATCAGCACCAACGTCAGCAAGATCAGAATCCCTGTCTCGACGATGCGATAGACCAGACTCTCATCTGCCATCGCGTCCTTGAAAAGGTTGACGAAAAAGTTCATGGGCGCCGAGCGACGGTCAACCGGGACGCGACGCCGAATTGCGAGGCGCGAGCCGTGTAGACCAAAGTAAAGCCCGCGTCGGTCAGCGATTGGTTGAGATTCGTCGGACGGCTACCGCCGAGTACGAACGGAGAGAGGCGTCCGGCCCAGGTCCACGCGCGCTCTGTCCACGTACACGGTTCGGCGAGCGTAATCAGCCCAATGACCCCATTCGAGTGCAACAGCCGATAGGTCTGAGCGACGAAGGCGTGCTGATCGGCCTCGGTCCACGCATCCACGCAAAAGGTCGATACGACGACACTCATCATCGAATCGGGCTGCTGCTCCATCCAGGTCAATGCATCCGAGCACACCCACCGCGCTGCCAGAAGGAGAGGCGCCCGGCCCAGCATCTCAGCGCTTGCGTCGACGCCGACGTACGTGGCGGATGGCACACGCGCCAGAAGGGGCATCGCATTCAGGCCGGTTCCGCAACCTATATCGCATACAGAGATCGGATCTAGGTAATCCGTTATTGCAATTTGGTCTAATAGCTGAGAACGGATCCGGCTACTCACAAGCGCAGCAAACCCATCGTAGAAGGGTGCTAACGCCCCGAACAACCGGCGTGCGCGCACAGCAGATGCGGATGAAGACCGAGCGGATGGGAGCACGAAGCGGGAGGGATGCGTATCGTAACAAGATCCGATCTCCAAGCCGACTCTGCTCATGGCCTCTCGTACGGCCCACCGTGCTCCTTCTCGCCGACCTGTCGCTGCACCCACCGATCTGGAGACAGCCTCGGCTTACTCGCCTACGTTGGATCGTTTGATCTATGCCGTTGCGCTGCTCGGAATTCTCGTGGTGACGCATTTGGCCGTACAATCCGCTGGCGGATTCGCAGACGGTTGCCTGGGCTTCTCGGATGAGATCATCGAAAGCGGTCCGTCCGGCTGCGCATCGGCGACTAGCAGCGAGTATGCCACCTTCCCCGGAACGTCGATTCCCAACACAATCTTGGGGTTCTGGTTTTACGGTTTCATCGTCGCGCTCGGCTTGGGCATCGCTGCCGCAAAAGGGCAGTGGCTGGCTCCGCTCAAGCAGGTACGCCTGATTCTCGTCGTCGGCGGAGCGATTTACGCGTTGTACCTGATCTACAGACTCGTTTTCAGTCTCGAAACGTTGTGCGGACTCTGCCTCACGTCGCACGCGCTCACGTTCGTTCTCACCGGCTTAGTCCTCGCCGACATGCGCCGCACTTCATCTTCCACCTCACCTGTCGCTCCTGATGCGTAACAAACCGTTTTATCTGGGCCTGCTGTTTCTGGCCCTCGTCCTCGTCGGCTTCGACGTCGTGCTCTTTGGGGACGACAATGCCTCCTCCTCCGAGACTACCGAAACAGTCGCTTCGGCTACGCTTCCTACGGCAGGTACGTCGCTAGCGCCAGACCAACCGATGGTCTGTGGCTACTCGACCGAAGCGCCCGAAGTACCCGACTACGCCTCGCTGATTCGCCCGACGGATCCCCAGGTGGGTCCCAAAGATGCTGCGGTGACGTTCTTGGAGTTCTTCGAACCCAACTGCCCGCACTGTATCAATTTCCACTCGACGGCCAAGCAGGTCAAAGCCGCCTACAGCGACCGCGTCCACTTTGCGTTCAAGCCGGTCGTGTTCTGGCCCCGCAGCGCGGTCCAGGCCCAAGCGATGTACGCCGCCCACGCCGAAGGCAAGTTCTTCGAAATGGTCGACGCCCAGTTCGGCATCAGCACGACGGGCCAGGGACTTAGCGAGGATCAGGTCAAGCAGGCCGCTCAGTCCATCGGTATGGATGGCGACGCGCTGATGCAGCGTATCAGCGGCGGTGTTTACCGTGGCAAGATGATGTCCAACCGCGCCGACCATCAGCAGTTGGGCTGGGGCTACGTCCCGGCCATCTACATCAACGGCAAACTCGTCGACAACAACTCGCGCACACCCGAGTGCATCGGCCAGTTGCTCGAAGCCGAGATGGGGTCGTAAACACGATCTTCGCCCTTCGCGATGCGGCGCGGTTCTGATTCTCGGAGCCGCGCCGTTTTAGTTTGGCTCCACCTCTGCACAAGCACCGACCTCCATGCGTACCCCATCTCATCTCATCCTGTTGGCGTTCGCCCTCCTCAGTTTCGGAGTCGTCTTATCCGCTTGTGAGGCGCCGCCCCAGTCGACCTCATCCGGTGCGGAATCTCCATCCGGCTCGGCGTCGCAGTTCGACGAATCGGCTGGCGACTGTCCGTATCAAGCGGACGCTCCAGCCGTGCCCAACTACTCGGCGCTGGTTCGGTCGACGGACGCTCAGGTCGGACCCAGCGATGCTCGCGTGACGGTGATCGAGTTTTTCGAGCCGAACTGTCCGGGCTGCATCGCGCTTCATCCTACGATGGTTGAGGTCAAGCGCCGGTACAGCGACCGGGTGCGGTTCGTGTTCAAGCCCTTCGTCAACTGGTCCGTGAGTCAGTATCAAGCGCAAGCGATGTACGCTGCCCACGCCGAGGGCAAGTTCTTTGAGATGATGGACGCGCAGTTTGCGTCGGGGCAGCCCGAGCAGATGACGCGCGATCAGATCGTCGAGGTGGCTGACCAACTTGGGATGGACGGCGAAGCGATGGCGCAGCGCATAGACGGTGGCGTCTACCGAGGCAAGATGATGGCGGACCGGGCCGATTTTCTGGGAACGGGAGCGCCCGGCTTTCCCTCGGTTTACGTCAACGGCCAACTGGTCGATTCACGCTCGCGCACGGTCGGTTGCCTGTCTCAATTGATCGACGCCGAACTTGATTCGTAGTCCGCGCGTCCCGATCAGGCATGGCAAAACCGCTACCTCTCCCGCGCGTTTTCCTCCTCACCTCTTTCCATCGATCCATCGACCACCCACCCTCGACATGAATCAAGACCCCATCGTCAACCGCGCCATCACCACGATTCGCCTGCTTTCCGTCGACGGCGTGCAGGCCGCAGACAGCGGACACCCCGGTATGCCGATGGGCGCCGCGCCGATGGCGTACGTGATCTGGAAAAAGCACCTGCGCCATAACCCTGAGAACCCGAACTGGTACGGACGCGACCGCTTCGTCTTGTCGCCGGGGCATGGGTCGATGCTGCTCTACAGTCTTGCTCCATCTGACAGGCTACGATTTGTCGATGGAAGAACTGAAAAACTTCCGGCAGTGGGGCAGCAAGACGCCCGGACACCCCGAGTATGGGCACACGCCTGGCGTCGAGACGACGACGGGACCGCTGGGACAGGGCATGGCGAACGGCGTCGGCATGGCGATGGCCGAAGCGCACTTGGCCGCCCGGATCAATACCGAGGATTTCAAGCCTGTCGATTTCTACACGTACGGCATCGTATCCGACGGCGACCTGATGGAAGGCATTTCGCACGAGGCGGCGTCGCTGGCGGGGCACCAGAAGTTGGGCAAGCTGATCTATCTCTACGACAGCAACAAAATCTCCATCGACGGATCGACCGATCTGTCGTTCACGGACGATACGGCGATGCGGTTTCGCGCCTATGGATGGCAGGTCATCGAAGTCGAAGACGGCAACAATGTGGATGCCATCGACGCGGCGGTTCACCTCGCCAAAAGCGACGGCACGCGGCCCTCGCTCATCATCTGCAAAACAATCATCGGCTTCGGCAGTCCCAACAAAGCCGGAACCGAAGGCGTCCACGGATCGCCACTGGGTCGTGACGAAATCAACCTGGTCCGCCGCGCCTACGAATGGGAGCACGAAGAGTCGTTTTTTGTGCCTGACGACGTGCGCGACCACCTGGACGCTCGGGCGCAGGGCAAAAAGCAAGAAGAGCGCTGGAACGAGGTCGTCCTCAAGCTAGCCGACGCCGTTCCCGATGCTGCCGACCTGCTCCGCCTGGTTCAGGACAACTCGCTCCCGGCCAACTGGCACGATGTGCTACCTGTATTCGAGGCGGACGACAAAGGCATGGCGACGCGCGCTGCCTCGGGCAAGGTCCTCAACGCTCTTGCACCTGTGATTCCCACGCTGATCGGTGGCTCGGCTGACCTGACACCGTCGAACAAGACCGACGTTAAAGGGCGCGGCGATTTTCAGCCCGAAACGCCCGAAAGCGGCTATTTCCATTTCGGAGTTAGAGAACATGGTATGGCGTCGGCGGCGAACGGCATGGCGCTGACGGGCCTGCGCCCGTACGTCGGCACGTTTCTGATCTTTAGCGACTACAACCGCCCCGCAATTCGCTTGGCCGGACTGATGCACCAGCCGGTGATCCACGTGTTGACGCACGACTCGATCGGTCTGGGCGAGGACGGTCCGACGCACCAGCCCGTCGAGCAGATCATGTCGCTCCGCATGATTCCCAACGTGACGGTTCTGCGCCCTGCCGACGCCAACGAGACAGCCTATGCGTGGCGCATCGCGCTCGAAAACGACAAGGGACCGACGCTGCTGGCGCTTACGCGTCAGAACGTGCCCACGCTCGACCGGACGGTGTATGGTTCGGCGGAAGGCACGCTGAAGGGCGCCTACGTCGTCAAAGAAGCCGAGGCGCCGATCCAAGCCATCGTTATGGCGACAGGCAGCGAAGTCGAACTTGCCCTCGAAGCAGCCGAAGCGCTCGAAGTCGATGGCGTCGGCGTACGCGTGGTGTCGATGCCGTGCTGGGAATTGTTCGAAGAGCAGGACGCGGCCTACAAGGAGTCTGTTTTCCCCAAAGCCGTCACCGCGCGCGTGTCGATTGAGGCTGGTGTTACGATGGGGTGGTCGCGCTATGTGGGCGATCGGGGAGTAGCCATCGGTTTGGATCACTTTGGCGCGTCGGCTCCGTTCGAGAAGTTGTATCAGGAGTTCGGTATCACATCCGAAGCTGCCGCCGCTGCTGTTCGCTCGATGATCTGATCAGCACGGTAGAAAACGGAAACGCCGGATGGAGACGGTCTCCATCCGGCGTTTTTCAATTAGGGGTTGCGATCACGACTCGATGCGCATCGGTTCGAGCATGATGCCGATGCGCGCGCCCTCGTCGCATTCGTCGCACGTAGCCGTCGCTTGGAACCAGAGCCAACGTCCACGGCCTGAGCGCATGCGGAGCAGCCACTCGCAGCGGGTTTTGTCGAAGAGTAGGAGGCTCGCCACGTCTCGCATGACGCGGTACTGATTGCGGCTGTGTACGTGCGAGAAAAAGTTGGTCTCGATCCGTTGGCCCGGGGGAAACTCCAGCAGAGCACGCGCATCGGGCGAGAGTGCCGTGAGGTGACCGTTGGAGTCGACGACGAGGTGGGGAGGTCGAAGCTGGAAGCGCTTCCGAAATGGAGCGTCCGAAAAGGAATTCGGCGTGTCGACGAGCGCTAGGGCGGAGTACATAGGACTGTGGAGATAGACCGATGAGCAAAACAGTGCGGACTCGATTACGCTCCTTGGAAGTGTTACGGAGTGGTGGAAAGCACGAGCGCGTCCGGGCTGCTGCATTAAGTAAACGCATCGCTCGCCGATTACCTAATGGCATCCCCTCACGCCCTCATTTCCATGATTGATACCGACTTTCGCGCACCGAGCACGCTCGGATACGTGGAGCCTGACATTCACGAACTGCTTGACCTCGCCCAATCTTACGGCGTCGTAATCGGCTGCGAGTTCACCGCGCGCGGCCTCTCGGTTCGGATGCCGCACCGACACTTCGACGTGACGATCGGCGAGGGGCGGATGCTTATCGAAGGCGTGCTGACCGGCTATCTCCTCGCCCAGACGAACGCTACGGGAGAAATCCCCGTCGACGCGGCGTGGCGCTCCTGACGGCTAGACCGGAGGGAGCATCGTATCAAACTCTTCGGCCATCATCTCGGCTGGAAATACGCCGGGGAAACGTCCGATCACTTCGCCGTCTGGGTTGAGCAAAAACGAGGTCGGGAGCGCGAATGCTCCGCCAAACGCTTCGGCAGCACCATCTCCGCCCAAGGCAATCGGGTAGGGGACACCGTACTCGTCAACAAACGCTTGCACCACCTCTGGACCTTCCAGGTCGACAGAGATGCCAACGACCGTCAAGCCGCGCGACTCAAACCGTTTGTGTAGATCAATCAAGTCGGGCATTTCCTCACGGCATGGAGGGCACCACGTAGCCCAGAAGTTGACGAGCACGTGCTGGCCTCGGTAGGCTTCCAATCGCAGCGAGTCACCACTCAGTGTCGGCAGCGTCAGAGCAGGACGGAGCGCAGCACGAGCGAGAAGTGTCGAGTCGGCGACCGTGGGTAACGGTTCAGTAGTCGGAGTGTCTCCGCCTCCGTTATTGCAGGAAACTAATCCAAATCCTCCCACAAAGAATGCAATCGCCAACAGAGTGCGCTTTGCAGGGGCAGGCAAGCTGTAGCCACTCACGACTTCATCTCGCTCGTTAGGGCGTCGGCGGTGACGCGTCCGTGCGAGGTATCAAACGTCACCTTGCGGTCCTTGACGACGAGCGCCTGTGGGCTTTCGTGACGCACGCCGAACTCCTCGGCGATCTGGCCCGAGAGTTCTCGCGACTGCTGGACGGTGAGTTTGTAGATCGGCACCTGATCCGAGAGAGGTTGGATGCTAGCGTGCGCTCCGGCGCTGATCGGGCAGGCGCTGCTGTGCTTGAACAGAACGACAGTCTCACGTTCGGAGTGATCGAGTGCAACTTCGAGTTCGGACGAAGAGGAGAGCGGAAGGAACGGCATTCTGATCGGTGTTGGATGGATCGGTCGAACCGCCGCGCATCGGTCGGGTTCACTAAGACTCTGTTCTCCTCCGCCCATTTCGCCTCTCCGTGACCTTTCTGCCCGTCTATTCTTCCTCCGATTCGTCTTCTCATACCCACCCTACGCCCGACGTTGGAGTCGCTGACGTTCACTGGGATCTGACGCACCTCTACTCCGACGCGACCGCACTTTCGTCCGACATGGTGTCTGCACTCGACGCGGCGAAGCAGATCGAAGAGCAGTACAAGGGCACAATCGCAACCGCCGACACGGACGCACTCGCTGACCTGCTACGCGCATCGGGCGACCTTCAAGATCGCGGCGGACGGGCGATGTCGTACGCCTTCCTCAACTGGTCGACGCAGACGACGGACGCGGAAGCGGGTAAACTGCTCCAGGCGACGCGCGAAGCCTACGCAGAACTGGGGCAGCATCTGACGTTCGTTGAGACCGAGTGGGCGGTTCTCGATCCTGACGTAGCGTCTGCTCATGCGTCGGACCCGAGGTTGGCGTTTGCGGGGCACTACCTCGACACCGTCGGCAAGCGGCGTGCTCACATCTTGACCGAAGAAGTCGAACGCGTGCTTTCGGAAACCGACGTCACGGGCGCGTCGGCGTGGTCGCGGTTCTTCGATCAGACGCTGGCACAGGCGCGGTTCGTGTTCGATGGCGAGCCGATGAGCAAACAGGCTATCCTCGCCAAACTCCACGACGGCGATCCTGCTGTTCGCCGAGCCGCTGCCGATGCGGTTACCGAAGGACTTAGAGCCATCGCTCCGACGCTGACCTACGTCTTCAATACGATTCTGGCCGACAAAGCTGCGTCGGACAAGCGTCGAGGTTTTTCGCACTGGCTGTCTTCCCGCAACCACGCCAACGAAGCCGACGATGCGACAGTCGATGCGTTGATTGACGCGGTCACGTCACGCTACGATCTCGCCCAGCGCTATTATGCGCTCAAATCCAGACTCCTGGGCATGGAGGGCGACTTCGCTGACTACGACCGCTATGCGCCGCTTGGTCAATCGTCGCGCACCTATACGTGGCAAGAAGCGCGCGAGATCGTCACCCAGGCCTACTCTGGATTCAGCCAGGAAGCAGGCGAGATCGTGGAACGCTTCTTCGATGAGAAGTGGATCGACGCGCCGATGGTCGACGGCAAGCGCGGCGGCGCATTCTCGAGCGGGACGGTCCCCTCGGCGCATCCGTATATCCTGATGAACTACACTGGACGCGCCCGAGACGTGCAGACGTTGGCGCATGAGTTGGGGCACGGCGTCCACCAATTCGTCGCGCGAGAGCAAGGCATCTACCACGCGTCGACGCCGCTGACGACCGCCGAAACTGCATCGGTCTTCGGCGAGATGCTGACGTTCCAGCGCCTGCTCGCCGATCAGCAAACCGACCGCGACCGCCTCGCCCTAATCGTCAGCAAGATCGACGACAGCATGGCGACGGTCTTTCGGCAGATCTCGATGAACCGCTTCGAGAACGCCATCCACACCGCTCGGCGCGAGGAGGGTGAACTGAGCAGCGAGCGGTTCGGCGAGCTATGGATGAAGACCCAACGCGCGCTCTACGGCGGCAGCGTCGACCTGTCCGACGGCTATTCGGTTTGGTGGAGCTACATCCCGCACTTCCTCCACACACCCGGCTACGTGTATGCCTATGCGTTCGGAGAACTGCTGGTTCAGTCGCTCTATGCCCGGTTCAAGGAGCAAGGCGAATCGTTCGCTCCGGCGTATCTGGACGTGCTCCGCGCCGGAGGATCCCAGACGCCCGAAGCGCTGATGGACACACTAGGCGTCGACCTGCGCGATCCGGCGTTCTGGCACCAGGGACTGGGCGAGATCGAAGCGCTGATCGAGCAAGCCGAGGCGCTAGCGGAATCAATCGGGTGACGCGGCGCCCATCAACGTCCGAAAGCTGACAGCTCTCACAGAGCTGTCAGCTTTGCGCTTCCGCTTATCCCGCGATGAACCGCATCAGCGTGGCCGTCAGCCATCCGGCGTAGATGCCGACGGCATAGCCCGCGACGGCGAGGAGCAGGCCGACGGGCGGTAGCGCCCGGTGGTACACGCCAGCGACGACGGGAGCGCTCGCTGGTCCGCCGATATTCGCCATGCTCGACACGGCGACGAGGGCGAGCGGTGCGCGCAGCAGACGGGCGACGCCAAACAGGACCAGCACGTGAATCGCGATCCAGACCAGCCCCGCTCCCAAATACGCCGGTGCGTCGAGGACGGCGCGCAAGTTTGCTTGGGCGCCAATCGATGCGAGCAGGATGTATAGCGCATACGACCCGACAATGCCGCCGCCCCCTCGCTCGACCTCGCGTAGCCGGGTGAAGCTGAGCGCCAAGCCGACCGTGACGACGAGTAGAATCGCCCATGTGCTAGAGGTGATGATGGCGACACCATCGAACTCGACCGGCGGGATCATCGGCCCGACCCAGCGTCCCAGCGAGGCGGCGGCAAACCCCAGCGCAACGATCCACGCCAGCGACGGCATGGTGACGACGGGCGGTCCGCTCTGATCTTGGGCGGCACGGGCGTAGAGGCGTTCGAGTAACTCGGTCTTGGCTCCTGTGAAGCGGTCGAAGCGGTCCTGGTAACCGCTGACGAACATCAGCACGCCAGCCCAGCCGTACCCCACGACGGTGTCGACGACGATAGCCGGACTCATCACGCTCGCCGGTGCGCCGACCATCTGCTGAATCGCGACCATGTTGGCCGTTCCGCCGATCCACGAACCCGACAGCGCCGCCAGTCCCATCCACGCGTCGCCGGGAAGGAACGGCTGGAAGATGAGCAGCGCGATAGGACCGCCAATGACAATGCCCAGCGTCCCGGCGAGCATCGTCATCAAGGCGAGCGGGCCGAGCCTCAGGATCGCGGGTACGTCGGCCGTCACCATCAGTAGGAAGAGGGCGACGAGCAGTCCGTAGCGCGAGAACCACGTGTAGACGGGCGACGTCTCGGGCAGAATCCCAGCCGTCGTCAGCAGCATTGGAGTAAAGTAGACGAACAAGACGGCAGGCAGGCGTTTGAAAAACCCCTCGAAGCGTGGTAACGTGCTGACCCACAACACCAACCCCGTCGACACAATCAGAATGGTGACTACAAACAACGGATCGGACATGCGCGGCAACAGAGTAGGGAAGAGCGCCCATGATACGAGCAGGTACCTCGCCATAGCGCTACTGATCGCTTTAGCTTCTGCCTGCGGTCGACCGCCTGACCCGCTCGCGCACGTCGATATTGCAGTTCTGCACGAGTCGCCATCGGACGATGCGATCTTGATGCTCAACCTCCACGAGAACGAGAGCACCTCGGTCGAGGCCGCTCAGCGCTACCTCGCGACGTCGAACATCGCAGATCGCATTCGGCTCGTCGCGCTGCGTCACGACGGCGAGCGCAACGTGACGTTCAGCACAGAAGGGGAGACGTTTCGCTTCGACCCCAACCGCATGTTTTCCGACATTGGCGCGCTGGCATCGATCACCGCGCTATCGGACACCGTCGACTCGACTGAGCCAACTACTGCAACGCCCTTCGCTCGGTCGTTGGCTCAGCGCGTCAGCGAGATGGGACGCTTAGGCCGAACGCCATACATCGTCGCGCTACACAACAACACCGACGCCAACTACCAGTCGACCAGCTACCTACCCGACAGCATTTACGCTGACGAAGCCTCCGCCGTGTCGATCAACCCGGAACGCGATCCTGACGACTTCTTTTTCGTCACCGAGCAGGCCTTATTCGATCAACTCGCTGCTTTAGGCTTCAACGTGGTGTTGCAAGCGCCAGTAGGAGAGGCCACTGACGATGGGTCGCTCTCGGTCTATGCAGGAGCGAACAGAATCGGATACGTGAACGTCGAGGCACAACACGGACATCTCGACGAACAAGTCGCGATGCTTGAAGCATTAATGCCGTTATTGCAAAATAACTTGCAACCCTCGCTGTAGGCTGGTAAGCGAGCGAGCGCCGTCGGCCTCCATAATCATGTCATCCTCAATGCGGACACCGCCCAGGCCGGGGAGGTAGATGCCGGGTTCGATAGTGAAGCAGTGGCCGGGGAGAAGCGGCACATCGTTTCCGTCGCGGATATAGGGTTCTTCATGTGCTTCCAGGCCCATACCGTGGCCGGTGCGGTGAACGAAGCGCTCCCCGTAGCCTGCGCGTTCGATCACGGCTCGCGTAGCACGGTCGACATCATGAGCGGTGGCTCCGGTGACAGAGGCTGCGCGTCCGGCGGCGTTGGCATCGTCTACGACCTCAGCGATGCGGGCAACTTCTTCGGGCACCTCTCCGGCGGCGTACACACGCGTCATGTCCGACACGTACCCGTCGACGCGTGCGCCCCAGTCGATCAGGATGATGTCGCCCCTACGAAGCGCACGTGTGGAGGGCGAGGCGTGGGGGTTGGAACTGTTCTCTCCGAACGAGACGATGGGAGGGAAGGGCAGGTGCAGGCTGCTTCCGCCTTCGAGCAAGTTGATAATCAGGTGTTGGGCGAGTTGCTGCTCGGTATCGCCGTATTCCAGCGTATCTAGCGCATCGCTGGCCGCGCGTTCGGCGACGCGGACGGCACGCTCGATGGAGGCGACTTCGGCTTCGTCTTTTCGGCTCCGAACCTCGCCCACCACCTCGTCAGCCGGGATAACCTGAGTCGTGATGCCTCGCCGCTCGCTCGCCTGTCGGATCATCTCGAGTTCGAGCAGGCGCACGTTGCGAGCCTCTCCGCCGATCTTTCCTCCCAACAAGCCGACTGACTCCATCGCCTTGCCAAATGCGTCGGGCCACGTGTCGACCCGCTCGTCGTATCCGAACGCTTGCATCTCGAACGGCGCCTGCTCCAGCTTCTGCAGTTCGAGGTTCGGGACGACGACGGCTGCATCGCCCCCTAAGTTGACGAACACGAGGACGGGACGCTCCATCAGGTGGAAGTCGAGTCCGGTCAGATACGTCAGCGTTGGGCCAGGGTTGACGACTAAGCCGTCGAGTCCGGCGGAGGTGGCGGCTGCGGCGAGGCGAGATTTGCGGTCGGAATGCACGGAGATGGGAGGGAGGTGTGAGGAAATGCTGGGGAGAAGCTAGGCACGTGAGTAGCAGCCCGATCTTACCGACCTGTTCGCCGTCTGTTTTGTATGCCCCGCACCTCGTCTCACTTTGCTCGATTTATCGCCCTGCGCTACTTGCGCGGCGTTGAGGGCGCGCAGAGTGGCGGACGCTTCTTGCGACTGGTGCTCTACGTGGCCGTGGGAGGCGTAGCGGTCGGCGTAGCGGCGCTGATGCTGGCGCTCGCCATCGTGCGGGGGTTTGCAGGCGAGGTCGAGCAGAAGATCGTCACGTTCGGTTCACACATTCAGGTGTCGAGCCTGCGGGATGCTCCGCTGGACACGACGGTCGTCGGCGAAGCCCAATTGCGCGCATTCCAGGGCGTCGAGACCGTCTCGCCGGTCGTGAGTGGGTTCGTCTTGTTACGCGGCTCGGACAAAGCCGACATCGACGGCGTCGTGTGCTGGGGGACCGACGTTCCACCCTCGCTGATGCGCGAAGCGATTCAGGAGGGCGCCTTCGCGACGCAATCGGACGATGGCTCACCCGGCATCGTCATCGGTAAGCGATTGGCGCGCAAAATGGACGTGCAGATCGGCGACAAGTTGACGGCGTTCTCGCCTCCGGCGACCGGCGGCGGCATCGGTAGAACGGCTCAGGCACGGTCGTTCGTGGTGACGGGACTGTACGAGACCTTCCTGTCGGACTTCGACGAGTTGTACGTCTTTACGTCCGAAACCGACGCTCGCAAACTGCTCAGCGTCCCGTTCGGCCAGATCACCCGCTTTGACCTGACACTGACCGACGTGCAACAGGCCTACGAAAGGTCGCGCGCGTTGGAAGCGGAGTTCGGCTTTCCCGTTCTCGCGCAAACCGTGTTCGAGTTGTATGCCAACCTGTTCGCGTGGATCGACTTACAGCAGAGTATCGTGCCACTGGTGATCGGCATTCTGGTTGTGGTGGCGGCGTTCAACCTGATCGGCATCTTGTTCATGCTCGTGCTTGAAAAGACGTCCGAAGTCGCCGTGTTGACGAGTCTGGGCGCGACGCCTGCTCAAGTGCGACGTGTGTTCTTGCTGCTCGGATTGCTCGTCGGCGTCGGCGGCGCGCTGATCGGCGTCGGCATCGCGGTCGTTGTGGGCGTGTTACAGCAGCAGTTCGGGTTCATTCCGCTTCCGCCCGAAGCCTATTTCTTGGATCACGCGCCGGTAGATTTTGCGTGGTTGGACTTCGTGATCGTACCCGTCATTGCCATCGTGCTGAGTACGGCGTCGGCGTATCTGCCTGCGCGGTGGGCTGCCAAAGCCGATCCTGTTCGAGCGCTGCGGTTTGCGTGATAGAGCGTGCGTGAACCTGCGCCGTGTCGCATGAGTTTGCACTGTTCCTCCTCACCCAACTTCAACCGACTATGTCTATCCAGACCGGCCAAGCTGCTCCCGACTTCACCCTTCACACCGACGCGATGGAGCCGTGGACGCTCAGCGAACAGCGCGGCCACCCCGTACTTCTGCTGTTCTTCCCCGGTGCCTTCACGAGCGTGTGCACGACTGAACTCAATACGGTCAACAACGACAACGAGCGGTACCAAGGCGCTGGCGTTCAGGTCGTCGGCATCTCGACCGATTCACCCTTTACCCTAGCTGAGTTCAAAAAAGCGCAAGGCCTCAACTTCCCTCTGCTGAGCGATCACGACGGCGAAGTCTCGCAGTCCTACGGAGCCAAGTACGACGGTGATTTCACCCCTATGAAGCTGTCTCGCATCTCCAAGCGGTCGGCTTTCCTCGTTGGAGCCGACGGCAACGTGAAGTACGCCGAAGTCCTCGAAAACGCAGGCGAAATGCCCAACTTCGACGCCATCCACACGGCGATGGGCAGCTAACGTCCAACTCTGCTCCTACCGCGCTTCACCTGTGATGGCAGGACCAGAGTGCAGAGCACATACCGCCTCGTCTGCGTCTTTTACTGGTCGTGGGCGAGGCGGTTTAGCGTTTGGGCAACAGGCCGCGTGTCCGGCTCGAACGTGTGTCCGGTCAGCGTTTCGTAGAGTTCGACGTAGCGCTTGCCGACTTCGACCCGGAAGTCGTTGGTCAGATCGGGCATCGCCTCTCCCTCGCGGCCTTGGAAGCCGTTGTCCATCAGCCATTCGCGAACGAACTCTTTGCTCAGCTGTCGCTGGGGTGTGCCAGACGACAACCGCTCTTCGTACCCATCGGCGTAGTAATACCGCGAGCTGTCGGGCGTGTGGATTTCGTCGATGACGCGGAGTTGGGCGTCGTTGTCGAGTCCGAACTCATATTTGGTGTCGACGAGAATCAAACCGCGTTCAGACGCCGATTCGCTACCGCGTGCAAAGAGCAGGAGGGAGGCGTTATGGGCTTCGTCGAACCGCTCTTGGGTAAGGATGCCCCGAGCGACAATCTCTTGAGCCGATATGTCCTCGTCGTGCCCCTGCTCGGCTTTGGTTGCAGGAGTGAGGAGGGGGGCGGGCAGGCGTTCGCCCTCGCGTAGTCCGTCGGGAAGCGTCATGCCGCACAGTTCGCGCCCGCCCTCACGGTAGACACGCCATGCGTGACCAGCAAGGTAGCCGCGGACGACGAACTCGATGGGGTAGGGCGTGCAGCGATGTGCCACCGTCACGTTCCCATGAGGCACGTCGCGGACGTGATGGGGCACTAGACCTTCGATCTGAGCGAACGCGTATTGAGCTACACGCGTGAGCACTTGCCCCTTGTAGGGAATTGTCTGGCGCAACACGTGATCGAATGCCGAGATGCGATCCGACGCCACCAACACCACGCGGTCTACGTCGGTGTACACGTCGCGGACTTTGCCGTCGTATCGTACGCCTAGTCCTGCGGCATCTGTCTTTTCTATGCCGTTGCCCAACCCCCAGGTCCACTGTTCGTCTGTCACGGCTGCTCCTCCCGCTGAGACGATTGGCGGACTTCGAGCGTCGGCGTGATGACGTGTTGAACGGCCTCGTTGCTTCCACCCGGCTCCATCAACTCGAACAACCGCTTCATCGCATTACTCCCAGTCGCTCGCATGTGCTGGTTTATGCTGGTCAGGCCGATATAGCGGCTCGCCTTGATGTCGTCGTAGCCGACCAGGGCCACGTCTTCGGGGACGCGCAGTCCTGCTTCTCGAAGGGCGAGCAGTGCACCCAGTGCGTGGACATCCGCAGCGCAGAAGATCGCCGAGAACGGCTGCCCGCTGTCGAGCAGCTTGCGTGTCGCCTCATAGCCTGCTTCTTCGCTGAACCCCGCGTGTTTGGAAGTGTCGCCCGTAAAGACGAGTGACGGATCGTATGTCAGCCCGGCTTCGGTGATGGCGTCTTTGTAGCCTTCGAGACGACCACTTTGCAAGCTACTCGGCGACGACGACGTGATCTTGGCGATCTGACGGTGTCCCTGCGACAGCAGATGTTTGGCCGCGAGCATGCCTCCCGTATGGTCGTCCCACGTGTAGCTGTCGAAATCGGGGCGGCTGTGACCGACGAGGATAACCGGTGCGTGGAGCGCGTTGAGTTCGGACGACAGATCGGTGTTGACCGGCATCCCGGCGAGGATCAGGCCGTCGACCGCTCCACGTTTGAGAAAGCGTATGAGCGTCCCGCGCGGCGCTGTCGACCCCAGATCGCACAAGAGCAGATCGTATTCGCGCGTCATCAACTCGGTGCGAACGCCCTTGAGAAACTCGTTGTGAAACGGCGTCGTGAACGAAGGCAGGGCCACGCAGACAGAGCGTAACTGCTTCTGCGCCAGCGATTTAGCGGTCCGGTCCGGACGAAACTGCAACGAGTCGATCGCGCTGAGCACACGCTTCCGCGTTGGCTCCGAAACGTCGGGCGATGAGTTGAGCACGCGCGACACCGTCGAGATCGCGACGCCCGCCATTTCAGCGACGTCGTAGATGGTCGTCTTTCCGGGCTTCTTGTTTCCGGGCATCGGCAGAGAGGTCAGCGCTCGCTCGGGGCGAACAGGTGAGAGGCGGCGGCAAAATACGCGGGCGCGCGAGCAGACTCCTCGCCGTCTGCTCGGTAGAGGCTCTGGCTAACAAAAGCTTTACCCGCTTGAATCGCGTCCGGCATCGCGTCCCCATCGACGAGCGATTTGAGAATGGCCATCGTCAGCGCGCTCGAAGCGCCGGTCACGTGCGGGCGGTCGAGCGGCGGCGCCTCGAAGAGTGCGAAGTCCTCGCCATCGTAATAGAGATCGTTGTGAAACGGATCGCCGTCTTCGGGACTGCTAAACTCCTGGCCGATGGCGCCGCACCGCAGCAGAATCCGCCGCGCGCCGCGCTTGTGCATCCGCTGGACGGCAACCTGCGCATCGTCCAGCGTTCCGATCTCCATACCGACGAGCAGTTGTGCGTCTTGCGCCCGAATCGTCACCAGATCGGGAAGTGGCATCCGCTCGGCGAGGAGTTCGCGCACGCGTCCGTCGGCCAGATCCTCGCCGGATGGTCCGCTGAGCGTAAGGTCGAGAATCAACGGACCACTCAGGTGCTGCCCCAGATGACGAAAGGCGATGTCGACCGTCGCCGGACTGCCCAGGATGCCGACGCGCGCCGCATTTGGGGTGTTGACGTTGAAGACGTGCTCGAGCTGCGCCGATACCGTGTCCGATGGTACTTCGAGCAGATCGGTGACGACCCCATCGCCGGCGACGATGAGTGACGTGCAAATCGGATAGGCTTCGCCACCCAATGCGCGGGTGGCGAGGATGTCGGCTGATAGGCCGCGTTCGATTCCGGGATAGAGCGCTCCGAGCGCGATGGGGTGAAAGGGCATGGCTTCGTGTTATCTTTGCGTTCCTGTTCTGCCGCACAATCTCCGCTAGCCCATGGCCACCGTCCGACTCCACGACGTTCGCAAAGTGTACGACAACGGCTTCGTCGCCGTTCACGAAAGCTCGTTCGAAGTGCAAGACGGTGAGTTCGTCGTCCTCGTTGGCCCGTCTGGGTGCGGAAAGAGCACGACGTTGCGCATGATCGCGGGTCTGGAAGATATCTCGTCGGGCGATATGCTGATAGGCGACCGCCGCGTCAACGATGTCGAACCCAAAGATCGGGACATCGCGATGGTGTTTCAGAACTATGCGCTCTACCCACACATGACGGTGTACGAGAACATGGCGTTCGGCCTGAAGCTGCGCAAGTTTCCCAAGACCGAGATCGACCAGCGCGTGCGCAACGCCAGCGCGATCCTCGGCCTCGACGCGGTTCTGGACAACAAACCCAAAGCGCTCTCAGGCGGACAGCGCCAGCGCGTCGCTGTCGGGCGGGCGATTGTGCGTAAGCCACAGGTGTTTCTGTTCGACGAGCCGCTGTCCAACCTCGACGCCAAACTCCGCGTCCAGATGCGGACGGAGATCAGCAAGCTGCACGCCCAGCTCAAGGCGACGATGATCTACGTCACGCACGACCAGGTTGAAGCAATGACGATGGGCGACCGCATCGTGGTCATGCTCGACGGCTACATCCAGCAAATCGCCAGCCCGCTCGACCTCTATAACAAACCCGTAAACCAGTTCGTCGCCGGATTTATCGGCAGCCCGTCGATGAACTTCATCCCAGGCACGATTGCGACTGAGAACGGCGCACCTGTCTTTACAAATGCAGAGTGGGGTGTCCACGTGGTCCTAGACGCAACCAAAGCCTACGCACGCGGCCTCTCATCCGGCCAGTCCGTAACACTCGGAATCCGCCCCGAACACCTGTCGCTCGCCCACGGCGCCGACGCTGGCTTCGCAGCAACCGTCGACGTGACCGAGCCGATGGGCAGCGAAACCGTCGTCTATGCCACGCTCGGAGACACCCGCATGGTCGCCCGCGTCGATCCCAACGCCAACCTCAAAACCGGCGACGCTGTGCACCTCACCGTCGATCCCGCTGAAGTACACCTCTTTGATGCCGCCTCTGAGAAGTCGTTAGCTGTGTTGAGTGAGGCGGCTTTAGAGGTATAACTGTCCTCAGGCGGGCTAGACGTGTCTTCGCGTAGCCCGCTCACATGCGCCTGAAACCTCTCCGTTGTTGGATTGGGAGTCACGCTAGACGAACTCTCGTCTTCCTTTTTGAACTGCTGTCAGCATGTCGCTACCCGAATTGTTCGAGATCGCGCTGACATTCTCGCTTCAATTTGTCCAGACTGCACCTCCTGATATAGGCGATTTGCTCTCGAACAGCATGCCTGAGGATGATGCAACCTTCGTCAGGGGATGGGATCGGCTTCTCGAGGTGCGAGTGGTGCTGCAGATTTGCGCCGACCTTGCGTTGGCTTTGGCGCTCGCGTCTACTATCGCTTTCCACCCTCGGCGCCGCGCAGCCGCCCTCAGTGCCGAGCAGATCGAATACCCGAAAACCGTTTTGCTCTATACGGTCGTCGGCACCATGATCGCCGCCATCGTTGTTCTTAGTCCACCAATGGCGCTCGTGGTGTTCGGCATCGGCGGACTGCTACGCTTCCGTACGGACCTAGGCACTGCTCATGCTACAGGCCACGTCATCCTCACCACGCTTGTAGGCGTAGCGTGCGGCTTGGGGCGCTATCCTATGGCGATTGTCGCCACGCTCGTAGGTTGGATCCTGATTTGGGCTTTGGAGCGGAATCGGCATTACAGACTTGTCGTCGATGGCGTCGCTTCTAAATCCTTCGAGCCTGCGATTGCGCTCTATCAGAATGTGTTGCAGCATCAAGGCTGGTCGATACGCGGGATCAAGCGAGAGTCTAGAAAGAAGCGCTTTGTGCTTTTTGTCCGAGGAAACGGTCAGCCACCGTACGCGCTCGCCGATGACCGGATAGCCGCATCGCAGGAAGACCTTCCTGGAGAGTCGTATTGGGAGGAGATTTGAGTCCAGAGAACCAAATATTATCACCATCGATAAGGGAAACTTATCGATGGTGATGGGGTCACAAGTGGGTTCTGAATTGCCTCCTATGACTGACCTGCCTGTTCACGCTTCCGACGCTAGCCTAGCTGCGCCTATCCAGACTGACGTCGAGTCCGCACGCCGCTTTGCCGAACATGCGCGCTCCGAAAACACACGCCGCGCCTATGCTTCGGACTGGAACGACTTCCGCGATTGGTGTAGTTCGCGAGATCTATCGGCGCTACCTGCGACCAATGAGACCGTCGCGCTCTACGTAGCTTCGCGCGCCGAAGTCGGTCCGGACGATGAAAACGGCCAACCGACTCCGGGTCTCAAGCCCAAAACACTCGAGCGTCGGTTGGCGGCAATCAACGGTGTACATCGGCTATCGGAGTTTGCGGCTCCGGCTTCCCGCCGTGACGAACCGCTGCACAGCGTGTGGACCGGCATGATGCGTCTCGTCGGCGGCTCTGTCGACAAAGTCGCTCCCGCGCTTCCGGCTGATTTGCGCGCGATGATCGACTTTTTGCCGCGTGACGATGGCGGTGGGTTCACGTTGCGTTCCAAGCGAGACCGTGCACTGCTGTTATTGGGCTTCGCAGGAGCGTTGAGGCGAAGCGAGTTGGTGGGTGTCGAAGCATCGCACGTTCAGTTTTCGGCGGACGGAATCCGGCTGTTCATCCCCCGCTCGAAAGCCGATCAAGAAGGTCGCGGCGCGGTACTAGGCATCCGGTATGGAAATGAGGCAACGACCTGCCCAGTGCGAGCGCTCCAAGCGTGGATGCAGGCGATCCGTCAGGTGACGGGTGAAGGCGTCGTCGGCCCGCTGTTTCGCAAGATTGACCGCTGGGACAACTTGGGAAATGACGCGCTTCAGCCGCTCGCCGTCGCCAGCGTCATCAAGCGAAGTGCCCAAGCAGCAGGACTCGAACCGTCGCTCTACAGCGGTCACTCGCTGCGCGCCGGATTCGCGACCCAGGCTGCACGCGCGGGAAAACACGAACGCGCCATCATGCGCCACACGCGGCACAAATCCGAGAAAGTGCTGCGTGAGTACATCCGCGAAGGCGCCCTCTTCGACGACAACCCGACAGACGGCATCGGCCTGTGAAGATCGGATTGTCGTCTCCTCGGCATTTGTCGGAACCAGAAATGACAAATGCCTGTTTGGTTCAAACTACAAGCGCGCAGTTATGTCTCATCCTCACCAATCTGCTTTCAACAAGATGGTAGCGGAGCTTGCCTCCCAAACGTTTCAGACGCCGACTATGTCCGAAATGCAAAATGGGTTGACGGTTGACACGTTAGACCAAACGGCTGGTGTCTATGGGCTTTCGCCATCAGCTTTCGCACGTGCTCTAGGGATGACGGAGCGAACGCTCAAACGGCGACGCGATAGCGCAGAATCGCGACTCAACGCCGCAGAGTCAGACCGCCTGCTACACGCTCGCGAGGTATTCGACCAGGCCGTCGATGCATTCGAAGGCCGCGCCGACTATGCTGCCGAGTGGCTGACTACGTCCAAACTCGCGTTCAGCGGTGCTACTCCAGCAGATCAACTCGCCACTCGGTACCAAACGCGGATCGTCGAGCAGATGCTGATTTCGATGACGCACTTGATGCCGGTCTAGTCGTGCGCATCTATCGCGTCGTTAAAGAGCAGTACGCTACCGACGCCTTCTCGGGCATAGGTGCTCTGCTGAACGAAGGACGTTGGCATCGAGAAGGCACGTGCGTCGTGTATGCCTCAGATCAGCCTGCGAGTGCGCTGCTCGAGGTGCTTGTCCACACGCAGGCGACTCGCCTCCTCGACCAGAAATACGTCCTGTTTTGTCTGGATATCGATCCCGAGCGGCACGTGCTCCGACTGCAGCGAGGCGAGTATCCGGATGGGTGGCGAGGCATGACGTGGAATCGGGCCGCCCAGTTTGTTGGTACCGTTTGGGCTGAAAAGGGCAACTCGGTCGTACTCGAAGTACCGAGCGTGATCGTGCCTTACCAGAACAACTATCTGATCAATCCTCGTCACAGGCAGTTCGGAGAACTCGTCGTTTCCAGGCCTGAGCCGTTCGCTATCGATCCGCGATTAGCGCACCATTCCGATTCATGAAGGGTGCTCTCCGCACACCTCTATCTACTCCCCTACCTATGGACGCCGACGTTATCGTCATTGGAGCTGGGCACAACGCGCTCATCACCGCCGCGTACGCCGCTCAAGCCGGACACAAAGTGATTGTGTTCGAGCGGCGCGACATCGTCGGGGGTGCCGTATCGACGCAGGAGATCGTGCCGGGCTATCGGTTCGACTTGGGTGGAAGCGCGCACATCTTGATCCGGCTCACTCCCATCGTCGAGGAGTTGGGGTTGGAGGACTATGGGCTGCATTACATCGACCTCGATCCGCTCTTCTACGCTCCCTCGCTCAAGGGCGACGCGCTCTACTTCCATCGTAGTATCGACGCGACCTGTGAGGGATTCGAGCAGCACATGGCGGGCGAAGGCGACGCGTACCGCAAATTCTGCGACGACTGGCAGCCGTTCGCAAGCCTGGTCCGTGAGGCGTTCTTGTCGACGCCATCCCCATTGGACTTGGGGAAAAAAATGGCGTTCGGCGCCAACACGCCGCTGCAATGGCAAAAAGCGTTGGGCTACATCACGCGTCCGTATGGCGAGGTCGTGTCCGACTACTTCCGCTCCCCCCAACTGCGCGCGTCGATCGCGTGGATGGCGGCTCAGTCTGGCCCCCCTCCTACGGAACCGCTCGGCGGGCCGTTCGCGCTGTGGCATCCGCTCTATCACGAAGGCGGAGTCTCACGTCCACGGGGCGGATCAGGGATGCTGACTCAAGCGCTCAGGCGCCACGTCGAAGCGCATGGTGGAACAGTCTACACCGGCGCTCCAGTCGAGCAGATTCTGGTAGAAAGCGGCAAGGCGGTTGGCGTACAGGCGATGGGCACGACGTTTACTGCAAAAGCTGTCGTTGCGGGCGGGCACGCAGTCGAGACGTTCGGCAAATTGTTACCTGAAGATGCGCGTCCGCCGGGTCACACCAATATGCGGGTCGGCAACGGCTTCGGGGCGATCCTGAGGCTGGCTCTCGATAGTCCGATCGAATACGCGAACGATCCCCTCGGCAATGGACGCGTTGGATTGGGCTTGCTGTGCGACGACATCGCCCAGATCAACACGGCGTACGGCGAATACCTGAAAGGAGACTATACCGACTCCCCTCCCATCGTTGCCATGTCGTTCTCGGCTGTCGACGATACGCTGGCGCCTCCAGGTGGCGAGGTGCTCTGGTTGTGGGCACAGTATTTCCCGTACGAGCTGGCATCGGGTACATGGGACGAACGGGGCGAACACGCAGCGAATGTGATCCTGAACCAGTTCGAGAAGTACGCGCCCGGCACGCGCGACAAGATCGTTGGTCAACTCTTCCAGCATCCGCTGTGGCTCGAGCGCAACTTGGGGTTGTTCAAAGGCAACGTGATGCATCTGGAAATGAGCATCGACCAGATGTTTATGATGCGCCCCTTCGTCGGCATGGCACAGTACACGACACACCTCGACGGTCTCTTTCTGACAGGTGCAAGCACGCACCCAGGCGGAGGGATAATGGGGGCCTCAGGGCGAAATGCTGCGCGCGCCCTACTCAAGAAGCTGGGCTGACTATACCAGAATGAGCACGAGCAAGATCAGGGTCGGCGCTACAAAGAACAGGCCGATCACATAGCCCAATGCCGACCTCCTCCGCTGTTCGGCCATTCGTCCGATAGCCGCAGCTCCACCGAGAATCGCTCTGCGTAGGGGCGGCAACAGAGCCACCAACGCTACACCGGTGACGTTGATGAGCACGTGGGCACAAGCAGCGGTAAGCGCGGGATTGACAGTCGCGCCCGATGTGCCCGTCGTGAGCGCTGCGAGCAGTGCCGTAATCGTCGTCCCGACATTTGCCCCCAACGTATAGGGCAGAACGCGGTCCGGCTTCCAGAGGCCTGACCCGGCGAGTGGAACGATGAGCGATGTGGTCAGCGACGAACTCTGAACAATCCCCGTGAGTCCGAATCCCGCACCAAACGTGACGAGAGGATGGCGAGCCAAGTCCGTCTCCATTAAGTGCTCACTGCGCTTGAATACGACCGATCTCAGGAGGGAGATACCCAAGCGCAACGAGGCGATGAGCAGGACGATTCCGATCAGCAGTAGCCCCCACGCGGGGAGTCCGTAGTCGAACCCTATCGGATCGGATACGTCGACATCTGCTCCTCCCAAGAGTGGCGAGAGTAACTGGCTCATCTCGACCGCCAGTCGGGTCACCACTCCAAACGCGATTTCAAGCGGAAGTAAAACGAGGGACAGCGTCAGGTTGAACAAATCGTGGATCGCCGCCGCCGAGAGCGCTCGTGAGAACTCGGCAGGGATCGTGGATGAACCAAAAGCAGCCAGTGTACTGGTGAGCGTCGTGCCGATGTTCGCCCCCAGGATGACCGGAACGGCAGAAGTGATCGGAAGCCCTCCCCCGGCTACGAGCGCCACGACGATGCTGGTCGTTGCCGATGAACTCTGAAAGATCGAAGTCGCGACGAGTCCGACACACAAACCCGTCACTGGCCCGCTATACAAGGTCAGCACACGCTCCAACGTCGACTGCCCGAGGGTCGTACCGGCGTCGCTGATCAGGCCGAGTGCGAACAGAAACCCTGCTGCTGCCGCGATCAGCGCGACGGTGCGGAGCAGTGCTCGGGTGGACAGCATAGAGTGGGACGATATCGGTCAGGCGACGGCGCTAAGGTACACCACGACCCTTCGATGCGTGTGCCGCGATCCGAAGCGAACCGGAGGCGTTAACTGAGTCATGTCGAACCAACGTGTCTCCATTCCTCTCCTACTAGGACCGACGGCGTCAGGGAAATCACGGATGGCGCTGGAATGGGCAGAAGCAAACGGTGCGGCCATTGTATGCCTCGACAGCCGAACTGTGTTTCGGGGACTTGACATCGGAACGGCCAAAGCAACGCGTGAGGAGCAGCGGCGCGTCCCCCATGCGTTGCTTGATGTGGCTGAGGTTGGCTCGCCCGTCAGTGCGGCACGTCTGGCACAGATGGCAGAACAGTACATCGCCACCCTTCAGTCCGAAGAAATCCCCTGCATCGTCGTTGGTGGGTCGACGTTGCATCTATCGGCGCTCGTCTACGGACTCTCTCCTATTCCGGCACCGGATCGCGAAATCAGGGAAAGACTCAACGATAAACTGCTCCGTGAGGGACTTGAGAGCCTAGTCGTTGATTTAAAAAGTGTTGATGCAATAACGGCAAATAAGATTGATCTCGACAATCCCGCTCGCGTGGTTCGAGCGCTGGAGGTCTATCTGTCGACATCAAAACCACTATCGCACTGGCATACGGTCCCCCGCACGCCGCCTCACTTTTCCTATGCCATCGTCGGTCTCGAATCGCCTACGGATTGGTTGTCCGCGCGCATTGCTCAGCGTGCGGACGCGATGATTTCCTCAGGTTTGCTAGACGAGACAGCGGAGTTTGCACACTGTGGTGAGTCTCTGCGTGCGGTGATAGGCTATCGAGAGGCCCTAGATGTCCTGTCGGGCGATCTACCCCGCTCCAACCTCTCGGAGCGTATCGCGATCGCCACCCGGCAGTATGCGCGTCGGCAGCGAAGGTATTTTGGCAAGACGTTTCCAGACGCTGTTATGCTTGACGCGGCTTCCACTCCCGGCATCCGCCAACTGAATGCGGCCATCGCCGAAGCCAGGGCGAGAAGAGCGCAACGATCAACGCTCCACTCCACGTAAGCGCAACACTCCACAGGTAGACCTCATCACCCCAGATGTACCGCGAATACGTGGTCAGAGCTAGTAAACACCACGCAGGCAACCAGAGCGGGATCGGACGCAGAAGTGGCGTTAGCGCAAGCAGGCCCAGGGCATACCAGGGATGTACCGTCGCGCTGCACGCGAGGTAGAGTGTGACGACCCAGAACGCCGCCCGAACAGGTTGACTGCGAAGGCCATACCCCAGCACCAAACCGCCAAGGACGAATACCGCGAGCAGCACTCTTGAGGTGTGGGGAGCAAGGCTTGGTAGCCACTCCCACAGAGCCGCTTTGAGCAGGATGTACGGTCCGCCGTTGAACTCGAAATAGGTACCGAAAAGCTGAACCGACTCCAGTCCATTTCGGACGGCCTCTGGGCTGAGGTAGGCGATGGACAAGACAAGCAACGCGATCCCGGAAACCACCCACCCACGCACGGATCGAGCGAAGAGCGGCATCAAAACTAGCGGATACAGCTTGACGAGGGCTGCGACCGCAATCCCGATTCCAGCTAAACCAGACGCTCGGGGGCGCCGGATGAACCAGACGGCGCCGAGCAGGGCTGGTACCATCAACGCTTCGGAATGCGCTTGGCCTACAGCTTCAATCCAACTCAGCGGATGGAGCAGATAGATCAGCGCTCCCCCACTTCCGACGAGCCGGATCAACAGCCACGCCGTAAGCCCTTCGCCAACCAAGCAGATCAGTTTCCACACGTACCAGCCCACACGCCAGTCGCTTGACCAAACAGCAGAAAAAGCAAATGCCGCCTGTGTGACGGGCGGATAGACGCTGAAGAAAGTGGGCGAGTTCATCCGGTCGAGCAGTTCGCTAGGCCCCAAATCGACTCCCTGTTCGGGCACGACCGCGTACGGACTGACGCCGCTAACCTGAACGTACCCGTCCCACAGATACCGATAGCCGTCGTCCGAAAGCGAGGGCGGCGCAGCGAAAGCGAGCACCCGGACCGCGAATGCCAGCAACACGACGGTCCGAGCAGATGGTACCAGTCGATAGAGGCGCCACGCCGCAAATGCGCATACACACGAGCCGATTAGCAACCAGAGCAGCAACGAGCGTTCCCACAGGCCGACAACGACCGGAACTGCTCCAACCAGATAGACGACACTCCAACGCCCAACCGCTGTCACGCGGAGTAGAATTCGGCGGTGACGCGGCGGCCTCGGTCTTCGTGCGTCACCTTTTGGGCGAGCGCGTCGATCAGAAAAAGACCGCGCCCTCCTTCGGCCAGTGGATCGTCGGGAAGACCGGCCTCGGGGAGCGAGGCGAATCCTGCGCCGGTGTCCGTGACCCGTATGGCGATGCCTTGGTCTTCGAGCGCCCAGGCTTCCACGGTCACGTGTTGGCTCGCATCGTAGGCGCAGCTATGCTCGACCGAGTTCGAAAACAGTTCGGTGGCGATGAGGTGGGCACGATCGCGGACGTCCTCGTCAGTCGACATCGTAGCCAGTGCCGCCTCGACGTCGTCGGCCACGTCGGACTGCACGTCGAGAGTTGCAGCGTATGTTTGGGCGAAGGCGAAAGGATTCATAGTCTTAGAGCAGAGCGGCCTTGACGATTCGGCTCTCTCCATCCGCCGATACGATGCGCACAAGATAGACGCCCGGAGGCACGCGATCTCCGTTGCGGTCTGTCAGGTCCCAACGCACGCCTCCGAGCGACGAAACGGCTTCGAACCGAGTGACGAGCGCGCCCGTAGGCGAGAGGATCGTCACTTCGGATTCTACAGGCAACCGCGCGATCATCAACCCATCCAGGTCGCGGCTGCGGCGGATCGGATTGGGAAACACGTAGGCGTCGGCGAGCGAAGCCGCGGGCGCTCCAATAGAGACGACGGCCCCCTCTGCCGCTAACAGCGCACCCGACTGCGCCCGAACGCCCGTCGCCGTGATTGTGACAACAAAGCCAATGCCCGCGCGAGGAGCATCGGTGACTCGTAGTGTGACGACAGCCGGATTGGTAGCGTCGACCTGCGCCTGTGCAATGCTTCCCGATGGAGAGACGGCATATGCGGCTGGATTTTGCGCGGTAACCACCTCGACCGGGTCGGAAAACGTGAGACGAACCTGATCCTCAGAGATCGACTCGGCGCGCGCGATGACCAGCGTTCTCATGATTTCGGGCGCTTCAGGCACAACGACCTCGACGATACCAAGCGGGGCACCCCCTGCATCTCGAATCCCAGATAGTTGGATGCGTGCGCCGACTGCTACTGAGGCTCCAAGAGTAAGCAGCACGCCTCGGGTGTCAGCGAGCGTTTGGAGCGTGGCCGATGCACCGTTGACGGCGGCGGTAGCCTGGTCCACGTCGAGAGGAAGTGAGAACCGGATGCGGAGTTGCCGCTGGTCCAATCGCTCGACACTCTCCATCGTGGCTAGTGTGCGAGGTGCAATGATAGTGGGCGAGGAGAAAGCCGACGCCATGCCGCCATAAACAGCCCGAATGCGATACGTCTGCACCTGATCGGTATCGACCGTCAGCGTGTCATTGCTCAAACCCGAGGCAAATCGACGGATCGCATCGCCCTCCCCCGTCCACACCTCGACACTGTCCGCACCGTTGGCCCGCCATGCCAGCCGCACGCGATTCGGTCCGAGTGGATAGGCGGCAGACAGGACGGGCGGACTCAGAGCTGAACTCGCGCGGAGCGTCAGGATGCCATCGCTTGTGGAGACCAACACCTCGTCGACGCCGTCTCCGTCGAAATCGTGAGCGGACATTCCAGGCGAGATCACACGTGGATCGCCAGGCCTGTCGCCGAGCGTCCATCGGAGGGCGAGGCCATCGTTGGTCTGGGTGAACACGTACAGAAACGGCTCCTGGGCGATTAATACCTCCTCGCTTCCATCGCCATCGAGATCTGTCGTCAAAGCTGACGCGTTGGCGAGCAGTGGGCCAACTAGAGCCACTTGTGCGATGCGCTCTCTTCCGTCAAGGCGGAGCGAAACGTAGGCTGCCTGTGGCTCGCGCTCGTTGTCGCTCGCACGAGGTCCGGTCCACGTCTGGCGCAGAGAGATCAAGTCATCGTCGCCGTCCCCATCCAGGTCGCCCACGGCAAGACGCGCACGCTGGGCGTAGTCCGTCTGCGGTTCGACCCAGACGGATCGGAGCAGGGAGCCGTCGTAAGCAAATGCAAACAAGTCGGCTTCGGCATCCAAACTGACGGCTTGAAACACGCCGTCAAACGTCCCAAATGCCAAGCGAGGGTCAGACATGAGGTTCGTGGTAATCTCACCCATACCCTGCGGAGTCGGATTGTCCAGCTTGGCGCCACGGGTGAAGGACACACCGTCGAATGTCGCTACCTGCCACGCCGAGTCAGATCTACCGATGAGTTCGCTCCGTCCGTCGCCATCCAAGTCCACGATCGCTGCGCCAAGAAAAGCTGCACGTCCGGCCCGCGCTGTGTCCCGACTCAGGCCCGTCGTATCCTGGAACAGCGGTCGAGTCGGGTAACCGCCATCGCCGGACGTGCCGAGAAGAAGCGTTGCACCAGAGATCTGAGTCAATAGATCGGACACACCGTCGCGGTCGGCATCTCCCCAATCGCGGGGCAACACGTTGGCGACCAGTTTGACACCTTGAAGAGCCTCGCCGCCGCTTATATCGGCGATTATGAGCGTGTCGCCAATAGCTTCGTTCTGGAATGCATTCAGTGCGACGTCGGGCAGACCGTTGCCGTTGAAGTCGGGCAGACCGCGCCCGTTGCGTGTCGGCAGCAGATGGCCTGTCGGCAGCCCCGTTGGAGTCGATGTGAGCAGACTGGATTGGTAGCGGTCGGCGGGCAAGCGAATGGAGATCGTCGTGTCGATCGTCAATCCGGCTACGTTTCGGGCTGACAGAGTCACCGTTTCCGTATACGCCGAGGGCGACGTGCGCGGCAGAAATATGCCGTGAGCGGTAGCGACGCGATCGCTCTCCACGACGCCGCTGGATGCCGTAAGTCGGACGCTAGTGTCGTCGCTGGTCTGCACGTCGACCCACAAGCCCTGATCTCCTGAGCGTATGGCGAATCCGGCAAACCGAACCCCAATCACCGGGTCGCTGCGGTCCAGCATGAATCGTACGCGGCGTTCCAGTGGAGTGCTTCCTAGCCGTTTCAGGCGCGCCCGGATCACATAGGTACCGTCAGAATCTCCGCTCGCATTCCACACCGCTAGCGTGTCATCGAGAACCGATGTTTCCCGCCGCCCGATCTCACCCCACGCATCGTCTGATCCATATCGTTGAACCTCGATAGTCAGACCACGAAACGCAGGATCAAGAGCGGACCCGACGATAGCGACCAAATTCTGGCTCGCCCCACCTTCGGAGGCTGGCGATGTGATCGCAAACTTACCCGGCACCGCACGCCGGACGGCTTCGTCAACGCGCAACAAGCCATGTCCGGTTTGCTCATCGTAGCCCAACTCACCTAAATCACGCGCCGTGTTGGAGAGAATGGAGCGGAGCGATGCAGGCGAGAGGGACTGATTCAGCGAACGAAGCAAAGCCGCTGCTCCTGCGACTTGGGGTGCCGCCAACGACGATCCGCCCAGCTTGCGATAGAAGAAATCGTCGGTTTCGGGCGAGAAGACGGGCACGTAGATCGAGCTTGCCGGAGCACCGAGATCGGCGTTGGGGCCGAAGTCTGCAAGTCCGGCGCGCGAGGTCCCGTCGTTCGCGAGCCACACGACCGACATGACTTCGGGATAGTCCGACGGATAATGCGGCTCCTGCAGACCCCGATTGCCCGCTGACGCGACGATCAACACGCCTGCCCGATGCGCATACGCGACAGCGTCGCGGACGAGCGGCGATTGGTACACGTCGCCGAACGAGAGATTGAGTACGTCGACGCCCAGATCGGCCGCATAGAGAATCGCCCGTGCAACATCGTCGTCCTCGCCTTGCCCGTCCGAGCCGAACGCCCGCAGCGGCACGATTCGCACGCCCGGCGCCACGCCGAACGTCTCGCCACTCGCCAACTGGCCTACTGCCGCGCCCGCCACCGTCGTCCCATGTCCCCGCCCCGGGCCACGGGTAGAATCCTCCGAGGCGTCCGCGTCAGGGTCGCGGTAATCGCCGGGACCAAGCACGAGCGCACGCTGAACGAAGTCCCAACCCTGCACGTCGTCGACGAAGCCGTTCGCATCGTCGTCTATACCGTTTCGGTCGGCATCTGTGAAGCGACCGTCGCCATCTAGATCCTCGCCGGAGTTGATCCATAACCTGTCACGGAGTGCCGGATGCGCTACATCGACTCCCGTATCGACGATTCCGATCGTCACACCTGGATCGCCGCTCGTAACCCGCCAAGCCTGAGGAGCGCCAATGACCGAAAGGTGCGCCGAACTGTCCGACGCGACGGGATTGAGCGACTGCAGATCCGTGTGATAAGGCTCCTTACTGAAACTGTTAAGTGAGATCAGGCGAGGTACGACAGCATATAGCACGTCCGAACGCAGCGCTAGCCGGGCGGCGACTGTTTGGGCATCGTCGCCGGGTTCGAGAGCGACGCGAAACGTCTCGGGCAGCCGCTCATCAAAGAGAGAAATGTCGGCAGCCCCTAAACCGAAAAACTGTTCGTCGACGACAGGCCGAAGCGCATTCCCAGAGGCGATCGGACGCAGTCGGACGATTACCTCATCTGAGTCTTGTATCTGGGCCTCAGCCGTCGCTGCGTTCCACAAACCCATCCAGCCGAGCACCAGCACGAGCAGCAACCGCACGGCCTTCAAGGACGTCCACGAACTCGGAGTTGGGAATCGGCAGACGACTGTGGAGCCACTCATCGTAAAGGGATAGCAAGTGATTGGCGGTGGCGGCAACGTCGCCAGGGTCGGCGATTCGGGCAGCACCGTAGGATTCGAGTTGATCCCGCGCTGCCCCGATGGGCACGAGTCCGAGCACGGGGCGCCGAGAGCCAAAGTACGCGTACAGTTTGCTCGTAACGATCTGCGCGGCCTGCTTCTGGTGCCCTACCGTCATCCACAGCACGTCAGCTGTCGCCATGAGCCGTGTGGCGTCGGCGGCTGACACGTACCCAAGGGGTTCGATGTGATCACCAAGGTGCAGTTCGTTGACAAGCCTCTTAAAATGCGAAGGAAGCAATCCTGCAAAAACGGCTATTACCCGTGTTTGAGGGGATCGATCTAATGCTCGGCGGAGGGCATGGAGAAACGTGTCCGGTTGTTGGGCACCGTAGAAGACGCCAGTGAAGACGATTCGCATCGCTCGCTCGCGGCTCGCATCCGGCTTCGCTTCGATCTCGGGCGCATCATAGCCGTGCGGGACGACAACGGGCTGTATATCGTGCCTGGATTGGATAGAATCAGCGATGGGGCGAGAAACCGTCCACACGTCATCAGCGCGTCCGACAGCCCATCGTTCTAGCGCAGCGTGAGCGCGTCGGTGAAGCGATGTGGCAAAGGTCTGGCGCGGTGCGTCGAGCCAATCGTCGCGAAAGTCCAGGACGAGCGGAAGATCAAGGCGCTCACTCAGAAATGCAGCACCAACCAAGGACGAATGCGGAGGTCCAGTCGCTAGGATGGCGTCGAACGGTTGAGATCGGTGCGCTTTCGACGCTGCGCTCAGAACGAAGGGCAACCAGCCGATCTTGGAGTCGGGAACGAGTAGGCCATTCAGTATGCGAAACAGCAATCCTCCCTTCTCCCCACTCGTCGGCAAGACATGGGTGGCACGCGTGTCGGCACGTGTCGGGAGGTGTAGCGGGTCCAGACTGCGCGTGCGAATCACCTTTATACCGGCCTCCTCGACTTGCTGCGCCAAATCGTCGTCCCAGGCGGCATAGCGTGACGGTGACGCGGTACACACAGTCGGTTGCCAGCCGAATTCCGGGAGATGGCGCACCAGACGTGTGATCCGTTGGACGCCGCTCATACCCATCGGTGGGAAGTAGTAGGCGAGGACGAGCAGCCGCTTCATTCTAGACGACGTGCAAGTCTGCTGACGCTCGGGTGAGACGCTGAGCGCCGCCGTCCCGTACCCAGATCATATCCTCGATTCGGATGCCCCACTCCCCCGGCAGGTACACCCCCGGCTCAATCGTCACCACAGACTCAGACGGAATAGTATAGTCGACCTGCCCGCTTAGCCTCGGCCACTCGTGAGTTTCCAGACCGATGCCGTGGCCCAGGCCGTGAACGAATCGCTCGCCCAGACCCACCGCTTTAAGCGACAACCGCGCAGCCGAATCGACGAATGCAGCATCTACGCCTGGTTTCGCTACGGCAATCGCGGCGGCCTGCGCTTCGCGAACGGCCCGATACGCCTTGTGGAACGAATCACTGGGTGCACCCGCGTGCAGCATCCGTGTCATGTCCGATGCGTAGCCGTCGACGACGCAGCCCATGTCGATGAGCAGCGGTTCGCCCGTTCGCCAGATCCGATCTGTTGGACGGGCGTGCGGGAGCGCGCTGTTCGGACCGGAGGCGACGATCGGCTCAAACGCCATCCGCTGCGCACCGGCACGCAGACATCCATAGACCAGTTCGGCTGCGATTTCCTGCTCCGTGTGCCCCGGAGCGATGCGGATGATCACATCAGCAAATACAGCTTCCGCTATACGTTGCGCCAGGACGATAGCGTCGACTTGCTCCTCGTGCTTACTGGCGACCAATCGCTCAATGGCATCACCTGTTACGCGCAAGTCCAGCCCAGGCACCAGCGCTGCGATCACTCGCGACAGGCCAAACGTGAGGTAGGTCTCTTGCACAAACAGCCCTCCATGATGGAGGATCAGCGGCGCCAGGGAATCGGCAAGCGGATCTTGTGTTACGACGATTTCGACGTTCGAACCGACCTGCTGGTGGGCCTGATCTCGGTACCGTCCGTCCGTCAGCAAATGGGCATGACCGTCGCGAACGAGTAACCAGCCGTTCGAGCCGGTAAACCCAGTCGCCCAACGCACGTGGGGACCGTGCGTCACGAGCAGCGGACCACCCATGCAGTCGGAGAGCAGTTCGAGACGGTCTGTCATCGTCAGCCGCGCGACGTGTAGTTGGGCGACTCGCGCGTCACGATCACGTCGTGGGGGTGGCTTTCTCGGAGTCCGGCGCCCGTAATGCGGACGAACTGAGCGTCACGTCGCATCGCGTCGATGCTTTCGGAGCCGGTGTAGCCCATCGCTGCGCGCAGTCCCCCAACCATCTGGTAGACGACTTCGCCCAGCATTCCGCCATAGGGTACGCGGCCCTCAATGCCTTCGGGAACGAGCTTCTTGATATCGTCCTCGGCGTCTTGGAAGTAGCGGTCCTTGCTGCCCTCCTGCATGGCGCCTACCGATCCCATGCCCCGGTACGCCTTGAACTTGCGCCCCTCGTACAGAATCGTCTCGCCCGGACTCTCGTCAACGCGCGCGAACATGCCGCCGATCATGACCGAAGAAGCGCCCGCCGCAATCGCCTTGGCGATGTCGCCTGTTTGTTTGACGCCACCATCCGCGATGATCGGAATACCCGACTTGTCGGCTTCCTCGGCGCAGTCCATGATCGCCGTTAGTTGGGGCACGCCAACGCCCGCGACGACGCGCGTCGTGCAAATCGAACCGGGGCCGATGCCGACCTTGACGCCGTCGACGCCCACTTCGATCAGGTCTCGGGTGCCCGACTTGGTTGCGACGTTGCCTGCGATCACATCGAGGGCGCCGAACGCCTTCTTGACGTTTGCGACCGTCCGCAGCACGCCTTCGCTCTGTCCGTGCGCCGTGTCGACGATTACGAAGTCGACCTGCGACTCGACGAGAGCCGAGACGCGCTCGACCACGTCCGGCGTCACGCCGACAGCCGCACCGACGCGCAGCCGCCCGTGTTCGTCTTTGCATGCGTTGGGGTGCCGCCGCCGCTTCTGAATGTCCTTGAACGTGATCAGTCCCTTCAACACACCCTCCTTGTCGACGACGGGCAGTTTCTCGATTTTGTGGTGCTGCAGCGTGTCCTCGGCCTGATCCAGCGTCGTACCGACCGGAACGGTCACGAGCGGTGTCGGCGTCATCACGTCGGCGAGCTTGACTGATGAGTCGAGTTGGAAGCGCAGGTCGCGGTTCGTAGCGATGCCAACCAGATGACCTTCGGTGTCGACGATGGGGATGCCTCCGATCGAATGCTTCGCCATCACACCATGCGCCTCGCCGACGGTGCTATCGGGGCGCAGTGTGATGGGGTCGAGGATCATGCCGCTCTCGCTCCGCTTCACGCGACGCACTTCGGCAGCCTGCCGCTCGATCGTCATGTTTTTGTGCAGCACGCCAACGCCGCCCTCGCGCGCCATCGCAATCGCCATGTCCGCTTCGGTGACCGTATCCATCGCCGCCGAAAGCAGCGGCACGTTGAGCGAAATCCGCTTAGTCAGTTGCGACACGAGCGACACGTCACGCGGCATGACCGACGAGCGCGCCGGAACGAGTAGCACGTCGTCGTAGGTGAGGGCTTGCTGTATGATTTTCGACATCGTGGTTATGCGACTTGTTTTTTGAGCTTGCTTACCTCGTTGGCCGACAGATGGCGCCATTTCCCTCTGCGAACACCTTTGCTCGTGATCCCAGCGTACTGCACGCGTTCGAGCTTGGAGACGCGGTGCCCGACGGCTTCGAGCATGCGCCGCACCTGCCGGTTGCGGCCTTCGTGGATTGACAGACCGATAGTGCGTTTGTCGCCGAGATAGGCGACCTGATCGGCGTGAGCGGGGCCGTCTTCGAGTTCGACGCCGTCGACGAGCGCTTGCAACTGCTCGTTGGTCACGTCGGCCTCGGTCTCGATCTTGTAGACCTTCTCGACGCTCTTAGACGGGTGCATCAGCAGGTGTCCCAACTCCCCGTCGGACGTGAGCAGCAGGACGCCCAGCGTATGCCGGTCCAGGCGACCGACGGGAAACAGCGTGTCTTTGACGCTCTTGGGCAGGTCGATCAGGTCCATCACGGTCGAGCGGTCGTGCTCGTCGGACTTGGTCGTGATCGTGTCGTGCGGTTTGTTGAGTAGGATGTACGTCTGCTTCCCTAGCGTCAGCGGCGTGCCGTCGAGCTTGATGTCATCGCCGGGGCCAACCTGGACGCCCATCTCAGTCGTGATCTCGCCGTTGACCGATACGCGACCTTCGGCTATGATCTCGTCGGCTTTGCGGCGTGAAGCAACGCCGCTGCGGGCGAGGAAGCGGTTGAGACGCATCGGTTCGGTCAGCCGGCGCTCGGTCTTCTCTTCGCCGAATTTGCCGTTGCCTTTGCGGTCGCGCGAGCGAGTTTTGTTGGACGACGACGTTTTGCCGTAGCCTCTTGTGGGGCGTTTAGCCATCGGAGAGAGTTAAAGTATCAGTTGAAGATTCAGGCGCAAGTCTTTGCACCCCAGTATTGGAAGACAATGCGGCTTGCGTGACAACGAGCTGTGCTCGCTCGCGCTCGAAGCGAGGATCTGCGAGAATCTCTTCGATCTCGCGAATGTCCGGAAGGTCGGCCAGCGTGTTCAATCCAAACGTTTCGAGGAAGGTCTCAGTCGGCGCATAGAGAATGGGGCGCCCCACACTCTCGCTGCGTCCCACGTCTTCGACCAACTCCAGGTCGACCAACCGCCCCAAGGCATACCCGCTGTCGACGCCCCGCACGTGGTCGATTTCCGGTTTGCTTACCGGCGCACGGTAGGCGACGATGGCCGCCGTTTCGAGCAACGTGGGCGACAACCCTTTTTCGACCGGCTCCTCGTCGAGCGCGCGGATGGCGGCATCCAGATCGGGATGGGTGAGAAGGCGGATACCACCCGCTTCGCGTCGCAGGACGATGCCCGTCGGTTCAAGCCGCTGGGCCAGTTGGTGCGTCGCCGCTTCAAGGTCGAGCGGCGTCACGTGCCAGGCGTACGCGCGCTCGGCAACGCTAGCGATCCGGTCCATTGAGAGCACTCCGCCATCCCGAAACGCAACGGCCTCGATCAGGCGAGACAGGTCGTGGGCGCTCGGCGATGCATTGGGGTTCATGCCGGGCCAAGTTAGGCGGTTTCCTCGCCCTCAGGCGTGGCTTCCATGTTAAAATCGCCTACACTCCCCCGGATACGCGCCTGCCCTCGCCGCACCAGTTCAAGCACGGCCAGTAGCGACGCGATGGTGTAGCGCCGCGTCCGCCCGTTCACGAAACGAGCGAAAGGCAGCCGACCCACGCGTGCAATCAGCCGCCCGACGACTGTCAGTTGACGCTCAATTGTATACCGCTGCGGCTTGACCTCGTGCTGCGGGGGTTTAGGTGGCTCAGTAAACAGCCGACGCAGCGACAACACGAGCCGTTCGCGCGGCATGTGCCGGGCAACTTCCTTGGCCTTGGGACGAACCAGCGGCGGCGGCTCATGCATCCGCGCGCGCTCGGCTCGCTGCACGTCGAGCAGCGCCGCCGCCTCTCGCATCTGCACGTACGCGATCAGCCGCTCGACCAACTCGGCACGCGGATCGCCCTCGCTCGCATCCTCACCTTCCACAGAAGGCGGACGCGGCAGCAGCATCCGCGTTTTGAGGTCGATCAAGAGGGCAGCGAAATAGATAAAATCGCTAGCCGCGTCCAGGTCAATCTGCGTCAGCGCGCGGACGTAGGTTAGGTACTCACGCGTGATCTGCGCGATGGGCAGGTCACGTATGGCGATCTCGTCGCGCTGAACAAAAAACAGCAGCAAGTCAAGCGGCCCCTCGAAACGCGGCAACCGGACCGCGAATCCGTCCGACTGCGGCAAGACGTCACTGATCGGCTCGGCGATCTCCATCAGGCTTGCGGCGAGAGGACGATAGTCGAGAACTGGCTGGGGTCGGCAAGCCACTGCGCCAACTCGCGCACGTCGTCAGCGGTGACGGCGTCGACTTGGGCAGCAAACGCGTCGGGCGAGGTGAGTTCGCCCATCGTCAGTTCCTGCCGTCCCAACCGGTTCATGCGACTCGTCAGGCTCTCCATTCCGAGCAACATCCCGCCTTTGACCTGGGCTTTGGCTTGGACGAGCGCGCGCGGGCTGACCTTCGTCTCGGCGAGCCTCCGGATCTCGCGCATGATGAGTTGACGCGAGCGGTCGATCTTGTGCGGCTCGGTCGCCATGTAGACGCCAAAGTCGCCCGCATCGTCGAACAGGTTGAAGTAGCTGTAGATCGAGTAGCAGAAGCCGTATTTCTCACGGATGTTCTGACTCAGCAAGCTCGACATGCCGCCGCCCAACAAGGTGTTGAGCACGCTCACTGTCGTCCGCCGAGAGTCTTTGATGCCGAACGCCCGGCGCGCGATGACTAGGTGCGCTTGCTGTATCGGCTTACCGATGACGTGCTCGCCCGGCGTCATTTCGGTCGGCGGCATGCGCGGCTGGTCGACGCCGGTTCGCAGGCCGCCCAACTCGCGCTCTGCCAACTTGATGATCTTGCCGGGATCGACGTTGCCCGCAACCGTCAGCACCACGCGCGACGCCACGTACTGCCGGTCGACGTAGGCTTGCAGCGACTCACGCGTCAGTCCCTTGACGCTGTCTTCCGTTCCGATGATCGGACGCCCCAACGAATGATCGGGATACAGCACCGTCTCGGCGTGATCGAAGACCAGTTCCTCAGGCTGATCCGCGTACATCCGCATTTCCTCAATCACGACCTCCTGCTCCTTGGGAATCTCCGCCAGGGGAAACTGCGGCGAGACGATCAAATCCGACACGACATCGACCGCTCTCCCGACGTGCTCGTCCAGCCCACGTGCGTAGTAGCACGTGTGGTCCTTGGTCGTGAACGCATTGAGGTAGCCACCGACCGACTCCATGCGCCGCGCGATGTGGTGCGTCTTGCGCTTGGCCGTGCCCTTGAACACCATGTGCTCGATGAAGTGCGTGATGCCTGCCTCCTCCTCAGTCTCGTCGCGGCTCCCGGCATGCACCCAAACCCCCGCCGCGATCGATCGCGCCGTTGCGACGGGTTCGATCAGCACGCGGACGCCGTTGGATAACGTGTGGCGGATCGCAGTCTCACCGGGTTGTTGGATCGGCTCAGGAATTGATTTATTCATATTGCAATAACGGATTGTGAGGTTTGACGTTCTGTCTCCACCGTGTCATCGCGAGGAGCGGAGCAGCCTGCCCTGAGCGCAGTCGAAGGGACGTGGCGATCTCCGTACTATCGGCCAGCGCTGGAGATCGCCACGCTTCGCTCGCGATGACACATGGACAGTTCGGAATGGGGTTCGCGGTGGCACTCCTCTACCAAACGCCGAGCGGCAGACCTCGTGAGAAGCCTGCCGCTCGGCAGATCGATCGAAGCGTTCGGGTAGAACGCGTCAGGCGCGGTTGAGATCAGTCGCGACGCCCACGGCCTCCACCGCTGCGTCCGCGTCCGCGATCACCGCCACGGTCGTTTCCACGACGCTCCTTACGACGCTCTTCGCGCTTACGCTCTTCCTCTTCGTAGCCTTCGGGCATTTCGAGAAAGGGCTTGCGGCTCAGGCGCACCTTGCCGTCGTTGCGGACTTCGATGACCTGGACTTCGATCTTGTCGCCGACCTGGACGTGGTCCTCGGGCTTCTCGACGAAGCCGTAGGCCATCTCGGAGACGTGGAGCATGGCTTCTTTGCCCGGCAGGATCTCGATGATCGCGCCGAATCCGAGCAGGCTCTTGACCGTGCCGTTGTACGTCTCGCCCGCTTCGGGCTTGGCGACGATGCCTTTGATCATGGCGATGGCGTGGTCGCTCTGCTCGCCACTCGACGCGGCGATGGTGACGTAGCCGTGTCCGTCGCGCTCGTCGATGTTGATCGATGTGCCGGTTTCCTTCTGGATACCCTGGATGACCTTGCCGCCCGGCCCGATGATGGCGCCGATCTGGTCGGTGTCGATCTGGATCTGGATGAGGCGAGGTGCCGACTCCTTGAGGTCGTCGCGCGGCTCGGTGATCGCCTTGGCCATTTCGCCCAAGATATGATCGCGTCCGGCCTTGGCCTGCTGAAGCGCCTGCTTCATGATGTCTTTCGACAAGCCGGTCACTTTGATGTCCATCTGGCATGCCGTAATGCCGTCAGCAGTCCCCGTGAGCTTGAAGTCCATGTCGCCCAAGTGATCCTCGGTGCCGAGGATGTCGCTCAGGATGGCGACGCGGTTGCCGCCAGCGTCCATGTCGGTGATCAGGCCCATCGCGATACCTGCGACCGGCTTCTCGACCGGAACGCCAGCATCCATCAGCGCCATCGAACCCGAACAGACCGACGCCATCGACGACGATCCGTTGGACTCGAGCACGTCGCTGTTGATGCGGATCGTGTAGGGGAAGTCCTCTTCAGCCGGGATCATCGACTGCAACGCACGCTCGGCGAGGTAACCGTGACCGATTTCGCGGCGGCTGACGCCACGGAGGAATTTCGCCTCGCCCGTCGAGAACGGTGGGAAGGTGTAGTGCAGGTAGAAGCGCTTGTCCTTCTGGTCGAACACCTGATCGACGCCCTGAGCGTCCTTCGACGTTCCAAGCGTGACCGTCGACAGCACCTGGGTTTCACCGCGGGTGAACAGACCCGAGCCGTGAACGCGGGGCAAATAGTCGACTTCGGCCCAGATCTGGCGGACTTCGTCGAGCTTGCGACCGTCGAGGCGGCGGCCTTCGGCCATGACCATCTCGCGCATCACATCGGTTTCGACCTGAGCGACAGCGTCTTTGATGTCGCGCTTGGTGAAGCCTTCGTCCGTCATCTCCTTGGCGTCGTCGCCTTCGCCGAGGAGTTTGGCGACGGCAGCGGCCTTGATGTCGCTGATGCCGCCGTAGAACGTCTCTTTCTTGTACTCGCCCGTCAGCAGCGTTTTGAGGTCACCCTCGACGTGCGGACGCACCAAGTCGACGACGCCTGCGGGCGGGACGACGGGTGTAAACGCAATCGCGGGAGCCGCGCCTTTTTCGCTGACCAGATCCTGCTGCAGCTTGCAGAGCTTCTTGATTGCCTCGTGCGCTACGTCGAGCGCTTCGAGCATTTCGTCTTCGCTGATCTCGAGCATCTCGCCCTCGACCATCACGATCGAGTCCATCTTGCCGCTGACGACGAGGTTGATATCGCTGTCTTCGAGCGAGGAGATCGACGGGTTGACGACGTATTCGCCACCGATGCGTCCGACGCGAACCTGCGCGATCGGACCACCGAACGGCGCGCCGCTCAGCATCAGCGCGGCACTCGCACCCGTTCCAGCGAGCACGTCGGCATCGATGTCAGGATCGGCGCTCATCACGTTGCAGATGATCTGCACTTCGTTGCGCATTCCGTCCGGGAAGAGCGGGCGCAGGCTGCGGTCTACCAGGCGGCTGGAGAGGACCTCTTTGTCGGTCGGGCGTCCCTCGCGCTTGATGAAGCCGCCAGGCACTTTGCCTCCCGCGGCAAAGCGCTCACGGTAGTCGACGGTGAGCGGGAAGAAGCTTTGGCCGTCGCGCACGTCGGTCGACATGACAGCGGTGCAGAGCACAGTCGTGTCGCCTTGACGGACGAGGACCGAGCCGGACGCCTGCTTAGCTAGGAGGCCGGTTTCGAGGGTGAGGGATTTGCCGGGGGCGAACTCGGCGGATTGGATTGTCGCTTTCATCTGGGGTCGGTTGGAGCAGAGCTGTCGCGCGTGAGGCCAGGCGGATTTGCCCGGTTCACGACTCTGCCGTCATAAAAAAGCGGCACCCCGCACAGTGCGAGATGCCGCGTCGTTGGGCGCGCGTTATTTGCGGATGCCCAGCTGCTTGATGATCGTACGGTAGCGCTCGATGTCGCTGCTGATCAGGTAGTTGAGGAGGCGGCGGCGCTTGCCGACGAGTCGGAGGAGGCCGCGACGGGTCGAGTGGTCCTTTTTGTGGATCTTGACGTGCTCGGTCAGCGCGTTGATGCGCGTCGAGAGCAGGGCGATCTGGACTTCGGTGTTACCCGTATCGGTGGACGTTTTGCCGTATTCGGCGACCAGTTCCTTGGTCCGTTCGGTGGAGATCATAGGATCCGCTTCAGATTTGTACCATCGTGAAGTAGACGGCGGATGAGCCGCGCGCGGTGCCCAAACGGGGCGGTGCGGCGACGTGGAAAGACGGCCAAACTACGGCCTATTCTGATGCTCTGCAACGGGCTACGTCGTCGTGGAGTTGCGTTTTCAGCGCATCTAACCCATCAAAGCGCCGTTCCGCGCGGACTCTTCGCACGAAGTCGACCGAGAGCCGCTGTCCATAGAGATCCGCCTCGAAGTCGATCAGGTGAACCTCTACCAGAGGTGCATTCTCGCCAAAGGTCGGACGCACCCCGACGTTGACGGCTGCGCGGTAGCGTGTCGGATCATCGTCGAGGCGTACGTCGGCAGCATAAACGCCGAACAACGGCAGCACTTTGCTGGAGGGAGGCACGAGGTTGGCCGTCGGAAAGCCGATTGTCCGCCCCCGCTGATCGCCCTCGGTGACACGCTGAATCAGGCGGTACGGACGCCCGAGCATCACTAGAGCGTCGCCGACGCGCCCCTCCTCTATCGCTGTGCGGATTTTGGTGGACGACACCACTAGATCGCCTTCGACGTGCGCTTCGACCCGTTCGACCCGAAACCCGAGTTCTCCGCCCAACTTCTCTAGCAAGACTGCGTCGCCCGAGCGCCTGCTGCCGAACCCGTGATCGTGGCCGACGACGACGACGCTTGCCGACAATGATCCGGCCAACACGTCGCGGGCAAATTTCTCCGCTGACCAATTTGCCATCTCCCGTGTGAACGGCAACACGACGAGTCGGTCGACGCCTAGTGCGCCCATGGCATCCGCCCGCTCCTCGACCGTAGTCAGGAGGGCGACGCCCTCTCCTGTTACGACTTCGCGTGGATGCGGGTCAAACGTCACTACGGCTGAATTGCCAGCGACAGCACCAGATGATGCAATAACGGCTTTGAGGACAGCTTGATGCCCGCGATGAACTCCGTCGAACGTACCGACCGTGACGGCGCCGACCGGAGCCAGCGCGCTACCGTCGTATCGCTCAATCCGCATCGGCTTTGGGCTTCGTTCCTGCCTCCTCTTCCAAACGCTCCATCGTCCAGGCCGAATCGACATGGGTATCGCCGATCGCCAGCCGACGCAGCGCGGTCAGGTGTCCGCCAACCTCAAGCGCTGCGCCCAAATCGTGCGCGAGCGAGCGGACGTAAGTGCCTTTGGTGCAGCCCGTCTCAAACGTCACCTCAGGAAGGCCTGCACAATCGACATCGAAAAAGAAGACCGTCACGTGGCGAGGCGGCACATCGACTTTCTCTCCCCTGCGCGCCTTCTTGTACAGCCGCTCGCCGTCTTTCTTGATGGCCGAGTAGACAGGGGGAATCTGCTCAATGGCGCCGACGAACTGCTTTGCCGCTTCCGATACCTGCTCAGCGGTCACACTAGACACATCGCGCGTCTCGACGACTTCGGTTTCGGCATCGTAGCTGGCCGTCGTCTCGCCGAGTTTAATCGTGCCCGAGTACAGTTTGTGCTGTCCCTGAAAGACGTCGGCACACCGTGTGGCTTCGCGTCCGACAAGGCAGATCAGTAGCCCGGTCGCCATCGGATCGAGCGTTCCAGCGTGGCCGATTTTCTTCTCTTTGAGAATGCCCCGCAGCCGACGGATCACACCAAAAGATGTGATTCCCTTAGGCTTGTCAATCGGGATGACGAACGCGCCACTAGGACGAGGCGTGCCAGGCGTCCAGATCGGAGGTATCGGCAGGCTCACGAGCTAGTGGTTTCCTCGGACTCGTCGCTGCTCCCTTCGCGCGCTTCCCGCTCTGCGCGGATGCGGTCGAAGAGACTATCCATCTCATTAGCCCGCACCTGCGACTGGTCGAGGAAAAACTTCAGTTCCGGCACAGCTTTCAACTGATGCCGAATCTTGGATCCAAGGGCGAGCCGAATCTCATCACTCAGCACCTGGATCCGCTTCAACACGGCCTGTCGCTGTTTGTCATCGTCTCCCGCGAGCACGCTCAGGTTGACGTACGCGATGCTCAGATCCTTGGTCATCGACACCGCCGTAACAGTCGTCATCGGGCCTAGCTGGTCCGAATAGGACTGCTGCAAGATCTCGGCAATCGCGCGCTGAATCACGCTGGCGACGCGTTCGGTGCGGATACTCATGCGCGTTCGACGGATTCGAGCGTACGGGCCGTCTCGACGACTTCGAAGGCTTCAATCTGATCGCCTTCTTTGATGTCGTTGTAGCCGTCGATGCTGATACCACATTCGTACCCGCTGGCGACTTCTTTGACGTCGTCTTTGATACGGCGAAGCGATCCGATGGCAGCGTTGTCGTAGATGACGACGCCGTCGCGAATCAGGCGAACCTTGTCATTGCGCTTGATCTTGCCGTCGACCACAAACGAACCGGCAATCGTGCCGATACGCGGGACCTTGAAGATCTGCCGTACTTCGGCTGTACCGAGCGTTTTCTCGGTCTTCTCGGGTGAGAGCAGGCCTTCGAGCGCATCGCGGACGTCCTGGATGGCGTCGTAGATGATCGAGTAGGTGCGGATGTCGATCTCCTCGCGCTCGGCAAGCTGGCGAGCCGAAAGCGTTGGACGGACCTGGAAGCCGATGATGACGGCGTCGGATGCGCTGGCGAGCATAACATCCGACTCATTGATCGCACCGACACCGGTGTGAATGAGGCTGACCGCCACTTCGGGCGTCGACAGCTTCTGAAGTGAGTCGGAAAGGGCCTCGACCGAACCACCCACGTCGCCTTTAAGGATGACGTTGAGTTCTTGGAAGTCGCCCAGCGCGATGCGTCGTCCGATTTCGTCGAGCGTGATGTGCTTGCGCTGGCGCATGGCCTGTTCGCGCGCGATCTGCGTACGGCGGGCCGCAATGTCGCGGGCTTCGCGCTCGTCGTCCATGACAACCAGGCGGTCGCCCACTTCAGGAGCACCGGGGAAACCGAGAATCGTGACCGGAGTCGACGGACCGGCTTCGCTGACGCGCTGATCGCGCTCGTCAAACATCGCCCTGACGCGTCCGCTGTGGACACCGGCGAGGAATACGTCGCCGACTTCGAGCGTTCCGGTCTGAACCAGGACAGTCGCCACGACACCGCGCCCTTTATCCAGGCGGGACTCGATGACGGTACCGACGGCTCCGCGATCCGGGTTGGCTTTGAGTTCGAGCAATTCGGCCTGAATCAGCACCTTCTCGAGGAGTTCGGGAACGCCCTGTCCGGTCTTAGCCGAGACCTCCTCGACCTGAACTTGGCCGCCGTACGCCTCGACGAGGACGCCGTGATCGCTCAGCTGCTGCATCACGCGCGGGGCGTTAGCGGCAGGCTTGTCGATCTTGTTGATCGCCACGACGATGGGTACTTCGGCAGCTTTGGCGTGGTTGATCGCCTCAATCGTCTGAGGCATGACCGCATCGTCGGCAGCGACGACGAGGATGACGATGTCCGTGGCCTGCGCACCACGAGCACGCATAGCGGTGAACGCTTCGTGACCCGGCGTGTCGAGGAAGGCGATGGCGCGGCCGTCCTTGATGACTTTGTAGGCGCCGATGTGCTGCGTAATGCCGCCCGCTTCTCCGGCGACGACGTTGGCTTCGCGGATGTAGTCGAGCAGCGACGTTTTACCGTGGTCGACGTGGCCCATGATCGTGACGACCGGTGAGCGCTCCACCATGTCTTCGGGATCGTCGTCGAAGAGATCCATCGCCTCTTCCTCGTCGAACTCCTTGATGAACTCGATCTCGTAGCCAAACTCGTCGGCGACAAGCTGGATCGAGTCGGCGTCGAGACGCTGGTTGATCGACACCATCATTCCCATCGAGAAGAGGCGTCCAATCACGTCGTTGACACCGACATCCATCAGCGCGGCCAGCTCGCCGGTCGACAGGAATTCGGTAACGCGTAGGGTCGTTTCCCCTTCGCTCATCTCCTCCTGCATCGCGGCGCGCTCGGCGGCGCGTTCGTCACGGCGCAGGCGGCGGCGCTTCTGGCGGTTGCGCGTGGCGCCCTGTTCGAGTTCGCGACGCGTTTCGCGCAGCATCTGCTCGACGTCGATCTGATCGACTTGCGGCGCGCCCGGCTTCGCTCCTCCGGTCTTCTTCGGCGCTTTCTTCTTCTTGTTGCTGGTCGTAGTCGTCGACTTGTCCTCTTCGCCGCGACGTTTTCGACGGCGCCCACCGGCTCCGCCAACAATCTGGCTCAGGTCGATTTTACCCAAGACTTTGGTGCCTGCAAGCGTGTGCTGGTTGGCACGAATCGTACCGGCAGGTGCTTCTTCGGACGCGGTTTCGGCGGCTTCGCCTTCAGCAGGTGCTTCAGCAGCAACGTCCGTCGTAGCGACGGCATCGGTCGATTCCGCCGCTTCTGCGGTTGGCGTTTCGACAGCGGGTTCTGCTTGGGCAGTGGCCTCAACGGGCGCAGCGGTCTCTGCAGGCTTGGCCTTCGCTTGCTCGGCGGCAGCCTCGGCATCAGCTTTCTGCTTCGCCTTAACGCGGGCTTCGGCCTCGGCGTCGAGCTTCGCCTGGGCTGCGGCTTCAGCGGCTGCTTTGGCGGCAGCCTCTTCTTGGGCCTTACGCTCGGCTTCGATGCGCTCCAGACGTTCGGCTTCCTCGCGTTCGGCGCGCTTGGCATCCTCGATCGCTTTGCGCTCGGCTTCCGCGGCAGCGGCTTTATCGGCGGCTTCCTGATCGACGCGCGCCTGGCGGAGGCGGGCGACCTGATCTTTGTCGCTCGAATACTCGGTCAGCAAGGCGAGGTACGCGTCCTCGTCTGTGATCTTCCCGTTGGGACCTGCTTTGGTATACGCATCCTTGTGGCCCTTCTCATCGAGAAAGGCGACGATAGAATCGATGCTGATGTTCAGGTCTTTCGCTACGCGGAAGAGCGCCTGCTTTTTGAAGTTGCTCATGCAGTGTGATATGAAGCGAATCGGAGGCTGATCCGCTCGAATTACGTGAAGGTAGCGTCACGCACGCATAGAAAATAGATTAGGAGACGCCATAGAGATCAGACGCCACCGGCGTTCATCTCGGCTTCGACGACCCCACGCACCTTGGCAGCGACCTCTTCGGTCATTCCGCTGCGACGCGCCAACTCCTCGACCGACAGGTCCAGCAGCGACAACGCCGAATCGCATCCGATAGCTTTGAGGCGAGCGATCACCTCATCCGGGAACGCATCGCTAAACTCTTCGATGTCGACGTCGTCCTCGCCGCTGTGGATCTCGCGGTACACGTCGATCTCATGCTCCGTAAGGCGCGAAGCCAAGCGGATGTTGATGCCGCCCTTACCGATGGCCTGGCTGACTTCTTCGGGATGCACGATCACTTTGGCGCGCGGCGGACGCGGGTTGCCGTCTTCGTCGACACCAATACCAGGCTGCAACGTCACACGGATCGGCTTGGCCGGAGCCAGCGCCCGCTTGATCTGCTCGATCGTGTCGGATGCCCATGGGATCACGTCGATGCCTTCGTTCGATAGCTCACGAGCGACGGCGTGGATACGCACCCCTTTCATGCCGACACACGCGCCGACGGGATCGACGCGGTCGTCGGTCGAGTGGACGAACATCTTGGCCCGGTTGCCCGGTTCGCGGACGATCTTTTTGATCTCGATGATGCCGTCGTAGATCTCCGGCACTTCCATCTCGAACAGGCGCTCCATGTAGAGCGGGTCGGCGCGCGAAATGATAACCTGAGGCGTGCCTCCGGCGTCGCGCTTTACTTCTTTGACGACGGCGCGGATCATCTCGCCCTTGCGGAAACGGTCGCGGCGAATCTGCTCGTCGCGCGGCATCGTGAGTTCCGTTTTGTTGTGGATCACGAGCATTTCGCCCTTGCGCGTCTGGTACACCTCGCCGACGACGATCTCACCGACTTGGTCGATGTAATCCTCGAACATGTGCTCTTTCTCGATGTCGCGGATGCGCTGCGCAAACGTCTGGCGCGCGGTCATAACGGCACGACGGCCAAAATCCGACAGGCTCAGTTCCTTGGCGACTTCGTCTTCGATCTCGAAGTCCTCATCAATGGCCTGCGCGTCTTTGAGCGTGATCTGAGTGACAGGGTCTTCCACGTCGTAGTTGCCTACGACCGTGCGGACGTGCAACAGCTGGATGTCGCCGTTGTCGGGGTTGAAGATGATGTCGAACGCTTCGGGTCGTCAGCGCCATAGTGCTTGCGGATCATCGCACGAAACACGTCCTGAATGATCAGCTGGAGCGTCTCCCGGTCGATGTCCTTGGCGTGCGCGATCTCGGCGAACGAGGAGACCAGATCAGAGGATTTCATATGCGTATAGAGACTATCGAAGGGGAGGAAATGGGTGCGAGGCGGCCCGCTACCACGGCAGTTTGACCTTGGCTTCCACAACGTCGTCAAACGCAATCACGAGAGGATCCGCTCCCCCGTTCGGCTGAAGCGTCAGGGAAGACGCGTCAGCGGCGGCCAGCGTGCCTTCGACCTTTACGTTGTCGCCGGACTCGGAATCGCGATACGTGACGGCGAACGGGCGACCGACGTGGCGGGGGTACTGGCGGGGCAGTTCGAGGGGCTTCGTAGCACCCGGCGACGAAACGTCGAGCGTGTACTTACCCTCGATCACCTCGCCTTCCTCAAGGGAGAAGGCAATCTCCCGGCTCATCTTGCCGACGATATCGATGCCGATGCCTGCGTCGGTGTCGACAAAAATGGTAACGACGCGCGACCCTTTAAAACCGCGCACCGACACATCGACCACATACGCGTCGTGTGTAGCGGCGATCGATGTAGCGAGGGCGCGGACCTGTCCGGCCAAGTCGCGGGGAGCGTTCGATTCGTGAGGCATAGCGATAAAAAAACCCGACCATCACTGATCGGGCACGACGGGCCGAAGCCTGTTGGGTGCAGTAAAAAAACAGGAGAGAGGGCGTGGGCCTTCCCTCCTATTCGTCGTTCAATATAGGAAACCGCCGCACGTGCGTCAATGGGCGGGCGCGGCAGACTTCGACTCGAGAGATAGCTACCGCAGCACGACCGAGTCTACGCGGCGGAAAGCGGAGCCGTCGTCTTTGCGCGTCGTCAACGTTCCATTCGCACTCTTGCCCAGAGTGGTCAATACACTGGCGGGCAGTCCAACTTCCAAATAGAACGCGCGGACGGCTTCGGCCCTGGCAAGCGAAAGGGATTCGGCGTCGCGTTCGCGGGGCGATGTCAAGCCCTCGACGCGAACCGACAACGCAGGACAGTTCCGCAGCACATCGGCGTTGTCGGCGAGAGCACGCCGAGCGTCGTCGGTGAGGACGGATGAGTTGGGAGCGAAGAAAACGGAGGCCAACTCGACGACATCAGCGCAGAGATCGGTTGGCCTGACTACGATGTGCGTGAGCGTCCGGCTCGTCTCGCCTGCTGCGTTGGTGACGGTGACGGTTGCGGAATAGGTACCCTCCTGCTCGTACTGATGGATGACGTTGGATGTAGTGGCAATCCGCCCATCTCCCATCGTCCAGCGATAGCTCAACGGTTCGGAGCCGAAAGCTGACACTGCGAAACGGATCAACTGGTTGGTCTCAGAACGGTCACGGGATGCCGTCAGGGTCTGAATCGCAGGCGCGATGAGGGCGGCTTCGACCCTGGTCACGACCGAATCGGTCGCCGTTTCACTCGTTCCCGTCGCCGAGAACCGCACGACGTAGCTGCCAGGTCTATCGAACGCGTGACTGGTTTCCAAGCCCGTTGCTACGTTCCCGTCGCCGAAGTCCCAGCGGTACTCGACGGGTTGGGTTGCTCTCTCCAAGACCGTAGCGCGGTAGACGCCCTGCTCGCCAGCTTCGAGGCGCGTGGGACCGCTAACGGCCAGTATGTGGGGCGCGACATAGGCGGACCGAGCGTACACTTTAACGCCAAGCGACAGGTGACTGATGGCGTCAAATCCGAACACGTCTTCGATCAAGCCTCCCTCTCCTGCCGTTCCGAACTGAGTCCGGCGAAAGGCGTCACTGTCGACCTGCTCATCGGGAAAGGCCAAAAGCGTCTGCAGACCCACCGTCAGCGCGATGCGCGGCGCCACGAGCAAATCGAAGCCCAAGCCCACCTGCGGCCCGCCCACTACACCAGACTGCTCAGCACCTGCCGCGTCGCGGTACGTGGTCGCTGCGCCACCGATTCCTATCTCGGCGTACGGAGCAAAACGCCCTCCGGCCTGGACACGCCCCACGAAGTAGAACGGGTAAGCCACAGTCGTTTCGGTCTCAAAATCGACGCGTCCGGCTGAGAATCCGGGCGTGCCAGGCGGTAGATCCGGCCCGGACGTCGTCGGCAAGGTCCAGCGCTCCCAGTCCAACCGCGAGGGCGTATCGGGGGCTGAGTTGGAGGCCTACTTCCAAGCCGCCGTACAGGGGCAGTTTGCCACCGACGTCCCACTCGTCCAGGTCGAAATCTGAGTCGACATCGCCGATGTAATTCGACAGGCCGATGCGTGGAAGCACATACAGCGAGCGATCCGGGCGTTGGGTTTGACTCAGTATGGGAGCAGCACTCAACAAGGCCAGGACGAGAAACGTCAGTAGACGAGACACAGAGCAGAGACGATCAGGATGGAAGAGAGCGATCATTGCGTCTTGGTGAGCGTGCGGACGGTCGAGCCGTTTGGTGTCAGGATACGTGCGACAAACGTGCCCGACGCCAACCTCTCGCCGACCGGAATGCAGTGACGGCCTGCAGGCAACGTGCCCGCGTCGGCGCGCTCGACGATACGTCCCATCATATCGACCACGTCGACTCGGACAGGCGTGGCTTCGGACAGCTCGACGTTAATGCACGTGCCCGAGCGGAACGGCGACGGATAGATGCGCGCGTTGAACTCGGTCGGCAGCGGCAGGTCGTTGTCGGTAAGCGTGGCAGATCCCACGTCGCCGATCGAGCCGAACAGAGGCGTTTCGAGCGACAGAGAGAAGGTCTCGTCAGGCTCGTCCACGATGTCGCCGAGCAGGTCGACAGTGACCAAGCGCAGCGTATCGCCGACGCCGAATGTCAGCGTGCCGGATGTGGACCGGTAGTCCTCTCCTGCTCTCGCCGTGCCGTCCTGGGTGCTGTACGCGACGTTGACAGGCACACCAGCAGGGCCGTTGAAGCGCACGGCGAACGAAACCGACGAAGAGTCTTCGTCGACGGTGACGGCATCGACCGTTACTACCAGCGGACCATCGTCGTCTTCGAGCGAGAGGACGACGCTTCCTGGAGCGAGCGTGGCACCGACCGGGTTCGAGAAAAGGACCTCTACGGTTTCGGTCGGCTCTTTCAGTCGGTCCTCTATCGTCTGCAACTCGAACGTAGCCAGCGTATCGCCCGGAGCGAATGTGAGCGTTCCGGTTTGAGCGACGTAGTCCAGTCCAGCCGTCGCCGTTCCGTCTTGCGTCGCGAAGTCAACGGTGACTGTCGAACTGCTCGGAGCATCGAGCCGGACGGTTGCCGACAGAGCCGACGCTTCCGACGCGACGCGCGCGATTAGGGTGACAACGGGAGGTGCATCATCGTCTCGGATGGTGCCGATGGCAGGATCTCCGCCGACGCTGCCCCGGCTCGCGTTGGAGAGCGTTAGCGTCAGCGTTTCGTCGGCTTCATCGGTGTTGTCGTCGAGCAGGGCGATTGAAATGGTGCCCTGCGTTTGTCCGGGCGCAAACGTGAGCGTGCCGGTTTGGGCGATGTAGTCCTGCGCTGCCGTCGCAGATGCGTCGGACGTGGCGAAATCGACGGTGACGGGCTGCGCGGCGGCTCCACTGAGATCGACGGTAAACGTGAGCGTGGCGGATGATTCGTCGGCGGCAGCGGGCTGAGCCGAGATCGTGAGCGGCGCCTCATCGTCCGTCACCGTAACCGTCGCCGTAGTGTTATCGGATAGCGTGGCGCGGGTTGGGCTGGAGAGCGTGAAGGTGAAGGTCTCCACGTCCTCGCTGATTGCATCGTCGAGTAGTGCCACCTCGACCGTCTGCTGCATCGTTCCAGGTGCGAACATGAGCGTACCAGACTGCGCTGTGTAATCGCTCTCGTCGGCTGCCGATCCGTCCTGGGTCGCGAAGGCGACCGTCACCGTTTTCCCGGATGCTGCGTCGAGCGAGACCGTGATCGTCACCGACCCATCGGATTCACTCGATGAGGCGTCCGCTACCGAAAGGGTCGGCGCTTCGTCGTCGTCGACAATCGTTACGGCAGCCTCTGCATCGGTGATCGTTCCGGTCGATGCATTGGAGAGCGTCACGACAAACGATTCTTGGTCCTCGTCGAGCATATCGTCCGTTAGGGCAACGGAAACCGTCGTGCTCGTCTGGCCTGATGCAAACGTCGCCGTGCCGCTGGTGGCAGCAAAGTCTTCTGCTGTCGCCGTCCCGAATGTCGTAGCAAAGTCGACGGTGACGGGCGAAGCGGTGGGCGCATTGAGCCGGAGCGTAACGTCGACCTCGCCGTCGCCTTCCGTCGCCGTCGCATCATCGACAGACAGTTCGACGCTTCCATCGTCGTCGATGAGCGTGACGGTGGCCTGCGCATCGGCGAGCGTGGCGTTCGTTGGGTTGCTTAGATCGACCGCAAATGCTTCGTCGCCTTCGATCACCTGATCCGGCGTCAGAGCGACGCGGATAGACTGCGCGCGCTCACCGGGTGCAAACGTGAGCGTGCCGGTCTGCGCGGCATAGTCGGCTCCCGCCGTTGCCGATCCATCGGAAGTGGCAAAGTCGACGGTGATGGGTTTTGCGCTGGCTGCGTCGAGACGGACGATCAGCGTCACGGAGATACTGTCCTCTGTAACGGCAGCGTCGACTATCGACAAGGCGGGCGCCTCGTCGTCATCTTGGATCGTGATCGTCGCTGTAGCTTCGGAAATTGTGCCTGCGGATGGGTTGCTGAGTACGAAGGAGAACGTCTCGTCGTCCTCGTCGAGCGCGTCGTTGGTGAGCGCGACTGCGACCGTCGTGCTGGTCTGCCCCGCTGCAATGGTTGCCGTTCCGCTCGTTGGCGCATAGTCGGCGGCGGCTCGCTGTGCTGTTGCGGGTGGCATAGGCGACGGTGACGTCTGACGTGGTGGCGGCTTCCATGCGAATCGTGACGACGGCGCTCCCTGCTGATTCAGCGGCTGACACGTCGGCGACGGAGAGCAGCACCTCGCCGTCGTCGTCGTCGACCGTGACGGTCGCGCTGGCCGTCTGAATGGCCGCGTTGGTGGCACTCGAAAGCACGACCGTGAACGCCTCGGTGCCTTCGATCAGTTGGTCGCCAGTGAGGGTGACCGGAATGGACTGCGTGGTCGTGCCGGGCGCGAACGTGAGCGTGCCGGACGCCGCGGCATAGTCCTGCCCCGCCGTCGCCGATCCATCCGCCGTCGCAAAATCGACGGTGACTGTTTTGGCCGATACCGCGTCGAGCGTAGCCGTCAGGTTCGCCGTCGCGTCCGATTCACTCACCGTCACGTTAGCGATAGACAATGCAGGCGCGTCGTCGTCATCGGTGATCGTCACGGTGGCGATCGATTGGGCGAGTGTACCCGACGACGGATTGCTCAGCGTGACGGCAAACGTCTCGTCCTCTTCGTCGAGCGCATCTCCGATCAAGGCAACGGAGATCGTAGCCGACGTCTGGCCTGAAGGGATCGTTGCCGTTCCTGACCTGCCGGAGAAGTCGGCTCCGTCGGTTGCGGTGCCTGCGGTCGTGGCAAAGTCGACCGAGACGTCGGATGTCGTGGCGTTGCTCAGGCGAATGACGACGTCGACGCTAGCGGCAGATTCAGCAATGGACGACCGATTCGGTAGAGATCGCCAACGCGCCTTCGTTGTCCGTCACCGATACCGTGGCGTCGGCATCTGTCAGATCGGCGCCGACGGCATTCGAGAGCAGGACACCAAACGTTTCGTCGCCCTCAATGACGGCATCGTCGATCAGCGCGACAGTGATCTGCTTGGAGACTTCGCCAGGTGCAAACGTGAGCGATCCGCTGGTCAAGGTGTAGTCCATTCCTGCCGTCGCCGATCCGTTCTGCGTGGCGTAGTCGACCGTGACCGTTTTGCCCGACGCAGCGCCGAGCGTGACGACGACCGTAGCGTCAGCGTCCGACTCGTTGGCTGTCGCGTCGGCGATCTGTAGCGCAGGCTGCGGGTCGTTGTCGGTGATCGTGACGGTGGCCGACGCCGTTCCGACGGCTCCGATCGACGGATTGGTTATCGCGAACGCAAACGTCTCGGCATCCTCGTTGAGAGCGTCGTCGATGAGCGGTACCGCGATGACGGTGGACGTTTGACCGGCTGCGATGACCGCCGTCCCACTCGTGGAGGAGAAGTCGGCGGCGGTTGCCGTTCCGGGCGAGGTCGCGTAGGGAACGCTCACGTCGCTTGACGCAGCAGCGTTCAGGCGGATGGTGACATTGGCTGCACCGTCGCCCTCTCCCACCGACACGTCGCTCGACCGAAACGGTGAGCGCGCCGTCGTCGTCGACCAGAGCGCCCGTCGCCATGCCGGTCGTGATAGCGGCGTTGACTGCGTTCGACAGCGTCGCCTCGAACGATTCGCCGCCTTCGATAATCGCGTCATCGATCAAGGCCACGGCGAACGTTTGCGTCGTGATGCCGGGCGCAAACGTGAGCGATCCGCTGGTCGAGGTGTAGTCCATCCCTGCTGTCGCCGATCCGTTCTGCGTGGCGTAGTCAACCGTGACCGTTTTGCCCGACGCGGCGCCGAGCGTAACCGTAAATCCTAGCGTCGCATCGGATTCGCTCGCCTGACCGCCCGCAATGACGAGTCCGGGAGCGTCGTCGTCGTCGAGGATCGTGACGGTCGATGCGCTCTGGCCGAGCGTTCCGAGGGACGGGTTGCTGAGCGTGAGCGTAAACACCTCGTCGACTTCGTCGAGTGCGTCATTGGTCAGCAAAACGGGAACCGTTGTGCTCGTCTGCCCCGCTGCAATCGTGGCGACTCCGCTCGTCGCCGTGAAGTCGGCGGCGGTAGCTGTTCCGATTTGGGTGCCGTAGGAAACGGTCACGTCGCTCGCCGCAGCGCTATTGAGGCTGATCGTGACACTCGCTGAGCCTGCCGACTCGCTGGCCGACACGTCGGCGGTCGAAATCGACAGCGCGCCGTTCGAGTCCAGAATCGTGACGCGGCCCGAGACGACCGCTCCTACGGTTGCGTTGGTTGGAGCGCTGATCGCCACGTCGAAGGTTTCATCGCCTTCGATGACTGCGTCAGTGAGCAAGGCTATGGAAACGGTCTGCGTCGTCTGCCCGGGAGAGAACGTGAGCGTGCCGCTGGCCGCCGTGTAGTCAGCGCCACTCGTTGCGGTGCCGTCATCTGTGGCAAAGTCGACTGTGACGGTCTTGCCGGAAGCCGCTGCCAACGTGACGGCGAGTGAGGCAGTCGTGCCCTCTGCTGCGGACGTGCTAGCGGATATGGTGACGGTCGGCGCTGCGTCGTCGTCCTGAATCGTGATCTGCGCTTGGCTGTCCGAAAGGGTACCTGCCGACGGATTGGATAGTGTGACGATAAAAGCTTCGTCCTCTTCATCGAGCGCATCGTTGGTGAGCGCAACGGCAAATGTCGCACTCGTTTGGCCTGCTGGGATCGTCGCTGTGCCGCTCGTATCCGTGAAGTCCGCCGCCGTCGCCGGGTTCACACCGTCGCCGATGGAGGTGGTATAGTCGACCGTCACATCGGATGCGCTGGCGGTGTTGAGGCGAATGGTCACGTCTACCGTGCCCGCTGCTTCGCTGGCCGAGGCATCGTCAATGGACAGGCTAAGCGCGCCGTCGTTGTCGTCGATGGTGCCCGTCGCTATCCCCCGCCCAGCAGAAATCGTGGTGTTGATAGGAGCGGAAAGGGCGACCGTGAACAACTCGCTCGGCTCGATCGTCGCGTCGTCGACGAGGCTGACGGAGACGTTCTGCGTCGTCGTGCCCGGCGCGAACGTGAGCGTGCCGCTGCTGGCCGTGAAGTCGCTGCCGCTGGTCGCCGTGCCGCTAGCCGTAGCGAAGTCGACGGTAATCGGTTTGGCTGAAGGTGCGTCGAGGGTGACGGTAAACGCGAGGGTGCCGCTCCCTTCGCCGCCCTGAGCATCGGCAATGCTGACGACAGGCGCGGCGTCGTCGTCCTGGATGGTGATCGTCGCCGTTCCATCCGAGATCGTGCCGCTCGACGGGATTGCTCAGCGCAACGGTAAAGGTCTCGTCGTCTTCGTCGAGTGCGTCACTAGCTAGCGTGATCGAGACTGTGGTGGTGGTCTGGCCTGCTGCGATAGTCGCCGTTCCGCTGGTGGAAGTAAAGTCTCCCGCTGTAGCGGTGCCGAAGGCCGTGGCGTAGTCGACCGTGACGGCGGTCGCGCTTACCGTGTTGAGGCGGATCGTGACGCCGACCGTTCCGGCACTCTCGCTCGCCGCTGCGTCGTCGACCGACACCTGGAGCGCGCCATCGTCGTCGGTGAGCGTAGCCGTCGCGGTCGCGTCAGTGAGTGTGGCGTTGACCGGCGCCGTGAGAGTCAGCGTGAACGTCTCGCTGCCCTCGATGATGGCGTCGTCTGAAAGCGGAACGTTGACGGTCTGCGTGATCACGCCTGGAGCGAACGTGACCTGCCCTGTTGCATCCGCATAGTCACTGCCTGCCGTCGCAGATCCGTCGCTCGTGGCGAACTGAGCGGTGACCGTGCGGCCCGAAGCGGCGCCAAGTGTCACCGTAAAGGTGGCGTTGGCGGCTGACTCGGAAACGGTCACGTCAGCGACGCTAAGCGATGGCGTTGCGTCGTCGTCCTGGATCGTGATCTGAGACTGTCCGTCCGAAATGGTGCCCGTCGACGGATTGCTTAGCGTGACAGTAAACGTCTCGTCGTCTTCGTCGAGTGCGTCATTCGCCAGCGTGATCGGGATCGTAGCGCTGGTCTGGCCTGCTGCGATGGTTGCCGTTCCGCTGGCGGCGGTGAAGTCGGCTGATGTAGCGGTACCGAACGCCGTCGCGTAGTCGACCGTGACGGCGGTCGCGCTTACCGTGTTGAGGCGGATCGTGACGCCGACCGTGCCTGCTGCTTCGCTGGCCGCTGCGTCGTCGACCGACACTTGGAGCGCTCCGTCGTCGTCGTTGATCGTGCCCGTCGCTGTGCGCGTGGTGACGCCCGCGTTGGTCTCGTTCGAGAGGGCGACCGTAAATGCCTCGTTGCCTTCGATTGTGCCGTCGCCGATCAGGGAGACGACTATGTTCTGCGTGGTCGTACCGGGCACGAACGTGAGCGTGCCGGATGTAGCGGCGTAGTCCTGCCCCGCCGTCGCCGATCCATCCGCCGTCGCAAAATCGACGGTGACCGTTTTGGCCGATGCCGCATCGAGCGTAACGGCGAACGTGGCGTTGGCGTCCGACTCGCTTGCTGTTACTCCGGCAATGGATAGGCTGGGCGCCGCGTCGTCGTCCTGGATGGTGATCGTCGCCGTAGCATCGGAGATCGTGCCCGCGGATGGGTTGCAGAGCGTGACGCTGAAGGTCTCGTCGTCCTCATCGAGCGCGTCGTCGGTCAGGTTGATCGGGACCGTCGTGCTCGTCTGGCCCGCAGCGAATGGTTGCCGTGCCGCTGGCGGCGGTGAAGTCGGCTGATGTCGCCGTGCCGAACGCCGTCGCGTAGTCGACCGTGACGGCGCTGCCGGTAGCCGAGTTGAGCGAGATCGTGACCGTAGCCGACCCGGTGCCTTCTCCCGCCAACACGTCAGCGGCCGAAATCGTGAGCGCGCCGTCGGTGTCGGTGATAGTAACGGGTGCGCTGGAGGTCGCGAGGCTGGCGTTTGTCGCGCCCAAGAGCGTGACCGTGAGCGTTTCGTCGCCTTCGATCAGTGCGTCATCAAGCAAGGCGACGGTAAAGGTCTGCGTCGTTGTGCCGGGCGCGAACGTGAGCGTCCCGTTGGCAGCGGTATAGTCGGCCCCACTCGTCGCCGTGCCGTCACTGGTAGCGTAGTCGACCGTGACCGGTTTGCCGGAAGCCGCGCCGAGCGTGACGGTGACCGTGGCCGATGCACCTTCGGCGGCTGTCGCTGCGGCGATGCTCAGCGACGGTTCGGCGTCGTCATCTTGGATCGTGACGGTTGCCGTGCCATCCGAAAGCGTACCCGAGGTCGGATTGCTGAGGGAGAGAGTGAATGTCTCGTCGGCCTCGTCGAGTGCGTCGCTGATTAGCTGAATGGCGACCGGCGCCGTGGTTTGCCCAGCCGGAATCGTGACCTGAAACCCTGCGGCGAGGGCCTGGTAATCCGCACCTGCCGTCGCTGTCCCATCCACTGTCGCCACGTCGACGGTGATGGCAGCAGCCGAGGGAGAACTGAGCGCAATCGTAGCCGTGGCCGTAGCTGCGCTTTCGGATACACTCAGGTCGGCAATCGAAATCGTCAGCGCACCTTCGTTGTCGAGCGTCGTAACGGTCGCCGTCTGAGCCGCCAAGCCGTCGAAGGGATCGGACGACTGCGCCGCATCGACGGCGACGGTGACCGTGCTCGTCACATTTCCATCCGCGAGGGCATCATCGACGCCCGTCACGGTGACGGTCTGTGGGGTATTCCAGTTGGCGGCAGTAAAAGTGAGCGTCGCGGGCGACGCCGTCGCCTCAGTGGGATCGGACGCCGAAACGGAAAACACCACGTCGCTCTCGGGCTGCGCCGTCAACACGACCGATATATCGTCCGTCGTGCCGCTTTCGGTGACCTGTGTTGCCCCGCCGGACTCGACGAGCGAAAAACCAGGCGTGTAGCCGGTCCCCTGCACCACGAACGTGTAGGCGCGCTCGTCGAAGTCGTTGCTGGCGATGGTCACCGTCGCCTGGCGCACCCCGTCGCCTGAAGGCGTGAACGTGAGCACAAAGCTGGTTTGCGTACTGCCGTCTACAGTGGTGGCGGGCTGGGTCGATACTGAGAAATCACCTGCCTGAGCGCCGGTAATGCTGATCGCGGGCGTGCCCAGATCAAGTCGGCCCACACCGGTGTTCTGGATCGCAAACGTGCGTGTCTGATTGGCGCTAGCTGTGACGACGCGCCCGAAATCGGTTCCGTCGGCGGCGCGGGGCGTTGCATCTCCGTCGGCGATATCGAAGCCGCTGCCCTGGACGTTGACTTCGGGCTGACTGATGGTCGTGAGGGTGGGATTGGTGGCGCCACCGGCTGCCGGATCGTCCGAGAGCACGTTCGCAAAGTTGTCGCCCGAAAGCGTGCCTTGCGTGCTGATCTGGGTCTGCCCAGCGTCGTCGACCGTCACGTCGAACGTGATCGTCGCGCTGCCGCCCGATGCTGCCACGGCACCGATGGAAACGGTCGAACTGGCGTCGCCTGCCGTGTTGCCGCTCGTGACCGCGCCCTGCGTCGTCGTTGTGCTGCCGACGATGAGGGAGGTGTTGGCGTCCGGCGTGACGGTGAAGGTCGCACCGCTGGCCGCTGCCGATCCGCTGTTGGTGACGACGGCGGTATAGCGGATCGTTTCGCCGACTTCGACGAGGCCGTTGCTGTTGCCGTCGACCAGGAGCGCGTCGACCAGGGTGACCGACAGATCCGAACTCGTGCCCGTCGCCCGGACGCGGAAGGTGTAGGGCGATTCGTCGGGGTCGTTGCTCGTGACGGTGATGGTGGCGATGCGCGCGCCGCTGGCCGAGGGCGTGGCGGTGACGACCAGACGTGCCGAGCCTGCGGGCGTGACGGTCGTGCCGTCGGGCGTAGCGAGGACAAAGTCGCCCGCGTTGGCGCCTGCGTCGGAGACCGAGAAGGTCAGATCGGCACCGCCTGTGTTCGCGACGGTAAACGTGCGGCTGCTGGCCTGACCGATTTCTACGTCACCGAAGTCCGTATCGTCCGCCGCCGACGGTGTCGTGTCGCCGACCGGAATGGCGATGCCGTTGCCCCGCACTTCGATGTCCGGGACGAGGCCTTCGCCCGAAATGGCAAACGTGTAGGGGTTCTCGTCTGCGTCGTCGTTGGCGATGGAGACCGTCGCCGTTCGCGTGCCACCTGCCGTTGGATCGAAGGTGACGACGAACGTGGCGAAGTCGTTGACCGGGACGGTCGAGGGCGGCTGAGTCGAGATGGTAAAATCGCCACCGGCAGAAACGGCATTGGCTCCAAGCGTGAGCACCTTGCCCCCGGCGTTGCGGATGCGGAAGGTGCGCGTTGTCGTGCCGCTGGCTACGGCGACCGCGTCGAAGAGCGTTCCGTCGGCGGATGCAGGCGTGGCATCTCCGCTCACGATCTCGACCGATCCATCGGCGCTCTGCACGACGATCTCGGGCACGGCCTGCGGAGGCGGTGGCGGCAGGATCTGCGCGCGCACGTCTGAGGCGGAGAGCAGGAGAAGCGCGAGGGCGAAGGGAGCGAAATAGCGCATGATGCGGTGACGCAGGACGTCAGGATCGAGACAAGCGAAGAAAGAGGCCGGAGGCGGCGCGGCGAGCAGAGTCCCTCAGGGGACACGTGGGACTCACTCGCCACGCGCCTTCCGGCTAGCGGAGAAACGTTACCGAGCGCGTGAGCACACGCCCGGCGGCTTCCATGCGGACGAAGTAGAGACCGGACGGCAAACCACCTCCCGTCCACGCGACGCGGTTGGGACCAGCAGCGAACGTCTCATCGGCGGCGATGGCGACTCGGCGACCCAGCGCGTCGAATATCTCCAGCCGCACCCGCTGGGCTGAGGGTAGCGAGAAGCGCAGCGTCGTTTGTCCGCTGAAGGGGTTCGGCGCGGCGGCGTCGAGGCGGGCCTCGGTCGGCACGTCGAACAGGTCATCCGACGTGTAGACCACGCCCGCTGGTACGACAGCGATGCGGAAGCGACCGACGGTTTCGCTCGCCTGCTGCACACGCAGCGCACGTCCTGCCGAGAGCGCGTCCGTTGCCGTCGCGACTTCGCCCAGGAGCGAGGACGAAGCTGTACGACGAATCGACGGACATATCGACGACCGTTCCGCTCGATCGGTCGAGCAGTTCGATGCGCCAGTCGTCCGGCAGCGCCACGCGCTCGGGCCAGCGTAGGGTGAGTTCTCCGTTCAGTCCCTGCGCGCGGACGTTGAGTTCGTAGCGCTGAACGGCATCCGGAGTGAGCGCCCTGGCGTCTTGCACGAGGAGTTCGTCCGAGTCGTCAGGCGCTTCGAGGCCAAGCGAGACGTATTCGGAGAGCAGCGGCACCAGCTTGGCGCCGTCGTATCCGTCGCGCGACTCACTCGCTTCGGGGTGGAAGTACAGGCCCGCCGATTTGTCCTGGGCGCCGCTTCCGGGCGGGCCTTCGAGCACCAACGACAACCGGCGGAAGAGCGGTTCGTCGCCGTTCTTGGAGAAGATCGCAATCGTCGGCGTGGCGGACGTGCGGGCGGCCAGCGGGATGGTCACGTTCGAGGCGCCTGCGTCGGCGGCGGACTGGACCATGAAGCCCTGCCACGGCGCGACGATTTGCCCCTCGCCCAGGTTGTAGCTGACGAAACTGCCCGTCGTGCCGATAACGGCGCCTCCTTCGGGCGTGCCGGTGCCGTCATCCCAGACCTGAATCGGGCTGACGAGTCCGTTCTGAACGCTTCCCGGCAGACCAGGCGTGTCGCCTCGAATCTCGTCGATGGCGAGGCCCTGGGCGAACGGGTTGCCCAGGAGGGTAAAGCCGCCCTGATCGATGGGCACGGCGACGGTCGTCGTCGGCTCGCGCAGCGCAGGGTCGTCGATGTCGAGCGTGTCGGGAAGCGGGGTGCTTCCGGCCAGGTCGTTGTCGTAGACGTAGGCGATGTAGCCCAGGCCGGTCGGAAGCGCGTCGGCGATGCCGGTGGGAACGGTCCACTCGCCGGTCGATGGGCGGTAGAACAGGTTGGCCGGGCTATCGGCGTTATCACCACCGGCGAGTCCCTGCAAGGCGATGTCGTCGGCGATCTGTGCGGGCGCGAAGCCTGCGACGGGAGCCGAAAGCATCCGCCAGCCCGCGTCGCCGGTCAAGCGGACGGTGGGCAGCGTTTGCTCGTACAAGGTGATGACATTCTCTGTCTCGTTCGTGACGAGCAGGTCGAGGTCGCCGTCGCCGTCGATGTCTCCGAGGGCTAGGCTGGAGAGAAAATCGGAGTTCACATCAATCACCTGCCGCTCCAGGGTACCCGCGCCGGTGTTTCGGTAGACGGCGAGTTCTCTGGGAGAGAAGCCGTCCGGCTGCTCGCCGATGGAAACGACGTCGACGAGTCCGTCGCCGTCTACGTCGGCTGCGCGCAGGGACTCTGAATGTGTGGCGCGAAGGGTCTGGACCGAAAAGGTCCCGGTTCCGTCGTTGGTGTACAGCCGAAGCGCCGCCGAAATTGCCCCGGAGGCAGCGATCACGTCGACATCCCCGTCGCCGTCCAAGTCCGCAACAGCGGCAGCCGCCACGAGGCGCAGGTCGGAATCGAGAACGCGTCGCGTGAACTGACCCGCGCCGTCGTTGACGTAGAGCAGCACCTGGTTTTCGTTCCGCACTGCCGTGACGAGGTCCAGGTCGCCGTCACCGTCGATGTCCTGCGCTGCGATGTGGAGCGTCCCTTCGACGTCGGTGTCCAGCGTTTGCTTCTGGAAACCGCCCGCCCCGTCGTTCCGGTAGAGGAACAGCTGAGAGAGGTAACCTCCCACGATCACGTCGAGGTCGCCGTCGCCGTCGACGTCGGCCGTTTCGGCGGTGTACACGCTCTGCGATCCTAACGCGGTGTCGACGACCTGCTTGGTAAAGCCGCCTGCACCGTCGCCCAAATAGAGCAGCACCTGCCCTCCGACATACGCCGTCACCACGACGTCAACGAAGCCGTCTCCGTTTACGTCTGCGGGTTCCACGGAGGAAGCTCGTCGCGCGTCGCCGTCCAAGAGTTGCTGGGTGAATCCGCCCGCCCCATCGCTCAGAAGCAGCAGTACGTCGTCCTGGAAGTAATTGACGGTGAACACGTCGAGGCTCCCGTCGCCGTTCGCGTCGGCCAGAGCCACTGACCGGGGACCGCTCAATCCACCCGCGATGGTCGTACCATCGGCGAACGTGCCGGGTCCAGGAGCGGTCTGGGCGTTGAAGATCCAAGCATACGGCGTCAGCGCCGCACCTGAGCTGCTAAGGATGCTACGGGTGGCGGTAACGGAAATCTGCTCACCGGGCAAGAAGTCTCGTTCTGGGTCAAACGCGAGGCTGCTTCCCGAAACCGTGAAGGTGCCCGCGCGCTCGCCCGTCTGACTTCCGCGCACGGTGAAGGTGTTCGTGGTGACCGTCGGCTGGTTCAGAGCTGCGTCGAATGTGGCGCTGACGTTGGCGTCTCGTGCCACGTCGAAGGCGGCGTTGTCCGGCGTTTCGTCGGTGAGGGCGAAGGTGGGCGTACCCTGCTCGTGCCATGCGATGACGGATGTGCCCCCGGAACTCCGCCCGAGGTGGCCGCCACCGTGAGGAGGTCGAGATCGCCGTCGCCGTCGAAATCGCCCGTCGAGAGTCCTTCGTACGATCCGTCCGTATCGGGCAGCGTCTGAGCGGCCGCGAACGTCCCCGATCCGTCGTTCGCATAGAGCAGTAGTTCGTCCGTGTCGTCGTTACTCGTCAGAACGTCCAGGTCGCCGTCGCCGTCGAGGTCGGCAAGGTGGACCGCATCGGCGGGTGCAGTTGCGGCGAGCGTCTGCCCCAGCGCGAAGCCGCCCATCCCGTCGCCGCGGAACCACTGCACGCCTCCGTCGCCGTCGGTATTCGTCCTGACGAAATCGATCACCCCGTCGCCGTCCAGGTCTGCCGCTGCTATCCGTCCACCACCACCGCTCCTCCCGGGGGCAACTTCCACACCGTCGGCAAACGTTCCGTCGCCCTCGTTGCGGTGGAGCGTGACGGTTCCTCTGAACGGGTACTCAGCAGGTCGGCGTCCCCGTCACCGTCCACGTCGACGAGTTCGAGCTTAGATCCACCGCTTATGCTTGGACCTGCGACGGTAGTGAAGGTGCCTGTTCCGTCGTTGACGTACACGCTCAGGACGCTCGATCGGGCGGCGTTGCCCGTCGAAATCAGATCAATGTCGCCATCGCCGTCGAGGTCGCCCGCCACGACGTCGAATGCAAAATTAATCGGTCCGACGACTCGCTGAGTGAACGTGGGGTCTGCCGCGCCATCGTTCTCGAACCATAGCGTTTGACGGCTACTGATATTGCGCGAGACCAGGTCCAGATGACCGTCGCCGTTCAGATCGGCGACGGCTATGCTCGAAGCATCCGTTGAAGCTCTATCGACGAAGAGTATCTGCTGCGGAGCGGCAAGCGTGCCCCCTTCGTTTTCGACCCAGTAGAGTCCCGGTCCCTCTGTCGATGAAACCACCAGATCGAGGTCGCCGTCGCCGTCGAGATCGGCAGGCTCAATGCCAATGGCAAAGAATGCTCCCGACGTTGTCACCGGCTGAGCAAACGTGCCCGGCCCGGCGTCGGGCTTGGCGCGGAACTGCCACCAGTAAGGCGTCAGGCTCGTGCCCACGCTGCTTTCGATGCCGCTGCTGGCCGTCACCGTCACGATTTCGCCGGGCCGAAAGTCCAGCGTGGGATCGAACTCGGCTTTGCTGCCGCTGACGGAGAACGTGCCCGCGCGCTCGCCCGTCTGGCTGCCGTGCACTACGAACGTCGCATTCGTAACCGTCGACTGATCCAGATTCGCGTCGAACGTGGCGGCGACGACCGTGTCGCGCGGTACGTCGAAGCGCGCGTTGTCCGGCGTTTCGTCGGTGAGGGCGAAGGTGGGCGCGGTCTGCTCGAACCACGCGATTTCCTCGTTTGAAGAAAAGGCCGAGAACAGGTCGAGGTCGCCGTCGCCGTCCACATCGGCTGGATAGACCGCAGAGGCCACCTGAATCGATACGGTGCGTGGCGAAAAGCCCGGCGCAGCCGCTCCGTCGCTCTCGTACAACACGACACCGCTGCTCCCCGCAGTCGAGAGCACGTCCAGGTCGCCGTCGCCGTCCACATCGGAAGCGTAGACGGAAAGGGGAATGGCGGGGGTGTTGGCGATCCGGCGCGGCGTGAAGCTCGGGTCAGCCGCGCCGTCGCTCTCGTACAACCAAACGCCGCTGCCCCCCGACGCGCCGACAGCCAATGCGCCTACGAGCACGTCCACGTCGCCGTCGCCGTCCACATCCGCCGTGTAGACCGATTGTGCGCCGTCGGCGGCGTCCGCGATGATCTGCTGCGATCCGAACGTGCCGCTGCCGTCGTTGGCGTACCACGCCAGCTTGTCGTCGAAGGAAGAGGACGAAACCAGATCCAGGTCGCCGTCGCCGTCCAGGTCTGCGGCCTCCAGATCGCGCAGCGACGACGTGACGTTCTGCGCAACGACTCGGGCCGCGGCGAACGACCCCGATCCCTGGTTCTCGAACAGCCAGATGCGCGGGTTGACGGGCGTAGTGTTTCCACCGATGAGGTCCAGGTCGCCGTCGCCGTCCACGTCCGCCGAAAGTGCGATGGTGATCTGGTTCGTCGTGACGATCTGAGCCGGTCCGATGCCTCCGCTCCCGTCTCCGGCGTACCAGGCCAGCGTGACCGCCCCAGCCCGAGACGCACCCACGACGTCGATATTCCCATCGCCGTTGATGTCGGCTGCATGAACGGACGAGATCCCCTTGTGGTCGGAGTTGATGATCCGCTGCGTGAATCCGCCCGCGCCGTCGTTCTCGTACCACGCGAGAAAGCCCACGGTATCGTCGAAAACGTCGGAGGCGGCGGCCACCAAGTCGAGGTCGCCGTCGCCGTCGAGATCGGCCGGATAGATCGCGCCCTGGCTTTCAAGCTCTCGAATCGTGTTCTGCTGCCCGAACGTGCCCGGCCCCACGTCGGGCTTGGCGCTGAACTGCCACGTATAGGGCGTCAGGCTCGTACCCGCTGCGTCCTGCACACCGCTGGACGCCGTCACGGTGACGACCTCGCCCGGCAGGAAGTCCTGCGCCGGGTTGAACTGCGCTTTGGTGCCGCCATTGGAGAACGTGAACGCGCCCGCGCGCTCACCCGTCTGGCTTCCGCGCACGGTGAAGGTGCCGGTCGTGACGGTGGCTTGGTCCAAGTCCGCGTCGAACGTGGCGGCCACAACGGTGTCGCGCGGCACGTCGAAGCGCGCGTTGTCGGGATCGGCGTCGGTGAGCGCAAAGGTGGGTGCTGCTGCCGTCACGAACAGCGACGCCGATGCCGTGCCGCTGTTGCCTGCCGACGAGGTCAGGTCGCCCGACGTGTTGATCAACTCGCCGGTCGTGCCCGCCGTCACGTCGACCGAGATCGTACACGACGCGCTCGCCCCTACCGTGCCGCCGGAGTACGTGATGCTGCTCCCGCCCGCCGATACCGACAGAAAGCCGGTCGAGCAGGTCACCGCCAGTCCAAGGGGCGAGGCGATGGTCATGCCTGCAGGCAGGTTGTCCTGGAAAGCGAGGCTGGTGGCGGCGCTCGCGCTCGACGTGTTGTCGATGGTAAACGTCAGCGTGCTCCTCCCGCCCTGCTGAATGGAGGACGGAGTGAACGCTTTCGAGAAGGTGGGCGGCGTTTGCGTCCCGCTACCTTCGACGGCAAACGTGTAGGGATTCTCGTCGGCATCGTTGTTCGGGATCGAAATCGTCGCGGTGCGCTGGCCTGCCCCGCTTGGGCGGAACGTGACGACGAACGTGGTAGACGTGTTGTCGGCCAGCGAGGTCGAACCGGGCTGCGTAATGGTAAAGTCACTGCTGTTCGTGCCGGTCCTCGTGATCGTGCCGATGGTCAGCAGACCGGGATCGGTGTTCTCGATGGTAAACGTGCTGGTCAGATCGGATCCTCCGACCGGAGTCGAGCCGAAGTCGGTGCCGTCGCTCGTACGGGGTGAGGTATCACCACTCGAAATAGTACTGCCGTAGCCTCGAACTCGAATCTCGGGCTGGGCAGGTACGCCGTTGCCCCCGACGACAAACGTGTACGGATTTTCGTCGGCGTCGTTGTTCGGGATCGAGATGGTTGCTTGGCGCTGCCCTTGCGCCGTCGGGCTGAACCGGACGCTGAACGTCGTGCTACCGTTCGACGCTACCGACGAGCTGGGCTGGCTGCTGATGGTGAACATAGAACCGCCGCTGGTCACCGTTCCGACTGATAGTGCGCCACTGCCCGTGTTGCGAATCGTGAACGTGCGCGTACGGCTGGATGAAATTTCTACGTCCTCGAAATCGGTGTCGTCAAAGGTCCTGGGGCTGAAGTCCCCATTGGAGATGGTAGTCCCATTGCCTTCGATCGAGATCTCGGGCGTGGTTGGGGCTGCGGCGATGTTCTCGAAGTAGACGAACTGGCCAGCCTGATTGCCTACCAGCAAATCGGGGCGCCCGTCGCCATTGAGGTCAGCGGCGGTTGGGTTACCAAACCGTCCGCTGCGCACCCCGTCGAACGGATCGTCTGTGCCGGACAAGAGGGCGTAGCTGGGACTGGACCGGCTGCCCTGGTTCTCGAAGTAACGCATTTCTCCTCCGCTGTTGCTCGTGACGACGTCGAAGTCTCCATCTCCGTCGGCATCCAGAAAGGTCGGCGCGCCGGAGGAGCCGGCGGAAAGGCCGTCGAACGGATTACTGGCTCCCGTTCGCTCCGTGAAACTTGCCGACGACCGCGAGCCGGTGTTCTCGTAGTAGCGTAGCCCGTTAGCGCCGACGAGCAGGTCGAAGTCACCATCTCCGTCGATGTCGGCGAGGGCGGGCGAGTTTCCAAAGCCCAGCGGGACGCCGTCGAACGGGCTGTCTGCACCGAAGCGGCGTGCAAAGGTAGCCGCCAGCTCCGTTCCGGTGTTCTCGTGGTAGGCGAGCGTATTGCTGTTGTTGCCCGTGACGACATCGAGGTCCCCATCGTTATCGATGTCGACGAGCATGGGACGCGCGAAGGAACCCGCATTGCTGATGCCGTTGCCGCTTTGCTGGGAAAACGTAGGGCTGGTGCGGGAGCCGGTGTTTCGGAAGTAGCGAGAGGTTGCCGCTGCAGTCGGCCCACTGCTCGCCAGCGTCACCAAATCGAAGTCGGTGTCGTTGTCGAGATCACCGAGCGCGCTGGCTGCCTCTCCCGGCAAGACGACGCCGTCCATCGGGTTGGCACTGCCGGTGCGCTGGGTGAACGCGACCTGCGCGTGGACCGGAGCGGCTAACGGCGCGAGAGCGACGAGCAGGGCGAGAGACCGGAAGAGGAACGACATAACGGACCGTGGAGAGAAGAACAATGGGGAGCGGCTCACAGGTGCGGGGCGAGCGATTTGAGCGTCGCGGCGAGCATGCGCCGCGCAAACGGTTTGGCGAGGACGGCACACGTAGGCCGCAACGACGTCGGACTGAGACGCGCGTCAGAGGAGAGCAGCAAGACAGGCGTTCGGCGCAACTCGGGATCTCCAGCGACGGCTTCGGCGAGCCATCCGCCTCCCACTCCAGGCGCGTCGGCATCCGCTACAATCAGCGACACTTGGTGCTGCCGAGCGAGCGGGAGCGCGCCTCCGCCGTCGCTAGCCTCGACGACCTGGCAGGGTTGCAGCCGCAACATGGACGCCACGCTCCGCCCGACGTAACCCCGCATGTCGGCGTCTACACCGACGACCAGAATCGTGCTGGCGTACGGCGCCGTGCTGGGTCTGCGCGAATCGGTGCCAGCCGCAAGTGACGCTTCGAGGTGCGCACGCTGCGAACCAAGGCGACGAGCCGATGGCTGATCAGACGGAGAGGCGGTCATGGCAAAAGGTGCGATCGGCGTGTCTTGACGAACAGGTTGGAAACTGCGCCTGACCTGGCCAAACCCTCTTGCAAATGGGATGCACGAGCATGCGTTCTCGTTGCGTGCATCGTCAGATCAACAGTTTGCACTCCACGATCAAACCGCGATTGCACAGCAGCACAGCCTGAAAGCGGCCACCAGGCTGCCTCCGCCGCGCGGACGCAGAGGCGAACCCCTGAGGTCGAGTGCAGAAGACCGGAATAGCCGAGGGGCGGGTTGGACCACGCGCTCAGTCGCAACCCTTTTGGTCTCGACTCTCCCGATCAGCATTGGGAAAGCAGTTTCCCGAGGGCAAGCTGGTCGGTTCGTAGCGCGCCAGACTGGGGTCGCGTAGTCCCGTTTCCAGGAATGCCACGAGGTCTTCGACTTCTTGGTCGGTGAGCTGGAGCGGGACGAACTGCGGCGACAGCTCTTCGCGGAGCACCAAGGGATTGATAGGCACCGCCCTGCGCTTGTACTCGACCACAGCGCGCACCGACGAGAAGTCCCCGCCGTGGCCGTAGAAGTTCATGTCGGCCAAGTTGTAGAGTTGGGGCGTTTTGAATCGGAAGCGGTCGCTGTCATCCCCAGTAAAACTCGCCCGGCCAAGTCCAGCCGGATTGTCGTTGAAGTCACCGATCAGCAATCCATCGTCGGTGAAGTCGCCCATTCCCAGCGTATGGAACGTCATCGAACTCAGGGCTGGACCGGTGTGGCACGTCGCGCACTGGGCTTTGCCGAAGAAGACGGTGCCTCCCCGTTTTTCAGCAACCGAGAGCGCCCGTTCGTCACCCCTCAACCACCGCTGGAAAGGGGCGTTGTTGGAGAGCAGCGTGCGTTCATAGGCGGCAATGGCGAGGCCTGCCGTCGTACGGTCGATGGGCGCACCGGGAAACGCCTCGGCAAAGAGCGCGCGATACGTCGCATTCGTCGCCGCGACCGACTCTTCGATGTTGGTCATACGGTGCACTTTGAGACCGGCGATGGCCTGGGTTTCGAGACCCTGAAACCCCAACGTGTTGGTTTCGATGGGTGTACCGGCTGTCCAGTGCGCCTGGGTGCCTGCGTTGGGGCCTGTGGCGCCGAACTGCCCGTTCCAGAGCATGACCTCCTGGTAGGCTGTATTCATGGCAGAGGGCGAGCGCAGCGGCTGAACATCGATGTCGGCGTCATCAAAGCGGGGGTCGCGGTGACGGTTGGCAAACCCTGATCCTCCCTCGCCGATGCCCTGACGCACGCCAGCGCCAAAGCCAAACTCGGCGCTGTGGCACGTAGCGCACGAACCGGTTAGTGCTCCTTCAGGACGTCGAGGATCGGTCAACAATCCCGGCTCGTGGAAAAGGAGTCTGCCCAGCGTGATCTTGGCAGGGGTAAGCGGGTTGCGCGGGTCCTGAGGGATGGCCGACAGGTCCGTGCTTGCTGGCAAGAGGAAATACTCGACGCCCTGACTGGAAGCCGACTGATCCGAGGCAACCGACACCAGCGTCTCGCGCAGCTCTTCATCGAGCGGGGACGTTTCGTCCGACAGGGTATCGCAACCTGCCAACGTGATGAATACCAGCACCAGTGCGATACGTCGCATCCAGCGATGCGAACGACGGGAAGGACTGGAGTTCGTTCGGGGCGAGACGAGCATGGATCAGGAGGATCGTGGAAGGATCAGTAGCCCCCAAAATGTGTCCCCCAACCGGAAAGCGCGTCGCACCGCCGTTGCAATTCCTTGCTCTCTCGTTTCGTGCACCCTCATTTCAACAGCTTGCAACGAAAAGGCATGAGAAGCGCCTCGTTACCCGACAACCGCGCTACGACAACTCGGCTAAACGTCTGCTTCGGCTTCGCTATACGCCGACGGAGGTACACCGTAGGCCGCCCGGAATGAGCGAGAGAAATGCGCGACGCTGTTGAACCCAACGCCATAGGCGATCTCGCTGACGGTCCCCGTCCGTCGAAGTAGCAGATCGGCGGCCCGCTCCAGGCGTGCCTCACGAAGTAAGTCTGTGGCGGTGAAGCCCTCTGACTTCAGGCGGCGATAGAGTTGGGTTCGGCTCACGCCCAACTCAGAGGCTAATGCCTCGACACCGAAGTCAGAGTCGGTCAACTGTGCGTTGATGGCGGACTGTACCGACACCACAAATTGCTCGTCGGCGCTGAGCGGCTCGGCTGGTTCAACAGACTGTCCATGCAACACCGATCTGGTAGACTTCAGGTCCGCAACTGCGATATCGCGCAGCCTCCTCCGGCTGATGATCAAGTTGTCGATGCGGGCGCGTAGCTCTGCAGGATCTACGGGTTTTGCGAGGTAATCGTCGGCGCCGACCTCCAGCCCTTCCAGACGCGAGTCTTTGCCCGCCCGCCCGGTCAGCAACACGACGGGCAGAAAGGCCGTCTGTGGGTCGGATTTCAGCGCACGGCACAGCTCGAGTCCGTCCATTTCGGGCATCATCACGTCCGACACGATCAGGTCGGGGAGTCGATGACGAGCCAGTGATAGGGCTTCTCGACCATCCGCCGCCTCAATGACGCGGTAGGTAGGCTCAAGGTGACGTCGCACGTATGCGCGGATGTCGGCATGGTCGTCGGCGACGAGGACTGTCGTTCGATCTTCTTCGCCCGAGTCAGACGGCGGGGCGGATCCGTTTGAGCGAGACGCGTCCGCTTCGCGAGGTGCTGGCTTCGATGCGTCCACCGTTAGCGAAGAGCGCTCAGCCGCAGGCAGCGTGACGAAGAACGCACTCCCCTGACCCTCAACGCTCTCGACGCGGATCGTCCCCTCGTGGAGCGCCACCAGCTCGCTGGCCAACGCCAAGCCGACGCCCGTTCCCGGGATGGCGGGGTCGTCCTGCCTGCTGCCCTGATAGAACCGCTCAAAGACGTGCGCCAACTCTCCGGGCACGATGCCGACGCCGGTATCGCGCACTTCGACGGTCCACATCGGACGCCCCTCCGACACCTCCGAGTAGATGTGAGTGCGAATCGCTCCTCCCTCGGGTGTGAACTTGAACGCGTTTCCGACTAGGTTGACGAACACCTCGTCCAGCCGATCTGCGTCGCCCGTCACGACGATGGGTTCGTCGGGAGCGTCGAGCGTCAGCGCCAGCCGCTTCCGCTCGGCGCTGTGGGAGAAAGCGTGCACGATTCCTCCCAGCAGGTCGCGCAAGTCGACGGGGTCGCGTTCGATGTCGAGCGCGCCCGACTCCAGCCGCGACAAAATCAGCATCTGATTGGTTAGCCGCAGCAGGCGCTGGGCGTTGCGGTGAGCCAGCCGGACCTGTTCGTCGGCTTCCGGGCTGAGCGATTGTAATTCCCCAAATAGACCATCGCGCAGGTCTTCGAGCGGGCCGAGCGTGAGCGTGAGCGGCGTCCGAAACTCGTGACTGATGTTGGCGAAAAACCGGCTCTTGGCGGCGTCCAGTTCTTCAAGCCGCTGGGCCTGCCCTGCCACGAGTGCGAGTGCGTCTTCGGCGCGCTTCTGCTGCTCACGCACGTCGGCGGTGCGTGCCTGCACCTGACTCTTGAGTTGCTCCTCACGCCGACGTCCTACGTTCGCGCGGCGCCGAAGGAGGACTGCCGCCCCGAACAAGAGCAGCAACAGCGAAACGATCTGAAAAGCCGACGTTTCGTAAAACGCTGCCGGCACGACGAACGCCAGCGTTTTCCCACGCTCAGGCCAACGTCCAGGGTATGCCGACGCGATCACCTCGAACGTGTACGCACCGGGTTTCATCTCGGTGAAAATGGCTTCGCGTCGGCCTCCGGCTTCAGTCCACTCGTCGCCTGGGCGCAGTCGGTAACGAAAACGCAGCGCTTGGGGCCGCGTGAAGTACAACCCCGTGTAGGCGACCGTCACGCTGCGAGCACCCATTGGTAGACGAACAGCCTCATCAAAGCCCTGCACCAGGGAGAGAGCGAAGGTGTCTGCGGTGATAGACTCGATTGCGCTTTGGATGAGCGGCCCCGAGTCCGAAACGCGGCGCGGGTCCACGACGACGGCGCCGCCCTGTGTTGCGAACCACAATCGTCCGTCCGATGCACGCATGGCAGACGACCCGCCTCCCCCGTTTGCTTCGCGCTCACGCAACCCGGCACTCTCGTCATAGCTGACCGAAAAGACTCGGTTCGTGCGTCCGTCGGCGAAGGCTTCTAGATCGGTGCGCTGGACCCAGAAGATGCCTCTGTTGGTGCTCATCCAGAATCGCCCCAGGCCGTCCTCCAAAATCGAATGCAGCGCGTCGTCGAACAAGCCATCTCGCCGACCGATAACGGTAACCTGAGCTAGACTTCCATCCAGAGCGCGAACCAGTCGATTTAATCCGGCATCTTCGGTCGCCGCCCAGATGATGCCCGCATCGTCCTCGTAGAGAGCACGGACGCGATCGCTCGAGAGTCCGTCCGCTGTCGTGATCGACCGGAACGTGCCGTTTTGGTAGACGCTTAGTCCGCCGCCAGCGGTAGCCATCCAGAGGGCATCATCCCGCGTAGCCAAAAAACTGAGGACGGGATACTGGGGGATGTCTCTTTCCGAAAGGCGGATCCGCTCACCTCCACACGAGCGATAGAGTCCGATTTCCGCACCAATCCAGACGCATCCGTCGGCGGACTGGTGCATCGCTCGGATTCCGGGCGAGAGTTTCTCGGGGCCGAACCCGGCTTCGAATCCTGTAAAATCGGGCGCTCGGAAACTGGGTATGCGTGCCAAGCCGCCGCCGCCAGCGAGCAACTCACCCGTGTTCAAAGCCACTACGTCGTAGACGATTTGCGGCACATCGGGCCGTTGCCACGAACGCACGGTACCATTTGCTAAACGCGAAATGCCGCCGCCGAGCGTCCCAAACCACATCGCTTGGTCCGGCACCTCCACTATCGCATACACATTGGGGCTGAGAAGCCCTTCTTCGGTCGCATAGGTAGCAAACAAGGAAGGACGCAGCCGGTGAAGCCCTTCTCGGACCGTTCCAACCCACAGATTGCCTTCTGTGTCGAGCAGCGATGAGGTGATGTACTCCACATCTGAGAGTAGAGACAGCACCACGCGACCGTCCAGCAAGACCGTGCTGCCTCCTATGATCCACTCCTCCGCACCCGGGGCGGCCATGCTTTTCCATTCGAAGTTCCACCACTCCCCACTGGATGCCTCTCGCATCACCAGGTTGCCACTCGCACGCCCCGTTTCCTCATCGACCTGGTACAGAGCACCGTCTGTGCCCAGCAACAGGGCACCGCTCTGATCGCGGAAGTAGCGCCCCTCTGTGAACGTCACCCGGTCGACGCGTTCGACACGTTCTAATCCTCCATTTGAGAAGCGAAAATTGCCCTCAGTCGAGTTGATCCAAGCGACACCGGGCTGAACCGGGTCTGGGTAGACGTGCATTACGTTCGCCACCACATCGGGACCGAACCGCAGGGTGTCATCTCCTGAAATGCGGAGGAGCGCTTTCCCCTCCCCTTGCTGTACCCATCGCTCGCCAAGCGGACCGTCATACGCACGGACCATATTGACCCGCTGCCCCGAATACCATATGGGATGGATCTCCCCACCGTCGATCTCCCAGGTACCGAATCGGCCTGCGATGCGCAGGGTGCCGGACTGAACGTAGAATTTGCTCATGTTGGTCGGTCGTCCTTCTCCGACCTCCACACGCTCAAACTGTCCGTCCCGGTAGCGGATGATGCCTCCCCCCTCGTCGAGGATCGCCCACAACGTGCCTTCGGGGTCGACGGCTACGTCGTTGATGCGGTTGCTGACCAGAGCAGGGGTCGTCCGACTCGTAAACACCGTAAACCCTACTCCATCAAACCGCACCAGCCCATCGAACGTCGCCAGCCACAGATACCCGTCCGGGGCCTGCGCGATGCCATTGATCGTGTTGACAGGCAGCCCTTCAGCCGTACTCCACCTGTCGTGAACGACTCCAGGCGCCACGTCGACCTGCGCGCGGCTTCTCTGCCCGAACAGGCTGAGAGTGATCAGTACGATGTATACGTGAAGGCGGGCCAAGAACTACTCGTGGTGGATTTGCAAACTACTCCCTTCGGCTGATAAGCTTACACAGGTTCAGACGTCTCTTCCCTTCAGACCAAAGTCGCTAAATCACAGTGGGTCGACGCTCGGACTCTTTGCGGTTGGGATAGTCGAGCGTGAAATGCAGACCTCGGCTCTCATGCCGCATCAGCGCCGACGTGACGATCAGGTAGGCCGTCGCAATCAAGTTGCGCAGTTCGCACGCGCCGACGCTTACCCGCGTCCTACGGTAGAAATCTTCGGTCTCCTCGTAGAGCAGCCGCGTCCGACGCAGGGCGCGTTGCAGCCGAAGATCCGAGCGGACGATCCCGACCAGATCGCTCATGAGCCGCTGCAACTCTTCGCGGTTGTGCGCCACCAACACCCATTCGCGCTCCTGTGATGTGCCGCCCGTGTCCCACATCGGCACGGCGTCGTGCTCCTCGCTCCAATCGGCGCGGTGGGCCAGCGTGTGACGCGCAGCGCGGTAGCTGAACACCATCGCTTCGAGCAAACTGTTGCTCGCTAGCCGGTTGGCACCGTGCAGCCCCGTGCAGGCGACTTCGCCGCTCGCATACAAGTTGCGGATCGTGGTGCGCGCGTCCAGGTCTGTCACGACGCCGCCGCACTGGTAGTGGGCTGCGGGAACGACCGGGATCGGCTCGTGCGCGATGTCGATGCCGAAGTCGAGGCATCGCGCGCGGATGGTCGGAAAGTGGTGTTCGATTGCCTCTTCGCCGATGTGACTGATGTCGAGCCACACGTGCTTGTCGCCTCTCCGCTTGATCTGATCGTCGATGGCGCGGGCGACGATATCGCGTGGGGCGAGTTCGCCGCGTTCGTCATAGTCGGGCATGAACCGCTCGCCCGCTAGGTTGGTCAGAATACCGCCCTCACCTCTGACGGCCTCTGAGATCAGAAAGCTATCGGCGTCTGGATGGAAGAGACTCGTCGGATGAAACTGGACGAACTCCATGTTGCTAACGTGCGCTTTGGCTCGATAAGCCATCGCGAGGCCGTCGCCCGTGGCCACGTCGGGGTTGGTGGTGTGCGCGTAGACTTGGCCGCTTCCCCCCGTCGCCAGAAGGGTCGTTCGGGCGAGAAAGGTGTCGACCCTATCGCGCTTTTCGTCGAGCACATAGGCGCCATAGCACGCCGTGTCGGAGCGTAGCCTCGTCACGGTCTGACCCAAGTGGTGCTCGGTGATGAGTTCGACGGCGTAGTGGTACTCGAACACCTCGATATTCGGATGCTTGCGGATAGCGGCGAGCAGGCTGCGCTCGACCTCGGCTCCGGTTGCGTCCGCGGCATGGACGATACGGTTGGCTGAGTGTCCACCCTCGCGTCCCAGATGGAGTTCGCCGCCGGGGTCGCGCGAGAAGTCGGCTCCCAGGTCGATCAACTCTTGCAGGCGCTCAGGCCCTTCGGTCACCACGATGCGCACGACCTCCGGGTCGCACAGACCCGCTCCAGCATCGAGCGTGTCCTCGATGTGCGACTCGACGCTGTCGCCCGGATCGGTGACGGCCGCGATCCCTCCCTGCGCCCAGTTGGTATTGCTCTCGACCGACTGCTTCTTGGTCACGATGCCGACCGTTCCGCTGTCCGCTACTCGGAGCGCGAACGTCAGCCCAGCAACGCCAGAGCCGAGGACGAGGAAGTCGAAGCGGTGGGTCGTGGGAGCAGCAGACATGGAAAGCAGTGCGAGTGATGTTGCAATAACGGAAGGTCGGAGTCTCCCATTCCTCGTCATTGCGAGGAGCGCAGCGATGTGGCAATCTCCTCGTCAACCCGCTGGCTCTGGAGATCGCCACGCTTCGCTCGCGATGACAGTTGGCGGGATTGGGTGACGGGCCTACTCGACGGCCTGAGTCAGGTACGCTTTGATAAACTCGTCGATTTCGCCATCCATGACCGATTGCACATCCGTCAACTTGGTCTCGGTGCGGTGATCGTTGACCATCGTGTACGGCTGAAACACGTAGCTGCGGATCTGGCTGCCCCACTCGATCTTCTTCTTGCCCGCCTCCTGAGCGTTTTTGGCCGCCTCCTGGATGTCGCGCTCGAGCGAGTAGATGCGGCTCTTGAGCATGTTCATCGCACGCTCGCGGTTCTGCAACTGGCTGCGCTCTTCGGTACTCTCGGCAGCGACGCGCTCCTCCTTGCCGTTCGACAGCTTGCCCGTCCAGATATAGCGCGCGCCCGTTTCGACCTTGTTGACGTTCTGCCCGCCCTTTCCGCCGCTGCGGAACGTCTGCAGTTCCAGGTCGGCTGGGTTGAGTTCGATGTTGATCGTGTCGTCGATCTCGGGGAAGACGAACACGCTCGTAAACGAAGTGTGGCGCTTGCCTGACGAATCGAACGGCGACATCCGTACCAGCCGGTGGACGCCGGATTCTGCTTTGAGATACCCGAACGCGTACGGCCCTTCGACGCGTAGCGACGCGCTCTTGATGCCTGCGCCTTCTCCCTCCTGATACTCAAGGAGCGTCGGTTTATAGCCGCCGCGCTCGGCCCAGCGCGTGTACATCCGCAAGAGCATGTCGCCCCAGTCTTGCGCCTCGGTGCCGCCTGCGCCGGGGTGGATGGTCAGAATCGCCGTGCGGTTGTCGTCGGGACCGCCCAGGATGGTCCTGAACTCCATACCCTCGACCAGCTTGGCCAGCGCCGCAGCTTCTTTGTCGATCTCGGCTGATAGGTCTTCTTCTTCCTCGTCCGCCATCAACTGGAAGGTCTCCACGTTCTCCATCCGCTCAGCGATGGCTTTCCAGCCTTCGACCCAGTCCTTCTCGGCGGCGATCTCCTTCTCCACCAATTGCGCGGCTTGGGGATCGTCCCAGAACGTCGGGTCGAGGCGTTGCTTGCTCAACTCGTCGATGCGCGCCTGACGCCCCGACACGCCGATATGGGCTTCGAGTTCGCGCGCGCGTTGGAGGAGGTCGTCTATGTCTTCGGTACTCATGCGGAATGGGATGCGGGAGAGGTCGCCAGCCTACGCGTCTGTGCGCCGACCGTGCCAGCACACAAGCCGATCAGGGCAGCGAAAATCAGAGAAAGCAGCGGCGCGACGGGTGCTGGAAGGCCGCCGATGAGCGAAGCGATGGTCGCCGCAGCACGCTCGAAATACACGCCGGACGAAAGCGCGTAGAATGCCATCACCAGCCCCCAACTCAGACCCACGCCCAGCGCGCCGCGCCAGGTGGCACCGTCCGGCCACAGCGCGCCCAGGATCAGCGGTGCAGAGATCGCCCACGCCCAGCCCAGAACGACGTGGATGAGCAGCGTGGCGACGGTGAGAATGAGGAGGCGCATCAGAGGATGGTGTAGCGACGGGGCATGCCCCGTCGGTACGGGACCGGATCAAGGCGCAGCGTCAAACGGCGACGCCGTTCGCCTCGCGCGCCCGATCCGCGAACGCAGTAATGCGCCGGACGGCCTCTTGGATGTTCTCGAGCGAGTTGGCGTACGAACAGCGGATGTAGCCGCTTCCGCTCGGACCAAATGCATCGCCCGGCACGCAGGCGACTTTCTCTTGGTTGAGCAGGTTGGTGACGAACGTCTCGGGGTCAAGCCCGGTCGAGCGGATGTCGGGGAAGGCGTAGAACGCTCCCTCGGGTTCGAACGTCGGAAGTCCGGCGGCACGCAGTCCGTCGACGAGCGTGCGGCGGCGGATGTCGTACGCTTGACGCATCGCCTCGACCTGGTCCTGGCAGTCGCGCATCGCGGCGTGGGCGGCGACCTGCCCCATCGTCGGGCTACTCATCACGACGTACTGGTGCATCACGTACATCGCGCGGTAGATGTCTTTGGGAGCGCACGCATAGCCGATGCGCCAGCCGGTCATCGCGTAGTTCTTCGAGAAGCCGCTGATCAGGATCGTGCGGTCGTACAGGCTGGGAATCGACGGCAGGCAGGTGTGGCCGTCGACGTAGGCGTGACCGTAAACGAGCCGGTCGTAGATCTCGTCCGACAGCACGATCAAGTCGTGCTTGACGACGACCTCGGCGATCTCTTCGAGCGTTTCCCTCCGCAGGACGGCGCCCGTCGGGTTGTTCGGATAGCCCAAGAACAGCATCTTCGTGTTGGGCGTGATGCGCGCTTCGATATCGGCAGCCGTGACCTGGAAGTCATTTTCGACCGATGTCGGCACGTAGACGACTGTGCCGCCTGCCATCTGCACTGCGGGAGCGTAGCTGACGAAACACGGCTCGGGGATCAGCACCTCGTCACCGGGCGAGATCGTCGCCAGCATCGCCAGCAGGATGGCTTCGGATGCGCCAACCGTCACCATGATCTGGCTGCCCGGATCGTAGCTGACGCCGTAGCGCTCCTTGATGTCGGCAGCAATGACGTCGCGCAGTTCGCCCAGACCAGCGTTGGCGGTATAGCCCGTCCGACCGGCTTTAAGCGAGCCGATGGCCGCGTCGATGGCGGGTTGGGGCGTCACGAAGTCGGGTTCGCCGATGCCCAGAGAGAGCACGTCGTCCATCGTGGCGGCGATCTCAAAAAAGCGGCGGATGCCCGAAGGCGGAATCGTTTGGGCGCGGAGCGAGAGGCGCGAGTCGGACACGGCGGATCGGGGGTGAGGCGAACACCAAAGATACGGCGACCCGGCACGACGCGCGATTACATAGCGCTTTCGCACGCCGACCATCGGCCTATCTTGCAGGCTGCATTCACCCTTTCCCTAGCTCATGTCTCAGCACCAGAACTTCATCGCCGGACAGTGGCGCGACGCCGATTCGGGCGACACGTTCGAGAACCGCAACCCCGCCCGCCGCAGCGACCTCGTCGGCCTCTTCCCCCAGTCCGGCGCCTCAGACGTCGACGCCGCTGCCAAAGCCGCCCGCGCCGCGTTTCACGAGTGGAGCCGCCGCCCCGCCCCCGAACGCGGCAGCATCCTGCGCAAAATCGGCGATCTGCTGACTCAGAAGAAGGACGAACTCGCGTTCGAGATGACGCGCGAGATGGGCAAGCCGCACTTCGAGACCAAAGGCGACGTGCAAGAGGCCATCGACACGGCTTACTACGCCGCCAGCGAGACGCGCCGCCTGTTCGGACATACGGTGCCGTCCGAGATGGCGAACAAGTTCAACATGAGCATCCGCCGTCCGGTCGGTGTGATCGGCGTGATCACGGCGTGGAACTTCCCGGTCGCCGTGCCGACGTGGAAGATCTTCCCCGCCCTCGCCTGCGGTAACACGATCGTGTTCAAGCCTAGCGAAGACGCTCCGCACAGCGGCGAACTGCTGGTCCGCATCCTCCACGAAGCGGGTGTGCCCGAAGGCGTGATCAACCTCGTCCAGGGTGCCGGAGAAACGGGCAAGGCGATGGTCGCGCACGACGAGATCAACGCGATCAGCTTTACCGGATCGAGTGAGACCGGCAGCAAGATCGGCGCCGAATGCGGACGCACGCACAAGCGCTTCTCGGCTGAACTGGGCGGCAAGAACCCGATGATCGTCCTCGACGACGCCGACCTCGACTTGGTCATGGAAGGCGTCATCTGGGGCGCCTATGGCACGACCGGCCAGCGCTGTACGGCTACAAGCCGATTGATCGTCCAGGAAGGCGTCCACGACGAACTCGTCGGCAAGATCGAAGCGCGCGCCAAAGAGTTGCGCCTGGGCTACGGCAACGAAGACGGTGTCGACATGGGGCCGGTCATCAACCAGAAAGCAATGGAGAAAATCTCCGGCTACATGGACATCGCCAAAGAGGAAGGCGCGACGATTAAGTTCGGCGGCAAAGCAGCCACGAGCGAAGGCACCGACGACGGCTTCTTCTTCGAGCCGACCCTCTTCACTGACGTCAAGCAAGGCATGCGCGTCGAGCAGGAAGAGATCTTCGGCCCGGTCCTTTCGGTCATCAAGGTCAAGGACTACGACGAAGCCATAGCCGTCGCCAACGGCGTCAAGTACGGCCTCTCGTCGGCGATCTACACGCAGAACGTCGCCACGGCCTTCCGCGCGCTGCACGACATCGAAGCGGGCATCACGTACGTCAACGGCCCGACCATCGGCGCCGAAGCCCACATGCCGTTCGGCGGCGTGAAGCAGACCGGCAACGGCCACCGCGAAGGCGGCTGGGAAGTATTCGACTTCTATACCGAGACGAAAACCTGCTACATCGACTACAGCGGGAAGCTCCAGCGCGCCCAGATCGACAACGAGGATTTGATCTAATCAACCCTTCCCGAAATAGGTAAAGCGCCTCGCTGTCAAATCGATGGCGAGGCGCTTTTGCATCTCCGTTGCCCGATGGATCATCCTCCGTTTCATAGTTTGGTCAAACACCCGAGCTAAACTGCATCTACACTATGACTCTAGCCGACCAGATCAGCACCATTGCGGAGCGTGCTGCAACGCAGGCAAATCTGCTAAAAACCGAGGAGGCAACGAAGAACGCCTTGGTAATGCCGCTGCTTCAAGCTCTTGGATATAACGTATTCGATCCGACCGAAGTCGTCCCCGAGTTTATCTGCGACGTAGGGACGAAAAAAGGCGAGAAGGTCGACTACGCCATTTTCCAGGACGGAAAGCCAATCATGCTCATCGAGTGCAAGCACGCTGGAGGTGATCTCAGCCTCAGTCATGCCGGTCAACTTCTCCGCTATTTCCACGTCACCGAGGCGCGCATCGGTGTGCTCACGAACGGACTCGTCTATCGCTTCTTCACCGACCTGGACAAGTCGAACAAGATGGACGAGCGGCCTTTCTTGGAGTTGGATCTGCTGAACTTGCAGGAGTCTGCCGTCAGTGAGCTGGCGAAGCTCTCCAAAGGCTCATTCAATTTGGATGAGATGATGTCGTCAGCTCACAACTTGAAGTACACTCGAGCGCTGAAAAACTACTTGGCAGGTCAATTTTCTTCACCCGATGACGACTTCGTTCGCTTCATGACGAAGCAGGTGTATTCCGGCGCGTTCACTGCCAAAGTCGCCGAGCAGTTCAGCGATCTGGTTCGCAAGTCGATGCATCAGTTCGTCAATGATCGCGTCACCGGACGCCTCAAAACCGCTATGCGCGACGAGGAGGGTGCGGCATCTTCCAATGAACCCCCAGCCGAAGAAGTAATCACCCATGAATCCGGAGTCGAAACGACCGAGGAAGAGATGGAGGGCTTCCGCATCGTCAGGGCAATTCTTCGGGCCAAAGTTGACGTATCTCGCATCGCAGCCCGTGACGTGAAGAGCTACTTCGGAATCCTGCTGGACGACAACAACAGGCGTCCGATCATCAGGCTTCACTTCCTTTCCGACTCGACGAAGTACGTCACTGTGTTCGACGTCGATGGCGGAGAACGAATCGACATCGAATCGGTCGACGACATCTACAATGTCGCCGACAGACTCTACGCCGCTGTAGAACGCTACGATGTCTCATAGTTAAGTCCGCTGAGCTTCTCGCATTCATTGTCGCACGGAACACACAAAAATGCGAGCCGTGGCAACGAGACACCTTCCCTCCCTCCGATGACATCTGCATCTCCGACCGCTTACCGCCAGCGCTTGATAGACCAGATCGGCGACGTGCCCGAAGAATACATTCCTGCCCTTCTCCGCATGGTATCGGCATTTCGAGAAAGCGTTGCGCTCGTGCCAGCACAAGAGAGCGTTCGTCAAGGCTGGTCCGAGGTTCAAAGCGGTGAGATCAGGCCCGTCTCCGAGTTGTGGGACGGAATCGAATGACGGACGAGCCTCCAACTGAGGTCGCGTTTACTTCGGAGTTCAAACGCAGCTTGCGGCGCTTATCCAAACGGTACCGGAATATTCGTCGAGATGTGGAGCCGGTGATCAAGCAGCTCGGCTCGGGCGAGCGTCCTGGCGACCGAGTTACGGGTACTGATCACGTCGTCTACAAAGTCCGTGTGGCAAACTCGGACGCTCGACGCGGAAAAAGTGGCGGCTATCGCGTTTTGTACTATGTCGAGACGGCAGAGCGCGTGCTGCTCGTCACGATTTACTCGAAGTCAGACCAGGGAGACGTTTCCGCTGCTGTGCTACGGCAGATCATCGCTGACGAGTAGCGAACGCGGCACCCTCGGTCGGCAGCAACTCCCCCGCGAGCAAGCGCAGTTCGGCTTCGGCGATCAGCGTCTGGTAGATCGTCTCGACGCGGCGGGTACGCACGTCGACGAGGGTGAGTTGGATCTGGCGCAGGTCGACCGGGGTGATGAAGCCTAGTCGGAGTTGAGCCAGCGCGACGCGGACGTTTTCTCGGGCGATGGTCTCGTTCAACTCCTCCAAGTCAGACAAGGCGCGGAATCCTCGGGCGGTGGCGGCGAGACGGGCAGCGCGAGCCTGAGTCGAGACGCGCTCACTGGCTGTTGAGAGTTCGGCTTGTCGCAGTCCGATGCGGGCGTTTTCTACTCGTCGTCGTCGTTCGCCCCCGTCGAACAGCGGGAGCGATGCGGTGAGTCCGTAGCGTACGTCAGGGCCGACGGCAGGGTCGAAGGCAGGCGGCGCGAAGCCTTGATCGAACGAAGTGACGCCTCCACCGACAGTCCCGCGGATCGTGGGCAGGTACTCGGATTGCACCTGATCGACCTGCCGCGCGGCGACGGTCTCCCCTTCTTCGAGTGCTTGAATGCGGCGGCTTCCTTGGGCTGCGCGGTCGGCTAAGCTTTCGAGATCAGGCGGCGTGCCGAGGCTCAGGGTGTCGGTCGGCGCGATGGCCGTGGGATCGTCCAGGGCTAGTAATCCGCCTAGTGCGGCACGAGCACCAGCGGCGCGCACCTGCTGCTGCAAGAGGTTGGAGCGATCCGCGTTGTAGTCGGCCAGTGCGAGCGCGGCGTCGATTTCGGCTGCGGTTCCGATGCGGACTTCCGACTGCGTGATGCTCAGGCGATCTTGCGAAACGGCAAGTGCTTCGGCGAACGCGTCGCCCAACGCGATCTGGCGGGCTACGTCGAGGTAGGCAGCGGCGACTTCGAGAACGAGGGACTCGGCGTCGGCGTCGGCCAAGAGTTCGAGTCGTCGGGCTTCGGCTTCTAAGCGGCGGTAGGTCGCACTGCGGAGTCCGCCGTCATAAATCGTGTAGCCGAGCGCGACACCGGCGTCGAGAATAGTCGACGTGCGGGTGTTTCCTCCAGCCCCTGCGCCGTCAGCGCCCGCGTTTCCGCCGAAAAAAGCGCTGCTCCGCGAGCCGGACAACCCAGCGTTCACGTCGATGGTCGGGAGATAGCCTGCGTTCCCGAGCGTCACGTCGGTGGCGGCGCGACGCGCTTCGAGCAAGGAAACGGCAGCGCCTGGATTCTGAGCAAGCGCGACGGCAATCGATTCGTCCAAGGTCAGGCGCAATGCATCGACTGGCGCTCCAAAGTCGGGAAGCGGCGGATTCGTCGGGAGGGTCGCACCATAGAGCCGGAGCGAATCGGGCAGAGGAGGAACAGCCTCGCGCGCCACCGAGGACTCGTCTTGCGCCCATGCACCGGGCGCCGCACACGCGATCAGAAAGGCGATCAGCCAACTAACTCGTCTCACGTCGTCTGGGGGCGTTCGCTCATGGGAACGGCGATGCGCGGCGAGCGGCTGGACTGGTCGCCGTCAGATACGCCATCGCCTCCCCCACTAGTCGTCATCGGATCGTCGGCCTCCTCGCCCATCGACGGGGACACCTCTTCGCTGGCGATGTACGTGTAGAGCGCCGGAATGACGTAGAGCGTCAGGACCGTGCCAACGAGCAGTCCGCCGATGACGGCGAGGCCCATCGGCACGCGACTCTCTGCGCCCGACCCTAAGGCAAGTGCGATAGGCATCGTTCCCAAAATCGTCGAGAACGCCGTCATCAGAATGGGGCGAAAGCGCGCGGCTGAGGCTTCTTCTGCGGCTTCCCTACGCGATAGGCCTTCGGCACGCTGCTGCTTGGCAAACTCGACGATCAGGATGCCGTTTTTCGTCACCAGCCCGATCAGCATCACCAGTCCGATCTGACTGAACACGTTGAGCGTCGAGCCAAATACCCAAAGCGCGCCCAACGCGCCAAGCAGGGCCAGCGGGACGGTCAGCAAGATGGTGATGGGATCGCGGAAGCTCTCAAACTGAGCGGCGAGGACGAGGTAAATGAGAATCAGGGCCAGTCCGAACACGATCAGGATGGAGCCGCCGGTCTCCTCAAAGTCTCGGCTTTGCCCGGTCAGCGAGGTCGTAAAACCGTTGGGCAACGTCTCGTCGGCGATAGCTTCCATTGCATCGATGGCGTCGCTCAGCGAGACGCCGGGCGCGGGCTGGGCCGAGACGGTCGCTGCCGTGAAGCGGTTGTAGCGGTAGAGTTGAGGGGGCGCAGCGGATTCGGTCAGGCGGACCAGGTTCGACAGCGGAATCGGCTGACCCGACGCGCTGCGGACGAAAATGCCCTGAATCGCATTGGGCGTGTCGCGCGCCTCGCGTTCGAGTTGGCCGATGATCTCATACTGCTCGCCGTCGCGGTTGAAGTAGCCGAAGCGTCCCTCGCTCAGCGCCACGGCGAGGGCCTGAGCCACGTCCAGCGGCGCAATGCCCAACGCCTGCGCCCGATCGCGCTCGACCTCGACCTGCAACTCCGGGAGCGTGAACTCCAAATCCGCTCGGGCAAACTGGAAGGCGGGATCTTGCGTCGCGCGCTCCATAAATGAGGGCAAGGCGGCTTGTAGCGCGTCCAGGTTGGGCGCTTGAAGGACCATCTGAACCGGCAACCCACGCCCGCCCGACGTTTGGATGGTCGCCGGTTGGCTCACGTTGACGCGCGCTCCGGGCAGTTTCTTGACCGCTGCCTGGACCGAGTTGGCGATGGCGTCCTGGCTCCGCTCGCGCTCGTCCGGCTTGACCAAAATGAGGTTGCCAAACGCCGAGTTGACCGACCCGGACGACCCAAACCCCGGCGACGTGACGCTGATGAGCGCTTTGATCTCAGGCACTTCCTGCTGAAGCAGTCGGATGAGTTCGTTGGTGTACGCATCCATGTACGCGAATCCTCGACCCTGAGGCGCGTTGGCGAACAGGCGAATCTGCGAACGATCCTCGGCAGGCGCCAACTCGCTTTCCAGGTTCGAGAACAGCCACCAAACGCCCAAAGACGCCACTCCCATGAGGACGAACGCCATCCACCGGACGCGCAAAAAAGCCGACAGCGAGTTTCGGTATCCGTCGTTGAGGCGCTCGAATACCGGCTCGGTTTTGCGATAGAGCCACGGCTTCGTCTCGCGCTTCCTCAACAGCTTGGACGACAGCATCGGCGTCAGCGTCAGCGCGGCGAATGACGAGATCACGACGGCGGCGGCAATCGTCAGCCCAAACTCGCGAAACAGCGCGCCGACGACTCCGCTCTGGAAGATGATCGGCAGAAAGACAGCGACCAGCGCCAGCGTCGTCGCGATGACGGCGACGTAGATCTCTTTCGTTCCGGCGACGGCGGCGCGCATCGGGTCCATCCCACCCTCGATCTTGGAGTAGATGTTTTCGAGCACGACGATGGCATCGTCAACGACCAGTCCGATGGCGAGCACCAGGGCCAGCAGCGTCAGCACGTTGATCGAGAACCCGGCCAGACCCATCACGCCAAACGCGCCGACGAGCGAAACCGGAATCACGAGGATCGGCACCAGTGTCGTCCGCCAGTCGCGGAGGAAGACGAAGATGACCATCACGACCAGCAGTAGCGCGATAAACACCGTGTTGCGTACCTCGGCGATGGCGGCGCGGACCGGTTCGGTGTTGTCGAAGCCGATGCCCAGTTCGATGCCCGGTGGAAGGTCGTCTTCGATGTCGGCGACGCGGCGGTTGAACTCGTCGACGATGTCGATGGAGTTGGCGTCGGCGAGCGGACGCAGCACGACACCGACCATCGCGATGCCGTCGCGCTTCAGGACCGTGCGCTGGTTCTGCGCGGCCAACTCGACGCGTCCCACGTCGCGAAACCGGACTAGCGTCGTGCCGTCGTTGCGCAGGATGAGGTTTTCGAACTCCTCGACGGTCGAGAGCCGGGTCAGCGGGCGGATCGTGAGTTCGACCTGATCGCCTTCGATGAGACCGCCCGGAAGTTCGACGTTCTGCTCTTGGACGGCGCGCTGCACGTCACCCGGCGTCAGGCCGTAGGCGGCCAGCGCGGTCGGGTCCATCCACATCCGCATCGCGTAGCGCTTGTCACCCCAGATGTCGACCGAGGCGACGCCGTCGATGGTTTGCAGCCGCTCGGCGAAAAAGTTGTCGGCGATCTCCGAGAGTTCGAGCAGATTGTACCGCGTCGACGACAGGTTGAGGAAGACGACGGGGTCGCCGTCCGAGTTAGACTTGGAGATGACCGGCTCCTCGGCCTCGTCCGGAATCCGACCACGCGCCCGGCTGACGCGGTCCCGAACCTCGGCGGCTGCAGCGTCCAGATCGGCGCCCAGATCAAATTCGACGCGGACGGTCGAGCGACCCTGGTTGCTCGTCGACGTAATCGACCGGATGCCGTCGATGGCGTTGACCGACTCCTCGATCGGCTCGGTGACCTGCGTCTCGATGACGGCTGCGTTGGCTCCGCGCAGGCTGGTGCTGACCGAGATCACGGGCGTCTGGACGATGGGATACTCGCGCACCCCCAATTGCGTGTAGCCGATGGCGCCGCCGATCAGGATGGCGAGCGACATCACGGTCGCAAAGACCGGACGGCGGACCGATATGTCGTAGAGCGAGGCCATACTAGTCGCCGGTTTGGTATTGCCGGGGTCGGTCAGCGGTCGCTTCCGGTCGCACCTGGGTTGGGTCGAACGCGCCGCCTGCTCGCACGGCCTGTCCCTCGCGCACTTCGTCCAGGCCCGAGGTGAGCACGACGTCGCCCGCGCTCAATCCGCTCGTAATCTGAATGCGATCCGCCGTCCGCACGCCCGTCGTGACCATCCGCGAGACCGCCGTTCCATCGGTCAGGACGAACACCTTGTTGGTTTCAGCACCCGTCACGACCGAGGCTGTCGGGATAAGTAGCGCATCGTCGACGGCGTCGAGAACGAGTTGTACTTCGGCGAACGCTCCCGGACGCAACACGTCGTCAGGATTCCCCACTCTGGCGCGCACCGTGAACGCCCGCGTGACGGGGTCGACGGCAGGCTCGGTCGCCAGAATCGTCGCGCCGAAAGCGACCTCCTGGCCCGGCACGCGGAAGCTGACGGCGTCGCCTTCGCGGATCTTGCCCAAGTAGCGCTCGGGGACGGTGAACTCCAACCGCAGCGGACTCGTCACCCGGAGCGTCGCGACTCGGTCGCCCGGCGACAAGTATGCGCCGACGCTGACCTCACGCAGCCCAACGACGCCTCCAAACGGCGCCACAACGCGCCGACGCGCCACTTCAGCGGACAACTGAGCGAGTTCGGCATCAAGGACGCGCGTCGCAGCATCGGCTTCGTCCAGCGCTTGACGGCTCAGACCTCCGATGTCGAACAGTTCACGCCGACGATCGGCCTGCACGCCCGCCAAATCACGACGGGTTTGGGCGCTTTGGATCTGTGCTCGCAACACTTGGGTGTCGAGCGTCACCAACGTCTGCCCTTCGCGCACCCGGCTCCCCTCCTCGAACGCGAGCGACGTCACGCGCCCCGCGACCTCGGCGCGCAGATCGACCGATTCCCACGGCAGCAGCGTCCCCGTCGTCGCCACTCGGTCTTCGAGTCGCTCTTGCTGCACGCGCGCGATCGTGACAGAAAGCGTGTCGGACGGACGCTGCGACGCGCTAGGCTGTGCTTCCTCGTCTTGTCCTCCCAAGATTTGCGAGAACACCAGCAGGATGAAGGCGACGAAGCCAACTCCTATCCAGACGCTGGTTTTCTGCTTTGCAGAGAGTGGCAAGACGTATTGCGGTCAGTGAGTTCGAGCAACGAGCGGGACGTACTCGGAACGATCGATCCGGCTCCCATCCAACTTGGCTTTATCCCGCCGCGCGGGTGGCGACCGTATTATCCGTCACCGCCGCCTGGTGGCTTTACGCGGGGTTTGGGGCGACGGCTTCTCAGGTAGGGACGAAGCGCTTCGAGCGTAAACTCTGCCCAGGTCTTGTCGCGGTATTCGACCCAAACGACGGCGCGAAAAATGTCGACTTGGCGGACCTGACCTTCGCCGTGCGGTGTCTCAACGGGCGTTCCAGTTGACGGCATGCCTTTGACGGCCCGCATGTACGTTTCCAGTTCGTAGTTGAGGCAGCACTTCAGCCGCCCGCACTGCCCACTCAGGCGCGTCGGGTTGAGCGGCAAGTGCTGAGCGCGAGCCGCCGTGGTGGAGACGGGTTTGAACTCTTGCAGCCACGTCGAGCAGCACAACTCGCGCCCACACGATCCCAGTCCTCCGACGCGCGCTGCTTCGTCGCGCGCTCCGATCTGGCGCAACTCGACGCGTGTGCCGTGATGAGCGCCCAGTTCGCGGACCAGACTGCGGAAGTCGACGCGCTGCGCAGAAGTGAAGTAGAGCGTCAGCTTTCCACGGTCAAATTGCCACTCGGCGTCGACCATCTTCATGTCGAGCCGGTGCCGGTCGACGCGCTGCTTGGCGTCGTAGAGCGCATCGCCTTCGTCGCGTCGGTTCTTTTCGAGCCGGTCGACTTCGTCGGGGTGTGCCAGGCGGACGACGTTCAGCCGCTCCTGCTTACCGCTCTTGTCCTGCTGCCGCGCGCGCAGGCGGACCAACTCGCCCGACAGATGAACGCTCCCCATGTCGAGTCCCTTCTCGGCCTGCACGATCACCCAATCGCCCGTATCGACTCCGTTCTGCGTGATGTCCTTGAACAGCTCCTTGCGCCCGCCTTTAAACTGCACCTCGACCAAGTCGAACGTGCGCGTCGGCTGGCTGATGCCCATGTCCTGGAGCCAGTCGAACGCTTGCGTCGCCGGGCACGCCGACGTTCCGGCGCGCGCCTTACTGCCGCAGCCGGGGCCGCACGATCCGCCACAGCTTCCGCCGTCGGTAGAGCAACCGTCGCATCCGTCGCAGGCCATGTCAGGGGGAAGTCAGAGGAACGTAGAGAGGCCGATCCGTGCCTCTTCGGATGGCGTGGTGGAGGCGTTCGGCGAGGACGGTGAGCAGGAGCGCCACGCCGACGTTGCGCTCGACTAGACCGATGGCTTCCTCGACACGCTCGACCATTGCCTCCAGATTAGCCGAGGGGACGTTACGACAAAACTTCTCGATCGGGTCCGCCCGGTCGACGTTAACGAGGGGCGCGGCATCTCCCAGCGCGCGGTAGAGCAACAGATCCCGCATCCATCGCAGCGTAATGCCCAGAAAGCCCTTTACGCCCTCCCGACTCATCTGAGCGACTTCGTCGACCACATCGAGCGCTTCGAGCGGCGAACGGTACGCGCTCCTAAAAAAGTCGATGGCCAGATCGCGTGACCGCAACACATCGTCGTCTTCGGCCAGTTCGAGCGCCCGAGCGAACGAGCCGTCCGACAACCGGGCAATCAGCTCCGCCTGCTGCGCATCGGCGACGCCGCGTGCCACCAACGCCTGCACGATCAGATCAACGGCGAGCGGGTCGAAGCGGACTTTCTGGCAGCGCGAGGCAATCGTCGGCAGCATGCGGTCGACGCGGTTCGTCGTGAGGATGAAAAACGTCCCCGGCGCGGGTTCTTCGAGCAGTTTGAGAAACGCATTGGACGCTTCTTGCCGCATCAGATCGGCGTGCGCGACGATGGCGACCTTGGCCCTACCCTCGACCGGGCGGAAGCTCATCGGATGGTGCAACTCCTCGTGGACACGCGAGATGGTGTAGAACACCTGCTTGTTCTGATCCGCCTTCTTCGTCGGCCTGCGCGCGTAATCGACGACGGCGTAGGGATCGGCGTAGAGCATCTGAACACGCTCCTGCACGTCGTCGTCCTTGGCGTCGGACGGATGCGGAATGAGCAGATGGATGTCCGGGTGAAGTCCCCGCCGGGCGCGGTCGTCGTCGGGACGGTTGGGGTTGGCGACCAGAGCGGCAGCGAGTTCGAGCGCTCCGGCGACCAGACCCGTTCCATCCTGCCCGTAGAAGAGCAGCGCGTGCGGAATGCGTCCGCCATCGAGTCCGCGTTGCAGCGTATCGCGGACTCGGGCCTGCCCGATCAGGCGACCAGTGGGATCGAAGGGAATGGAAACGGTCGAGGTCACAGGCGGTGGATTCGTCGAAGGCTAACACCGCAGCGTTGCGGCGGGCAGGCGGAGCGGAGTATACTACGCGTCCCGCCGAGGTAGCTCAGATGGTTAGAGCGCACGACTCATAATCGTGAGGTCGGGAGTTCGATCCTCCCCCTCGGCACCGGCTTCGGCTTCATCGCGCCCGCTCAGCTCTTGCTCGGCGGGCGTTTCGCGTTAGGCGGCGGCGACTTCGTCATCGCCCAACACGTCGAGGTAGACGGAACGGAGCGAGATCGGAGACTCAAACAGATCGGTCGCGATCTCGGCGTCCATGCCTCGGAGTGTGCGATAGTGCCAGCCCGCATCGGCGCGTTCGTACATCGTGACCGCCGCTTGCTCAGGCTCGAAGAGCCAGTAGGCCTGCAGCGACTCGATCTCCAAATACGAGTCGAGTTTGTCACCCCGGTCGATGTGCGCCGTCGAGGGCGAGAGCACTTCTCCAATCAGCAGCGGGTTGATCAGACTGTTGGGCCGCTCGTCGGTAAAGCGAGGGTCGCATGCCATCACGAAATCGGGGTAGCAGAAATTACCCTCAGGAAGCAGCACGCGCTGATCGCTCACATACGACAGGCACCCGCGTGCGCGGATCTGTGGATAGGTGACGTAGGAGAGGTTCACAACGACGAGGTTATGCGTGTCCATAGCACCGGCCATGGCGACGATCTCGCCGTGCCAGTATTCGTGCTTGCCCTCGTGCGCAAGGTCGTAGGCCAGGTACTCCTCGACCGAGTCGCACGGAATGCGCACGTCCGTGTTAGTCTCGATGATTACGCCCATAGTGGTGCGGGTCAGGTGCGGATCAGTCTACGCGAACGACGGCATCTCGCTCCGCGACGACGTTCTCCGCCGACACTGAGGTGTGAGGAGGCAGCGCACGCGGTTTCGAATCGATTGGCGGCGGATCGCTCGGCGGGTGCTGCTCTCGGCGCTTGCGCGTCAGCATCTCATCAATGCCCCAGACGGCCAGCACGATCAGGCCGAGCACCAGCGTCGCCCAGACGGGCTGCCAGATCACGAAGCCGCCGAACACGCCGAGCACGCCGCCCAGATACTGGATGTACTGCATCTGCTCGTTGCTCGTCTTCATGACCAGGTCTTCGAGCTGATACTCGTCGAAGCGGCGCATGCTGTCACGAACGAGTTCGTAGGTATCGATGCGGTCGACGATGTCGAGGATGGCGCGCGTGGCCCACTGTTCGAGTTCGTCGGCGTTGCGTTCGATCAGATCGGGCAGCAGATCGAGTTTGAGATCGAGCGTGTCCAGACCTTTGTCGACGGCTTCGGGGAGCGCTTGCACGGCCAGGTCGAGGCGGCGCAGAAAGTCGTCTTCGCCGACGGCGCGGTAGGCTTTGAGTGCCAGGCCGGTAAAGCCCGACCCTGCTGCGCCTTCGATCTTCTCGATCGTGAAGTCGACGATTTGCTTGCGCACGCTGGGGCTGCCCAGGGCGTCCTTGGCGTAGTCGGCGACGACCGAGCGCAGGTCGTCGCGGAAGTTGGGGTCTTCGATCACGCGCCGCGCCACGCCGACCGAGACCTCTCGGTAGCGCGGAATGATCTGTGATTCTTCGATCTTGCGCCGAATCGCGTCGGGGTTGATCAGCTTTTCGGAAACGGCGACGGCTAGCCGGTGGATCACGCGCTCTCGCTGCGCGGGAATCAGTCCCTGCCCTACCAGCGCCCGCTTCTCGCGCGGGTGAAACAGCATCTTGATCGCTAGCCAGTTCGTCCCAAACCCGATCAGCCCGCCGACGGCCAGCGTACGCATCAGCCCCTCGAATGTCAGGTCGAGACCAAAGACAGTCGCCGACATCCCGTCGAAGTCCCACACGAACGAGAACACGAACGCGGCGAGCAAGACGAATGGAATCGCCTTAAGCGCGACGATAGCCCCGTGGTAGTTGCCTGCTGCGGGTGGCAGGTTGGGGCGCTCCGGGCGAACGCGCGAGGGTGGCGCGTGGCGTTTGGCGTAGTCGAAGAGCAGACGTGCAGCCTGGGCGAGGCTCTTGCGGCCACTTTCTACGGGGTCGGTGGGAAGTTGAGTGGACATTCGGTAGGATCTGGTGGTCCTGTTGGACGAGCGAACGGGTGGCAGAGATTCGTCGGCTAGGCCAGAGGATGCACCCTCATTCGTGACGAGACAGGCACGGACCGCCGGGACGGAAGCGAAACCGATTGCCGGGCGTGTCTCTGATCTACTCCAACGCCTTCTCATGCGCACCTTCGTACTCGCCTTCCTCCTATTCGCCTGCGCACTGCCCGCGTCCGCACAAACCAACCCCGAGCCGCTCCACACGGAGCGCACGCGCTTTCTCCACTGGGCCTACCAGGACTTGGGCGCCATCGGTAAGCAGATCGCCACGCCCCGATTCGCGGCGTATGCAGGCGGAGCCGCTGCGTTTACACTTGGAACAGCGTGGCTCGACGACGACGGAGTTCGACAAGCACAAAGTCTCTACGGACAGAGCGACACCTACCAGGAAGTCCTGCTCTTCTTGGACGACGCGGGCGGTCCGCCCATGACGCAGATCACGCTGGGACTGGCTGCGGGGTCGCTGTTCATCCCGAACACCAAGTTTCAGGACGCGGCGATGACCTCGCTCCAAACGCTGATCTATGCCGGACTGACGGGCTACGCACTCAAAGGCATCATCGGACGCGCCCGTCCCGAGGACGGCCCGCGTGACCCCGAGACGAATGTGCTGCTCGACCTCGCCGATCCCTACGCTTTCTTCGAGACGACCGGCAAAAACCCGTTTGGCGACGGCAACAGTTCCTACCCGTCGGGCCACGCGATCTCGTCCTTTGGCATCATCACGGTGTGGGCCAGCTACTATCCGCATCCCCTCACCTACGCCCTGTACGCCATCCCGACCGGCGCCGTGCTCAACCGAATGAGCGTCAACAAGCACTGGCCGACCGATATCGTCGTCGGTGCGGCCATCGGCATCGGGACGGCACGCTTCCTCGTCAACCGTCACAAGGCCATTCAGCGCGGTGACATCGCGGGCAACGGCGACCCGAGCGGTTGGGACTTCGACATGGCACCCTCCTCGGCGCGGCTTACCTACACGTTCTGATTCTGGGCGTCAGACGCCAGCGAAGATGCGATCCGCGCGCGCGGCGATGCCGTCGATCACGGTTTGCAGGTGCGCGTCCATTTCGACGCCCATCTCCTCGGCTCCCTGCGCGATGTCTTCGCGGCTGACAGCGGCGGCGAAACCTTTGTCTTTCAGCTTCTTTTTGAGCGATTTGAGTTTCATTCCGTCCATGTGTCCAGGTCGCACTAACGCAGCCGCCACGACCAGCCCCGCCAATTCATCGACGGCGAATAACGCTTGTGCCAGCCTCGTCCGGCGCGGCGTGCCGGTGTAGGGCGCGTGTCCCATGATCGCGTCGCGCAGTTCGTCGGGGTAGCCCTGCGCCATCAACTCGGCCACACCCACGCGCGGATGATCGTCGGGCGACGGATGCCGCTCGTAGTCCATGTCGTGCAGCAATCCGGTCATCCGCCACAACTCGACGTCCTCGCCGAGTTGCTGGGCATAGGCTTCCATCGCCGCTTCGACGGCATATCCGTGACGCCTCAGGCTATCGGTTTCGGTCCACTCGTGGAAGAGAGCGAGAGCGTCGTCGTAGGTCGGCATGGGCAGAAAGTCGGTGGTCACTCAAAGTAAGGGCGATTCAGGAATCGCCCTTATTTACTCAGCCTCGAGACAGCAGCATGGTGATCTCCACTCGTCGTCAAAACAGGTCGACCAGGTCCAGATGCCGCAGGTACCGCCCCGGATTGCGCTCGAAGTCGGCAAGGATGCGGTTGACGCGGACGAGCGCGGTGTCGATTTGGACGTAGAGCGAGTCGTCGCGGAGAACGCGGGCGCCCAGGCCGTCTCCGTTGGTGAGCAGAGCGAGCAGCGTGTCGGCGCGTGCAGAGGTGCGGCCCAACCCGTCGATCGTCGGCGATGAAGCGTCGAGCGTCGTTTGTGCGGTTGCGAGCAGACGCGTCAGGCGGTCGAGGGCGACGGCGAGGGTGTCGGTTCTGGCGGGCGTCGCGAACGCAGTCAGAGCAGACGACAGCGTATCCCCACGGCGGACCAGGCGAGCGAGTGTCTGGTCGTTCTGACGGAGAAAGGCGTCAAGCGTCGTCGTCGTACGGCGGAGCGCGGCGAGCGTGGCCTGGGCGTCGTCTTGCGATCCCGCAGCGATGGCGTTGGCGGTTTGAGCGGCGCGCGTGACGACGCGGATCAGCGTGTCGATCTGGACGAGCAGTTGGGGGGCGCGGTCGGATGCGAGGGCGAGCAGATCAGCCGATCCCCCGCCTGCTGCGACACGTCCGCCATTAGGCAACGGCTCAGACGCGATCCCCGGATCGAGCGCCAGCGTGACGCCTCCCAGCGCCGCAATTCCGCCTGGGCGAACCGAAGCGTCGGATCGCAGATCGGTACTGGGGTCGACTGAGAAGGCGACACGGATCTGGCGTTCGGTTGTCAACCGCACGTCCGTCACCGTGCCGACATCCAGCCCGTTGACGATGACGGGTGATCCCTTGTCGACCCCGCCCGAGTTGTCGAGCAGCGCGTAGGCGTCGACCGTTCCGCCGAAGGCAGGCAATCCGCCGAGCAGCCGCACGCCGAGTGCCAGCAGGACGACGGCAGCGATCAGGGCGAGGCCGACGGCGAGTTCGGTCGAGAGGCGCAAGCAGGTGAGGTTACGAGAGCGGAGGAAACGCGTACGCGCCCGCTCGGATGAAGTGGGCGACGAACGGGTCGTCGGCGAGTGCGAGGTCGGACACGTCGCCGGACCAGTGGACGCGGCCCTGGTGCAAAAATACCACGCGCGAGGCGACGCGCAGAACCGATTGGATATCGTGCGTCACGACGACGGCGGCAGCCCCCAGATCGCGCGTCAAACCAACGATCAGTTCGTCGATGGCGAGCGCCGTGTCGGGGTCGAGTCCGCTCGTCGGCTCGTCGAAGAGCAGGATCTCAGGCTCAAGAGCGATGCAGCGCGCCAGGGCCGCCCGCTTGCGCATGCCTCCCGAAAGCGCTCCAGGCAACAAATCGGCAGCGTCGGACAGACGGACGGCTTCGAGGCATTCGGCCACCCGGCGTTCGATCTGAGCACGCGACATCCGAGCCACGTGCCGAAGGGGAAACGCGACGTTTTCGGCGAGCGTCAGGCTATCGAACAGCGCACCGCCCTGGAACAGCATCCCGAAGCGCCGCCGCACCCGCCTCAGTTCACCCGCCGTCATGCTCGACAAATCGCTCCCGCCGACGCGGACTATGCCAACGTCCGGCGTCAGCAAGCCGACCAAGTGCCTCAGCAGCACACTCTTGCCCGTCCCCGACGGACCGACGATGGCCACCCGCTCGCCCGGATGCACCACGAAATCGACCGACTGCAGCACGACCTGATCGCCAAAACTGCGGGTGAGGCCTTCTGCCTCAATCAGCGGCGCGCTCACAGTAGGATCACGGCGAGGGCGAAGTCGGCCAGCAGCAGCCACACGCACGCCGTGACAGCCGCCTGAGTCGTCGCCTGGCCGACGCCTTCGGCTCCACCGCGGGCATTCACGCCCTTGTAGCACGCAATCGACGTGATCAGGATGCCGAACACGATCGCTTTTATGAAGCCGAACCACGCGTGGAACGGCTCGAAAAAACTGCGCGCGCCGAGCCAGAAATCGACTGGCGTCACGAATCCGCCGCCTACCCCGACGGCCAACGCCCCACCGACGGCGACGCCGCACGCGACCACGTAGACGACTGGAAACGTCAAGATGGCCGCCAGCACACGCGGCACCACCAAGAACCCGGCGCTCGATACGCCCATCACGTCGAGCGCATCGATCTGATCGGACACCCGCATCGTCGCCAGTTCCGCCGCGATCCTGGCGCCGACGCGCCCCGCGAGCACGAATCCCATGATCAGCGCGGCCAATTCGAGAAACGTCGCCGGGACGGTGATCGCGCCGATGATCGCCTTGGGCACAAAAGGTACATCGAGTTGGATGCCCGCCTGGATCGCCATGACCGCGCCGGATGCAAACGCAGCCAGCGACACGATCGGAATCGACGCGAATCCGATCTGCCGGACCTGCCGCGCCAACTCGTCCCGCCACAACGGAACGTCACCGAGAGAACGAGCGGCGTCGGTCATCAGCAGCGCGTATCGGCCTAGAGCGTGGACGGGTTGAAAAGCCATGACCAAAGGTAGCGGCGCGCGGGATGGTGATCCCCCAAGAGTTGTCGACTTTTGGGCGGTAGCGCTGACACGCTCGTGACACTGTTGGGGCCTACCTTTCGGGTCCACCCAACACCGACCGACTGTGGCCAAGAGCAAAACCGTCTACGTCTGCCAGAACTGCGGCAACACCGAACCGCGTTGGCAGGGGCAATGCTCGTCGTGCGGAGAGTGGAACACGTTCGCCGAAGAAGTACAATCCAGCGAGGCGCGCGCACGGGCAGCGCGCGTCCCGGCGATGGGTTCACGCAGCGGGCGCGGGTCGATGCGGACGCCCAAGCGGTTGGACGAGATTGAGATCACAGACGAATCGCGCCTGATGACCGGCGTCGGCGAACTCGACCGCGTGCTGGGCAACGGCATCATGAGAGGGTCGCTGATCCTGATCGCCGGAGATCCCGGCATCGGCAAGAGCACGTTGATGACGAGCCTGGGGCGGCACCTGGGTGACAAAAAGGTGCTCTACGTGACGGGCGAAGAATCGCTGCGGCAGGTCAAACTGCGCGCCGAGCGGCTGGGCGTTCCGTCCGATAACTTCCTGCTGCTCGCCGAAACCGACGTCGAGGAAATCGCCGCCGCGTCGCACGAAGTACGCCCCGACCTGCTGATCGTCGACTCGATCCAGACGGTCTTTCGATCCGACATCGAGAGTGCGCCCGGAAGCGTGAGCCAGGTTCGCGAATCGACGGCGTCGCTGCTGCACTTGACCAAAACGCTCGAACACCCGACGTTTCTGGTCGGCCACGTCACCAAGACGGGCAACGTCGCCGGGCCGCGCGTGCTCGAACACATGGTCGACACCGTCTTGCAGTTCGAGGGCGACCGGCACCACGCATACCGCATCCTGCGCGCCGTCAAAAACCGCTTTGGCTCGACCAACGAAATGGGCGTGTTCGAGATGCACGCCGACGGACTCCACGAGGTCACGAACCCATCCGAGATCTTTTTGAGCGAGCGCAGCTACGGCATCAGCGGAAGCGCGATCACCTGCACGCTAGAGGGCACGCGCCCCGTCTTGGTCGAGGTCCAGGCTCTCGTCACGCCCACGAGTTATCCCTCGCCCCAGCGCACGGCAGCAGGTTTCGACGGCAAGCGGTTGTCGCTGTTGCTCGCCGTTCTGGAAAAGCGCCAGGGCATGAAGCTGAGCACCCAGGACGTATTCCTCAACGTCGCGGGTGGCATTCGCGTCGACGAGCCAGCGGTTGACTTGGGCGTACTCGTATCGGTGGCCTCCTCGTTCGAGGACATCCCGACGGACAGCCAGACGATTTGTATCGGCGAAGTGGGTTTGGGCGGCGAGTTGCGTAGCGTGAGCCAGATCGAACGCCGGTTGAGCGAGGCTAAGCGGATGGGTTTCACTCAGGCTGTCGTTCCCGCGTCGGGCATGCGTAAAGCCGAGGTGCCGAAAGGCTTGAAAGTCCACGCCGTTAAAACGCTCGGCGAGGCCCTAAAAGTCGTCGTCGGGTGAGGCCATCGGCAAGGCGGCGCTCTCTCCCCCGTGTGCTCGGAGAGTAGGATCCGTCGGACCGGATGCTACCGCCCGTTGGCGATCGCGTGGGTCGGCATGCGCGCCGGAAGCACGACGGCGAACGTGGTACCCTCGCCCATCGCGCTGTCGACGGTGATAGTGCCCCCCAGCCCTTCGATCAGGTGGCGGGTGATGCTCAGGCCCAGCCCGGCCCCCTCGTGCGAGCGGTTCATCTCAGTACTCTCCTGCGCGAATGGCTCGAACATCTTGCGCCGGAAGTCAGGCGAGATGCCCTGCCCCGTGTCGGTGACGGAGAGTGTTACGTTGGCGCCGTCGCTCACGAGCCGCACCGAGACGTTGCCCCTCTTCGTGAACTTGATGGCATTGCCGACCAAGTTGGTCACGATGCGTTCGACGGCTGTCGCATCGGTCATCACGACGAGCGGGTCGGGATTGGCTTCGAACGTCAGCGACAACCCTTTTTGATTGGCAATCGAGATCAGAAGCGCGAGCAGTTCGCGGATCTTGGCGGCGAGATCGACGGGCTTCAGGTTGGGCACAAAGCCTGCCGCATCGAAGCGCGCCAGATCGAGCACGCTGTTGAGCGTGTCGAGGAGCCGTTCGCCACCACCCGCGATCAATCCGGCGAACTCACGGTGTTCGTCGTTGTCGATCTCGGCTGAGAGAATGTCCGCGAAGCCAATGATCCCCGCCAGCGGCGTCCGCAACTCGTGGCTCATGTTGGCAACAAACGACGACTGCAGCCGTGCCAACTCCTCTGCCTCCTCACGCGCCTCGATCAGCCCTTCCTCGTAGGCCTTTCGCCTGCTGATGTCACGCCCGATAAAAATCAGATGCGTTCCGTCGATGTGATCAAACAGGTACGACTGAATCTCGACGGGTGTCGACGTGCCGTCGGCGCGGACGAGCGACAACTCCGTTTCGGCCTGGCCGTTTTGCAATGCCCAGTACACGAGTCGCCGAATCGAACTGATCGGCGTAAACAACTCGTCGACGCGCAGCGTGGAGTGGCGCCCGATCGGATAACCGGTCATCTCGATGGCGCTGGGGTTGAGCGTGAACTCAACCGGCTGCATTCCTTCCATTCTAGCGACAACGACCGCATCGCCGACTCGGTCGAACAACGCCTGATACCGGTTTTCGGCACGCGTCTGAACAGCGACCTGCTTGCGCACCTGCCTCCGCATCTGGACGACCCATACCACACAGGCAAGCGCGATCAATAAGACGGCGAGGAGGATGCCCAACAGACCTCGCTGCCCGAACCCGAGCCGTTGCACGTCACCGGAAGAGCGCGGCAGGACCTGATAGCCCGACGTATAGGGGGCCGAATCGGAGAATTGATTCAAGATGCCGGTGACACGAACCCGATCGCCGGCGTCGACGTGTTCGAGCCGATCCGCTTTGTCCAGTTGCACGGCGAAGAGCATCGTCCCGTCGTGCACGATGGCCAGCGACTCGACCGGCCCCGTCGTCACCCTGCCAGCGACTCGACCTTCCAGCGTGACCAGGTTGGCCTCCAGGGTTTCCGGGTCTGAAGGATCGTAAGGCACCGCATGAATCTCGATAGACCGGGCGTCGACCCGTGAGATGTCGATCATCCTCAATCCCGTCAGCCCCTTGTACTGGACGACGACGCCTCTGGCCTGCACGCTATCGCCCCGCGAGAACTGCGGCTGCTCGTTGAACGAATGCACGAACACCGACCCGCTAGCATCCCGGATCGGGAGCGCGAGTTGTCGGTCGGACAGTTCATCGCGTGCTCGCCAGCACACGACCGGCTACGACGACCGTATCGCCCAGGAGGTCGGGGATGGTATCGCCGTCGCGGTCGATGCGCGCCTGTGCGATCGAAACGACCTGCCGTTGCTGCGCGCGTGCTCCGTCCACCACCCCGAATGAGGCGATGAACAAGAGGATAGAGCAGCAGCGGAGCGTCACGTCGCGTCGGGATAGGTCAGGCGCGCTTCGAGGACAAGCAGGGACAGCGCAGGCACGTCGACCGATTCGTCGTTGTGAACGGCATCCGAGTCAGCATAGCGATTGAACGGTGCGGGGATGGTCCAGTGCTCAATGCCGTGCGTGTCGAAATTGGGCAGATCGAACGAGCGCGACTCGTGCGAGCGGTTGAACAGGACGAGAAACGTGGTATCCTCCATCTCCTCGCCTTGAGGAGTGCGGCGGTGAAGCGTTTCGCCCCGCAGCAGCAGTCCGAACGAAGGCAGTTCGGCGTCCGTCCAGTCGGGGTTCTCCATCGGCGTGCCGTCCGGATGCCACCACGTCGCGTCGACGATTCCATCTTCGTCGGGTTCGCCCGAGAGGAAGGTGTAGCGTCGAAACGTGGGGTGAGCGGCGCGGAAGTGGATGAGGTCTTGCACGTAGGCGAGGAAATCGGTCTGCCGCGCGGTTAGGTCCCAGTCGTACCACGTCAGTTCGTTGTCCTGCGCGTAGGTGTTGTTGTTGCCCTGTTTGGAGTGCGAGAGTTCGTCACCGCCCAGCATCATCGGCACACCTTGCGACAGCATCAGGGTCGCGATCATGCTGCGCTTTATGGCGTAGCGCTTATCCAGAATAGCCGAGTTCTTGGTCGGGCCTTCGACGCCAAAGTTGACGGAAAAGTTGGGTTCGTGTCCGTCGCGGTTGTTTTCGCCGTTGGCGTGGTTGTGCTTGTGCTCGTAGCTGCTCATGTCGTGCAGCGTGAACCCATCGTGGGCCGTGATGAAGTTGATCGACGCCGTCGGGCGCCGTCCGCTGTTGTTGTAGAGATCGGACGATCCGGCGATGCGCGTCGCGAGCGCTCCCTTCAGCCCTCTGTCGCCGCGCCAGAAGCGGCGGACGGTGTCGCGGTAGTCGCCGTTCCACTCGGTCCACTGCCAGGGAAAGCCGCCGACGAGGTAGCCGCCCGGACCCAGGTCCCACGGCTCGGCGATCAGCTTGACCTGCGACAAAACTGGGTCCTGCTGGATCGTTTTGAAGAACGCCGAGAGCAGGTTGACGTCGGTGAACTCACGCGCCAATGTCGCCGCCAGATCGAAGCGGAAGCCATCAACCCGCATCTCGGTGACCCAATAGCGCAGGCTGTCCATCACGAGTTGCAGCACGTGCCCGTTGCCCATATCGACCGTGTTACCCGTCCCGGTGTAGTCGGTCAGGTAGCGCGCATCGGGCGCGGTTTTGTAGTAGCTCCGGTTGTCGATGCCGCGCATCGAGAGGGTTGGGCCGAGGTGGTTGCCTTCGCCGGTGTGGTTGTAGACGACGTCGAGGATGACTTCGAGTCCGTGCGAGTGGAAGGTGCGCACCATCGTCTTAAACTCTTGGACGCTTCCGGCACCTTCGTGCGTCGCATACCCGGGTTCAGGCGCGAGGAATCCAAGCGTATTGTAGCCCCAATAATTGCGCAGCCCCATCTCGTCCAGCCGTTGATCTTGGACGATGCTGTGGACGGGCAGAAACTGAACCGACGTGACGCCGAGCTTTTTCAGGTGCTCGATGATCGGCGGCGAGCAGGCGCCCAGGTACGTCCCCCGGATGGCTTCGGGCACGTCGGGATGGAGCTTGGACAGCCCCTTGACGTGCGTTTCGTACAACACGGTATCCGGCCACGGCACGCACGGCGCTCGGTCGTCTCCCCACGGAAACGCCGGGTTGATAACCTCACCTAGCGGAGCAAATGCGGCGCTATCTGTCGTACTCATCGAGAGATCGCCCTCCTCATCGCCGACGATGTAGCCGAAGAGACTTTCGTCCCACGTCAGCGCGCGCCCGATGGACTTGGCGTACGGGTCGAGGACGACCTTGTGCGGATTGTAGCGAAAGCCCTGCTGCGGCACGTACGGGCCATGCACACGGTAGCCATACAGTTGGCCCGGTCGCAGCGACGGCAGATAGCCATGCCAGATCGGTCCAGTCTTTTCCGTCAGCGCAAACGTCGCGGCGGGGTGATCGTCGGAGTGGTCGTACAGCACGAGTTCAACGGCGGTCGCGGTCTCGGAATAGAGCGAAAAGTTGACGCCGATGCCGTCCCACGTCGCCCCCATCGGATACGGACGACCGGGAAGCGGCGCGTGCGGTAGGCCGAGCGTCGAGGCAAGCCGCGTCGACGGGCCGGACGGTTCAGAATCACCGCTCAAGGTGGGAGCGACGGTTTCGATAGCGATGTCGGACATAAAGGGAAAGCGTGGGATGAGACGCGACGAGCAGGAGGCGACGGTCGTACCAAGAATAGGCCAGATGTAGCTAGATCTGCGCTCATACTCACCTGTGATCGGTCGAACGCGCGCGCGCTTAACACCACAAATGGTTGGGAACGCGGATGAAAGCGCTTTTCCCAGGTCCGTCCCTATTTGGTAACGCCAGGCGTCGAACCACTGGCACAGATCGCTCGTCCACACTCTCTTTCCTGACGACATTCCCTATGCCGATAACGACGCTCCGCACCGAAACCGACGCCCTCGCTCACAACCCACCCTCGCCCGCACCCCAGATGTGGTCGCGCGTCGTGCTCTCGACGCTCACGCCCCAGGTCGACGCCGGACGCTGGCCGATTCGCCGCAGCGTCGGGGAGCCAGTCGAGGTCGTCGCCGGGTTCGTGACGGATGGACATGACCGGATCAAGGCCGAACTCGTCGTGACCGCGCCGGATGGCACGGAGTCCGTACACCCGATGCCGCTGCGCTACAACGACGAATATGTCGCCTCTTTCACCCCGGATACGCTGGGCATCTGGACCTATCAGGCGCGCGGATGGCTCGACGCCTTCGGCACGTGGCAAGAGCAGTTCGAGCGCCGCCTGAGCGGTGGCGAGTCAAACGCACTGCTGGCAAGCGAACTCGAAGAGGCTGCCGACTTGCTCGCAGGATGGGCGAAAAAGGGCAAACGCACCGAACTGGGCAACCAGGCCAAACGCGTCCGCAACGGCGACCGAGAACTGGCACTGTCGGACGAACTGCGCGCATCCGCCGACCTGGGCGATCCGCGCTCCGGCATGACCGAAAGCCACGTCTACCCATGCGAGGTCGACCCCGACCTGGCTCGCTTCGCCGCGTGGTATGAGTTCTTCCCACGCTCGGCGGGCGACCCCGTCGACGGACAGCCGCCGCAGCACGCGACACTCGACGACGCTGCCGAGCGCTTGCCGCTGATCGCCAAACGCGGTTTCGACATCGTCTACCTGCCGCCCATCCACCCGATCGGCGAGCAGTTTCGCAAGGGTAAGGACAACTCGCCCACAGCGACAGACGGCGAGCCGGGGAGTCCGTGGGCGATCGGGGGCAAACTGGAGGATGGCACGCTGGGCGGACACAAAAGCGTCGCTCCTGAATTGGGCGGCATGGCAGCGTTTGAGCGGTTCGTCGCCAAAGCCGATGAAGTCGGCGTCCAAGTTGCGCTCGACATCGCCTTTCAGACCTCGCCCGACCACCCGTATGTCGCCGAACATCCCGAATGGTTCAGGGCGCGGCCAGACGGTACGATCCGTTACGCAGAGAACCCACCGAAGAAGTACCAGGACGTGTACCCGTTCGACTTCGAGAGCAAGGAGTGGCCGCTGCTCTGGCGCGAGTTGCGCAGCGTGTTCGAGTTCTGGATTGGCAAAGGCGTCACCGTCTTCCGCGTCGACAACCCGCATACCAAACCCTACGCATTCTGGGAGTGGTGCCTGCGTACGCTCAAAGCCGACCACCCTGAGTTGATTTTCCTAGCCGAAGCGTTCTCGCGCCCGCGCGTGATGCAGACGCTCGCGAAAATCGGTTTCAACAACAGCTACACCTACTTCGCATGGCGCAACACGGCAGCGGAGATCGAAGCGTACGCGACCGAACTCTTCGACGGCCCGATGGCCGAGTACTATCGCCCCAACTTCTGGCCCAACACACCCGACATCTTCCACGAAGAACTGCAGCACGGCGGGCGCCCGCTTCACATCGCGCGCTACGTGATCGCCGCGACGCTCTCTCCCACCTACGGCATCTACGGACCGCCGTACGAGCACGTCTACACGCACAAAGGCGCCAAGGAAGAGTACCTCGGCAACGAGAAGTACGAAGTGCGGGCGTGGGACTGGAACGACCCGAACAGCCTCCAACCGCTGATGCAGCGCGTCAACGCGATCCGAAAGGCCAACGCTGCTTTGCACTTCGGACGCAACGTCACGTTTGTCGAGACCGGTAACGAGCACCTACTGGCCTACGTCAAGCATACGGGCGATAACCGCGTCCTCGTCGTCGTCAACCTCGACCCTCATCACACGCAGGAGGCCTGGATCGCATTTGATCCTTCTACAGTCGGCATAGGCGATCACTTTGTCGCGAGAGATGCTCTGGGAGGCGAGACCTACCACTGGCACGGCAATCACCACTACGTCCGTCTAGACCCCCACGTGCTCCCGGCTCACGTCTTCGTGCTTGGCGCGTAAGTTGAGGCAATTTCTCGCGCACGATCATGGCCGAACTCGGTCCCACCGACTGGACCCTCGACGACTACCTCGCCTACGAAGCCGGTCATATCGGGCAGAAACCGAACTATGAGTGGGACGGACGTCAGCCCATCGCGATGGCGGGAGCGTCGGAGCGCCATTATCTGACGGCGACCAACCTGCAGGACGTGTTGAGTCCGCAGTTTCGTAAGCGCCGATGCCGGTCGGTTCTGAGCGATGCACGTGTGGCTACTGAGGGAGGTGACCGCTACCGATACCCCGACCTCGTCGCCTACTGCCTGCCCGGTTCGTTCTCGGAAACCGTTCCGCCTTCGCTACTGAACCCGATCCTCCTAGTCGAAGTCCTTTCCGAATCGACGGCGCGAACCGACGCGATCAAGAAGCTGCACGAATATGCTGTGATACCCGGACTGCTCGAATACTGGATCATCGACCCCGACGAGCGCTCACTGACGCGCTTTCTGTTCGGCAGCGACGTGCCCAAGTTTCAAACCTACGTTGGCACCGACGCATCGTTTATGAGCGACGCGCTCCAGGTCTCTATCACGTTAAGTGACCTGTTCGCTGATCTGGATTTTCAGGACGACAGGAAGTAAATCGCGACACCTGCAACGCATGTGCAATCCATTGTGCATACGCGCAACCGGTCGTGTGGTCTGAGGTTGACTTTGCTACACCAACCAGACCAACCACCGACATGGACAACCCGAAGAAGAACCCCGAAACCACCGAGAACACCAACGCCATCAAGGATCCGTCCGACTGGACGACCGGCGACGAGCCGATGACGGGCGCGCAAGCCTCCTACGTACACACGCTCGCCGAAGAAGCCGGAGAAGAAGTGTCCGACGACATGACGAAGGCCGAGGCGTCTGAGAAAATCGACGCGCTCCAACAGGAAACCGGGCGCGGAGCCTAACGCTCTTGTCCCCTCGGATCACCGACAGTGCCCCGCTAGTCCACTAGAGACCGGCGGGGCGCTTTTGCGTCTGGCCCTCTCTTCCTACGAAACCAACTACTGCTCCATGTCCGACTTCCTCTCCGATCCGCTCTGGTACAAAGACGCCGTCATTTACGAACTGCACGTACGCTCGTTTTACGACGCCAACGACGACGGATTCGGCGAATTCCAGGGCCTGCGAGAGAAGCTGCCGTACCTGGAGCAACTGGGCGTCAACACGCTGTGGCTGCTTCCCTTCCTCGATAGCCCGCTGCGCGACGACGGCTACGACACCGCCGATTACTACAATACGCTACCGGTCCACGGCAGCGTCGACGATTTCAAGGCGTTTCTCGACGAAGCGCACGAACGTGGGATGCGCGTCATCACCGAACTGGTGCTCAACCACACATCGGATCAGCACGCGTGGTTTCAAGAGGCGCGCGACCCGGACAGCGACAAGCACGACTGGTACGTGTGGAGCGAGACCGACGACAAGTACGACGGCGTCCGCATCATCTTTACCGACACCGAAGTCTCCAACTGGACGTGGGACGCCAAGGCGCAGAAGTACTACTGGCACCGCTTCTTCTCGCACCAACCCGACCTCAACTTCGACAATCCCGAAGTCGTCGCCGAGATGGAGCGCGTCACGTTTTTCTGGCTCGACATGGGCGTCGACGGGCTGCGGTTGGACGCGGTCCCCTACCTGTTCGAGCGCGAAGGGACGAGTTGCGAAAACCTGCCCGAAACGCTCGACTACCTGGTCGATCTGCGGAAGGCGATCGAAGCGCGGTATGGTCCCGGCAAGCTGATGCTGGCCGAAGCCAACCAGTGGCCCGAGGACACGATTCCGTACTTCTCGGATGGCGAAGGCGTTCAGATGGCCTTCAACTTCCCCGTCATGCCGCGCCTCTACCTGGCGCTCCAACGCGAGAACCGGCGGCCCATCGTCGAGATGCTCAAACTGACAGAAGACATCCCAGAAGATGCGCAGTGGGCGATTTTCCTCCGTAACCACGACGAGTTGACGCTCGAAATGGTGACCGACGAGGAGCGCGACTACATGTATAACACGTACGCCGCCGACAGCCGCTTCCGAATCAACGTCGGCATCCGACGCCGCTTGGCTCCCCTGCTCGACGGCGACCGCAGGCGCATCGAACTGCTCAACGGCTTGCTCTTGTCGATGAAAGGCTCGCCCGTCCTCTACTACGGCGACGAAATCGGCATGGGCGACGATCCGTTCTTGGGCGACAGAAACGGCGTGAGGACGCCGATGCAGTGGTCGCCGGACAAGAACGGCGGCTTCTCGCGCGCCGAGCACCACAGACTGTTCATGCCTGCGATCAATCGGGGCGCCTACTCGTACGAGTTCACCAACGTCGAAGACGCCGAGCGTGATGCCAATAGCCTCCTCCACTGGACGCGCTCGCTGCTCGCCGCCCGCAACCGTCACGGACGCGTGTTTGGCCGTGGCTCATTCGACCTAGTCGACGTCGACAACCCGGCGATCTTCTCCTACGTCCGCAGCTACGAGGGCGAAAGCGTCTTGGTCGTCGCCAACCTGTCGCGCTTTGCCCAATCCGCCGTCTTGCCGACCGAGGGTATCGACGGACACGTTCCGGTCGAGATGCTGGGACAAACGCCGTTCCCCGCTATCGGCGATTCCGACTATGCCCTCACGCTCGCCCCGTATGGCTTCTTCTGGTTCCGTCTCGACCCGGTCAGCGCAGCGCCTGACGGAGATTCCAGCGAGGACGAAGGCGGAGAACGCCCCACCGATCTGCCGACACTTCGCGTTGCCGAAGGCCTGCACAACGTGCTCGTCCCGACGATGTCGACGTCGACCGGGCCGGATGATTTCGCACGCGTCCTGCCCGACTTCTTGCTTCGCCAGCGGTGGTACGGCGCCAAGAGCGCAGGCACGCCGACAGTGAAATTGCGCGACGCCGTCCGCTTGCAAAAGGGCGATCTCCCCGTCTACCTGAGCGAGATCGAAGCCAACGTCGACGGCTATGCGACACGCTACCAGATTCCTCTGCTTGCGCTTCCAGAATCAGAAGCCGAAGGTTTCCTCGACACCTACGGATCAGCGGCAATCTGCCACGTCGATGGACCGGACGGCAAGCGCCTGCTGGTCGATGGATCGACGGACGAGCGCTTTTGGTCGTCGTTCGTGCGTTGGTGGCAGAAGGGCACAAAAGGCCGCTCGCTCCAAGGTCTGTACGTGCCCCGCATGGACAAACTCACCGTCGATGCGGACGACGTACGCGTGCTGAGAAGCGAGCAGAGCAACTCGTCGGCCATCGTCGGTGGCAGCCTCTTCGTCAAACTGTTTCGCAGGCTCGAAGAAGGCCACAACCCCGAAGCCGAACTGCTCGGCCACCTGTCGCAGACGAGTTTTGCGTTCGCGCCTGAACTCCGTGGCACGCTCACGTTCGAGCGCCCCGAAACGCACACGGTCCTCGCCATCGCTCAGCAGGCACTCGACGCGGAAGGCGACGGCTGGACTCATGCCCTGGACCTCGTCAACACGTTCTTTGGTCGCGCCCAAGGTCGCACGATTCCTCACGACGAAGAACTGACAGACGAGGCCGCCGACGTGTTGATCGATGAGTTGGCCCCCGAACTCGTACGCCTCGCCCGTCTGTTGGGCGTGCGCACCGCCGAGATGCATCGCGCCCTCGCCCAGTCGGATGCCGACGCACTCACCCCCGCCGATTTCACGTCCGATCATGCGACGGCTCTGGCCGCCCGCGTTCGCCGTGTGCTCCAAGACGCTCGCGACATCCTGACCGACGTAGACGGACTCAACGGCGACGCCCTAGACCGCGTCCTCGACAGCCTAGACGAACTCGAATCACTCGGCGAAGGTCGCCGCATCCGCATCCACGGCGACTACCATTTGGGACAGACTCTAGTCGGCGACGGCGAGGTGTATGTGCTCGACTTTGAAGGCGAACCCGCTCGCTCGCTCGACGAACGCCGCGCCAAAGACAGCCCGTTGCGTGACGTAGCAGGCATGATGCGTTCGCTCGACTATGCCGTCCAGATGGCCTGTCATCGCCTCAGCGGAGACGAGCAAAACGCGCAGTGGGCCAACCTGCTCTCGGCAACAATCCAGCGTGCATTCGGAGACGCCTACCACAGCGTGGCGGGCATCGATGAACTGCTGCCGGGTTCTGCGTATCGTCGTCCGCTACTGCGCCTCTACCTGCTCGAAAAGGCCCTGTACGAGTTGGGCTACGAACGCAACCACCGTCCCGACTGGCAATGGCTCCCCGCAAATGCCCTGGCTCGCATGCTGTCAGAGGGAGCGTGACCGGATCCCCCTCCGTTTGTCAAGGCTGGCAAACGGAGGGGGCTGTGAGTCAGCCTGCCAGTTCCGTTTTAAACCGCTCGGCGAGTGCGTCGGCGGCTTCGGGCGAGGGGGCTTCGGTGTAGACGCGGACGATGGGTTCCGTGTTGGACTTGCGCAGGTGTACCCAACCGGTCGGCAGGTCGATTTTGACACCGTCGACGGTAGAGACTTGCGCGTCTGCATCGGCCTCGTAGGTTGCGGCGATCTTGGCTAGCGCGGAGTCTACGTCGAAGCTGCGGGCGTCGAGTTTGTGCTTGCCCATGTGGTAAGTCGGAAGGCTAGCGTGCCACTCGGACATGGCAATGCCTTCGGTTGCCAGGTGCGTCAAAATGAGGGCGACGCCGACGAGGGCGTCGCGGCCATAGTGGAGATCGGGCAGGATGACGCCGCCGTTGCCCTCGCCGCCCAGAACCGCATCCACTTCCTTCATCCTCTCGACGACGTTGATCTCGCCGACGGCGCTGCGATAGGTCTGCTGACCGTGCTTTTTGGCTACGTCCTCTATGGCTCGGCTCGACGACAGGTTGGTTGCGAACGGTCCTGACTTATGCTTCCACAAGAAATCGGCAGCGGCGACCTGGGTCAGTTCTTCGGACACGTAGGTCCCTCCATCAGCGACGAGCGCCAGGCGGTCGGCGTCGGGGTCGACGACGATCCCCAGATCGCACCCTTGCTCTCCAACTGCGCTGATGATGCCCGTCAGGTGCTGCGGCAGCGGCTCGGCAACGTGCGAGAAGCGGCCCGTAGGCTCGCAGTTGAGGCAGACGATGTCGGTTACGCCCAGCGCGTTGAGCAGAGCCGGGATCGCAACCCCACCGACCGAGTCAATCCCGTCGACGGCCACTTTGAAACCGCGCGCCTTGATCTTGGCTGCGTCGACGTAGGGAAGCGCGAGGATCGCGTCGATGTGGGCTTGGAGGAAGTCCTTTTGCTCGTAGCTGCCTAGCGCGAGGTAATCGGCGGTCGTTGGCTCGTCGTCAGCGAGGGCCTGCATGTCGCGCGCCTGATCGGGCGACAAAAACTCGCCCTTCTCATTGAGCAGTTTGAGCGCGTTCCACTCAGCCGGATTGTGCGAGGCCGAGAAGATGATGCCGCCCGCTGCCTGCTCGAACAAGACCGCCATCTCGACCGTCGGCGTGCTCGCCAGACCTGCGTCGACTACGTCGATGCCCGCACTCCGCAGCGTCGCCGCCACGAGTTGACTCACGACATCGCCCGACACGCGCGCGTCGCGTCCGATGACGACTTTGGGATCGCGTCCGGTCGTCTTGCACTGCTGCAAGATCCACGTGGCGTAGGCGCCTGCGTACTTGGTGAGCGTGGGCACGTCGAGACCAGCGGCCCAGATGCCCCGAATGCCGGAGATCGAGACCATGAGAGTTTTTTGCGGCGCTTCGGAAGACATGATCAGAGGGTGAGTTCGAGTTGAGACTAGCGGCACTACCAAGGCGGCGGGGTTGATCCGACCGAAGTAGATTTCCGGCGCGGACCTGACAGGTCACCCGCGACCTGCCAGGTCTCCCGTGTGGCCCTTCGCCTGCTATTTGCGAAACGGAAACTCAAGCGTCAGGTACCTTTCTGCGTAGACTTTACGCCCTCTAACACGTGTCGCAGCAGACGCTATCCCAACGCCGGTTCGTCCGCTACGCGTGGGGCGTCGTGGGATACCTCGTGCTGGTGATCTTGTGGGGCGCGTTCGTCCGGGCAACGGGGTCAGGCGCGGGCTGCGGCGCGCACTGGCCGCTGTGCAACGGCGACATCGTGCCTCAGTCGCCGACGATGGAGACGATCATCGAACTCTCTCATCGGCTCACAAGCGCCCTCGCGGGCTTCCTGATTATTGGATTGGTCGTCTGGGCCGTCCGAGCATTCGAGAAAGGCCACCCGGCTCGGCGGGCGGCGTGGTTCTCGCTCTTCTTTGTGATCACCGAAGGCGCCATTGGAGCGGGCATTGTGCTCTTCGAGTGGGTCGCCCACGACACGTCGACGGCGCGCATCTACTCCATCGCCGCGCATCTGGTCAACACGTTCATCCTCGTCGCCTGGCTGGTGCGAACGGCGTGGTGGGCGCAGGGTCACGCGCGTCCAACGTGGCGCGTCGACGGACGATGGGTGGCTCCGGCGCTCTCGGTCGCTGGACTGGTCGGCCTTACGCTCGTCGTCAGCACGATGGGCGCGGTCACGGCGCTGGGCGATACCCTGTTCAAAGCCGACTCGACGGCTCAGGTGTTGGGGCAGGCGCTTGACAGCGGCGCGCATCCGTTGCAGCAACTCCGCGTCTACCACCCGTTGTTGGCAACGTTACTCGTCGGCTGGACGTTCGTCGCGATCCCGCGTATCCAGTCGGCGTTCGCTGGCGTTTGGGTGCAGCGATGGGGCACCGTCGTCGTCGCGACTGGCTTTGCGCAACTCGCCATCGGCTTGCTCAACATTTGGCTCAAGGCACCTGTCTGGATGCAACTCGTTCATCTGCTGCTCGCCGACGTGTTCTGGATTGGCCTGATCTTGTTCGCGTCGCAAGCACTCTCCCATCCGGCGCGCGTACGTGACACCGCCGTACACCACGCCGTCCCTGCATGACCGACTCTCCCGACCGCACTGACGCACCCACCGTCGACCCATCCGCGCAGACCGCTCGCTTTCTGCAGGCGACATCGCCGACGCTCGCCCGCGATCTGTGGTCGATGACCAAGCCCGAGATCACCTTTCTAGTCGTCTTGTCGACCGTCGCTGGATTTGCACTGGGTAGTCTGGATGGTGTCGCCGGCTGGGTGATGCTGTGGGCGGTCGTCGGTACGGCGTTGTGCAGTGCGGGCGGCGCTGTCCTCAATCACTGGCTGGAGCGCGACCTGGACGCCGGAATGCGTCGGACCGAAGCGCGACCGATTCCATCGGGACGCATCAGCGAACGGGCGGCGATGTATTGGGGCCTTGGGCTGGCGAGCGCGGGCGTCGGCATTCTCTGTCCCCTCGTCAACCCGCCGACGGGCATGCTGGCGATCCTCACGCTGGCGCTCTACCTCTGGGTGTACACGCCGCTCAAACGCCGGACGCCCCTCAACACGCTCGTCGGTACGATTCCCGGAGCGTTGCCCGCGCTGGGCGGATACGTTGCCGCGACGGGGCAACTGGGCGCGTTGGGCTGGGCCGTCTTTGCCCTCCTCGTTGCCTGGCAAATCCCGCACTTCCTGTCGCTCGCGTGGATGTACCGCAAGGACTATGCGCGCGGCGGCTTTGCGATGAGCACGACGATGGACGAACGCGGTACGTCGACCGCCGTCTGGATCATCGCGTTCACCGTCCTCACGATCGCGTGCAGCCTGCTTCCGTGGACGATGGGAGCGGCGACGTGGATCTACGCGATTCTAGCAACAGTTCTGGGGCTGCCGTTCCTGCGCGCATCGGTCGCCTTTTGGTCGGATCGCTCGAATGCGCAGGCCAAGCGTGTACTCAAAGCGTCCGTGATGTACATCCCGCTGCTCGTCGTGGCGCTGGTCGTGGACGTGCTGTGGATCGCGTCGTGAGCGCGGGAAAGGCGCTGGAAGCGGTCGGCGTTTCGTATCGATATGGATCCGGCGACGACTCCGTGACGGCGCTGGATGACGTATCGCTGACGGTTCGGCCGGGCGAGTTGCACGCGCTACTTGGTCCCAACGGATCGGGAAAGACGACGCTGTTCAAGATCGCGTCGACACTGCTGCGTCCAGACACGGGGACGATGTCGATTGGAGGATGCGACGTGGCGCGCGACCCAGGCGGTGTGCGGCAGCGACTGGGCGTAGTCTTTCAATCCGTTGCCCTCGATGAGCAGTTGACGTTGGCGGAGAACCTGCGCACCCAAGCCGCGCTCTACGGTATGAACCGAAAGCAGGCCCGCGAACGAGCCGACGACCTGACCCAGGCGCTCGAACTCAACGCCTACTCAGACCGCCGCGTGTCGACCTTGTCCGGCGGGGAGAGGCGACGCGGCGACCTCGCACGCGGCCTGCTCCACCGCCCCGCCCTTCTGCTACTCGACGAGCCGACGACCGCCCTCGACCCGTCGGCCAGGCGCCTCTTCCTCGACGTGCTCGCTGACATCCGCCGCAACGAGAAGACCGCGATCCTGATGGCGACCCACCTGCTCGAAGAAGCCGACGACGCGGAGCACGTCACGATCCTAGACAAAGGACGCGTAGCCACGACAGGCACGCCCGACGCCCTGCGCGACGCGTTAGGTACGTCTGTCCTCTGGATCACACCCGCCACTGACTCGGCCCACCTCTTTACTGCCGAAGCACTCTCCGTCGAAGCCTCCGACCTGCATCACGCAAGCGGGAAAATCGGCATCGGACACCGCGAACCTGCCCGATTGCTCGCACGCCTAGCCCAAGCACACCCCGACGCCATCGCCGAAGCGACGCTGCGTCGCCCGACACTCGAAGACGCCTTTCTCGCCGCGACCGGCAACGCGCTCCACTCCCCGACCTCGTGACGACTGCCCTCCCCACTATCGGCGCGCTGTGGACACGCGAAGTGCGCAAGTTCGTCCGCGAACGCAGCCGCATCATCGGCGCGCTGGTGCAACCGCTGGCGTTCTGGTTGCTGCTCGGGCTAGGTTTTGGTGGGACGTTCCAGATGCCTGCATCGGAGTTGAGCGGCGCTAGCGACCTCGACTATCTCGCCTACCTCTTTCCGGGTATCCTCACGCTAGTCGCCCTGTTCACCGCCATCTTTTCGACGATCTACGTCGTCGACGAGCGGCAGAGTGGATTCTTGCAGGCGGCCTTGGTGTCACCCGCGCCGCGCTGGGCGGTCACGCTGGGGAGTCTGTTGGGCGGTACGAGTTTGTCGGTCGTGCAAGGTGCGCTGTTTTTGGCTGCGGCTCCCTTCGCTGGATTTGTGTTAGGCCTCGGCGGAATCGTGCTGGGGCTGGTGACGCTCGGCCTGCTGGCGCTGGCGTTCTCGTCGTTGGGCTACGTGATCGCTTGGAAAGTGAGCACGACACGAGGCTTCCACGGGCTGATGAACGCCGTCCTGTTGCCGCTGTGGTTCGTCTCAGGCGCGGCGTTTCCGCCCGGCGGCGCTCCGGCGGCGCTGTCGTGGGCGATTCGGCTCAACCCGGTACACTACGGCGTCGAGACGCTACGCGCTGCGCTCTACCTGCCCGGTGGGTCGCCGGTCGATGGCCCGTCTATCGTCCTCGGTTTCGGCATCACGTTGGGATTCGCACTGGCAATGCTAGCCTGGGCCACTTCCGTCACGCGCCGCCCAGCCTGACGAACCGCGCACGCCGCTCACGCATTCTCTCGGTTATGGAAGCCACACCTCTCCCCAACCTGCTCTCCCTGGGCCGCGCTGACCTCGCGCGCGTCGTTAAGCAAGCCGGGCAACCGTCGTTTCGTACCGATCAACTCGTCCGCTGGATTTGGAATCGTCGCGCGGCTTCGGTCGACGAGATGGACAACCTGCCCAAAAAGCTGCGTGCCCACTTTGACGCGCACTTCCGGCTCGAACTTCCCACGATCACCCGGTTGCAACGGGCGACGGACCGCACGATTAAGGCGCTCATTCGGCTGGACAGCGGACGGCAAGTCGAAACCGTCCTCATCCCTGACTTCGACGACGACGGTGCGGCAAAACGACTGACAGTCTGTGTGTCGAGCCAGGTTGGATGCGCGATGGCGTGCTCGTTCTGCGCAACGGGCACGATGGGCTTTCACCAGAACCTGACGCCGGGCGAGATCGCCAACCAAGTGACGGCGATGGACGCGCTGGCTCATGAGCACTTCGGGGCAGGCGTGACCAACGTCGTGTTCATGGGCATGGGTGAGCCGATGCTCAACCTCGCCAACGTCGTCGCCGCTCTGGACCTGATGACGTCGGACGATGCCATTGGACTCACAGCTAAGCGGATCACAGTCTCGACTGTCGGACTGGCCCGTCGTATCCGCGACTTCGCCGACCTCAATCTCAAAGTCCGGCTCGCTGTCTCGCTCCATGCGCCGGACGATGTCAAGCGCAGTCGCATCATGCCGGTCAACCGCAGCGAGGCGACGGATTTGACAGCGCTGCGCGAAGCCTTGCAGCACTACTACCGCACGACCGGCCTGCCGATCACCTACGAGTATTGCATGTTCGCAGGCTACAACGATGGCGAGAACGACGCACGCGCCCTTGCCCGCGTCTCCGGCTGGGTGCCCTCCAAGGTCAACCTGATTATGTACAACCCGGTCGAAGGCCTCGACTTCCAGCCGTCGGACGAGGCAACACTCGACCGATTTCTGGGCATTCTAGCGAGTAAGCGCATCACCGTTACGGTTCGCCGAAGCCGAGGCCAAGACATCGACGCGGCGTGCGGGCAGTTGGCGATCGCAGGGTAGCAGAGCAGATTACCGGCGCGCTACGTGTCGGCGCGAACCGCGCATGAGCATTGGGATAGATCAGGCATGTCTGACCTCCCTGCCCTCCACGTCGTCTGGTTCAAGCGCGACCTGCGCGTCCGCGACCACGCTCCGCTGACCGACGCCATCGCCCAAGCCCGGGCGAGCGGTGGCGCCGTCGTGCCGCTATACGTCGCCGAACCGAGCGTGACCGGCGCCGACGACTTCTCGGCCCGGCACTGGACGTTCATTCGCGAGAGCCTGGTCCACTTGCGCGCCTCGCTCGCCCTGCGTGGCCAGCCGCTGATCGTGCGGCACGGCGAGGTCGTCGACGTACTGAGCCACCTCCGCGAGCAGATTGGCCCGTTCGTGCTCCACGCGCACGAGGAGACCGGCGCCGAGGTTACTTATGCCCGCGACCGCGCCGTCCACGCGTGGTGCGCGTCGACCGGCACGCCGTTTCACGAGACGTGGCAGACGGGTGTCGTCCGTCGGCTAGACACGCGCGACCGCTGGGCCAAGACGTGGGAAGCGCGCATGAGCACCAATCCGCTGGCGGCTCCCGACGCACTGCCTCCGCTGGCTGAAGCAGACATCGACCTTGTCCCCGGTGACATCCCGACGCATGCCGATCTGGGCCTGACTCGAGAGTCGTCAGCGCTCTTTCTGCGTGCCGGAGAACGCGAAGCGTGGCACGTACTGCATTCGTTTTTATATGAGCGGGGTGAGCAGTATTTCAGCGGCCTGAGCACGCCCGTCCGCGCCTTTCACGAGTGTTCGCGCATCAGCGTCCACCTGACGTGGGGCACTATCTCGATGCGCAGCGTCGTCCACGCCACGCGTGCGCGGAAGGACGATCTCGATCACTTCGCACCCGACGACCGCAAGGCCTGGAGCAAGAGTCTGCGCGCGTTCGAGAGCCGGTTGCACTGGCACTGCCACTTCATGCAGAAGCTCGAAGACGAACCGCAAATCGAGTTTCGCAGCTACATTCCCGCTTTTGATGACCTGCGCGCCAGCGAGTGGGATCAAGACCGATTCGAAGCGTGGCGCGATGGGCGGACCGGCTTTCCGTTCGTCGACGCGTGCATGCGGGCGCTGGCGGCGACGGGCTACCTCAACTTCCGAATGCGCGCCATGATCACCTCGTTCGCCGCCTATGACCTGTGGCTCGACTGGCGCGGGTTGCACGGCTACCTCGCGCGGGCGTGGCTGGACTACGAACCCGGCATCCACCTGGCGCAGCTCCAGATGCAGTCCGGCACGACGGGCATCAACAGCGTCCGCATCTACAACCCGACCAAGCAAGGCTACGACCACGACCCCGACGGCGAGTTCATCCGCCGCTGGGTGCCCGAACTGTCCCATTTGCCCGGCGCCCTCGTCCACGAGCCGCACAAGATCACGCCCATCGAAGCCGCATCGTTCGACTTCCGACCGGGCGTCGACTACCCGCTGCCGATCGTGGACCACCTCGGCGCCTCGCGGGCGGCTAAGGAACGCATCTACGCACTCAAAAAGCAGCCTGCCATCCGCGAGCAGGCCGATGGAGTCATGGAGAAGCACGGCAGCCGCAAGAAGCCGTCTTCGCGCAGGCGTCCTCCTGCCAACGATCCTTCTGCGTGACCGATCACTCGACCGCATCCCAGCTCTGACACTGTCGCCGGTTCGTTGCGAGGCGAGTTAGCCGCTTTGACCGAGCGGGCGTTGGCGGTCGCCTCCTTTCTCTCCTCCACCGATGGAATTCCTTCAAGCCGACTGGGTCGCTCACATTCAGTGGCCCGCGATGGTCGCTACCCTCATCGCCGCATTTCTGGTCGGCACGACATCGGCCCGGCTGCGGTTGTGGGGGTTCGGCATTTTCGTGGTCAGCAATGTGCTCTGGGTGATCTGGGGGATTCCCGAGGGCGCGTGGGCGCTGATCGTGCTGCAGGCTGGGCTGTTCGTTCTCAATGCGCGTGGCGCCAAGCAGAATGCGCCCGAAGCAGAGGAAGAAGCGCAGAGCGGCGAGTCGGTCACCGATGCGCTTGTACAGGAAGTATTGGGCGACGAGGAAGCCGACGACTCAGCTAAAACCCCGGTCGTAGCCGGTTCGTAGCGCTGGAGGCGGCACGCGTGGGGTCTGTTTCGGCGTACCATTCGGGCTACCATCTCACCTCTTCCCCGCAATGAACTCCAACCCGTTCTCTAAATACATCTTCGGTCTCATCGGCGGCATGGGCGTCTTCCTGCTGTTGCCGCGCGCGCTTCGCTTCCTGATCCGCAACTTCTTCGTAGGCGTCGCCGCAGAAGTCGTGACGGTGATTATGGCGGGTCTGCTCGCCCAGAAAGCTGCCAATCGCATCGGCGACGATCGCTGACCCCGCGCCGTACCGTTGTCACAACGCGAGCCGTTGCTTAGCATTCATCCGATGCCGAGCGACGGCTCTCTCCTTTTACCCTGAGTTGTAATGACGACCGATTCCGCCAACGACCGACCAGACCGCATCGGCGTCGTCACACATGGCTCCCTGACGGGCGGCGTCGAGATGAAACTGGGCGCGGGCCAGCAGGTCGAGCACGTCACCGCGGGCACATTCGCGGTCGTTCAGGGCATGACGCACGACTTCTTCTGCCTTATCACCGACGTGACCATCGACGCGGCCAACGAGCAGATCTTGCTCTACCCGCCCGGCCCCGACGAAACGCTGCTTCGACGCGTGATGCAAGGCATGAGCACGTATGCGACGGTCGCGCTCAAACCGATGCTGATGCTGCCCAACGAGGGCTTGCAGGATCTGAACGACGACGACCCGCGCCCCGTCAAGACGGTCCCAGCCCACTTCTCCCCCGTCGCAAGGGCGACCAAGGGCGACGTAGCCCGCGTGTTCGGAAGCGCCGAGAACGATCCCAAGCGCTTCTTCGACATCGGCACGCCGCTGGGCATGTCCGACGTGCCGGTCTGCATCGACCTTCCCCGCCTGGCCGAGCGCTCGTCGGCGGTCTTCGGAAAAACCGGAACGGGCAAGACGTTTGTGACGCGCCTGCTGATGGCTGGATGGATCCACACGCGGACGGCGGTCAACTTGGTGTTCGACATGCACTCCGAATACGGCTCGTCGGCGAGGGCCGAGGGAGGAGCCAACGTCAAAGGGCTGAAGCAACTGTTTCCCTCCCAAGTGCGCATCGTCAGCCTCGATCCCGAAGGCACCAAACGCAGAGGCGCAAGGGCCGACATCGAAGCCTACCTCTACGCCGACCAGATCGAACCCGAAGACATCCTCCCCCTCCAGTCGACGCTCAACCTCAACGACACTGCCGCCGAGAGCACCAACCTCTTGCGCCGCAAATACGGCACGCGCTGGCTCGCAACGCTGCTCGAAGCCGAGGGCGAAGGCGAGATGGAAGCCATCGCCGAGGCCACGAACGCGCATCCATCCGCTCTGTCTGCATTGCAGCGACGGCTGCGTCGGTTCGAGCGGCATGGCTTCTTCTCGACCGAGCCGAGCAAGGGCAAAGTCGACGTGGTCGACGAGATCGTGCAGCGGTTGGAAGAGGGCAAATCGGTCATCTTCGAATTCGGGCGATACAGTTCGCTGGACGTGTACCTGCTCGTCTCGAACGTCGTCACGCGGCGCATTCGGCGGGCGTGGGAGGAGAAGGCCGAAACGTACCTGCAAACCCAGCACGAAGGCGACCGCCCGCACCAACTCGTCATCACCATCGAAGAGGCGCACAAACTGCTGGCGTCCGGCATCGCGCGCGAAACGCCGTTCGGCAAGATCGCTCGGGAGATGCGCAAGTACTTCGTGTCGCTGCTCATCGTCGACCAGCGCCCGTCGGCCATCGACGACGAAGTGCTGAGCCAGATCGGTACCAAGTTCATCGCGCAACTGTCGGACGAAAAGGACATCAACGCCGCCCTGGTCGGCACGTCTGGCGCGGGCAGTCTGCGGTCGATCTTGGCGTCGCTCGAGTCCAAGCAGCAGGCGCTCGTCCTAGGCCACGCGATTCCGATGCCGCTCGTCGTGCGGACGCGCAGCTACGACGAGGAGTTCTACAAGTCGTTGGGCCATGTCGACTACGCAGGAATGTCGGACGAAGCGCTCGTCGCCGAAAGCGAAGAGTGGTTTGGCTGATCGACACGAATCACTCTACGGGAATCTAGCGGTATCTTTGCAGCGCTACTTGTCTGCGCGCGCGCGACGGTGAACTCGATAGACTGTGCGTACTCGAACGAGCCACGTTTTGCCCCCTCCCCATCCTCCGGGCCACCGGCTTCCCAGCGACTTCGATCGCTCTCCGCTCCCCGAGTTCGCTCCGGTATGGCAGCATTCGGCACAGCCTCCACCCTCACTCCCGGCTGCGCTTACCCGCGAAGAACGGCTCCACGACAACATCACGGGTTGGCTCGGTGTGGTAGGAGCGCTGTTCGTGGTGAGTTGCATTCTCGCTTCTCTGCTGCTCATCGTCCGAGTCGTCAATACAACATCGGATGCTCCGGGGCCGCTGGAAGCCCTGCTCCCGGGAGCATTCTGGGTCGACTCGGTGGCGGCAAGCGTGCTCCTCTTCGTTCTCGTTACCGGGCTGGTGCTGCTGATGCGGCGCAAACGACTGTTCTACGCGTGGCCAATCGCCGCTGGCGTGCTTTCGATAGCCGGGTATCTGGTGTGGCGCGCACTCGTCACCGCCCCAGCATGCACGCCCGGTGCGCTGAGCCGCTGTGTCGGTGACGCGCTGAGCACGTCTCACCTGTACGTCGACCTGTGGACCGGGGGAATCGCCTTCGGGTTTGCTGTGCTGTTCGCCTCGCTCATCCTGTCGCCACGTGCGCGTAAGACGCTACGCCGATAGCATGGGCTAGGTCTGAATCACGCCGGGGTTGAACGCTTCCATGTGTGGGTTGAGCGCGGCGAGTTCGACGCCCAAGCTGATCCAATCGCGTGTTTTGGACGGTTCGATGATTTCGTCCACCCACAGCCGCGCGGCAGCGTAGTACGGCGAGGTTTGCGCGTCGTAGCGGTCCTGAATCGTCTTGAGCAAATCGGCTTCTTCCTCCGGCGACAACTCCTTGCCTTGCTTCTTGAGTTTGCGCGCTTCGATCTGGAGCAGCGTTTTGGCTGCCTGAGCGCCGCCCATGACCGCGATCCGCGCCGTCGGCCAGGCCAGCATCAGACGCGGATCGTAGGCGCGTCCGCACATGGCGTAGTTGCCCGCTCCGTAGCTGTTGCCGACGACGATGGTGAACTTGGGCACGACACTGTTGCTGACCGCGCTGACCAGTTTGGCGCCGTCCTTGATGATGCCGCCGTGCTCCGCACGCTTGCCGACCATGAAGCCGGTTACGTCCTGCAAGAACACCAACGGAATCCCCTTCTGATTGCAGTTCATCACGAACCGCGCCGCCTTGTCCGCCGACTCCGAATAGATCACGCCGCCGACCTGCATCTCCTTGCCGTCCGTCCGCTGCTGCTGCACGACCAATCGCTGATTTGCCACGATGCCGACGCTCCATCCGTCGACGCGCGCATAGCCACAGGCGATGGTTTGACCGTACTCGGCTTTGTAGGGCGTCCAACTTCCTCTGTCGATGATGCGTGCGAGGAGTTCGTGCACGTCGTACGGCACCGAACCCGTCGTCGGAACGATGCTCGTGGCTTCGTCGACATTGAACGCCGGGGCGACGGCTTCTTCGCGTGCGAACGGTGAGGCGGGCGCCGGTTTGTAGTGGCCGACCAAGTCGCGGATCGTCGCGAGGCAGGTGGCGTCGTCCGGCATCTTGTAGTCGGTCACGCCGCTGATGCTGCTGTGGACGACTGCTCCGCCCAGCGTCTCCTCTTCGACCGTTTCGCCAATGGCGGCTTTGACCAGGAACGGTCCGGCCAAGAAGACCGAGCCGGTGCCTTCGACGATCAGCGCTTCGTCCGACATGATCGGCAGGTAGGCGCCTCCGGCCACGCAACTGCCCATGATCGCCGCGATCTGCGGCACGCCCATCGCCGAGAGTTTGGCGTTGTTGCGAAACATGCGACCGAAGTGGTCGGCGTCGGCGAAGATCTCGGATTGCAGCGGCAGATAGATGCCCGCCGAATCGACCAAGTAGATCACGGGTACGCGGTTTTCGATCGCGATCTCCTGCGCCCTCAGGTTCTTCTTGCCCGTGATCGGAAACCAAGCTCCGGCTTTGACGGTCGCGTCGTTAGCCACGATTAACACGCGCCGCCCCTTGACCGTCGCAAACCCCGTAACGACGCCGCCCGACGGACAGCCGCCCTCGTCTTCGTACATCTCCCATCCAGCGAACGTGCCGATCTCCATGAACGGCGTATTGGGGTCGCACAGTGCGGCGATGCGCTCCCTCGCCGTCATCTTACCTCGGCTGTGCGCCCGGTCGACCGCGCGCTGGCCTCCGCCCTGCTCCACCTCGGCGCGTCGCTCTGCGAGTGTATCCAAGAGTTCGGCGTAGGCAGCGCGTTTACGCGTGGGTGCTCCGGCATCTGGGAGCGGGGTTCCGAAAGTCGAGTCGGCAGTCTGGGGCATCAGCGGTAGAAAAGGGCTTTTGCTCAAACTAGACGACCGAAGCCGATGCGCGTGCCGACTTCGTGCAAAAAGAAAGCGCACCTCCCAGTTTGGGAAGGTGCGCTCACCAAGACTGGCATCGGAGATGCTCAGACCATGGTCATAACTTTGTTGCGGATGCTCGTCTCTGGCTCGTCGGTCTTGGACTGAATGAGGGCGACCATGTCACCCAGGTTGCCCCTCGCGCTCTTCATCTCCTTGTCGGTGAACTCGACGTCCGACCACATCGAGCGGATGCGGTTCGAGACCAGTTCCCAGTTTTTGTTCATGCGCGCGCGTCCCATATGGCAGGTCGTAAAGGTGTGTGGATCAGTAGATTACGATTCCGTTGCGCGGCTGTTCCAGCAGGCTACCACCGATCAGAGGGCGCACGGGTCGCGGGAGTGCGCTACTTTCCCGCTTTCGCATTCTACTTTTTCCGTCTGCCTCGCCCATGGATTTCGTCGTCACTGCCCTGCGTGGCCTCTTCGGACTGGCCGCCCTGATCGGCATCGCGGCGCTCCTCTCGTCAGACCGAAAACGCATTCCGTGGCGCGTCGTAGGAATGGGCGTGCTGCTCCAGTTTACGTTCGCACTGCTCGTCCTCAAGACGGCACCGGGCAACGCGCTGTTCGCATGGATCGGCTCAGGCTTTCAGAAGCTGCTCGGGTTTACCTACGCCGGAACGGGCCTCCTCTTCGGTCCGCTGGGCACGCCGACGGGCGATCAGTCGATGGGCGTCATCTTCGCGTTCCAGATCCTGCCGACGATCATCTTCTTCGGCTCGCTGATGGCCGTGCTCTACCATCTCAAACTCGTCCAGCCGGTCGTACGCGTGATCGGTCTGTTCATGGCTAAGGTGATGCGGCTCTCGGGCGCCGAATCGCTGGCGATGGCGGCCAACATCTTCGTTGGGCAGACCGAAGCGCCCCTCGTCGTCAAACCCTACGTCGAGTCGATGACGCGGAGCGAGTTGTTCGCGCTCATGGTCGGCGGCATGGCGACGATTGCGGGCGGCGTGATGGCAGCCTACATCGCCTTTTTGGGCGGCGGCGATCCCGTCAAAGAGGCTGAGTTCGCCAAGCACCTACTGTCGGCGTCGCTGATGAATGCTCCGGCGGCCCTGCTCCTCGCCAAGGTGATGATACCCGAAACCAGCACGCCGCTGACGCAAGGGGGAGCCAAAGTCACCGACGAGAAACTGAGCGAGAATACGATTGAAGCCGCTGCGGGCGGAGCGAGCGAAGGGCTGATGCTCGCGCTCAACGTCGGCGCAATGCTGCTGGCGTTCGTTGCACTCATCGCCATGATCAACGCCGCGTTGGGTTGGGTCGGCGCGCCGACGCTGGCCGGAGCGCAGCCGCTTTACGACCTCAACGCGTGGATCGTGTCGGTAACCGATGGACAGTTCGACGGATTGACGCTCCAGTCCATCTTCGGCGTCCTCCTCGCGCCCATCGCGTGGCTCGTCGGCGTCGACAATCAAGACCTGCTGCTGTTCGGCTCGCTGCTGGGGCAGAAAGTGGCCGTCAACGAGTTTGTCGCCTATCTGGGACTCGTCAACGTGCAGGGCGAGATGACCGAACGGAGCGTCATCCTGGCGACGTACGCGCTGTGCGGCTTCGGCAACTTCTCGTCGATTGCGATTCAGATCGGCGGTTTGGGCGGCATCGCACCCTCTCGCCGAGGGGAAATCGCCGAGTTGGGCATCCGGGCCGTCATTGCGGGTACGCTTGCTACTTGTATGAGCGCGACAATGGCTGGGATTTTGCTTTAAGCCGCGCGTTTGGTACACTTAACGACGTTCAACATCCGTCCACTCCTACCTCAGACCATGAACGCGACTCTCCTTTCTTCAGGCGACGGCGCTCAAATCGCCCCTGCTACACTTCGCGTTGGACCTTTCGTCCACGTCGCTCGGCTGTCCGCAGAAACCGAAGCCGAAACGCCCATCCAGGCTTCGGACCTGCTGCGCCGGGCAATGACCGCACTCGCCGCTTCCGGCGCATCGGCTAGCGATGTCGTTCGCACCCGCTTTTACGTGGGTGATCTGATGCATGCCGCCGCTCTGCGCGCCGAGCACGCCCGCTTTTTCGGCGATCACGCCTCGCCTGCTACCATCGTCCACGAGCCAGCAACCAAGCTGGCACTCGACCTCGACGCCGTCGTTTCCGATGCGTCTCCTCGCCTCACTGCCTGAACTCTGCCGCTCCTTTGATCGATACGCCTGACGCCCTCGCCGCCCTCATTTCAAAAGCGCGGCTGCAGCCCTGCGTCGCCGTCGACACCGAGTTTGTCTGGGAACGCACGTACTACGCCAACTTGGGCGTGGTACAGGTTGGGTGGAGTGTAGAAGACGCCTACCTGATCGATACCGTTGCGCTCGATGGGCAACTGCACGCGCTGGGCTGGCTGCTCGAAGACGCGGCTGTTCGCAAGGTCTTGCACGACGCGCCGCAGGACCTGCAAATCCTCCACCGGGCGACAGGAGCCGAGGCGCGCAACGTGTTCGACACTCGCATCGCGGCGGGATTTGCCGGCTTGGGTGGTACCCTTTCGCTCCAGCGCCTGCTCCGGGCGACAGTCAACGTCGACTTGCCAAAGACCGAGAGCCGCAGCGACTGGCTTAAACGCCCGCTCACGTCGTCCCAAATCAGCTACGCCCAGGACGACGTGCGCTATCTCTGCGCCGCCGCCGACGACATCGAACGCAGGGTGCGAGAAGCCGGACGGATCGACTGGATGATGGAGGAACTAGCGACGCTCGAAACGCCTGATCTGTATGCCGAGCGCGACCCGGACGAGATGGAAAGCCGCGTCAAAGGGACAGGCCGGATGCGCACCCGCGAGCGATCGGTCGTGCGCGAACTGGCGGGCTGGCGCGAGATCGAAGCGCGTGAGCGTAATCTGCCACGCCGCCACGTGATCTCGGACGAAGCCGTCGTCCTGCTCGCCAAAAAACGCCCCACCGACCCGGACGATGCGGGCCAACTCAAAGGCGTGCCCCGCCGCTACGCCGACGCGCTCGTAGCCGCCATCGCCACCGGAATGGATCGCGCCAAAAGCGATCCTCCGGCTCAGGACAACTCGCGCATAGACGACGAAACCGTAGGCGCCCGCGTCGACCTGATGTTGGCCTACCTCAAAGGACGAGGAATCGCCGAGGGCGTAGATCCCTCGCTCGTCGCCAACCGCTCAGACATCCTCGACGTAGCCGATTATGGGGGCGACGGCCCCGCCCCCGAACTGGCACTGCTCCAAGGCTGGCGCCGCGACTTCATCGGCGACGATCTGATCCGCCTGCAGCGTGGCGAACTCGCTATCCGGGTCAACCCCGAGACGCGGCTCCCCGAACCGGCTTGAAGTCCTCCATATGACTCGCCTCCTGCTGCTTCTGCTCGCATTTCTGTCCCTCCCGGCAAACGCGCAGACCACTTTGCGCATCGATTCGGATGCCTCGGTGATTCACTACGACGGCGAGGCGCTCTTTCACGACTGGCGGGGTTCATCGCGCGATTTGATGGGCCGAATCGTCGTTCGGTGGGACAGCTTACCCACCGTTTCGACCGTCCGATTAAGCATTCCTGTCGGCACGTTCGACAGCGGTAACGGAATGCGAGACGACAAAATGCGCGACGTAACTAAGGCTTCGGAGCACCCTGACGTCACCTTCGTTGCCGACCGCGTTGTCCTCCTCGTCTGGCAGCCCGATGGATCACGCGGCACATGGCGCTTGACGGGGACGCTTACGCTCGCTGGAACGACCCAGTCGATGACGACAGACGCAAACGTGACGTGGAACGGCGAGACGCTGATCGCAACGGGCACATTTGCGGTCAACTTGGATGACTTTGGGGTCGACCGCCCGAGCCTCCTAGGGCGAAAAATCGACGAGACAATCAAGTTGACCTACCGCGTCGTCGCCCGCTAAAACACCTGACGGGTGGCATAAGGCGAGCGCGGGAAGCAGCCTCGCAAGATGCAAGAGCCTTTAGCACCCCGGCGGCCGTTCGTCAGAGAGCCTCTCATCCGAATACGGGGTTATACCAGATGTCTACTCGGCAGGCGGCTGGCCGAACAGGATGTTGTAGCGGACCCACGAAGGCGCGCGCTCGCGTCGGTTGGTGTTGGTGATGGTGACGTACCCGGCGTTCCAGTGTTGCTGAGCGATCACGCCGACGGCGATGCGCTCGAGCGTTGGCTGAACAGGTTCGAGGATCCTGACGGCGTCGGCGTATCCGTCCGGGCCGAGAGCGACCTGTGTTTTGACGCGCGCGCCATCGATCTGCGCTCGGATGCTGTCGGGAAACGGAACGGGAATCTCGGTCCCCAACTTGCGCAGCGGAGACGGCGGATAGAACCCCTGCAAGAGCGCATCGCGAACCGGCTTCTCCAACTCGTCGACGACCGGAATGAGTTCGTTGTCCAAAGTGCGCGAGGCGATCATGTCGGGAACGCGCGTGTTGAAGACCGAATCGACCAGGTGCGGGTTGTTGCGGTACAGGACCACCATGCGTCGCTTGAGATTTCGTTCGACCCAGCCTGCTCGGTCGCTTGGGTCGATCTCCTCCTCAGCAGGAACGACACCCATTGACTCAACGGATTCCAAATCAGGAAAAAGCCCCGTCGTGTCGACATCGGTTCGGTAAAACAGATCGCCGGACTGGGTCCATCCTTCCGGCAACACGTCGCCGTCCCCTGTCGCGCAGGCGGAAGCGGTCAAGAGGAGAACGAGAGCGATAAGCAGGCGCATAGGTCAGAAGTCGATTGGTATGCTCCCAAACTACGTCATCCGCCCCCCACCGTGTCCAGTCACTCAGCCGATAGCATCCCTTCGCCAACGCCATCCGCGAGTCGGACGAAAAAGCGGCGGCGGTCCATCGCGACGATTCGGATCTGGGAGCCAGATGCGATAAAACTGCCTTCTGTGACGACTTCTACGCGCTCGCCGTTGATCTCGGCGACGCCGGTCGGACGAAGCGGAGTCAGCGCCCGCCCAGTCTGCCCGAGGTACCGCGAACGCGTCGTGCCTTCGTCATCGGGGCGAGCGGACGTGCCGGTCTGCGCGATAAACCGATCCCAAGCGCCAGATTGATACAGCAGGTAGAGCGTCCCTCCCACCATCGCCACCGATGCGCCAATGGCGTACAACCCGCCCTGCACTCCATGCGCGTCAAACGAGTAGCCGATACCGAACACGATGACGAGCAGCCCCAGCACGCCCACGACGTTCAGGCCGGGTACGAGCCACACCTCGGCGGCGATGAGCACGAGGCCGACGAGCAGGCAGATAGCGGGGATCAGCAGTTCCATAGCAGCAAGATCAGGCGACAGGTGCGATAGGAGCAACTACGATGCGGCTCCCCTCGACTTCGACGACGCGAACGGCCACACCTGAGTCGACGAATACGCCTTGCGCGACTACATCTACGCGCTGGTCGAGCAGACTGGCCATTCCCGACGGACGAAGCGGCGTGATCGTCGTGCCCGTCACGCCGATCGTCGGCACGGACGTACGTTCGGATCCGATGGGTTCAGGCGAGGGCGACTGATCGGCCAGTATCAGATGTCCAAACCGGGCTGTCCGGGGCAAGTAGTGCAGCGCGGCGGCCACGACGCATGCGAACAGCACCATCGTAACGGCCATCACCTCACTCGCATCGCGGAACGAGCCAACCGGAAACCCGAAGCCCACATTGCCGACCAGCATCGCGCCGAGCGAGCCGATCGCCAGCAGCCCTCCCGTGATGCCCGCCACGCCGAAGCCTGGAATGACGAACACCTCAAGCGCGATCAGGATGATGCCGACTATGAACAAGGCGATTTCCCAACTCGCCGCCAATCCCATCGCGTAGTGCGGAGCAAAGAAGAGCAGCGCGCCCAACAGCGAAATGGCACCCGGAAAGCCCAACCCCGGCGACTGAAGTTCGGCATACAATCCGCCCATCATCATCAGCATCAGGATCGACTGGACGACGGGCGCACCGAAGAACCGTAGGGTCCGCTCCATCGGCGAGGTGTCGTGCGCCACCCGAAGCTGCTCGGTCACTCCCGCCGACAACAGGACCGAATCGAGCGACGACAAGACCGCATCCGCGACGCCCAGCCGTTCAGCCTCGACCGCAGACAACGTCAGCACTTCACCCTGAGGAGAGATGCCCGGCAAATCAATAGTTTCATCGACCATCGCCTCGGCAATGGCGGGGTCGCGGCCGTTTTCTTCAGCTGTTGTGCGCATCATGGCGCGCATCGCGCTCTGGTATTTGTCTGGAGCCGCCTCTCCCGTTGCGCCCTGAACGACCGTCGCCGCGCCCATAGTGGCACCTGGAGCCAGTACGATTTTGTCGGCTGCGTACGCGATCAGCGCGCCAGCAGAGAGCGCGTTGCCCTCGACGAACGCGAGGGTCGGCACGCTGGATTTGAGCACGCGCTTTCGAATCTGATCGGCAGCGTCGAGCAGGCCGCCGAACGTGTCGATGCGCAGCACCACGAGAGCCGCATCATCGGCTTCGGCCTCGTCCAACGCGCGGTCGACGTAGCGTGCGAGGGCAGCGTCGACGGTCCCATTGAGGGGGACATCGTAGACCGTTCCGGCTCCGAGGGGTTGATCAAAACTCAGCGTCGACTCCGTCTGCCCTTGGGCGGACGGAACCAGACAGGCCAGAAGCAGGACGAGGAGAAAGCGCATGGTGCGCGTACGCGATCCGTCGGGGCAAGATTCAGCAGGTAGGACGAGTCGTAACCCCGAGCGCCGAACCGTTCGAATTACGGCTCGATCAGAACCGGAGTGCCAGGGCGAATCCGAGTCCAGAGGTAATCCATCGCGGCGTCGGTGAGGGCGACACAACCCTGCGTCCAGTTGCCTCCGCGTCCCGATCCTCGCCCGTGGATTTCGATCATGCCGCCCAACGCCGTGTGCATGGGCGGCTCGGCGTGAGTGGCTTCGGCGCGGACGATGGCGTCGTGTTCGGACCGAGAGATGAGTCCATCGGCCAAGCCACGCATCGCGTCCTCGGTCGTCGGATAGTTGAGCACGAACGCTCGGTAGAATGTACTCGTTGGATGGAGTCGAACGACAGTAAACGCTCCTTCAGGCGTACGCCATGCGTCCGGGTCGATGGACGATCCCCGCTTCTGCTTGTCGGCGGCAGGGTTGTAGCCAAAATCGGCAGCGAACGTCCGCACGAGTTCGGCGCCTTGGTAGAGATACAGCCGTTTCTGCTGCTTGCTGATCCGCACCCACACGTTGGACACAGCCGATGCGTCGACGTAGCCTTCACCCCCATCGCTAGTTCGCACGTGCGCCCACCGTCCTTCCTGGGCCAACCACGTCACATCCGAGCGAAATGGCAGGTAGCTCGTCGGGCGCGTCGAGTCAGGATCGCGGTAGAGCGTCGTTCGGCGTTCGGTCAAATAGAACGCATCACCCACAGATGCGGACGGTGTTTGCTCCACTTCGCCGACGGTGAGCATCGGGGGTGCGACCGACGTTTGCGCCCACGCGTATGTGGGTAGCAGAAGGAGGATAAGGGGCGCGAGGTAACGCATAGGATGAAGTCGGTTGCGGCGTAGTTGCAACGCTCCAAGATAGCCGGAGCGTGCCCCACATGTCGAGGCGATCTAGCGGTTTAGTTTGTCACCTCAGCAAATCGCACGCCATCCCTCCCTATCCACGGATCTCGGCTTGCCGCGTGCAGAACGCCTGATACGCTTCGATCACTCCGCGCGCGTGCGGCGACGGGCTGACGAAGTCTGCGGCCTCTCGAACCGTTTCGACAGCGTTGGCCGGAGCACAGCCCATGCCGACGGCAGCGATGGCGCCTAGATCGCCGTTGGAGTCGCCGATAAAGCCCATGTGGAACGGGGCGACATCGGTCACGTCGGCCATCCACTCGATGCCCTCGCGTTTGGTAATGTCGGCGCACAGCACGTCGACCGAGATCGGGGTGTTGAAAGTGACGAGGTCAGGAAAGTGCTGCTCCTGATACGCGCGGACGACATCGGCGACGCGAGCGGTTTCGTCCATATCAGGACCGATCACGCCTGCCTGAGTGCGCTTGCCATAGTCGAACTGCAAGTTGGTCGACGGGATCAAGTCACGCTTGATCCACGCGGCGACCTCGGCGATCTGCGCTTCCACTTCGGGAGTGAAGGCAGGATGCCACGTGACGCGTCCGGCTTCGCGGTCGAACAGTCCGCCGCCGCTCTCGAACATGACTGGCGCGACGCAACCGAGCAGTTGGCTCATCGCCTCGACGTAGGGAAACGCGCGCCCCGACATCAGACTCACGGCAGGACGGTCGGCACTGGCAGCCGTTCGCGTCAGGTGCGCCATTTCGTTCAACGCATCCAGGTCGTAGGGCTGGAAGGGGACGGCGAGGCATTCGTCGATGTCGCAGATGAAGAGGCTCGTCACGGGTTCGGGGGTTGGGTACGCTCGAAAGTAGCTGCCTCGGAGCCGAGATCCAGGAGCGACGTGCACGGTTTCGCGGCGAGTTGACGTAGGAACGTCGTCAGGGGTTGGAGCCTGCGCACCACTGTCTGCGTATCCCACACGCTTGTTTCTCACCCAAATCGACTCCATGTCCGACCAGCCCGACGCTTCGCACCGCATCGAAAAAGACTCACTCGGCGAGGTTCGCGTCCCCTTGGATGCCCTCTACGGCGCCCAGACTCAGCGCGCCCACGACAACTTCCCGATCTCGGGTCATCGCTTCGGGCGCCGCTTTATACAGGCGTTGGGCTTCGTGAAAGCCGCCGCCGCTCGAAGCAACAACGCGTTGGGCATCCTCGACGACGCAAAAACCGACGCCATCGCAGCCGCGGCGCGCAGGGTCGCTAGTGGTGAACTGGACGACCAGTTCGTGCTCGACATCTACCAGACGGGATCGGGCACTTCGAGCAACATGAACGCCAACGAGGTGATCGCGCACGTGGCGAGCGAGGCGATGGGCGACAACGTCCACCCGAACGACGACGTCAACATGTCGCAGTCGTCGAACGACGTGATTCCGACAGCGATGCACGTCTCGGCGCGCGTCGCCATCGAAGAGGCGCTGCTCCCGGCGCTGACGCGGTTCGAGCAGGCGCTGACCGCCAAAGCCAACGAGTTCGACGACGTCGTCAAGAGCGGACGCACTCACCTGATGGACGCGACGCCAGTTAGGTTGGGCCAGGAGTTCGGCGGCTACGCGTCGCAGATCAAGCACGCCAAACGTAGGCTGAGCATGGCCTCCGATGAACTCGCCGAACTCGCACTAGGCGGCACGGCGACGGGAACGGGCATCAATGCGCCCGACGGATTTGCTCCAGGCGCCATCGACGCGCTCAGCAAGATGACCGGATTAACCTTCCGCGAAGCCGACAACCATTTTGAGGCGCAAGCCGCCAAGGACGCTTTCGTCTTCACGTCGGGCGTGCTCAACAGCCTGTCCGTTGCGCTGATGAAAATCGCCAACGACATTCGCCACTTGTCGAGCGGTCCGACGAGTGGACTGTCCGAAATCTCGCTTCCTGCCATTCAGCCCGGCTCGTCGATCATGCCGGGCAAGGTCAACCCCGTCATGAGCGAGGCGATGATGATGGTCTGCGCGCGCGTCATGGGCAACCACACGACGATTACCGTTGGTGGACAGCACGGCAACTTCGAGTTGAACGTGATGATGCCCGTCATGGCACAGGCGATGCTCGAATCGGTCGAAATTCTGACTGGTGCGCTCGACGCATTCCGCACGCGCTGCCTCGACGGGATCACCGCCAACCGCGACCGCTGTCAGGAACTGCTCGAACGCAATCCGTCGATTGCCACCGCCCTGAACCGCACGATTGGCTACGATGCCGCTAGCAAAGTCGCCAAACAAGCGGCACGTGAGCGCAAGAGCGTGCGCGAGGTCGTTCTCGAACTCGGCCTCGTCCCCGCCAGCGAGTTGGATGGCTTGCTCAACGTCCGCGAGATGACCGAACCCGGCATTCCGCAGGCGTAACGCGTCAACGTAACCGCACAACCCGTAGCGCCGCAGCATGCCACGGCGCTACGGGTTGGAGAGGGAGCACGCGTTCTGTGACAGATTCTCAACGATTCCGTTGCGCGCGAATCGGCGGGGCCGTGTCGTTTGAGATAGGCGTATACCGCATTACTTGAACCTCTCCCCTACCTGACTATGATGTCCAAACCCACGCGCACGACGATTGCCCTGCTGGTGCTGATGGCGTTCGTCGCTGGCGCGTTTACCGTTACCGCGGGCGCCGACTGGTTCGGCCTGACAAAAGCCTTTGCTCCTGCCCATGCCGACGACCGTGACGGCGGCACACGCATCGAAACCACGTTCGAAAATCTGGACGACGCGTTTGTCGAAGTCGCCCAGCGAGTGAATCCGACGGTCGTTCAGATCGCGTCCACGCAGACGATTGCCTCGCGTGGTGAGGGACAGTGGACGCAATCCCTTCGAGGGAACGCCGTTCGAGGACTTTTTCGGTGGTGGAGGCCAGATGCCGCCGGGCATGACGCCTCAGCCTCGCAGCGGATTGGGATCGGGCGTGATTATCAGCGAAGACGGCTACATCGTCACCAACGACCACGTCATCTCGGGCGCCGACGAACTGCGCGTGACGCTGTTCAGCGGCGAGGAGTTCGACGCCGAACTCGTCGGCACGGACCCGGCTTCGGACCTGGCCGTGATCCGCATTCAGCGCAGCGGCCTTCCGTTCGTCTCGTATGGCACGGTCGACGACGTACGCGTCGGGCAGTGGGCGATCGCGTTCGGCTCGCCTCTCGACGCCGAGCTGAGCAACACGGTCACGGCGGGCATCGTGTCGGCTCTCGGGCCGCTATCAGCATCAAAGCGCGTAGCAACGCCAACACTCAACTTGCAGGGCTACATCCAGACCGACGCCGCCATCAACCCCGGCAACAGCGGCGGTCCGCTCGTCAACCTGAATGGCGAACTAATCGGTCTGAACAACGCCATCTACACGCGGACAGGAGGCTATCAAGGCATCGGCTTCGCGATTCCGGTCGATGCTATCCGCAACGCGACCGAGCAGATCATCGAAAGCGGATCCGTCCGCCGCGCCTATCTGGGCATCGGTGTGGGAGGCGTGACCCAGTCGCTGGCTCGTGCGCTCGACGTGCCCGTCGGTTCGGCCCAGGTCGCGAGCGTCCAGCCCGGAACGGCTGCCGAACGTGCGGGACTCGTCGCAGGCGACATCATTACGGCCATTGACGGCAGCATCCTGCGCGACAGCCGCGAAGTCACGCGCCGCATTCTCAACAAGCGCCCTGGAAGCCGCATTGCCCTAGACATCGTGCGCGGCAACGAACGCATGCAGGTCGACGTGACGCTGGGTGAACGCGATTTCAGTGAGGAGGTGGCCGAGACCCGACCATCCCGCGAGGAAGAGCCGGACGACGAGGCGACTCAGGCCAAAGCCCAGGCACAGTACGACGATGCGCTCGGCTTCGATTACGCAGACGTGGGCGACCTCTCGCAGGCGCAGTCGCGTCAGTTCTTTGGTGGCAACGCGCCCCGCGAAGGTGTCCTCGTCACCGATGTCGATCGCAACAGCAGTGCCTTCCGCGACTCGGGACTCCGCCCCGGCTACCTGATCACAAGCGTCAACGGACGCGAGGTAACATCGATGCGGGACTTCGAGCGCGCCTACGAACGCGTCGGCGATGGCGACACATTCCTCATCACCCTCACAGCCCTCGCATCCGACGGATCCCGCTCCATCACGCGCACGGCGCTGACCAAGCCCGGCTGAACGGCTGCTCAGGCGATACAGCAACGGCGACTTCTCTACGTGAGGAGTCGCCGTTTTCCTTTGCTCCAACCAGTCGGGTTACCCTTCGATGCAGTGGGTGAAGGGATCGCGCTCGATGGCTACGTTGAACACACCATCCGAAAACGTCGCCTCCCTCCCTTCGGAGTCGACGAAGCGAGCCTCGAACGTACCCGACACGCGACCGTCTGCCGTATCCAGCGTGATTCGAGCGTCGTCGGCACTGAGTAACCTAAAATCGTCAGACCGGCCAGGAACACACAGACCGAGATCCCAAAAGCCCGTCAGTTCAGGGTTTACGGCCACGTGTCCGGTCGAACGGTCGAACGTCAGCATGAGCGTCCGACCCAGGCTGCGGTTGACAGCGCGCAGGACGACTTGGTTCTCGTCGTACCCGCTCTGTTGAACACGGACGGCGAGCGTCAACGGAATGCCGTCCCATACGACGTTCAGCAAACTGACTTCGGGCATCGGTGCTGGCTGCCTATCATCCGACAGGAAGCTATCGCAACCGATGGGCAGCATAAAGGCACAGATGAGCAAGAGACGAAACATAGTAGCGGCGGATGTGAGCGAATGATAGAATCTAGGCTCAGATTTGCGCATTCCCACGCCGGCTCATCGGCAGTTTCGCACACTTCAGCGTCTGATTTCACGCAGAGCCTCCCCGGTACGCCTCGCGCTCGAACGGATTGTCGCGGTAGGGATCGCGCCGACGCAGCAGCAGCCAAGCACTCGATCCGAAATAGGCCGGAAGAAAGAATGGTCCCCAACGCTCATACTGCCGCACGTGAACGCGTTCGTGATCGCGCGTGCGGTCCAGCGCCGGTAAGTCTCGCCCGACGACGACGTGCCCCATCGTAACTGCCAATGCTCCCCCGGTAATCGGGATGTGCCGCAGCAACGAGTCCAGTGCACCGCCCCACGCCTCGACGACTCCGTCGACGACCTGTACCCTGCCGCCCGTCAGCCAAGCGAGCACGACGAAGCCCAACCCGACTGCCGTGTTCGGCGACGCCCAGAGGTAGCCAAACACCCTCAAAGCAGAGCGACCTGGCAGGTCCGATGGACCTGCCAGGTCAGCACATCCCAACTCACAGTTCGAACGGCCCAACGATCGTCTGCGCGCGCTTCGGACCGACGGCGACTGATCCAATCGGCACCTCGATTTGCTGCTCGATAAACCGGAGGTACTTGCGCGCCGCGTTGGGGAGATCGCCGATCTCGGTCGCCTTGGTCAGGTCATCGGACCAGCCCTCGAAACCTTCGTAGATCGGTGTCGCCCGTTCGAGCGTTGGCACGTCAGCGGGGTAGCGCTTGAGGCGCTTGCCATCGACTTCGTAGCCGACGCACACCTGAATCGTATCGACGCCCGAGAGTACGTCGAGTTTGGTGATGCACAGTTCCGTCAGGCCGTTGATGCGGGCCGAGTAGTCGAGCGCAACCAGGTCGAGCCAACCGCAGCGGCGCGGGCGTCCGGTCGTGGCACCAAACTCTCCGCCGACTTTGCGCAGTTGCTCGCCCATTGCATCGTTGAGTTCGGTCACGAACGGCCCGTTGCCGACACGCGTGCAGTACGCCTTGACAATGCCGATGGCGCGCGTGATCGAAGTCGGCGGAATGCCCAGGCCAGTGCAGGCGCCGCCCGCCGTCGGATGCGAAGAGGTGACGAACGGATAGGTGCCAAAGTCGACGTCGAGCAGCGAACCCTGGGCGCCTTCGGCCAGAATGTGCTTACCCTCTTTGAGCGCCTGTGTGAGATAGTCGGTCGTGTCGGTCACGTACGGATCGACGAGGCGGTCAAACTCGACGTATTCGTCGATGATCGCGTCCACGTCCAACCGTTCGGCGCCATAGACCTTTTGGAGGATGTCGTTTTTGTCCTCAATGTTCTGAGTCAGCTTGGCGCGGAGCACGTCGCGGTCGAGCAGGTCGACCATCCGAATGCCCGTACGCGCGAACTTGTCGACGTAGGCCGGGCCGATGCCGCGTCCGGTCGTTCCGATCGCCTGCCCCTCGCGCGCTGACTCTTTGGCGGCTTCGATCTGCTTGTGATACGGCATGATCAGGTGCGCGTTGTGCGAGATCAAGAGTCGTCCCTCGACCTTGAACCCGAGCGCTTCGATCTTGCGAATCTCGTCCATCACGGCGACCGGGTCGATCACTACGCCGTTGCCGATCACGCAGGTAACGTGCTCGTGGAAGATGCCGGACGGTACCAAGTGCAGCACAAACGTCTGGTCCTCCCACATGATCGTGTGACCAGCGTTGGCGCCGCCCTGATAGCGCGCGACGATGTCGACTTCCTTACTCAGCAGGTCGACGATCTTGCCTTTGCCTTCGTCCCCCCACTGGCTACCGATGACGATTGAAACGGGCATGACGAAAGGGGTAAGTGGGCAGATCGAATCCGCCGGGTGGACGCAAAAAGAGTCCGGCGCCGCGTCTCTCGATGCAGCGCCGGACGTAGGGAGATACACGCCCCACGTGGGGACGGTTCGGATAGAATCAGGCTACCGAGTCAGACTCGAACGAGTTGACGGCTTCTTCGACGGTGTCGTAGTGCTTGAAGACCGTGATCAGCTTGGTGATGACGAGAAGCGACTTGATTTTGTCAGCCGGACGTGCCAGGCGCAAATCGCCGCCCGCATTGCGCATCGTCGTCAGTGCCGAGATCATCATGCCCAGTCCGGACGAGTTCATGAACTTGGTCTTGCCGAGGTCGACGACGATGTTCTTTTTGCCTTCGTCGCGCAATTTCTGGAGTTCGTCGTGAAGCTGCGAGCCGTCGGGTCCGCCCATGACGTTGCCTTTGAGCGTGATCACGACGGCGCCGTACTGCTCGTCTACGTTGAAGTTCATGTGGGTACCAGGTATGGGGTGAGTGCGCGGGGAAGCGTCAAAATAGCGCGAAGCAGCGCGTGCGGCAAAGGCCAGAGCAAAACGAGCGCGACGAATCTAGAGACTCGCCGCGCTCGGGTGCGTTGCTTAAGTCCGATTAGGCGCGCGAAGCTGTCGTCACCTTGGCCTTGGTAGCAGGCTTAAGCGGAAACTTCTGGCGCAGCACGTACGCAATCGGCGAGGCGATGAAAATCGACGAGTAGGTACCGATGCCGATGCCCATGATGAGCGCGAACGCGAACCCGCGCAGCACGTCGCCGCCGAATATGAACAGGACGGCGACCACGAGCAGCGTCGTGCCACTCGTCACGATGGTACGCGAGAGCGTATTGCTGATCGCGCGGTCCATTACGGTCTCCAGATCGTCGCCTTTGAAGGCTGCCATGTCCTCACGGATGCGGTCGAATACGACGACCGTGTCGTTGATCGAGTAGCCGACGATCGTCAGGAATGCAGCAATAATCGTCTGGTCGATCTGCAACGAGAACGGCAGGATGTGGTGCAGCATCGCGAACAAGCCCAGCGTGATGAACACGTCATGGAAGACGGCAGCGACAGCGCCAACGCCGAAGCGCCACTCGAACCGAAGCGCGATGTAGATGAAGATGACCAAGAGCGAGAAAAAGACGGCGTAGATAGCGCCCTCCCGCAGGTCATCGGCGAAGCGCGGGCTGATCTGGTCGCGCTTGAGCACGCGCGTGTTGGCACCGGCGAACTCGGCGTCGAGCGTCGACAGGATCGCCGCCTGAATCGCGTCCGGCTCGCCGGTTGCGGTCGTGCGGATCAGGATGTCGTCGTCGAAGCTCTTGACTTCGGGATCGCCACCCAACGGCTCGGACAACGCGGCGCGGACGCCGGGAACGGTCAACTCGACGTCGGAACCGACGACGAACTCGGTGCCTCCCAAGAAGTCGATGCCTGTCTCAATGCCTTTGGTGAATAGAAAGATCATCCCGATCGCGATCAGGACGAGGGATGAGGTGAAGGCGATTTTCCGCTTGCTAATGAAGCGGTAATCGGCGTTTTCAAATAGACGCATAGGTCAGAAGGAGGAATAGGCCCAAGGCGGGCTAGTAATCAAAGGGAAGGCAGACCGGAACGGCGAGGCGGTACATCCGCGCAACGTCACCGCTCCGGTCGTGCTTGGCAGCGGGTCGAAGACCCTTAGCCGATGGAGACCTCTTGGCGCTTCTCGGCGACGAGGTAATCGAACATGATGCGCGTGATGACGAGGGCGCTGAACAGCGAGGCGATGATTCCGGCCATGAGCGTCACAGCGAAGCCTTTGATCGGGCCGACACCGAAGCTGTACAGAATCAGTCCGGTAAAGAACGTCGTCACGTTGGCATCGAGAATCGCTGAGAAGGCTTTCTCATAGCCTGCGTCGATGGCGCCTCGAAGCGTGCGGCCATATCTGACCTCCTCTCGGACGCGGTCGAAGATCAGCACGTTGGCGTCAACCGCCATACCGATCGTCAGCACGATACCCGCGATGCCCGGAAGCGTCAGCGTGGCACGGAAGGCGCCCAGGATGCCCAGGATAAAGATGATGTTCAGCAGCAGCGCGATATCGGCGATGCCGCCTGCTCCGCGGTAGTAGAAGATCATGAACAAGGCCACGAGCGACAGACCGACGAGCAGCGACGTGAAGCCCGCTTTGATCGAGGCGGCACCCAGGCTCGGCCCGACCGTCCGCTCTTCGATGATGTCGACCGGCGCAGGCAGCGAACCCGACTTGAGGATCGTCACGATGTCCGTTGCCTCGGCGCGGCTGTCCAGCCCCGTGATTGAGGTGCGACCACCCGTGATGCGGCCCAAGATGTTGGGATAGCTGAACACGACGTTGTCCATCGCAATGGCGACCTGCTTGCCGACGTTGGCGCCGGTCAAACGGCCCCAGATGCGAGCACCCTCGCCGTTCATCTCCATCGACACCTGAGGCGCGTTGGTGTTGGGATCGAAGTCGACGCTGGCATCGGTCACAACGTCGCCGGTCAGTTCGACCTGGCTGCGGACGGCGAGCACGACGAGGACGTCTTCGCCCTGTCCGACCGACTGCGAGCTGTACATCAACTCTACGTCGGAGGGCAGCAGTTCGCGGGCTTCGGGATTGCGCATCAGCTCGTTAAAGGCAGCCGTATCGCTGACGGCGACGGTTCCAAGCGAGACCGGCGACACGCCGACTGGGTTGAGGACGCGCAGCATCGGGTTGGCGATCTCGTTTCCGTTACCGGCCAGGTTCGTCAGGTCGAGGGTCGTATCGGCCTGGGCGACAGCGGTTGAATCGCCACCGAGCGAGTCGGCGACGGCGGGCGTGTTGGCTCCCGGCTCATAGAAAGCGATCAGGTCCTGAACGGACTGCTGAATCTCTTCCGGCTCTCCCATCAGGCGAAACTCCAAACGGGCCGTTCCGCGCAGCAAGCGGCGGACGCGCTCAGGATCGTCGACGCCCGGAAGCTCGACGATGATGCGGCGCGTGCCCTGCTTGACGATCGACGGCTCCGTCACACCAAAGCGGTCGACGCGCTGACGCACGATCTCGACGGCGCGGTCGACGGCAGCGTCGGCTTCGCGCTGAAGCCACGCCTGGATCTCGTCGTTCGACGAGCGGCGCGTGATCTGGTCGGCGTCGTCACGGAAGAAGCGCGACAGGCGACCATCGGGGTTCTGATCCTCGAACGCGTCGACGAACAGGCGCGAGAACGGCGTGTCCGACGTGAGCACTTCTTCGCGCGCAACGACGAGCGCCGCATCGACGGTGGGATCGACAGGCTGTTCGGCCAAGGCACGGATCAGCGCTTCGACGCGGACTTCCATCGTGACGTGGATACCGCCTTGAAGGTCGAGACCGAGGTTCAGGGTCCGCTCTTTGAGGTCGGCGAGGCGCGTTGTTTCGGCGAAGCGTTCTTCCTCGGGAAGCTCGCTAAGACCGCGCGTTTGCGCCCAGTAGCTGATGGTTGGGTAGAGGTAGTAGCCGGTGACGAGCAGGAAGAGCGCCACCATGACTAGGCGTCCGGTAATACGGGACATGGTTCGGGATTGGGTTGGGAGAAGTCGAGCCGAGTGGCTCAAAAATCAGGGCCACACGGCGCGATTCGCCGGGCAGCAAGGAGAGACGCCGGAGCATGTCCGACAGGCGATGCTTCTACCGCTACGCTAGCGGGAAGCCGGTACGCTCCATCAGGGAGCGCGCGGGGAAACGCCCGAAGCAGCCGGACGCGTCGGCACGATAGCATCGGCGCTTTCAAAGGCGACGGCGCTCAGCGCGGGCTGAGTCGGTGCGACAGGAGCCGAGTGCAGGACGGCAGAACCGCTCGGGGCCGACGACGAAACGCCACGCAGCGACGAGCGAGCCGAATCGAACGCCGCTAACGGAAGCGGAGGAGCAGAAAAGCCCTGCGTCCGGTTCAGCACAGCGGAAACGTCGGCACGCTGGGCGTCGCTAAGGTCGAGCGCGGCGAGTGCTGCGTCCGTGTCGGGCGCGGTCAGTAGCGCGTCGCACGCGGCACCGTCGAGTCCTACATAGGCGCACACCTGATCCAACGCAGAAAGCGACTGGGCTTCTTTCGCGTTCGCGAACGGAGCACCCAGCGTCGACGTGATCGCGATCAGCGCGCACCACGCAGCAACGCGCCCAACACAGGCGAGGCGCAGCTGATCGAGCGGTGTGCGTGAGGCAGACATAGACCGGCAAGTTACAAAGTGGCAACCGCTGCTGCACGTACGCCCCATTCCTTTGCGCAAAACGCGTGCGCTCCTGCTGCTGCTCGGTCGCCGCAGAAATACGTACGAGAAAACGACAAGCCTATGACATAATGCTGACACTCGACTGATCTATCCTGTGTCAACTCAACCACTTGCCGTCATGCCCACTCCCCGCCCGCTGAGCGATCTGCTACCCGCCGTCCTCGCCGAGATCGAAGAGCGCCGCGATGCCGCCGCCGTGACCTCCATCTTCCCTCTCCGCCTGGTCGACTTGCCATCTGAGCGCACGCGTGCCGCTGCACCCGCCGAAGACGCGACGGTCGACGATGTGTGGTCGCGCATCTATTCGCGCGCGGCGTAGCAGGGGGCTGTAGTACCTACGCCTTTGCGATCGCTACCGACGAGGTCCACCTCACCTCTCCGTCCACACGCGCGCCACGCGCTGCCCGACGCGGCAGGCAACTTCGTAGGAGATGGTGTCGGCCCAGGCAGCAACTTCCTGCGCGCTCGGTCCGCCGCGCCCCATGAGGACCGCTTCGTCGCCTTCCTTTACGTCGGAGTCCAGGCCGACCTCGACGATGAACGCGTCCATACAGACGTTGCCTCGAATAGGCACGCGCATTCCCGAAAGGCCGATCTCCCCCCGGTTGGTGAGCAGGCGCGGGACCCCATCCGCGTAGCCTGCTCCAATAGTGGCGAGGCGCGTCGGCTCGCTAGCGCGCCAACTGAGTGTGTACGACACGCCCTCTCCCGCCGCTAGGTCGCGCACTTGGGTGACGCGCGTCGAGAACCGCATCGCTTCCTCGACGCCGACGGTGGCCTGCTCCTCGCGCGACAGCAACCCATAGAGCGCAACGCCTGTCCGCACCCATTGGGCGCCGTCGACCGATCCATGCCCGCGGATCAGCGCGTCGGAGTTCTGGGCATGGGACGGCACGTCGGGGATCAGGCTTCTGACCCAGGCGAAGCGTTGAGCCTGATCGCTGGTGTAGCTGTTGTCCGGCTCGTCGGCGGTGGCGTAGTGTGTCATCACGCCCGCGAGTTCGAGACCCGGCGCGTGGAGCGCAGCAACGGCTTCGGCGGCCTGTTCGGGCGATACGCCGTAGCGATGCATTCCCGTATCGACTTTGAGGTGGACGCGAAGCGTTTCGCGCGGCTCAGCGTGAGCAGCCATCATCCGAGCGGCGTCGAGCGAGACGACGGTAGCTTCGAGCCGGTGCGTGCGAAATGCGGGCAGCCATTCGGCCAGCGGCGGACCAAACACGAGAATGCGCCCCCGGATGCCTGCCGCTCGGAGGCGCACGCCTTCGGCTGCCGTGGCGACCGCAAACGCTCCAACTCCATCCTCCTGCAACGCCCGTGACACACGGGCAGCGCCGTGTCCGTAGGCGTCGGCCTTAACCACGGCCATTAAGTCGGCGCCTTGGGCTTTGGCGTGGAGCGCCTGGGCGTTACGCCGAATGGCGCCCAGCGACACCAGCGCACGCGTCAGACTCAGGTCGCCCGTCCCCAGCGCCAGCAGGTCGTCGAGGCGCGTCGTCTGCTCCATGCGGACACGGAGTGGCGGGGTGGCGGCGTTTCTCATGGACATCAGTCGGTTATCTTAGCCCTTCTAATCGCCTCGGCCCGCCCGCCGGTTTCCCCCACTCGAAACGTCCCCGTTTATGCTGCGCGCCCTCACTCTCCTCGCCCTCTGCACCTTGCTTGCGACATCCGCTGACGACGCTCACGCCCAGCAGCGTCTGACGCTCGATGCCATCCACGCCTCCAACACGTTCTCGCAACAGGGCTTCCAAGGCGGACGCTGGGCCGAAAGCGGGCCGGTCGTCACCTACGTCGAGAAGACCGACGACGGGACGAATCTGATCAGCTACAACATCGAAACCGACACCCGAGAGGTACTCATCGTGGGCGAGCGGCTCATCGCACCGGATACCGGCAACCCGATTCAGATCGAAGATTACGCGTTCGGCCAGAGCGGACGTAGGGTCTTGTTCTACACCGAAAGCGAGCGCGTCTGGAGACTCAACACGAAAGGACTGTACTACGTCGGCGACACGACGACCGGCGAGATCGTTCCTCTTTCGGACCGCAGCAAAGGCTTGCAGATGTTCGCCAAACTCAGCCCCGACGGACAGCGCGCTGCGTTCGTGCGCAACCGCAACCTGTTCGTCGTCGACTTGGCGACGGGAGCCGAAACCGCGCTGACGACCGATGGTGCCGACGGCACGATCATCAACGGCACGTCGGATTGGGTGTACGAGGAAGAATTCGGCCTGCGTGACGGCTGGCGGTGGAGTCCCGACGGGCAGTACATCGCGTTCGTCCAACTCGACGAGACAAACGTCCGCGACTTTGCCATGACCGATCTGCGCGGACAATATCCCACGTATGAGCGCTTCCGCTACCCAAAAGCAGGCGAGGCCAACAGCGAAATCCGCGTCGGCGTGGTCGACGTAACCCAGTCTAGCCCATCGCCGCGCTTTTTCGACACCGATACGTGGGGCGAAGGCGGCGAAGAGACCGAATACATCCCGCAGATCGGCTGGACGCCCGACGGCGACGTGTGGATGTTTCGCCTCAACCGCGACCAAAACCAGCTCGACGTACTCTACGGAGATCCCGCATCACTGGGCATCCAAACGGTTCTGGCTGAGTCGTCCGACACGTGGCTCGAAGTCGAAACTGGATTTTCGGACCTCGACGTAGGCGCTTTGACCTACCTGCGCGACGGCGAGCACTTTATCTGGATCAGCGAGCGCGACGGCTACAACCACCTCTACCTCTACGCCAACGATGGAACGCCTGTCGGCAGACTCACCAGCGGCGACTGGGACGTGACCGAGTTTCTGGGCGCCGACGAAGAAGCGGGTATGATCTATTTCGTCTCGACGATGGAAGGCTCGACCGAGCGCCACGTCTACCGCCAACGCGTCGATCTCGTAAACGGCGAGGCATCAGCGTCGCCCGAGCGCCTGACGCCCGACGCCGGATGGAACGGTGCCGACTTGAGCCGAGATCGCCGCTACTTCATTCACACCCGCTCGACGATCAACACGCCCACCATCGTCGCCTTGCGCCGCACCGATGGCGCGTTGGTCAAGACGCTCCAAGACAACTCGGACCTCGCTGCGACGCTCGACACCTACGCGATGGGATCAACCGAGATGACGATGACGCCCGGAGCCGACGGCACGGACTTGAACACCTTACTCATCAAGCCGTCGACGTTCGACGCGGCGCGCGAGTATCCCGTCTTGATGTTCGTCTACGGTGGCCCCGGCTCGCAGCAGGTCCGCAACGCGTGGTTGGGTGACCGCTACCTGTGGCATCAGTATCTGGCCGAAGAACTAGGCGTCGTCGTCGCCGTCGTCGACAACCGGGGCACTGGCGGACGCGGTCGCGACTTCAAAAACGTCACCTACAAGCGGTTGGGCGAAGTCGAAGCGCTCGACCAGATCGCCGCCGCACAGCATCTGGCTGCATTGCCGTGGGTCGACGAAGACCGCATCGGCATCTGGGGCTGGAGCTATGGCGGCTTCATGACGCTGATGTCGATGATGTACGAGGAAGGCCCCGAAACCTTCCGTATGGGCATGTCGGTCGCGCCGGTCACGAGTTGGGGCCAGTACGACACGATCTACACCGAGCGCTTCATGAGCACGCCGCAGAAAAACCCCGACGGCTACGCGCTCTCCCCTGTCGGCTTGGCCGCCAACCTCGACGAAGACGCTGCACTCCTCATCGTCCACGGCGATTTCGACGACAACGTCCACTTCCAGAACGCCGTGCAGATGGCCGACGCACTCCAAGCCGCAGGCAAGCAGTTCGACCTGATGGTCTATCCGGGCCGCAACCACGGCATCTACGGCGGCTCCACACGCCTGCACCTCTACACGCTGCTCACCAACTACGTCCGCGAACACCTCGCCGAACCACAGACGCCGTGACCGAACCCACCTCCTCCATCCGTCATCTCTCGACCCTCAACATTCCGTTACGCTGGTCGGACATGGACGCGTTTGGGCACCTCAACAACGCGCGCATTTTTACCTACTTCGAGGAAGCGCGGATTCGGATGCTTGAAGACCACGCGGGCGACTGGACGGGAGAGGCGGGGCCGGTCGTCGTTCATGCGGCGTGCACCTACAAGCGCCCCATCGTCCACCCCTCAACGCTGGTAATCCACCTGGGCACGGATGCGCCGAGTCGCACGTCATTCAACACGCGCTATGTCGTCTCGACTGAGGAGCAGCCCGACGTCGTCCACGCGTTCGGAGAGGCGCGCATGGTGTGGGTGAACGTGGCGACGGGCAGGCCGACGCGTTTGCCGCAGCTATTCACCGATCTGTACGAGGCCGGTGAGGAGCGGCCGGATGTGTACGGCGTGTTCGGCTAATCGCTGCCGGACTGCGACACGTCATCGCCGGATTGCGGTAATCGACGCAGATTGCCGCTTCGCTTTGCTCCTCGCAATGACGAAGGGGTAAGGAGAGAAACGCAACTCGCAGCAATACCAAGCGGCCTGATCTCGGTCCGGCGAAACAGATGCGGAGAGAGCGAGCGTCAAGAAATCGTCCTGTTTGAGCGAGCTTGCGAGTGAGTTTGGACGATTTCAGCGAGCGAACACAGCATCAGCCGGGGCGAGTCCAGCCTTGATCTTTGCTTCTTTGCATCAAGGCAAAGAAGGCCCAGCGCAGCGAGAGTCGACATGTCGCACCAAATCCGAGAGCATCGTTGCGCTACGCGATGCTGCGTTGACATCAGATTGCCACGTCGCTCCGCTCCTCGCAATGACCAAGCGAAAGGACATAGAGTCATCTGCGGTCGAGCGGAATATCAGCGCGCGAGGCGGGGTCTTCGATGGGTTCGAGATGCGTCAGGATAGTCAGGTTTGGCACTTGCCCACGCAGATCTGCTTCTAGGCGTTCGAGCAGTTCATGTCCGCGCTGAACGCTCCATTCGCCGGGGACGAGCACATGGACGGACGCAAATCGGCGGGCACCGCTACGGCGTGTGCGAAGCGCGTGGTAGTCGAGCGGATAGTCCATCGCGTAACGGTCGAGGACGGCGCGCAGGGCGAGTTGGTCGGGTTCTGCGAGGGCTTCGTCCATCAGGCCGCCCATCGAACGCAGGATCAACCGCGCTCCGGCAATGGCGACGATGGCAGAGACGACGAGTGCCAGAATCGGATCGAGCATCGTCCACCCGGTCGCGTGCGCCAGTCCCAACCCGACCAGCACGGCGACGCCAGTTGCTACGTCGGCCATGAGGTGTTGTCCGTCGGCTTCCAACGTCGGGCTGTGGCCGGATCGCCCCTTGCGAATCAGGATGCCACCGACGACGGCGTTGATGCCAGTGGCAATTGTGGCGAGCGTCAGCCCCAATCCCAGTTGCTGGATCGGCTGCGGGTCGAGCAGGCGGTCGACTCCGGCCCAGGCGATGCCGACGGCGGCGAGCACGATCAGTCCGCCTTCCAGTCCGGCGGCGAAAAACTCGACCTTGTCGTGACCGTAGGCGTGGCTTTCGTCGGGCGGACGCGCCGCCAGTGTCAGCGAGATCCAGGCGAGAACCGCAGCGCCCAGGTTGACGAGCGACTCGACGGCGTCTGAGAACAGGCTGACCGAGTCGGTCGCCCAGGCCGCATAGGACTTGAGCGCAAGCGTCGCGAGGGCAGCGCAGATCGACAGCACGGCGTAGCGGCGCAAACTGAGCCGGTCCGCTACCAACGAGGGGGCGATGGCGTGGGGTGGGTTCGGCATCGAAAGATTGGAGGAAACGCGCGGGCGGGCGTGGCAGCGAGCCAGACCTCGTAGTTTAGGGACGCACGGAAGCGCTCCCGCGCGCTCTGCCTTTCCTCACGCTCTCTTTTTCGACCGATGGACTTTCGCCGACTGGTTTCCCGCATTTCCGACGTACTCGGCCCCGACGCCACGCCCGACCGCGTCGAACGCATCGCGGTCGCCTTACTCGACGAAAAACTGGATGGTCCTACTCCCGACTCGTCCGCTCGTGGAGGCAAAGCCGTCGTCACCGCGTACGGTAAGGACGCGCCGGGCATGTTGCACGCCATCACCCACGTCCTGTCGGAGGCCAACTACAACATCTTGGACGTGTCGCAAAAGATCTTGCAGGACTACTTCACCGTCATCATGATCGTCGACGGACAGGGCGCGCGCTCATCGGTCGGCGAGGTACAGTCTCGCCTAGGCAAAGTCGGCGAAGAGCGCGGCGTGCGGATTTTGATGCAGCACGAGGACCTCTTCAACGCGATGCACCGCGTCTGAGGGTTTCTCGTCCTTTCTTTTTTGCCTTGGAGCCGCCGCTCCACACCCCGCCCCACTCATGCCGTTTGAACTGCCGGAAGTGATCGAGACGCTTCGGATGACCGAGGCCGACCTGTTCGACATCCGAACCGTCACGCTGTCGCTTTCCCTGCGCGATTGCGCCTCGCGCCTGCCCGCCACGACACGCGCCCGCAGCTACGATAAGATCCGCCGCTACGCAGCGTTGCACACCCGAGTCGCCGCCGAAGTCGAGGGCTTGTACGGCGTCCAGATCGCCAATAAACGCGTCGCGATCACGCCCGCCGCGCTGTTTGCCGACAGCCACAACCGAAGCGACTTCGTCAAACTCGCCCAAACGCTGGACCAGGCTGCTGAGGACGTAGGCGTCGACTACTTGGCAGGATTCTCGGCCCTGGTCGAAGGTGGCTCGACGCGTGGAGACGACGCGCTGATCGACTCGCTCCCCGAGGCGCTGTCGACGACGCAGCGCGTCTGCGGATCGGTCAACTGCGGATCGACGGCCCAAGGCATCAACGCCGACGCGGTTCTCAAAGTGGCGCACGTCATCAAGGATCTGGCTGAGCGCACCAAGGATCGCGACGCTATCGCTGCGGCCAAGTTCGTGGCGTTCTGCAATGCCGTCCCCAACAACCCCTTCGTCGCCGGAGCCTTCCACGGACCGGGCGAGCGGGAAGCCTGCATCAACGTCGGCATCAGCGGACCGGGCGCCGTCCTCCGCGCCGTCCAGGAAGTTGGCACGGATGCGGGATTCACCGCCGTCTGCGAAGCGATCAAAAAGACGACGTTCAAGATGACGCGCGCGGGCGTGCTGATCGGAGAACGCTGCGCGGCCCTGCTGAGCGAGCGATCCGGCCTCGACATCCCCTTCGGCATCGTCGACCTGTCACTCGCGCCGACACCTGCCGAGGGCGACTCAATTGCGGCGATCCTGATGGCATTCGGACTGGAATCGGTCGGTGCTCCAGGCACGACAGCGGCGCTTGCGATGCTCAACGAGTCGGTCAAGCGCGGCGGACTGATGGCCGGAGCGCACGTCGGCGGATTGAGCGGCGCCTTCATGCCCGTCAGCGAGGACTATCAGATGATCCGCGCCGCCGAACGTCGCCACATCTCCATCGAGAAGTTGGAAGCGATGAGCGCCGTCTGCTCAGTTGGCCTGGACATGGTCGCCATTCCCGGCGCTACGTCGGCGGATACGATCGCGGGCATTTTGCTCGACGAGTTTGCCATTGGTATGGTCAACAACAAGACGACGGCTGTCCGCATCCTGCCGATCCCCGGCAAAGGCGTCGGCGACTGGGCCGAGTTCGGCGGCCTGCTCGGACGCGCGCCGATTCTGCCCGTATCGAGCCTGTCGAGCAGCGTCATGGTGCGTAGGGGCGGCCGCATCCCCGCGCCTATCCGAAGCCTCACCAACTAGCGGGCGCTCATCACCAGCCAGTTGTCATTGCGAGCGAAGCGTGGCGATCGCCGAAGTAGCGGTATGGTACGGAGATCGCCACGTCGCTCCGCTCCTCGCGATGACCCAAGAACCCCTATCGCCATGTCCGCACCGCTCACGCTCCGCTCCGGTCGCCACACGCACCACTTGCGTACCCCGTTCAGAGTAGCACATGGCGTTTCGGCGACGCGAGAGAGTCTGTTCGTCCGCCTCGACGCATGGGGACAAACAGGTTGGGGCGAGGGCGCGCGCGTGCCCTACTACCCCTACACAATCGAGCAGTTGGAGCACTACGTCCAGACGCTTGACCTGGATCGATTGGCGACCGAAGGCGAGATCTTTCTCCAAGACGCCCTCGCTGGATTGCCGCCCGGCCCGCCTCCGGCCCGGTGCGCCGTCGACCTCGCGCTGCACGACGCCTGGGGACGCGCGATGGGCGAGCCGCTGTGGAAACTGTGGGGCCTGAACCCGGCTCGCCTCCCCCTTTCGTCGTTCACGCTCTCGATTCCCGACGACGACGAAGCGCTCGAACGCGCTGCCACTGATGCTGCACATCTCCCCTTTCTCAAACTCAAGATCGGCTCGGGCGATGTGGATCGCGACGTGCAGATCGTCGCCCGCACGCGCGAGTTGACGACCGGCACCATTCTCGGCGTCGACGCCAACAGCGCGTACGATGAAGCCGATGCCGCTCGCTTGGTTCAAGCGCTGTCGGACATCGGCGTGGCGTACGTCGAGCAGCCGCTGATCGCCGACAATGTGTCGCGCTGGCATCGACTGCGTGCGCTGCTTCCAAGTGGAATGCCGCCGCTGATCGCTGATGAGTCTGTTCAGGGCGCTTCCGACGTCGTAGCGCTGGCAGGTGGCGCCGACGGTGTCAACCTCAAACTCTGCAAGACCGGCGGGCTGGCCGGAATGCGTCGCGGGATCGCCGTCGCCCGGAGCTTGGACATGACCGTGATGATCGGATGCATGGTCGAAAGCACGGTCGCCGTCTCTGCCGCCGCTCACCTCGCGCCGCTCGCCGACTTCTGCGACCTCGACGCGCCTCAACTCATACGCGACGCGGTCGGCGAAGGTGGCATGACGTGGACCGATGGTCGGATGACGCTACCCGAATCGCCGGGAACGGGCGTGCGCAATGTGGCCGTCGCTGTCGACTAATCAGAGTGTGACTTCCAACTCGAACAAGGGCAAGATCGGCAGCCCACTGCGGTCGGAGATCGAAACGCCAGTTCCGGTCGGTCGGTAGGTGCGGTCGAGCGTGTTGCGCGTGTTGAGCACGTTGTACACGTCGACGCGAAGTTGCCATGCCGCATCGACTAGGCGGAAGCGCCACGTGGCGGTCGCGTTGAGGCGCGCGTAGATGGGCAGACGCGCGTTCGGCGCTGACGGACGCAGCAGGAAATACTGCGGGTCGCCAGTGACGGGATCGGTGACGGAGAAACGACCCGTCGGCTCGGCAAACGGTTCGCCGCTTCGGACCTCGGCGCTCACGCCCAGGTCTACTTTCCCCATGCGACGATTAACGACGGTGCGGATCTGATGCGGGATGCTCTGGGCAGCAAGTTGGTACTGCTCATCGCCGCGCGTGGGGCTGAATCGCTCGCTCAAGACGCCGCTGTAAAACGCCCAGGCAGTCCATCGGCCTCGGACCAGTTCAGCCGTCGCCTCGAAGCCGAATGCGCGTCCGTCTGCATCGGCGTACTGACCGAGCAGCGCCGCAGACGAAATGCCAGGACCGTCCAATCCGTCTTTCGTCTGCTCGGGATCGAACGGCACGAGTACATGCCGGGTCAGTCGCCCGTAGCCCTCCAGGTCGAACCGAACGCCCGGTTGAGGGCGCCATTCGAACCCGACTGCGGCAGTTCGGGCACGCGCCGGTCGCACGCCCGAGTCGGCGGGAATCCAGCGACTCGATAGCAGGTCGTAGAGGACGGAGAAGCGGTCGCGCAGGCGATGGAGGTACTGCGTCGACCGTCCGGCGCCGCTTCGCAAAGTCAGCCGGTCCGTCGCGTGGTAGGCGAGCGTCACGTTGGGATCGACGAACACGTAGGCCCCCTCCGACGACGTACTCACACGGGCGCCGCCTGCGGCCTTCCATCGATCTCCTTCCAAATCGACCTGAGCGTACGCGACCGACTCAAACGCCGTTTGCTCAACTCTGTCGCTCGTCTGCGTCGGCTCTCTCGTGGGCTGCTCCAGCCCTCCGTCCAGCCGGGAGCGGAAGCGACGAGCGGCGAGGTGAGCACCCATTCGCACGCTCACTCCCGCGCGTGGAAAGGCCTCGACGCCCAGCTTACCGCCGTACTCGTCGAGCCGGATGCGATAATCGGACGTGAGCAAGGTGCCCTCGGCGGGCCGGATGCGGCTGCTTTCCCTCGCTGAGTATGTGGAACGATAGAGCGTCGCTGAACCGAACAGTTGCGTCGACGGCAGATATTGGTAGCGCAGGCTCTGCAACTGGTTGCCCCACCCATGGTCGATCTCGAAGAACAAGTCGGCGGGGCGCTGCCAGCTGTCGAAATCGAGCGAGAAGTCGAACGGCAGCCGCAGGTCGAGCGCGTCGCTGCCGCCATAATGGGAAAGTGAGACGCGGTGCGCAAACCCCGGTCGCCACGTCACCTTGGCCGACAAGTCGTCGAAGACGTAGCCCGTCCGCAGCGTGTCGAGCCGTCCATCGTCGCCGACGACCGGGTGCCGACGGCCCACAATCTGGTCGATAAACGAACGCCGCCCCGACAGCATGAACGAGCTTCCCCTCGTGATCGGACTTTCGATCAGGTATCGACCGCTCAGCAGTCCAAGCGCAGCCTGGGCGCGGGGCGTCTCGCGGTTGCCATCGCGCATCTCAGCGTCCAAGACAGCGGAGATGCGTCCTCCAAACTCGGCGGGATAGATCGACCGAAAGAGGCGGACGCGGCTGAAGGTGTTGGTCTGGAACGTCGACACAAGAGAGAAGGCGTGCCACGGATGATAGACCGGCGCTCCATCGAGCAGGTAGAGATTTTCGTCCGGCTCACCACCTCTGACGACCAGTCCACCCGTCGCTTCGCCTGCGCGTTCGACGCCCGGAAGCCACGTCAGGCGCTGCAGCATATCGGCCTCTCCGAAACTGGTCGGCAACTCGTCGAGCAGCGCGGGTGGAATGTCCGTCAAGCCCGGTTGCACTGCCGCTTCGCCTTCGACTTCCACGTCCGGCGTAAGGACCGACGACGGCGACAGGGCAACGACGTTACGAGGAGACTGTGTCAGCAGGACCGTGTCGACGACCGTGTATCCGACGTACGAAACGCGGACCGCATGCGCGCCTGACGGTAGGTCGGCCAACGTGAACACGCCCGCCGCTGATGCCGACGTTCCTTTGCGCAGACGAGGCAGATAGACCGACGCCCCAGGCAGCACCTCGCCCGTTCGAGCATCGCGCACGAAGCCGCTCAACGTCTCGCGTGTGGGCGCATCGCGGACGGCGTCCCGTTCGGGTTCACGCGCGCGCAGCACATACTGCCCCTGCCGCCGCCGTACGACCTGGAGAGGTAGTCCCTTCACGACGCATCCGAATGCCAAATCCAAATCGCTGCCCTGATAGCGACATGCCGTCTCGCGCCCTTCGACGAGTCGCTCGGCATACACGATGCGCACGCGCGCTTGCCGCGCCAACGTGTTCAGTGCGGCCTCAATAGGCCCCGGGGCGACACGCAGCACCTGAGCCTCCACCCCATCGGAGGCAATCAGAAATAAGAGGAGCGAGAGGACGAAGCGCACGAAAGCAGAAGCCGAGACTACTCAAACTACCCATCCGGCCTCTTTCGCGTTGCCAATACGGTGAGGATCGCCGCGGGCGCCCGTAGGTCATTCGCGCAGGTCCAAAACATGGAGACGGGACGCCAGCCTTAGCCAACGCCCCGTCTCGCTCCCTCACCCCTCAGGGTGTTCAGGCGAGGCTTTCCGTAACCTCACGCGCCCATGCGGACTGCGTGCGGCGGACAGCCTCGGGACCGACCGTCGCGTCGACGGTGGCCTCGGGATTCTCCTTCACCGTCTCCTTGACAACGTAGACGGGAAGTTTCTCAGAGATCGACACCAGAAGCGGAGTCAAATCCTTGAGGTGACGCTCAGCGAGATCGGCGATACGCGGCTCTTTGATGGTCAGACCAAACGCGGTGAAGGCGGTGTAGCCCATCGCGGCGAGGCTGAGCGCGGTGTAGTCGTCGCGTAAGTCGCGGCTGATCTCTTCGCTGCGAACCTGGTCGTAGAGTCCGGCGACGACTCCTGCTGCGGCTGTAAAGGCTTTCTTGAAGACCGATTCGGTCTTGGCATCGTAGCTCTCGGCCAGTTTGCCGAGCGCATCGAGGTGGCTTTCGAGCGTACGCTCGATTTCGATCAGCAGTGTGTTGACGTCGGGATCGGCGCGAATGGCGTCCTCGTCGCGCTGACGCTTGACGGCTTCGAGGATGTGGCGCTCCAACGCGGACTGGTCGGAGACGTGTTTCTGAATCAGGCTGAGACGGTCGCTCATAGGTATCGTGTCGTTTATCAAAGGATGCAGACACCGGAAGTCGGTGTCGTTATCGGATAAACAGTTCGATCCGCAGGCAGAGCCGCATGCGTGTGAGCAAGCTGCTACGCAAGCTGTGAGGAAGCCGTAATCCCATCACAAGCTTCCCCTTGATTGGTGTCGATGAGAGTGATCGGGACATGACCAGACACGCTCACTCAATCAGAGACCGGCCCGGCGATAGCAGTGGAAATCGCGTCTGGGCGGACGTGAGCGGCGATCGCACCGTTGACCTCATCGAGCTTCAGCGCATCTATTTCGTCTGGGTAGGCGTCGAGTTGGTCGAGGTCGAAGCCCGTAGTAGCCAAGCGATGGGCTTGCGCGGCGAGTCCGCCGGTCGTCGCTAGGCCGACGGTATACGTGCCGATCAGCGTCGTTTTCTGTTGCTCCAGTTCGGCCATCGTCAGCCCCTCACGCGCCCACTCGTCGACGACCGCACGAGTCGACTGGATACCGCGCTCGATGTTCTCTTCGCTCAGCGTGACCCGAATCGACACCGCCCCACCGACGCCCTGGTCGGCGTCCGACAGACTTGCGCCGATGCCATACGTCAGCCCCTGCTTGTCGCGGACTTCCTGCATCAGCCGGGCCGAGAAGTTGCCTCCCAGCGCAAACAACGCCACTCGGAGCGCCAGATAGTCGTCGTGTTGCCGGTCGACGACGGTCGCGTGGCCCATTTCGATGTCGGCGTTTGTTTTGTCGGCGATAAAGTGGCGGGCGATCTGGGCGCGCGTATCTGTCGGCGGCGGCAGATCGGGCGCTGCGACGTTGGCACGTCCGCCGAAGCGCAGGGCGATAGCGTCGAGATCGAGTGCGGCTACGTCACCGGCAAGGACGACCGTCAGCGGTCCCCACGTGCGGGCCTGCTCGTGATGCGCACGGACTTGATCCGCGTCGATGGTCAGCGCGCGCTCGGCGGATCGGACGAAGTCAGGCGTGTGACGCGGATCGTCGGACGTATAGAGGAGTCGAGACAGAGCGGCGTCGGCCTGAGCGCCGGTATCGGTCGAAGCTCGCGCATAGCTGGCCGCCTTGCGCTCGGCGGCCTTGCGCACTTCCTCCGAATCTATGGCGGGCCGAGCAAGCAGATCGGCGGCGATGCCGAGCACAAACGCGGCGTCGTCGGCCAGCATTTTGCCCCGGAAGCCCATCCGCCTGCTGTCGGACGAGAACCCGAGTTGGGCACCGCGCGATTCCAAAGCGTGAGCGACAGCGTGGCGGTCCATCTGGTCCGTTCCTTTGTCGAGCACGCCCGCGAGGATATCCTGAACCAGTTCGTCGGAAGGATCGGCGAGGACGACGGGATGGGATGCCTGAACGGAGACGACGCCGGGAGCAGCCGTAGGCAGAGCGATCAGCCGGACACCCGGTGCATGGGCCTCGCGGATCGTGGAAGCAAAGTCGAGGGGCATTAGCTGGAAAAGTGCAAGCCGACGGTGCGCGTGTCGGCAGTGAAGTAGGATTGGGCGACGCGCTGCACGTCGGCGGGTGTGACGGCTTGAGCGCGGTCGAGCGAATCGGTGAACAGCGTCCAATCGCCCGCGGCGATCGCTTCGTTTAGACTACTCGCGGCAGCGTAAACGCCGTCTCGGGCGTAGGCGTCGTGCGCACGGTACAAACCCAACGCACGGTCGAGTTCGTCCTGAGACACCCCGTCCGCAATCACGCGATCAACCTCGGCATAGATCGCCGCCTCGACCTCCGCGTGTGTCTTTCCGGGCGTCAGCATCGCGAGAATGGAGAACAGAGCCGGATCGCGAAACGACGGAGCCGAAGCCGAAGCGTGAGTCACCAGTCCGGTGTCGACGAGAGCGTTGTACAGTCGGCTGCTCTTGCCCATGCCTAAAACGACCGAGAGCAGTTCGAGGGCAGCAGCGTCGGCGTGGGTGGCCTCGGGCGCTTTCCACGCGCAGATCAAGTGATCGACGGCTCCGGCCTGCTTCACGACGACACGCCGCTCGCCCCGCTGATCGGGTTCGCGCGTCACATTGGACGGAATTGGATGCGGCGCCGAGGGAATCGACCCAAACCGCTCGTCGACCAGTTGGAGCGCATCTTGGGTGGAGACGCCGCCGATTACGCTGACGGTCGCGTTGCCGGGCCAGTAGTAGGTGTCGTAGAAACCACGCAGCTTGTCGGGTGTGATCGCCTCGACGTCGCTACGCCAGCCGATCGTCGGGTGGCCGTAGGGATGAGCGGGAAACGCCGCTGACCAGACGTGGTGGTAGAGGTTGCGAAAGGCCTCATTTTGCCCCCTGTCGAGTTCGTTGAGAATCACCGTCTTCTCGCTCGCGACGGCGTCGTCTTCGAGCAGAACGCCGCGCATCCGATCGGCCTCGATGTCGGCGGCGAGCGGCAGGTGATCAGTTGGCAAGACGGCGAAGTAGTTGGTGCGGTCAAGCCACGTCGTCGCGTTGATCTGCGCGCCGACGGACTGGAGCACTTGAAAGACGCTGGTCTGGTGCCGCGCGTGGTAGCGCTCCGTCCCTTTGAACATCAGGTGTTCGAGGAAGTGCGTCGCCCCAGTCAGCCCGGCGCCTTCGTTGCGGCTGCCGACGCCATAAGTCACCATCAGGCACGCCACCGGAGCCGACGGCTGTTCGAGGACGAGAACTTGGAGATCGTTGGCGCGATGTCGGTAGGCGTGAATCCCCGCGCGAGTTTCGAGATACTCGAATGCGTTGTGGGCTGGGGTCGGGTCGGAGCGTTCCATAGAAAGTCGATGAGCGGAAGACGCTAACGCCACTCTCCCCCTACCGTTCGCCAGCGTACGCCCCGCGCTTGAACGGTTGTGCAACCGTGCCGATACGTGAAGGACTCTGGATTGCGGAACCGAACGCTCGTTCCCGATCTTATCCGATGCTATGCCGCACATTTCCCCAACCACCGCTCCACGCTTCGCTCTCTGGGCCGACCGCCTGGGCATCGGTGCGTCGGTGCTGTGCCTGATTCACTGCCTCGCGCTCCCCTTCGCCCTGACGCTGTTCGCTGGCTGGGGCGGATCGGACCATGGCAGTTTCCACCTGCTCGCTGCGCTGACGACGCTTCCTATTGCTATCGCCGCTGGCTGGCCCGGTTACCGCGTCCACCGCAAGCGGCACGTCGTGGCCCTGTTCGTCGCAGGTGGTCTCCTGATTGCCGGTGCGCTACCTGCCGAAGCTTGGCTCGGACACGCGGGACACATCGGCCTGACGGTTGCCGGAAGCCTTCTGCTCGTCGTCGGTCACGTGCGCAACTGGACGCTGCGCGAGCGGTGCTCCGCCCATATCCTGCCGCACCACGCCGACCACTGCGACCACGACGCCTCGTGACGCGGGCGGCGCTGAGCTTCCTGTTTAGCGCCCTCACGGTATGAATCCCGATGCATCTGCCTCACTCCCACGTGGTGCATCGCCCTTCTGGGGGTTTGGCTCGCCATCGCATCGGTCATCGGGTGGAGCGGAGCGCTGATCGGTGCTCCAGCGTTCGTAATCGGCGTGACGAATGCGACGCTGGAGCACGTGGCGGTTGTGGCCGGCCATCGCTCCGTAATTGGGCGCTGTCCGTCCCGACTCGACATCTTGTGCTCTTCCACTCGACCCGGATGGTCGGCATCGCGTTTCTGGTGCTGCACGCGCGGGGCGAACTGGCCGACGATTTCGCACTCTGGGCAGGCTGGGGTGATATCGCGGTCGCCGTTTCCGCGCTTTTCGTTGCTTACTTCGCCTGCCCGCCGATCACGTCAGGTAGGAAATGGACGGTCGGCTTGTGGAACGCAGTCGGGCTGGTCGACATCGTGCTTGTCGTGGCGACAGCGCTGCGGCTGGGATCCGTCGACATCCTGCAGGTCGCCGCCATCGCACGCTTTCCGATGAGCCTGCTGCCTACGTTTCTGGTGCCGCTCATTATCGCAACGCACGTACTGATTTTCGTGCGACTGACGAGAGATCAGTCTCCGGCGACAGCGAGTTGAAACAGCGCCGTATCGGTGTGCTGGCGCACGTGGATCGCCTTTCCGTCCTTCATCGTCCAGACGTGAGCGAAGGGAATGTTGATGACGTTGCCGTTCGCCTTGTAGCGACCTCCATAGTGGCCAACGGCGACGAGTAGGTCACCCCCACCGTCGACTATGTGGTCGATCGCGGCGGAGAAGTGGTCCCACCGGGTTGCGAGCGGCACGAATACGCCGTCAACGACACCCTCTGGAGTTGTGTACTCACCGCCGTACGGGTGGCCTTCGGCTTCGGACCAGACGACTTTCTCAGCGAACGTAGCGAGAACAGCGGGCACATCGCCACGGCCAAAGGCTTCATAGGCGGAGCGGACGGTTTCGGCGTTGGTCATAGAGCAGAGTGGAGACGAACGATAGGGGCGCTGCCGAGCGGCGGGCGAACGGAGCAAACTACTTCTGCCGGATCACGATACCCATCGGAACACCTTCGAACCCGAACGCGGCGCGGACTTTGTTTTCCAGGTAGCGTTTGTAGCTATCGCCGACGCCTTTGGGATGGTTGGCGAAGAACGCGAACGTAGGCGGCTCGGTGCGGACCTGTGTTGCGAACTTGATGCGGACAGCGGCTCCCCGGTACGTCGGCGGATGGTGAGCAGCGAACGCGGCCTGGACGACCTCGTTGAGCTTACTCGTCGAGATGCGCTTTTTGCGTTCGTCGCCGATCGTCGTTGCCAGTTCGAGAACCTTACCAACGCGCTGTCCGGTCGTCGCCGATATGAACTGGATCGGGACGTAGCTCAGCGTTTGCAGGCGCTCGCGGATGTTCTTGGCATAGTCGCGTGGCGTATTGGTGTCTTTGTCGGGCAGCAGGTCCCACTTGTTAACCAGAATGCCCAGTCCCTTGCGGTGCGTCTCGGCGTCTTTAAGGACTTTAATGTCCTGGGCTTCCAATCCGGTCGTCGCGTCGATGAGGAGCAGCGCCACGTCGCAGCTTTCGATCGCGCGCTGGGTGCGGAGCGTGGAGTAAAACTCGATGTTTTCGTGTACGCGCGACCTACGACGTAGACCGGCGGTGTCGACCAAAACCAGATCGCGGTCGTGCCACGTGAGCGGAGCGTCGATGCTGTCGCGCGTCGTCCCGGCCACGTCGGTGACGATGGTGCGTTCCTCTCCCAAGAGCGCGTTGGTGAGCGACGATTTGCCCACGTTGGGGCGACCGATTAGCGCGATGCGTAGCGCGCCGGTGTCCTCAGGCTCGACTTCAGCTGGCAGCACTTTGACCAATTCGTCGAGCAGTTCGCCCGTTCCGCTGCCGTTGATCGACGAGAGCGGATACGGCTCGCCCAGACCGAACGCGTAAAACTCCATCGCATCCAGACGGCGTGTCGCATTGTCGGCTTTGTTGGCGACGACGAACGTCGGCGTGTCGCTCTTGCGCAAGATGCTAGCGAGCCGGTCGTCCAAGTCGGTCGTGCCCGTCGTCACGTCGACGATGAACAGGACGGCGTCGGCTTCGGCGAGTGCGATGTCGACCTGCTCGCGGATCGCTTCCTCGAACTGATCCGACGATCCCTGAACGTACCCGCCCGTGTCGACCACGTTGAAGGCGACGCCATTCCACTCGGCATCACCGTATACGCGGTCGCGCGTGACGCCCGGCTCGTCGTGGACGATGCTCTGGCGAGACTCGGTCAAGCGGTTGAAAAACGTGCTCTTCCCCACATTGGGGCGGCCGACGATGGCGACGAGAGGCATAGCATTGGAGTTCTAAGTCCGTCAGACTACGCACAACACGTGGATAGAGTGCGGGAGATGCGAGGAAAACGGAATCGCCGCGCCCCATTCCGCGTACGTCCCTACTCCCAACACGCCTAGTCGATGCGCCCTCTCCCTCTGCTCCTGCTCCTAGCACTCGCCGCTTGCCAGACCTCTCCCGATCACCTCGAACCCGAAGACGACCTCACCGACGACTCCTTCGCCCTGGTAGATCAACACGCCGACGCGTTCGCGATCCCTGCTGATCTCCAAGGAAAGCCGTCCATCGTCACCGCCGTCTACACGCACTGCCCGGACGTGTGCTTGATGACGATGGCAAATATGACGCGCATCCACACGCTGCTCGGATCGGACACGTCACGCGTCCAGTTCGCCACGCTGACGTTTGACCCCGAGCGCGACACGCCCCAGACGCTGAGCGCCTACGCCGAGAGTTGGAAGCTCGAATCCGGTTGGAAGCTGCTGACGGGAGAACCAGACGAAGTCACCCGCCTGATGGATCGGCTGCGCATTCGCACGCAGAAAGAGACGCCCGACACCCTCGCCGACGGCACGCCGCATTACCTCGTCAGCCACAGCGACAAAGCGTTTCTGCTCGACGCCCAAGGCCGAATCGTCGAGTCGTATGGCGGGAGCAGCATGATCCCACAAATGGTGGCCGACGACGCCCGCGCACTGCTCGACTAAGCATCGGTTTTCGTACCTTTGCCGCTCCTCCCCATTTCCCCCTCTCCCATGAAGCGTCTTCTCCTCCTTCCGCTCCTCCTCCTACTGGCCGCCTGCGGCGATTCCGATGCACCCGTAGTGGACGACGGCGCCACCGACATGGTCGCGCAAGAATTGACTGTCGAAGGTGCCTACGCGGTAGCTGCTCCCGTTGGCGGAACAGGTGGGGTATTTATGACCATCCAAGGCGGCAGCGACGACGATGCGCTGCTCTCGGCCACATACCCGGGTGCCGAGCGCGTCGAGATCCACCGCACGACGGTGGGCGACGACGGGATGATGAAGATGGATATGCTGGAGCGCCTCGACGTGCGCGCCGGACGCTCGGTGATGCTCGAGCAAGGCGGCTACCACATCATGCTCATCAACCTCACCAACGGACTTACAGCAGGCGAGACGATTGATCTCACCCTCACGTTCGAGAACGCTGGAGCGATGGTTGTCCCCGTCGGCATCCGCGATCTGTCCGACCTGCCCTCGATGGGAGGAAACGAGAGCACCGCGAGCGACGAGTGATTCGGACGGCGCTGCTCGGCCTGCTCTTTCTGGCCGCCTGCGAGTCGCCTGCTCCTGAGATCCCCACGGCGACTCCCGACGGCCCGGCCCTCTACGCTGGAACAGGGCTATGCTACGCCTGCCACGGCGACGACGGAACGGGTACTCCGCGAGGTCCCGACCTGACGGACGCCGACTGGTTGCATTTCGCATCGCGCCCATCGCCCGACTCGCTCATCGCTCTGATCGCGCACGGCGTAGACCAGCCTGTTGCCTACGACTTACTCATGCCGCCCGCAGCGCTGCAAAGCGACGAACTCCAGGCCGTCGCAACCTACGTGTTGGCGCTTTCTGAGGCCGAGTAAACCACCGACTCCAGATCAACCCTGGCAGGCCCGACGACCTGTCAGGGTTTTTTGCGGCTGGCCCCAACTCGGGCAAAGCCAGCAGCGCAGTTGTACGCCCAGTCGACTACGTCATCGATCTGCGAAAGCCGCAGCCCTCGGTCGACGGTATGAATCTCAGTAGACTGCCTTCCACCGGCGCCTAGCAGCAAGTCGCGCAACGTAAACCCGGCTCTGGCGAAGTGCTCATACGTTGTATCTCCCAGCGCGACGACTCCGAACGCGATGCCCGAAAGGTCGGGCGGCGATGTGCGCAACGCGTCATAGAAACCGACGGCTCCTACGCACGGATCGCCCTCTCCGTGCGTAGCCGCGACGCAGATCAGTTGCGTCTCGAACGCCAGCGCCGATGGATCGACTTCGCTCACGTCTCGGACGGGCGCGCGAAATCCGATGTCGATCAATGCCTCGGCGATGTGGTCGGCGGCCTCGCGCGCGGTTCCGGTTTCGGTCGCGACGAGGATGAGTACGTCCGGGTCGGCGGCTGACAGGTCCAGTACCTCTTCTCCTTCAGTCACGATTTGGCGCCTTTGATTCCGCTCAGGCTCTTGGCCGAGAGCAGGTTGACATCGTAGCTGCGGACCCGGCTGTTCTTGCGCTGATGCCGGTCGAGTCCGGTCTGGATCATGCGGTGCGTCAACTCGGCGAACGGCACGCCCGACGGCTCCCACAGGTAGAAGCTGAACGAGCCGGGAATAGTGTTGATCTCGTTGAAGTAGATCGTGTCGGTGGCGCCGTCGATCATGAAGTCGAGGCGGGCGACACCGGCGCACTCGAACGTCTGAAACACGCGCACGCCCAGCGACTGGATGCGCTCGGTCTGCTCAGGCGTCAGCGGTGCCGGAATCATGCGGTCGAGCGACGCCATGCCGGACGAGCCGTCCTTCTTCTCTTTGGCACCGCGACGGCCTTTACTTCCGCCCTTTCCGCCGCCTCCTCCACGCATGTATTTCTCCTGGAACGTGAGCAGCTTCTCGCCCTTACTGCGGATCGGCTCTTCCAAAACGGCAGCGGTTGCGTCGCCCGGATCGCCCAAGACAGAGCAGTTGATCTCGCGCAGATCCTCAATGGCGTGCTCGACCAGAATCTTGTCGTCGTACCGCAGTGCTTCTTCGATGGCGGCGTCGAGTTCGGATCGGTCGTCTGCCTTGCCGATGCCGATGCTCGATCCCAACCGCGACGGTTTTACGATGACTGGATAGCCCAACCGCTCTTCGATTCGGTCCATCATCGCGTCCTCTTTACCGGCCCAATCCGACTCACGCAGCGCAACGAAGTCGACGACCGGAATGTCTTGATCGCGACAGAGGTATTTGCACACCACTTTATCAATTCCGACTGCCGATCCCAGGATGCTCGCCCCAGTGTAGGGGACGTTGAGCGTTTCCATCAGGCCCTGAAAGCCACCACTCTCACCCTCGCCACCGTGGAAGCCCAAAAACGCCACGTCGATGCGGTGAACAGGCCACTCTTTGCGCAGCACGCCTTCGGTCTGAGGCTCGACCAGTTCCAAATGCCTGTCGGCGCTCGGACTGAGCAGAACGGGCGTTGCCTTTGCACGTAGCGCGTCCAGATCGGCGAAGTTGGCCGGATCGAGCAGGTGATCGCCCGTATACCACGTGCCGTCCTTTCCGACGTAAACAGGAAACGGACGATAGCGGCTGCGGTCGAGAGCAGCGGCAGCTTGCAGGCTGGAAATGACGGACACTTCGTGCTCGGGCGAAACGCCGCCAAAAAAGACGCCGACGGTCAGAACAGGAGCGGCGGGGAGATCGGGCATGGGCTGTGCGGAACGGGAGGATTGCGCGCCGGACGGTTGCACCGGGTCGCGTTGTCGGAAGATATTTGCACCGCAGCGCTGCATCCTCGCCGCGCGCGCCAAACTCCCTACCCGTTCCGTGCTCGTTGCCGTCCTCTCCGACATCCATGCCAACTTAGCGGCGCTCGAGGCTGTGCTGAAGGATGCCGACCGACGAGGATGCGACAGGTTCGTCTGCTTGGGCGATACGGTCGGGTATGGACCTGACGCCGAACGTTGCCTGAAAATCGTCCGTGAGCGATGCGTCGCCATCGTTCAGGGCAACCACGATGCAGCAGTCGCAACGGGCGACATCGAAGGCCTTCCGCGCGATGGAGCCGTCGCCGCGACGCTGCATCACCAGCAACTCGACGACAACGACCGAGCGTGGCTCGCTGGCCTGCCGCTCGCGACTACGTTTGCCGGAGCGACCCTCGTCCACGCCACGCCCGAACGTCCCGAGCATTGGATGCGTGTCGAAAGCTACAAGGTGGCAAAGGCGCAGTTCGATCACTTCGACACGCCGATCTGCTTTGCCGGTCACACGCACGTTCCCGCGATTCTAAGCGCTAAAATCGGCCAGTTTCGAGTTGCACCAGGCGGTAGGTTCTTCGTCAACGTCGGAAGCATCGGCCAGCCCCGTGACGGCGATGCGCGTGCTGCCTACGGCATATTCGACTCGGACGCGGTCACGTACGAGCTGGTTCGAGTGCCCTACGACATCGAGCGCACCCGACGCCGCATCGCCGAGGAAGGGCTGCCCGACAGCCTGGGGCGACGACTCACGACTGGACGCTAACTTTCGCTTTTCCTGATTTCTGACAGATGATCGACCCTGCCCTCTTTCGAACGGACCCCGAACGTGTCCGCGCCGCGATCCGCCACAAAAAAGCCGGAGATCCCGCCATCGTCGACCAGCTGATTACGCTGGACGAAGAGCGCCGCGCAGCGCTGACCGAAATGCAGTCCGCTCAGGCCGATGCGAAAACAGCGGCGCGTGAAATCGGGACGCTGATGAAGTCGGGACGCAAAGACGAAGCGCAGGCGCACATCCAGGCGCAAGGCGATCTCAAGGCGCGTGTCAAAGAACTAGAGGAGCGAGGGAAACACCTCGACGCTGAATTCTCTGAGTTGATGCTCAGCGTCCCCGGTCTCCCCCACCCCGACGTTCCCATCGGCACTAGCGAAGCCGATAACGTGGTCGTCCACGAGCGTGGTGAAAAGCGGACGTTCGACTTCGACGCGCTACCGCACTGGGAATTGATTGAGCGACACGGTCTAGTCGATTTCGAGCGGGGCGCCAAAGTCGCCGGAGCCGGATTCCCCTTTTACGTCGGCAAGGGTGCGCGGCTGCAACGCGCGCTAATCGCCTTCTTCCTCGACCGCGCAGCCGATGCCGGATTTATGGAGATGCAACCGCCCCTGCTCGTCAACGCCGACGCCGCACGCGGAACGGGACAGTTGCCCGACAAAGAGGCGATGATGTACGAGGCGACGCGCGACGAACTCTTCCTCATCCCAACCGCCGAAGTCCCCGTCACCAACTTCCACGCGGGTGAGATCTTCGACGCAGACGCGCTACCGACCAAGTACGCCGCACACACTCCCTGCTGGCGTCGAGAGGCTGGATCGTACGGAAAAGACGTGCGCGGACTCAACCGACTGCATCAGTTCGATAAGGTCGAGTTGGTCTGGTTCACACGCCCCCAAGACAGCTACGATGCACTGGAGGCGCTGACCGCTCACGCCGAGTCGCTGCTCGACGCGCTCGGCCTGTCCTACCGACGCCTGCTCATGAACTCGTCGGACCTGGGATTTACTCAGTCCAAGAAGTACGATTTGGAGGTGTGGAGTGTGGGGCAAGAGCGGTGGCTCGAGGTGTCGTCCGTCAGCAACTTCGAGGACTTCCAGGCGAGGCGCGCTGGTATTCGCTACCGCGATGAGGAGAACAAGACCGCGTTCGTCCACACGCTCAACGGTTCCGGCTTAGCGCTGCCCCGCATCGTCGCCGCACTCCTCGAAGCGGGTCAGCGGCATGATGGAGCCATCGACTTACCTTCCGCTCTCGCTTCGTACACCGGATTTGACTCGATAGGAGTCTGACGCTCTTTCAAGCTTCCCATGCCACATTTCGGCATTCATTTTATTACTACACAGTCTTGAGCATCTTTAAAAACTTCAACCGGACCCAAGCCATCTTCACGGCGACGTTCCTGCTCGCGGTTATCTCTCTAGCGCTGCCGTTCGTGCTCGGTGCGTGGGGCGTCGTCGGAGTTATCGTTTCGATGGCGTTCTCGATCTGGGCGATTCACAAGAGCGACACGAGCGGATTTATCCGTACGTCACAGATTCGGCGAGCCTTTGAAAGCGCGCGGCACTTCAACATCGGCCAAGTGATCCTGCTGTTCGGCTTGCTGTTAGTGCAGGTTCTCATCTCGGCCTATGCGCTCGTGTCGTCCGCCTCGGACGTCTGAACCCTCTTGGAGGAGGATCGACCGAACGCTTTTTCCTTCTGAGCGTGCGATAGGGTAGGCTCGACACGTTGCGGGTCTGAACCTTTGCCGTTTTATGGAACTCCCGCTGCCCTCCTCTGCGACCGCTGATCTCGCACGCGTCAGGGCACGACTCGGTATGCTGCGAACGAAAATGGCCGGGGCGACTCTGGTGCGCGGGGCCGTTCTGGGTGTGCTGCTCGTCGCTACTGTCGGGACAGTCGTGCTCGGCGCCGAAGCTGTGCTGTGGATGCCGCCGCTCGTCCGCCTCGCGCTCTTTGCGTTGGTACTGGCACTCTTTGCTGCTCCCCTCCTTCATGCGGGAGCCTTTGTATGGCGCGCACTCACGGGCCGCTCATCGGCGCTTTCCGACGCAACACTTGCCCGTCATGTGGGACATCGCAACGCACGCGATGGTGAACGTCTGCTGACGCTCGTTCAACTCGACGACCACGCTGCTTCTGGATCGGGGATGCTCGCTGTGACGGCGCGGGACCGAATGAGCACGCTCCTCAACGGAACCCCTTTCGAGAACGCCATCCGTCCTCTCGAAGCAGCCGACTACTTGGCACGTTGGACGGTTCTCGCCCTGGTACCCCTCATGGCTTGGTGCGCCGTTTCACCACAGTCCGCACGCGGTGCCGCCGACCGCTTGTTCTCTCCGGCAGCGGCATTTGCTCGTCCGGCTCCCTTCACCCTCACCGTGTCTCCGGGCGACGTGGAGGTGACTGCTGGGGACACCGTTCGAGTCGAAGTGAGTGCCCTCGGGGGAAGACCATCCGAAGTGTGGGTGGAGTCGAAGCGTGAGGGTGAGGAAGCCATTGACCGCATCCGGCTCTTGCCGTCGGGGTCTGAAGAAGGTGCAACGTACACGGGAGCGTTGGGTAATGTGCGGTATGCGTCTGAGTACCGCGTCGTCGCGGATCCGGTCGAGAGCAATTGGTATTCAGTCGACGTGGCCAATCCGCCAGTCGTGCGGTCCTTACAGCTCGAGTTGGTACCGCCCAGGTACAGCGGGCTTCCGCCGATGGCGCTCGACCCGGGTGTGGGCGATGTGGCGGCGCTTCCGGGAACGCAGGTGCGCATCGCCCTTGGGTTAGGTGGCGGAGAGGCGGGCAGCGCCCACCTCGACTTCGAGGGGCGAGCCGATGTCGATCTAGAACTGGGGGCGGGGCGTGCAGCCGGATCGTTCTCCGTCGGATCACCAGATGCCTACCGCGTCGTTGTCGACGGTACGTCGGGGCGTAGCGCTCAGCCTTCGGCCACGTTTTACATCACGCCGCTCGCCGACGCCCCGCCGACGATCCGCATCGCATCGCCCGATCCGAGCATCGACCTCGACAACAGTCGGCGCGTCGTCGTCCGAGGTGAAGCGAGCGACGACTTTGGGCTGGACGACGCGCGCCTCGTCTATCGTCTCACGATGCGAGCTGGAAAACTCGTCGAGACCGAGTACACCCGCGTTGAGCTGGCACTCGAGCCAGGCGCTCGCATCCAGCAGATCGTCCACTCGTGGGACTTGGGAGCGCTGCCCAGCCTGACGCTCTCGGCGGGCGACGAGATCACCTACTACCTGGAAGCGCGCGACAACAACAGCGTACGGGGCAGCCAGATCGGACGCTCGGCGACCCATCGCCTGCGCTTGCCTGGTTTGAACGAGCGCTTCGACGCGCTCGACGAGCAGGAAGACGCGCTCGAACGCTCGGTCCGCGACTTAGACGAGAGGAGCGACGACGCACGCGAGCAATTCGAGCAGTTGCGCCGCGAACTCCGCCAGAACCGCGATGCGACCTGGGAATCGCAGCAGGCGTTGCAGTCAGCCGAGCAGCGACAGCAGCAGTTGGAGGAGCAGGCACGCGCGCTGACCGAGGCGACCGAGGAGTTGGGCCGCACCATGGAAGAGCAAGGGTTGATGTCTGAGCAGACGCGTGAGCAGTACGAGGAACTGCGACGGGTGATGGAAGAATTGGCATCGCCAGAGTTGCAAGAGGCGCTCGAGCAGTTGCGCGAAGCGATGGAAGAACTCGACCTGAGCCAGATGCAACAGGCGATGGACGAGTTCGACCAAGGCGAGCAGCAATTGCAACAGCGGCTGGACCGCGCGATGGAGCTGATGAAAAACCTCCGCATCCAGCGCGAACTAGAAGAACTCGCCGCGCGCGCCGAAGAACTCGCCGACGAGCAGGCCGCCATCGAAGAGGACACCAAAAGCTTGGACGAGCAAAACCAGCCCAACGGCGAGTCCGAATCGAGCGAGGAGAACGGATCTGAATCCGAAAGTGAGTCGGGCGAAAACTCAGAGTCGGGCGAAGAGAGTCAGTCGGGCGAGCAATCGGAAAGCAGCGAGCAGTCGGATTCAGGCCAGCAATCGCCCTCGCAGGAAGAGCTAGACGAATTGGCCGAGCGCCAGGAGGCCGCAGCCGAGAAAGCGGACTCGCTCAACGCCGAACTCGACGAGTTGCGCGAGCGCATGCAAGACGCCCGCTCCGCCGACGAGAACAAACTCGACCAGATCCGCCAACAGTCCGGCACGCAGGCGACGTCTGAGCAGATGCGGCAGACGGCCGAGCAAATGCAGCAGGGGCAGACCGGACAACAGCAGCAGCAGCAGCAGCAGCAGAGCCAGCAGCAGATGCGTCAGTTGCAAAGTCAGCTTCAGCAAATGCAGCAGCAGATGCAGGAGCAGAAAGACCAACTCAACATCACCGCGTTACGCCGCGCGCTCGATGACGTGCTCCTACTTTCGGAGCAGCAAGAATCGCTACGCTACGACGTGCAAAGCGTCGCCGGTGACAGCCCCGTTCTGCGCGACGGAGCGCGCGCCCAAACGCAGATCCGCGAGTCGTTCGAGGTGGTCATCGATACGCTGACCAGCATCGCCAGCCGAGCGCCCAACGTAACCCGCGCCGTCCAGCGCATCGCCGGTGATGGTCTGCGCGAAATGCGGGCAGCTACTGATGAGTTGGGCGAACGACGCCCCTCTCCCGCTGCGGCCCGCCAACGCGCGGCCATGACCCAACTCAACGAACTGGCGCTGCGCCTGAGCAAGCTGCTCGACCAGGCCATGAGTTCGCAAAACAGTCAAAGCGGAAGCGGCCAATCGATGCAGCAGATGATGCAGCAACTCCAACAGATGGGGCAGCAGCAGCAAGGGCTAAACCAGCAAATCCAGCAGCACCTCAACCAGACAGCGGGCGAACGCAAGAGCGGACAGGGCGCCGAGCGCTTGCGACAGATCGGCGAGCAGCAAGCGCGCATCCGTCGCGAGTTGCGCGAGATGAGCCGCAACCTGGAAGGCAATGGCGAAGGCGCCGAAGGACAGATGCTCCGCCAGATGGAGGACGCCGCCCAGCAGATGGCCGAAACCATCGATCAGTTGTCGCGAGGCCAAGCCGACCGCCCCCTTCTCGAACGCCAGCAGCGTATCCTGACGCGCCTGCTCCAGGCGCAGAACGCGAGTCAGCAGCGCGGAGAGGAAGAAAAGCGCGAAGGTCGGCCTGGCGACGAGCAACCCCGTCCGCCCGGCACCCCGCTGCCTCCGCCCGAGCGTGCCGAGCAGTTACGCCGCGACTTGATCCGCGCACTCGAGAGCGGCTATGCACCTGAGTACGAAGCGCTCATCCGTCGCTATTTCGAGACGTTACGCGAGCAAGAACAGCCGCGCTGATCGTGCGATGTAGTACCGGGGACTCAGTCTAAACGGAAAGGAACGACGGTTGAAGTTGGACGCCTTAGCCCTCGTAGCGTATTTTTAGGCGTTCCTCTATTCAGTTCGTAAAATCTCCAGTCTGTATGGCTACGCCCACCCGGGTGCTGTTCGTCGCGAGCGAAGCTACACCGTTTCACACGACCACCGACGTTGCCGACTTGGTGCGGCAGCTTCCCGAACAGCTCCAGGAATCAGGAGATTTTGAACTGCGCATCCTCATGCCCCGGTTCGGAATCATCTCCGAGCGTAAAAACCGGCTACACGAAGTGATCCGGCTGTCGGGAGCCGAAGTCAAAATGGGCGAAGAGACCGAAACGGTCAAGATCAAAGTCGCGTCGATCCCCGGCATTCGCTTGCAGGTCTATTTCGTCGAGAGTGTGGCCTATTTCAAACGAAAGGGAACGTACAAAGCTCGAAAAGACGAATCGATTTACGAAGACAATGCCTTCCGATCGCTCTTTTTCGGACGCGCGGTGCTTGCCACGATCCGCAACTTGGGTTGGTCGCCTGACATCGTTCACGCTGCCGGATGGGTCGGTGCGCTGACGCCCTATGTCATCCGCAAGGAGTTTGCCGACGACGAACTAATCGGTGGCGCCAAAATCGTCTACACGCCCGACGCCTACGACTCCGACGCCCAACTCGACGGGGCTACGGTCGCGCTCATGTCTGGCGATGCCAGCGAGGGTGACACGCTGCGCCAGATTGCGCTCAATAACGCGGACGCCGTCGTCTACACGCCGCAAATCCAGGTCGAAGCCGAGGGAACGCTTGTAGAATCGTTTGACACGGCCATTGATACGGTTCGTCCGGTGTACAACGAACTACTCGGGATCGAAGACTGACTCTTTTCGAGCATCGCGGGATGCATTCTCGACCTTGCTATCTGGACGAATGCGCTGGTGAGTCTGGAGATGCGCTCCGGCTGGTTAGCCCGCCCAACTCTGCAGTGAGTCTCTGACTGTTTTGGTAGGCTGCAGATCCTCGTTTTCGCGTAGGTTAGCTCTTGCGGATCGATGAAATGCGGCTCGCAAAGAAGTGACTCGGTCTCCGCACGGTACACAGATGGTATTTGCGCGTGCTTCACCGCCAAGGCAGAGTCCGAGCGCTTTTTTGGAGGCTGTCTCGTTCACACCTCACACGAGGTGCCATACGAAGCCGCCGATAGCGGCCGTTGTGAGGCTTCTCTCCTGCCCTTCTCTCCCGCTGCATGACGCGTATTTCCTGTCTCGCACTCGCCGCCCTCTTATTCGCTGCGTGTGACGATCCCTCCAACGTCGGACTCGGACTCGTCGGCGACGAAGGTGGGACGCCCGAAGTCGTCCGTGTTGCACTGCCTCTAGCCTCATTCGACACCGCTGAGCGCACCGGGAACGCCAATCAGTCGCTTGCAGGCGTCACTGTCGACCCCGTTCTGGGCACCATCTCTGCGGCGGCCTATCTCGATTTCGGCTCGGCGAGCATCCTGAACACCAACAGCACAGTCGCCGACTTCCGAGCGTCTAACGTCCTAGGCGTGACGTTAGACCTACCCGTCTCCTACCGCTACGGCGACACGCTCTCGACTGTCCGATACGCTCTGCGCAGCATTTCCGCGCCATTCGTCGCCACAGCCGCTGAGTCGGATACCTCCTTCGCCGTAGGCGACATCATCACGACGTTCGAAGCGCAGGCCAATTCCTCCACGGTTTCTATCCCGATGCCCGACGACTGGGTGGCGCGACTGGATACGACTCTTCGGAGCAGCAACTTCCTGAACACTTTCAACGGGTTCTATCTCGAGCCACTTTCGGGCGACGCTGTGCTGGGATTCCGTCAGTTCAGCACGTCGGGTGAATCGCTGGTGAGCCTGACGGCGCGTTCGGCTGCAGATACGGTCCGCTTCGTTGCCAATTCCGGCGTGACCTCGATCTCGCGCTCCGGTGTCTCTTCCCTTCCGGCAGGCGCCACGCTGCTTCAAGACGGATTTCGCCATGCCCTCACCTTGGACGTGAGCGACCAGGCCGTGAATGGTACCTACGCAAACGCGGGATTGGCACGCGTCTCCATCGAACTCCCCACCCTCTCGACTCTGGGAGACGTTGGTTCGTATGTACGCCCCTCTGCTGTCGAGAACCTCCAATTGGTTGCCATAGATGCCGATGGAAATGACGTGGTGAGTGGCACGAGTCTCCTCGTCTTGATCGAGGGCGATTTTGCGGACAACACGCTTCGCTTCACGTCGGCGCGCTTGCAGCAACTGGTTCAGCGCAATCTGCTGGGCAACCCCTTGTGCTACGACGACACGTCGACTGACTGCTTCGGAACGCTTGCGGTTCGGTTCAACTCCACGGCCAACACTATTGGCGCCTACCTGCTCTCCGGCGATGCTCGGGCCGCGCTCACGATCATCCCGACCGACTGATGCCGATTCGCACTACCCTCTCTGCGGCACTACTCACCGTCTGCCTGCTCCTACCAACGACGATCCAGGCACAGTCCGCAGACGCGTTCAACGGCTCGCTCTATAGCCGATTTGGTATGGGCGAGTTGCTCTCACTCGGTTCAAACCGGGCAGTCGGTATGGGCGGCGGCGGATACGCGCTGGCGTCCGCCGAGTACACCTCATTCGCGAACCCCGCAGCGCTGTCGGACCAAGTACTCGCCCGCATCGGCTTTGGCGGATACTACCAGGGCATCGAAATCACCGATGCCGCCGACGAGCAGACGCTGCTCTCGGATGGACTGATCGGTCCCATCCACCTGACGATCCCGCTGTACGCGCGCAAACTTGGCTTGGGTCTGCAATACGCCCCGTATTCCCGCGTCAGCTATCAGGTTCAGCAGCCTGGTCAACTCATCGACCCGCTCACGGGCGAGACGACGGATTTCTCGACGGCCTACAGAGGCAGCGGTGGCCTTCAGCGACTCGAACTAGGAGTGGGATACGCGCCTAACGAGAATCTGCGAGTCGGCGCAACGTTCGGTATGCTGTTCGGCATCATCGAGCGCAGCCTCCGTACCACGAGCACCGACGTTCTGTTCACCACAGTCACCCAGAACCAAAGCACTCGGCAGACCGGCGTTTTGGCTTCTATAGGTGCTCAGTACACCCTCTCCGATCTAGGTGCCGAGGGCAACCGGCTCACGGCAGGATTGGTCGTCTCCCCAGGTATCGTACTCGACGCCGAGCGCGTGTCGACGTTGGGAGAGAGCTTGGACCGCGACACGCTCGCCACTGCCCAGGACGGAAAGACGCGCCTTCCGTGGACAATTTCGGGCGGACTGTCCTATTCAGTGGGCGATAGATGGACCTTCACAACCGATGCGCGCTTCGAGCCGTGGACCGAGTTCGAAAGCGACTTTGAATGGCCCGGATACGACGTAGGCGGTACTTCTCGCTTCCAAGATCGCGTTCGTGTGTCAGGCGGACTGGAGTACGTTCCTGCCGGAAACCGCCCGTTTGAGCCGTATTGGAGGCGCGTAGCATACCGACTGGGCGGCTCGTTCGACAAAGGCTACGTCGATCCTGTTGCAGGCGAAGGCATTGAAACGCTTGCACTTACGGGGGGCTTCAGCCTGCCGACATTGCTACCCGGCACGCAAGTTGATCTAAACTTGGAAGCCGGCACAAGGGGCAGCGCCAGCGGAGATTTAGTCCGCGACCGCTACTACCGAGTCGGCCTGAACGTCAATATCGGCGAACGCTGGTTCCAACGGCAGAAACTCCGCTGACCCAGCGCGGTCCTAAAGACCGACTCTCCATCCACACCTCGACCTCCCCACCTGTGACTACGCGACTTCTTACGCTCCTCTGTCTCACCTTCGCCCTCGCGCTTCCGGCGCGCGCGCAGCTTTTCGGCGTCGTTTGCGACCAGGCCGAATACACGACGGCAGACATCAACTACTCGCTCTACTCGGAGAACTTCAAAAACGAAGCCTTCGTCGAGGCCCTGCCCAACCTGCGCTGGATCATCGACTGTGAGCCGGACTTCCGTGGAACCGCGCGTCGCAACTTCGACCGTCTGGAAGAGATCTACACGCATTTCGCGACAACGGCTACGGAGGCCGACACCAAGGCTGCCTATTTGGACTCGGTCCTGATTGTCAAGGAGTACAAAGTGCCGATCCTTCAGGCTGCCGGTACCGATATCGACGAGCACGCTGCGCTGATCGAAAAGGCGCGGTTCATTCAGACGCAGGCCGAGATCATGACGGACCGCCTCGACGAGGTGCTGCCGCTTTATGAGCAGGCCTACGAGATGGACCCGGCCAAGACGGACACGTATACGATCCAGTATATCCTGTCCGAGAAGGTCAAGGCCGAAGAGGTAGACAACGCTATCGCGATGATCAATGAGGTGCGCCCTCGCTACACAGAGGATGCTGAGATGACGAGCTATCTCGACCAGCTCATGCTGATCTTGCTCCCGACGCGCCGAAGCACTCTACGAATTCCGCAGCGAGCAGCTTGCCGCCGATCCTGATAACCAGGAATTGATCCTCGAAGTGTTCGGCCTCGCCGACCAGCTCGATGACACGGCCGAAATCCTGCGCTTGAAGCCAGCGATCCTCGAGATGGACCCCAGCCGTCGCACGCTGATGATGCTCTCGCGCATCTCGGTCGACGAAGGCAACACCGACGAGGCGATCAGTCTTCTTCAGCGCGCCATCGCACTCAGCGAAACGGATGAGCAGCGCGTCGCCGGACTCTACGAGATCGGACGCCTGCAGCAGACGGCTGGCAGCCTGCGCGCCGCCCGCTCGACCTACCGCGAAGTGCTCGCCATCAACGGCGACCACGGTCCCTCGCTCATCGGCATCGGCGACATCTACGTCGCCGCAGGATCCAACTGTGGCGGAACGTCGCTCGACGATCAGGCAGCCTTCATCGCAGCCGTCGGCTACTACAACCGCGCAGCCGGAGATGCCAGCGTCGCCAGCGTCGCACGCCAGAAAGCAGGTAGCTACGGACGGTACTTCCCCACCAAGGAATCGCTGTTCTTCAAAGACATCCAGCCTGGATCGCGCTACACGGTCAGCGGATGCCCCGGATGGATCGGCGAAACCGTCACGCTCCGCACGTCGGACTGACCTACATCAGATGAAATCGGCGAGGCCGGGAGTGCAAATAGCGCTTCCGGCCTCGCTGTTTCTGCAAAGAGGCGCCGTGGGTCGAAACAGGCCGCGCGCATCGTCGGTGTATCCACTCCCCACCTACTAACTCTCCCCTTACCTCTATGTCGTTCATCGCAGACGTCGTCGGACGCGAAATTCTGGACAGCCGTGGCAACCCCACCGTTGAAGTCGAAGTCACGACGAGCGATGGCATCGTAGGCCGCGCTGCCGTCCCCAGCGGGGCCTCGACCGGCGAGCACGAAGCCGTAGAACTCCGCGATGGCGACAAAGGCCGCTACGTGGGTAAGGGTGTGCTCAAAGCCGTGGATAACGTCAACATGACGATCGCGCCCGAAGTCGAAGGGTTCAGCGTGTTCGAGCAGGCTATCGTCGACCACGTGATGATCGACCTCGACGGTACCGAGAACAAGAGCAACCTGGGAGCCAACGCCCTACTCGGCGTGTCGCTTGCCGTTGCGCGGGCCGCTGCGCAATCGCTGAACCAGCCGCTCTACCGCTACCTGGGAGGCCCCAACGCGCGGACGCTGCCCGTTCCGATGATGAACATCCTCAACGGAGGATCGCACGCCGACAATACGGTCGACATGCAGGAGTTCATGGTCATGCCGACCGGAGCCGAGACGTTCAGCGAAGCGCTCCAGATGGGGACCGAGATCTTCCACACGCTCAAAGGCGTCCTCAACAAACGCGGACTGAGCACGGCCGTTGGTGACGAAGGTGGATTTGCGCCGAACCTCGGGTCGAACGAAGAAGCCATCGAAGTCGTCCTTGAGGCCATCGAAAAGGCAGGCTACTCGGCAGGCTCGGACTGCTACATCGCCCTCGACCCTGCCGTCAGCGAGATGTACCGCGACGGTAGCTACGTCTTCTGGAAGAGCGATCCCGACACCAAGCGCTCGTCGGATGATATGGTGAAGTACTGGGCCAACTGGGTCCGGCAGTACCCGATCATTTCGATCGAGGACGCGATGAACGAAGACGACTGGGAAGGCTGGGCCAACCTCCACCGCGAGATCGGCGACAAAGTCCAACTCGTCGGCGACGATCTGTTTGTCACCAATGTCGAGCGTTTGGCGCGCGGCATCCAGGAGCAGTCGGCCAACGCGATCCTGATCAAGTTCAACCAGATCGGCACGCTGACCGAAACGCTCGATGCCATCGACCTGGCGCACAAGCACCGCTTCGCCACGATCATCTCTCACCGAAGCGGCGAAACCGAGGATACCACGATTGCGGATCTGGCTGTCGCCGTGGGTGCAGGTCAGATCAAAACGGGGTCGGCCTCTCGCTCAGACCGTGTCGCCAAATACAACCAGTTGCTCCGCATTGAGGAACAGTTGGACGATGCCGCTATCTTTCCGGGGATCGCCACGTTCCGCTTCTGATCCGAAGCCTGCTCCTACTCCTCTCCTCTCGTGTCAAAAGGCCGCCTGATCGTCATCGCCCTCGTAGCGTGCGCGGCGCTCTGGGTAGCGTTCTTCGACAGCCACAGCCTAGTTCGGCGCGCTATGTGGCATCACGAGTTGAATGAGGTGGCGTCCGAAAATGCTGCACTTTCAGCCGATATCGCGCGATTGGAGCAGCAGGTGACGACCGTGGAGAGCGATGCCGTTGTCGAGCGGGTGGCCCGAGAGCAATACGGAATGCGCAAACCCGGCGAGACGGTGTACCGAATCGAAGAGAAGTAGCCCTTTCTCATTTGCTTGATCGGTTGTCTTCTTCCGCCTCTAGACTAGCCCTTACCCTCTGTGCGACTCGAACTCATCCCCATCCCTGTCTCCGACATCGATAGGGCAAAGGTGTTTTACGTGGACCAGGTCGGATTCGTGGCGGATCACGATGTGCAACCTGGCCCAGGAATCCGTGTCGTTCAACTCACGCCTCCTGGGTCGTCCTGCTCGATTGTTTTAGGGCGTGGTCTTCCGGGAATCGAGATGGACTCTGGTACGCTCCGTGGCTTGCACCTCGTCGTTGACGACATGAAGAACAGCCGGGCGGACTTGGTGCAACGCGGCGTTGAGGTGAGCGAGGTGGAAGACCTAGGCGGAATGCTATACGCTCACTTCGCCGACCCGGACGGCAACACGTGGACGCTCCAACAGATGCCTGTCGCATCGTGACGCATCCCGCCACTCACCCCATCCGAACGCAAACTGTACCATGCTGACTGTCGGTGTTGACCTGGGTGGCACGTCCATCAAAACAGCGCTCGTCGAGCGCGGACGTGGCATTGTCCACGAGTCGTCGGCATTGACCGAGGCTGAGTTGGGGCCGACTCACGTGCTCGACCGTATCGCGGATCTGGTGCGCGAGGTGTCGGCGTCTGCGGGGCTGGACCGGCTGGAGGGCATCGGCGTCGGCGCGCCTGGCTCGATCAACTGGGACCGGACGACGATCTCGCATCCGCCCAACATCTTGGGTTGGGGCGTCGTCAACGTACAAGCGGAGTTGCAACAGCGGTTGGGCGTCACACTGCCCATCATCGTCGAGAACGACGCCAACGCTGCCGGACTGGGGTCGGCGCACTATGGGGCCGGACGTCCATTTCGCTCGTTTCTGATGGTGACGCTTGGGACGGGAGTCGGCGGAGCGATCATTTACGACGGACGCATCTTTCGCGGAACGACGGGAGCCGCTGGAGAAATTGGGCACATGACAATCGACCGCGACGGTCCGCCTGCCAACTCGGGTGTGCGTGGCGCCATCGAAGCCTTTCTAGGCAATCGATTTCTCACGGCCCATGCACGAACGCTGCTGGGTACGAAGACGGACAGCCTGCTGTACACGATGCTCGGCCCCAAGTTGGAAGGTCTGACACCGCGCCACCTGCACGAAGCAGCCCAGGCAGGCGACAAAGCTGCCGAGAGCGTCTTACGCTGGGCAGGTGAGCGGCTGGGCGCTGTTCTGGGATCGGCGATCAACTTGCTCGACATCCGCAAAGTCATTGTCGGCGGTGGTGTGTCGGCGGCGGGGTCGTACATATTGGGTCCGGCTCGCGAAACGGTCGCCTCGTATGTGACGCCTGCCCTACGCGACGGAATCGAGATTCTGCAAGAGACGCTGGGCAACGAGGCCGGAACGCTGGGCGCAGCGCACTTGCTGTTCGAACATCTGGACGGCTTGTCGAATCCATCGTAGTCTCGTTGGGGGCACGATGCCGCGCGCGTGTACGTTGAGCCATCGTTCCACCGCCTTCGCTTTGCCGATCCGCCTGCTCCTGCTGCTTGTTTGCCTGGCGCCTGCACCGCTGTGGGCGCAGCAAACGGCCCCACGCGACACGACGAGCAGTGCCCGCATCGAGCATCCGATCCCGTTCAAGGCCGACACGCTCGACCTGGTGTTTTCGGATAGCCTGGGCGACAGGGCAACCCTGACGCGCAACGCCCAAGTGACCTACGATGCGGCGACGCTCAACGCGTATCGCCTCGTCCTCGCCTTCGACGACGAAGAGGTGACAGCCGTCGGCTTCCAGGCCGACAGCGGGCTGGTCGGCAAGCCTCAGTTCGACCGCGAGGATGAAGCGTTTTCGAGCGACCGCATCGCCTTCAACTTTGTAACCGAGCGCGGACGATTCGAGGGCGCTCAAACGCAGTTCGATGACGGCTACCTGAAGGCGCGCGTCGTCGGCATCGGACGCGATAGCGTCGTGCTAGCACGCGACGGCATCTATACGACCTGCGACTGCGTCGACGATCCATCGTACTCCCTGCACGCGAGCAAACTCAAGGTTCAAGACCGCTGGATCTACACCGGCCCGATTCAACTCTACCTCTACAACATCCCGACTCCGCTGTGGCTTCCGTTCGGGATCTTACCCAACGTCGAAGGGCGACGCGCCGGGCCGACGGCGGTCGAGTATGGCGAGCAGCCCGGTCAAGGCTTCTTTATCCAAGGCATCGGCTGGTACTTTCCGGTCTCAGAGTATCTCGACGTGACAGTTCAGGGCGATGTCTACACGTCGGGTTCGTGGGACGTGAAACCCAGTTTGCGCTACGCCAAACGCTACGCCTACTCGGGCGGATTGGAACTGACCTACGGGCGATTGCGGAGTGGTGAGGCGACCGATCGCAGCTTTCTGAGGCGGACCAACGCGAGCATCCGATGGAATCACCGGCAGACGATCAACGTAGCGTCCAGCTTCAACTCGAACGTCAACCTTGCCACTACATCGGCGCTGAGCAACACGTCGCAGCGGCTTGCAGACCAGGTCACACAACAGATTTCGTCCAACGTGACGTATTCGACGCGCGGGGGATCGCGCCAGTTCACCGCGACGCTGACGCAGCAGCAGGTGCTCTCGACCGGAGCGGCGAGCCTGACATTGCCGGACATCACATTTTCGCAGGGCGCAATCACCCCGTTCCAAGCGAGCGGCGTACGAGGTAGCCGGGCGCTGTGGTACGAGTCGATTCAGGTGAGTTATCGAGGCACGCTGACCAACCGCTTCGCCTTCACGCCACTGGAAGACACGGTCTTGGTGGATCGCGGCGATGCAGAAGCGGTCGAGTTTTCGTGGTACGAAGCGCTCGTCTCGCCATCGCGCTACCGCCGAGCTACAGGCCAGGGCGGAACGGGATACGACTTCCAGGCCGACCACTCGATTCCGATCAGCGCGTCGTTCAACGTGACTCGTTTGCCGCTGATTGGGCGCCTGAATGCGACGATTTCACCGTCAATCGACTACCGCGAGACGTGGTTCGCCGAAACCGAGCGTCGTAGCGTCGACACGTCGGGCGTGCTGCAGACCGACGCCGTAACGGGGTTTTTCGCGCTGCGTCAGTTCTCAGGCAACCTCAACGCGTCGACTTCGATCTACGGTCAATTCCCACTACAGGTCGGCCCGTTTGACGGTCTGCGGCACACCATCCGCCCGAACGTGGGCATCTCGCTGCGCCCTGACTTCTCGACCGATAGGTGGGGCTACACACGCTCATACGTCGATGCACAAGGGCGGGCGCAGCAATACGGCATCGCGCAGGGGGTGTCGTTTGGACCGGTCGGGGCGCTGACGTTTGGAGCAAGCAACGTGTTCGAGACGCGCCGGGCCGTCGAGGATACCCTATCGGGCGAGATCAGGCGAACACCGTTGACGCTCCTTAATCTCACCGTGTCGTCGAGCTACAATTTTTTCGCTGACTCGGTCAAGCTCGCGCCGATCCAGGTCAACGCGCGCACCAACCTGGGGACATCGTTCGGTGCCAACTTGAACTTCACCCTCGACCCCTACCAGCCGCTGAGCCGACGCACCGCCATCGACCTGAGGAGGGGACGGTTGGCTCGTTTGACCCGTTTCAGTGTCGCCATCGACGGTAGATTTGCAAGTGAGCGCCGGGGCGACGCACGTCCGTCGCAGCGTGCGCTGCAGGCGGGCTCGGCGCCCCACCGCGCGACGCCGATCTGACCGATGCGCTTCCCGGAGACCTCGATCCGGGCCTTGCTCCAGACCACGCTCGTCGGCGCACCGTATGCCGATTTCAGTATTCCGTGGAGACTGTCCGGCGACCTCAGTTACAACCTGTCGCGCGGCGCCATCGTCCTGACCGACGGCACGATTGCCACACCGCTAAACCGGACGGCAACGATCGGAGCCAACTTCGACTTCAGTCTGACGCCCAACCTCAAGATCAACGGGCGAACCGGGTTTCGACCTGCTGGACCGCGAACCGACGACGACCTCGATCAGCATGCTGCGCGACTTCGAGTGCTGGGAAGCGTCGGCCAATTGGGTCCCATTCGGCGACTTCCAGTCGTACGGATTCACGCTCCAGGTCAAGAGCGGCAAGCTCCGCGATCTGCTCCGCATCCAGCAACCCCGACAGGACGCTAGACCGCAGTTTGGACTGTAACCAGATTAGGGGGAGCGTCAGGCGCGATCCTTGCGTTACAGGTTATCCCACCGCATCGGAACGGCTCCCTCCCGCTTCCCCACCATGACCGACTCATCCGACACTCCAACCATTCGGCGCCCGTCGCTGGGCACGCGCCTCGAAACGTGGCTGCGTAGCCGCCAGCGCAAAGGAGTCACCCAGACGGTTCAGACCGAACGCGATCAGGCATTACTCAGCCGCGTCGCCTCCGTCTTCGAGAGCGATCTCGAGCGTGCCTCGGTGAGTGGGCTGAAGCTGTACGTTCAGAATGCCGTCGTGACCGTCTATGGGACGGTGGAGCACTCCCTCGACGAGCAACTCATCGTGCGCGTCGTGCAGACCGTACCGGGCGTGCAAGCCGTCGTCCCACACCTACAAACGGTGCGTGCACGCGAGCGGACAGTTCGGTAACCTGCGCTACTAGAACACGCGAGGTAAGGCGATTCCGACACCGACTCCCGGTTCGTCCAGGCGGAAGGTGACATCCAGACGCAGGAAATCGAACAGACCGCTGACCGAGAATCCAGCTTCGGCGTGAAGGTCGGTTTGAGCGACGGCTTGTCTGCTCCACGTCCGAGCGGCGGCTCCCGTGAGTAGAAAGTTGTAGCCTTGATCAGCGGCCCATCGCCAGCCGATGATCTCCCACGGCATCGTGCGGAAGTTGTGTTCTGCGAACACAGCAGCCGTCGCGTAGCCTTGATACGGAGCGACGTTGCGCGTGCGCAGCGAACCCCAAGGCGAGGCGTAACTCGATGACGACTCCACGATGGCATACCGTTCAATCGGCAAATCGTCCGCCGCGATCTGTCCGGTGGCTCGGATCACGAGTTGGGCCGGAAAGAGGCGACGCTGTCCCCAGGTTGGGAGATAGGTGTCGACGGTGGCGTAGGCACGTGCAAACCCGACATCGCTCACGGCAGAGGGCGCCACTTCGATGTCGGCCTGGATACGGCTGAAACTCATGACGCCGAGCAGCCCTTGGTCGCCCCAATCGAAGCCGAGAGTCGCTGAGCGTAAGGTGTTGTTGCCGACATCTGGATTGGTGCGCAGGTTGGGGTCGCCGTAGATCGTGAACAGGTCGGAGATCGCATCGACCGACCGATTGCGCTCCTGAGCCGCTACCACATCGACCGACAGCCGAGTCCCTTTGACGCGATGCGCCACGCGGACGGCAGACCGTCGCGATTGCTCGTAGTCGTAGTAATCCGTTCCGCCGCTAACTACGCGCGCCGCTGCCGTCACCGGAGTGTAGAGATCAGACGAGTAGCGTTCGGTGATGCCATCGCTGTGTCTGGCCTGAATCAGCCAGCGTCGGCTCGGACGATAGTTGGCGCCTACCATCCACGATATAGCTTCAGCAGCCGTACTGTACGTGCCACCGCCCATCACGCGGACCTTGTCGCTCAGTTTGATCTCGGGTTCTAAGCCGATGCGCAGCCCGTCGACGCGGGTGTACGCGATGCGGCCATACTCTGCCACATTGCCCATCAACGAGCCGTCGCTCCCGCTGTCGTCGCCCATTCTCGCTAGTGCGCCGGTCGGTTTGAAGGCGTCTTCCAGGCTGTCCGTACTGTCTATCTCGGCATACGCCGTCTCTTCCTCGGGTTCGAGCGGGACGCGTAGGCCGGACGAGTCGAGTAAGGTATCGGCCTTGACCTGAGCGCTGTCGACCGTCGCCAACTGGCGGCTTTCGTAGAGCGAATCGGGCGTGGCCGCGTTGATACGGTAGTCGGTCAGCCGCGACACACGTGAGGCCTGAAACGGCGGAATGCTGAACAGCGGGCCAACTCCGATCTCTATCGTCGTCTGGCTACGGAGGTCGACGGGCACCCAGGCTTCGCCGCCAAACGTGTCGAACTGCTGCACGTACTCGACCTCAAAACGCTTGAACGGAGGCGGCCACCGGAACGCCGGACCGGGACGCAAGCGGGCTTCGATAATGGCGAAGTCGGTGTCCAATACCGACACCTGTCCCACGTACGCCACGCTCAGCGGACTGCGCGGCTCAACCGAGATGTCGAACACGCGCTGCCCATCACGAGAGCGCTGGCCGACGAGCCGGAATCGGTACACGCTCAGCGCTTTGGGATGCGTCACGCCGATCAGTTGGTAGCCCGAAACTTCCTGTTCGTCGCCATAGAGGTTGAGCATGGTCGAGGCGGCGGGAATGGCGCCGTCGAACGGCGCGTTGGCCGTCTGACGCTGCGCTTTGATCACCTCGCGAGTGCCGCCGTCTCGCCGCCAGAACAAGTCAGAGGCGATTTCGGCGATCGTCACGATGCCGCTATCGCCGCGCAGGACGATGCGCGTATAGGCGTCGGCGGCATAGCTGCTCATGCCCGCCTGCCACTCCGCCTTCTCCTCGATCACGCGCCGCATGATGCGCATGCCGGGATCTTCGTCCGTCACTTCCAACTCGCCCGCCACCAGTGCCGACGGTTCGAGCGACAGGTCCGCCGTCGTCTGACCTGCGTCGACTCGGACGCTCGCCATCTGGTACCCGATGTAACGGACCGTCAGTGTAGCGGGGCGCTGAGCGACGTTGAGCGCAAACTCGCCCTGATCATTGGTGATCGTCCCGGTCAGCGTGCCTTCGATCTGGACGGTCGCCGACGGCAACGTCTCGCCCGTCTGCGCGTCGCGGACGACGCCCGTGACCTCGGTCGACTGCGCCTGAACGGTGATGGGGATCAGCAGGGCAAAGGCGAGCAGCAGGCGCATGAAAGCGGGGAAGTCGAAAGAGTCAGTCGGCGAAGAACGCGTCAAGTTGGTCGCGCCGTGTGCGTGCGTCTTCGTATCCCAGGTCCATAAGTTGCTCGGCGAACGCGCCGTCGAACAAAATCATACTCAGCCAATCGGGACTGTCCTCGGCGCCGCCGCCCAACCCGCCTGCGATCCATCCCAGAGCACCGTCTAACGAAACGTTGAACTGCGCCGCCATCCGCCCGATGTCACGCGATGGACGCAGCGCCAGCAGGCGGATCGGGCGCATTCCTCTCCGAGAAGCAGGCGGCATGTCGCTCAGCAGTTTGTTGAGCCTGCCGAAGCGGTCGATGTCTTGGTCGAGCACGTCCAGAAAGACGGCATTGAAAAGCACACCCAAAATCTGCGCTGCCGACGGATAGCCCTCGACGGCATGGGCTTCGGCTTCGGCAGACGAGCGGTCGTAGCGCGTCGAGATCGCCAGCACCCGGGTCGCGCCCAGATGGATAGCCGGCGACAACGGCGCCGCCTGCCGGATTCCTCCGTCGCCGTGCCAGTCCTGGCCGATCTGGATGGCTGGAAACAGCAGCGGAAGCGCCGTCGACGCCATGATGTGATCGAGGGTGAGCGTCGCCGGGCGCCCGATGCGGTTCTGCCGCTCCCACGGATGTACGTCGACGTTCGACTGGTACCAGGTCACGTTTTGCCCCGAGCCATAGTCGGTCGTCGCCAGCGCGAAGCAGCGTAGGTGCCCATTCTCGACGTTTCGCTTCGCCTGAACGAGAACCCCTTCCTCATCCGTCTCCAGCCGCGCGGACAGGTAGTGCCGCAGCGGTTCGGTGTCGACGAGCGCCCGCATCGACTTGCCGCCGATCCAGCGCTGTCCCGTCGTCATGCCGATCATCGACCGAGCTAGTTGCCCAGACGAGACTGACTCGAACACGTTGGCCCCGTCGATTTCGCGCCAGGCTGCGCACAGATCGTCGGCGACATGGCTGCGCGGCCCCGACGCCGAACACGCCAGTTGCGCCGCATTGATCGCGCCCGCCGACGTACCCGTGACGATGTCGATGGCCGAATCCGAATACGTTTCGGCCACGTAGCGCACGACACCTGCCTGGTACGCCGCTCGCGCGCCGCCACCGCCCAGCACCAGCGCCGTCGCCTCGGGTTGTGCATTCGTCTGGTCGAGCATACGCCGCAGACGGCGCATCAGCGGTTCGGACATAGAAGAGATAGAAGGCGAAGCAGGCCGAAAAGTAGGGCGTCCGGTGCATCCGAGCGGTACGCGGCACCTGCAAATCCCGAACGAGATCACCCGTACGGTCGTAGTCTCTCCATGACCGATACCCCTGCCCTGCGCCTGACACTCGCCCTGCTCGACGTACCGGGCGTCGGACGCGCGACGGTCCACCGGATCTTGCACCACGCCGAGCGCTACGACGATCTGCTCGCCCTCCCGCGCGAGCAACTGGGCTACCGGCTCAAAGGGATCCCCCGCGCCGCCGACCTAGCCGACCTGCTCCACGATCCGGCGCGATTCGCCGAGCATCTCGCCGCCGCCGATCGGGAAGTCGAAGCACGCACACGGCAACGCGTCACGCTGCTCACGCCTCACCACAACCACTGGCCCGGGGGTTTGAACCGGCTGTCTGCTGCCCGTCGCCCAGTCGTCCTGCGCGCATTCGGAGAGGCAGAGTTACTTTCGCGCCCGGTCCTGGCGCTGCTGGGATCGGCAGGACTATCGCCCGAGGCGTTTGAGACCGCGCAGTCGCTGGCAGCCGAGGCGAGTCGTCGCGGAGTCACGGTGCTGTGCGCGATGGACGATGGCTTCGACGTGGCGACCTTGAAACGCGCCGGGGGCGGCATCGGCGTAGCGGGAGCCGGGCTATCGCGCATCCCTCCTGCGCTGCGCCCTTCGGTCGTCGAGACTGCGCGTGGAGGTGGGCTGGTCGTCTCGCCGTTTGCTATGGATCATGGTCCGTTCGGTCACGATCAGTCCGAAGCGAGCCGCGTGCGAATGGCGATGGCGACAGCGACCGTCGTCTGCGACCCGGCACCGGGGTCGCACCTGCTCCACACGCTGGAGCGCCACGTGAGCGGCGATGAGCGAGTTGGAGAAACCGTTCAGGCCTTTCTCGTCCGCTCTCAGGTCGAAGGAGCCGATCCGCTGAATACGGACGCGCTCTGGGAGGCGCTGTCGTGAGCGGAACAGCAGAAGCCCCAACCGTCTGCTTCGTGTTTATCGACGGCGTCGGCTTGGGGCCGGGCGGACCGAATAACCCGCTCGACTCGGAGTGGCCCAACCTCGCGCGCATCGCCGGAGATCAGCGGTGGACGAGCGATCTACAAGCGGTAGACCGTGCGGATCACGTGGTTCGCCCTATCGACGCGAATCTGGGGGTCGATGGGCTTCCGCAGAGCGGGACCGGACAGACGGCGCTGTTCGGCGGGTTCAATGCTCCCGCCATGGCCGGACGGCACTATGGTCCGTTTCCGCACAGCGCCACACGCGAACGGCTCGAACGCGAAAGCCTGTTTGCACGCCTCGCCCCTTCTCACCGGCTCGCCTTCGCCAATGCATACCCCGAACGCTTCTTCACCTATTCAGAGAGCACGGATCGCTGGAGCACCACGACCCGCATGTGCCGCGCCGCTCGCGTTCGGCTTCGGACGCAGGCGGACCTACTCACTAGTGAAGCCCTGACTGCCGACCTGACCGGAGCCGCCTGGCGCGACCGGCTAGGGTTGGACGTGCCGCTGCTGACGACACACGAAGCGGGAATCCGCCTTCATCGCATGGCCCGTGCACACGACGTAACGCTGCTCGAATACTACCTCACCGACAAGGCCGGACACAGCCGCGACCGATCACGGGCAGACGCTGTGCTATCCGACCTCGACGGACTGTTCGCGGGATACCTCGACGCATTCGACCCCTCTCAGGACTTGCTCATCGTCACGAGCGACCACGGCAACATGGAAGACTTGAGCATCAAACCGCACACCCGCAATCCTGTCCCATTGATCGCGATGGGAATCGGCGCATCGGCATTCGCAGCAGCCACTGACCTCACCGACGTTACGCCCCTTCTCGTCGACCTGCTCACTCGCCGACCGTAGCCGGGGTGGACGCTGGCTCGAAAATCAACTCATCCAGCAGCCTGTCCGCTCCATAGACCACTCGCAGCGCTTCGATCATCCCGCGCACATCGACCGAGATCGTCCGCGCCAGATCTGGGCGATAGAGATAGTCGTTACCCAACGCTTCGTAGTTGGAGTCGAACACCAATCCGACGACGCGCAGGTCCCGGTCAAGTAGCGGCGAACCGGAGTTGCCCCCGGTGATGTCATTTGTGCTGACAAGGTTCAGCGGAGTCGATACGTCGAGGCTGTCGCGGGCGTCGGTCCACTGATCGGGCAGATCGTAGAACGGGCCGACCAGACGATCGGCACGGTCGAATAAGCCAGCCAGCGTCGTAAATGGATCGACGGTTGCGCCGCTCGCCCCCTCATAGCCGCGCACGTTGCCGTCGCTGACACGAAGCGTGAACGTGGCATCCGACGCGAGCGGATACCCAGAGTAACGGCTCGTTGCCTGAGCCAGCCGGACCTGCAAACCCGCCTCTATGTCGTCGAAGCCTGAGTTTTGAATCAGCGTCGTGCGGAAGATGGGGACCAGCGCATCAGCCAGGGCAGCGGCAGGCTCTACCGATGAGTTGAACGTCCCGTCGCGCAAAAGGGAATCGAACGAGGCCGAGTCGGACAGCGCAGTCTTGGCGAACAACGTGTCGACGTACGCGGCGAGCGAAAGCGTGTCGGTCAGTCGGCGGAGGGCGGCTCGGGCGCCCAGGTTGGCCTGCATCTCTTCGAGCCGTAGCAAGAGCAGCCCACGGTCCAATGCTGCGGGTTGATCTTCGACATCGAGCGCTTGCTGGATAAACTCGTCGACGCGTGCCTGAGGAGCACCGCCGCGCCGAAAGAGACCGGCGAAGTAGGCGTAAGTCGCTCGGGTCAGCAGCGCCGAGTCGAAGGGCGGCGAGGCGAAAAAGGTGAATGGATCCGTCTGATCGGCGACGGCGCGTCGGCTGCGCTGCACATCGTTCATCTCGCGGAATAGGTTCGTCAGCGAGGAGGAAACGTCGGAGTCGGCGGCGAGCGAGTCTTGAAGTCTCCGGTCCAACTCGCGCCGCTGTGCTACGACCTCGCGTGCGAGCGCCTCCACCTCGCCCTGCGCCGACTTGTCGGTGTTCTGCAAGGTGAACAACGCGTTCTGCATCGCTCCGAGACTATCACCAGCCGCATCAGCAGCGAGCAGCCCTTCGACAAGCGCAATGCGACGTCCGAGCGCCGCGCGTTGGGCAGGCAGCGCGACATCCAGCAAGTACGAGAGCTTGTCCGCCGTCGTCAGCCGAAGCGTCGTTCCTGGATTGCCGACTACAAAAACAGGCTGGCCGTCCTGAGCGCCATCGGGATTCCAAGGGAAGAAGTCCGGACTTTCGAGCGGCATATCCCCCTGATACACGCGAAAAAACGCCAGATCGAACGTGTAGCGGGGGAAGGTAAAGTTGTCCGCATCGCCGCCGAAGAAGCCCGCCTGTTCGTGAGGCGCCATGACGAGCCGCACATCGTCGAACGTCCGATAGGTGTAGGCGCTAAACCGAGTCCCCCCCTCAAGCCGGACGACTTGGACACTCAGCGTCGTATCACGCGATTTGACACGGTCGCTGCGCGCCGTCTGGATGCGTTGGATGGAGTTGGAAAGCGCTGTTTCATACTCGGCGGCTCCGGCACGCCGCCCGGCGCCCCGCAACACGTCGCGCGTCACGTCCTCGATGCGGACGAGTTGCTCAACCTCCAGGTCGGGCACACGGCGTTCGTCGCCTGTGGCACCAGCGAGAAAGCCATTCTGCACCAACTGCTCACCCCGTTTCGATACGGATTCCAGATGCTCACGTGCACAGTGGTGGTTGGTCATCACCAGCCCACGTGAGGAAACGAACGACGCCGAGCAGCCCCCTCCAAAGCGCAGGGAGCCGCGCCGCGCATGGCTATACCAGACCGTGTCCGGGACGATGCCGTACGTCTGAGCAAACGCCCGTTGCGTTCGTTCGTCTTCGAGCACCCGCATGCGTCCCAGCGGGTCGTTGGGCACGTCGACCTGTGGAAGCGAAGCTGCTACTTCTTCTCGCATCGCCGCCCGAACCGAATCCCGGGCGTTTCGCTCGGCATAGCGTGGAATCGGGCGTTCGGTAACCGTGGCTACCTCTCGCGGGGCGCTACACGAACTGAGCAGAACGGCGAGCAGGAAGAGGGTCAAGAAACGCGAGGAACGGATCATGCTGGGCAGTAAGACGAGGAAAACGATAGACGCGCAGTCGAGCTAGTGGTTTAGCGCGACTGGAGAAAGAAGGCATACAAACGAAAAGGCGACACACCTCGAAAGGTGCGTCGCCCATAGGTAACGAGCGGGAATCGCTTATTTGCCTTCGTTCTCGGTCGGCTTGACGAAAACGTGATACTGATCTTTGGAGCCTTTGACTGCGCTTGACACCACTTTGAGCGACTTACCGAAGTGCTTCCTCAAATACTGCCGAACGCCCTGCACTTCCGACTTGGTCAACTTAAGATGAAGTGCCTTATCTCCTTCGAGACCTTCGATCGCTTCTTTCACCGGCGTGTACTTGGATCTGCGTCCGCCACGACCACTGCGTGATTCGGCGAGAACCTGATTCATCTCTTCGGTGTCGACGGTTTCAAATGCGACTTTCTTTGCCATTGCTGATATGTTGTGATGGTGGGAGTGATATGTCTGTGCGACACCTATCAAAGGTACATTCCTTAGATGTACCCGAACAACAAATAACCACTTGTATTGAAACGAGCACGAGAGAAGCCAGGCGTTTTCACACATTCGCCGTACAACGAAGCACAATACGCAAGACTTGCAGCGTCCGCGTCGGCTATCTTTGCTCCTGTTACGCGAGAGTGGCGAAATGGCAGACGCGCCAGATTTAGGTTCTGGTGGGGTAACACCCGTGGGGGTTCGAGTCCCCCCTCTCGCACCGAAAAGCGGCTATTTGAGCCTTTAGAGGCCGCTTCTGAAGGGTATGTATGTCAGAGTGTACGTCGGGGTGACAGTTCAGGCCGCCCGTCGTAGGGTTTCGAGTCCGCCCGCTGCCCCTAGCATCGTCGACTCGAGAAGCTGTGCTTGTTCAGGAGTCATAGTGCGTTTGGTTTTGCGGTAGCGCTGCGTCATCACCTCAGTGGCGTGACCCATCGACTCGGAAACGACGGAGGACGGCAATTTCGCCTCCTCTCCCCATACGGCGTACTGGCTGCGCAGGTCCTTAAACCGAAGCGGCCCCTCCCCGCTCGCGTCAAGCAGCCCCGCCTTCGTGATAGCCCGGCGCCACAGCTTAGTGAGCATCTGGTACGTGACTGAGAAGACGGGTTCGCTCGGGCCACGCCCCTGAACGAGCAGCAGAAGTTCACGGGCAAGCGCGTCGCCAGTGACGACGCTTCGGGAGCGCGTCTCTGCTTTGCTGTCGTGCCGCAAGCTGACCTCTGCCCAGTAGGTCGACTCTTCGCCCGGCTCGGTGAGGTACTGATGCACCGACACGTCGGAGCGCAGAAGACCGCGCATAGTCTTTTCGCCGCTTTGCCCGCGGAAGAGCGTTCCCCTGTCGGCCCCGGTCAGCAGGGCGAGTAGTGTGGCCGTGCCCAAGTCAGGACGCACCGCGTAGCACGCTCTCAGCAGGTCGCCGATCTGTTCGCCCGACAAGTAGACGCGCCGCGTGTCGTTCTCGGGTGAGAAGTCGACGTCGGCCATCACCCGGTTACGCTCGGAATTACCGTAGAGGTGGCGCAGCACACGGCTCGCGGCGACGTGGACCTGCCGGTGGACGGTGTTGCGCATCAGGCCGGTCGCCTCGATGTCGCGAAGCATCTTCTCGACGCTGCGTGGATCGAGCAGAACGGACGCGCGCGCTTTCGGTCCGTGATAGGCGGCGATCTTGTCCAGGCCATAGCCGACGACGCGCCCCGCTCCCCTTCTGGCCTGCTCGATGGCTTCGGCGAGCGTTGGATCGGACAGGCTTCGCGCCAGCGGACTCAGGCGGTTTTGCACGACGGCCATGTGCAGCTGCGGCAGCGTGACGACGCGCTTCTGTACGGCCTCGACGAGCGGGACCAAGTGCGGCTCGCTCAGTGCGCGTTCGGCGAGCGTGACGAGACTACCCTCCATCCGGTCGGCAGCGCGCTTGTCCCGCACACGCGTCGAGAGCACGCCGGACTTCCCGAACCCGGTCAGCGCGCGGTTGACCATATAGTAGGTGGAGCCGGGGCGTTTGTAGGACATCGATGGTGAGTCTCGTTCGAGTCGTAAATCTAGGCCACTTGCACGGACTTCGGAGGGGGCGTCGTCATTCGAGCCGCAGAGCGCGAAGGTGGTGCGGTCGCTGGACCGATGGACCGGACCGGACGGGGCGGCCGAGCAGCCGCGAGAAAGCGTTCGCGCTCGGCTTCGGCTATCGGGTCGGTGTCGACGGGCGGCTGTCCCATGCCGTAGAGCAGCAGGTTGATGCCGAGAATGCGCGGGTGGCCACCGTTCGGACGCACGCGTGGGAGAGCGCACTCGGGGATGTCGCCGATGGTGTCCTTCTTCACGCCGAGATACTTCGCAGCCTCGGCGTAGGTGTATGGCCTGAAGTGGTCGAGTCCAGGACGAGACTCTGTGATGGCAGACTGCCGGGCGACGACGACGGCGACGCGCTCGGCAATCGCATCGAGTAGCGGAGCAAGAGGGTCAGTCATGGCCGTTCGGGGTGATTGCACTGCTGTAGCGGTTCGAGAAGGCGTGGAGCGCCCGCGCGCAGGTTGCCCAGTCGCACGTTTCGATTGCAGAGATTGCAGCTTCACGGGCCGAGCAGATACGTTTCCACTCATCTGTTCCTGTCACTCGGTCAAGAGCTTCGAGCCACTCGTCCGGCGTCACGCTCTGAGTCGTACGCTCGTGGATGAGGTTAAGCACGTGACGCGCGAGGTGCTGCGTCCAGGGTTTGAGCAGCACGTCGATCTCGCCGGGCCATTTGCGCAGACCGAATGCGAATGCCTCGTGCAGGCTGCTAGGCGCAAGCGTGAGTTCGACGGCGTCGGGAATCTCGACATCGACGAGGATCGGATGGCCGAGTGCGTCGTGCGTCGGGTGATCGTGGTAGACGACGCGGGGTAGGCTGTCCCGAACCTTGGGATAGGCTGGCACTTCGTCTCTGCCCATGATGCCGGGCAAGCCGAGTTGTTGTACGGTGCGTCCCTGCTTGACTGAGCGAGTGAGGATGCCGCCTGCGGCCTGCACCTCCATCATCCACAGGAAGGCGTCAGCAAGCGGAAACTCGGGTGGCTTCGGAGCGGGCTTCTCGGCACGCGGCTTGCGCGGTGTTTTGGTTGCTACAATCGGCATCAGAACAGGTCCGTTTGGTCGTCCGAGTCTGCGAACGAGGTGGGCAGCGCAGAGCGCTTGATGTGGACGACCCGCACTGCGAAGCCGATTCGCCCGCGCCGACGCGCACGCGCACCGTGGGGCGCCCGTCGGATCCGGTCTTTACGATCAGACCGAGCCGATGAAGCTGCTGGTGCAGCTGCTGCTTCGTGAGGTGGAACGAGTCGCCGAGCAGAGCCCTCGCCGCTTTGATTGCCGTATCGCTCGTCAGGTAGATGCCCTCGCCATCGTAGAAGCCGACGACGCGGTCGCTGTCAGGACCGACCGGGATCGTGCCCTGTCGTTCGAGTAGGTGGACGCGTCCCATCGCGATCATCTCGCGCAGCGCAGACAGCAGGCGACTGGCTTCGAGGCTCTCCTCGGTGGCCTGCCCCATCTCGTCCATGATGATCATTAGCCCGGCCTGGTAGCGCTCGCGAAACGGTTCGAGGACCGGCCCGATCTGCGGGTGCTCGGTCGCGAGGTCGAAGCACAAGCTGTTGACAGCGAGGTTGCTCGCGATCCGGCGCGGGTTGGTAGCATCGGGATGCTTCTCCCGTAACACCTGGGTCCACGCGTCGCGACGACTGTGCATCTGATCGCGCAGGCTTGCAATAACGCCGTTCGAATCGTCCGATTCGAGCCAGTCGAGCCATGAAGCCCACACCGACGGGAGGTGCTCTGAAGCCGCTTGCGCCCTGCCGAGCGCGATCGCATTACCTTCGCCCGCCGGGAGCATTCGAATGACGAGCGTGCGGGCAAGGGCAGCCGCGTCGCTTGCCGGGACATCCTCGCCGGTTACGATTACCCAGCAGCCGAAGTGCTTGGGCACCTGAAGCGAGGCTTGGCGCGTCAGGCGCAGCTTCTCCGTACCCTCGACGAGCGCGTGGATGACCTCGACGAAATCCTTCTCGCCGCGCGACGTGTTCGACTTGTAGTTGTCGATTACGAAGGGCGCGTCGACGTGCTCGGCAGCCACGGCCATCAGCGCGTTCTTGGTCGCGCCCTCCCCGAAACGTACCAGCCGCTCGTCGAGCGCCCAGGCCGGACCAGTCAGCGTCATCAGCGCCTGGCTGAACGATGTCTTGAACGTACCGCTGACACCGACGAGCATCAGCGCGTGGCGATCCTGATCCCATCCGCACAGCTTCGCCGCCGCTGACGCGAGCACGTGCAGGATTGCTGGAACGGCGCGCTCGGGCGTGATCGACTCGCAGAGCGCGCCCAGCGCGCCGAGACCGGTTTGCAGATCAGCAGTACCGTCGTCCGCGGCGAACCCCGACGCCGGTGATACCTGCACCTCGATGCCTTCGGGCGAGCGGCCCGGCATGAGGTAGGTCATCCGCCCGTTCACGCTTGCCCAGCCGGTGCGCCGGTAGCGTTTCGAGCGGGTAAACTGCGTCGTCGTGATCTTCTTGATAGCAGCGGGAAGCTCTCTCGGACATGCGCGGATACACGGCATCGAGACCGCCAAGAGCAGCGCCAAGGGCAGCGCTCAGATCACGAGGAGACTCAAACTCAATCGCTCCGATTTCACAGGTGTACCCCCCGCCCCGTATGGCCTTGCCCGTGATGCGATACGCGCGGTCTCCGCTTTCGTCGGTGACTTCGTGGGCGAGGTAGGCCGTCGCATCGATGATCGGAGCGACGGCAATGGTGTCTCGGCTCTTCTTGCACACCGAGAGCCGGTCGTCTTCAATGACGTACGGCCAACTGTCGTGTTCGTCCGCTGACGCGTCGTCCAGCTCGGGTGCGACTCCGGCCTGCCCGTCGCCGCTCGGCTGCGCAGATGTCAGCCCGCGCGTTTGGCTGAGTTTGGCGGGGCGGGCCTTCTCGTGCGGCGCCGATCCATAGCCACGCTTGGAAAGCTCACGCGTAGCAGCGGCGAAGTCTCCACCGAATTCCAGTCGGGTGAAGATGCCCATCGGGTCAAACTTGCGCGGCACGTTCTCGAAACCGGGTGCGTTCGTCGAGAAAACGAAAAAGCACTTGCCCGCGCCTTCGTAGCCGTAGGTCGCGCTTAGACCGTCGGCGCCTTTCTTGCCTGGGCGCACCCATTCTTCGACTCCGTCGCCGCGCGTGCGCAGGAGCGTCCAGCCGTGCTTGCGCAAGACCGCTTTGGCCTCGTCGTGACCGCGTTCGTTGAAGTCGTCGCCGGGACGCACTTCGCCTTCGGGTCGACTGTCCGGCGACGACGCCGGTGCAGGCTCTTCACTCTGCATCGGCGTGCTGTCGAGCGAGCGCGCGAGTCCCATCACCAAGTCACGTTCGTCGGCCGTCAGGTGAGGCACGCTCTTCGCCTCGCTGATCCGCTCGTATCCGGGCGAGGGTGCGGCCAGTACATAGCCGCCCTCGCCCCGCGTCTCGATGGCGATCTGCCGATCTGGCACGTAGTATAACGCCAGCTTCTGATTGCCATCGGGCGCGTCCGAACGCAGGTAGACGTGACGCCCGCCCGAGGGCGTCGAGATAATCGGCAGGCGAGCAAGAAGCTCGGGCGCGTGGTCCCGCATCAGCATGATCCAGTCGTCGTACGCCACCGGCACGTCGAAGTCGAGGACCTCGAATCCTCCGCTGACGGCGCCCCCAATGAGCGCGACCGCTTCAGCCGACGCAAACCGGCGCGCGGCCTCGTTCGGAGCCATCGGCTCGCTCTGGAGCATCTTCCACTTGCCGAGCGGCTTCTTATTGCTCAGCCTGCACGGAACGACGCTGAACCCCTTGTCGAGGTAGGCTTGAGCCGCTTGGGCTATCGTTGTCTGGGTCTGCTCGGGCACGCAGTCTGTCGGTGTAGGATGTCGCTGGGCGACACGGTGGATGTCGGGGTAAATCAGGCTGCGACGCGATCGAAGAGCGGCGCCGGGTCGGCTGAGCCGAAGCGTTCGCGCACGCGGCCGGACACGTGCACGTCGCTGGGCAGCAGCGCCCGGTCGAGACGGACGGCGTCGAGATCGCGCGCGCGGCTGAGGGCGACGTAGGCTTGGCCGTCGGCGAAGAGCTGACTTCTTGCCCAGCATGATGTTGACGCTGTCGAGCGTCTGGCCCTGAGCCTTATGGATGGTCGCGGCGTAGGCGAGCGAGAGCGGGATCTGCCGCATCGACCCGAGCACCTGGGTCTGCCCGTTGTCGCCCGCGCCCATGCGTTCCCACTTGGTCATCGGCGCCGTCACCCAGCGTTCAGGCTCACCGGCGGCTACGGCGAGCTTGACGAGTGCGCCTCGGCACGGGCTGTTATCGGCGTCGTAGGTGTCGCGCCATCCCTCGAACGCACCGATCGAGCCGTTCACGTAGCTACCCTCCGGGCAGTTGGACCGAAGCATCACCTGAGCGCCGATCTTTCAGTTCGAGCACTTCGGCGACGGGCGCATCCTGCACGTTGAACTCCCCCGTGATCTCAGCGCGGCTGCGCAGCACGTCACCGGGCAGCTTGGCGAGCGTGCGCCGGTTGATGTCGTCAGCCTCGGCGCGGCGACCGCACAGCGTGAGCGCTCCCCTCTGGGCACGTCCGACGCGGCCGCGGAGCCGAGCGTAATCGGGCGTCTCCATCTTGCCGGTGCGGAGCCGTTCGAGCAGGTCGCGAAAGTCCTGGTCGGCCTGGCGCAGGATCTCGGTCAGGTGGCACGTGACGTATCCGCCAGCGAGCGCGTTGGAGTCGAAGAACCATTCCGACTCGTACCCCTTGCGTTCGAGGGCCGGCCGCTCGTCGTCTTTGACGATCGGTGCAAGCTGGAACGGATCGCCGACCATAATGAGCTTCAAGCCGCCGAACACGGGCGACTCGGCCACAGGCTTGTAGTTAGCCTCGGCCCAGCTGCGGCGCAGGCACGCGTCGACGTCGTCGAGCAGGTCGGCGCGCACCATCGAGACTTCGTCGATGAGGAGCGCGCGGATGCGGTCGAAGAAGCTAGCTGCCCAGCGGCGACCGCGCGTGTAGCCCGGTCGCATACCGAAGGCGCGATGCAGTGTCGGCGCGCCGATGTTGAGCGCAGCCATGCCCGTCGGTGCGACCTTGAGCAGAGCCGAGTCGCCCGTGAACGGGTCGCGGTATTCGGCATCGATGCGGTCGATTAGAAACGACTTACCCGTGCCGCCGGGGCCGGTGATGAGGACGGGACGGATGTCGTCGGTGTCAGTGGCCAGTGCAAGAGCACGCGACTGGCCGTCGGTGAGATGGGGAATCATGGGAGCAGGGTGATGCGGTTGGTAGCGACGTTCTGGCCAGAGCAGCCCGATCCATTCGGGACGAGGCTGCTCCAGTCGGGACGCGGGCCAGATCAGAAGGGCAGGTCGTCGTCGGCGACGTGTCCCGGCGCGCCCGAGGCGAATGGGCTATCCGCGGGCGGCTGCTGGCAGCAGCGGGTTTGAGCTTGGGCGCGGCTCCGGCCTGCCCGTCGCCGCTCGGCGTGTCATCGCCATCATCACCGTCGTCGTTCAGTTCTGCTTCGGCATCGCGGTCGATCTTGCGGGTGTAGTCGCTCACCTCGATCTTCGGCATGCCCTTGACGAGCGGCGTGACCGTGTCGACGTTGGCGTACGTATTGCCATCGCGTTCGGTATGCGATACCGTCAGCAGGCAGTTGGCGCCGACGAGATTCTCGAAATCGAACGTGTAGGCTTCGGCCTCGGTGAAGCGCTTGCCGCGCCACGACTCGACGAGCTTGCGCAGGCCTGCCGTCTTGAATGCCGACAGCTCGAAGTCGGCGCGTGATCAGGTAGCGGCGCTCCTTTCCGCTGACCTCGTCGGTGTACGTCTCGTTGAGCTGCCAGTACAGGCGTACCATGTGGACCATTTCCTTCTCGTCCGGCTTGCCATAAACGCTGCGCTCGACTTCGCCGAGATCGACGACGTCGACGCAGACGGCCTGATAGGTACCCTCGGGGGCATTGACGAAGTCGCCTTCGAATTTGGGTTCGGGGGCTACGATAGCCATCGGGTTGGGGGCGGCTACTGCCGCGGCTTGGCGATGCGAGATCGCCGGGTGGTGCCCCGTAGGGCGAGGAATGCTCGGCTGGGCCTGTCGGCGGTTCGAGCGGGGTTAGCTGGTTGCGACTGCCTTACTTGGCTTGGGTGGTCGCTTCGATCCGGGCACGCCTTCACGCTGGTAGATCCATTCGTAGGCGGACCGGAGAGCAGCGGCGATGTCGGCTTTGGGGCTGGACGAATAGGCCCGTCCGACACCCTGGTAGACTTCTGCCACGAAGCGCGACCGGACGAAGGCGCGCTTCTTATCGGGCGCGATCCGCTGACTGCCGCCCTTGATGAGAATCTCGTAGCCTTTGACCTTGACGCGGCGATGTACGGTGTCACACTTCATCTCGCACCTCCGCCGGCCGGCCTTCAGTGCAGACGCGCGCGTAAGCGGAGTTGATGTAGTCGTAGGGGCCAATTAGCTCACCACCTTCGATCTCCACCCAGTAGCGGCGGGGATGCGTGCCCAGACGGTCGGGCGTGCTGCCCTCTATTGCCTGGGCGAAGATGCGGAACGAGACGCCGTAGACGCCGCCTTGCTGGGCCGTGAACAGACTGGATTTCTTGGGCACCTTCATGCTGCCCTCCTATGCTCGCTCGCGAGCGAGCGGCCCTCGGATTCGATGCGGACGATGGCGGCGTGCAACGCGCCCGATTCCTGGTTCGGGAAGAGCCACCGGGTGAGGTCACGCACGATGCGCGCTTCTAGCGATTCGCGGTAGTGCTCGGGCATCATCGCCGCGTGGTCTGCCGAAAGCGAGGCATCACGCAGGCGCCATAGGCCGAGCCGCGTCGGGCGTTCGGAGTGCAGCCGGGCGTAGAGTGCGAGAAGCGCAGCCTTGAACGTCAGCGTACCCAGCGGCTCGCTGGTGGCGCGCAATCCGTGGAGAAACGCGCACGTGGCCCAGCGGGGCGTTTCGAGCGGCACGCACACGCTGTCGCGGTGGTACTGCCCGCGCGTGTGGCGCTCGATGGTGGCGATCCAGTCGCCGCGCTCCGTCAGGCGGAGCATGATGATGGTGGGTAGTCCGCTCATGCCGTCACCTCGCATGCTTCGATGATCGCGTCGTTGGCGCGCAGTTCGACAAACTGATCCTGCCACACGCGGTCCACTCCGTAGCGGCTGCGGACGTAGTAGCGGTTGCCCTCTTTGGCGCGGCGGTCGACGCGCTCGACGATGCCGACGCGGCGAACGGTCTCGCCCGCTACGACAATCTCGTAGGCGACGTCGCTCCCCTCGCGGGGGCAGGGTCCTCCTGATCTAGCCATGATGTATCTTGGATTTGTGCCCTTGCAATGGGCGTTTTCTGAGGCTCGGTCTGGTTGGTAGCTGGCGCCGAGCCTCGGTTTGTTTGTGGTCCGGGCGGATTGCCTGCCGCCGGTCCGGGTGGGGTTGTGGTCAGGCGGGGCCGAACATGGCCTCGAGCATCTCCTCCTCGCTCAGCTTCGTCGATCGGCGTCGTCTGCACGTTGCGCGGCGCGTCAGGCTCTGGGGCGAAGGCAGGCGCGCACGGATGTGGCTCACTGGCAGCGTCGGCCTGGCGCCGGTGGTGCTCGCTGAGCACGGCGTCGCGCTCTCTGGGCGTGAGCATCCGCAGGTGCGGCTCGTTTCGTCCGATGGCATCGAGGGTCAACTCGGCGAGTTCGTCGGGCTTAGGGAAGCCGAGTTCGCGGCGCAGCTGGGCCGAGGCGTCGAGATCGGTGATGGGCGAGACGATGGGGCGCGAGGCGCCGTCGTTGCGGCTCAGGAGGTCGGCGGCTTTGGCGGCGTCGCAGGTGCGGGCCTTGTCGCGGCGGACGTACTCGTCGAAGTCTTCCGGCGAGACCGGGCAGACGTGCGGTGTCTCGAACGGGCTGAGCGAGGAGAGCAGCAGCGCGGTCGAATCGTCGAGCTTCTGATAGCGCCACCACAGGCGGTCGCCACCCTGAATGAGAGGGATGTCGGTAAACATGCGCGTCAGGCGGCTTGCAGGATTGAGGAGTTCTGCCCAGCGGCGACGCGGTCGCGCTCGGCTTTGGCGTCGAGTAGAGCCTGCTCCATCTCAGAGATGGCGGCGTCCATCCCGTCGAAATCGCGCGTAGCGTGTGCCCGTGCGAAGCTGCCCGAGCCCATCGTCATCGCCGTCACGTCGTCGTCGACGCGTCCGTTGGCGCGCCCCTCTCCCCTGCGGACGATCTCGAACTGGGTGCAGAGGAAGGCGCGTGCCGGACGCAGTTCGCCGTGTTTGCACAGGTAGCGGCTCACGCGCTCGGCGTCTTCGATGTGGAGTTCGGCAGGCTCGTCGCCGCGGACGACGTTGTAGATGTGGCGCTCGCTGCGTCCGGCGACTTCGGCGATCTCGGCGGCGTTGAACTGGTCGTCGTCGAGGACGCGCTTCAGTGCGCGTGCGAAACCTGAACCGGTTCGGAAGTGCTTGGGCATAGGGATGGGGAGTAGTCTGCGGCTATGGACCGTCAGGAAATCAGATCAGGCTTTCGAAGCTGCCTTGCGCGCGCTGTCCCGCGTGTCTCGGGCGACGTTGTGGATGGCGTCGAGGCGTTTCTCGATGTCGTCGATGCGCTTGTCCAGGCCGTGCAGCAGGGTGACGATCAGGCTGGCCGTGCGCTGGCTGGCGACCTTCTCGGCACGGTGCAACTCGGACAGGTCGCTCGTCGGGAGGCTGGCGCGCAGCAGCCCGAGGATGAGGTTCTCGCTCTCGCCCAGTTCGGCGGCGAGCGGCCATCCGTCACGAGGCTCAACCATACCCGGCGTGACGCGGCGCGGGATCGGGCCGATGCCCTCATCCATCCGGTAGATTCCCGTGCGGCGCAGGCTCGGAAGGACTTCGTGCGTCACCCAGCGCGTGAAGCGCTTGGCTTCGGGCGTGCGACTCTTGAAGATGAGCTTGTAGAGACCCGGCTCGGTGACGGTGTTGACTTCCTGGGCGCCGCCAAGGGTGTCGGTAATGGCCACACCCTTTTCGTCCTCGTCGAGGCTAGCGATAGCATTCGCGGCTGTTCACGATGCCAAGCACATCACACACGTCTTTGGCGACGAACGTATGTGTGCCGTCGTCGGCGATGGAGACGCGAACGGCGTTCTGTTCGAAGGCGAGGGGGAGAAGGCTGGACATGGTTACTTTGGAGGTTTCACCCAACCAGGTCGGTCAGATGGCAAATCAGAAAAGGAGCACTCGGCATTTCGATTATCCAGGCCTCGACGAGTGGTCCGGCATCATGGATCAGATCGAAGTCGTCTGCGGACACGTCGAAAACATGATGAGCGAGGCGGCCACGCGGGAGCAGATCGTGCAGGCAGCGATTACGCTGTATTGCACCGAGCACGCCGCCAAGACCGTAGACGAGAGGCTGAAGCGCTTCGAAGACGACATCCAGACCCTACAGAGCACGCTCAGCGACATCGAGTTTGCTCTCCGGCACGACGACTAGAAGAGCCACAGATCGGCGTCGGGTTCGTCGCTCAGCAGTCCGAACGTGCCGCTTGCGGCATCGAAGGTGATGGCTGTTTTGTTCACGCCACCCTCTCGGGTGAGACGCAGCTTCGGAGGCCCGCCGAAGTGCCGGGCGCGCATGTCTGCGTTGCCGCCGGTGACACGGACGCGCTCAACACCGTGCTTCTCGACGAGCGCGAGAACGTAGTTGGCCGTGCAATGCCCGAACGGGCGCTCGGCCCAGGTGCCGTCGGCGCGCTGGACTTGGATGGTGAGGGGCTGGATCTGATCGGGCATGACTTAGGCTGCGTAATTGAGTTGGAGGTAGAGGCTGTCGGTCGACACGCCGAGCCACGACGCCAGCGAGCCGAGCGTAGAGGCACTCACGTTGATTGCAAAGCCGCGCGAGAGCTGGCTGATTGTGGCACGTGCCAGGCCACTTTCGGCGACAGCCTCCCCAATCGTGCAGGTTTCGAGGCGTGTGCAGATCAGATCCGCTATATGGCTGTGGTTGAGCATGACGTATGTTGTCGCGTTCTGTATTCCGAACGATCAAAAGGTAAGTGCCTGGCACTTGCCTGTCAATAGCCAGGCAAAAAATGTCTGATCCAAACACCTTTGCAGCTCGTTTAAAGCGAGTAGCAGCCCAGAAGGGACTCACTCTGGGTGACCTTGCCAATGCAGCTGATCTAGCTCCAACAACCCTATATCGTTGGGTTAATGGTGACCGTAAGCCAAAACGGGACACATTGGTAAGACTGGCAATTGCCAGTGACATATCACCCGTTTGGCTCATTGAAGGCATCGAGCCTAAATCCCTTCACCCCCTTAGTGACTCAAGGACCTGGCCAGAGCTAGTAGAGTTCATCGCGCAGAAGATCTCGGATCTAGTCGATACCACTGAATTCATAAATGTGATTGGATATCAGCCTAGACATATAAGCGTTGATCGATACAATATTTATAACGTAGATTTATATTCTGTACTAAAGACTATCATCACTGAGTATTCTGACTACTTAGTAGATATAATGGGGCGATATGATCGTCACTCTGGTCATGCAGCTATATCTGACCACTTACCAGTGCTTGGGGCGCACCTCGAAAGCGAGGAAGGTGAGCTAAGGGCTTTGGGAGGCCACACTGATCTGATCGCCTACGAAGTCGTCCCCAACGGCGTGGGGGCGAGCCGAAGGGGGCAGGACAACAGCGAAGCCCCCAAGCAGGTGGTTCGGCTAGACCGCGAGTACGTGCTGGGCCGCTTCGGCCGCATCCCCGACCCCCACGACACGTATTTCGCCGCCGTCCACGGCGACTCGATGGAGCCCTACATCCGCGACGGCTCGCAAGTATGCGCTCAGAAGGTCCGAGGCATCCGCGATGCTGGTCGCTATCTGCTCTCCTATGATGGCCACGAAGAGTTCTGCAAGCGCGTCACGCGGCAGGGCCGAAAGCGGCTGCTCGTCGAGAGCGACAACAAGGCCTACGCCCCACAGCGCCTCGAGTGGCTCGAGGACGACGAATACCGCGACCTCGACAGCGGCGATACGCTCAGCCTCTACGTACACGGACGCGTCATCGACCCGCCTGACACCAACCGCGCCGTACTGGGCGAAGTCATCGACGCTTTTGCCCGAGCACTCGGGCGCACTCCGCATTCCTGATGAGCCTCATCCTCCGCGCCGCCGGCGCCGTCACGCTCCTTTTGTCCATCTTCGCAGCCGCCACCTTCGTCGGCATTCCCGTTGCGATCGGCGGAGTCGTCGGCGCAGTGGTGCTTCTCGCGCTCGCTACCATCCTCGACACGGTCCGAGAAACAGCAAAGCGGACAGACGCCATCGAACTGACGCTGCACGACCTCATCCGCACAACACCGTCGCCCGCAACTAGCCATCGGCCCACTCCCGCCGAGATCACAGAAGCGTCGGCCCAACAAGTGCGTGCGTTGATGGACAGCCTCGTTGACGCTGGCTTTCTATCTCCGGAAGAACGCGAAACGGCTTCGGCGCTATGGCAGAACGATGCCAATTTCAAAACACGTGCTAAGCGTGCTGCCGCGATGCCACCGAGCGACGTTCGCGCCTCTGAAGCGCAGCGACTTGCCCACTATATCCGCGAACAGGTAGTGACAAAGCCAGCGTAGCGGAGTGATTTGTACTCTCACTGATACGCCCTAGTGTGACCCAGGCGGTGCGTGGGGCCATTAGGCTGACGCTAGCCTCACATTCGAAAACGATACTCTCTCGATGAACGAACCTGCATCACCTCAAGGCGATACTGAGGCTAACGTGAAACCCTACACGGCACGAATCTCACGTCGTACAGTAGACAAACTCGGAGTTAAACTTTACGACCGAGCTAGCGCCGTCGTCGCTGAACTGGTTGCCAACGGATACGATGCTGACGCTGACGTGGTGTGGGTCCGCCTTCCACTCGCTACCGCACTGGCGACTAAGAAAGCTGGCCAGTTAGTTCAGAAAGGGTACGTCGTTGAAGTCGAGGACGACGGACACGGCATGACCCCCGAGGAAGCACAATCGTACTTCTTAGAAATTGGACGGGATAGGAGAAAGCACCAAGAGCAGGGCGGCGCATCCCGCAAGAAGGGCAGGCCCGTAATGGGCCGAAAAGGGATTGGCAAGCTAGCGCCATTTGGAATTTGCCGCCGTATTGAGGTCATCTCGTCTGGTGGCGAGAAACAGGAAGAAGGGTACCTCACTTCTCACTTCTTTCTCGACTACGACACTCTCGTCGACGATACGTACGCAGAAGCTAAGTTGGAATCTGGTGACCTCGACCGTACCTACAGATCGGGCACTGGTACCACTATACGACTGACGAACTTCCTGCCGAAGCGAGTGCCAGATCGAGATACGTTCGAGCGGCAGATGGCCATGCGGTTCGCATTCGCGTCACATCCGTTCGAACTCGTCGTAGAAGACACACGAAAGCAAGACCCTGAAGAAGCGTTTGTAGTCAAGCACCTGTCGGTGCCGATCATGCCTGAAACGAGGGTAGATTTGACTAACTACCCCGTTGCGTTCACCAGCGAAGACGAAACCGACGACGATGATAAACCAATCGAGCGCAAGCTCGAAGTCACTGGATGGCTCGCGTTAGCAAAAGATGCTTACAAAAACGAGGAGATGTCTGGTGTCAGGATTTACGCCAGAGACAAAATCGTAGCTACTACTCGTGACTTCGAGCAGCCGGCTGGCTACACGGGCGAGTACACCATACGCTCCTACTTGGTCGGTGAGGTGTACGCTGAGTGGTTAGATCTCGACGACGGCGAGGACCTCGTGCGCTCAGACCGCCAGGGCATAATTTGGGATTCTGAATATGGGCGAGCTTTGCGCAAGTGGGGAGCCGAACTCATCGTAAAGATCGGCAGCACGTCACGTGCTCCGCGGCGCGTCCGAGTCGGCGACCTTTTCCTGGAACGCTCTGGTTTTGCCGAGCGCGCAAAAGACAGGTTTGCAGACGCAGAGATACGAGACGTTGCAGTCGATCTAGCGAAGCAAATCGGAAGGTTCGCTGCTGAGGATGAGCTAGGAAGCCAGGAGTATCTGGACTCGCTGTCGGAGATCGTCCTGTCCGTGGCGCCACACAAGGCTCTCATAAGTGCTTTTCAGAGGTTCGCTGAAGAAACTGGTTCAGGTGGCGCACCCATAGAACAAATGATAGACCTCTTTGGGAAGGCGAAGGTGGCTGAAACCGCTTCCTTCGGCCAGATTGCATCCCAACGAGTACGCGTGATCCACAGGCTCGAAGAGATGCTCCTAAGTACAGACTACACCGAAGACGATCTTCAGAAGCTGATAGAGCAGTCCAGGTGGCTCATAGAGCCTGCTTGGACGCCCATAACTCAAAACCAGTCGTTGTCGACGTTTCGGAAGAGCTTTGAAAGCTACTGGCGTGATAAGCACCCAGACGACGACGAGGTCATCCTTTCTGATGGGTTAGACGCACATTCAACTAAGCGCCCTGATTTCACGCTGGCGCACATTGGACATGCACTACACATCGTCGAGATCAAAGCCCGACGGCACGTCTTCACAGATGCAGATTTCTCCCGGCTGTACAACTACGTGCAGGCCTTCCGTCGCTACTTCAAAGAAAACGAGAGAATCAGCCTTGGCTTCCGGGATAGGTGGGTGATCGACCTCGTTACTGACGAGATCAGAATAAGAGACCCACTCAAAGCGGAAGTATTTGAAAAGCTCATCGAACAAGGTGAAGTCAAACCGATAACGTGGGATGACTTCCTAGATAGAGCTGTGACCACACATGAGCTGTTTTTGGAAGCCGCTCGAAAACACGGACAGATCGTCAGGGAGATGGAGTTACGAAATAGCATTGCAAACGCACCGGACAATCCTGACAACGGGGATTCTTAGCCGTACACCGATTCCTCCCGTGCGCAATCGCCGTCACGTGAAAGGAGTGGCGAAGTCCAATCGGTACGAGCGCGTCTAATTCACCGTGCGCCTGCTCTGGCCGTTGCTTCGTCGTCCACCCCAGCCGGCACGCGATTCGGTGTACGTGCACGTCGACGGCCAGCACGTCACGCCCGAGCGTGTAGGCCGCCACACACCGCGCCACCTTCGCCGACACCCCCGGTAATTCCTCCAAGTACGACAGTAGTTCACCCGTCGGCATCACGCCCAGCTGCTCGCTCACGCGCGTCGTCCCGAAGTCAGCGATAAGCCGGGCCGCGCTCGCCTGTAACTGCTCCGTGCGCCGATGCGCGAACCCTCCCGGCCTGAGCAGCCGCTCGACGTCGGCCGGATCGGCGGTCGGCAAATCGTCCCAGTCCGGCACGAGAGCCGAAAGCTCCGCGTAGAGCCGCTGCGCTCGTTCAGGTGGCGTGCGATTCGAGAGCACTAGGTAGACGACGTCAGAAAACGGATCCTCAGGATTGCCATGCCGCGGTAGGCCGTAGGTCTCGACGAGCCTGCGGACGACCTCACGCACGACGCGCTCACGCTCCTCCTCTGCCTCGCTCCACAACTCACGCGCACATTCCAGCCGGTCACGCATCGGCGAACAGGTCCGGCTCGGCAGCTTTCCGGCTGAACAACTTAGGCATCGCGAGTGCCAAACGTGAATCGTCGTCGCGCATCATCATAGTCTGCTCACTGACGCCTTCCGTACCTCCGAGGATCGCCTTGAGTACCTCGCCGTGCTGCTTGGTGAAGTGGGGGGGGATCGCCTCGCCGATCATCTCGCGCACCTTGCCCACCCCCCAATGCGTCAGCGCATCGCCCCACTTGAACTCGTCGTCGATGGTTTGCAGACGAGCGCACTCCCGAACGCTGAGCACGCGATGCTCCGTCGGGTGGAGCGTCACGTCGCTGCCTACGTGCCCGCTCGCCGTCGTAATGGTCGCCGAGGGTTCGCTGGATCGCTGGCGACTGTAGCTGGTTTGGAAACCTCTGACGAGACGTACCTCGCCCGTCTTCTTATCTCGAACCACGGGACGAAGCATCGGCTCGCCACAACTCGGGCAGACAGCGGCTTCGGCTGGCACGTCTGAGAGGTGGCAGCCACTCTCGCAGGCCTGATTGAGCCACGCCGATCCGCCCTCTGACGGTGTCGCTTCGACCATTCGACGCTGGCGATCTTTCCAAATCGGCACGCAGTGAAGCGGATCGTCGCTCGTCGCCCCATCCACCGTACACGAAAGCGGCGCTAGCCCCTGCGTGACGCTGCTAAATACGCGGCGCTCCTCGCTACGTGTCACCGTCGGGAACGGCACCGCTCCGATTTCGGCGAGCGCGGCGAGCGCAGGCTCCTCTTTGTGAACGAGCGTGACGAACGTGCGGCGGCGCCTCTGCGGCACGCCATAGTCCGCAAGGTCCGTCGTGATGGCAAAGCACTGGTAAAGGTGGCCGAGCTTCTCGACCAGCAGTTGTGGCGCCGTGACGCTACCGCTCTCGTCCTTCTTGACGACGCGAGTTAGGAACTGCGGCACGTTTTCAAGCACGATTACGCGCGGGAGTAACGCCAGGGCGACACTGGCAACGACCGACGCCAGGAGATTGCGATCGTCGTCGGCGTCAAACTCCTTACCCTCGCGCCGATAGCTACGGGCACTCGACATTCCTTGGCAAGGTGGGCAACCCGTGAGTAGGTCTGGCCGCTCGCTTCCTCGCCTCACTTTCCAGCCACGCACGACTTGGTGCCATGTGTCTCGTAGGTCTCCCGGCACCCCCCACGCCTCTTTGTGATTGAGCAGCGCCACGTCAAGGCGCTTAGGCTCCAGTTCCGCCATCACTTCAAAGCGAAAGGCAGCGTCAGCGTAGCCGACGTCACCGGCTCCACAGTTGGTAAACAGGCTGACGGCAGTGAGCGACACAGGCGTGAGGTTGGGCCTTGCAAGATACGGGAGAACCCGCAGGCCTGGAACTCCGCTCTGCCAAGTGTACGGTGTGACACGTCATTTCCACTCTCGATTCTTAGGAACGTACCGCCTTTTGTAGTATTATTGTTCTACAACCCAACGACGTGATGACAACTACACAAACGCCCACATCCTTCCGCATCCGCATCACAGTCGACGAAGGCCCCTCTCTGCTCGGCGGAGGCGTGCTCCCTGCCGCCTCCGAGGTCGTTGAGGTCAGCGCCGCATCGCTCGCCGACGCCAGGGCGACATCCATGGTTCAAGCCACCCTTTCCGCTCAAGGCCGCAAGGTCCGTTTCTTCAACGACGACGATGGCGAGGAACTCTTCGGACGCTTCTGATGACCGCCAAAGAACTGCAAGAGACTCTACCAGAGGCAGTCGCTGCGAAGCATGTCGCTATCAAGGCTGGAATAAAACCGAAGACTTGGAGCCAGATGGTCTGGCGAGAAAAGGTTCTGTCTTCGGACCAGCGCGAGCAGATGGCAAAGGCCATGCTTGCGCTGGCTACCCAGTGCGCCCAGGTCGCCGCCGAACTAAAGCCTAACAGTGATTGAATCAACCTAGTTGGATATGTGCGCCCGAGCACGGCAACCCGCCGGCTTGGGCGCTTCTGCGTCTAGGATTCCCGATCAAACCGTGTGACCGAAAATCAGTCTCTGTGACCACTTTGTGACCGAAAATTTCAGCACTTCGGTCACAGCAAAATCAGCCTCTCCTCTCCCCTATAGCCGTTCTACTCTCTATACATACTGTTTTGTGACCGAAAGACCGAAAATAAAAAGCAACACCCCACGTGCGCACCCGCACACACACGCGCACGCGCGCACCCACGTGACTTGCTCAGATTTTCGGTCATTTCGGTCTTTCGGTCACACGGACTACACCAAATCGCCCTCTACACGTCACACACGCCGATTTCGCTGTGACCGAAGTTGACCAGACCGCCTGATTTTCGGTCACACTTTCGGTCACACTATCTTCCCCCCGCCTGCCGCCGGTTCGGACACTTTCACCAGTGACCGACCAACATGCCGACTCCCTCGGCCCCTCCACGACGACGCCGCGCTCTGCCGGCCGAACACCTCGCTGCTCTTCTCGACGCCGCCGAGTTGGCCTACGCCGACGCCTGCGACTCGGAAAAGCCCGTGAGCCTCTCGCTCATCTGGCTACACGCCGGGCGGGACCTCTCGACGATGACGTCCGAGCAGACGCGCTACGCTACCACCCGCCGCGCAGAGTGAGTACATTGGGGCGTCCGGTCGCGCGTTGCCTCCGGACCGCCTAGCAAGGCGACATGACATACTCCGACGCTGTTGCGCCGCGATTCACCCGCAAAGGTGGACCGTGGCGCTTTTTTTATGGCCAAACATTCCGACGAGACAAAAGCAGCCGTGATGGCCGCGCTTCTTCAAGGCCAATCGATTGGATCGGTAGCCAAGGAATACTCCATTCCCAAAGGCACGGTCAAGTCGTGGAAGAGCCGGTCACCCGACGAGTTGCAACCGGTTGCAACCCCAAAAAAGGCGGCGGAGATCGGCGACCTGCTCACCCAGTACCTGGGCGAGAATCTCGCCACGCTCCGCGAGCAGGCAATAGTTTTCCGTGATCCGGTCTGGCTTCGTCGTCAGGATGCGGCCGCACTGGCGACGCTTCACGGCGTGATGACGGACAAGGCGGTACGCCTGCTCGAGGCATTCGGCAAAGCCAAGGGATGATGTTCGAGCTTCCCGTCATAGAGTTCGAGCCCATCGACGTCGGCGGCGTGATGGACGCCCCTACCCTGCCGGATGCGTGGCAGGACTGGTTTCGCGCCGCTGACCCGGCCATGAAGGAGTTTGCTCCTCACCACGAGGAAGCAGGCGAATGGCTGCAACTGATCGAACGCGGCAAGCGCAGCCGAGAGTTCGTCTCCATCTGGGCGCGTGGCCACGGCAAGAGCACGTTCGCCGAGACCGGCGCGGCCTTCTTCGGCGAGACAGGTCGACGCTCATTCGTGCTCTACGTCTGCTCGACTCAGGACGCGGCCGATAAGCACGTCGCCAACATCGGCACCATCCTAGAGCGCATCGGTGGCGATATCGGCAAGCGGCTCGAGAACGAGTATGGCCACAGCAAGGGATGGAAGAAGAGCATGATCCGGACGAAGGTCGGATTCAGCGTGCTCGGCCTGGGTCTCGACGTGGCAATGCGTGGCATCAAGCTCGACAACCTGCGTCCGGATCTGATCATCTTCGACGACATCGACGAGCGCCACGACACAGCAGCCACGACGAAGAAGAAGATCGAGACGCTGACCGAGAGCATCCTCCCCGCCGGGTCGTCCGACTGCATCGTGTGGGGCGTGCAGAACCTGATCATCCCGAACGGCATCTTTGCGCAGCTCGCAGACGGGCGGGCCGACTTCATGGCCACGCGCTTCGTCAGCGGCCCGATTCCCGCTGTACTCGGCCTCGAGACCGAAGAGCGGTACGTCGAGTCGTGGACCTGGCCGAGCGGCGAAACAGTCGAGGTCGAGAAGAAGACGCACGTCATCACCGGCGGCGTGCCCACGTGGTCGGGCTGCGACCTCACCGTGTGCCAGGCGGAGATCTTCAAGTTCGGCTTCAAGGCGTTCAAGCGCGAGAAGCAGCACGAGGTCGGCGATGTCGAGGGGGCGCTCCTCACAAGCGAGCAGATCAGTAGGGTCACCCGCGAATACGCTCTCAGCGTCATCACCCGGTCCGTAGTCGGTGTCGACCCGGCCACGACGAGCAAGAAGTCGAGCGATGACACCGGCATCATCGGTGCAGGCCGTGACGCCGACGGCCACGGCTACGTCACGGACGACGAGACCGGACGCTATACGCCTGCGCAGTGGGGACGCCGCGCCGTGCTGCTTCACGACCGGATCGGTGCGGACCGCATCGTGGCCGAATCGAACCAGGGCGGCGAAATGGTGCAGAGCGTGATCGAGACGGCAGCCAAAGAGCTGCACGAAGAAGGAGAGCGCGATTCGCCCGACGTCGTCGTCGTTCTCGTCCACGCCTCAAAGGGCAAGCGTGCCCGAGCCGAGCCGATTGCCCAGCTCTACGAGGAGCACAAAGTCCACCACGTCGACACCGGCCTCACTGCTCTCGAGGGCGAGTGGACGACGTGGGACGCCTCGGACGGCTCCGAATCCCCCAACCGCATCGACGCGACCGTGTGGGCGCTCACCGACCTGGTCGATGCCGAAATGCAACTCTTCTTCGGATGACCCCGCCAGCGAACCCAACGGCCATGCAACACGACTTCCCGACCAACGCCCTGCCCGGCGGCGCAAGCCCGGCCAATCTCGAAGCGTTCGCGCGCGCCGGTGGCGTCATCCGCATAGGCGATGACTGAGCAGCGCGCCCAAGGGGTCGTTGTCACTCCGCGCACGCTGACCCAGTCGGCCCGTCTATCGGGCTGACCGACGCGAGTAAGCCGACGACCGCCGCATCGACCAAAGCCTCGTCGGTCTGTTCATGCGGCTCGTCGAGCTGCGCGCGTCGGCCAAAGCATCTGCCCTGCTCGGGTGGACGAATGGGCGCGGCTTCCAGGTCGAACGCGTGTGACGGCAGGGCGAATACGAACCGGTCGAGGGCGCGCACCCGTGGTCGTTGCTGCTGCGTCGATCCGTCGGAGCACCACAGCGCGCTCGAGGTGTGGACGTGGGCATTCATGATCTGTGATCTGATGGAAGTCGCGGACTTCGTCGTCGAGGACGATCATCGCGGCGTGCCGGTCGCGCTGCATGCGATCTTTCCCGAGTTCGGCCACCTTGAACCCTTCCCGCGCCTAGCGGGCGGCGTGGCGGGCTACGTCTTCTGGCGCGCCGACGGCGAGCGCATTCACCTCGAGCCGCGCGACATCGTCGGCCGGCGCCGTACGCACCCGTCAGCCCGTTTCGCACGATCAGTCTGCTTGGGCGCTGGCGTGGCTACTCGACAAGGGCCTTGTACGCCGACATCTACGAGCGCGACAGCTCAAGGACGGACGCTTCCCTCCTTTTACGTTGCCTCCGATCAGGACCTGAACAGGACGCTGCGCAGAGCGCTACGGGATCGGACTGAAGCAGCGCTACATGGGGGCAAGTGGCAAGGTAAAGGGTGTGCCCGTCTTCGGTGACGGGTATGAAGCTGAAAGCGACACCGTTCGGGCCGAGGACGTCGCGCTGATCGACTCTGGCGTGCTCAACGACAAGCGGATGTTCTGGGCGATGGCGTGCCGCAGGCAATGGTCGACCACGAGGCCAACCGCGCCAACGTGACGGCCGCGCAGAGCGTTCGCCGAGCAGACGGTTCAGGTGGAATGCGACATCGCTGCGAGTCAGCTCACGCGCGGATTCGCCCGAGCGTTCGGAGCTCCGAGCGGGGCGTGCTCCAGATCGTCGCGCCCAACGTCGTACCCATCGACCGTGAGCAGCAGGCCCGCGTCGACGAGGTGCGCATTCGCACCGGCACACCGATCAACCGCGTGCTTGCGCGAGCGCGGCGAGGACGAGATCGAGGGCGGCGACGCTCCGCTGATTCAGGGTAGCCTGCGCACGCTCGAGTCCGTCGTATCGCCACGCGAGCCCCGCCCGCGTCCGTCGGCGGGTGGCAGCACTCCTCAGCCCTCTGGCGACGCAGACGACGAACCCGAGCCGGAGACGGACGACGCCGAAGAGCGCGAAGCCCGGACGCGCCGCACGATGCTGAGCCTGATCGGACACACGCGCGCAGCCCGCATCGCCCTATCAGACGACACGCTGGACGAAGAGTGGCAGGCCGTTCACGACGAGCGATCTACGCATTTCGGCCCCGTCGAGGCGGCTATGCTTGGCGTGTTCGAGCGGCAGGCCACGGACGTGAGCGCGCGGCTGCTCGCATTGGGTGGACGCAGGGCCGACACACCGCCGGACGATCTGAGCGTCGAGACCGTGTTCGACCTGGGCGAGTGGATTGCGGCGACACAGTCGGAGCTTGCACCGATGCTGGCCGACGCTCTGCGTAGCGGGTGGGATACGGGATCGCTCCGTGTCAGCCTATCCACGACGTTCGACGGCGAGAGCGAGGCGGTACAGGACGCTCTTAGGCGCGTGCTCGCCAAGATGGAGGACGTGACGCTGACGACGCAGGGGCAGATTGGTGATGCTTTGCGGGACGGGCTGAACGCGAACGAGTCGCTCTCTGAGCTATCGAGCCGCGTGCGGACGCTCTTCGACGACATGAAGGCGAGCCGGGCCGACACGATCGCGCAGACGAGTGCGACGAGCGCTTTCGAGGCCGGGCAGTTGGAAGCGTTCACCGAGGCCGGGGCGACTAAGATGTGGCTCACGCAGCGAAGCGGCACTTCTCGCCCCGCTCACGCTGCGGCTGACGGACAAGAGGTCGCGGCAGACGAGCCGTTCATCGTCGGCGGCGAGGAGATGATGTATCCGGGCGATCCGAATGGGTCAGCATCGAACGTGATACGGTGCGAATGCACGATGCTCCCCGGACTGCCGGAGGATGAGCGTGGCACCGTGGAGAGACGAGCGCGACGCGGAGATTCGTGCTTCCTACCCGGCACTCCGTGACGCTACCAGTCAGCCCGAAGCGATGGCGACGCTCGCAGACCGCCACGCCCTGAGCGAAGGGCAGGTCAAACGGATCATTTACTGGAAGACTCGCACGTGACGAGGCAGAGATACGCGACACAGAACGCGATAGACAAGGCAGGGCCGCAACCCGGATGTTGCGTGCGGATCCACGCCCCGCCTCATGCTCACGCTCGAACAGCGCGCCTCTCTCGTCCGGCGCACCTTCTACCGCCTCTTCGACGGACGCCCGCACGACGCGGAGCGCAATCAGTGGTGGTGGATTGAGTACGTCTATGGCGACCACTGCATCGCCTACGCCGCCCACGCCGAGCGCTGGTACCGCGTAGGCTACACGCTCGACGAAAGTGGAGCCGACCCGGTCGTGACGTTCGCTGAGGAAACGATGTGGGAGCAGGTGACGATGACGTGGACGCCCGTCGCCGACGGCAACGGCGTCCGGTCGATGGCCTCACTGCGCATCCGCAAACTGCCCGACGTGATGCCGGAGGATCTGCCTGCAATCATCACGCGCGACGGCCACACTGGCTACCAAACGCGTTCGATGAGCGGACAGGTGCGCTACATCGAGAGCGAACGGCGCACCGTCGTCACGCTCAACACGAGCGACATCGACAGCCACCGCACGATCATCGACCCAGCAGGCGGCGACTGGACGACGCACTTCCGGGGCAAGTTCTTTCTCGGTCACGACATGATGCGTGTGGCCGGACTATCGCCCGCCCCCGAGCTGCGCGACGGCAACTGGGTCGTCAGCCTGAGCGACGACGATTGGGACCTCGAAGACCCCGACATCGCCAACTGGCACCGCAAGGTCAAGCGCGGCTTCGTCGACGAAGTCTCTATCGGCTTCGAGCCTGTCGACGGTCAATGGGAGACGCACGAAATCAACGGCACGGAACAGCGCGTCTTCCGCTTCACGAAGTGGTACGGTCGCGAGTTTTCTTGGGTCGGCATGGGATCGAACCCCGGAGCCGTCGTCACCGAGCGCACCGCGCAGACGTCGACGCAGACGGCGCACCGCATCGCCCCCGCCTGTACGCCCCGTCGATCCTGCCCGATACCGCCCCAGACGAGCCGCGCGAGCAGCCCCACGGCCTCGCCTGTTCGCACCGGCAGCCCTGCGCGAGCCGCATCCGAGACGCCGCCGGACAGGCGACTCGAAACTCGCCGCTCTCGCAAGCTCGGCCACGCCTGACCCAACCCTTTCACCATCCCACAACCGGCGCGACGCGCCTCCACCATGAAAGCGCATCCGCTTTACACGCGCCATTCGACCACGAAGGACGCACCTACGCGCCGGCGAAGTCGCCGACCTGCCCGACGCCATCGCCGACAGCATGGTCAACCTCGCCGTCGCCGAACGCGCCCTACCGGCGACACCGTCACCGTCACCGACGAGCAGCTCGACCGCTTGCTCGACCAGCCGACCGACGAAGAGGTCGACGCGAAACCGAGCGCCTCGCCCGCGAGGGCAGGCAGCGCTCCGCGCCCGACCTCGTACCCGCCGGTGATCGCGAGCGGTCGCGTTCCGAAGCACCACAACGTCGAGATGTGCGTGGCGTCGCCGCGCGGTGCGCTACTTTCGATGCGCTCGCGCTCGAATCCGAGAGCAAGGAGCGGGGCGCCGCGATGAGCACCCTGCGCCGCAGCACACTCGAGATGCCCGAGCACGCAGGTGCGGGCCGAAGAGGGTGCGGCTCCACCAGTCGTCAGCGAGGCACGCGCCGCCGGATCGCGACGCGGGATCAGGAATGCGTCTGCACTCGTTTCTCGAAGTCGGCACCTTCACACGCTTGCACACGACGAGTACGACCGACACGCCCAAGGCGGGCTGCTGCTGCCGAAGCCGTTTCTCGCCGAGGTGTTCGTCATCGTCGAGAGCTACGGCGTCGCACGCCGGCTCTTCCGGGCGGTGCCGATGATCTCGGGCGACGCTCGACCTGAAGAAGGTCGCGAGAAGGTCGTCGCCTACTGGATCGACGAGGGCGCCAACATCCCGGCGTCGGACCTGGTCGTTCGGCGAGGCGATCGCTCAAGGTCAAGAAGCTCGCGGGCATCACGTCCTGGACGACCGAGCACGAAGAGGATCAGGCGATCTGCTGCTGCCGCTGCTGATCCCGGCTTCGCCGAGGCCATTGCGAAGGACGAAGACGATCGCGTGTCTCGTCGGTACGGGACTCGACGCAACGGGCGGCTGGACGGGCGTGCTCAACTTCGCGGGCGCGACCGTCGTCACGATGGGCGCGGGCAAGACGACCGGCGACAAGTTCGACGAGAACGAAGCCCGGCGCGCCAAGCAGTCGCTGCGCCTCTCGCGTCGCAACGGCGCGCGCTGGCTGATGCACCCCTCGTTCGAGGACGTGGTGCAGACGCTCGAAAACACAGCGGGCTTCCGCATCTACCAGGAGAACCTGCGCGACGGCAACGCCGACCGCTTCCTCGGCTTCCCGGTCGAGTACAGCGAGGTCATGCCGTCGCGTCGACGAGGTGGGTGCGGAAGAGCGCTTCGCTGTCTTGGGCCGCTTCGACCGGATGCTGATGGGTCAGCGCCGGGGCGTCGAGGTCGGACGTGTCGCGCGAGGCCATCTTGCAGGCTGCCAACGGCTCGATTGCCTACAACGCTTACCAGGCCGACGGCGCGCTCTGCGCGTCACCGAGCGCGTCGGCTTCAAGGAGGCCCCCGGCGTCGAGGACAGCTTCGTCGTCCTCAAGACCGCCGCTGCTGCCTGAGCCTGATTGCTCTCTGCGCCTGCTCCGGCTTCGGCCTGGGCAGGCGTGTAGAGCGCTCCGCTCTACCTCGCTCACCTAACCCCCCAACAGCCTTATGCGCTACCTCCTCATGCTCATTCTCATCGTCGGCTCCGGGCTCATGCCATTGCGCCGTAGCCGAGGCCGCAGCCCAGAGCTACCCCGGCGTTGAAGTCGTTGCACTTGATGCTGGCGACAGCCCCGAGGTCGTTCGATTCCGCAGTGTCGAGCCAGATGCGCCCTCGCTTGCTGATCTGCTTGTCGCACCAGCGACTCCAGTTGAGCCGCGGCGCTTTCGCATGCCGCCGCTCCGTGGCAGCGAGAGAGCCTATCCAGCCGTCATGAACGAACCGCTGCCGCCCTCTACTGCTCAGTACGTCGACCGCGCTCCTCCTCGGCACCTCGCCCGCTCACGAGCCTGATTTATCTGTGCGCGTCCGTCCGGCTCCGGCCAGGCGGACGCGCACAGAGCACTCCGCTCGCCACTCCACTCCAACCCTCCCGCTTCCATGGCCGAACAACGCCACAACCCCGCCAACCTCACCAAAGAGCACGAAGATAGCCTCAGCCGTCAAGGCCGAAGCGAGAACGGGCGCGTCGAGAAGTCCGACGCGCAAGGCCGTCATCGACGCCACGACGCCCAAGCCGGCCGAAAAAGTGACCTACTAATGAGCGACAACGGTCGCACGACCGGCCCGAGCGGCGCGCACTACGCCTACCGGTGGGCGATTACATCGAAGCGCCCGACGGCGACCTCGCCACCTGGGGCGCAGCGGCAAAAAAGTTGACGGCGGAGCAGGTCGAGTCTTGAAGGGCTGACCAGGTCCGCCCCGGCACCTACCGCACCACCGCCCTGCACGCGCCGCAGACGCGTCCGCTCTCGCCCGACGGTGAGCCGTGGGCCGTGCAGCCTGAGCAGGTTTTCAACCGCACCGACGACTGACCGTGTCGACGCGCCCCTCTTCACCGCACAGCCTGATCACCGAAGGTCGGCTCAAAGAACGCCTCGAAGCGCTGTCGATTAAGACGGACGCTATCGACCTCGCGCTCGCGTGCGAGTCGGCGACGGAGGAGATCGAGTCGTACCTAGACCGGACGCTCATCGCGCGCCGGGTCACCCAGCAGGTCGAGCGGTGGGAGTCCCCCAACACGTTCGCCGACGAGTGGCCCGTCGTTGCAGTCGAGAGCGGCGCGCTGTCTGCGTCGAACGACATGCTGCTCGGGCTGACCGGCGACGCCGTCTATGGCGCGGGCGTCGTCTACGTCGCAGGCTACCGGCGCTCGGATCAGGACGCCGACGCGCTCGGCCTGGTGCTTCCCGAAGGCGTCGAGCATTCCACTCCTGCCCTCGCTCGTCACCGACGTGGCGCTCTCGCTCGCCGCCGTGCGCGTGCAGCAGCAGAACAAGACGCTCACGATGGACACGACGGTGTCGATGGGACAGGGCACTACCAGGCGGACACGGCAGCAGGGCACGATCAAGATCGACGTAGACCCGGTGCAGGCTCAGCTTGACCGGCTCTCCAAGATGCGGAGGCTATCGGTATGAACAGCGTACGATTCGAGACCAACGAGGAGCAGGTGCGCCGCACGCTCCGCTTTATCGGCGACGGCATCGCAGACGACGTGTTTCGCCCGCTCGCACGCTACGCCGCCGTCCGCACGGGCGCGTCGGCCAAGAGCCGGTACATGCGTGAGGGCAAAGGCGAGACAGGCCCCAACACGACGGGCACGCTGCGGATCAAATCAGCCGAACTCATTCGCTCGGTCACGCTGCTCCGCGGACGCGAGGGGCAGGCGGGAAAGGGCTTCATCAACGTCAGCGTGACGAAGAAAGGCCGCTACGGATTCGAGCTTACCCAGGACCACGGAACGACGGTCGCCTACGCTCGCGCTCACGAAGAGGGCTTAGATAAGACCGTCCAGGTGAAGCGCCACACGCGCCGCTCGAAAGCCGACGACGTGATCAAGGACGTGAGCCGGACGGGTAAGAAGTCGTACCTGAGCCAGGGCATCGGCTACGTCGCTCCGCACAGCCGGAAGATGAAGATCCGCAAGCGTCCGTACCTCGGCCCCGCCCTGCGTGATCAGCGCAAACCCATTGTGCAGCGTGGCCGCAAACTGTTACGCGAGCACGTGCAGGCTGCCGTCGCCGCATCCAAAGGAGGTGCCGCGTGATCACGACACCCGAACAGTTCAAGACCGCTCTGCTGCGCTGCTCAAAGACGAGTGGTCCGGCTACCGGATTCGCGAGGAGTCGCACCCCGCCGTCGAGTCGGCAGACGTGGCGCTGCTACGCGCCGTGATGGGTGAGCCGGTCGCGTTTTGCGAGCTGGAGTTCGAGCGATACGTCAGCATCGAGGAGATGGCGGGCGGCGAATCCGCAGGCTACGCGGCGCAGATCAGCGCGCACATGTACACCGAAAAGCCGCGCGTGAACGTCACCGACCTCGACCACCGCAGGCGCGACGCCGCCAAGCGCGAAGTCGAGCGCAGACTCGGCGAACTCGTCACGCGGCTAACAGACAACGCCGACAGCGAAGGCGCTACGGTCGTGATGACTGATCACGGCGAGATCGAACTCGTCGGCCTCGCTGACGACCTCGACGCCTACTACGTCCCCTTTCTCTTCACCCTCACGCCCTACTGACATGGCCGACTCCAAAACTCCCGCCGCCGCTCCCAAGAAAGCCGATCCGAAAACGGTCCGCTATCGCACGACGAAAGCCATCGACCGGCTCGAAGGGCACGTCACCGGCAAGCGCTACACCGCCTCGCCGGACATGCTCATTCTCGCTCCCGAGGGTGAGTTCGCCGACGGTAACGCCGCCGTCATCCGCGAAGCCGAACCCGACGCTAAGTAGCGCGGCTCGCATCCCCACTCCTCCCATACCCCCACTCTTATGAAAGCCTCTTTTGGCTCCCTCGTCATCGACACCGACGAGACTCTCGACGCCGCTCCGGTCACGTTCGACAACGCGCTCGCTGAGGGCACAGACCCGTTCAAAGCCGTTTCGCGTGACACCCAGAACGCCAACAATGAGAACGAGACGAGCGGGTACGACCTCGCTGGATCGTTCGCCGTCAAGCGTCCGGCCCAGACCGACGTGTCGGCGCTCGAAGCGCTTCAAGACACCAATACGCGCGTCTACGCTCAGTTCACCGACAAGCAGGGCAACGCGTGGATCGCGAAATCGGTGCTCATCAAAGTCGTCGATACGCCGATGCGCACCGGCTTCCACCGGCTCGACATCTCGTTCGAGGGCTTCCACCCGGTCAAGGCGTCGCTCATCGGCTTCACCGCTGCCGTATAAGCGATGGCCGATTCGTCGCCCGACAGCGCGTTCGTCCCCGACGTTACGCTTCGCCTCCACCCGGTCACGCTGGCCGGGCTGGAGGCGTTCTGCATGGCGCTCTCGCTCGACATGGACGACGTGATCGCGGGCGACGAACAGGCGCCGGAGGGCACGGCGTGGGTGGACGCTGCCGAGCCGTTCGAGCACCCGCAGCGCGTGGACCTGCTCGAGTACGCGACGCGCGTGTTCATCGCAAGAGTGCGGCAGGCGTGCGACAAGGCGGCTGCTATCGCGTGGCACTACGCCGACCTCAACATGGCACCGGAGGGCGACGGCGACGTGTCGAGTCTTGCGCTCAAACTGGCGACTGAGGCATTCGTCGACTGGCAAACCCTGAGAGATAAGCCGCTGCGTGACGCGCTCGTCTACCTCTACCTGCGCGGCATCTCGCACGCGCTCTCGGAGCACAGACGCAAACTGAGGAGCGCATGAATGAGGCCGTAGAAACGCTCAGGGTCCGTCTCATTGCAGACGGAAAGGATCTCGACGCGACGCTCGTACAGGGTGAGCGCGGGCTTAAGAGCATCGGTGCTACTGCATCGAAGTCGGGCAAGCTGATGGCAGCGGCTATCGGCGGAGCCGCTGGACTAGCTGCTGGTGCTGTTCTCAAGCTGGCGACAGAGATACCGGAACTCACCGACGCGTTCAACCGGCAAGAAGCCGCAGAACGCAAACTGAGCGCGACGTCTAAGCTGCTCGGTGTGGACTTATCCAAATTGGAATCGGAGTCTAGCGCAGCTGAGTCGCGCTTTGGTCTGACGACAACGCAGGCTGGTGGTCTTACCGAGGCGCTTACCAAGCTAGGGAGCAAAGCAGGTGACCTCTCGCAAACGAACGAGGCGATGGCGGCGCTTCTCGACCTGGCCGCAGCGCGCGGTTACGACGCCCAGGCAGCCCTGGTAGCAATAGACCAGGCGATACTTGGGATCGACGAGGGCACCGACAAACTGTTCGGTAAGAACCCATCGGCGATCTACGCAGAGTATGCAGACTCTATCGGTACAACTGCTGGCAAGCTAACGGATCAGCAAAAGGCGCAAGCGCTGCTCACGGCAACCCTGCAGGATGGACAAAAAGTGCAGGGCGAATACGCTCGCTTCTTGGAGACTGGGGCTGGCAAGGAAGCGCAGATGGCGGCACAGGCTGAGCGTTTGAAGGCGGCGCTTGGGGCGCTACTGTCTGGGCCGGTCTCGTCGATGCTGAGCGTGGCCGCTGACGCTACTAGCGCGCTTGCCGAGATGAGCGAGCGTCTCGCCGGGGTGGGCGATGCTGCTGCGGACGCTGCCGCAAAGGTGGAGAATGCGCGCGATTCGATGGCCACACTTGATGACGCGTCAGAAGTTTTAGACCGCTACAACGAACTCACTCGCGAAGGACAAACCGATACCGATGAGTTTCGCCGCGTCACCGATGAACTGGCCCGTCGCTTCCCTAGTCTGATAAGCGGATACGATGACGCGGGCCGCGTGGCGGGCGTCTATGCTGACCGAGTGCGAGGCGCGATTGACGCTCAGCGAATGCTCGCACGTACTGCTGAGAATGCGGGACTGTCCGAGGCGGGCGATGCGTTCAAGTCAGCATTCCAGTCCTATCAGGAAGCACAGCAGGCGCGCGAAAACGTCCTCGAACTTGAGCGCCGAGAGCGTGCTATGCGCTCACGCGCGGCTGCCCCTGCTGCCGCGCGCGGACCGGATGCGATGGTCCCGAATCAACTCGCGATGGATCTATCCACCGTCGTGATCGAGGAGGGGTTGGATCGGACGGCACAAGGGCTTCAGAAGGCAAACGAGGCGTTCACTGGTACTGTTGACCGGGTAGGCGCGCTATACGGTTTCTTCGACCGGGACGTAGACACGTCTGCACTTCAGGAGGCATTCGGCGCGGACATTCGGCGCGAACTCAGTCTGACCGAGGATCAGGCGAGCGAGTTGTTCGCTCGCATCGAGGCGCGGCGCGAAATCGTGCTGTCGGCTACTTCATCCACTGGTACTGGCGGCGGTGGTGGCGGTGGTTCAGCTTTGTCCGAAACGAAGAAGCTGCAACAGCAACTCGTTGAGGCGGAAGAGAGCGCCGCCGAAGAGCGTCGACGGATCGCTGGCGATACCGAAGCCGCAATCCTGAGCGCGCGACTTGAAGGCATCGGCCGCGCGCTCCAGGCCGAAGGATTGAGCACGAACGAGCGGCTTCAACTACAAATAGATAGGGTCGGGGCCGTGATTGCCCTAGAGAAGCAGCTAGCTGCTGAAGAGAAGCGGCGCGCTGCTGATGTGGAACGGCTCGCACGGATGACGAGGAGCCGGGTCGAGGAAGAGATGGAGCGTCTTGGCCCCGTTGAGCTGCCGACACTGGAGTTTGGAGAGATAAAGTTACCCGAAGAGACCGAGGTGCTGGACCGCATCCCGCTCGATGGAAGCCTTGAGGCGTTGGAGGCGCAGCTAAATGATCTGCGAGACAAGTTTCGACTGACTGGCAGCGCCACACAGCGCGAGTTCTACGACGAGCAGATCAAAGGACTCGAACGAATGCGTCAAGGCATTCTTAAGAGCGAGTCTGCGCTTGAGTCTTTCGGCTCGGCAGCGGCTGAGATTGGTCAACACATTGCCGACATCGTCAACTCGCTCGGAAGCCTCTACTCGTCGTTCTCGGCGCAGCGACTGGCAGACATCGAATCTGAGAAAGAGGCGCGTCTAGGCCAGATCGACGCCGAGATCGCCGCGTCGGAGAACGTCGGCGAAGTGCTGACGGCGGAAGAGGCCAAGCGTGAGGCGCTGCTCCAAAAGCGAGCGGCGGCGGAAGCCGAGTTTGCCGAGAAGGAGAAAGCCGAACGCCGAGAGGCCGCCGAGCGGGAGCGAGCACTCGCCGCGTTCAACATCGGTCTCCAGACGTTCATCGAAGTCGCCAAGGCCGGGTTCATCACGCCGAAGGCCATCGCGATCGCCGTCGCGGGCGGCATCGCTGCCGTCGCCGCAGCAACGAAGCCGATCCCGGCGTTCGCAGGCGGCGTCACCGGCTTCGAGGGTGGGACGGCGCTCGTCGGCGAGACGAGGCCCCGAACTCGTCACGCTCGGACGCGGCACTAACGTCGTCACCAACGAGAACACGCGCGCGCTGCTCTCTATGGCGAAGCAGGGCATCACGGCGGGCACGCAGCAGGGCGGCGGCGTGTCGGCGGCTGAGGTTGGCCGCATCGTCGCTACCGAGCTGCGCAGCGCACTGGCCGGGCTGGACCTCTACGTCGCCGTCGACGACATCGACCGGGCGCAGGCTCGCCGGGCGCGCGTCGACGAGCGCAGCGGAATCACCAGAGGCCGGGGGCGCAGATGACCAAGTACCGCGCAACCCATCTCGACAGCTCAAACGAACGCTCGTCGCCGAGCTATCGCACCCGGCCTACTTCGGCGGCATCACGGCGGTCACGCTCGCCCTCGGCGGGTGCGTTACGTCGTGGGGCGAAGGGGTCGTGCGAGCGCAGGAGACGACGATCCGCCTCATGCCCCGCGACGCGTTCGCCGCTGCCGACGTGCTAAACGACGTACTATTTGCGGAGGATTGGCAACTCAACGTGTCGACGGACGGGCAGGCGACGTTCTCGGTCTGAGTCCTCCGAGGACACTAACGTACGCGGCGTGCTTGACGCGCCCGAACCGGTCGTACTGCGTGCGCGATGCGGACTGGCACGGCTCGAAAAGGCCCCGGTAGCCGCCTCCATCACCGAAGCCCGGCGCTTCTCGAAGCCGGGCCGCAATCGCTACTCTACTGGCTCCGCAGGACACTCGCCACATCCGGCAGACGCTCCCCGTCGAGATCGCTACGTCGCGCTACCCGGACGCACTCGGCGGATCGAATAACGTGCTGACCGACCTGTTCGCCCGTCCCGAGCGGTGGATCGAAATCGAAGCGGGGCAGGACGGCGCCGCCGATACGTTCTCTTCGGCAGCGATGGCCGACGTGCTGCTCGACATCGTGACGGCCGTCGCGGGCACGTCGGGCGTGGTGGCGCAGGCTGGAGCAACAGGTGGCTGCGTTTGGCGCATCGCCGACGAGAGGGCGCTGTATTCCGGCTCGGTTAACTACCGTCGCTACGACGGCGCCACGACGACCACGGTGGAGCGTCAGCACCTGGCAGACATCGAACGCGCGCACTACCGCTCCGGCTCGACCGTCGAGGATGAGCCTGGCGCACCGCTGGGCCGCGTCACGTACGACCCCGGAGAGTCTCAAACCTCGTTCGTCGGGCCGAACGATACCATCTCGAAAGGCGGCTATGTCTACCGTCCAGCGACGCTCCACCAGTTGGAGGGAGAACGCTGGTTCTTCGTGCAGCCCGGCGAAACTGTCGACTTTCCAGCACCCCTCATCGAGGGTCCGGGCCACGCAGTCGAGTCGGCGTATCCGATCACGATCTCGTGCGAGTACCTCGTACCGCTTCCGGGCGACAAGGTCGGAACGCCGATTCGTCAGGGTCGCTTTCGCGCCCAGTTGCTCGGCGACTCGGGCCAACTCTACACGTGCGTAGGTGGAAGTGAGGGGAACGTGTGGATTCAGGGCGACTGGCCCAGATCGGGCGCTACTCGTCGCGCCGGTCACGACGCGCCGAGCTTTCGATATCCGCTCGGCAGATGCCCGAGCCGGGCGTTCTCTCGCTCGACCTGCTGACCCTCAGTGATCCGGACGACGGGCGCAACCTCTCGGTCGTACGCCTCCACCTATCGTGCTCGCCAACGGGGGCGCTCGGTTCTATCGGTACGGCTTTGGACTGGCTGGCGACGCGGACGCCTCCGCCCGCATGTTCGAGGCTCGCGTTGCCGGTGAAGGCATCCCCGCCGACGCGCCGGACGCCGTCTCGATGCGGCTAGGCACCGGACCGGGACAACGCGCGCCCGGCTCGCTGCTCGTCCTGACGACTCCCGACCCCTTCGACCCCGTGTTCTCGGTCGCAACTCAGTGGAGTCGCAGCGAGCAAGACGCCGCGCTACTCTCGCTCGCCGAATACGAAGCCCGCGAGGTCCTCATACTCAGCTCGCTACTCGCGCCCCGTTACGTCGGAGCCGTCAAGCTCGTAGCCGTACGCCTCGCCCGCTGGTGGACTCGACGACGGCAGCGCGCACCGCTGGCTCTCGGCGAGCTACGACCACGTCACGTGCCAGGCCGACGGCGACGCCCGCGAAGTCATCATCGGCGCGTTCGTGGCCGACGTTGCCGAGTCGGAAGCGGGCGGACAAATCGGACGCTTCGCTCGATCGGTCAGGACATCGCCGCCCAAGCGCTCGCCTCTTACGTCGACGCCGACAGCCGCCTCGCCCGCATCAGCCGGTCGGGAGAGATCGCGCAGACAGTGTTCTGGATCGAACCGGGCGAAGTGACGCGGATCGCGTTCGAGCCGTTTGGCGACGCCTAGAGCCTCAGGAAGCCCTAAAAAGGGTAAGCGGATCAGCGTCCAGAATCTGCGTACGGCAGACGTGTCTCGTTCACGCTCTCGAAGCGGTTAGAAGAGGGCGACGACCGCTTCCACGTCGAGCCTCAGACGATCACAGAACCGATTCCCGGCGGCTCCGGCATTCGCATCCAGATCCGTCGATCGCTGGCCACGGAGTCGTTCACGGCGCTCGCGATGCTACGCCAGATCAAGACGGACCTGCTGACCGAGCTTTCCGAGGACACGTAGCGGCACGATCGACCGCCTTCTCGTGCCGCCGACGCTGGCACGACATCGAGAAGGGCGATGAGCTACGCGTGAGCCGCATCGCCGCGCGTCGGACGACGTAGACCTTCCCGACGAACTTCCGGTCGGTGAACTGCACGGGACGACCGTTCTGGTTCGCGCACGCACTGACGTGCCGCAAGGCGTCACGCGCGATTCCGATTGTTGCCCAGCCGGTCGATGCGGCGCGCGGGTCGTCGGTCGCGTTCGACGCTCGCTTTGCTCTCGCGAGTTTCGGCAGACGGCGCGGAGCTTCGGAGCCTCGTCGCCAACGTCGGCAAACGCCGGCGATGCCGACACCGCGACGTCGCGCGTTCAACTGGGAGCCGGTTATCGACTATCTGGGCGTGCCGGGCCTGAACATTCCGGTCAGTCCCGAAGGCGTGCACTCGTCCCGTCGGCACGCTGCGTCCGCCAGACCGGCAGCGAGATCAACCTCGCCGCGTGGCGGCTGGATGAACTCGGCTCGGTGCTCGCCACGACACGGGCTGAGGTAGGGTGAGAGATCGACGACCATCTCGGTCACCGTCGGCGTCGCGGATACGCTCGTCCTACTCGACGGAGAGGACGTATCGGTGTGGGACAGCGACGAGACCGCGTCCCGCCGTGTTCACTGTCGACGGTCACCAGTCGCTCGCACCCGGCGACCGTACGATCGTGGTAGAGCAGCAGAGCACGCCGGCTCCTCTCCGCCGTCGGCTCGCTTGCAGCGGAGCGGCACGCGGGCAGCGGCGGCGGGCCTCAGTGGTACGGATCCAACCGGCTTCTGAACGTCGTCCTCGTGTGAGCCAGACGGAACGTGGACTGTCGAGCACGACCGGGCCATGACATCTTTGGCAACCGGATCGTGCTCGCGACGGCACCGAAGGCAATTCGGCGTTCATCGAGCTAGAGTCAGGGACCGAATCGGATCAGACGGCGACGCTCTCGGCGCTACTCATCAACTTCGTCGGCCAGGTCGTCACCGTCTACGGCTCACTCGTCTCGGCGAACGAGCGGGTAGAGCTTTCGGAAGTCGGTATCACGCCTTTACGGTGGCGGACAAGGGGCCGACATGGTACTCGGCGTCTACGATGCGGCGCGGGGTAGTGAGACCGGCTACCCGGACCGAGGAGTCGACGTGCCGGCGGCATGCGGATGTACGACGGAAGTGGCGCGCAGTGTGCGCTCTATCGTCGAGGCGGGGCAGCCGGCAAGCAGCCGTGACCGGGGGCGATTACACCCTCGGGATACGGGCAGCTTTGACCCCGACGAATACGCCAACGTCGAGCACGGCCACGCGATCGACCAGGTGAGCGGCTTGCAAAACGCGCTCGACGACAAGGCCGACGCATCCGGTTTGCCAAGCCACAGCACGGCCCGGGCTAGGCTCGCGCCCCTCGTCTCCGCCTCCCGGCTCCACCTACTACGACGCCGACTCAAGCGCCAAATACGTCTACTTCTCCGGCGGCGGCTGGAACACCTTTAACGCCCAAGACCATGCCCACGACCTTACCAGCAGCGACGCCACTCGTCAACGACGACCGCGAGTTTCTCACGTATCACGCGCAGCAGGCGTAGCGGGCGATCGGTCGCCCAAAGCGCCAGCTTACCCACGGCGCACCGTTCACGGGCCGCACAAGAGCCAGTATTTCGTCGATGCCGACGCATGGTGGCGCTTTGCGACTGCGGAATACGCGACTTCGTCGAGGGGTACGACGACCTGATTCCGCTCTCGGGCACGCTCGTCTGGCCGGGTGGGGACGAAGGGTACGTTCACGACGACGAAGATCGGCGAGGGTCGCCGGGAGTACACGCTCGTCGCACACGGACAGTGGCCTCTTCCCGTCGGCTACTTCGGCCCGGACGAGACGGAGGCTGACGCGATCATCGCGGCTGGCGTAGCAGCAGGGCGCGACATCGCCACGGCTCGGCAGGCGGCTATCGACGCGCTCACCGCGCAGCAGACGACCAGCGTAGACGCGGTCACGTCGGCGCAGTCCACCGCAACGGACGCTATCGAAGCGGCACGCGTAGTGCGATTGACGACATAGAGGAGGCGACGGACACCGCGCCGCTGCAGGCCGCTCGCGTGACAGCGCTCGCAGCCATCGACACCGCCGAGACTGACGCGGTACTGCGGTCGCATCGGCCGCCGCAACGCGCCCACACTCGTCGCCACGCGCGCGATCTGGGCACGATCCCCACAGGCGAATACCGCCGCGTGGCATCGGGCAACGAGCTCTGGCAGGGATCGGCCAGGCGGCAACGTGTCTGATCAGCAGCGCACGCGTGGACGACGATCTGCGCGCTCTCGCTATGGCGGCGATGGGCTATCCGTCTCGCCTCAAACTCGTCGCAGGTGTCGACTACCGCCTCGGCACGGTGCAGGCGTTCGGCGCTACGCACGCGCACACGCGAAGTGGAGCGGCGTTTTACCAAGACCCTGCCGACAAGCTGGTTAAAGACGCCGCAGCGAACGTGCTGCGCTACGAGCGGGGCAGCGCGGGTGCCATCGGCGCGCTCTCCGAGCCTGTGCGTGCGGGTCTGCTAGCTGCACTCGTGGGGGCTTAGAAACGAGCAGGGCGACACCAGCCACGTACATCAACAGCGGCAATTTTCAGGGCTTCACGACCGCTCCTGACGGCACGCAGCACGCCGTATCAGCTACTCACACTACCGCAGGCGCGGACGATCCGAACAGGTTATTTCCCATTTGGCGGCGGATTCAGCGCAACAGCGGGACAGGTATACGTCTACTCCGTCTGGCTGCGCGGAAGCGTGGCACGTTCGGTAAATGTATCGTGGCTGGGAAGCAGCTCGTCGGTCGACGTGACGACCGAGTGGCGGCGCTACGACATCGTCAGGACGGCGGCGGCTACGGGCACTCAGCCCGGCGCCTACATCTCGCTCTACGACGCCGAGACGCTGCACGCCTGGGGATGGAACGTGTTTTCCGGCTCGTCTGGCGGAACGGTCATAGCCGAGGGCGCGCCGGTAGCGACGCCTACCGACACCATCTCGCTAGGCAGTTTTGCGATGCCGCCTGCTCCGCTGGACGTGGTATGGAGTGGGCAGATGCGCCCCTCCGTGACGGGCCACATGCTCAGGCTCAATCAGCCTGGAGCGTCGCTGCTCCTGTGGGCCGACCGCGACCTTGCCCGGCTGCGAATAGAGTGGCGTGGCTTGCGAAATTAACGCCACGCACGAGAATGCGTCCGTCGCCGCTGCGCTGCTGGCAGGCTGCACAGTCCACGCGCGCATCGACACGGACAGAGTGCGCGGCTACACCGACGGCAAGCAGGTAATCGACGCGCCACTGACTAGCGCTGTCCCGACAGGGGCGGCCACGCTACTCGTGTCGGGCACGTCACCCATGCTCACGACACCGCGTCGGCGTCTACGCTGGCGGTATGGACCAATACACCCCAACCCGGCTCTGATCATGCACTACCGACAGATTACACCCTCTGACCTCGATGCGCTACAGGCGATCACGCCCAACGTAGTCAGCGTGCGCACCGCTGGCGACGCGCTATACGTGTCCGTGCTGGCCGCGCCTGACGATGCGATGCCCGGTACCGCGCTTACGGATGCCGAGGCGCGCTCGCTGCTCTACCGCCAGTCGTACACGCTTGTCGAGGAGGAGGGTAGCGGCGTGGCCCGACGAGGTGCCGGAAGGTGCGACGCTCGTGGGCGATCCCCAGCCGCCGTTCGAGTGGACCGACCAGACGCCTGCACCGATTGCCGGTGCCGGACGAGGTTGCTTCGTGGCGACTCGAAGCCGTGCTAGAAAAGATGGGCAAGGCGGAAGCGCTAGAGTCTCTGCTGGCTCAGATACCTGGAGATGACGGCATTTTCGCGCGAAAACTCTTTCTGCGTGGCGGAGAGATTGAGCGCACGCACGCGCTCACGCAGGCGATTGGACAGGGGCTAGAGGTCGATTTGGACGACCTGTTCCGCGCTGCCCGTGGGAGTCTATGAGACGCGCGTGGATTACTCTGATCACCAACCTGTCGTACGTCGCCGCTGGCGTTTACGTGTGGGACCGCTCGTACGTGCTCGGCGCGGGCCTTACGCTGCTCGGACGTAGCGAGTGCGTGGTTTCATTGGGCCGCAACGCGCGTATCGCAGACGGCGGATGTCGCGATGATGTGGTTCGTGACAGGGGCACTCACCGGCAGCCTCTTCGGTGAGATTCAGGCGCTCGCGTGCGGCTTGCGCGGCGCTGATCTATTACGTCCAAGGTGTCGCGTCTGGCCGAATGGACGAACGGGTGAGCCTGCAAACGACCGACGACTTGCCCTACGCCGCTGGCCTCTGGGTGGCGATCTACGTGCTCCGCGCTGACTACGCTGAGTGGCCGCTCGCTCTCGCGGGTTGCTGCTGCGTCGCTCTGGCGCTGCTCGCCGGCGAAATTGGTCGGAGCACCATTACGAAGCGTCGCGCGCTGAGGCGCGGACCGGACAGCGTGACGTCGCGGCGTGGGTGACGGCGTCCCGGACCGGCCTGCTCGCGGACTTCGGACACGGCGGCGTGTGGCACAACCTGAGTACAGGCGGCCTGCGCTGCTCGCTCTCGCATCAATTCCGACACTCATGACCGCAGCACACTTCTCCGCCGTCGCCGACCTCGCTGGTCTCCAGTTCGCTGCCCTCTCCGCTGTCCGCGTGTGGGCAGGTGACAGACGAAGGCTACGAGGAAGCGTCAGCCGAGATCGACCTCGCTGCCACACTCGCACGCATCGAGCGACAGCGCATCCCAGCCCACGACGCGGAGGCGCACGCTTGAGCGCTACGTCGTCGACGCATCGACGCGCTCGGCCTGGCCAACTTCACCGGCGCTGAGATCGTGGCCATTCACCAGCGCGTCCACCGCTCCGGCGTGCGCAACCAGCTACCGACGGGACGCGCGCTCTACGAGGTGGCCGTGGGCACGATCCTCGACCAGCACGTGCGCGACACGGCAGGGATGCCGCTCAGGCGGTCGAGCCTGTTTCGATCGAAGGACTACAACCGCGTCATCGGCGGCGCTCCGCTTTCTCAGCATCCGCTCGGCACGGCCAAGGATCGCAGTCTCGTCGGCGGCACTCCTGCCATGCTCGCGCAGATCGACGACGCGATGGAGGGCAGGAGCATCACGCTCACGCCTGAGCAGCGTAAGACGCTCGGCCACATCGTGCGGGACTACGACCTCGGTTTCTACGTGCCTCACGCCCTCACGGTGGCCGGTGGACTAGGCCAGTACTCGTGGGGCGTCCATCGCGACCAGCGCGGCAAACGAGCGAGGTGGTAATGAAGAGGCTTCGCAATCACCTACTACGCATCGCGCCTGCGACCGGGCGCTCACTCGCTCACAGCCTGCACGCGCTGGCGATGATGGCCGTCGCATCGACGAACGCGATCATCGCTGTCATCTTTGCTGTCCGCTCCGCGATTGGGAGCTACAACGTGCGGCACGAAGCGCTCGTGAGCGTGGCTCCGCTCTGGGTGTGGGCACTCTTCGCCGCTGCCTCTTCGGTGCTGCTCTGGCGCGCGATCTCCTCGACGGTGCTCTACCGGCTCTGCGCTCCCCGCCGGACGTGGTGGGCGTGCGTCGTCGGCATTGCCCATGCGACGGCGCTCTCGGTCGCCTACACTCAGTCGCTCGGCCCGACGACCGCCCTGGCCTCCTATCCCGTCGACGCGGTCGTGCTGGCGATCGTGCTCATCACGCGGGCCGAGGTGCCCAGGTTTAGTACCCGGAGATAATGGAGCAGTTGCTACCGCTCGTAATCACATCGCTCGTGACGGCCGTCACCACGCTCGTGCCCGTGCTCATATCCAACCGCAGGCAGATGCAGGAGATGCGAGCCAAGAGCCGCGAGGACCGTGCACGCCAGGCAGCGACGCTCGACGAGCGGATGGACGCGCGAATGGAGGGGCACATTGACCGGCTCACGACGCAGGTCGACCGGCTGACCGAGACCGTGCGTGAGCGCGACGGAGAGCTGGCCGAGATGCGACTTCTTATGGTCGAGCTGCGCGCCGTGCTCATCGAGGCGATCTCCGTACTGCGGCTGCACGACAACGACGCGGCGGATCGCCTTCACGCCCGAATCAATCCGCGCAAAAGATCATGATCCGCATTGCTCTACCCCTTCTGTGCCTGCTGCTTGCTGGCTGCTCCTCTTCGCGCCACGTCGTCGACGAGCAGACGGCCGTTGTCACTGTGCGTCCGGACACCGTCGTCTCAGCCGTACAACCGCTGCCTCGCGCAGACGTAGCCACGATGCCGGTCGAGGTGCGCGAGTACCGGTCGCGCGATACATCTCAGGCAGCACCTGTCACGGCTGTCATCATCGACCGACGCGATCCGAAGCGGCAGACCTACACGATCCGCACGCCGACGGGATCACAGACGGGACAGCTTCCGGCAACCGGCGAGGTCGCGGTGAGCGTCGCTCAGTCCGATAGCACGTTCGAGATCCGCGTCGGCGGCAAGCAGATCGACGTCGTCGCACCGGAGCGTGAGCCGACTTGGTGGGAGAAGGTGCGCGCTGGCCTTCAGTCGATCCTCGTACTCATTGTCGGACTCGTGATCGGCGTGGTCCTACTCGGCGCCTGGCTCAAGGCGAAGCGCTGACACGGGTGTACGTCAGAGTGTATGTCGCACCAGCACCGAAGCCCCCAATAGAGCACAACGAATGAGTCCACAAATCGCCACTCCTGACATCATAGGAGTCGAAACCGGATGAAATCGGTTAGTGGTCTGTCCCCCCTCTCGCACCAACCCAGTGGGTTCACCGAAGACGCTGAGACGGTCTTGGGGAGGGACTTGCCGACGCCTACGTTGGCTCCAGCCAGAGACGGGTCTACCTGGGCCAAGCAGCGCCCTTAACGGATCGAGAATTCGCCATCGCTCCCAGTCACATTGACTCCGAGTGTCAGAGCGAGAGCACCGAGCACATCTCCGAGCGTGTCGTCCGGCTGGAAAGTAGCCGTTACCGGCTCGTCAGCGAGCGACTCCGAAATGGTCACGACGACCCCGAAGCGCTCTGAAATTCGCCGTACCGCGTCGCTCATGGATGTTTCTCGAAAGACCAGCAGACCACTCCACGCCAGTGCCTCACCCGATGCCAGCGGCTGCGGCGTTGTCGGCAGCGCGCCCGCTCGAACTCGGCTAAACTCTCCCGGCTCAAGTGTTACCACACGATCCGTCGCGTCGACAGAAGAGACGACGAGCCGCCCATCTATGAGGGTAACCGTCGTCTCCTGATCGTCGTCGTCTATAGCGAACGTAGTACCCAATACCGTCACGCGAGCTTCGTCGGTGCGGACAACGAACGTCGATCCCGTAGTCACGTCGAAGAGGGCGCGACCTTCAAGTGAGACGCTCCGGGCGAAGGGCGAGCGCGAGTTAGGATCGACATAACTTAAGCTGGAGCCTGGATATAACCGCGCCGTAGAGCCATCGGCCAACGTGACGAGACGGGCCGCTTCGTTCTGGGCGACTCGAATTGTCGTGGTATCCAGGTCGCGTTGCACTAGCAAAACGGCTAGCGTCGCGAATGCTACGAGTGCCACACCTACAGCGATACGCCAGACCCACCTGTGCGATGTGCGAGAGGCGCGGGCGTTGCGTACAGCCTCCCGGTCAACGCGCGATGTGCGGCTGGACAACGCGGCTTCCACCCAGCAGGAGGAAAACACCTCAGCATCGGCCTGACTGCGCGAGCGAATCGCGGCTTCGGCTGAGTCCTCGGTGATGGTTGCTAAAGTCGCTTGGGTATCGGCGAGCAGGTCACGCTCTTCGCTAGTGAGCGCATCGGCACATCCGCTCGCGTCCAGGGCTTCGAGAAGGAACGTCCTCGGTGGCACCCTCCTGTCCAGATCCTCACGACACGCGAGCAGAAGCCGATTGGCCTTAGAGAAAGCGGCAGCGAAAGCGGGGTCCGAAGCTACCCGGTCGCGAAGCGCTTCGCGTTCGTCTGGAGTGTCGAGCCGGGCGTCGAGCGCGTCGTCGAGAGCGTTCATGGTAGAGTGGGAACCGATGTGCTCTTTAGCCGCGCGCTTTGATAAAAAGGTAACGGGCGAACGGTTGCGAGCGTCACGTGAACAGTTCGTGTGCGAGTGTGATCAGTCCTAAGAGGGCAAACGTCAGACTCCGCAGCTTCTCGGTCGCGCGCTTGACCTGCATCTTGATCGCAGCCTCGGTCGAGTCGACCATCTGGGCGATTTCCTCGTAGCGGTACCCGTAGGCTTTGAGCGTCAGGATTTGCCGAGCATGAGGCGTGAGCGTGGAGAGCAGCGTTTCAGCATCCATCTCCAGTCCGGCAGGCGCGTCGTGCGAGGTGTCGGCGGGTAGATCGGGGTCGTAGAGTTGCTCGCGCAGTGTGTATCGGCCCCTATAGTAGTCTTGCAATTCAAACAGTGCGGCCTTCATTGCGAACCCCTTGAACCGGGCAGGGTCTTGTATGCGATCGAAACTTCCGTGCAGGCGGAGCAAGGCGTTCTGCACCAAATCGTCGACCTCGGCGACGCGTCCAATGCGTGCCGTAAAAAAGCGCTCGAATACCGGCTTAATCGTCCGCAAGACATCCGATTGAGCGCGCGTATCTCCGCTACGGGCACGTCCAACGAGTATAGGGGTGAGAGCGTCCATCGGGTCAGTCGGCAGGTCGAGCGATAACGAACAGCCCCATCAATACGAGTGCTCCGCCTATCCAGAACCATACGCCCGGTACCTCGTCCCAAAACGCTACGGCCAACAGCGTAGCGATGATCGGTGTGAGCAACCGAAACGTCGTCACGACAACTGCTGAGAGCTTGGACGAAGCGACGCTATAGAGAAAGGTCGGAACGGCAGTCACGACGATGCCCAGCGCAAGCAGAGCACCCAGATTGCCCTGCCACTGCTCCACCGTCGGCATCATCGGCAACGCGACCACTACACCGACCGCAAATGTCAACAGTGTCACGACGCTTGGACGCGGCTGGACGCCCCCACGCTCAGCAAGACGTGCGAAGATCAACGAGTAGAGCGCTCCGATCAAGGCGGCCACGAGTGCCATGCCCGCGCCGAAGAGGTGCCCATCGGTCGACACCCCGCCCCATATATCCGGCATCAGTATCACACATAAACCGATAAACGCGAGCAACGCGCCAAGGAGTTCTCGACGCGTCACCGAGTCGCGCCGCATCAGCCGAATGCTCAGCACAAACAGCGGCGCTGTGTTGACGAGGAGCGTTCCCTCCGCGACCGTCGTTAGCGTAAACGCTGTAACCGACGCCAAATAGTAGCCCACCATGAGGCAAGCGAGCAACCACGATGCCCCCATCCGAAGCGTCTGGACGAGCCGCCGACGCTCGAGTATCAGAATAGGCGAAAGGGCGAGCAGGGCGACCACGAAACGCGAGGCGGCAATCGTCGGCGCACTCATCGGCAGGCTGCCCCCCGACGCCGACTGCACGAAGAACCCAGCAGGTGACCACGCCAGCGCCGTACCCACAATCGCCAGCATACCCAACGCATCGTGGCGTGTCGGAGCGGACCTAGCGGCGAGAGGCGTAGCGATGGCAGCGGAAGTTTGGGTTGACGCCGATCAGCCCTCTAGCGACTCGAAACGGTTGGCGTCGCGGTTCTTGCGGACGTTGTCAGGAGCAAACACCTGTCCGTTCATCGCGATCCAGACACCGTGCGGAGCAGTTTGAGCAGCAGCGAAGGCAAATCCGATATTGAACGTCGCATCCGTCGTCCGAAAGCGAGCCGGAGCCAGCGAGCCGACCAAGATGACAGTCTTGTCCGTCACTTCACCGATCGCCTGGGCCGTCAGTACCATCGTATCCGTCCCATGCGTCACGACGATGTGTTGTGCTTTGCACGAATGGACGTTGCGGGCGATGCGAGCGCGGTCCTCGTCGCTCAGTTCGAGACTGTCTTTGCTCATCAGTTGCTCGGTCACGAATCGCGCCGTCACCCCAGCATCGCGCAGGATCTGCCCCACCTGAGGCTCCCCAACGGCATACGCGCTGCTCGCGTCGAAGTACTCTTTGTCGATCGTGCCGCCCGTCGTGAAGATGTGAACCATGCTGCCGTAGTGTGGAGTCCAAAAGGGTACGGCACGCGACAGGTCGACTAATCGAACTGCGTGCGAAACGCGTCACTATTGCCCATGTCTCGCAGTGCTCTTGAGCACTATTTTGAACTCCCAGTAAGGCTCCCACGGAACCACATCGCAGGTGTCCATGCGAGACTATTCGCATATGGGGTTGGCACAAACGCAAAAAGACGCGCTTAATCCAGTCGGTGACGCGCTTGCTGACATCATGGAGAGAGGTGAACTGCGCGTAGTGGATTTCGAGACCGACGAAGAATCGGGGCTATTTATTGACTACGCTTCGACCATAGGGGATGACGGTGAATCCGCGTCGCTGGCCATAGCCGCTCATCGTGGCTTCTCTGTGGTTACTGACGATCGAAAGGCTCGCGCGTTTGCCCAGCGAAACGTGCACAGCGTAGGACTGCTTTACACGCTCGAAATCGTAAGGCTCTGGGAGGATCATACCAAGCCAAGCCAGAACGATGTGAGAGTAGCCCTCACTCGAATACATGACCATGCGTCCTATGCACCAGCAGAAGGCCACCCATTGTATAGGTGGTGGTGCGAGCGAATAAGGAAGTAGGCCTTCTCGCAGAGACAAACTGCTTGCCGCATTGGTCTGACATTATGATCATCAGCGCCTTATTTTATGGCAGCTATTTGCAGGGTAATCGATGACGCCAGAATTTGAGGAGAAGGAATACGAGCAACCGCTCAACCAACAACTTCTATTCGGGAGTCCCCATCTTTGGACTCCCGGGCAGGTGTTCGAACAGCACTTCGGAGTTGATTCAGCACTAGAGGCACTAAACTTGCCACTGTGGCAACTGATGGGGCACTCACGTCCACTTGCGGGAGTATTCTTGAACCACTTTAACTGGGGATTCGTCTGGAGGAAGGCAAGAGCTGTACGTGTTCTACCAAGCTTTAAAGTCAATCTGCTCCTTCAGGTCAAAAGATCGGACTATTTCAATACTAAGGCGGCTAAACCCAGAAACGTCGGGCTTGAATTCCCCTTCTGGCGATTTAACATAACGCCTCATCAGCAGATCATCCTGAACAAGATCGAGAACAAGCTCAATAAAAGAGCAGTGGTGTCATATGCAGCTCCGGCGTTTCACGATTTGGAAGATTTGTATTTTCACACTGAAAACGTCAGCCTAGTTGACAACTCGACATTCGTTAGGCCCTCCTTATTGAATGGTCACTCCAAGTGGGCCTATGATCGTCCAGGCGGTGTAGGCTTCGGCTGTTCGGAGCCGGAAGGGTTCGAACAGCCTTCTCTCCTCGAACGTATCAATCAGGCCGTTAGGGAGCAAGCAGACAATGTTGGTACTGGAGACGAAAATGAGGCGCGAGCCAACTTGAGAGCGCTGTCGACCACCTTACGAGAGCTAGATGTGGACAGAGACAGTCTACATGGCCGTAGATTTTCTATATACGAACGTATGCTGGAAGTCTTAGATATAGGGGAAGACACGACTCCAGTCCAGGATTTTGCGAGCGTCTTGAGCTTCACCTACGTGTTCAACCTTAGTTGGCTCGTCATCGCATGATGGCCTCCGTTGCCATAAAGATTACTGATCCTTGTATCCAGGCGAATCTAATCGGATTCCGGACTGGAACGGACTCATCCTCTTGGCCATTCCTGATCACAATGTGATCACGACAACGCAAAAACGCCCCTAGGGATACCCTAGAGGCGTTTATAGCGGTCCGGACGGGACTCGAACCCGCGACCTCCTGCGTGACAGGCAGGCATTCTAACCGACTGAACTACCGGACCATCTGAAGAACAGATCCTGCGCGCGGCAGGACACCTATAATAGGGCGCCTTCGGGACCCGCTGCAACCATGCGTGTGGCAGGTTGTGTGAAGTCGACTCAGCGTGTTTTGCCGGCGCCCCACATCAGCTTGCTGCGGAGGGTGTCGAAGTAGCCTTGGCCCAACAGTTTGATCAAATGAATCGTGTGTGTGGCTCGGGTCACTTCGAAGACGACATCACCCTGATCAACCCGCGTTCCCTTGCCGTCCACTGCGACGACGTAGGGGTTCTCGCGACTGTGTACGCGCAACGTCAGGCGGCTCGTGTCCGGCACGATGACGGGACGCACAGTAAGCGTGTGAGGTGCAACAGGTGATAGGACGACGACGCCTGCGCCGGGGGCGATGATGGGACCGCCGACGGAAAGCGAGTAGGCCGTCGATCCGGTCGGAGTGGCGACGATCAGGCCGTCGCCCCAATACTCGTTGAGGAACGCGCCGTCGATCTCGGCGCGAATCGACAGCAGACCAGCCTGACCGCTGCGCTCAATGGCGAACTCGTTTAGTGCCCACGTCGGTGCGAGAATGTCGGTGCCGGAGGCTTGGACATCTAGCAACGTGCGCTCCTCGACGCGGTAGGCGTCCTGCTCCATCGCGCGGATCGCGGTCTGAATCTGCTCCGTTTCCACGTCGGCGAGGAAGCCCAGACGACCGATGTTGACGCCCAGAATCGGCGTGTGGCTCGTTCCGGCTTCTCTGGCCGAGTTGAGCAGCGTGCCGTCGCCGCCGAACGAGAGGATCACGTCGCTGTCTTCGCTGAGCGTATCCGTTTCGTGATGCGTGCAGGCGTCGGGCGGGAGTAGACTCCGTTTAGCCAGTCCTTCGGCGACGCTTGGATGTAGGCAAAACGCTAGCCCCTCATGCTGCATCCAGTCTATCGTGGACGCCAGCGGCTCCCATAGGACGTCTTTGGTGGTGTTGCCGGTTATCCCGTAGATCATGCGTAAACTCGGACCAATCGTGACTCGCCGCGCTCTCCCCTCTTCCATGCTCCACTTCGTCATCGTCGGCAACGGCATCGCCGGCGTCACGGCCGCTCGCATGATACGCAAGGCGGGTCCTCACCGCATCACCATGATATCCGAGGAGGGGTTGCAACCATATTCGCGAACGGCACTGATGTACGTGTTCATGGGGCAGGTAAAGTTCGAAGGCACGTGGCTCTACGAAGACGGCTTCTATGCCAAAAACCGAATCGACCGCCTGCACGATCGCGTCGTCGACATCGACGCGCAGGCTCAAACGGTCAGGCTCAGGAGCGGCGATGTAATTGCGTACGACAGGCTCCTACTCGCGACGGGTTCTTCGGCGTTCAACCCGGGATGGCCGGGCGACGATCTCGCTGGCGTACAAAACCTGTGGGGCATCAACGATGTCGAGCGGCTCGAAAAGCACATCGCTGGGGTTGAACGCGCCGTTGTCGTCGGAGGAGGGCTGACGGGCGTCGAGTTGACCGAGATGCTGCACTCGCGCGGCGTCCACGTCACGTTTCTCGTTCGGGAGGGGCGGTATATGAGCAAGGTGCTTCCGCCAGAGGAATCCGCCCTAGTCGAAGAGGAGATCCGAGCACACGGTATCGACTTGCGAATGGGCGAGGAACTGGCGTCGATCCAAGGAGAAGGCCGGGTGTCGCACGTCGTGACCCAGACGGGCGAGCAGATCGACGCGCAACTCGTCGGACTGACGGTCGGAGTCAAGCCCAACCTGTCGGCGCTGGGGTCGAGCGACATCGAAACGGATCGTGGCATCTTGGTCGACAAGCAGATGCGCACGTCGCACGACAACATCTGGGCGGCAGGCGACTGCGCGCAGCACCGGACGCCGCCTCCGGGTGTGCCTCCGATCGAGCAGTTGTGGTATAGCGGCCGGCGCCAAGGCGTTGCGGCGGCGCGGTCGATGCTCGGGGCGACGGACAGCTACCGCAGAGGCGTCTACTTCAACAGCGCCAAGTTCTATCGCATCGAGTGGCAGCAGTATGGGACGGTCCCCGCCGAACTGCCGGATGATCTGGGCACGGTCGTCTGGCAGGACACGTCGGGCGAAATCCCCAAACTGATTCGCTTGGTCTACGAGCGCGTCTCGATGCGTTTCCGTGGCATCTCGGCGATGGGCGTACGCTACCGCCAGGACGTGGCGACGAGTTGGATCTTGCAAAGCAGAACACTGGCTCAGGTCGTCGACGCGCTGGGCGACGCCAACTTCGACGCCGAGTTCACCCGAAGGCCCGAAGCTGACTTTCAGGAGGCGTTTCACTCGGACGCCGAACGCTTCCACGTCGAACGTGAGTTGGTGATTTAACGTCTAGCTGTATCCTTTTGTGCGACGCGTTGTCGCTCTACACCTTGCCCTATATATGGCTGCCTCTGCCGCTCTCTCTCCTGAACCTAGCCTCAGCCTGACGGCTCCGTCGACCGATCTCGACAGCAAACAGAAGGCGGGCATCGCGCTTATCGTGGTCGGCGTGTTGGCGTTCCTGATCGCACTCGCGGGTGCGGGTGGATTGGCACCGATTGCGTTCTTCTGGGTCGGCGTGGGCGGAATCGTCGGTGGGTCGGCGCTTTGGTTTACGTGGTATCGGCAGCGGGCACCGGGCGAGAAGACGGGCACGTGGCACAGCAGCCTGACGGGGCGCGGGATTCTGGCGTGGGTGATGGCTGTCGCGATCACGGCATTTTACGTCGTCCTCTACTGGCAGGACGATCTGGGGCTGGCGTGGCTGTTCGCGCCTCTGGTGACCGTCTTCGATGCGTTCTCCTACCTCTTGCGCGGCAAGGCAGCCGATCGGTGGTTCATGTATGGGACGTTTTACACGCTCGCGATTCTCGTCATGGGCGTGCGCGCGCTGATCAAATACCGGCACGTGCGCTACCAGCAGATTCGGACGCTGAGTGTGATGTTTTTTCAGCTGTCGTTCGCGTTTCTGATCCCGGCGATCTTTGTGCTCCTGTCACAGCCCGAACTCTACTTCAGCTACTTCTGGCCGCTCGACTACGATCAGTTCTGGCCCGGTAACATGCAGAACCTGAGCGGGACGCAGCTGGGCGTGATCTTTCTGATTTTCGGCGCGGTCATGTTCTTCCTCGCGACGCCCGTTCTGACCTATTTCTTCGGAAAACGCTGGTTCTGCTCATGGGTCTGCGGCTGCGGCGGTCTGGCCGAAACAGCGGGCGATCCCTACCGGCACCTCTCGGACAAGTCGACGCGGGCCTGGAAGATCGAGCGGTGGATGATCCACGGCATCCTCGCGTTCATCGTGATCACGACGGCGCTGCTGTGGACTAACTTCGCGATGGAGGGCGCCATCTTGGGCAGTTATGCAGCAGGCATGAGCAAGGCCTACGGCTTCTGGATCGGCGCGATGTTTTCCGGCGTCATCGGCGTCGGTTTCTACCCGATCTTCGGCGCGCGCGTCTGGTGTCGCTTCGGCTGCCCGATGGCGGCGATCTTGGGTCTTCAGCAGCGCCTCTTCTCGCGTTTCCGCATCACCACCAACGGCGGACAGTGCATCAGTTGCGGCAACTGCTCGACGTACTGCGAGATGGGCATCGACGTGAAGTGGTACGCCCAGCGCGGGCAGAACATCGTCCGGGCAAGTTGCGTCGGCTGCGGCATCTGCGCCGAGGTCTGCCCACGCGGAGTGCTCAAACTCGAAAACGGACCTCGAACAGAACGCTACAACGGCGCTGTCCTTTTCCCCGAATCGCAACTCGACATCCTGCCCGACTGAGGGGTCTTCGACCCGTTGATGTAGAGGAATGTACTCGCTACTTGTTTGCTTCGAATATGAGCGCGAGTCCCAAACCGTAGCTGACGTCGACCGGATTGGCGTTCGCGAATAGGTTGAGTCCCAGGCCCACCTCCTTGACGGGAGTCACGAACACTTGCGCGTTCAGGACGACGCCCCCCGTAACGAAGCGCCCCCAGTCTCCTCCCTTGCGCCGCTCACCTGTGACGAGCGCCGGTCCGATGGCGACGGCGGTTCGATGCCATCGCCCTACGTCTGAGATCCCGGCGCCTACTGTCCACGCAAGCGTTTCTCTCCGTCCCCAGAGGAAGTCGAAACTGCTGTGCATGCCGACCTGGACAAAGCGCTCCCGTCCAAAGTTGCCGGTGACGGACATCGACATCTGATCATCCGGCCCAATGCCTGCCGCAAAAGCCCCCCATCCCCCGTCGTTCTCAGGTGAAGCTGGACCCGCACGAGTATCGGTCTGAGCAAGGGCAGAGCCAGCGCTCAGCACGACGAACAGAAGGAAGCAAAGGCGAGAAGCGTGGACAAGCATAGCGGCTGGAGAACGTAGCCGCCACGTCATTGCGTACGCATACGCTCGCTTCAACCCCACTGGGCGAGCGATCAGGCTACGTCGAGCGGCACGCCGGAAACGACGGAACTGGTGTCGTCGACCGGAGCGACCGGCGGCGGCGTGTCGCACTGGCAAGCGGGCAGCATCGCGACGAGTAAGAAGAGTGCGAGAGCGGCGATTCGTTTCATCAACGGGTAGAGTCGGGTGTGCGCCAAGATAGCAGGATCGGCGTTGGGTTGTCGAATCGGAAACGGCGAAGCCCGCGCCCGGTTGCTCCTTTTCCCCTTCTCGACTTCTATGACCGACGTTCTCGCCACGCCCTCGCCTCCTACTCTTCCGTCGGCGTTTCGTCGCGTGTCCGGCATCATCGCCCGGCTGTCGCAAGGGGCCGAGCGGATGGAGTTCTCGGGTGACGAACGCACCGTCATCGCTCCGTTCACCGGGAAGCCCTTCGCCACGCTGCGCGACGCTACCTCCGGTGACGTCAGCCGCACGTTCGCACGCGCCCGGACCGCGCAGCAGAAGTGGGCCGCGACTGACCCGTCCCAACGCGCTCGCGTGCTGTTGCGCTTCCACGACCTGGTCCTGAGCCACCGCGACGATCTGCTCGACGTTCTCCAACTCGAGGGAGGAAAGGCCAGGCGCCACGCGCTCGACGAAGTGCTCGACACCGCGAACGTCGCCCACTACTATGCCCGCCGAGGTCCCGCGTGGCTGCGCGACGATTCCAGGCGCGGTGCGATTCCCCTCGCTACTAAAACGTGGGTACAGCACGTGCCGCTGGGCGTCATCAGCATCAACGCACCGTGGAATTATCCTCTGACAATGGCGGTAACCGACGCCCTGCCTGCGCTGATGGCCGGAAATGCCGTCGTCGTCAAACCCGCCGAGCAGACGCCGTTCTCCGCCTTGTTCGCCCGCGAGTTGCTGCTGCGCGCTGGGCTTCCCGATGGCCTATTCGAAATCGTACTCGGCTCCGGTCCCGACCTGGGCGAGCATCTGATCGCGAACGCCGATGGCCTGATGTTTACCGGATCGACAGCGACTGGCCGCATCGTCGCTCAGCAAGCAGCCGAGCGCTTGATTCCGATGTCGCTCGAACTGGGTGGCAAAAACCCACTCGTCGTCCTACCCGACTGCGACCTGGGGCGCACCGTCGAAGGCGTCGTCCGGGCGTGTTTCACCAACGCAGGCCAGTTGTGCATCTCCGCTGAGCGCGTCCTGATCCACGCTGACATCTGGGACACGTTCGTTCCTGCCCTCGTCGCCCGCACCAAAGCGATGCGCGTCGGACAGGCCGGATGGGACGTCGAGATGGGCGTTCTGGCCACACCACAACAGGTTGAGAAGGTCGATGCGCACGTCGTCGACGCTCGGGCACGCGGCGCGACGGTCCTGTGCGGCGGCGAGCGGCTACCGCACCTGGGGCCGATGGGCTACGCCCCCACTCTGCTCACCGACGTGACGCCCGCGATGGATTTGGCCTGCGACGAGACGTTCGGCCCTGTCGCCACGCTCGTACGTGTTGTATCGGATGAAGAAGCCATCGCAAAGGCAAATGACTCGGAGTACGGGCTAAGCGCGAGTGTCTGGGGCGGCGACACCCAGCGGGCTATCGCTGTGGCGCGGCAGATTCGATGCGGGACGGTCAATGTCAACGAGGCCTTTATCGCGGCATGGGCCTCGGTCGACGCGCCGATGGGCGGGATGAAGGCGTCGGGACTGGGACGACGGCATGGGAGAGAAGGCTTCTTCAAGTTCACCGAAGCCCAGACGATTGCGGTCCAACGCGGCTTCCCCATCGCCCCCGCCGGGCCGATCACAGCCGAACGCTTCGCCGATATCGCCGTCGCTGCCATGCGCATCATGAGGCGGCTGCCGTTCGGGTGAGCGCCCTTGTGCGGCGGTGCCGCTCAACTCTGTGGTGAGGGCAAAGGGCGATTCATGAATCGCCCTTGCGTTGCGACGAGCTATGCGCTGTGCTGGCCCACGCCGCTCGCTGAGCACGGTGGCGAGCCAGACGCGCACCGGGCAGGTGACCGACTCGGTCGAACCATGCGGCAGCGGATCGGGCGTGTTCTCTCGACTCGATCCACCGCTCCCCGATCCATGCGGACTTGGCGAGGTAGAGCGCGCGGTATCCCTGCCACAGATCGTCAGCGCCGGGCGTGCTGAGCGCCACTTCGGTGGTGCTCAGCACGAGCGAGGATCGTGGATCGCCCAGATGCTCGATCGCCCACAGTACACCGCCGACACCTCGAGGTGCTGACCTTCCGTAGCGTGCTTCCACCGAGGAATCGGCGACCGCCATCGCTCGCAGACGAAGCAGCAGTACACCTTCGGGAGCGTCGAGCATCCGGTGGCGATTCACTGCCTGATCGTAGAGGGATGACGCTGCATCGGCTTGACCGGAGAGAGCGAGCGCGTCGGCCCAGAGCGACAGGATGCCGGTCGGGACAGTCGATAGGTAAGCGAGATCGGCACCAAAACGCGCCTCCATCGCATCGACCACAACTGCTTCGGCGCCCCTGTAGATAGAGAGATTTGCCCAGCGAGCGAATGCCGGGAGGTACGAAGAATCCGCACGGAGCGAACGGTCGAGCAGGTCGAGGGCCGCCAGCGTATCGGGCGTTACGCCGAGCAATGCGCGATCTGCAGCACGTGTCAGGCGGACGGTGGGCGGAGTCCAGTGCGGACTCGGCTTCTCGAACAGCGACGGAGCACCAAAACGGCGCGCGGCCAGCGGAGCAGCCTGAACGGGAATGGCATCGGTCGACGCGACGTGACGCTCCCAGCGCTGCGCCAGGCTGTCCACGTCCAGTCCGGTGACCCGCTCCAGGTCGCCCCACGCGTACGAATCGAGTACCGCAGGCCATCCGTACTCCTCAGCTAAGAAGCCAACGAACGACGCCGTCGTCGCATAGGACACGGCTCCGCGTCCGCCCCAGAACCCTCCGGCACCCATCGCTCCAGCCAGTCGGTTGGCGGTGCCGTCGTCCGGGTCGAGCGTAGCCGCGACCTGCTCCGTCGCTGTCGGCACGCCATCGGGTGGTTCGGCGGCTCCCGCGAGACCTTCCACCAGTCCGACGAGCCGGGAAGCTCGGACGATGGGAAGTCCGAAGTCGCGGGAGAATGCGTGCGCCAACTCGTGATCCAATACACGATTCCACGCCTCGCCGAGCACGTGAATCTGCGGATTTCCAAGCCAGACCGGGGCGACGTTGGTATAGGCGGCGCCCGTCAGCGCCGCTTTCACGCCTGCATCCGGGTAGAGATAAATGCCCACCCGCTCGCTGGGGCGCGACTGCCAATGCGCAGCCAATCGAGCGTACGCAAACTCGGCTTCGCGCAGGTAGCGCTGCGCGTCACTTGGCGTGAGGTGAGAACCAGCGTAGTACAAATCGACGTGAGCCGAGCGCGCGTGGCTGCCCAATACCTGAGCCGTTCGCCACGCCGGAGTCGTCAGCCCGAGCCACGGGCCGAGCACGTACGTGAGCGCAATCGTAGCTCCCAATGCGACCAGCCGAAGCCGCTTCCGAATCGCCCACGTGACCAGCGCCGCCGACCACAGAAGCGTCAGCCCGCGAAAGGCGAACAGGCCAGGACGCAGCGCCAGCGTTTCGTCGTAGATCGGCCCGAGGACGCCGCCGAATACGTGGTTGTAGTGGTAGAACTGCGGATGCAGTCCCAAATCCCATAGCGGCGTCAGCAACAGAACCGACAGCCCGACAAGCGCAAACACCCCTCGCCCTCGCTCCAACCGCACGACGATAGCGAACGCGAGCGAAACGGCCAGCACGACACTCGGAATCGCAAAGGTGCCAAAAAGCAGCAACCCTTGTCCATAGCCGCGATTCGGTGCCCATCCGAGCGAGAGCGTCAACCCGGAAAGCGGAATCAGCAGCAACACCGCGTGCCGCGCGAACACGTCGCGCACCTGATCACCTCGTCGAAACGCTCCGACTGCCGCCATGCCCGCAATCCAGAATCCTGCTCCGGCTACGATAGCCGACGATTCGGCGTGGAGGGTTTGCACCAGAGGAAGCGCCATCAGCACGCCCGTCAGCGCAGCATAGAGCGCCCCACAGACGAGCAGATCGCGACGCTCAGGTGTCATTCTAAATCAGCGACACGAGTATGCCCACCGACAGCACCTGCTTGATCTGAGCACCCGGATCGACGTCTCGGTCGAGCAGCACGACGACTTCGAGTTTCGTAGTCAGCCAGTCGTTGGCTTTCATCGTCAGGATATTGTCCCACGTCACGTCCGGCATATCGGGCTGATTGAACGCAGCGAACAGGCCAAGCGACGACTTGTATCGCACGTTGGGAATCAACTCGCGGTTAATGTCGGTGCGACTTTCGAGTCCGCCTTCGATCCGCACCTCCTCGTCTAGCTCCATGTTATAGAGCGGACGTAGGCGCGTGATCGTAACGACCGTTTGCTTCGCCCCAAGTCCGACCCGCTGTTTGAACCACGTGCCCTGCTCGTAGGTCAGTCCAATCGACTGAGCGAAGATGCCAGGGGCGAGGAAATCGGATACTTTGACAGGCGGCGTTCGCCCTCCTTTGAGCGGATCCTTGTCGAAGTTGAAGCCGGGTGCGAACTGTGAGCGAAACGTGGTGGCGATGGTCGGCTCGAACGTGCGGAAAAAGCCGTCGCCGCGATAGCGCAGCGCTGCTTCTAGGCGGATCAGATCGTTGGACTTGCGCAGCGCTAGCGTGTCTTGCTTCACCACACCAATCGACATATTCATCTCATACGCCTGCTCCCACCTGTCGTCGAAGCGCTCGTGCTCGCCGGTGAGTCCGGCGGTAACCGCGATGGCATTCAGGCCACCTTGCTGCCAGTTGGTAAACTGTGCCTGCGAACCGGCTAGCGAGGCCGAGAGCGTAGTTGCGGTACTGTCGCGCGCGTTGTCTTGGGCGTGAGCGGACGTGGCAACGAGGAGCAGGAGAAATCCGAAGCGTCGGAGCATGGATCGAGAGTGGGGAGCGAGAGAAAACGAAACGGGAGACCGCACCGCATGGGTACAGCCTCCCGAAAGGGATCGTCGGAGAGACGCGGCGAGGTTACGCGGCGTTCTTCTTCTCCTGAACTTCGATGCGGATTTCCTGCGCCTTGTTCTTCAGATCCTGCATGGCTTTGCGGACGCGCGTGCCTGCGGCCTTGTTTTCTTTCTCGTAGAATTGCGAGAAGTCTTTTTCGAGTTCGTCGACGAAGCTTTTAAGCTCTTCAAACCGGGACATAGTAGCCTGTGGTTAGGGTGTGGAATAGAGTGATACTGCCGAGGCAGCCTACCGGGTGAGAGGCATCCGATAGGTTCAACTTAACGCGCATGACGGAAAGCAGTCAAGGCGAATCGGCCCAAAACCGCCCGAAAACGCCCTTTTTCCGTGACATCAAGGGCAAAAACGCGTTCCGCCCGGCCCCGATGGTCCCAAAAAGGCTGGCGGAGTCGTCACCCGAACCGCCGTTTCCGCGTTTAGGAGAGCCTCGACCGCGCTGATGTCAGGCAGTTCGGAGCCGATTTCAGGTACTCGAGAGCCGTCTACCTCGGGCAGGGGGCGCCCATCATCGCCGGGCAGTAGCACGCGCGCATCCACGCGCTGAAACACGATGGCCTCGATCTCGTGACCTGCCGCGCGCAAACCTGTCGCCAGTGCCACCAACACGTCGGCGTCCGAGGCGGCTCCAGCTTCACCTCCCACTAGAGTCGACACGACGGGTACGGCGCGCTGATTTGCCAGGTCTGCCAACCAGCCGACGCTTCCCGGATGGATCGCACCTCCGTCGACGCGGAGCAGTCCTCGGTCTCCGCCGTGAATACCGACTGCGGGCACTTGAGAATCGGTCAGCAATCCGACGATTTTGCGCGCCGTCTGACGAATCGCCTGATCTACCAGCGCGCGTTCGTGATCTGATGGCGGAGAAGCCGGATCAGGGAAGATGCCTGCTGATTCGAGCAGCCGCTCAGCCTGCCCGCCGTCGCCGTGGACGAGAATGAGGCGATGCGATGTGCCCATCATCAGGCGCCCGAGCGATTGGGTAAAGAGCAGGTCGTCGAGGTGGACGGCGTCGAGATGGACGAGGTAGATCATAGGTCGGCAAGAGGTGAGCGCGTGCAAACCGACGCGTGCGGGGTGCGTTTCGATTGGATGACTCTGACTTCTACAGAACTCGAACGTGCAGGCGATGCATCCGCGTTGGCGCTCCGTCAGATGGGTGTCGGTGAGGGCGAGCGCGTCGCCCTGCACTCGCCCAACTCTCCCGCCCTACTCGCGTGCCTGATCGGTCTGTGGCGCATAGGTGCTGTTGCCGTTCCTCTGCCGCTACGCCATCCGCCCAACGTCCAGCGTGCCGCACTGGAATCGGTGAGGTGTAAACGACTGCTCTTCGATGCGCTTCGCCCTCCGTCTACTGAACTCGCGACGGGCATTTCAGCGGCTGAGCTTCCCCCTTACCGGTCCAGCGGCTCCCAAGTGGACGCTTTGGAGACTTGGACTTCCGATCGACCCGCAACCCTGATCTTCACGTCGGGATCGACGGGGACGCCCAAGGCCGCACAGCATCGTCTGAGTGCGCACGTGGCGAGTGCGCGTGGCGCCAGGTCCAACTTGCCGTTCGCTCCGAGCGATTGCTGGCTGCTCTCGCTGCCGCTCTACCACGTCGGTGGCCTGTCGATCCTGGTCCGCACGATGGAAGCTGGTGCGTCGCTCGTACTTCCTGATGCGGATCAGTCGGCTGGCGACGCGCTCCTCTCGATGCGTCCTACCCATGCGTCCCTCGTTCCGACGCAACTCCGCCGCCTACTCGCCACGCCTGACATCACGCACAACTTGCGTGGCGTCCTGCTGGGTGGTGCTGCAACTCCTGCTGCCCTGCTGGACTCGGCTCTGGCTGCTGGCCTTCCGATTCACACGACGTACGGCCTGACAGAGATGGCGTCGCAAGTCACGACGACCCGCCCCCGCCCCAGCCGGTCCGATCTCGACACGTCAGGACACATCTTGCCCGAACGTGAACTCCGGCTCTCCTCGTCCGGAGAGATCGAAGTGCGCGGCGCCACTCGCTTCGACGGCTACGTCACCTCCAACGGCCTCCTCTGCCCGTTCGACGCTGACGGTTGGTACGCGACGGGCGATATCGGCTCGCGCGACGCCGAAGGGCGATTGCGCGTCGAAGGCCGGATCGACTTCGGCTTTGTGTCGGGTGGCGAGAACGTGCGCCCCGAGGCTATCGAACGGGCGCTGGCTCAGGTGCCGGGCATCCTCCAGAGCGTCGTCGTTCCAGTCGCCGATCAAGAGTTCGGTCATCGCCCCGTCGCATTCGTCGAAGCGCCCGGATGGGACCTGAGGGACAGCCGAACGCTTGATTCCTTACGTGAGCGGCTGGATAGCTCGCTGGCCCGTTTTCAGCATCCTGTCGCCCTGCTTCCGCTACCGGAAAGCGCCGGGATGAAGCCGGATCGCCGCCTGCTGATCGCGATAGCCGAAGCGCACTGGGAGCGATAGTGTCACCAGTTAGCGGCAGCCTCAGGCGCTGTCGCGGGCGAGCCAGAGGGCAAGAACGTCGTCCGAGAATTCGTCCAGATCGCTTTGGGCAAGCAGCGTGCGCGAGAGCACACTGAGCGGTTCTTTCTGCCCCCATGCGTAATCGGCGGCGCGTGAGAGGCCTTCTTCACCGACCAGTCCACCGGATGCGCGAGGCTGCTCGATCATGCCGTCCGTGTAGCACATAAAGGCGCTTCCGGGCGCAAGATCGAGCGTATAGTCCTGGAACGGTGTCCCAGCCGACAAGCCAACGACCATGTTGCCCTCTTCGAGCACGCTTACGCCTCTGTTGGATACCAGCATCGGGCGGCAGTGACCCGCATTGCAATAGATCAAGCGGTGGGTGCGCGGGTCCCAGCGAAAGAGCAGCAACGACGCGAACGTCTCCCCCATAATCGGGTCGCGAACGAGCAGATCGTTGACAGCCGAGATCACGTCAGCCGGAGACTCGGTCGTGCGCGTCATCGCGTGGATCGTGCCTCGTATGTACGACAGAAAGCTGAACGCGTAGAACTTGGCCTGGATACCCTTCCCCATCACGTCGCCGACCGTCACGTAGTACGAACCCGACGGATGATGAAGCCAGTCGACGAAGTCGCCGCCGCCTTGCTCGCGTGGGAGGTTGAGGTAGTCGAATGCATAGCCCGGCACATCGGGCATCGAGCGCGGCAGCAGCTTGTTGCTGAAGTCCTGGCTGATGCGCGCGTTCAGATTGGTCTGGTAGACGTCGGCGCGCTCGAGCAACTGGTTGATGCGCGCCACGACGACGTCCAGGTCGAACGGCTTGGTCAGGTAGTCATCGACGCCGTCGCGCAACGCTTCGTTGCGGCTTTCGCCATCGACCTTAGCCGTCAGGAAGATGAACGGAATGATGCGCGTCGAAGCGTCTTCGGACAGAGCACGGCGCAGCGCATAGCCGTCCATGAGCGGCATCATGATGTCCGACACGATCAGGTCGGGAATCGACTCCTTGACCAAGTCCAGCGCTTCGCGACCGTTGGTCGCCACGCGTACGTCGAACAGTTTGCTCAGCCGGTAGACGAGAAGGCGCCGCAGCGTGATCTCGTCCTCGACGACTAAAATGGAATGGCGAGACATCGGTCACCTCCATCGTCGAGAACGTGAAACGAAAGCGTGTTGCCGTCCGGGGTACGCGTGTAGATCAAGTCCGTAGTGCAGGCAAACACCATGAGCAGACCCATTCCCCGCTCGGGAAGCGGCGAGAGCTGCGCCCTACGTGCTCCGACCTGCTCGTCGACATCGAACCCCTTGCTGGAATCCGAGATCGTACAGCCGAAGCCATCCTCCTCACGTGTTATCACGGCGTCAATACGGACGCTGCGCCCGTTGAAGTCGGCGTGCTGGACCAGGTTGGCAAGCCACTCATGGACCGCCAGTTGAACGTGAAGCAAGGTGCCGACGTAATCGGGCCACCTCTCCATCAAATCGGACAATCGCAGGTGTGTCTGCTCGATGACGACATCGAGATCGTCGAACGCGAGCGTCGCAGTAGCCTCCATCGCACCAGTGACAGATGAGGTTTCGGAGTCAGTCGGCACAGGCTCAGGCACTCGGCATCAGCGAGGTGCGGGCCTCGTCGACGGTGGCGAACTGCTTGAACACCTTGTACGTCCGTGTGAGCTGAACGACGACCTGGACGGGGCGCGAAACCGATGCGAACACGACTTGGCCGCCATCGGGCGAAACCTGCCGATAGATCGAGAAGATGGACCCTAAGCCGGTCGAGTCAAGGATGCCGGTGCCGGTGAAGTCGAGGATGAAGTGCCGCGTGCCGTCTTGCACGAGATTCTGACACATCGTCTTAAACTCGGGCGCGCTTCGGAAGTCGAGCGCTTTTCCGATGGCTATCGAGACGACGCCATCGCCGAGCGGTTCTGCCTGTAGGGACATTGACGAGTGGGAGTAGGTAGAGGTGAGTTCCATCCGTAAAGTAGGGACGCGGCGCGCGACGTTTGAGGCAGGTACTCCTCTGCTCCAGCAAACCGCCTGCCAACACGGAGAAAGCGTGTACACAGTACGAGTGAGCAGGCAGACGGAAGAAACTGCCGCACCTTCAGCACCTCACGGCAACTTGTACCTGTCTGGACTACTCCTCCGCTGTCACGGTGAAGTAGTAAACGACGGCAGGCGTCACATCCAGGTCGCGCATGACGAGCGAGGAGGGAAACTGGACGACTGGGCGGATGAAGTTGGTGTCGTCGGCGCGCAGGGAGTCGTAGTCGAGCGTCGCGCGAATCAGAGGCGACTCCATCGCTCGCCTGTACTGACTCAGCAGCACACGGAAACGCAAGCGCACCGTCGGCGGATCGAGCGTGACGACGCGCTCGCTTGTCGGAGCACCTACCACCTGGACCTCGACGTCCCGCTCGGCGCCCGTAAACGCGCCGACGGGAATGACGACATCTGCGTCCTCAACGCTCAGCCGAACGAGATTTGAAAGCGTATCCGAGAGTTCGACGTTGACCTCTACGGTATCCGTCAGTCGTCGGTATGGCCCGACGCGTTTGGTAGGCCAGTGCGTCAGGCGGTCGACGATCTCCCTTGCTCCGATGACCGTAACCGAGTCCGGAAAGGTTCGGATTACGCCCGCCACGTCGTAGGTCTCGTTGAACGACAGGTCGAGCGTCGGTCGGATCGGAAGCCGTCGAGTTCCGCTCTCGCCGGAACGCAACTCTACGACCGGAGGAGAAAACGACAGGATGTCGACGTTTCCAGGCAGGTCGAAGCGGAGATCGGCCATCTCGACGCGGTCGTCGGTTGCCTGAATCGGCAGCGAAGGGCGGTCGTAGAACAACTCGAACAGGTCGAACCCTTCTCCACGAAGCGAAACGCGCACCTGTGCGGGCGGCGCTTCGACGAGCGCCCTCCCGATCGGAAGGCCGATGACTTCGATCGGAACGTCGATCTCGGCGGTTTGGCTGTCTGATAAGGTGAGCAGCGACCAGATGAGCAGCGAGGAGAGCAGGCACAGCGTCGCCGCCAGCCAGGGACTCGCGATTTCGTCGCGTTGATCGTCCGCGCCCGGAACGGACACACGCAACCGCTGAAAAAAGCGGGCCATTCGAGGTAGAACGGCCATCGGGCTACTCGCGCTCGAGCAGGGCGATCAACTCGTCCTTGGTGGCGCGCGAGATAGCGCGTCCGGCAACGTCGTCGAGGTCGTCTCGGTCGCGAGCGCGGGCACGCAGTTCGCGCACCGTCAGATCACTCAGATCGCCCACTCCATTCGAGGTAAGTGCAGACTCCTGCCGTGGCGCCTTGACACCGTCGAGCATCGACTCGACCAGTCCTTCGCCCGGACGAGCGATCACACGCGACGACAGCACGATTCCTACGCGCTCGGCAGCCGCACGACCAGCGTCGACGGACGCCTGCACTGCGGCCACGTCACCGACGACGGCAATCGTGATCAGGGCGGCGTTGGTCTTGGTACGCGACACCATGCGCACGTGCGACGCTTTGAGCATCGCATCGGCGGCTTCAATCGCGGCGACTAAACCGCGCGTCTCGACCATACCGAGAGCTAGCGAGTCGTAAGGGCCAGCCACGTTAGGCGCCCGGCAGGACGTTCTCGACGTCGGCGTGCGGACGCGGGATCACGTGGACCGACACCAACTCGCCAACGCGTTCTGCGGCTGCGGCACCGGCATCGGTCGACGCTTTAACTGCGCCGACATCGCCGCGCACCATGACGGTCACATATCCGCCACCGATCTGTTCTTTTCCGATCAGGCGCACGCGCGCAGCCTTGACCATCGCGTCGGCGGCTTCGATCGCTCCGATGAGTCCTTTGGTCTCGACCATGCCGAGCGCGGTTCCGTAATCTGATTCTGCCATGTGTGCGGTGTGCTGAGAAGTAGAGGAAAAGCCCTTTCGTTAGGGCTATAAGGTAGGCCCCGTCTAAGCTACAAGTCAACGCCGTCTGCGCTGTTCGATCCGATTGCGTACGAGATCAACTCCACGCATCACCTCTGACCACGCGTAGACGCGCACCAGCAAGACACCGAAGGGGTAGAGCGCCATCAGTCCGCTCAGGGCAGCCAACCGGGGCACCATCTCCCAACCCAACACCGGGCGAGATGCGGCATAGAGCAGGCAAACGACGAGCACAACCCCTCCCAGATGCTCCCACCGAAACCGTATGCCCTCGCTCCGCTGCGCCGCCACGCCTGCGCCTATCGCCAATAGGGAGTAGGAGGCTAGCGTCGACAACGATGCGCCCATCGCCCCCATCGTCGGGATGAGGACGACGTTGAGGCCCAGATTGAGCAGAGCCGCCGTCACGACGACCAGACTGATGGTGCGTGTGTTTTCTCTCGCGAGTAAGATGTTGGAGGCGATGATGAACAGTCCATACCCGACCAGTCCGAGAGCGAGAGGAAAGACGAACGGCTCGGCGGCTAGCAGCGCCTGTCCGTCTTTGTCGAGAAGAAGCGGTAGCGCATCGCCCGCGAACAGGCTCAACCCCAGCGCGAAGCCTCCCCCGAAGACGACGTAATGCCGAAACGTGCGCCGATGCAGCGCGCCACCACCGGTTGCGCCGTGCTCCTTCAGGCCGATTGCGTTGAACGCAGACTGAAAGCCCTGTACGACAATCACGTTGAGCACGCCTGCTAACTGCGCCGCCATGGTGTATATGCTCAGTTCTATCGCAGGTGCAAGCCGTTCCATCAGGAGGCGGTCGCCCGCGTAGAGGAATGGAATGGCGAGGCTGTTGATCATCAGCGGCGCCGAGTAGCGCAACATCCGCTTGAAGACGCCCCAGTCGATGCGCCAAGTAGTCGTAGCGAGCAAGTAGCTGTTCATGACGACCGCTCCTGCTGCTCCGGCCAGGGCCAAAGCCCACAGCGCGCCCTCCAGCCCCCTTCCCAACCATACGACGAGCACGATGTTGGCTCCGATGACGACCGCGAATCGGCTCAGCAGCGTGGCGCTGTAAAACACGACGCGCTCGCGGATCTGCGCCAAGACGTACCCCAAATGCGATAAGGCCTCGAACGCGGTCGCCAATACGACCGCAAGCCCCAACGATCCATACAGATCGGGGTCGACGCCCGCGCTTTCGTTATCGAAAAGCCATGCGCCGATGGCATCTGCCTGCCAGATACCGATACCGCCTACGAGCGCGACAAGCCCCAGCACAAACGCAAAGGTCGTAAACGCCGCTGCATCGCGATCCGGGTCGCGTGTCGTCGACAGGATGTGCATCAACGCGAGCGGCAGCGACAGGGTCAGGATCGGCCCTCCGATACCCACTACGGCGGTCAGTATCGCGATCAGACCGTACTGATCGGTCGGAATCAGGGCGGGATCTGTCTGGATCTTGACGAGAAACAGTCCCGCGGCTTTGGACAGGCCGTTGGCGACGGTGTACAGCATGCTCTGCCACGCGAGCCGCTTGAACGCATTGCCCGATCCCGATTCCAGAGGTTGCGAAGCGTCGCTCACGATGCCGATAGGTGCTGAAGCGATGCTACGAGTCTATGCTTCCGCGCAGAAAAACTATACCCTTCCACTATGCGCTCACGTGCCAGAGATCGCCGCTCATCGGCATACCCCAGCGCACGATGAACAGCGGCGGCAATCTCCGCTGGATCGGGGCGCGCTACGAGTTCTCCGATGCCGGGAATCAACTGAGGAAGCCCTCCTACCGGACTTCCGACAGGGATGCACCCGCTCAGCATCGCTTCGGCGACGACCAAGGGTAGTCCGCCTTCGGAACGCGACGGATGCAGAATGACGGATGCTTCGCGAAACGCCTGCCCTAACGCCTCGCGCCCCGTTGCTGGCTCCCAGGTCAGATTCGAGAGGACAGGAAGTTGACGCGCGAAATCGGGTGCGATGCCCAAGACGCGAAACGGCAGATCGGGAAGCAGCCGGGCGACGTCGGCCAGAACGTCGAGTCCTTTCAAGCGGAACGTGCGCTCATTGCCGCAGAGCGCCGCCGCGATCACGCTCGGCGACCGAACATCACCACCTATCTCCCACCGCGACGCATCCAGCCCAGGCAGCACGACCTGTATCGGCGTCTGCACGTCGGGAACGTGGGCGCGGACTCCGTTACGCAGCACGCGCGGCCACTCGGCAAACGTGTTTTCGTGCTCGACCAGCGAGGGCGTCACCGGCAAGAGCAGTGACGCGTTGCGTACGACGTACCGAACCAGCGGCGCACGCCACCGGCTCAACAGCGCACCGTACCCCAGACTCGGCACCACGTTGACGTCCGTCCCGCTCAGCACGACGGCGGTCGGCACGCCTGCTCTGCGTGCCATCGCGACGGGAAGCGCCATATGATGATCGGCGAACCAGCCTAGCACCACGCCTGCGCCGGGTAGCTCGCGTCTCAGCCAGTCCAGTTGACCTTTCCACAGCCGCGCAAGTCCTAACACGGACCGAGCCTGGGTAGCATCGAAGTGAAACGGGCGCACGTCGAAGGCATCGCTGAGCAGTTCCAGGTCGTCACGGACGAAACTCGACGGGCTGAGATAGGAGAACAGCAGGATCGGTTTGCTCACGACCACGCCTCGATCAGGAGCCGAGCGATGCGCTCGGGAGCACCCGCCGACGGCAAGTCGCTTCGAGGCGCCGACGGCTCCTCTGCCAAAGCCCGAGCGATGCGTCCAGCGGCATCCGGCAGCGACGGATCGACGAGTCGATTCCATCCGCCGCCCAGCGTGTGACGCCACTCGGTCGTGTCGCGCAGTGTCACGCAGGGCGTCTCGAGCCAGAACGCCTCGCGCTGAATCCCTCCCGAATCGGTAGCAACCACGCGCGCGTTGCGGACGAGCGTGAGCATCGCCAGATACGACTGCGGCGGCAATAGAGCGACCGACGGTGGCACGGTCAACTTGTCCGATTGGATGCGCGCCAGTGTTCGCGGATGCGTTGGGAGCACGATGGGCAAACCGTATGCGCCCAGTCCGTCGAGAATTGCTTGCAGACGCCCGGGATCGTCGGTGTTGGAGGGGCGATGAACTGTGGCGACAGCGTACGATCCAGGCAGAGTGCTCGATCAGCGTGGCGAGAGGTTGCTGCTGGGCCGCGCGTTCGGACGAGCGCAGCGTGGCGTCGTACATCACGTCGCCGACGACGTAGACGCCCGACGTGATGCCCTCCGCCGCCAGATTTGTACGCGCGTTCTCATCAGGACAGAACAGCAGATCGGCGACGGCATCCGTGACGACTCGGTTGACCTCTTCGGGCATCCGCCGGTCGAACGACCGCACGCCTGCCTCAACGTGCGCGATAGGCAGGTGCAGCTTACTCGCCACAAGACTCGCGGCGAGCGTCGAGTTGGTGTCGCCGTATACGAGCATGCCGCCCGCCTGCCTCCCGGCCTCCTGTTCGGCGATCAGCCATGCTTCGAGCCGCTCCATCATCGCGCCTGTCTGCGCCCCATGCCACCCGCTTCCGACGCCCAGGTTGACAGCGGGTGCGGCAAGCCCCAACTCGTCGAAAAACGCGCCGCTCATTTCGGCATCGTAGTGCTGTCCCGTATGGACGATGCGCTCGGCGACGCCTGCTTGTGCCAGCGCCTGCGACACGACAGCAGCCTTCACGAACTGGGGCCGTGCGCCAACGACGGTAACGATGGAGAGCGGGCTAGTCACGATCCACTCTCCGTTTGTCGCATCGGAGTAACCGGGCCGCAAGCGTCGAGCCATTCAGAATGGGCGCGCTCACCCATCGGATGCCGCGACTGACTCGCCCTCTTCTTCGCCCTTCGCGTCGCCGCCACGCCAGTCCGAGCAGGATCAGAATCGCTAGGTAAACGATAGCCGACGATGCAGCGGAGACGGCGAAACTCGTCTTGAACACCGCAGGCTCGAAGCGCATCACGACCTCGCGTGCCCCCTCGGGCACCTGGACGCCCCGCAGCAGGTGGTCGACGCGGAGGATGGGCGTTTCTTCGCCATCGACGAAGGCTTTCCATCCGGCGGGATAGTAGACCTCGCTCGCGACCATCAGACGTGGGGCATCGGTGTCGACCGAGTAGGTGATTTCGTCAGGCGTGAAGCGGGTGATCTCGACAGACGCAGTCGATGAGGAGTCGATCCGGGTCGTCGTGACATCGGTCCCCTGCTCGACGAGGGCGATGCGGCTCGGATCAAACGTCGGCTCGTGGACGCGGGACCAGACAGACTCTTCGTCCGGTAGCGTCTCGATCTGCCCGACGAAGTAGGCGCGCGGCGGCGCGTTGGGGTCGCGAAGTACGAGAGCGCCTGTCCTCTCGCCCTGGTACACGACTTCGTAGCCTGGAATCGGCTGAGGGGCGATGACGTAGCGGACGCCCAGCAAGCGCAAGCCGTTAGGCGACACGCCTCCGCTCGGCTCGACCAGCAGGTGGTCGAGCCAGTCTTGATAGATGCGCAGTTTGGCACCGTGATACCCACCGACCGACTCGTAGTGATAGCCCGGACGTGCGTTCGTCGTCGGATCGCCTTCGATCAGCGAGAACGTCCGAAAGCGCCCCGGTCCGCCTGCCTCGGCGACCTGCTGGACGATGAACATGTCGAAGTCGTACGCTTCGAAGTCGGCCAATTCGGTCAACTCCTCGCTGAAGAGCGGCAACTTGTCGCGTCGATGTAGCGGCGACCTACGCCTGCCAGATCGACGACGATCAGCAGCGCCAGCGTCATCTGGACGGCCCACGATGGAATGGTGCCGCGTCGCCCAAGCATGAGCAGTCCGCCTGCGAGCAGGACGAACAGGACGGTTCGCCACGCATCGGCGGAGAACAGGTCGCGGCGTTCTCCGACCATGTCGCCAACACCGTCCTCTGCGGCCTGCCGCACGCGAGGATCAGTCGGCGACACCTCGTTTTGCTGCGCGATCTGAGCGACCGCCCGCTCCATCTCACCTGCCTTCTCGAACGAGAGCAGCGACGATCCCGCCAGCGCGAGGACAACGACGAACCCGAGCGTTGCAGCGACGGCAATCGTCACGACCTGACTGCGGCGGGCTTCGTCAGCCTCTGAGCGAGGCTCCACTGCAAGGCGGCGCAGAGGGACGGCAGCGCCCAGCCCCAACGCGGCCAGAGCAGCCAGACAAAAGGCGACCTGAATCAGCCACGTCTCGGGCACGCGGAAGGCGTCGAAGAGCGGAAAGAAGTCGTAGAGCGGACGGTTGAGCACGTTGAGGTTGCTGCCCAACGCGAACAGCATCATCAACCCAGCCGAAATGCTCAGTGCCCATACCGCGATCCGTTTGCGCGAGAGCAAGAGTGCGACGATACCCAGCAGAATCACGACGCCGCCGACGTAGTGCGGTCCGCCGGTAAAGATCTTTTCGCCCCAATACGTCTGCCCGCCGCCGCCGTACGTGTTGGGAACGATCAGCGTCAACAGTTCGCCCGCGGTATGACTCCAGTTCATCGCATACGCGTAGGCTTGGTCCAGCCCGCCCGACGCGTCGGTAAAGGCGCCTCGGATCGTGAACGCTTTGTAGTCGCGCTGCAACAGGTAAGGATACGCCGACATCAGCGCCGCGATCACTCCGCCTCCGGTCAGCCAGCCCGTCGCCCGCGCCCAGCGGTCGATCAGCCCTTCGCGCCACGAGCCGACACCATCGGCGATCCACCAGATGGCGATCGTCCAGAGGGCGTAGTAGGTGATCTGCGGGTGTCCGGCGCGCAGGTGGACGGCGAGGGCGACGGCGAACAGGAGCGCGCCGAGCAGTCTGGGTCTGCGGAGCACGTGCGCAAACGCCAGCACCAGCCACGGCGTGTAGGCGAGCGCGATGTATTTGGAGTTGTGCCCCGCCGACAAGATGATCGGGATGTAGGTCGTGAACCCAAACGCGACGGCGAGCACGACGCCCGCCCACTTCTCGCGCGTCATCCACCAACCGAGCAGGTAGGCGCCACCCAGCAAGAACGCGAAGTGCGAGATCGGCCACAGCCCCAGACCGTTGCGCAGCCAGTTCGCCACGCTGTCGATGCCCGGCACCCAGGCAAAGCGCGTCACCATGTAGCCGGGCATTCCGCCAAACGTGTTGGGACTCCACAGCACCTCTTCGCCCGTTGCGTCGTGGTAGTCCATCATCGACGCAGCCATCATGCGCCACTTGACCGTGTCACCGCCGATCAGTTGCTGCCCGCTGAACAGGATCGGCGCGTAGAAAATCAGTCCGATCGTCAGCAGCGTGCCCAGGCAGATCGCATGCTGCGCGGCTTCGGGCAACCGGCTCCACCACGAACCTTCGGGCCGGATGCGGGCGACGGGAATCGGCTTTCGCGCAGCCGTACGGCGAGGGGTGTTGCTGCGCGCCATCAGTCGATCACCTTGGGCACACGGACGTAATCGCCGTCGCTCTTAGGTGCGTTGCTGAGCGCCTGCTCGCGCGTGATGCGCTGATCGGGCACGTCGGGGCGAAACACATTTTCCAAGTCGAGCACGTGCAACAGCGGCTCGACTCCTTCGACGTCGACTTCCTTGAGTTGGTCGATGTAGTCGACGATGCGGGTCATCTCACCGGCCAGTTTCTGCTCCTCGTCGGGCGTGAAGCGCAGGCGAGCGAGCGTGGCGAGGCGGCGGACTTCGTCGGGGGGAACGGCCATCGGAGCGGTCAAAGGGTTCGAGTCGGCGAAAAGGTACGGACGCTCAGGCTGTCCAACGGCGAAACCGGCGCGGATCGTACGCGCCTCTACGATACCAACCCGCTCTCGTACGCGCTCAGGCTGGCGTCGAGGTCCGCGCGGACGCGGGCTATCAGGTCGGGAAGATCGCGCTTGGTCATCCCCTCGGTTGGGATCTGCGGCATCAGGTGCATCCCGACACGGCCCGGCTTCATCGTCATCCGACGCTCGTCAAACACGCGGTACGACCCGTGGATGGCGACCGGCACGATGGGCACCTGGGCTTCGAGAGCCAGCATGAAAGCACCCCGTTGAAACGCCGCCAATCCGCCGCTGTACGTCCGTTTACCTTCGGGAAAGACGAGTACACTAGCGCCGCCCGCGATGCGCGCACCGGCCTCCTTGATGCTTCGGACTGCGGACCGAGGGTCGCGCTTGTCTACGAAGACCGACGGCGAGTGCGCAATCGCGGCGCCGACGAGGGGTGTCGTACGCAATTCCTCTTTGGCGACGAAGCCGAACGGTTGCGGCATCCCCCCCGCCGTGATCAGGATGTCGACGGCGGACTGGTGGTTGGCGACGTAGACGACGGGTTGATCGGAGGCCACGTGCGCTTCGTCGCGCAAATCGAGACCGATCCCACACGCCGACAGGATAGACCGCGCCCACTTGCCCGACCACTTTTGAAACGTCTCGGGACGCGGATCGCGCGGGTGGCGGACGAGCAGGATCGGCGTCCAGAACGAAGTCGCCGCCAGCGCGACGGCAAGCATCCGAGCGCCCTGCAAGCGACTCATCGGCGTCGTCGGCAGCACGTCATCTGCGCGAGGCACGATGTCGAAACCAGACAACTCGACTGCGACGGGTGGCGGTGCAGTCAGAATCGCCTTGAGCGGGTCGGCCATTTCGGGTAGATTGGAAGTCGCCGGAAGGTCGGCTCTTGCAAGTTACACCGCCGTTCATGCTCCATCGCTCCGTTGCCCTCGCTGTCCTGTTCGCGCTCTGCTGTGCGGCTCCGCTCTACGCGCAACCGCGTCCCCAAGCTGGATTCAAAGCCGGAACGAGTGTCTTCACGATTGAGGACACCGAAGGCACCGACTTCTCGCCGCGCGCTGGCCTCGCCGCCAGCCTGTGGATCCTCTACCCCATCGCCGGGCCATTCGGCATCCAGGGCGAGGCCGGGTTTATCACCAAAGCCGTCTCCCTCTCCTCAACGATCCTGCCTGCGGGTGGGCTTCCGGTGACACAGGAAGGACGACTGACGTTCACCTACTTCGAGTTTCCCCTACTGCTCGCGTTCGAGCCGCAAACGCGCGGACGCTTCCGATACCGAATCACAGCGGGTCCGCACGTCGCGCTCAACCAGGACGCCGTATCGCGCGCCAAGATCGGCGACGGCTTCGGCAACGCCCAGAGCGTCGATGGCGTCGCCGATCAGACGTATGGACTCACGGCGGGCCTGATGACGACGTGGGAAGCGGGCGACTTCGGCAGCGTCGCGTTTGGACTGCAAGGTTCGTTCGACCTGAGCAACCTGCGTAAGAACGAGCCTGAACTCCGATCGCGCGGCGTTTTCGCCTACGTCGGCTTCTCGTTCTGAGCGGGCGGCCTGATAACGTAGGCGATGGATGCCCTGCAAATCGAAGCCGACTGACAAAGGTCTACCCGACTGGCGGCGCCACGTCGGGCACGGGCAGTCCCGCCCTGCGCATGATGACCAGCGCGTTGGTCGTCGGGCAGGGGCCGTCGCGCAGGCGGTAGTCGAAGATCAGGTGGTCGCCCTCGGTCTCCTCGCGGAAGTGCGCGTTGCGGATGGTGGGCGACTCGTCGGCCAGTTCGGTCAACGCAAGATCGTGCGTGGCGACGAGCGAGACAGCGTTGGCTCCGGTCAGGTGGCGCGTGATTGCCTGCGCTCCGGCCAGGCGCTCGCGGTTGTTGGTGCCCCGCAGCATTTCGTCGATCAGGACGAGGGCAGGCGCGTCGTTCTGCACGTCGACCGAGTCGAGCAGGAGCCGCAGCCGTCGCACCTCGGCGTAAAACGTCGACAGCCCCTCGGTCAGCGCGTCGCCGATGCGCATCGACGCGACCGGGCGAAGCGGCGCGATCTGCACACGCTCTGCCATGACGGGGCCGCCCGCCCACGCCATCACACTCGCCAGCCCGACTGAGCGCATAAACGTACTCTTGCCGGACATGTTGGAGCCGGTCAACAGCAGCACGCCCCCGCGATCCAGCGTGACATCATTGCCAACGGCGTTGAGCATCGGCAGCAACGGGTGTCGCACGTCGACGGCGTCGAACGCCTGATTGCCGCCATCCAGCAGATCAGGGAAAGAGGTGGCGTCAGGTCGCAGATCTGCAAATGCGGCGAGCGACGACAGCGCCTCGACCTCGTACAGCGCGTCGAGCCAGACATTCAACCGCCCAGCCAGCCGACCGCGCAATCGGGCCAACGCCAGCGCCAGCAGCAGGTCGTATGGAAGCAGCAGGTTCAACACGATGCGCCCCACGTCGTTGCGCGTGAACGCCGCCGCCCCTGCAATACGCCGCAGACTCCGCAAGTCGACGCTCGGGCGCGTATCGCCCTGGAAAGACCCCCATAGCGGCGCCAAGTCAGGATGACGCGACTGAGGCGCACGCTCCATCCAGAGCAGCAACGGCACGGCCTGAGCGAGCGTCCGCTGCAAGTCGTGGGCGCTGTCAAATGCGCCGGATACGCTGACGTAGCGCCACGCGTACAGCCCCAAGTAGACGATCAGCGACACGATCCACCAGTTGTCCAATCCGAACCGCGAGGCGACAAAGAGTCCAGCCGTCAGCGCCGACAACCCACCCAAGATCCAGGCCCACATGCGCAGCGCCTCGGTCGGCGGCGGCGACCCGAGCCAGCCGCGCAGGTCGGCATCGTTCCATCGTGATGTGCTCCGCCCGACGCTTCGTGCGCCAGCAGCGCCAACCGGTCGCGCAGCCGACGCATCCCAACGAGCGCGCGAGTTTGTCGCTGCCGCGTGCGGACGAGTTGGGCATCAGGATCGGTCGTCAGCAGCCAGTCGCGCAGCCGGTCATGCCCGCCGCGCGTGCCTGCCGTGCTCATCAGGCCGAGCAAGGAGCGCGGACCTAAAATATCGAGGTCAGATGCAAACGGATGGTCGGGCGGAATGGGCGAGGCGTCCTCAATCAACCCGGTCCAATCGAGGTCGATACGGGCGAGGTGGCGCGCGTACAACGTCCGCAGCAGAACCGTGCGCTTGCGGGCCGACTCGACGCGTTCGTGAAACCGGGCGATGATGAGAAAGACGATCAGCGTCGCCAGCGCGATGAGCCAGCCGGTCGCGTCGTCCATCGTCTGACCGACGAAGAGCGCCGCTCCCAGTCCGGCGAGAACGAGGACCAGTCGGATGCGCGAGATGCCCGAACTGCGCCGCTCCAGCCGTTGGGAGCGAGCGTCGAGCTTGGCCGTGAGCGACTGGAGGCGCAGGCGTGGGTCGGCAGCCGTCACGCGTTCGCCCGCTTTGCCGCCCGCATCGCCGCGACCAAATGGGCAGCGCCCCGGACGCCCGCTTTGGCCTTGGGTTCGCGCCGCACGTCCAGGCTGGCGGGTCCGTCGAAGCCTGCTGCATGGAGCGTAGTCAGAATCTGAGCCACGTCGAGATGGCCTTCGCCGACGACAGATTCCTGCCAGTTGGCACCCTCGCCTTCGCCATCGCGCACGCGCACCAGCGCGACGAACGGCGCCAGCGTTTCCAGGTCGAGCGGATCGGCTCCGGCCTGAGCAGCATCGGCAGGGCTGTACGCAGCACGGACGTTTGGGTGATTAGTCAGAGCCAGCAATTCGGCCAGCGCGGATGGCGCGGCGTGGGCGCCCTCGTGTTCGTTCAGCAGTGCCAGCGTGACGCCTTTGCGTGCGGCAGCATCTCCGGCGCGGCGGAGCACATCGGCAGCGGCGGCGCTGTCGACGTTGTCCTCTGAGGCGAACGACGACGCGACGACAATCGAGCAGCCGATCCTGTTGCAAAACGACAACGTATCGCTCAGTTCGGCGACTTCGTTGAGCAGCGACACGCGCGCGCTGATCGGTCCCTCGAACAGCCCCGGCGAGACGGCGATGACGCTCGTCTCATGCTCGTCGAGCCGCCTTAGCAGCTTGCGCTCGTCGACGTTGGGAACGCGCACGTTGGGTCCGCCGACGGTGCGCAGTTCGAGCGCGTCGAGGCCCCACATACCGGCGTAGTGCAGCGCGCGGTCGAGGTCGGTAGTGACCGAATCGGTCAGAAACGTGGGCGTCATGGACAAGTGGGAAGTCGGAAAGCAGAGGCCAACACCGAGCGCGCCGGTTTGAGCCGCAGCGAGGTCAGTTCAGCGACACCTTCTTGATGAAGCGCCGCACGGCCATCGCCGATCCCAGCCAGCCGATCAGCAGCCCAGACGCAACGACGGCGGCAGGCACGGCCCACGCCCACGCACCCTGGTCTTCGACGCCTAGTTTGAATACGTCCGGCGTGACCAGATACAGCCCCCAGAGCATCAGCGCGGCGATGATTCCGGCGACGGCTCCCTGCACCAACCCCTCGATCAGGAACGGACGCCGCACGAACGCATCGGTCGCGCCGACCAGTTTCATCGTGCGGATGAGCAGTCGCCGAGCGTAAACCGTGAGCCGAATCGTGTTGCCGACCAGGAACAGCGCGGCCAGAATCACCAGCGTGCCCAGCGTCAGTCCGATCAGCGAGACGAGGCGGAGATTAGCCTGCACCTGAACGAGCAGGTCCTCGTCGAACGAGGCATCGTCGACGTAGCGCCACGTTTCGAACTCGGATTGGAGGATCTTCAAACTGTCGGCGTTGGCGTAGCGGCTCGCGACCGTGACCCGGATCGACGCCGGAAGAAAGTCGCCCTCCTCGTAGAGCTGCGCGCCCTCGCCGAACTCCTCGACAAACGTCTCATACGCCTCCTCGGTCGACACGTACCGCACGTCGGCGACGCCCGGATACCCGGCCACCCGAGCCGTCAGCACGCGCGCTTCGGCATCGGTAATCGGGTCAAGAAATAGCTCCACCTCGCCCACACGCTCCTGCAGATAGCGCACGACGACCTGGAACTCGTAGGCCAGAAACGAAAACACCCCCATCAGCACGAGCGCCACAACCAGCGCGCTCGTCGACGCGAACGCTGCGAACGGAGCGCGTTTGAAGCCGGAGAGACCTTCGCGGACGGAGTAGGCGAGCGACATGAGGCGGGGAATGCGGGGACCGCTGAAAGATAGCCGAACCAGCCGCCTCAGCGCGACGCTGCATAGAATCCACCTTTCTGAGCAAGACATCGACAGTTGCGAACGCCTCGCGCCCCAGAACGCAACTTCGTAGTAGGTTACAGATCCTACTCTTGGGACCGATACCTACTAGGTCCTCACGCCATTCCATGTTTCCTCCTCCCACAGCGCGTTTCGCTGGTGGCTGCCTCTTTGCGGTGGCTGTTGTGTTTGCCTGCGCCGTTCTATTTACGGCGGAAGCGTTCGCGCAACCGCAAGTGGACGTGCGCAGTCCGCTAGTCAGGTCACTCGAAGCGCCCCTCCCCCTACCGACTCGGACGTTCATGGGGGCTGACTATGGCGGTAGCGGACAAAACTGGGCAGCCATAGGTGACGACGAAGGACGGGTGTACGTGGCCAACAACTCGGGCGTGCTCACCTTCGACGGAGAACACTGGCTCCCTCCCGTCCCCATGAACAATGGCGGCCTTGTTCGGGCGCTGGCGCGGACGGCATCGGGTCGCCTACTCGTCGGTGGCTCGGGCGAAATTGGAGAACTCACGCCTCGCACTGGTTTACCTCCGCTCTACCGCTCGCTAACGACTCAGCTACCCGATTCGAATCAGTTGTTCGGCACCGTCTGGCGAGCCGTTTCGAGGGGCGACGATGTAGCATTTGGTCTTTCCGACCGGTTCATCCTGTTCGACGGCACAAGCGATTCTCTCTTGTTTTGGACCAAGCCCCACACCTCGACCCGCGCTGTTTCGATGCGCGACACCCTCTTTTTGGTGTCGCCTCAAGAGCAGGATCCCATCTGGGAGTTTCGCGATGGACGCGTTCGCGAGGTGACTTCTGGGCTTGGCCATCTGCTTCGGCGCTCGGGCGGGCGCTATACCGCCCGCATAGGTAACACCGACTACGTTCTGGGCGCCGACTCGCTCTACGCCGTCACGCCGAGTTCGATAACCGCGCTCCGCGCGTTTCAGGCAGACGAGATCACAGACTCATGGCCCTACGCCTTGTCCGCGTCGCCGGGAGGAGCGCTCGTGATCTCAACTGTAGAGAGCGGAGCGTTCGTCCTCGATGCGTCGACAGGCCGCACGCTTCGACGCATCACCCGCGCCTCGGGACTTCCCGAAGACGTAACTCAGTGCGCCTACGTCGATCCGGCTGGCGGTTTGTGGCTTTGCCACGACCTAGGTGTATCGCGCGTTCAGCTACTCGCCCCGTTGCGTACGTACGCGCATCCAGACGTGCCGATCTCGGTCAACGATGCCCTACTACTCGGCGACACCGTCCACACGCTCAACGTGGCAGGATACGCCAGCTTCTCCATCACGCCCGACGGCATCACTTTACGCGACCAGTTTAAGCTGCTCGACGGTCGACATCTGCTCGCCACACCATACGGACTGCTTGCCGGTCACTATAGAGGGATACAAACACTCTCCGGGGAGAGACGGGATTCGATCGCGCTGCGTGCCGGAGTGAAGCCGTACGCGCTAACCCTCTCTCTCGTCCAAGGCGACGGCTCGCGCGCAGTAGCAGGACTGGAAAAGGGACCGTGCCTGCTGCGGTGGTCCGGCGGCAGGTGGCGGAAGGGCAACTGCCTTCTCGACACGGGCGTGACCGGCATCGTAAACAGTGCCCTCGCGCCCGACGGCGATGTGTGGTTTGGAACGGACTACCAGGGACTTCTGCGCGTTCGCTACGACTCAGTCAGCGATTCCATCCGGCTGGTGAGGCATTATACCGACGAGGTTCTGTCCACTATGGCGTCGGTTCCCCTGCGCTTCGGCGATGCGCTCTACGTCACCGGCGATACGCTGCTCAGGTTGGACGGAGAAACCTTCCGGCCGGACGATACGGCGTTCGGGCGCCAGATGGCACGCTTCGATCCTTCGGCCAGTGTGCTTCGAGAAACTGGGAGAGGTCGCCTAGCCGTTTTAACGAGCGATACGCTTGGGCTAATCGCACAGTCTCCTCGCTTCGATGTGGAGCGATTTACGCATCCTCGCCTCAAGTCGAGCGAGGTGCTCGAAGTGCTCGACTATCCCGACGGTAGCTTCCTCGTTATGGGACTGCTCTCGATCTCCCGCGTCGACCCTTCGCTGATCGACGCATTGCCTTTCTCCGAAGCGCCCCGCCTGTCCACCATCCGCCACATCGGGCCGGATAGTCTCGTGCCGTTCGCTTCGCCGCTTAGCCCCTTCCAACGCGACCTCGCGTTCTCGTTCGCGACGCTCTCCACCGACCAATCCGCTCCGACCCAGTATAGGACGCGGCTGATCGGCTACGAAACCGAGTGGAGCAACTGGACAGTTGAGAGCGAGCGCGTTTTTACCAATTTGCCTCCCGGTCAGTACGCTTTTGAGATGCAAGCCATGGACGCGTGGGGCCGAATGACCGATATCCGCTCCGCTCCGCTCAAGCTCTCGCCTCGCTGGTTTCAGACATGGTGGGCGCTACTGCTTCTGTTTGTCTTAACCCTGCTGCTGCTGGCCCTGGTCGTGACTCAGATCGTTCGATGGCGGGGGCGAAAGATGAGCGAGCGGAATGCCGAACTGGAGACACTCGTCGCCCAACGCACCAGCGACCTTGAAGCCCAATCCCACGAGCAGGTTCGGCTCAACCAGCGGCTGCACGAGTCCAACGCCAAACTCGAACAGGCAGACAAACAGAAAACGGCGTTGCTCGGAATGGCGGCGCATGACCTGCGCAACCCCATCGCCAACGTCAAGAGCCTGTCCGAACTACTGAAGTTGGATCTGCCCGGTGACATGGGCGAGGAGCACGAACTCGTGGATCTGATTCACGAATCGGCCGAGTCGATGCTGACGCTAATCTCTGACCTGCTGAGTTCCAACGAGGCCGAGCAAGGCACTATCAAGCTAAACCTACATCCGTTCGACGCTGAACCCGTGGGGCGCGCCGCCGTCGATGCGTCTCAAGCCCGAGCGCAAGCCAAAGAGCAAACCATCGAGTGGAACGGCCAACCCCTGACCGTCTACGCCGATTCCGAACGCGTCCGTGACGTACTGCTCAATCTGCTCTCGAACGCCATCAAGTTCAGCGCGCGCGGCAGCACGATCCGCGTACGGTTGCTGAAGGTGACCGACCGCGCGCGTTTCGAGGTCGAAGATGAGGGACCTGGCCTGTCGCCGGAGGACAAATCTCGTCTGTTTCAACCGTTTCAGAAGCTTTCGGCACGCCCCACCGAAGGCGAAAGCTCGTCCGGGTTGGGCCTGCACATCGTCCGGCAGTACGTCGAGCGGATGGGCGGTGAGGTGCACGCGGACAGCGTGCCGGGACAGGGAAGCACGTTCTGGTTTACGCTACCACTAAAGACCTTCGCGGAAGGAGTAGGCGAGCGACATGAGGCGGGGAATGCGGGGACCGTTGGAAGATAGCCGAACCAGCCGCTTCAGCGCGACGCTGCACGCAATCCCCGCCGCCACAACTCGAAACACGCCATGTATTGCACCGCTCCACCCATTTCGATCAAGCTAGCTTCGGCACGTCGGCTGCTGGATAGCTGCCCATCACCCGCACGCCCTCGCCGATCTCTTCCAGATGCACGAGCGCCCGAGCAACCGCCTCATCGTCCGCGCGACCGGCGATGTCGAGGTAGAACAGATACCGCCCCGGACTACCGATCAGCGGACGACTCTCGATTTTGAGCAAGTCGATCTCTCGCAGCGCGAACACGGCCAGGCTCTTGAACAGTGCGCCGGGCACGTTGGCACGAAGCGCGAACGAAATGCTGGTCTTGTGCGGCCCATCTCCCGGCTCGGCGTGAGCGCTGGGCGACAGCAGCAGAAAGCGCGTCACGTTGGCGCTGTGCGTCGCGATGCCCGTTGCCAGCACGTCCAGACCATAGACTTGAGCCGCTCGCACACTCGCAATCGCCGCCGTTTGAGTCAGCGACTCGTCGCGCACCCGCCGCGCCGATCCCGCCGTATCGTAGTCGGGTACGACGGTCGCGTGGGGCACATGCTCTCTCAGCCAGCGCGCGCACTGGCCCAACGCTTGGGGGTGGGACCGAACCTCGCGCAGTTCGGCGAGCGTCGTCCCCGGAAGCGCCATCAGATGGTGGTCGATGGGCAGGTAGTGCTCGGCTCGGATAGTAAACTCGTGCGCACGCAGCAGGTCGTAGACGACGTGGACGCTACCGAACAAACTGTTTTCGACCGGCAGAACCGCACACTCCACCTGCCCGGACGCCAGCGCGTCGAATACGTCCGCGAACGACGCACACCCGCGCGGCTCCAGATCCGGCGCGAGCAGGCCGCATGCTGCTTCCGAGTAGGCTCCCGGTTCTCCTTGATAGGCGACATCTCATGAGCGGCCTCACATCCGGTCGGGCGCGGACAGTCCGAGCAGACTCAACCCGTTGGCGAGTGTTTGTCGAGCGGCGTCGGCCAAGGCGAGGCGAGCGCTGGCGATGTCGCTGGGTTCGCCGATGATGCGGCACGTATCGTAGAAGCGCGAGAAGGCGACGGCCACATCGCGCAGATAGACCGGCAGCAGGTGCGGCGCGCGCTGCTCGGCTGCCCGCGTGACGACGTCCGGCATGCGCAGCAACTCCTTGATCAGCGATGACTCCAACTCGTCGGTCAGCAGCGACAGGTCGGCGCCGTCGGCTGTGAGGCCTTGCTCGCCTGCTTTACGCAGGATCGACGCGGTGCGGGCGTGGGCGTATTGGAGGTAGAAGACGGGGTTTTTGTCGGACGCTTCCTTGGCCAGATCCAGGTCGAACTCCAGGTGCGTACCCGGCGCGCGCATCAGGAAGAAGAACCGCGTCACGTCGACGCCCACGTCGTCCATCAACTCGTCGAGCGTGACGTAGTTGGCTTTGCGCGTCGACATCTTGACGGGCTGCCCCGCGCGGACGAGCGTCACGAACTGGTAGATCACCACGTCGACCCGTGCTGTGTCGTAGCCCAACACGTCGAGGGCGCTGATGACGTCGGGATACGTTGCGATGTGATCCGCTCCGAACACGTCGACGGCCAAGTCGAAGCCGCGATCCAGTTTGTCGATGTGGTAGGCGATGTCGGGCAGGCGATACGTCGGCTCCCCGGTCGACTTGACGAGGACGGTATCGGCGGGTTCGCCGTCTTGCCCCAGTTTGTCGAGTTTGGAGGTAAGAAACCACGTAGCCCCGTCGCGCTCTTCGACCATTTGTTTGCCGCGCAGCCGCTCGACGACGTGATCGACCTGCCCGTCGGTGTAAAGTGTGTGCTCGTTGAAGTGCGTGTCCATGTGGACCTGCATCCGCTCCAGCGTGGCGGTGATGTCGGCGAAGATGGCGGTTTGCGCAGCGACTTTGAACGGCGTTTCGTCAGACGCTTCCATAAGCGCGTCGCCTTGCTCGTCGACCAGCGTTTGGGCGATGTCTCCGATGTAGCCGCCGAGATAGCCGCCGTCCGGAAAATCGGCAGGGACCGCCACCATCTCGCCCTCGGCGACTTCGATCTCTTGGGTCGGACGCGACGGATCGACCAGGCTGCGATAGCGCGCCGCTACGCTCTGCCCCAACACGCGCATCTGCCGCCCGGCGTCGTTGAAATAGTACTCGCGCGTCACATGGTAGCCCGTCGCCGCGAGCAGGCTCGAAATCACGTCGCCCAAAACGGCGTTGCGCCCGTGGCCGACCGTCAGCGGGCCGGTCGGGTTAGCGCTTACAAACTCGACCAAGGCGGTTTTGCCTGCGTGCGTATCGCTACGTCCCCACTGATCTCCAGCCGCGATCACGTCGGCCAGCGCGTCGGACAGGTAGGCATCCGAGAAGCGGAAGTTGATGAAGCCCGGCCCGGCGACCTCGACCGCCGACACGCGCGCCTCGTCGACCCGCGCAATCAGCTTTTCAGCCAACTCCTCCGCGATCTGACGTGGCGAACGGCGAAGCACGCGGGCCAGCTTCATCGCAGCGGAAGTGGCGATGTCGCCGTGATCGGCGTTGGCGGGCGTTTCGAGTTCGGGCGAGAAATCGTCGGGGACGCCCATGTCGCGTAGGGCAGCGGCGAGGTGTTCGAGGAGGTAGGCTTCCATGTGCGGCAGATCGGTTGGGTCCGAAAGCTACCCCGCGGCTCCTCCACCAAGTAGGCGACGGAGTGAAAATCCATCAGTCGGTTCAAACCGTCGCATCGCTGCGGAACGGCTACTGATGGCAGGGGTGCGCTCCGCTCCGATCAACTAGCTCCCCCCGATGCGTCTTCTCTTCGCCGCTCTCCTGCTTTGTTTCGCTGGCTGTTTCCCGGACCAGGCGGAAGCGCCAGATCCCAACGACCTCGACCCGACCGAGCAGACGGCAACCGGCATCATCAGCGGCGAAGTCCGCACGTCCGACGAGCGCCCTGTCCCCAACGCCATCGTCTACCTGCCCGACATCGACCTCAGCACGACGACCGACGCCCAAGGCCGGTTCACGCTCGACAACCTGTCCGAAGGCACCTATGCGATCGAAGCTGTCCCGCCCGGGAGCGAGCGCGCCCAAGCCGTCGACGGTGTATTCCCTACCGCAGGCGGGACCGTCGGCGTCAGCATCGGCGACACCGCGCGCATCGTGTTGCGGCTACCGGATTAGGAGGACACCACACCCAGCAGACTGTTACGTGCGGACTGTGATTCACTTCTACGACCCACAGTGCATACACGTTTAGGGGATTGCTCGACAGTCGTTTTTTTCCGTCTTTCCGGCCCCAGAGCCGAAAGCGCTAGGTGGCGTAGCAATCCAAGAGTCCTCTCGAAGCTCTGATTTGCGTTAGATGAGCAGCTTCGTTCAGCGTTCTGGGTCCCGGATCAAGCCCGGGACGACAGTTTTGGGTGTGCCTGAACGATCTGCGTACACCGTAGCCTCCATTCCGTCAGCCTCGCACCCACCGCCTACTGCCCACTCGACGAACAATCCGCCCAGACGGATAACTCAGGCCACCCAACGCGTACCTCCCTTTTCTCCGACCGCAACACCCTGCCGTGAACACCACGCCTCCTACCTCCGACCCCGAACACAAACTCGTCCTCCGCCATCTCACGCCCGAAGACTACCCGGACGTGAAGGCCATCATGGACCGCGTCTACTCGGAGTTCGGCGGCGCGTGGGTCGAGTCCAAGTTTCGCGCCCAACTGACGGCGTTCGCCGACGGGCAGATCGGCATCGAAGATCACGGCAAGATCGTAGCGGCAGCATTCTCCCTCGTCGTCGACTACGACTCGTTCGGCGACCATCACACGTACAAGGAGATCACGGGTAATGCCACGCTGACGACGCACGATCCGGGCGGCGACGTGCTCTACGGCGTCGACGTGTTCGTGTCGCCCGACTATCGCGGAATGCGGTTGGGGCGTCGGCTGTACGAGGCGCGCAAGGAACTGTGCCGCAACCTCAACCTGAAGAGCATCGTCGCCGGTGGTCGGATTCCGGGTTATGCCGACCACGCAGACGAGATGAAACCGCAGGAGTACATCGAGCGCGTCAAGCGCAAGGAGGTCTACGACCCGATCCTGACGTTTCAGCTCTCGAACGACTTCGAGGTCAAGCGCGTCCTCAAAGACTACCTGCCCGAAGACAAAGCATCGCACGGGTTTGCGACGCTGCTCGAATGGCCCAACCTCTACTACGACCCCGAGCGCGCACCGCTCATCGGCGGACTGCGGACGACGGCGCGCGTCGGCTGCGTGCAGTGGCAGATGCGCCGCATGGGATCGGTCGACGACTTCCTGCAGCAGGTCGAGTTCTTCGTCGACGCGCTGTCGGATTACCAGTGCGACGCCGCTCTCTTCCCCGAGTTTTTCAACGCGCCGCTGATGGGCATGGTCGAAGGCCAAAGTCCGGTCGACTCGGTCCGTACGCTCGCCACGCACAGCCCGACGATCATCGAGGCGATCAGCAAGATGGCCGTCTCGTACAACATCAATATCGTCGCCGGGTCGATGCCCGTCCTGGTCAACGGCAAGATCCGCAACGCCGCCTACCTGTGCCGCCGCGACGGGACGCTCGACGTGCAGTACAAAATCCACCCGACGCCCCACGAAGCGCGCGCCTGGTCGATGGAAGGCGGCGACAAACTCCACGTGTTCGAGACCGATTTCGGTAAGATCGGCGTGCTGATCTGCTACGACGTCGAGTTTCCTGAACTCGCCCGGATCCAGTCTGACGAGGGGATGCAGATCCTGTTCGTCCCCTTCTGGACCGACACCAAGAACGGCTACCTGCGCGTCCGCCTGTGTGCCCACGCGCGTGCCGTCGAGAACGAGTGCTACGTCGCAATCGCCGGAAGCGTCGGCAACCTCCCCAAAGTCGACGGTGCCGACATTCAGTATGCGCAATCCGCCGTCTTCTCCCCGTCGGACTTCGCGTTCCCCCACGACGCCATCCTCGCCGAGACGACGCCCAATACGGAGATGACCGTCATCGTCGACCTGGACTTCAAAAAGCTGCACCGCTTGAGGCACGAAGGATCGGTCCGCAACCTCCTGGATCGCAGACGCGACTTGTACCAGTTGGGATGGATCGGCGAGAAGTAGGCTTCATCGCTCTCCGGTAGCGCGCAAGAGCAAAAAGCTGTCAGCGAACGACCGAGAGCCGCACCGTCTCGACACGTTCGCCCGCCACCAACCGCGCCACGTACACGCCCGACCGAAGCTGCGAGGCGTCGAGTTGCACTTCTACCCCGCCTTGCATCCGCTCGTCGGCCAGCACAGCGACCTGGCGGCCTAGCGCTCTGATCTACCTGAAGTCTGTTACTCATACCACAGACAGCACATGCCACTTATCGGATCTGATTTAGAAGCCCATTGAGCGGCATCGCCGAAATTGCAATAACAGAATACAGCGACTTCTTCTCGGAAGACTTTGCGGTCGTGGCGCGTTGGGCGGGTCCACCTTTCTGCATAGCCTATCTCGTCCTCTTCTGCCCTCTCGCTGCTCGCGCTCGTCTGCCTGGCTCTCTCTCCTACTGCGAGCGCGCAGAGCATTACGGGCCGCGTCGTCGACGCGGTGACGCAGGAGACGCTGCCCGGCGCCAGCGTCGTCGTGCTCGGAACGGACGGCGCCGTCCTCACCGGAGCGGCTACGGATACCGATGGCACGTTCGCGATCAGCGGCGTCGCGCCCGGCACGTACCGCGTCCGCGCGTCGTATGTGAGCTACGATGAGCGTATCATTGGCGATGTGGTCGTACAAGGGAGTAGGCCCACGTTCGTGCTCTTCGAAATGAGGCAGACGGTGACGCAGGCGGGCGACGAGGTCGTCGTGACGGGTGGGCTGTTCGAGGATGCGCCGGACGCTCCCACGTCGGTCACAACGCTCGGTCCCGAAGAAATCCGCCGTACGCCGGGCGGACAGAACGACATCTCGCGTTCGCTGCTGGCGCTTCCCGGCGTGAGCGGCGGCGTCGACAACCGCAACGATCTGCTCGTGCGCGGCGGCGGCCCGAGCGAGAACGCCTACTTCGTCGACGGCATCGAAATCCCGCAGATCAACCACTTCTCTACCCAAGGCGCGGCGGGCGGCGCGCTGGGCCTGCTCAACGTCGACTTCATCCGCGAGGCGACGTTCTATACGGGCGGCTTCCCGGCCCGCTACGGCGATGCGGCCTCGTCCGTCCTAGTGATCGAGAACCGTCCCGGCAGCCCCGAAACGCTGGCGGGCGACTTCTCCGTCGGCGCTACCGAGGCCGCGCTCTCGCTCGACGGCGCGTGGGGCAAGGATTTCAACTGGACGTTTTCGGCGCGGCGCAGCTACCTGCAATTCCTGTTCGAGCTGATCGACCTGCCCATTCGCCCCGCCTACTGGGACTTCCAGAGCCGGGTCGAATGGTCGCCGACACCCATAGACCGCTTGGTCTATTTCGGCTTGTGGGCGGTCGACGACTTCGACATCGTGCAGCCCGACGATCCGGATGACTTCCAAGGGTTCGAGACGGCTTCGCGCGTGCTTGACAACGACCAGCGTGGCTACACGTCGGGCGTGTCGTGGCGGCGACTGGTGCCGGGCGGCTTCGTCACGACGGCCGTCAGCCGCAGCTACCAGGAGTTCGCCTTTCGCGACCGGGACGAAGTCGGCGATGCCCTGCTGTCTAACGACGCCGAGGAAGCCGTCTGGCGCCTGCGCTCGGACGGCGACTTCCGCCTGAACCGCGGCCTCACACTGGGCGTCGGCGGCGGCACCTCGCGCGAGACGATTGTGAGCGACTTTTTCCAGCGCGCCACGCCCGCCACTCCGTTCGACACCGACCTCGCCTTCGGCACCGATCTGGCGCTGTGGAAGGGTTTCGGCTACGCGCAGATCACGCATAGCGCGCTGGGCGGACGGCTGTCGCTCACGGCCGGACTGCGCGCCGACGCGACCGATTTCCTCGACCAGGCTGCGACCGTTTCGCCCCGCTTTAGCGCGTCGTACGACCTGACGAGTAGGTGGCAGGTGAGTACCGCTGTGGGCCGATTTACCCAGTCGCCCGAACTGGTGTCGCTCTCCGTCCGGCAAGGCGGCGATTACGTCAACCGCGGGCTGGACTGGATCGACGTGCAGCAGATCGTCGGCGGGTTGGCCTTCTCGCCTGCTGGTGACCTGCGCCTCTCGGCCGAGGGCTACTTCAAGGGCTACACCAACTATCCGGTATCGGCGTCCGACCCGCGCATCTCGCTGGCCAACCTGGGCGGCGACTTCGGAACCGTCGGCGCTGAACCACTAACGTCGGATGGCGAGGGCCGCGCCTACGGACTCGAGGTGTCGGCGCAGAAGCGGCTCACGTCGCGCTTCTACGGGCTGGGCAGCTACACGCTCGGGTGGAGCGAGTTTACCGGAGCCGACGGCGTCTACAAGCCGAGCGCGTGGGACGTGCGCCACAACGTCTCCGCGACGGGCGGCGTGCGTCTGGGCCGGTGGGAGATCGGCAGCAAGCTGAGCGTGCTCTCGGGCCGCCCGTTCACGCCGTTCGACCTGGCGGCCAGCGAGCAAGAGTACGCCCTCTCCCGTCGTGGCGTGCGCGACCTGGACCGCTTGAACAGCGAACGCACCGGCGCCTACTCGCGTCTGGACGTGCGCGTCGACCGGCGGTTTTCGATCAGCAGCCGCATCAACGGCGTCGTCTACGTCGACGTGCAGAACGTGCTGGACCAGGAGAACGTGTTCTCGCTCGAATACACCGAAGACCCGTCCGAGCCGGATCGCCTGCGCGAGCAGACCAACGTCGGCCGCCTCCCGACGATTGGATTCAGCATTGAGTTTTGAACGCTCCCTATGCGGCCACCTCACCCGTCAACCAGGCCCATGCTTGGGACTCGCGGCTCCTCGGGTGGTAGCGGACATCGGCGAGCGCCAGCAGGTCCAACGATTCTACCACCGGACGCAGCCCGCCCGGGCCGATGACGGCGCACTGCGTCACCCTTTGCAGCGGCGCACGGTCGGCAGAGAGTAGCGGCGCGGCGAACGCGGCCATCGGGAGCGTTTGGTAGGGATCGACGTGCAGCAGCAGCGAGACGCTTTCGTATGGGCGGATCGAATCATGCAGGTCGTCCATATCGGCCAGCGTCGGCGGCGTCCAGAGCGCGAATGCTACAATAGACGGCCTGCCGTGCTGCGAGGCAGGCGTACCCACGAGCTGCGTCATGCCCCGGTCGGGAGCCGGAGTGTGCGCCACAGCCCACGCACGCGCCGCCCCAACGCGAGTAGTGGTAAAGTGGCGGATCTGCGTAGCCGGTAGCAGTCGGCTTACCTGCCGGATCAGGGGAGCTAGATCGCCCTGCACGAACGCGTTGCCGTTTGCGTGGAAGTCGTATCGTTCATCGCGCCCCTCGTTCTGCGACGCTCTGCGCTGATCGCGCTGTTTAAGGAAGTCCGCCTCGAACGGCCCGTTAACCGAGAGTGAGAGCGGGCGCCCTTCAGCCTAACGCCTCCGCCAAATAGGGCGCCGTCTTGCTGCCAGCGGCCTGCGCCACGTGCTGCGGGGTGCCCTGGGCCACGACATAGCCTCCCTCCTCTCCCGCTCCCGGACCAACGTCGATCACCCAATCACTGCGGGCCACGAGTTGCATGTCGTGCTCGACCGCGACGATAGTGTGCCCGGCATCGGCTAGCCGGCCCAGATGGATATTCAGACGCTCTACGTCGGCGGGATGGAGACCCGTCGTGGGTTCGTCGAGCAGATAAAGCGTTCGGGTGCGACCGCCGCGCTGAAGTTCGGTGGCGAGTTTGACGCGCTGCGCCTCTCCGCCGGAGAGTTCGGTAGCGGGCTGCCCGAGCCGGAGATAGCCCAGACCCACTTCGCCGAGCGCGTCCAGGCTGCGCCATACGGCGGGTTCGCCCTCGAAAAATTGCGACGCGTCGTCGACCGTCAGGCCGAGCACGTCCGCGATGTTCTGGTCTCGGTACCGGACTTCGAGCGTGGCGGCGTTGTAGCGCGCTCCCTTGCAGGTCGGGCACGGCGCGTAGACGCTGGGTAGAAACAGCAACTCGACCATCACCCAGCCTTCGCCCTGACACGCGTCGCAGCGTCCGCCTTTGACGTTGAACGAGAAGCGGCCCGGCTTGTAGCGCCGCTTGCGGGCCAGATCGGTAGCGGCGAACAGTTTGCGGACGTGGTCGAACAGGCCCGTGTAGGTGGCGATGTTGCTGCGCGGCGTGCGTCCGATTGGTTTCTGATCGACGATGACCAAGCGCGAGAGCGCGTCCACGTCTCCGCCCAACCGCGCTCCGGCGTTCGGATTCGCTTCCTGATCTGCATCATCATCGGCAGGATCATCCGATGCTAGGAGATCGGAGCCTTTGCCCAGGCAAACTGCTAGCGTCCCGGCCAAGACCTGGCTCACCAGTGTCGACTTGCCCGATCCGGATACGCCGGTCACGCAGGTGAGCACGCCCAGCGGAAACCGTACCGTGAGGTCGCGCAAGTTGTGACGCGCGGCTCCGCTCAGCTCGATCCAGCCCGAAGGCGTGCGTGGTTCGCGCGGGGCCTGCGCCGCCGCCCGGAACAGATGCTCGGCGGTCTTGGAGCCAGCAGCGCTGCGCAGTCCGGCGGGCGGCCCGCTGTAGACGATCTCGCCGCCTCGCTCGCCTGCGCCCGGCCCCACATCGACCAGCCAGTCGGCGCGGCGCATCACGCTCAGGTCGTGCTCGACGACGAAGAGCGAGTTGCCTGCCGCTTTGAGCCGGTCCAGCGCCGTGAGCAGCGACTCGGTATCGGCAGGATGAAGCCCCGCCGATGGCTCGTCGAGTACGTAGACGACGCCGAACAGGTTGGAGTAGAGCTGCGTCGCGAGCCGGAGTCGCTGCAACTCGCCGGGCGAGAGCGTCGGCGCCTGCCGCTCGAGCGACAAGTAGCCGAGTCCCAGATCCAGCAGCACATCCAGCCGGGCGACGAGGTCGCTGGCCAGTCGCTGCCGAGCCAGAGCCTGCGCGGGCTGCTCGATCGCGCCCTCGGCATAGGGACGCAGCAGGGCGGAAACCTGAGCGAGCGGTAGGCGCGAGAACTCGGTGATGTCTCGGCCTTCGAACGTGACGGCGAGCGCTTCGGGTCTCAGCCGTTTGCCGCCACACACCGGGCACTCGGACGCCACCATGTACTGTTGCGCGCGGCGCCTCATCGCGGCGCTCTTGGTGTTCGACAGCGTGTGGAGCACGTGCCGCCGCGCGCTCGTGAACGTGCCGTTGTAGTTGGGCGAGTCGCCGCGCGCGATCGCCTGCCGCGTCTGCTCGGGCGTGAGGCCCCGGTAGACCGGCTCGACGGGCTGATCGTCCGTGAACAGGATCCAGTCGCGCGTCGCCTGCGGCAAATCGCGCCACGGCACGTCCACATCGACGCCTCGCGTCACGAGGATGTCGCGCTGGTTGTGGCCCGCCCACGCCTGCGGCCACGCAGCCACGGCGCGCTCGCGGATCGTGAGCGACGGGTCGGGCACCATCGATTCTTCGGTGACCTCGTAGATGCGGCCCTGCCCGTGGCATCTGGGGCAGGCGCCTTCGGGCGTGTTAGGTGAAAATCCTTCGGCGTAGACGATGCTCTGTCCCGGCGGGTACGTCCCGGCGCGCGAGTAGAGCATCCGCACCAGGCTCGAGAGCGTCGTCACGCTGCCGACTGACGAGCGCACCGTAGGCGCACCGCGCTGCTGCTGGAGCGCGACGGCAGGCGGCAATCCGTCGATGGCGTCCACGTCGGGCGCGCCGAGTTGGTGGAACAGTCGACGCGCGTAGGGCGAGACGGATTCGAGGTAGCGCCGCTGCGCTTCGGCATAGAGCGTCCCAAACGCGAGCGATGATTTACCCGAACCCGACACGCCGGTGAACACAACGAGCGCGCCACGCGGCACCCGGACTGAGATCCCCTTGAGATTATTCTGGCGCGCGCCGCGCACCTGCACGAAGCCCGATGGCTCGGTCTGAGTGGACATAGGGTGGCGGCGCGGGCAATGTGGAGGAGAGCAACGCGCTTGTAGAGCGAGCGCTCCTTATACGAACGACGAGGATCCGGCGCGTCCGTACGAGTTTGGCGATACGCTGTAGGGATGAGGACGTGTCGAGGTGTTGACCTGCTCGGCCGCCGCGTTGCACTTCTGGCCGATGGAGTCGTCGCAAACAGGCTGACCTGGAGCGCGCGCGAAGCGTCTGGAGTGTATCTCATCGTTGTCACATCGGGCGAGTCGGTGGCACGGCAAACCGTCGTTCTGCTCTGATAGACGAGGTGTGGGGCTACAGCGAGAGCTTGATGCCACCGTTGGCGATGAACCCGTCGGTCGGCGCCCACACGTCGGCGAACGTTGGCGCGGCGCGCGGGCCGAGCACGACCGGATCGTAGTCTGTCTGCTGCGTGTCGAGCAGGTTTTCGAGGTTGAGGAAGAGCCGCGCCGGTCCGACGCGCCACTCGCCCATGATCCCGGTCACCCAGTAGCCGGGCGTCCGCTCGCCGCTGGGGAGCCGCTGCGGGCTGGTGTAGTACGCCTCCAGCCCGATGCGCCCCTGCCCGTGCCGCTCCCACACCAAGACCGAGTACGTCTTGTGCGCGGGCGTGAGCGGGATCTCGCGCCGCGCGCCGCCGAATGGGTCATCCTCGGTCGCGTCGAGGTAGACGTAGCCCAGAAACAGCTTCAGATCGCCCAGACCGAAGCGAGCGTTCGTCTCTAGTCCGCGCGTCAAGACCGAGCCGTCGGCATTGCGGTAGCCAAACAGACTTTGCCCCGTAGTCGGCGTCTCGATCGGCACCAGGGCATCGCTCAGGCGCGTCGCGTAGAACGCCTGGTTGAACGAGAGCGAGACGCGATCGCCCAGCGTCGTCTGCACGTTGAGGTCGACCGTGCCTCCGACCGACGTTTCCGCGTCGATGTTGTTTGCCAGCGGCAACACGCCCCGAAACGCTCGGCCTTCGGACGGCTCCAAGAACACGGTCGGCGCTTTGTAGCCCAGGCCGCCCGTCGCGCGGACCGAGACGGACGGCGTGACGCGCATCAGGGCCGAAGCGCGAGGCAGCACGAAGATCCCATAGTCGTCGTGGTAGTCGCCGCGCAGTCCGAGTTCGAGCGCCAGCCGCTCGGCTACGTCCCACGTGTCTTGGACGAACGCGCCGACAGTGAGATGCGCGTAGTCCAACCCGTCACCTGCCACTTCTTGCTGGTCGAAGGCGTCAGTGCGCAGGTCAAGACCGGCGACCACATCGTGCGCGCCCAGCCGAGCCAGCGTCGAGGCTTCGCTGTACGTCGCCGTTTGCGCGCCCTCGAAGCGGTAGCCGGGCAGCGCTACGCTGCGGTCGAAGCGGCTTAGGCTCTGCTTAAGTGTGACGATTGCGCCGCTGGTGAGCGTGTGGTCCAGGCGAGCTTGGGAGGTCAACCGCAGGCTTTCGGATTGTTCGGCATAGCCCTCTGCGTCGTCCTCGATAACGGCTACGTCGCCACCCTCGCGCCTCTCGGCCGTCCCGTTTAGCCCGAGCCAGATTGTGGTCCGCTCGGACGGGTAGAAGTAGCCGCGCGGGGCGAGCGTCACGCGACGCGTCTGGGGCAGGTTCGTGAACGCGTCGTCGTCGCCGTCATAGGCGCTCTGGGTGTTCGCTGACGCCAGAAGCGTGTAGCCCAACCGCGCGCTGCGACCCGTCAGGAACGCGCCCGCGTCGAGTCCGCCTGCGCTCGTCGCGTTGAGCAGGAGCGAGCGCTCGGGCGCGGATCCGGCGGGTCCGGGCGTCCGGGTGACGAGGTTGACTAGGCCCGCGATGGCATCGCCACCGTAGAGCGTCGACGCCGGACCTTTGATGATCTCGACTTGTCGCAGGTCGAGCGGCGGCACCTGAAGCAGCGACAGACCGCCCGAGAATCCGCCGTAGAGTGGAAAGCCGTCGCGGAGCAGTTGGGTGTAGCGTCCGTCGAGTCCTTGGATGCGGATCGATGCGTTGCCCGACACGGCCGACGTCTGCTGGACGACGATGCCGGGCGACTCGTTGAGGAGCATCGTGATGTTGGACGGCTCCATCGAGATCTTCTCGTCGATCTCCTCGCCCGCAATCGTCTCGACGCGGGTGGGAATCTGAGCGATGGTGCGGCTCGTCCGCGTGGCGCCGACGACGATCTCGCCCATATGGTCGTGCGCCTCCTCGAGCGCGACTTCGACCGTCTGGCCATCGGCGAGCGGAACGGTGACGGGCACGCGGGCCGTTTCGTATCCGACGAACGAGACCACGAGCGTCTGGGCGCCGGATGGTACTCCGGTGAGGCCGGCCAGTCCATCGGCATCCGCCGAAGTGCCGATAAGTGGAACAGAGCCTTCGACGACGACGGTAGCGCCAGGCAGCGGAGTGCCCTCATGCTCGTCAGTCACGCGGACGGTGAGCGGGTGGAGATCAGATTGCGCGGCGGCTGGAGCGGCGGCGGCGAATAGGGCGAACAAGGCGGACCACAAGGTCCGGGAGACGAGAGACATACGAACGGAGAGGTGACCGTGGCGCGCGCGAACACGCGGCGGCACGGGTCTGACAAGGGCAAAAGAGGCGCGCAACGAGAAGCGCGACCGACGCAGGGTCGGCGTACTCTACCCCTGCGGTGGATGCCAGACGGCACAGGCTGGTCCACCTCGCGGCGGCGCCTCACCCTCGACATGCATCAAGGAGACTCTCCTATCATCTGAAAGCTGCACGACCTGGCCGGACTGAGCGGCTCTCTTGCAGCATCCGATGCATGCGGCGCAGCATTCCTCCTCTGGGCAGCACGGCTCGCCCGGAGCCTCTTCGCCAGAGCATTCGTCGCAGCACATCTCTACTGCCGCCATCTCACCGAGCAGACCGCTCTCCGCATCCACTGAGGGTGCAGGCACAAAGGCGAGAAGAGCGAAAAGGAGGGCGAGCATCGACACCAGAGTATTCCGTTTGAACATGCCGCTCTCTGGCAGTTCCCCAAACATGCGACGCAACACCCGTCTTCTGGACAGCGTCGATAGGGTTACCGAGCCAGCGCGGTCCTGCGCTCTAGCAGCCGTGGGAGACAGCGCGACGAGCAGAGCCGCAAGGCACGACGACAAGGCTGACGGCTTAAGCATGAAGGAGTGGGAGTGCGGATCAGCCAGTAAAGGTAAACTCGTCGCACTAAATCCATCAGAACGACTCCTCCACGCGTGGATTGCCGTCCCAGATCGTGAGCCGGTCTACTGCTTGATCATCCGCTCGCCGTCGTAGCACCAGCCCCACGTCTCGCCTGGCTCGACCGAGCGCATGACGGTGTGGCCGGTCTCGTGATAATGCTTGGTTGCGTGTTTGCCTTTGGACGAATCGCAGCAGCCGACGTGACCGCAGGTCATGCAAATGCGCAAATGGACCCAGCTGTCGCCGTGCGTGAGGCACTCTTCGCAGCCATCGGTGCGCGGCGTGACGCGGAGCAGTCCCGACTGGCCGCCGCACGCTTCGTCGCCTAGGTCGAGCGTCACGGCGGCGTGGGTGTCCACCCAGCGCGGGCCGTCCGCAGCCGCTTCGAGTTGGTCGGGGGCGATTTCTCCAATCCGGAAGAGGTCGGATGCAGACTCGTAGGCGGTAGGTGTCGCCGAGAGACGGAGCACGTCTCCAGCGATCAGGGGGGCCGACGGCGGGATCGGTTGTCCTTCGCGCGTAGCCGATCCGACAGCGAGATCGCGCTCGACCAACGCAGACACCAACAGACCTTCGGCGGCGGCGCCTTCTCGAATCGTGACCGTTCGCGTGTCGAGGCAATCGGCGGAGAGGGCGCACGGGTCGAGCGCGGCACCGTCACCTTCTGCCGTCGTCATGGCGAGTTCGTCGGGGCGACGGCGCAGGACAGCATAGTCGTCGCGGCGGGCGGCGGCTTCGTGGGCAGTCGCTTGGTCTGGGTCGACGGCATACGTGTCGAATGCTTCGTGCAGCAGGGCGACGACGCTCTCCAAATCCTCGGGGATGACGCGGTCGGCTCCGGCGTGGGCGATCTCGTCTGCGTCGACGACGGAACGCGTGCGGGCGACGATGCGGATGGTCGGGTTGAGCAGCCGGGCGACGCTCGCCACGCGTGCGGCCTGATGCGGGGCGTCGTCAGCGATGACGAGCAGCTTGGCGCGCGTAATGCCGACGTGTTCGAGCAGGCTTTGCCGCCCTCCATCGCCCCGAACGACCAGCATGCCGTCGGCCTCGGCTTCTTTGGCGCCATCGGGACTGAGCGTGGTGATAACGAACGGAATGCCCGACGCTTTGAGAACGCGCGACAGCTTGCGCGCACCGTCGCCGTAGCCCGACAGGATCGCGTGACGCGCCATCGGCGGCAGATCGGCGACCGGAGCGGCTTCGGCTTCGGCGTGCATGTGGTCCGCCTGTTTCTGCTTCGACCTCCGCGAGAGTTTCTCGCCCAGTGCGTGCAGTCCCGGAGTCGCTACCATGAGCACGACCGTAGCCGCGATAAACGTCGCCGTGCCTTCGGCTCCGAACAGGTCACCGCCCGGCATCAGCCCAGCCTCCTCGCCCACGTTGGCGAGCACGAACGAAAACTCGCCCACCTGCCCCAGCGTCAGCGCGGATGCTCCGGCGATGCCCAGCGGATAGCCCAGTGCCCGCACGCTGATCGTCGTGGTGAGCACCTTGACGACGAGCACGACACCGACGACGGCCAGCACCAAACCCAGGTTCTGAACGATGAAGCCCACGTCGAGCAGCATCCCGACCGAGACGAAGAACGTCGCCGAGAACAGGATCTGGAGCGGCAGAATCTCGCCCATCGCGTGTTCCGAATAGCGGCTCTCTGAGACGATCAGCCCAGCCAGAAACGCGCCGAGCGACAGGCTCACCCCCGCCAGACTCGTCAGCATCGCCGTGCCGAAGCAGACGGCGACGACCGTCAGCAAGAACAACTCGGGCGAGCACGTCCGCGCGACAGCTTCCAGAAGCGGCGGCATCAGCTTGCGCGCGATTAGCAGCACGACGACGATCAGGGCCGCCGCTTTCGCCAGCGCGACCAACAGACCCAACGCTCCACCATCGCCTACGCCTGCCAGTGTCGGCACGAGCAGCACCATCACGATGATCGCCAGGTCCTGAAAGATGAGCAGCCCCAGACTGATCTTGCCGACCGGCTCATCCATCTGCCCTTTCTCGGCCAGCATCTTGAGCACGATGGCCGTCGACGAGAGCGCGACGAGGAAGCCTGTAAAGATGGCCGGTAGGACTCCAACGCCCAGCAGCAACAGGATGCCGACCGTCGCCCCGGTCGAGAGCGCCACTTGCAGTCCCCCGCCACCGAAGATCAGCGTCTTGATCGCCGCCAGTTTCTCCAGGCTGAACTCGATGCCGATGGTGAAGAGCAGCAAGATCACACCGACCTCGGCTGCCGCGTCGATCAACTCCTGATCCGTCACCAGCCCCAGCGCGTGCGGTCCGATGAGCGCTCCGGCCAGCAGAAAGCCGATGATCGGCACCAGCCCGAACCGAAAGCAGACGTACGCAATGGCTGCTCCGGCGATGAGCAGGATCGTGACCTGGAGAAAGAACGGTGGCGCGGCGCCTGCGAGAAGGGGAAGCATCGATGAGGGGTGAGGGAGCACTAGGGGCACCCCAAACTGGATCAGTCGTTCCGGTTTAGGGTGCAGAGGAAGGTTGCCTGAAGGTTCGGCGCCAGCACGCGGACAGTTGTATCCTTAGGACCGCACCGACTACGTCCCATGCCCGCTCTCCTCCTTCTCGTCACCGGCGGCGCCGGATTCATCGGCTCGGCCCTGATCCGCCGCCTGATCGCGCACACCGACTACCGTGTCGTCAACGTCGACAAACTGACCTATGCCGGGCACCTGTCGACGGTCGAATCGGTCTCGGACGATCCGCGTTATGCCTTCGAGCACGCCGACATCTGCGACGGTGATGCGATGGCTCGGATCTTCGCCACGTACGAGCCCGGCGGCGTCTTCCACCTCGCCGCCGAGAGCCACGTCGACCGTTCGATCGACGGACCGGACGCGTTCGTGCAGACCAACGTCGTCGGCACGTACACGCTGCTCCAGGCTGCTCGCGCGTATTGGAGCGAACTCGACGGCAAGCGGAAGTCCGCATTCCGCTTTGTCCACGTCTCGACCGACGAGGTCTACGGCACGCTGGGCGACGACGATCTGTTCGTCGAGACGACGTCGTACGCACCGAACTCGCCCTACTCGGCCAGCAAAGCCGCATCCGACCACTTTGCTAGAGCGTGGCACCACACCTACTGCCTGCCCATCGTCACGACCAACTGCTCCAACAACTACGGCCCGTTTCAATACCCCGAAAAGCTGATCCCGGTCGTCATCCAGCGCGCGCTGTCGGGCGAGCCGATTCCCGTCTACGGAACAGGCGCCAACGTCCGCGACTGGCTGTACGTCGACGACCACGCCCGCGCCCTGGTCGAAGCATTGGAGCGTGGAACGCCGGGCGAGACGTACAACGTCGGCGGTCACAACGAGAAGACGAACCTCGACGTCGTCCACACGATCTGCGCGCTGCTCGACACACGCCGCCCCGACGCTGCACCTCACTCAGGCCTGATCACGTTCGTCACAGATCGTCCCGGTCACGACTGGCGCTATGCGATCGACGCTGGCAAGATCGAACGCGAGCTGGGTTGGACGCCTGACCACACGTTCGAGACGGGACTGGCCGAAACCGTCGACTGGTACCTCCAAAATCAGTCGTGGGTCGAGCGCGTGGCGGACGACCTGGAACGCTCCAAACGGCGCGGACTCGAAACCGGACAGGCGCAATGAAAGGCATTATCCTCGCAGGCGGATCGGGCACCCGGCTCTACCCTATCACGCGCGGCGTGAGCAAGCAACTGCTCCCGGTCTACGACAAGCCGATGATCTACTATCCGCTCAGCACGCTGATGCTGGCCGGAATCCGAGACATCCTGATCATCTCGACCCCGCACGACCTACCCGGCTTCGAGCGCTTGCTCGGCGATGGATCGGACTGGGGCATGAACCTGACCTACGCCGAGCAGCCCTCACCCGATGGACTCGCACAGGCGTTCACGATAGGCGCAGACTTCGTCGGCTCGGACCGCGCCGCCCTGGTCTTGGGCGACAACCTGTTCTATGGGCACGGCCTGCCTCAACTGCTCGAAAAGGCAACCACCCGCAAGTCCGGCGCCACCGTGTTTGGCTACTACGTCCGCGACCCCGAGCGCTACGGCGTCGTCGACTTCGACGCTGAAGGCCGCGCCGTATCCATCGAAGAAAAGCCTAACGCCCCCAAGAGCAATTACGCCGTCGTCGGCCTCTACTTCTACGACAACGACGTGCTCGACATCGCGGCCAACCTCCGGCCGTCGGCGCGTGGCGAGTACGAGATTACCGACGTCAACAAGCACTACCTGCAGCGCGGCGATTTGCACGTCGAGCGGATGGGCCGCGGATTTGCGTGGCTCGACACTGGTACGCACGAAAGCCTGCTCCAGGCCGGTCAGTTCGTCGAGACCATCGAAGCACGTCAGGGACTGAAAATCGCCTGCCCTGAAGAAATAGCCTTCCGCCAACGCTGGATCGACGCCGAGCAACTGAGCCGACTGTGCGCTCCGCTCGACAAAAACGCCTACGGCCAGTACCTGCGCGCCTTGCTCGCCGGGACGCTGGACTTGCGCTGACTCTACCAAACACAGCAGTCCGATCCAGTAAGGGCGATTCATGAATCGCCCTTACCAGGGCTACGACACGCGCACCTGCTACACGTCCCTTATCCCTACCGCCCCGCATGACCCTTACCCCTACCGCCCTAGACGGCGTGCTGCTCATTGAACCCCGCCTGTTTCCAGACGAGCGCGGACATCTGGTCGTGACCTGGAAAGCTGCCGAATACGCCGCGCATGGAATGGTCGGACCGTGGACGCAGGACAACGTGTCGCAGTCGAAGCGCGGGGTCATTCGGGCGCTCCACCTCCAACTTGCGCCGCACGCGCAGGGTAAATTGGTGTCCGCGCTGAGCGGGACGATTTACGATGTAGCCGTCGACGTGCGCCCCGACTCGCCGACGTACGGGCAGCATGTCGGCTTCGAGTTGTCTGGTGAGAACGGCAAGCAGGTGTGGATTCCGCCGGGGTTCGCGCACGGATTCTCCGTCCTGAGCGAGCAGGCGATCGTCTCGTACAAATGCTCAGGTGGCGAGTTCATGCCCGACTCGGCCCGCTCAATCCGGTGGGACGATCCGGCGCTAGGCATCGACTGGCGCGTGGACGAGCCTCTACTAAACGAACGCGACGCCGAAGCCCCGTTACTGGCCGACGTCGCGTTCAGACTTGCGGAGAGCGTGCGCTAGGGTTAACGGAGCGTGCGCGTTTCGGTCGTCGTCATGTTCATGCGCATCATGATGTCGCCGTCCATTCCAGCTTCGGCGGGCATCGAAGCCGTTGCGTTCATGTCCATCTGCGTCGTGTTCGTCGACGTTCCGGTCGTACGGTCGAACGTCATCTGCGTCGTTCCATCGCCGCTGATGCGTGCGACCAGACCATTCATCGTCATGGATCCCGACATGGAGAGCGGTCCACCAAATGCGACCATGTCGCCGTCGATGGACGTGATCGTCATCGTGCCGATCATGTCGGCATCCGTGCCACTCATGGTCATTGGCACCACGATGTCCCACGAGTCACCGACCGCAACCGATCCGGCAGGAAGCAGCCCACCGACGTTTTTCAGAGTCGTGATTTGCGCGTCGATCATCGTCGACTCGATCATCGCACGCTGCATCTCGCGCGTCTCACCTTCCGGCAGGCTACCCAGCAGGGTGTCGATATATTCGTCGCGATTGGTGAACGTGGTCTCCTCACCCTTGACCATCACTTCCATCGGCACGCCGATAGTGATTGCCGCAGCTGCGAGTTGGGGATTGCCGCCTTCTGGACTGTCCGAGTCGTACGTCATAGGCGTCGGCGACATCGGCGACATCGCGTTGACCACGATGCGGTCGTTGACGAAGCGGAGCGCGTGGCCGCCGTCCTGGGAGGTAACGCCGAGCGTGCTATAGCGCATCATCTCATTGGATACCTTCTGCTCCTGAGCCGCCATCTCCATCGTCTCGGCGGTGAGTTCTTCGGGTTCGATCGAGATCGTCATATCCATCAGGATTGAGGTCTCCACGTCATACGTGCCGTCGGTCGGATACGGGGTAAGGGTGACCTGCTGAGCCGACGCGGGAACGGCGGCGAGGAGCAGGGCGAAAAGGGCGATGCGTTTGGTCATCAAGAGAGATTGGTGGAGGTTTGGTACCGCCAAAGTACGAGATGATCGATGGCGAGTTGCGGTAGGGCTGCCCGATCATCTCGGGTTCGCCGTTTTGACGATCCGTTCGCCCGCTCCTGCTTGACGAACTACGGCGCTGCACTCGTGCGTCGCGACGTGTAGCGAGCAAAAGCACCGATCCGAGGGAATATGTGAACGAAAGAGAAGCGCTTTGCACGAGCCAAGTCGCCATCGAACGCATGGATCGGCCCGTCGAGCGTGCGAGATGTTTCGTAGATTTGGACACTCCACTCGACTCAACCCGCTCTACGCTCATGGAACTGACGACCTCGAAGATTGCCGATCTGCTCGGAAACGAAGCCGATAGCCTGCTCAACCACACGGCAACGGCTATTCCCAAGGAAAGCCTCCACCTGCCCTCGCCGACGTTCGTAGACGACATCTGGACGCCATCGGACCGCAACGTGCAGACGCTCCGCAGCCTGCAGATGATGTTCGACAAAGGGCGTCTGGGCGGCACGGGCTACCTCAGCATTCTGCCCGTCGACCAGGGCATCGAGCACAGCGCAGGCGCGTCGTTCGCCAAGAACCCGATCTACTTCGACCCGGCCAACATCGTCGAACTCGCCATCGAAGGCGGTTGCAACGCGGTCGCGTCGACGTACGGTGCGCTGGGATCGGTGGCTCGCAAGTACGCGCACCGGATTCCGTTCGTGATGAAGATCAACCACAACGAACTGCTGACCTACCCCAACACCTACCACCAAGTGATGTACGCGCGCGTCGAAGAGGCGTGGAACATGGGCTGCGCGGCCATCGGCGCGACGATCTACTTCGGATCGGATCAGGCGATGGAGCAACTCGAGGTCGTCACCGAGGCCTTCGCGCACGCGCACGAACTGGGCATGGCGACCATCCTCTGGTGCTACGTCCGCAACGGCGGCTTTACCATCGACGGCACCAACCACGAAACGAGCGCCGACCTGACCGGACAGGCCAACCACCTGGGCGTCACGATCCAGGCCGATATCATCAAGCAGAAGCAGCCCGTGAGCAACGGCGGCTACACCGCTCTCAACAGCGGCGACAGCAGCTACGGCAAGCTCGACGAGCGCATCTACAGCGAACTGAGCAGCGACAACCCGATCGACATGACGCGCTACCAGGTCGCCAACTGCTTCATGGGTAGGGCCGGACTCATCAACAGCGGCGGCGGAAGCGGCAAGAACGACTTGCAGCAGGCCGTCCGCACCGCCGTCATCAACAAGCGCGCCGGTGGCATGGGCCTGATCTCGGGCCGCAAAGCGTTCCAGCGTCCGATGAAAGAAGGCGTCGAAATCCTCAACGCCATCCAGGACGTCTACCTCGCCGACGACGTGACGATCGCCTAATCGCTGGCGACGGTTTCTGAGCGGTCGGTCTCCTCGCGGGGGTCGACCGCTCGTAGTTTCCAAGCCCAACGCACCTTCCTCTCCACCCGTCATTCGCGAGGAGGCATCCAGCGACGTGGCGATCTGACGGATCCCCGATCAAACGCAGGAGATGACCACGCTGCAAAGCCGCCACGACGGCCGCTAGGTCGTCTCTTTTTCTTCTGCACTCTTACTCATGTCCACGCCTCCCGACCCGCTCTCCAGCTACCCAAAGTGGGCGCAAGAACTGGCCCGCAAGTACTTCACCAAGACGCTCAATACGTTCGTCCTGTACGGCAACGTGCGCGACTTGGTACCGACCGTCGGCGCGGACGGAAAGATGGGCTACCTGCCGCTGCGTTCGTTTCTGACCGATGACCTGTTCGCTACGCGCGACGTCGTCGTCTACTACGATCGGGCAGCGGGCATCCACTTTTCGGACGCCGAGAGCCAGCGCGACTTCAACCGCGCCGTGTCGGGGTACGACACGCTGATGGGGACCGATTATGCGCAGAAGCTGCCCAAAGACCCGGCGCGCGTCATGTCGCTGTTGCGGTCGTACTTCAGGCTCCGATTGGGTGAGGGCAAGCGCATCGCCTGCATCATCGACTTCGCCGAGACGATCATCCCGATGGCCGAGGCCGCGACGTACTCGCCCGAAGACCGAGGCGCCCTAGTCGCCCTGCGCAAGTGGTCGAGCGACCCGCTCTTCCTGCAAGCCGACTTCACCGTCTGCCTGCTGACGGAAAATCTGAACGACCTCAACCAGCGGTTCATCCAGAGCGCGCACACGGCTGAGATCCGCATCGACCATCCCAACTCGGCGGAGCGACAGGCGTTTGTCGAGCATTCGACCGAGGGCACGCCGTTCGCCGAGCGGTCCGACGTGCCGACGCGTGTGCTGGCGCAGAACACGGCGGGACTGGGCTACACACAACTGCGCACTATCGTCGCCGATGTGCTCGAAAACGCCGAGCGGCTGACGTACGAGCGGCTGTCGGTCAAGAAGAAGGAGTTGATCGAGGCCGAAGCGCACGGCATGTTGGAGTTCATCGAGACGGATTTGTCGCTCGACTTGGTCGCCGGACATGGCGAGGCAAAGGACCACCTGCGGTCGGCAGCGGCGGCGCTCAAAGCCGGTCGGCCTGACGTAATGCCGATGGGCTACTTGGTCAGCGGTCCTGTCGGGACGGGCAAGACGTTCATGATCACGTGCTTCGCCGGAGAGATCGGCATTCCGATGGTCGTGCTCAAAAACTTCCGCTCGCAGTGGCAGGGCGTGACCGAGGGCAATCTGGAAAAAATCCTGACGCTGCTCCAGGCGATGACGCCCGTCGCCGTCATGATCGACGAAGCCGACGCGATGCTCGGCGACCGAGACAGCGGCGGCGACAGCGGCGTGTCCTCGCGTGTGTTCGGCCAGATCGCCACGTTCATGTCGAACACCAAGAACCGGGGCAAAGTCATCTTTTTCCTCGTCACCGCGCGCCCCGACCTGATGCCCATCGACTTGAAGCGTCAGGGCCGCGCCGAAGAACACCTCGCCCTCTTCTACCCCACATCCCGCGAGGACCGCGAGGAACTGCTCCGCGTGATGCTGCGCCGCGCCAAAGTCGAGATGACGATGGAGCAAGTACCCGAAATCCTGCTAGACGGCGAGCGCACGTTCTCGGGCGCCGACATGGAGGCCGTCCTGACGCGCGCCCGCTTCGAAGCGGTTGCAACAGGTGCCGACACGGTCACGCCGGAGATTTTGGACAAGGTGGCCCACAACTTCCTACCGCCGACGTATCCGCTCGAAGTCGAGTTGCAGACGCTCGTCGCCATACAAGAGTGCACGTCGCGCGCGCTGCTGCCCGAGCGTTATCGAGAGTTGGAACGCGAGGACATCACGGCGCGCATCCGCGAGTTGAAGCGACTGATCGCGTAGGCACGAAACCTCTTACATCGTCACCCTGAGCGTCAATCCCCTAATCCGCTCAGCAACCGGCGGATGCGGGCGATTTCCTCGTCTTCCTGCGGCTGTTCGTCGAGTTTGTCGGACACACGCGGAGGGCGAGCGGCTGAGGGAGCCGGTTCGGGCGTCGGAGCCGGAGCCGGACCTCCGAGCACGGTGCGGCGACCGTAGGCCGGGCGCGGCGCTGGTTGCTCGGGCGTCGGCTCTGGGGTGGCAGGCTCAGCGGCAGGAGTTGGAGCGGGTGGCGGCTCGGACGCTACCTCTTCGGGCTGCGATACTTCCGGCTCCGGCTCGACGACTTCAGGCTTTGGCTCGGTTTGGCGGTGCGGGGCCGATAGCCGATTCATGCCCTGCGGCTCGGACGGGAGAAGTTTGATAAAGCCCGTCGGGTCGCTGCCGTCGTAGTGCGCCAGCATCTCCATCTCGGACATCAGAAATGCGCGCAGCCGAGCGACGACTTCGTTTCGGCGCGATTCGAGTTGGTCGACTTCCTGCTCCAGCTTCTGCTTTTGTCCGCGCGCCTGACTGGTGATGGTGCTGGCCTCCTCTTTGGCCTCACCGACAATACGCTCCGACTGCTGCCGCGAGCGGTTTTCGGACTCGCGCGAGTTCTCACGCGCGGTCTTGAGCGCTTCTTGCAGTGCCTCCTCGACGCGCTCGTAGTGTTCGAGTTTGGATTCGAGTTCGCGCACGCGCTCCTCGGCCCGACGCTGGCTATCGACGATCTCGCTCCACTGGCTGCTGACCAGGTTGAGGTAGGCCTGTACTTCGTCTGCGTCGTACCCGCGCATGCGGCGCGAAAACTCGTGCTTGCGGATGTCGAGCGGGGTGAGTTTCATGGTCGTGCGGGCAGATCGGAAGGGCAATGCAAAGATACAGAGTGCAGACGGCTACTCGCGCGCTCCGAAAAGCGTGCTGCCCAGCCGAACGTGCGTCGCGCCCTCCTCGACCGCGATCTCGTAGTCGCCGCTCATGCCCATCGACAGGCCGGACAGATCGGCGTCGGGGTGATCGGACTGAGGAAACGTCTCGCCCAATCGCCGGAGCAGCGCGAACTGCGGACGGACGCTTTCGGGATCGTCGGTCGGCGCGGCCAAGGTCATGAGTCCTTTGACGCGGATGCGGTCGTGGTCGCGCAGGCTAGCGACGAAGGCGTGCACTTGGTCCGGCTCCAGCCCATACTTGCTGTCTTCGCCCGAAACGTTGACCTGGACGAAGCAGTCTAGCCCGGCGACTTCGTCGCGTTCGGCGCGCTTCTGAATGGTGTCGGCCAAGCTCAATGAGTCGAGCGCGTGGAAGACGCTTGCGCGGCCCAAAATGTCTTTGGACTTCTTGGATTGCAGGTGACCGATGTAGTGCCACCGTACCTCTCCGCCGCGCTCGGCTCCGGGCAGTTCGTCGGCCTTTTGCTGCAACTCCTGCACCTTATTCTCACCCAGATCGCGCTACGCCCGCAACCAGGGCCGCTCGGACGTACTCCATCGGATGCGTCTTGGTCACGGCGACGAGCGTCACCTCATCGGGATCGCGCCCCACTCGCTTGCACGCGTCGGCGATGCGCTGCCGGGCGTGCGCGATGTTGGCGGCGATGTCGTCAGCGGTGAGTTCAGTAGGCATCCTGAGCAGGCTCGGCGGAGAAATCGGCGACGGTCTCGCCATCGGTGTGGTAGGTGATCTGGATCGGTCGGCAGCACACTTCGCAATCCTCGACGTAGGTCTGCACCTCGTCGGTCGGCTCGAGGATCATCGTGATCGTCTGCCAGCAGAACGGGCACGTGAAGGGATGTTCGATGGGATACATGGCGATGCAACGCGCGAGAATGAAGGCGGCTTCCACAGACTCCGTAGCGACGGGGCATGCCCCGTCGCTACACCGGATCACCCCTCGCCCCGCAACACGCCAATCGTCGGTCCGGCGTACGTTCCGCGCCCGGACAGTAGCCCGACGATCAGCGTCAGCGCGACGACGCCCGCCAGCGTACCGAGCACGCCCAACCACGGAAGTCCCAGCGGCACGTCGAAGACCCAGCGGGCCAGCGCCCAGCCCGCACCGACGGCGAAGACGGTCCCTACTAACCCGCCGAACAACCCGGTCAGCGCGTACTCGACAACAGCCAACCGGCGGACCTGCGTCAGCCGCGCGCCCAGCGTTTTCATCAGCACGCTCTCACGCTCCCGCTGCGACCGCGTCGAGACGACGACCGCGACGAGCACGATCAGCCCGGTGACTAGGGAGAACAGCGCCATGAAACGAATCACACTGCCGATGCGGTCGAACAGCGCCTGAAACACGCCCGCCACCAGGTCGAGGTCGACGACCGACACGTTGGGTTGCGTCCGAGCCAGCGCGTTCTGCAGGTCAGCCGTCTGCGTGCTCTCCTGCACGTGCGTCAGCATCACGATGGATTGCGGCGCGCGTTCGAGGACTCCGGCGGGGAAGACGACGAAGAAGTTGGTCGCAAACTGCTGCCAGTCGACTTCCCTAATCGACCCGATGGTCGTCGTGATCGCACGTCCCCCCACATCCCACACGAGCGTGTCGCCAATGGTGACGCCGAGTTCGTCGCGCGCTACGTCGGCTTCTATCGACACCTGGGGAATGGCGTCGGGCGTCGGCAGCGTGCCCGAGAACTCCCCGGCGATCAGGGTTTCGGTCGGCGTCAGCGCGTCGCGGTAGGTCGAGCGGTATTCGCGGCGGTGCGCCCACGTGATCTCCCCTCTTCGCGACGTGTCGAGGCGGGCAGCCTCTACGTCGAGATCACCCACGCGCAGCAGCCGCATCGTCACGATGGGAACGCGGTCGATTAGCGGCAACTCGCGCTCTTCGAGCAGCGCGACGACACTATCGGCCTGGTAGGGCTGCACGTCGAACAGGACGAGGTTGGGGTCGTCCGGCCCGCCGCCGATGTCGAACTGGCCGACGAGTGTGTTTTGCACGATCACGAGCACGAGCAGCAGAAACGTGCCGAAGCCCAGCGCCGTCAGCAGCAGCAGCGTCTGGTTGCGAGGTCGGTGCATCGACGCCAGTCCGTGACGCAGCGTGAACGGCAGCGGCCTGCGCGCCAATGCCCGAGCGCCCCGCGCCAGCGCCCACGCTGCCAGCGCCAGTCCGCCGAATACGACGATCAGTCCGCCCGCGTATCCAAATGCGACGCCCCAGCTTCCGGTCAGGAAATAGGCGAAGCCGACCAAAATCGCCGCGCCGACCAATCCGACCATCCACCGCAGCGGATCACGCACGTCAGTCGTCGTCACGCGCAGCGCTTGCAGCGGCGACACCAGACGCACGCCCAAGACTGGCACCAACGCGAAGCCCAACGTCACCAGCAGTCCGACAGCCATCCCGATGCCGACCGCGCTCCACGACAGCGTCGCTGCGATGTCGAACGGTAGAAAACTCGCCAGCATCGACTGGCAGCAGTCCGACGATTACCGCACCAACTGCTGTCCCGATCACGCCCGCTATCAGCGCCCATCCCCGCAGCCTGCCACAGGTGAACCGCGACCGTCGTCCGCAGCGGCGCGCCCAAACAGCGCAGGACAGCGACGCTCCTGAGTCGGCTCTGGATGAACACGTGTGTTGCCCCGGCCACGCCCAGCCCGCCAAGCAAGACCGCGATGAACGCCGTCAGTCCCAGAAAGCGGTAGAGCAGGTCGAGGCCGTCTTGCCAGTCGCCCAGCACTTCGGACGGCGTATCGGTGCGGACGCGCTCTTTGCGCAGCGTCGTCTCCAAACTCGCCACCAGCGTATCGGGGTCGATGCCCGGTTTGAGGAGTGCGAACCGCTCATAGTCGAGTCTGGCGCCGCGCGCCGTCAGCGTCGTGTCCAGTCCGGCCAGCGGGATATACACACGCGGACTCACCAACGAGGCAAACCCCGTCTCGCGCCCCGTCGACAGCACGCGCCCGACGACCGGGTAGCGATTCTTGCCAACTTGCAGGCTGTCCCCCACCTCGACACCGAAGCCGTCGAGCAGCCCGGCGTCGGCCAGCGCGCCGCCCGTTTCGCGCGCGATTTCGGACGCGTTGGCCGGTTCGGTTTCGAGCGATCCGTAAAACGGATAGCGCCCTTCTCCCGCCCGGACGAGCGTCAGCCGCGCCTCGCCTTGCTCGGGAAAAAACACCATCGACGTAAACGAAAGCCGGTCGCTCGTCTCGACCGCCACCGAGTCCGTGATCGCCGTTAGCCGCTTAGAAAAGCGCTGATTCGACTCGAACGACACGTCGGCACCGAGCAGCGATTGGGCCTCACCGTCGAGCGCACCGCGCAAACTCGCCCCGAACGACGTAATCGCCACCAACGCCGCCACACCGACGGCCATTGACAGGAGAAACAGGAGCAGACGCAGCCTGCTGCCGCGCGTATCGCGCCACGCCATGCGCAGCGACCAGGGAAAAGCCATCGGGTTCGGAGAGTAAACAGGCTGTACGCCGTTTCGCCTCGACCGTTCACGCTCTCCGCTACGCTCCTGCTTCCAGATCGCCGCCCGCCGTCGTCTCTGCGATCCACTGGTGCAGTTCGTCCATGCCGCGTCCGGTCTGCGAACTCGTCAGCACGATAGGCACCTCCCTCCCGCTCTCTTCGACGGCCTGACGCGCCAGCTTGACGCTCTTGTCGCGTGCATTGGTGCCCAGCTTGTCCGCTTTGGTGAGCACGATCACGTTGGGCACGTGCGAGCCTTTGAGCGCGGCAAACACCTCGCGGTCGATGGCCGTCGGCGGGTGTCGACTATCGACGAGATGTAACAGCAGACGCAGGCTCGACCGCTCGACGGCGTAGCGCTCGATCAGCGCGGCCCAGTGCGCGCGCTCCGTCTTGCTGACCTTCGCGTAGCCGTAGCCTGGAATGTCGACGAGGTAAAACTGGCCGTTGACGTCGAAAAAGTTAAATGCCCGCGTCTTGCCCGGCGTCCCCGACGTGAGCGCGAGTTGCTTGCGCCCGGTCAGCGCGTTGAGCAGCGAACTCTTGCCGACGTTCGAGCGCCCTAGAAAGGCGACCTCGGGGCGTTCGGGCGGCGGAAGCGTCTTCCACGACGGAGCCGACAGGACGAAACGAGCGGCATTAAGCGGATTCTTGGACATAAATAGGAGGTGTGAACGCAAGTAGTCGCTAACGTAGCGACGTTATACATAACGTCGGCTTGATGACGAATACGAAAAGCGCCGCGCCTCCGATGGGAAGCACGGCGCTCTGTAGCCTAACCAGCGGAATTACGCTGCGACGCCTTCGCCCTGCGCGCTCAGGAACTCGCGGAGCACGTAGTGGAGGATGCCACCGTTGCGGTAGTAATCGACCTCGACCGGCGTGTCGAGCCGGACCGTCGCCTCAAACGTGACCATTCTCGCCGCTCTCGCGCGTCGCTGTGACCGTCAGCGTCTGGCGCGGCTGCACGTCGTCCGTGACGGGGATGTCGAACGTTTCCGTTCCATCCAGCCCGAGCGATGCGGCGTTCTGGCCCTTTGGCGTATTCGAGCGGAAGCACGCCCATGCCGATCAGGTTGCTGCGGTGGATGCGCTCGAACGAGTCTACGATTACGGCCTTGACGCCGAGCAGGATCGTGCCTTTGGCGGCCCAGTCGCGCGAGCTTCCCATGCCATAGTCCTTGCCGCCCAAGACGACGAGCGGCGTTCCGGCTTCGACGTACTGCATGGCCGCGTCGTAGATCGGCTCGACCTGACCCGTCGCGAAGTTGCGCGTGATGCCGCCTTCGGTTCCCGGAAGCATCTGGTTCTTGATGCGGATGTTGGCGAACGTACCGCGCATCATCACTTCGTGGTTGCCACGTCGTGATCCGTACGAGTTGAAGTCGAACGGACGAACGCCGTTTTCGATCAGGTACGTTCCGGCAGGCGCGTCGGCTTTGATCGCACCGGCGGGCGAGATGTGGTCGGTCGTCGTCGAGTCGCCCGCTTTGAGCAGCACGCGCGCGCCGCTGATGCCTTCGATCTTGGGCGTCTCGGGCGTCAGGCTCGTGAAGAACGGCGGCTCCTGCACGTACGTCGAGTTGGTGTCCCACTCGTAGATGGCGCCTTCGGGAATGCGGATCGCGTTCCAGTCGGCATTCGAGTCTTCGATGCCGTCGTACTCGCGCGCATACATCTCGGGCGTAATGACCCGCTCAATCGTCTGCTTGATCTCGTCCGAGGTCGGCCAGACGTCGCGCAGGTACACCGCGTTGCCCTGCTCGTCGTGCCCGAGCGGATCGTTGTTCAGGTCGGTGTCGACCGACCCGGCGAGCGCGTAGGCGACGACCAAAGGCGGCGAGGCGAGGTAGTTGGCCTGCACCTTCTGGTGGATGCGCCCCTCGAAGTTGCGGTTGCCCGACAGCACGCCTGCGACGATCAGGTTGCCCTCATCGATGGCCGAGACCGTCTCGGCAGGCAGCGGACCGCTGTTGCCGATACACGTCGTGCAGCCGTAACCGACGAGGTTGAAGCCCAGCGCGTTGAGATACGTCATCAGCCCGGCGTCTTGCAGGTACTCGGTGACGACTTTCGATCCAGGTGCCAAGCTTGTCTTGACGTACGGCTTGACTTTGAGACCCCGCTCGACGGCTTTCTTCGCTACCAGCGCCGCGCCGATCATGACCGATGGGTTCGACGTGTTGGTGCAACTCGTGATGGCCGCAATCGTCACGTCGCCATGTCGCAGATCGAGGTCATCGCCTCCTTTCTTGTTGGCATAGTGCCCCGTGTTCGTCACGTCTTCGGGCTTCATGCCAAACCCTTGAGGTCCAGCAGGCGCCACTAGCGAAGCCGCGAACGACTCCTTGACGTCAGGCAGCGAGATGCGGTCCTGCGGGCGCTTCGGTCCGGCCATCGACGGCACCACCTCGGACAGGTTGAGGTCGAGAACATCGAGGTACTGCGGATCAGGCGTATCCGATGTGCGGAAGAGTCCCTGCTCTTTGTAGTAGCGCTCGACCGTCTGGACGAGGTCTTCGGGGCGCCCCGTCCGGCGCAAAAACGCCAACGTCTCATCGTCGACCGGAAAGAAGCCCATCGTCGCGCCGTATTCGGGCGCCATGTTCGCAATCGTCGCGCGGTCCGGGACCGTCAGCTTACTCAGGCCTTCGCCGAAGAACTCAACGAACTTGCCGACAACGCCGTACTTACGCAGCGTCTCGGTCACGCCGAGGACCAGGTCAGTCGCCGTCGCCCCCTCGGGCATCTCGCCGCTCACGCGCACACCGATCACTTCGGGCATGAGCATGTAGATCGGCTGACCGAGCATGACTGCCTCGGCCTCAATACCGCCGACGCCCCAGCCCATCACGCCCAGACCGTTGATCATCGTCGTGTGACTGTCCGTGCCGACGAGCGAGTCGGGGTAGATGACGTCCAGCCCTTCCTCGGGCCGCCGCCAAACACCTTCGGCGATGTACTCCAGGTTGACCTGGTGGCAGATACCGCTGGCAGGCGGGACGACGGAGAAGTTCTCGAACGCCTGCTGGCCCCAACGCAGAAACTCGTAGCGCTCCTTGTTGCGCGTAAACTCCAATTCGGAGTTCAGCTTGAGCGCATCCGGAACACCATAGTGGTCGACCATAACCGAGTGGTCGATGACCAAGTGGACGGGCACGCGCGGGTTGATCTCGTTGGGATCGCCGCCCAAACGCGCCATCGCCGAACGCATCGCCGCCAAATCGACGACAGCCGGGACGCCGGTAAAGTCCTGCAAGAGCACGCGCGCTGGCATGAACGGGATCTCCTCCTTAGCTGGCTGCTTGGGGTCGTAAGCAGCCAATCGTTCGATGTCGTCCTTGGTGACGAGATGGCCGTCGCCGTTGCGGAGGAGCGCTTCGAGCAAGATGCGGATCGACACCGGGAGGCGCGTGATGTCGCCCAGCCCGGCTTTTCCGATGGCATCAAGGCGATAGAGATAGGCGCTACCGCTCCCGGTGTCGAACGTGTCGCGGGCGTTAAGGAAGTCGTGAGATTCGGGCATAGGGGCGAGATCGGGGTAAAAGCGGTCGGGTATAGTTCGTGTCTAACGAAACGCGATGCGTGCGGGTCCGCCCCATTTTAGGCGATGCGCATTCACACGGCATTCCGCTCGCTCCCTTGACGCTCGCTATCCGTCGACGTAGTTTTGGGGTCTTGCCGGGGCCATAGCTCAGTTGGTAGAGCGCTGCAA
>CAWBZG010000003.1:0-267441 GCA_963793245.1 Rhodothermales bacterium
AGCTCGAACTGGCGATGGACGCGCTGCGCTGTCCGCCGCCGGAGCAGAAAATCGGCGAGCTTTCGGGTGGTGAGAAGCGTAGGGTTGCCCTGGTGCGCCTGCTCCTGCAGAAGCCCGATGTGCTGCTGCTCGATGAGCCGACGAACCACTTGGACGCCGAGAGTGTCGCGTGGCTCGAGCAGCACCTGGCGCGTTACGCCGGGACCGTCATCGCCGTCACGCACGACCGCTACTTCCTGGACAACGTCGCCGGTTGGATTTTGGAATTGGACCGAGGCAGCGGGATTCCGTTCGAGGGCAACTACACGTCGTGGTTGGAGCAAAAGCAGGCGCGACTCGCAGAAGGAGGAGAAGGTCGAGAGCAAGCGTCAGAAGGCGCTCAAGGAAGAACTCGAATGGGTGCGGCAGTCGCCCAAGGGCCGCCACGCCAAGAGCAAGGCGCGCATCACGCAGTACGAGAAAATGGTGGCCGATCAGCAAGAGGCGCGCGACGAATCGGTCGAAATCCCCATCCCGCCCGGACCGCGCTTGGGCAATAAAGTCATCATCGCCGACCACGTTACCAAAGCGTACGGCGACAAACTCCTGTTCGAGGACCTGTCGTTCAGCCTGCCGCCGGGAGGCATCGTCGGCATCATCGGGCCGAACGGAGCCGGAAAGACGACGCTGTTCCGCATGATCACCGAGCAGGTTGAGCCGGACTCGGGCACGTTCGAAGTCGGCGAGACAGTCGAGTTGGGCTACGTCGACCAGAACCGTCCGCTGGACGGCGACAAAACCGTGTGGCAGGAAATCGCCGACGGATTGGACATGATCCAGGTCGGCAACCGCGAGATGAACAGCCGCGCCTATGTGGGACGTTTCAACTTCGCCGGGCAGGATCAGCAGAAGAAGACGAGCGAGCTATCGGGCGGCGAGCGCAACCGCGTTCACCTAGCCAAGACGCTGCGCGAAGCTGCCAACGTGCTGCTGCTCGACGAACCGACGAACGACCTGGACGTGAACACGCTTCGGGCACTCGAAGAGGCGCTGATGAACTTCGCCGGATGCGCCGTCGTCATTTCGCACGACCGCTGGTTCTTGGACCGCATCTGCACGCATATCCTCGCGTTCGAGGGAAACAGCGAAGTCGTGTGGTACGACGGCAACTACTCGCAGTACGCCGAAAGCTATCGCGAGCGCAAGGGCATCGACGCCGAGCGTCCCAGCCCGATCACGTATCGGAAGCTCACGCGCGGCTAACTGCCTCCCTGTGGCGAGGTCGTTTGAGGATAAGGGGTTAGGCGGTCCGTCCATGTTGCGCAGGCGTGTAACACGGTCGTATCGTGGTGCATTCGCATCACCACCACGGCTTTTGTACTCATGCCCTACACGCTCGCCTCTGACCTGGTCGACCAACTTGCACCCGAACAGGTCGAACGTCTCGCGGCGCTTGAACGGGAGGTCATTGAGACGCTGCACCACGAGCGTACGCTGATCGCTGAGGAGTTGCACGACGGACTGTGTCAGCGTTTGACGACGCTGTCGATGCTCGTCGCTACGCTTGAGAAGCACGCCGAGGGCCTCGCCGACGCAACGTGTGAAGGGCTTCTGGCGCGCATTCAGATGCTGACGGGGCAGGCGATCAAGGAGACGCGCTCGCTCGCCCACAGCCTTCACCCCAGTTCGCTTGGTGACGAAGGACTTTCCGAGGCGCTCACCAACCTGGCCGAAAACCTCGACGCAGCGCACCACATTGCGTGCTCGTTTGAGCAGAGCGACCACGTGTTGATCCCCGATGGTGAGCGTGCGCAGCATCTCTATCGCATCGCGCAGGAAGCCACATCGAATGCGCTGCGCCACGGCCAGCCGACGCACATCGCTCTCTCTCTCGGGTTAGTCGGTGACGATGTGTTGCTCGCAATCGAGAACGACGGCGTGACACCTCCGGTCGGCTTGTTCGAGACGGGCGGTTTGGGACTGCGCTCCATGAAACGCAGGGCGACGCGTCTGGGCGGGACGTTCTCCATCGAGCCGCGAGGGGAAGGGGGGACCATCGTGCAGGTCACCGTGCCTCGATTGGGCGAGTAACGAAGCGAGGTTTCACGCTCCAGCCTTTGGGATCGCGGTATCTTAGGGATCTTCTCTGACGCACCCTTCGCCCTGATGACTCTCTTGCTGACGCTCCTCTTTGCCGCTCCCCAAGCGGCCGACGCGCCGAACCCGCTGTTCACGTTCGCGCCGCTGGTGCTGATCTTCATCGTGTTCTACTTCCTGATGATTCGCCCGCAGCAGAAGCGGGAGAAGCAGCGCAAGCAGATGATCGCCGACATCAAGAAGGGCGACAAGGTGGTGACCATCGGCGGCGTACACGGCACCGTGCACCAGATCGACGAAGCATCTGTCCTCATTCAGGCGGATACAAACGTCAAGCTGCGCATCGAGAAGTCGGCTATCGGATCGGTCGTGGAGTAACGCCGAGGGTGTACGGCTTCACCACCTCTTCCAAACCGGATCGATTATGGTCCGTAGATTGGAAGGCTGACCCTTTTTTATTTACCTAATCCTTCCGACGCCTTGGCAATCGGCATCAAAGTCCGGGACAACGAGTCCATCGATCGCGCCCTGCGCCGCTTCAAGCGCCAGGTCAACCGCAGCCGCGTGCTGCGCCAGTACCGCGAAAACATGGCCTTCACCAAGCCCAGCGAGAAAAAGCGCCTGGCTGACGAGGAAGCGTACCGCAACTCGCGCCGCTACTCGCGCCCCCGCTAAACGCTCTCGCGTTTCGACCCTGTCTAGGGCTGTGCCGATTCGGTGCAGCCCTTTTCGCGCTTTCCCCTGCTCGAACCGCTTCGCCGTCCGGCGCGTAGAACCGGACCGTTCGTTCCACTGCGTATCTGCGCTTCCGCCATGTCCCGTCCCAAAGCCTTCGATCCCGAGATTGCACTCGACCGCGCCACCGATCTGTTTCGGCGCAAGGGCTACGCCGCCACGTCGGTCGGCGACCTGGTCGAGCATACCGGGCTGAGCCGCAGCAGCCTCTACGACACGTTCGGCGACAAGCACGCGCTCTTCCTCGCCGCCCTGGACCGCTACCGCGTGCGTGGCTCCGGCTTTCTGGCCGAGATCTTGGAGACCGCCGAGTCGCCGATGGCCGGACTCCGCGCCTACTTCGACGCTTTGGCCGCCGACTGTGCCTGCCCGGACGAAGGGCGCTACGGATGCCTCGCAGTCAACGCCGCTGCCGAGTGCGCCGCTACCGACACCGACACCGCAGAGCGTTCGGCGCAGAACTGGAATGGCGTGACACAGGCACTCGCCGCTCTCGTCCGACGCGCCCAAGATCAAGGAGAGATCGCACCCGACCGCGACGCCGACGCATTGGGGCACTTCCTGACCAACGCCGTCTACGGATTGCGTGGGTTGCAAACGGCGGGAGCGCCCGCATCGGCTATCCGTAGTGTGATCGATACGACGCTGGATGTGCTGACGCCGCCGAGGTAAACTCTTTCCGGCGCGGACCTGCTAGGTCTCTGTTTCTCCTAACGTATCCATACCGATGCGCGTCCTACTCTGCCTCCTGACGACCGCACTGCTAGCCGGTTGCGCGACGAACACCTCGGCTGTCGCTCCGGCATCGTCATCGACAGTGCAGGCCGAGTTGCCACTCGACATCCGGTGGGTGCGTCGATCCGCCGAGCACCAGGCCGCCTACGCCCAGACGTACCGCGCCGCGTCGGAGCACCTGCGCGCCATGGCGGATACCCTATCGACGGATCGGTGGGCAGTCGTTTTGGATGCCGATGAGACGCTGATCGACAACTCGCTCTACCAGCAGGAACGCGCCGAGCAAGGAATGGGCTTCTCTCCCGAAAGCTGGAATGCGTGGACCCTTCGTGAGGAGGCGACTGCGCTTCCGGGTGCCGTCGCGTTCACGCGGCAGGTGACCGAGTTGGGTGGACGCGTCGTCGTGGTGACAAATCGAGACGATGCGGTGTGTGAGGCGACGCGGCGCAACCTGCGAGCCGTCGCCATTGAAGCGTCGGCCATGTTGTGCCAGACCGACACGGGCGACAAGAACCCACGCTTCGCGCTCGTGGAACAGGGCTATGGCGATCTCCCGCCGCTGCGCGTCGTGATGTGGGTCGGCGACAACATTCAGGACTTTCCGAGCCTGAGCCAGCAGGTGCGGTTCGAGGGAGAAGCCGCGCTGTCGGATTTCGGTGGACGCTTCTGGCTGCTGCCCAACCCGATGTATGGTTCGTGGACGCGCAATGCCGAGTAGGGCAGGCTAGCGAGGAAATACGAAGGCGATTCGGAACACACGTTCCAAAAGTCCATACAGGGATTGGTAATCGGAACGATCGTTCCATAAACCAACTCCCTCACCTCATGTCACTCTCAGGAAAAGTCGCCCTCGTAACGGGTGGATCGCGCGGTATCGGTGCTGCAACCGCACAGCGCTTGGCCGCCGATGGCGCGACCGTCGCGATCAGCTTCAACTCGTCACCCGATCGCGCTCAGCAGGTCGTCGACGCCATTACTCAGGCAGGCGGAACGGCTCAGGCGTATCAGGCCGACGCCGCCTCATCGGATGCGAGTGCCCAACTCGTGCGCGATGTCGTCGCGGATCACGGCGGACTAGACATCCTCGTCAACAACGCGGGTGTCTACAAAACCGGCCCCATCGCCGAGTTTACCGACGCGGATTACGATGCCAACGTGGACATCAATCTCCGAGGCTCGTTCGCGACGATCCGCGAGGCGTCCAAGCATCTCAACGACAACGGACGCATCATCAACTTGGGCAGCGTCGTCGGGAAAGTGGGCTTTCCTCAGAACGCCGTCTATGGAGCCGCCAAAGCCGCCGTCACCATCCTCGCGCGCTCGGTCGCCAAAGAGTTGGGCGGACGCGGCATCACCGTCAACACGGTTCATCCCGGACCGATCGACACCGAGATGAACCCCGGCTCGCCCGCGCAAAACCCGATGGCCGAGACGATGGCAGGCATGACGGCGCTGGGCCGCTACGGAACGGCCGACGAGGTCGCTAATGTGATCGCGTTCCTCGCCAGCGACCAGGCGTCGTACGTCAGCGGAGCCGAGATCACCATCGACGGCGGCATGATCGCCTGACCGTCTTCGGCGGCTTGGCTGCCTCCGACGCATGTGCGGGAGATCGGCTCAGGCTGGTCTCCCGTTTCTCATGCTGGCAGAAGCGATGGAGCCATTCCTCAACGCCATCGCCCTGTACCGCTGTTCTATATAACGGCGCTTCGCCACATCGCGACACCTCACGCCAATGCGAGGTCGCATCCGGCAACCCGATGCAGGTCGCCTCGTTGACGACGTAAACCACCGAAACCTATGCGCTTCCGCTATACCGACTTCGTCCCCGAGCGCCACGGACCGCAAGGCGATTCGCCGTTCGAGAACCTGCTCGACATCTTTCAGCAACTGCTCAACATCGCGGCGGGCGACGCCAACGAAGCGCTCGACTGGATGAACGAACTCGACCGCCGCTACGACCTGACAACGGGCGACTATGGCATGGGCGACTTCATCGAGGACCTGCGCAAAAAGGGCTATCTCGAAGACGATCAAAACAAACTCGGCGAAGTCCGCATCACGTCCAAGACCGAGCGGGGTCTGCGCCAGAAAGCACTCGAAGACATTTTCGGCAAACTCAAACGCGGAGGACGCGGTCGCCACAAGACGCCATTCGCGGGGCAGGGCGACGAGAAGCTGCCCGAAACGCGCGGCTGGCAGTTCGGCGACGACTTGCACTCGCTCGACGTAACCAGCACGCTCAGCAACGCCTACCGCAGAGGTGACTTGGACCGCCTCGACCTGCGCGAAGACGATTTTGAGGTCTACGAAACCGATCATCACACCTCAATGGCGACGGTGATGATGATCGACCTGAGCCACTCGATGATTCTGTACGGCGAGGACCGCATCACCCCGGCTCGCAAGACCGCGCTGGCGCTTTCCGAACTCATCCTGACGCGCTACCCCGGCGATACGCTGGACATCGTCGCGTTCGGGACAGACGCGTGGCAAGTCGACATCAAAGACCTGCCCTACCTCAACGTCGGCCCGTTTTACACTAACACGCGCGCCGGATTGCAGCGGTCGCGTGATCTGCTGCGGCGGCGTAAAAACAAGAACAAGCAGATCTTCATGCTGACCGACGGAAAGCCGTCGTGCCACTACGAAGGCGCCAAACTGTACCGCAACGCATTTGGCTTGGACAAAAAGATCGTCAACAAAGTGCTCGACGAAGCCGTCGCCTGCCGACGTGAGGGCATCTCGATCACGACGTTCATGATCGCGCGCGACCCGCTGCTGCAGCAGTTCGTCCACCAACTCACCGAAGCCAATCAAGGCCGCGCCTACTATTCGGGTCTGGACGATTTGGGGTCGTTCGTCTTTGAGGACTTCGAGCGCAACCGCCGCAAAAACGTCCGCTAGGTCCGGTCATCGGTTGATCTCGGCTTGACCTAGTAGAGACAATCTCGTAGTATATCAGTCGTATCCCAACGACCTGCTGCGCTATGACCTGCACTTGGAGCGGAGTTTTTCCCGCCGTCACGACGCCTTTCCTGCCGTCGCTCGCTCTTGACCGCGACGCCATGCTGTCCGAGTGTCGAGGTCAGATCGACGCTGGAGTCGATGGGTTGGTGGTATGCGGATCGCTGGGCGAGAGCAGCACGCTGACGCGCGGCGAAAAGCTGGACGTGCTCTCTGCGGCGCTCGAAGCGTCGGACGGGCGCGTGCCGGTCCTGTGCGGCGTCGCAGAGCGGGCGACGAGCGAGGCGTGCCGGTTCGCCGAAGACGCTGCGAGTCGGGGCGCCGACGGGTTCATGGTGCTGCCGCCGCTGCTCTACGTCTCGGACGGACCCGAAACGCTGACGTACCTGCGCACCATCGCGCGGGCGACGGATCGGCCGATCATGATCTACAACAATCCGCCTGCTTACAAAGTCGACGTGACGCCCGAGATGTTTGCTGAGTTAGCCGACGAGCCAACGGTCGTCGCCATCAAAGAGTCATCGGACGACGTGCGGCGCATTACTGACCTGAAAAACCTCGTCGGCGACCGCTACCGCCTGTTCTGCGGCGTCGACAACGTGGCGTTGGAGGCGATGGTGTTAGGTGCCGACGGCTGGCTGGCCGGACTGGTCTGCGCGTTCCCCGACGAAACCGTCGCCATTACGCGGCTGGTCAAGGCCGGACGAATCGCCGAGGCCGTCGCGATCTATCGCTGGTTCATGCCGCTGCTGCACTTGGACGTGAACCCCAAACTGGTGCAAAACATCAAGCTGGCCCAGGCGATGGTGGGCAACGGGTCGGAAACCGTCCGCCCTCCGCGTCTGCCCCTCGCCGGAGCCGAACGCGAGCGCGTCGTCGCCACGATTCAGCACGCCATCGACACTCGCCCGGCGCTTCCGCAATTTTAGGCGGTTGCTCCGCTCGTCCAACCTTGGGTCGCCTCAAAGACGCACCGAGTCTACGCTCCTATGCCTGCATCTCCCACTCTTGCTGACGAAGCCTACGACGCCGTCGAAGCGCTGATCGTGACGCTCGAGCTGGCGCCCGGCTCGGTGTTCTCCGAGAGCGAACTGAGCGAGCGCGTCGGCATCGGGCGGACGCCGCTGCGCGAGGCGTTGCAGCGGTTGGCGGCGGAGCGGTTGGTCGTGGCGCTTCCCCGGCGCGGGATGCTGGTGTCGCCCATCGACCTGGCGGACGTACAGGCGCTGCTCGAAACGCGTCGTGCGCTGGAGCGGCTGGTCGCACGGGCAGCGGCGCGGCGGGCGACGCCGGATCAGCGGGACGCGCTGAAGCGGTGCTCGGGCGCCATAGAAACGGCAGCGGCCAACGACGACCTCGACGCTTTCCTACGCGCCGACCGCGACGGCGACGCGTTGCTCCAATCTGCCTCGCGCAATCCGTACGCCACGCGCACGCTGGCGGCCCTGCACGTCCACTGCCGCCGGTTGTGGGTGTACTTCCGGCACGAGGGCGATCTGGACCGTTCGGCGACGCTCCACGCCGACCTGCTCCGCGCCGTCGCCGCATCCGATGAAACCGCCGCCGCCGCTGCCGCCGACCACCTCCTCGACTACCTGAGCGCACTCGCTCACGACACGCTCACCCTCTCCTGACCCGATGCTCCACGGACAGCACCTTATCGCCGGAAAGCGCACCGCCGCTCTTGCCGCGACGCTCCACGCCACCGACCCGGCGACTGGCGAGCGCCTCGACACCGATTTTGCCGAAGCGACGACCGATGAAGTCGATCACGCGCTAAGGCAAGCCGAAGCCGCTTTCGTCGCCGATGGTCGCCAACCTGCCCGCGTGCGCGCTGACCTGCTCGACGCTATCGCCGACGAGATCGAAGCGATTGGCTCTGCGCTGATCGAGCGCGCGTCAGCCGAAACGGGACTTCCGGCAACGCGCATCAAGGGCGAGCGCGGGCGGACGTGCGGTCAGTTGCGGCTGTTCGCGTCGGTCGTGCGCGACGGCTCGTGGGTCGACGCCCGGATCGACACGGCGATGCCTGACCGCAGGCCTGCGCCTCGGCCGGATTTGCGGCGGATGCAGGTGGCGCTCGGGCCAGTCGTTGTGTTTGGGGCGAGCAATTTTCCCCTGGCGTTTTCGGTTGCCGGAGGCGATACGGCGTCGGCGTTGGCAGCGGGATGCCCGGTCGTCGTGAAGGCGCACCCGGCGCATCCGGGCACGTCGGAGTTGGTGGGCGAGGCGATCGTTCGAGCCGTCGAGCGCGTCGGTCTGTATCCGGGGACGTTTTCGCTACTGCACTCGGCGTCCAACGAGCGAAGCGTCGATCTGGTGACGCATCCGCTGACGCGCGCCGTCGGATTTACCGGATCTCTGAAAGCCGGACGCGCGCTCTTCGATGCTGCCGCGTCGCGCCCCGATCCGATTCCGGTCTACGCCGAGATGGGCAGCACCAACCCGGTCGTCTTACTACCCAGCGCGCTCGCAGCCGATGGAGATGCAATCGCCGATGGACTTGCAGCCTCGTTGACGATGGGCGCCGGACAGTTTTGCACCAATCCCGGACTCGTGCTGGGCGTCGCAGGCGATGCACTGGACCGATTCGCAACCCGCGTCGCCGAAAAGGTGCGGGCGACTTCGGCGTTCACGCTGCTCCACTCGGGCATCCGCGACGGCTACGAGAAAGGCGTCGACGCGCTGACCCAAGCGGACGGCGTGCAGACGCTCGCCACCGGCAGCGACGGCGAGACGGCCACGCCCGCGAGGGCCATTGTCGCAACGGTCGACGCCACCACGTTTCGCGACACGCCTGCACTCCACGAAGAAGTATTCGGCCCTGCGACACTGCTCGTCCGCGCTCGCGACCTGGACGATCTCACCGCAACCATCGCCACATTGGGCGGCCATCTGACGGGCACGCTCTGGGGGACAGACGACGAACTGGCCGACAACCAAGCGCTCGTCTCGACACTGGCGCGGCGCGTTGGTCGGCTCGTCGTGCGCGGCTTTCCGACGGGCGTCGAAGTCAGCCCGGCGATGCAGCACGGCGGTCCCTACCCCGCGACGACGGACGTGCGCACGACGTCGGTCGGCACCGCCGCCATTGCCCGCTTCGCCCGCCCGATCTGCTTCCAGGACGCCCCCGCCGCCCTGCTTCCGCCCGAACTCCACGACGACAACCCGCGCGGCCTCTGGCGCCTGGTCGACGGCGCGCTAACGCAGGACGCGATTTAACGCCATGCCTCCGATCCCGTCATCCTGAGCGAAGTCGAAGGACATCCAAACTTAGCAGTTGGCTCTGAGTGTGGAGATCCCTCGACAGGCTCGGGATAACGGTGGAGGAAACACACCATCGCTCAAACCTGCACTATGCGCCACACCTTTTTCTGCATCGACGCTCACACGTGCGGCAATCCGGTCCGCGTCGTGACGGGCGGCGGTCCCTGGCTCGAAGGCGACACGATGAGTGCGCGCCGTCAGCACTTCCTCGCCGAATACGACTGGATCCGCACCGGCCTGATGTTCGAGCCGCGCGGCCACGATCTGATGTCCGGCTCCATCCTCTACCCGCCGACGCGCGACGACTGCGACGCGGGCGTGCTGTTTATCGAAACGAGCGGCTGCCTGCCGATGTGCGGACACGGCACGATTGGCACCGTCACCGTCGCGCTCGAACACGGCCTGATCCGACCCGCCGAACCGGGACGTGTGCGGTTGGATACTCCTGCCGGACGCGTCGACGCGACGTACGACTTGGTCGACGGACGTGTGCGCTCGGTGCGGCTCGTCAACGTGCCGTCGTTTCTGGCGGCTGAAGGGATCGAAGTCGACCATCCCGAACTCGGACGCCTGACCGTCGATGTGGCGTACGGTGGCAACTTCTACGCTATCGTCGACGCGCAACCCGCGTTCACCGACATCGCCGATTACACGGCGGGCGACCTGGTGCGATGGAGTCCCGATGTGCGGCGCTTGCTCAACGAGCAGCACACGTTCGAGCACCCGGACGACCCGACGATTTGCGGCATGAGTCACGTCGAGTGGACCGGCGCCCCCCGCCACGCCGACGCTCACGCCCGCAACGCCGTCTTTTACGGCAACAAGGCCATCGACCGCTCGCCGTGCGGGACCGGCACGAGCGCGCGGATGGCGCAGTGGGCCGCGCAAGGAAAGCTGGCCCCCGGCGACGACTTCGTCCACGAGAGCATCATCGGTAGCCTATTCCGTGGACGCGTCGAGTCGGCCACGCGCGTCGGCGACCGTTCGGCCATCGTGCCGAGCATCGAAGGCTGGGCGCGCGTGACGGGCTTGAACACGCTGTTCATCGACGACGACGATCCGTACGCCCACGGTTTTCAGGTGAGGTGACAAGCGGTCTAGCTTTTTCGTCTCGGCCACGGAGTTAGGATTCACGAGTATCTGTCCATCCACCAATTTGCGTCATATGAGGAAATGCAATCTGCATCCCGGGTCTCGGATCGAGTCCGGGACGACGTTTTCTGATAGGTTGGAGCAGCACGACCTTCGATTCAACTGACTGACCGATGGAGCTTTCCACTTTGCCCGACCGCGCCGATGTGCTCATCATCGGAGCCGGAGCCGTCGGCTTGTGTGCGGCGCGGGCGCTGCAACGGCGGGGGCGGAGCGTGACGATTCTGACGCGCGACGCGATCGGCGTGGGTGCGTCGGCGGGGAACGCGGGGATGATCGTGCCGAGCCACATCGTGCCGCTCGCCGCGCCGGGCGTAATCGCGCAAGGGCTGCGGTGGCTCGCAAACCCCGAAAGCCCGTTCTACATCCGCCCGCGACTGAGCGCCGATCTGATGCGCTGGCTGTGGCTGTTCCGCCGCCACTGCACCGAACGCACGTCGAACGCAGCATTCCCGCGCTGCGCGATCTGAGCCTGGCGAGCGTCGATCTATTCGCCCGGTTGCAAGACGAAATCGGCGATGTGGGCTACGAGCAGACCGGCCTGCTGATGGCGTACCGGACCGAGAAGAGCCAAAAGGACAACCTCGCCCTCGCCGACCAAGCCGAAGCCGCCGGACTCGAAATCGAGCGGCTGGACGCGTCGGCCCTCCGCGCTCGCGAGCCTCACCTCGACGACACGCTAATCGGCGCCGTGCTCTACCGCCAAGACGGACGTGTCGACCCGGATGCTCTGCTCGCACGCCTATCCGCCCGCCTCACGCACCATGGCGCCCAGATACACTCCGGCGTGACCGTCGACGCCGTTCGTACCTCGCCCGGCAGCGTCTCTGTGGAAACGGTACGCGGCACGATTCAAGCGTCTCAGGTCGTTCTCGCCGCCGGAGCGTGGAGCAGCCGACTCGCCCGCTCGCTTGGTCTGCACCTTCCGATGCAACCCGCGAAAGGCTACAGTATCACCGTCGACGCCCCTGCCAACGCCCCCCGCACACCGACGATTTTTACCGACGACAAGGTGACACTCACGCCGATGCCGGGACGCCTGCGCTTTGCGGGCACGCTCTCGCTCGCCGGATTCGACCCATCCGTCGACCCTCGCCGGGCCGCCCCGCTCCGCCGACTCGTTCAGACGTACGCGCCCGACGCCGACGCCTCCGAAACGTGGTCCGGCTACCGCCCCTGCTCGCCCGACGGTCTGCCGTTTATCGGCTCGCCGCCGCGCCACCCGAACGTGTTCGTCGCGACCGGACACGGCATGATGGGCGTCTCGCTCGCCCCAGCGACCGGCGAGTTGATCGCGCAGATGGCGATGGGAGAGACGACGACCGTCGACGCCGCACCGTTTCGCCCGGATCGGCTATAGTAAAGAGGAGCAGTGGCCTTGTAAGTTGGAGAATGTGGAGCCGTTCGTCTCTCCGAGCACGTAAGTCCGTAGCAGTTTGGATCCGACGCCGAGTTAGGTCGAGGCTGTATATCATCAGGGGCCGAGATGTTCGCAACGCCTAACCCAATGCGGCGACCGACCCTGATGACGCGATGGACGACTTGTCGCGCCCCAACCAGATCTGACGTGCCCGTACCCGCAACGCCCGTGATCTCTCCTCGATTCTGCTCAGCCATCTATCTCGCGATCCTGTCGGTTTGCCTGGTGAGCGTCGACGCGGTTGCCCAGGGTGAAGCGGACGCGCACCGCCAGGGCCGCGAACTCATCGAGCGATACATGTCGGAGACCGAGACTCCCGGCCTCTCCGTCGCGGTCCAGGTCGCCGACAGCCTCGTGTGGGCCGAAGGGTTCGGGATCGCGAACGTGGAGCATAAGGTGCCCGTCCACCTCAACACCCGATTCCGCGTCGGCAGCATCTCCAAGACCCTCACCTCGGTCGCAGCGGGCCTGTTGTACGAGCAAGGATTGCTCGATCTCGACGTGCCGATCCAGACGTACGTGCCGTCGTTTCCCGACAAGGGGGCGCCCATCACCACACGGCAGTTAGGCGGCCACCTGTCCGGGGTGCCCAATTATGAAGGGGAAGACTTCGTCAACCTGATCCATTACGAGAGTGTCCTCGCGTCTCTGGACAAGTTCAAGAACAGGCCGCTCGTCTCGCCTCCGGGTGAGCAGTTCCACTATTCCAGCTTCGGTTTCACCCTCATCAGCGCCGTCGTCGAAGCTGCGTCAGGCGAGCCTTTTCTGGACTACATGGATGCTGCCGTGTTTGGACCGCTCGGCATGGAGAGTACGACAGCGGATCGCTACGAGATGGTGATCCCCCACCGGACGGGCTTCTACGAGATCACGGACATCGGCGTGCAGACGGCCATCTTTACCGACAACAGCGACGTGTGGGCTGGAGGCGGTTTCCTGTCTACGCCAAGCGACCTCGTCTCCTTTGGAAGCGGGCTGCTTCGAGGAGACCTCGTCCGGCCGGAAACGCTGGAACTGTTATTTCGCTCAATGACGACCCGAGATGGGGAGGTGACGGACTATGGGTTCGGATGGATGATCGAAGACGTGGATGGGTACCGGATGGTGGGGCATGGCGGATCGCACTTCGGTGCCAAAGCGCACCTGCTGTTGTTTCCAGAAGCGCAGGTTGTCGTCGCAGTGACAGCAAATTCGCGGCACCGCTCGTTCCACCAAATGGCAAAGACACTCGCATCCTTTTACCTCCCATAAGCTTGGAGAGAACGGAGTGATGGGCGTTCTGACTAGAAGCCCAGACACCTGTGGCGAACCACTTTGACGGTGAGGCGATATCTCAGCACGCAGCGAATCTCGCTGCCGGAAGGCGTCTGGGACATTCGCCTTTCGCGTCGTCCTCACGTCCGAGCGGTGGCTGCGGGCGTACCGGTGTTTATCCTACCGAACACCCTCTCCGACCGCCATGCGCCTCGCTCTCGCTCAGATCAATCCGACCGTCGGCGACTTGGCGGGCAACGTCGAGCGCATGCTGGGGGCGACGCGCCAGGCCGAGCAGCAAGGGGCCGATCTGGTGATCTTGCCCGAGTTGTGCGTGACGGGCTATCCGCCCCAGGATTTGCTGGGGCACGAGGATTTTCTAGACGACGTAGAGTCGGCGATGGCGCATTTCGTGGCTCACGCGCCCCCGAGTGTTGGCGTCGTGTTCGGCGCTCCGGTCCGGTCGACGGACGACCGAGGCAAGCGCGTCGTCAACGCGGCATTCGTGGCCGAGGGCGGTCGGATCGTCGGCCGAGCGGACAAGCAGCTTTTGCCGACGTATGACGTGTTCGACGAGGCGCGCTACTTCGTCTCTGCGGGGCTGCAGTCGCCGGTTGTGTGGCGCGGACTGCGCTTGGGGCTGCACGTCTGCGAGGATATGTGGGATCAGGAGCCGTGGGGCGAGGCGGGCGGTCCGCTGCACCACCACTACCACGCCGATCCGGTCGGACAGCTAGGCGCGCTGGGCATCGACCTGTTCGTCAACATCAGCGCGTCGCCGTTCGCGGCCGGGAAAGAAGCGTATCGGTCGATGCTGATCGAAACGGCGTGCAAAAGGTGGGACGTGCCCTTCGTGATGGTCGGGCAGGTGGGCGCCAACACCGAACTGATCTTCGACGGCGACAGCCGAGCGCACCGCAGCGACGGAAGCATCGCCGCGCGCGCGCCGCTGTTCGAGGAGGCGCTCGTCGTCGCCGATCTCGACACGCTGCGTCTGCCCGCGCCGCGCTCGCCACGTACACCGGGTCCGCGTGACCGCATCGCCAACCTGCACGACGCGCTCGTCTTAGGCATCCGCGACTATGCGCGCAAGTCGCCCTTCTTTACCGGCGCGCTGCTCGGACTCTCGGGCGGCATCGACAGCGCGCTGACGGCGGCGCTGGCTGTCGAAGCGTTAGGAGCCGACAAGGTCTGGGGCGTCACGATGCCGTCGAAGTATTCGTCCGGCGGATCCGTCGACGACAGCTATGCGCTCGCCAACGCGCTACGAATGCGGATCGACACGTTGCCCATCGCTCCGGCTGTCGACGCGTTCGAGGCTATGCTAGCCCCAGTCGACGGCGGCGTGAGCGGACTAGCCGAGGAAAACCTGCAGAGCCGGACGCGCGGCGTGGCGCTGATGGCGCTATCGAACCAGCATGGAAAACTGCTGCTGTCGACGGGCAACAAGAGCGAAATGGCCGTCGGCTACGCCACGCTCTACGGCGACATGAACGGCGGCCTAGCCGTCCTCTCGGACGTGCTCAAAACCGACGTCTACCGCCTGTCGCGCTACGTCAACGCGCGTTCCGGGCGCACGCTCATCCCGGAAGCCACGATCACCAAGCCGCCGTCCGCCGAACTGCGGCCCGATCAGAAAGACGAAGACAGCCTGCCGCCCTACGACGTGCTCGACGCCATCCTCGCCCGCTACGTCGAGCGTCGGCAGGACGCCGAGCGAATCGCCGAAGGGACCGGCTTCGACCTAGACCTGGTCCGCGAGATCATCGCGAAGGTGGATCGCAACGAGTTCAAGCGCCGCCAGGCCGCGCCGGGATTGCGCGTGACGGGCAAGGCGTTCGGATCGGGCCGCCGCCATCCGATCGTGATGAAGCGCACGCGCGTCGGCGGCAAGTAGGAGGCGGTCGAAGGATTTGGTTCTGTCGTCCCGGCCCCGAGCCGGAACCGTTAGGTGGCGTAGCAATCCAGGAGTCCCCTCGGAGCATCGATTTTCGTCAAGTAGAGGAGCTTGTTTAGCGTCGTAGGTCCCAGATCACGTTTGGGACGACATCTGGAAGGGTGGGAGCGCTAACCGCCCGTATCGTTTCAGCTAACGAACAGTGTGTGTGGCATTATGTGATGTACTCTGGGGCGCTCATCCAACCGTCTCGCTCATGGATCCCTCCGACATCGTCCCGTTCGACCTGCATCGCATGTTTCTGGGCGATGCGCCGCTCTGGTTTCTGCTCGAAATCGTGGTGCGGACGGCGGTCATGTACCTCTACACCATCGCCCTCGTGCGCACGATGGGATCGCGGACGCTGGGGCAGTTGTCTATGGTCGAGTTTCTGCTCGTCGTCGCCATCGGATCCGCTGTTGGTGACCCAATGTTTTACGCCGACGTACCGCTGATCCACGGGATGCTGGTGATCACGGTCATCGTCGGCATCAACCGGCTGATCGTCGAGGTGACGAACCGCAACGAAACCGCCGAACTCGTCTTCGATGGCAAGCCGAAGTGTCTGGCACGCGACGGCAGGATGGATCCCGACGAACTCGATGCGGCGAATATGAATCGCGAAAAGCTGTTTCTCATGCTGCGGCTCGAAAAGATTCGGCACTTGGGCGAGGTCGACTATGCGTTTCTCGAACAGGGCGGCACGCTGTCGGTCTACGAGCGCGATCCCGCCGACGTGACGCCGGGTTTGCGCGTCGTCGTGCCGTGGGACATCGACGAGCCGAATCGCTGGCAAACCGGAGATCAAGCGCCGGATGCTATCCTGCTGGGCTGCGAGCGCTGCGGGCTGATCGGAAAGCAGACGCAGGGGGCGTTGCCTGCGTGTCCCAACTGCGAGGCCGAGTCGTGGGTCGACGCCGTGATCACGCCCGGCGCGTAGCCCCGCCGCTCCGTACTTTGCGCGTCACTCTACTCTTGCTCTCAACGTGCTCCGCTGGACCCGAATCGACACTGCTCTAGCCTGCGCCGCGCTGCTCGGGATCCTGGCGCTCGTGTTCGTACTCCCAACGCAGCACCCGAACGCGGCAGCCGATTTCTCGCTCGGCGAAAGCGGCGCCCAACAAGCGGCGCGGACCGCCCTCTCGAACTTGGGCTACGAAGTCGGAGGATGGACATTTACGGCTCAACCGTCGCGAAACGACGACCTGCTCGATTCGCTCCAACACACGATCGGGCGCAGCGCAGCCATCGCAGCGCTGAGTGATGGCGAAACAGGCGACCGGCTGCCGGCCTACTTCTGGCGCATCGACGGCGACCCACCGGACTCTGACGAACAATCGACCGTCGTCTTCGGCGTGAACAACGCAGACAGCGAGGGTTTCGGCTCGTTCACCGTCGATGTGACGGCGAGCGGGAGGATGTGGGGACTGCGCGTGCGCGAGAAAGAGGACGACGCAGCAACTTCGCTCATCGACGCTGGAGCGCTGCGGAGTGCGCTCGAAGACACGCTGACCGACGAAGCGTTTACCCAACTCAGGCCTAGGCTATCGCGCGCGACGTTTACGTTCGACCGGGACAGCTTCGCCTCTGGCGCACCCGCAGCAGCCGGGTCCGACCAGAACGACTTTCTCGATTTCATGAGGACGGTCACCGACTCCATCGGCGTGTCGGTCAGCTTTGGTCGGTCGACGGCGGAGCAAATGGCCTCATACCACATCGGGCGCCTCGATCTATTCGGCGACGGACGAGCGCTGGTACCCGATTCGGTCTCGCTCGAAGAGGGTAACGCGCGCTTCCACTACGACGTCGAAGTCGACGGGCTAGCCGCACACGTCGACCTGGATGTGACGCCATCGGGCATGCTCAGCTATCTCGACGTCGACTTCTCGCCGAAGCGGGGTAGCAGCACCGACGTGTGGCTGCTGGTCTACGGTGTTGCGTCGGGCGTGGTCTATGTGCTGCTCGGACTGACTCTACTCGTTTATCTGGTCCGGCGCCTGTCGGCTCGGCTCGTCGATTTCAAGACGGCACTGATCGATGGGGCTGTCGTGGCGTTGTTCGGCGCAGGGTTCGTGACGATGGTCACGTTCGTCGGCAGCGGCGACAACAACCCACCTCTGCTTGCCCTACTCGGCATCATTCTGCCGGTGATGTTTCTCTTCTTCCTGTTCGGCTTCATGCTGTTGGCTGGCAGCGTTGAGGGACTGGCCCGTGAGGTGTGGGGCGACAAGATGCGTGCTTCGTCGCTGGTGCGGCGGGGCAACGTGCTCAACGAACGCGTCGGCTTCGCGCTGCTGCGGGGCACGCTGGCAGGTGTCGCGCTGGCCGGGCTGAGCGCGTTGCTGCTGGTCGTCGTCCCGGCGCCGCTGCGGATGAAGGAAGACTTGGGCCTGCTGCTCGGCTCGACGATTCCGGCGCGCGGCGTCATCCCGTTCTTGCTGGCAGGCATGACGAGCTACCTCGTCACCGTCCCCACGTTGCTCGGTTTGGGCGCGTTTCTCAAGCGACGCGGCACGCCGACGGCCCTTCTCGTCGGTGCCACGAGCGTGACGCTGGCGCTGATGGGATCGCTGACGTACCTGGTGTCTCCCGCTCCGCTCACGTTCGTGACGACGCTGCCGCTCTCCGTCGCACTCGTGCTTTTGATGGTGCGCTACGACTTCCTGACGGCGTTTGCCGGATGCTTTTTCGCCATCGTCGCGTGGTCCGCTGGACATGGCCTGCTGATGGGCGGCACGGCGTCAACGGTCGACGCGCTCATCATCGCGGTCGTTATTCTGGGCGCGCTGATCCTGGGATGGGTCGGGACCAGAAGCGAGCAGACCGGCGACGAGGAGACGGATTACGTCCCTGCCTACGTGACTGAGATGGCGCAGCAAGCGCGGATGAAGCAGGAGTTGGAGTTCGCCCGTCAGGTGCAGATGTCGTTCCTGCCCCGCCGGATGCCAGACGTGCCGGGCGTCGACGCCGCGGCGCTGTGTATTGCGGCGAGCGAAGTCGGCGGCGACTACTACGACTTCGTCGACCTGGGCAACGGGCGGTTAGCTGTGGCCATCGGTGACGTGAGCGGGAAGGGCATCCAGGCGGCGTTCTACATGACGCTCGTCAAAGGTTTCTTGCGCAGTCTGGTTCGCCAGTTCGAATCGCCCGCCGAGATCCTGCGCCACTTGAACGCGCTGTTCTGCGAGAACGCCCCGCGCGGCACGTTCATCTCGATGATTTTTGGCATCCTCGACGTCAACGCGGGCACGTTCACGTTTGCGCGCGCCGGGCACAACCCGCTCATCTTACAGCGCGTCCGTCCGGACGAGGGCGCGACGGCTCAGCCCATCTTCGCCCAGCCGCGCGGATTGGGCATCGGCATGGTCAAAGGCGCCCGGTTCGACACGCGCATCGAAGAGCAAACGCTCGACCTGACCAACGGCGATACCGTCGTTCTCTACACTGATGGTTTCTCCGAAGCGATGAACCCCGCTCGCGTCCTCTACGGCGACGACCGATTGGCGCTCTCGGTCCACGAACTGGGCGGGCGCACCGCCGCCGAAATCGTCAGCGGACTGGCGACGGGCGTTCAGCACTTCGCCGGATCCGCTCCGCAGCACGACGACATGACCATCGTCGTTCTCAAGCTGCAATCGGGCGTCAAAGCCAGCAGGCTGGAAGAAGTGGGAGGATAATTGCGTTCTTGTCCGACAGGAAGGGCGGTTCCTCCAGCTAAATCAGTCGGAAGCTCCAGTGCGAAATTGGTGGGTGAACCGCAGTTTGGCACCGTCCCACCCACCCACCAACCGCCGCATTCATGCTGCAATACTCCCTTCTGCTCATCGTCGTCTTTTTGTCGATGGGCGCCTGACTTTACCATCACGCGCGGCGCCTCGGCTTGGGTCGGGGCGCCGCGTTGCGTTTGGGGGTGGACATCAGACGATGCGGTCCGGGTCGACTTCCTGCACGTCGCCTTCGTAGCCGAAGATGGTTTTGACGAACCGGACCAGCCCTTCGCTTTGCTTGGCGGCGTACCACTGATCGGCGGCGCGTCGTGCGGCCAGTCCCCACGACGGATAGGGGAAAATGGTGTCGGCGAGGTTGCGCAGCGTGACGCCGTTGGTCATCGCGACGCCGTACGTGCTGATGATCTCACCCGCGTGCTCGCCCAGCACGGATGCCCCGTAGATCTTGCCATCGAGTTTGCGTGCGTGGACTTTGACGAGTCCCGTCGTGATGCCGTGGGTCAGCGCACGATCGAGTTTGTTGTAAGGGAAGCGATACGTCTCAAACGCGATGCCATCGTCTTCGAGTTGCTGTTGCGTTTTGCCGACATGCGCCAACTCGGGCGACGTGTAAGTGGCCCAGGGGACGTGCTCGGTGTCCATCTTGGACGGCAGTTTGAGCAGCGCGTTCGTTGCTGCCGTCTTCGCCATGTGCTCGCTCATGTGGGTGAACTGGTAGCGCCCCGTCACGTCGCCGACGGCCCAGATGTGACCGACGTTCGTCTTGCAACTGGCGTCGACTGTGATGCCCTTTTCGGTGTACGCGACGCCCGCAGCGGCGAGGTTGAGCGTCTCGACATTGGGAATGCGCCCAACCGATGTCAGCAGCGCATCAGCTTCGACGGGGTCGCCGCTGTCGAGGATCAGCCGCAGTCCGCCGCCGTCGGCTGGCTCGACGCTCTTGGCCGACGCGCCCATGCGGTAAGCGATGCCTTCGCCTTTCAGCGACTGGTGCAGGATGTCGGCTAGCTCGGGGTCATCGTGCGACAGGATGTGGTCGCCCCGCTCGACGACCGTTACCTGCGATCCCAACCGCTGAAAAGCTTGCGCCATTTCCGTCCCGATGGGACCGGCGCCCAGGACCGCCAGCCGAGCCGGAAGCGCGTCCATCTCGAACAGGCCGACGTTGGTGACGTGCTTCACTGTATCGAGGCCGGTGAGATCGGGCACGCGTGCACGCCCACCCGCTGCGATGATGATCTTGCGCGCCGTCACGCGCCGACTGCCGCTCTCGGACGCAATCTCAATCGTGTGCGAGTTGACGAACGACGCCTCGCCTTTGGCGACTTCGACGCCCATCGCCTCGAACTTCTCGGGCGCATCGGCCTCTTCGTAAATCTCCTGCCGGATCGCGCGCAGCTTGGACATCACAGCCGGAAAATCGACCGTCACGTCTTCCGCGTGAACGCCGAACTCGGACGCCGACCGCGCATCGTGCGCCAACCTCGCCGCGTGGAGCAGCGTTTTGGACGGTACGCAGCCGTGCCACGTGCAATCGCCGCCCAACCGTTCGCGCTCGATCATGAGCGTTTTGGCAGCCAGCGAAGCCGCAATGCCGGACGAAGTCAGCCCGGCAGCACCGCCGCCAATGACGACGAGGTCGTAGTCGTATTCCATGAGATTAGAGAGTGTGTGGAAGGCGACAAGCTAGCCGCAAACGCAGAGCGCCCCGCTACCGAATCGGTAACGAGGCGCCGAAGCATTCGTAGGCAATGAGGCTGTCTCGTCGGTCTATCGCCGAGTGTTGGACCGATAAAGGCGGAAGTTCAACATCCCAATCAGCGAGCCACATGTGCCCATCGACCCCTCGAAGAGGGTTAGGCGTGGTAGAAGGTCTCTTTGACGATCTGGCCGTCCTTCCATTCCTGGACAGCGACCTGCTCCATCTTGACGTCGTCGCCGTAGCCTTCGTGGTCGAAGTGCATGAACCACTCGCTGAATGCCGTGCCCGATCCGGGCGACGTTTCGTGAATGGCGACGTTGCGGACTTCGGCCATGTGGAACGCTTTCATGCCGCCGACGAACTGCTCTTCGTGCTTGCGGTTGACGGCTTTGCCGACACGCGGCTCACCGCCGATGTCGGCCATCACGACGCCTTCGTCGTAGTACTGCTCGAAAGCAGGCAGAATCTGTCCGTTGAGGATCTGCTGGTTAAGGTCGTCGACGTGGTCTTTGAGAGTGCTCATGGGAAGCGAAAGGTTGATGAGTGTGGGAGAAGTACCCGGCGCGCCAATACCTGTTCCAACAAGTAAAATGGATCGCGGTCGACGTTTCTCTTCCGTTACCAGTCTCGACTCATCCGGCGTATCATTACAGCATGACCCGACTGCTCCTGCTCTTCGTCTTGCTGCTCATCGCAGTACTTCCGTCATTCGCCCAAACGACGCCGCATGCCGACGCCGTCCTCCAGGCCAAACTCGACTCGCTTGTAGCCAACCACGACGGACCCGGACAAGCCTTCGACGGACGCGTCGGCTTCTACGTCCAGCACTTGCGGACGGGCCAGACCGCCGCGACGCTTGCCGATACGCTTTTCCCGACGGCCAGCACGATCAAAGTGCCCATCGTCGCGACGGTCTGGGACGCGATCGACAAAGGCGAACTCGACTACACTCAGACGCTGATCTACCGCGACTCACTCGCACTCCCCGTCGATCCCGTCTCTGGCGGCGACCTGGTCGCCGAGTTGATGGACAGCACCCGGATCGGCCTGGACAAAGTGATGATGCTCGCGATTACGACGAGCGACAACAGCGGCAGTCTGTGGCTCCAACGCATGGTGACGGGCGAGCGCATTAACGAGTGGCTGTCGGCTCACGGGTTCGAGGGCACGCGCATGAACAGCCGGACCGAAGGACGCCGTGGAGATTGGGAGCGCTACGGCTGGGGCCAGACGACGCCGCGCGAGATGGCCGACCTGTTCGTGATGATCCGCAACGGCGAGGTCGTCTCGCCCGGCGCGAGCGAGGAATTTTACCGCATGCTAACGCGCATCTATTGGAACGACGAGGCGCTGTCGATGCTGCCGCCCTACGTCCAAGCCGCAAGCAAACAGGGCGCCGTAAGCAAGTCGCGCAGCGAAGTCGTGCTCGTCAACGCGCCTCACGGCGACTACGTGTTCAGCGTGTTCACCAGCGACCAAGCCGACACCTCGTGGCAGGGCGACAACGCGGGCTACCGCATGCTCCGCGACGTTTCGGCGATGCTGTGGCGCTACTTCGAGCCGGACAGCGACTGGACGGCACCGAGCGGCACACGCTACTAGAGATGCGACACCTGCGCATCGGACTGTGCGGCGACGGATTGGCGGCCCAAGCGCTGGCCGACCGGCTCGACCGAGCGGACGTGCACGTGACCTGGCGCGACGCGTGTCTTTCCACGCGACTGCCCAACGTCGACGCCTGCCTGATCGCCGGGCCAATTGCCGATCGGGTCGAAACAGCGCGTGTACTCGTGCGCGTCGGGACGCCGGTTTTCCTCGCGTGGCCACCAGCCAACGATCTGCGGTCGCTCAGAAAACTGTCGCGTGAGGCTGACGAATCCGGTGTGGCGGCGTGGGCGAGTCTGCCGCTTCGTTTCCACTCCGATCTGACTGATCTGCCCTCCGCGCCGCGCTTGGTCACACTCGAGTGCCGAGGCGTAAGGGTACCCACGTCCGTCGCCTCCCTATCGACGATGGCCGACTTAGTCCTCCAACTCGGACGCGGCTACGCGCCTAAACGCCTGCTCTCGACATTCGTCCGCACGCCGACGCGTGAACCCCGAGCCGCCGCCTTCTCAGTCCGTTTCGACAGCGGAATGCTCGTCCACGCGACGGCGATAGCTGGTGGAACTCGGGGCATCCGCCTCAGCGCCGTCTCCGCCGTGACGACGCATACCTACGATCTGCTCACTGGCGGTGCGATGGCAGCCGCCGAAGACGCCGAGCTAACCGCTTTCTTGACCGCCGCCGCCGAACGCCGTCCGATGCGCCCCGGCTTGAATACTGCCCGCGACGCGTTGCGCCTGGCCGCCCACGTCAGCAAGCGCGCGCGGTAGAAACCTGAGCGAGTCGAAAACCCGATCGTGCTCTCGTCGGTCTCACTCTCTTGCCTCGTCATCCTGAGCGAAGTCGAAGGATCCCCGAACTGAGCAGTCAACTCGGACGCTGGAGATCCTTTGACAAGCTCAGGATGACAGGTAAGAGGACGCACGAGCACTCCTCGGATTCGATACTATCCTTTCAACAACCCACTTCCCTTTTGTCGCGCTATCTCATCACCGGCGGCGCCGGATTCGTCGGTCGTCACTTTACGCATCGCCTACTCGAAGCCGGACACGAAGTCCACGTCGTCGACCCCATCGCCCCGCTGACCGGCGGTCGCCATCCCGATACGCCGCAGAGCGAAGACCGAAGCTGGTACTTTGACCCGCGCGCCTACGACGGCTTCCACTTCCACGAGCAAGACTGCCGCGACTACTTCCGCGCCCACCCGACCGAGCACTTCGACTACGCGCTGCACCTGGCCGCCATCGTCGGCGGGCGGTTGGTGATCGAGCACAACCCGCTCGCCGTCGCCGACGACCTGTCCATCGACGCGCAGTATTGGCAGTGGGCCGTGACCGCCAAGCCCGGCAAGAGCGTCATCTTTTCGTCGTCCGCCGCCTATCCCATCGGGTTGCAGCGGCCAACAGGCTACCGACTTCTGGTCGAAGACGACATCGCGTTCGGTGACGATATTGGCATGCCCGACCTGAGCTACGGCTGGTCCAAGCTGACCGTCGAATACCTGAGCCGATTGGCGTTCGAGCGGCACGGGTTAAAAAGCGTCTGCTACCGCCCGTTCTCGGGTTATGGCGAGGATCAGGACGACACGTACCCATTCCCGTCCGTCTGCAAACGCGCCATTGAGAACGCCGGAGCCAGCGAGATCATCGTCTGGGGCAGCGGTAATCAGATGCGCGACTTCGTCCACATCGAGGACTGCGTGACCGGTGTGCTCTCAACGATGGACGCCATCGACGACGGCAACGCGCTCAACCTGTCGACGGGCAAGCTGACCAACTTCAAAACCTTCGCTACGCTCGCGGCCCAAGCGGTCGGCTACACGCCCGACGTACGCGGCACGTCCGACAAGCCCGAGGGCGTGTTCGCGAGGGGCGGCGACACGGCCAAGCAAGAATCGCTCGGTTTTACGCCCGAGATCTCCTTTGAGGAAGGCGTCCGACGCGCGGTTGCGCTGTACCAATCGCGGATGTAGATCAGCGGCGGCGTACGCGTTCGAGTTGTCTAAGTACGGCGTCGAGTAGATGCGCCTGTTGCTCGTCGCGTGATATTTGCGCAGTGCCGTCGCCTAGTTGCCAGCCGTAGTAGCCGAACTGCCGGTGATTTCCGCCTTCTATGCGTTCCCAATGCGTCGATGGCGGCAGGTTGATTGCGAACTGTTGGATTTCGGCCTCGCTCGCCAGTCCGTCGTTGGAGCCGGTGATTTTTGTCACGTCCAGCTTCAGCGCCGACAGGTCGTCCTCGCGTGGGTGCGACGTGCCGACGAGTAGAAGACCACCCAGCAACGGCGCGTGATCGCGTGCGAACAGGGCGGCGAGTTTGCCTCCTTTCGAGTGTCCGCCAACGATCCACGCGCGATCGGACGAGTCGGCTTCGATCAGCGCTTGCGTCCGCTCGAACAACTCGGCGCGATGGCGCGCGAACGGAGCCAGTCGGTACGGCGTCTCAACGATGATGACCGCAAACCCCGCGTCGGCGACAGCACGAGCCATCGGTGCGTATGCGTTCGGGGCGACCAGCGCGCCTGGGTAGAACAGCAGGCCCGCGTTCATTGTGTCGGCGGTTGGCGTGAATGCGATTTGGTCGGTAGAGACCGAGACCGTCACGTCGCGGTCGCTCACCAGCAGAGCATCTTCCACACCCTGCGCCTGCATGTTCCATAGCAGCCACGCGACAACGACCAGCCAGAATCCGATCAGTCCGATCCGAAATCGCTTTCGGTTGCGCCGCCGAGAAGTCGCCTTCAGATCGGATGGATTCGCCCTCATCAAACCAACAGCAGACCGACGCCTAGCGCCAGAACGCTCGCCAAAACGAGTGCCAGCGAGACTGCGATACGCGCGTCACGTTCGGGATACCGGCGCGTGAGGAAGTGGACGGTATGAATCATGACCGCGCGCGGCTTGTCGACAGAGAACTCGTCTCTCTACGGCATCCACACTAGCGTGTTACGCGCGGTCCACGTGCCTACACGTTGAAGCGGAACAGCATCACGTCGCCATCGACGACGACGTACTCTTTGCCTTCCGACCGCATGGCACCGGCTTCGCGTGCGGCGGCTTCCGTTCCCAGGCGGTCGTAGTCGGCGAACTTGATCGTTTCGGCGCGGATGAAGCCCCGTTCGAAGTCGGTGTGGATGACGCCGGCGGCTCCGGGCGCTTTTGTACCCTGCTTGATCGTCCACGCGCGCGACTCTTTGGGGCCGGCGGTGAAGTAGGTGATCAGGCCGAGCAGCTTGAACGCGGCGCGGACCAGGCGGTCGAGGCCAGGCTCGGTGAGGCCCATGTCGGCGAGGAAGCCGGCGCGTTCGTCGGGTTCGAGTTCGGCGATCTGGGCTTCGAGATCGGCGCAAACCACGACGACTTCGGCGTTCTGCGGCGCTGCGATCTCGCGCACTTTGGCGACGTGCGCGTTCTCCTCGCCCGAGATCAGGTCGTCCTCGCTAACGTTGGCGGCGTAGAGGATCGGCTTGGACGTGAGCAGGAAGAGATCGTCGAGCACGTCGGCGTCGTCGAACGAGCGGGCGGCGTTTCCGTCGGACAAGAACGTGAGCAGGCGCTTGTAGTCGTCGAGGAGTTTGACGGCGGTTTTGTCGCCTGTCTTGGCGGCTTTGCCCTGGCGCTCGATGCGCTTCTCAACGGTCTCAATGTCTTTGAGCAGCAACTCGGTGTCGATCACCTCGATGTCCGAGGCAGGATCGACCGTTCCGGCGACGTGGACGATGTTTTCGTCCTCGAAACAGCGCACGACGTGGACGATGGCGTCGACTTCGCGGATGTGGCTCAGAAACTTGTTGCCCAGCCCTTCGCCCTGACTCGCCCCAGCAACCAGTCCGGCGATGTCGACGAATTCGATGACGGCCGGAAGCGTCTCCTTGCTGCCCGCGAGTTCTGCCAGCCGCGTCAACCGCGCGTCGGGAACGGGTACGATGCCGACGTTCGGCTCGATCGTGCAGAACGGATAGTTGGCCGACTCAGCACCGGCGCTCGACAGCGCGTTGAAGAGAGTCGATTTGCCGACGTTGGGGAGGCCGACGATGCCGCAGCGGAGAGCCATAGCGCGATGGGAAAAAGTGGAGGTACAGAATAGCCGATTGCCGAGCCAAAGAGAGGCAAAACGAGGCGAAGAACGTCGCGCGCACGTTTCAGACTTGGCATGTTTCGAAAACAGGTCGCGTCTCTCGGCCTCACACCGCGTCGCCTGCCGATCTTGAGGGCGTGCTCTTCTCGAATGTCTCCGCTCTGATGCTCCGTGCCCTGCTCCTTTTCGCGCTGCTCCCGCTCGCGACCTCGACCCACGCCCAGGTCAGCTTGCAGCAAACCGACGGGCGGTTGCAACTCGGCCTGAGTGCGCTTCCGGGATTGGGCGCTCAGGCGGGCTACCTCGACGTGACCGGCCTGTTCACGCGTGAAGCGACCCTCTACGTCGATGGGCGACCGGCGTTTTTCGGTGGCGAGGAAAACGTCGAAGTCTGGCTCGCAGGCGGTGGCTCGATCCGCGCGCTGGGCGTGGCGCGGCTGTTCACCGATGGCGATTTCGCCGGATACGATGTCGACGTAGGCATCCGGGCAGGTCCGTCGCTGACGTTCGTGCGGGGCGCGACCGAGGCGCAGAAAAACCAGCAGTTCAGCTTCAACTTCGAGCCGTTCCTCCGCTTCGTCACCCAACTGCGTCCGGGTCTGACGGTCTACGCCGAAGCCGGACCGCAGCCGTCGCTGCTGCGCGGTGGGCTGTGGCTCACGTTCTGACGAGCGACTGCCTCACGAGTGGACGCGTGAGCACGCGCGATCCGGCGTAGCGCTCCTTCCACGCGTCGAGGGCGTCGGCATCCAACTCGTCGACCATCCGATTGACGGCGTCGATGCAGGCACGCGCGTCCATCAGGTCGGACTCATTTAGAGACGCTTCGCCCGGCGATGGCAGCGAGAGTGAGACGATGGACAGTTGATTCCGTATCCGGTCGCTCAGCATCTCGCGGACCTCGTACAGCGCGTGTTTTCGCTCTCGTTCTCGGCTCTCCTGCACGACCTGAATCACCACGCGCGCCAGTAGGACGACGATCAGCAGAGCAGTTGCCGGTCGCGTACCAGAAGCTCTCGGGGTAGTAGTGTGGGACAAACGCGGCGAGGCACACGGGAAGGACTCCGATACCGGCGAGCGCCAGAGGCGGCCGGTCGTTGGGGTGGGACATAGACGAAAACGACGTGGTGGGAAACGACGTTCGCCATCACTTCAACTACCGTTCCGACTGTCGCGGCGCTCAGCCGATGTGCTCGACATCATACGTGAGCAGGACGACGCCGCACGCGTACGCTTTCGTGTCTCGCAGCGTCAATTTGGCCTGCGCCTGCAGAGCGCTGAACAGCGGAATGCCGCTTCCGAGTGCAATCGGATTCAGCTTGACGACGACGCGGTCGATCAGTCCGGCGTTCATCAGGATCGAAGCGATTTCGCCTCCTCCGCAGAGCCAGATCGGAGCGTCCGCGTCGGCTTTGAGCGAGCGCACGAAATCGGCCACGTCTCCGCGCACCAACTCGACGGCGTCGTCGGGACTCTCGTCCATTGTTTGGGAGAACACGACCTGCCGCATCATCGGATACGGACTCGTTTTACCCTCTTTCAGCCCGACTTCGTACGTCTTTCGCCCCATGAGGACGGTGCCGAACGTGCCAACATCGGAGAGGAAATCGCCGATCACCTCGTCGTCCCACGAGAAGCCGTCGAAGGTGCCGTCTTCGTGCGCGATGAAGCCATCCAACGAGGCAGCGACGTGATAGGTAATACTGGTCATACCAAAGCGGTCAGATGAGCCACAAGATACTTGCCAACCGGCCTCCACCAAAGGGGGCTACATCTCGGTGTACAACGGGAAGCGGGCCGCCAGTTCGTGTACGTCCTTGCGAACGGCGTCGATGACGGTTTCGTCATCGGGCTTGGCGAGCACGCGGTCGATCAGGGCGACGACTTCGCGGAAGGCCGATTCGTCCAGTCCGCGCGTCGTCATCGCGGGCGAGCCGATGCGCATGCCGCTCGTGACAAACGGGCTTTCCGGATCGCCCGGCACCATGTTCTTGTTGACCGTGATCTCGGCGCGGCCCAGCGCTTCCTCGGCCTGCTTGCCCGTCAGCCCTTTGCCGCGCAGGTCGATCAGCATCAAGTGGTTGTCTGTCCCGCCCGATACCAAGTCGTACCCGCGCTCCAAAAATGCGCCGGCCATCGCCTTGGCGTTGGCGACGACTTGCTGTTGGTATGTCGCAAACGTGGGTTGCAGCGCCTCGCCGAACGCGACGGCTTTCGCGGCGATCACGTGCATCAGCGGTCCGCCTTGGGTGCCGGGGAAGACGGCGCTATCGAACAGTTCGCTCCAGTTCTTCGTCCGCCCGCTCTTGGGCGCGACTTTACCCAACGTGTTCTCGCCATCGTCGCCGACGAGGATCATGCCGCCGCGCGGTCCCCGAAGCGTCTTGTGCGTCGTCGTCGTGGCGACGTGAACGTGCGGCATCGGGTCGGTCAGCACCTTGGCCGCGATCAGTCCCGCCGTGTGCGCCATGTCCATCCACAGCAGCGCACCGACTTCGTCCGCAATCGAGCGGAAAGCCGCGTAGTCGAAGTCGCGCGTGTAGGCGCTCGCTCCAATCGAGATCATTTTGGGCCGCACCTTCAGCGCCTGCTCGCGCACCTTGTCCATGTCGATGCGACCGGCGTTCGGTCCGTCGATCTCGACGCCGTAGAAGTGCGCGTCGTACAGGATGCCGCTGAAGTTGACTGGGCTGCCGTGCGTCAGGTGGCCGCCGTGCGCCAGGTCGAGGCCGAGTAGCTTGTCGCCGGGCTGCATCAGCGTCAGGTAGAGGGCGGCGTTGGCTTGGGCACCACTGTGCGGCTGCACGTTGACCCAGTCGACGCCGAACAACTTTTTCGCCCGGTCACGCGCCAGATCCTCGGCGATGTCGGCAAACTCGCAGCCGCCGTAGTAGCGCTTGCCCGGAAGCCCCTCGGCGTACTTGTTCGTCAGCGTGCTGCCCTGCGCCTCCATAACCGCGCGCGAGGCGAAGTTTTCGGACGCGATCAGTTCCAGCCCCTCTTGCTGTCGCTGCGTTTCGTGCTGGAGAGCGGCGAAGAGTTCAGGATCCTGAGTGCGGAGCGTTTCCATTGGCGAGCGGCTGTTGGTTGGTCTAAGCAAGATAATCGGCTACGACTCGGCATTCGAGTCCTCTGATGGATCTGCTGGAAACGCAAAAACCCGTCAGGCTGCTGGTGCCCAACGGGTTCGAGGTACAGATCTGTGGCTATCGCTCCAGCGCCGCCGGTCGGCTCAACTCGACGAACTGCCCAGCGATGCCCAAGAAGCGCCAATCTTGTGCATCGGCGTTTGGGCCGTCGAGGTCGAGCGTGTAGACGCTGGCGACGAGGTAGTTGTCGCGGCTGACGAATCGGCCCACCTGCGAGCCGATTAGGTCGCCGCCCAGCCGTCCGAGCGCTCCGCCCAGGACGCCGTCGGTTTGACCGGCCATCAGCTCGGCAGACTCCTCGCGCGCGAACTCGGCGAAGTCGTCTTTGTCGGGATTGGAGATCGCGAGCAGCGCGACGACGAGGATCAGGAGAAGTAGCGTACGCATCGTCTGAGCAGAGTAAAGAAGTGGATAGTGAACGCCTCGAAGAGGCTTAGGCCTCGGCGTCGCCGTCCCAGGTGAGGATGTCTTGTTCGGTGCGCGGCGTATCGGCGCAGGTCTCGACGCCCGGTAGCGCGTCTTTCTTCTCAGTCAGGTTGTAGTCGGCCCACTGCTCGGCGAGGTAGGCATTCCACTGCGCGTAGTGCTGCTGCGACTCGGGCAGTTCGTCGTCCGCGTAGATGGCTTCGACGGGGCAGACAGGGACGCAGGCGTTGCAGTCGATGCACTCGTCGGGGTTGATGACGAGGAAGTTGGGGCCTTCGTAAAAGCAGTCGACCGGGCAAACTTCGACGCAATCGGTGTGCTTGCAGTTGATGCAGCTTTCGGTGACGACGTAGGGCATAGCAGCAGGAAATCGGATGAGGGCGCCAAAGTACGGGCGCAGCGGTCGGTGATGCGTAAAGCGCCGGAAACGGCACGCGGGCAGCAGCCTAGTTGGTCGACAGGCCGCCCAAGATCGGGTTGGTCGCCGGAGCGCGCTCGCTGGCGATGTCGTCTTCGGCGAACCAGCCGTCGGTCACTTCTTCGCTCTCACCGGCAGCGGCCAGCGCGCTGTCCTCGTGCGGGCGGCTGTAGCCTTCGATCTCGGTGACGAAGTATAGGTTTTTGTAGCGCGGCGCCTGTCCGTCGCGCGCGACGTTGGTGCGGTTTGGACCTTCTGAGATCGTGCCTTTGATTGCGCCCAATCGCTGGCCGTCGAAGCCGTAGAGGAAGACAGCGACGGTTTCGCCGTGTTGGAATTTGGGAGGCATGGTGTCGGAGCGTTTAGAGTCGGTTGCGTACGTTCGGCATCGAGGCGTCGTTGCATGCAACGACGCCTCGGGGTCTGGATTACCAAGCGCAAAGGCACTCATCCGCGAGGGTGGATCATTGCCAACTCCACAGAATGCTACTCATCGCGAACGCGCTCGGCAGCAAAACGCACGGGTGCAACAGCCGCACGACCGGCTCAGCCCTTCTCGCGCCGGATCTTGGCTCCGGCAGCGGCGAGTTTGGCTTCCCAACGCTCGTGGCCTCGGTCGAGGTGGAGCAGGCCCGTTACGGTCGTCTCGCCCTCGGCGATGAGTCCTGCGAGGACCAGGGCGACGGCGGCGCGTACGTCGGTGGCTTCGACTGTTGCGCCGTGCAGTTTGTTGGGGCCGCGAACGACGGCGGCGTTGCCTTCGACTTTGATGTTGGCGCCCATGCGCTGCAGTTCGGGCACGTGGCCGAAGCGTCCGTGGTAGATCGTGTCGATGATGCGGCTGGCTCCTTCGGCGCGCGTCATCAGCAGCGTCCACTGGCTCTGCAAGTCCGTCGCGAGGCCGGGGTACGGCTCGGTGACGACGCTAACGGGGAAGACTTCCTGGGGCACCTTGACGATCACGTCCTGGAGGTACCCGCCGTCGTCGTCGCTGCCGTCCGAAGGCGCTTCGGTGCGATAGTGCGCGCCGGTCGCGCGGAAGTGGGCGGGGAAGGCGTCGCCCAGGTCGGACGGGGCGCCGCCGACAATGCGGACTTCGCTGCCGGGCGTTCCGGCGAGCAGGGCGACGATCATGTGCGTGCCCAACTCAATGCGGTCGGGAGGAGCGAGATAGCTTCCGGGCGAGAGCGCGTCGATGCCTTGGATCTCGATCGTGCTCGTACCCAGACCTTCGATTTTGGCGCCCATCTTCTGGAGGACGCGCCCTAGCGCGACGACGTCGGGTTCGCGGGCGCAGTTTTCGAGCAGCGTCGTGCCCTTGGCCTGTGCTGCAGCGAGAAGGACGTTGATCGTGCCACCGACCGTGATCGGGTCAAAGCGGAAACGTCCGCCTTTCAACCGTCCGCCCGGAGCGCTGGCAACGACGGCGCCGCCGACGATGTCGATTTCGGCGCCTAGCGCACGCATTCCTTCGACGTGCATGTTGACGGGGCGGTGTCCGAACGCGTCGCCGCCAGGCAGCGGGACTTCGGCTTTACCTAGTCGGCCCAGCAGAGCGCCCAGCGCGTAGATCGACGCGCGCATCGACTCGGCTTCTTTGCGCGGCATCCGGTGCTCGGTCAGGCCACTTGCATCAATGGTGAGCGTTTCCGGCGTCGTCGGGTCGCTGTCGGGATTGAAGTTGCTCTTGGCGCCCAGCTTTTCGAAGGCGCGGGCGAACGAACGCACATCGCGGAGGTCCGGCATGTTGCGCACGTGCGTGACGCCGTCGGGCAGCAGCGTGGCGGCGATCAGCGGAAGCGCGGCGTTTTTCGATCCACCGACTGAGAGCGGGCCGGTGATCGGATGGCCGCCTTCGATGATGAGGCGCTCGGACGTGTCGGACATGGAGAGGGTGGGCGTGGGGAGAGTCGGCAAAAGAGTAGGACCGATGATACCGGATGTCAGTCCCGCCGCGTACTAACGGACCTGCTACGTCTCCACACCGGAAGCGCTTCGTACGTGCGAAATGCGCAGAGTCGGCGGCATCCGACAGTACTAGCTCTGTGTGATCAACCTATTAGCGACCAACAGCTCACGCCGCCACACGTCAACGTCCAACGCTCGCAGTCTGGTGGCGCATGGGTGGCGCGTCAGCCTTGAGTGAGTCATGAGGCTGAAGTCCTCACCTGAGCCTGCGGAGAAGGACGGACCTACTCGATCACGACCGAGAGCGTCGCCTAGGTCAGAAGCGCGGATTGACAACCGAGTTGAACGCCGATCCGAACGTGTACGTCAGCCCGGTCGAGAGGAAGAAGTCGTAGCCGGTCGAGAGTTGTCGGCGGCGGGTGAGCACGTCTTCCTCGCTGGCCGATCCGCGTACCAAGTTGAGCTGGTTGCGGATGCGGCTGTAGTTGGCTCCCAAGTTGAACGTGAGTCCGCGAAAGAGCCGGATGTCGGCGTTGGCGCCTACGTCGAAGCTGTACAGTTCCAGGTCGTGCAGGTACTGATCTATCGAGCCTCGAACCGAAAACGATCCCCACGGCTGCTGATACCCAATCCGCGTCCTGAGTTCGTGGTCGAACAAGACCTCGTCGATCTCGTCGAAGAGCGTCGTATCCCGGTAGGCGACGCGCTCGACGCCGATGCTGTAGGAGAAGCGAAACGCGCGCTGCGTGTCCTGGGCGTAGGGAAAAACGCTGTACTCGACTTCGGGGCCGACGCGGACGCTCAGATCGGTGTTGGAGAACGTCGAGTGGAAGGCGCGTGCCGAGCCGCCCGCCGACCAGTGCGGTCCCAGGCTAAAGACGACTTCGCCGCCGCCGTTGTAGCTGTTGTTCTGGTTGCGCGTCACGTTACCATCGAACGTGAAACGCGACAGGTTATCGCTCGCGTTGAGGTAGAGTTCGGACTTTAGCGTCTCGGTCGTCCGGTTGGCGTTGAGGTTGAGGTTGGCGTTGCGCTGCAGATAGTTGGCGTCGCCGTTGGCAAACACGCGCGAGCCGACGCGGAAAACCCAGAAATTCCAGGGGTCGGTCAACTCCTCGGCGGGCGGAGCGTCGGCTGCCGGACGAGCCAAGCCGATGGTGACGCGCGGCGCCTGATCGGTGCGAGCGAGGTAGCGGACGAGTCCGGCAGAGAGCACGCTGGCCAGGGCTTCGCGCTGCTCGTCCTCGGTCGCGTTCTGATCGGTTGCGCGCGTCAGTTCGTCATCGACGCCGTCGAAGGCTCGTCGCCCCTCGAAGCGGACGAAATACGTCCGGCCTCCGCCGCCGTTGCGCTCGCCGGTGACCAGCGCGTGCACATCGGCGTCCTCGCGGTTGCGGACGTAGCTGACCCAGTCCAACTCGGTACGCAGGTAGTCGAAGTCGCAGCGTGTGTTCTGGCAGTCGAGAAACAGACGCAGCGGCGCGCTGCTCGTCTGTGCCGACAGCGGCAAAGCGGTCAGGACAAAGACGGCGACGAGCAGAAAGTGGCGCATAGAGCGAGGGGTAAATCGGTACGCCAAAAAACTAACAGTGCGCTGCGTGAGGCGAGAGGAAAGCACGAAGACTACTCGAACGACCAGACGTTGCCGTTGCGTCTCCTTTTGCTCTGGCTTGGACACGCGCGACGGCGCTACCGCTTGCTCACGATCACGCTCGTCCGTGCCACGCTACTGCCCACGCGCTGCACGTCGACGAGGTACAATCCGGCTGGGAGGTTGCTCACGTCGAGTTGGCCTTCGGATTCGCACACGTCGATCCCGACTCGCTCGCGCCCCAGCACATCCGACACGACGACGCGGCTGCATCCGCTCGCACGGGGAAGACGGATGCGCACGAGGTCAGACGCCGGATTGGGATAGATCGCTACTCCGCCGCTTGTCGAGAGGGCGCGCGCGCTGGATGTCGTCCGCGTTTGTCCCAGAGCCGATGCAGCGGGCAGCAGCGCGCCGTCGTCGTCGAATAGCGCCAGGTTCTCCCACGCCGACCCGAACGTCGGAGCAGCGACCCAGTCGGGCGCCCAGTAGCACACGCCACGTCCACGCTCGCCCGGCAGGTCGGCGACGGTCGAAACGACGCGCGACAGAAAGGCTGCCTGCCCGTCGCGCGTCGCGGGGAAACCGTCTTGGACGTGACCGGGCAACCCGACGATGTTGTTGGTGTCGTCGAACCAATCCAACGTCCACGGATAGGCGGTTTCGGCGATGAAAACGGGTATGCCGTAGCGCCCCTGAGCATCGCCGACGGTCGACTCGAATTCGTCCAGCGAGCCGTGCCACCACGGGTAATACGACAGGCCGATCACGTCGAACGCCACGCCCTCGTCGCGCACGTGATCGAACCACCAACGCACGGTCGCTGGATCGCCGCCGTCGTGGATGTGCAGCACGATTTCGGAGTTGGGCGATGCGGCACGCACGCCGTCGATTCCGCTAGTCAGCAGCCCGGCCAGTCGTTGCCACTGTGTCGGCGTATCGAACGCGCCGCCGACGCGTCCGATCGGCCAGAGCATACCGCCTGTCGTCTCGTTGCCAACCTGAACCATCGTTGGCGTCGTTCCCTGGTCGACGAACGCCTGGACGACACGCTGGGAATAGTGCCACACGCTGTCGCGCAGGACATCGTAGGTCAGCGATCTCCAGGCGCGCGGCGTCTCTTGATCCGACGGGTCGGCCCACGTGTCGGAGTAGTGCAGGTCGAGGATGAGCGACAGGCCCAGCGCGTCGGCCCGGCGAGCGAGGGTGAGGACGGCGGGCAGGCTGTCGCTCAGAACGGTTGGCGAGTGGAAGAGCCGGAGGCGGACGCTGTTGACTCCAGCATCGCGCAGCCGGGCCAGTGGGTCGTCTTGAACAAACGCGCCGCCGCGCTCCACGTCGTCTAGAAACGAAGCGTCGGCGCAGCGCAGGAAGTCCGACGGCTGAGCGGATACGTGAGCCGTAGCGCAGAGCAGCAGAACGAGAACGGCGAGGTACTTCATGTCGCAGACAACTGCGCACAGGGGCTGTCCGTTCGGCCTGCCCTCGTTCGTTACGCCCCATCTACCCCACTCGGTCTGCAAGCCGAGGGTTCGTCTGCTATCCGGCAGTTGGTCTCCTGTCGGCGTGGGAGCGGGGAAGGGAAGCGCCGAGAGTAGCAAGGTCGAGCGCTTCGGTACGGCAGCAGGGAGGCGCGCCGCTCCAGCCCTCCGTGGGCACAGACCGACTCGGACCTTATCTTTTTGGCACTCTTTCGTGCTTTTTTGCCCCATGCAGCGCTATATCACCTCCCGACTTTTTGCCGCGATTGCGGTCATCGCTTTTCTGCTGAGTGCGGATCTCTCCCACGCACAGGTCGAATACGAAGCGACGTTGCTCTACCGCGAGAAGAAGTTGCTTCGAAGCGAGCGCTCGGTAGTCGCGACCTTGTCGGATGGTCAGGGCAATCCCGCGCCGTCACCGGCTGCCTTCCGTGACACACCGTTTCTCTACTTCACGTACCGTCCCGAAGGCGACTGGCAATTCGAGGAGAAGGACGTCGTAGAAGGGCTTCCGCTCATCAAAATTGAACAGGGTGGCCGGGTCGTGCGGGCTGCTGAGTTGACTCCCGCGAGTCGGACCAAGACGTTCGACTACGTGATTGCCGCGTTTCCGCGTTCTGAAATCGACGTATACAGCTCGATGCAGATCAGCTCGGAACTGGAAGCGGCGCCCCGTCCGCTCACCTTTGGAGAAGCGTTCTATCCAGGCTATGCTCGTTCGCTGGCCGCCTACGAAGCCGGTGAATCATCCGCCGAATCGGACCCCTTCGGCGCACTCTCTTCTCTCCTCCCGTTCGCAACAGCTAAGGATTCGGTCCGTGTGTTCTCATTCTTTGCCGATGCGGAGCGGTTGCTGCACGAGGTCGCCCGCCGTCCGGTCGAGACGCGGCAGAACACTCTGGCGACGCTTCAGGCGCTATTGACCGGCGATGCCATCGACGCGGACTTGCTCGAGGAAGCGCAGCAGGCCCAGGCGCGCCTTGCGGCTCTGCGCGACAGCTTGGACGATTACCTCTCGCTGGCAGGGCCGAATCCGTCCCAACTCGCCGAGCGTCTCGATGCGCTGGAAACCGCGCTGTCGGCCAACCGCACCCAGGCCGCAGATCGGTACCGGGCGTCGCGCCTCGGGTACTTCGAGACCGGCTCGTACGAGGACTTCAAGTTTCGCACGTTCATCGACGTTTTGGCTCGGCTGCTGCTCTACCGCGAGACGGCCTTGGCACCAGCCTCGTCGCTCGATTCCATCGACGTGTCCGTCTTGGATCGGATGACCGAAGGCCGACGCTTGCTGGACGATTTGGGCTGGCTCGCTGAGTTCACCGAAGTCACCCAGTTGCTCAGCGATCAGGTCCGCGACGACCAGACGCTGCTCGGGCGCGATGCGCTCATCAACCTGTGGAATCAGCGCGAGGCCGAGCGTCAGCCTTACTACTACCTCTTCAAGGCGTTTGGAGCGCAGGCCGAGGGCGATGTCAGCGCAGCCGTCGAGAACTTCGAGCGCGCCCTCGCCAAGACGACCGATCGCGAGATGCTCGACAACCTGCAGCTTTGGCTGATCGCGTTCGACCTCGCCGGACGATCTGCGCCCCAAGAAGCGCTGGCACTGGTCAACGAAGGCATCCGCCTCGAAAACAGCGGCGATTTGGTAGCCGCTCGCGACCAGTTCGTCCGCGCGACGCGGCTGTTCTCGACATTCACTCCGGCGTACTACCACCTCGGGCGCGTCACGATGCGCAAAGACCGCAACGCATTCGCCGCGCGCACCTACTTCGACCGCGCGCTCGAAGAAGACCCGACCTACGTGGCGCCTCGCCTTTCGGACATCACGTTTCACGTCGACGAGGGCGAGTACGAGTTGGCGCTCGAAAAGCTAGATCTCGCCCTCGCCCAGCGCGACCTGTGGTTCTACCACTATTTGCGCGCACAGACGCTGCACCAGATGGACCGCAACGAAGAGGCGCTTGAGGTGATTGAGCAGCGCGCGAAGCCACTCGTGTCGCTCAGCTTCGACCAGTTCATACTCTTGGGCGACATCTCCAAAGCGCAGGACGATCGGGACGCAGCGCGCGATTTCTACCGCGACGCCGGGCGCTTACGCCCCGAGAGTGCTGTTTTCAACCAACGGATGCAAGCACTCTACGCGGACGACGACGAAGAGGAGGAGTGATAGATGCGCGTAGCCGCCGCTCAGATCGACTGCGTTCCCGGCAGCGTGTCGGCTAACCTCGACGCTATGGTGCGGGAGGTCGAGAAAGCCGCTCGCGAGGGCTGTGACCTCGTCGTCTTTCCCGAACTGGCCGACGTGGGGTACGACTTGCCGCTCGCCGTACAGCACGCGTCGGACTGGCAGTCCGAGCCGGTAGGACGGCTGCGCGAAGCCGCGCAACAGCAGAACATCGCCATCGTCGCCGGGGTGTCGGAGCGGGAGGGAGAGAGCGTCTACAACTCCGCCGCCGTGATCGACTCGGACGGCGAACTAGCGGACAGCTATCGCAAACTCCACCTGTTCTCACCGCTCCCCGCCGACGAACCTCGCTTTTTCGCGCCCGGAGACGCGCGGGGCGCTGTCTATCTAAACGGCTGGCGCGTGGGCATCGCCATCTGCTACGATCTACGCTTTCCCGAGTCCTTCCGCGATCTGTCGTCTGATCCTGCCGACCTGCTGATCGTCTGCTCGGCGTGGCCTGCCGTCCGCGCGGCGCATTGGAAGACCTTGCTGGCTGCGCGTGCGATTGAGAACCAAGCGTACGTCGTCGCTGCCAACCGCGTCGGCACTGACGCCGGTCTGACGTTTGCGGGATCAAGTCTGATCGCATCGCCCACCGGCGAGATGCTCGCCCAAGCCGACGATTGCGCCGAGACGCTGATCCATGCCGACATCAGCCGCGATGCACTCCGCCGAGCGCGTGCGGCTATTCCCGTCCACCGCGACGCGCGACCGGACGCGTACCAAAACAAAAACGCCTCGCCACAAACGTGACGAGGCGCGTGGGCTGCCCGGGGAGGACTCGAACCTCCAACCCCCAGATCCAGAAACTGGTGCTCTGCCAATTAAGCTACCGGGCAAGGCAGGACGGCTAAACTACACCGATCTACGCGGAGGCGTCAAGACGGGACATGGGCTTTGCATCTTCTTCGACGCCTGCCACCTCAATGGCGGGCGCATCGGCGTCGAGGAGCGGCAGTGTCTTCGCCCAACACGTCGGCGAGGGGAACGCCGCGCCACTCGGCCAACTGCTCGCCCACGATCCGGCGGACGCGTTGGCGCAACTCGGGGGCGTCCGCCGAGGTGAGGCCGTCGGTCGAGATCGGGTCGAGCACGCGCAGGCGGATGGCGTCGGCGACGCCGAACTTCCAGTCGTTCTTGGGTAGTGCGTCGCGCGTGCCGTCGACGGCGAGGGGGAGGATGGGGACGCCGTTTTCGATGGCCAAGCGAAACGGCCCGTCGGCCCAACGGAGCAGGACGCCGTCTTTACTGCGCGTGCCTTCGGGGAAGAACATGACCGAGCACTTTTGCTTGAGATACCACGTCGCACGTGTGAGCACGTTGGCGCGGCTCTTGGTGTCGCGGCGGTCGACCGGGATGTCTCCGGCCCACGTCATCAGCCAGCCGACGACCGGCATGTCGAACAGGCTCTTCTTGCCGACCCACTTCATCTCCCACGGCAGGCGGCTGATCAGCGGGATGTCAGCATTCGACAGGTGGTTGCTGACCACGACGTACGGCAACCGCGGATCGGCGACCGAGTCCTCGTTCTCGACGGTGATGTCCCACGCCGGGTTGACGTACGTCATCGACACGCCCAGCCTCCGAAACCATCGCCCTGTTCGGTAGCGGACGGGATCGCGGTCGAACAGCCGGATCAGGCCCAGCAGCGGCACCCACACGACGATGAGCAGGATCATGCAGATCCAGGTGAAGGCGGACGAGAGAGCGCGCATGGCATCGGGGTCAGGTCGGCGCGATGCTACGGCGCGGCTACGGAAGCGGTTCGGCCCACGCAGCATCCCCATTCCGACGCGCGGGCTGTCGATATTGCGATTCGCTCACTCCCTACCGATATGACGCTCGCCCTCATCGCCCACGACGGCAAGAAAGACGAGATGCTCGCCTTCGCCCAGGCCCACCGCGACGCGCTCGCCCTCTTCGCGCTCGTCGCTACGAACACGACCGGCTCACTCATCGGCGACGCGACGGGGTTGGACGTCGAGCGGCTGCTCAGCGGACCCTACGGCGGCGACGTCCAGATTGCCGCGCGTGTGGCCGTCGGCGACATAGCGGGCGTCTTTTTCTTCGTCGACCCGATGGATAAGCATCCGCACGATCCCGACATCCAGACGCTGCTGCGCACCTGCAACGTCCACGACGTGCCGTTGGCGACCAACCCGGCGACGGCGGGCTTTCTGCTGCGCGGCTTGGTGCTCGAAAAAGGCGGCATCAGCGACCGAGGGTGGCAGGCGTAATATCCTCCGCCATCTGCCCCTGATTCCGATGCCCCACTTCGTTCTCCACTGCTCGGCCTCTCTGCTGGACCGCTACTCGAAGCCGGACGTCCTAGACGCCGTCCGCGGCGCTGCCCAGAACAGCGCGCTCTTTTCTCCGCGCGACATCAAGGTGCGCGTGCTCTCCTTCGCCTCCGACGACTCGCTGATGCACGAGGACGCCGAGTTCATCCACGCTTTCGGTTACCTCAAAGCAGGCCGAACGGATGCGGAAAAGGCCGGCCTGTCGCGCTCCGTCGTTCGAGCGCTCGCCGATTTGATGCCGGACGTACCCATCGTATCGACCAACCTGCTGGAGTTCGACGATGCGTCGTACGTCAACCGGGGCATGCTGTAACTGGATTCGGCATGCTCTGCGCACTAGCTTGGGCACAACTCACCCCCGCCACCATGCGCCGACTCCTCTCGCTCCTCGCCCTCGCCTTTGCGCTTCCCGCCTCGGCACAGACGACTTCTCAAGAGTGGTTTCGGCCACAGGTCGCGTTCACCTGGCCGCAGCCGTTCGAGCACGTGCCGCAGACGTTTGAGGCGCAGGCCGTGCGGTTTACGAATCCGGGCGGATTCAGTCCTTTCGTCGGTCGACGTGTTCGCCCACTCGTCCACATCATCGCCGGACGGATTCAATGACACCCTCGTCGTTTCCATTCATCCGCCGGACGCCAACGGATACCCAGGAGATGCGGTGGCCGAGGAGCGGTTCGAACTGGCCGAGATTGTCCCGAGTGCATTTACGACGCTTCCACTAAACGTCGATCCCACCCTAGTACAGGGCGATTTTTGGGTGTCGTTCGAACTGAAAGCCGCCGGGCAGCCGGACCGACTCGTGCTCGTCAGTGGTGGAGCCGACGAACCGGCGCTCGACCGGGCGGCTGTGCGTGTGACGGGCGACGGGTGGCAACTGATGCGCGAGACGCAGTTTGGCAAGGAGTACAACTACCACGTCCGCGCCAACTTCAGCAGTCTCACGGCAACCGACGACCAGGCCAACACGTCCGGTTTCCGCATCGCGCAGGCGTCGCCGCAGCCTGCATCGGATTTTGTCCGCGTGCGCGTCGAAGGCGTTTCGGCGGTGGGCACGCTCGAACTCTTCGACCTGCTCGGACGCCGCGTGATCGCGCAGGCGCTGACGACCGACGCCACGCTTGATACGTCCAGCTTGCCGACGGGCGTCTACGTGTTGCGCGCGACTTCGCAGTCCGCCATCGCGACGCGGACGTTGGTCGTGCAGTAACGCAACGCGGACACGTCGCGAGTGTATTGGGCGGATCGGATCGACGGGGCGGCGGGTTAGACCGGTCTCCCTCACACCCGCACCCTATGGACCGCGCCTCGATTCAGGAACGCTTCGGAATCCTCGGCGACTCGCCCGCGCTGCACCGCGTCATCGACCGCATCCGGCAGGTCGCGCGGACGGATATTGCCGTTTTGGTGCAGGGAGAGAGCGGTGTGGGCAAGGAACTCGTCGCCCAGGCGATCCACTCCATCGGTCCGCGTAAGCACAAGCCCATCGTCACGGTCAACTGCGGCGCGATCCCCGAGGGGTTGATCGAGAGCGAACTGTTCGGTGCCGAAAAGGGGGCATACACCGGATCGGTCGAGCGGCGGACGGGCTACTTCGAACAGGCCGACGGCGGGACGATCTTTCTGGACGAGATCGGCGAGATGCCGCTGCAAGCGCAGGTCCGGCTGCTCCGCGTGCTCGAAACCGGCACGTTCACGCGCGTCGGCGCCTCGTCCGAGCAGCAGGTCGACGTGCGCGTCGTCGCGGCTACGAATCGGGATCTGGCTCAGGAAGTCCAGCGCGGGCGCTTTCGCGAAGATCTGTACTACCGCCTCGCCACGATCCTGATCGACATCCCACCGCTGCGCGAGCGTCCGGGCGACGTGGGCTTGCTCTTTCGCCACTTCCTCCACCAGTTCGTCCAGCGCTACGACGCCGGTCGACGCGAACTAGGCGACGACGCTCTCAAGCTGCTGGCCGGTTACGCGTGGCCGGGCAACGTGCGCGAGTTACGCAACGTCGCCGAGCAGTGCATCGTGCTCCATCCGCAGACCGAGATCACGGCAGACAGCGTGCGTCCGTTCTTGCGCAGCATCCAGACGCCTGCACCGCGCAACCTGCTTCCGGCCCGCATCGAACCCGAGCGCGCTGGAAACGCGTCGTCGGACGATCGGGAGCGCGAGTTGCTCTACCGCGCCCTGCTCGAACTGCGGATGGACGTGCGCGATCTCAAGGAGCAGATGGCGAACCTCGTCGGTGGACTCAACCTGACGCGCGAGGATTTCGAGCGGTTCAGCAAGACGCCGCGAGGCAACGGCTTCGTCATCGTCCGCGACGATCCGCCGTTCACCTCTTCGAGCTACGACACGTCGCTTTCGTCCGAACTGCCCGACGAGGACGAGGTCGAAGACGCGCCCTACACGTTCACCGAGTCGAGCCAAGCGCCGCCCCAGCCGGAGCCAGAGCCGAGCGAGCAGCCCGTTCGTCCGCTGGAAGAGGTCGAGCGCGAGTTGATCGTCGACGCGCTGGCTCGTTTCGACGGCAACCGCCGCGAGAGCGCCAACGCGCTGGGCATTTCGGAGCGGACGCTCTACCGCAAGATCCGAGAACTCGAAGCGCGCGGAATCGAGGTGTAGCGGTCCTCAGGCAGCGGGCAACTCGAACCAGAAGCGTGCGCCACCGCCCGGCGCGTCGTCGACGCCGCACGCGCCGCCCAGCCGATCTACGATGCGCTGTACGATGGACAGGCCCACGCCGTGTCCCTCGGTCTCGGCACCGTGCAAGCGCTTGAACGGTGCGAACACCTCGGCTCGTTGATCGTGAGGCACACCCGGTCCGCAATCGTCTACCCAGCAGCGAACGCGGTCCCCGATCTGCTCGGCGCCTAGCTGCACGTCTGGCGAGTCGCCGCCGTATTTGAGCGCGTTGCTCAGGTAGTTGGTCCAGCAAATCGTCACCCACGGCGCGTGACCGAGGGCGACTGGCCACTCGTGGGGCACACCAATGGCGGCGTCGGACTGCGCGATAGCGGGAGCGAGTTGGCGCAGCACGTGGCTGGTCAGGTCAGACATGTCGAGCGGCACCAGGGGCACCGTAGCAGCGCGCACGCTGGAGAGCAGCAGCAAATCGTCGATGATGCGCGTCATCTGATCCGACGTTTCGAGGATCGTGTCGACGGCTTCGTCGCGCAGATCGGCGGTCAGGTCGTCGCCTTCGAGTTGCATCAGTTGGGCGTAGCCTCGGATGCCGTTGATCGGGTTCTTCAGGTCGTGCGCAGTCATCCGAGCGAACGCGTCCAGGTCGTCGTTTCGGGCTTCCAACTCGGCGAGGGCGTCGCGCAAAGCGGCGTCGGCAGCGCGGCGCTCGGTCACGTCGTGCAGCAGGATCACGCGCCCCAGGTCACGTGACGCGTCGATAGGCGACGCTCGCCACTCAAACCAGCGTCCGCTTTCGCCAGGCACTTGCGAGCCGACGTGCATCTCGGACTGTGCCTCTCGGAGCGCCCCGGACAAACCCGGGACGGCATCGGCCAGCGGCTCGCCTAGCGTGACCGACGAGGCGACGGAAGCCGCAAACGATTGGTTGAAGTCCATCACGCGCCCCTCGACATCGACGACGACGAGCGCCTCGGTCATGCGGTCGACGAGGACGCTGCGCGATGTGGGCTGGAGATCGAACAGGCGAAACCGAAACACGCCCAGCCCGAACGCCATCGCCGTGGTGCCATAGACGACCGTCGAAAAGTCTTTGTCGACGGCCAGCAGTCCGAGCACTTCGGCGACGTTGTAGAGCGTCGGCAGCAAACCGCCGATCACGAGCCAGACCGACAGCCTGCGATAGGTGCTCAGCGATTGTGCGTAGGCGACTGTGATCAGCACCAGTCCATAGACAACGCCGATCCACGACACCACTAGGTGGATCCACGTCCAAACGCCGATTTCGGGCATCACGTTACGCAGTCCGTCGGCGTGACTCATCGCGTAGCCCGTCCAAATGAGCCGGTGGTGCGTCATCGTCAGGCCCATGATCGTGGTCACGACGGCGATCCCGACGAAGACACGCAGCAGACGCGACCTGAGCGGCGAGCGCCCCGTGAACCCCAGGGCGAATGCGATCCAAAACGGCGCCATCCACGGAACGACCAGGTAGACCAACCGGCGAATGACGAGCGAAACCTCGACCGATGGCACGACCATGTGGCTCCAATCCAGCAGCGTCCACAGCAGCGTAGCGATGCCCAGCCCCAGCAGGCCGCGCGCTCCGGCCACACCTCGGCGCCGCCACGCGACGACGCACACGCTCAGCACCAGCGCGAACGAGATCGGCGCAAGGTAAAAGTAGACGGCGTAGGAGGACATGAAGCGGTGTAGGAACCCCTAAGGTATCAGCAGATCAGTCCAAGGATTTAAATTTGTTGTACCAAAGATCGTGGAATCTACCTTTCGCGCTCGACGTGTCAGCCGAATGACTCCATTTTCCCGCCCTTTCTGCGTCGCCCTCGTCCTCATCGGACTGAGCGGATGTCTCAACCGCGTCGGCGTAGACGACTTTGAAGCGTCGGGGCCGATCGAGCAGCCGACCACGTTCACGAGCGCTGATTTCTCCGCCGTCCTATCGGCCCACGTCGACGATGCGGGCTTGGTCGACTACGCCGGGTTGGTTGCCGATCCGCAGCCGCTCGACGCCTATCTGACGCGTCTGGCCACGACCGATCCGTCCAGGCTAGGTGATGACGACCGCCTCGCGTTCTGGATCAACGCCTACAACGCCTACACCGTCTACCTCATCAGGGACCAGTACCCCACCAAAGGCATCCTCAAAACCGTGAGCGGCCCGTTCATCCCGACCGTCAACAGCCCGTTCTCGGATGCCTTCGCCGTCGTCGGCGGGCGGACGATGTCGCTCGACGACATTGAGCACGGCACGATCCGATCCGAGTTCGAGGAGCCGCGCATTCACTTCGCCGTCAACTGCGCCGCGCTGAGTTGCCCGCCGCTCCGAGCCGAAGCCTACGAAGGCGCCACGCTCGACGCGCAACTGGGTCAGCAGACACGCCGCTTCCTGACCGACCCAGCACGCACGCAGATCGACGTAGCAGAGGGCACGGCGCGCATCACCAAAATCATGGACTGGTTCAAAGGCGACTTCGGCGGATCGGACGACGCGGTTCAGCGGTGGATCGCTCCGTACATCGACGACGCTGAGGCGAGGTCGGCGCTCGAATCGGCCTCGCTCGATGTAGAGTACATGAGTTACGACTGGTCGCTCAACGATCAGGCGCGATAGGTCGTTTGGAAACAGTGGTATAGTGCGTACCTTTGGCGCCTTTCGCCAATCGCCCGCCATGCGCATCCCACTCCTCACCGCACTCGCGCTTCTCTGCGCCTCCACCATCGCGGCTCAGCCTGCCTTGCCAAACGGCGCGACGGCCGTCGACTCGATGGTCGCGCGAGTAGGCACGACGATTGATCCGAGTGAGAAGGCCTACTTCGGCCTATTTCCAGGCGTCGAGCTGGCCAACTTCACGCAGGCAACGCTCGACCCCGTCGAGGGCGGCGAGTTAGTCGTGACGATTCAAACGGCTCAGGGTAGCGAGGAGAAGCGGCTGTCGCAAGATGTGGCTCAGACGATGAGCCGGTACGTCGCCCAGTACGAAGCGATACGCACGCCGAATCCTACGCCCTTAGCGCTCCGAATCCACCGGGAGATGATCGTGTCCGGTCTGGGGCGGCATGCATTCGAGCCGTTCGAGGGGCGCCCGATTGAGGTCGAGACGCGAGCCGGTCGGCGTGCCCAGGGTTGGATCGTTTATGCCGACGACGACCGCTTGGTACTGTATCCGGCAGATCGACCGTTCGACGTGCGGAAGCTGGGCGAGAACGCGCTGGTGTTCGCTTCCGCAGACCTGGCGCGCGTGCAGTCGCAGAGCCGCGTGCCGCGCGGGTTGTCGGCTCCGTTCGAAGTCGGCGCGTCGCTGGCGATTCAGGCAGCAGGAGCCTTTCTCGCGTACCAAGGAAATGCAGATCAAGGCGACGCCGCCATCGGTGCCGGGATCGTGCTGACGTCAGCCCTCACCGCGACGACGTTGGGTTTGGTGGACGCCGCAGCCCGGCGCGGCACATCGGGACGCGGGTCCCGGCAGTCTCAAAACGCCTCGACGACAGCGCCCTTTGCCGAACGAGCGTTCTTCGCCGAGCGCACGCCTTCGGAACTGGATACGTGGCTGGCCTCGCTACCCGCAGTCCCTCCTATGCCGGACGCTCCGCTGGTCGTCTCGGCACGTCGACGGTTCGCGCACGTGCGGTTCGACTCACCCTATCGTCCCACCACGTCGAGTGATCTGACGCGCATCAGCACCGCATCGCTCAATGGTCGCGACTTCGACGTGACGCTGGACCGCTCGTCGACGACGGTGAAAGGCCGTGCAGGGGGCGAGATCGTGGTCAGCCCCATTGCGCTGCTTCACGTCGGCGCGGAGGCGTACTGGAACGCGTCGGATAGCCAATCTCGTCCCGAGTCTCCGGGAAGCGAAGCAGGCCAGTTTCGCAGCGAAGACCGCCCCGAGCAGGTGACGACTCAGCCGGACTGGGCGGTCTTCGGCGGTCTGTCGTTCGGCGGCGACGGATCACGCGCGCTGCAAAGCCGCGTCGAAGTCAGCGGAGGTGTCGCCTATCGCGGCGTCGAGGTCAGCAGCTACTTCCCGGCGACGCTCGCCACGCCCGAGGTTTCGGCTCCCGAAGAGGCGTTCACCTTCTACAGCGCGTCGCAGTCGGGCATCTACCCCTACGCTCGGTTGTCCTACGACTTCTTCGTCACGCCGATCACGTCGCTTTCGATCAAGGCCACCTTAGTCCAACAGCCCGATTTTGTGATAGACGCTCAGAGTGCGGACCTCGCCTTCCGGGGCAACTCGTGGGCGACGCAGCAGCCCGAGCATACCTACACGTTCAGCCCGCTCAGCCTGAGCTTCGGTCTACGCACGCACCTCTAGAGAGATGTAGTTGAGCATAAAAGTATAGAAGTCAGTAGACGGTAGATCCTCGGTCTCTTTTCCGGCTTCGCCCGTGCGAGACCCGCCCCCCTCAATAAGCAAGACTGTTGGCCTAGGTGAGGGGTAGCTTATCCAGCGCGCCGTTTATACGCGACCGTCATCGCCCCGCTCGGACCTTCGACTGAGGTGGTAAACGTATCTCCGTCGACGGTGAACGGAATGGCCTGTCCGAGCATCGCGCGCGTCTCGGCTTCTTCCTCTTCGGTGAATGGGCGCTCGGCGAAGTTGGCAGAGGCATCGGTGCAGTCGTCCACTTGGGTCGTGCCACGCTCGAATGCGAGATGCAATCGCCCATCTATGATCTCGACGGTCCCTTCGTGTCCGATGCGCTGTCGGCAGCCGCCGCTGAGCGCGAAGGCCATGTCGGTTCGGTACCGTCCGTCTGGGTAAAACGTCTGGGTCATACGCGATGCACGGCCTTCGTGCGTGGCGTTGTGGTCCCACGTGCCGAGGAGGGAGTCGAGGGGCATGTTCGGGCGGGTTCTAGGTGATTGTGCCGATAGAGTACGGCGCGCGGCGGATGGAGCTGCTCACCGTCGCTAGGCGCCAGAGTCTATTCGCTGCCGAACACAAAAAAGCCTGACAGATCTCAACAATCTGTCAGGCTTGAATCGTAGGGCCGTTAGGCTCAGACTTCCATGATTTCGGCTTCTTTGCGCGTCATCATGTCGTCGATTTTGGCGCCGTAGCTATCCGTCATCTTCTGGATGATCTCCTCGGACGAGTACCGCATGTCTTCGGGAAGTTTGTCGTTGGCGATGATCTTCTTGACCTCGTTGTTGGCCGACTGCCGCGCGTTACGGACCGAGATTTTGGCGTCTTCGCTGCGCGCTTTGGCCGCCTTGACGATCTGCTTGCGACGCTCCTCGGTCGGCGTCGGGACCGGGATGCGGATCAGCGTGCCGTCGTTGCTCGGGTTGAGACCCAAGTTCGAGTTGGCGATGGCCTTTTCGATGGGCGTCAGCGCGGACTTATCCCACGGCTGAATCACGAGCAGATCCGGCTGCGGAGCACTCACGCTGGCGACCTGATTGAGCGGCGATTGCGAACCGTAGTGCTCGACGCGAATCTTTTCGAGCATCGCCGGGGACGCGCGTCCGGCGCGCATCGTGTGCATCTCTCCGGCGAGCGCTTCGAGGGCGGCTTTCATCGCCTCTTTTGCCTCTTCGTGGACGAATTCGATTTCTTCGGTCATGGTCGGGTGTAGGTCGGATTGGGGCAGAATAGGACCGCTGAAACGGTCGAAAAGGTCCGTACGGCTGTGTTACGCGTCCCAGTGAACGAGCGAGCCGATGTCTTCCCCGCTAGCGATGCGAGACAGGTTGCCGGGCTTGTTCATGTTGAACACAACGATGGGCAGCTTACTGTCGCCCGCGAGTGTGAACGCCGTCTGATCCATCACCTTGAGTTGGCGCTTGATGGCTTCGGCTCCGCTTAGGCGCGGGAGATACTCCGCGTCGGCGTTCTTCTCAGGATCCGATGTGTAAATGCCGTCGACGCGCGTGCCTTTGAGAATCACGTCGGCGTCGATTTCCAGAGCGCGGAGTGTGGCGGCGGTGTCGGTCGTGAAGTAGGGACTGCCTGTTCCGGCACCGAAGATGACTACGCGACCCTTTTCGAGGTGCCGAATCGCCTTGCGACGGATGAACGGCTCGGCTATTTCCTCCATTTTGATCGCCGACTGGAGCCGCGTCTTGACGCCTGCCGTTTCGAGCGCCCCCTGAAGCGCCATCGCATTGATCATCGTCGCGAGCATGCCCATATAGTCGGCGTGGGCGCGCGGCATGTCCTTGTTCGAGCTACCGACGCCCCGATAGATGTTGCCTCCGCCGATCACGATGGCGATCTCGGCGCCCGTTGCGACGAGCTGCTTGACTTCGGACGCGTAGTGCGCGAGCCGGTCGTCGGCGATGCCGAAGGGCTGATCGCCGAGCAGCGCCTCGCCGCTGAGTTTGAGTAGAATGCGGCGGTAGCGGGGGGCAGCGGCAGAGGACGTTTCCATCGGAGTCGGATCAGTAGGAAGGCAGAAAGTAAAAGCATCCAAAGCTACGCTCCCGCCCGCCAAGCGGCAACGAAGCCGCGTCCACGTCAGGGTAACGACCTGCCCCAACGAAAGAAAGCGAGACCACCGAAGTGGCCTCGCCTTTTTGGTACCGAGCAGCGCGTGTAACGGCGCCGACCGGGTGTCAGGGCACCATCCCTAACGCGATCAATATAGCCAAACGGCTGCGAACCCGCTGCGAACTATCCGGCGACGTACTGCCACGGATTGCGGTCGAGCACCCAGAAGTAGTAGAACACGCCCAACCAGCCGTGATAGAGTCCCAGCGGCCACACGTTGCCGTGTTTGAGGTAGAGCGGCGTGTAGGCCAGCCCGAGCGCCGTCGTCCCCGCCGTCAGTTCCCAGTTGGGTAGGTGAACGGCTCCAAACGCCGCCGCCGTAACCGGAACGACCACGTAGGGCGAGCGCGCCCAGCCCGGACCGTCGCGCAGGTTGCCCGCCACCAGCGACTGCGTCAGAAACTGCTGAACGGTCCCCCAGATCGGATACAGCGCCAAGAGCTGAATCATGTCGCGGTCCATCTGCAGCGTCCCCTGATACGCCCCGATTCCCGCCATCGCCGCCAGCGAAACCGCGCCGACGATCGTCGCATCTCGCATCGCCGGACCCAGGTTCTTTGCGCCGCAGACCAGTCCGCTGCACGAACGTCGGGTCCGAGTACGCGCGCCATCCCACGTACCCGCCCCACCCGGCGACGGCCGTCGGAATGAACACGTTCGAGGCGTCCAACTCGCTCGCTACCAGATGTCCCACGCCCGTCAGCGTGACTGCGCCCAACTCGTACAGTGCCCGCTCCGAGAATCCGGCTTGCGACTCATTCAGCGGCAGCGCGATGCGAAACGTCGGCCCTGTCAGCGCATCGGCGGGCAGCAACGCGTTGCGCTGCGCAGACGCGGGGGCGGCGAGGAGGAAGAGTAGGAGCGCGAGAGTTCGCATCAGGACGGCGGTTGGGGTCAGCCGAAACGTACGAACGTGAAAAAAGGGGCGCCCCGACTAAGTCGAAGCGCCCCAAAGAGCTATGCGATGCGCAGTGTTAGCCGCCCAGAGCAAAACGGACGAACCGCTTCACGCCGACGCCCTGCTGATCGAGCATCTGCTTGACGGTCATCGACGAGTCCTTGACAAACGGCTGCTCGACGAGGACGTTGTCCTTGTAGTAGCGCTCCAGCTTGCCCGTCGCGATCTTGTCGACGATCTGCTCGGGCTTGCCTTCTGCCAGCGCCAGTTCGCGGCCGATTTCCATCTCCTTGTCCTTGACCTCTTGCGAGACCTCGTCGCGCGTGGCGGCGAGCGGGTTGAGAGCGGCGATCTGCATTGCTACGTCGCGGGCCGCTTCGGGAGCGTTGTCGCCCGTCGCATCGACCAGGACGCCAAGCTGGGCGCCGGGGTGGATGTAAGGAACGATCTGTCCGTCTTCGCTCGTGATGATCTCGAAGCGGCGCACGTCGATCTTCTCGCCGATCTTGCCCGTCATATCGGTCAGCGCTTCGGCGACGGTGCGTTTGCCGTCGAACGAGAGCGCTTTGAACGCGTCGAGGTCGGCGGGGCGGTGCTCCATCATCAGGTCGGCGAGAGCGTCGGCGAACGTCTGGAAGCCTTCGTTGCGAGCGACGAAGTCGGTCTCGCTGTTGACTTCGATCAGGGCGCCGGTCTTGCTGTCGCTGCTCAGGCGCGAGATGATCTGACCTTCGGTCGCGTCGCGGTCGGCGCGCTTGGCGGCGACTTTCTGGCCCTTCTTACGGAGCACGTCGATGGCGGCGTCGAAGTCGCCGTTGGTCTCTTGGAGTGCGCGTTTGCAGTCCATCATGCCGACGCCCGTCTGCTCGCGCAGGCGCTTAACGTCGGAGGCTGTGATTGCCATATCAGTAGTGTTGTATTCAGTTAGTAGTGCGTCATCCTGAGCCAGTTCGAAGGATCACCGAACTCAGTAATTGACTGCGATCTTCGGAGATCCCTCGACAGGCTCGGGATGACGGGTGTGCGAGCGCGGAGAGCATGCGAGGCTCACCGCTCGCGACTCAGGCTTCGTCGCTCGGGTCGACTTCGGCTTCGCGTCCTTCCTTGGCAGCGGCGGCGATCTCTTTCTGATCGGCCTTGCGCTTGTCGTCGGCGGACTGGCGGCTTTCGCGTGCGATTTCCTGCTGCGTCGTTCCGGCCTGGATAGCAGCCGAGATGACGCCCGCGATCAGGTCGACCGAGCGGATGGCGTCGTCGTTGGCCGGGATCGGAAAATCGACGAGGTTCGGGTTCGTGTTCGTGTCGACGAGCGCGATGATCGGGATACCCAACTTGCGGGCTTCGTCGACGGCGATGTGCTCGCGGTTGATGTCGACGACGAACAGCGCTCCGGGGAGGCGGCCCAGGTCGGCGATACCTTCGAGGACGTTTTCGAGCTTCTCGCGCTCACGCGTCCGCATCAGGCGCTCTTTCTTCTTGAGCTGATCGTAGGTGCCGTCGACTTCCATGCGCTTGAGCGCTTCCATCCGCGAGATCGAGCCGCGAATCGTCTGGAAGTTGGTCAGCGTGCCGCCGTACCAACGCTCGACCATGAACGGCATGCCGCTCTCTTCGGCGTGGTTGCGGACGGCGTCGCGGGCCTGCTTTTTGGTGGCGACGAACAGGATGCGCTTGCCCTGACGCGCATACATCGTTGCGGCTTCGGCTGCTTCCTTGAGACGCGTCTGCGTCTGCATCAGGTCGAGGATGTGGATGCCTTCGCGCGCCATGAAGATGAACGGCTTCATCTGCGGATTCCAGCGGCTCGTCAGGTGGCCGAAGTGGACGCCTGCTTTGAGCAGATCTTCGAGGGGCACGTCGCCATCGGCAGGCGCCAGGGCGCGCGTCATCGGCGCAGGTGCGGCGGATTCGGTGGCCGTTGTGGGGACGACTTCGGTCGTCGTGTCGACGGTTGCCGTGGGAGCCGCGGTTGCGGGCGTTTCGGCGCCTGAGGCGTCGGAGTTGAGGACTTCGCTCATGGTTGAGGTTTTGGGTTGGACCGCTACGGCCTTCGTCTGCACTACCGACCCTGGATCGCGTCCAGGGCACCCAGCGGTGCATCACGCCGTATGCGTGGTGATGGGTCGACGGAATGTCTTCCCGGAAAGTGGAGCCAGACAGATGCCTGACTGGGAGCCATCTAGACGAAAGGTCCAGACACGCAAAAGGGCAGCCATAGACCACCCTTCTGCATAGATACCGAGGCGGATTAACGCTTCGAGAACTGGAACTGCTTGCGAGCCTTGGGCTGTCCGTACTTCTTACGCTCGACCATGCGCGGGTCACGCGTCAGGTAGCCGGCGTCGCGGAGCGGCTTGCGCAGCTCTTCGTTGAAGACGAGAAGCGCGCGGGCGATGCCCAGCTGGATCGCTTCGGCCTGTCCCGTCAAGCCGCCGCCTTTGGCGTTGACGAGGACGTCGAACTGGCCGGTCGTGCTGGTCACGTCAAACGGACCGTTGACGGCGCGCTGACGCCATTCGAGCGGGAAATACTGCGTCATCTCGCGCTTGTTGACGACGACCTTGCCCGTTCCGGGGCGGAGGTAGACGCGAGCGACCGAGGTCTTGCGGCGGCCAACGGCCTGATACTGTTCGAGAGCCATAATAGAGTTAGATCGAGAGCGGCTGCGGCTGCTGGGCTTCGTGCGGATGCTCGCTGCCCGAGTAGACTTTGAGCTTGGTCAGCATCTGCCGTCCGAGCACACCCTTGGGCAGCATGCCTTTGACGGCGTTGCGCATGATGAACGTGGCATCCTTGGCGCGCTTCTGGCGCGGCGTCACGAGCTTGTCGCCCGACGGATAGCCCGAGTAGCTGAAGTAGGTCTTCTGCTCTTCCTTGTTGCCGGTAAAGCGGACCGTTTCGGCGTTGATGACCACGACGAAATCGCCGGTATCAACGTGAGGCGTATAGGAGGCTTTGTGCTTACCGCGCAGGATCGTGGCGATCTGCGAGGCGAGGCGGCCGACGACCTGCTGGTCGGCATCGACGAGGTGCCAGGCGCGCTCGACTTCGGCGGGCTTGGCGCTGAGCGTCTTGTAGCTGTTGACGTCCATCAGAGTGGAGAGGCGGAAGATGAGAACGTCCGAGACCGGCCCGGACGAAAGCGGCACGCGGAGCCGCAGAGAAATCACGTATTCTGAACGCGTGAGGCGTTCGGAGCTACCCAAAATACAAGCTCGTCGGCGGCGCCCAAATGAAATCAGCGCGCAGACAGTCGAGACCTGCTTCTTTTTTGCGATAGAGCACAAGCACGACCACCTCCAGTTGCGGGTTGCCTGTGCTCCGTTTCTTCGCGATCTCTATCGAATGCGGCGGAGGAGCCGAAGCGCGCTTTCCAAGGCGCGTGCAAGCTGAGTTACGCGAGCACCCTCTGCGCGATGCCTGCGATGTCGTCTCCGCCCCACCCGGCTGCCGCTGCTGCATCAAACGCCGCACGCGCGCCCGCAATCGTGACTGCTTTCGGCCCCGCCGCTCCGCACGCGTAGCCCAGGTCTTTGGCGACCAACTCAATCGGGAAATTGGGCGCAAACTCGCCGCGTGCCATCAGCCCAGCCAGTCGCGCCGCTGCGGGACTCGTGACGGGCAGTCCGGACAAAAACTCCGAGGCCCGCGCTCGGTCGATACCGGATGCTTCGAGCAGCGCTAGCACCTCGGCCATCGCCGACGCTTGGACGGCGAACAGGGCGTTGACGGCCAGCTTTGCCGACGCCGCCTGCTCGGGTGTCCCGATGTACTTCGGGTTGCCCATCGCCTCCAGCACGCGTTCAGCCTGAGCGAATACCGAGGCTTCTCCGCCCACGAGAATGCCCAACGCTCCACCTTCCGCCTGGGGACGCGACCCGACGACCGGCGCCACCAGAAACGGCTGATCGCCCATCGCGTCGGCCAACTGCCACGTCCCGCTGACCGACAGTGTGCTGCATTCAACGGCGATGGCATCCGGCTTCATCGCTGAGAGAGCGCCGGTCGACGCGTCGAGCCAGACCGAGTGGGAGGCTTCGTCGCCGTGCACCATCGCTATCACGATGTCGGCCTCTTGTGCGGCTGCGCGGGGAGATTCGCGCGCTGTTGCTCCGAGTGCTACCAAGTCGGCGGCGCGCTCGGGCGTGCGGTTGTAGACGGCGAGGGTGTAGTCGGCGGCGATTAGGCGAGCGGCCATTCGGCTGCCCATAGCGCCCAATCCCAGAAAGGCGATGGTCATTGCTAACGAGGTTGGTGAGCGACCAAGGTGGCTCAAGGCCGCCGCTCGCCGCCTTAACCTGTGTTCAGAACCGCATGGCCAACCTGCTCGCGTCGGATGCGCGATAGGTGGACGTCTGTAATGCCGAGCAGCGACGCAATGTGGTACAGCGGGACGCGCTGCATCAAATCGGTGTGCGCATCGGCGAAGTCGCGGTAGCGCTCAGACGCGTTCTGGAGCAGCATCGACCGGGCGCGACGCTCCTTGCGGGCCAGCAGGTGCTCGGCAAGTTTGCGCCCCAAGCGCTCGAACGCCGGGTCGTCGTCCATCAGGTCGGAGAAGTCCGAGTAGGCCGCGCGGAGCACGACCGATGGCTCGAGCGCTTCGACGCCGTAGAGCAGCGGCAGCCCGAGTTGCGCGGCGCCCAGTGCCCCTCCAAACTGTCCGGCGACGAGAAACGCTTTGTTCGCCTCGCGCTCGCCATCGGCGGACGGATAGTAGAAGCGCAGTAGTCCCGCCGCGACGAACAGAACGTCGTGATCGCCGTCGCCGGGCAGGAACAGATGCTCGCGTGCGTCGACCGGTTCGGGCAGCAAATAGTCCAGCCAGCCGGTCGCCTTGCGCATCGGTGAGCGGTGCCCACTGCCGAGCGGCGGAGAGGAGGGCAGCGTGCGGGGGCGTCGTGCGGGTGTGCGTCATGCCTCGAGGCGGAGCGGCGGGTGATCGGTACCGGGCGCGGCGATGGGAGACAGATCGGCGGTGACCGGGCGCATCGGAGTCAGCGCAGGCACGGCCTGAGGAATTTCCTCGGTCGTCGTGACGCCTAACTCGCCGAACTTGCGCGCGGTCACGAGCAACCGCGACTCGAACGAGCCAACCGCTTTGTTGTAGCCCTCGGATGCCTTCTCGATGCCCAGCCGCACGTTTTCCAGGTGACCGACGAGGATGCGGACGCGGTCGTACAGCTCTTTGCCCAGTTCGCTGATCGCGCGCGCGTTTTGCGCTGCGTCGTCCTGCTGCCAGCCGTAGGCGACGGCTTTGAGGAGGGCGATCAGTGTCGTCGGAGTGGCTAGGATGACGCCGTCGCGCGTACCGTTTTCGATCAGGCCGGGATCGTGTTGGAGTGCGGCGCTGAAGATCGGCTCGCCCGGCAGGAAGAGGACGACGAACTCGGGACTGGTGTCGAACTGGTTCCAGTAGGCTTTCTGGCCGAGTTGTTTGAGGTGCGTGCGGACCTGCCCGGCGTGGCGCTTCAGGTGTGTCCGCTGCTCGTCTTCATCGGACGCATCGCAGGCGGTCAGGTAGGCGTCGAGCGGCGCCTTGGCGTCGACGACGACGGTGCGTCCGCCGGGCAGCCGGACGACCAGGTCGGGCCGCAGCGTCGTGCCATCGGACGTGACGCTGACCTGCTCCTCGAAATCGCAGTGTGCCACCATTCCGGCCAGTTCGACGACGCGTTTGAGTTGCATCTCGCCCCACTGTCCGCGCACCTGGGGCGCCCTCAACGCAGTCACCAGATTGTTCGTCTCGCTGCGCAGTTGGCTCTGCCCGGCACCCAACGCGCGCACCTGCTCGGTCAGCGCGCTGTACGCGTCGACGCGCTGCGTCTCGACGGCTTTGACCTGCTCCTCCATCCGCCCCAGAGAGGTCATCAGCGGCTTGACCAAATCGCCGACGGCCTGCTGACGTTTTTCCAACTCGCCACGTGCCTGCTCCTGCTGCGTCGCCATCGCGGTCTGGGCGAGTTCGAGGAAACGCGCGTTGTTCTCCTTGAGCGCGTCCGACGAGAGCGACTTAAACGCGTCGGCGAACCGCTGCTGTGCCTCTTCCAGCAAGACACGTTGCTCCTCCAGCCTCCGCTGGTCCTGCTCTTTGCGCTCACGCAAACCGGCTGCCAACGCACCCAACTCACTCAACTCGGACCGCAGACGCGACAATTCAGCCTCGCGCGATTGGACGGCAGTTTGCTGCTCTTGCATTGTCAGTCTGAGCGACACGGCTTGCGCTTCAGCCGTCGCCCGGCGTTGGGCGTGGTCGCTGGCCTGCTCCCACATCGCTTGGACGCGCGCCTGACTGTCTGCCGCTGCGTCTTCGAGTTGGCGGATGCGTGCGGTTTGCGCGTCGACACGCTCGCCCATCCGGGCCGACGACTCGGCCTCCTGCATCGCGCCCGCCCGCTGAGCCGACCGCACCTCGGCCCGCGTCAGCGCATACACGAGCGCCGCTCCGATGACGAACGCGGAGAGGGTGGCGGCGGTGATCAGCATGGCGGGCGTACTTCGGTGGATGCCTCAACCTACTGCACGTGAGACCGCGCGTAGGCACCGCTTCTATACCGAAACGGCTTCCTGCTCGGTCTGCTTGAAATAGGCCAGCGTTTGCTTGAGTCCTTGGGTCCGGCCCACCTTCGGCTCCCATCCGAGCAGCGCTTTGGCCTTGGAAATGTCGGGCTGACGCACCTTGGGGTCGTCCGATGGCAGGTCTTGGTACGTGATTGTGGACGACGTCCCAGTCAGGGCGATTACTTCTTCGGCGAAGTCGCGGATGGTGATTTCGTCGGGGTTACCGATGTTGACCGGCATCGCTTCGTCGCTCAGCAGCAAGCGATAGATGCCTTCGATCAGGTCGTCGACGTAGCAGAACGAACGCGTCTGGCTGCCGTCGCCATACACTGTGATCGGCTCGCCGCGCAGGGCCTGTCCCATGAACGTCGGAAGCGCGCGCCCGTCGTCGAGCCGCATGCGCGGGCCGTACGTGTTGAAGATGCGGACGATGCGCGTGTCGACGTTGTGGTAGCGGTGGTACGCCATCGTCATCGCTTCGGCGTAGCGCTTGGCCTCGTCGTACACGCCGCGCGTGCCGACCGGGTTGACGTGTCCCCAGTACGTCTCGGGTTGAGGATGCACGAGGGGATCGCCGTACGTCTCGCTGGTCGAGGCGAGCAGGAACCGCGCGCCTTTGGCCTTGGCGAGGCCTAGCGTGTTGTGCGTACCCAGCGCGCCGACTTTGAGCGTCTGAATCGGGTAGCGCAGGTAGTCGACGGGAGAAGCTGGTGAGGCGAAGTGCAACACGTTGTCGAGCGGCCCTTTGACGTACACATAATCCGTCACGTCGTGGTTGACGATCGAGAAGTGCGGACTCCCGATCAGGTGCGCGACGTTGTCGGCGGATCCGGTCAGGAAGTTGTCGAAGCAGATGACCTCGTGCCCTTCGGCGATCAGTCGGTCACAAAGATGGGATCCCAGAAATCCGGCTCCTCCAGCAACTAGAGTTCGTTGTTGTCTCATTTCTCGTCTGTCTTGTGTAGTGTGTTGTCCCTACCGAATCAAAGCGACTCCTCACCCTCGTTCTTGAAACGGTAAGGGCGTGGAGTCGCGTCGTGCCATGCGGGGTAGCGGCGGAGCGATGTGGAATATCGGACCGAAGAAGTGCCCAATTGCTTACGGGAAACGACTTCCCCAAGAACTTGGCTGACAGGACAACGACGCCCTGCTCCGTTCTCGCGTACGTGTTCGTTCTGAGGCGTCTAAGGCGCTGCGTGCGAATAGCGGCACCGAACGGCTGTCGGTATCAGAGTGACGCCGAGCGTCGGGCGGCTTCGGGGAGCGAGCGTTCGATGCGGTCGCACAGGGCGACGCGGATCAACTCTTCGAACGGCGGGCGCAGGCGGCGTGGGACGAGCAAGTTGAGGCGTCGGCGCTGCCCGCTCGCGTCGTAGTAGAAAAAACCGTAGTGCCACGGCGTCGGACTGCCCTCGAAGTAGTCCTCGACAGCGGACCAGCGCAGCAAATCGCCCGGACGGTTGAGGTCGGTCAGAATGCCGTCGGGTGTGACGATGACGAGTGACGACAGGCGCACTCCGGCGATCCAGACCAGTCCGGCCAACGCGAAGCCGGACGCGAAGAAAAGAGGCTGCACGCCTCCGCCACCGACGAGAGCAGCAGCCAACGCTAGCGTCGACGCGAACGTGAGCAGGCCGGGGGCGATCAGTTGCCGCCACGCGCTCGGACGGTTCCACACCAGCAGGGCACGGCGCGTGCGGCGGATGTTGGCCAGCGTCCGGCCCAGCAAACGGGCCGCGTACACCGACACTCCGAGGAGGAGCAGGCTGAGGACGAGCGTGAGGAGCAGAGGAGGCGTCATGGCGACCAGCGCGAAAAGGGAGCGCGGCGACGAGGCGCAATCAGTCGGGGCGGGAGGAGGGCGGTCAGGTAGACGTTCCTTCAGGGCGCCAGCGGCGGGCGACGACGGTCTCGGCGAGTAGAAAAAGCAACGAGAGCCACAGCAGCACGTTCCAGATCTCGCGTCCGCCCGATCCCAGCCCCAGCGCGGCCTGAGCCGCCTGTGCGTCGCTCCGATCGCTGGTTTCGGTCTCGACGGCCAGCCCGGTTACGGCTGTAACATTGGCGGAAGCCTCCGACGCCGACGCCGATTCGAGCACGCTCTCACGCGGGTCCAGGCCGACCGCGAAGCGCGTTGCCACCGCACCATCTGCCTCTACGGTGTAGATGCCTGGGAGATCGGCCAGGCCGCCTGTTTCGAGCCTCGGGCCTGCCGCTCCGATGCGCACGTCGGGGGCACGTTCTGCGCCGTCCGGCCCGGTGACGGTGTAGCGCTCGGCTCCGGGGACGGCCAGCGACGCGCTCTGCCCCGGACTGAGTTGGGCACCTTGAGCGGCGTCGCCCGACGCGAGGTAGAGCAGGCTACGGTAGACGAGCGGGAGCCACAGGCCACGCGTCGGCAGGTCGGTCCACGACGGGTCGGGCGACGCGGTGACGAGCAAAAGGGCACCCTCGCCTGACGGAATCTCTTGAACGAGCGGATCGCCCGACGCCAGCCGGATCAGCGTCCGCTCGCCTGAGCGTCCCGCCGAGTAGGGCGCGTAGCGCTGAACCGATATCGTCTCGGCCTGCCGGTCACCATTCCCGAAGACGCGCGCGAAAACTGGGTGCTCGCGCTCGACGCGGTCCGACGTCGTCAGCGGCTCGCCGGATGCTCCGCGCGCAGCCACGACGCTTCCGCCGCCGACGGCCTGCACCAACGCTGCCGTGCCGCCAGGCTGCGCATCGGCGAACGCGAGGATGCCTCCGCCCGATTGGACGTAGCGCGCCAGCCTGCCGACGACGCCATCCGCCGAGGATTGGGGGCCGAGTAAGACCAGCGCGTCGAAATCGTCGAGCGGTTCGGTTGCGAGCGCGTCGGCGTCCGTGTACGTCACGTCGTAGAGTGCGCCATCTGCTGTTTGTGCAGCGTCCAAGGCGGTGCGGACGTAGCGCACATCGGCACCCGACCCCTGGGCAACCAGCACGCGCGTCCGGTTGGGTACGTTGAGGGCGAATGCACGGGCGTCGTCGGCTTCGAAACCGTCGGTTTCTAGGGCTACGCTGCCGCCTAGCCAGCCCGTCCGTCGCGGAGTGAGCGTCATCAACACGTCGACCGTTTCGCCAGCAGGCACGTCGACGGTTTGCTGCGCCACCTGCACGCCTTCCAGATCGACCCGGACGCCATAGCCGGCCAAATCGCGCGCGCCGGTATTGACGACCGTGGCTCTCAACTGGACGGGCTGTCCGGCCTGTACGATGCGGCTTTCGACACGCACATCGGTTACGGCTGCGCCCACATCGGGCAAATCGGTGTCGCCGACCGGAAGGAGCACGACGCGACCATCGAAGCCGATGGGCGAGCGGCTACTGTCGGCTAATGTGCTGCGCTGCACGTCCGATACGACGTAGATCTCGCGCAACGGATGGGCGGCCCCTTCGAGCAGTCCGGCGGCGCGGGCGATGGACTGGGTCAGCGGTTGACCGGCGTACGACACGTCGAGTTCTCTCAACGCGTCGAGGGCAGCGCCGGGCGTCCGCAACGCCAACGACGGATCGGCAGGCGACGTAGTCAGGACGAAAAATTCGTCGCCCGCATCCAGTTCGTCGACCAGCGACGCGCCCAACGCCTTGGCCTGAGCGAGCAACTCGCCCCCTGCATCGCGCCGCAGCATCGACGGCGACGTATCGACGATGATTGCTACGCTTGATGCTGGCCGTCCCAGTGCGTTTCCGGCCCAGCCCTCGACGATGGGCCGCGCGAATGCCAGTCCCAGGCACGCCAGCGCCAGAATCCGCAGCGCCAGCAGCAGCCACTGCTTGACCTTGACACGCTGCATCGTGCTCGCCTGCTGCTCGCGCAAAAACGCCAGCGACGAGAACGCGACGCGCTTGGGGCGGCGGAAGTTGAACAGGTGGACGGCTATCGGGATGGCGGCGGCGGCCAGTCCGAGCAGCAGGAGCGGGTTGAGAAAGGTCACGCGGCGGGCAAAAGACTAGAGACACGCGCAGAACGCGCCGGTGTGCCGCCCAGGTGCCTTTAGCGCGCAGCCGCCGTAGAATCGGCGATGGCTTCGGCTAACTGTTCGGCGAATCGAACGCGTCCATCGGCAGCGACGTGGCGCGCTTGGGCGACGTACTCGGACCAGGCAGAAGATGCTTCGCTGCGACCTAGGCAGGTCAGGCTACGTGCTCGTGTACCAAGTGATTTTGCCACTACGTAGTTGGGGAGATCTGGAAAGTCGCGAAGTATCTCACGGCTCATGTCCAGGGCAGTGCGGCAGTCGCCAGTGGCTAATAATACATAAGCTAACCCTTGCTTGCTATTAATCAGAGGCCCACTCCCCGATTCCATATATGTTTGGCGAATAGAAACGGAGCGGCGACATGGTGCCACAGCTTCCTCGAAGCGACCCACCGAATACAGAAAGTAGCATCGGTCTAACAGCCTAGTCGTTGTTTTTGCGTTGTCTGGTCCGAATATGGATTCGACAATGTGCAGGGCGCGAGCAGAGAACGTGTCGGCATTTTGCATATCGCCGCGGCGTTTGGCGTGGTGCGCGAGCATAGAAGCGAGGCCAGCGTCGAAGTTGGTGACCGGTGACCCAGCTTCGATCTGACGTGTTCTCATCTGTGCAACCGAGTCCAAGATCGCACTGTGTCGGTCTTCAGTGCCTCTAGGTAGGGCACCGGCGACTGAGTAAAGTGCGCGCGCCGTCGCTAGGCTATCGGGGCCATAGAGAGCTAATGACAAAGCGTAGGCGCGGCGACGTGCCGCTTCCGCCTCATCAAACCGGCTGGCTGTGCGGTAGATGCTCCCGCTTTGTGTACTCAGATCTATCTGAAAAGCCAACTCGCTGGGCAGTGCATCGGTTTGCAACCGATCAATGACAGCCTGTGCACTGTCGAGCAGATTAGTACGCCAGTAGAGACTAATCAAATCCATACCGATTGCGCGACGATTCGGACGACCCATACGCCCGCGTCGTGCCGCATCCGCCGCCCACTCGTAGCGAACGCGAGCCGAGTCGGTGTTTCCATAGTTGAGCGCGGCTGTCGCCATTTCAGCCATCGCGAGGGCGGCGAGCGTATCGCTGTTGGTAGCGTGCAGCGCGGACCGTGCCTCCGCCTCATGCCGCTTCGGATCGCCCAGTGACTCCCACGCTCGCGCCATTGCCAACCCCACTCGCACACGAACGCTTGGAGCCATCGCCGAATCCGCTGCGAGACGCTGGGATGCCGCGTCGAGTAGATCACGCGCCGTAGGGACGTCGCCCAGGTTGCGCTCGGGGTCGTTGGCTTCGAAAATGCCGGACAAGAACCCCAGCGCCGCTTCGCTCTCCTGCGCCCGTAGCGTTGCCGCGTCGCGGGATTCGGCGATGCCGCGGACGTAGCTCACGCCGACGAGTGTCAGCAGCAGCAGTAGCCCGAACCCCGCCAGCAACGGACGACGGCGGCGGCGTGTGAACGTCCGTGCGCGGTAGCCCAGCGTGTCGGGCTGTGCCAGAACCGCTTCGCCCTGCGACCAGCGCCCTACGTCAGCGGCGAACGCGGCGGCGGATTCGTAGCGACGCTCCGGCTCCTTGCGCAGCGCCGTCAGCACGACCTGATCGAGGTCGCCGCGCACCGACGCGGTCAGCGCGCGCTCGGACGGCTCGGCCCGCACCAGCATCGTCGACGGTTTGTGCGGCGCGGTTTCCAGAATCGCGTGCTCGGCGGCGCGTCGGGCGCGGTCGGGCAGGTCGTAGGGTAGGCGACCCGTCAGCAGTTCGAAGAGGAGGATGCCGAGTGCGTACACGTCGGTGGCCGTCGTCGGCTCGTCGCCCCGGATCTGCTCGGGCGAGGCGTAGGTCGGCGTCATCCACCGCGCGTCGGGCTGCGTGACGGGGACGGTGAAGGCGGCGTCGGCGTCGATCAGTTTGGCGATGCCGAAGTCGAGCAGTTTGACCTGTCCGCCCGGCGTGACGAGCACGTTCGACGGCTTCAAGTCGCGGTGGATGACCAACCGCTGATGCGCGTAGTGGACGGCGTCGCACACCTGCCGAAACAGGTCCAGCCGCTCGTTCAGTGGTTTGTCGCTCGCATACTCGGTGATTGGGACGCCCTCGACGTAGTCCATGACGAAAAACGGCTGCCCGCCCGCCGTCACGCCGCCGTCGATCAGACGTGCGATGCCGGGATGGTCGAGCCGGGCGAGGATGCGCTGCTCGGTCCGAAACCGCTCGGATACGTCGGCCCCGACACCCACGTGCAGCACCTTGACGGCGACGGTTTGCTCGAAGGCGCCGTCGTCGCGCTCGCACCTATAGACGACGCCCATGCCGCCGCGCCCGATCTCGTCGGCGACGCGGTACGATCCGAACGCCGTCGGCATCGACGCCACGATGGGCAGCTCGTCCAGAAGATCGCCCGTGTGCTGTTCGAGCGCGTCACGCAGGCGGTCGAGGTGCGAGGCGTCGCGCCCGAGCAGGCGTGCGGCGTCGGCAGCCAGATCGGAATCGGTTTCGGCGACGGTGGCGAGATGCGCCGTACGCTTTTCGGGCGGTAGGTCGAGCAGTGCGTCGAGCAGGTCCGAAGCGTGCCGCCATCGCTCGGGTGTCCAGTCGGTAGGAGACGGCATAGAGGTGGGATCTGATCGGAATTACGCACTCCCGCTCGTTCAGCGGACATTGGGGTCAGCTCATGGCGTCGGCGAGGAACAGCCGGGCCTTGCGCCACTCGCGCCGGATGGTCCTGGGGGAGCAGTCTAGTACCTGAGCGATGTCTTCCTCCTCCATTCCGCCGAAGAAACGCAGTTCGACGATCTTCGCCATGCGCGGGTCGAGGTTCTCCAGTTGCGAGAGGGCATGGTCTAGGTCGAGCAGTTCGCCTGAGCGGTCGCCGTTGGCCTGGGCGACGGTAGGCACGTCGTCGAGCGAGAAGTCGTGCGCGTCGCCGCCTCGTTTGGCTGCCGTGCGCTTGCGGGCGTGATCGATCAGGATGTGACGCATCGCCTTGGCCGCGACACCGAAGAAGTGCGCACGGTCGGCATAGGTAGCGCGCGTCTGGTCGACGAGCTTTTCGTACGCCTCGTGGACGAGGGCCGTCGCGCGCATCGTGGTGCCGGGCGTGCGGCGAACATTGGCTGCGGCGAGGCGGCGCAATTCGTCGTACACGAGTGGCAGGACCGAGTCGAACGCCGCTGGTCCTTCGTCCGGGACACGGCGCAGAACAGCGGTCAGGTCGTCAGGTGGCGAAGGCACAACGGTGGTGGAGGGTGGTGGTAGAAAAAGATAGCGTCGTTGTCGTCTTGTTTGTAGAAACGTCATCTCGCAGGATCAAACCGCCACTTTTTGTACCGTCGTATTCCACCTGATCCCTCTTCCCGCAAGACGACGCATGCAGATCCTCATGCCTCATACTCTGGTAGCTGTGTCCGGTCGAGCGCGCAAGCTGCGTAACTGGGTGTAGAGACGCCACTCGGAGTCTCGGTTTCGAGCGTCACCCTCGTGCGACCAAGCAAGCCAGCACATTCTGAGCGCGTCTGTGTTCGGCGGACCGCTCGCACCTCGGCGGCGCGCGTTCTGTGGTGGTACGCGCACCGCCGTGCGGCCCGGCTCGTCCTTCGTGGATGGTCGGGCCGCTCTGCGTTCAGCCACGCGCCAACCGAACGACAATGCGCGTACCGTCGGTGCTTCCATCGAACGTCAACTCTGCGCCGATCTCAGCCGCGCGCTCGCGGACGTAGCTCAGGCCCGAGCCGCTGTGCGCGCCCGGCGGTACGAACGCGCCATCGTCTTCGACCGACACGCAGACGCCCGCCGCATCCGCTCGGAATCGGACCGCAACTTCGTCGGCATTGGCGTACTTGATCGCGTTCTGGATGGCTTCCTGGGCAATGCGCACCAGGTGCAGCGCTTCGGTTGCCGTCAGCACGTGGGCGACTTCTACCTGAGCCTCGAACGACAGGTGCGGGTGCGTCACGAAGCGGCTCTGCTCGGCAACGTGCCGCTCGATTTCGCGCGCCAGTTCGGATGCATCGCCGGATCGACTTCCCAGCGCCCACACGGTTCGGCGCAGTTGCGACAGCGCGTTGCGCGCCTCGCCTCGTAGTTCGGCGACTTGTCCGACGCTGCGTTCGTGCTCGGCCAGTTCCAGTCCGGCGATCAAGCCCGTCAGCTGCGATCCGACGTGATCGTGCAGGTCGCGGCTGATGCGTTGCCGCTCGCGTTGCAGTCGGGCGTGCGCTTCCAGTTCGCGCAGTTGCCGCCGATAGCGCAGTCCTGCCGCCCATCGTGCCGCCCCGACGCCCAAACCGATCAACGCCAGACTGCCCAGCACGCGTATCCAAGCGGTTTGCCACCACGACGGCAGCACGACGAAGGCGAGTTGCTGCACGAGTTCGGATGTTTGTCCATCGCTCCCGACAGCACGTATGTCTACGCGGTGGGCGCCCGGCGTCGGTGGGGCGAACGTCAGGCTCCGCGCCGAACCGTCGCGCCACTCGCCGCCCTCCAGTCGGTATTCGGCGCGCGTCGATCGGTTTTGAAAGGCCAGCGGAGCGAACGCAAGGGACAACTCGCGAACACCGGGACCCAGTTCGCCCAAATCGAAAACGCCGGACGTGTCGCGACGCATCCCGTGCTCCAGTCCGTCGAGCAGCGCACCGGTAAACGCAACGCGCGGTGGGGCGATCGTACGCAAGGCCGAAAGTTCGGCAGCAACCAGGCCTTCGGTCGTTCCGAGAAGCAAGCGGTCGTGACCCGAGAGGTAGACTGCCGCGGTCACACTCGCCTCGGGCGACGGCGTGAGGTCGAAGCCCCCTAAGATGCGCGTAGTCTCCTCTGCTATGTCGAAGCGGACGAGAGCGTCGCCCGTGACGCCCCAGACGACGCTCGGATCGGCGGGCCGCTCGAAGAAGGCGATCAGGCGGCTTCCGTCGAGTTGGGGCGCTGTGAACGTGCGGACCGAATCGCCCTGGATCAGCGCGGCGCCTCGGTCTGTGCCCAACCACGTATCGCCGCGCGCGTCACGGTAGACCGAAAAGACGACGTTCGACGGCAGACCGTCCGCGACCCGCCAGTTGCGGAATCGTCCCGCTCGGTAGACGCTCGCTCCGCTGCCGCGCGTGAGCATCCAGAGGTCTGAGTCGAGTTGCGTTAGTCCTTCGACGAGCAAATCCGGGATACCATCATCGACGCTCAACGAGTCCGTTCCACCGGGCCAGAAGCGCCGCACCCCGCTGCCGTACGTCGATCCCCAGAGTGTGTCGCCGATCAGCGCGATGCCGCTCCACCAGTTGCTCTCCACACGCGAGGCCAAATACGCACGTCGCGTGTTCGGATCAGTGGGTATCCGGCTCAGCGTTTTGGAATCGTAGGTCAGGAGGGAAGCGCCCGTCGAGAGCGCCAGGCCGTCGGGCAGAGTCATCACCTCACGCGCGCCCGAGTAGGGGAGGAACGGCCGGGGTTCGCGACGGTCGCGCGTGTTGGGATACTGCCACACCCCGGTTTCGGTGGTGAAGAGCACGTCGCCGCCGGGCGGGTGGTGCATCCGTACGACGCCTTCCTCGCTCAGCCGGGTGAGGTGGAGCGCGCGCAGCCGGTAGGCTCCGTTTCCGAACGTGGCGACCCACGCGCCGCCCTCGTAGTCGACCATCACATCTGCGACGCGTGGGCTGTCGAGCAGTTTGCGCCACGTGGATCCGGGTGCATCAGACAGGAGCCACAGGTTGCGCTCGGCTCCAACGATCAGTCCGGCGTCGATTCTGCCCACGTCCCGGATATCGCCGCCGCTTGGTGGAAGGGACAGCGGCTGGTCGAGCGCGAGGCCTCCGTTCTCCATGCGCCCACGGTGCCACGCCATTTGTCCCGGTTCGGAGATCACGGCTCCGGCGAGAATCTCCTCGCGCTGCTCGTGCTCCGGTAGCAGCCACAGCCAGCGTAGCCGCCCGTCGACCGGGGGGGTGACGGGACGAACTTCGACCCCATCCGGCGACGCGACGGCGACGTAGGGATCAGCTCTCCATCCGAAGAGCAGCACGCGATCTGGGGCGATCCGCGTCATCGAGTTCACCTCATCGCTTACGTGCCGCAGCGTGTCGCCCTCGACGCGCCACAGGCCTCCGTCTACCTGAACCAACAGCGTGTGCGTCAGCGAAACGACCTGCCCGGCAGTCTTGCCTTCGCTACCCGGAATCGTCTGCCACATGCTGCCCATCCACCGCGCCACTCCGCCGAACGTGGCGACGTAGAGCGCGCCGTCGTGCTCGGCGAAGTCGTAGATCAGGTTGTGTGGCAGGCCGTCCGCCGTCGTGAACGTGCGAAACGAGCGTCCGTCGTAGCGGGCGATGCCGGTATCCGTCCCGAACCACACGAAGCCGTCGCTGTCCTGGTAGATCGCCTGCACGTAGTCCGACGGCAAGCCACTCGCCCGCGTGAAGCGGTCGAAAACGGGCTGGGCCGATACGGGAGCGGCAAGCGCCAGAACGAGCACGCCGAGCCATCCGGCAGCGGCGCGCGGTAGGAGGGCACGTCGCACAGTGGAAGGGGTTGGCCATATGCTACCGCATCAGGTTGAGGCAGCGCAAGCCGTGGTCCGACGACTGCGCCGAATCTCAGCCGCCGCCTCGCACGTGCAAGAGGGAAAGCCCCGACGCTATGCCGCCACTCACGATTCCGCCGTTTGACGTTCCCGTTGCCGTCCGTCCCATCACTGTCGACGAATACCACGCGATGGGACGTGCCGGCATCTTCGGCCCAGAAGAACGCGTCGAACTTCTCAACGGACACCTCCTGCCCATGTCTCCCGTCGGTGGTCCCCACTTCCGCATCACGAACCGCCTGACGAACCATTTCGCGCGTCACGTCTACCGCGACGAGGGCGACTTGGCGCACGTCAGTGTTCAAGGTCCAATCCGGCTGGACGACCTTTCCGAGCCTGAACCCGACCTGACCCTCTTGCGTCCAGAAGCGGACGACGAGTTGGACGTCGCGCTCGCCTCAGAAGCGCTGCTCGTCGTCGAGGTGTCCAACTCGACGCTGACCTACGACCGAGGTGTCAAGCGCGACCGCTATGCGCAGGCGGGCATCCCCGAAGTCTGGATCGTCGCCCTGGAAGGCCGCTACGTCGAAGTCGCCCACACGCCCATCGACGGCGTCTACACTGAGATCAGTCGTTATGCGATGGGCGATAGTCGTCCGCTCGTGCCGCAGATGCTCGCTGGGTTGCCGCCGCTGGACCTGGCTATTCTGTTTCGAGGGTTTGCCGCAAGCGAGGAGTAGAAGCCTGTCAGGTCTGGGAGACATGGCACGTTTGCGCCGGGGAATCAGCCGTCCCGCAATCCCCGCAGCTTCTCGACGAGCGTGTGTACGTGCGTCGTCGAGTACCGCTTGCCGGAGCGCCTCTGCGCGTTGCCGATGGCTTGGTCAGTGTACTCGGAAATCGCATCGTATGTGCTTCCGTCCCCCTTGTCGTACGACGGCAACTCCTTGCGCAACTCGCGCATGACTTCGGCGCACGGAGAATCCGATCCGCCCTGACCGAAGCGGCGCCCGGTCGCGGAGAAGTGGAGCAGCAGCCAATACTCAAAGCACGGCTCCGACCCAATCACGACGACGTTTTGGGCGCGCGCATCCGCCTGTGCTTCGGCGACGTTGGGCGTATCGAGGTCGAAGACGGCGTAGGCTGCATCGAAGTCGCCGTCGGCATCGCGCTTCTCGATGGCATCGGACACGACGGAGCGTGGATCGCTGTACTTGCCCGACGTGACGACGACTGCGGTCTTGATCGCGTGATCGGCGACCAGCGCGTTGAAGTAGCGCGGCTCGGTCTTTTTGCCTTCGCACACGATCAGCACCCGCTCGGCCGGACGTCGAAACGGACTGCGCCGTCCGCGCTCGCTCTGGACTTCTCGGTTTCCTACGCGCCATCGCCCTGCTCCACGATGGGCCGTACGGCTTCGGGCAATCGCGGACGCGGAACAGCGCCGTATCGACCTTGCAGGTAGTGCTTCTCCAGCGGCTCGACGCCCTTGCGCGGCTTGAAGTCGGTTAGCGGGTAGAGCCGCGAGGCGCCGTCGCGGGCCTTCTCGGTGAACCAGAACTGATCGCGTCGCATCACTCGCTGATCGAGCAGATTGGTATCATGCGTCGTAAAGAGCAACTGCGCCCCGTTGGGATTCGTCTCGGGCGACAGGAAAAGTTCGACGACGGATTTCAGCAGTTCGGGATGAAGGCTGGCGCCGAGTTCGTCAACTAGCAATTAGGCTACCGGCTTCAATCGCTTGCAATCAGGTATCCTACCAGAAAGAAGAAACCACGCGTGCCCAGTCGACTCATCGCTGACAATGGATCAAATCATCGTTCAGGTTCGAACCTGATGAACGAAGTCTGAGCGAATCGGGAGTTGGCCTAGGCAGATCTATCGCTCGAATAAGCTAGGGTTCAGTCACTTGCCACTGACTCCAACACTCCAACATCAGACTTTACGATCAAATCTACAACCAATCCAAGGTCGCCGTGCTCAATGATTCGATCCATCGTCTTCTGGTCATAAAACATCGCGTCAGAATCTATTGCCTCGACCTCATCATTGGGCGGTTAAAGATGAGCATTCCTATCTATGCTCCTTTAGAGGAGGAATCAAACCAGTAGTCAAAGGTTGATCGTTGAACTGAACTCCAGTGCTCAAAAACAGATGCGTTGTGCCGAGTCGCGTCCTCGATCACCTTCTTATGACCGCTGAAACGAGTCGCCGAATTCGTAGGCGTCGTCCTCGCGTGAGAACCACAGTTGGGCGCGGCCTTTCGGGAAGGCGTACAGCCATTCGGCGGTGACGCGCTCGGTCGTGGCGGAGAAACCGTATTGATAGCGGATGCCGTCGGCGGCGACGAAAATCGGCTTCGAACGTCGTCGGTTTGTCGCTGCGAATCGGCGTCGAGGCGGAAGGGTTGGACTTCTTCGATGCGGTCGCCCTGCGTACGGCGTGACGAGTTGACGACGACGCTGCGCATGGCGGAGAGGGCGAGCAGCAGGTTCGACTTGCCCGACGCGTTCGCCCCATAGACGGCGGCGGCGCGGAGCAGGCGTTCGCCCGTCGGCGCTTGGATCACGTGCGTCTCTTCGTGCTCAGTCGCATTGGTGGCGACGAACGAGAACCGCTGCTCATCGCGAAACGAGCGGAAGTTCTCGACGGTGAACTCGATCAGCATATGGGGCGGGATTCGGAACGGATTGCGACAAGAAATGTCAGGATACGCCTCGAAACCCGTCGCGCTCCCTTAATACTAAGTCGGAGAGCATCGGTGTGGCAGGTAGGTTGGTAACCGACTCGGATTGCCACGTCGCTCCGCTCCTCGCAATGACGAAAGGAGGGGAGTGAAGGGGGTTGGTGTACAATCTGGGGTCAAACCGATGCCGCGAGATGGAAACCTGGCAGGTCCTCCAGGACCTGCCAGATTCGAGCCATCGTCACAGCACCGTGCGCAGAAACCGTCCAGTGTGGCTGCGCTTCCACCTTGGCGACTTCCTCTGGCGTCCCCGCCGCGACGACTTGCCCGCCGCCGACGCCGCCTTCGGGTCCTACGTCGATCACGTAGTCGGAGCAGCGGATCACGTCGAGGTTGTGCTCGATCAGGATGACGCTGTGGCCCTGGTCGACGAGGGCGTCGAAGGCGCCGAGGAGTTTGCGTACGTCGTCGAAGTGGAGGCCGGTCGTCGGTTCGTCGAACAGGTAGAGCGTCCGGTCTTTGGCGCGCTTGCCCAGGATTGCTCCGAGTTTGACGCGCTGCGCCTCGCCGCCTGAAAGCGTGTTGGCGGGTTGGCCGAGCGTGAGGTAACCCAGGCCGATGGCCTGCATCGGCAGCAGTTTGTTCTGGATCGGCGTTGCGTCCTCGAAGAATGCGACGGCTTCGTCGATCGTCATCGAGAGGATGTCGTGGACGTTTTTGCCGTTCCACTTGACTTCGAGCACTTCCTGCTTGAACCGCTTGCCCCGGCACGCCTCGCATTCGAGGTAGAGGTCGGCCAGAAACTGCATTTCAACCTTGACGACGCCCTCTCCCTCGCACGTCTCGCACCGACCGCCCGGCACGTTGAACGAGAACGTCCCGGCGCGGTAGCCTCTGAGTTTGGCGGCGTGCGTGTCGGCCATCATCGACCGGACGGCGTCCCACGCCTTGACGTAGGTAACGGGGTTCGAGCGGCTCGTCTTGCCGATGGGCGTCTGATCGACCATCTCGACGGCGTCGACCAACTCGGCTCCGATCAGCGCGTCGTGGCTGCCGACGCGGGTGCCCTCTTCGTACTGACCTTTGATGCGGCGCAGCGACTCGAACAGCGTGTCGTGAACGAGCGTGCTCTTGCCGCTTCCGCTGACGCCGGTCACGCACGTCACCATGCCCAGCGGAAATGCCACGTCGACGTTTTGCAGGTTGTGCTCACGCGCGCCTTCGATCAGAATCGCGTGCTCTGGGTCGTAGTGGCGTCGGCCTTCTGGTGTCGGAATCTGCATCCGACCGCTCAGGTAGTTGCCCGTCAGCGTGTCGGCTTGGAGCAGGTCGGTGTAGGGTCCTTCGAAGACGACGTGTCCGCCCAGTCGTCCGCTGCCGGGGCCGATGTCGACGACGTGATCGGCGCGGCGCATCATGTCGGGTTCGTGCTCGACGACGAGGACGGTGTTGCCCAGGTCGCGCAGGCCTTCCAGAATGGCGATCAGTCGCCCCGTGTCGCGCGGATGGAGGCCGATGCTGGGTTCGTCGAGCACGTATAGGCTGCCGACCAGACTCGATCCCAGGCTCGTGGCGAGGTTGATGCGCTGCCCCTCGCCGCCCGATAGCGTCTGGCTCAGTCGGTCGAGCGAGAGGTAGTCGAAGCCGACTTCGACGAGGTAGCCCAGCCGCCGTCGCACTTCGTCCAGGATGCTCCCTGCGATGGCAACTTGGTGCGCCGTCGTCGGCAGGTTGTCGAAGAACGCTCGCGCGTCGGCTGTCGTGAGTTCGCAGATCTCGCCGATGGTTTTGCCGCCGACCTGAACGTAGCGCGCCTGATCGCGGACGCGGTGACCGTCGCAATCGGGGCAGGTCGTGTAGCCTCGGAAGCGCGCCGCGTAGATGCGATAGTGCATCTTGTAGTTCTTCTTGGCGAGGAAGGCGAAGAAGCCGTCGACGCCGTCGTACGTGCCGCCGCCTTTCCACAGGAAATCGCGCTGCTCGCTGGTCAGCTTGGCGTAGGGCGTGTCGATGGGGAACCCCATTTTGGCCGCCTCGCGGATCAGATCGCGGAAGTGCGTGCTCCACTTCTCGGTCCGAAACGGAGCCAGCGCGCCCTGCCGGATCGTGAGTTGCGCGTTTGGGATGACGAGTTCGGGGTCGACGCCGGGCACGCGTCCGAAGCCCTGACACGTCGGGCACGCGCCGACCGGACTGTTGAACGAGAACAGCAGCGGCGTCGGCTCCTCGAAGTCCATCCCGTCGCGCTCGAAGTGCTCCGAAAACGAAAGCGGCTCGGGCGTCTCCTCGCCATCGCGCGCGACCGGAAACACCTCGCACCGTCCCTCACCTTCGCGAAACGCCTGCTCGACACTGTCGGCGATGCGGTTCTGACCGGCTTCGTCGTCGGGCCGAATCACCAAGCGGTCGACCAGCACGCGCAGTCGAGTCCGAGGCGTCTTGACATCCGACGGCTCAACCTCGTTCAGGTCGACGATTTCGGGTCCGGCGCCCTTCTTCTCCTGCGCTTTTGTCGGCAGCGTGACGACGCGGAAAAAACCGCGCTGCCGCATCGTGTCGAGTTCGTCGGGCACCTTGAAGCCCTTGTGCTTGGGCAACTCGAACGTCAGGTAGGCGCGCTGTCCGTCCGGCATGCGCTCGGCCATCTCGACGGCGGCACTGCGTGGACTGTCTTTGGTCACCACCTCGCCGCTGATCGGCGAAATCGTCGTGCCGATGCGCGCGTAGAGCAGGCGCAGGTAGTCGTACACCTCGGTTTGCGTCGCGACGGTCGAGCGCGGGTTGTTGCTCGTCGTCGTCTGCTGGATCGCCATCGCCGGAGCCAGACCGCTGATGTAGTCGACGTCCGGCTTGTCCATGCGCGCCAGAAACTGCCGCGCGTAGCTGCTCAGGCTTTCGACGTAGCGCCGCTGCCCCTCGGCATAAATCGTGTCGAACGCGAGGCTCGACTTACCGCTTCCGCTCGGCCCCGTCACGACGATCAGTCGACCGTGCGGCAGGTCGAGATCGAAGCCTTTTAGGTTGTGCTGGCGCACGCCGCGCAGCACCAGCGTCCGGTCGCGCAGGCGTTTGGCGGTTGGCGTAGCGGCAGGTTTGGGAGCGGGCGAGGCGGGCATCAGAGACGGTCGGATCGGCAGAGCATATGCCAACGCACACGTACGGATCAGGATGCAGGGCAACGCGAGCGACTTTCGTCCCATTCACCTTTCCTCTATACTGCACAGAACGAACCAAACCGATGAGGCTATGCGCACGATTCTGTTCACTGTTCTCGCGCTGCTGTTTGTCGGCGACGCGCACGCCCAACAGACCGTCGTCATGGGCCGCCTGCTCACCGCCGACGGCGTTCCTGCGACGCAAGGGCACGTTTTCCTGGTGCGCAACGCCTTGGCCTTTCCGCGCGGCATTTTGCATACCGTCGAACCGGACGCGTCTGGTCGGTTCGAGATCACGCTTGATGCACCCAAATTGCACACGCTGCGCTTTTCGGCACCGGTTCACAGGGCTACCGAGCATGCATTCTACGCTGAACCAGGCGACACCATCGAAGTCGACGTGAGACTGGGATCGTTGGCCTTCGATCCGGACCAGTTCACGATCAGCTACTCGCGCCCCTCTGCTCCGTCGTTGCGACTCAGGGACGGGTATTACGGCGCTCTGGATACGACTACGGTCAACCCTCGCTGGACGCGAGTGGAGGTGCCGGTAACTTCTGACGCTCCGTTCAGCGTAACGCTCCCCTCTCCGGGCGACTCGCTGGTGTACGTGATGCGCGCTTCGGGTTGGCTGTCCGCAAACGACGAACTCACGTGGACGAGCAATCCCGGTGGAGGGGCGGTCGCAGTTGACCGAGGCGGTGACTACGAAACCCTGCTCGCCACGCCACGCGACTCGGTCAGCATAGCATTCGACCCGGCAGACTGGCCTCGCGAAGCGACGGCCCACGACGTGCGATGGATTCGCGGCTCGCAACGCGCCAAGCAGTTTCACGACATTGACGCGGACGTTCAACGCCGACGCGATGCACACCGTCGGCAGACTAGAGACCAACGCAACAGCGGCGTGATCGGCGCCCTGACCGAGACCGATTGGACGTCCGACGTGGCCGACCTGAAGCGAGCCGTCGAGCAAGCCGACGATCCTTTCGAGCGGGGCGTGCGGACGATGGCCTACCTACGTGTGGTCGGATCGGCGACGTACGGCAAAAGGGAAGGAATCGCCCTATTCGTCTCGCGCGACGAGGCTGAGCAGATGCTGCAGACGCTCGCTCCCGACTCTCCGCTCTGGTCCTACAGGCCCAGCATAGCGCTCGCCGTCATTCGAATAGCCAGCGGACCGCCCCGCAGTCGGTCTGCAGAAGGCACGACACTGCTGCCCATGCCCGACCCGCTCCGCTCGGACCGGCGGATGAGCGCACGGTACCGCGACTACGCCCTCGCGCTCGCCAACCACCCCGACACAACGGCTGCGCATCACTGGCTGCTATCCGGTATGCGCTACGGTGCCGACACCGACGACTACGTCACGTACAGCCGATTCGCGGCGCGCTTTTTCGAGCGATTCGCCGGGACCGCAGCAGGGGAGAGCGAGATGCGCCACATCAAATACGACGACAAAACGCCCCCCGGATCGCTGCTTCCCGACTTCGCCGTACCGTCGCTCGACGACTCTGGCCGGATGATCCGTAGCGAGGATTTTAGAGGCAACCCCGTCTACGTCAGCTTCTGGGCGACGTGGTGCCGTCCCTGCCTACCCAAGCTTGAGCGACTCGCCGCGCTGCACGAGCGATATGGTGACGATGGCCTTCAAATCCTCTCCGTCTCGACCGACTTCGACTCCAAGTACGCCATCGCCTACCGCGACGACCATCAACCGATGCCCTGGTCCAACGCATTCGTCGGAGCGGGCGAAGAGGCGCAGGACGGCTTGCTTGCGCAACTCGGCGTCTTAGGCATTCCGCACGGCATTCTGGTGGATGCTGAGGGCTACGTGGTCGCTGTCGACAAGGGCGGCGGCGATCTCGCAGCCGTCGTCGCAGCGCTGATGGAGCGGGAGTAGCCGTTGCCGATAACGAGGCGACGTGGCAACCTCATTGAGCAGCGCAGTGAATCACCGACTGAACTGTGCTCGGAGCGACGAGAAAGGGCGGTTACACAGTAATCAGCGACACCTTAGATGACTGCTTATGCGGCACGTGGAGCCTAATGGACTAGGTTTTCGGATCTCACTCATCACCCAACCGAGACCAGACCCATGACCCAGAGCATGAACACCGAAAGTCCCTACCTGAGCCACATCCGCATTGCCGGTTGGTCCCTCGTCGCACTCCTGCTGCTGCTTCCGTTCGTCGCGATGCAGTTCAGCGACGAAGTGGTTTGGACCGCAGGCGACTTCGTCGTCGCAGGCCTCATGCTCGGAAGCGTAGGGCTGGGCTTCGAGTTCGTCGCGCGGCAGACGCGGCGGGGGGCGCATCGGTGGGCCAGCGTCATCGCTATCGTCGGGGTGTTCCTGCTGGTCTGGATAAACGGCGCCGTGGGCATCATCGGAGACGAAGGCAACTTGGGCAATCTGCTCTACTTCGGCGTGCTTGCCGTCGGACTGCTGGGCGCGCTATCCGCCCGCTTCCGATCCGGCGGGATGGCGCTGACGATGGGCGCGATGGGCCTTGCTCAGATCATCGCCCTTCCGACTGCGTGGATGCTGGGATGGAGCGAGGCGGAAACGGTTCTGTCGCCCGAGACGCTGGGCGTGACGGCCCTGTTCGTAGCGCTTTGGCTGGCGTCGGCGCTCTTCTTTCGCAGTGCGGCGCAGCAGGAATCAGAGTAGTTGCCGAACGGCGAAACCCGCCCGAGCAGTCGACAGAGCCGAAAGGTCAGACGGTGGTTGTACGTCCACTGCGTCGCGCGACGTTACTTTGGAGACTCCACACCATTCTCTGCTCCGATGCCCGCACGTCTGCTCGCTGTTCTCCTACTTTTTGCCCTCGGCATCGTCCCGCTGGCCCGCGCGCAACAGGCCGGTCCGGTCTTCGAGGACGGGCAGGCGCAGGTCGTCCCGGCGTTCGAGAACCCGGACGACTGGATCCGCGAGGAGTTGTGGGTCGAAACCGAGTTCGACTCGGACGGCGACGGTGAGATGGACCGTGTCCACGTAGCCGTGACGCGACAGGCGCAGACCAATGCCGGACTCAAGGTGCCGGTCGTCTATGAGACGAGTCCGTACTTCGCGGGGACGGCGTCGCTGGGCGATCTGTTCTGGAACGTCGAGCACGAAATCGGCGATACGCCGCCCGCTCGCCCCGCCGCGCAGAAGTTCGAGGCACGCAACGGTCCGGGCATCTCGCAGTCGCAGGAGCGCGACTGGTTGCCGCGCGGATTCGCCGTCGTCCACTCGTCCTCGCCGGGGACGGGCCTATCACAGGGCTGCCCGACGGTCGGCGGATCGAACGAAGCGCTCGCGCCCAAAGCAGTCGTCGACTGGCTCAACGGTCGGGCGCGCGGCTTCACGTCGGCCCAAGGCGGTGAAGAAGTGACAGCCGACTGGTCGACTGGAAAAGTCGGCATGACGGGCACGTCGTACAACGGCGCGCTGCCGGTCATGGCGGCCACGACGGGCGTCGACGGACTCGAAGCGATCATCCCGATTGCACCGGTCACGTCGTGGTACCTCTACTACCGCTCGAACGGCGCCGTCCGCAGTCCGGGCGGCTACCTGGGCGAAGACGCCGACGTGCTCTACGACTTCATCCACAGCCGCGACTCGGACCGCTGGGACTATTGCAACCAGACGTATCGGGACGGCGAAATGGCCGAAGGCTTGTCGCGCGAAACGGGTGACCTGACGCCGTTCTGGGCGTCGCGCGACTACATCGCCCAGGCCGGAAACGTCCGCGCCGCTACGCTGATGGCGCACGGCTTCAACGACTGGAACGTGATGACCGAGAACAGCTTCCTATTCGCCAAAGCGCTCGAAAACCGCGGCGTGCCGGTCCAATACTACTACCACCAGCAGGGCCACGGTGGAGCGCCTCCGATGCGGCTGATGAACCGCTGGTTCACGCGCTACCTCTACGGCGTCGACAACGGCGTCGAAGAAGATCCGCGCGCCTGGATCGTCCGCGAGAACGACGACCGCATGGAGCCGACGCCCTACGCCACGTTCCCCAACCCCGAATCGGCTTCGGTCCCGCTCTACGCGAGGGCCACGCGCGCCACGCCCGACGGCGGCAACATGATGGGCGGCCTGAGCCTGACGCGCGACGACGACACCCAAGGAACCGCAGTGCTGTCCGACGACGTGTCGCAGGACGGCCAATCGCTTTCTGGTTTCGCGCCCAACGCCGCTCGCCTGCTCTACGTCACGCCGCGCTTGCAAACGCCGCTGCACCTGTCGGGCGTGACGCGCGTGTCGATGCGCGTCGCCGTCAACAAGCCGTCGGCCAACGTGTCGGTCTGGCTCGTCTCGCTGCCGTGGTCGGACGGATGGCGCAAAGCGGGCGGTGGTCTCACGCGCGGCTGGGCCGATCCGCAGAACGCTCGCGCCCTCGACAGCAGCGCCCCGCTCGTGCCCGGCGAGTTCGTCGACCTCTCGTTCGACCTGCAGCCCGACGACGAGATCGTCGCCGCCGGACAGATGCTCGGCCTGATGGTGTTTTCGAGCGATCCCGAGTTCTTGCTCCATCCCGAAGCCGGTACCCAACTCACGCTCGACCAGGATGCGCTGATGATCGAATTGCCCGTCGTCGGAGGCGAAGCAGCTTTGAGCGCGGCGTTCGGACGGTAATCTCACCAATCTTATCGACATGCTCCGATTAGTTGCGTTTCTCCTCCTGACCGTTCCCGCCGCTTCGGGGTGTAGTGCGCTCTGCCCCGATAGCGATGGGGAGCGTCAAAGTGCGTGCGAGCGGCAGGTCGAGGCGGGACGAGACGACGCGCGTCGCGGATGGCGAAATACCAAAGAGGCACGAGACGAGGCGAGTAGGCCCAAAAAGGCTAGCTTCGAATCCGAGTTGAAGCGCGGTATGACGCCGGACGAACTGCGCGAGGCAGCCGGGGCGCCCAATCGTCGACAGGTTGCGGACGGGCGTGAGACGTGGTCGTTCGATGTGGACGGCTCGCGCGCTCTGAATGTCATCCTCGTCGACGGGGCCGTCACCGGGTGGCGCTACGTCACACGGTAAGCGCGCGGCTCAGTGACCTCACGATTGTGAAGGGTCGAGCGCGGTTCACTTCGTACGTTCCGCCAACTCCACTCCGACCTCCATGCCGCTCACCCTCGGCGTTCCGCGCGAAACCGCTCCGGGCGAGACGCGCGTCGCCCTTTCGCCCGAAACCGCGGGCCGTCTGATCAAGGACGGATTCGCCGTCGTCGTGGCGCCCGGAGCCGGAGCCGGCGCGTTCCACTCGGACGCCGACTACCAGGCCGCCGGATGCTCGATCGGCGACGCGTTCGCTGCCGACGTGCTGCTGTGCGTATCGCCGCCGCCTTCCGAGAAGATGCGCCCGGAGCAGACGCTCGTCGGCCTGATGGATCCGCTGGGCGACCCGGCCCGGATGCAGCGATTGGCCGCGTCCGGCGCGACCGTTCTGGCGATGGAGCTAGTGCCGCGCACGTCCAGAGCGCAGAAGATGGACGCGCTCTCCGCGCTGTCGAGTCTGGCGGGCTACCGCGCGGCGCTAGTGGCGGCGACTCTCCTGCCCAAGTTCTTCCCTCTACTCACCACGGCAGCGGGCACGCTGCGTCCGGCGCAGGTGCTCATCTTGGGAGCAGGCGTGGCAGGTTTGCAGGCGATTGCGACGGCGCGCAGGCTGGGCGCTCGCGTGTCGGCGTACGACGTGCGGGCGGCGTCGGCGGAAGAGGTGCGCAGCCTGGGCGCGACGTTCGTCGAGTTGGATCTGGGCGCGGGCGATGCCCAAGATGCCGGTGGCTACGCCAAAGCCCTCGCCGACGACGAGGCCGAGCGGCAGGTCCGCGCCTTGGCGCTGCACGTCGCCAAGGCCGACGTCGTCATCACGACCGCGCTGATTCCCGGACGCAAGGCGCCGCTGCTCGTGAGCGCCGAAGCAGTTGGGGCGATGGCGCCCGGTTCGGTCGTCGTCGATCTGGCGGCGCCGGGCGGCGGCAACTGCGCGCTGACTCAGGTCGGCGAGACGGTCGTGTCGGGCGGCGTGTCGATCATTGGCCCGGCCAACATCACGTCGGAGATGCCGGTCCACGCCTCGTTGGTGTACGGACGGACGCTGTCGGCGCTAGTCAGCCTGATCGCCGGGCCAGACGGGTTGACGCTCGACTTGGAAGACGACATCGTGCAGGGAGCGCTGGTAGCGCAGGGCGGAGCGGTCGTGCACCCGCGCGTGCTGGCGATGTTGGAAGCAGCGCAGTAGCGGTGGGGACTTGAAGCGGGCGATTCATGAATCGCCCTTACTGACTATCGATCACTTGTAGACCTTTCTTTTTATGCTGGACGATCTGATCCTCTTTGTCCTCGCGGCCTTCGTCGGCGCCGAGCTGATTTCCAAGGTGCCGCAGACGCTGCACACGCCGCTCATGTCGGGGTCGAACGCGATCAGCGGCATCACCATCGTCGGCGCGCTCGTGGCGGCGGGCATGACCGACGGGATTCTGGCCCAAGCGCTGGGCTTCGTGGCACTCGTCGCGGCGACGATCAACGTGGTCGGCGGTTTTCTGGTGACGGACCGCATGCTGGCGATGTTCAAGAAAAAGCGCGCGCCGGATGCGCCGGACGCCTGATCTCGCTCTTTTCTACCTGACTCTCCCGACCGCTCATGGACGTTCTGATCGAACTGGCCTACCTCGTCGCCGCGTCGCTCTTCATCCTGGGACTAAAGCGCCTCTCGTCACCTGCGACGGCGCCCCAAGGCAACCGGCTTTCTGCTGTGGGCATGCTCGTCGCCATCGTCGCGACGCTGCTGAGTCAGCAGATCCTGTCGCCGCTCGTGTTGCTGGTGGGGCTAGTGATCGGCGGCGGCGTCGGAGTGGTGCTCGCGCGTCGTGTCGAGATGACTGGGATGCCCGAACTCGTGGCGGCGTTCAACGGACTGGGCGGGCTGGCGTCGGTCGGTGTGGCGCTGGCCGAGGGCGCGCGGTTGGTCGGCGGAGCGGAGCAAACCTCGCCGATCGTAGCTGCCGTGCTGGGATTGTGCGTTCTGGTCGGCTCGGTGACGCTGAGCGGCTCGTTCGTGGCGTACGGCAAGCTGGCGGGCAAACTGTCCGGCAACCCGATTTCGTTCAAAGGGATACGTGTCCTGACGCTGCTACTGGCTGTCGCGTCGCTCGGGCTGATCGCTTACTACGCGTTGGAATCGACCTCGGGCACGCAATCTCTCGTCCTTCGCGACTCGGTCCACCTGTCCGTTTTCATCTTGTTTGAGTTGACCGTCTTGGCCCTGGTCCTCGGCCTGACGACGACGCTACCCATCGGTGGCGCGGACATGCCCGTCGTCGTGTCGCTGCTCAACGCGTACTCTGGGTTAGCCGCCGCGCTGACGGGCTTCGTGCTCGGCAACACGGCCCTCGTCGTTTCGGGCGCGCTCGTCGGGGCGAGCGGGCTGATCCTGACGCAGATCATGTGCGACGCGATGAACCGCAGTCTGCTCAACGTGCTCGCCGGTGGCTTCGGCGGCGGAGATGGCGGTGAGTCTTCCACGTCGAACGCAGCGGGCGGCTCGATCCAGGAGACGCAGGCCGACGACGTGGCGGTCTCGCTCGCCTACGCCGACCGCGTCGTCGTCGTGCCGGGCTATGGGATGGCCGTCGCCCAGGCGCAGCACCAGGTGCGCGAACTGGCCGACGTGCTGATCGGAAAAGGCGTCGACGTGCGGTTTGCGATCCATCCGGTCGCGGGGCGGATGCCGGGGCACATGAACGTGCTGCTCGCCGAAGCCAACGTGTCGTACGACCTGCTCGCCGAGATGGACGAGATCAACGGCGAGTTCGACCGCACCGACGTGGTGCTCGTCGTCGGCGCGAACGATGTCGTCAATCCGGCCGCTCGGACCGACACGGCGAGTCCGATCTACGGCATGCCGATCCTCGACGTGGACAAGGCGAGCCAGGTTGTCGTGCTCAAGCGGTCGATGCGTCCGGGCTACTCGGGTGTCGAGAACGCGCTCTTCTTCGCGCCCAACACGCGCATGCTCTTCGGCGACGCCAAGGCTTCGATCTCCTCGCTTACGACCGAAGTCAAAGCGCTGTAACGCGGGTTTCGACGAACCGGCTTGCTACGCGCGTGTTGACAGCCCAACCCCCGCTGCTATGGCTGACATGTACGAAGGCATCCTCGAAGGCGACCGCATCCGCTGGATCGGCGCCCGTCCCCCGTCTGGAAGAGTCCGCGTAATCCCAGATGCGGGCGAATCGTCGCGGCTTCCGCCTCTGCCCGAGTCGACGCAGGAACGACCGAGCAGCGTTGGTCGAGGCGCTTGAAGCCATCGCTAAGTGAGATCTCTTCGCTATCAGAAGACCCAGCTGCGTGGCAGCGAGAGATTCGCAAAGACCGACCGTTACCAGGTCGGGAGGACTGAGCCATGCTGCTCGACACGAATCTGATCATCTACAAGTCGAAACCAGGCTTCGATGCTCTGCGCCGGTTCTTGCGGCAGCGGCGTGCGTTCGCTTCGGTGATTTCGAAGGTAGAGGCTCTCGGATACCATCGCATCGCGACCGAGGATCGGGCAATCGCTTCAGTGTGTTCTACTCGAGATGCCATCCTCCTACCCGTTTCGGATGAGATCATCGATCGCGCCATCGCGCTCCGACAGCAGCGCAAAATGAGTCTGGGCGACGCGCTGATCGGGGCGACGGCACTGGCATACGGCCTGCCGCTCGCCACGCACAACGTCCGCGACTTCGACTGGATCGACGGACTGGAAGTTGTCGATCCGCTAGGCACCTGATTCTCCGAAGCGCTGACGCTATACCTCCTGGGGTAGTCCAATGCGCGGTCCGCCCGGTGGCCGATCTCCCAAGCGCAGAACGAGCGGATCGACGATTCCGAAGCCATCGCAGACCGCATCCACCAGCCCATCGCGCACTACGAGCAGTAGGCGTGGTCCGTTTGGCGGCTGGGCGCGCGTCACGGCTTTTTGGACGGCGCGTGCGATTCCTCGTCCGTCCAATTCGAGCGGGCCGACTTCGTCGATGACGACCCACTCGTCATGTGCTCGCACATCCAGCGCGTCTACGATGCAGCCGTTGGCCCACCGCAGAGTCGACGCAGAGAAGACAAATCGACCAACCTGCACCTGGTCTTGATCGGGCACCTCAGCGGAGGCTTCGAGAGGGCGCGATTGGCCGGACCGGAGGCACAGCACGCGGCGGCGTCCGTCGGCTACGGGTTGCAGCACGCCGCTTGCATATCCGGTCGGAAAGGCCGCGAGTAGGGCGGTCGTCTTGCCGGTGCGGATCGGCCCGGTGAGAATCGCGATCATGGGTTGGGCGGAGAGCCAGAAATGGGCGATACTAGCGCCGCAGACGTGACGAGTGTGGCGAAAGCGATGGGGCGAGTCAAACCGCGACCCTGCGTCCGGCGCCAGGCGAGGCGGGCGAGCGCAGCCAGGTGAGGAAGTTGATCCGCCGTGCGCGCCACTTCGACGCCACGCGCCGAGCCATCCGCCCACCGATGCAGTAGCCGAAGCAGCAGCGGCGCGACGACAGCCATCCACACGCCGACCAGCACAACGGCTCGTCCAAACGCTACCGATGCAGCCACGAGGGGGCGAGTCGTCTCGTCCGCCAAGCCGAGTAGCGCGTAGGCCCCGAGCAGCAGAGCGACTAGCGCCAGCCGACGCACGACCGGTCGCCGCCACCACGCGCGCGCACTCTGCTTCTGATCCGAGACACGCGAATCGACGTGCTGACGCGCTTCGTCAGCCAACAGCCGCGCCTCGGCGCCTTCCGATGCGCGAAACACGCGCCGGGGCAGCCGCCCACCCAGCACACCGGCCACGATGCCCATCGCTACATGCAGGCCGATGTAGACGCCGACCAGCCAGACGCTCGCAGAAGCAGGTCCATCGGTGATGCCTACCAGCGGACCGATCTGCCGAACGGCCAGCCCCACCAGCGCGTCGACCGCGTCCCAGAACGCAGCGCCGAACAGCAGCGTCATCACCAGCACCCGCTGGATCGCTGACTCGGCCAGCGCGACGACGCCCAGCACCAGCGGTCCTGTTGTTCGGCCCAACATCGGCAGGACGATGGAAGCCAGGCCGCCTTGAAACGCGACGGCCAGATACGCTCCGACTGGCGCGTGCGGACTCGCAGCCGCTTTAACGCCCAGCACGATTGCCGTCGCCGTTAGCAGCGTGCGTCGAATCGGTCGACCATCGCGACGCGCAGCGTGGGCTATGAGCGCCAACAGCACGACCGCGCTCGATCCGACGAGCAGTCCGGTCAGGGGCAGGCGAAACGCGTGGAGCGCTCCACCCAATCCGACTTCGGCCAGCGCCCACAACGCCGTCAGCCGCGCTACGGCGGGGGAAGTGCTGGCGTGAGCCGAGTCCACCGGCCTAGTCTGGATCGGCTCGGTCGAGGTCAACGTCGAAGGCATTGGAATCACGATCCGTCCGCACACGTCACGATACGGCGCGCACTCACATGCCCTCCTGCACGCGCGCGCCTTCCGGTTTGGCGAAAGCGGCGTCCGGCACGTCCGGGGCGAAGCGGAGGTCGGTGAGTGTGCCTTTGGCTCGCTGGAAGCCGGTTTCGGACGAGAACGAGCGGAAGCCCGTCTGCATCTCGATGCCGCCGCCGGGCGATTGGGCACCGTCGTACAGCATCGTCGTCTCGGCCATCGGGCTGCCGTCGGTGTTGAAGTAGGACACGACGTAGCGGACGCCCTGGACGCGGTTGGTCTGCGGGTCGAGGAGCAGGTCGTAGTAGTCGTCCGGCGCGTCGCCGGTGCCCGCGTCGAACGTGATGCGGACGACATCGACCGCGCGACCGTCGACGGTGTCGGACGGGGCGAGGGCGTAGTTGACGCCGGGATCGGCGAGCACGAAGGGCATCGACACGAAGTAGTAGGGCGTCAGCGACCAAAAGCGCGCGTTAATGGGAGGCTCGGCGTCCGACGGTGCGATCCAGGCCTCGCTTCCGGTCCACCCGAAGCGCACGGTCGTGTCCGAAGCGACGGAGTGGACGGCGCGCGCGTCCCACGGGTCGATCAGTTGGTAGGTATCGATGGGATCTCCGTTGGCGTTACCGTCGGCATCGGTGCGCTGGTAGGCGTAGCGGTAGCGCATCGGCCCGCCCCGGTACCACGCCTCCAATCCGCCATGCGCCGCGATAGCCTGGGCGACACGCTGGCCCGCCGGAGACGCATCCATCCGCTCGGTCGCTTCGGAAACGCGCCGGTCGACGGCGTCGGGGTCGGCCAGCGACGTGGTGTCGTAATCGGCGCACGCCGTCAGCAGGAAGAGCAGGGCGAGCGGAAGGAGGCGCATCGGTCGGAAGAGGTGAGGAGCGCACGGCACGCCCGGTGCGGAACGCGCGTTCCCGTCTCGTTATGCCTCCTCGGTCGTCGGCTGGTAATAGCTGAGCGTGTAGCCGTCCGGGTCGCGGAAGTCGGCGGTCAATCCGCCATCGGGAGCGTGAGTGACAGGGGTGACGATCTCGACGCCGTGACTGACGAGGGCTGCGACGGCCTCCTCGATCCCCGCATCGACGCCGAACACGACGACCGGGCTGCTGCCCGCCTGAGCGTCGGGGTCGCAGAAGAAGACCAGCCCGACACCTCCTGCATCGGCGGAGAGAAAGACTTCGTCGCCCTCGCCCATCCGCTCGACGGAAAGACCGAGCACGTCGGTGTAGAAGGCGGCGGTGCGGTCGATGTCGGCGACGTAGAACACGAGAGCGGAAACGGTGTGGCGCATGACGAGCGGGGGAGTTGAGGAGTGGGTTCGTCTAGTCGTTGCCGCCGACTGGTGTGGTGTGAGCACCAGGCGCTCTTTTTCTGGCACGCTCAAGCCCAGTGCGTGCCCGTCCGGGTCATGCGCGGCGATGCTGGCCGAGCGACGCGCATGGGCGATCAGCCGGTTGCGTAGGTGGCGAGCGTCCGATCCAGCGCGCTCGGCCTGACGCAACCGCGCCGACGAGAGGAGCGCATCCGTGTCGATCTCACCCAGCGAGCGCCTGAGCACGACGAGCCGCTGGCGGAGCGCTGCATCCGAGATCCGAAGCGCCGACGCGATTTCGGCCCGGTCCATGCCATAGAGCGCCAACGCCAGCACGTTGCGCGCGGATCGGGGTACGTCGTCGAGGTGCGGCGGCAGCGCGTACTCGTCGGGTAGGGCGACGGGTTCGGAAGCCGATGCGTGCTCCCTTGCCGTTCGGCGCGCGTCGGTGCGAAGCGCCATCGCCGCGCGGTTGCGTAGCACGCCCGAGAGCCAGCGGCGGTTGGACTCTTCGTTCAGGTCGAGCCGACCGGCGTCGGACGCGATCAGCAGCGCGTCGTGCAGCAGGTCTGCGGCTTGGGCGTGCCCACGGACGTGGCGGCGGGCGCGCCCAAGCCACTCGGCGTAGAGTTCGGTCGTCATGACGCGGAAGGTAGGCAGGCGGCGGCGTAGCTTTCGGCTCCTCACTCGTCTCGCTCCATGCTCGTTCTCGGTCTGTCCGGCTTCTATCACGACTCGGCAGCCTGCCTGTTGCGCGACGGTCAGATCGTGGCGGCGGCGCAGGAAGAGCGGTTTTCGCGCATCAAGCACGACGCGGGGTTTCCGCATCAGGCCGTCGCCTATTGTCTGCGCGAAGCAGGCGCGACCGTTGCCGATCTCGATGCCGTCGCGTTTTACGATAAGCCGCTGCTGACGTTTGAGCGGCTGCTGGAAACGTACGTCGCGAGCGCCCCGCGTGGACTGTTGTCGTGGTGGGCGGCGATGCCGGTTTGGTTGAAAAAGAAGCTGTGGACCGGCGACACGATCCGCAAAGCGCTGGATGAGTACGAGGGGCCGCTGTTCTTCCCGGAGCACCACGAAAGCCACGCCGCGAGCGCGTTTTTCGCCTCTCCGTTCGAACAGGCTGCCGTCTTGACGACCGACGGCGTCGGCGAGTGGGCGACGACGACGATTGGGCACGGACAGGGCAACACGCTGACGCTGACGCGCGAACTGCACTTTCCGCACTCGCTGGGCCTGCTCTACTCGGCGCTCACGTACTTCTGCGGCTTCCGCGTCAACAGCGGCGAGTACAAGCTGATGGGCTTGGCGCCCTACGGCACGCCGCGCTTCGCCCAGGCCATCCGTGACGAGTTGATCGACCTGCGCGACGACGGCTCGTTTCGCCTCAACATGTCGTACTTCGGCTACGCCACCGGCCTGCGCATGACGACGCGCAAAATGGAAACGCTCTTCGGCCCACGCCGCAAACCCGAGTCCAAGCTGACGCCGCGCGACCTCGACCTCGCCGCTTCGATTCAAGCCGTCACGACCGAAGCCGTCCTGGGACTGGCGCGCGAAGCCGTCCGCACGTCCGGAAGCCGCAACCTGACGATGGCGGGAGGCGTCGCGCTCAACTGCGTCGCCAACGGGCACCTGCTGCGCTCGGGCCTGGTCGACGAGTTGTGGATCCAGCCCGCTGCCGGGGACGGAGGCGGAGCGTTGGGCGCCGCCCTTGCCGCCTACCACCACGCGCTGGGCGGACCGCGTCCGACACCGGCTGGCGACCTGATGAAGGGCGGCTACCTCGGCCCGATCTTCGACGACGACGCCATCGCCGACTTCCTTGCTACGACCGGCGTCCCGTTCACACGCGCAGAAACCGACGACGATCTGATCGCCATGGGCGCTGACCTGCTTGCCGATGGAAAGGCCGTCGGCTGGTTTCAGGGGCGGATGGAGTATGGGCCACGCGCGCTGGGCAATCGCTCGATTCTCGCCGACGCGCGGGGACGCGAAGTGCAGCGGACGGTCAACCTCAAGGTCAAGTTCAGAGAGAGTTTTCGCCCGTTTGCGCCTTCGGTCGTGGCCGAGCGCGCCGCAGAGTTCTTCGACATCGACGCACCATCGCCGTATATGCTGCTCGTGGCTCCGGTACAGAACGCAACCGTTGAGGGCGAAGGGCTGGACCGGCTGGGAAGCGTCGGCGGTCCGATCCCCGCCGTCACGCACGTCGACGGTTCGGCGCGCGTGCAGACGGTCGACGGTGAGCATAACCCGCTCTTTCACGCGCTGCTGACCGCCTTCGGCGAGCGAACCGGGACGCCGGTTCTCGTCAATACGAGCTTCAACGTGCGCGGCGAACCCATCGTTGCGACGCCCGAAGACGCCTACCGCTGCTTCCGGGCGACGCACCTCGACGCGTTGGTGATGGGCCGATTCGTGCTCGAGAAGTCGGCGATTCCTGGTGCCGAGTCCGAGACGTTGACGCCCGAGCAAATCGCGCAGACGTACGGGCTGGACTGACGTATCGGATTCGGTAACCCCCGATCGTTTTGCGTGCAGTAGGTTATAAACTGCGCGCTCCGGTCGATACCTACCTCTCACCGGACTGTCTCGGCATCCCACTCACCCGCGTGCGCCGCCTCGTCGTATCACACGTCATTCTCCTCTTACTGCTCGCACTGACTGCGGGAGTGGAGCGCGTGTACGCCCAACCGGGATGGGAAGGCTTGGTGCGCTACGGCTTCGAGTCGACCATCTGGAACGTCGACAATGGACTGCCGCAGAACTCGAATCAGCGCGTGCTGCGCGGCAGCGACGGATCGATTTGGATGAGCGGCTTCGGCACGCCGGCCCGCTTCGATGGCTACTCGTTTCAGGCGACGCCGTTGCGGGGCGTCCCACGCGGAGGCACTGTCCTCGGCGATGGATTGATGCCGTGTGCGGGCGAAGGGATGTGCGCCGCCGTGATGGGGCACGGCATCTGGCGCGTCCTGGGCGACTCGCTGAGCGAACAACTGGCAGCATTCGACCTGACCGGATACGCGCGCGACGAATATGCCGATGCGATCATCGTACGAACGTCCGAGCAAGCCGACCCATCCTTCTACCTCGTCCGCGCCGACACGACCTATCGCCTCGGACCCTACCCGCCGCTCGGTAGCACGCGCACGGGACTGGTGACGGTGGCAATGGGACGCGACGGCACGCTGTACAGCTATTCGGACCGACGTCAGATCTGGAAACTCAAAGACGGCACGTGGTCTCTCCACAGCACGAAGCTCGCCGGCTTCACTAGTTCGAACATGTTCGGAGACTCCGAAGGGACCATCTGGACTATGGGCGAATCAGGCATCCTCCGGTTGACTCCAAGCGGAGCAGAACCGTTTTCGCTTCTGGGCTGGTCACGTCACATCATTCCGTACGAAGGTGGATATCTGACCGCCGGGCAGGGCGGCGTTTTCCGGCTTTCTTCTGATGGAACGGTGCTGGACACACTGGCGACGCAGCACGCCAACTGGCTCTACGCCGACGACAGCGGCGTCGTCTGGGTCGCACTCGAATCCGACGGAGTGATGCGCCTGCGTCCGCACCGCATCGGGTCGGTCGACCTGGGCGGCTTCGGAACGAGCGGTGTCCGCGGCATCGCCCGTGACCGCGACGGCAGTCTGTGGACGACAGGCAACTGTCAGGGCATACTGAACTTCACCCAGCGAGGAGGCCGAACCGTCTACAAGGTCTCGGACGAACAGTTGGACACAGAGCAGTGGGTCAAGATATCCAGTTGCCTTTGGACGGTTGCTCAAACACCCGATGGCACGGTTTGGACGACTGGAATCGGTGGGCTGTTACATAATATCCGCGACGGACGCATCCGGCTGATCGACGAAGCAGTTGGGACGTCCAATTTTACCCTTCAGGGCGGCTCTACCGTTCTGTTCACCGACCGCGAAGGCACCCTGTGGACGAGCCGCCGCAGCGATGGACGCATCTACCGGCGGACCGATTCGGGCACTTTCGTCCACGTCCCCGCCTGGCACCTGGCCGATAGTTTGGGCGGTGGGGCCTTCAACGTCGTTCAGTTTTTCGAGGATGCCGAGGACGTGTTGTGGATCGGCGGCCCCGGCTACGTCTCGCGCTTCGATGGAATGACCTTCGCTCCGATCCTCCGCGTCAAGGGCGATGCGCGCACGTTCGCGCAGGCGGACGATGGCACGCTCTACGTCGGCACCTACGGCGGAGGTATCTACCGTCTCGACCGCGACGCGCAGATCAGAGGCCGATCGAAAACCTTGAACTCGTCCGACGTGCCGCGCTTCCGAGCATCCGACGGACTGCCCGACGACTTCGTCTCGTTTCTCCACATCGACGCGACGCGACCGCCTGTGGTCGACCCACAATCAGGGACTGGCGCGCACCCATCGACGGGATCTCGACGCGTTTCTGAAGGGAGAACGCTGAACCTCCTCACGTTCGCACGTTCACGTCGGCGGACGGCCTGCCGAGTACCGAGGCCAACGGCGGGTTTCAGGGCGCCGGGCTGGTCTGGCCCGACGGTACGGTGTGGCTTCCGACGATCAAGGGGATGGCCGTGCTCGATCCCGATCTGGCGGACGACGTTCAGCCTCCCCCGACGCCCTATCTCCAGGCCGCAGAGGTTGATGGTGTGCCAGTCGCTTGCTCGGGCGATGGCACTTGTGCGCTTGAACTGGCGTCGTCCGACCGTCGCATTCGGCTTTCGCATCGGCGCGCTCACCGCCGAGCATCCGCGCAACATCGAATTAGATGCGCGACTCTCGGATGGATCGGGGCAGTGGGAGGAGGTCGACCCGTTGCATCGGAGCATCACGTACGGCGGACTGCGCGGCGGATCGTACCGGCTCGAAGCGCGCGCCCGCAGCGCTGATGGCACGTGGGGCGACGCGGTCCTACTCGCCACGCTGGTCGTACCGACTCCTCTCTACCAAACCCCCCTGTTCTTGATCGCTGCAGCGATCGCGTTAGCGCTCGGCATCGTCGGCACCGTGGGACTACGCGATCATGCGTTGCGCGCGCGAGAGCGTGACCTGCAAAGCGCTGTCGACCAGCAGACGAGCGAACTGCGCCATGCATCGGAGCGGATGGAGACGCAGAATGTCGCTCTTGCCGATCTGCTGAAGAGTAAGGAGCGCGTGATGCGGATGGTGTCTCATGACTTGAAAAACCCCATCGGTGGGATCGTAGGGCTTGCCGAGGTCATCGCGGAAGACCTGCCGCCCGAGTCGGAAGCCGCCGAGATGATCGGCATCATCCACGACGCCGGAGAGCAGGCGCTCATGCTGATCCACTCGATCTTGGACGCCGACAACACCGCCGTTCCAACTAACTCCGAACTCCCAACGGTCGACCTGCGAGCGGTTGTGCGAGCGGCAACAGCACTCTCGCGTGGGTTTGCTCGCACCAAGGAGCAGCACCTCCACACCGTTCTTCCCGATGTGCCGGTCACTGTCCGGGCTGACGCGCTTCGCCTGCGCCTGATCGTCGACAACTTGGTGTCCAACGCGCTCAAGTACGCCCCCCTCGGCTCGGACGTACACCTCGAGATCACACTCGAAGACGACCATGCCGTCCTCATCGTCGACGATGCTGGCCCGGGCATCCCCGTCGATCAGAGAGTCCGCGTCTTCGACCCCTACACGCGCCTGGACGCGCAGCCGACGGGGTCGGAAACGGCGACCGGACTTGGCCTCTTCCTCGCACGTGAGATCGTGCAGCAGTACGACGGCACGATAACCGCCGGAGAGAGTCCGGAGGGCGGCGCGCGTTTCACTGTCCGGCTTCCCCTCGCAGTCGAATGAGCGGCGCTGACGCTGTGTAGTGAGCGGTGTGGAAAAGATCTGCGCCTCTGCCGATGGGTGTGACATAGGGTAGGCACCGTATATGTTTGATCATGTAACCACTCCCACTCTCCACGCCCCGTTATGGATCGCTCCCCTCACTTCTCCGGCCTCTGGCAGGACGACGAACGCGCCGCACTGCTCGACGCGATCCAGACGCTCGCCGACCGGCCCGAAAGTGGCTCCCTACGTGGCCCCGACTGGACCTTCCATCGCTACGAGTCGGGCACGCACGCCGTCTTTGCCGCCTCGCACCGCAGCGCCACCCGAATGCTGACCGCCACGACCGCCGACGAACTCGCCCTGCGTCTGCGCGGCTACGGACAGCCTGCCGTCGAGGAGTCGTCATCGTTTCCTCTGGCACTGGCCGCCTGACAGTCTGTGCTGGCTTGCGAGAGGCGCGACTCGGCGTAGCTTGGAGCCATGCCGACCGACCTCGCCCGCTTCGACATCGATCACCGACCCACTTCGGGCTTGCTCGCAGGCGTCGACGAAGCGGGGCGCGGATGTCTCGCCGGTCCCGTCGTCGCTGCCGCCGTCATCTTGCCTGCCGATTGCGTGCTCGACGGGCTGGACGACTCCAAAAAGCTGTCGCCTACTCAGCGCGACGGGCTGTTCGACTTGATTCCGAGCGTGGCGATTGCGTTTGGCGTCGGCGTCTGCTCACCTGCCGAAGTCGACCGGCTCAACGTGCTGCATGCGGCGATGGAGGCGATGCGCCGCGCCGTCGTCGCGCTCGACGTGGCACCTGATTGCATCCTGATCGACGGAAACCGGCTTCCGCCTCAACTACCGGCTCCCGCAATCGCCATCGTCAAGGGCGACGGCAAGAGTCAGAGCATCGCCGCTGCATCGGTCATCGCCAAGGTCACGCGCGACCGTTTGATGATCGACCTCGCTGCCGACTTCCCGGCGTTCGACTGGAAGGGCAACAAAGGCTACCCGACGCGCGCCCACTATGCCGCCCTCGCCGAGCATGGCCCGACGGTCCACCATCGCCGTTCCTTCCGACTCAGCTAACAGCGCTCAGCCGACGCGCTCGCCCTCTACCAGACTGGCGCCGCGCACGAAATCCGCTGCGTCCTGTCGCTTGCGGCCCGCCTGTTGCACTTCGACCAGTTCGAGCGGGGCATCGGCGCACGCGACGAACAGGCGGTCGTTTTGGACGGCTAGCGTTCCCGGTGCCTCTCCGCCCAGCGCAGGCGCGTCGTCGGGGAGGGCGGTGCGGTAGAGTTTGAGTGCCTCACCGCGCCACGTGGTCCACGCGCCGGGGAACGGCGAGAAACCGTGAATGTGACGGCGCACCTGCTCGGCGGGCTGATTCCAGTCGACCTCGCCTTCCTCACGGAAGAGTTTGGGCGCAGGTGTGGCGAGTGCGTCGTCCTGAGGCTGCGGGTGGATTTCGCCCTCTTCGTACAGCCGAACGGTTTCGACGACCAGATCCGCGCCCAGCGTCATCAGCCGGTCGTGCAAGTCGCCCGCCGTCTCTTGGGGCGACAGCGGTACGCGCTGTTGCAGCAGAACGCCGCCCGTGTCGACGCGCGCGGCGAGAGCGAACGTCGTTAGTCCGGTTTCGCTGTCGCCCGCCATGACTGCGCGCTGGATCGGCGCCGCGCCTCGGTAGCGAGGGAGCAGCGAGCCGTGCAGGTTGAACGCGCCCATCCGCGCCGACTCGAAGACGAGCGGAGGCAAAATCTTGAAGGCGACGACGACGATCAGGTCCGCCTCCAACTCCGCTATCTCGTCCGCAAACTCAGGTGCCTTCACCGAATCGGGTTGCAGGATGCGCTCGATGCCCAACTGCTGGGCGGCCCGCTTGACGGGCGGTGGCGTCGGCGGCTTCCTCCTGCTTCCCGGCGTATCCAGCGACGTGACGACCGCAACCGGCGTGTGCCCTGCCTTGGCAAGTGCTTCCAAAGAGGGCACGGCAAACTCGGGCGTGCCCATGAACACGATGCGGAGCGGCTGAGGCATATGAGGCGGCGTAAGTGGCTTGCCTCAACGCCTTGACCCTGGTCAGTGCTCCGGCTACTGCCGCTCCAGCACAATGCGGTAGCCGCCTTCCGGGAAAAATAGCTCAGCCGAAATTCGCTCACCGTCTCGCTTGAACGTGCGCGGAAAGGACTCGGGAAGCGACGTCGTGTTGAGCACCACGGTACTGTCGCTGAGGCTGTAGCTATCGGTGAACTCTATCGTCACCGTGGGCGAATTGGGACCGTTGGAGTCGTCGCGACCCGGTGAGAACGTCCCAGCGAGGCGACCATTTTCGCTGAACGTCAGCTCCAGTTGCCCTCCCGAGACGAGGGCGTTATACGTGCCATCAGCGGCGCGGGGAAGTTCGAGCGTGGTAGCTTCGTAGCGCCCTGAAAAGCTATCTGCGTCGTCGTTTGAGTCGCAGGCGATCAGCGTTAACAGAGCAAGGGCGAGCGCAGAGAGGAGGCGCATGGAGGTAGCGAGAGGCTCCGCAGTGGATTACAGCCGTGTCCGGTCGTCCCAGATCGGGTGGAGCAGTTGGTAGTCGCCGAAGCCGGTCTGGTCGATGAAGATGAAGCGGCGACCGAATGTGGTTGTAGGTCCAGATTTCGTACGGATCGTTGTCGAAGCTGAACGGATGGCGCTCGATCTCGGTCGGCTCACCGAAGCGGATCATGACCAGGCCTCGATCGGTCTCCCAGCCGTCGCGTGCACCCGCTTTGTAGCTGCGGTTCGAGTAGGCGACGCGCAGGTAGTGTTCCTCCATGCGCTCGTTGCGGACCGTCCCGGGCGTCGGGTCCATGCGCTCCCAATAGGCGCGGAAGCGGCGCAGGCGCTCGGCTGTCGTGGGCGCACTGCGCATGTTGGCGATGTCGCGCGGCTTGGCGATGTGGACGAGTTGGGCGATGGCGCCGTCCAGGTCGCGGACGTGCTGAGCCAGCCCGGTCCACAGCACTTCGACCGGCTTCTCGCGCGTGGCGAGCGTATCGCCCGACATCGTCTCGAGCCGGATGCGAACCGTATAGCTGCCGACGCGAAAGCCTTCGAGCGGGATCGTGACGACGACCGGGTTGCGTCCGGCTTTGAGGCTCGTCGGGGCGACCGTCGCATACGTGGCGCTGGACGATTCTTCCTGGTCCGTCCCCAACACCGTCCGCACCAAGGAGCGACGCGCCTGGCGCCGTACTTCGCGCACGACTCGGACATCACGCGGGGCATCCGAATAGACTTCGTAGAGGAACGAGAACGTCCGCTCGTCCGAGGCGACGGCGTTCGACACGCGCGGGCTGATGCTCACCTTGGCCGCATCGTAGCTGTCGATCAACATCAAATCGCTGACCGACGGCGAACCGCTCAGATCCGCGACGACCGTCGTCACTTCATGAGCGTACGTGCGCGACGATGACCGATCCTCGACGCTGAACTGCAACAGGTAAGGACCCGGTGCAAGCGCCAGCGACTGCGTCGTCCGGTCGGCGAAGCGGTCTTCGATAGTAGCGTCGTACGTGGTCGCGCTGACGGTCCGGTCCCACGTCTTGCCCGCGACGTAGGCGCCCTGGCGTCCGCCTCGCTCAATGCGGTAGACGCCCAGCGTGACGCTGTACTGCGCCTTGAATCCGGCGTCGGCGCGCGTGAACGAGAGGGCTGCGTACGAGATCTTGGTATACACGTCGAGCCGCGTCTGCGTACCGACATCGCCCCGCACGCTGATGGCGTCGACTTCGAACGGTGCGACGGCTTCCTGCGCCAGGATCGGTCCGCACATCATCAGCATCAGGCCGATCCATAGGCACACGCGGAGAGCGTAGCGTTCGAGAACTATCATGCCGGAGGGTGTAGCTGTGCGCAAGGGCAGAACGATAACGAGGGCGACGGAGCGGAGACGCGTCAAGGACGCAACGGGTACGATACGCGGTCTAGTCCGTGAGCGAAAGGCAAAAAGGAGGAAGTGCCAAGATGCGACATATAGACGCCTCTTTCCCTTACACATCTCGTCGCCTGCCCTACTACGCGGTTGAACCGTCACGATACGCGCTCAACCGCTTCAATCCGCTGTCGGCTCACCGCGTTGCTCGGCCAGTTGCTCGTCTATCGAGCGTGTCATCGAGGTTTCTACGTCTCCGGTATGGCGAGTCGAAACGGGTTCGATCAGCGCCAGAAAGCACGGCTCGTCGGCGACTGGGTTGTGGCGCACGCCGCGTGGAATGACGCAAAACGATCCTGCCGATAGCTCGACTTCTCCGTCTTCCAGTTCGATGCGGAGCCTCCCCTTAAGGATCAAGAACAACTCGTCCTCGTCGGCATGGTCGTGCCACACGAACGCGCCGCGCACTTTGGCAACCTTGACGTACTGATCGTTTACGCGCCCGACGACACGCGGCGACCACCACTCGGTCAGCTTTTCGGCTTCGGTCAGCAAGTGGACGGCGTCGATCATGGGTCAGAGGGTCGGATGAAGGCCAAGGTAGGAGCCTGACCCGTTCGGTGCGAGCAGCAGCGTCGTCGCGGTGCGTGTCATCCGAGCCAGTAGCTCAGCTTGATCAGGAAGACGTTGGTAAGCGGATCGGTAAATAGTCCTCCTAGGTCTCGGTCGAAGTTCAGCATACCGTCCTCAGCCGAGCCGTTACGCTGCTGCTGCCAGACGAGGAAGAGGGCGCTACCTGGGCGGTACTCCCAGCGCAACACGGCGTTGCCCTGGAGCGAGCGAACGGTGAAGTCGCGGTCGAGCGTGAACCGGTCGCCGCCGTCGCCGGGGTCGATGGTCGTCGAGCCGTCGGCGCTCGTTGTGGTGGTGCCGACATCGACGCCGAACTGGGGGAAGCGGAACGCGCCGGGACGGTCGACTTGCCTGAAGGCCGAATAGCGACCGCGTGAGGCGAACGGGCGAGCGAAGAGTTGGAGCGTCAGGTTGGGCCGAAACGTCCAGTCAACGCGGGCTTCGACGGAGAGGGACGTGGCGTCGAGTTGGCCGAACACGTAGCGTCGTCCGAACGTGCCCACGGCGGCCACGTCGTCAAGAGTGGTGACGTACTGACGCGGATCAACCGAGACGAAGACCGACGGCTCAAGAGAGACCGAAAACGCGTCGGTGGGCCGCGCCTGCACGCCCGCCGAGCCGCGAATACCGACGCGTCCCAACTCGTTGCCGAAGTATCCGCCCGAAGCCGATGCGACGACGGGTTTGCGTCCGTCCGTCGAGACGTTGAGGCTGATCGAGCCGCCTGCATCGCGCCGGGTGATCGGACCGCCGCGCGTCAGTCGGTCGTCGTCTCGGCGCGGCACCACGTCGCCGCTGATGCCGATCTGCCAGAAGTTGGGCAGTTGGGCCTGGGCCTCGGCTGCCACGCCGCTCCGCACGAGTTCGCCGCCGAACGTCCACGCGGCGTTTCCGATCAGACTCGCCTCCCACGACTGAAACAGACGGCTCGCCGCTGGCTCCGAGTAGGTCAGACGTGCGGTCGCGCTGGCGTAGTCGGCCCGGCTCTGGAAGCCTAGGTCGTTGGCGTCGAAGCCCGGCGACGTGGCACCGAGTTGCATTCCGCCGGTCCAGTGTTCGCCGTCGGTTTTGAGCAGGTTGGCCTCTGCTGCCCAACCGGTCAGGCTCGTGCGGTCCGGGTCGAACGTCAGGTGGTCGGCGTCGGGGCGCTGGAACGTGCGCGGGAACGCGGTCTGTAGATCGGAGATAGCGGACGATGAGCCGGTCACCACGCTGCCCGTCGCCAGCGCCGTCAGCCGCCACTGATCGCCCAGGGGATGCTCCACATCCAGGCCCGCGACGGTCGCCGTTTGGGGCAGCATCGCGTCTATGGCCGGATCGCCCGGTGTCGCGGACGACCGACGTGAGCAGTCCGCCGACGATGGTCTCGCCGAACGTGCCGCGTGCGCGTCCGACGAGGTAGTTCGACAGCGGCTCGACCAGCGCGCGTCCGTCCGATCACGCGGTTTCCATTGGCGTTGAACGCTTGGAAGCGTCCGTATTCGGCCCGCGTCGTCGCGTTGAGCAGGCCGACCGACCAGCGTCCCACTCGTCCCGACAGCTTGGCCGCGCCCAGGATCGTGCTCTGCTGCGGGGCGTCGGTGTAGAGCACGCCGTCGTCACCGGCTGCGGTCTGGGCGTCGACTGGCACGAAAAGGGTGCGCTGCGGACTCCGTCCGATCCTTCGCGTGTAGAGCAGGTTCGGGCGGCTGTTGTTGATCGCGCGGCGCGGTGCCATAGAGAAGGCGTCTAGTCCTTCGACGAAGAACGGGCGGCGCTCTTGGAAGAAGAGTTCGAAACCGCCCAGATTGACTTGGGCAGGATCGGCCTCGACCTGTCCGAAGTCGGGGTTGACCGTCGCTGCGAGCGTGAGTCCGCTGGTGACGCCCAACTTGAAGTCGAGTCCTGCGCGTGGTTCGAGGGCTGTCTCGTCGTAAAACGGATCGGACGGATCACCTGGCGCACGCGTGACGCTCGATGCGACGTACGGCAGTGCCTCAAACCGGCGCGGAGCGGGCAGCATGCCGGGCAGGATCAGCGTTCCGAACTGGCTGACGTAGGCGGTGTTTTCCGGGTTGCGCGGCGTCCAGTACGACAGCTCGCCGGTTCGAAAGTGCAGGCGAGCGATCTGAAAGCCCCACTCGTGCGGCCCGTCGCCTGCGGCATAGCGCAACTGCGAAAGCGGAATCTCGAACTCCGCCGTCCATCCGCCCTCGTCGCGGCTCGTTGCCACGTCCCAGACGGCATCCCACGACGCGTCCGACGAATCGTCGTCGTAGAACAGGATGTCGAGCATGACGCCGCCGGGCGAGACGCGGAAGAAGAAACCCGTCCGCCCGTTGCCGTACGAGTCGATGACGATGGCAGCGTGGTCGCTGCTGATACCTTGATCACGCCGCGCCAAACGCGTGTCGATGGCGTCGGGCTGGCTGTCCTCCATCCGCATCCCGACGTAGAGCGCCGACGGACCGATGAGCACGCGGGCTGTCGTCGCCTCGGACGCTGCGTCGCCCGGAGTCGGACGAAACTGGACAAAGTCGCCGACCGGGGTTGCGTCGGCCCACGCCGCTTCGTCGAGAACGCCATCGAGCCGAATCGCGCCAGCCGCCACGGGCGACGCCGTCATCTCGAAGCGCGGCGTCTGGGCCAGTGCAGGAAACGCCGAGAGTGCGGCTAGGAGTAGGAAAAGAGATCGCATAGCAGTAGCTGAGCCTCCCAATAGTCAGGAGGCGGAGAGTGGGAGAAAACCTCTTGTATCAGAGGTGGACCAGAAAGACGAAGCTGCGCGTCAGCCAAACGAAGGCGAGTGGTGCACGTCGCGGGCGATGCGCCGCATGCGGCCTAATGCGTCACGCCCCAGCCCCAAGCGATGGTCGTGATCCGCCATCCCTCGCTCGTTTTGTGGAGCGTCATCAGCTTGTATTCGGGCACGTCGCGGCGCTGGTTTACCAGCCTTAGCCGCGCCAGCGCCACGTGTTCGTAGATCTCGACGCTGAGTAATTCTTCGACGTAGAGCGTGTCAGCCCCTCCACCCTCAAGTCGAAACCGGCTCTCTTTGTAGACGCCCTCACGGTCGACGTAGCGGTACGCGCCGTCGGGGTGCATCGACGCGCGGCGGTGAGCCTCGCTGCCGGTGTGATCGCCGATGTAGAACGCGTCGATGGTTTGGAGGATGGCGGCTCGGTCAGAGAAGAGCGAGTCGGTAGGCTGGGCGAGGGTTGGGGCGGCGCACAAGAGCAAGGCCGCAAAGAGGTAGTTCATAGTATGTCGGTTAGGGATGCGAAGGAGGGCGAGATCAGCGGGTGCGCGGGGCGCTCCGCGTGTAGGATTTGGCGATGATCTTCCACTCGTCGCCGACGCGGAGCAGCGTCATGTAGTCGGTCAGGAAGACGTTCGGGTAGTCGAGTTCGAGGCGGGCGATGGCTACATCACCTGTCACATCGAGCGAGACAATGCGGCGGTGGCGGTCGGCTTCATTGGGCGCGGGACCGCGTGTAAACAGGGCGGCGAACTCTTCTGACGTGCGCTGGGCAACTTTGCCGTCGCTGATCCACGAGACGGTGGCGTCGGGATGAAAGGCGCGCCTCATGTAGTCGCCGTTGCCTTCGGCCTGGCCTTGGAGGTAGAGGTCGAGTGGGATGCGTACGGCGTCCAGGTCAGCGGAGCGGTGGGCGAGCGTGAAGCCGGTCGCCACGAGGACGAGGAGCGCGGCGAGGGTGAGGCCGACAGGCCGGGAGAAGGTGCGCATGGGTGCGATGGGCTGGGTGAGATAGGCTGCGTTTGTCCCAGCATATCGGCTTTATCGCCATCGGTTGCGCTCCATGCGACGGGCCGAGCGGTTGGCGCGACCAACCGATGCATCCGCGCGACGGAGCGATTTTGGCGTCATCACGATCCAGCGCCGCCCCTACGCGGTGTTGCGTTTCCCGTCGCTGGGCATCACAGGTCGGCTCCGAATGCGGCGGCCAGGCGGTCGCGGTAGCTGCGGCTGGCTTTGATGTGGGTGCCATTCTGAAGCACGATCACACAATCGCGATTGGCCTGGGGGCGCAGTTCGCGGATGCGCGCGACGTTGACGATGGTCGAGCGGTGAATGCGGACGAAGCACGACGGGTCGAGCCGTGCCTCCATGCGTGCCGTCGTTTGGCGCAGCAGGTGCGTGTCCGGCCCGGCGTGAATGCGGACGTAGTCTCCGGCGGCTTCGATCCAGTCGATTTCGTCGACGAGCACGACGGCGACGCGGCTTCCTTTGTCGACGAGCAGGCGCGTTTCGTAGGTAGTACCCTCAGCAGCGGGCGCGACCGGAGCGGCAGGTGCGATGGGGGCAACCGGAGAGGTTGGTGCCATGGGCGGCGCCTGGACCAACGCTGCCGCTGCCCGCCCAAAGTCACCCTCGCGGCTTTCCTGCACGCGGGCGCGGGCGCGGTCCAGGGCACGAGCGAAGCGCTCGTCGCGGATTGGCTTGAGGAGGTAGTCGAGCGCTTGGGCTTCGAACGCGCGTAGGGCGTGGGCATCGAACGCAGTCACGAAAACCGTCACGGGCATCGCGCTCGCACCGATGGCCTCGACGACGCCGAAGCCGTCCAGACCAGGCATCTGCACGTCGAGAAATACGACGTCGGGCGCGTGCTCGCGAATCGCGTCGACGGCCTCGCGCCCGCTGCCGCACTCGCCGACGACCACTACGCCGCCCGCCTGTTCGAGCCGCACTCGGACCCCGCGCCTGCCCAATGGCTCGTCATCTACGATGAGGACTCGGAGGGTCACGCCGCTACCTCCCGCGTCACCGAATGCAGCGGAAACTGGAGTCGAACGCACACACCTCCGCTCGGCGACGCGCCGACTTCCATCCGCCCATCCGCTCCATAGCGCTCCTCGACGCGCGCACGCACGTTGGCGAGACCGACTCCGAACCCTGTCACCCCATCGCCGCTCGTCATCCCCGGCCCGTCGTCGCTGACCGATAGGACGAGGGCACCGCTGTCACGTCGGGCTTCGACCCAAATGCTCGCGCCGGTTTCGCGTGGAGCAGCGGCGTACTTGACGGCGTTCTCGACCAGCGGCTGCAGCACCAGCGCGGGGACGGCGGCAGGCAGCAGATCCGCGTCTACGTCGATTACGACGCGGAGCCGCTCGCCCATGCGCACCTGCTCGATTTCGAGGTAGCGGCGCACGAAGTCGACCTCGGCAGCGAGGGTAACCTCCGATGCGTCGTCCTGCTCAAGGGTCAGGCGGAGGAAGTCGCTCAGCTGCGCGATCATGTCGGATGCCTCGCGTGTCCGCACTTCGGCGACGAGCGTCGAGATGCCGTTGAGCGCGTTGAAGAGAAAGTGCGGGTTGAGTTGGTAGCGCAGCGCTTGGAGCCGCGCTTGGTGCGCCGACGCCTCGGCCCGGAGCGAGCGCACGCGCTCCCGCTGCAACTGCGCGTACGACTGCCCACCGAAATACAGCGCATGCCAGGCCAGCAGAAAGACCATGTGAAACACCGTGCCGTCGAGCACATGCCGGATGAACGGCGAATAGGTCGAGTTCGGGTCGATGGCGACGAGGACAGGTGGAGCTACGTAGAGCACGAACAGATGGTGGCAGAGCGTCCAGCCGACCGACCCCATGTAGGACGCGACTACGCTGACGCCGAAGACGACGGGCAACCGGGCCGATTCGACGCCGAACCGGACGTAGAGCAGATGCAGTGCAGCCGTGAGCAGCGCGGCAGGGAGGGCGAACGCCGGTTCGAGTATCAAAATCTCGGCGACCGAACGCTCTCCGATGCGGCCCAACATCATAGCGACGGTGAACGCGGTCCAGCCGCCCACATGGAGCAACCAGAAGGGCGAGCGCGACGCGGAGATTAGCGAGGTGGACATGGGCGAGAGTGGCCGGGAAGCGCTGCAAAGGTAGACGCTGTCGGCGTAGGTGCGGCCGTGCTCTCGTTGGTAGGTCGGTGAGTAGGCAGCGCTGGCGAGCAGGCGTGCGCCCCGTTTGGCAACTTTCTTCGGCGTCGTGCGAAGTGTATTCGTGTTTAGTGAACCTAAACGTCGATTCCGGCGCTAACCAGAGGCGCACGCCTCGCAATCGACCTCTAGGCGCAGGAAATGCGCTTTTTGTCCGTTACCTTGTCTCCACGTAACACGCACAGTATCCCCTCCCAAGCCCTGACGACTATGGAATTGAAAGCCGACACCATCGCCCCCTCCGACGTGCGCGCCACGCTGGGGCGCCACATTCTGGCCGACGGAATGGATATGGTCCTCGACATGGACGCCTCTCAGGGACGCCACTTGATCGATGCCAAGAGCGGACGCCGTTTCCTCGACCTGTTCGGTTTCTATGCGTCGTCGGCGCTGGGTATGAACCACCCCGGACTGCGCAGCGATGCCGCGTTCATGGAGCGCCTGACCGATGCCGCCGTCAACAAGATCGCCAACTCGGACGTCTACACGCCGCACTTCGCGCGCTTCGTCGACACGTTCAGTCGCGTCGGGATTCCCGAGTCGATGCCGCACGCCTTCTTTGTGTCGGGCGGTGCGTTGGCGGTCGAGAATGCGCTCAAAGCGGCGTTCGACTGGAAGGTGCGGCTCAACTTTACCAAAGGCTACCGCCGCGAAGTCGGCCACAAAGTGCTGCACTTCGATCACGCCTTCCACGGGCGGACGGGCTACACGCTCTCGCTCACCAACACCGTCCCCAACAAGACGGCGTACTTCCCCAAGTTCGACTGGCCGCGCGTCTCGACGCCGATGATCGCGCACACGGGCGGTGAGGCGACGATGGACTGCGATCTGGAAGTCCGCGAGGCGCTGTCGCTGGCGCAGATCAAACGCGCCTTCCTCGACCATCCGGACGACATCGCCTGTATTCTGATCGAGCCGATCCAGGGCGAAGGCGGCGACAACCACCTGCGCCCCGAGTTCTTACAGGCCGTTAAGGACATCGCGCACGAAAACGACGCGCTGATGATCTTCGACGAAGTCCAGACGGGCGTCGGTGCGACGGGTAATTTCTGGGCGTTCCAGACATTGGGCGTCGAGCCGGACATCTTGGCGTTCGGGAAGAAGACGCAGGTGTGCGGTATCCTCGCCGGTCGCAAGATCGAAGAGGTCAACGGGCACGTGTTCGAAACGTCGAGCCGCATCAACTCGACGTGGGGCGGCAACCTGGTCGACATGGTGCGCTTCGACCGCATCCTCGAAATCATCGAAGCCGACGACTTGGTCGCCCATGCTGCTCAGACGGGCGCTTATCTCAAGGATCACCTGCTTAGGTTGGCCGAGCGCTTCCCGTTCACCAACGTGAGGGGCAAGGGCACGTTTTGCGCCTTCACTGTCGCCGACGCGCACACGCGCAACGCCATCGCCAACGCGTGCTTCGACCGGGGCGTCGCGATCCTGGGCTGCGGCACGTCGAGCATCCGCTTCCGCCCGCCGCTCACGATCACCAAGGGCGAGATCGACGAAGGCATGTCCGTCCTCGCCGACGCCGCCCAGCAGGTCATCGGCTGATCGCGCCATCAGGCGATAACTCTGCCTTCTCAAAGCTGACAGGTTTCCACAACCTGTCAGCTTTCCCTTTTACGGGACTCTTTCCCGCTACGCCATGCTCGACGCTTACACGCCCATCGACTGCGGTTTCTACGACCGAGTCGAAGCCGCCGCGATGCGGCGAACACCCGTCGCCTTAGAACTGACGGATGGCACGACGCTCACCGCGCGCATCCTCGACGTAGGCGCGCGCGATGGTGCAGATTGGGCCGATGTCGAGGGCATCGGGGCGGTCCGGTTGGATCGCATCGCTGCGCTGGATGGGGTGGCTCGTCCAGGTGGCGCCTCTTGTGTCGTCGATGCCAAGTAGATAGCGCTAGCGAGCGACCAGTTGCTGGTCTGACTCGGGTTCGCACACGCGTCCTGATGCCGTCACGAAGCAAATCGACAGGCGCCGTTCTCGTCCTTCTTCTTCGGGAGCGACGACGCTGAACGTCCAACCGTCGTCTCCAGCATCGGCGAGGACAGCACCGGCCTCGACGCGGTCGCCAAGCGTGGGGCGGACGGTGAGGCTGGCGTGTCCAGAGTAATACCCGAGCGTGCCATCGTCGTGGAGCACGATTAAGCGGCGGAGAGCATCTGGCCGAAAATGCGAGCCGTCGATCTCTTGCACGAGGATTCCGGAGCGCGCCGCCGCAATGGGACCTCCTTTGAACGTCGTACTCGTTTCGCTGCCGAACAGCACGCTCAGCGTATCGCCCGATGAGGTGGGGAGCAGGTACGAAGCCAGAGAATCAGGACGGGCGACGCTCCACGCGATGTCGAAGGCGGCCTTCAAAAACAGCGCCTCCGGTTCGGGAGCATCCATCCATCCGGCGGGCGGTCGTCCGTCGAAGATGCGAACCGTGTCGCGGGCTTCGATAGTGAAACGTTCGGCCAGCGGCGCGTACGCCGAATCGGGCGACCATGCGCGCAATCGAATAGGCATGTACAGCCCATTGATCGCTTCGGCGACGACACGCGTAGAGTCTCCTCTGTAGCGCACCGTTAGGTCCGGTGTGCCGGAGGGGAGTTCGGAGGACCTGTTCCGGTAGATCGTCAACTCCGCCGTGCGGACGGCGGCGCGCCAGCGATACCGATAGCGCCAGCGCCAGGGCTGCGACTCGTCCGACGCCGTAATGCGCATCGCTTCGACCGTCTCGCCGGGCCGCACCGTCGTTAGGTAAGGCGCCTCGCCCGAAGCCTCCATGTTGTCGAGCGTGAGCGTGAACGTGACGTACTGCGTTACCGAGTCGCGATTCGTCGCCAGCAGGCGAACGCCCTGCTCCTCTCGCACTTTGTCGATGCAGACCACATACTCGCACGGCGGAGCGGGCGGACGATCGAGTTCGGCAACCGAAGTCGGGACAGGTTCGGTGGGTGGAAGCGGCTCTACGACTGGTCGCGAGGTGGCACATCCGGTCAAGCCGACCAGAAACAGGAGGAGAAAGCGCATAGTATGGCGAGAAGGGCGAACGGAAGATAGGTATCCCCGCCGGGCGGCCACAGCACACTAAATGCCATATGGAGCGCGCCGAGCGACTCTTGCAGCGTGTGGAACGCATGTTATGTGTCTGACGCTACAGCGTACCGATATCCCTGAGAGGTCAGTCGCTCAGGTCGACGGTCCCGCGTCGCTCGCGGTTGACGACCAGGCGCGTCACGTCGGGGCGGCTGTAGTGGCCGGAGGGGTCGAAGTTCTGCCGCTCGCGACGCACCCACGCGTGGTCGATCTGAGCCGTGAGCAAGCCCGGCGCTCCTTCGGTCGGTGCGATGACCCACGAACCGTCCGGCGCTGCTAGGCACGAGCCGCCTTGGGCGAACATGTCGACGCCCGATGCCAGTAGCAAGTCGCGGTGTGGAACGTCGTCGGGGATGTCCGCCATGCGCAGCGGCGGCGCGACGGACAGCACGTAGCTGCGTCCCTCTTTGGCGAGGACGGGCGTCAGGTCGTGCGTGTTGCGGACCGATCCGGGCCACACGGCGACGTGCAAATCCTCGCCCTGCCCGTAGAGCGCGGCGCGTGCCAGCGGCATCCAGTTTTCCCAGCAGTTCAGCCCGCCGACGGTAAATGCGCCCAGACGGTGCGTGCGCAGGCCATGACCGTCGCCCGGCGCCCACGACAGGCGCTCCTCGTAGGTCGGTCGCAGTTTGCGGTGTACGCTCTGGATGTCACCGTTCGCGTCGATGTAGACCAGCGAGGCGAAGATGCTGTGCCCATGCGCGCGGTCTCGCTCAATCATGCCCAAGTAGACCGCCACACCGCCCTCGCGCGCCGCGTCGCAGACCGTGTCCAGATGCCCGGCAGCGATTTCGACGGACTGATCGACGTAGTGCGCGTGGAAGTCTTTTTGGACGCTCGACTCAAAGCGCGCGCCGTCGGTCTCGCTGATCCAAAACGGGTAGCCCGGCACGAACGCCTCTCCGAACGCGACCAACTCGCAGCCCGCACCAGCAGCCTCGCGGATCAGATCGACGACGCGGGCGAGTGTAGCGTCGCGGTCCAGCCAGACCGGAGCGATTTGAGCGATGCCGATGGTGAGGAGGTCGGAAGTGGGCATGAGAGGAGGCGATAGAGGGGCGGCGAAGATAGGCCGGTCCGTATGATGTAGATTCCGTCTGCTCTCCCCACACACCACGTCTCATGCATCGATTGCTACTGCCGTTCCTGCTCGCGCTCCTCGTCCTGCCCGCACAAGCGCAAGACACCGACGCACCGCCCTCCGTCGACAAGCTGAACTACAACGCGCTCGCATGGCGCGGCATCGGCCCAGCCTTCACGTCAGGACGCATCGCCGACATCGCGATCCACCCGGACGACAACGACACGTGGTTCGTGACGGTCGGCAGCGGTGGCGTGTGGAAGACCGAGAACAGCGGCACGACGTGGCAGTCGCTCTTCGACGGGCAAGGCTCGTACTCGACTGGGGCGATTGCGCTCGATCCGCAGAACCCGAACACCGTCTGGGTCGGCAGCGGCGAAGACGTCGGCGGGCGGCACGTCGCGTATGGCGACGGCATCTACCGCTCGACCGATGGCGGACGTTCGTGGGAAAACAAAGGCCTGAAAGACAGCCAGCACCTGTCGACGATCTGGGTGCATCCTGCGGACTCGGACGTCGTGCTCGTGGCGGCGCAAGGTCCGCTGTGGAGCAAAGGCGGCGAGCGCGGCATCTACCGCACGACCGACGGCGGCGACACGTGGACGCGCACGCTAGGCGATGACGAGTGGACGGGCGCCACCGACCTCGTCGCCGATCCGCGTGACCCGAACGTGCTTTATGCCGCGACATGGCAGCGCCACCGCAACGTGGCGGCCTACATGGGCGGCGGACCCGGATCCGGCGTGCACAAGAGCGTCGACGGTGGTCAGACCTGGACCAAACTCTCGCGCGGACTGCCCAGCAGCAACATGGGCAAAATCGGACTGGCCGTTTCGCCTCAAAACCCCGACCGCGTTTACGCCGCCATCGAACTCGACGGGCGTACCGGAGGCGTGTTTATGAGCAGCAACCGAGGCGCAAGCTGGAGCAAGATGTCGGACGCCGTCGCTGGGGGAACGGGGCCGCACTACTATCAGGAGTTGTACGCGTCGCCGCACTACGAAGGCCGCATCTACCTCATGGACGTGCGGATTCAGCAGTCCAATGACCACGGCGCAAACTTCGAGCGTGAGCGCAGCCAGTACAAGCACAGCGACAACCACGCGCTCGCCTTCCGCCCGGACGACAAGGACTACCTGCTCGCCGGAACGGATGGCGGACTCTACGAATCGTTCGACAACGGCGAGACGTGGCGGTACGTCTCCAACCTGCCGGTTACGCAGTATTACAAAGTCGCCGTCGACGACGCCGTCCCGTTCTACAACGTCTTTGGCGGAACGCAGGACAACGGATCGCAGGGCGGCCCTTCGCGCACGGACGCACGCCAGGGCATCCGCAACGGCGATTGGTACACCACACTCGGCGGCGACGGGCACCAGTCGGCGACCGAGCCGGGCAACCCGAACATCGGCTACGCCCAGTCGCAGCAGGGCAACCTGCACCGCATCGACCGCATCACCGGCGAATCGATCTTCATTCAGCCGCAACCTGCGCCAGGCCAGACCGAGCGCTACAACTGGGACGCGCCCATCGTCGTCAGCCCGCACGATCCGGCGACGATCTACTTCGCCTCGCAGCGCGTCTGGAAATCCAACGACCGAGGCGATAGCTGGACGGCCATTTCGGGTGACCTGACGCGCGATCAGGAGCGTTTCGAGCTTCCGATCATGGGTAGAGTCCAGAGCTATGACAACGCGTGGGACCTCTACGCGATGTCGGTCTACAACACGATCTCGTCGGTCGACGTGTCGCCGATGGATGCCAACCTCGTCTACGCCGGAACGGACGACGGGCTGATCCAGGTGACCGAAGACGGCGGCCAGACGTGGCGGCGCGTCGACGTGGGCAGCATCTCGGGCGTGCCCGCGATGGCGTTCGTCAATCACGTCTACCCGGACCGTCACGACTCAGACATCGTGTTCGCCGCGCTCGACAACCACAAGAACGGCGACTTCAAGCCGTACCTGATCCGCAGCGACGACAAGGGCCGCTCGTGGAAGCTGATGACCGACGGACTGCCCGAGCGCACGCTCGTCTGGCGCTTGGTCCAGGACGATCAGAAGCGCGATCTGGTCTTCGCCGGGACCGAGAACGGCGTCTACTTTTCGCCCAACAGAGGCGACCAATGGATCGAACTGGGCGGCGACATGCCGACGATCTCGACGCGTGACCTGGTGATCCAACGCCGTGAGGATGACCTGGTCGCCGCGACGTTCGGACGGAGGCTTCTTCATTCTCGACGATTTCGCCCCGCTGCGCGAGATCACCGACGCCGTTCTCGCCCGCGAGGGTCACCTGTTCCAACTGCGCGACGCCAAGCTGTACCGCCCCCGCTCGGTCAGCAACAACTCCCAGGGTGACGACGCCTACTCCGCGCCCAACCCAGACTTCGGCGCCGTCTTTACCTACTACCTGCGCGACGGCTACGAGAGCCTGAAGTCGCAGCGCAAATCGTCGGAGAAAGAAGTCGAGGACGATCAGGACGTGCCTTTCCCCGGCTGGGACGCACTCGAAGCCGAGCGCAACGAGGAATCCGATCAGGTCGAACTCGTGATCCGAGACAGCCGAGGCGACATTGTCGCGCGCGTCGATGGTCGCGCGTCGAAAGGGCTGCACCGCGTCGCCTGGGATCTGGATCGCGATGCGCTGGGGCCGATCACGCCAGGGCAGTCGTCCAGGCCGAGCGGATTTATGGTCGAGCCGGGATCGTACTCGGCAACGCTCGTTCGCACGTCGGACGGTGTCGAAGCCACGCTGTCGGGTCCCGTCTCGTTCAACGTCGTGCCGCTGCGCGAGGGCGCCCTGCCGTCGGCTCCGGTCGCTACGCTCGAAGCGTTTCGCGAGCAGATGGAAGCGCTGATGACCGACATGACGCTGTTCGGCAACGCGCTCGACCGCGCCGAAGACCGAGCCGACGCCTTGCGTGCCGCTCACGACCGCGCCCGTCGCCCAGACGCAGGTTTGGCTGCGCGCATTTTGGCTGTGCACGAACGCTTAGGCGAACTCGACCTCAAGCTGAACGGCTACGACGCCAAAGACGCCGTCGGCGAGCGCAACCCGCCGTCGATTCAGTCGCGGATGTTCGTCGGCTACCGAGGACTGAGCACGCAGCATGGCCCGACGACGCTGCACCGCGAGTCCGTCGCCATCGCCGAGCAGGGCCTGGCCGACGCGCGCGCCGAGTTGGATGCCATCGCCGCAGAGATCGCATCGGTCGCGGATCAGCTTCCGTCTACCGGAGCGCCCGTCATCGATCTGGGCGAGTGACCGACAGGCGCCGGGCGTGATCTTCTGCGCCCGGCGCGCGTCTACGTTGCCGCAACGCGTGGTCCCCTTTCGGGCGACGTGCCCTGAACTCTCACTACGCTCGCTGTGTCAGCCCCACCGCTCCTCCGTTCCGCCGCCGTTCTCTCGGATCCGGCCCGACTTCGCGCGCTGCGCCGAAGCGGACTGCTCGATCCGTCCGCCGACGCCGTGTTCGACCGCTACACCCGCATGGCGACTCGGCTGCTCGGAACGCCCGTCGCCTTACTCTCGCTCGTCGAACCCGAGCGGCAGGTGTTCAAGAGCCGCGTCGGGTTGGACGTGAGCGAGACGGCGCTGTCTCATTCGTTTTGCCAGCACGTAGTCGCAGCCAATGCGCCCCTCGTCATCGAAGACGCGCGCAAGCATCCTCTGGTGCAGGCAAACGAAGCGATCGCCGATCTCGGCGTCGTCGCCTACGCGGGATCGCCCGTTCGCGCTCCGAATGGCGAGCCGCTGGGGTCGTTCTGCGCCATTGCCAGCCAACCCCGCGTGTGGACCGACGAGGACGTGCGGGTGATCGAAGAACTCGCCGCTGCCGTCTCGTCAGAGATCGCGCTTCGGATGCGTACTCGGCGTTCTACTGTCCTCGCCCAAAGCGCCGTTCTCGCCTGGATCTCGGCAGACGATACAGGCAACGTATTCGAGGTCAGCCCCTCGTGGGAACGCGTGACTGGCCGCACGGCTGCTCTCAGCCTGGATGCGGACTGGACGCGCGCGCTCCACCCGGACGACCGAGAGCGTGTTCGGCATGCGTGGGAGCGGGCCGTAACAAATCAGGCGGCCTGCGTGCTCGACTGCCAGTTGGTGGACGCCAACGGCGATGCCGTCAGTGTCCGGCTGTACGGCACTCCGGTGCTCGCCGATTCGCGTGTGTTCACCGAATACGTCGGCGCGATGGTCGATGTGAGGTGATTTCGGCTTCGTCCGTACGCGATTGCCTCTTCCGCGCGTTCCGAGTCTCGAATCTGCCCTTCTCCTCATCGCCCTCCTAATGGAAAGCGCCCCTCCCGATACCACCGCTGCCCTGAAGGACCCGGCCCGCCTTCGCGCGCTGCGCCGAAGTGGTCTGCTCGATCCGTCTTCGGACGCCGTGTTCGACCGATACACCCGCATGGCGACCCGGCTGCTCGGAACGCCTGTCGCCTTGCTCTCCCTGATGGAAGCCAACCGGCAGACGACGCTGAGCGTTCAGGGCGCTGAGTTGAAGGAGGCCCCGCTTTCGCACTCGTTTTGCCAGCACGTCGTGGCGGGCGATGCGCCGCTTCTCATCTCCGACGCGCCGACGCATCCGCTGGGTAAGATCAACGGCGCCGTCGCCGACTTTGGCGTTAAGGCCTACGCCGGAGCGCCTGTGCGAGCGCCGGGTGGCGAGCCGCTGGGATCGTTCTGCGTCGTCAGCGACACGCCGCGCGTGTGGACGGACGGCGACGTGCAGGTGATCGAAGAACTCGCCGCCGCCATCTCCGAGGAGATCGCCCTGCGAATGCGCGAACGCCGAACGACAGCGCTGGCCGAAGCCGCGACACTTGCCACGCTCATGGCAGACGATGAGGGCGCCGTCTTTGAGGTCAGTTCGTCCTGGAAGCGTCTGACGGGCTTTACGTCGGTCCGAAGTGTCGACGACGGTTGGTTGAGCGCCCTTCACTCAGGCGACCGAGTACGGGTCGCTCGGGCGTGGCAGTCCGCTGTCGGAAAACGCTCGACCTGCACGCTCGAATGCCGACTGATGGACAGCAGTGGAACGGCCCACACCGTCCGTCTGAGCGGTGCGCCTATCTGGGCAGAAACGCATACGTTCACCGAATACGTCGGCGCATTTACCGCCATCGGCTGAATCTGCGTTTGGTTCTGCGCGCGTCACAGAATCGGGGCGAGCAGTCGGGTGAACTGGACGGCGAGGCGAAAGCGGAAGGAGGCGGGTGAACTGGACGGCGAGGCGGAAGCGGAAGGACTGATCTTGCACGTCCTCGCTAGGTAACAGCTATGAGGTCATGCCGCTTTCAGTTCGTGAGCCGGTCGTACTCGTCGTGCGGACCGATCCAGAACCAGAAGACCACACCCTTCTCTTCAATGCCGAGAGCACGATAGTCTATTCCCACTCGAACTGACCATAATCGCGGCGACGTCCCAGCAAGCCTTTTGAAATGCAGCGACGGGTGGCGCTCGTCTGCCTTGAGCAACGCGTAGTTCTTGTGTGCGAGTCGCTGAATCGAAGGGTCCAGTTTGTCGAAGCTCGACCAGAACGCAGCGGTCGTTTGGTGCCTCACGGAGTCTCGCGGACCCGACCAGCAGCGATATCCGCTTGTGCCTCGGAGATGAGGGCGTCGAGTCGACCTGACTTTGCATCACGCTCAATCTGACGATCCCATGCTTCGGCGCGGTACTCGTCAAACCACTTGCCGAATCGAGACAGTTCGTTCTCGTTTAGTTTTACGACAGCGGTTTCTAGTTGCTGGACGCTCATTGGTTTGGCGACTGGTTGATCTTCTCGTAACTCTGCCTTTCCGACACGGTTCGGCAAGAGGCATAACAGTGGATCGCTCAGCCGCCCGAAGCTGAGGGCACGGCGCCGAATCGAAGCTACGAAAGCGCCGACGCCATGCTCGGAGTCGAGAACGCTAGTGCCCAGGATTGGCTTGCAGCGGCGAATTATCTGTACTGGTGAGCACGGCGTTACCCGCCGAGGGCCGGATCATAAACCGCCGTTCCGCTGATGCCGATGAGAGAGCCGGGCACGAGTTCCAGCACCATAAAAGCTTCTGGCGGTGCCCCGTACTCGTTCTCGATCCCATGACTCGCGGCGGGATCGAATCCGAATCGAGGGTAATAGTCTGGGTGACCGAGTACGACGACAACCTCGGCTCCGGCCTCCCGGCAGGCCGCCAGCCCAGCCCGGACGAGCGCGGAGCCAACCCCGCTCCGCTGGTGGTCCGGGAGGACAGCCATAGGCGCAAGCCCAAGCGCCGAAAGCGCGGGGTGCGGTGGGTCTATCTCGACCGGACTGAAAGCGATGTGGCCGACGACCTTGCCCTCCTCCACGGCGACGAGCGCGAGATACGACACAGCTCGGTCGCGGAGCCGGTCCACGAGGTCCGCCTCGTCCGCTCTCTCGAACGCGGCTTCGTTCACGCGTCGGACAGCGGCGATGTCACTCGGTTCTTCCGGACGGACTTCCATAGATCGCCAGGTACAGCTAACTAGGTATCGGATTTGAAGGAGCGCATTCTCAGTTAATGTGGGCAGAGTACTCCTCTAAGTCGCGTCGCGCAAGAGGCTGACGTTCGCTTGTATCAGAGAGAAACGAGCACCACTTCCCGATAAATCCGGATCGGAGTCAATACGGGGCCTGGGGCGCGGGCTTGGATCACAGAATCGGGGCGAGCAGGCGGGTGAACTGGACGGCGAGGCGGAAGCGGAACGACTGATCTTGCACGTCCTCGGTCGATAGCTTGGTAGACTTGGCGAAGTCGTCTTCGAGCATCGCTTTGACGTCGTTGCAGAAGCGCTCGTCGTTGGCGAGGCATGAGACTTCGAAGTTGAGGCGGAACGAGCGGTTGTCCATGTTCGCCGATCCTACCATCGCGTAGTCGTCGTCGATCAGCATCACCTTCTGGTGCGCAAAACCCGGCTCGTAGAGGTGGACGCTGCCGCCGGCCATCTCGACGTCGTCGAGGTAGGCGTAGGGGACGTATTTGAAGAGGACACTGTCGCTCGTGCGCGGCATCAAGATCCGCACGTCGACGCCGCGCAGGGCGGCCAGCTGGAGGGCGGCGAGGACGCGTCCGTCGGGGACGAAGTAGGGCGTAGCGATCCAGACGCGGGTTTCGGCGCTCTCGATGGCGTGAGCGAAGAGCAGTCCGCACGCTTCCAACTCGTCGTCGGGGCCAGACGCAAGGACCATCGCCTGCTGATCGTCCGGGTGGAAATCAGCGACCCAGTCGGCATTGTCGAGGTGCTCTTCCTTGGTGTAGAACCAGTCGCGCGCGAACGTGAACTGGTAGCCCAGCACGGCCGGACCAATGATGTGCAGGTGCGTGTCGCGCCAGTGCGGGAAGTCCTCGGTGTGCCCCAGGTACTCGTCGCCCACGTTCAGGCCGCCCGCAAACGCCTCGCGCCCGTCGATGACGACGATTTTGCGGTGGTTGCGGAAGTTGAGCCGCAGCCGTCCCCAACTGCGCGTGCTGCCGCTGAACCGGGCGATCTCGACGCCGACGGCTTCCAACTCGTTGCGGTAGCTTTTGGGCAGCGCGTGGCTGGCGATGTCGTCGTAGATCAGGCGCACGTGGACGCCGCGTTTGGCCGCCTGGATCAGGTGCGATTTCATCCGCTTGCCGATGTCGTCGTCGCGGATCAGGTAGTATTGGACGAGCAGGTAGCGCTCGGCGCGGTCGATTCCGTCGAAGATTGCGTCGAACGTCTTCTCGCCGTTGATGAGCAGTTTGAGGCTGTTGCCCTTGGTCATCGGAGTCGTCGACAGGCGGCGGAATCCTTCCAGTTCGGCGACTTCGCGCTTGTCTTCTCCGCGTTCCTCGGGTTTGACGACGACGGCAGGGTCTGCGTGATCGCACGCGTTGGTCATCGCGTCGTGGGTATCGCAGCCCATCTTGTCCATCGCCTCTTTGTAGTCGTCGAATCCGAAGCGGCCAAACGTCCAGTACAGCGGCAGCGCGACGATCGGCATGAACAGCAGCGCGAGTGCCCACGCCGTCGACCCTTGCGGTGTGCGCGACTGCATGATGGCGTCGAGCGCGCTCAGAGCGCCGAGCACGAACAGGATCGGGAGGCCGATTCCGGCTATCCACGGGAGAGCGTCGGCGAAGGGAAGGAAGTCGGTCATGCGAGAGGGTACTCGCACTCAGAACACGCGAGCAAGCCTTGGCTCGCTAGATTCTGAGATGTTGCGCGACGGGAACGGTTGGCGCAGATGTTGGACCGTGCGTCGGCTGCCCTCGAATGGCATCGGGACGCGCTTTGTCGCGTGCCTCGTCTCTTCCGGGCTACGCCTACTGTCTACCCTGCTCTCCACGTTTCGCCGCCATGCGCCTCGTCCTCCTCGTGCTCTCGCTCTTCTTTGTCCTGCCTGCCATCGCTCAAGACGAAGATGTCGTCGAGCCGTCGGTCTACGTCGAGGCGGGAGGGAGCATCGGCTGGCTGTCACTGAGCGCCGATGCGCGGTTCGAGTCGGGCTGGTTCGGACGCGCCGGGGTGACGGGTTTGGGCGCCGCGCATTTGTGGAACGACGCGCCCGAGCTGTGGAGCGGAAGCGTCGAGGAGGTCGAGGGCGATCTGCTCTTTGGCGTGCTGGCTGGGCGCATCGTCGGGGAGGGGGAGCACGGCGTCGAAGTCGGCGCGGGAATCGTCGTCGGAACGGGAGCGCATCCGTACTCGAGTTCGGCAAACGCGCAGCCTGCCGTATCGGGCGTTCTGGGGTATCGCTTCCAGCGCACCGGAGGCTTCGTCGTCCGCGCGGTGTTTACGCCGGTCTTGGTCAGCCGTCGGCTCGTCCCGGCATTCGGGCTGAGTGTGGGGTACAGCATCGGCGCGCTCACACTTTCGGATGAGTAACTTCGTCGCGTGCTTCACATCGCCCTCCACTTCGTCGTCCCGCTGCTCGTCGCGCTGGCGTTCTACCGCAGCCGCTGGCGATGGACGACGTTTGTGCTCGTCGCGACGATGCTGGTCGATCTGGACCACCTGCTCGCCGATCCGATCTACGACCCGGCGCGGTGCTCCATCGGTTTCCATCCGCTACACACGTGGCCGCCGATCCTCGTATACGCTGCCCTGTTCGTCGTCCCGCTCGTGCTGATGCGGCGCCCCGCGAGCACGGGGCAGGCTGTGGATGACGAGGATTGGCGCGCGCGCTTGCAGACGCTCCACCTGGTCGGGCTAGGTCTGCTCATTCACATGGCGCTCGACTGGGGCGATTGCTACCTCTGAGCCGGAGCACCCATTTCGCCCGAGAAGTCGCGAAAGCCGAAGTAGTGGAGCACGTAGACCATCTTCTTCGACTTGTCCTTGCCGAAGCCCGGCAGCGCTTTGACGCGCTTCGATAACGTGGCCGCATCGCATCCGTCGTTCCACAAGGCGGACGGGTCGCCGTTCATCTCGTCGCGCACGTGGACGGCGAGTTTGACCGTCATGTCCGCCATCTTGTTGGTGAAGCGATGGACAGCAGGCAGAATTGCGAACTGCTCGGCGAGCGCGTCGGGCGCCATCCCGGAGATTTGGACGAGGTCGAGGTGCCCCAGTCGGTCGTGCAGACGCTTGGGACCTGTAAACGCAAACTCGGCCCGCACGCGCTGGTCGAACAGCAGACCGAGCAGCGCCGCCGTCGCACTGTCGGCGACGAACGCATCCTCTTCCGACTCGCCCGTCAGCGTACCGTCGGTGTGGTAGCGCTCCATCATGCGGACCAACCCGCCTTCGAGGTCACCTGTGTCGAGGGGCGGGGCGGCGGTGGGGACGGGCATGAGGCGGGAGTGGTGATGAGTCGGAGGAGGCGTAAGGTAGTCGCTGGGCCGACTCTACTTGCGCCGCAATCCTCCACAGCCGAAAGCTGCAGCGTATACACAAGTCTGAAAAGCAACTCAATCGTTTGGGTTTACGTCGTCCCGGCCCCCGAGCCGGAATCCAGGTTTCTTTCGCGAGCGGTGAGTTGCGTCCATTGAGAAGCGTTATCGACTGTCCTGAGTTCGCTGCGCGGTCCCTCCAGGTGCCCGAGTTGTGCTTCAGCTCGGACTGGATGCGCTTCCGGCGAATCGCCTGTCTCTCCGCGAACATCGACGCAGGCGACACGTGAATCGCCCGATAGGGCAGGCTGAGGTTCACCAACTGCCACCCCAATCGGATCGCATTTTTCAGACTTTTACGCATACCATGCCTCACCTCTTGCTCATTCTCGACGGTTACGGAATCGCTGTCGACTCTAGCGTCAGCGCAGTCGACGCCGCCCAAACGCCGTACCTCGACTCGCTTATGGCTCGCTACCCGCACGGTACGTTGCAGGCGAGCGAGCGAGCGGTCGGCCTTCCCGTTGGGCAGATGGGCAACTCGGAAGTCGGGCACACCAACCTGGGCGCCGGACGCGTCGTGCACCAAGACATCGTGCGCATCGACGTGTCCATCGAAGACGACTCGTTCTATTCCAACTCCGCGCTCGTCGAAGCTGCCGGGCACGTCAAGCAGACGGGCGGCAAACTGCACCTGCTCGGCCTGTTCTCGGACGGCGGCGTCCACAGCCACCTGGATCACCTCTACGCGCTGCTCCGCATGGCCGAGCGCAACGGCATCGGCGACCGGACGATGGTCCACGCCTTTACAGACGGACGCGACACCGCTCCCGACGGCGCCGGAAGCCGCTACATCCGCGAGGCCGAAGCGCAGATGCACGCCATCGGCGCCGGGAAAATCGCCGACGTCGTGGGCCGCTACTACGCGATGGACCGCGACGAGCGCTGGGAGCGGGTCGAACGTGCGTACCGCCTGCTGGTCGATGGCGAAGGCGATGCGTTTCCCTCCGCTCAAGACGCCGTCGACGCTGCCTATCGCGACGACTTGACCGATGAGTTCATCACTCCACGCCGGATCGCTCAGGTCGACGGTACGATCCAGAGCGGCGACGCCGTCATCTGGTACAACTTCCGCACGGACCGTGCGCGCGAGTTGACGCGCGCCTTGGTCTCGCCCGACTTCGACGGCTTTGAGCGAGGCGAACTGCTCCAGAACCTCTACGTCGCCACATTCGCCACGTACGATCAGGCGTTTGATCTGCCCGTCGCGTTTCCCAAAGACAACCTGGTCGACACGCTGGGCGAAGTCGTCGCAGCCGCTGGGCTGACGCAGCTACGCGCTGCCGAAACCGAAAAGTATCCGCACGTCACGTACTTCTTTTCGGGCGGACGCGAAGAGCCGTTTGTCGGAGAAGACCGGATCATGGTCCCGTCGCCCAAGGTCGCAACGTACGATTTGCAGCCTGAGATGAGCGTTGGTCCGCTCGCCGATCAGGTCGCTCAGGCGATCCGCGCGAACGATTACGCACTGGCCGTCGTCAACTTCGCGAACCCCGACATGGTCGGGCACACCGGCGTTTTCGAGGCTGCTGTCGCCGCCATCGAGTCGTGCGATCAAGCCGCGCGCGTCGTCGTTGAAGCGGCGCTCGAAAAGGGGTACAGCGTCACGATCCTCGCCGATCATGGCAACTCCGACAAGATGCGTAACCCGGACGGATCGCCGCACACGGCCCACACGACGGCTCTGGTCCCGCACCTCATCATCGCCGATGGCGTCACCCAAGCACCACAAGCGGGCAAACTCGGCGACGTTGCGCCCACGATCCTCCACCTGCTCGGCCTCCCAATCCCCGCCAAGATGACCGGCGACGTGCTGGTGTAGAGTCTGCACTACTGTCGCCGCTGACGGTTCTCACGGCGGAGCGCGTTGCGAACGCTGCCGGTTTTGCGAAACGACGGGTCGGGTGTGCCGGTGAAGCAGCGCAGGATGTAGGGAAAGTCGTCGGTGACGAAGTAGCCGTAGACGCCATCGACGGTCATGCCGTTGCACACGTCCAGGTCGCCCAGGCCATCGACGTATTCGTAGTCGTCGACGTAGGTGCCGTCGTATGTACCGCCGGGACCGTCCTGTCCGCTCGGACGAGCGCCCGCTTTGAGACGGTAGCTGGGCTGTGCTTTGCGGATCGTTCCGCCGTCGGAGATGAAGCTGCCGAAGATGGGAAAGCCGTCCGCCGCGAAGCCGACGACGGGTGACGGCGCGCTGGCATTGGAGTCGTCGAAGAGCGCGCGCGGATTGCCGTGGTAGTGGTACGCGCCGTCCGGTTGCGTGTGCGCGTTGTGCTCGTCCTCGTGGAAGCGGCGAGCCACCAGAGGGTTGTAGCGGTACGGCTCGGCGGCATTCGTGCAGCCGGTCTGGACGAAGAAGCAGCCCGCGGCCAGCATGTCGACTTTAACGCCGTTCAGCATTATGGCATCGTCGAACTCGACCGTCAGACGCACCGGAGTTGCAGCGGGCTGGGGATCGGCGGTGATCCGGTACGACTGCTCTTGCTCGCTGACGGGAGCGACGAACCCGCCCGTCGCGTTGAAGTCGTGGTTGGGAATCGCGTTGGATGCGAAGGTGCAGCCCGAGCCGTCCGGCTGTACGTCGAGCGCGGCGGTGAACGTCGTGCCTACCTGCGTGTCGGTCGCCTGGGCCGTGTACGAGGCGGCATAGTCGGCGCAGTTGGCGCTTCGAGCGATCAGGAGCGCGCCGGTGAGGTCGATTTTGCTGGCGACGGGCACGTCCTCTTCAGGGACGGCGCTGCTGCACGCGGCGAGCGTCAAACAAGTGGCGAGGAGCAGGTGAAAGCGCATGGCGGGACGGTCGTAAGTGGATGCTCAAGCTCGCCTGCGAATGTCACGAACAGATGTCGGAGTGTCGCCTTTCGTGCGTCAGGGCCGCGCTTCGCCGCAGTTCCAGCAGGCTCCGAATTGAGCTTCGAGTGTCTCACCGCACGATGGGCACGTCCACGGCTCACCGCCCGGAGCTTCGCCGTCGTCCGTCTGCATCTGAACGATGCGGACGGCCTCAACTACACGGTCGTCGTCGGCGATCCACAACTCGGTCCACGCGTCGATGCCAGTCGCCGCGCCGATCATCGCCGCGCCGTGCTCGCCCCGAATCGACGCAAGAATACCTCGGTTTTCGAGTTCGTTTTTGAGCAGGTGGACGATGCCCAGGTCGGGGTGGCTGTAGATCTTACGCATTGAATCAGCGGATGGTGAACTCCATAGGCATGAGCGCTTTGACTTGGCCGTTGGTCTCGAACAGGTATTCGAGCCGGGCCATCGCTTGGCGCGCGGGCGTGGGGAGGAGGGCGGTAGATGCTTTGGAGGTCTTGCCGGAGAAGATCCCGCCGAACTGCTCGGCCAGACGATCTGCGAGTGTTTGCGGACGGGGCAGCAGGCGGACGCGATACAGATCATTGGGTGCAAACCCAGCCTGGCGCGCGGCGAGATCAAGCGCGTCGCCGAGCGTTCCCAGTCCGTCGATCAGACCGAGTTCGAGCGCTTGCGTCCCGGTCCAGACGCGCCCCTGAGCGACCGAGTCGACCTGTGACGTGGTCAGGTTGGTGGTCTCGGTGACGCGCTGCAAGAACGCCTGGTACGTGTTGTCGATGCTGGTCTGGAAGCGAGCGCGCTCGGCATCGCCCAGCGGTTCGAGGATCGAGACCATGTCGGCGAACGGGCCGGTCTGAACCTGTCCGAACGTCAGGCCCAAGTTCTCGGTCAGCGCGTCGCCGACAACGAACTGGAGGCTGAACACGCCGATGGATCCCGTAATCGTGAGCGGATCGGCGATCAGGGTGTCGGCGCCAGACGCGATCCAGTAGCCGCCGGATGCGGCGTAGTCGCCCATCGAGACGATGACGGGCTTTTCGGCGCGCGTCAGGATCACTTGGCGCCGCATCTTCTCGCTCGCCGACGCCGATCCGCCGGGCGAGTTGATGCGCAGCACGACGGCTTTGACGTTCTCGCTTTCGCGTGCCCGCGTCATGGCCTCGCGGAAGGTTTCGTCGCCGATGGTGCCGGATCCCAGTTCGCCCTTTCCGTCGATGATGGTGCCGACTGCGTACACAACGGCGATTTCGCCCTCTTCACTGTCGCCAACCGTGAGACCGGCGTCTTCGGCGTCTGTCTGGGCATAGTCGAGCGCGCTGAGTACGTCGTAGTCGGCGTCGTCTTCGAGTCCCAAGCGTGTGCGCAAGATGGCTTCGATCTGGTCGTGGAAGACCAATCCGTCGAGCAGCCCGGCTTCGAGCGCGGCTTCGGACGTGATAATGCCTTCCTCCTCCATCAGCGCCTTGACCTGGCCGACCGTCATACCGCGTCCGTCGGCGATGGCCTGCGAAAAGATCTGATACTGCGCGTCGAGCAGGGCCGATAGTTGCTCGCGGTTCGGCTCGGATAGATCGGTGCGCGTGAACGGTTCGACGGCCGCTTTGAACGTGCCCGCGCGGACGACATCGACTTGAACGTCGAGGCGGTCGAGCATGCCTTTGTAGAACGTCGGCGTGATCTGGAAGCCGTTGAACTCAAAAAACGTCAGCGGCGCGGCGAATACGCTGTCGGCGACGGATGCGAGGAAGTAGCCGGACTCGTCCAGGTAGGGGCCTTCGCTCGTCGCATAGATCGTCTTGCCCGTCGCCTTGTACGCCACCAGCGCGTCGCGGACTTCTTCGAGCGTGGCCCACGGCGCCGACATCGGGTTGATGCGCAGCCACAGCACGTCGACGCGTTCGTCGGCAGCCGCCATTTTGATAGCGCGGCGGACGGTCAGCAGGTCGAGTTCTTTGCCTTCGCCGAATGCGGTCGCGAATGCGTCCGGCTCGCCCGTCACTTCGGGCAGTCCGCCGCCCAACTCCAACTCGACGACCGATCCTGACGCCACGCGTGGAGCCGTATCCCCGCCGCTGCCCGCCGTCGAGATGATGGCGATGACGAAGAGAAACATCACGAAGAAAATCACGCCCAAGGCAACCAGCGTGCCCAGCGTCGACGCGACGAGTGTAGAGAAAAAGCGCATAGAGCGAGAGACGAAAAGAGGAGCGCTAAGTTACGCCTTTCCCCTTTCCTGACCCCGCGCGTGGACTACACGATTCCCTACTGGCACCCGATAGCGATTCACTTCCCGATTGCGTTTCTGCTCGCATCGAGCGTCGCGTCGGTGATCTGGCTCGTGCGCCCGGACGTGTTTTGGGGACGCTTGGCGCTGGTGATGAGTGTGCTCGGTTCAATCGGAGCCTTTGCCGCGTTCAAGACTGGCGAGGCGATTCGGTGGGCGCGCGAAGGAGCGCCGATCATAGAGGAACTGGTCGACCGACACGAACTGCTCGCAAAGTGGACGATGGCGCTCGGGCTGGCGTCGGTCGTGTGGTTGGGCGTCGTGTTGTGGCGCGCTCGGATGGATGCATCGGTCGGCATCGGCGGACGGATCGGCGCGGCGTTGATCTGCGGGGCGGCAGCAGGGATCGTGGCGTGGGGCAGTCACCTGGGCGGATTGATGACGTGGGGCGTGCCGGGATAGGCGTGTCCGTCGAGTGAGGCATAGGGTGTCGTGCGTGGTAGACGGTGGCGCGATTCGAGTGGGCGCTGAGGGCACGAGAGGGGGTCGGAATGGAAGTGGCACGGAGAACGAGCCATCGTTTCCGCCAACCAAACCTCTGCTGTCATGCCGTACCGATACCACTGGCTCGCGCTGCGCCTCGCCCTCGTGCTGGGCCTGCTGCTCGCCTTCGCCGCCACCGCCGACGCTCAGCGCGGACGCACGACTGGACGTCCGGCACCTACGGAATCGACGCCTGCAAAACCCGCCGAACCGGAGCAGAAGGCAGAACCTGCGACGCCCGCGCCCCGAACCGAACGCAGCACACCCGCTCGGTCGACGCCGCAACGCACCGAACGCAGCACGCCCACTCGGACGGAGCGCAGTACCCCGTCTCGCACAGAGCGGACGCCCGCGCAGCGTTCGACGCCCACCCAGCGCACGCCGAGCCGTGCCGAGCGAACGCCTCCGACGCGTACCGATCAGACTCCCGCGTCACGCACTTCGCGTGGATCGACCGAGTCAGGCAGTCGCGCGCGTACGTCGCCTGGACGCTCGGGCGATTCGGATTCGACGACGCGCTCTACGAGCCGCACCCGCACGTCGCCCGGAGCCACGCGCGACGGCCAGCCGACAGGTACCACGGTGCGTCGGACTCCCGACCCCGTTTCGCAGAGCGACTGGGTGCGCCGCAATGAGCAGGAGCCACAGCGTCAGGGAGCGCGCGGTCGCACGGGGAACGTCAGTAATGGAGATCGCCCCGGACGCGTCGTTTACGTGCCGCCGGTGCGCGGTCGCGTCACGAGTGGACCGATCCTGCACGCGCCAGTCTACCCCGACGTGCACTACTATCGTCCGCAGCCGGTCTTCTACTTGGATAGAGCATGGCCGTGGGAGCGTCGCCATTCGAGCGGATGGAGTCCTCGGTATGTGTACGAGCAGACCGCCTACGTCCCCGACGGTCGCGGACGCGAAACGCGGCTCGAACTCGTCGCCGAGTATCGCCAGCGCGTCGTCAGCGCCAACCGCAATCGGTCCGAGATCGAACTCGACATCGAGTCGTTCCAGATCTACGAGAACGGTCGCTACCTGGGCCGCGTCAACCGCATCCCCAACTCGCTGAGCCGCATGCGCGCGACGGTCTCGCGCAGAGGCGAGGTCCGAGTAGATCGCGACGTGATGCTCGTCGGCACGCGCCGCACCGGGTTCGAACTGATCGTCACCAGCGGGCGCGGCGCCTGGCACGACGCCTACTACGGACGCGACGGCGTGCGCGTGGGAAAGGTCGATCTGCGCCGGGAGAGAGTGCGCGAGTCGCGCGACAGCCGCCTACTCGGGCGTGGTCGCTACAACCGCCTGATTCCCGTATCGCTGCTGCCCGACGATCCGTCGTGGCTCCTCGACTACGGCGACTATTCGGTCAGCGCCTACCCGTACGACCGGGATCGCTACGACGACTATGGCTACGACGACGGGTTTTACTACGGCTCAAACGGCAACGACGCCCGCTATTTCGACCAATCGTACGGCGTGCGTTCTAACGGCAATCGCTCGAACTACGACTCGGATCGCCGTTCCGACGAAGGATACCGCGCGTCCGAAGGCAGGTGGAACGCCGTCAACCCGACGCAAGAGGAAGCGTTTGAACTGCCCTCGCTATCCCAGGAGCGCGTCGAGACGGTGACCCTACCCGATGGGGAGTCTGTCGAGTTGCGACGCGAAGTCAAACTGCGCCGGGTTCAGTAACCGACCCGGCCAACAGAGAAGCCCTGACCTGCTAGTGTGGAGGTCAGGGCTTTTGCATTACCTGCTTGCATCGCGATCACTCGTGCTGCCGGAGACGCCCGAAGCGGGGACTGGGGACGAGCCAACGTCGAAGGAGAGCATTCTGAGAGGCGCTGTCAGCAGTGTTCTCGCCGTATTGGAACGTGCTCGCCCGCACCGTATCGTGAATCGAACTCAACTCTTGATGCGATGACCGACCGACAAGAACGCGCGCTGCGGATGTACGGCAACGTGCTCGACGTGCTCGAAAGCCACCCGGATCAGTTCGACGATTTGCCTGCCGCCGCCCGTGCCGCTGAGCAATTCGGCGACGCAGAACTGGCGATCCAGCAGACACTCTCGCTCAGGGGTACGCGGTCGGGACATGCACAGGACAAAGACGAGTTGCGGCGCGAACTGGCCGAAGCCGTTGTGCCCGTCGCCCAGACGTTGTCGGCGTGGGCGGACGAAGCAGGACGCCTCGACCTGAGCGACGAGATGGACATCGAGGAAACCGACGTGCTAGGCGGCGCGGAGCAAGCAGCCGTCATCCGGTGCGACGGCGTGCTGACGACGGCCCGCGAACACTTCGCCGCACTATCCGACGACTATGGAATCGACGAGACGCTGCTGTTCGATCTCGACGAGCGCATCGACGCCTTCGCCGACGCTATCGGCTCACCCCGCGAAGCCCAAGTCGCCTACTCGTCCAGCACGGCGACGCTACGTCAGCACTTCGAAGAAGCCGACCGCCTACTCAAGCGCCGCCTCGACCGGCTGGTGCGTCGCTACAAAGGCACCCCGTTCTTCGAGCAGTATCAGGCGGCGCGGCGGTTGGTAGAATAACTCCACCCTCAGTCGTTGCGAGGAGCGCAGCGACGCGGCAATCTCGCGATTCAGCGCTCTGTGGATCGAGATTGCTTCGCTGCGCTCGCAATGACTGCTTTCAGAGTACGTGGGCACCTCCCCCTTCGCCCCGCACGCCATGCCCCGTCCCGGCTTCGTCTACATTCTCTCCAACACCAGGCGCACCGTCCTCTACACCGGCGTGACGAGCGATCTGCGCGCCCGCCTCACCGCTCACCGAACCGGACGCGGATCCGATTTCGCTAGGCGCTACAACGCAACCGATCTCGTGTACGTGGAGCGCTACGATGACGTACAGGACGCGATCCGCCGCGAGAAGCAGATCAAGGCCGGTTCGCGCGCCAGGAAAGACGCGCTGATCGCTTTGGCGAACCCCGAGCTTCGAGACCTCTGCCTGGACTTGACGACGTACGAGTCAGCGTGCCACCCTCAGCCGGTGCGAGGAGCAACGCGACGTCGGCGTCCTCATAGCCGCCGAGATACAATCGAGTCGGCACCTTCGTCTTGAGAACCAGAGATTCCTGCCTGAGTGGGACGGTGGACGCCTGCTACCGACACCTCCTTTCTGCTCTCGAACGTCGATCCGGGTGGATAACCGGCGATATGGCCAAAGATGCGATCCACTACGTCAGCCGTCCATGCCCAGCGCGTGCATCACGAAGGCCCAGACGTCGGCGGTCTGGTCTATGCGCATCCAGCGGGGCGTTCCGGCGCCGTGGCCTTGGCGGGTTTCGACGCGGAGCAGGATGGGATTGGCGCAGTCGGGCGACTGGGCGTGCTGCATGGCGGCGGCGAACTTGAACGAGTGCCACGCCGAGACGCGGTCGTCGAGCATCGCGGTCGTGACGAGCGTGGCCGGGTAGCAGGTGCCGGGCTGCGTGTTGTGGACGGGCGAGTAGGCGAGTTGGGCGGCGAACTCTTGTTCGTCTTCGCTCAGTCCATAGTCGCTCGACCACTGGCGCGCGTTGGCGCTGGCGGTGTGGTAGCGCAGCATGTCGAGCACACCGACGGCCGGAAGCGCGGCGGCGAACAGGTCGGGCCGCTGCAACATGACCGATGCGACGAGTAGCCCGCCGTTCGATCCGCCCTGGATGGCGAGTTTGTCCGAATTGGTGTAGTCGTTGTCGATCAGGTATTCGGCGGCGGCGATGAAGTCGTCGAACACGTTTTGCTTCTGCAGCTTCGTCCCGGCTCGGTGCCAGGCCTCGCCGTATTCGCCGCCGCCCCGGATGTTAGGGATCGCGAGCAGCCCGCCGCGCTCTAGCCACGCCATCCTGGAGGCGCTATAGCCAGGCGTGAGCGACACGTTGAAGCCGCCGTATCCGTAGAGCAGCGTCGGTGCGTCGCCGGTGCGCTCCGCTCCTTTCTTTCCGACGATAAACATCGGAATGCGCGTGCCGTCTGTGCTGGTGTAGAATACCTGATCGACGCTGTAGTCGTCCGGGTTGATGCCGCTGGCCTGCGCTTGCTTCCACAAGATGGACTCGCCGGTCGCCAGGTCGTAGCGGTAGATCGCGCCAGGCGTGGTGAACGAAGAGAACGAGTAGAACGTCTGCGTCTGGTCCGCATCGCCGCCAAAGCCGCCTGCCGAGCCGACGCCGGGTAGCAGGACTTCGCGCACCAGATCGCCGTTGAGGTCGTGGATGCGGATGCGCGTTTTCACGTCGCGCAGGTAGTTGGTAATCAGGTGGCCGCCCGTAAACGACACGCCTTGTAGCGACTGGTTGGCTTCGGGAATGATCTCGCGCCAGTTGCTCGCGTTCGGGGTTGTCGAGGTCGATGGCGATGACCTTGCCGTTGGGAGCGTCGAGCGTCGTCTGGAAAAAGAACGTCCGGTCGTCGTTTCCTAGGAACGATGTAGCGCGCGTCCCAGGCGTCGAGCAGGCGGCGTGGCTCGCTGTCGGTCATCAAGTCCTGGACGTAGATGCCGTTGGCGAAGTAGCCGTCGAACAGGTTGACGACGAGGTAGCGTCCGTCTTCGGTCTGCGAGGCGTACGGTGTGCGCGTCGGGTGGTCGGTCACGCGAAAGACTTCCGCATCGCTGGTCTGGGCTTCGCCGATGACGTGCAGGTAGACGACGGGCTGCATCTGATCGTCGTACGGGCGCTCCGATCCGGGGGCGGCGAGCGGGTAGCGGCTGTAGTAGAAACCCGACCCGTCCGGCAGCCACGAGATGCCGCTGAACTTGATGCCTTCGATCACGTCGGGCAGTCTTGTCGCCCGTCGCTACGTCGAGCAGGTGCCACGAGCGCCAGTCCGTTCCCCCGTCCGACAGGCCGTAGGCGAGCATCGTGCCGTCGGGCGAGGGCGACCAACCGGAGAGCGAAATCGTCGCGTCATCGGACAGCGTGTTGGGGTCGAGCAGGATGCGCCCGTCGCCTTCCAAGTCGTCCGAAACGTAGAGAACGCTCTGATCCTGGGTGCCGTCGGTGTAGGTGTAGAAGTAGCGTCCGCCTTCTTCGCGCGGCATCCCATAACTCTCGATCGTCCACAACTCGTCGAGCCGCTCGACCAAAGCCGCGCGCGACGGCAGCGCTTCGAGGAACGGGCGCGAGAGTTCGTTCTGCGCGTCGACCCACGCCATCACGTCGGCGTCGTCCATCGTCTCCATCCAGCGATACGGATCGGCGACGGTCGTGCCGAAGTAATCGTCCGTCACGCTTCCGCGCGGCGTATCGGGATAGTCGATCGGTTGGGCTAGGGCGGTAGGGGCGATCAGGAGAGCGAGGAGTACAGGCGCATGAGCAAGAGTGGTTGACCAACGTAAAGTAGCATCAACCGCGCTTGGTGCACGCCTAACGGACGCGCTCGTAGTGGTTCTTCCGGGCCGTCGAGGTGCCCTTGAAAGACGATCAAGCGGTCGCCCTTGGTGCCGAAGGGGTAGCGTCCAATGCCCAGGCTGTTCGGATCGCAGCCCGCAAAGCCACAGACGCCGGGATTGAAGTCGAGGCCGTAGAGGTGCCGTCGTCACCGTATTGAACTAGGCCGGTGCTGTCGGCGGAGAACGTCGCGATTTGGCGTGGGCAGGTCGTCGCCGGTCGTGACGTGTTGCGGCTCGAAGCCGAACGAAATCGACTTGACCAACTGCCACGAGCCGACGAGCGGCTGTAACTCGGTCGAGAACGTCGACAGGTCGGTTGGCTCGATAAACGTCGGCGTGTCGTTGGAGTCGCACGCCAGCAGGAGCAGCGGTAGGACAAGAAGAAGTCGGCGCATTGCGAGTTAGGTCGGTGTGCGTAAATATGCAGGCGATCCCATAGCAAGCAAGTCGGTCGGGCGTCGGATCGGTCGATTCATCACCCGTGCGATCAACGAAAAAGGCGAAGCAGACCAACGTCCGCTTCGCCTTTCGTCAGGCTTGGAGCCTGGGCGCGTGTGGCTTATTTGCCTTTCGCTCCCTGTTTGCTCTGTGGTTTGACGGGTTGCGGGGCGCCTTTAGCGGATGTGCTTTTGGGCTGTGGTGCGGGCTTCTTGGTAGCCATTGCGAAACCTCCAATGGACAAAGGGCGGAGGTAGGTCATCAACCTCAGATCGCCGCGAAGGTCCCACGAGCAGGAGTCATCTGCACGCTCGTTTCATAAACGTAAATGAGCGTTTTTGCGCTTTGGGAACGCCGGTCAGTTGGCAGAACGTGCCAGCGGCAGCGTCATGCAGCGAGGGCCGCCACGTCCGCGCGACAGTTCCATACCGCCCATCTTGACGGCGATCTTCTCGCCGCGCGCGAACGTGCTCTCGGCGTGGTAGTGGAGGAAGCCCTCGGCAGTGACGACGCGGTAGCCTGCGCGCTGAAGTTGCTCGTACGTGTTGTGGTTGCGCTCGTAGCCCATCACGACGCCCGGCGCGAGAGCAAAGAAGTTGGCGCCATCCGTCCACTGCTCGCGACGCTGGTTGACGGGGTCGTTGCCGCCGCACGAGAGGAACGTCAACTCGCGTTCGAGCAGTTCTTCCAGCTTCTCTTTGAGGCCCGTCGTGAGTTCCGAGTAGAAGCGTCCCTTACTGTCCGAGCGGCTGAAGTGGACGACGTTGCCCGGACGACTCCCATCGAAGAACGGCGGGAACGCGATGCACTCGTCGTCGCTGATGAAGTTGAAGACGGTGTCGAGGTGCATACAGTAGCGCTTCTTCGGCAGGTCGACCATGACGACGTTGTCGACGGCGTCGCGCTCGAAGAGGGCTTCGGCGATGGCCATAACGCCCGAGAACGAAGTGCGCTCGCTGTGACCGATCAGGACCGTGCGTGCGCCTGCCATAATTAGGTCGCCCCCCTCGAACGTGACGCCTTGGGGCAGTTCGATCAGCCGCTCGCGCACATCGGCAAAAGCGGGGTGGTGGTTGACAACGGTGCGCATGATGACGCTTTCCCTACTGCGCGCGCCGGTCGCCGGGTGGCTCAGCAGCATGTGCTCGCCGACCGTCGCGGCCACGTCGCGCGTGAACAGCAAGTTGGGGACCGGGTCGAGGTGGACCGGCAGCAGCGACTTGCCCGTCAGTGCAAATCGGTACAGTTCGTCGGGCGACATGCGGACGAGTTTGCTCTCGAACGCGTGCAGGTTGCGCTCGGGCGAGACCGCCGCCAAACCGTCGACGAAGCTCGACCGCGCCGCGTCCTCGTGGAAGGCTTCGTGGAGCAATTCGCCGATCTGCATCACGCCGTCGTCGTCGCCGATGACTTTGCGGTAGACGGCGCACATCTGCTCGTGCTCCTCGCGCGCTTGATCGACGTAGAGCACGTCGTCGAAGAGCAGGTCTTCGCGTTCGTCCGGCAGCACGAGGCTCATCTCTTCGCCCGGCGTGTGGACGATTACGCGTTCGAGCGGCGCCGTCTCGGAATCGACGTGGAGGCGGACGGTGGGGGTATCAGTCGAAATTTCTGACATTGGAGAGGCATTTGGATCAGCCTCAATCTACGCCTGCCGGGTCAAGGCGTTCGCGCTATCGCCGCTCCTGATTCCACAGCGTCACGAAGCGCACGACCATGACGATCAGCAGCGCGGCGAACAGGAATTTGAGTATCACCCAGAGCACGCTCATCGCCATGCCCAAGATCACGCCCAGCAGCACGAGCGCGCCGATCAGGACGATGGCGACGATGGCGGCGCGGAGAAGCTGTTGAGTATCCATAACGAAAACGGGCGAAGGGCTGTCGAGGAGTTACGAGGCCGGATGCGAGAAGGTTAGGGTCAAGCGCGATCTTTTTTTCTGCTTCACAAAAACGACTAAGTCGGTCCGTGAGAGATAAACGATTTGGCTAGATAACCTGTTGTGTATCAAGGCTTTATCGCTCAAAGCATACGTGTCGGTCTAGGGCAGCACCGGTCGCGTCGAGGCCACCGATGACGCACAGTCCGCCGTCGCCGTCCGGGTAGCCCGCTGCGCCGAACACGCCAGCGTCAAGCGCGACTCCGAACGACTGCAGCGCGCGTTGCACGTACAGGTCGGCGTCGGGTGCGATCACGCCGGGCGCCGATTGCCCGCCTGCTGTCCACATCTCGCCTTGGAGACCGACCGCATACGCCGAGCGAAACCGCCCGACGCGCGGCAATCGGGTGGCGACGGGCCGCAGTCGCTCCTGCACGATGGAAAAGGCGAATGCCTGACGGATAGCCTCGCCGCCCGCAAACGCGACACCCGACGTGCGGAAAAGCGGGGCGGCTGGCGTGCCCACGTCGACGGTGGCGTGGCTTTCGATGGGTTCGATGGGCTGGCCCTGTCCCGTCGTGACCGATGGCGAAAGCGCCTGGACGCCTCCTGCTCGGATAGCGAGTGTCCGCACGTCCTCGCGGACGCCCAATCGTCGGCTAGGGAGGAAGTCGATGTTGCCTCTACCGCCGAGTAACTCGACGACCGGAATGCCTTGCTCCAGCCGGAAGAACGCGGTGTGTTGGGTCCGCAGGATGGGCGCACCATCTAGTGCGACCTCGACGAATCGGCCCGTTGCCGGGTCATAGGCTTCGACGGTCTCGACGAGTAGGCTCAGGTCTGTCAGCGCGTCGCGGCGACTGCCGCCGACGATCAGCACGCGTCCATCGTCCAGGAGTGTCGCGGTGTGGCCCGTCCGAGGCGTCGTCATTCCGCCGGGGACGGGTTGCCAGGCGGAAGCGCCCAGTGCGAGCGTCCACGCGTCGGATTGCGCGTCGCCACTTGGGTTCGAGCCACCTGCGGCCAGTAGCGTACCGTTTGGAAATTGCGTGACCGTCAGCCCGCCTCGCGCCGATGGGAGGGCGGGACGCTCGGCAGTCGTAAGCGCGATGCGATAGGCGAACGCCGTGTCGACGCCCGATACTCCATCGGCGTCTTGGGCCGTCAGGGGCAGCACGTTCAGCCCGTCGCTCAGGCCGACGCGTCCGCTCCATCTGTTGGTGCTGCCGACGCGCGTGAGCCGAGTATCTCCCACGCGCACGTCAACGACCGAGCGGAACGAGGTGGCTTCAACGGTCAGGTCGAGCGAATCGGCGTCGCGTGCCAAATCCAGGTCTTCCGGTGCGACGATGCGTACATCGGGCGGAACGACGGGCACGAACGCGCGGTCGCATCCGACTCCCAAGAAGGCGATGCCCAGCACGAGCCAAGCGACGCGTCGAGATCCAATCGCGTTAGCCACCGGCGCGCACGAGTGTTTCCATGACCTCGAACTCCTCGCCCCGGACGTGGAGGAAGTAGACGCCCGCTCCCAATCGAGAACCGTCGATCACGATGCGCGCACGCTGGTTGCGTCCCACTTCGCCGCTGAACGGACGCGCGACGAGCCGCCCCATCGCATCGTATAGTCGTGCGTCCACGTTCTGCTCGACGCGCACGACCAAGTCGACCGTTGCCTGCCGGACGAACGGGTTGGGCCGCACGGTCATCGCCACGACCTGTTCGGACGTGCGGACTTCGACTTCTTCGTCGATGGTGAACAGCGTAGACACGCCCGCCGCTGAGATCGTGCGGAAGCGGTAGGTGTAGCGCCCCGGCGCGAGGTCAGAGTCGACAAAGTCCAGCGACCGCTGCCCGTTCTGTGGCGTGACTTCGCCGACTTTCTCGAACGGGTCGCCGAAGTAGCTGCGTTCCACGTCGATGCGTGCGATGTCGGTGGCGGCGAGTTGGAAGTCGAGTGTAACCGCCGAGCCGTTGGCACGGGCCGAGAACGAGGCGAGCAAGTTGTTGAGCAGCAACGCGCAGTCGGCTCCCAGCGGCCAGCCCATATCGGAAAAGATGGCGCAGGTGAAGGGGCCAGGGCTGTAGACGGTTTCCTGGCGTGCCAGTTGGGGCGTCATCAGCGAGTTGAGCGATCCGGCGGGAAAGGCGTCCTCGTCGAGGTGGGCGATGGACGATCCGGCCTCGAAACCCGACGGCGCGAACAGTTGGACGGGCAGATCACTGCTTGCGCCGCGAAGAATCGGCCCGTCGAAGAAGATGCCCTCGCTCTGCAACACGTCGCCGAGCGCGCGCGATGGATTGGCGTAGGTGAGCAGTGCGCGGTCGGTGCGGTCTTCGAGGAAGCGGTCAAAGATGACGGGAAAGGTGCCGCTGCCGTCTGCAAATCCAAAGCATCCCTGGCCGGGCGTGCCACACTCCAGCCCGTTGCTGGGGTCGCCGTCATCGAAGCTGAAGCTGTCGAAGAAGCCCAATCCATGCCCTATCTCGTGGAGGGCAACCGTCGCGAAGTTATAGTCGATGGCAGGTGTGTTCTGGTCCGTGCCGAAGTACCAGTTGCTGAAGTCGGAGCTGAAACGGGCTTGGATGTCGGCATCTGCTCCGGTCTCGTTGCGTCCGGCGAGCGCTTCGGCGAGTGCGGCGGGATACCACGTATTGGAACGGGGCAGGAAGCTGTCGTCGCGGAAGATGAACGTCGTGCCTGCCGATCCGAGCGTGCCCTGGCCCAGCGCCTCCCACGACGCGTCGATGACGATGGGAGTTGGCGAGGTGATGTGCGTCGCCCAGATGTCGGCGGCAAACGAGAAGGCGGTTCGCGCGGCGTCGGGGAAGTTGGCCGAGTAGCGCACCTGAAACGTCGCCGACTGCTGCGTCTTCCCGAAGCGAGGACCGACTCCGGCCAGCGCACGCGAGTCCGGGCACGACCGTATTCGCCGTCGAGTCCTTGGCGATCAGCGTGTGCCACAAGACCGGGCGTCCGTTCTCAACCGTCAGGTGCTGCTCGCACAACTCACCATGCACGTGATGGAGTAACTCGGCCAATTGGGGCGATACGTCGGCAGGCGAGAGGTGCGCAGCGGGCTGACCCATCGCTGGATAGGCGAAGAGCAGGAGGAACAGGTAGAAGAAGTGGCGCACCGGCAGCGGGAAAACTCAGACGTAGACGGAACGGCCAAGCTACGCGAGTTCGGATGCCGAGGAAGTGAAAGTGGGCGGACGTTACGCCGATGGAACCGGGCAGACGTACCGGATACGTCAGCAGTCTGATTGCGGCGAACGCTGCGCAAAAAGGGGATGCCGTCCACCACGAGCGGCATCCCCTTTGTTGGGTAGATCGATTTCCCACCGTCGACCTACCGGATCATACTCGTCGAAGCGCGACAGTCCACAAATCGGTGATGCGGTACTCTGCGGCACGGATCAGGTATCCGATGCGCAGGCGCTGACGAAATCCAACGTCAGCATACCGCAACGAGCAGCGTGCTGTCACCTACGGGATCACGTGGTTCTAGACGCCGAGTCAGCCTATACCGCGCTGCTATCACCTCTGAAAGCTCCCTTCGCGTGACATCTCTTTTAGCTTGAACGTCCACTGCGCTGCTCCCATCAGTTTGCCCTCGATTAGCTCTCCACTACGCAATTGAAGGGTAAAGTTGGGGCCGCTGCCCTGCGTCGCGGACCAGTTCACGCGCCACACTTCTCGGAGCGAGATCCGCCTAGTTCGCAGGGGTCGTTTCCAGACGATCTCGTCTGGATACAGCTCCATTCTAGAGCCGATTGCAAGTCCTTTTGTCGGGGCAAAAGCTCCACGTAAAATGGGCTTGGGCTTGGGCATGGTGGTGGTAATGGTGGTGCGAAGACTAAATCAGGCCACGACGGATGGCGCGAGCAACGGCTTGAACGCCGCTCTGGACGTGGAGCTTACCGTAGACGTTGCGGATGTGGTAGTCGACGGTATGGCGGCTCACGTCCATGCGGTCGGCGATGGCGTCTTTGGTCAGACCGTCGGCCATGAGGGTAAGCACGTCTTTCTCGCGGCCCGACAGGTCGGCTTCGGGCGACGAGGGTTCGTGGGCGAGGAAGTCGAGTACTTTTCCGGCAACTGACGAGGGCATCAGCGTTCCGCCGCGTGAGGCTTCGCGGACGGCAGTCAGGATCTGGTCGAGGTCGGCGTCTTTGGTCAGGTAGCCGCTTGCGCCCGAGCGAAACGCACGGAAGATGAGGTCGGCATTGTCCGAGATCGTCAGCATGACGACGGGCGTGGCGGGCAGGCGGCGGCGCAGCGTCGGCAGGGCGTCGAGGCCGCTGGGGCCGGGCAGGTGGATGTCGAGCAGCAGCACGTCGGGGGCTGGAGTCGTCTTCGAGCGCGTCGATCAACTCGGCGATGCTCTCGAACTGGCCGGCACAGCGCATCCCTGTGGCTCCGTCAAGCACGAACATAATAGCGTCGGCGTAGCGAGCATCGTCTTCTACGATCCAGACCATTTAGGTCTGTGGGTGTAGGCGAGGCATTCATATACGCTAGGCGAGAGCACGTACGGAAGGATACGTAGGCCGTGCAGGCGACGGCGCACCTACGGGATGGCGTAGTCTTGGTCACGTCCGGCGGAGCGTCCAGCGCAGCGTCACGCTCGTGCCTGCCCCCGGTACCGACGACACAGTGAGGTCGGCTCCCGCCTCGTCCGCGCGGCGTCTGAGCGTCTTCATACCCCTCCCGCCTCTCGTCAAAGTCGACGGATCGAAGCCCGGTCCTTTGTCCGACACGACGAGTTCGAGCACTCCGTCCGCGCACGACACGGACAGCAGAACCGGAGCATCCGTCGCGTATTTGGATGCGTTGTGCAGCGCTTCTTTGGTCGCCAGCAGCAGGTGACGCCGTGTGCCCATCGGGACGGCCGCGTCGGGGAGCAGGCCGATGGTGACGGTCAACAGATTCGCTGGTATCAGAGATTTGGCAGCTTCGGCGATGCGCTCGGCCAAGGCGGGCAGATGGTCTTCCGCCGCGTCGACGACCCAGACCACGTCGCGCACGTCACGTACCAGCTGGCGAGCTTCACCGGCCAACGCGTGCAACCGCTCGGACTGGGGATCGACGCCGTCCCCGCCGGGCGTGCTCAGGAGCCTGCGTTCCACGTCGAGGCGTAGGGCGATGGCTCCGGCTTTGGCTCCCAGATCGTCGTGCAGATCGTCGGCGATGCGCTGTCGGAGCAGCAGGCGGCGGCGGATCTGGAACAGGCGGTAGCGGTGCGCGCCGTAGAGCAAGCCGAGTACGAGCAAGGCGGCAGCACCTCGAAACCATCCGGTCTCCCACGCGAACGGGGCGATGGCGAAGCTCAGTTCGCGTTCCGGCCCGGAGCGGTCGGCCGTCTGCGTGCGGACGCGTAGCCTATAGGATCCGGATTGCAACCCCGATAGGTTGAGGGTCGCCTGCGATCCCAACGCCGTCCAATACCCCTCGTCGGTTTCGCTTTCGAGCAGCCAGGCAAACTGCCACGAGCGGTTTTGTGAGATCTCGGTTGCCGACAGGTCGAGCGCGAGCGTTCCGTCGCGCGGCCCAAGTTTGAGAGCAGAGTGGGGCAGGGCGCGCGGCACGCCGCGGACGCGTAGCGACATGAAACGCGTTTCGGGAAGCGTGTGTGTGTCGGCGAAGTCGTCGGGGTCGAACGAGACCAGTCCACTCCGCGAGCCGACGTAAATCTGTCCGTCTGACCCATTGGACGCGCTGTGCCAGGACGGCGCCAGGCTTCCAAACCCGTCCTGCGCGCCAAACGTGCGGAAGCGTCCGTCGGCTCCGTAGCGCGCCGCCGATCCCACCGAAAACGCCCAGAGCGCGCCTCGCTTGTCTGCGATCAGCGCGCTCACGTAGCGAGAGGGCAGCCCATCGGAGCGTCCGAGCCAGCGCACCGAATCGGTCTGCGAGATGCGTGCCACGCCATTCTCCCGCGAGGCGGCGAACACGTGTCCGTCTTCGGTCTGAGCCAGCGATACGATGCTCAGCGGACGCTCCCCGTCGTACCAACCCAGCGGCACGCGGCGCAGGCCGACCGGCACGCCTTCGCGCTCGACCACCCGGTAGACGCCGCCGCCCAGCGTGCCGACCCAGATGCGCCCGCGTGCGTCTTCGAGAAGGGGAACGGTGAACGCGAAGCTCGAATCCTCCGGAGCGATGCTGCGCGAGGTCGGCAGGTGCATCCACCGATCCTGGGACGCATCCGCGAGGAGAACGAACAGCCCATCGTCAGCCGAGGCTACCCATAGCCGCCCTCGGCTGTCCACTAGCATCTTGCGTGGATGCTCTAGGCGGTCGGGCATATTTGCGCAGCTTCCGAATGACGGATCGCCGGGACTGCGGCATCGCATCCCATCCCCATACCCGGCGATCCACGCACGTCCGTCGGGTGTGTGCGCTACGTCCGATATGGTCTGCTGGACGAGGTCCAATGGAATGGGGCGGCACGTGCGTTCGAGATCGTGGAGCGACAGCGTGCACAGTCCATCGTCCGTCGACCCGATCCACAACTCGCCTTGGTGCTCGGCAGCGCGCAGGACGAATCGAGCGTCGGCGTTTTCGGGCTTCATCCGCGTCTGCACGGCAGAGGTCGACGTCGAAAGGCGGAAGATTCCACTCTGCATCATGACGCCCCATAGCTGGTTGCGAGCGTCGGCCCACAAGTCAATCGTTTCCGACGTCATAGGGACGGTCGCCATCGGTTCGTAGGAGCCTCCCCGCGCGCGCAAATGAATCAGCCCGCTCGGAGAGCTTGCCCACAGGTCGCCGGAAGGAGACGTGGCAAGCGTGGTCACTCGAGAGGCTCCGCTCAACAGGCGCCAATCGCCGGATTGCTCAAATACTCCCGTATCAGTGGCGACGATCAAACTGCCCGATATGCTCCATCCTATGGCCCCAATGAAGGCGGAGCCACGCGGCAGGCCGACTCGTTTCCATTCTTCCTCGTCACGGCACCACAAGTTTGCCTCACCGCCTGCACAAAGCCTACCGTCTGGACTTTCGGAGAGCGCCTCCACATCTTGGATCTCGATCTCGTCAACGAGGGAGACGGTGCCGTCAGCGGAGCGTTGCACCAGCCCGTCCTCCGTTCCGAACCACAGTATGCCGTCGCTCGACTCGTGGATAACGTAGACGAACGTCTCGCCTGGGATCAGGTGCGGTCCCGTAGCCAGCGTGTCGAAGTGCTCCGTATCGACGTCGAGGTGCTGGAGGCCGCCCCATCCTGTCCAGAGCCACAACCCACCCGCTGTTCTCGGCGTGAGCGAATGGACGAAGGAGTGTTGCAGCGCCCCCTTCTCGCCGGGACGCGCCTCGAACAGCGTGAACCGAAATCCGTCGTAGCGCACCAGCCCTTCCGCCGTGCCGATCCAGACGTGCCCGTATTCGTCGCCGACGATGCGGCGTGCGTGCGGCGTAGGAAGGCCTTCCGCAAGTCCGAAGCGAGCGACATCGGATGAGGCCGGTTGCGCCTGCGTTGCCGAAGCGCAAGCCGAGGAAGAGGATACAAACGGCGAAGAACGCAACGTAGGTGCGCATTCGACTGGCGGGATATAGACTATAGGTTTGTCGCAAACATAGGAAACGGATTCAGCTCGTGCTCGCCGAGCGGTTATGCGGCCCCCATCCCATCGCGACCGGCACGTCGTACAGTCCGCCCAGGACCTAGCCGTCGGCAGAAGTGACGCAGTCCCAGCGCCGTCACGCGGACGACGGATAGTGGCACAGTGGCACGTCGGCTCGTTCAGCCCGGCGGCGCCCACATCCCAGCGCGTACGGCTTCGTAGCCCCGCCACAGGTACCACGATCCGACGCTGCGCCACGGTTTCCAAGACGCATCGGCGTGAGCGGTGAGGGCGGCTTTCAGCGCTCTTTTCGGACTCCCAGCCGAACGAGGCTCCAGCATCTGGGCCGCCGTAGACGAGCGCGAAACCCTTGCCGCACGGCCAGATCGCCCAGGGGTAGCACGTCGGGGCGGTGGAGGGTGAACAGCAGCAGCATGTGGGCCGTCCACACGCCGATGCCGCGCACATTGGTCAGCCGCTCGACGAGTTCTTGGTCGTCCATCGGCTCCATCGCGGCGCGGTCGGGAACGGTGCCGTCCATCGATTTGGCGGCCAGATCGAGCATCGAAATCGCCTTGTTGCGCGATACGCCTGCTGTGCGGAGGGTGTCGAGGTCGAGGGCGGCGAGCGTCTCCGGATCATGGGGATCGCCGTGCGTCGACAGCAACTCGACAAGACGTCCGTGGATGGTTCGCGCGGCGGCGGTCGATACCTGCTGCGAGGTGATGCTGCGGACCAGGTGCGCGTAGGGTTCGCCAGGTCGCGGTGCGAGGGGACATGGACCGGCATGTGCGATCAGGCTCGCCAGTATCGGGTCGCGCTCGGCCAGTTGGTGCACAGCGGCGGCCACGTCGTAGCGGGGCGGAGGGACGTCGGTCAACTCGGGCATGCGTCGAAGCTACGACGGGCATGGATGAGACGTACGCGCATAAAAAAACCTCGGGCGCTCGCGGCAAAGCCGAAAGGACCCGAGGTCGAAGCCAGGCACGAGAGGCGGCGTGTGCCTGGCAGGTGGTGTAGTATCGAATGCCGCGCGGTTTGTTTCCGCTACGTTGAGAGAAGGTGTCGTGAGGACGCGCGTATTCGCGATCAGCAGCCGTAGGGGATGTCGACTTCGGCGCGGTCCATCCAAAGCCAGCCGATCCGTCCGTTGGGCGTGCGGACGCGTGCCCACCACTGCGCCCCTTCGCGCTCGACGATTTCGACGCCGGACGACTGGTACTCGCCCACTTCGCCCATCACTTCGCCGAGTTGTCCATCGTGCCAGACGCGGTACGCGCCCTCGCCGACATAGCCCAGCGTCAGCACGTCGGCGCCGTTCGGGAGAAGAAAGTGGGTTTCGTAGTCGACGTAGGAGTGCGCGCTGTCGCGGACGAGGCCTCTGCCCAGGCGGGTCAGCAAGACGTGCCCGGTCTGAGCGTCGAGTTGCATTCCGGCTGGCAGCGTAGCGATGGGTTGGGCGGTCGTGTCGTCAGGCGCGGCGTAAAGAGCGACGTCTTCTGTCGTCGTCCAGGTCGAGTAGGCGCAGCACTCGAACGGGCACGCGCGGTCGACGCGGACTGGGGCCGTCGGGCGGACGGGCATGGCGCCGTAGGCCGCAGCAGCGTCGATGACGAGCGTATCGAGCGCAGCGGGGGCACTCGGAAGCGTCGGTGTCGGCTGTTCTGCGTCCGGCGTAGTGCAGGCCGCGAGCAGCAGTAGGAAGGGGGCGAGCCTACGCATGGCGTTAGGGTTGGAGAATGGCGAGTTCGTGCGCCAGGCGATGGGCGCCGGGGAAGCCGGTCGGCGCGTCGGGTCCCCACCAGCGATATGTGTCTTGCTTCCCCTCTCGGCGGACGACGAGTGAGCGGTTGAACGCGTCGGCTCCGGGCGGAGGGGCAACGTACAGCGGGCCGTCTTCGAGGTGGGCGAGCGCTTGGACTAACCGCTTGCGTTCGGGCCGGCGAAGCGGTCGCCAGCGGCCCATGTGCGAGCAGTATGTGCCGCCGAGTACGCGCACCTCGTCGCCCCTCACTTCGATCTCGAGATGGTGATCGTACTGACCTTCCATCTTGTAGTGGAGGTCGAGCGCGACAGGAGGGCGAGACAGTTGGCGGATCAGGCGGAGCAGCGGCATCGGTCTGCAACGCGCGTGCGGCGTCCGTGCTTCCCGCCCAATCAGTTCTGCGTCGAGCGCAAACTGGAGTCGAGCAGGCGCCCCCACGTAGCGTCGAACGGGTGGACTTCGCGCACCGTCGAGTCGCCCCGGACGACCGCGCGGCCCTCGTTGGCCCAGCGAAAGATCGAACCGCCCAGGTTCTGCACGTCCGAGAACCCAGCCTCGCGCAGCCGCTGCGTCACCTTGGCCGAGCGGTAGCCGACCGAGCAGTAGACGACGACCGCGCGGTCTTTCGACACGTCGGACAGCAGCGCTTGGAGGCTTTCCGACGACGCATCGGGTGATACATGCCGAGCGTCTGCAAGGTGGCTGACGGCGTACTCGTCCGGCTCGCGCGCGTCGAGCAAGATCGGCGATGTGCGGGCATCGTCGGCGATCCACGCGGCGAGGCTATCGGTCGAGATCGTGGGCGTGTTGGGGAAGTCGCGGGCGATCATCGACTCGGTCGCGCTCCAGCCTATCGAGTCCGATCCGCTCTGCGCGCAACCGATGGTCGACAGGCCGATGGAAGCGATAAGGGGCAGGAGGTAACGCATCATAGTGGCGCTTACTCAATTCGGGGCAGCCGGTTCGTCAACCTGCGAGCGCGCCGACCATCTCGCGCGTGTAGGTGCGCGCCGTGTCGACCAAGACGGCCATGTCGGGGCCGAGTTTGGGGATCACGAGGATCAGCAGCACCATCCCGACGCCCAACTTGAGTACGAACGAGAGCGAGAACACGTCGGCTTGGGGCGACGTGCGGGCGTAGACAGCCAGCACCAAGTCGACGGTGAACAGCGTCACCATGAACGGCGCGGCCAAGCGGATGGCGGTCTCGAACAGCATGCCCATCCACGACAGCAAGAGCGGTCCGGCGGCGGCGACTCCGGCGGTGGCGAGCGGGATCGCGCGGAACGAGAGGGCGAGCGCTTCGATGACGTGATGGTGCCCGTCGAGGAGGAGAAACAGCAGCATGAACAGCGAACTGACGAGCCGTCCGATGGCGTTTTCGGTGTGTCCGCTGATCGGGTTGAAGGCCTGCGACATCGTCAGTCCCATCTGAAACCCCATCACCTCGGCGGCGACTTGCAGCACGTAGGTCACGAACTTCGCCGCAAACCCAATCGTCAGTCCGGTTGCGGCCTCCATCAGGACGGCGACGACGAAGCCGACCGGATGCAGCACCCAGTCGGGCATCGGTCCGGCCATGTGGACGAGCGAGTAGGCCAGCAGCACGCCGAGCAAGACGCGCAACTGCGTCGGAATGCCGCTCTGCCCGAAGATCGGCGCCGCCGTCAGCACGCCGCCTACGCGCACGAACACGAGCAGGACCGACAGGACGTACAGCGGCGAGATCAACTCCATCGCGAATCGCTATCGGCTGACCGATGGGATGTAGGCGAACGCGCTGTGCATAAAGTCGCCCAGCATTTCGAGCATCCACGGCGTCAGCAGGATCAGGATCAGCGCGGCGCCCAGGATTTTAGGGATGAAGCTGAGCGTCATCTCCTGCACCGACGTAATCGCCTGCAAGATGCTGACCGCCAGTCCAATCGCGAGCGCGACGCCCAGGATCGGCGCGGCGACGGTCAGGGTGAGCACCAGGGCCTCCTGGACCCAGAAAAGCGCAACGTCAGAGTTCATATCAGAGAGTGGATGTAGAGGCTAGGCTTGCCTCACCCAGAGGTAAGCGCAGGTGAGGGAGCGGTTGTAGCGTCGCAGCATGCTGCGACGGGAGGCGAGCGAAACCTGTGGCGTGATCGCAGCGCCGTTGCATGCAACGGCGGTACAGGGCGTGGGAGGTAGTCGGCTACGTCAGCAGGTAGCCGCTCACGACGGATTCGACGATCAGGTACCAGCCGTCGGTGAGTACGAACAGCAGCAGTTTGATCGGCAGCGAAATCATGATCGGCGGGAGCATCATCATGCCCATCGACATCAGGACGGACGACACCAATAGGTCGACCACGACGAACGGGAGGAACAGCATGAACCCGATCTGGAAGGCGACGCGCAACTCCGAAATCACGAACGCGGGGACGAGCACGTGGAGCGGCACATCGTCGGCGGATGCGTACTGGGTCGTGCCCGACAGGTCCATGAACAGCATCAGGTCTTTCTGCCGCACCTGACCGAGCATGAAGCCCCGGATCGGCCCGGCGGCGCGCTCGAACGCGATGTCTTGCGTGATCTCACCTTCGAGGTACGGCTGGAGTGCCTGCTCGTTGATCGTGTTCAGCGGCTGGTACATGATGAAAACCGTCAGGAAGAGCGACAGGCCGACGATCACCTGGTTCGGCGGCGACCCCTGCATACCGAGTGCCGTTCGGAGCAATCCGAAGATGACGACCAGGCGCGTGAACGAGGTCATCAGGATGATGATCGACGGGGCCAGCGTCAGGACTGTCAGCGTGAGCAGCAGTTGGATCGGCAGCGCGTAGCCGTCTTCCTGGCCGACCAAGCTGATGTCCGGCAGGCCCGTGTTGGGCGTCAGCGGCTGCGACTGCGGCGTGATTGGCGCGAGTTGTTGCGTCTGCTGCCCTTGTGCCGAGCGTTGTGCGTGGACCGGGGCGGCGAGCGCTAGCCCGATCAGCAGGAGCGAGAACAGACGGATCACGACTGTGCACCGGACTGCGCGCCCGGAAGCCGGATGCCGTAACCGCCGAGCACGTCGGCGAACGAGGCGGCGGGTGTCGACGCGGGGGCTTGGCTCGGGTAGGCGGCACCGTCACCCGAAGCCTGCGCGGTCTCGAACTCGGCGCGCGGGTAGCGAGCCAGCGTCGTCAGCCCTCCGGCGTTCTGCCCGACGACGAGCACGTCCGGCCCGACGGCGAGCAGGTGGACGGTCTGTCCCGGCGCCAGCGTCAAGTTTCCGAGCGTGTGGAGCGAGTGAGCCGAAGCCACCGCCAGCGTCCCGTCTTCGCGCTGCCGCTTCATCCGAACGGCCCACCACGCGCCGCCTCCGAGCAGCAACGCTACGATGGCCAGTCGGCCCCACGGCGTCGCCCGGTCCGAGCGTCCGAGCCTTTCGCTCCGGGCGACGGTTCCGGCGTCGAAGTCTGGGCGAGCTGTCCGCTCCACCGATGCACCATCGGCGAACAGGTCGGCGCCCGTCGCCCCATCGGGCGTCGACTGCTGGACGGTCTGCGCCTGAGCCGACGGCGGCGATGGGATGAACTGCGAGACGCCCCACAGCACGACCAGGGCGAGGGCGCACCATCCGGCACGGCGGAGGGCATGACCCGCCTGAGCGCGGCCCGTCTGGGCGTTGGGAGCAGGGGAGAGGAGGGACATAGCTTGGGGAAAGCGGGTGACGCCCTCTCCTTAGGCAAACGCGGTGCCTCAGCTCAAAGAGCGGTTTGCTTGCTCTCTGCGAGGGTGTGCCGGTGACGCAGGCGGCACGTTTTGCCGCTGGTTAGGGCATCGTACGGTGCGCGTTCGGAACCGTCTCCTCATACCTTCACCTATGCGCTTCCGCTTCTCGCCTGCCTCCTTCTACGCTACTCGTCTTCGGGCGCACTAATCGCTCCGATAGCTCCCGAAGCTTCGCTGCCGAGCGACGCCCCAATCGGTCGGCTGGACGACTCGGCTGAGCGCCATCTCGCGCCAGATCGTGGCGAAGACGACCACGAGTTGCACAGCATGCTGATCGTCCGCAACGGGAAACTCGTTTCGAGGAGTACTACAACGGCTACACGGCCGACAATCCGCACGACATCCGCTCGGCAACGAAGAGCATCACGTCGCTGCTCGCCGGGATCGCCATCGAAGAGGGAGCGCTGCCGGGTGTCGACGCGCCGATCATGGAGTATCTCCGAGCCGGCTATCCCAACGTGAACGGCAAGGACGACCTCACCGTCGGCATTTGCTGACGATGAGCAGCGGCCTCGACTGCTACGACGGCGACCGCGGTACGCGTGGCAGGCAGATCGTATGTATCGGTTGAAAGTCTGGGTGGACTACTTCTGTCGCTTTACCGCGTCTACTCACCCGGCGACAGCACGCGCTACTGTACGGGCGGGGTCGTCGCTCTCGGCGAGGTGATCGCTCAGGCTACCGGACGAGACTTGCCGCGTTTGCTGACTCTGCGCTGTTCGCACCCCTTGGCATCACCAACTACAGCTGGGCGCGCTTCGACGATGGGCGCAAAGTCGACACGGGCGGGCACCTGCTCCTGACTCCGCAGGCGATGGCGAAGATCGGAATGCTCGTGCTGCAGAACGGAGTGGGGCGAGCGGGATCGTCCCCGCCCAGTGAATCGACGCTCGCTCGAGCCGCACCGATGCGAGGAACGCCGTACGGGTACTGTGGTGGTCCGAAACGATCGGTATGAGGCGAATCCGCGGTTTGCCGGCGAGCGGCAACGGCGCTACGTCACGCGTGCCGGAGTTAGGGTGGCCAGGTCACCGCAGGCTTTACACTCCGACCGCACTCGGGTCGGTTCGAACTGTTCTCGAACGGCGTACTACCCGCCATCGATGAGATCCGCAGTACCGTCGAAGCCGAGCACCTGGGTCAGATAAACACCTTGTCGCGGCGGCGTTTGTTGACGATGCTCGTCACGCGGACGCCGAACTGCTCGTCGATCACGACGGCCTCGCCCTCGGCGATCAGTTTGCCGTTGGCGTAGATGTCGAGCGGCTCGCCCATCAGCTTGTCCAACTCGATCACGCTGCCGGTTGTGAGCCGGAGCACGTCGGCGAGGGGGAGTTTGCGGCGGCCCAGTTCGACGATGACTTCCAGGTCGACGTCGACCAGCATGTTGAAGTTGGCGCCGACGGTTGCGCTCGCGTCGAAGCTGTCTCCGCCGACGTCCGGGAAGTCGGGGCGGGCTACTTCGACGGGCGATGCCGCTGGCCCGGACTGCTTCTGCTGCTGTTGCTGCATTTGCCTGGCCGTGGGCGCGTCGACGAGGAGCAAGCCCGAAAGCGTTTCGTCGCCCATCGTCATCGAGAAGCGCGTCAGGTGCGTCGTCTCGGGCAGGTGCACGTCGCGCGGATCGGTCACCACGTCGAAGCGCAACTCGGGCAGCTTGAGTTCGGCGTTGGCCGATTGGACGGCGCCGTAGACCTGAGCGAGGACCTCGCGCATCAAGTCGTCCGCCCCTTCCTCGCCGACTTCCATCGGCATGCCGAGCATCGCCTGGCTACACGCCGACAGCCACGCGGCGTCCAGCCACAGGCCGACGCTGAGTTGCGGCGTGATCGCCTGAAACGTGAGCATATCGCCCGACGTGTCGAGCAGGCTCTGGTGCGTGGCCTGCTCGACAGGCGGCTCGGCGGAGAGGGCGCCGCTGCTGAGGAGCGTCGCGAGAACGCCTTTGACGGCGTCGATAGAAGTCTGAGTGGCGTTCATCTAGTCGTCGGAATCGGTAAACTGAGGGGGAGGCGGCGTCACGTCCACGAGGCGCAAGGCGTGACGTTTGCCGCTGCGTCCAGGCTGTGCGGTGAACTTGCGGCCTTTGCCCGCAAACACCTGAATGGGATCGTCGACCCCACGTCCCAGCGGGATCACGTCGCCGGGCTGCAGGTCGCTCACGTCGTGGAGCGAGACCATCGCTCTGCCCAAGACGGCGCGCAACTCGACGGCGACTTTGCGCAGTTCGTCCTCGTAGCGCTGGCGGTGTTCGGGCGAGACGGGGGCCGAGTCGCCGCTGATCCACTGCTTCAGACCGGCACGCCCGAGCATCTTTTCGAGCAGCAGATACGGGTAGCACAGGTTGAGGTAGGACTTGTGCTCGTAGACGGTCACCTCGAACGTGCAGACCAAGGCGGGTTCGACGGCGGGGATGATCTGGACGAACTCGGCGTTGGTCTCGAACGCGATCTCGCGAAACTTGACCTCCTGCGCCTGTCGCCATGCCTTCTCCAACTCGGCAAAGCAGCGCTGCATCACCTTGCTCATGATGCGCCGCTCGATCTGGCTGACTTCGCGCGCCTTTTTGAGAAACGTCCCCTGCCCGCCGAACAGCTTTTCGATCGTGAACACGACGAGCCGGGGGTCGAACTCGAACACGATCTTGTGATTCAGATTCGTCTCCTCGGCGACGTAGATGGCCGCCGGAGGCGCGCTCGACATCACGTACTCCGAGTACATCACCTGATCGACAGCCGTCAGTCCGATGTCGACGATGGTGCGGAGTTGGGCCGAGAGGAAGACCGAGAAGTCGCGCGCGAACGACTCGTGGACGTACGTGAGCACGCGCATCTGATCCTGCGAAAACAGGCGCGGACGCTTGAAGTTGTAGGGCAGGACGCGGCGCTCGTTCTCGCGCTGCATCAGCCCTTCGAGCGCTTCCAAGTCGTAGCCGCCCGGCCCGTCGTCCATCTGGCTGCGCACGTCGAGCAGCAGGTCGATTTCGTTCTGAGAAAGCTGCTTCATGGACACGGAGCCGAGGGGCGGAATGGGGTGTCCATCGGTCAGGCAAACGCGGTGCCTATCGGCTCGCAAGGCATCTCGGCGCTGTTTACCGCCCATCCCGCAGGCGCGACGTTCCATAGGGCGGAAGCCTTTGCCGCTTACTCCACCCGAGTCAACGTCGTGGTTGTTCGTCTGATCGACCACTGATACCAACGTTACTCAAGTCCCGAACTCGCCGAAAAGCTTCGGGCGCTTCTTGGCGACGAAGCGTAATCCGGTACTCCTCGCTGAGAATTCTACCTCCCTACGCTCGCTGATCAATCCACTCTCTCGCCGGAATCAGGACGAAAGCGCTCGGGGTGAGTAGAGAAGGCACTCCGTAAAACCCATCCAACGACCAGAACCGTCCGATCTGTGCAGGTATCCGTTCTCCCAACTCAAGCGTCGATCGTTTGCGAAGTAGAAATGGGCGTCGGCCCGGTCGTGCGATACTCGAGCGTGTCCCCCCGATACACCTGGAGATACGAACTGCTCTCGACCGCATCTACGGTCACGGTGATCGTCACCGAACAGGCAGCCCGCGACACCGTGGCACGCGACGACGCGCGCTGCCGTCTCGACGTTGTACCCGTCGGAGGTCGCTTTCGCGCAGCGTTCGGCTTAGGTCGCGGTACGTGAGATCTACCGTCGGCAGCGCGAAGTAGTCGACTTTGCCTAGGGAGTAGGAGAACAGCGCTCGCACATGCGGCCGTAACACGAATCGGCACGCGGGCTGTCGCTCGTCGACGTCTGCGTGGATGCGTGCCGACGAGCGGTATACGCCATACCCGACGAGACGTGACCATGCCTCGACACGTGCGCCACCAGACCCCTCGCGCTCATAGCGAAAGGATTTGCCGCCTATGCGAGAACAGCCGGATCGCACCGAACCGCACAGTGTCCAGCGTGCGTACAGCGCCGTGTCGGGCGACACGGATTGCCGAGGGTCGTACGAACCGGTCGCGCGAGGCGGCCACGGATATCGCCATCGGGCAAGGCGAAATAGTCGGTTGTCCCCAAAGGCGGATCTGCGCACAATGCCGTCGTAGCGCGGACCGGTATAAAGGCTTCCGCAGTTTTGCCGTCGACTTCTCCCACCACACGCACCTCGGCAACGGCTTCTCCTTCTGCCCAGACTGCCAAGATGGACCCGCGCACCTCGAGTGTGAATCTCAGAAGCGGACGAGGTGGCCAGGATGTGTACTTCCGCTGTGGCTTCGGCGCTAGCCCAGAGAGCGAGCTGTATCTCCACTGACCTCTGTATGGATCACGTCCGACGATGAGGTGATCTGATAGGCTAGGCGCGCAGAGTCGGCGATTCTTAAAGCTGAGAGCAGAGAGTGAGCCGAGTCACCTTCAATGACTAAGCTGACTGGGCCGAGAGATCGCTGCACAGTATCTCGAACCTGATCTCGGTCAGAATCGAGATCAGGTTCGCTCGAATCGCACGCGCAGAGCGTCAAGAGGAGGAGCGAAGCAGTGAGTAGCGCGCGCATGGATAGAGGTACTAATAGCAAGGTGCTCGTAGAATGCGGCGCCAATGCAAAGGTGCCAGTCGCCGGTCGTTCTCGCGCTGCATCAGTCCTTCAAGTGCTTAGAGATCGTAGCCATCCGGCGCGTCGTTCTCTCTGACTGCATATGATGAAAGCTCGCCCACCGGTCCAAACACTGCACGTCTGAGGTGAGAAGCCAAGCAGACGCCAACTCGAAAGACGTTGCTCTCGTGGGAGTTGCCTTTCGGTCTGCGTTCCGTTCGTACGTTCTGGATCCGTTTGACGAGCCGATTAGCAATGGAAGATGCCGCCTCACCCCTCACCGTGGCGTCGCTCGCGTTCGTGGGCGCCGGGGCTGCCGCTACCGTTCTGGCGCGACGATGCGTCGACGTCGGATTGCCGGTCACTGCTGTTGCGAGCCGGTCGATGGTGTCGGCCCAGCAGTTAGCCGAGCGTGTCGAGGCCGAGGCGACGGATCTAGCCGGGGCGATGCAGTCTGGAGCCAGCGCGGTCGTGTTCTGCGTGCCGGATCAGGCGCTGAGCGATGTCGCTCGGGCGGCGGCGGCTCATGCTCCCAGCGGCAGGTTGGCCGTTCACACGTCGGGATCGTTGTCGTCAGGCGTTCTGGTGTCGCTGCGGTTGGCGGGGATGACGCCGCTCGCGTTTCATCCGGCGCAAGCGCTGTCGCGCACCTCCGATCCTGCGATCCTGATTGGCGCAGCGGCTGGGCTGGACGGAAGCGCGGCGGCGATTGCGTCAGGACGCAGGCTGGCCGAGCGGCTGGGGATGGTGCCGGTCGTCGTTGATCCCAATCGCAAAGCCGTTTACCACGCGGCGCTGAGTGTGGCGAGCAACTTCGCGGTCACGCTGGCGGCGCTGTCGCAAGAGTTGCTGCGCGAGGCGGGCGTCGAGCAGCCGAGCGCGGTCATCGGCCCTCTGCTGCGGGGGACACTCGCCAACCTGGACGATCAGCCGCCCGCGCGTGCGCTCACCGGCCCCATCGTGCGCGGCGACGCGGCGACGGTCGAGCAGCATCTTTCCGTCATCGCGGCATCAGCCGCCTCACGCGCTGCCGACGTACTGCGCGCTGGGCGTAGAGACCGTGCGGCTGGCCCACACGTCCGGTCGCCTGAGCGCGCGCAAAGCCGACGTGCTGCTCGGGCTGCTCCACGCCGCCATCGTCCCTCCGCCGACGGAGGATCAGGAGCGGCGCGCGGCGTAGACTGCTTACTGGTCGCCGAGGATGACCGGCAGGCCGTCGCCGCCTGCGCCGATGACGACGGTCTTGGCGTTGGGCGATTTGGCGAGTTCGAGCGTGGCCTGGATGCCCTGAAACTTGAGGAAGTTGGGCGACAGGCTCTCGGCGATGATGCGGGCACGGTCGGCATCGCCCTGGGCTTCGACGCGCTTGCGGTTGGCCTCCTGCTCGGCACGCTGAATCGACAGGCGGGCCTGCTCGACGCGCTGCTCTTCTTCGAGCTTGTTCTCGATGGCGCTGCGGATCTGCTGCGGCAGGCGCACGTCGCGGATCAGGACGGCTTCGACATCGACGTAGCGGCTTTCAACGGCTCCAGCGACGCGTTCGAGCACGTTGGTCTGGAGTTCGTTGCGCCGCGTCGAGTAGAGTTCTTCGGGCGTGTACCGGCCCACGACTTCGCGGACCGCGCTGCGGAGTTCGGGCAAGACGAGCTTCTCGGCGTAGTTGGTGCCGTACGTCTGGTGCAGGTTGGGCAGGCTGTCGGCGTCGGGACGCCAGCGGATCGAGATGTCCATGCCGATGGTCAGTCCGTTAGACGACAGAGCGTCGAGTTGTTCGAGCTGTTCTTGCACGCGCACGTCGTACTGAATCACGTCGATCCATGGCGCATGGAGGTTCAAGCCTTCGCCATAGACCCTCGTCACGTCGGTGCCGCTGCCCAACGGGTTGAAGCGGACGCCCAATTCGCCCGACCCGATGGAGGTCGTCATGCAGCCGCCGCTGCTGATCAGGATGAGGAAGAACGCCACGGCGACGCCGATCTGGACGCCGTTGCGGATGCTGGGGTTGGACTGAGCCATAGAAGTCGGAAGAGTGTGTGGTCTCTGCTACGCGCGCGTAACGACTTTGTGGCATCGCCCGCCCACTGATCTACGGCACGTCGATGGTCCGCTCGGCGACGATGACTTCTCCTCCGCGCGCGTACATCCGGTGATCGGGCGTAGACAAGGCGACGGCGATGCGGTGCGTACCTCGGGGCAGGTTGAGGTGATGGATCGGCGCGTACATCCGCCCGACTTTCTGGCCGTCGACGTAGAGGTGCGCGTGGCCTTCGCCCGACAGCATTGGGGCTGCGTGGTCCATCGACTCGTTGTGCATGGCCCCATGCATCGCGTGGTCGCCCGTCGGCGCGGCATCGCTGAACTGGAAGCCCTGCGCGTCGACGCGGACGAGGTAGCCGCCGTGCGGATCGGGCTGCACGTCGAGCGCAATCGTCGGGGCGGTTTCGCCTGCGGGCACTTCGTAGAGGTGCTGCTCGACGTTTGCGACGTGCCGCTCGTACGCATTCCACGACAGCCATGCGTAGGGCACGATCAGCAGGCCAAACAGCAGCGCGACGTTGACTCCGGCGAACGCCGTCCGCAGCCCCAATCGCTTGTGAAACGCGTACGGCGCGCGGTAGAATCGCCCCGGCCCCTCGATCACGAACACGACCAGCGCGGCGTGGATCAGCGTGTGACCGATCACCTCGGTCTTACCGAAGATCAGCGTCGTTGTGAAAAACACCAGCGTGATGACCAGGGCGAGCGGGCGCTGCAGCAGGCAGATGATGAGCAGGTAGCCCAGGCTGAACTCGACGAACGCCGCCGACGTGAGGAAGAAGTCGACGGGCAGGTTGAGCGTGAGTTGCGGGTTCTGCTGCAGCACGTACAGGCCCCACTGCGGGTAGATCAGCTTTTCGAGCGCGACCCAGCACAGCGCGAATCCGACCGTCAGGTACAGAGCCGGAAGCCGCAGTTCGCGAACCTGCGCACGGCTGGAGTCGGAGACGAGGAAGTAGAAGCCGACGCCTGCCAGAAACACGTAGTCGAGCATGTGGAGCGCGCCAAACGTCCAGATGCCGTACGCGTAGAGCAGCAGCAGACCGCCACCCGCAATCGGAACGGTCCGGCGAAACAGCAGCAGAATCGCCAGCGCAAACTGCCACCAGCCGACCCACGCGCCTCCGATCGTCAACTCGGGGAAGAAGAGCGCATCGGCCTGCCACGCCAGCAAAAACGTCGCGCCCGCACCAATGCGCAAGATCAGAGTGCTCCGGTCGCGATAGGCCGCCAGCCGCTCGTCGAGGCGCGTGAACCACCCAGTCGTCTCGATCCGCTTATCGACCCAGACTAGGGCCGCAATGACGACCATGCTCAGAATCAAGAGTGCCCAGACGGTCGGGGTGAGCGCTTCGCCCAGCGTCAGCGGTCGGTCGGCAAAGCTGAACTCGCTGAACCACTTGACGTGCGCCCACGCGACAGCAGGAGCGCTCGCCAGCGCGAGAGTGAGAAACGCGAGCAGGCGCGAGGTGCGAACGGTCGAGGAGGAGAGAACGGGCATGCCGAGAGAGGGGCCGATGAGTCGACACAACACGGCAGGGCAGTCGAAAGTCGCACGATGATGTCGACTCAATCCGCTTTTCGCACGTGGCACACCGCGCGTTCGTCTGCGTTACGGCACGATGGAAATCGACCTCGCGACCCCGCTCACCGACGCCCTCCTCGCTGTCCCGGACGCCGAACTGTCTCAGAAGTGGGAGAGGATACAGGCGTGGATGGCCGAGCGCTTCGGCTTCGATACCTCTGTCGGTGTTGAGGGATTGCTGTTCCTCGCAGGCGTGCAGGAGAGCGGATCGGGCTACAATCCCGGAATGGAGAAAGAGCACAAGCAGGCGACGATCATGGACGGCACCTACGCCGTCCTCGCCCACGCCGGACTCTACGAGCGAGCGGGTGTCGAAACCGACGGACGACCGATCTGGGCGCGACTGGAAACGCCGCCGAGTCTATCCATTGACGATCAGGAAAAGCTGCTCCGCGCCGCCTTGGTGCGCTACTTCGCCGACATGCTGCCACCTGGAGTGATGGGATGAGAGCCTATTCAAGATTCAGTTTTGTCGTCCCGGCCCCCGAGCCGGTATCCAGGAGTCCCTTCGAAGCACCTAGTTGCGTCAAGTAAGGAGGTCTGTTCAGCGTCCTTGGTTCGCTGCGCGGTCCCTCCGGGTGCCGGATCAAGTTCGCTGGCGCGGTCCCTACGGGTGCGGGATGACGATTTAAGGAGTATGCAGATCGCGATCATAAACAGCCTCTGACACTCCAGCAAAGCAAAAACGCCCGACCCCTCACGTGAGAGGTCGGGCGTTACACTAGATGCGGAGCGGCGTCAGTCTTCGTCAGCTACGGGCGCTTCTTCTCCGGCGGGGCGGACGTCCCAGGTGAGCATCTGCTCGATGTCGGCGCTGTCCTCGTCTTCTCCGTCAGCAGAGATGAAGGTGTAGTCGCCGAGTTTGGCGCGCTGGGCCTGGGCGACGCGCGTCCACTTGGTACCTGCGGCGTCCTCAAACTCGTCGGGGAACGGGCTGGCCAGGCGGTACGACGGGTGGTACTGGCGGTATTCCTTCTGGGCTTCGTAGAGCGCGTGGCGGCGTGCGCCCGCCTTAGTCTCGCTCTCGGCGGATACTTTGAACGGCGGAATGTTGATCTGCGCGCGCCAGTAGCCGTCCTCCATATCGAGGTATTCGGGGCGCATCACCTCGAACTCTTCGGGAGACGGGTAGGCGCTGCGTTCGGTGAATTCAGACATCGTAGGCGTAGAAAGAGGTGCGGTTGGAACGGAGCATGATACACCCAGCGGGTTCGCGTGTTCGTTGGAATCAGACGCATTCGCTCTGCGCTCGGACGGCTCGCGCGTGATTTGCTCCACTCGCTGCGAAACCCGCACGCCCGACGGGGATGTAAACACCCCTGTCCCCGTTTCACCTCCCCCGCTCATGCTCGACGCTGACACCCAAGACGACCTGCTCCTCGCGCCGCTCGCTCTCGACGATGACGACGACGACTTCGATTTCGACGATGACGATCTCGATGATGACGATGCCTTCGACGACGATGACGACGATCTCGATTTCGACGATGACGATCTCGACTTCGACGACGATGACGAACTGGACCTCGACGATGACGACGACGATCTGAGGCTCGACTGAGCCGGATCGCAGTCCTGCCTCAGGGCTAGTTCATCACGCAGGGCGACTCTTCGACGACGCGCGTGAACCGAATCGGCGCGTCGATTCGGGGCGCTTTGATCGCAAAGAACGGCTGCTGCGGCGCCGGCGCCGACGTGCATTCCTCGCCGGGAGCCAAGAGGACGTAGGTCGCTTCGACGCCGGACGAATCCTGTTCGAGCGTCACGAACCGGAGCGCGTGGCCTCCAAACGGAGCCTGCACTCCGGCGACTAGTATCATCGCGCCGTCTAGCGTTCCACCACGCAGTTGGGCGGGGCGCGTAAACGAGAGGCTGTCCGATAGGCGCTGCCACTGCTCATCCGTCCGGGCGACGGTTTCCAGGTCCGATGTGCCTTCGTACGTGCCCATTCCGACGCGCTGAAAGGGAATGGGAGTGGATCCGCCGTCATCCGTCGTGACGTCACCCTGCGGCACTTTGCACGCGGATGCGGTCAGCGCAAGGAGCACAAGCAGGAGAGTGCGAAGGCGGCTCGAACGAGCGGCGAAGGTTGCGCGCGGGGTCGGAAAGGCGTTTCGGAAGGGGGTAATTTGCATCGGCAGGCACGCTTCGGACGGAATAGATAGTCCGATGCAACGTCCGGCACGTGATGCCGGTGCCCACACTTTTACCCTATAGATCGGTCTCCTCTGTGGACGTTTTCCTTTCCGACACGCTAGCAGCGTTCTTGCCGCTGTTCGTCGCCGTCAACATTCTGGGCATCCTGCCGCTGTTTATCAGCTTCAGTGACCAGATGACCGAGCAGTCGCGCCGCCGATTGGCTGTCAAAGCGGTTACGACGGCGTTCATCGTCGCCGTGGCGATCTTGTTCACGGGCGAGATCATCTTCAACACGCTGGGCATCACGGTCAACGACCTGCGCGTCGGCGGTGGACTGATTCTGCTCGTGCTCTCGACGAGCGACCTGCTCTTCAGCGACCTCAAGCGCCGCTCGCCCGCTGACGAGCAAGAAGAGGAGGAAGACCACGACATCGGTATCGTCCCGCTGGGCATTCCGCTCACCATCGGACCGGCGGCCATCACGACGATCATCGTGTCGCAGCAGCAGTTCGGCTACGTCCCGACGCTGACGGCGCTGTTCGTCAACCTGTCGATCGTGCTGATCGCATTCGTCGGCGGCCCCGTCATCATGGGATTCCTGGGCCGTAACGCATCGAAAGCCATCGCCAAGATCGCGAGCCTCTTCCTCGCAGCCATCTCAGTCGCGATGATTCGGGGCGGCATCCTGGGCATGATAGCGGCGAGTAGCTGACGAGAGCGCCGGGGCTGGATGAGATTGCCGGTCGTCTCGCACCCGTAGGGACCGCGCCAGCGAACTTGATCCGAGGTCCAAGACGTGGTTTTGTGCTCATCGCAAACTCGTGCTGGTAGCAAACTCCAGGCATCCGGCGCGGCGTTTGCGAGTAAGGAGTTGACTCTCCGAGTGGTACGGCTATGCGTTTCTCCGTCTTCCTCTTTTTGCTCACGCTCCTGGGTGTGGCTCCAGCGTCGGCTCAGAAGCCGCGTGCGATGAGTGCGTCTGGAAATCGCGTTCAGACTGTCGCACAGCCCTCCGACGCCCTTTCGCGTGCGCTGTCGTCACGTGACGTGTCGGCGTTTTCTGAGATGTGTACCGACCAAGTCGACTTGACGCTGGACGGTGAGACGACCGTCTACACGCGCGCTCAGGTGGCCTATGTGTTGGACACGTGGCTCGACGACCATCCGCCGCGCCTGATCCGATTCACGCGCCACACCGACGGCGTCCCCGGAGCACTGATGGCGTCGGGTGTGCTCGTCCACGACGAAGGCGAGGTCGACGTGACGGCCCGGTTCGTGCGCTCCGAGGCGGGACGCTGGGAGGTCAGAGCACTCCACTTGATCGAGCGGTGAGCGAGATCCGCGTCGTCGATCCGGCCCGAGCCGCGCGCGTAGCTTGGCTCGCCTCTCGCCGTCGCCTGTGATCTATCGACCTAACCGCCTGCTCGCCGTTTGCGCGGGCGTCTTGCTCGTCCTCGTCGGCCTGACGATGGCGGCGCAGCGGTGGACGTCGGCTCGGTCGGCGGCGCGGGTAGCCGAAATGCAGTCCGAGCACCTGGCTGACGCTACTCGGAGAGCCACCGATCTGCTGCAATCGCGCGCTCAAACCCTGTCCCAACGCGCTGCGGCAATCGCCGATGATGCCGAGGTTATGCGCGCGTTGGTCGGAGGCGATGGGCAGGCGATGATGGACCGGCTGGGCAGTGAACGCCTCGCGGCGCGGACGACGGTCGAAGTCTACAGGTCGGACGGAACGCTGCTGGGCTGGAACGGAGATCCGTTCGCGCCTGCGATGGGGCGTGAGCAGTCCGTCGCGCCCCTACTTCCATCGGTTCAACTCGTGCGTGAGGGGCCGCTGCGCGATGCTCTGGTCGCATGGGCCGACGTGAGCGGTGTGGGGCGCGTCCGCATCGTGCAGGTCATCCGGGCCGAGCCGCCGGTGCGCAACTCGTTTCTTCGCCCGTACCGGCTGACCGACGATCTGGCACGCAGCACGCAGACGGCGCTGGCGGTGCATCCGCCGACGTACGACGAGGGCGAGGCGATCGCGCTCGGCGACACGCCCGTCGCGCGTTTGGTAGCCGAGGCGTCGGCTCCTCAGACCTTGTTGAGAGCGCAGGACCGCGCGTTCGACGATTGGAATGCGCTATGGCTGCTGCTGCTGGGATTGTGCGCGCTGGCGGCGTTGGTCCTGCGCGCTCGCCAACTTCCATCGCTGAGGCGCGCGCTGCCGGTCGTAGGCGGACTCGTTGTGCTTCGCCTGTTGGTACACGAGTGGGAGGTGCCGGGCCGCTGGCAAATCGGACGCGCAGTCACGACGCCCCTTGCTCCGCTCTTCGATCCGACGCACTTCGCGACGACGTTCGGCGGCGGTCTGCTCCGCTCGTCGGGCGACCTGATGCTGACGGCGCTCGTCGTGCTGGGTATCGGGCTGACGCTGCGGTGGGGTCAACTCGCGCGCACGCCCACCGAGTGGCGTTCGGCCTGGGCGCGCGTGCTGGCGTCGGCGGTGGCGCTGGTCGTTGTGGCAGCTTCGGGATGGCTGCTGGCGCGCGTTGCCGAACGCGTCGTGCTAGACGCCACGCTCGACCTGTTCGCCCGTGCTCCTCTCGTGCCGCCGCCGCTGCACCTGTTCGTCTACGCCGCGCTGCTGACGCTGGCGCTCGGGTTGGTGCTCGTCGCCGCGTCGGGCGTGCGGATCGCGACATCGGGCGATGTGCCTCCCGTCGTTCTTGCGCTCGCGGCTGGTGTCGCTTCCGTCGCCGAGTTGCTGGCGGGGGGAGGGGAGGCGCTGCAACTGGTGCCGTTCGGGATCGCCGTTGCGGTCGTGGCGTGGCGTTGGGTGCCGCGCTCGGATCTGCGGCTGAGGGGCGTCATGCTGGGCGTGCTCGGGCTGGCCGCCGTCGTCTATCCGCTGCTGGCTCAGGCGTATACCGCCGAGCAGCAGGGCCGGATGGACGTGACCGCGCGCGGCATCCAACAGCCTCGCGACACTCGGGCACTGTTTGCCGTTCAGCAAGCACTCGACGCCGCCGCGAGCGACTCGTCGCTGGTTCAGGCGCTGCGGCTTCCGTCCGCTCGGATCGCGCTGGCGAGGGCGCCGTCGGCCCGACTCGACGCCCAAGCAGCCAAACTCGCCCGCACCTCGCTGCTGGGCAACCTGGGCGCCTACGACGTGACCGTCATCTTCGTCGATGCCGAAGGGCGACGCGCCGGACGCTTTGGAAGCGAAGCCGCCGCGACGCCCGTCGAAGCCTCACGTCTCGCGCTGCTAGAGGCGATCCATGCCGAGCGCATCGCCGACGACGAGCGAAAGGGAGAAGATGCCGTCCAAACGCAATCGCGCGCTACGGTCGACGCGCTGACGGGCGAGGTCGACCCCGAGCGCTTGGTCTACGCCGGAATCCAGACGCTGGCAAGCGGGGCGAGCATCGCGGTGTGGGCCGAGCCGCAGCGCCGCCAAGTGCGGCCGGGGACGCCGTTTCCGCGTGCGTTGCTTCCCGCCCAAGGTCGCCCCGACGCGCCCGATCAGGCATCGGTAGCCCTCTTTCGCGACGGCGCGCTGATACGCGAGCAAGGCGCCGACTTTGGGCGGTATCGACTCGATCCGTCCGTCACGCGCGGCTTGGGTGCTGGCAATGCGGTTCAGCGGATCGAGACGCTGGGTGGGCAGCGGTTTCGCGTCCGCTACGTTCGCACGCCCGCCCCGCTTGATCTGGCGCCGATGCAACCGCTGATCGCGTCCGAAACCGTCGTCGCCGTGCGCGTGCCGCTGTTGGGAGCGTTCGATCATCTGTTCTTCGGCCTGCGCGTGCTGCTCGCCGGGATGTTGCTGGCGATTCCGCTATGGGCGCTGCTGCGGTGGGCCACGCGCGTGCAAACGCGCCCGCGCCGGTTTCAAGAGCGCGTGCTGGATGCGTTCTCGGTCGTCGGCGCGCTGAGCGTGCTGGCGGTCGGTCTTCTAGGGCTGCGCGTGCTGGCGGCTGAGGGCGAGCGCGAGGTGCAGGACGATCTGCGCTCGGACCTAGAGCGTGTCGAAGAACTGCTCGTCCAGGCGGCGCGACCGGGCGAGTTGCCGTTTCAGGTACTCCAGCGCTCGGCGCTCGACTCGCTCGCCCTGCGCGCCGGACGCGACCTCAACGTCTACGTCGGCCCCGATCTGGTCGCGTCGAGCCGCCCCACGCTGGTGCGCGACGGGCTGATTCCCCCTCGGATGCCGTGGGATGCCTACAATGATCTGGTCTACCACGGTGCCCGGTTCGCCGTCGCCCAAGCGTCGCTCGGCACGTTCGAGTACACGGCAGGCTTCCGCGTGCTCGCCGATCCCTCAGGCAATGCGAGCGTCGTCGTGTCGGTGCCTACGCTTCCGGCTCAGGAGCGCATCGCCGAGGAGCAGGCGCGGCGCGTGGCGTATTTGCTCGGCGCGCTGCTGCTGCTGTTCGTCGTCGTCCTGCTGACCGCGTCGCTGCTGGCCCGGACGCTCGCTGGCCCTATCGAGCGGCTGCGCTTGGCGCTCGAACGAACGGCGCGCGGGCAGTACCAGGCGCCGCTCCCCATCCCGAGCGACGACGAGATCGGCGAACTCGTGCGCACGTTCAACGACATGCAGGAGCAACTCGCCGAGAGCCGCAAGCAACTCACGCAGCAGGAGCGGCAACTGGCGTGGCGCGAGATGGCCCGGCAGGTCGCCCACGAAATCAAGAACCCGCTGACGCCGATGAAGCTGTCGGTCCAGCACCTACGCCGCGCGTTCGACGGGATGGAAGGCGACGAATCGGCGCGGGGCGGCAAGTTCGAAAAGCTGTTCGAGCGCGTCACGACGACGCTGGTCGAGCAGACCGACGCCCTCGCCCGCATCGCCGGAGACTTCTCGACGTTCGCGCGCCTGCCGACGCGCATGCCCGAGCCACTCGACGTGACAGTCGTTGCTGGGGAAGCGATCCGCCTGATGGAAGGCGAACAGGGCGACGCTGAGATCACGTCCGAGATGGCTCCCGACCCACTCGTCGTCCGCGCCGATAGGGAAGAACTGAGACGCGTGTTCATCAACCTGATCAAAAACGGCATCCAGGCGATGGACGATCAGGCTGGCGAACGGCGTATCCGTGTCGAAACGCTGGCTGAAGGCGAGTGGGCCATCGCCCGCGTCACCGACACCGGATCGGGCATCCCCGACGACCTCGTCCCCAAAGTCTTCGAACCCAACTTCTCGACCAAGACGAGCGGCACCGGCCTGGGCCTCGCCATCTCACGCAAAGCCGTCGAAGAGAGCGGCGGCACGATCACGTTTGAGACGCAGACAGGCATCGGCACGACGTTCGAGATTCGGCTGCCGCTCGTCGACGAAGCTCCTGAAACGCCGTAGCGACGCAGCATGCTGCGTCGTCCAAGCTGTATCCCTCTTGCCCCTGCGTCGAATCCCGCTGCCTTTCGCGATTGCGCACACACCTTTCCGGTACCTTTTGACCTCACCCAACTGCCGAGCCGGAGAATGATTAAAATAGCAGAGATAAAATGAGGAATGGAGAAAAAAAAAAACGCCCGGATGATCGACCGCTACTCCCGTCCTGAAATGACTGACCTGTGGAGCGAAAAGGGGCAGTTCGACGCGTGGCTCGACGTGGAACTGGCGGCCTGCTGGGGCTGGTCGCAGATCGGCGCGATTCCGTCCGCCGACGTCGACGCGCTGTACGAAAAGGCATCGTTCAGCATGGAGCGCATCGCCGAGATCGAGAAGGAGACGCGGCACGATGTGGTCGCCTTTACGCGCGCCGTCAGCGAGACGCTGGGCGACGAACGCAAGTGGGTGCACTACGGTCTGACTTCGACGGACGTGGTCGATACGGCGTGGGGCGTCCGGTTGAAAAAGGCCAACGGCTTGATTCGCGACGCCCTGCACGCCATGCGCGAAGTATTGGCTCGCCGAGCGCGTGAGCACAAGACGACGCTGATGATGGGCCGTACGCATGGCGTCCACGCGGAGCCGACGACGTTCGGGCTGGTGCTGGCGCTCTACTACGCCGAAATCGAGCGACAAATCGAGCGCTTCGAGTTGGCCGCCAAGGGCGTCGAAGTCGGCAAGCTCTCGGGAGCCGTCGGCACGTTCGCCCACACGCCGCCCGAAGTCGAGCGCCTGACCTGCGAGAAGCTGGGGCTAGACGCCGCGCCGATCTCGACGCAAACCTTGCAGCGCGACCGCCACGCATTTTATATGTCGACGTTGGCAGGCATCGGGTCGAGTCTGGAGAAGATGGCCGTCGAGGTGCGCCACTTGCAGCGCCGCGAAGTCCGCGAGGCCGAGGAAGCGTTCCGCGCCGGGCAGAAAGGCTCGTCGGCGATGCCGCACAAGCGCAATCCCATCGGAAGCGAGAACGTGACCGGCATGAGCCGCTTGCTGCGGGGCTACATGGTGAGCGCGTACGAAAACGTCGCCCTGTGGCACGAGCGCGACATCAGCCACTCGTCGGTCGAGCGCGTCATCTTGCCCGACGCCACGACCGTCTGCCACTACGCGCTCACGCGGATGACGAGCATCCTTGACAACCTGACGGTCTTCCCCGACGCCATGCGCGCCAACATGGACCGCACGTACGGCCTGCACAACAGCCAGCGCGTCATGCTCGCCCTCGTCGAAGCTGGGCTGAGTCGGGAAGACGCGTACGATCGCGTCCAGCCGCGCGCGATGCAGGCGTGGACCAACGGCGAGCCGTTCCAGCCGCTGGTGTTGGCAGCCGACGACATCCGTGAATACCTGTCCGAGGAGCAGATCGACGCACTTTTCGACCCAGCGTATCACACGCGCCGCGTTGACGAGATCTTTGCGCGTGTGGGGTTAGGCTAAACGTGACGATGGCTCTCGCCGTCATGCTACGGCGCTACGAGGGGTTCATCTGCTGTCTTTGGTGGAGCCGCAGCGTCCGAGACGCCCAAGGTTCGGCCTGATCTCGGTCCGGCGATAGAGATGCGGAGCGGAGAGAGCGTGCAGAAATCTTCCTGTTTGAGCGAGCCTGCGAGCGAGTTTGGACGATTTTAGCGAACAGAGCGTAGCATCAGCCGGAGCGAGTCCAGCCTTGATCTTTTGCTCCTTTTGGATCAAGCCGAAAGGAGGGAGATATCGACCCATCTCCAACCTTCTATTTTGAATCCCACGACTTTTAAAACGATGTCCGACGATACCCGCCTCCCCTCTTCTCAGCGTGCTGCCCTACGCAGCCGTGCCAACGGCCTGAAAGCTACCATCCAGGTTGGCAAAGAGGGCGTGACTGATGCCGTCGCCCGAACGCTTGAGCAGGCACTTACGACGGTCGATCTGATCAAGGTCAAGATTCTGGAGACGGCGCCGCAATCGGCCAAGGAAGCCGCGCCGATGCTCGCCGAACGCATCGACGGAGCCTACGTGGTGCAGACGATGGGGCGGATCGTGACGCTCTACCGCGAGATTCCCGAAACGCCGCGTCCAACGGCTGACGAAGTGCGTGCAGCCGCGTCGTCTGCCAGTTCCAAGCCGCGAAGGAGGCCGACGCATGGACAAAAATCGGACGGCAAAAAGCGCAACGGTCCATCGCGTAGTGCAGGTAGCAGCCGGGTAGGAGGAAGTGGGCGTGCATCGGGTGGTCGAGGCGGAAACAGCCGAGGCCGTGGATAGCCGATGTGGGGACGCTACAGTCGTCAGATTCGAGAGCGAATGAGTAGGCTTAACAGTGTTAAGCGGGTGTGACGCTTCCGTAAAGGAACGGTGTGTGCTATTTTCGGACTGATCCGGGAGAAAGCGCTTTCAGCGTACCCGGAAACCTCTACGCATTCCCAACCCCGTCTCATGCGACTCTCCCTCTTCCTTTCGCGCTGCCTTGCCGCCGCGATGCTGTGCGCGTTTGCTGCACTTCCCGCAGTGGCTCAGCAGGCCACCCTCTCGGGCACGATCACTGACGCAGGGGACGGCTCCCCGCTGCCCGGCGCAAACGTCATTCTCACCGTCCAAGGGCAAGCCGACGTCGCAGCAGGCGCCGCAACCAACATTAACGGCGAGTACAGCATCCGTGTCGCGCCCGGCAGCTATGTCGTCACCGTTCGCTACATCGGATACGGCGATCAGTCCGAAATCCTCACGCTGGCGGCAGGCCAGAGCCGCACGTACGACGTGGCTCTCGGAGCCGGCGCGTTCGACCTGAACGATGTCGTCGTCTCGGCGTCGCGTGCTCAGGAGCAGGTGCTCGACGCGCCCGCGAGTGTCAGCGTGATCGGCGTGGCTGAGTTGCAGCAGACCGTTTCGGCGAGCAGCATCACGGCGCTCCGCAACGAAGTCGGCGTCGACTACTCGCAGACCGGCGTCGACCGGCAGGAAGTGACGCTGCGTGGCTTCAACAACGCGTTCTCGGGATCGACGTTTGCACTCGTCGACTACCGCATCGGCGCGGTTCCCTCGCTCGGAGTCAACATCTACGGCATCATGCCGAACATGAGCAGCGACTTGGACCGCATCGAAGTCGTGCGCGGCCCCGGCTCGGCGCTGTACGGCCCCGGCGTCGACGCGGGCGTAATCCACTTCCTGACCAAAGACCCGTTCGGCTATCCCGGAACGAGCGTCGCCGTATCGGGCGGTGAGCGCTCGCTGTTCAGCTTCGAAGGACGCCACGCCGGTACGATCAACGGCAAACTCGGCTACAAAATCACCGGCCAGTTCGCGCGCGCCGACGACTGGCAGCTCAACGCGGGCGACTCGCTCGACGCGGCTCAGCTCAACGGCGACTTCGTCTACGCCGACCAGTCGCTCGCTCCTGACTTTCAGAACATCGATCCCACGACCGGACGCATTCTGCGCGAGCAGGACTACCAGAAAGTCAACGTCAACGGACTGCTCCAGTACCGCATCCGCCCCGGCGTTACGCTGTCGGCCAACGCGGGCTATGCGGCGTACACCGGAACGGTCCTCTCGGGCATCGGCACGCTTCAGGCCGACAACTTCGGCTACACGTTCGGACAGGTGCGTCTGCAGGCGGGCAAGTTCTTCGCCCAGGCGTACATGAACCAGAACAGCGCGGGCGATAGCTACGTCTACGGCACAGGCTTGAAGGTTGTCGACAACGGTCGCCTTTACGTCGGTCAGATGCAGTACGACACCGACGTGATGGGCAGCCGCGTCATCGGCGGCATCGACGTGCGCGTCACGACGCCCGACACCGAGGGCACGATCCTCGGACGCAACGAGGACGACGACCAGATCGACCAGTACGGCGCCTACGCCCAGAGCACGACGCCCATCGGCGACAAGCTCGACCTGACGCTGGCTGCACGTGGCGACTACAACAACATCGTCGACGACTTCCAGTTTAGCCCGCGCGCCGCTCTGGTGTTCAAGCCTGCCGCCGGGCAGTCCTTCCGCGCGACGTACAACCGCGCGTTCTCATCGCCCGGCACCAACTCGCTCTTCCTCGATATTCCGGGGCGCGTGACGCAGTTCAACGCAGACCAAGCGTTCGTACTCCAGGCACGTGGCGTCCGCGACGGCTTCACGTTCGACAACTTCCGATCGACCAACACCGCTCGATTCTATCTGCCCGTCCCAGGTCTCTTCGGTGGCAACTTTCCCGTCGATAGGATGCCGCTCGTAGGCATCTATGGCGCGGCAGCGCAGCTGGGTCTGGCTCAGGCGTTGGGCGCCGGAGCCGTACCGACGCTGCCCAACGGTCTCACGCTGAGTGCAGGCCAGCAGGGTCTGCTTGCGCAACTGCTCGGCTACACGGCGCAGAATGCCTCGCTTGGTTTGCAAGCGCAAACCTCGGCTGGCTACCTCGCCAAGCCCAACGTATCGGACGGCTCGTTCGACCGCGTCAATGGCCCGACTGATGTCGATCCGCTCAAGCAGTCGACGACCTCGACGTTCGAACTGGGCTACAAGGGTATCATCGGCGACAAGTTCTTGCTGGCCATCGACGGCTACTACACGCAGAAGAGCGACTTCATCGGTCCGCTCACTGTCGAGTCGCCGCTCGTCTATCTCGACCCGCAGCAACTCGGTCTCGACACGGGCACGCAGTTGGGCCAGCTCTTCGGCACCACCAACGACGCGACGATTCAGGCGCTGCTCGGCGGCTTGCAGCAAGCGGGACTTCCGCCTGCCGTCGTTGCTCAGATCTTGGGTGGATTGGTCGCTGGTGCGCTTGCCACGACGCCCGTCGCCGCTGTTCAGCCGGATCAGGAAGTGCTCAACGGCTCCAGTAACGTCGGCGGATTCCTGACGTACCGCAACTTCGGCGAGGTCGATTTCTACGGTGTCGACGTAGCGATGCAGTATCTGGCCACGTCGAGCCTGACGCTCTTCGGAAACGTCTCGTACGTGACCGACGACTTCTTCGATAGCGAGGAGTTGGGCGAGGAAGCCGGTAGCGGTCTGAACGTGGCGCTCAACGCGACGCAGTTCAAAGCAAAGGCAGGCTTCTCGTACAGCGCGCCACGCTCGTTCAGCGTGAACGCGTCGGGACGCTACGTCGAAGGATTTCCGGTTCTGTCGGGTCCCTACGTCGGCGATGTCGATTCGTACTTCCTGCTCGACCTGGGTGCAGGCTACGACCTGAGCAGCCTGACACCAGGCGCCCGCGTCGACCTGCTCGTCCAGAACGTGCTCGACAACGAACACCGCGAGTTCGTAGGCGCTCCGCAGTTGGGCCGCATGGCACTGCTCCGGGCGAGCTACACGTTCTGATCGTCCGCTCGTGATTCTGCGCGGCGCCTTGGCTTTGGTCGGGGCGCCGCGTTTGCGTTTTGGGCGACGGCTGCTGCTGGCGCGTCGACGGGCGGTAGGGTGTAAAAGGGCGATTCATGAATCGCCCTTACGTCAAGGTGTGTCGGTGCGAGCTAGATCGTGGGTTCGCCTAGCTCGGCGGTCACGTCGGCGCGTAGGGTTGCGAGGTCGTCGGTGATGGCGGCGTGCAGCGCGCGGGCTTCGGCCAGAGCGTCGCGCTCGCGGTGGACAAAGGCGGTGTACGGTTCGGCGGCTTCGTCGACTTGGCCGAGGACGCGGTCGGCTTCGTCGGAAAACGAGCGGGCTAGGGCGTCGCGCAGGCCCGTCCGAAGCTTGTCGACTTGCTCGCGAAACTCGGCGATGGCGCGCTTGCGCTGCGTGGGGAGCACGAACAGGCCCGCAGCGGCGATGGTGACGCCGGTCGCCAGCCCCAAGCCGCCGAACACGTCGGCTGTCGTTGCGGCGACGAGGACCGTTCCGAGCACGCCCAGGCCGACGGCGGCGGCTTCGGCGCCCAGGAAGACGGTTGCCGCATCGCGCGCGGTTTCGAGCAGTCGGCGGGCTTCCTCTTGCAGGTCGAATGTCTCGATTTTGCGCTCGGCCTCGCGCATCACGCCCGCGACGACCGATGAGCGCCCCGGTAGGTTGGCCACCCGAGGAGCCGCGCCCTGTCCGGCTTCCCTCACGCGCTCGGCGAATTCGGAAAACACCTGCTCGCGCAGTCTGAGCGCCTGCTCCAAGATCCGGTCGACGCCGTCCGAGACGTGCTCTTCGATCTGCCGATCCGTCTGCCGCACGACTTGGCGCGCGAACTCCTCCTTGAACGCGTCCTTGTCGCGCAGCAGTTTGAGGCCCGAGACGCGGATCGTGTTGTCCAAGAACTTGACGCCTCTGCGCTCCATCTCGGATAGCAGTCCGTCGATCTCGCCCAGCGGCCCTTGGGCAAACGCGGAGAGGTCGGCTTTGGCTTCGGACTGGCGGCGAGCGAGCAGGTCGAGATTGGCTTCGTCGCGGCTGAGCACGTCGGCGCGTGCGTCCAACCGCTCCTCAACGGCGGCAACGAGCTTTTCGGACGCGTCGAGCGGCGCGTGCAGTTTGAGGGCGAGCAGGTCGCGCCCGGTCAGCGTCTCGAACACGAACCGCTCGAACGGCGCAAACCGGCTGGCTTCCATCAGGTCGGCGCGTGCTTTGGGCGAGCGGACCATTTTGGCGTCGAACGCCTCGCGCGCGCTGACGGGAAACACCTGGGGACGGATGCCGACGCGCTCGAACGCGCCGTCCTGAATGTGTGCGATGACCGTTCGCACGTCGGATTCGCTCTGAGCGAGATCGGCTTTGTTGAGCACGAAGACCAACCGCCGCCCCCAATCGTCGCGGATGAACTCCAAAAACTTGCCCTCGGTCTCGGTCAGCGGGCGATCGTATGAGGTGACGAACAGCACCAGGTCGCTGCGCGGGATAAACCGCTCGGTAATCTCCTGATGCTGCCGGACGATGGAGTTGGTGCCCGGCGTGTCGACCAGCGCCAGCGTTTTCAGCACGTCTGCGGGGTAGCGGCGCTCGACCAGAAACTCGGTCAGTTGGCGCTCCATCTCCTCCTCGCCGTAACGCAGGATCGTGACCTTGGCCGTCGTCGGAATCGGCCCCTCGGCCATCAGCTTCTCGCCGAACAGCGCGTTGACGACCGAACTCTTGCCCGCGTTGAACTCCCCCACGACGACGACCAGAAACAGCGCGTCCAACCCCTCGGCGATTTCGCTCAGTCGCTCGGCTGACTCGTCGAGCGATTGGGTGTGGTCAAGCAGCGTGCGCAGTCGACCGAGAAACGCGCGCTCGCGGCGCACCAGGTCTTCGGCTTCGGGAGAGAGCAGGTCCATGCGCGGCGTGGGAAGTGTCGACTAGCGACACGCGCGGCACGGGCGCGGTTTCCTGCCGACGGCATCGGCACGTTGCGGTCTAGCGGACGCCCGGCTCGATCTCGTAGAATGCCGTCGTCTTGTCGCGGCGGCGGACGTGCAGCAGCAGCGGATCGGCTGGATTCAATCCGCTCAGCACGTCAAAGGCCTGAGCGCCTGACGTAACCGGCTGATCTTCTATGGCGACCAGCACGCCGCCCTCGGGGACTCCGGCGAAGTCGGCGGGCGTGCCCTGCTCGACATAGGCTAGAAATGCGCCTGCTTCGACGCCAAACGCCTCCAGTTCGGCGGGCGTCAGGTCGCGCAGGGCGATACCGAGTGGCCCAGTCTCCACATCTTCGGGAGCCGAGTACACGTCGGGCGAGAGCAGGTCGGGCGCGCCTGGTGGCAAGTCGTCCATCCACAGCGATGCGGCAGGGTCGGTCGGCGAAACGAGGGGGACTTGAAATGTCTCCTCCCTCTCTCCTCGACGGATGCTCAGTTCGACCACGTCACCCGCGCGGAAGCGGGCGACGGCGCTCTGCAACTCGTTGATCTCGTTGACCGGACGAGCGCCGACGGTCAGTACGACGTCGCCCGGGCGCAGGCCGGATTGGTACGCGCTGCTTCCGCTCGGCACGCGCCGCAGCAGCACGCCGCGCACGTCGGTCATGCCCAGACGCGCCGCCATTCGGGGGCTGACGTTACCGAGCGTGACGCCCAGAAAGCCGCGCGACACCTGCCCGCTCTCGATCAAGTCGGTCGCGATGCGCAGGGCTAGGTTGCTCGGGACGGCGAATCCATAGCCTTCGTACGACCCACTCTCGGTCGCAATCGCCGTCGCGATGCCGACGAGTTCGCCGGTCAGACTGACGAGGGCGCCGCCGCTGTTGCCTGGGTTGATCGCCGCGTCGGTCTGGATAAAGTCTTCGATGGGGTAGGGCGCTTCGATCACGCCGACCTGCCGCGCCAGCGCGCTCACGATGCCGAGCGTAACGGTCGACGTGAGCTTGAACGGGTTGCCGACGGCCATCACCCAGTCGCCGACGCGCAGTTGGTCTGAGTCCCCGATGGGCAGCGTCGGCAGGTTGGTCGCATTCTCCAAACGCACGACTGCCAGATCCGTCGAGCGGTCGATGCCGACGACGCTCGCCTCGAACTGACGCCGATCCGACAGCGTCACGCTCAGCCTACGCGCGCCGTCGACGACGTGCTGGTTGGTGAGCACGTAGCCGTCCGCCGACACGATCACGCCCGAGCCAATCGACTGGGGCACCATAGGCCCCTCGTCTCGCCGAAACCGCCGCAGAAAACCACTGCTGCTCCCGCTCTCGACTTCGATGTAGACGACCGCCGCCTGAGCCGCCTGCGATACGACGCGAAACCGCTCGCTCAAACTCGACAACTCTTCCGCAGCCGGAATCCGCGCCACCTGCGCCGACGTGTCGAGTGCCGACAGATCACCGGGATCGCTCGCCATCCGAGCCGGGAGTACCACCTGAGGCGCCGCCGCCGGACGCAGCCACAACGTCGCCAGCACGCCGACGAGTAAACCGACGATCAGCAGGCCCAGCGCGGCGAGCGTGTAGAAGCGTCGGTCTTTGGTCATAGCGTCAGAGACTGTTTGGTGAAGGTGGCGGAAGGCGAGAGCGAGCGCGGGAAGCGACTCGCAAGGCGCGCGAAACGGTTTTCGAGCCGCTCGCAGCCCCGCAGCTTTCGCCAAACAGTCTCTCAAGGTAGCACAAACCTACGCCTAGACGTTCTCCACGTTGTGTGACTTGTGGAAGGTCGCCTCCGAACTGCGGCATTCCGCGTCGCACCTCGCTTTGTCTGTCTGCTTTGCTCTCTCGTTGGAGAGAAAGGCGGTGTGATGTACCGAAAGCCAGGAGGATCGGACGGTTAAGCGTCTCCGTCTCGTGCAATACGCGATGCGCCGCTTTGGGCTGTCGGCGTGAGGATGATGTCGGCGATGTTCACGTGGGGCGGGCGCGTCAGAGCGTAGAGGACGGCATCGGCCACATCATCGGCGGTGAGCGCTTGGACACCTGCGTACACCTGGGCGGCTCGGGCTTCGTCGCCTCCGAAGCGAACGAGGCTGAAGTCGGTCTCCACCATTCCGGGGTCGACGGACGTGACGCGGATGCCCATGCCGTGTACGTCGTGCTTGATGCCCTTGGCGAGTGCGGCGACGGCGTGCTTGGTGGCGCAGTACGTCGTTCCGCCGGGATAGACTTCGTGGCCTGCTGTAGAACCGATGGTAACGACGTGGCCCTTGCCGCGAGCGATCATGCCAGGCAACACGGCGCGCGTAGCGTAGAGGATACCCTTGACGTTGGTGTCGACCATAGCGTCAAGGTCGGCGACGGGCGTTTCGTGCATCGGGGCGAGTCCTCGCGCGAGTCCGGCGTTGTTGATCAGCCCATCGATGGCTTGCCACGCCGGGGGCAGTCCGCTGACGGCAGCTTCGACGGCGTGGGCGTCGCGCACATCGAGCGAGAGCGTGTAGGCCTCGGCTCCGTGCGTGTCCATCAGCCAGTCGGCTAGCGCCTTGAGCCGGTCGCTGCGCCTGGCGACGAGGATCGTGCGCGCTCCGGCGGCTCCGAGTGCCCGCGCGCACGCTTCGCCAATGCCGGACGACGCGCCGGTGATCAGGTGGGTTTGTCCGCAGAGATTGGGCAGGGGCATGGCGTGCGAGGAATCGTTACGGAAAGCTACGCACGCATCAAGTTGAGACAGAAGCTCACCTTGCGCGTTGACCTGGTATACTTTTGTGCCTGTTGGACTTAGCGAAAACGCTCTTCTGGCACGTACTTTTCCCCACTTCTTTCTTTCCTCTCTCGCATGCGCCTCTCCTTCTTACTCGTCTTCTGCCTCGCTGCAGCCCCTGTATGGGCGCAGGATCTGTCTATTCAGGAAGAGCTTCCCCACCACCCGACCGTCACCGTCTCGTCGGCGAAGTCGAACAGTGCGATGACGGCTATCCTCGGTGCACGTGCTGCGTGTATCAACGGCGTGGCCGCGTCGACGTATCCGTGCAAGGACGTCGACCTGATGAGCTTCTTGCCGATCGCCGACATGGGCGGAACGGCGATCCAAGGCAGCACGAGTGGAAATTCAGTCGGCTTGGCGGACATTTGGGGTTGGACGGATCCCGATACGGGTCGTGAATACGCCATCGTGTGCCGACAGGACGGCACGGCGTTCGTCGACGTAACCGATGCTGAGAACCCCGTTTTCTTGGGCGTCATGTTCCAGCCGGACGGCGCGCGTCCCAACGTGTGGCGCGATGTCAAAACGTATGGCAACCACGCCTTCGTAGTTGGCGACAACACGGGCAATCACGGGATGCAGGTGTTCGACCTGACGCGTCTGCGTGGCCTCTCGCCCGACCCCAACCGCACGTTCGACTCGGACGCCCGCTATACGGGTATCACCGAGGCGCACAACATCGTCATCAGCCCCGAGACCGGACTCGCCATCGCTGTCGGAACGGACCGCGGGCAGATCGACCCCACGTGCGGGAGCGGCTTCCACCTGATCGACGTGCGTAATCCGGTCGACCCTCAGTTCATCACGTGCTACACCAACGGCGAGACGGGGCGCAACGGAACGGGCTACGTCCATGACGCACAGTGCGTGATTTACGATGGCCCCGATACGCGCTACACTGGACGCGAGATTTGCATCGGCCTGAACGAGACCGCCGTTGACATCGTCGACGTGACGGACCGCCAGAACCTGGAGAGCCTGGGCATCTTGAAGTATCCCAACACGGCGTACACGCACCAGGGATGGCTGAGCGAAGACCATCGCTACCTCTTCGTCGACGACGAACTGGACGAGCGCAACGGCTTAGTCGCGCGAACGCGGACGCTCGTAATCGATCTCGAGAAGCTAGACGAACCCGTCTTGATCAACCAGCACCTCGGAGCCGCCGAAGCCATCGATCACAACCAGTACACACGCGACGGATACAGCTTCCAGGCCAACTACTCGTCCGGCCTGCGCATCCTCGACGTGCGTGATCCTGAGAACCTCGTCGAGGTCGCCTTCTTCGACAACTTCCCTTCGTTCGACGACAACCGTGCATTCGACGGCGCATGGAGCAGCTATCCGTACTTCAAGAGCGGAAACGTCATCATCAGCGGCATCGACGAAGGCCTGTTCGTCGTTCGCCCAACGGCACTGTCGACTTCGACGGCGTACGTCGGCGCTCCGATGCCCGACACGTTCGGCCTGAGCCTCGACGGTGGACAACCCGTCCGTGGCGACGCCCGCGTCACCCTGCAGCTTCCCACCGACGCCCTAGTCGATGCTGCACTCTACGACGTTATGGGTCGCCAGATCGCCCAGGTCGAGAGAAGCACCCGCTCGGCAGGCGTCCACCCGCTCGACGTGCCGACCGAACGCCTAGCATCCGGTGTCTACTTCCTCCGCGTGCAGGCAGGCGACGCGGTCCAGACGCTGCGATTGGTGCGCGTGCGGTAACGGCAGGTCGATTCGGTTGCCAGCAGAACAGGCAGCCCATCCAGATTTCAAAACAGAGCGGTCGGTTACGTCGATCGCTCTGTTTTTGCGTTAGGCCACAGGCGCCAACCCGTCCGCTAGAAATCGGGCGCGTTCGTGTGGAAGAGGCAAACGGCAACTGTCGCGCGTGCCGAACATCTGGTACCGGCGTTTGGCGATGGCGTCGTACACGCGGTCTCGAATCGGGCGCGGAACGGCCAAGCCGACGCGGGCAAGAACGGGCCACGGTGCACGCAATAGCAACGCCGCTCGAAGCGCCGCCGTCGATCCGGTATAGGTGCGGTCGCCTTCGACGAGTACGAGACTGCCCAGGTAGTCCGAGGGCAGTCCGGCGCTCGATAGGAACGGCTTAGCTGCCGCGCTCTGCAAACTCGCCAGCTTCAACTCGGGCGACGGGTCGTTGGCGAGTACGAACTGGACGGCGGCATTGCACATCGAGCAGATGCCGTCGAAGAGGAGGACGGTAGGCGAATCGGTCATACAGGTCGAAACGCTGCGTCTCGTGCTTCGCTCCCGTGCGCCTCACCCAACCAGAGACGTCCCTCAGAACGTCGGCAGGATGCGGAGCCAGAGCGTCGGCGAGGTGCCGTAGCCCGCGTCGCGCAAAGGCCAGGCGAGTTCGAGGCGGATGGCGCGGTCGTCCAGGCCTAGGGCGACGCCCGCGGCTCCGATCCAGTCGGGTGTGTCCTGCGAGAAGCCTGCTTGGGCATCGTCCACGCGTCCGGCATCGGCGAAGCCGATCACGAACAGGTCGTCAGCGACATCGTCGAACAGTTGAAACTTGGCGATAGCGATTTCGGCGTTGGCGACAACGGCGGTCCGCCCGGCAAACGCGTTTTGCGGATAGGCACGCACGCTGCCCAGGCCTCCGATCGAAGGCAGGGCTTGAACCGGAATGCGGTCGCCCGAAGCGTGTGTGGCGCGCAGACGAAGCGAGAGCGCGAGGCCTGGATCGGGGCGAATGTAGACGCGTCCATCAGCGGTCAGGCGCGTGTAGGCGAAGTCGCCGCCCATACCATCGCCGAACTCGGCCTCGGTCTGAAAAGCGGCGCCCGACGGTAGAGTCTCGATGCCCTGCACCCGCCCCAGCGTCGCCGACGCGACGATGCGCTGTGCTCGTCCGCTGTCGAAGACCGGGTTGTCGCGGAAGTCGCTGCCGCCGAAGAGCGCCCACGATACTTCGTTGCGCAGGGCGGAATAGTCCTCAGATCGGTAGCCGACGCCGATTTCGCCCAGGCTGCTCAGCCGCACTTTGGTGTAGGCGTTCCAGCCTTGCGCTTCGTAGTAGTCGTAGAAGTCGTTGCGAGCGAAGCCTGCGGCGAGTGCGTTCTCGACCGGGTCGACCTTCCAGCGGTCGTACGTCGCCTGCTGCTGTCCGTAGCGCAGACCGACGAGGGTCGCAAACGGACCGCGCGGCGTCACGCGTGCCTCGGCGCCAATCTGATACCGAATGCGCTTCAACCCGAACGCGTAACCGATTTCGCCGACGCCGCGCGCCGGAGTCCGCCGGTCCAGATCAAGGCCGGACGTGCGCAGGCCCAAGTAGAAGCCTTCGACGCGGTTGTAGCGGACCGGCAGACCTTGCTCGATCAGCGGCTGGCGCCAGAACAACGCGTCGTGCAGGTCCGATCCGTACGTCCGGCGTGGGCCGCGCCAGCTCCAGTCGTAGTCCGTTCCCCAATCCAAGTCGCTCTCGAAGTGGAAGTCGTCGTCGCCTTCGTCGGATTCCCAACTGCCGTCGTCCTCGTCATCGGTGCCGGACGTGCTGTGCCATTCGTACTCAGAACCTGTATCGGTGCGCGTGCCGTCGGCATCTTGCCATACGTACGTATCACCGGATAGGGCGGCGTCTATGGCTTCGATGACCTGGTCGAGTGTGGCGAGTAAACGGCCCTGGTTGCGGTCGACGTCGAAGCGCAGCGCGTCGACGGATGCGCGGAGTGCGCGTACGTCTCTGCGATCGGCGACGCTGCGCGCCTGGACCGTGAGCGCGTCGATGCGTCCGGTATAGTCGGCGGACGCGCGAGGTGCTATGTCGGCGAGCAACTCGGCGCTGACGCGGGCAGCGCTGCGGGCGAGCGAGTCGGCGGAGACGTCATTGGTTTGCGCCTGTGCGGACGTGGTCAGCAGCAGCGCGAAGAGGAGAGCCGGGAGGAGGCGTAGCGAACGAGGCATGACGGAGCGGGTCTGGTGCGAAGACTCGCCTACGAAGCCATAGGCATCCGGTTACACCGCCTCTTCACCCGTCGCGCTTAAAACTTGCGAGCGACGACCACTGCGGCCCGGTCGGAATCTGTCGCGTTTCGGGAGGCTGTGCGAGCGGCGTCCACCCCATCGGTTCGGACGCTCGGGCGAGCGATGTCGGCTGGGGCAGTTGCAGAGTGGGAGGGCGTTTGCTGCGTGCGCCATCGCCCTGGTCCGACGCTATCGTCAGTCGTCCCGGACGCAGGAAAACAGGCCCTTGGTGCGGATCGGCCAGAATCGAGTGGATCTCGGGCCGCACGTTGGGGGCCTGCCGGATCAGGGCTTCGAGTTCGGCTCGTTCGGGTAGGTGGTCGTCTGCTTGGAGTGCGTGCTCGGAGACGCGTTTGCGCGTGATCTCGCGCAGGTGGATAAAGCGGTGCCGCGGGTCGACCTGGGTCACATACCCGAGCGGAATCAGGAAGTGCTGTCTCCGTTTGAGAAAGCCACGAACCGCCACGCGAACCGCCGCAAGTTGCCATCCGCCGTCGTATGCCCACCCCGAGATCGATCCCATCGGCACACCGACTGCGTCGAGCACATTGTACCCCACCAGGCTCTCCATTGGAGCCTCGGGCGTAGCGGTGTAGAGCGACCAGTCCGCCATACAGGGAGCGGGAAAGGAATGAGAGGGACGAAAGAAAAAGGATGCGCAATTATCGTGCGCGTTTGTCTCACTTAGATAGTTTTTTCTCAGAGAGAGAGAATAAGTCGGGTTTTAGGCTTATCTCGACGGTAGACCGAAGTATAATCCGGCTGCTCAGAATTGAAATCTCAGAACGGAGCAGCTGAATTCTCAGGATGAAACAGTCTGAGCGAACACCTGCTCGAAGCGATCTGCGATGTCTTCGATGGCAAAGGTACGCTCGGCATACGCACGCGCAGATCGTCCCATTTCGACGCGTACGTCTGTGTCGTCTGCCAGAGCGGTGGCCTCGCGGACGAACCCGTCGACGTCTGACGGTCCGACGACACGTCCGGCGCCTTCGCGTTCGATGATGCGGGCGATCAGGTTCTCGGGCGGTACGGCGAGGACGACGGGCTTTCCTCCGCACAAATACGCCAGCACTTTGGAGGGGACCGAGAACACACCCGCGTCGGGTTCGAGGACGGCTACTAGAACGTCGGCGGCAGCCAGCACCTCGGGCATCCGCTCAATGGGGACGTAGGGGAGCAGCTGGAGATTCGGCAGGTTGCGTTCGGCCTTTTTCTCGCGCAGCCAATCGGCGCCTTTACCCTGCGACAGGACCAGGATCCGAACGTCCGGGCGGTCTCTCATGCGTTCGGCTAGGGCCAGGATCAGCGCGGGGTTGTGCTTCATCCCCATCGTCCCGGCGTAGACGTAGTTGAACGTCTTGACGGCGTCCACTTCGCGCGCCCAGTTGGAGTCGGCACGCGGCAGCATCGGCAGGTCGTCGAGCGGCGCCCAGTTTTCGACCGTCAGCATCCGCTCGTCGGCGACGTTCCATGTGCGGAGGATCGGGCGAAAGTCTTCGGTGATCATGACCACACGCTCGCTCCGGCGCAGCAGCAGGGCCTCGAGCCAGAGGTAGTAACGCCCGATCAACTCGCCGATCAAGGGCAGTTTCTTGCGCATGATGCGGTGCGTCGCGATGCCGATTACGTCCTGGAGCCAGAACACTTTGGGAATCCCCAGTCGCTCGGCAGCCGACCAAAGTCTGCGTTGCACGTCGAGCGGTGCGTTGGACGACATCACCACGTCCGGTTTCACGCGTTCGAGCGCCTTGGCGAGGTCGCGTCCAAATGCGTTCTCTTGCCGCCAGCGCGTCACGAAGTTGAACTTCTCCAGCGGCTTGTCGAGCGGGATCGGCAGCAGTGTGAGCGTGTCGGGATCGTCTGCGCGTGGCGTGACGCCGCCGGGGTTGAACGGGTTGCTCGGGCAGTAGGCGAACGTCACGTCGTGTCCGCGCCGCGCCAACTCGCGCGCTAGCTGGGTCGGGTAGGCGTAGGCGGTGAAGTCGTGCAGGAAGAGGCGCATCGGGTCAGGCGTCCGGTCGGGTGAAGAGGGCGTCCATCTGCGTGATTTGTCCGTCTTCCCATAGCACGTCAAACGGACGACGGAACGCGAATCCGTGATCGGCCAGGAAGCTGCGCAGCGCCTCGAACGACGGTTCGCCCTCGTACGACGTTTCGAAGCCGACTTCGAGCAGAACGGCGTCGACGCGCGCGAGCGTTTCTGTTGCGCCCTGCAGTGCAGCCAACTCGTAGCCCTGCAGGTCCAGTTTGAGGAGCGTAGCCGGTGGCAGGTCGGTACCGCCCAGCACGTCGTCTAGCCGGACCTGGGGCACGTCGATGGTTTCAAACTCCAGGCCGGTCGGCTTGAGGACGGACGATTGGAGCGAGTAGGGCGTGTGGTGCAGCGTGACGGTCGCCGTCTCAGGCCCCAGGGCGACTTGGTGGACGGTGACTCGATCGCTCACGTCGGCGAGGTTGCCCTTGGCTTCGTCGGCGAGGTCAGGCAGCGGCTCGAATGAGACGACGCGCGCAAGGGGCCACGTCATCGCGCACGCCCTGGCAAACTGTCCCGCGTTGGCGCCCCCGTCGATCACTACGTCGAAGGCGTATCCCGCCTGCACCAGCCGCTGCGTGATCTCGAACGACGTGATCGAAAACGGCTTCCACGAGCGTGCAGCTTCTCGGCCCTGAGACGTACGCAGGCTGCGCGCGAGGCGAGTGAAACGGTCGAGAAGGGGCATGAGGAGGGAGATGGGTGGAGAAGTGCCGCGTCGCAAGTTAGGACGGCACACGGTGAAGCGAGTCCGGCGACGCCAAACGTCTGAGCAGGGCGTAGAGCAGCCGAACGTCGAGGCTGAGCGGGCGATCGGCGCGTGGAGCACCGGCTTCCAGAGCATGCATCAGTCCGCTGGCGAATCGGTCGAGATTCCAGGCGGAGATGATCGAAACGCTCTCATCTCCCATCGCTGGAAGTGTGGATCTGGACGCGTGGAGTTGGCCGAGTAGTTGGGTGAGCGCGTCTAGATCGGAGGAGTCGAACGTGTAGCCGTTCTCGCCTTCGCGCACCAAATCGTTCACGCATCCCGTCTGGCGTGACACGACAACGGGAAGCCCGACGGCCATCGCCTCGTTCACGACCAGCCCCCACGTGTCCTTGTGCGCCGGGTGGACGAGCGCGCTGGCCAGAGCATAGTAAGCTGGCAGACTGTCCATCTGCATGAAACCGGTGAGCGTGACGCCCTCCAGCCCGAGCGATTCGATCTCGGTCTCTAATCGTCGAGCGCTCCGGTCCATCGCCCACCAATACGAGTCGCCAGGGCTGCTCGTGCTGAGCGCGATAGGCGGCATACGCACGCAGCAGTCCGGGCAAGTTCTTGAGTTCGAGGTATCGGCAGACGCAAACGAAGTACGGCGTGTCGCTTCCGAGACCGGGCAGATGACGCCACCGCTCGGGCGATTGTCGAACCTCACGGGCAGCCTGCGCAAACGCGTGGTTGTCGACAACGTCGTAGCCTTGTGCGATGACCGACGACGGTAACCCGAGCCGTTCGAGGTACCGCACCGAGTCGACGCCTGCGGCGAGCGCGGCGTCGTGCTGCACGATGAGCCGAGACTTGACCCGTTCCCACCACGCAGATCGCGGCGCGTCCTCGTAGCGACTGTCCGACATCATGACGGCCGTCCGCCGGTTGCGTCGGCACCACATCAGACAGGCCCGCGAGTCCGGCAGGCTGTACGTGTGGATCGCGACAGCGTCCGGTTGGAGTTCGTCCAGCACCTTGGTGACGCGGTCTTCCATCTCAGCAGGCGCGATGGAGCGATAGTCGCGGTCGGGAAAGGCGCAGCGATGCGTCCAGCCGGATGCTTGGGCCTCCGTGTCCCACTCGTAGGCCGCGTCGGATGCCGCCGTCTCCAAGCCCGTCAGCCGTATGCCGCGTGCGTGCAACGCGTGGTGCGCCGCGCCGAGCCGCGCCAAGTGGTACGGCCCGAAGCGCGGCCATTGAACGACCACGTGTCTGAGTTCGGTCATGGGTGAGTCGTCTGTGACATCACGGCTTGTCCGCGCAGCGGCAGGCGCAGGTCACGCGTTCGGCTTGCGCTCGACCCAACTGGCGTGGATCTCTTGGAAGATGTCGTCCAGGTCTTTGGTGATGTCCCAGCCCGGATAGTGCGCCTTCATCTTGGTCAGATCCGAGTAGTAGCAGATGTGATCGCCCGAGCGGTTTTCGTCGACGTAGACGTAGTCCATCGGCTTGCCGCTAACGGCTTCGGCACGCTGGAAGGCTTCCAGGATTGAGACCGAGTTGCCCTTGCCGCCGCCCAGGTTGTAGACCTCGCCCGCGCGCGGCGCGTCGATGAAGCGCTCGATGAAGGCGGCGACGTCATGGCTGTGGATGTTATCGCGGACCTGCTTGCCTTTGTACCCGAAAATTTTGTACTGGCGTCCTTCCAGGTTGCACTTGATCAGGTACGAAAGGAAGCCGTGCAGTTCGACGCCGCTGTGTCCCGGCCCGGTCAGGCAGCCGCCCCGCAGCGCGCACGTCGGCAGGTCGAAGTAGCGACCGTACTCCTGCACCATCACGTCGGCAGCGACCTTGCTCGCGCCGAAGATGGAGTGCTTGCTCTGGTCGATACGGAACGTCTCGGCGATGCCTCCGGCGTAGGCGGGATCGGCGTAGTCGTAGCGTGTTCTCGTGCTCGGCCAAGTCGAGTTCGTTGGGCGCGTCGCCGTAGACTTTGTTGGTGCTCAGGTGGACAAACGGGCTTTCCGGGCAGGCGCGGCGTGCGGCTTCGAGCAGGTTGAGCGTGCCGACGGCGTTGGTGTCGAAGTCGGCGAACGGGATCGCGGCGGCGCGGTCGTGCGACGGCTGGGCGGCGGTGTGGACGATGGCGTCGGGCTTCAGATCGGCGAGCAGCGCGAGGATGCCGTCGCGGTCGCGCATATCGATCTCGTGGTGCGTGAACGCTTGGTACGTGTCTTGGAGGCGCTTCTGGTTCCAGCGCGTGTCGCCTTCGGGACCGAAGAAGACGGCGCGCTGGTTGTTGTCGATGCCGCTGACGAGCCAGCCCTGAGCTAGGAAGTGTTCGACAACTTCGGATCCGATGAGGCCGGACGAGCCGGTGACGAGAAGGGTGCGGTTGGACATAGAAGGTAGGTTGGATCAACAGAGAGAGGAAACTAGAAAGAGAGCGCGTCGAATACGGTTTCGGCGTACGCGTCGGCTGTGTTCTGCGCGTGAAATGCCGCAGCCGACGACGCATCGAACGCTATGGTCGACGGATCGCCGATCCACGCACTCAGCGCGTCAGAGATGGCAGCAGGATCGGACGCATCAACGGTACGACCCAAGCCGCGCGCGTTCGCACTTGGGCGCCAACGAGACCATAGTCGGTGCTCAACACGGGCACGCCCGCCGCCGCCGACCGAACGAGCACGTTGCTCGACCCGATGTGCCGCTGATACGTCAAGAGGACCAAGTCGCTCCGGGCGATCAGCGACTGAATCTGCTCGTCGGGTACGAAGCGGTCGTCTCGGATCACCTGAACACCGCTCGTGCGCTCCAGGTCAGCTATCGCGCGAGCGGAGTCATCCTCGGCGCTTGTGGAGAGCGGGCCTGCAAGTACCAACGCCAAGCGTCGCTGTGCGTCGGTCGTCAACCGGCTGAGAGCGGCGCACACCTGCGCGATGCCCTTGCGTTGGTCCAGCACGCCGAATATCAGCAGCGTGTGCCGTCCCTCTTCGACAAGGGAGAGCGCCGGAGGAGTCGGCCCGTCGGGCGGGAACAGTGACGGGGTCGGGTAGGAAACGCGCGACGCCGTGGCCGCTGCTGCTCCTGAGTTCCTCTACGGCAAACGGATCCAGGCAGAGCAGCGCGTGGAGATGCGGGTTACGCCGCGCCCACCGCAGGACGGCGCGCTTGCGGAGGCCGAGCACGCGCTCACGCCAACCTTCCGGCGTTGGCTTCAATCGTCCGTAGTGAAACGACGGGCGGAAGTAGATGCCGGACGAGCCGGACGTCGAAGTCGAAGCGCAAGCCGGATCCCAGCGAGAGTTGCAGGTGATCGAAGTAGAGCGCGAGTGCGTGGCGAGGTCGTGTCTGGTCGATCAGGCGACCGAAAGCTTGTCCGTTGAGACGGTCTTTCTGCGTGAGCGTCGCATCGTCCGGCACATTTCCAAGCTGTGAAGATGCAACTGTTCGACGCGCTGGATCCGCTCCCACGTATCGGGGGTGGGCGTCGGCAGAAACTGCGCGGAACGGCTACGTGCAACTCGTCGGTGGGACGATGGCGGTCCCAGTGGGCGCACAGCAGGTCGAGGATACAATCCCGTGGTGTCCACCGGAGTAGGGGTCGAAAAACAGCAAGGCGCTCATGGTTGCTCGGGTGTCAAACGTGCCGACGGTCGGAGCCACGTACGGGCTTCTCGCACCAGCGGGTGATGCCACAGCGGAACGGAGAGGAGAGCAATCCACAGCGGCGCGAGGGCGAAGAGCCACCAGCCCTCGACGGCAGGCAGGCGAAACCAAGCGGTCCACGTAGCCGCAGCCAGCAGGCTCCCGCCGACGAAAAGTCCCAGGCTCGACCATTCGAGCCACGAGCGGGTCGACACGTGCTCGCGGCGTTGGTAAGCGAAAAGCGTCACGGCGTTTCCGGCAAGCAGAGCGACGGCGAAGGCCAGTACGACCCCATCGGCGCCCCACACGCGCCCCAGCGTCCATCCCAGCGCGACGTTGACGGCCGCGGTGACGACGTGCCCTGCGATGTTACCGCCCAGTCGCCCCGTCCCCCAGTTGTCGTAGTAGGCGGCGTTTGCGATCAGGTTGAGAAACCACGCAAATGCGAGGACCGCAGCGAAGCGCACAAACGTCGGCTCGTACGCGCCGAGCCAAACCACGCTGATGTAGGGAATCAGCCCAACCAAGAGCGGCAGCGCGACGACCACGATCAGGAGCATGAATCGGCACGAAACGCGATACACGTCGCGCAACCGGTCCGGCGCTTCCTCCTCCAGCGCAGTCAGCGTAGGCACCAGCCCACTGTGCGCCGTCGCGATCACGGAGCGGCTCTGAACGGCCAGTTTGTGCGCCATGTCGAAGAAGAACACGGCGCCGGGATTGATGCTCGCCAGGAGGGATTTGGTAACCGGTTCGAAGAGCAACTGCGTCGTCGAGATGATCTGGATACCCGTGCCATAGCCGATCATCTCGCGCAGCGAAGCCCAACTCCACCGCAGCGGAAACCACCCCACGCGAGGAAACAGCAGACGAAGCGTTATCCATGCCGCGACAAGCAGGACGCCAGCTTGTACCAACTGTGCCTGTGCCAGTCCGATAAGCCCACGCTCCGGGACCCATAGCAGCGTCAGCGCGAGATACAAGACCGATGCGCCCATCATCAGCCCGTTACGCACCGAGACGCGCTCCAAGCCGTCGATGGCGGACAGCACGGCCATGCCCACGGCAAGCAGCCAGAACGATCCCAACGCATAGGGCAGAATGGACCGCGCACTTTCCAACAATGCGGCCTCCTCGCCCGGTTCGTAGATCAGCGCGAGGCCCTGGTAGAAGAGGGGATACAGCAGCGGAAGGACGATGAGGAGCAACACGCCGACGGTCAGCACGGTCGTGTCAACCGCTCGGCGTGCGGCTTCTTCGTCGGCTCGCGCGCAGTAGAGCGCGACGTACCGCGCCGTGCTTCCTGCCAGCCCCAGGCTCGCCACACTCGTGACCGAGTTCCACGAAAGCACCAGCGCCCAGACACCGGCTACCGCAGGCCCTAGCTGGACGTAGAGGAAGCGGTAGAGCACCAGCATCACGCCGCTGACGACGAGCACCTGGACGCCCGAAAAGCCGACGTTGAGCAGTATCCGACGCTGACGACTCACGCGGCTTCCTCACGTCTTGCCCGCACGTTAGAGCCACACGCCAGCCCCATCAAGACCGCGACGTTGAATGTGGTGTCGTCAAGCGTGAACAGCGGAGCCGTAAGCGACGACAGCAGAAACCCAATGAGTGCGGCACCGGCAGCGATTCCTACGACGCGCGTTATCCCCGTCGCCGAACGGCTGTAGAACGCGCGCAGTCCGGCGACGATGGCACCGATCCAGGCCGTCAGGATCAGGACGAATCCGATTACACCGTGTTTGAAGAGGAGCGACACGTAGCCGTTGTGGATGAAGTTGAACGTGTCTAGTCCCGTGGTCGATGATGTTCCAGTGCGTGAACTCCGTGCCCGGCCCATGCCCAATAATCGGATTGAAGACGAAATCGCTCAGCGCCCCCTGCGCTTCGTACACTCGGCTCAGAAGTGAGATGTCCTGCGAACCGGACTCGGCAATGCTCGAAAAGCGCTGGATAAATCCCGCTAGCATGACGGTGAACTTGTCTCCGAGCAGGATCTGAGCAGCCGCTCCGAAGGCGAGGATGGACATCCCGATCGCGATCAACAGCGCTACTCGTGTGCGCGGTGGCGAGAGCGCGAACAGGACGCCGACCGTGAGCGCGTATGACACCCAATATGAGCGGCTCTGGGTGAGCAAGAGCGCGGCGAAGCACAGCAAAAATGCCAGCATCAACGTCACGCGCTGACGCCATTGTTTAGCGAATAGCACCCAAGCAGTGAGACACGTGGAAGCCGACATCAAGATGTCGTCGTTCATGATGACGCGTCCCCTTCCTACCTGGTACGACTGGACGGCATTGGCGATGATCGTCTGGTAGGAGAACAGGTTGCGCAGCGCTACAAAGCACCACGTCCCGATCAGCACCCAGAGCAGCAGGGGGAGGGCGCCGTCGTATCGCGCTACAGCCTCTCGCACAGGAAAAAACGTCGCGATCATCGCCACGGCTCGCAACTGCGAGACCATGTCGCCAAACGGAGTGCCGAACACGAGCGCCAGCGGAGACGAGAGGAGTAGCGTCAGCAGAAACAAGAAGAGCGCTTTGCTGACCACATCGCCTAGAATCGGCTCGCGATAGACGATCACGCGCGTCACTCCCCAGTGCACCATGAAGAGCATCCAGTACAACCCGTAGAGCACTTCGCCGATGCTGAAATCGTCCCCGTGCGAGACGATCAAGACGAACCCGCCGAGAAACACAGCCACGTTGAGCAGCGGGCGGCGAAACAACCAGACGAGCAGTGGTGCAGCCACCAGCGCGGCGATGGGCACAAACGCAAGCGCCGGGTGGTAGAGCGCCAGCCCAAACGCTACGCATATCGTCCCGATGACGCCGACCACAAGCGGAAGGTCTGCGGCGAGCGATGGACGGTGGAGGGTAGAGTCAGCCACGCCCTCCTACTTCTGCGTACAGACGCGACCGAAGGCGAGGCGAGTGCTCGCGCCAACTCGCACGCATCAAGACGAGCAGGCTCGCCAGCATAAACGCTGACATCGTGACGACGATTAGGAGGATGCTGCGCCGAGGCCACTCTTTCTTGACGGGAGGCGTAGCGGCGTCGACCACCTGCAGCGCTTCGCTCTGCTGCTCTTCTTGCAACCGAGCAGTCTCGAGCATCGGAGCCACGGCCTCTAGAATGGTGCGCTCTATCGTCAGGTCGCGCTCCAGCGTGAGGTACTGCCGCACGACCTCGGGCATTTCGGCTTGAGGAACCGGCATAATGTCTTCTCCGCCAGCCAGTGCGCTTTGATAGCGTCTGCGAGCCGACGTGACCGCTTGGGCGAACGCTCGCACCTGCGGATTGTCTGCTCCGTACTGCTGTTGCATCGCCTCGAACTCGATCTCGCGCTGCGTCAGCGCACCACTCACCACGGCCATCTGATCAAAGAACGCTGCCGTCTGCGCGTCCACGTCGTAGATACCGTATCGGCGCTGAAAGTCTTGAGAGGCATCGAGCAAGGAGTCCGTCGCCGAAATAGAGGTGGCGTATCGGTTCTCCATGTAGTTGCGGAATGAGGAAGCGCTCTGCGACGACAACCGCGAGTTGCGCTCATTCAGCAGCCCGACCATGTAGTTCGCGATGTCTGCTGCTCGCTCCGGACTACGGTCGAGCACGGAGACCGATAGAAACTCGTATTCCAGATCGACGGGGAAGTTGGTGCGTCCGGCCAACTCCTTGATCGCGTCTTCCTTGGGATGTTTCCCATCTTCTGTCTCGTACACCGTCACCAGATCGAACTCATCGACCACTTGCTCCAAGAAGGAGCGGCTGGTAAGGATGGTCAGGTAGCGTGCGTATTCTCCCGATGAGCCGCCTAGGAGCGTAGCCGCCGCCGAACTCAGGTTGCGGCCCAGCATGGCGCTGATCGGGTTGACACTACCCGAGTCAGGCGAGAGCACGCGGGCGGAGGCGCGGTATTCGTTGGGGATCAGTAGTAGAACAACGGTCGCAACGATAGCGGCGATGCCGGTAATTCCGACGATAAACCAACGTCGCGCCCACAACTCGCGCACTTGTCGCCACACGAACGCCTCCAGGCGCCCGTCGTCTCGTTCGTCGATTGCGAACAGCTCATCTCGTAGGGTTGGCTTCGGTTCCATCACGGACGCGGTAGAGGGGCTAGGAGCGCGGGCGTCAGTTGCTGTCGCGCGTGATGAGCAGGTACGTCGTTACGAGCGAGGCGAGGGTGCCAAGGACGGCAGTCGTCGTCGAGATCGTGCGGAAACGAGATTCTCGGCGGTCACTGTCAATCTGTAATTCGAGGGTGCGCTGCTGGATTGAGAGGCCGAACAACTCGGGTTGGGTAGCGGGATCGTCAGTCGTGACGAGGATCAAGTCGCCGGATTGCAGGGCGCCTGCCTCCGATGCGTCGACCAGTTCCTGGACGCCTGCGCGGAGCACGTACACGTCGCGCACGTTGCGGCGCAGTCCGCCCGCAGCGGCGACGTAATCAGTTGCTCCAGCACCTGGCTGAACGGGGAGGTATCCGGGGCGAGCCACGCCGCCGGTCACCAGGACCGTGCCTTCGTCGCGCGGGACGAACACGCGGTCGCCGTGGAATAGGGGGATGTCGGATGCGCCATCTCCCAACCACGTCACGGCAGGGACGCCGACGCTAGGGGTCGCGATCTGGTCGGCGAGCGAGGCGCGGGTCACGAACGGCAGGTCGCCGGGCGTAGCGACGGCGCGCTGGGTAGGCGTGTCGTAGCGATTGATGCCCTCGGCGCCGTTGCGCTGGATGTACGACCCGCGTCCGAGTGCAGTCGGGAGTAGGCCGCCCGCCTGCTCGAGTAGCCCGCGCGCTGTCGTCACGCCGGGGACGACGCGGTAACTGCCGGGATAGGCCACCTCACCGTCCACGACGACAATCCCTAGTTCGCGATCCGCTTCGACGAAAACCGTTGTGCCTGCTTCGACGCGTGTCGTGCCTGAGACTGTATCGCCCTGCCCTGCAATACGAATGCTAACCCCTTCGATTGACCCACCTGCAACAGCCACCAAGTCAGCGGCGGTATCGTCGTCTCGGATCGGGTACGCACCGGGAAACGGGACGGCGCCGCTCACGAACGCTACGTCGCGCGTGATGTGGTAGGCGGGCACGTAAATGCGGTCGCCGTCGCGGAGGTAGGGGTTGAGGTCGGGATCTCCGGTGCGACGGTAGCGCATCAGGTCGAACGCTTGTGTCGGCTCGCCCTCGCGCTGGATCTCGATGGCGCGCAGGTGCCGGGCGAAGTCGCGGGCGATGGTAGCGGCAGGCGTCTCGGTATCCTCCTCAATGGTCGTTCCGTCGGCGAGCGTTGTGATGGTGTTGGTGCGCGTGGGACGCAGCGCGGCAATGGCATCGCTCAAGCGCGAGAGCGGGGCAAGGGTCTTGCGGCCCGGATCGTCGATTGCACCGCCGACGTGCACCGCGAACCGGCGTGGCTGAGCCAGTGCGACGGCGACGGGCACGTTGCGGTAGAGCGGCTGGATCGCGCGCAAGATGCGCTCGCGCGCAACACGGAGCGTCAGATCGGCGACTTCCAATCCTCCCACATCGGGGAGCATCAACATGCCGTCTGACGTGACGGGCACCTGTACCTGGACGGGATTCGCGCCGCCTATCGAAAGCGAGAACAGGTCACCCGGTCCTACCAGGTAGCGGTCAGCGTCGACGGCTCCTTCTTGCGCGAACTCGGACGGTAGGCCGTTTTGAGCCGACGCGCGTGACGAGATCAACGCCGTGAGCGCATCACCGGTAGTCTGCGCGGACGCTGCTGTGCGCCAGCGTGCCGCAGGCCAGAACGGTCAGGAGTCCGGCTCGAACGAGGCGGGAAGGGAGAGTAAACACGTCGGAACGCTGAGTAAGATCAGAAAACGGTAGCGTTGCGGCGTATAGGCGGCGTTCGGGTGAGCAGTCGATGTCGAGAACGGCAAGCTACGGCACGCGCTCTCATCGGTCAACGGACAAGGCGGTGCCCTGCGTCTACTGCTCTGCGTGCGGACTACGCGGGCCGACGCTACGATCGGCATAGTCCAAGATCCGGCGGTACTCGTCGGTCCACGACGCAGGCTCGGTGAATCCGTGATCCTCGACCGGATAAACGGCCATCTCCCAGCCTTCTTTGCCCAACTCGATCAGCCGCTGCGCCAGTCGTGCCACGTCCTGAAACTGCACGTTGACGTCGACCATGCCGTGGGCGATCAGCAGCGGGTCGCCCTGGTACCCTTCGGCGAAGTTGATCGGCGACGATAAGGCGTAGGCGAGGCTGTCGTCGGCGGGCGTGTTGAGGATGTTGGCCGTGTAGCCGTGGTTGTAGTGCGCCCAGTCGGTCACGCTGCGCAGCGCTGCACCGCCGCCGAAGTGCTCCGGTTCGGTGAACAGCGCCATCAGCGTAATAAAGCCGCCGTACGATCCGCCGTAGATGAACACGCGTTCGGGGTCGATGTCGAGTTCCGACCCGACGTAGCGGCTCGCGTCGACGTAGTCTTGCAGGTCGCGCCCGCCCATATGCCGATAGATGTCGGTCCGCCAGTCGCGCCCATACCCCGCCGACGCACGGTAGTCGAGGTCGAGGACGGTGTAGCCCTGCTCGGCGAGCAAGTGGTGAAACATGTACTCGCGGAAATAGGTGCTCCAGCCCCGGTGGACGTTGTGGAGGTAGCCCGCGCCGTGGACGAACATGACAGCCGCTCCGTTGGCCTTGGCCGGATCAGGGCGATAGATGCGCGCCGGAACGCCGATGCCATCGGACGCGGGCACGTCGATGATCTCGGCGTCGCGCCAGTCGTAGCGCTCCCAATCGGGCGTTGTGCTGTGCGTCACGCGCGTATCGCCGACGTAGACTTCGGGTGGCATATTGGCCGTGCTGAACGTCTGGGCGACGATCTCTCCGCGCGGATCTTGTACCAAGTCGTGGTGGCCGACGCGCGTGGTCAGCCGGGTGCGCGTTCCGCCGGTCGACGGCATCGAGTAGCGGTGCTGCTCGTGCGCGCTGTGCTCGGTCGATGTGAACGTGATCGTCCGCCCATCGGCGCTGAAGAGGGGGTCGCTGACCTCGAATTCGCCGCTGGTGAGTTGGGTTTGCGCTCCAGTCTGCGCGTCGACACGGTACAGGTGGCTGTATCCCGTCGCCTCGCTCTGCATCAGGAAATGGCGTGCGTCGGGGTACCAGAGCAGCGTACCGCTTCCGCCCCAAGACGAGATGCCCGGCCCGCCGATCCACGCGTCGTCCTGCTGCACGTCGAGGGGTGTCACCGTTCCTGTCGACGCGTCGAGCCGGGTGACCCAGCGCGTCTTGTTGTCCTTCGCTCGGACGACGAGGATCGCATGTCGACCGTCGGCGCTCCACGTCGGCCCCGCGATGTCGACCGGGCGGCGTGCTCTGGCTGAGTCGGATGCGGTCTCCATCGGCTTGACGTCGGCTGCGCGATAGGCAGGCGTTTCGTAGAGGCGCGGCAGATCGCTCAGGTCGACGGCGTAGGTCGTGTCGCGCGTCAGGTCTTGGACGTACAGCGTGGGCGCGGACTCCTTCTGGCCGACCTTGGGGCGGATCGCGCGCGTTTCGGTATAGCCACTTTCGGTAACCCAAAATGGCACATCGGTGCGTTCGTTGCTCACGCTGGGTGTCGTCGTGAACGTGACCCATCGCCCGGTTGGGTCGACCTGCAACTGGCCGACGTTGTCTCCGCCCGCATAGAACGTCGGCGGACTTGGACGCATTTCGTCTGCGGCGTCGCGGGCTTGCTCGTTGCGTTCTCGGCGCTCGACTCGGTCGCGGATGTAGCCGAAGAGTTCGCGCTGCTGGCGGTCGAGAAACGCCTGCTGAGCATCGGGCGATCTCTCCGATGGCTCACGTCCGCTGCGGATGTCGGTGAGTTGGGTGATCGCGCCGGTCACCAGGCTGTGGCGGAAGAGGGCGTCGCCGCGCTGGTAGACGATGGCAGTGTCTCCGGCCATAAAGCGGGCGCCATACTCAAAGTCGCGCGTCTGAGTGAGCGCTGTCGCGCGTCCGGCCTCGCGGTCCATCAGGTACACGTCGCCCCGGCTGCCGTAGACTTTGCGCTGCCGATCCGCCGAGTAGACACCCTCGCCGATCTGCCAGCCGCTGAACATCTCGGGCGCGTCGACTTGAAGCGAGCGCGGTGCTTTCTGAGCCGTCGTCGCTCCTCTGCGAACGAGGTAGAGCGAGTCCGAGTCGAACGCCATCTGCGGATTCCACCGGAAGTAGAGCGCGTCGCCGGTTTCGTCCCAGCCCATCAGCCGAGGCAGTCCGTTGCTCAGCGTGTCTCCCCACGCCATGATCTGAGGGACGGTGAGTTGTTCAGCCGGTTGCGCGCGCGCGGCGAGCGGAAGCAGCAGGAGCGCAGTCAGGGCGAGGCAGGCAGGTCGGAGCATCGGTCGGAGAAGAGGCGGACTCTAAAATACCGCCTCGCCTTGCGCCAGCGCTCATCTCGCTCGCACAGCCTCCCAACTCACCGCGTCAGCCTATCCACCATAATCGAGAGTTTGCTATCACGCCTCCGCCTTCTTCTGCTCGGCCAGCGCATTGATCTAATCGCGTAGGTCAGCGGCGCATTCTGCCCTGTGCGTCATTTGGACGGCTCAATGGCAGCATCGATAATCGCTTGCACCTGCTCTCGGTAACGTGGCACGCTCTCTATAATCGTATCCCACAGCACGTCGAAGTCGAGCGAGTCATAACCGTGAATCGTTCGGTTTCTGAGTTGAACAGCATCGCGCCAGTCAACGTCGGGATAGTCATGGCGCAGATCGTCGGAGATGCGGGTGGTGGCCTCGCCCAGAATCAACAGCTGATGCAGAAGTGCAGATTGAGCAAGCGTTCCCTCGGTTCTGAACTCCTCCTCGCCACATTCCTGCGCGAAACGCGCGATCAGTTCGGCTGCACGCACGATGTCGTAGAGAGAAGCAAGATCACGCTCGGTCATGAACTCGGGATCAATCTGCGCATCGACCGAAGGATGCTCGCTCGGCGAATTGGGTTGCGGCTGCCGAGCACCCCTTTCCGGGTGAGGAGATCCACGGGGCGCTCGAAGATGGCGACCAACTCGTCTTCCATATCAAACAGATCCGACATCGTGTAGCGTCGCACCTCGCGTTGGCCGAGCGTCACCATCACATCGGCGTCGCTGTCGGGACGAGCGTCGCCGCGAGCGAGCGAGCCGAAGAGCGACAAGTCGGCGATCTCCCACTTGCGACAGAACGCTTCGAGCGCTTGTTGCTGCTCGTCGGTAGGCTGGAAGGGCACTGGCTCGGACATGAGTGGAATACGCCTTCGTTCGGCGCTGGTTGCCGTGGCGTCATCGTCTGCGCGTCGATCCGGTTGTCAGCGAAAGCGTACACTTGGGCAACCAACTGTACCTCCGGCATGGACTCCGCATCGCACTCGACTAGCCAACGCTCTCCAGCGCATCGACGCTCTCAACGCCGAGATCGACGCGCTCCGCCCACTGCCCGACGACGTACTTGGACGAGCGATGCAGCGCCTGCGGTTGGAGTGGACGTATCACAGCAACGCGATCGAAGGCAACCGCTCGACTACGGCGAGACCCGCGCTCTGCTCTCCACGGCGTCACCGCGCACGGCAAGCCGCTGCGCGACCACCTCGACATCCAGCAGCACCGCGAGACCATCGACTACCTCGAAGCCTTCGTCCGCGCGGGCGAGCCGTTGACGCTCGCCGCGATTCGAGAGATGCACCGCACGCTGATGGGCGAGACGTACGAAATCACGAGCCGAAACCCCCGGCGGAGAACGCATCACGCGGACGGTCCGAGGCGGGCACTTCAAGGAGCATCCCAATCACGTACGCACGGCGACTGGCGAGATGCATTATTACGCGACGCCCGAAGAGACGCCTGCCAAAATGCAAGACCTGATGGACGCCTACACGAACTGGATGGTACAGATCGACAACGGCGAGGCGCACATCTTATCCGCAGCCGCAAGCCTTCATCACGGACTGGCCGAAATCCACCCTTTCGCCGACGGCAACGGCCGCACCTCGCGCGTGCTGATGAACCTGCTCCTGATGCGCGCCGGATACCCACCTGCCGTCATCCGCAACGAGCGCCGCGACGCCTACTTCGGCGCCCTCGCCCAAGCCGACACGGGAGACGGCGAGCCATTCGCGCTATTCGTCGCCGAGGAGTTGGAGACGACGATGCAGTTGTACCTGCGCGCGCTGCGTGGAGAGCCGGACCCGGACGCGTTCAGTCGGCGAGTTGCTGTGTTGAAGAAGCAGGTCGAGGCTGCCGGTGAGCGCAGCCGATTTGACCAAGAGAAGGCGGATGAATTGCTCGCTTCGTTTATTCTGCCCCTCGTTGCAGAAGCTCAGAAGCGAACGGATCTCCTAAAATCTATGTTTGGAGACTAGCAATTTTTCGACTGATATGGCATCTACCAGGCCATGACGAAGGCAGAATGGGCCTCTCCAAATGATGTTGCGGGCAGACCCTGGTACGAGTTTTATCTCACAGTGGAGTTTCGCGAATTCAAACCTCAACCAGAGTTCTCAGCTGATATCGAACTATCAGTCGTGATCGAAGACTTTACCGTCACTGTCTCGCCGTCTCACGGCGAAACGACGTGAGCACTACTACCGATGACATGCCCGGCCAGGCGCGATTGGTCAGCGCTTTGGATGAGTCTTTTTGAGCCAGTGCTGAAATCAATTGAGCAGCACGCTGCACTCGACAAGTAGTCATTACGCCTTCGCTCGCTCCTCCTTGATCTGTGCCTCCAGCGCGTCGATTTGGTCGCGGAGGTCGGCGGCGCGTTCGAACTCCAGACTTTCGGCGGCTTCTTCCATCTCGCGCGTCATCTGGACGACCAAGTCTCCTTTCTGAGCGGGCGTGAGGTACTTGACGAGCGGGTCGGCGGCGATGGCGTACTGGCTCTTGTTCTGATACTCGGCCTGCCCCTGGCGCTGCGGCGTCGACTCGTCGCGGTACTTCTCGTCGGCGACGGCGGTGCCCTTCATGATGGCGTCGCGGCTCTTCTTGACGGTCGTCGGGATGATGCCGTGCTTGGCGTTGTAGGCGAGTTGGAGTTCGCGGCGGCGGTCGGTCTCGTCCATCATGCGCTGCATCGAACCCGTGATGCGGTCGGCGTACATGACGACTTTGCTGTTCGTGTTGCGAGCCGCGCGTCCGGCTGTTTGGATGAGCGAGCGGTCGCTACGCAAGAAGCCTTCTTTGTCGGCGTCGAGGATGGCGACAAAACTGACTTCGGGCAGGTCCAGCCCCTCGCGCAGCAGGTTGACGCCGATCAGCACGTCGAACACGCCCAGCCGCAGATCGCGCAGGATGTCGACCCGTTCGAGGGCGTCGATGTCGGAGTGGAGGTAGCGGACGGGGATGCCAAAGCTGTCGAGGTACTCGGCCAGGTCTTCGGCCATGCGCTTGGTGAGCGTGGTGACGAGCGTACGCTCTTTGCGGGCGATCACGATGCGGATCTCGTCCAGCAGGTCGTCGATCTGGCCTTCGATGGGGCGGATCTCGACGACGGGATCGGGGATACCGGTTGGGCGGATGACCTGCTCGACGAACACGCCGTCGCTCTTCTCGAGTTCGTAGTCGCCGGGCGTAGCGCTGATGAAGATGGCCTGGTTGTGCTTGGCCTCGTACTCCTCGAACGTCATCGGCCGGTTGTCCAGCGCGCTGGGCAGGCGGAAGCCGTGCTCGACGAGGCTGAGTTTGCGGGCGCGGTCGCCGTTGTACATCGCCCGAACCTGGGGAATGCTGACGTGGCTCTCGTCGACGAGCAGCAGGTAGTCGTCGGGGAAGTAGTCGAACAGGCAGTAGGGGCGCTGGCCGGGCTTCTGGCCGGTCATGTGGCGGCTGTAGTTCTCGATGCCCGCGCAATAGCCGACTTCTTTCATCATCTCGAGGTCGAACATCGTCCGCTGCTCCAGGCGCGCGGCTTCGAGGACTTTGCCTTCGTCGCGCAGGATGGCCAAACGCCACTTCAGCTCCTCGGCGATGGTGTGCATCGCCTTCTCCATCTTGTCCTTGGGCGTCACGAAAATGCGCGCCGGGTAGACGGTCAACAGTTGCTCTTCCGAAATGTCCTTGCCCGTCAGCGGGTCGAAGATCGTCAGCCGCTCGATCTCGTCACCCCACATCGAGACGCGGTAGGCGATGTCCTCGAGGTAGGCCGGAAAGATCTCGACCACGTCGCCCCGGACGCGGAAGTTGCCGGGCGTGAACTCGATGTCGTTGCGGCTATAGAAGATGTCGACGAGGCTGCGGAGCATGTCGTCGCGCTCGATCCGCCGACCGGCGCGCAGTTGGACGATCTGGCTCTTGTACTCGTCCGGCGATCCCAGTCCGTAGATGCACGACACGGACGCCACCACGATCACGTCGCGACGCCCTGAGACGAGCGCACTCGTCGCGCGCAGCCTCAGCCGGTCGATTTTCTCGTTGATCGCCATGTCCTTCTCGATGTAGGTATCCGAGTGGACGATGTAGGCTTCGGGCTGGTAGTAGTCGTAGTACGAGATGAAAAACTCGACGGCGTTGTCGGGGAAGAAGCCTTTCAACTCGGCGTAGAGTTGCGCCGCGAGCGTCTTGTTGTGCGACATCACCAGTGTCGGTCGCTGCACCTGCTGAACGACGTTGCTAGCCGTGAAGGTCTTACCCGTGCCCGTGGCGCCCAGCAGCGTCTGATACTTGTCCTTGCGTTTCAGTCCGTCGACGAGTTCGCGGATGGCGCGCGGCTGGTCGCCGGTCGGCTTAAAATCGGCCTGGATAGAAAACTGGTCGCTCATAGTCGGATCGTCGGTGGGCAAGCGGGGCAGCATAGACTACGCGGGTGCCAGCGTTATGTCGCGGGCCGATGGCAGACCGGACGTATCGTCTGCGTGAACCTGCTCACGTCGTCGTCCGTGCAATCGCGAAACCTGTTGTCAGCTATGCCGCCTCTCCAGACCGCTCCTCTCCTCGCCTCGGCGACGCGCCCGATCACTGTCGAAGAGTACCACGCGATGGGCGACGCGGGCGTCTTTCGCCTTGACGAGCGCGTCGAATTGCTTAACGGTCATCTCTTGCCTATGTCTCCCGTCGCCGGTCCGCACTTCGTCGTCACCAATCGTTTGAATCGCTTCTTTGGCGATCATAGAGCCGGGCGTTACCAAGTCAGCGTGCAAAATCCGGTGCGCTTGAATGACCGCTCCGAACCCGAGCCGGACGTCGCATTGCTCCGGCCCGACTACGACGACGAGATCGCAGTCGCGGATGCATCTCATGTGCTGCTGCTGATCGAAGTGTCGGTGTCGACGCTAGAAAAGGACCGCGACTTGAAGCGCCCAAGCTATGCAGCGGCAGGCATCGAAGAGGTCTGGATCGTCGCGCCTGAAGGCCGCTACGTCGAAGTCGCCCGCGCGCCGCGTGATGGCGAGTACACCAGGATCGAGCGGTTCGATGTAAACGATGCGCGACCGCTCATTCCTCAAGCGCTGCCCAGTCTGCCACCGCTGGATCTGGCGACGCTGTTTCGGGGCATTGGCGAGTGAGCACTAACCACGTCAGACGAGGGGCAGGCGTGAGGAAGATCGCAAGCAGTAGAGCACAGCGCATGGGGCAGAAGCGTAACACCAAGCGAGACGCTTCGTAGGTCGACATTCTCGATTCCTTCCGATCCGCGCTACCATGTCTCGCCTGTTCGCCTGCCTGCTCTTTCTGATCGCCGTTGCTCCAGCGTTCGCCCAAAGCCCGATCTACGTCGGCTTGAACGACAAAGGGCTGGACCGGGTGAATGGGGTCAGCGTCACGCTCTGGCGTTACGACTGGGACGGCATCAACGACGAGGACGTGCCGCTAGGACAGGTGCGCGGGCTGGCGCTGGGGCTGCCGCTCGCGTCGACGGGTGACTTGAGCGGATTGGGACTGGGCGCATTCGGAGTCATCTCGCGCAAAGACATCAACGGGCTGGCGCTGGGTGGACTCGCGGTCGTAGCGAACGACGACGTTCGAGGCATCAGCGTCGGCGGTTTGGCGACAGTCGCCGGTGGGTCGATGTCGGGATTAGGTGTTGGTGGGCTGTCTGTCGTTGCGGGAGACTCGTTTTCGGGAATCGGTGTGGCTGGATTGGCGCTCGTTGGGGGTGAGAGCCTCAAAGGGCTAGGGTTCGGCGGATTGGCCGTGGTGGGCGGTGAAGACGTACTCGGCGGTTTTGCGAGTCCACTGGGCGTGATCGCGGGGTCGAGGTTCGATGGCATCGGCGCGGGCGGAATGGGCGTCATCGTAGGCGAAAACGCCAACGGTCTACTCGTCGGCGGACTGGGCGCGGTCGTCGGAGGCAGTCAGCGCGGATTGAGCATTGGCGGGCTGGGAACGGTCGTCGGCGAGGATCTGCGCGGGTTGAGCGTTGGAGGGGGCGGAGTCGTCGTCGGTGGCGACGTGACGTGGGGCGTGTCGATTGGCGGCTTGGGAACGGTGACGGGTGGCGAAATGCGCGGCTTCACGCTGGGCGGATTGGCAGCCATCGCGCCCGACCTGCGCGGAGTGGCGATGAGTGGAGGCGTCGTCTACGTGCCCGACGAGAAGAACTACGAATCCACAACAGACGATGACGGCAACACGACGACGCGCCGGTGGAGCGAAGGCGGCAAGCTGAGCGGGCTAGCTATCGCCCCTGTCACGACGGTAAAAGGCACGCAGACCGGATGGTCCATCGGGTTGCTCAACTACGCCCGCAACCTGCGCGGCGTCCAGATCGGGCTGATCAACATTGCGCGTAACGGTGGACTGGCGACCGTCCTACCCCTATTCAACAAAGGCCGATAGCGCGTGCCGTTTACGCCGTTTCACCTGGGGCCGGGCGCGTTGTGCAAAGCCGCACTCGGCCAGCGATTCAGCTTCCTCGTCTTCGGCGGCTCCCAAGTGCTGATGGACCTGGAGCCGGGCATCCGAATGGTGATGGGTACCGATCTGCTACACGGGCCGACGCATTCCATCGCGGGTGCGCTCGTCATCGGAGCCATCGCGACGCTGATCGGAAAGCCGATCTCCAACTTCGTGCTGCGCCTGCTGGCGCCTGACGCGCGGATGATCACGTGGACGGCGTCTGTCATCGGTGCGTTCGTCGGGACGCTATCGCACGTCGCCCTCGACGCCATCATGCACCGCGATATGGCACCGCTGTGGCCGTGGGCGGAAGCAAACGCGCTGCTTCGAATCGTCTCGGTCGACATGCTCCACGATCTGTGCCTGGTTGCAGGTGCGATTGGAGTCATCGGCTTGGCGGTGCGCAGGCTGGTGCAGGCGCGGTGAGCGTTTCCCACACTCGTGCGTATGCTCGGCATGTCCGATGCGCGCACGATCTATCTCACCGGCTTCATGGGCTGTGGCAAGAGCACGCTCGGGCCGATAGCGGCGAACGTGATGGGGCGTGCGTTCTTCGACCTGGATGCTGAGATCGTCTCTCGCGCGGGTTGCTCCATCCCTACGATCTTCGAGCAGGAAGGTGAGGCCGGATTTCGAATGCGCGAGTCTGATGCGCTCTCCAACGTTGGAACGGATGCTCCCTCAGTCATCGCGCTAGGCGGCGGCGCGTTCGTGCAGCCCGACAACGCACAGTGGCTTCTGCACAACGGACTCGTCGTCTACCTCCGTCTGCCGACTTCGACGCTAGCCGAGCGCTTGCTCCACTCTCCAACCCCGCGCCCATTACTCTTCGGACCGGACGGAAATCGGCTGCCGGACGACGCGCTCCGTGCCAAAGTTCGCGCGCTCGTCGCCGAGCGAGAGCCGCAGTACAAACGGGCGCATCTGACTGTCGATGTGGGCGATGTGCCTATCGGACAGGCAGTAGATCGACTCGTCGGCGCGCTTCGCAAGCGGCTGCGGTAGTCTATCGAGGGGCCAGGCTCTGCGTGATGAAGACGGTCGCGCCTTCGCCCGTCGCTATGCCGACGGCCTGCCCACCATAGACCGGGCTGAGCAGATTGGCGCGGTGGCTCGGACTCTGCATCCACATCGCGACAGCGTGACGGGCGATCTCCTCTTCGCTGCGCCAATCGACGACGTAGCGAACGGCTCCGTCCTGCTCGTGGCGCTCATAACTGCTGAATCGGTGCGCGAGGTACAGGTTTTCGCCCAAGTCGCGCTCTTCTAGCCCCGCTCTACGTCCGGCATCCTGTCCGCCGAAATCATGGGCAAAAAACCGCCCCGTCGACATCTGCTCGCTGTGTGCCCGCGCCGCTTCGGTCAGGCGGGGGACTTCGTTCAGTGAAGCGCGATTGTGCTGAGCGCGGACGGCGTTGACCTCGGCGAGAAGGGCGCGCTCCAACTGCACGTAGTCGAGCGGCGGAGGCATCAGTTCGGCGGCGACAGGATCCTGGTTGAGCAGGCGGTCAAGATCACTGCTAGGTGTTGTCGCGGCGCATCCGGTCAGGGCGAGGGCAAAGCAAAAGAGCAGCGTGCGCATGAGAAGGGACTTCGTTCAGCTCAAAATACGGTTTGATAATCATTCGATAATACTACAGTAACATGAGATAGTGCCCCACCTATCGCATTGTGTTCGCTGCAGGTTGCCAGCGGCCTACTTGTCGCCCATTTGAGGACGTGCTACGGAATGAGGCTTCTACCCAATCTTCCGATCGCAGGTAGGTAGAGGACGACTCATGTATCCGGGCCTACTTTGCCTGGAGCAGGCTGAAGCCTTCAGTGTTATCGCAAGATTACCAGCCAGCAGAAAGGGTTTACCGTAACAGCTTCGTTTCGTTATTGAGGCTATGTTACCTTTATATTATGCAATCACGAAACGAGGAGCCGCCATGCACACCCTGTCCCAACACTACCACCAGCTGAACGTCACGACCCGACTGGTCGTCTCGATGCTGGTCGCTATGGCCCTTTGGAGCGTTGCGCTGGTCGTCATTTTGCCAGTTATCGGTGAGACCTTCTCGCCCGCCTGGATTTTGATCGGCCTTGCCATCGCGCCCTGGATCGCAGTCGACAGCGTCTTTCGACGTAAATCGTCGCTGTGAGTCAATTGCACGGTACGCTTTGACGGCGGGCTGCACAGAGTGCGGCTCGCCGTTGTGCGTTTGATGAGCGGCTGGTTGTGAGGGCGCCGACGAGCAGGTAGAGGCGTGAGCAAATGCCTCGTCTGCCACACAACAAAGCCCGGCAAGTCGAAGTGACCTGCCGGGCTTTGTCTGGAGGGAAACGCGATCAGCCGTTCATGACGACGAGGAATTCCTCGTTGCCACGCGTGCCGCGCATCTTGTCGAGCAGGAACGTCATCGCCCGAGCAGGCTCCATCTCGGAGAGGACTTTGCGCAGCACCCAGACGCGCTGCAAGGCGGCCTCGGGGATGAGCAGTTCCTCGCGGCGGGTGCCGCTCTTGACCAGGTGCATCGCGGGGAAGAGGCGGCGGTCGGCGAGTTCGCGGTCGAGGACCAACTCCATGTTGCCGGTACCTTTGAACTCCTCGAAGATGACTTCGTCCATCTTGCTGCCGGTCTCGATGAGCGCCGTGCCGATGATCGTCAGGCTTCCGCCTTCTTCGACGTTGCGAGCCGCTCCGAAGAACCGCTTGGGTCCGCGCAGCGCTCCGGCTTCGAGTCCGCCCGACATCGTCCGTCCCTTGTCCGGGGCCGTCGTGTTGTGGGCGCGTGCCAGACGCGTGATCGAGTCGAGCAGGATGACGACGTCGCGTCCGGCTTCGACCAGGCGCTTGGCCTTTTCGAGCACCATGTTGGCGACGATCACGTGGCGTTCCGGCTCCTGATCGAACGTCGATGCGACGACTTCGCCTCGTACGTTGCGCTGCATGTCCGTCACTTCCTCAGGCCGCTCGTCGACGAGCAGGACCATCAGGTGGGCTTCGGGATGGTTCTGCGTGACGGCGTTCGCGATCTTCTGCAGGAGGACGGTTTTACCCGTCTTGGGCTGCGCTACGATCAATCCGCGCTGACCTTTTCCGATGGGCGAGAACAGGTCGAGGATGCGCGTCGCGTACTCTTTGTCGGTCGTTTCGAGTTTGAGTTGCTCCTGCGGATAGAGCGGCGTCAGGTACTCGAACTGCTTGCGCTCGCCGACTTCAGCGATGGGCGTTCCGTTGAGCGTGACGATTTCGGCGAGGCTGAAAAAGCGCTCACGCTCGCGCGGCGGACGCACCTTGCCTTCGATCGTATCGCCGAATTTCAACGCGTGGTCCTTGATCACCTGCGGGCTGACGAAGATGTCGTCGGGCGAGGGCAGGTAGTTGTACTCGTGCGAGCGCATGAACCCGTAGCCGTCAGGCAACAGTTCGAGCACGCCGGTCCGTTCGAGGAGGGCGGGCGGAAGCTCGGCCGTCGGCTGGTAGGCTTTGACGTAATCGGGCGCGTCGGCCAACGCAGTCTGACGCTCGGCCTCAAAACGCGCGCGCTGGGCGTCGGTCAGCTTGGCCGGATCGAGTCGCTCGTCGGTTGTCTCTTCCATCGCGGCGAATGCCTCGGGGGGCAGATCGCCTTTGTCGAAGCTGAAGCCCGACTGCTCGCTGACGACTTCGCGCAGCGCGTCCAAGCGGCGGCGGTCTTCGGCCTTGGCACGCTGGCGATCCTGCTGCGACGGTTGACGGTTGGGATCCGACTGGCGACGCTCGCTTCCGCTGCTGCGATCGTTGCTGTTGCTCCGGTCGTTTCCGCTGTTGCGGTCGTCTCGGTCGTTGCGGTTGCGGCTCTTGCGCTTTTTGCGGCGGCTCGACCGGCTACTGCCGCCATCGGAGTTGTCGTCGCGGTTGGAGTCGTTGCTGTTGTTCGAGTCGCCGCCTCGATTCGAGCGGCTGCGGTTGTTGCCGTCGTTCGAATCGTCCGAGTTCTGATCGTCGCTCTTGTTGGAACGGCCCCGGCTGCTGCGGTTCGAGCGGTCGTTTCCGCTGTCGTCGTTCGAGTCCGAGTCGTCCTTGCCATCGCTCGTGCTCAGCGAACGGCTGCTGCGTGGCGAGCGGCTGTCACTTGACGCGTCATCGTCGCTCTTTCTCGAGCGGCGTCCGCGCGAGGAACGGTTGCTGTCGTCGTTGGAATCCGAAGAGTCGTCGCTCGAATCGTCTTTTCCACGCGAGCGGCCTCGGCTGCGCGACGACCGATCGGTGTTGTCGTCCTTGCTCTCGTCGTTGGATGAACTGCGCGAACGGTTGCTGTCCTGATTCGACGCGTCGTCGTCTTTGGACGGAGCGTCGTCCGATGCGTCGGCGCGCAGGTCGATCTTGACGAAGCGGCCCCTACGCTGGCGTTTGGCCGGTTCTGCTGGCGTGTCGTCCGCTTTTGTGTCGTCGCTCTTGGTGTTGGACGTGTCGGCAGTCGGTGTGTCGCGAGCCGTGTCCTTGTTACGAGGCGCGCGGCGGCGGGACGGCTTGGACGAGGTGTCCCCGCTAGCACGGGGCAGGCTGTCCGATTTGGAGTCGCTCGAGTCGTCTTTCGAGTTGGCGTTGTCGTCGCCCTTCGAATCGTCGTCCGACTTCTTGCGGCGACGCGTCGATGTCTTGCGACCGCTTGACTGGCTGCGTCCGCTGCTACGGCTCGATCCGCGCTTGTTGCCTTCGGCTTCGCGTTCGGCTTGGGCTTCGAGAAGGGCGTAGACGAGGTCTTGCTTTTTCAAGCCGCTCGTGCCTTGGAGGTCGATCTCTTTGGCCATGCTGCGCAGTTCGGCGACGGTTTTCGCCTCCAGCTCGGTGATTTTCATAGACTGAAAATGGTAGGGGGAGTGCCCGGTCCCTGCGACCGGAAATTGGTGAGCGCCACACCGTGCGGCGAATCCTGGGCGGCGCGAGCCGAGTCGCCGAGAGCGTGCGCTCTGTCGGGGCGAGGTCGGGCGACCAAGGAGGTCGGCGCCGTGTCTGCTACGCGTGTCGCCGGACGGCGGGTGCGGGAGCAGACGGTGTGAAAGGTAGCGAGGAAACGAGTGCGCTACGTCATTCGAGCACCTGCGTTACGTAAAATATTCGCGCGGAATCGCCGCGACCGTCACGTGCGACCCCGTCACGATGCACACGTCGTCAGGGTCGGCGGTGTGCTCAAAGTCGGACAGCGCGTCAGCGACAGTCAGCGTCGGTACGTCGCGCACGCCTGCGCCGCGCAGCAAGATGGCCAAGGCATCGGCATCAAACGCACGGTCGCCTTCCAGTCTAGCCGCGATGACGCGCGATCCGCTCTGAGCGAGCAGGCGTGCAACGGCCCCAGCATCCTTGTCGCCCATCATGCCGATGACGACCGTGCGAACAGCGCCTTTTGGTGGTGCGGTCTCGCGCAACACAGCCGAGATTCCGTCCGGGTTATGCGCGACGTCGGCGACGATGCGCGGTTGATCTCGGATCACGTCGAGCCGACCGCGCAGCCCTGTCAGACATACCACTTCGCGCAATCCACGACGTACGGAAGACGGATCTAGCGCGCGCCCGGCTAATCTCTCGACTGCGCGCAAGGCGAGGGCTGCGTTGCCGACTTGGTGCAGTCCGTCCAACCCCAACAGCGCGTGCGGATACTCGGCGTGCGGTGTCTCGAACGACACGCCTTCGCGCGACTGCCGCGCCGAAACCGCGTCGCGCACGTTTTCGAACTTGGCGTCTACAACGTGGGCCGATTGTGCCAGCGCGTCCAACACGTCGCCGCCGGTCGCATTCGTCAGCGCAGGGATTCCGGCTTTGAAGATGCCTGCCTTCTCCTTAGCGATGGACGCGCGCGTGTCGCCGAGCAAGTCGGTGTGATCCAGTCCGATCTCCGTGACGCACGTCACGACCGGCGTCACCACGTTCGTCGCATCGAGCCGCCCGCCCAGCCCGACCTCTATGACAGCAGCGTCGACTTGCTCTTCGGCGAAGTAGAGCAGCGCCAAAGTCGTCGTCGCTTCGAAGAACGAGACGCCGATCCGCTCAAACGTCGGCATCCAGCGCGCGACGGCCTGGTCCAGCCACGCGTCCGATACCTCGCGTCCGTCGATCCGCATCCGCTCGTGGACTCGCCACAAGTGCGGAGACGTGTGCAGCCCGACGCGCAAGCCGTGCGCCTGTAACAGCGCCGACGCAAACGCGCACGTCGACCCTTTGCCGTTCGTCCCGGCGACGTGGACGATGCTCAGGCCGTCGTGCGGATCGCCCATTTCGGCCAGCAGCGCGCGCATCCGGTCGAGTCCAGGTTTGTAGCCCGCATCGGCGACGCCTGCGAAGCGCGGGAGCGTGAGCAGCGTGTGTTCGGCCCCACTCATCGCGTCGGCCACGCGTCCAGCGCGGTTTGGATCAGCGCGCGCATCTCCTCGCTCTCGGCGAGTTGGAGCGGTGTGCGGTCGTCGCCTGTCCGAATCGTCGGATCGGCGCCTGCCTCGAGCAGAAGGCGGACGACTTCCGAGATGGCCCTCTTCGACCGCCTCGTGAAGTGCCGTGTGCGCTTCTTCGTTCGTGCGTGCGACGTCGACCTCGGCACCTCGTGCCAGTAGCGCGCGAACCGCGTCCGGGTGGTCGTGCGTCGCGGCTTCGATCAGCGGCGTGTTGCCCGTCGAATCGCTCGCCGCGTTGGGATCGACACCGGATTCGAGAATCGTCAGCGCTAGCGCGAGCTGGCTGCGATGGAGGGACAGACGCAGCGCCTGGCCGGATTTCTCGGATCTGTTTGGCGATGCGCCAGCCGCTAGGAGCGTGCGCGCTACGTCGAAGTGATCGCCCTGAATCGCCAGCGTCAGAGCCGTATGTCCGTCGCCGTCGGTTGCGTCGAGGTTAGCGCCGTGCGCGATCAGCGTGTCGGCGACGGCCATGTGTCCGGCTTGTGCCGCTTGGTGTAGAAGCGTCCGGTTGATCGTATAGTTGGGATCGCCGCCCTGCTCGATGAGGACCGAGATGACATCGGCCCGGCCTTGCGCTGCTGCTTCCGGCAGGGTCCAGTCGCGCTCGCCATCCGTCTCCAGCATCGCGAACCATGAACCCGAGCATGACGACGCCTTGGAATAGGTAGTGGCAGGTGAAGCCCAGACCTACGCTCAGCGCTGCAAGCGCGACGGCTCCCCACGTGCGGAAGAGCTGATAGGCCGCGACGCAGACCAGCACGAAGAGCAGACCGATGTCGATTGCCGGTTCGATATTCATGTGCCGCAGCGCGTCAGGCCACACGAGGTAGAGCAGTTCAGCGAGCGACCCGATCACGGTCACTTGTCCGTAGCAGAACAGCCCAAAGACCAAGCCCTCGGCCACCCGCACTTTCCGCCCCATGAACAACCGCAAGAAGAGCGCGATGAACAGACAAACGACGACCGACAGATAGGTGCCATTCTCTGCTCCCCACAGGACAAAAGCGCGAATCACCTCTTCCATCGAACGCGAGGTAGAGCCAGCCGACAGCGCGCCCGCTCCGATCTGCTCGACGATTCGGTTCTGGAAGTCCGTCAGTGCGTGTACGATCAGGTTGAAAGCCGTCGCCATGACCACGAAGCCCAGCGGGTTGACGTAGCGTTTGCGCTCGCCGCGCAGGTACCGCCCGATCACGTGCCCCGGCTTGAACATCATGTGCCGTAGCGTGAGCAATAGGCCGTGTTCGAGGTGGAGGAAGCGTCGCCGAAACTCGCCCCACAGCGCTTTGAACGTCAGCCGGTTACCGTCGAGCGCGTGCTGGCCGCAGATGCCGCAGTACGGACCGTGCATCGGCGCGTCGCAGTTGGCGCAGGTGGTCGAGTCATCCGCCCCTTCTGTGGCGAGCGGTAACACCGAAACCGGAGCAGCGGATGGTGGAAGGCTCGGCATCGTGCGGGATTGGGACTTCGGTGCAGGATACCGATGCTGGCCTGATTGGGCAAGATCCTGGAGGCGAAGGTGGTGAGGTGCGTTCGAGTCTCTCGTCGCAGCATGCTGCGACGCTACGGGGTTCGCCGCTGGCTCCCCACCCCTCCTTCCTGCATAGGCGGGAATCTACACCTGCTGCTGCGACTGGCCCCGCTCTCCATCATGATGCCAATGTCGACCGGCTACGCTGAGCTGTTCGTTTTAGTCAGGCCCTCGCGTCTGCGAGGGTGACGCTGCTAGGTGGTTGGAGTTGCGATTGCGTGCAGTGCCGCGTCTTTACGGCGGGAGACTCAACCGCAAAACCCCGCCAAGTCGCGATGACCTGACGGGGTTGAGTCGTGACGGGGCGAAGCCCATCAGCGGGTCGAAGACCCTCAGCCGTTGGCGACGATTTCGTGCTCGGCGAAGAAGTAGTTGGCTTCGATCTTACCGTTCTCTGCGCTGTCCGAACCGTGGGCGGCGTTGCGGCCCAGGCTCTCGGCGAACTGCTTGCGGATCGTGCCTTCGGCAGCGTCTGCGGGGTTGGTCGCGCCGATCACTTCGCGCCACTTGGCGACGGCGTCGTCGCGCTCCAAGACGAGGGGGACACAGGCGCCGCTCGACATGAACTCGACGAGTTCTCCGAAGAACGGGCGCTCGCGGTGGACGGCGTAGAAGCCGCCTGCTTCCGCTTCGGTCAGGCGGACGAGTTTCATCGCGCGGACGGCGAAGCCCTCTTTGAGGATGCGGTCGAGGATGGCTCCGGCGTGTCCGTTGGCGACGGCGTCGGGCTTAATGATGGCGAGGGTGCGTTCCATGTCGGAAAGAGAGTTCAAGTGTGAACCGTCAACCTACGAATCGCCCTGCCCACGCCGCACGTGCGCTTTCTGCAAACGACGCGCCGCGTGTCTATCGAACTGTGTCGATGTGGAGCGTGCCTTTGTACGTCTCAAATGCGACTGTCGGCCCGCCGCTTCCCATGCGTCCTCGTGCGACGCCGTCGCGCACGCTGATGGGAAGCTCGGTGTCGAGGTTGCCTTTGCGCCCCAAGTCGGCGTCGAGCGCGAAGCCTGCGCCGTAGGGCACGATTAGCCGAACAGCGCCTTTGTACGTGTCGACGGTGACGCTGCCGGACAGGGCGGCAAACGCGATCTCTACGTCGCCTTTGTACGTGTCGACTCGTGCACCACCGCGTACGGCTCGCACGCGTGCCGTCCCTTTGTAGGTGTCGATGTCGACATCGTTGGCGCCGTCGACCGAGATGCTGCCTTTGTAGCTCTCGACCTTCACGTCGGCCTGCATCCCAACAATCGTGATCTCGCTCTTGTAGTCGTCGACGTTCAGTTTGGCGCCGCGCGGCATCCGAATCGTGTAGTGGACGAAGGGCAGGCTGACGCTGTTGCTCATCGTGATGCCCAGAAAGCGGCGGCGCGTGGATTCCCGGACGCGCTCGTAATCCGACTCGATGGAGATGCGACTGTTCGACGTCTCGAACTTCACGTCGACCAACTCGACGGCATCTTGGTCATCGTCCGCCGTGATCCGCACGTCGATCTGGACTTCGTCGCGATCCCACGCCTCGACATCGACCGAGCCTTTGTACGTGTCGACGATGAGCGTACCGCCTGCGCGGAGTGGATGCTCGAACGCCATCGTTCGATCTTGCGCGAGAGCGGGCGCTGCGACGAACAGCAGGAAGGCGAGGGTGGAGAGCGTGCGCATAGCGGTGCGGGTGTTGATGCAGCAGCCTACGGAGCGCCCGCTCTCCGGGTTACGCTATTCGCCGTCGCCGATCTGCACTTCGATGTCGGGACCTGAGTCGACTGCCGAGCCGCCACCGCCGCCGACAAAGAACCAGACGCCGAGCGCGAGGACGGCGAGAACGAGGATGACGATGGCGACGGATGCCACGTTGCTAGAGCTTTCTTCGGCCATGGGATGATGGGGCTAGAAAAGGAGAGAGGAACCCCATCAATGATGAGATTCCTCAAGCTCAGACAGGACGTCCGGGCAGATTGCAACCGTTTGGGTCGCGTCAGGCTTCGTAACCCGCCACGTGGCGCTCGGCGTGGTAGCTCGACCGGACGAGCGGGCCGCTCTCGACGTGGTCGATGCCCAGCGCTTCGCCTTGCTCCTTGTACCACGCGAACACGTCCGGGTGGACAAACTCCTCGACGGGCAGGTGCATCTTGGTCGGCTGCAGATACTGACCAATCGTCATTACGTCGACGCCGTGGGCCGCAAAATCGCGCATCAGGTCGACGACTTCTTCTTTGCTCTCGCCCAACCCGACCATGATTCCGCTCTTGGTGCGCAGGCCCTGATCTTTGGCGAGCTTGAGCACGTCCAGCGAGCGCTGATAGTCGGCTTGGGGACGGACGCGGCGGTAGAGGCGCGGGATGGTCTCGACGTTGTGGTTGAACAGGTCGGGGCGCGCGTCGAGGACGAGGTTGAGGGCGCCTTCCATGATGCCTCGGAAGTCAGGCACGAGCACTTCGATGGTGCAACCCGGCTGCGCCTCGCGGACCAAACGGATCGTTTCGGCGAAGATCGGAGCGCCGCCGTCCTTGCGCTCGTCGCGGTTAACACTCGTCACGACGACGTGGCGCAGGTCCATCAGCTTGGCAGCTTCGGCGACGCGGCGCGGTTCGTCCCAGTCGAGTCCGGTGTCGGGACGGCCCGTCATCACGGCGCAGAAGCCGCAGCTGCGCGTACAGACGTTGCCCAAAATCATGAACGTCGCCGTGCCTGCGCTCCAGCACTCGCCCATGTTCGGGCAACGCGCGCTCTGGCATACGGTGTGCAGGTCGTACTTCTCAATCGTGTCGAGCACGCTCTTGTACGTCTCGCCGTACGGCAACCGGACGCGCAGCCAGTCGGGACGCTTACCGCGCGCATTCGATGGCGGCGCCTCTACGACGGGAAGCGAGAGAAAGCCGTCGCCCCCTGCTTCAGCCTCAGGCACAAGCGCTTCCTTGGGCGCCTTTTTGAGTTGAATCTGTCCAGGGAGAGTTGGTGTGTTCGTCGGCACAGGCGGAGCGGTTTACGTCGAACGGTGCGCAACGGCGCGGTAACGTACAGGATCCGAAGGCACCGGAGCTTCGCGTGCCTATCGGCTGGACGGAGACTGTGTCAGAGGGTCGCTTTGGTGATGCGCGGGAGGCTGTCGCAGCCGGGAAACCCTGCGGCTCACGTTCACTGGTTGTCCGCGATCCAGTCGGGCGCGGTGTGGCGGTAGGCGGTCAGCAGTGCGTCGTCGCCTATCGTGTCCCAGCGGGTTTCGGGCCAGCGAGCGGCGTCGGCCATTCGGTTGGGTGCGTCGCCCGAGAAGGCGGGGCGGCCGTCGCCGAGCCAGATTGGGGCGATGAAGGTGAGTAGGCGGTCAGCCAGTGGAGCGCGCAGCAAGGCAGAGGCGAGGCGCGGTCCGCCTTCGACCAGCAGCGAGTGCACGGGCGCTCCCGCGTCGCCGCGTCCGAGAGCGTCGAGAAGGGCGGAGAGGTCGAGGTGTTCGCCATCCGTCGGGATGCGAAGCAGGCGTCCGCCCGACGATTGGAGAGCGTCGGCGTAGGCGGGATTGGCGTCCGGGGCGACGATGGCGACGGTGGACGCCGCGTGCTCGTCGCTGAACAGGTGGAGACTCGGCGGCAGGTCTCCGGTGCGGTCGAGGACGATGCGTAGCGGCTGCGGGCCGGTCGTGTGGCGGACGGTCAGGCGTGGGTCGTCGGCGCGCGCTGTGCCGCTGCCAACCAGAACGGCATCGGACGCGGCACGCAGGCGATGGACGTGGCGCCGCGATGCTTCAGACGTGATCCACTTGCTGTCGCCGCTCGTCGTCGCCGAATAGCCGTCGAGCGTCTGAGCGATTTTGAGCGTCACGAGTGGCCGCCCAGTCCGAACGTGGTAGACGAACGCCTCATTCATCCGCCAACACGCTTGGGCGTCGACGCCGACCGTCACCTCAATATCTGCCGCGCGCAGCTTTTCGATTCCCTTTCCATCGACGGCGGGAAACGGATCGCGCATGCCCACGACGACTCGGCGCACGCCTGTCTGGATCAGCAAGTCGGCGCACGGCGGCGTTTTTCCCTGGTGCGCGCACGGTTCGAGGGTGACGTAGACCGTCGCCGCGCGCAAGTCGTCGTCGGTTGCGCCGCGCGCTCGGGCATCTGCCAGCGCGTTGGGTTCAGCGTGGGCTTCTCCGTAGCGCTCGTGCCAGCCTTCTCCGAGCATATCGCCCGACTTGGAGACAACGACGCAGCCGACGAGTGGGTTGGGACTGACGTGCCCCAGTCCGCGCAAGGCCAACGCCCGTGCGCGCTGCATCCACCCTAGATCGTCGACGGCTTGCGTGTCTAAGAGAGGCATGGCGTCAGGAGATTTCTTCGACGGAGGGGTGGAGTTCGTCCAGCGCCCACGCTTCGAAATAGAACTTGTGCTCGGACCGCATTTTCTGATACGGCGCGCTGAATCGGCGTGTGGCTGGTCTCAGGTCGGATCGCCATGCTGCTTCGATCCGCGCCCGGATCGGCGACGGTGAGAAGATGGATAGGTCGCGTCCGTCGTGGGAGGGTTCGGGTAGGACGAGCGTCGCGCCTGCGTCGAGTAGCGTCAGGATCGCGGGCAGCGCGCGGCGGCGGTCGGGATGCGTCGCCGCTCCGAGCAGGGCGCGTGCTTCGGGGGGAGCATGTTGCGCGAAGCCGTCGGCGTCGGCGGTTGCGAGACGTTGACCAAACTCGGTCGGCGACAGTTCGCGCGTCTTGCCGTCGATCATCGCGTGCCAACCCGTCGACCCCATCGTCTTGGTCAACGCATCGGCCCAGACGGATGGGTCCTCCAGCGCGGTCAAACCGACGCGCGTGCTCTGTCCGTCTTCCATCTGGGTTCCGGCGAGGTAGGCGCGGAAGGCACGCGGGGCGCCGAGCAAGGCTTCCAATCCGCTCATCGCGAACGATGCGGGATCTGCGCGCGGACGGGCGTCCGGGTCCAGGTCGAGCACGACGGGTTCCATTGAGAACGGCTCCTCGTAAAACAGTTTGACGACGGCAAGCGACGGGGTCATCGGTCGCGCTCTGTCGGTGGTCCCACGCGGCGGCGGATCATCGGTAGCGCAAGAGCGATTGCGATCCCGCCCCCCATCGCGCAAAACAAGGAGAGGGACAGCGTGAAGTCGAGCACGAAATAGAAGATGGCCGCCGACAGGACGAACATCGGCACAAAATCGGTAAAGGCGGAGGGCATAGAAGTTCGGTTTAACCGAGGAGACGATCGCGGCCCAACAAGGCATCGGCGGACAGGGGATCGGCGCTCAGGCGGTGCAGGTGCTTGGGTTCGTAGACGCGCACGCCGCCCGGTCCGTTCTGCGCGACGGCAATCAGCGCGCGGGCAACAGCCTGAGCGTGAATCGGGCGCAGGTTGCCGAGTGGACCGCGCAAGATCGGCGACAGCGCGCCCAAGACCTTTTGTGCCATGCGCTCGCCGGGACGGTCCTCGTCGCGCTCACCCAGCAGCAGCGACGGACGCGCGATGTAAATCGCCTGAAATGGCTCGACGCCGACGGCGCGTTCGGCCTCGCCCTTGACGCGGCTGTAGAACGTCAACGCGTTGGGATCGGCGCCATAACTCGACACGAGCACGAACCGGTGCGCTCCGGCCAGTCGCGACTGACGCGCAAACGAGCGGACGTATTCCAGGTCGACACGCCGGAAGGCCTCTTTGCTGCCCGCTGTTTTGATGGTCGTGCCCAACGCGCAGAACGCATCGTCGCAGGCGAGCAGGTCGCGTGACGCTTCGAGGTCATTGAAGTCGACGACGTGATGCGTGTGCTTCTCGTCGTCTGTCGGCATCTCGCGGCGGCCCAGCGTGACTACGCTTTCGTACGCGGGATCGGCGAGTAGCAGGCGCGTCAGGTGGCTACCGATCTAGGCCGGTGGCTCCAGCGACGAGGGCCGTGCGAGGCGAGGCGTCTGGCATCGGGTCAGGCTTCGATTTCGCGCAACCACAACTCGCGGGCAACGTGGTCGATGCCGCGTCCGAGGTGGCGCCGGAACGTGCTGAAGGGGACACCGATGCGTTCGGCGGCGAGCGCGTGTGTGGGAGCCGGCTTGAGGCAGGCGGCGTGGATGGCGTTGAAATACGGCTCTTCGCGCGGCGATTCGCCGAGCACGCGGGCCGCCTCAGAAACGAGCGCGCACAACGATTCGATGCGGCGGTCCTCGTCGGCGTCCGAAGCGACGGTGGAGTTGACGAGCCGCGAGTGGAGCAGCGGGCTGTTGCGCAGTTTGTGCGGACGGGCGTGCTGGTAGAGCGTTTCCCGAATGGCATCGGCGAAGTCGGACTCGCTGAGCACGACGGTCGGCGCTACCGGTTCGGGCGGCGCGCTGACGCCGACCTGAGGAATGCGGTCGATCAGCGTCTCTAGCCACGCCGCAGGAGGAGTCGTGCGCCAGTCGTGGCCGAAAACGGTATCCGTCCGTCCCTCGATCTCGACTTCGGCGTGGGGCAGGCGGCGCAGGTCGGCAAAGGCGAAAACAGGCGCCCAGAACGTCGCGTCGGCGCAGGGGAGGAGGGTGACGGCCAGTCGCGGCGTCGTCAGGTAGCGCCGGACCGTTGCGGCGAATACCAGGCTCTGCACGGCGGAGACGTTCTGATACGACTCTCCATCCATCCAGAAGCGAAACATCAGCGCACTCTCGCCCCGACGCAGCGGTGCGTAGTCGGACAGATAGCGGTTGGCCGAACGGCATGCCGGGTCCGCCGCCCAGTCGTCCTGTGTCGTTTGATGCAGGGCAAGTGTGTGCAGGAAGCCGACAGGCGTTCCGTCGGACGTGCGGTAGACCTCGACGCCTTCGGGCTGCCTCTCGAACCAGTAGCGGGCGATGCGTTCGCATTCGGCTCCCTGGTGACGGCGGACCATGCTCAGCAGAGCCGGAGCGTCGTCGGGCGAAAAGGTGTCTACGCGGAGCGCGTTGGAGGCTTCCCACTGCTGCCTCAGCAAGTCGAGCATCGGGCGCACGAGCGGATTGTCGCGGTAGAGGAACGCGAAGTCGGCGAGCGTGCGATGGCGTGCGGCCTCGTCGGACGAGTCGAGCAGGCGGTCGGCGTAGTAGCGTCGGGCGCGGATGTGGAGCGTCTGGTAGAAATCGGGATCGCGCCAGCGCAGGTCGGCGGCCAGCACTTCGCGCGCGAGTTCGTGCGGAAACAGCCCCGTGGTTTCGCTCTCGATAAACGTCCGAGCGCGTAACCACTCGAAGAGCGCGAGGGCATCGTCCTCTCCCAACAGATGTTCGAGCAGCGGCTGAGTAAGCGTCCGCGTGAGTGCGGCGGCTTCGAGCGCTTTGAGATGCTTTCCACTCGGCGTCTCTTCGACGAAGCGCTGCAAGAGCGTCCGAACGATGTCGGGTTGATCGTCGAAGTCGAACTGCTGGTCGGGGTGACGGCAGCAATGGTCGGCGACGAGCGTCAGCGCGAACGGGTGACCGTGGGTCAGGCGCAGTGCGTTGCTGCTGCACGCCTCCGGAACGTCGCGCGCTTCTAGAAACGCCTGGCTCTCTTCCAGCGACAGGTTGGCGAGGCGAATCGTGCGCGTTTCCGTCGTCCATCCAGGCGCGTCCATCCAGTCGGCGGCTGGTTGGTGACGACCTGCGAGCACGACCATCAGGTGTTCGTCAATGGTGGGCAGAAACGAGCGCCGCAGCCAGTCGCCCAGGTCCGACTCGGCTTCTAGCCCGTCGATCGTCAGCAAGAAGCGCTTGTCCATGTCAGGCCGGTGTAGCGCGGGCGCGACAGCCTGTGCGAACGCGTCGGGCGTGCGTCCCATGTCGCGCGTGTCGAGCGATAGCGCACTTACTTCGGCTTCTTGCGCGAGGTAGCGAAACTCGCTCAGCAACGCTGTTTTACCGATTCCGCCGGGTCCATAGACATGCAGCAAGTGCCAGGGCCACGTGGGTAGGGCAAGTGCCTCGCGAAACAGGTCGCACTCGGCCTTTCTTCCCACGAACAGGTCATGACCGTGGCTGAGAATGCGATCTTGGAGCAGCATGAGGGGGTATGGAGGCGAGAGGCGGGGCGAAGAATCGGTGGAGGAGAACTGCACAAGTACGACGGTTTCGGAACGCTTTGGATGTGAGCACAAAGTGAGTATCCCGTGACCTTCAACGTCACCGTGTTTGGGTACTACGTCTTTTAACACGACTTCCTTCCATCCACCCTCCTCTCCCTATGCGAGCTTTACGCTACACCCTCGGTCTGGGCACGATTGCCTTGATTGTGGCTCTTTTCCTGGTCGATGCGACCTTCGTTACGGCTTCGAGCCACCGCGAAGCGCCGATGATCCTCAACGATCCGCAGGCCGATAACACCGACCTCTACGCCTATCGCGACCCGGCCAGCCCGGACAACGTGATTCTGGTCGCCAACTACATCCCGCTCGAACTGCCTTCGGGTGGCCCGAACTACGATCAGTTCGGCGAAGACGTACGCTACGAGATCCACGTCAAGAACCAGACGTCGGCAGGACAGCTCGGTTCGGCAACGGACGACATCACCTACCGCTTCACGTTCAACGTGGTCAACGAAGACCCGACGACGTTCTTCAAAATCCGTCTGGGCCAAGAGAACTTGAAAGCCACGTACACGATGGAGAAGAGCACGGACGGCGGTTCGAGCTTCACGACGGTCGTTTCGAACGGCTTCGTGCCTCCGCCGAACGTCGGCGCGCGCTCGATCACGGCTGATGCCGGATTGGGAACGACGTATGAAGCGCTGACGACGCAGGCCATCACGCAAGCGTCGAGCGGCGAGACGGTCTTTGTCGGCCCGCGCGACGATCCGTTCTTCGTCGACCTGGGAGGCATCTTCGACTTGGGCGGCTTCCGCGACGAGTTCTGCGACGATCCGGCCAACGCCAACTGTGCCCGCGACGAAGTCGCCGGTTTCAACACGCACTCCATCGTGATGCGCGTTCCGATCTCCAGCCTCCAGAAGGACGGCAAAAGCGTCAGCGAAGCCGCCAACATTCTCGACGGTGAGTTCGTGATCGGTGTCTGGGCGAGCGCAAGCCGTCCGCAGATCAAGACGTTGGCCCTCGACGGTGGCGATCCCGCCTTCTCGGGTCCGTGGGTCCAGGTCTCGCGCCTGGGTATGCCGCTGACCAACGAAGCCGTCATCCCGATTGGCGACAAGGACTATTGGAACGCCGTATCGCCGTATAGCGCTGCCGAGCAGGAGTTCGCCAAGTACTTCGTCAACCCCGAGTTGGCGCTGTACATGGGCAACGGAGCCTTCGGACCCGCCGTGCCGGGCCTGAGCGAGTACCTCTCGATTCAGAAGAACTCGTATCCGGGCCTCAACCTGGACGGCGACGGCGATCCCTCGAACGACGGATCGGGCCTCGACTTCACCAACGGCGCCGACGGTGCCGCTGCGGTCCTGCCGCTCGTCGTAAGTGGCGCGCTCGACGTGACCGGAACGGCCTTCGCCGTACCGACGATGCCCACTTCGGGTGGAAGCCCGACCGCACTGCTCGCCCCTGGCCAGCCGCGCCGCGTCGACATCCTGCCGATCTTCTACTTCGGCGTGCCGAACCTCGCACCGTACCAGCTCGCCGCTGGTAAAGCCGGACTCGTCGTCGACGACGGAACGGGAACGCTCGTCTTCGCCGAAGGCAAGCCGTTCATCAACAACTTCCTTCCGATCACGCAAACGCCTGACGGCGGACTCTGGGGCGGCGACATGCTGCGCCTGAACATGGCCGTGCCCGTCACCGAACGTGGAACGGACGAGTATCGCAACAACGCGTACAAAGGACTCGTCCGCGCCGCCGCCATCGGTCTGACCGTGCCGGACTTCGCCAACGCGACGCTTCAGGCGATTCCGCACATGGACGGTTTCCCCAACGGACGCCGCTTGGAAGACGACGTGACGACGATCGAACTGCAGGCCGTGGGTGGCTTGGTGCTGGCCGCTGTCGGTCTGCCCAAGGACGACGCGACCGCAGGCGACTACTCTGACCTCGCCTCGGCTCAGCTCGTGCGGGAACTCGGATTCGTAGCCGGACCGACCCGCAACGACATCGACCTGCGCACCTCGTTCCCGTACCTGGCCAACCCGCATCGCGGATCGGACTACGTGCGTGACGTGACCGCAGACGGTCCTTCGACCAACACGGCCATCGAAGGTGGTCTGGGAATCGGAGCGCCCGACGCGTTCATCCTCAACCAGAACTACCCGAACCCGTTCTCGCCGTCGACGACGATCGAGTACCACCTGTCGCGCCCCGGCAACGTGGAACTGAGCGTCTACGACATGCAGGGCCGTCTGGTACGGACGCTGGTCGACGAGCCGATGCAGACCGGAACGCACCCGGTTCGCTGGGAAGCTGACGGCCTCGCGAGCGGCACCTACCTCTTCCGCTTGGTAGTGGACGGTAAGGCTGCCCGCACGCAGACCGCGACCCTCGTCCGGTAATCCTACCACGCCGAACGAACGCGATCCGTCGGCCGATGCCCTGTGCGTCGGTCGGCGGATTGGTTTTATACTGATCCCACTCTACCGATCCACCTCTTCTGTCGATGAAATCCATTCTCGCCACCGCCGTCCTCGTCCTCGCCTTGGGCGCTGCCGTGTGGTACGGCCTGTCCCGCGAACCGGAGCCGCTGCCCCAAGGCCCGCGCCAGGTGCTTCCCGCGTCGCAGTTTGCCAATCCCGAAGCATCCATCGGCTATTATCAGGAGCGCATCCGCCGCAATCCGGACGAAGTCGCCAGCTATGCTGCGCTCGCTCAGGTGCTGCTCCAGCAGGCCACCGACACGCACCGAGAGACCGAGTTCGTCCCTCAGGCGCAGGAAGCCATCGAAGAGGGCCTACGTCGCGATCCGAACGACTACCATTTGCGCCTGCTCAACGGCACGCTGCTGAACAAACTGCACCGCTTCGAGGACAGCCGCACTCAGGCGCAAGAACTGCTCTCCGAGTTTCCCAAAGACTCGTACGCGCACGGCATCCTGGTCGACGCGCTCGTCGAGTTGGGCGAGTATCCTGCCGCCGTCGAAGCGATGGACGCGATGCTTGCGATCAAGCCGGGCGTCGCCTCCTTTACGCGCGCCTCGTACCTGCGTGAACTCTACGGCGACGGAGCGGGCGCCATCGCCGCGATGCGCATGGCCGCCGATGCCGGACTCAAAGGCACGTCGGACCGTTCGTGGGCGCTCTACAACCTCGCCACCCTCTACCTCGGCAACGCCAAGCCAGACACCGCTCGGTTCATCTACGAAGGCATCTTGGAAGAGAAGCCCAACTACGCGCCCGCCGTCGCCGGACTGGGACACGTTGCGCTCATCAAGGGCGATCTGGACGAGGCCGAGTCGCTGTTGCTCGAAGCCTACGACCTGATGCCCAACGACGGCTTCTTGGAACTGCTCGCCGAAGTCTACGCTATGCAGGGCGATGACCGCGCCGCCGACCGCACGCTCGACCGCGTACACGAGGGATTGGAAGACGCGCGCGGCATGGGCGAGATCGTCGACATGGAAGAGGCCGATTTTCTGCTCGACCGAGGGCAGGAGTTGGAGCGCTCGCTACGCATGGCAAAAGAACAGGTCGAGCGTCGCCCCGGCCACATGCACGCCAACGAGACCTACGCCTGGGCACTCCACCACAACGGACGCTCGGCGGAAGGCATTCCCTACATCGAACGCGCGATGCGCCTGGACACGGGCGACGCGATGGTGCACTGGCGCGCCGCTCAGATCTATCAGGGCGCAGGCAACACGTCGGAAGCCCGGCGCCACGCTCAGATCGCATTAGATGGCAACCTGGGCGTCGAAAGCCCGACCGCAGCGCGCGACGCTCAGGCGATGCTCGGCGCAGCGGTATGACGCGCTCGGCCCTTCTCACCTCCCCCTTTTCGGACACATGAAAGCAACACTCAAAGACGGATTCGTCGGCGGACTCATCGGTTCGCTGGCCGTCGCCGGTGCGCTGGCTGCGCTTGCCCTCGCAGGTGTCATTCCCAAAGCGCCGTTCGTCGGCGCGTACCAAGCCGTTATGGGCGGCGGATGGGTAGGCGCGGCTGTCATCGGGACGGCGCTGTTCGTGCTGTTCGGTGCGCTCTGGGCGCTTCCGTTCGCTGCACTCGTGCCCAATCCGACGATTGGAAAGGGGGTCGCTTTTGGACTGCTTCCCACGCTTTGGAATTGGACGTTCGTCCCCGCCGTACTGACGGACGGCCCGCTGTTCGGTGGGTTTGCGCCGATGGGCCTCATCCTCCCGCTCCTAATGAACTGCGTAATCTGGGGCAGCATCGTCGGCTGGTACTGCGCGCGTCACGCCCGCCCGACCGCAGCGTAGGTTCTGCACATGCCCAGCCAGATCTACCGCTCTCACTCCGTCGCTCCTGACTTGGCCGCCCGACTACGGGCAATGCCCAAGGTCGAAATCCACGTTCACTTGGAGGGAGCGACGGGGCCGGAGACGGTGTGGGACATGGCGCAGCGCAACGGCGTCGAGTTGCCCGCCGACTCGCTCGACGAGTGGCGTGCCTTCTACGCGTTTCGCGACTTCGACCACTTCATCCGCGTCTACCTGCTGGCCTCATCTGCGATGCAGACGCCCGAGGATTACGAGCAGATGGTCGTCGACTTTGGAGCGCATCAGGCGGCTCAGAACATCCGCTATTCCGAGACCTATTTCAGCCCGCAACTCCACCTGGGACGTGCGCTGTCGGCGGATCAGATCATCCGAGCGCTGGAGGTCGGTGCCGCCCGAGCCGCTGCGGAGTCGAACACGCGCATCCGCTTCATCGCCGACATCGGGCGCGGCGTCGACGAGCATTTGGATCAGGTACTGCCGTTCGCGCTGGCCGGACGTGAGCGCGACGGCTTGTTTCTGGGATTGGGCGTCGGCGGGTTTGAGAAGGGCTTCGCGTCCGAACCCTACGAGCCGATCTTCGCTGGCGCCCGCGATGCTGGACTGCGCGTCGTCGCTCACGCGGGAGAAACCGACGGCGCCTTCCGCCTCGCACAAGCCATCGACCGATTCGGAGCCGAGCGCATCGGCCACGGCGTCCGCTTGGTCGACGATCCCGACTTGATGGCACGCATCGCGAGTGAGCAAACCCCGCTCGAAGTCTCGCCGACGAGCAACTACCGACTGGGCGTTACGCCGACCGATCAGCCGCATCCGATCCGCACGCTGGTCGACGCGGGCGTGTACGTGACGCTCAATTCCGACGATCCGCCGATGTTTTCGACCGACCTGAACGCCGAGTATCTCCTCCTCGCTGGTCAAGGGTTTTCGTGGGACGAACTCTGGCGACTCAACCGCAACACGCTCGAAGCCAGCTTCCTCTCCGACGGCGAAAAACAGTCGCTGCGCCAAGAGTGGAGCGCGTTCGCGGCCTCATTCTGATCGATTACTGTCGCCGCCACTGAATGCGGTAGCCCTCTTCGATGCCATACCGCGCTCCAAACCCGGCGCGCGTCTCGACGACGTAGCGAGCCGGGACGACACTCTCGATTCCGTCGTCCGAAACCGAGCGGTTGTCGGGGCGGATGGCGACGATGTTCAGGCTGTCGTCTGCGAAAAAGAGGTCGAGCGGCATCAGCGTGTTGCGCATCCAGAAGCGCTGCGGCTCCTCGACGTCCATGATGAACAGCATCCCGGCTTGCTCGGCCATGCCCGGTCGGTTCATCAGTCCCATCGCGCGCGAACTGTCGTTGTCGGCGATCTCGATGGCGATGCGTTTGACCGGCGTTCCATCCGGCGCGATGAAGTCGAGCACGCCGTCGGTGCGAAACTCAGGGGCAGCAGAGGGCGGGGCGGCAGGTGTGTCCGATCCGCAGGCGGACAGGGTGAAGAGCAGGGCGAGGGCGAGGAGCGAGCGCATGGCGAGGCAGTGGGGAACGGAGTGGGCCGGGCGTCGGTCCAGAGGAGAAACTACGCCGTCATGCCCCGCGCTCTTCAACCCGCCCGCTCCATCGTCGTCGTGGCAGGCGTCTCAGGCGTCGGCAAAACGACGGTTGGGCGGATCGTGGCCCGGCTGCTCGGTGTCCCCTTCGCCGACGCGGACGACTACCACTCGGAGGCTGCCCGCGCGCTGATGGCCGAAGGCACGCCGCTTACCGACGCGGACCGCGCTCCGTGGCTCGCACGCTTGGCAGAGCTGATCGCTGGGTGGCACGCGTCCGAAAGTGGCGGAGTCCTGGCGTGTTCGGCTCTGAAACCTGACTATCGCCGCACGTTGTCGCGCGCCGCCGGTCACGTCCGCTTCGTCCACCTCACCGCGGACACAGACGTGCTCGCCGCACGCCTCTCCGAACGCAGCGATCACTTCTTTCCTCCGCACCTGCTCCAAAGCCAACTCGACGCGCTGGACGCTCAGGGCGTGCCCACCGTCGACGCCGCCTCCGGCTCGCCCGACGAGGTAGCACGCGCCGTAGTAGAGGTGGTGCGTGCCACTCGTGCTGAGGGAGCATAGCACCTAGCCCGTAAGGGCGATTCATGAATCGCCCTTACGCAGAAGTTGAGGTCGAGCGCAATCGGTCGGCGCAAACCTTACCCATCGATAGGCCAGAACACGCCGAAGCGGACGCGGCGGGCGGGCAGCGGCTGATCGGGGACGGCCAGGTTGCCCAGCATCAGTTCGGTTCGGCTGAGCACGTTTTCGGCTCCGTAGAACAGCGTCGCCGTGCGGACACGGGCACGAATCCACAGGTCGACGGTGCCGGACGTGGGGACGCGACGCGCGTCGGGATAGGGGAGCGCGTACAGGCCGGTCGGAGCGTGGAGGGTGCGCCCGGCGTGAGCGGTCCAGCCGCGCAGGTCGGCGTGGAGGTCGAGCAGCAGGTCGCGGCGGAAGAGGACGAGGCGCGTGCCGATGCGGGCGGTCGCGTGGAGCGGCGGTTGCGCGTCGCGCCAGGCTGCGTCGCCGAGGGCGTGCGATGCCGTCGCCTCGGTCCAGGCGTAGAGGCCGAGCGGGGCGTCCATCCGCCATCCGGCTCCCAGCGAAGCGACAGCACGGGAGGTGCCGCCGATGGGATCGTACCTCAGGGTGTCGCGTCGGACTTCGCGCCAGTCGCGGGCATTCGGAGTCGTCCAGCCCGACACGCGCGCCCAGCCGTCCAAGTCGCCGCGTTGGGTGCGAGCCGATGCCGACGCACGCACCCAGCGCATCGGCTCCTCACCAGTCGGCGTCACGAATGGACCCCATCCCAGTCGGGCCAGCAGCGGCGTCTCGGTCGCGCCCAACTCGGCCTCCAGTTCGAACGGACCGAGCGCGAACGACGCTTCGCCGACAGGAGCGATGGTCGCGTCGCCAACCCATGCGCCGCCGCGCAACTGCAAGCCGCGCCAACCCAGGCGCGCTCCCACTTCAGCGACGTGCTGCGTCGGCGCATCGGTCCACGCGTTGGCGTCTCCAGGCGCTGTACGGACAAAGGTCGCATAGAAAGGGCCACGCTCGGCTCGGACGTCGAGGCGCCGCGCGCGGCCTACGAGCGATGTGTCGGTGCCGAACTCGCGTCTCAAGTAGGAGCGCGTCACCGTCACGTGTGTGCGGCGCCAGCCGACGTTGGCGGTCAGGTCGGTGCGGAGGCTCTGCCGGTCCGCCGTCGCCAATCGCGGGCTGGAGAGTGGGATGCCGTCCTGCCGGAAATAGATCGACTGGAAATTGGCCGAGTCGACTGGGACGATGCCGCCGGGAGCGCCGACCCTGTGGCGGGTGTGGAGCGCGCGCAGACTCATGTGGAAGTCGCCGGACGTGAAGTCGGTCCAGCCGATCAGCGCCCTTCCTCGTCGCAGGTCGCTGTTCTCGAACGCATTGTCAGCCGTTGCGCCGAAGTAGCCGCCGCGTGCACGCAGCAGGCCCGAGCGTCCAAATAGCGTGCGCTGCCTCGCTTGGGCGTGGAGCAACTCGACGCGTTGCAGCCCTTCGTCGCCCGACAGGTAGCGCAGGTGAGTAAGCGGCTGCGGTGCGTCGAACGAGTCGAGGGCGGCATGGATTGCCAGTCCGCGCGCAGCAGGAGCAGGCGTCCAGGCGACGGGCAACACGTGCGCCTGAACATCGCCGCTGAGCACATCGCGCAGATCGACGCCGCCCCAATTGAAACGGGTCGCCCCAGGCGGCGCTCCGTCGAGGCTGAGCGCTTCGGGCCATCCGTACGGTCCCGCTCGAAACCGCCAGACGCCTGCCTGTCGCTCTTCTTGCGAAAGCGCGATGCCGCCGGTCGTGTCGCGCGTGGCAGCCGGGGCGACGAGTAGGTCGGTCAGGCTCGCTGCTGTCGTTCGGGCGGACTCGACCGTTTGGGCTTCTGCGGAGAGCGAGAGAGTCCAGGCGAGCAGCGCGCCTATGCACCAGCGGGCTGCCCAGCGCGTCATCCCGGAAAGAACCCGAACAGGCGGCTATCGATCTGCTGCAGCAGGCTGGCGCGGTGGTCCGGGTTGCCGACGAAATCGGTCTCGTCGACGTCGATGATCATACGCGGCCCCAGGTCGTAGCTCGCCACCCAGTTTTCGTAGTGCCGGTTGAGCGCCTCCAGATAGTCGAGTTTGATCGACGACTCGAACTCGCGTCCGCGCGCCTGGATGTGGCGCACCAACGTCGGCACGCTCGAACGCAGGTAGATGAGCAGGTCGGGCGGACGCAGGTAGGCCGTCATCGTCGCGAACAGGTCGCGGTAGTTGACCCAGTCGCGTTCGTCCATCAGGCCCATCTCGTGCAGGTTGCGCGCAAAGATCTCGGCGTCCTCGTAGATGGATCGATCTTGAACGACCGATCCCGTCGCCCGCTCGATGTTTTGCTGATGGCGGAAGCGGCTCGACAGGAAATAGACCTGCAAATTGAACGACCACCGCTCCATCTCGCCGTAGAAATCCGACAGATAGGGATTCTCGTCGACCTGCTCGTAGAACGGCTCCCACCCGAAACTGCTGCTCAGCAGCCCGGTCAGCGTGCTTTTGCCCGCACCGATGTTGCCCGCGATGGCGACGTATTTACGAGTCGACGAGAGGATTTCGGCCATGAATGGGGCGAGTCGGTGGGGTGCGCGGGACGTGTCGGAAGATAGGTGCGGGAGATCCACGACACGTGCTTTCCGCCGTTTCTCCAAACGCAAAACGCCCCGCCGGGCAAAGAGCCAGGCGGGGCGAAAAGGAGACAGGTCGGATCAGCGACGCGAACGGACGCGGACTGGTTCGACAGCGGGTACGCGCGTCGGCATCAGGCTGCCGCCGACTGTGGCGATGCCGATCACGAGGCAGGCGACGATCATGCTCGTTCCTGCGACATCGGCCCAGAGGAGAAACGCCGAGCCGAAGGTCAGCAGTAAGCCGATGACGCGCATCAGGCGGGATAACGAGGCGTCGGAGTTGGAAGTCGAGGTCATGGTCGGCGAAGGGTATGTGGAAACGACCGAAGGCAGAAGTGCTTGGCGGTCTGTTGCGTAAGAGGTAAGCCTCACGCACCGAAACGGTTGCCTCGCGCGCGCGACTCTTACCGTCCCGTCGCGTGGCACCCAAACGCGTAACGCCGTAGGTTCTCCCGATTCGTACTTCACCCACTCCATGTTTCGCCTGCTCCCCGCTTTTGCTCTGCTCTTCCTCACGATGAGCGGTCTCGCCGCATGCGGAGGCGACGACCTGCCCGCCGACGCTACGCCCGAGCAGCGCTTCGCCGCGCTGGGCGTTCGTACGTACACGAGCAACTGCCAGACCTGTCACCAGGCCGACGGATTGGGACGTGAGGGCGTCTATCCGCCGCTCGCCGCAACGGAGTGGGTGACGGGCGACGAAGGCCGACTCATCCGCCTGCTCCTCAATGGGATGCGCGGGCCGATCACGGTTGCCGGAGTCGAGTACAACAACATCATGACGCCGCACGGCCACCTGAGCGATGACCAAATCGCCGCCGTCTTGACGCATGTCCGTGGCAGCTTCGGCAACGCGTCCAGCGCGGTCACGCCAGACGACGTAGCTGCCGTCCGTGCCGCCAACACCCAGCGCGGTATCTGGCAGGCCGCCGATCTGGAAGCGGCAACCGGCATCCCCGGCCAGTAGGGGCGTGGGTTGATCTAGCGCCGGATCAGGTAAGGGCGATTCATGAATCCCCCTTACTCAGCGGTTGGGTGCGGGGTCACGCCTCACCGCCCGCGCTCGATAGCCCGCGCCGCGATACGATCCACCAGACCCGGTGCGATCAGCTTCATCCACAGGCCAGCTTTTCCGCGCGGCGTCATCACGATCTCGCGTTTGCGACGGTCGGCGGCTCGGAGGATCAGACGCGCGCACGCGTCGGGCGACATCGCGTTGTCCTCGTCGACTGGACTGTCGCCGAGCGGTTGACCGTCCGGCCCGTAGGCGTGGCGCCTGACGCCGGTCGAGACGAAGCCCGGAAACGCTGTCGTCACGCTGACGCCCGATCCGCGCAGTTCGATGCGCAGGCTGTCGAAGAAGCCCGCCATCGCGTGTTTGCTTGCTGCGTAGCCCGTTCGCGTGGGCACGCCGGTCTTTCCAGTCAGACTCGCCACGTTGACGATGCGTCCGCGCGTCGTTTTGAGGTGCGGCAGAGCAGCGTGCGTGCAGTAGACGGCGCCCAGGTAGTTGACCGCCATGATGCGGCGGATCGGCTCCAGGTCGTCGAGTTCGTCCAGCCGCGCCCACATCGAGATGCCTGCGTTGTTGATCAGCGCGTCGATCTGTCCGAAGCGCTCAACGGATTGGGCGACGAACGCACGGCATTGGGCCTCGTCGGATACGTCAGTTGGAACGGTCAGCACGTCAGCACCGCGCGTTCGGCAGTCGGCAGCGACGGCCTCCAGTTCGCGTTCGCCGCGCGCCGCAAGTGCCAATCGGCATCTGCGTTCGGCGAGTTGGAGCGCAAGTGATTTGCCGATGCCCGACGATGCGCCTGTGATCAGTACGACGGACGAAGAGGAGAGCGGATCGGGCATGGCGGAACGGTCGAGAAGCAGGGAACGCCGCACCATCCCAAACGATGCGGTAACCCCTGATGGAAGGCGAATCTAAGCCGGGCGGGAGCGCATGGAACGATTCCAAACCAACTCGACTCACCGCTTACCTATGCCTTCTCTCTCAACCTCGACGGCCTCGACTCAGGCCGAACTCTTTTACCAAGACTGCAATCCAAGCGGCGCGCGCACCGTCGTCCTCATTCACGGCTGGCCGCTGAGCCACCGCATGTGGGAGCCGCAAGTCAACGCGCTCACCGACGCCGGATACCGCGTCATCACCTATGACCGCAGAGGGTTCGGCTCGTCCTCCTTTCCGTGGGACGGCTACGACTACGACACGTTCGCCGACGACTTGCGCGACCTGATGGTGCACCTCGACCTGAACGATGCGACGCTCGTCGGCTTCTCGATGGGCGGCGGAGAAGTCGCGCGCTACTTCGGCAAGTACGGCAAGGATCGCGTCGGAAAAGCTGCCTTCGTGAGTTCTGTCGCTCCGTTTATGCTGAAGACCGCGGACAACCCGGACGGCGCCCCGATGTCGGTTTTCGAGGATATGCTCGCCAACGTCAAGGAGGATCGACTGGCATTCTTGGACGGCTTCGGCAAGAAGTTCGTCGGCTGGGGGCTGATGGACCATCCGATCAGCGCCGACATGCTGCACTACGCTAAGATGATCGCAGCGATGGCCCAGCCGCACGCGACGCAAGAGTGCATCATGGCGTTCGGCACGACCGACTTCCGCCCTGACATGCCCAAGATCGACGTGCCTACGCTCTTCGTCTACGGCGACGCCGACGACATCGTCCCGCCCAAACCGACGGCCATTCAGGGTCATGAGATGGTCGCCGGAAGTCGCCTGGAAGTAATCGAGGGCGGTCCTCACGGCCTGACGCTGACGCACACCGAGCAGTTCAATCGCATCCTGATGGATTTCCTCAGCGCGTAACTCGCTGCAGCATTCGACTCGTCGGCCTCGTCTCCACGCTGTGGGGCGGGGCCGACTGCGTTTCGAGCGGGCGTCACGTCGGAAGGATTACCAACCGGTATCGCGCGCGCCGATCACGCGTGGCAGTTCGTCGTTCGTAACCGGCACCTTTTTTACGCCACCTATGCGCTCTACATCCGCCGCCCTCCGACTCGTCTTTGTCTTGATCGCCGTTCTGGTATTGCCTGCCTGTCAGCAGGCGTATTACAACGCGTGGGAGAAGCTGGGCAAGGACAAGCGCGACTTGCTCTCGGACCGTGTCGAGGAGGCTCGCGAAAGTCAGGAGGACGCCAAGGAGCAATTCGAGAACGCGCTCGAACAGTTTCGGAGCGTCGTCGCGTTCGATGGCGGCGAGTTGGAAAACGCCTACGACGATGTCAAAACCGCCTACGACCGAAGCGCTGCCCGAGCCGATGACGTAACCGAGCGAATCGACGATGTGGAGCGCGTCGCCAGCGACCTGTTCGCCGAGTGGGACGATGAGTTGGACGACTACGAAAGTGCCGACCTGCGCCGCCGCAGCGCGGATCAACTGCGCGAAACTCAGCGACGCTTCAACGGACTTCTCGCCGCGATGCGCAGGGCCGAAGCCAGCATGAACCCCGTCCTCGAACGACTCGAAGACCAGACGCTCTTTCTCAAACACAACCTCAACGCCAGGGCCATCGCGTCACTCGAAGGCGAAGTCGCCGTCCTTCAGGACGAAACTGCCGACCTGATCCGTGAGATGGAACGCGCCATCCGCGAAGCCAACGACTTTCTCGACGGCATGAACGGATAGAGTTGTGCGACGAACCTCGCGCCGACGTTCAGCGTCCGACCCCAATCCGATCCGACTGCCGATGTCCCGAACCGAACGCGCCCGCTTTACCCTCGACGCCCTTCGCGAGCGCACGCCCGAACCCGAGACCGAACTCGCCTACACCAACCCGTTCGAGTTGCTGATCGCCGTCGTCCTGTCGGCTCAGTGCACCGACGCCCGCGTCAACAAGGTCACGCCCGCGCTGTTCGAAGCCTTTCCCGACGCCCAGGCACTCGCCGCTGCGACACCCGACGACGTATTTCCGTTCATCCGCTCGGTCTCGTATCCCAACAACAAGGCCAAGCACCTGGCCGGATTGGGTTCGATGCTCATCGATGAGTTTGGGGGCCATGTGCCGCAGACGATTCCTGAACTCATCAAACTGCCGGGCGTCGGACGGAAGACAGCGCTCGTCGTCACATCGGTTGCGTTCGGAGCCGACGCCGTCGCCGTCGATACGCACGTGTTTCGCGTCTCGAACCGCATTGGGCTGGTCCCGCCGTCCGCCGATACGCCGCTCAAAGTGGAGCGCTCGCTGGGGAGGGTGATTCCGCGCGACGAGTGGAGTGAGGCGCACCACCTGCTCATCCTGCACGGACGCTATACCTGCCTCGCCCGCTCACCCAAGTGTGAGGTGTGCCCGGTCACGTCGGTCTGCGACTACTTCGCCCGGCTCCAGTCGCTACCTGCTCCCATCGCCGACCTCGACCCCAAACGCGGGCGCTACTTCGCCCCGACCGGCGGCTACTTCGACGAACCTGCCCGCACGACCGACCGCTACGGCGTCGAGCAACTCGCCCATCCAACCACGATGTCGATGACGGTCTACGACACCAAGACTGGCCGGACGACCAAGAAGGTGCGCGACTTCCGCGTGTGATCTAACCTCAAGGCAGATCGTAGAGATAGGCTATCTGGTGGAGCCACGTCGAGGCTACTGAGTTGACGCGGCGATGTCTGAGTCTGCCGCTGTCCCGCTTCGTTATTCCGAGCTGATCCGGGGCAACCGCAACTTCCGCAGTCTGTGGTTCGGATCGCTCGTGTCGCTGCTGGGCGACTGGTTCAACACGATTGCGCTCTACACGCTGGTCCGCGAACTGACCGGCTCAGCATTCGCCCTGGGCGCGATCCTGTCGGTCAAGCTGTTGCCGTGGGCGCTCGCGTCGCCGTTCGCCGGAGTGCTGGCCGACCGCTTCGACAGGCGCAAGTTGATGATCGGCGCCGATCTGATCCGAGCGGTCCTCGTACTCGGCTTCCTGTTCGTCGACGAGGCGAGTGAGATCGGCTGGCTGTACGTGCTCGCGGCGCTGCAAGTGATCGTCGGCGCGGTCTTTCAGCCTGCCAAGAATGCGCTGCTGCCGCGCATCGTCGAGCGGCGCGGACTGGTGACGGCGAATACAATTCTCTCGGCGACGTGGTCGACGATGCTAGCCGTTGGCGCCGCTGCGGGTGGACTGGCGACGGACGCCTTCGGGCGCGAAACCGTCTTTCTGCTCGACAGCCTGACCTACCTCGTGTCTGCAGCTTTCCTGTGGCGACTGCGTGTGCCGCCGTCGGACCGAGCCGTGGGCGACGCGCCGCTCTTGGAGTCGGCTGTCGGTCAGATCGTGAGCGGCTGGCGCTACCTCATCCGACGCCCTGACGTGGGACGCATCGCCCTCGCCAAATGCACGTGGACGCTGGGCGGAGGCGGCCTCATCTACCTGGCGACGCTGGCGGGCGAGCAGCTGGTCGACGGACGCGCGGCGCTTGGGCATCGGACTCGTGTTCTCCGCGCGGGGTTTGGGGACGGGGTTGGGGCCGATTCTGGCGCGGACGTGGTTCAAAGACCAGCGTACGTGGCCCGCCGTGTTGGGCGCCTGTATCGTTGCGAGCGGTGTGTTCTACGCGCAGCCGGGTCTATGGTCGGTTTCGCTGGCGATGCTGGCGTTCGTGTTCAGCGCGCACGTGGCGAGCGGCGCCAACTGGGTGCTCTCGACGGTCCTGCTGCAAGAGCGCGCCGACGACGACTTTCGAGGCCGCGTGTTTGCCACGCAGTTTCTGCTGCTGACGCTGTTCGAAACGATCTCTACGCTAGTAGCGAGCGCGCTGGTCGAAGCCGGAATGTCGCTCTCGACTGGTTTTCTGGTGTTTGGCGGGTTTCAAGTCGTGTGCGGATTGGCATGGCTGGCGCTGATCGTTCCACGTGAGAAGAGCGCACCCATTACGTATGCGCCGTGATTGGCGCTGATTTTGCAGGTACGTGCGCGTTATGACCGATTTCGTCGATCCTGCCGTTCCGCCGCTCTGGGCGCCCCTCGACGTGCTCGCCGAGCCGGTCGATCAGGCGGCGGCGATGCGTTTGGATCGAGATGAGACCGGCGGTGATACGGCCCCCGCCGACGACCTTATCGTGCCGCCGTTCGTCCACCGAGGTCCCATCGCGATGCTCCGCGTCGACCGGAACGGCGTCGTGCTCTATGCTAACGATGCCGCATATGAGGTGACGGGACTCCCGCATCGGCTTGAAGCGTGGCAGATCATGCGCGACCGATTGCTCCCCGAAGACCGCGATGCACTGCGCGATGCGATGCGAGGCGCCATCGACGGAGCGGCGCAAACCTCGTCGTTCCGCCTCCGCCACGCCGACAGCACGGACCGGCTCGTCGAAGCGCACCTGTTTCCCTCGTCCAATCCCGATGCTGCCGATGTCGTCCTGCTCGACCTGACGCAGCAGAGCGAAACCGAGGCGGCGCTGTTTCAGAGTGAGTCGCTCTACAACACGTTTCTTGAGCAGAGTCCGGTCGGCCTGATTCACCTCGACATGACAGGTACGGTCACGTTCGAGAACCACCAGTTCCGGTCGATCGTCGGAGAGGATGCTGACGACGCGTGGATCGGCCTGAGCGCGTTCAACGTGCCAGGGTTGAATGGGCTGTTCGGTGGTGCCGTGCGCAGGCTGCTCGCCGGAGATCCTGTCCGTGAACTCGAAGTGCGGTACGCGCCGCAGCGTCGTCCGCCCCGTCAACTCGTCCTCAACGGCTCGCCGATCTGTCAGGAAGATGGGACGGTCGTCGGCGCTGTCGTGCTGTTTCAAGACGTGACGGAAGAGCGTGCTCGGCGCAGCGAGAAGCGGTTGCGCGAGCGGTTCACTCGGGCCGAAAGCGCGCTTCGCGAGGCTGTATTTGAGGACGCCGACGAAGGCACGTTCTGGCGTGAGGCTGCGCGCATCTTTGCCCAAACGCTGGGCGGTCAGCGCGCCGCCGTGCTGTCTCCGCCCGTCACCCTGTCATCGCCGTTTACCGTCGGCGCGCTGTGGGGCGAGACGGCGAGCGACTTGAAAGGGCTATCGTTCGAGCCGTCCGATCATCCGCCGTTGGCGCGATTGGTCCAGCGCGGCGCTCCGATCTTGCTACCCGGATTGGCCGACGATCCCTCGTTTCGGCTGAGCGATGCGCGCGAGAGCCTGCTCTTGCCGTTCTTCGATACCGATCTCGACGGCTTCCTACTCATCGAGCGCACTCACGGCGGCGACCCGCTGCTGACGAGCGTCAACGAGACGTTCGTGCTTGGCTTGGTGCGCCTGTTCGAGACGCTGCTGGCGTGGCTGCGGTCGACCAACCGCTACCGGCTGACCGTCTCGACGATTCAGGATGCGCTGTTCAACTTTGTGTTCGACGACGGCGCGCGGCACTACCTGTTCGTCACGCCACAGGTGGGCGCGATCACTGGGCACCAACCCGCCGAGTTTCTGCCGCCCAACGACATCTGGCCTACGCTCGCCGCCGATGCCAATGTCAATGAACTGCTCGCCGAGCACGACGCGCGTTTGCGCTCGGGGAGAGAGAGCAGCGTCAGTTTCCGCATTCGGCACTCGGCAGGCGGCGGCTATCGATGGATACGGGAGAGCGCCGTTCCGCACCGTGATGCGACGGGTACGCTGTCCGTCGTCGGTACGCTGGCCGACGTAACCGAGCAGAAGCGCGCCGAAGCGGTCTTGCTCCAGGCCAAGCAAGATGCCGAAGCGCAAAGCCGCGACAAGACGGCGTTCATCGCTACGCTCTCGCACGAAGTCCGGACGCCGCTGGGCACGATCAGCGGGTTTTCCGAACTGCTCGAATCCGAACTGGACGACTTCAAGGCGCAGACGGGCGTCGAACTTCCACCGCAGATCGACGAGTTCATCGACACGATCCGGGGCAAGACGCATCAGATCCTATCGCTCGTTAACGACATTTTCGATCTCGCCAATCTCGAAACCGGATCGGCTGAACTCGTGCGGGCACCGCTGAACATCAACGACGCCGTCACCGAGTCTGTCGGCTTCGTCGCTGAGAAGTTGTCGGATGCCGGAATCGCGCTCTACCTCGACTTGGATCCGTCCGACCCCGAAGTCCTCGTCGACGCCAACCGGCTCAAGCAGGCGCTCGACCAACTGCTCTCCAACGCCGCCAAGTTCACGACGGCAGGCTACGTCCGCGTGTCGACTCGGCTCGAAGCCAACCGCGTCCGTGTCGAAGTCGAAGACACCGGCATCGGCATGGACGCAGCTTACCTGGACAAGCTGTTTACGCCTTTCCTCCAGGAAGACCGCCGCCTGAACCGCGATTACGAAGGGACCGGCGTTGGTCTGGCGCTGGCGCACCGCATCATAACGGCCTTGGGCGGCGAGATCACAGCCGAAAGCGAGAAAGGACACGGCTCCACGTTCCGCATCCTGCTACCCGCTTTGTAGCGACGTTATATAACGTCGCTACGGCGTTTCCGCATTCCGCAGCGCTACCCCGACGTTGCGCAGGAATCCGCCGAGCTTGGCGCGCTTGACGGGGTTCTTGCGAAACCGCTTGGCGAAGGCTTCCAGGTCGAGTTCGGCCCATCGCTCCAAGTGCGTGTCGACGATGCCGTCGCGCGGGGCGAAGCGGGGTTCGGTCGTGGTACGCTTGAATTTATTCCACGGACACACGTCCTGGCAGATGTCGCAGCCGAAGATCCAACTTCCGAAATCCTGAGCCAGATCGTCGGGAATCGCGTCGGTCTTGTTCTCGATCGTCTGATACGAGATACACCGCCGCGCGTCGACGGCGTAGGGTTGGTAGATCGCATCCGTCGGACACGCGTCGATGCAGCGCGTGCAGGTGCCGCAGTGGTCAGCCGTAAACGGTTCGTCGGCATCGAGCGCTACGTCGACGATCAACTCACCGATGAAGAAGAACGAGCCTCGGTCGCGCGTGAGCAGATTGGAGTGCTTGCCCATCCACCCCAGCCCGGCCCGCTGCGCCCACGCTTTGTCGAGAACCGGAGCCGAGTCGACGAACGCTCGTCCGCCGCACCCGCCCGTCCGCTCATCGAGCCAATTGAACAGCGCGAAGAGCTTGTCTTTGAGCACGTCGTGGTAATCGTCGCCCCACGCATACCGGCTGACCTTGCCGATCCGCGAGTCGTTAGGTCTAGGCTCCGGCTGGTAGTACGAGTGCAGAACCGACACGACAGATTGCGCCCCGTCGACCAACCGGCACGGGTCGACGCGTTTCTCGAAGTTGCGCTCCATCCACGCCATCGACCCGTTGCGCCCCTCGGTCAGCCACGTCTCAAGGCGTTCGGCTTCTTCGTCCAGTCGCTCGGCGCGCGAGATCCCACATACGTCGAAGCCCAGCCGAGTCGCTTCGGCTTTGAGGTCGGCAGTAAGGAGGCGGCGGGCAGCGTCGGTCGTCACGAAAGCGAGATGGGGCTGCTCGCGTCAACGCAGGCAGCCCCATCTCGCTCCGATTTGCCGAATTACAGCGATCCGGCGGCTCTACACATGCGGGGGAGCGATTCGACGCGGCGGTTGCCGATGCATCCGTCGCCATCTTTGCCTTTGCCACACGTCGCCAGACCACGCCCGACGGCACCTAGCGAAATACGCTCGCGCTCGATTCCGGCATCGATGTAGAAGTCGTACACGCTCTGTGCCCGAGCACGCGACACGCGGAGAGCATCGGTGCCTTCCGACCGGTCCGTATACCCGATCACGTCGACGCAACACAGCGGATTGAACCGGAGCGCCTGCACGTTGGCGTTGAGCAGGGCACGGGCTTCGGCGTCGACCGTCGTGCTGTTGAGCGCGAAGTAGATCGTATTCAACTCGATCAGCGTGCACTCCTCACGGATCGGCGTCGGACGCGCGATCGGCGGCTGATAGGGCGGGATTACCGAGACGGGTGGGAGAGGCGGCGGCGGAATGTACTGGACTTCGCGGTCCTTTCGGTCGAGTCCAAACCTGAACCCGGCCAGCACGAGCGACGTGTTGTGCGGATTGCGCCCTCCGTTCTCGTTGTTGAGCGCGTAGTTAAAATTGAAGCGATACGATCCTTCGACGAAGAACGAGAAGTAGCGGCTGAACGCAAAGTCAACCCCTGCCCCAATGGGAAAGGCAAACACGCTGCGTTCGGGGCCTGGCGTACCGGCATCTGGAAGGTTGATGCGTTCCTCTGCGGTAAACGGATCGGCGAGCAGGGCACCGAATCCTGTAAAGAGGTACGGCATGATCGGACTCGTCGACCCCGGAAGTGGTGTGTAGACGACTTCCGGCTCGAACCAGTAGAGGTACTCGCCGAGGAAGGCGTTCTGATTCAAGTCGGTGCGGGCGACCTGCCCATCGTCGCGGTCGAAGTTGGTCATTCCCAGCATCATGCGGAAATACCACTGGTCGCTCACGATGGGAAATGAGCCGAGTAGAACTACGGCTGGATCGTGCGCTGTGATGGAGTTGGCGCCTCGATCCGGTTGATTCAGGTCGACCGGTCCGTAGTACGTGAACAGGCCACCAGCGATGCCCAAGTGCGCACGCGAGTCGCGAAACTGATTGCTCTGGGCGTAGAGCGGAGTGGATAGAAGGAGCGCGCCCAGTAGGGCGAAGAGGACTTTCATGGGGCAGGGGGGGAAGCAAACAAGCACTCCGCAAAAGCCTTACCAAAGTAATTGGCGATGCGCTTTTGTCCCATATCGAGAGCCTATAGATGAGAGGGAGGGATACAAAAAACAGCGGGCGGATGCGCCGAAGCACACCCGCCCGCTGCGGTCTGTTGTGGACGAGCGCTCGTCAGCCACGCCCGAGAGCGCGACCGACGAAGCCGGCTCAGTTGTCCATCGTCGAGTTGCAATCCGACGTCATCGGGATCGAGTCGACGCGGCGGAACTGGCTCGTGTCGTCCTTCTTGGTCGTCGTCGCTCCGACGCGGCCCATGCCCGACATGCTCAGCTGCGAGGCCGAGATACCGTTGTCGACGTAGAACTGCATCACCGCGTTGGCGCGGGCCTCGCTCAGGCTCTGCGGGTTACGCTCGCGCGGTCCGGCGAAGCCTTCGATGCGCGTCATGATGCAGGCGCAGTCGCGCAGCACTTCGACGTTCTCCATCAGCTCAGCGCGAGCCTCGGCGGTCAGCACCGACGAGTTGTTCATGAAGTAGGCCGAGTTGAGTTCGGCGATGTCGGCGCACGGGTTGGCCATCATCGCTGCGTTGACGACCTGCGTCAGCGTAGCGGTGTCGCTACCGGCGTTGTTGCGAACCGTCAGCGAGACCGTGTAGGTACCCGGCTGGCTGTAGACGTGGGTCGGGTTGGCACCCGTGCCCGTCGTGCCGTCGCCGAAGTTCCACATGTAGTCGAGCGGCGTGTCGCCACGCACGTTCGAGCTGAAGCGGACCGTCTGGCCCGTCGTCGACGGGTTGGGCGTCGAGTTGATCGAGACCACCGATGCGGCGACCGGCGGCGCAACGACAGTCGTCGTCATCGACTCGCTGTCCATCGAGCGGCCGTTCGAGGCCGTGAACGTGACGGTGTAGGTACCGGCGCGGTCGTAGCTGTGCGTGGCGACGAGGCCTGTGCCCATGTTGCCGTCGCCAAAGTCCCAGCGGTACTCGACCGGCTGCGTGGCGTCCATGTTGACCATCGCTTCGTAGGTGCCGCTCTGTCCAACCTGGAGCGTCGACGGACCGTCGATCGAGAGCACGTCGACAGCGGTGAAGGCCTTCTTGTTGTTGAACTTCAGACCAAACGACAGGTTGTTCACCAAGTCGAACGGGGCGAACCTACGAACGAACATCGGGCCATACAGAGCACGGGTTAGTTCATCGCTGTCGATGGCTTCGTCGGGGAAGGCGAAGAGCGACTGGACGCCGAGCGTGAAGGCCGTGCGCGAGTTGAAGAAGTAGTCGACGCCGAGACCGACCTGCGGGCCGTACGCAACGGTTGTGTTGCCGAGATCGCCCACGCGGTTGAACGTCGTGATCGCCGCTCCTGCGCCGAGCTTCGATGTACGGCGAGAAGTTGCCCGGCGTCTGGAGACGTCCGACCGAGTAGAAGGGATACTTTGTCGTGTTCTCGTCCTTATAGAGTCCGTTGCGAGTGTCAAGCGGATATCAATGTGCGCGGGGACCAGCCGAGGTGGGAAGGTCCGTGATGCCGACGCCAAATCCGATGGCAAATGTCTTGGTGTACTGGTAGCCTATTTCGAGTCCGCCGTAGTAGGGGATCTTGCCATCGACATGCCTCCATTCGTCGAAGTCTACGTCCGAGTCGTTGTCACCGAGGTAGTTGCTGATGCCAACGCGAGGCGTGAAGTAGAGAGTTTCGGTGGGACGCAGGTCTTGCGCCCACGAGGCGCCTGCCATCAGCAGGGCCAAGAGCAACAGCGCGGTTGCCTTGAAGGGAGAACGGGTCATGAAATAGCCTCTTTGGGGAGATTGGTGAGAGAGTGCTTCTTCTAAGGAAGCTATGTAAGAGTATACAACAAAGCAGACACGGGGTCAGTTCGTTGCACAATATGCAAGAAAGGAACAGCGGGCGGATGCGCCGAAGCACACCCGCCCGCTGCGGTCTGTTGTGGACGAGCGCTCGTCAGTCCCGCCCGAGAGCGCGACCGACGAAGCCGGCTCAGTTGTCCATCGTCGAGTTGCAATCCGACGTCATCGGGATCGAGTCGACGCGGCGGAACTGGCTCGTGTCGTCCTTCTTGGTCGTCGTCGCTCCGACGCGGCCCATGCCCGACATGCTCAGCTGCGAGGCCGAGATACCGTTGTCGACGTAGAACTGCATCACCGCGTTGGCGCGGGCCTCGCTCAGGCTCTGCGGGTTACGCTCGCGCGGTCCGGCGAAGCCTTCGATGCGCGTCATGATGCAGGCGCAGTCGCGCAGCACTTCGACGTTCTCCATCAGCTCAGCGCGAGCCTCGGCGGTCAGCACCGACGAGTTGTTCATGAAGTAAGCCGAGTTGAGTTCGGCGATGTCGGCGCACGGGTTGGCCATCATCGCTGCGTTGACGACCTGCGTCAGCGTAGCGGTGTCGCTACCGGCGTTGTTGCGAACCGTCAGCGAGACCGTGTAGGTACCCGGCTGGCTGTAGACGTGCGTCGGGTTGGCACCCGTGCCCGTCGTGCCGTCGCCGAAGTTCCACATGTAATCGAGCGGCGTGTCGCCACGCACGTTCGAGCTGAAGCGGACCGTCTGGCCCGTCGTCGACGGGTTGGGCGTCGAGTTGATCGAGACCACCGATGCGGCGACCGGCGGCGCAACGACAGTCGTCGTCATCGACTCGCTGTCCATCGAGCGGCCGTTCGAGGCCGTGAACGTGACGGTGTAGGTACCGGCGCGGTCGTAGCTGTGCGTGGCGACGAGGCCTGTGCCCATGTTGCCGTCGCCAAAGTCCCAGCGGTACTCGACCGGCTGCGTGGCGTCCATGTTGACCATCGCTTCGTAGGTGCCGCTCTGTCCAACCTGGAGCGTCGACGGACCGTCGATCGAGAGCACGTCGACAGCGGTGAAGGCCTTCTTGTTGTTGAACTTCAGGCCAAACGACAGGTTGCTCACCAGGTCGAAACGGGGCGACGTCGCGGACGTGTGCTCCATATAGTGCCTGGGTATACTCATCGCTGTCAATCACTTCGTCGGGGAAGGCGAAGAGCGACTGGACGCCGAGCGTGAAGGCCGTGCGGGAGTTGAAGAAGTAGTCGAAGCCGAGACCGACCTGCGGGCCGTACGCAACGGTCGTGTTGCCGAGATCGCCCACGCGGTTGAACGTCGTGATCGCCGCTCCTGCGCCGAGTTCGAGGTACGGCGAGAAGTTGCCCGGCGTTTGGAAGCGCCCAACTAGATAGAAAGGAAACTTGGTCGTGTTCTCGTCGCGCGTGTAGCCGCGACCACCGCCACCCTGTCCACGAGGTTGTCCTAGGTTAGGGCCAGCCGACGTAGGCAGATCGGTGATGCCGACGCCGAATCCGAGAGCAAATGTCTTGGTGTACTGGTAGCCGATTTCGAGTCCGCCGTAGTAGGGGATCTTGCTGTCAACCGACCATTCGTCGAAGTCGAAGTCGGGATCGTTGTCACCGTAGTAATTACTGACTCCAACGCGAGGCGTGAAGTAGAGAGTTTCGGTGGGACGCAGGTCTTGCGCCCACGAGGCGCCTGCCATCAGCAGGGCCAAGAGCAACAGCGCGGTTGCCTTGAAGGGAGAACGGGTCATGAAATAGCCTCCTTGAGGAGAAGTTGGGTGGATTCTGATTATCGTGTAGCATCCTGCTCATAGCAGAACGATTCTTAAACTAACTGAACCAAAACCCCGCGAGTTAGCAGAAATGTGTTACGCATCCCTCGGTCTAGGCGAAGACTTTGTTCGCCTGTTGAGATGTACTCCAGCGGACGAGAGAGACATCAAGGGGTAAAAAGAAGACAGCTATGCGAAGACATGGTAAGTCTCTGCATAGCTATGGCTTGGATAGTGCCGAATGTCTATGGCATCCGATTCATCATCCACTTCGGTCGTGCGCGTTCGGGAGAAGCACTCTAGCTAACCGCCCTTGTCCGTCTTACAGGCTGCTGACACCCTTTTCAAGAGCGCTCTTGTAGTTGGCCGCCTTGTTGGGATGGATGATGCGCTTGGTAGCAAGCCGGTCCAGGTAGGCCTTGGTTTCGGACAGTAACTCTTGGGCGCGCGTCTGATCCGTTTCGGCTTTGAGCTGCTTGATCAGTGAGCGCACGCGGCTGCGATGCATGCGGTTGCGATCCCGGCGCTTTTCAGACTGGCGGACGCGCTTGGCGGCGGATTTATGCTGCGGCATGATAAAAAGGGAGTATGAGGTATGCGGAGCGCGGTAAACTAAGCGTGCGACTACCTCTGAAGAGAATCAGCTGCGTAGGTTTCACCCGAAAGGCACAACGTCGACTCTGTAATCAGATCATGCATCGGCGAAGTTGCGTCCATTACTACTCGCCGATCCCGAATGAAGTCCTTCCTTCTCGACCTCTTCTCTACTGATCCGACTCCGCGCACCGTTGTCGTGATGGATGACGACAGTACGGGTGCTCCTCGACAGTACCGAGTGACGCCGTCGCAGTTGTTGTACGGAAGCATTGGTGTGGCTCTCGCTTTGGTGGTGATGACCATTCTGCTCACCATCTTCAGTCCGCTTGAGAGGTTGATGCCGGGCTACGAAGCCAAAGAAGCGCGCGATGTCGCGCAGCGGCAGCAGGTTGCCCTCGACGCATTGCAAGACTCGTTGCGGTTGCAGCGCGAGTACGTACTCAACCTTCGAGGTCTCATGGGTGGGGTCGGTTCGCCGGTTCAAGCCGGAGCTGGTGAACCTGTCGACGCTGTGCGTCCGTCGTCGCCGGTGGTTACGCCTTCTGTGGCGGCTTCGTGGGCTGGGAGGAGTGCTCGTAGAGGGAGGGTAGAGGCTTCGGGGTCGGCGTTTCCGGCGCTCTTTCCTATTCAGGGTGTGCGCACGCGAGGGTTCGATGCGTCGACTGGGCATTTCGCCATCGACATCGCTGCCGAGGAGGGTTCGGCTGTTCGGGCTATCGAAGGCGGGTTCGTCGTGCTGGCCGATTGGACGCACGAGGGAGGGTATACCATTGCGGTGCAGCATTCCGATGGGTTCGTTTCGATCTACAAGCACAACAGCAGCCTGCTTCGCAAGTCGGGCGATGCAGTGCAGGCGCGCGACGTGATCGCACTGTCGGGCAATACCGGCGAGGTGACGACAGGGCCGCATGTCCATCTCGAATTGTGGCGCGACGGTGTGCCGATGGATCCCGAGGCCTTCCTGATGGCGTTGTAGCCTTACGCTTTTCTCTTTACTCTACCCGTAGATCTTCCCGCCATGGCACTCTTCAACGCCGGTTCGTCCGATTCCAACTCCCGCAGCGCGCCTTCTCGCAACGCAGGCCCGAGTACGCCCAATCAGATCAATATGATCGGAGAGGGGACTGTCCTGGAGGGTACTGTTCGTGCCGACGGGGACCTCAACATCAACGGCAAGGTGATCGGTAAGGTGTTGGTTAAGGGCAAGGTCGTCGTTGCGCAGAGTGGATCGATCGAGGGAGAGATGGCGGCGACGAGCGCTGACCTTGGCGGTGTGTTCGATGGCACGGCGACGGTCGAGGAGCGGCTGACGCTTCGCGGGAATGCCCGAGTGACGGGCACGCTCAATGTGGCTCGGCTGGTGATCGAGGAAGGAGCGGTCTTCGATGGCGATGTAGTAATGGGCAAGCGCAAGGTGGCGTCCGGCTCGCTCGACCCGCTGCCCAAGTCGCCTGCTCCGAGTGCATCGGCTTCGGCTGAGAAAGTAGCCTGACGTGGCCTCGCCTGACGATCCGCACTGGCTCGAAACGACGCGTGAGAGCGCGGGCTATGCCGGTTTGGGTTGGCAGATAGCTGGAACGTTGGTGATGTTTGTCGGCATTGGTATCGGGTTGGATTTGTGGTTGGATACGGCGCCCTGGTTTATCCTCGCTGGCGCAGGTGTGGCGATGGCAAGCGTCGTCGCCCAGTTGTGGCGGGTCAACGCCGAGATGGGGCGGGCGTCAGATCGGAAGCGGGCCGAGCAGAAGGCGCGTCGGGGCGAGTAGCATCCGTTCATCTGCATTTCAATGGGTCTTGCGGACGTGCTCACGTGGGCGCACGTAGTTTGGCGGTCTTCTACCCATCGTCCCCTCTCGCCGCATGTCCGCACCGCTCTGGGTCAGCATCGTACCTGCCGTTGGCATTGGCGTGCTGTACGCGTTGCTTGCTGTCGCAACGGCGCTTCGATCTGCCAAGCAGGAGGGTGTCGCGTTCATGGCGACCTTCGTGGGCGGCATGATGGTGCGGATGGTACTCACGCTCGGGCTGACGGCTCTGGTGCTGTTCGCCTTCACTCCGCCTGCCCCCGTTGCGTTTGCCGTTACGATGGCGGTGTTCGTGCTGATCGGCATGACGACCGAGACCCTGCTTACGCTTCGCCACCTGCGCCGCGCTTCCTGATGTTGATTTCTCCCCTTTCGATGATCGCTTCTCTGATCCGCCGTGCGGCCTTGCTGCTCCTGATGCTGCTCGTTCCGGCGCCCTTGCTCGCCGCTGATGGTGCGGGAGGCGATCCTGACGCCGTTGGGCACTCGGCAGATGGCAACTACTTCGACTATGGAGTGGGCAAGATTGAGCTTCCGCGCCTCTTCCTGGTGCGTCGCGCCGACGGCTCGTTGGGATTCGATAGCTACTGGTCCACCGAAAGCGCGCTGCTGAACGGCAATTACACGCTCGGCCCGATTACGCTCACCGAAGGAAGCCTGGCTCGGTCCGGCGCTACCCTCTTGGGCGACGGTGTCACCGACACGGAGGCCGCCGAGACGTTGGTGGCTGGGGCAGACGAGATGACTGAGACGGGTGTTATCAATCGGGCAAGTCCCGAGCAGGTCCGCGAGATCATCGATGCGCACATGCACTACTACTTCCCTGTTTCCTACGCGGGCGACGGGGAGATTTTGATCGACTTCTCGATCACGCGGCAGTTGCTGTTTGTCTTCGTCTCCGCGCTGCTTGTGCTCCTGATCGGGCTGAACATGGCCGGTAAGTACAAGAAGGGCATCGGCAGTTCGACGGCTCCGCGTGGTGTATGGCAGAATATGATTGAGACGATCATCGTCTTCATTCGCGACGACGTGGCGAAGCCTTCCATCGGCGTCAAGTACCGCAAGTATCTGCCCTACTTGCTGAGCGCGTTCTTTTTCATCCTGATCGGCAACCTGCTCGGCTTGCTTCCGCTCGGCGTGACGGCCACCTCGCACATCATGGTCACGGCGGCGCTGGCGTTCGTGACGTTTCTCGTCACACAGTTCGCTGGCACGAAAGACTATTGGATGCACATCTTCAACCCGCCGGGCGTGCCGGGCTTCGTCAAGCCGATCCTCGTGCCGATTGAGTTCGTCGGCCTGTTCACCAAGCCGCTCGCGCTCGCCTTTCGCTTGTTCGGCAACATGGTGTCGGGTCACCTGGTCATCGTGTCGATCATCGGCTTGATCTTCATCTTCTCAGCCCGCATCAGCCCGGTCGTCGGCGGCATGGCGGCGCCGGTCGCTATCCTGATTACGATATTCGTCTACCTTCTCAAGATCATGGTGAGCTTCGTGCAGGCGTACATCTTTACGATGCTGTCGGCGGTGTTCATCGGCATGGCAGCCGAAGAGCATCATCACCACGAGCACGAGTCGGTCGGCGACGCGGCGGGGCACAACCGTCTTCCGCACGGCGACGGCGCGTTGCGGCAGGGCGAGCATAACCTGTCGGACTATCTTTCGGCCACGCCGAATCACCCCGAGAAGCAAGGGCACCGCCGTTCCTGCCTGATTCGTACCCGAAAAGTGCGCCGGAGTCGTCACATTTAGCGTCTTCTCCACGCCACTCGCAAGCCAACTTCGCCCTTTGTAGGGCATCTTACTGATCTTCCACACCCCAAACCTCGCTCCACCGAAATGGACAGTACAGCTTTTGCCTTCCTCGCCGCCGGACTCGGCCTCTTAGGTGCCACCCTCGGTGCCGGAATGGGCATCGGTCGCCTCGCTTCTTCGGCCCTCGAAGGCATCGCCCGCCAGCCCGAAGCCGCCAACGACCTCCGCGGCACGGCGATCATCCTCGCGGCCTTCATCGAAGGCGTGGCGATCATCGCGCTCGTGTTCTCGCTGGTGTTCTTCTTCGTCATCTAAGACGAACGCCTGGCTACCGCTCGGCCCTGATGGGTCTGGGCGGTAGCGTCCCGCGGGGGATTGCCCCGCACTCTTTTTCAGGCCGACGCGCTCTGCGCCGACGCCGACTCGCCTCCAACCCGACTGGCCGACGATGTCGACGCTGCTCTTTACGTTTCCCACCGGAGATGCCCCCGCCCGCCCCGCCTCGCTCGTCGTCGACGCGCCGCAGGTAGCTGGCGAAGAAGCGCACAGCGTGGAGCTTCCCTACGAGAAGCCGGTCCCTGGTCTGCTTCAGCCCAAGCCAGGCCTGCTGATCTTCACGCTGATCGTGTTCGGTCTGGTGATGCTGATCTTGCGCAGGTTTGCGTGGGGGCCGATCTCCAAGGCGCTCGAAGATCGCGAGCGTAACATTGAGGACTCGCTCTCGCAGGCCGAGAAAGCCCTCGCCGAAGCCAAAGCGATTCAGGCCGATAACGAGAAAGCTCGCCGCGCCGCCGAAGCCCAGGCTACGCAGATCCTGCGTGAGGCCCGCGAAGCCGCCGAGCGCACTGCGACGGACCTGCGCGCCCAAGCCGATCAGCGCATCGCCGAGCGTCTGGCTCAGGCCGAAGCCGACATCGAGCGTCAGAAGCAGTCCGCCCTGGGCGAGCTTCGCGCCGAAGTCGCTGGCCTCGCGATTACAGCCGCCGAGAAGATTCTCCGCGAAAAGCTCGACGCAACCGAGCAGCGCCGCTTGGTCGACCAGTTCATCGACACGCTCCCCCGCAACTGAGGCATTGCCTCTTTTCTTGGTGAACGGATCGCTTCGCTCGAAGGAGTAGCGCTAGTTGCTCCTGCCTCCGATCCTCTCCATCACCCTTCGACTGCCGCATGACGACTCCCGTTGCCCGCCGCTACGCCCAGGCGCTCTATGCTCAGGCCGATCAGACCGGCAAGGTCGCTGCCGTCGACGCGGATATCGAACTGCTGCGCGACACGCTCTCTGGTTCGCCCGATCTGCGTGGCGTTCTGGAAAGCCCGGTCGTCTCGCGCGATAAGAAGCAGGCGATTCTGACCGCCATCTTTTCGGGAAAGGTCGACAAGCTGATGGATACGTTTCTGTCTCTACTGATCTCCAAGGAGCGCGAAGGCGACATCTCTGGCATAGTCGAGGCGTATCAGGCGATGCGCGACGAGCAGCAAAACATCGTCGTCGCCAAGGTGCGCACGGCTAAGGCACTGGCGCCCGACGAATCGGCCCTGCTACAGAAAGCGCTGGCGGCGCAGTCGGGCGGAAACGTGCGGCTCGAAACCCAGGTCGACGCCGATCTGATCGGTGGCATGATCGTCCGCCTGGGCGACACGGTCTACGACGGAAGCGTCCGCCACCAGCTGCAGACGCTGCGCGAGCGCTTCGCCCAGCCCGCTGTGTCGACTGTGACCCTCAACTAAGTATATCTCCGGCTCCGGCCTCTTTTCTCTTCCCGCTATGGCATCCGCAATCCGCCCCGACGAAGTCACCTCGGTCATCCAGCGCGAACTGGGCGGCTTCACGTCCGAAACCGGCGTCTACGAAGTCGGCACCGTCCTCCAGATCGGCGACGGCATCGCACGTCTCTACGGTCTGTCGAACGTGCAGGCGGGCGAACTGATCGAGTTTCCCTCGTCCGGCGCGACCGGTATGGTGCTCAACTTGGAAGAAGACAACGTCGGCGCGGTCCTGTTCAACAATGCGGACGAAGTGCGCGAAGGTGACGAAGCCCGCCGTACGAAGAACATCGCTTCGATCTCGGTCGGCGACGCCATGTTGGGCCGCGTGATCGACCCGCTCGGTCGCCCGATGGACGGCAACGGCCCCATCGCCGAGCCGGTCTATGAGATGCCGCTCGAACGCAAGGCGCCGGGCGTGATCTTCCGCCAGCCAGTCACCGAGCCGATCCAGACGGGCATCAAGGCCATCGATGCCATGATCCCCATCGGACGCGGCCAGCGCGAACTCGTCATCGGCGACCGCCAGACGGGTAAGACGGCGGTCTTGATCGACACGATCATCAACCAGAAGCGTACGCACGCCAAGGATGCCGAGGGCAACAACGTAGACAAGCCGGTTTTTTGCATCTACGTCGCCATCGGTCAGAAGTCGTCGACGGTCGCCCAGGTGCGGCGCGCGTTGGAAGAGAACGGCGCGATGGACTACACCGTCATCGTCAACGCTCCCGCCTCGGATCCGGCACCGTTGCAGTTCATCGCTCCGTTTGCAGGCGCCTGCATCGGCGAGTTCTTCCGCGACACGGGCCGCCACGCGCTCGTCATCTACGACGACCTCTCCAAGCAGGCCGTCGCCTACCGCGAACTGTCGCTCTTGCTGCGTCGTCCTCCGGGCCGCGAAGCCTACCCCGGCGACGTGTTCTACCTCCACAGCCGTCTGCTCGAGCGCGCTGCCAAGATGATCGCGGACGACACAGTCGCGAGCCAGATGAACGACCTGCCCGAAAGCCTGCGTCCGCTCGTCAAAGGCGGCGGATCGCTGACGGCGCTTCCGGTCATCGAAACGCAGGCCGGTGACGTGTCGGCGTACATCCCGACCAACGTTATCTCGATCACGGACGGTCAGATTTTCCTCGAGTCGAACCTGTTCAACGCAGGCGTCCGCCCGGCTATCAACGTCGGTATCTCGGTTAGCCGAGTCGGTGGATCGGCGCAGATCAAGGCGATGAAGAAGGTCTCCGGTTCGCTTCGCCTCGACCTGGCGCAGTACCGCGAACTCGAAGCGTTCTCCAAGTTCGGATCCGACCTCGATGCCGCTACGCAGCGCCAGCTGACGCGCGGTGCCCGTCTGGTCGAAATCCTGAAGCAGGGCCAGTACCAGCCGTTCGCCGTCGAAAACCAGGTCGCGATCATCTACGTCGCCACCCAAGGCTTCATCGACGACGTGCCGGTCGATCAGGTGCGTGCGTTCGAGAAGGAGTTTATCCAGATGCTCGAAGCTCGCCACCCCGAAACACTCGCCACGCTCCGCAAAGGCGCAATGACCGACGAAGCGGCGGCTACGCTCAAGCAGACCGCCGAAACGCTCGTCTCGCAGATGGCACCCGTCGCCGCGGTCTAAGCTGCGCCTCGTCTTTCCGCTCACCTAGCACGCCCCGCCTCGCATGGCCTCGCTCAGCGACATTCGTACCCGCATCAGTGGGGTAAAGAACACGCAGCAGGTGACGCGCGCCATGAAAATGGTGGCGGCGGCCAAACTGCGCCGTGCCCAGGAGCGCATCTTTGCGACGCGCCCCTACGCCTTCAAAATCCGCGACGTGATCTCGCACCTGCAAGGCGAAGTCGACGCGACCGGGCACCCGCTGTTTACCGAGCGCCCAGTCGAGCGCGCCTTGGTTATCGTCGTCACGGCGGATCGTGGGCTGGCTGGGGCATTCAACACCAACGCGATCAAAACTGCCGAGGAGACGATCCGTGAGCGCTATGCCGACGTGCAGCGCGCAGGCGGATTGAAAATCCTCGCCGTCGGTCGCAAAGGACACGATCACTTCTCGCGCCGCAAGTACAACTTGGTCGGCGACTATCGGGGCACGTTCGACAGCCTCGACGTCAAGACGGCGCAGGATGTGGTCAACGTGGCGGTTCAGGGCTTCGAAGCGGGCGAGTGGGACGAGGTGGTGATGGTCTACAACGAGTTCAAAAACACGATCTCGCAGAACCGCGTCGCCGAGCCGCTGCTGCCGATCCCGCACGAGCAGTTCGCCACGCCCGTCATGGAAGACGCTTACAAAGGTGTGCCGACGAGCGATGCCGAAGCGACCGAGTACATCTTCGAGCCAGGCCCCGCGGCCATTCTCGACGCCTTGGTCCCGCGCTACCTCAACTACCAGGTGTGGCGCGCATTATTGGAGTCGAACGCCTCCGAGCAAGGCGCGCGCATGATCGCGATGGACAACGCGACCAACAACGCCGACGATCTGCTCAAAGACTTGAAGCTGACCTACAACCGTGCCCGCCAGAGCGCGATTACGACTGAAATCATTGAGATCGTGTCGGGTGCCAACGCGCTCGAAAACGCGTAAGTCGAAGGCTCTTCCGCACGCTCTAAAGCTGACAGGTTTTCTAAACCTGTCAGCTTTTTGCTTTTGCGCTCGATCACGAGTACGGCCCGAAACGAGCGCGCTCAATCGTCGTTGGCCCCGCAGTATTTCCAGACCACCATGTCGATCTCGCTCAAAACAGTCGGTGAAGGCCGATCTGCTCGCTATCTGTCGCTCGGAGCCGCGCTGCTTGGTTCGAGTGGAGCCGCCCTGCTCACTGGGTGTGGCGACGATGCGCCGCCTCCCTCCAACGATTGGAACGTAGGCGCAACCGAGCAAGCGGCACAGATGCAAGGCGTGACGGTCGTTATCCGCGAAACCGCTGACGGCTTCGTGATCGACGACGAGCAGATCACCGACGGAGCGAGCAAGACCGTCATCTTCTACCTGGACGGGCGGACCGAGACGCTCACCGATCCTGAGCAGTTCGCCTCCAAGTTACCTGCGCAACCACCACAGCAGGTTCGTCAAAGTGGCTTCGGACTAGGCGACGTGTTGATGCTCTCGCTCTTGATGAACGTATGGCGTCCGGCAGCTTATGGTGGTTTCTCGGCAGCCGCACCACCACGCGCGGCGTACTCGAACAACCAGACGTTCGCCAACCGAGCGCAAACGCGGTCGACATTGTCTGGCTTGCAGTCGCGCGGGCTGGCTCCGGCGTCAGCATCTCAGGCCACTCAGATGCGTGCTCGGGCTACGGCTCCCGCCACGCGCAGCACGAGTCCTGGACAGAGCGGACGTAGCGGCTACGGCAACTCGTCGGGCCGCGCCTCGCGCGGAGGCTGAGCCGGTGGTGACGACGCAGCGTTTGTCGCCGTTCGCCGATGCCGACATTCAAGTGCCTGAGTGGAAATGGCTGACGGACGAAGGCGCATCCGATTACTTCCAATCTGACGTGGTCAACGTGACCGAGGATGAGGCCGAGCGGCTGTATCTGGCGGGCGAGACGTTGTACCACATGCTCGTCGACGCGGCGGATGCCGTTATCGAACAGCGGACGTATGAGCGAGTGCGGCATTCCTACCGCGATGCACGCTATGATCCGGATGACATGGGAGGACGAGCGTCACATGCCGCTCTACGGACGCTTCGACTTGGCAGGAGGCATCGGCGGCGAAGTGCCACGCCTGATCGAGTTCAACGCCGACACGCCGGTCACGCTGCCCGAGACGAGCATCCTGCAGTGGGCACTGCTCAAAGCCAACGGGCGCGACGAGTCCAGGCAGTTCAATCTGCTCTATGAGCGCCTGGTGCAAGCGTTCGGCGTTTGGAAGGCCAACAACGCCGATCTGTGGCAAGACCGAAAGGCGGAAGACAAGCCGCCCGTCGTCCTGTTTACCTATCTCGACGGATCGCGCGAGGATACGGCCAACCTCGCGGTCTTCGAGGCCGCCGCTCAGGAAGCCGGATTTCAGACCCACACCGCTCCCCTACACGACGTGACGTGGGCTGACGAAGGCGTCTTCGTGCTGTCGGACGACGCGTGGCAACGCTGCGATTTTGTCGTCAAACTGATCCCGTGGGAGTTTCTGGTAGAGGACGAACCCGAACTGCTCAAACGGATCGAGCGTCTGCTCTTCGACCGACTCGTCACCATCGCCAACCCGCCGTATAGTCTGCTGATGCAGAGCAAGGCGCTGCTTGCTGAAGTGTGGGACCGCGAGGGACCGCACGAGTACCTGCTCGAAGCCGACCGAATACCACTCTCGGGGCAGCAACACGTCGAAAAGCCGTACTTCGGACGGGAGGGGAAGAGCGTCGTCGTCTACGCGCCCAACGGGGAGCAGATGGAGCGCAGCGAGGAGGGAGACAACGCCGTCTATCCGCGCGTCTATCAGGCGTTTGCTGATCTACCGCACGACGACCAGATGCGGTTGTATCAGACGGGATTGTTCGTCGTGCATGGTGAGCCGGTGGCCGTGGGATTTCGGCGAGGCGGCGTGATTCTAGGGGCGGAGAGTCAGTATTGTGGGCATGTCATCGTGGTGGATAGATAGCAGTTGCTCTGTCCCTTGTCTGCTTCCACGGAGGGAGACATTCGAGACCGCTAGTCCATCGGCGCTTCCATCAGGCGTAGATCGCGCGCTTTGAGTTGGAGGGTCGTTCGGCCTCTGAAGTGGTTTTCGCTCAGCGAGAAGAGCAAGTCGAGCGGCTGCCCACTGCGGACGCTCTGCTGAACGAGGGGCAGTTTGTCGCCCATGCGGAAGGCGATCACGTCGAACGGCTCGCCTGACCCGTCGCTCTGGCACACGCAGAGTTTGAGGTGCGCGTCGTCGCGTCCTACGGCGTGCGGGTTGCCGGTCACGCGCAGGTCGCGGGCGCGGAAGACGGGCGTATGGTTCTGCGGACCGTGCGGGGCGAACTGCTTGAGGACGGCCCAGAAGCGCGCGTCGAGGTCGGAAAGCGTTACGTCGGCATCATAATCGCGCGAAGGCGTGAGCAGGCCGGGCGTGAGGGCCTCGCCGACGGCAGCATCGAAGCGGCGCTGGAATTCGGGGACGTTTTGCGGCTTGATCGTCAGTCCGGCGGCGAAGTCATGACCGCCGAAGGCTTCGAGCAGGTCTTCGCACTTTTGGAGCGCCTGATAGATCGAGATGCCCGCAATCGAGCGCGCCGACCCTTTAACGAGCGGTCCGCTGTCGCACATCATGACGGCGGGGCGGTTGAACTGTTCGACGATGCGGCTCGCCACGATGCCGATCACACCCAGGTGCCAACTGGGATCGTAGAGGACGGCGCTGTTTTTTGCCCACGTGCTCGTCTGCTCCTTAGCCTGCCGGATGGCCGACTGCTGGATCTGTTGATCGAGTTCGCGGCGCTTGCCGTTAATCTGTTCGAGGTCGAGTGCCAAGTTGAACGCGTCCTCTTCGCTCTCCGTCAGCAGCAATTCGACGGCTTTGTCGGCGCTGCCCATGCGTCCGGCAGCGTTGATGCGTGGACCGATGGTGAACACGACGTTTTCGACGGTCGCCGTCGTCAGTTCGGTGCGTGCGGTTTCAGCAAGGTGGCGAAAGCCGGGGCGCGGATCCGACCGCAGGCGCTCGAGTCCGGCGAACATCAAGTCGCGGTTCTCGCCGTCCAGATCGACGATGTCGGCGGCCGTCGATACGGCGACGAGGTCGAGGTAGGGGAGTGCTTCGGCAGGCGAGCGGCCTTGTCGTTGCAACACGGCCTGGACAACTTTGAAGCCGATGCCGCAGCCCGATAGCTCTTTGAACGGGTACTCACAGTCGGGTTGTTTGGGGTCGAGCAGGGCGGCCACGTCGGGGAGTTCATCGCCGGGTTTGTGGTGGTCGCAGATGACCAAGTCGATGCCCAACCTGCGTGCGTACTTGGCCTCCTCGACGGCCGTCACACCACAGTCAAGCGCTACGATCAGCGTCGCTCCGCGGTCGTGGCACTCGTCGATCCCGCCGGGTGACAAGCCGTAGCCGTTCTTGAACCGGTTGGGGACGAAGTAGGTCGTATCGGGCAGTCCGCTCGACCGCAGGAAGCGCGTCATCAGCGCCGTCGCCGTCGTCCCATCGACATCGTAATCCCCATAAACGACGACCTTCTCGTTCGAGTCGATGGCCTGAACGATGCGGTCGACGGCGGCGTCCATGCCGCGCATCAGAAACGGATCGTGCGAGGCGGTGAGAGTGGGACGGAAAAAGCGTTTGGCGGTGTCGAACGTGTCGATGCCGCGCAGCACGAGGGTGCGCGCGAGGGCGTCGGGCAGATCGTTGAGGCGCTGCGAGAGCGCGTCGACGGCTGCGTCGTTCGGCACCTCGCGGAGAATCCAGCGGGGGGCCATGGTTGAAGGCATTTATGAATCGCCGTTTTCAACCAGACGCCTCCGTCGGGTGTTTCCGTCGTGTAACGCTGAATTGAGCGGCTGGCCGGGTGTCGGCAGCAGGCTCCACGCTTCCAGTTTGTCATCGTGACGGAGGCCGTGGCGACTCCGAAGCCAGTGTCTGGCTGTAGAGATCGCCGCGTCGCTCTGCTCCTCGCGATGACAGTTGGGTAAGGTTGTGGTTGGGCATGCGATGGAGCGGTCTGCGATGTTGCGCGCTACACCCCACCCACGTCTCACGCAGCAGCCGTCTCCACCATCTCGTCGCGCACGATGCGTCCGTCTTCGAGTTCGACGGTGCGCTGTCCGTAGGCTTCCCACGCCGGGTTGTGCGTGACGTGGAGGATGGTGACGCCCTCGTTGTGCAGTTCATGTAGCGCGTCCATTACGGCTTGTCCGTCGCGCGCGTGGAGGTTGCCGGTCGGCTCGTCCGCGAGGACGAGTTTGGGGCGGATGACCAAGGCGCGGGCGACGCCGACGAGTTGCTGCTGACCACCGCTCAGTTGCGGCGGAAACAGGTCGGCGCGTGCGGAGAGACCGAATCGGTCGAGCATTTCGGCGACGCGTCCCTGGCGTTCGGCGCGTGGCACCTTGGCGTAGCGCAACGGCGCTTCGATGTTCTCGGCAACGGTCAGGTCGTCGATCAGGTGGTAGGCCTGAAACACGAAGCCGATGGCGTCGCGATGATACGCCGTCCGCTGCTTCTCGGACAGGTTGCTCACCTCGACTTCGTCCAGTTCATACGTGCCAGACGTTGGCGCGTCGAGCAAGCCGAGGATATGCAGCAGCGTCGTCTTTCCGGCACCGGACGGGCCGACGAGCGTCACGAATTGCCCGGCGGGAACGTCGAGCGAAACGTCGCGCAAGGTGAACACCTGGCTGCTGCCCTGACGATGTGTGCGGGTGAGGTTTTGGAGTTTGATCATGAACGTAGGGGCGAGTTTGGATTGGGAAGCGCCGTTATATATAACGGCGGTACTTTGTGTCTGGTGGCGATGTGCTAGCGACGGGGCATGTCCCGTCGGTACGCGGAAGTGGAGATTACTCGGCCCGCAGCGCTGTCGTTGGGTCCGATGTGGCGGCGCGGATCGCGTGTCCGGCGACTGTGATCAGAGCGATGGCGGCGACGACCAGAGCGGCGCCTGCGAAGACAAGCGGGTTGAGATCGGTATGGTACGCGAAGCCGTCGAGCCAACGCGACATCCCCCACCACGCCAGAGGTAAGGCGACGAGCGAGGCCAGTAGCGACAGCAGCGCGAAGTCGCGCAGCAGCAGCCACGTCAGGCGACCCACGCTCGCGCCCAGCACTTTGCGCACGCCGATTTCGCGGCGCCGGCTCTGTGCAGCATAGGCGACGAGTCCGAGCAAGCCCAAGCAGGCGATGCCCAGCCCCAACGCGCCGAAAACGGCCAACAACGTACCGGTGCGCTCGTACTTGGCGTAGCGATCAGCCAGGGCGTCGTCCAGGAAGTCGGCGACGAACGGAGCGTCGGGGGCGACTTGGCGGAAGGCGGCGCGTAGGTCGTCCATGCGCTGACCGGCGTCGCCCGGAGCTACGCGGACGAGCGCCCATCGCGCCGAAAACCCGCGCGGCGTGTCGGCCCGCATCATCAGCAGCGGTTCGATGTACTCGGCCAGCGGGCCTACGTGAAAGTCTTTGACGACGCCAACGACGGTGCCCGTGATGTCGGTGAAGTACGTGTCGTTCTCGAACGCGAACAGGCGATACTGCTTGCCCAGCGCTTCCTCGGGCGTCCATCCGTGACGACGAGCAGCCGTTTCGTTGATCACCATCCCGCGTTCCGCCAAGTGCAGAAATTGAACGCCAGGACTGGGATCGACTCCTACGTCGGCGGGGAAGTCCGGGCTGAATAGGCGTCCAGCGGCGAGTTTTAGTCCGAACTGCTCGTCGAAATCGTCCGTGACGTAGAGGAATTGTAGGTTGCCGCCACCCTGCGGATTGTCGTCGTCCGCTCCAGCACCGCCCGGAATGCCGCTGTCGCTGACGCGGTAGGGGAGACCGAACGTGGCGCCCAGCCCGGGGCGGGCACTCGCTGCGGTGACGGACTCGACGCCGTCGACGCGCCGAAGGGCATCGCGGAGTGCCTCCCAGCTTTCGCCTTTGATCTGGACGGCGACGGTCTCCGACTGGTCGAACCCCAAATCGGCTGTCCGCAGGAAACGGTTCTGCTGTAATGCGACGAGTGTCGCCGCGACCAGGGCTATCGACACGACGAACTGCACGCCGACGAGCGCGCGCCGAAGCGTCAAACCTTTTCCGGCCCCGGTAACCGATCCCATGCTTCCTCTCAGTACCCGCACCGGCTCGAATCCGGACAGCACCAGCGCCGGGTATACGCCTGCCAGCAGACCTACGGCGAGCGTCGCGCCCAGCGCTAGGAGACCGAAGTAGGGTGTCGCGAGCGCGGATACGTCAAGGGGGCGTCCCGTCACGCTTTCGACAAGTCCGACGCCCAGCCAGGCCAGCCCGCACGCCAACACGAGGGCGACCAGACTCAGCACGACCGACTCGGCCAGAAACCGCACGATCAACTCGTCCCGCCCCGCGCCGACGGCTTTGCGCACGCCGACTTCCTGCGCTCGGCTCTGCGCGCGTGCCGTCGTCAGGTTGACGAAGTTGATCGCGGCCAGGAGCAGGACGGCCAGCGCGATAAACGTGAACGTGCGAACCGCGTCGAGGCTGCCGGTTTCGCCGAGCGCGCCGGTCGCCTGGGAATACAGGTGAAGGTCGGAGATGGGTTCGAGAAGCGGCGGATGCTCGGCTCCGCTGTCTTCCCCTCGGTGGCGAATAGCAAACTCGGGCAGTTTGACCTGTAGCGAGCGCGCGTCAGTGCCGGGAGCGAGTTTGACGTACGTGTGCACCGTCGGCCACCAGTACGAACCGAAGTCAGCGTCGGCGGGGAAGCCGTTGATGATGCGGTAGGGGATAGGGCCGCCGATCAGGTCGAACTGAAACCGCGTGCCCGGCGGCGGATCCTGAGCGACGCCCGTCACGCGCAGTGTGTGCTGGCTCTGAACGACGAGCGTTTGTCCCATCGGGTCGGCGTCCCCGAACAGGCGGCGCGCCGTACTCTCGGTGACGACGACGGCATCGGCGGCTTCGAACACGCGCTCGGGTTGACCGCGCAGGAGTGGGAAGCCGAAGACCTTGAAGAAGTCGGCGTCGGCGAAGAACAGGCTCTCCTCTCGCGAGGGTTCGGCAGGCAGTCCCAAAGCGTCGGCGTCGGGCATATACACGTCTTGCCCGCTCTGCGCTACGCGGACGACGTGCTCGATTTCTGGAAAGTCCGCCGCCAAGTCGGGTGCCAGTCCGCCGCCGGTCCAGGCCCACAGATCCGTCCCCGGCCCGTCGCTCCACTGGCTGACGCGGTAGATCCGGTCGCCGTCTGGATGGAAGCCGTCGACCGACATCTCGGATCGCACGAACAGGGCGATGAGCAGGCAGCACGCCAGCCCGAGCGCCAGCCCGAACACGTTGAGTCCGGTGTAGAGTCGGTGGCGGCGTAGGCGGCGAAGTGCGGAGGCGAGCATGGACATTGCGGTCGGTTGGGCGGCGCTCTCCACCTACGCCAACGCCGTGCCGCTGCCGCCAACCGCGCTGCGAGCCGTCTTCGGACTGGCTTGGTGTCCGCAGCCGGACAGTTGCCGTGCAGCAGCGGACGACGGCCTACTCGTGGCGCAGCGCGTCGACCGGATTGGCGTGCGCAACCTTGGCCGTCCGCAGCGCCGCGACGCTGAGCGCGCCGACACACACGACGGCTCCGGCGAGCACGAACGCACCGACGCCCAGTCCAACGCGGTACGGAAATCCGTCGAGCCATTGTTGCATCACCCAGGCCGCAATCGGCGCCGCGACGACAAACCCGGCGATCGACAAAATGGCAAACTCGCGCGACAACCGCAGCACCAACCCGACCTCGCTCGCGCCCAGCACCTTGCGAATGCCGATCTCGCGTGTCCGACGGGCGGCGGCATGCGTCGCCAATCCGACGATGCCCAGCGCGGCCAGGAGTAGAGCGACGAGCGTGAAGACCGAAATCAGCGTCCGCAACCGCTGATCGGATGCGAAGAACGAGGCGAACGCGTCGTCGAGGAAGGTGTAGTCGAACGCGTCGAAGTCGTTGAAGTCGGGGTACAGTGTTGCGACGGCGTCGAGCGTGGCGCTTGCCTGCTGCGGGTCGATGCGCAGGTAGACGGTTCGTCGGCGCTCATCGGTCAGGCGGTAGAGCGAGGGGCGCAACTCCATGTCGAGCGACGCGCCGTGCAGATCGGCCAGCACTCCGATGACGACCATGTTCTCCTCGCCAATGGTTTTGCCGACCGCTTCGTTGGGCGTCCATCCAAACGAACGAGCACCCGCAGCGCTCAGCACGACCGACGCCGAATCTGCTGGGCGACCTGACTCGAAGTAGCGTCCGGCGACGACCGGAGTGCCGAACGTCGCGGGGAAGTCGGCATCGGTTTCCATGATGTCGAACGTGTCGTCGGCGGGAGCGTCCGGCTCTTCGGAATCGAACGTGTACCAACCGCTCATCGTGTTGGGAAACGAGGGCGCCGTCGTCACGCCGCGCACGCCGGGGAGCGCCAGCAGTTCGGCTTTGAACGCGTCGTAGCGCTCTTGGGCGATCATCTCGACGCGGACGAGTTGATCGCCCGCGAAGCCCAGTTCTTTGTCGGCGAGGAAGTCGAGTTGGCGGTTCATCGTGACGGCGCACAGCAGCAGCCCGACCGAAACGGCGAACTGCGTCGTCACCAGAACCCGCCGCGTCCGCGCGCCTCTTCCGACGCCCATGCTCCGGCTGTTGAGTGCCTCAATCGGACGGAACGACGATAGGTAGACGGCTGGATACAGCCCACAAAGCAGCGTCACACCTACGCCGACGCTCGCGAAGAGCAGCGCGACGAACGGATCGCCCAGGTAGTCGATGACGAGCGACTTATCCGTCAGCGCGTTGAGGCCAGGCAGCGCGAGATGCGCCAAAATCGCCGCGACGACCAATGCCCCGGTCGTCAGGACGGCGGCTTCGATCACGAACTGCCGCGCCAGTTGTCCACGCGATCCGCCCAGGGCCTTGCGCACGCCGATCTCGCTCGCCCGCTCTGCCGCCTGCGCCGTCGCCAGCGTGACGTAGGTGATGCACGAGACGAACAAAATCAGCAGTGCCGCCGCGCCGAAGGCCCACACGTACGCCGACTTGCCGCGCAGCAGCCCCGCACCGCTCGAAAAGTCTGACGCGTACGTTTGCCCGTTGAGATACAACTCGGTGAGCGGCATCGCCTCGACGGTCGCTGACATGAACCCATCCAGCCGCTCGACCAGCGCCGCCTCGACGTAGGGGACGACCGTCGCCGTATCCGCTACGCTGCGCAAGCGCGCATACGTTGGGTTGCCGCCTGCATACCAGTCAGCGTTACGCTCGGTCGTCAGTAACGCCTGAAATCGCAGGCTCGATTGCTTCGGTGGATCGGCGACGATACCCACCACTTCGGGGCCGTTGGTGGCGTTGAGCAGCAGCTTGCTGCCGAGGGCTTCGCCGCCAGGGAAGTAGCGCTGGGCCATGGTTTGGGTGAGCAATACGACGCCGCTCCGGTCCATCGCCGACAGATCGCCTGCGATCAAATCGAAGTTGAACACGTCGAAAAAATGCTCGTCGACATAGACGAAGCCGCCTTCTTCGGTACGCTCGCCGTCGTGGTGAACCGTCCGCGATTGGGGGCGACTCATCTGCGTCGTCACCTCGACTTCGGGCCGCGACGCCATCAGATCCATCGCCGCGCCCGACGGAAGTCCGCCCAGCGAGAAGTCGAATCCGTTGTCGAACGTCCCGCTCGCCATGAGCCGCACGATACGGTCACCATCCGAGTGGAAGCGGTCGTAGCGCAGTTCGTCGCGTACGAACAAGCCGATCAGCAGGCAGCACGCCAGCCCAACGCCCAGGCCCGTCAGGTGCAGCGCCGAGTAGCCGCGTCGACGCGAGAGGCTACGGAGCGCAGTGCGGAAATCAGAAGTCAGCATCGGAGTGTGGATAGGTGGTAAGGGCGACTCCGTGAGTCGACCGAATAGTACGCGTTTCCGTTACGGACCTGGCAGGTCGCAGGCGACCTGCCAGGTCTCCAGTCACTCGTCGCGCAGGACGGTTGCGGGATTGACGCTGGCGGCGCGCCACGTTTGGGCTGCCGTCACGCCGAACGCGATTACGAGCAGCAGCAGGCCGATGGCGACGAAGGTCAGCGGTCCCAGGTCGATGCGGTAGGCAAACCCACTCAGCCACGTGCTGGTGAGCCAGTAGGCGACGGGCGCTCCGACTACGAACGCGACGCCGACGATGGCGACCAGTTCGCGCGTCAGCAGCGCCACCAACTGCGCTGGATGCGCGCCGAGCACTTTGCGTACGCTGATTTCCTTTCGCCGCCGTGCCGCCGCGTACGCCACGACGCCGACCAATCCGAGTAGCGTCAGGACGACGGCGAGGATCGACAGGACCATGCTGAACCGTGCCGCACGCTGCTCCTGCTCGTACAGCCTAGCCAGGTCCTCGTCGACGAAGCGGGGGGCGAAGGGGAGCGTCGGTTCGGCCCTGTTCCAGGCGGCTTCCAGTGCCTCCATCGTCGCAGGCAGGTCGCGCGTGTCGACTCGTGCGATGGCGTTCCAGATCCACGTCGGCTCGCGCATGACGGAGACGAACAGGGGGCGCACCTCTTCGCGCAGCGAGAACAGGTGCCAGTCGGGGAGGATGCCCGCTACGGCGTCGGCGGCATCGGGTGTCCCTTCGCTCGCCATGTACTCCGGCTCCATCACCACCTGTCCACCCTGCTCAGGCAGGTTGAGGCGAGTGGCAGCGGCGCGGTTGGCGAAGAACAGGCGGTCCGGTCCGCCGTCGAATACGTCGAGCGCATCGCCGACGTCGATCTGCATCACGTCGAAGTAGGCGAGGTCGGTCGTGACCAAGTTGGCGTCGTCGTAGACCACGTCGCTATCCAAGGCGCGGTAGGTCGTGCGGTTGAAGCCGGGGCCGGGGAGCGGGCCGGTGCCCAAGGCGCGGACGGCAGGGATGTCGGACACTTCGGCTTTGAAGCGGTTGAACGCGTCGATGTCGCCCAAGCCTTGCAGGTGGACGACGCCACTGGATTCGAAGCCCAAGTCTTTGTCGCCGATGAACGCCACCTGTCGCTGCACCACCCATGCGCCGCTCGCCAGTCCGACCAGCAACGCGAACTGCGCGCCGACGAGCGCCCGCCGCATCCAGGCACTGCCCTCGCCTGCTTTGGACTGCCCGCCGAACAGGTCGACGGCAGCCGCGCGCGAGAGGACCAACGCCGGATACGCGCCCGCGATCAGCCCGGTCACCAACGCCAACGCGCCGACGAGCAACACAAACTGCGGCGAGAACAGAGACAACGCAGCGATCTCGACGCCCATCGCGCTGTTGAGTAGGGGTAGCGTCAGCCACGCCAGCACGTACGCCGGGATCAGGCACCCCACCGAAAGCAAGATCGATTCTCCGAAGAACGACGCGATCAGCCTCCCGCGCTCAGCGCCCATCGCCTTGCGCACGCCAATGTCGCGACTCCGGCGCTGGTAGAGCGCGACCGAGAGGTTGGCGTAGTTCGACGCGGCGATGACGAGCAGCAAGATCGCCGCGATGCCGAACAGGTAGAGGTAGCGCGCGTCGGCGGGAGGCTCGGCGTCGTAGAGCGTTGGGTCGGCGAAGCGCAGAGCGGTGACGGATGTCAGACGCTCGCCCTTGTGTAACGGATCTTCGGCCCGAGCGGGGCGAACGCGGTAGACGGCGCGCGTGGCGGCGGCTTCTGACGCGGCTACATCGGCGCCGGGCGTCAAACGGACATACGTATAAGCGCCGAAGTTGGGGATCCGTTCGTGTACGATCAGGTCGTAGCGGACATGCTGCGTCGCCGGAGGTGCGGCGATGACGCCGGTCACCTGGTACGTCAGTGTGTCGCGCGCAATCGTTTGGCCGACGGCGTCGGTCGTTCCGAAGTAGCGCAGCGCCGTCTCCTCGGTCAGAACAGCAGACATCTGTCGGTCGAGCGCTGTCGCTGGATCGCCTGCGATGAAGTCCAGGCCAAAGATGTCGGTCGTCGCGTCGCCGGTGACGGTGAACAGGATGCGGTCTTCGTCAAAGCGCTCGTTCGCTGCCTCTACGTACTGTGTGTTGGCATCCAGATAGACGAGTGATGCGGTCTCAATGGTCGGTTCGGCTTCGAGTTCTGTCGCGAGCCGCACCTGACCTTCGATCGGTTCGTTGAAGTAGCCCCCGAAGCCGATCGTCGAGTACCAACTCGCCCTATAGTTCGATTCCATCCGGTACGTCCGGTCGGCGTGCGGCAGGTGCTGATCGAATGCGCGTTCGTAGCCCAGATACGCCAGCACCAGGACGGCGACAGCCAGCCCCAGCGTCAGCCCGACGCCATTGAGCAGCGCGTAGCCCCGGTTGCGCCGCAGCGAGCGAAGGGCGAGGAGCAGGTCGTATCGAATCATCACAGAAGGTCGTGTAGCGACGCAGCATGCTGCGTCGGAGGAATGAGAATGCGCTGTTCTACTCGTCGCGCAGTACGTCGGCAGGGTTGACCGTCGCCGCCCGCAGCGCGTGCCAGCCGACCGTCGCCAGCGCTACGACGAGCACGAGCGCTCCCGATGCGAGGAAGACGCCCGGACGCATCGGCGCGCGTTCGGCGAAGCCTTCGAGCCAGCGGCCCATCAGCACGTAGGCGGCGGGCACGGCGAGGGCGAATCCGACAAGCACGAGCAGGGCAAAATCGCGCGTCATCAGTCCGACCAATCGCGCTACACCCGCGCCCAGCACCTTCCGTACGCCAATCTCTTTGCGGCGCTGCATCGCGGCGAAGGCGGCGAGTCCGAACAGGCCCATGCAGGCGAGGACGAGCGCGAGTGTGGCCGCGAACCCGAAGACGGCCTGGGTTCTGCGCTCGGCCTCGTAAGCATCGGCGAACACCTCGTCTAGAAAGCGATAACCGAACGGTGTTTCGGGAAGGGCGGATCGCCACGCTGCTTCAATGTCGTCGAGGGCCAAGGCTGCATCTCCTGCCGAAATACGCACTGAGACTGCGCGCGCATCGTACAATTGACTCGCTTCCAACTCGTCACTTGCGGCAGGAAACGAGGTCAGCGCCATTGAGATTGGCTTGCTGTCTACGCGGCTCATGTAGAAGTCCTCCACTACGCCGACGACTTCGTGCGGCACGCCGGCGAGGTGGAACGTGCGTCCTATCGCATCGGCTGGCTCTTCTCCGAAGCCGAAGGTCTGGACGCCCCGCCGGTTGAGTAGCATCGCTCGTTGGTCGCCCGGGGTGAGCGCTCGGCCCGCCGCCAGGTCGATACCGTAGAAGTCGGCGTAGTCGGTGTCTGCGGCAATGGTGCGCAGCATCGCCGAGCTTTCGCCTTCGACTGCTTCTTCGCCGCGCGCGCTGCTCGGCGAGAACATATTCATAAAGCCCAGTTCGCCCGGCGCCGCACTCGACCGAACGACACGCTCGACGTGTGGGCTGGCTGCAATGGCCCGAGACATGCGCTCGACATCGCCCTTGTCCTCAGTCGCCACGCCGAGCACGAGTGTCTGGGTGCCGCTTCCGATGATGCGGTCGTTGCCCAGGCTCAACTGGTTACCGACGATCCACGTCGACGAGAGCATGCCGATGGCGAGGGCAAACTGGACGACAACGAGTCCTTGCCTGAGTCGTAATCCGCCGCCGCTCGCTCGGCTTTTCTGCAACGCCTGAATGGGTCGCTGGCGGGAAAGGTAGAGGGCTGGATATGCGCCCGCGAGCGCGCCTGAAAGAAGAGCAACACCCATGAGCGCCGACGCTGCCCACGGATGCGAGAACGGCGTCACGGCTAGCTCGAAGCCGAAGAACGAACGGAACAGCCACGGAGCAGCTGCCGACAACGCCAGCGCGATCAGACCAGCGACAAACGCAAGCAGAAAAGATTCGAGCCAGAACAGCCGCCCTAACTCTGCGCGCGACGCGCCCAGCGTCTTGCGTACGCCCACTTCGGTTCGCCGCTGATCTGCGTACGCTGTCGCCAGGTTGACGTAGTTGATGACCGCGATCACGAGCAGCAGCAGTGCGACTGTTCCGAACAGGTAGACGTAGCGCAGCGGCGACGAACCCGTCTCTCTCTGCATCAACCGCGCCTCGACCAAACGGATCGCGCCGAGGTCGGATGGAACGGCTTCGTTGTCCGGCTGTGTGCGAAGAGTCGTGAGTACGGCGGCGGTGTCGGCGTTGGCATTCAGGCGCAGGTAGGTCGGCGTGCTGTCGAACGCGTTGGCCGATAGCGTGTCGGGTGCTGGATCGAATGGCCTCAGGGCGTCGAACGAGATGGCCGAGTTTCCTGGCGGATCACTGGCGACGCCGCTAACCGTGAACACGCGTCTATCGCCTTTCGAGAGGAAGTCGCGTTCGAGAAAAGTGACCGTGCGTCCGACCGGATCCGCGTCGCCGAACAGTCGCTTAGCGAACGACTCGGTGACCACGAGGTCATCGGGGCCGGACAGCACCTGCGCCGGACTGCCCTGCACCAGATCAAAGCCAAAGAAGTCGAAGAAGTTGGCGTCGACCTGGGCAATCGCATCGACGGATACCGGCTCGTCTTGCGCGTCGAAGGCGACGCCCTCGTCCGACTCGATCCGGCTCACCTCCTCTATGCCAGCGATGCCGGTTTCTATGCGCTCGAACGTCACCGGATCGACACCGCTCATCGTATGCGTCATGGTGCCGAACTGCACGTTTCGGTACGTCGAGTAGATCTGCTCGGCGTCGGGGTGGAAGCGGTCATAGGTGAGTTCGTGCGCGGCGTAGAGCAGCACGACCAAACAGGCCGCCAGTCCAGCCGCCAGCCCGAGCACGTGAAGCGCCGCATACCCTTTGCGACGAGCCAGACTGCGGAGGGTGAGTTTTAGGTCGTGGAGCAGCATGGCGGTTGGCGTGTGGAGGAGGCGTAGCGACGCAGCGTGGGCGTCGCCCGAGACAGGCACCCCACTCCATCGCCAACGCTGTGCCGACACGCAAACCGCGCCGCAATGCGCGCAATCACACCTCGATCTGTCCGCCACCGAACAGCATCCGTGCGCGGGTGGACGAAATGGCGTCGCTACTCGTCCCGCAGCGATGTCGCCGGATTCGCCCGTGCCGCCCGAACTGCGTGATAGGCGACGGTCGCGAGTGCCAGCATGAGCACGGTCCCACCTGCAAGCGCGAACGGCATCACGCCCACGTCGATGCGGTAGGCGAATCCGTCGAGCCAGCGGTTCATGCCGATCACGACGGCAGGCACGGCCAGCAGCACGCTCACGAGAACGAGCGCGACAGTCCCTCGGCCCAGCAGCGCGACGACCTGAACGACGGTTGCTCCCAGTACGCGCCTGACGCCGATCTCCTTGACGCGCTTGCTCGCCGAGTGCGCCGCCAGTCCGAACAGGCCGAGTAGGGCAATCGCGATGGCGAGTCCGGCGAAGAACAGGAAGAGCGTGCCGAAGCGCTGCTCGGTCTGGTACTGCTCGGCGAAACGCTCGTCCATGAACGCATACTCGAACGGGCGCGTCGGCGCGACGTCGGTCCAGATGGCCTGTATCGCATCGAGCGTCGCCGGACAGGTCTTGTCGTACCGACGCGGATCAGGACGTTGTTGCGATGAAGATCGTCGGATGTGCTGGCGGGCGAGCAGAAACGCGGGCTGAATCTCGGACTGCAATCCTTGCGTGTGGAAGTCGCGCACGACGCCGACGATCTCGCCCTCCATGCCCCAGAACTTTGCCCGCTGGCCCAGCGCGTCGCTCGGATCGGTGTAGCCCGCCTGCGCGCGCCGCTCGTTTCGTTGATCAGGGCCTCGCGCGGCGACTCATCGGTCGGCATCGGACGCATCGCGCGTCCGGCTACCAGCGTGCAGGCCCATGACACCGACGCGAACGACGTGTCGGCCACGATACATCGCCGCGAGCATCTCTTGTTCGCTGACCCATCGGCGCGCTGGACGAAGCCACCGCCTCTTCCGCCTCCGCTCGTCGGAGCGCTCAGTCCGACGCTCATTCCTCGGACGTTCGGGAGCGCGCCGATGCGCTCGCGCAACTCGGCCAGTCGGGGGTACACCTCGTCGTTGATTGCGCGGGGCAGGAGGACGAGTTGCGTCTGCTCATCGCCTGCGTCAAAGCCCAAATCGCGGTCTTGCATGAAGCGCAGTTGGCCGAACACGATGGCCGTAGCCGCCAGCAGCGCAATCGACGCGGTGAACTGCAAGCCGACCAGCCCATGCCGCAGCATCGCGCCCTGTCTGCCGGTTGCGAACTGGCCTTTGAGCACCTGAGCGGGCCGAAAGCCGCTGAGCACGAACGCCGGATAGATGCCCGCCAGCAGTCCCGTCCCGACGGCGAGGGCGATGATGGCACTCCACCACATTCCCAGATCTGCCAGCACGACCGGGCGGTCGGCGACGATGCGGAACGTCGGCAGCGCAATCCACGCCAGCCCGACGGCGAGCACGAGCGCGATCAGGCTCAACAGGACGGCTTCGGTCAGAAACTGAATCGCCAGTCCGAAGCGTCCGGCTCCCAGCGTCCGCCGGACGCCGACTTCCTTGGCGCGGTCGAGCGAGCGCGCCGTAGCCAGGTTGGTGAAGTTGACGCCCGCCACGACGAGCACGAACAGCGCGATCAGCGTCAGAATCCGTAGCGTCGTCGCATTGCCCCAGCGTCCGATGCCTGCCGCGTCGGAGAAGTAGAGGCCATCCAGCGGTCGGACGACGGGCGTCAACTGGACGTCCGCTTCCGCCATCTGCGTGCCTGCAGCTTCCTCGATGAACAGATCGAGCTGCGCCTCGAACGCGTCTGCCGACGTGCCGGGGCGCAGCAGGGCGTAGGTGGCGACCGCGTTGGAGAACCAGCCCGAGAAGAGCCACTCTACGTCGTACATCGTCGCGAGCGAGGTGACGGCCGAAATCTCCAGGTGCGAGTGGCGCGGGACATCGGCCATTACGCCCGAGACCGTCAGCGCATAGCCGCCCTGCGTCAGCGTCTGCCCGACGGCGGGGGCGTCGCCGAACAGCGTGCGCGCCAGCGACTGCGACACGACGATGCGCCCCGGCTCGGCCAGCACAGATGAGGGATCGCCTTCGATCAGAGGAAACGAGAACACCTCACGTTTAGGTACGTCGAGTAGATCTGCTCGGCGTCGGGGTGGAAGCGGTCATAGGTGAGTTCGTGCGCGGCGTAGAGCAGCACGACCAAACAGGCCGCCAGTCCAGCAGCCAACCCCAGCACGTGAAGCGCCGCATACCCTTTGCGACGAGCCAGACTGCGGAGGGTGAGTTTGAGGTCGTGGAGCAGCATGGCGGTTGGCGTGTGGAGGAGGCGTAGCGACGCAGCGTGGGCGTCGCCCGAGACAGGCACCCCACTCCATCGCCAACGCTGTGCCGACACGCAAACCGCGCCGCAATGCACGCAATCACGCCTCGATCTGTCCGCCACCGAACAGCATCCGTGCGCGGGTGGACGAAATGGCGTCGCTACTCGTCCCGCAGCGATGTCGCCGGATTCGCCCGTGCCGCCCGAACTGCGTGATAGGCGACGGTCGCGAGTGCCAGCATGAGCACGGTCCCACCTGCAAGCGCGAACGGCATCACGCCCACGTCGATGCGGTAGGCGAATCCGTCGAGCCAGCGGTTCATGCCGATCACGACGGCAGGCACGGCCAGCAGCACGCTCACGAGAACGAGCGCGACAGTCCCTCGGCCCAGCAGCGCGACGACCTGAACGACGGTTGCTCCCAGTACGCGCCTGACGCCGATCTCCTTGACGCGCTTGCTCGCCGAGTGCGCCGCCAGTCCGAACAGGCCGAGTAGGGCAATCGCGATGGCGAGTCCGGCGAAGAACAGGAAGAGCGTGCCGAAGCGCTGCTCGGTCCGGTACTGCTCGGCGAAACGCTCGTCCATGAACGCATACTCGAACGGGCGCGTCGGCGCGACGTCGGTCCAGATGGCCTGTATCGCATCGAGCGTCGCCGGACAGGTCCGTGCGTACCGACGCGGATCAGGACGTCTTGCGAGAAGATCGTCGGATGTGCTCCGTTGCGGGCGAGCAGAAACGCGGGCGTGAATCTCGGACTGCAGTCCTTGCGTGTGGAAGTCGCGCACGACGCCGACGATCTCGCCCTCCATGCCCCAGAACTTAGCCCGCTGGCCCAGCGCGTCGCTGCGGATCGGCGTATCCCGCCTGGCGCGCCGCTCGTTTCGTTGATCGACGGCTTCGCGTGGCGAGTCGTCGGTCGGCATCGGTCGGATCGTGCGTCCGGCGACCAGGTGCAGGCCCATGACCCGGACGAACGACGTGTCGGCGAGATACATCGACGCGAGCATCTCGTGCTCGCTGCCGTCGGCGCGCTGGACGAAGCCGCTGCCTCTACTGCCGCCGCTCGTCGGTGCGTTCAAGCCGACGCTCAGGCCTCGGACGTTCGGGCAGCGCATCGATCCGCTCGCGCAACTCGGCTAGTCGGGGGCAAGACGTCGTCGGTGGTTGCTCTAGGTAGCAGCACGAGTTGCGTCTGCTCGTCGCCTGGGTCGAAGCCCAGATCGTGTTGCTGCATGAAACGAGTTGGCTAAACACGATGGCCGTAGCCGCCAGCAGCGCAATCGACGCGGTGAACTGCAAGCCGACCAGCCCATGCCGCAGCATCGCGCCCTGTCTGCCGGTTGCGAACTGGCCTTTGAGCACCTGAGCGGGCCGAAAGCCGCTGAGCACGAACGCCGGATAGATGCCCGCCAGCAGTCCCGTCCCGACGGCGAGGGCGATGATGGCACTCCACCACATTCCCAGATCTGCCAGGACGACCGGGCGGTCGGCGACGATGCGGAACGTCGGCAGCGCAATCCACGCCAGCCCGACGGCGAGCACGAGCGCGATCAGGCTCAGCAGGACGGCTTCGGTCAGAAACTGAATCGCCAGTCCGAAGCGTCCGGCTCCCAGCGTCCGCCGGACGCCGACTTCCTTGGCGCGGTCGAGCGAGCGCGCCGTAGCCAGGTTGGTGAAGTTGACGCCCGCCACGACGAGCACGAACAGCGCGATCAGCGTCAGAATCCGTAGCGTCGTCGCATTGCCCCAGCGTCCAATGCCTGCCGCGTCGGAGAAGTAGAGGCCATTCAGCGGTCGGACGACGGGCATCAACTGGACATCCGCTTCCGCCATCTGCGTGCCTGCAGCTTCCTCGATGAACAGACCGAGCTGCGCCTCGAACGCGTCTGCCGACGTGCCGGGGCGCAGCAGGGCGTAGGTGGCGACCGCGTTGGATAACCAGCCCGAGAAGAGCCACTCTACGTCGTACATCGTCGCGAGCGAGGTGACGGCCGAAAACTCCAGGTGCGAGTGGCGCGGAACGTCGGCCATTACGCCCGAGACCGTCAGCGCATAGCCGCCCTGCGTCAGCGTCTGCCCGACGGCAGGGTCGTCGCCGAACAGCGTGCGCGCCAGCGACTGCGACACGACGATGCGCCCCGGCTCGGCCAGCACGGATGAGGGATCGCCTTCGATCAGAGGAAACGAGAACACCTCGAAGAAGCCGTCGTCCGCCATCAGCGCGCCCCGCTCGGCCTCGACCGCCTGCTCCCCGACGTTCAGAACGGCGTCGGTCGTTATCACGCGCACGACGGCCTCGGTCGATGGCACACGCTCCGAGATCTCTGGTCCCATGACGGCGGGCGTCACCGGCAGTTCGTCGACCTCGCCATCCTCGGTCCACGTCAAGTCGACGCGGGTGATGCGGTCGGCATTCTGGTGGAATCGGTCGACGATCAACTCGTCGTGCGCATACAGCGCGATCAGAATCACGCACGCCAGCCCCAACGAAAGTCCTGCGACGTTGAGAAACGCGAACCCACGGTTGCGCGTCAGGCTGCGGGTGGCAGTGCGAAAAGTAGAGGCGATCATGATTGGGTTGGTGTCGTAGGTGCGAATCCGCGAGTCGCCCTTAGGTGTGAGTCTGGCAGACCTGTGGTGTCTGCGACTGCCAGGCTCCGTACTCCGACCGCAGTGACGCCGCCGGATTCGCCCGCGCCGCCCGGACCGCGTGGTAGGCGACGGTCGCTAGCGCCAATCCGAGCACGAGCAGCCCGGCGCCGACGAATGGCAGCCACCCTACGTCGATGCGGTAGGCGAAGCTGTCGAGCCAGCGGTTCATGCCGAACACGACGGCAGGCACGGCCAGCAGCACGCTCACGACCACGAGGGCGACGGTGCCTCGGCCCAGCAGCGCGACGACCTGAACGACGGTTGCTCCCAGTACGCGCCTGACGCCGATCTCCTTGACGCGCTTGCTCGCCGAGTGCGCCGCCAGTCCGAACAGGCCGAGTAGGGCAATCACGATGGCGAGTCCGGCGAATAGGCCGAACAGTCGCCCGAATCGCCGCTCGGACGCGTACTGTGCGGCGAAGCTCTCGTCGAGGAACGAATAGTCGAACGTGCGGCTCGGGACGAGGTCGGCCCAAACGGTCTGCATGGCGCCGAGCGTGGCGGGCAGATCGGCGCGGTCGACGCGGAACGTGAGGGTGGAGAGGAAGCCACCGCCGTCGCCGGGCGTCGGGATGACGGCGACGGGGGCGACGCGCTGCTGTAGGCCCGCCGTATGGAAATCGCGTACGACACCTACGATGACGCCCTCGGCGCCCCAAAACTCGGTTCGCTTGCCGACGACCTCGCCCACGTCGGTATATCCTGCTTCTTTCGCGGCGGCCTCGTTAACGAGATAATCGAGCGTAACCTCGTACGACTCGGGCTTGTCGGGCAGGTTACCTGCGAGGAGTGTCAGCCCATACACGCGGGCGAAGGCCGTATCCGATAGATACATCGCCGTGCTCATCTCATGCTCAGATCCGTCGGGCGCTTCGATGAATCCGCCGCCGCTCGCCTGCCCGCGCGTCGGCACGTTGAGCGACGCTGTCATCCCGCTGACGCCGTCGATAGCGAGCATCCGGCTGCGGATCCGGTCCATGTGAGTCGTCACCGTCGAGTCGCCGCTGAACGGGACGACGACGAGTTGCGATTGCGCGCCGCCCGCATCGAAGCCCAGGTCGCGGCTCTGTACGAAGTCGAGTTGGGCGAACACGATGCCCGTAGCGGCGACGAGTGCGATGGAGACGGCGAACTGCCCAGCGACCAGCGTTTGCCGAACCATAGAGCCGCGTTGTCCGACCGAAAACCGGCCTTTGAGCACCTCGGCGGGACGGAAGCCGCTCAGCACAAACGCCGGGTACGCGCCCGCCAGCAGCCCCACGACGACCGTAAGCCCGGCGACTCCGTACCACCACGATCCCAGGTCGAGGAGTGTGACCGGCTTCTCGCTTATCGCCTGAAAGACCGGAGTCGCCGCTGCGGCGAGCGCGATGCCCGCTAGCGTGGCGAACAGGCTGAGCACGACGGCCTCGGCCAGAAACTGAATCGCCATTCCGGCGCGCGCTGCCCCGAGCGAGCGCCGGACGCCGACTTCTCTGGCACGGTCCAGCGAGCGTGCCGTGGCGAGGTTGGTGAAGTTGACGCCCGCCACGACGAGCACCAGCAGAGCGATCAGCGACAGGATGCGCAGCGTCGAGTGGCTGCCGTAGTCGCCCATGCCCGGCCCGCCACTGAGGTAGAGGTCGGACAGCGGAACGGCGTAGAGCGTCATCGCGTCGCCGTCCTCCGCTAGCGCTTCGCCAGCGGCTTGGTCGATAAAGGTCGGAAACTGGGCTTCCAGCGCGGCGGGCGTCACGCCTTCGTTCAGCAGCGCGTAGGTGGCGAACGAGAATGCGAACCAGTTGTCGTACCACCAGCCCGGATCGGAGACGGTGGCGAGGGAGATAGCGGCATCGAAGCGCAGGTGCGAGGTGCGCGCAACGTCGGCCATGATGCCGGTGACGGTGAGTACCCGCCCCTGTTGGATCACCGTCTGCCCGACCGCATCGCCCTCGCCGAAGAGGGAGCGCGCCAGCGATTGCGACACGACAATGCGCCCCGGCCCGTCAAGTGCCGTTGCCGGATCACCTGCGACGAGCGGAAGCGTGAACACGTCGAACAGGCGCGGACCGGCCAGCAGCGCGCCATCGGCCTGAACGGTTCGCTCGTCAACGGTCAGCGCCGGATCCGCCCCCATCACACGCACGACCGCTTCTACGTCTGGCATCCGGGCGGTTAGTTCGTCGGCCAGAATGCCCTGCGTCATGCCCGTCCGCTCGGTCGAACCGTCGTCCGTGATCTCGACGTCGATGCGCGCGATGCGGTCGGCGCGTTCGTGAAACGCATCGAAGCGCAGTTCGTCGCGGACGTAGAGGGCGATCAGCAGCACGCACGCCATACCGAGCGCGAGTCCGACGACGTTGAGGGCGGCAAAGCCTCGGTTGCGGCGCAGGTTGCGCAGCGCGGCGCGGAGGTAGGAGGCGAGCATGAGCGGAGTCCGGTTGGATGCTCCTCAGTCCGGCGAAACGCGTGCCCTACGTCAATGCCGCATTCTTAGCACCCTGGCCGCCTCGACGTGTCCGCTGCCGGACAGCCGCCGTGCGTCGGCGGACGATTTGTACGCACTCCCGCGCGGATCTGGCAGGTCTCAGACGACCTACCAGATCTCCGTCTATTCGTCGCGGAGGACGTCGGCGGGGTTGGTGGTGGCCGCGCGCCACGTCGGGTAGGCGATGGCGAGTAAGGCTGTCGTCAGCGCGATGGCGCCTGCTCCGATGAGCACGAGCGGCGACAGCGTCACGCGTTCGGCGAATCCGCCCAGCCACCAGTTCGACGCCAGCCATGCAGCCGGAGCGCCGATCACGAACCCTGCGGCGACCAGCCACGCAAACCGTCCGGCGAGCAGGGCCGCGACGCCTGCCGCCGTTGCACCCAGCGCTTTGCGGATGCCGATCTCGCGCGTCCGCTGCTGAACCGTGAACGTGGCGATGCCGACCAGCCCCAGGCACGAGAGCGCGACGGCGAGCAGCGAGAACGCGCCGAACATCCGCATCAGCCGCTGATCGGCGGTGTAGAGCGCGGCGAAGCGGTCGTCGAGGAACGTCACGTCGGCTGCCGTTCCGGGGCCGAACGTGGCCCACTCAGTGTCGATGGCGGCGAGCGCGTCGCTGGCTTGATCGGCCTGGAAGCGGACGTAGGTGTATTCGGTCGAGAGGGGAAAGAGGAGCACGAGCGGCAAGATCTCCTCGCGCGCCGAGAGATAGCGAAAGTCCGATACGACGCCTACCACGACGGGATTGGGCCGGAAGCAGCACGGAAACGTCTTGCCAATCGGATTCTCCCATCCCCATTCGCGCGCCGCAGTTTCGTTGATCAGCACGGGGAAGCGGTCGTCGAAGCCCGCTTCTGCCGGGGGCAACAGCTCACCCTCGACCAGTTCGATGCCGAGCGCGTCTACCAACTCGCGGCTAGCGGACATCGTCACCATCCGGGGTCGTTCTTCCTGGTCCTCGAACCCCTCGGGCACGAACGTCTGCGTCTGCGTGTCGGTCATCGGAAGCGCACGACCCGCAATCGCCACCTCGACGACGGCTGGATGCGAGCGGAGCGCGTCGCGAAAGGCGGCGAAGCCTCGACGGTTTGGTCCGCCAGCCGAACGTAAAATCGCTACCTGCTCGCTGTCGACGCCCAACCGCTGCTCCTGCACGAACGACATCTGCTGGTCGAGGACGAACGTGCTTCCGACAAGCGCGACGACGCACGCAAATTGAAACGCAACGAGTCCGCTGCTCACCCATCGCGACTCTGCGCTCCTTCGACCCGCCAGCGACGCGACGGGCTGCAACCGGCTCAGGTAGAGCGCCGGATACAGTCCGGCCAAAATCCCCACTACGATGAACGCCGACAGCGATGCCAAAAGAACTCCCGGCGACACGTCTGCCATCGACAGCGCTTTGCCCGTCACCTGATTGAGTAGCCCCAGACCGGTCCACGTCAGCAGAGCAGCGGGTATCAGTGCTAACAAAGCCGTCCCGAGCGACTCGGCGATCAGTTGCCGCGCCAGTTGCCAGCGCCCGGCACCGACGGCTTTGCGCATCCCTATCTCGCGCATCCGGCTCGCCGCTCGCGCCGTCGCTAGCGTGACGTAGTTGATGCAGACGATCAGCAAGACGAGAAGCGCGACCGTTCCGAAGATCCACAGGTAGAGCGGCGTGCTCGTCGGCCCATACGCGTCGGCGGACGGATAGTGGAGGTACAGATCCGTCAGCGGTTGGAGCGTCTTGGGCCGGGTGATCGTTCGTCTCGGGTTGACCAGTTTGGAGTTGACCAAATTGGAGATGGCAGCCTCCGTACGCGCGATGTCGACGCCCGGCTCGAACAGCACGTAGGTGTGCTCATTGCTGTACCACCATGAGTTGATCGTTTCGGGCTGATCTTCCGTTTTGTATCGCGTGCTGAACGAAGCCAAAATCGACCAGTCGAAGTGCGCGTTTTGGGGCACGTCGCGCGCCACGCCCGTCACCTCGAAGTCGTGCGCGTCCCGGTAGCTTTCGATGGAGATCGTTCGACCCATTACGTCGTCCGTGCCGAAGTGCTGGAACGCTGCCGATTGCGTCAGCACAATGGTGAACGGTCGGTTCAGCGCTGTTTGAGGATCGCCCCGAATCAGCGGAAACGTGAACACGTCGAACAGCGTCGAGTCGGCGAAAAAGAAGCTGGTTTCGGTTCGCGTCTCCTGCTCGTTGCGCACCAACACGTCCCCCCACCAGCGGTTGAATCGGACGATCTGCTCGACGCCGGGTATGTCGGACACGAGCGCAGGTCCCAGCGCTGCCGACCCGGAGAGTTGCGTTCCCGTGCTGTCGGCGATGCGGTAGATGCGGTCGGCGTTGGCGTGGAAGCGGTCGTAGCTGAGTTCGTCGCGGATGAACAGTCCGATCAGGAGCACACACGCCAGCCCAACCGCGAAGCCGACAACGTGCAGGGCGGTGTAGCCCAGGTGACGGCGGATGGAGCGCCAGGCGAAGAGCAGCGTGGTCGACATAAAGCAGCAGGGATTGGAGAACAGCGACACGATACATCGCGTCGGCAGATGAACTACGACGTACGGTATTCAGAAAAGCCGCGAAAGCTGTGCCGCGTCCTGATTCCAGCCGAGAGCCACACAGTGTGCAGGGCGGTGTCCGCTATCGGACAGTAGCCGTGCGTAGGTGGACGCTGCCTACTCGTCGCGCAGCACCATTGCCGGGTCGAGCGTGGCGGCACGCCAGGCGTGGTAGCTAACGGTCAGCAGGGCGAGCGTGAGCACGAGCAGGCCTGAAGCCGCAATAGCCCATCCCGCGCCCGTCGCCGAGTACGCGAAGCCCGCTTTCCACCACACACCGAACGCCCATGCGACCGGAGCGCCGATCGCAAAGCCCAAGCCGACCAAAACCGCGAACTCGCGCGATACCAGTCCGACGATGCCGACCGCCGCAGCCCCCAACGCCTTGCGCACGCCGATTTCCTTACGCCGCCGCGCGACCGAAAAGGCGGCCAGACCGAACAGCCCTAGGCACGCGACGAGGATGGTAACGAGCGCCGCCAATCCGACCAGGCTGCCCAGTTGCCTATCCGATGTGTAGAGATCGCCGAGTTGTTCGTCGAGGAAGTGATAGACGAACGGGCGGCCTGTTTCGGCTGCGTTCCATCGCGCCGCGAGTTGGTCGAGCACGTCGCCTGGCGCGTTGGGGGCCAGGCGGACGACCAGTTCGGAGTACCAGGGCTGGGCTTCGCTGAACAGCACGAACGGACCGACGGCCTCGTGCAGCGACGCGTAGTGGAAGTCCTCGACGACGCCTACGATTTCGCCTTCGCGCCCGTTCATGCCAAATGGGTGCCCGATGGCGGCCTCGTTCGATCCGGCGACGTGACGCGCGACCTCTTCGTTGACGACGAAGCGAAATGCTCCAACCGAGTCTGCGGCAGCGACGGCGGGCAGCGTTTGGCCCGCTACGATGCGCAGTCCCAGCGCGTCGACGGCTTCCATGCTCGCGACCGACGCGCGCAGCATCAGGTCGTCGCCCTCGCGCCCGGGCCACGTGGCGCTGTATCCGCCGTGGCGTCCGCCGGGAAGACTCGAAAGGGCGGCGATGCCCAATACGCCGGGTACGTCGCCCAAGCTTGGCACGGACGCGGGCAAAAGTCTGGCCGTCCCATCCGCCCAGCGGGACCGTCACGGTCGCGGCCCGGTCGAAGCCTAGATCGGCGGTTTTCAAAAAGTCGAGTTGTTGCTGCACGATCAGCGCGCCTGCCACGAACGCCAGCGAGATTGCGAACTGTGCGGTCACCAGCACGCGCCGCAACTGCATCCCGCCCTGCCTGCCGACGACGCGTCCGCGCAGCGCCTGGAGAGAGGATCCGCTCGACAGCGCTAGGGCAGGGTAAATGCCTGCCAGCAGTCCGACACCTACCGTCGCCCCGACGTACGCAAGCCCTACGAGCCAGCGTACGTCGGGCGGCGGCAGCACATCACGCCCCGCAATGGCTTCCGCGAACGGAAGCCCTAGCGCCGTCAGTCCCACACCGACGACGCCCGCCACACTTGTAATAGCGAGTGACTCGCCCAAAAATTGTCCGATCAAGATTCTTCGAGGCGCCCCGACCGCTTTTCGTACACCCACCTCGCCCGTGCGCTCGGCCTGCCGCGCCGTCGTCAGGTTGACGAAGTTGACGGCGGCGATGACGAGCACCAATACCAACACCACCATCATCAGGTAGCGGAGTTTGGAGCCGCTTTCGGTTGCGTGGATCTGATCGACGGGTTGGAGCAGCAGGTGGCTGAATCCGCGTTCGTCGTCGCCCAGCGCGTCGGCGATCTGGTTGAGAGCGGACTGGGCCGAGGCGAGGTCCGAGCGGTCGGTCAGGCGGGCGTAGGTGGCATAGTTGACGCGCTGCCACGACGGTTCGATGCGGTTCATCCCGTACCACGACGCGACGATGCGCGGACGGATGTGCGACGTTTCGGGTGCGTCGCCGAAGACGCCGGTTACAGTCAGGACTCGCCGCGCGTCCATCGTGATCGCCTGCCCGACCGCGGCTTGGGCCGATCCGAAGTAGCGCTCCGCCGTCCGCTCGGATAGGAGCACCGTGGCCGGGTCGACCAGCCGCGCCGTCCCCGCGATCAGCGGCGTGCCGATCACGTCCGCCCAGCCTTCATCGGCGAACCAGACTTCGTCGGTTTCCTCGAATCCACGCCCGTTGGCCTCGACGAACGGCGTCCCGAAGGCTGTCGCCTCGAACATCCGAACGGCGTGCGTGACCGTCGGCACGTCGGCGATCAAGGTCGGAGCGACGGCAGACGCGCTCACGGTCACGACCTCGTCGTCGAAGACCGTCGCCACGCGCACGAGTTGATCCGAGTCCGCATAGTGCGTGTCGTAGCGCCATTCTCCGGCGAGGTAACTGCCGATCAGCAGTGCGCACGCCAGTCCCAACGCCAGCCCCGAAGCGGTAAGCAGCG
>CAWBZG010000004.1:0-578033 GCA_963793245.1 Rhodothermales bacterium
CGCGTGTGACCGTAGGCAAGTGCGCCAGTCACCTCCATCACTTCGGCAATCCAGCGTCCGTCGTCTTCGCGTTCGGTTTCGATCGTCATGGTGTGAGGCGTTTGGAAGAGCAACCTGCAAGTCATCATCCTGACCAGCGTATAACCCTTGCAGCGGGCGACGCAGAGGCTAGTTTCTTCTCTCACGCGGGCGTCGGCGTCTACATTGCCCGCTCACCAACGGCGTGTTTTGCGCGCCAGAGCCTCGTCTTGTTCTGCCGCGCTACCCGTGCGGTCGGAGCAAGCTCAGCCCCAGGCTGAACTGTGTCCGGCATGAGATGCCTGACGAAAGAGAGCAGGCTTGCGTGCCTCCGGCCAGCAACTTCGTCGGACGATGTCGGTCATGGGGTAACCGCTCGTGCCGGTACGGCGGGCCGCGTCACGCTTTCCCGAGCCCTCTGTTTCTCTATCCCCTAGACCCCGCAGCATGCCCTTTCTCCGACGCTCGCTCGCCCTGCTCCTCCCCGTACTGTTCCTCGCCACGGCCACAGTTGCGCAGACGACAGATCGTCGCTCTCACTTGGTGGAGGTGGGCGTCGCAGACAGTCTCTACTCAGAGGTGCTCGGTGAACGCCGGCCGTTCTGGGTGCACCTGCCCAACGGGGGCGACCTCCGGGAGGGGCACCGATACCCGGTGATTTATCTGCTCGATGGGGCCGTTCATCTCGGTGGCCTCGCCGCGGTACAGGAGTACTACGCGCACTTCCGGTTGCCGGAGATGATCGTCGTCGGCATCTCAAACCAGACGCACCGGACGAGGGACCTCACGACGTCGAGCGTCGCTGCTAGGCGGGGCACTCCCGTGGCCGCCTCCGGCGGCGCCGACCGCTTCACCCGGTTCCTGGCGGATGAACTCATCCCCACCATCGACCGGATGTACCCGACTTCTGGTCACCGGACGCTGATCGGCCACTCCTACGCCGGCCTGTTCGCCCTCCACACCCTGATCCACCACCCCGACCTGTTTCGGAACTACGTCGCTATCGACCCCAGCCTCGACTGGGACGAACAGGCCTTCCTCCACGAGGCCACCGCGGCTCTTGCCAACGAGGACTATTCGGGGAATGGTCTCTACGTGTCGCTTGCGAACCAAATCCTGCGATTCAGTGACACGCTGACGCTCGATGACGTGATGCAAGACACCACCGAGTTCAGCCTCGGCATCCGGTCGATCCTCGAGTTCGCGCAGGCGGCCGAGGCGCATTCCGACAACGGGCTCCACTTCTCGTGGGGCTACTACGAGCAGGATCTCCACGGATCCGTTCCCCTCGTCTCGATGCGGGACGGACTCGTGTTTCTGTACGATTGGTGGGAGTTAGAGCACCCGGCCCTCTACAACGACCCCTCCACGCCCACCGCGGACCTCGTGGGCCTGATCCGGGACCGCTCGGCGGCTCTGACCGCGGGCATGGGCGAGCCGATGGCGATGCAGGAAGACCTCCTCACCATGCTGGGGATGATGGCGATGGACATGCCGCAACCGGACAAGGCTCCGGCCATCTTCGACCTGCTGCTCGAGTATTACCCGGAGAGCCCAGACGCCCACGCTGCGGTGGCGGAGTTTTTCGAATCCCGGAATGACCGTGCGCAGGCGCTCCGCCATGCCCGCGAAGCGTACGCTCTCAGCGGCAGCGAGGCGCATCAGGCGTTGGTAGAGGCGCTGATGCAACGGCGCTGACCTCGGCACGCGCCGGCGCACCCCTCTTTAGGTGGCTGAGCGGTCCCCTGCTCAGCAGCAGTTTCCGCACCTCGTGATTCTGTTGATGTCTGGAAGGCAGGTCAGAACAGAGTGCAGATGACCAAACTCTATCAGCGCGAACTCGGTATTTCGCATACACCTGCCACGCAGGTGACCGACGATGGTCTAGACGGTACGCGACGGTACGCGTGTCGAAGTTGACCTGCCGTCGGTCGGCGAAGCGCGTCGTGTGAGAGGTGAGGTGAAGTCCGTCTGCGCAGCTGTGGAGCACGTACTACCTTCTTCCGCATACCCGCTGGCTCTTCTGCGCCTAGTCCTCTTCTTGCTCCTGTACCACAAGTCCTCGCTGACCCTCCTGCCGCAGTCTGGATCAACGGTCAAGCATAACACAAGGCCCCACTATGACACGTTTCGAGTACCTAACGACATTTGTGTCAATCATCCTCGGCTTGGGGGTTGCCGATCTGTTGCAAAGCGCCTACCATCTCGTGCAAGAGCGCGATCACGTACGCTTTCACTGGTTGCCGCTGGCATGGGCGCTGATCGTGTTGTTGCAGGTTACGCTGTTTTTTTGGTCCTTTTATGAGTTTGGGCAGCATGATGTGTGGCGGTACTTTCCGCCCTTCGTCTTCCTGCTCATGGGTCCCGTGTTGCTCTTTCTGGCCAGCGCTAATGCGCTTCCCGACAGCGTTCCTAAGGGAGAAGCGTTCGATCTGGAACGGTTCTACTTCGATCGCCCACGCGGTTTTTTTCTGATACTGGCGGCCTACATGGGCTGCGTGCTGATCAACTCACTACTTGTCGGGGAAGCGTTCTTAGCCGGCCGCCAGCTCATCATTCTAATTGGGGCGTTACTCTTTTTGGGTATGGCGTGGAAGCGGGAGCACCGGTATCACGTAGTCGCTACGCTCCTCGTGTCCGCTCTTTTCGCAGCCTTCGTGGTGAACTATGCATTTGAGATCGGTTGACTGACGCATGGCGTACTGCTGGACTGAACCCCGAAGATGAGACACTTGGTTAAGGTGGCATTCCCACCTCTCATGTCCCTGAAACGCAGACGCTTCACCGCTGAGTTCAAAACCCGCCTGCTCCGAGAGATTGACGTTGGCAAGTCCGTCGCACAGGCCGCGTGCGAGCACGAAGTCCATCGGGGTCCGTCTCCAAGTGGGGAGCGCAGCGCCGCAGGCAGGGCCCCGATGTCTTCGTCCGTACCGCCCCAGCACCGAGGCCAAAGTCGCCGAACTCGAACCCTCATCGGGCAACTCACCGTTGAGAACGCGTTCCTGGCGGGGCGACGCCGCCTCGCCAAAACGTCCTGGCCCGCCTCAAAACAGATCGGAGCGAGTCGTGATCGCCCATGCCATCGAATCGGAGCGGCAGAAGCACGGGCGCGGCTAGAGATAGGCCGCAGCCTGGAAGCCAAACTGGCCGCAGGCGCGCTGCGTCAGGCGCTGGGTAGCCGCCGCGTCACCGCGGTTCTGGTCCACTTCGAGCACCTTGTGCGGCGCAGCCATGCATAGCTCGCCTACCTGAGCACGAAGAACGCTCAGAAACAGAGGGGTCCTCTTGGCCCTTGAGCGGTCATCAGTGAGCGTATGCCATCTTGGATGGGTCGTCTCGGTACAGACAGATGTGCAGTGTCCGCCGCCCCGAGCGATGAGACTTACTCTATCGGCTCTGCTGAAATGGAGGGTACCATAGGTGAAGGCGCGATGGTAGCGGCGAGGAATAGCGGCGACGCGGCCCGCGCGCCGTTACCTTTGGAGCATCTCCCACCCGATCCTCGCCGCATGTCCCTCGCTCCCGCCGCCGACTCGCAACGTTTCTCGTCTCGCATCGGGCTGATCCTATCGGTCTTAGGCATCGCTGTAGGAACGGGCAACATCTGGCGCTTTCCGCGCATCGTGGCAGGCAACGGCGGCGACGATGGTGCCGGTGCGTTTATCGTCGCGTGGGCCGTTTGCCTGCTGACGTGGAGCGTGCCGCTGATCATCGCGGAGTATGCGATGGGGCGTGCGGGGCGCAAGGGCGTGCCGGGGACGTTTGGGCAGATCGCCGGGCCGAAGTTCGGCTGGATGGGCGCGTTCGTGGCGTTCGTGGCGACGGCCATCATGTTCTACTACTCGGTCGTCGCGGGCTGGTGCTTTTTCTACCTGGGCACGACGGTAACTCAAGCCGCTGCCGTTCTCGACCGATACGGCGTTTGGCGTCTGGAACGGCTTTCAGGGCAGCCTCTGGCCGCTCGTGCTGCACGGATTGGCGATGCTGCTGGGCGGACTGGCCGTCGCGAGGGGCATCAAGGGGATCGAGAAGGTCAACAAGATCCTGATTCCGACGCTGCTGGGCATCGTAATTCTGTGCGTCGTTAATGCGCTGCGCTTGCCGGGGGCGATGGACGGTGTCGCCTACCTGTTTACGCCCGACTGGTCGACGCTGACGAACGCTAGCCTCTGGCTCGAAGCGCTGACGCAGAACGCGTGGGATACCGGCGCAGGCTGGGGGCTGATCCTGACCTATGCGGCGTACATGGGCGCCAAAGACACCGTCGTCCGCAACGCGTTCATCACCGGCATCGGCAACAACATGGTCTCGCTCCTGGCGGCGACGATGATCTTCGCGACGGTGTTCTCCCTTCTCGGCGCGCAGATGTCGCAGGCCGAAGTGCTGGGCGTGATGCAGGACAGCGGACCGGCGTCGACTGGCCTGACGTTTATCTGGATGCCGCAACTGTTCGGGCAGATGGCAGCCGGAAAGCTGTTCGCGATCCTGTTCTTCCTCGCGCTCTCGTTCGCCGCCATCTCGTCGCTGCTCTCGATGATCGAACTGGCGACGCGCGTGCTCGTCGACGCCGGGTTGGAGCGATTGAAAGCCGTCGCAATCGTCGGAGGTGTGGGCTTCCTGCTGGGCGTGCCATCGGCGCTGAGTGCGGACATCCTGGGCAATCAGGACTTCGTCTGGGGCGTCGGACTGATGATTTCTGGCGCGTTCGTGTCGTTCGCCGTGATTCGGTTCGGCGTGGCGAAGTTTCGGACGACCCACGTCAACACGCCGGGCGATTGGCGTCCGGGCAAGGTGTGGGATGTCATGATCGCGATTGCTGTGCCGCTGCAAGCCGTCGTGCTGCTGATCTGGTGGATGTGGCAGGCGGCGACGGCGTACTCGACCAACTGGTGGGATCCGCTCGAACCGTACAGCTTGATGACGTGCGTGGTGCAGTGGACCGTCGTCCTCGCCGTCCTGATCGCCTCGAACCGCTGGCTGATGCGCCGCACCCTCCCGGACCTGATGCGGTAGTCCACGAACGGTCGCATTCCTTCAGCGCCCGACCGTGTCATCGCGAGGAGCGCAGCGACGTGGCGATCTCCGGCTTCCTTTTCCTCACGACGAGATGTATCCCGTCGCTACCTCTTGCTCTGATGCGTTTTCTGCTCCTCCTGTTGCTCGTTTCGCCAGTCGTTGCCCAGCCTTACGCGTTGCCGAATACGTTGCCGGTTCCTCCGGGAACGCCGCACGAATTGCTGCTTCAGCCCGAACGGACAGGGTGGTACGAAACGTCGCGGTATGACGACGTAACGGCATTTCTCGACGCGCTCGTGCCGATGGACGCACGGATGCATCGTTCGTCCTATGGCTACTCGGTCGAGGGGCGTCAGCTTCCGCTCGTCGTCTGGGGCGATGTGGCGGACGCGTCGCCCGAGTCCGTGATGGCGTCGGGCAAAGTGCGCGTCTGGGTGCAGGCGAACATCCACGCGGGCGAGGTGTGCGGTAAGGAAGCCGTTTTGCGGCTGCTGCGCGAGTTGGCGATGGGCGAGCACGAAGGTTGGGCCGATGAGGTCGTCCTCCTCTTCGCGCCGATCCACAACGCCGACGGCAACGAACGCGTCCAACTCGGCAACCGTCCCAACCAACTCGGACCGCTCGGAGGCATGGGCCAGCGCCCCAACGCCGACGGGTTCGACCTCAACCGCGATCAAGTCAAACTCGCCTCGCCCGAAGCGCGGGGCTTCGTCCGGGCGCTCCAGAACTACGAGCCGCACGTCGTGATGGACCTGCACACGACCGACGGCTCGTTTCACGGCTACCACTTGACGTATGCGCCCGGCCTGCATCCCGGCTCGCCCGAGTCGACGGATCGCCTGCTCCGCGACCGCCTACTGCCCGACGTGACCGAATCGCTCCAGTCGGACGACGATCTGCTCGTCTACCACTACGGCAACTTCAACGGCTTCCGCCGCCTGCCCAACCAGGGCGATCCGGTCTGGAATACGTTCGATTGGCGCCCGCGCTTCGCCACCAACTACGCCGGACTGCGGGGCCACCTGGCGATTCTGAGCGAAGCATACAGCTACCTCAGCTTCGCCCACCGCGTCCACGCGACCGAGCGCTTCGTCGAAGAGGTGATCGACTGGACGGCTGCCCACCCCGCCGATGTCCGCGCTGCGTTCGACGCCGGGCGCGTGATGCCGGATCAGGTCGCGCTGAACGCGAAACTCAGCGAGGGGCAGACGCGCCCGATCCTCGTCGGAAGCGTTGACACGCTCCGCCATCCGTCAACTGGGGAAACGGTCTTCCTGCGACGCGACGCCGTAACGCCGATGCCGATGCGCGACCTGACCGCATTCGACCCGCTCGACCAGGTCGACCCGCCGTCTGCCTATCTCGTCGCCGACACGCTGACCGACGTGGTCGAACGCGTCCAGGCGCATGGTCTCACTATCGAACCGTTTGCAGGTGCCTGCTCAGAAGCGACAGCCCAAGGCTTCGACGTGTCGACCGTCGTCATGTCCGAGCGACCGTTTCAGGGCGTCCGCGAAGTGCGTGTCGATGGGGCGATGACTTCTGCATCCGTCCCGGCATCCGGTTACCACATCGTCCGCGTGCGCGACGGCGTCGACGCCCGAATCGCCGCGCTGCTGCTCGAACCGCTCTCCGCCGACGGGCTGCTGAACTGGGGTCTGCTGCCCACCGCCGAATCGCAGCGTTTCCCCGTCCTGAGGCTGGACGACTCGGCCTGCCGTTAGCAAGTGGTTGCCGAAGTGCGAGCGCGGAGAGTAGGTTGCGACTGTCCTTTCCTGCGCCTGCCCGCCACCATGCGCTGCCTCTTGCTGCTCGCCGCTCTGCTATTCGTCTCCGCGTCCGCCGCGCAGCCGGTCGTCTACGACGCGCGCGAGTACGGTCTGGACGACGGCCTGCCATCGGACGCGATTCGGGAACTGCACGAGGACGCGATGGGCTTCGTCTGGGCGGCGACGGATGAGGGAATCGCCCGGTTCGACGGCTATCGCTAGCAGGCGTTCGAGCCTCAAGGCGGCTGCAACGAGATGGTGTCCGACTTCGACGAGTGGGGCGGTACCACCTGGACGCTCGGAGAGCGTGGCGCGCTGTGCCGCCTCAACCCCGAAACCGACGTATTCGAGCGCGTCGTACAGGCTCCGCCCTCGGCATCGGGCAGATATCACAGCTTAGGCAGCGGGCCTACAGGCTTTTGGTTGGTAGCAGCCTCGTCGGACAGCCTGCGTTTCTGGGAGGTGGAGCAATCGCGCCTCTTGTCTATGGCCGTGCCGAGGGCAACCGGGCGTCCTATTCCGATGCGTGCCGCCGTCGATTCTCTCGGGCGGCTCTGGGGTGCGGCAGGAGCGGCGGGCGTGTTGCGGGCGACGATCGATGGCGTAGAACTGGTCTCGGCAGAACGGCTGTCGGCGTACAACGAATTGTACCGGATCGACCCACTCTCCGTAGGCGGCGCGGTATGGGTGTTCGGCAGTCTGGGCAGTGTGGCGCACATCGGAGCGGATGGGCACGTCGACCAATTTGGGCCACAGGGCGACGCGGTTCCAGCAGTGAGCGGCGTCGCCCGGACGTGGAGCAGCGGTTCGGTCCTGCACGCGGCGATGTTCGACGGGCGCGTGCTGCGCTTCGACGCAGAGGCCCGCGTGTTTCTGCCACCGCTAGACGTGAGTGTGGCTGGCGGAGTGGATCCGGTTCGTGCCGTCGCGGAGACGCCCTCCGAAACGTGGGTGCTGCTGAACCGGAGCGGATTACGCACGCTCGGCGGCGAGGCGCCGGTCACCGAAGAAGGCCGTCCGGTCGACGCGATGGGGGCGGCCTTCCTTGCGGATCGGAGTGGGGCGCTGTGGCTCGGTCGTAGGGGAGGGGGCATCGTGCGACTGCGTGTGCGTCCGTCGGGTATCGACTCCATCGTGCGGGTTCCGGGCAGTCAGCTTCCGAGCGCTCTGGTCGAGGACGCGAGGGGAGCCGTCTGGATCGGCACGGGGAGCGATCTGCACCGCGTCTCGCCCGACGGTGGCGTGCGCTCGTATCGCTATCTGCCTCGTGACAGCCGCTCGCTCTCTACAGTCGGGCAGCAGGCGCTCCACGTCTCGGACGACGGATCGGTGTGGGTTGGGACGAGCAACGGACTGTCGCGCTACGTCCCGGCGTCGGACGATTTCGAGCGTCATCTGATGTTCTCGGTGCGTGATTTCACGGCCCCGCCGCCGCCCTCTCCTCAGTCTGAGCGATCGTCTGCCGAGAGGAGTGGAGCGCCGCTGCCCGCTGCCACGCCTCGGCCCCTAGTCGCGCGCGAGCTTCCTGTTGCTCCCGGCTCGGTCCGGCGACCAGGCCCCGGCGCATCACCTGGCGGAACTAGAGAGCGTGGAGCGCGAGCCGTGCGTCGGCCTGCGGCATCCGCAGCTTCGCGCTCTCCTCGTCAGTTGTCCATCCATGCCGTCACCTCGGCGGCAGATGGCGCGCTCTGGATCGGGGGAGAGGTGGAGGGACGAGCGTTCGTTGGGCGCTATGTGCCGGGCGAAGATGAGGCGACGTTCGCAGCACTCTCAGCCGACTCAGCGGTGCGTGTGTCGGCGCTGAACTGGGTGAATGGGGCGTTATGGGCGGCAATGTCAGATCCGGCGCAGGTGCTTCGCTACGACTCATCGACGAACAGTTTTGTCGCTGCCGACCTGTCATCTGAAGCGATGGCTCTGCTGAACAGGTCGGGTGGTGTGACGGCGATCATCGAAGCGAACGGTCGTCCGTGCGCCGTCGCCACTCAAGGCCTGATCTGTCGTGACGACGGGCGGTGGATGCTCCAGTCGGCCATTCCGCAGCGCTATGCGGCGGGCGAAGGGGCCGAGTGGCTGGTCTCGCGCTCCGGTCTGGTAAAGCGCTTCGGCGACACGGCACGGTCGGCTTCCGCGTTCAACGCCTACGTCGGTGGCGTGTCGAACAGCGCACTGCTGGGCCTGCGCGACGGACGGCTGGTGCTCGCTACGAACCGCGCGCTGGTGTACGCCGATCCGTCCCGACTCGACGTGGCCGTTCCGACCGCGCCGCGCTTCTCCTCCGTCGACGTGCATGGCCCGCGTCCTTCGCGCGTAGGTCCACTGGCGCTGGCTGTGAGCCAGGCGGCGATGCTTCCGAGCGATGCGAATGCTGCGACGATCCGTTTCGCCGGAGACGGACCCGCACCCGACCGCGCACGCTTCGCCTATCGGATCCGCGGACTGGTCGACGAGTGGGTCGACCTCGACGCGCCCGAACTGCAGTTGGCCGGATTGCCGCCTGGAAGACACGTGGTAGATGTGAGAGCGCGAGGGGACGTGTCGGATGCCACACCGGAGGCGACGATTGCACTCACCGTCTTGCCGCGCCTCTCGCAGACGCGTTGGTTTCGTCTGTTGCTCGTTGCGCTCGGACTTGCACTGGTGGGAGGCGCCATAGCCTACCGCGAGAGCACGCGCCGCCGCCGTGAACGCCTGCGCCGCCGCATCGCCGACGACCTCCACGACGACCTGGGATCGCGGATGAGCGCTCTCGCGCTGCAACAGGATCTGATTGGTTCGCGCCTGGCCGCTGACGACCGCGCGAAGACCGACGAACTGGCCGAACGTCTCCGCACTCTCAGCCGCGACCTGCGCGATGTCGTCTGGTACGTCGACGCCACAGCGGATACGCTGCCTGCCCTGGCTGCCCGAGCCGCTGCCGCCGCTCGAAGTCTGCTTCCGCCCGAACGTCTCACCGTCGCCATCGGCCAATTGCCCAGACCGCGTAGTCAACATGGGCACGCGTCGACACGTGCTGATGATCGTCAAGGAAGCCTTGCACAACGCCCAGCGTCATGCGTCTGAGGCACACGTAGAACTAACGGTGTCGATGCGCGGTCGCTCGCTCTGGGTCGAGGTGCGCGACGACGGGCCGGGGCTGATCCCGAACCCCGAGAGCGACGGGAGGGGCATGAGTACGATGCGTCGTCGCGCCCGTGAGATCGGTGCGGAGTTGACCCTAGTGGGCAGTTCTGGTGAGGGAACGGCGGTGCAGTTGCTCGTTCCGATGCGATAGAGGTGGGAAACCACGTGATCGCGTGAGGCGAGAAGTGGGTAGCCTCGGATAGGTTAGTCGGTAGAACGTATCTCCTGGATGCACCGCTCAATAGCAGAACCGACCTCCCCGCCATGCGCTACCTCGACACGCTGATCTCTCTCTTTCTCGTCGCTCCGGCGGCTCTGGGTTAGACGATGATCCCATCTGGCTACGCACTCTCGGACGTGAAGCAGACCTTAGATACGAGCGCTCAAGTTCGTATTCAGAAGGACGCGAGGCTGAGCACTAGGGGTGCAAGGAATACACGCGTGGCCGTTTGTGCGTCCGAAGACTACTCCCCGACTTTGGGGACAGGGGCCGAAGTTTGTGTCCGTATAGACTCCATTTGATCTGGCTCGAAGCGATGGAGGGTGGCGAACCGGCCCGCTCGTCATCGTACGCTAAGCATACGCCCGCCGACAACTATGCCCGACCCCGCCCGAATCTGGATCGTAGAGGATACACTCGACTATCGAGAAGCGCTGTGCATCGTCTTGGATGCCACAGACGACCTGCGGGCGGAGCATGCGTTCGAGACCGTCGCCGATCTAATCGCCGCGCTCGATTCAGACTCCTCTCCGCCCGACCTGCTGCTCTGCGACATCCACCTGCCGGGCGTGAACGGCATCGACGCGCTGCCCAGTTTGCGCGAGCGCCTGGACGACGTGCCCATCGTGCTGCTCACCATCGCCGACAGTGAGGACCTGATTTTCCGCGCCTTTCGTGCCGGAGCGAACGGCTACCTCGTCAAGGACGCATCGATGAACCAGATTCTCGTTGCGGTCCGCGAGGCGTTGCGCGGAGGGACGCTCATGCCTGCGACGGTAGCGCAGCAGGTGCTAGGCTTCTTCTCCAACCCCGAATCGCAGCAAGACGAACTGACCGGGCGCGAGAAAGAAGTCTTGTTTCTGATGTCCGAAGGCTACACCAAGAGCGCGATCGCCGACAAACTCTGTATCAGCCCGCACACTGCCGATTCCCATCTGCGTAGCGTCTATTCCAAACTTCAGGTCAACAGCAGCACCCAAGCCGTCGCGCGGGCCGTTCGGCAGGGGTTGATCTAAATGCGACTTTTTTCGAGTTCGATGGCAGTTGATGTCCAGAAATTACGCAGTACCAACTGAGCGCGACTGTGGTGGCGTGCTCTGACTTGGCGCTCCGTCGGCTTCGGCTGGCGGAGCGTCATGTTGTTCGGGCACTGTCCGGCAGGAAACTGAGCGCAGCGCCTCGGGTTTGATTCGGATGCGCTACCCTATGCTCCTCCTGCTCCTCGTCCTCGCCGCCTGCGGCACGTCGGACGACGCACTCTCGCCCGACGAACTCTTAATCGAGGCCGATGCCCAGACGATCCTCGCTGCCATCGAAGCCAACCCTGCCGACTTCAAGGTCGTCAACTTCTGGGCGACGTGGTGTGGACCCTGCGTCAAGGAGTTTCCCGACCTGATGGCCGTCGATTCGCTGATGGCGGATCAGGGCGTCGACGTGATCTTCGTTTCGGCTGACTTCCCCGAGGAGCGCCCTGCGATCTTGGAGTTTTTGCAGCGTCAGGGCGTCAACGAGGTGACGTTCCTCAAAGACGAAGCCGACGATCCGTTTATCTCCTCGTTCAGTGACGACTGGACAGGCAGCCTGCCTGCCACCATCGTGTACAACGCCGAGGACGAAGTGATCGCGTTCTGGGAGGGATCGACGACGCGTGAGGCACTGATCGAGATGCTCGACACGTTTATCGCCGGACACACGCCCACCACGACGAACGACTCCTAATCCGATGCGCACTCTTCTCCTCCTCGCCGCTTTGCTGATTGCCCCGGCAGCGTCGGCGCAGATTGCCCTCGGCGGCGCGCTGCCCATGGCGGATATCGCACTTCCGACAGCGACCGGCGGTACGTCTAGCCTCGCCAGCCTCGCCGGAACGCGCGGAACGGTCGTCGTCTTCTGGGCCAATCAGTGCCCGTGGGTCGACCGCTACGAAGAGCGCCTCTTCTCTCTCGCCGATCGGTATGGAGACGATGGATACACGTTTGTCCTCGTCAACTCGTTTGGCCCGGGCGTGGATGCCGAAACTGCCCAGCGCAGCGCGGCTCGCTATTCCAGCAAAGGATATACGTTGCCCTACCTGCTCGACGCCAACGGAGCGCTCGCTGCCGCGATGGGCGCCTCGCGCGCGCCACAGGTCTATGTGTTCGACGAGAACCGCGCGCTCGTCTACGTCGGCAGCGTCGACGACAATCCAACCAACGCCGACGCCGCCTCGCGCCGTTATCTCCAAGAGTCCATCGACGCAGAAATGGCAGGTGGACGCCCCGAAACCGCGCAGACCGAATCGCTCGGCTGCCTGATCAAGTAGTGAGCCGACCGACCCCGTCTACTCTGCGCAAACGCGCCCAGTCGTGGCTCCCCATCGACGAAGAAGCCGATACGCCCAAGCGCGATGCGGCCCTCGAGCGTGCGGCCCAAGCCGAAGGCGCGCCGCCTGAGTTGGTGCTCACGTTTGCGCTCAACTCGTGGATGCAGGCCCTCGTCGACGCGGACGACGACGCGCTGACCGTTGCGCTTGACGCGGATGCCTCCGAGCGCGCGATCGTCACGGATGAGGCGTCTCCACCGCTCGCTGCGTTCGGTTCAGTCGTCGCGGCGCGGCTTTCCGGTTGCCCCGTCGTTTTGTACGGGCCGGCGTCTGATGCCGCGCTGATGGAAGCCTTTTGGTCGTTCGACAAAGGCGTGCGCATCGCTGCCCCAGACGATGGGCCTCCTGACGATGCGCTCCTGATCTCGCCCGATTCCGAAACGTGCGCTGTTGCGCTGCTCGACGGACGCGAAACCGCCGACGATTACGAAGCGCTCGCGCAAGATGTGCTGGCTATGGGCGGCAAAGGAGAGCGATCGGTCCGGTTGATCCTTGCTCCGTCCGACGTTACGCCCGACGCATTCCTAGCCGCCTGCGCCGATCTGCGTGCGCTTCTCCCTGCCGAGCGCGCATCGACGGCGCGGCTTCGCATGACGGCAGCGTTCGTCAAGAAGAGCGGGACGCCCTGCGCCTACCTCGACGACTATTCGCTGCTCGTCACACGGGGCGACCCGGACGTGCTTCCCCCCGGACAGGTGCGATGGGTCGTGCTGGACGATCCTCAGAGCGCCGCCGATCGGCTCGCAAAGGTTCGCGTGTCCACCGTCACTCGGCGCGAGGAATCCAAGCGCTACCCCGATCTCGACCCGCAGCCGCTGGGAACGGCGCTGCTCCCTGGCCTCGCCGACCTCGTGGGCAAATAGGCGTCAGGCGTGCGTGTCTAGTGCAGTCTCGGCTGCTGGCAGGATGGTGTCCCAGTCGGCGTGCGATTCCTTGGAGAGCGTGACGAACGGCGGCATTGCGAGAACGCTGGTGACTCCTTTGATCTCGAACAGCGCGCTCGCCAGTTCCGACGTTTGCGCTTCGGCGAGTGAGTTGGCCGCTATCATGCCGTCGATGTCGAACAGAGAGCCGTCCTCGCGTGTCAGTTTGAGGCTGTTGGGGTTGGGCGTCGATGCGGTGTGGTAACGAGACATGAAGAGCGCGTCGGGGTGTAAAAAAAGGGTAGGAGAGAGGGCAGCCTGCGATCCGCATAGCGTGAGGATCCGTGTGGCAGGCTAGTTTCCAATCAACGCTCTCTCCCGATATGCCTGCTTCTACGTCTGACCCCGAGCCGCGTGCCCGATCGCCGCTCACCAACGATCCGCCCCCCATCGTCGCCCCCGTCTCTGGTCGCCCCGGCGTGCCCGATCCGGGCCGCTTGCCGATAGTCGACTCGACGCACCTGCTACCGGCTTCGGGTGCGCCTACCGACCGGATGAAGCTGCACGTGCAAGGCGTGATCGACGACACCAAAGACTGGGTCGATCTGCGCATCAAGCTGGCGATGATCGAGGTCGAGGAGCGCGCCAAGCGGAAGATCAATCCGCTCGTCGCCAAGATGTCGAAAAAGACACAGGAGATCCTGCGTCCGATCTTGATCACGGTTGCTGGTGCAGCGGTTATGGGGATCGGCGCGCTGTTTGGACTCGTCGCCCTCGCCCTCTTCTTGGGGATGATGTTTGGCCATCCGGCGTGGGGCTTTCTGATTGTCACGATCCTCGTGCTGATCGTCGGAGCCGTGATTTTCTTTTACGGACGCAAGCAGATGCAGAAGATGGAAGATCAAAAAGACGTACCGCCGCCGCCTGACAAAGACACGCCCAATCCTGCAAACCGCGTCACCGTCAAAGCGATGCCCCCCCAAGATTCCGACGACCGCTCATGACCAACGAACTCGCCCCCGCCAACCAGCCCTCGCCGCACGTTCCCGACGCTCCGCTCAAGCCAGACGACGCGTACAGCGCCGAGCCGACCAAGGAGATGCTCCAAGCGGCACTTGCAGCCCGGGAAGATTCGCTCCTGCGCCGCGTCGACGGCATCAAGGCCGAAGCGCGTCAGTTGCCTGCCGTCGTTCGGGCGCGCGTTTACGCCAACCCGGTCGTGAGTGTCGGCGGTTCGCTGCTGGCGGGCGCGCTGACCGGCCTGCTGCTGGGCGGCATCGGTAAGGGAAACAAGAAGAGGACGGCTGCCGAACACCACCGCGCCTTGACGACGAGCTACGTCGAAGCCATCGCGAGGGATGCGCGCACTAGAGTCGGAAAGGGCGAGGATGTTGCCGACGCGATCCGCAAGACGCTGGGCAAGCGGACACCGCTCGTGATCGTCGAAGCAGAAAACGGTTCGGCGCCAGGCGTCCTTGCGTCGACGTTCGACATTCTGCTCAAAACCGCCGTCGGCTTCGGCGCCAAGATCCTGATCGACAAAGCGATTATCGCCGCTGGCCTGACCGATGTAGTGCCTTCCGTCGACGCGGACGACGAGGGCAGTGGCATCGCACCCATTGCGGCTGCCGTAAGCGAGAGTTGACTACTCTTGCGCTCTGATCCACGAATCGAAAGGTAAAGAGGGCGATCTAGCATAAAACCAAAGGGCGGAGCTGGTGCGCGGCAGCGCTACCGAATCGTTTGCACAGAATTGGCTTGAAGAAGTAGGTCGATGCGGTTATTCTGAGCGGCCCGTATCACGACACCCATCCTCATGCAGCTCATCCTCTTCGGACCTCCCGGAATCGGCAAAGGCACCCAGTCGACGCTGCTGGCCGAGCGGATCGAACTCACGCACGTCTCTACCGGCGACCTGCTGCGCACTGCGCGCCGCAACGGAACGAAGCTGGGCAAGGAAGCCGAGCAGTACATGACGACCGGACGTCTCGTCCCCGACGATCTCGTGCGTCGCATGGCCGAGGAGCACCTCAGTGCGCTGGGCGGGCGCGGATACATCCTCGACGGATACCCACGGACCGCACAGCAGGCCGAGTGGCATGCGCAGTACACCGAAAAAGTCGGCTTCGCAACGACGGCCGTATTGTCGCTGACCGGGCCGGAAGACGTGATCGTCGACCGGCTGAGCAAGCGGCGCATCAACTCGCAAACGGGCGAGAGTTACCACCTCGACTTTTTCCCGCCGCCCGCCAACGTCGACCCTTCGCTCATCGTGCAGCGTAAAGACGACGAACCCGAGGCGATCCTGAAGCGGCTCAGCGTATATCACGAAGAGACCGAACCGGTCCAGGCCTACTTCCGCGATCGCGGACTGCTCTACGAAGTCGACGCTGTCGGCGATGTCGAGGAGGTCTACGGACGCATCACCGACGTGCTCAACCGCGTCGCCTCTTCGGTCAACGCGTGAGCGATTTCGACTCGGAGGCGTCGCTCGACGACCTGCAGTCGCTGGTCGAGTCTGGCTTGGCCGGTCTGCTGACTGAGCAGGAGCCGGACGATCTCTACGCGCCGATTCGGTACGTCCTCCAAGGGGGCGGAAAGCGCATCCGCCCGATCCTCGTGTTGCTGTCGGCCCAGGCGTTCGGCGTCGATCCGCGTCGCGCGCTTCCTGCGGCACTGGCCGTCGAAGTGTTTCACAACTTCACGCTCGTCCACGACGACATCATGGACCACGCGTCGACGCGGCGCGGTCGCCCGACGGTCCACATGCGGTGGGACGAGGCAACGGCGATTCTCGCGGGCGACTTGATGATGGGCGAGTCGTACCGCCTGCTCGGACAACTCGAAGGCGTCGACACGCGCGAAGTGCTGGCCGTTTTTGCCCAGATGGTACAGCGGTTGTGCGAGGGGCAGGCGCTCGACAAAGCGTTTGAGTCGCGTCCAGGCGTGACGGTGGAGGCGTACCGCGACATGATCTATCGCAAAACCGGCGCGCTGATCGAATGCGCGATGGAACTGGGCGGCATCATCGGGGGCGCTGACGACGAGCAGCGGGCGGCCCTGCGCAATACAGGGTATCACGCAGGCCAAGCGTTTCAGATTCAAGACGATTTGCTCGACCTGACGGCGGACAGCGCAGGCTGGGGCAAGACCATCGGCGGCGATCTGATGGAAGCCAAAAAGACCTTCTTGCTGCTGAGCGCCATCGAACGTGCTGACGCCGACAGCGCCGATGCCCAGTTCTTCGGATCCGTCGTCGAGGGGCAGGCACTCGGCGAGCGCCAGATCGACGATGCGCGCGACCGGATGGATCGGCTGGGTGTACTCACCGAAGCACGCGATACGGTAGGAGCAGAAACCGAGTTGGCGCTCGAATCGCTGCGGAGCTTGCCCGCTTCAACTGCTCGTGCGGCTCTCGAAGCACTCGTTCTGCAACTGGCTGGGCGTAGCGTGTGAGTCGTGCGCGTCACGTAACCATCGTAGCGCTCTCGCGTGCCGATATTACGGGCCTCACCCACACCTGCCCGACATGATCACGCGCGAAGTTACCATTGTCAACCGAGCCGGCGTCCACACGCGCCCTGCCTCAATGATCGTGCGCGCCGCCGCCAAGTTCGACGCCGACTTTACGATCCAGAAAGACGGCTACGAAATCAACGGCAAGAGCATCATCGGCGTCATGACGCTGGCCGCTGACCAGGGGTCGACGCTGACGCTGACGTTCGACGGTTCGGACGAAGAAGCGGCTGCGGACGCCATCATCGAACTGTTTTCGAGCGGCTTTGGCGAGGTGTCCTAAGGTGAACCGATTGGAAGTAGGAGAGGTCACGCTAGTCGGCGTCGCCGTTTCGCCCGGCATCGCGATCGGGCCGGTGTATCCGTACGCCAGAGCGCGCGAGGAGGTCGAGACGCGCGTGATCGCCGAGCACGAGATCGACGACGAACTGCAGCGTTTCGAGCTGTCGGTCGAGCGCAGCGAGCGCGATCTGCGGAAGATCGGCGAGTTGGCGGAGCAGAAGATCGGAGCCGACAGCGCCGCCGTGTTCGAGGCTCAAGCGCTGATGCTGCGCGACAGCCAGGTGTTCGACGCGGTACAAGCGTCCATCCGCGAGCGACATCCGGCGGATGCATCGGTGCAGCACGTGCTCAAACGCCATCGCGAGGTGTTGCAGTCGTCCAAGAGCGAGTACCTGCGCGAGCGTGCCCACGATTTACTCGATCTGGAAGACCGGTTGCTACGCCACCTGCGGCGCGGCACCGTCTTGTCGAAAGTCGAAGAGAGCACGGTCGTCACCGCGCCTCAACTCTCGGCTGCCGACGTGGTGCTGTTTAGCAGGCGCGGCATTTTGGGGCTGGCGCTCGAATACGGCGGCACGACCTCGCACGTATCGATCATGGCGCGCGCGCTGGGACTGCCTGCTGTCGTCGGCGTGAAAGAGTTGACGGACATCGCCAACTTGGGAGATGACATTATCGTCGACGGGCTGAAGGGGCGCGTCATCGTGCGTCCGACGGCTGCGACGCGCGAGCGGTACAAACGAGAAGAGGTCGCGTACCGGCGGATGATTGAAGAGCACCGCGCGCTCGTCCCGCTGCCTGCCGAAACGCTGGACGGACACAGGGTGTCGCTCAAAGCCAACCTGGAGTTTCGCGAGGAGTTGAGTCAACTGACCGAGTTTGGCGCTCAAGGCATCGGCCTGTTTCGGACCGAGATCCTGATCCTGATGCAGCAAAAGCTGTCCATCGGCGAGGAGCAGCAGGCGAGTCTGTACGCGAGCATCGTGCGCGAAACGCCTGTTGGCGACGTCACCTTCCGAGTGCTCGACCTGGGCGGCGACAAGATGCTGCCGCTGGGCCACCGCGAAGCCAACCCCTTCCTCGGCTGGCGCGGCCTGCGCCTCTTGCTCGACAAGCCCGAAGTGCTCGTCCCGCAACTGCGCGCCATCTTGCGCGCCGCCACGCACGGCCCGACGCGCCTGCTCGTGCCGATGGTGACGACGCTCGACGAACTGGCCCGCTTCAAACAACTGCTCGCCGACACCTGCGCCGACCTCGACCGCCAAGGCATCGCTCACAACCCGAGCATCCCGGTCGGCATCATGGTCGAAGTCCCCGCTGTCGCGCTGATGGCCGAGCGCTTCGCCCCGCACGTCGACTTTTTCTCCATCGGCACCAACGACCTGACGCAGTACACGCTGGCCGTCGACCGGGGCAATGACTACGTCGGTAACCTCTTCGACGAACTCAACCCGAGCGTACTGCGCCTGATCGCCCACACGATCAAAGCGGGGCACGACGCGGGAATTCCCGTTAGCCTGTGCGGAGAACTGGCCTCGCGTCCGCTCGCCGCGCCGATTCTGTTGGGACTGGGACTGGACGAGTTCAGCCTGTCGCCGGTCTACCTGTCCGAAGTCAAAGCCGTGATCCGCAAGACGCGGCTGTCGGATGCGCGCGAACTAGCCGACCAGTGCCTCGCCGCCGAATCCGCCGAGCACGTCCGCTGCCTCGCCGAAGCCTTCCTCGCCCAGCGCGACTGCGACTTCGCCTCGTTCCTGAGTGACGGCCCGATGTTCGATACGTCAGCCGACCATTCCGTCTAACCCGTTGCCGAACAAGCGGGTAGGCCTGCGGGCGATCTGTCCACGCACGTGCGCAACGGTTGGCAGGGCTAAGGCGTCGCCTCGGCGCATTTGAGGCGATTTCGGCAGGCAGCATGCGTAGGTTGCGGTTCTGTCCGTTGGATGCTCTCCTCATGCCGTTCCGAATGCCCGCGCGCCTGCTCGCCTGCCTGCTGCTCCTGCTGATGATCGCCCCTGAGGTGTCGGCGCAGTATGGCTATCACTTCGGACGTAACAAGATTCAGTACGAGGAATTCGACTGGAAAGTGCTCAAAACGGAGCACTTCGACATCTACTACTACCCGGAGATGCGCGAACTGGCGGAGATGGGCGCGGCGTGGGCCGAGGAGAGCTACGACGAGTTGGAGAACCGCTTTCAGCACAGCTTGGGCGGGCGGACGCCGATGATCTTCTACGCGTCGAACATCCACTTCAAGCAGACCAACATCACGCCCGGCTTCATCCCGGACGGCGTCGGCGGCTTCTTCGAGTTTCTCAAAGGCCGCGTCGTGATTCCGGCCAACGGCGGTTTGACCCGCTTCCGGCGGGTGATCCGGCACGAACTGGTGCACGTGTTCACCTACTCCAAACTGCTCCGCAGCTACATCGACCACCGGATTCCGCCGGATCGCTTTGTGCCGCTGTGGTACACCGAGGGGCTGGCCGAGTATTGGTCGGGCGAGCCGGACTTCCAGCACGACATGATGCTGCGCGATGCGCTCTCGTCCAACTTCCTCGCCGAGATGCCCGATCTCGACCGCATCGCTGGGAGCTATCTGATGTACAAGGAGGGCGAGGCGATCTGCCGGTTCATCGCCGAGACGTATGGCGAAGAGATGCTGCTCGCGTTCATCGAGAACAGTTGGCGCGATCAGGATTTTCGAAAGGTGATCTCCTACACGCTGCAGACGCCGTTTTCAGAGGTTGCCGATGGGTGGCTCGTCTGGCTCAAGCGTCAATACTACCCGGCGTTCGAGAACGACGACATCGCATCGGTCATCGCCACCAACGTGTCGAGTGCGGGCTTCAGCGCCAAGCCGGTGGCCTTCTCGGATGCCCAAGGGCAGCGGCACGTCGTTTACGTGAGCAACAAAGGCAGCTATACCGACCTGCTCCGCGTTCCGGTCGACAGCGCGTACAAGCCGATGGGTCGGCCCGAGCGGTTGCTCAGGGGTGAGCAGTCGGATCGGTTCGAGGCGTTTCACCACCTGGAAAGCCGGATGGACGTGTCGGCGGACGGGCGGCTGGCGTTTGTGACCAAGGCTGGCGCCAAGGACGCGCTGCACGTAATCGACGCGCTGACGGGAGAGATCGAGGAGACGTTCAGCTTCCCTAATCTGGTCGCGCTCTCGTCGCCGTCGTGGAGTCCCGACGGGCGACAGGTCGTGTTTTCGGGCATCGCGCAATCGGGTTTCTCTGACCTGTATGCTTTTGACTTGGAAGCCGAGTCGCTGCGCCAACTCACCGACGACGCCTATCACGACGCCAACCCTGCGTGGAGTCCCGACGGTGAGCGCATCGCGTGGTCGTCCGACCGGACGAGTGAGGGCGTCTGGGGCGCGTACAACCTGTTCCTGATGGACTTGGCTGAGGGCGGCATCGGCTATCTGACGTTCGGCGATCAGCAAGACCTGTCGCCGTCGTGGAGTAGTGATGGGCAGCACTTGGCGTTCACGTCGGCGCGGCGCGACTCGTCGGGTCGGTTCAGCGCGCAAAACATCTGGGTCGCCGATCTGAGCGCGTCGCAACCCGAACTGCTGGCGAGTACTTCGACGGCTGCCGTCACTCCTGAGAGTCCGGTGCAACTGGGCGTCGAGTTATCGCAAGTCGCTTCGTTCACGGCAGGCGCGTTCGACGTCGACTGGACGAGCGACGATCATCTGCTCTTCGCCTTGTTGGAGCGCAGCACGTTCAGCGTCCGCGCGATGGGGCCGGTCGACTCGCTAATGACCGATCCGCGCCAGACAATCCGTGATGAGCCGCCCATCGCCCCGCAGCAGTGGATGCAGGCGCGCGTGGGGCTTCCGGCAGTTCAAACGCAGACCGAAGAGGTCGACGGCGTTCCCTACAAGCGGCGCTACTCGCTCGACGTAGCACAGGGCGGCGTATCGCAAAACGTCGTCTTCGGCACGTCCGGCGGCGCGATTCTGGCGTTCTCGGATCTGCTGGGCAACGACTACATCTACGTCAACGCGTACAGCACCGCGCAGGGGCAGGGCGATTTCTTCCGCAGCCTCAACGTCGCCATCAGCCGATTGCACGTCGGCAAGCGCGCTAATTTGGGCTATGGCGTGTATCGCTACGGCGGTCAGCGCTACGACATCACCGACCCCGACGCGTCGACCGAACTGCCGCTGCTCTACGAAGAGTTGTGGGGTGGCTTCGGCTCGGTCAGCTATCCGCTGTCGATGTTCCAGCGTGTCGAGTTGCAGACGTCGCTCACCTACTCGGATCGCGAGATCATCGGGAGGGTCGATCGAGAAGCCGTCTTGCTGTCGAACACGGCGGCGCTGGTTCACGACAACGCGCTCTACTCACAGTGGGGACCCGTCGAGGGCTGGCGGGGCAACCTGACGTTCGGCTACACGTCGGACGTGGCCTACTCCAACGTCAGCTACTACACCGTGATCGCCGACGTGCGTAAGTATTGGCGTCCACACCCCGACGTGACGTTTGCCCAGTGGGGCGCGTTTCGGGCCAACATCGGCGAGGAGGCCCGCCTGTTTTACTTGGGTGGCCCGTGGGATTTGCGCGGTCGACGCTTCTTCAGCGTTCGAGGTCGGCATCTGTGGCACACGTCGCAGGAATTGCGTTTTCCTCTGGTCAAGCATCCGGCGGCATTCGTCCCGCTGCTCGGCTACTTCGGCTTGACCGGGATCCGGGGCGCACTCTTCGCCGACGCCGCGCACGCGTGGAACGACGACTACAACGAGCCTATCCCTTCGATCAACGCGGGCGAGACGCTGGGCACGCTGGGCGGCGGACTGCGCGTGAGCCTGTTCAATGCCATCGTGCTGCGCTACGATATGGGTTACACCTACACGGATGGATTCAGGACGCAGGAGCGGTTCTTCCGCCAGTTCTTCTTTGGATGGGACTTTTGATGATGAGTTGTGACACTTTTTGGGCCTGTGCGGGGGCAGATCGTGATCTGCCCTTACAGGGTGTTGCATTGATTTTTGTGATGGTGCTGGTTTCTGGGTGCGGAGGGCTTTCCGTATCGCGTCCGGCGGTTGGGGAGTGGCAGCAGGCTGGCGGTGGCGTAGAGCGGACGCGAGTGGCAGAGGCACTGGCGGCTCCGCTGGCCGAGGCGTGGCAGGACAACGCGCAGGCCGCTTTTGGAGCGGAGTCTGTCGTTGGCGGCGGCGGTGTCGTCTACGTTGGGACGCGGCAAGGGGAGGTGTTGGGCTACGACGGAGCGACGGGAGATCGGATCGGCTATTTGGAGGTGGGCGACAGTGTCGAAGGGCCGCTCGCGGTCGACGGAACGACGCTCTATACGGCGTCGACGGGGACGCGCGGCGAGGTACAGGCGCACGATCTGCGCAGAGGAAAACGACTGTGGCGACGCAAGATGGAGCCGATCGAGTCGGGCGTGCTACTGGCCGACGCACGCCTGGTCGTCGTCGAGGCGAATGGGGCGGTGCAGGCGCTCGATGCCAGAACCGGCGAGACGGTGTGGACTCATGAACCAGAGAACTCCGCCATGGTCAAGGCTGCGTCGGTTCGAGCAGGCGAGGTGATCGTCGTCGCTGACGTTTCAGGCCACGTGCGCGCGCTCCGACTGAGCGACGGCGGTGTCGTCTGGACGCGCACGCTGGGAGCGCCGGTCTTCGTGACTCCCGCCGTATCGGGCGATCTGCTCTACCTCGCGACGACGCAAGGCCACCTGATCGCCCTCGACGTGAGCACGGGAGGTGAGCGCCGCCGAACCGTCGTGAAGCCTATCGTGACGACCGCTCCTCAGGCTGTCGCCGTACGTCTGACGGCTCCTGCAATCGCGAATGGCCTAGTCGTCGTCGGCGGTTCGGATGCCGTCCTGCGCGCGTTCGACGCGACGACGCTCCGGCCTCAGTGGTCGCACACGTTCGAGGACGGCGTTTCCGCAGCCCCCGTGTTTGCCGGGTCGCTGCTCTACGTGGCGACGCTGGGCGGCGAAGTGGCAGCATTCGACGCGTCCGGTGGGGCGCCGGTCTGGACAGGCGAAGTGCGCAGCCGGGTGAAAAGCGCGCTTGCGGTCATCGACGGGCGGTTGATCGTGCTTACCGAGCCGCGCCATATCGTAGCTTTCGCACCCGTTTCCCGACTGTCTCAGCCATGATCCGAAGCCTCCGTTTTCTCCTTCCGTTTGTCGTGATCGCCGCGTTTTCGGCTCCCGCAGCGCTTGCGCAGGAAGAGGAGTGTCGACCTGGTATCACGTTTACTACGCGGACGGTCTGTTTGTCGAGCAACCTCGACGGCGCGATGGCGAACGGATCGCTCGGATTGGTTCGCCTGAGTGCTACGCCGACATCGGTCCCCGTCAACCCGCAAGCCGATAGCATGCGCGTCTTCCCGCCGTCGGGCAAGGATTGGAGCGTCGAGCAGATCGTCGTGTCGCTGAGCCGAGGGCACATCCGCGCGCAGTTTCCCCATCACTACCGCATCGAGAGTATGCCGCCTGGCGCGTCCGTGGTTGCGGGCGAAGACACGCTTGGGGCAACCCCCGTCACCCTCGTCCGAGACCGACCGCTGACGTCTGTCGAATTGCGGATGGCCGGGTATGCATCCGCTACGATTGCACTCGACACCCTCGTCTGGAACGTCCAGTCGACGACGCTGCGTCCGCTGACCGGCGCTATGGCACCCGATCTCCAGGTCGAGCGCTGGACCCAGCGGTCGACGCGCAGAGGCTGGATCGACGCTGCCGCGCTGGGACTGGCGACCGTCGCAACGGCAGGCGCGATCTACTACAAGTTCGAGGCCAACCGCCTGTACCGCGACTACGAACGCACCGGCGATCCCAACCTGCGCCCTCGCATCAACCGCCTCGACACCCGCTCGGGCATCGCGTTGGGCGCCGGACAGGTCGGACTGGGCGTGTTCGCGTTCCGATTGATCCGGCGGTGACTCCAGCGGTCGGTTCTGCGCACGCCTGTCAGGTCATCGGAATCTGACAGGCTTTTCTATTGGCGCTCCTTCCGAACACCCGATGCCGACAGCACGTTGTCAGTCGCCCTCGTTATTCTTCGATACTAACCACCTTTACTGATGAATCTGCGCGACCAACTCACGTCCGACATGAAAGACGCCATGCGCGCCAAAGACACCGTCCGGCTGCGCACAGTTCGGTCGCTCCGTGCGGCGATTCAGTCGGCGGACATCGACGCGCGAGGGGGCGAGGGGCTGGACGAAGAGGCCGTTCTCGCCGTCGTCGTCAAGCAAGCCAAGCAGCGCCGCGACGCGATCACGCAGTACGAATCCGCCGACCGCGACGATCTGGTGGCGACCGAGCAGGAAGAACTCGACGTGATCGAGACCTATCTGCCCAAGCAGATGAGCGACGACGAACTGAACGCCGCTGTCGATCAGATCGTGACGCAGTCCGGCGCGACGGGCATGGCCGACATGGGCAAGGTGATGGGGCAGGCGATGGGTCGACTCAAGGGTAAGGCCGAAGGTGGACGCGTGCAGCAGGCCGTCAAAGCCCGGCTGAGCGCGTGACGACGCTCGACCTGATCATCCTCGCCGCGTGCGCCGCCGGTCTGTGGCGCGGGTTTCAGACCGGACTGATCCGGCAGGCGACGTCGCTGATCGGCTATGCGATTGCGCTGATCTTCGCCCTCGCGCTGATGGACCAGACGGGGTTGCTCGTCGCCGAGAGTCTGGGGCTGAGCGCGCGCGTGGCCCCGGTCGTCGGCTTCGTCGTCGTGTTCGTCGTGCTGCTGATCCTCGTCTCGTTTCTCACCAACCTGCTCGAAAGGGCGCTCGAAGCCGTTAGTCTGTCGGCGGTTAACCGCGTGGCGGGCGGAGCCGTCGGCGTTCTCAAGGCCGCGCTTTCTCGTCAGCGTCGCGCTGATTCCGCTGACGTATCTGGGCTATCCCGACGAAGCGAGCCGAGCCGAGTCGCTGTTCTACGAACCCGTCAGCACGCTCGCGCCGACGGCGTGGAGCCTGGCTTCCGAGCAGAAGGGCACGATCGAGGCCGCGCGCGAGACGTTCCAGTCCGCCGCCGACGCCATCTCCGACGCTCTTCCCGACAGCACGCAAACCGACCAACGATGACGCCCGTAGCGCTCCGGCTCAACAACTTCCTCTCGTACGGCGAAGCGGGCGATACCTCGCTCCAGTTCGACAGCTTTCACGTCGCCTGTTTGTCGGGCGGCAACGGGCAGGGCAAGTCCGCTCTGCTCGACGCGATCACCTACGCGATGTGGGGCATGGCGCGCAAGTCGAGCGTGATCCGCAAGCCGGACGCCGATCTGCTCCGGCGCGGTGCGCGCGATATGTGGGTCGAACTCGACTTCGACATTGAGGGGCAGCGGCACCGCGTCAAGCGCAGTTATACCGAAACGGCGTCGGGCAAGACGAGCAAGAGCGAACTCAACCTGTTCGTCTGGAATGCGGACGCGAGCGCGTGGCGGGCGATGACGGGCACGAACCAGCGCGAGACGCAGGAGCGCATCGACAGCGTCGTCGGGCTGGACTACGATACGTTTACCAACTCGTCGTTCTTGCTCCAGGGCCAATCCGACGCGTTCACCAAGCGCAATCCGTCCGAGCGCAAGGAGGTGTTGGCGCGGATTCTCAACCTGTCGCGCTACGACCGGCTGGCTGACAAGGCGGGCGAGCGGGCCAAAGCAGCGCGCAAGGAAGCGGAGTTTTTGGAGCGCGAGCGCGAGCGGTTGAACAGCGAACTGGCCGCCGTGCCTCGGTTGGAAGAGGAGCAGGCGACGATGGCGTCGCGAGTGGCCGAGCGGACGGACTTGGTCGCCGCATTGGAGGCTGATGCGCAGCAGCACGTCGGCACCGTCGAAGCGTTGCGCGTACGCGGTGCCGAGCGCGACGCGCTGACCAGAGACCGCGAAACGGCCCAGTACCGCGCCGACCGCGTCGCCGGTGACTTGGCCGATACCAAGCACAGCCTTGGCGCTGCCGACGCGCTGATCGATCAGGCCGCGCAGATTGAACGGGACGCTGCCGAGTACGCGTCGGCTCAGACCGAGCAGAGCCGATTGGCTGAGAAAGCCGCGCAAGCGTCGGCTCTCGACGGCAAACTGTCGACGCTGCAACGCGAGATCGACCAGCTAAACAGCGAGCACACCCGGAAGGTCGACAATGCCGCGTCCGACCTCTCGCGTACGACCGACCGCATCGCCGACCTGACGCGTGCGCTATCCTCGCGTGAGGAGACGCAGCGCCGAGTTCAGCAGGCACTGGCCGCTCAGACGGAGCGCGACCGGCTGCTCGACTTGGAGCGCAAAGCGTTGGATCTGGACGACCGAAAGCGGCAGGCCGAGCGCACCCTAGAGCGCGAGCACGACCGGCTAGCGACACTGGTTCGTCAGTCCGAAGAAGCTGCGGCGGCGCTTGTTGAGCAGTTGGAAGCCGGTCGCAGTCTGGAGCGCCAGCTTGCGGAAGCCAAACAGGGTGCGGCTGGGCAGGCTGAGTTGGAGGCCCATCTCGCCGATGTTCAGCAGCGCGGCATCGAAGCGCGCGACCGCAAGTCCGAGATCGACGCACAGATTGAGTCGCTCAACCGCGAGGTCGCAGCGCTCGAACAGCGCCGCATCGCCATCCGCGAGACGCAAGACGCCACGTGCCCGACCTGCGGGACGGAACTGACGGACCAGCATCGCCGACACGTCGACTCGGAGTTGCAGGCAGAGCGCTCGTCCGTACAAGGACACATCGCTGAGCGTTCGGACGAAGCCGAGGTCATCGGTGCGCGAATCGTCGAGTTGCGAGAGCGGTTCAAAGAAGCCAAAGCACGCCAGCAGCAGGCGGCTGACGCCGTGTTGACGGTCGCCCGGTTGCAGGAGCAGCAGAAGAGCCTGACGGAAAAGCGCGCTAGGTTGGACGACCTACGCGCAGCGTCGCGCGAGGCATCTGAGCAGTTAGACGCAAACACCTACGCGCCCGACGCTCGGCGACTGCTCGACCGCGTCGACCACGAGCAGCAGGAACTGGCGTTTGACCCGCAGCGCTTGACACGCGCTAGGGAAGCCGCCGCCGGGCTGGATCAAGCACAGCATCGACTGGCCGAACTCGATGCACAAGCCCTCCAGCGCGATCAACTGACCGAGCAAAAAGCAGCGCTCGAACAGCGCCATGCCGAACTCCTGGCCCAAACCGACCAATTGCTTGGAGATCGACCCGGCGAGATCGAACGGCTGAAATCTGAGCGATCCGAGTTAGGCTACGACCCCGAGCGCGCGCGCACCGTCGCCGACACGCTGCGCCGACTTGGGGGCGCTCCGACGCGGCTTGATCATCTGGCCCGAGCGCGCGACGTTCGGCCTACTCTCGCCGAGCGGCACGAGCGTCTGCAGATCGAAGTCAGAGAAGTGACCGCACAGATCGCCGGGTACGTCGAGCGCCTCGCCTCCTTCGGTACGCTGAGCGCCGATCTCGCGTCGGCAGAGCAAGCGCTAGCCGAAGCGCGAAAAGTCGTCACCCAACGACGAGCCGAGTTGACCGAGTCCGAACGACGATTGGCGGTGACGACGGCGCAGTTAGCACGGCTGAGCGAAGAGCGCAAGGCTTTGGCTGCCAACCGCGAGAAAGCGCGCGAGAGCGACGAGACGACAGCGCTTTACAAGCACTTGAGAACAGCATTCGGACCGAAAGGCATCCAGTCGCTCATCATCGAGCAGACGCTACCCGAGATCGAAGACCGCGCCAACGACCTGCTCGCCAAGCTGTCGGACGGTACGATGTCGGTGCGGCTCGAAACGCTGCGCGACAAGCAGGGCGGAGGTACAGCCGAAACGCTCGACATCACCATCTCGGACAGTACCGGCGCGATGCGGCCCTACGAGACGTTTTCAGGCGGAGAGGCTTTCCGCGTCAACTTTGCGCTGCGCATCGCTCTGAGCCAACTGCTCGCCGAACGTGCTGGCGTCCAAATCCGAACGCTCGTCATCGACGAGGGCTTCGGCACCCAAGACGCCCAGGGCATCGAACGGCTGATTCAGGCGATCAACACGGTCCAGGACGACTTCGACAAGATCCTCGTCGTCACGCACTTGGAGGAGATGAAGGATGCCTTCCCCGTTCGCATCCAGGTGCAGAAACTGCCTGGAAAGGGGTCGACGTTCCAACTCGTCGGCGTGTGACTTTACGTCTACCCCACAGGCCGCAACCGCGCTTCCCGCTTGCGCACTCTGCGCAGCAGCACGATCCCGCCGATAATGCACAAGCCGCCGCCGACTTGCAGCAGCGTCACTGGCACGCCTAGCAGTAGGTAGCCAAACGCAGCAGCAGCGAGGGGAACGGCGTTGGCGAATGCGATCGTCGACGTGGGGCCGACGTGTTTGATGGCGCGGTTCCAGATCACGAACGTGATGCCGCTCGACAGCGTCCCCGAAAACACCAGCGCCGCGAGCACGCCGCCGTCGACCAAAGACCAATTGACATCGGGTAGCAGCGGTAGGGCGACGAGCAGCAGCAGGGGAAGCGCAACGATCATCTCCAAGACGGAGAGCAGCGCTGCGTTGGTCGACTGCGTCAGCGGACGGCTCAGGGTCGTGAACAAGCCCCAGCACAGCGCCGCTCCCAAGATGATCAGGTTACCCGCGAGCGTGTCGGGGACAGCATCGGTAGCTGTTCGCGCTCCGGCAACGACCAGCCCGGCTCCTGCGACGGATACCAGAAGCGCGCCCCACGCCGCCGCCGTCAGCCGCTCGATGCGCGTCAGGTGAGCCGAAATAGCGGTCCACAACGGAGCCGTCGCCATCAGCAGCGCCGCGCTTGTGGGCGACGTGCGCGCCAGTCCCTCGACGAAGGCGACTTGGTAGAGAAAGAATCCGAACAACCCCAGTCCCGCGATTTTCCAGCCATTGGAGCGGATCGCGTTTCGCGCCGCATCGCCGAACTTGGGCAGCAGGAAGACGAGCAGCAGCGCTAAGCTCGCTAGTGCCAGCGACAAGCGCAGCGCGTTGGCGACGTAGGGATGGAAGACGGCGAACAGCCCCTTCAAAACCGAAAAGTTCGCACCCCAGATCAAGACGACCGCAGTCAATCCGATCTCGTGGCTGTATCGGCGGAACGGCATCGGCGGGGTGTGAGTGACCCAACCAAGATGCGACGCGCGCGACGATTCGGGGCGTGGCGCATCGTAGTTTCACAGGCTAGCCCTCGACCCAAGTGAGCGACGCTCAGATCTCCAAACTCTACTATTCGATCTCCGAAGTCTGCACGCGACTCGGCCTCGAACCACACGTGCTCCGCTACTGGGAGGGCGAGTTCGAGCAGTTGCAGCCGCGCAAAAATCGCTCAGGGCGTCGCAGCTATACCGAAGAGGATATCGCCGTCGCCGAGCGGATTCAGTTTCTAGTACGCGAGGAGAAGTACACCATCGAAGGCGCGCGGCAGCAGATGGACCGCGCCGACGGAGAACTCGCTCCTGACCGGGCGGCGCTTCGTGAACTCCGCGCGTTTCTGACCAACGTCCTGGACAGATTGCCGCCCGCGTCGTAGTTTTGGCGTCCCCAATGTTCGGGATATGGCGCAGTCCGGTAGCGCACTCGCCTGGGGGGCGAGGGGTCGTGGGTTCAAATCCCGCTATCCCGACGAACACCGAAAGGCTTCTCAGAGCGATCTGGGAAGCCTTTTGTGCTTCTATAGACTACATGTCGTCTATCCTGGTGCAGGTAAGCAATCATCAAAGCGCTACGCGACCGCCTCAAGTACGAGTCAAAATGTTGCGCTGAGTTGCATTCGCCCCGTGTGAATGGTGGGAGCGCCCGATGGAGCGCGGCCGTCGTATTGGGCGGTCAGGTCAAGGCTGCGCGAGAGGCGGACGGTGAGGGCGGCGTTCCACAGCAGGGAGCGGCCCGTTCCGCGTCCGTCGGTGAGTTCGAAGGCGGCTTCTCCGGCTGCGTCTCCGTCCAGTCGCACGTCGGCCCACTCCATCAGGCCGCTGGCGAGCAGTCCGGTGGGGCGGGCGTAGCGGGCTTCGACCGGGATGCGGAAGATGCGCGACGAGCGGTCGGCGGTGGCGTCGGTCTTCTGGGCGGCGACGAGTGTGGCTTGGACCGATGTGCCCGCGCCGGGCGTCCACCTGCACGCCGCCTTGTCCTTCGTCGGTGCGTAGGCGGTAGCGGCGGCTGCCGAAGCGCTCGCTGTCGGAGGTTTCGAGTCCAGTCGTGGCCTCGCCGGTGAGCGACCAATTCGACGAAAAGCCGTAGCGCCCAGACGCGCGGACATTGTCGATAGTGCGGCTCTCGGTATTGCCTGCAAGCTGGTTACGCGTGCGGATCAGGCTGCCGCCGACCTCCAATCCGTAGCGCGGCTGGCCCCGAAAGAACTCGACCGATTGCGTTAGGCGGACGCGCCCGTTGAGCGTCGTCGCGGCCTGCTGGAAGGCGGTCGGGTCGAGCAGGTAGAGGCGCGTCGGATCGTCGAGCGACGAGCGCTCCTGTACGTCGAACTGCGTGCGCCACCGTGTCGACCGCAAGAAGCGGCCCAGTCGGGTTTGCGAGGTGCCGTCGAGTCGTCCGGGGTCGAACGTCAGGCGGGCGCGCGTGGTGATGCCGACGACGCCGACGAGCGTATCCGACGGGACGAACGTCCGCGCGTAGGTGCCTTCGAGCGGTCCAGTCTCGGGGACGAACTCGTCTAGGTCGCGGATGCCGTCGCCGTCGTCGTCCTGCCACACGAACTGCGCCTCGGGCAAGTCGGGCGTGATGCGGACGTAGATCTCCTGCAACTGCGGCGTGCGCTGCGTCTGGGCTTCGTAGCCCAGGTCCAGATCGATAGCGCGGTCGAGCGGTTGCCAGCGCACGTCGGTTTGGATGGCGACGGCTTCTCCCGCCGAAGCGCGCGCTCCGATAGTCTCGGCGTTGCGCGCGTCGCGCTGCCGGACGGTAAAGCGGCTGCTCGCCTGAAAACTGTCGCCATCGTAGCGTGCGTCTCCGGCGACGACACGGCCCGCGATGCCCCGCTCGAACTCCGAACCAACGGGCAACCACTCACTCCGCGTCCCCGCTGACAGCGACGCCTGAAACGCCTCGCCCCGCCACGCCACGCCGGGCCGCACCTCGGCAAATGCCAACGATTGGGCGCGCAGCGTGTCCGAGTCGAGCCGCCGCAGCGCTCGCCGCTCGCCCTCGACGGCTACGAACGGACGCAGCCTGCCGCCCAACAGCGGCACGCCCACGTCGGCGTCGATCTGCGTCCACGGCCCGCGCGACTGGCTCAGCGTGTCGCGGCTGAACGAGCGCTGCGCTCGCAGAGTCGACTCGACAATCCATCCGCCGGTTCGCAGATCAAGCGCCTGACGATCCGCGCGCAAACCCGTCCCGCGCGCCAGCCGCCCTGCCTCGACCGATAAGGTGGACGCCGGGCCGATCTCCCACGTCACCTCGCCCTCGTCGCGTGTTTCCCTCACGGTTTCGTCGAGCGTGCTGCCGCCGAATGCGCCGGGGACGTTGTATTGTTGCCCGAACTCGGGCGGTCGCAGCCGCTCGAAGGCGACGAACTGCGCGTCCTGAAACCGCCGCCCGCCAGTCGCCGAGAGTCGGCCCCAATCGCCCAGGTCGACCGGGTCGACGTGCAGGCGCAAGTCGTAGGCTTGGCCACGGTCGTCGTTGTCGTCGAGGTTGGAGAAGCGGTTGCGGTCGTTGAGCGATCCGGCCCACTCGCCCTCGAATCGCAGCGGGCCGATGGCGCGGACCTGCCCACCGAGCGCCAAGAGTTGCTGGTTCGAAGGCGTGGCGAGCGGGCGGATGGGTTCGTAGTCGCCGCCCGATCCGACGAAGTCGTAGACGATGCCGCTGAACTCGCGCGCACCGCGCCGATAGCTGCCCGTTCCCGTCGGCACGCGCGAGAAGCGGACGCGGTAGACCGGCTCGTCGGCTGTCGGCGTCATCGTCAGCGGGACGAAGATGCTGTCGGCGTCGGCGCTGGCGGCTGGCGCACGACGACGTATTGGACGTACGGCGCCTCGGGATCGAACCGGACGCGCTCGGCGCCGCTCCTAAACGCCTGCCCGTCACCGGCCTGGACGAGCGCCAAGCTGTCCGCCGCCGTCAGAGCTCTGATCGACCTCGAACGACGGCTGATCGGCCTCGCGGATAAACGTCGCATGGAGCGTCGCGCGGTCTTCGTCGCGCCCAACCGACGACTCGATCTGAAATCCGGCGACGGTTCGGCTGAACTGCTGGAGCACGTATTGAAACTCGACTACGATGCGCTGATCGCGGGTAAGCAGGCGGCGCGGCGTGAAGGTGACCTCGCCGGTCGCATAGTCGATGGTGTAGTCGGCGCTGCGGTCGCGCGTCAGGCGGACGCCGTCGAGGAAGACGACTTCCGATCCGGGGACGACGAGGATGAACGGTTCGCCGCGCGCGCCCTCCAATCGGTACGGTCCCTGAACGCCGTCGAGCGCCTGGATCTCTTGGACCCGAAACGCGCCGCGCGGCCTCGCACCGACTGCCGAGATGGTCGCCCCGCGCCACAGCCCGCGTCCTGGAACGCCCGCCCGAACGAAGCCGCCCTGGACCTTGCGGTTGAGTCTGCCGAACGTCCCGGCGTCAAACGCCACGTCTACGTCGCCCAATCTGGCGACGCCCGGAGCGGCTTCGATCTCGACGAAGACGCGGTCGAACTCGCTCAATCGCTGCGTCGTGCCTTCGGGCAGGATCGGCGTGTTTTCGTCCGTCAGCGCCGCCCGGACCGTGACCCCGTCGATCACCTCGCCTTCGAGTTGCAGGCGCAGCGCAGATTCAATCGTCGCGTCTCGGTTCGATCCTGCCGTGACGCCGCGCGAGATCGAGCCGGAGCGTTGCAGCCGCGCGTTGCCGAAGATGTCGGATGGGCGCTCTGATCGGGGTTCTTCGAGCAACGTGATCACATCCGACGTGTCGGTCACGTCCTCGCGGATGACGCGCCCGTTGCGGTAGACGAGTTGCAAGTCGAAGGGCCAGGTCTGGTACTCGGCTACTAGATGGCGCGGCGGATCGCCGACTAGGTTGACGCGCAGCAGGCCGGGCGCGGCGTCGAGCGTGAAGCGCGACGTGTCTACGACCGACGAATCGGCAAGGAGGCGGAACGTGTGCGCCATCACGAACGAGCGCAGGCGGTAGGGCTGGATGCCGCCGATGTCGAGCGTGTCGCGGTGCGTCTGCGCGTGGGTCGTTCCGGCTAGACAGAGCCAGGCTGCTAGACATCCGAGAGCGCAGAGCGGCAGGCGAGCGTGCGGCATCCGTCGGTAACGCGTGAGGCGGCGCGCTGGTGTCCGGCGAGTCGATTCTCGATGGACGATCAGGCCAGCATCTGGGTGAGCAGATGGTATTCGTTGGGCAGCGGGTCGGCCAACGCGTCGGCGGGGGCGAGGCGGAAGCCGGGCAGCGTGACGCTCTCGAACGGCTGGCCATCTGGGGGTGTCACGTCAGCGAAGAGACCGTCCGCATTGAGCCGGTAGAATGTTGCTGCTTCTTTGAGCGGGTCAATCAGCCAGTATTCGCCGACACGTGCGCGCTGATAGCCGCCGAACTTGGCTGAGTAGTCGCGCCGTCTCGACGAGGGCGATACGATCTCGACGACCACACCTGGCGCACCGGTTATAAGGCCATCGCTCTGCACCGTAGCCGACTGGCTGTTCGAGACGAATACCACGTCCGGCTCGAACACGTTGGCGTCGTCGATCAGAACGGGCGATTTGGAACCGTAGACCTTACCCAAGTCGCGCGCCGCAGCGTACATCCGCAACAGCGACGTGAGAAAAGCGGCGATGTCTTCGTGTCGGCGTGAAGGAGGAGCCATGTCGGTGTGTAGGTGCCCGTCGATCAGGTCCTGCTTGTGCTCGCCGGGCAGCGTCATGAAGTCGTATGCGGTGAGCGGCGCAGTCGGAGCGGGCGGCGAAGTGGTGAGCGTGAGCATGGCAGCAGTCAGAAGTCGATTCAGTATACGCAGGCGGTGAATCTCAGAGCGCGAGTCGCCACAGGCTGGTCCGCGTCAGCACGATTAGGGAGCGGTCGACGAGGATCGCGCCGCGCACGTCTACGGCTGCGGGAAACCCCACCTCGACCGTGGTTTCGCCAGGTGCCGAGACGGTCGCTCCAGTTCGCGTGACGACGAGCAGACGGTCGCCGGACGATGAAATCGCGCGTACGTCGGAAAGGTCGGGGTCGAGTTGGCCGCGCACCATCAACCGGTCGAAGCGAACGAGTCGAGCGGACTGGATGACGAAAACGGCGTCATCGGTTGCTGCGAGGGCCGTGACGCCAATCAGCGCGTCGGCGGTGTCGGAGCGGCGCAGGACGGTTTGGCGAAAGTCAGGCGTGATCTGGACAACGGCGCCTTCCTCCGAAGCGACGTAGATCGTGCCATCGGGTGCAGCGGCGATAGCGGAGGGGACGAAGCGGTCGCGCGCTTCGAGCGGGCGCGATTCGTCGATCCCCGATGCTTGGTTGCGTCCGTCGGGGCGAAGCAGGCCGAGCGCTCGCCCGTCCATCCCGAAACGGGCGACGGCTTCGCGTCCGGCATCGGCGACCGAGAGGGTCAGCCCTCCGAACGCGACGACATCGACCGGAGCCGAAAGTGGCGTGTCCGCTGATCCGCTGATGGTCTGGATCAACGCGCCAGTCGTCGTCAGTACGGCGATGTGACGTGCCTGGGCATCGGCGATGTAGAGTCTGCCTCGTCCGTCCGTCGCGAGCGCGCGGGCGTCCTCGAACTGACCTACGACGACCGGCTCGAACGGTGCGGGTAATGCGTCGGTTTGGGAGCGCGGGGCCGAACAAGCAGTCACCACAAGCAGGAAGGCGAGAGGCAGCAGGCGCGTCACAATGCGCGGTGTGCGATGTCGCGACGCAGCGTCTTGCCTTCGAAGTGGATGGCGTCGGCTCCTGCGTACGCCTGATCGACGGCGGCACGGAGCGAATCGCCTCGTCCCGTGACCGACAGCACACGTCCGCCCGACGTGACCAACTCGCCTGATTCGTTCCGTTGCGTTCCCGCGTGGAAGACGAGCGCGCCGGTTGCCTCAGCCGCTTCGACGCCCGAGATCGCGCGGCCTTTGGGATAGCTGCCGGGATACCCTTCGGAAGCCAGAACGACGGTCGCCGCGTGCTGCTGCGCGACGGTTAGCCGGATGCCCGACAGGTCGTGCCGTGCCATCGCGCCGAATACTCCAGCCCAGTCGCAGTCGACGAGCGGCAGAACGGCTTGCGTTTCGGGGTCTCCCAGGCGGCAGTTGTACTCGACGACGCGCGGACCGTCCGGCGTCAGCATCAGCCCGACGAACAGGATGCCGCGATAGGGCGACCCGTCGGCCTGCATGCCGCCCAGCGTTGGCTCGACAATATCGCGGCAGACGCGCGTGAGCAGCCCGCCCGTGACGACCGGAGCCGGAGCGTAGGCGCCCATTCCGCCCGTGTTGGGTCCGATGTCGCCCTCGCCGATGCGTTTGTGGTCCTGAGCAGGAGGGAGGAGGAGGTAGCGCTCGCCGTCGGTCAGCACGAACAGGCTGGCTTCTTCGCCCTCCATGAATGCCTCGACGACGACTTGGTCGGCAGCTTCTCCGAACGCGTCGCCCGTCAGCATGTCGCGGATCGTGCGTTCGGCATGATCCTGGTCGTCGCACACGACGGCGCCTTTGCCCGCCGCCAGCCCGCTCGCCTTGACGACGCACCGCTCGCCCAGATCACGCGCAAAACCGACGGCTGCATCGACTTCGGACCGCCCAAACGCGCGCCAACTCGCCGTCGGGATGCGGTAGCGCTGCATGAAGTCTTTCGAGTAGGCCTTGCTGCCCTCTAACTGCGCCGCCGCAGCCGACGGCCCGACGACTGCGATGCCCAACGCGTGTAGTCGGTCGGCCAGCCCGAGCACGAGCGGGACTTCGGGGCCGATCACGACCAAGTCGACGGTGCGCTCCGCTGCCAGCCGCGTCAGTCCGTCGACATCGTCTGCTGAAACGGCGACGTTCTCGCCCAGCGTACGTGTACCGGAGTTGCCCGGCGCGAACAATAGGCGGACGTCAGAAGTCTGTTGGAGTGCCCACCCGAGCGCGTGCTCGCGTCCACCGCCCCCCACAAGTAGTATGGTCATGTCGTCTCGAATCAAGAGAAGCGTGCGCGTTTCGCCGTCGAAGATACTGGCATGTGCGCTTCTTCTGACACTCGGATTGGCATCGGCATCTCCGTCATGCAGCACAAGTCACGGTTCGCCCGACGCTCGACGTACTGCGCATCTGGGGCGGATCGTACGGTTGGGGATTGCCTGTCGGCCTACGTGTCCGCAGACGAAGAGCGCCAGTTCAACAGCCGCCTCGACCTCTATCCGGCGCAGCACTTGGGGCGCTACCGCCTGCGCACCGAACTGGGCGACGTGCGCGAGCCGGGCTGGTACGGCAACCTGTTGCTACGCCACGAAGTCACCCGGCGGCGTCCGTTCTTCGGCTTCGGCGCCGACGCTCCCGAGGACGGTCGTGTGACGACGCGCGTCGTTCGGCAGGAGACGTGGCTCCGCGTCGGGCGTAACGCGCCCAGCGGCATCGGCGTCCACGTGTTCGGCGGCATTCGCCACCTCAACCGTCCACGCATAGTCGAAGTTGAAGGCGATGACCCGGCGATGCTCGCTCCTGCCGACCAAGCCCTGCTCGACCGAACGCGCGGCGTGACGGGCCTCACCGTCGGGCTGCGGCTGCAACGCGATACGCGCGACGCGAATGAGCGTCCAACGCGCGGCTATTTGGTCGACGCCCAAGTGGAGGAGTTCGTCGGCGTTGGCGGCACGGACGACGTCTACGGACGCGCCGCTGTCAGTCTCTACGGCTACGTGCCACTGGGACGCGACGCGACGCTGGCTCTGCGCGCCATCGCCGTCACGACGGTTGCCCAGCACGACGGGGAGTTGTCGTACCTGCTGCTTCCCCAACTCGACAACCGGTACATCGCCGGTACGAGCCGCCAGCGCTTCGTCGACAACGACGTGCTCGCGCTCACGGCTGAAGCGCGCTCGCCCTCGTACGCGCTCCCGCTGTTGCCCTTCGACCTGCAGTTCACCGCCCAGGCATCGCTCGCCCAGGTTTACAACGCCATCGAAGACCAGTTTTCCTTCCGCGTCGGGTCGGATACGGATGGCAGAGCGGCTTCCGCTTCGAGCCTTTGGCGGCATTGGTGCGCGGCTCTACAATGCGGGAGAGGATAACCTCTTCGTCGGTGGCTATATCGGAACAGGCACGGTTACGCTGTCGATTGGAACCGTCAGATTCGAGAACGACAATCGCCGCCTGCGCGAACTGTGGCGATGATTTAGCTGCGGGTCGGCGGCACGTCGACGCGGTCGGGGCGGTCGTAGTACGGGTTGCCCTGGAGCGTCTCGCCGCGTGCTTCGGCCATGAAGTCGCGGCTGTACCGGACGTAGTAGGAGGCAAGAGATCCGGCATAGGCGGCCTCGTCGTCGGTCAACTCGCGGACGACGCGCGCCGGACTACCCAGCACGAGCGAGCGTGGCGGGATCTGCGTACGAGCCGTCACCAAGGCACGCGCTCCGATCAGGCTGCCTTCGCCTACGTCGGCATCGTCCATCACGACGGCTCCCATGCCGACGAGTACGCGGTCGCGAATCGTACAGCCGTGAACGATGGCGCCGTGCCCAACCGTCACGTCGTCGCCTAGCCACGTCGGTGACGTGCGGTTGGTGACGTGGACGATGGACCCATCCTGCACGTTGCATCGGTCGCCTAGCCGAATCCAGTTCACATCGCCCCGCAGCACGGCGCCGAACCAGATGCTGCACTGCGCGCCCATCGTCACGTCGCCGATGACGGTCGCTGAGGGAGCGAGGTATACGTCGCTGGGCAGGTCAGGTGTGCGGTTGCGAAAGGGCAGAAGCATGGCGTCGTCGATGAGGGCAGAGACAAGCTACGCCGAGGTTTAGCATCGCGTGGACACATGTGAGCCACCGGTGGGCACGAGGTGGGCAGCAGTCGGAACGCCTTTGGTACAAAGCCCCGTATTGTGCCGTTGCGGGACGATTACAGGAGATACCATCGTGCAGCGAGACGGGCATTTGGGCCGTTGGGATGGACCCTGATAGCATGTGAGATCATCTTACCTATACCCAATCGAGACCGCTGAACGCGCTCCGATTCTTCTAGCCGGGATGCCTCGGCCTACTTAACGAAATCTCTCTCCACTCTATGTCGACCCCGACCTCCCCGGCTCCCGTGCGCACGCACAGCCGTCGCGACCTGCTCAAAATCCTTGGTGCCGGAACAGCTGCCCTAAGCGCTACCACGCTGCTCACCGCCTGCGACGATGACGACCCGGTGACGGGCAATGGCGATGGCGACACCGTCACGATCGATTTCTCGACGAACACTGGCGTCCTCAACTACGCCTACGCGCTCGAACAACTCGAAGCCGCCTTTTACGCCGCAGTGACGGCCAACAGTGCATTCGGCACCATCTTCTCGTCGGACGAGCAGTCGATCTTGCGCGATCTGCAGGCGCACGAAGAGATCCACCGCGACTTCCTCGCCGCTGCTCTGGGCAACAACGCCATCGGCGGCCTCACGCCCAACTTCGAGTCCATCAACTTTGGCGACAAGACGAGCGTGCTGGGAACGGCACAGGTCTTTGAGGATCTCGGCGTCGCTGCCTACAACGGAGCCGGACGCTACTTCACGCGAGATACGGCAGGCCGCAGCCTGTTGGCTGTCGCTGGCAAAATCGTCTCGGTCGAAGCGCGCCACGCGTCGGTTATCAGCGACTTGATCGTCAACAACCGCATTTCTGGAACAGGTGTCATCGATGCCAACGGCCTGGACCGCGCGTTCACGCCAGACCAGGTGCTCGGAGCCAGCGGAGCCGCGCCGTTCATCCGCAACACCGTCCGCGCGATCAACGTGCCCGCCTCGTAAGGCCGCGCCGACTCTCTCCACTTCCGACTCTACTTCCGACATGAATACCGATCTCTTGACCCGCTTCGACATCGAAGCCAACGGTGCGCCCACCTCGCGCCGCGACGCCCTCTCCCAGAGCCTCCGCATAGGAGGAGCCGCTGCGCTCTCCATGCTGCCGTTCTTCGGGATGGCGAAAGACGCCCTGGCCGCCAACCCGACGTTTACGTCTGCCGCGACCGATTTCGACATCCTCAACTACGCGCTGACGCTCGAGTATCTCGAACGCTCATTCTACCGCAAAGCTATCGCCACGGGCCGCATCGACTCGGTTGATGCTCCGCTCTTCGATCAGATTCGCCGGGACGAAGACGCACACGTGACGCTGCTTGCTGGCGCCATCTCGACCGCAGGAGGAACGCCCGTCTCGTTCACCGACGACGACTTTACCTTCACGGCAGGCGGCGTTGATTACCTGAGCAGCTACGATCTGATCAAAGCGCTCTCGCAAGGCCTCGAAGACACGGGCGTCCGCGCCTACAAAGGCCAGGCTCCTCTGATCGAGAACTTGGGTTATCTCACGGTCGCGCTTCAGATCCACTCGGTCGAAGCACGCCACGCCGCCGCGATCCGCCGTCTGCGCGGTGCCAAAGGCTGGATCCCGCTCGATCAGCCGGATGCGCCCGCTGCTATCGCTGCCGTCTACGGACCGGGCGTCGGTACGCCGAGCGAAGACAACGTCACGCAGGCAGGCGTCGACCTTTCGGCTGCACTGTCGGGCTACTCACGCCAGCAGATCAGCGAAGCGTTCGACGAGCCGCTCGACATGGCGACCGTTGCAGGTCCCAACGGCATTGCCACGCCGTTTATCAGGTAAGAACAGCCGTCTCGATCTAGACGCACAAGCCGCTCGGTCCAGCAGGATCGGGCGGCTTTTTGCGTGGACACCTTTCCTCTCTGGGCCGTCACACGGTCGGAACGGTGAAGTGGAGGGAATCCGGCTATCTTGCACGATCACCCACCAGACCTGTCCGCCGTGTTCGCAAGAGAAGGCTACCTCATCATTCTCGTCGTCGGCGTGCTGTCGCTCGTGCTTGCCGCGCTGGGATTCGTCTTGGGCGGAGCGGCAGGCGGCCTGTTCTACGTCTTGGCGATGCTGTCGCTAGCGTTCACGCTCTACTTCTTCCGCGACCCCGTCCGCGTTACGCCCGACGAAGCGAAAATGGGCAACCTGCTGATCTCGCCCGCCGACGGCAAAGTCGTCGTGGTGCAGGACATCGACTACGAACCGCTCTACCTCAAGGGGCCAGCCAAGCAGATCTCGATCTTTCTCTCGCCACTCAACGTCCACGTCAACCGCATTCCCGCCGACGGACAGATCGAATACGCCGAGTACGTGCCGGGCGACTACCTGGTGGCGTGGCATCCCAAAGCCAGCGAGAAAAACGAGCGCTCGCAGATCGGATTGGCCCATCCATCCGGGAGTCGAGTGCTGTTCAAGCAGATCGCAGGAGCCGTCGCGCGGCGCATCGTCTACCACGTCGGCGTCGGCGATCGCGTTCATAGCGGACAGCGCTTCGGCATCGTCAAGTTCGGCTCCCGCATGGATGTGATCGTCCCTCCACACGTCCAGATCGGCGCCAAAATGGGCGACAAAGTCCAGGCCGGGCTGACCGTGATCGGGCGTTTTCCCGACCCTGAGCCGGTGCACGAAGTACCGGCGGACCTCGAACCAGCCGAGTTGGTGGCCTGACCGATGGCACGAATCCCACGCCCCCGCCGCAAACTGACGCGCCGCCACATTCCGCGGACGGTTGTGCCGTCGTTTTTCACGCTGATGAACCTGTTCAGCGGCTTCATCGCCGTGATCCAGATCCAGCAAGGCGACTACACTCAGGCCTGTTGGCTGATTGTGCTCGCGGGCTTTTTCGACTTGCTCGACGGCATGATGGCGCGGCTGACCAACTCGCAGAGCCAGTTCGGAGTCGAGTTGGACTCCCTCGCCGATGTGGTCTCGTTTGGACTGGCGCCGTCGTTCCTGATTTACAACGTCGCGCTCCAAGAGATGAAACTGCTCGGCCTGTTCATCTCGGCGTTGCCCGTGTTGTGCGGCGCGGTTCGGCTGGCCCGTTTCAACATCTCGTTCGACGGTGAGAAGAAGGGGACGTTTACGGGACTTCCGATTCCGATGCAGGCCGCGGCCATCGTCGCTATCGTGCTCAACTTGCAAGAGGGGACCATTTTGCTGCCGGGCATCACGCCGCGCGCCCTTGCCATTGTCGCGATTGTGCTGGCGCTGCTGATGGTGAGCAACGTCCCGTTCGACGCCGGTCCGCGCCCGTCTGCATACTACGTGAAGTCGGCGCCGGTCAAGGCGATCCTCTACCTATTGGCCGCAATCGGCACGCTCGTTTGGATTCCCGAAGGGCTGCTCGTGGCGCTCGCGCTGTACCTTTCGTGGGGGTTGGTTACTGCCGCCCTCCACCTGTATCAAGCCGTCCGATCCGCCGAACCCGCTCCCGATGACGTATAGCGCCCACATCACTATCACCCTCCGTCCGTCGATCCTCGACCCGCAGGGCAAAGCCGTCCAGCAAGCTGCCGGGCAACTCGGGTTTAGCGACGTGACGAGTGTCCGTATGGGCAAACTCGCTGTCGTAGAAATCGAAGCTGACTCGCGCGAAGCCGCTCATGCGACGGCCCAATCGTTAGCCGAAAAGCTGCTCGCCAACGCGGTGATGGAAGACTTCTCCGTAGAGATTCGCGAATCTGCGATCCACGAACTAGCGTCTGCCTGACCGCCATGCGCCCGATGTACCCCACCGCTACCGTCGCCACGCCCGATGTGGAAGTCGACGTACTCGACGATGTCGCCACTCGGATCACGGCTCCGTGGCGCGTGCTGCTGTTCGACGACGATACGCACACGTTCGACGAAGTAATCGTCCAACTCGTACGGGCTACGGGCTGTACCTGGGAGCGGGCCGAAGCGCACGCCTGGACCGTCCACTCGAAGGGCAAAGATGCCGTCTACTCGGGACCGTTCGACAAGTGCTTCCGCGTTCAGCAGATCCTCAACCAGATCGAGTTGATCACGCAGTTGGAAGGGTGAGGTGACGGGCGGTTAGAACGCGATGTCAGTCTTTCACTGCCGTACCGCGACTATCGCCCTTCTCGCGCATGCGGGGATCCAGTGGAAAAACCAGTCTGGTGATAACTGGTCAGACTTGGTACGCAACCCTCAGATCGCCACGGCGGGGCCTCGCGATGACAAGGTTCAGGCTACGTGGCATTCGTCACCGCAGGATGAGGTAGCTCAGCTTGAGCAGGAGCACGTTGGTCGGATAGCGTCCGAACACGTCGCCGAATTGGTCGCCTGCGGACTGGTCGAACAGGCGCTCGTTGGCGCTCTCGAAGCCCGTCAGATCGTCGGAGATGTTGCGCGACTGGGTCCAGACCAGGAAGAGCGTTGAGCCGGGCTGGTATTCCCAGCGGAAGACGGTGTTCAGTTGGAACGAGGCGAAGCTGAACTCGGCACGTTTGGGATACGCGTCGAATGGGAGCCGCTCGTCGGCATTTGCTAGCAGGTCGAAGTTGCGGTGGGTGCCGCGTGTGGCGAAGAGTTGCGAGAAGAGTTGCAGCGAGATCGTCGGTGTAAACGTCGTCGTGGCGCGGAGTTGGAGTTCCATCTGCTCCGAATCGCGTTGGCCGAAGAGAGGAACGAAGAGCGTGCCGTCGTCGAGCGGTGTGCGCAGGCGGACGGCATCGTCCAGGAGGGGAGAGAGGCCGATCCGGGTAAAGTCGGTGTCGTCGGCGCCTGATGCGTTGCGGTCGTTGCCGATGCGCCAGCCCTGGTCGTCTTGACGAAACGCTTCGTTGGCGATCCAGCTTCTGCGCCCTCTGTCGCGGTCGTAGCTCACGTCTCCGCGTACGTCGAATCGGTCCGAAACGCGCCAGCTTGCGCCCAACTCGCCGGACAAGCCGAAGCGACCGTCGCCGTCGATCGACACTTCGGCTTCGGGCGAGACGCGCCACAGCTTGCGACTGTCGGTGTCGTAGTCGATTCCGATGCTCATTTGGCGGGGGCGGGCGTTGGCTCCCAGTCCGCGCGTCTCGAACTGATCGTAGCCGCCGAAGAGGTAGTCTGTTTGCACGCTGACTTCAAACGAGTGGAACGACGCCAACTCGAAGTTGCCGAACGCGAAAATCCCCAAGCCTTGCGAGAGCCGTTTGTCGTAGGTGAACGAGTTACCACCGAACATGCGAAAGCTCACACGCCGAAATCCGCCGATGGGCTGCCCGCCGTTGAGTTCGTGGGATACGCGCCCGCTCAGCCCAATGGTGTTGTTACGGCGCAGGCGCCCAGTTTCGTTGAGGCTGAAGTGGTTGTCGGTCACGTTGACGCCTGCGCTGTAGCGCCAATCGCCGGTCAGCCGTTCGCCTTCGATAGATCCGGCAAAGCCCAGTTCGCCGTCAAGCACAGGCGTGGTGCGGTGCGTAGCAGACAGGTTGCCGGACACGCGGTAGGTGTCGTCGAGCAGTTGCAGGTTCCAGTCGGCGACGCCTGCGAACGCGCGCCGATCGCCTCCGGTTAGTTTGTCGTCGAACGCAGTGACGAGGGCGCCATACTCGGACGTGCCACGTCGTTGGAGTAGGCGGAATGCGGCGAACGAGCGATTGGGCGAGAAGTCGTCTCCGGTTGTGGCGGCGAGCGCTCCGTAGCTCAGGCCGCCCTCACGCTGGCCGAACAGTTTGGCGGCTCCGATGATCGGCGCGTTTTGGCCGATCCGCCGCGTGTAGAGCGCCTGGCCGCCGTCGCCGTTGGTCTGGAACAGGTCGAGTCCTTCGACGAAGAACGGTCGCCGCTCTGGGAAAAAGGTCTCGAACGCCGACAGGTTGAGTTCGGCCGGATCGCTCTCGACCTGTCCAAAGTCGGGGTTGAAGGCGAGGTCGAGTGTCGCGTTAGACGAGAGGCCAATTTTGGCGTTGGCTCCGGCGTCGAACTGTCCGCCCGTTTCCACGCGCCCAACGCCCGGCTCGGCTCGTCCGCCCGAGAGCACGTACGGCGTCACCTGGATGGCTCGGCGTGGTTTAACCCCCTGGATGCCGGTCAGCCGCCCATAACCCTGCACGACACCGCGCGAGCGCACATCGCGCGGTACGAGCGACCACTCCAGCCGCTCGGACGTGCGCGGGATCTCGCGCACGAAGTTGATGCCCCACGTCTGCTCGTCGCTTTCGGAGAAGCGCAGCATCGAGTAGGGAATCCGCATCTCCACGGTCCATCCCTCACTGTCGCGCCGCACCGCCGATGTCCAGATGGCGTCCCACGAGTCGTCGTAGCTGTTGCCGTTCTGGATGCCGTCTGCCTGTACGCCTGCCGCATTGACGGCAAAGCGATACGCCGTCCGCCCGTCGGCAAACCCGTCAATGCTGACCGAGAACTCGTCGCCGTCGGCGTCGTCGCGTCGTCCCAGAATGGTGCGGATGGCGTCGGGGTCGTCGTCGAACAGGCGAGCGCCGATATAGAGCGAGGTTGCCGAATACGCGATGCGCACCTCGGTCCTTTGCGAGCCTTCGGCACCCTCGACCGGGTCGAACTGCCGAAACTGAGACGCGATTGCGGCGAGTTGCCACGTTTCTTCGTCGAGTGATCCATCGACCACGATGCTACCTTGCGTCCGTTGCGCCGAGACGGTAGGCGGCTCGTCGGGAGAGGCCGCGAGAGGGGTTCCGGCGAGGAGCAGGAGGGCCAGGAATCGGATCAATTTTTGAAGTGCGTTACGGTCAGACAAAACATATCTGACGACAGTATCGTCCAATACGCCATGCCCAACAGCTACCGACTCGTCTTTTCACTGCTTCTGCTGCTCGTCTTCGGATTGGCACCAGTCCAAACGCACGCCCAGGCGACGCCTCCGGTAGTTCAGATGCAGGCTGCCTCGCCCAATCCGTTCGGTAGTGAGACCCAGTTTGCCGTATCGACCGATCAGGCAGGCACCGTCACCGTAGAGGTATACAACGTCCTCGGGCAGCGCGTCCGCACGCTGCTGTCGGAACGCATGGACGCCAAGGAATCCAAAGTCCTCCGCATCGACGCTTCGAACCTGCCTGCTGGCCTCTACGTCATCCGCGCCCAAGCCGGTGGACAGGTGGCGTCGCAAATGGTCACACTGAGCAGGTAAGGCAAGGACTTGTCTCCTTCGCCGCGAATACCCTTCGAAAGCTCATGGACTTTCTTCCTGCCTTTGGTCCGCTTATCTACAGCCTCGGGCAGGTAGCGCTCGTCGTTGGCGTCACTATCGGTGCGTACCACATTTCCAGGGCTGCCTACCACATCTCCAAGTTTTACGCGCACAAGAATTGGGAGATCGAGAACGGAGTGCAAGACTCTGGAATGGCGGCGGAGATTGAGGCGGCGGTGCGCAGAGCCGTCACTGAAGCCCAGGCGGAACCGGCACGGCGCGCCACCTACACCAGCAATCGGATCGAGATTCCGGACGAGGACGGCTATGGAGTGGACGAAGACGGCTCACCCACGCGGCGGAGAGATCGGACGGCGTAATCCGTCATCGCTCACGCCTTCCGCTCGGCTGAGAATCCAGCTTTTTGCAGTGCAGCCAGCGCGCGGCCTATTTCGTCGTCCGATGCAAACGCCAGTCGGAAGCTTCCGCCCGTTCCCTCGCGCACGAGCAGGAGTTCTACGTCTTTCACGTTGAGGCCCGAGGCGGCGAGGGCGGCGAAGACTTCGGAGAGGAAGCCGGGGCGGTCGACAGCGTGGAGCAGCAGTTCGGGGTAGGCGCGGAGCAGACCTTTGCGCCGGTTCGGAACGTCGTGGCGCGTCTGGTTGGCGGCGTCGAAGTCTGCTTTGAGCGCGTCGGTGTCGTCGGAGGCGAGGGCGGCTTCCAGTTGGTCGAGTTGCGCGCGAACCGATGCGAGCGCGTGGCGGATAGCGGGCGTGTTCGCGGACAAGATGCCTTCCCAGGTGCCGTAGGGCGATGAGGCGATGCGCGTCATGTCGCGGAAGCCGCCTCCGGCCAAGAGGCGCGTCATCGGCTCCTCCCGGGTGTGTGCGCCGACGGCGTTGGTCAGGGCGATGGCGAGCAGTTGCGGCACGTGCGAGACGTGAGCGGCGGCCAGATCGTGCGCCTGGGCGTCGAGCGAGAGCACACGGGCGCCCAGCGTGTCGATCAGGTCGACGAGCGCTTCGAAGCGTCGGTGCCCCACGCTCGCCGGAGTAGGACACAGGGCGTAGGCAGCGTTCTCGAACAGCAGCGGCGAGGCGTACGCAACGCCCGCAAACTCGCTGCCCGCCATCGGGTGTCCGCCGACGAACTGCCCCGGAAGCAACTCATCCGCCAACTCGCCGATGCCCGTCTTGACCGAACCCACGTCGGTCACCAGCGCGTCGGGGCGCACGTGCGGCGCAATCTGCCGCAACACGTCTTCCAGAAAGGCGAGGGGCGGGGCGAGGATGACCAGGTCGGCGTCGGCTACGGCCTCGACAGGGTCGGCGACGGCGCGGTCGCAGCCTCCGCGCGAGGTCAGCACGGCGAGGACGGCGGGGCGGTCGCATGCGGTGACGCGCACGTCGCGCGCGTGGCGTTTCAGCGCCAGCGCCCACGAGCCGCCGATCAGCCCGGTCCCGATAATGGCGACGTGCCGGATCGGAAATTTCGTAGTGCGAGCGGAGGCGGGCATAGGGGTACGGATCGAGTAGAGCGCATCTTACGCATTCGACCCATCGACCGTTTATGCTTTTTCCGCTCTCCGACGACGACCGCCGACTGACCCGCACCGCATGGGTCACGCTCGTCTTTCTCGCCGCCAACGTCATCGTCTTCATTCTCTTTCAGGGCATGGGCGGCAACGAGGCGTTCACGTACGGATGGAGCGTCATCCCCCAAGAGATCATGACGGGCCAGGACTTGGTCGGCGACGTGACGTTGCAGGTCGGCGATCAGCGCGCGGTCATCACGCACACGCCCGGTCCGGTCCCGATCTACCTGACGGTCGTGTCGGCGATGTTCATGCACGGCGGCTGGCTCCACCTGGGCGGCAACTTGCTCTATCTCTGGATCTTCGGCGACAACGTCGAGCATCGCTTCGGGCCGATCACCTTTCTCTTGTTCTACCTCGCCTGCGGACTGGCGGCGACAATGGCGCAAGTTGCCCTCGACCCCGACGGCGTGATCCCCAACTTGGGCGCGTCGGGCGCGATCTCGGGCGTGCTGGGTGCTTACCTCGTCCTGTTTCCGCGCAACAAGGTCCGCGCGTTGCTCTTCTACTTCGTCGTCAGCGTGCCCGCCGTCGTCGTGCTCGGGCTGTGGATCGCGTTCCAGTTTTTCAACGGCTACGGCTCGTTCTTCGCCGCCGAGCAGACCGGAGGCGTTGCGTACGGCGCCCACGTCGGCGGATTTATCGCAGGCGTGATCGGCGCATTCGTACTCAAAGGCATCCGCCCACCGCGACTCCAAGAAGCCAGCGTCAGCCGCGCCGTTCGCTGACGTAGCGCTCGGCTTCGGCCAATCGGTCGTGCGTGCCCACGTCGAGCCAGTACGCCGCGCCGACGTGGTACGGCTTGATCGAGGCCCCAGTCTTGGCGAGCCGCAGGTAGGGAGTCATGATCGAGAACGTCCCGGTCTCCTCGAACGCGTCGAGCAGGCTCGGACTCGCCACCTGGATGCCGCAGAAGTCGAAGCGGTGCAGCGTGCCTTCGGGGTCTCGCACCTGCTTTTCGCCACCGGCGTACGCGTACCCCATTAGTCCGATGTCGTCGAAGAGCAGGTAGCGTTCGGTCGTGGCCTCTCTGACGGCCAGCGTTGCCAGGCAGCCGGGGTCGTGCGCTGCGTAGAGTGCCGCCAAGTCGATTTCGCTCAGGATGTCGACGTTGTGGATCAGGTACGGCTCGTCCGGCAGCAGGTCGCGGGCGTGGAGTAGGCCGCCTCCGGTTTCGTAGGGGCCGCCCGGCTCGAACGATAGGTGGGTCTCGACGCCCAGATCGCCTTTCTCCGTGACGTAGGTTTCGACCTGATCGGCCAGGTACGCCGTATTGACGACGAGCCGGTCGCAGCCTGCCTCGACCAATCTATCCGCTGTGTGTTGCAGAAGCGGAGCGCCGCCGACTTCGACCATCGCCTTGGGCGTCGTGTCGGTGAGAGGGGCGAGGCGGGTGCCGCGTCCAGCGGCGAAGATCAGTCCGGTCATGTCGGTCGAGAAGTGGAGTCGTCCAACCTACCGCCGATCCGAGGCGCACACCGTCCCGATCCGGCTACCGTTGCTCCGGCAGTTGCCCGCGCCTGCGGATCGTGAACAACATCGCCGCGATCACGACGCCGATCAGCACCAGCCGCGCGCCCATCGCCGCCTCTGAATCGGCCCAGGCCATGATGAGAAGCAGCGCGCCTGCACCGACCGCGAACCCGACCCGGACCGCAGGTCGCAACCCCTTCAGGGCCGTCAGCACGCCGACGTAAACCGCGAGCGCGGCGATGAGAATAAAGGTGTTCATGGACGAAAGGTACGGAGCAGAGTCGAACTCCTCAGAGGCGCCGGAATCAGCCTTCAACTGTGTCGGATGCTAGTGGGCAATCGTCTGAAAAATAAATAGATAGACGTGTGACATATAGTTGTCGCTGCGACCTTGTATTCTACGCATACGCGCGCGCGAAACGGCGTGCTGCACTCTCCACAACCCCGCCCGCCATGTCTACCCATTTCGCCGAGCCTAGTCTGTTCTACGCCCCGCCTTACGAGCGTCCCGTCGAGGACGAACTGGCGTGGCACTTGGTCAAGTTTCTCCACCCGGACGCTGGAATCCAGTATCAGGTGCGCCACGAGACGCCTGCCGGACCGTTCTACACCGATTTCGTCGTCGAGGTACCGCTAGGCGATGCGGTGCGCCGCGTCGGAATTGAGGTGACGGACGATCTCGACCCCGAGAACGTCGCGCTCCGTGATGCGCTGCTCGTCGGCGGTGGGCATCTGGACGCGGTCTTGCGGTTCGATCCCAGCGATCTGACCTACCGACTGCACGACGTGTTGCTGTTCGCGCTGCGTCTACGTCCCGAGCTGTTCGGTCGTCGCGGACGCGTCAATCTGGAAACGCTCGCATCGACTGAGGCGCTGATCTGCGACGTGCGTCCGGGCCGCTCGGTCGACATGCCGTACGCCCTTCCTGACTCGCACGCCGGATTGCTGTTCGGTGGCGAAGAGTTGGAGCCGCTTCCCGGAGCAGGGCGTGTGCTGCACGTCGCTGTTGCGGATTCGGCCCATCCTCAGTCGTGGCTCGCCCACTATCACCGAGCACTAGACTTTTTCGGCGTCACACACCGACAGGTCGGCCAGTCGAGGCGGCGAGCGGCGTGATCCGAGGGGTCGGTCGGCGGTCCTGCCGAGCCGTTTCGTTTGTTTGAAGAGTTGATCGGAGAGCGTCGAGCGTAGATGCAACGTCTGCGCTCGACGCCTGTGTGTGCGCATCTGCTGCGGCGCGGAGGTGCGTTGCGGTCTGTGCACTGTCCTGTGCGGCTGTCGACAACGCGTCGTGTGAGGCGGTGGCGTGCTCCATTCCTTGAGCGACGGAGTGTGTGGTCTGGTCGATCTGGGCGACGGCGTCTGTAGCCTGGCGGCGAATGTCGGCCAAGCGGTTGGAGATGTCGGCGGTCGCACGCGAGGTGCCGTCGGCGAGTTTGCGGACTTCGTCGGCTACGACGGCGAATCCGCGTCCGGCGGCTCCGGCACGTGCGGCTTCGATGGCGGCGTTGAGGGCGAGCAGGTTGGTCTGGTTGGCAATCTCCCCGATGAGCGAGACGACGTGCTCGATGCCTTGGGTGCTGTCCCCCAATCCGCGAATCGTCTGGGCGAGCGCGTCGGTGCCTTGGGCGATGGATGCGACCTGAGCGCGTGTCTGTTCGGCGAGCGTCGCGCTGCGTTCTACGCTGGCGGCTCCGCTTTCCGAAACCGACCGAGCCTGGGCCAAATGCCCGTCTACTTCGCCGCTGGCAGGTGTAGCGATCTCCTGACTCAAACGCGTGACCTGCTCCGACGCTTCAGACAACCGCCGTTGTAGCTCCCCGGCGAGGATGCTCTGTTCTGCTGCGGAACGCTCGGCGATGTGCGTACGCTCGTCCTGTTCGGCTAATCGGCCTGCGATGCGCTTCTCGCAAGTGCATCGACTGCATCCGCAATACGCTGAGCGACAGGTGAGGCAACAGGTTGTGCAGCGGCCTGCGGCTCAACGATACGCCGCAGCAGCGTGTCCAGATCAGCGATCAGCGACTGGTGAGCGAGGCGATCTCGCTCGTACTGCTCTGCGTCCGTCGTCAACTGCACAATGCGCTTGATGCTCTGGTCGCGCTCGTCTAAGGCCGACTGTCCGGCGGCTTCGAGGCGTTGGATACGCGCGCTGATTCCGGCGATAGGGTCCAGTGAATCGTCTGCGCTCAAGCGCTGGAGCGGTGCAAGCAAGGCGCGGCTGAGCAGCAGGTGGAGACTCAGCAGGAGCAGCAGTCCGCCGCAGACGCCGAGCAGAATCAGCCGCGAAGTCCGCGAGGGACGTTGGGCTACAAGCGGTGCTTGTACAGCGCTCGTGACGGTCGCCGACCACGGCTCGAAGACTGACGTGGTCGTGATCCACCCGCTGTTGGGTGCGGGCGCTCCGGCTATTGGGGCGCCGGACGCGTCGAGAAGCGCAACCGATTGTACATCCGATTCTGCGAACAGGTCGGACGCTACCAGTGAGGCCAGCGGCACGCTCACGAGCCACGCTCCTGCGATGTCGCCCCGTGCGTCGAGCAGCGTACGACCGGCGACTTTCTGTGCACCGGATGCGTCGATGCCTGAATAAGCGGCGCTCCCGGCGAGTGCTGCATGCGCTTCGTCAGGTAACTCGGCGGCGTCTCCGGCGACGACTACGAAGCGCAATCCATCGAACGCCAACAGCGTCACGTTTACCTGCTCACCCTGCTGCGTGTCGACATCCAGGGCGGAGGTTTGTCCGAAATAGAGCGTGGGGGCAGTATCGCTCTGCTTGCTCGTCCACGGTGGACCCAGGCGGCGCGTAGAGAGGTCGAGAGCGTCCAGTGCCGATTCCAGCCGAGCAGTTGCCTGGGCGTCGATAGCAGACAGCGCGCCGATGGCTGCATGTGCCGCTGGCTCAGGCGATGGCGGCTGGGGCAGCGGAGGCGCGGGTAGGAGCAGACCGGCGCACACAGCGACGAGGGCAAGCAGCGCGCCGAACGGCACGAGCAGCCGCGTAGACAAACGCGACATAAACAGAGCGGACAGGTTGAGGGGGGGGAGATGCTCGCGCTATCGGACACTGCGTCGATTTCTTAAATCGGAGGGTGTCTCTTCTTTGGTTCGAAGTGCCCTGGAGCCTATCCCATTCTTTCGCAACCGCGCCGTGCCCGGCTCGCTAGTTTTGGCATATGCCCGACGATCTGTTCGACCTCGCCGCCCGCGCCCGCACGACGGCGTCTGCTCCGCTCGCCGACCGGATGCGTCCGCGTACGCTCGACGAGTTCGCCGGTCAGTCGCACATCTTGGGGCCGGGCAAACTGCTGCGTCGCGCCGTCGAAGCCGACCGGGTGACGAGCCTGCTGCTCTACGGTCCGCCGGGAACGGGGAAGACGACGCTCGCTCGCATCATCGCCCGGAGTACGGCCAAAAACTTCCTCGCGCTCAACGCCGTCCTCGCGGGCGTCAAAGACATCCGCGCTGCCATCGACGGTGCCCACGATCGGCTCAGGCTGCACGGACAGCGGTCGATTCTGTTCGTCGACGAGGTGCACCGCTTCAACAAAGCGCAGCAGGACGCGCTGCTTCCGCACGTCGAGAATGGTACGGTGACGTTCGTCGGCGCGACGACCGAGAATCCGTATTTCGAGGTCAACAAAGCTTTGGTCAGCCGCAGCCGCGTCTTCGAGATGCAGTCGCTGACCGACGACGATCTGGCGGGCATCATCCGACGTGCCATCGCCAACGAAGAGCGGGGATACGGCTTGAAGAACGTCGCCATCGACGACGACGCGCTGGCTCACCTGGTCTCGACGGCCAACGGCGACGCGCGTAGCTCTGCTCAACGCCCTCGAACTCGCCGCAGAGACGACGCCGCCGGACGATCAGGGCGCGGTCCGCATCACGCGCGAAGTCGCCGAGGACTCGATTCAGAAGCGGGCCGTCCTCTACGACAAGGAGGGCGATGCGCACTTCGACACGATCAGCGCCTTCATCAAGAGCCTGCGCGGGTCGGACGTCGACGCCGCACTCTACTGGATGGCGCGGATGATCTATGCCGGAGAAGACCCGCGTTTCATCTTGCGCCGCATGCTGATTTTTGCCTGCGAAGACATCGGCATGGCCGATCCGCGCGCGATGGAGCAGGCCGTCGCCGCAGCCCAAGCGTTCGACTACGTCGGCATGCCCGAAGGCCGGTTTCACCTGTCGCACCTGTGCCTGTACCTGGCGACGGCACCCAAGAGCAACTCGTCGTTTGCGCTTTTTGAGGCGCTCGCCTACGTCGAGAAGCAGGCGCAGCACGAGCCGCCCAACAAGCTCAAAGACGCGTCGCGCGACGGCGCCGGATTGGGGCACGGCAAGGGCTACAACTATCCGCACGCCTACCGCGACCACTACGTCGCCGAGCAGTATTTGCCGGACGAGATGCAGGGAGTGTATTTCTACAATCCGTCCGAGATGGGCTACGAGCGCACCGTCCAAGCCCGCCTTGACGCCTTGCGCGACCGCGATACCGACGAAGGCATCGAAAAACGCGCCCACCGCTACGCCGACGACTCATGATCCAACTCCTCACACTGCTCCTGCTCGCCGGATGTGCGCCGTCCAGCGATTCCCTCACGCTGCGCATCGCGCTTCCATCCAGCACGCCCGACAGCGCTCGTGTCTACGTCGCCGGGACGTTTAACGGGTGGAATCCGGCTGATCCTGCGTTCGAGTTGGACCGCGAGGGTGACTCGGCGCAGATCACTTTTGCGTCGATGGATGCGGACGAGATCGCGTTCAAGTTTACACTGGGCAGTTGGGAAAGCGGCGAGACGCAGGGTGGCTTTGACGCGCCCAATCGCACCATCCGAATCGTGGGCGGGCCGCAGGTTTACGCGTCATCCGTCGAAGAGTGGCGCAGCGGCAGTGCCCGCCTGCCGTCGACGGCGAGCGCATCGGTGTCACTCATGGACTCGGCGTTTGCGATGCCGCAGTTGGAGCGTGCACGGCGTGTTCAGGTGTGGCTGCCGCCCGGTTACTCAGGCTCGGATCGGCGCTATCCAGTTCTCTACGTCCACGATGGGCAGAACGTGTTCGATGCCGCGACGACCTCATATGGCACCGAGTGGCGCCTGGACGAAACGCTCGACAGCCTGCGCGCCCAGGTCATCGTCATCGCCGTCGATCACGGCTTCGACCGTCGCATGGACGAGTACAGCCCGTTCGCGAACGGCACATACGGTGGCGGAGAGGGGGAAGCCTACGTCGCGTTTCTCGCCGAAACCCTCAAACCGCACGTCGACGCGCGCTTTCGGACGCTGCCCGACCCCGAGCATACTGGCATTCTAGGCAGCAGCATGGGTGGCCTGATCTCGCTCTACGCTGGGCTGACGCGCCCCGACGTGTTCGGACGCGTCGGCGTGTTCTCTCCGTCGCTCTGGTTCGCCGAGGAGCAGATGCTGAACTTGGTCGACCGCGCCGATCTGTCTGGCTCGCGCCTCTACTTCGTCAGTGCAGAATCCGAAGGTCCGGGCATTGTAGACACGCAACCGCGCATGGTCGACCGACTACAGACTGAGCACCCAGGCCTCTCGCTCGAAAGCTACCTGCGCTCCTACGGAGATCACAGCGAAGGCTTTTGGGCAGGCGAGTTCGCCCAAGCGTTTGAGTGGCTGTTCAGGGAGTAACCACCATTCACCACCTCCAGCGCCAGTGGACGTCGTAGAACGAGCCGTCGCGCAATTCTTCAACGTCCGTCGCGACAACCTCATTCCAGTCGCGCTCGGAACCGAGCACGGCCTCACGCTCTGGGTCGGGTGGTACGCCAAGCATGTGAATCCGGTAGATGCCGACGGGGAGGTGGCCGTAATCGAATCGACTGCTCCACCATCCTCTCTCGTCTGGGAAAGAGTGATGCGATTGTATTAGGCGCCCCAAACCATCGTACACCTGGGTGATCACCATCCGGTCTCGTGTGGCTGGCATTCCGCTTCCCCTCGAACCTCCACCGCTGGCGTTGACGCTCGCAAGCGCGTCTTGATCGAACGAGAGACCGGTGTAGGGCGGCGGGTTTCGGTAGGCTGCAGGAGATCCTAGCGGAGGCGTCGTGGAAATAGCTCGCCACCCCTCTGGCCGCCACCGCCTGCCAGCCCTCCGACCTGATCTCCTCGGCGATCTGGTCTGCGTCCTCCTGTTTGACGAACAGGTAGGTGAACCTCAAACCTGAGCCTTCAAAACCGCCTCGGCGAAGTACGCTTGGGCGGTTGGCTATCCGACTGAACGTGTCCTCCCATCCTGGCGGCCACAGATTCCCGAGCATTCCGGTGTGTGGCCATACGTCGATCATCACATCCGGTAGCCCGCTCGCATGGAAAGAGGTCGATAGAAGAGAAGTCGGGTAGGTCGATTATCTCGATCTCGGCAACGTAGCGCGCCAGTCTTCCACTCGTCGGCAGTGAAAAAGGGTGTAGAATCCACTGCTGTGCTACCTCGCTGCGAGGAGGCAGGTAGATGGGACCGGGCGCATCCGAGCAGACCACACGCGAGCCGCCCGAAGCGGATGTGACGCGCAGTTCGAGCGCGCAGGTGTCGTACCGACCTCCCAAAACGATTGCACTGTCCGTGGGATTCCGCATCGTGACGAGCACAAATGTCCGTGCGCCGCACATACGGTGAACACCTGGATCGCCATCACATACAGACTGCGACGTGTCGACTTCGACACTAATATCGATTCGGGACAGGTCGCCTAAATGCGGCTGCGCGGCGACCGGAGTCGCACAGACGAAGAGTAAGAGGAGTAGACGCATGACTCAAGATAGGTCACACATATACAAGCTCTAGATACCGCCCAGAGACTCCCAGCGAGGTAGCAGCAGCGAGGGCGCTGGAGGTCTGGAAGGAGAGGTCGACGCCGGGCGCGCCATAATCGTCGGCTCTTCGCGCGAGGACCTTCCGTCTGACGACTCGACGACTTCTGGATACGGGCTGAGAGGGCGGCGCTCGGCAGACGGGTGCGGAGCGGCAGCAGGCGGACGCGGTGGCGACGGGCGAGCCGGTTCGGGCGTGCGCTGCGCCTGTGCGAACATCGGCTCGGGTGTCGGCGGTGGAGGAGCGGGTTGCGACGCGCCGGATGCCGTGATGCGAACGGCCATTTCGATGATTTCGCTGAACTCCTTCCACTTGAACGGCTTAGCGAGGTACAAGTCGAAACCTGCCCCCAGCAACCGCTGACGGTCTTCGGGCGACGAGTAGCCGGTCACCGCGATAATAGCGGTCGACTGATGGTGCGAAAGCTGTTTGATCGTCTGCATTACCTCGACGCCGTTCATCCGGTCGGCGAGGTTGATGTCGAGCAGGATCGTCTGATACGGGTGCGCCTGAGCCTGTTCGATGGCCTCACGGCCCGTCGAGGCGAAGTCGACGGCGTACTGGCGGCTCAGGAAGCGAACCTGCATCCGCCGCGTCATGTCGTGATCCTCGACTAGGAGGATCCGCGGCAGGATGGTGGGAGGCGTGGAGTCGGGCATGGGAGGGGCGCTTGCTGTCCGAGGTATCGGCAGGTCGGACGACATCTTCAATCAAACAAAAATGACGCCGATAATTTTTTGAGACGAGGGCGCGGACGGGTTGAGCTAACGTACTGATAAAAGGAGGAAAAGCGTCTCAGCCGCCCCCGTTCCCTCCACCACCTCCGCGCGACGACCCCCGCCTACTGGGTGGCGGCGGAGGCACACTCGTCGGCTCGGGAGTGGCGGTCGGCGTGCGGACCGGAACGGACTGAGGCGCAGGTGCAGCCGTCGGCGCGGGCGCTGGATCTAGGGGTTTCGGCTCGACTTGGGCGGGCTGCGGCGTCGTTTCGGGCTGACGAGAAGGCACCTGTGTCACCGTTTCGGGCTGAGGTTGCCGCGTTGGGGACGAGGGTGCGCTGGCAGGCTGCACGGGTGTCGGATTGGCGTCGTCTCGGTAGCGGATCGTGCCGGTCCGTTCGGCGAAGGCGCGCGAGGAGTCCGAGTGGAAGCGGAGGGTGTCGCCGGTCAGTTGTTCGCGCTGGGCGTCCAACGAGTCCATCGCCAGACGTACGTCGTCGTTCCATCGGGCGCGGTCGGCGTCGCGTTCTTGGTAGCCGGGCGGCGCCTGGAAGCGGATGTCGGGGTCGAGGCTCAGCCCGGACTGTTGCACGTTGCGTGCGAAATCGCCGACGACGAACAGCGCGTTGTGTCCGCCCTGCCCCCAGTAGCTCGTCCGAAAGCTCAGCCGCCGGTCGTCGAATCCTACCCATGCGCCCATCACCAAATCCGGGTGCGCGGCAATGAACCAGCCGTCGGCGTTCTCCTGCGTCGTGCCTGTTTTGCCGGCCAGATCGCCCCGGATGCCCATCGACCTGAGTCGCTGCGCCGTGCCCTTGTCGACTACGTCGCGCATCATGTCGAGGACGGCGTACGAGGTAGATGCTGGAAGCGCTCGCTGCTGCTGCGGGCCGAACTGGGCCAGCACGTTGCCCTCGCGGTCTTCGATGCGCGTCACGATGACGGGCGTCCGCCGGATGCCGCTGCTCGCCAGTGTGCCGTACGCGCCGACCATTTCGAGCAGCGTCACCTCGCTCGTACCCAGCGCCAGCGACGGAACGGCTCTCAGCGGCGACGTGATGCCTGCCTGCTGCGCCGTCCGCACGACTTCGCCCACGCCGACCTGGTCGATCAGGGCGGCGCTAATGGTGTTTTTGGAGTACGTCAGTCCGCTGCGCAGCGTGATGGCGGACCCACTCGCTCCGCCGCCCGAGTTGGCCGGTCGCCACGATCCGTAGCTGCGGACGGCATCGAGCACGCGGTCGTCGGGCGCGTAGCCCCAGTTGAGCGCGGCGGCGTAGACGAACGGCTTGAACGTCGACCCCGGTTGCCTGCGCGACTGGCTCGCCCGGTCGAACTGGCTCATCCGATAATCACGCCCACCGACGTAGGCGCGAACGTAGCCGGTTTCGGGTTCGATGGCCACGAACGAGGCTTCGAGCCGGGCCGTCTGCGCCTTGACCGAGTCGACGAACGCGTTATCGGCTTTGAGCATCAGCAGCGCTTGAGACTGAGATTCGCCATCGTCGCGCAACTGCTTGAAACGAGACGTCTGGCGCAGTGCCCGGTCGAGCGCTTCGGGGTGGCGCTGCCAGAAATAGGGAAACGTCCCCGCTGCGGGGTAGGACGAAGTCGACTGCGACAGCAAGCCAGCGGATCGTCGGCTCCACTCGTACGCGGCGACGCGGTGTAGCTGCTCGCCCTCTACATCGATGGCGCGCTGGGCTACGTCTTGCAACCGCATGTCGAGCGTCGTGAAGATGCGCAGGCCGCCGGTGTAGAGGTCGCGGTTGTTGGCTTCGGCCCAGGCCTGCACCCACTGCTCGACGAAATCGGCGAAGTAGGGCGCCGGAGAATCGGCGGGGTCGGGCGTCGAGAAGTTGAGGCCTAGCGGAGACTCGGAAAAAGCGGCGACCTGGTTTGCATCGAGATAGCCGTATTTGCCCATCTGCGCCAGGACGGTCGCGCGGCGTTGGCGCGACTCTTCGGGATTTCGGATGGGATTGTAGTAGGTCGTCGCCTTGAGCGTGCCGACGAGCAGAGCAGCCTCGGGCGGCGAAAGGTCAGCGGCTGATTTGCCGAAATAGACCTGGGATGCCGCCTCGATTCCGAACGCGTTGTAGCCGAACGGGACCGTGTTCAGGTACATCTCGATGATCTCGGTCTTGGAGTAGGCCTCTTCGAGCCTGCGCGCTGTCATGATCTCGCGCAGCTTGCGTTCGATGCTGTCGTCTCGCCCGACGCCGGGAAACAGGTTGCGCGCCAGCTGCATCGTGATCGTCGATCCCCCTTGCGGATCGCCTCGCAGCGTCAGCCAAACCGACGAAGACAGGCGCCGCCAGTCGACGCCGTTGTGCTCGAAAAAGCGAAAGTCTTCGGTCGCGATCAGCGCGTTTGCGGCGTTCGGGCTGATGCGGTCGTAGCCGACCCACGTCCGGTTTTCGTCGTGGTAGCGTCCGATTTCTTCTCCCGACTCGGCGTAGGCAATCGATGCGAGTTGCATCGACGGGTTACGCAATTCGTAGAGATCGGGGACCTCGGTTTCGAGTAGCATCGCCCACATCCACAGTCCGCCCAGCGCGAGGATTGGGAGGGCGACGATGGTTACGGCCAGGATGACGAGCGCGCGTCGCAGCCGATTTTTGCGCTTCGGCTTGGACCTCTCGCTGCTAGGAGGCAACCCGGCAGCCGATGGACGCGGCGGAAGCGTCGGCGGCGGCAGCGCGGGGCCGGACGGAGGGCGTCCGTCGGAGCGAGGGTAGAGCGGACGCGGCGTGTACGACATGACGAGGCAGTGGAACTGGGGCAGAGTACGGCGACGCGTCTGCCCCTGTTCGTCGTACGTGTCTCAGTCGTGCAACTTGAACGGCCCCGTGACGCTATAACGAGGCTCCGCTCCCACTGCGCCTGCGCTCGTCGCCGCGCCCCTTCATGACTTCGTCTACCTACCAGCCCAGCACCGATTTCGGCGCGTTTCCGCCGGTCATCAAGAACCTCTTGATCATCAACGGGCTGTTCTTCCTGTTCAGCATGGTCCCGTCCACGCGCGACCTGCTCGTGCACTGGCTCGGCCTGTGGGCCGTCGGCCTGCCGGACGTCGTGCCCATCGTCAACGGTACGGGGCGGATCGTCGGCTCACAGGACGTGGGTTCGTTCTGGCCCTGGCAACTGGTGTCGTACGGCTTCTTGCATGGCGGTTTTGGGCACATCCTTTTCAACATGCTGGCCCTGTGGCTCTTCGGCGTCGCTATCGAGCGGACGTGGGGATCGAGGCGGTTTGCGTTCTACTACTTCTTTTGCCTGATCGGTGCCGGGCTGATTCAACTCGCCGTAATCACGCTGATCGATCCGACGCCCTATCCGACCATCGGAGCGTCCGGTGCGGTCTTTGGCATTTTGCTGGCGTTCGGGATGATGTTTCCCGAGTCGGAGATCTACCTCTACTTCCTGTTTCCGATCAAAGCCAAGTATTTCGTGCTGCTTTATGGTGCGTTCGAGCTGTACTCCGGGTTCGCACGTCCCGGCTCGAATGTTGCCCACTTCGCGCACCTGGGCGGGATGCTGTTTGGGCTGATCTTGATTCTCTACTGGCGCGGCAAACTGCCGATCAAGCCGGGCAGTCGGTCGTACGTCTAGCACTAAATCCGCCTTGCGATGAACCGCTTTCGTTTCTGGTACGACTCGCTGCCGCCCGTCCTGCGCGTCCTGATGCTCGTGCAGGTCGTCGTCTACCTGGTCAGCGTGCTGATCTTGCCGCTGATTCCGGGCGCGTTGGAGTTTGTGCGTAGCTACCTCGCCATTCCCGGAGGCTCGCCGCTCGATGCGCCTTGGACCGTCCTGACGTATGCCTTCGTCCACACGCGCGGCGGATTGGGCGGCTTTCTCGAAGTCGCGTTCAACGTCGCGTTTCTCTACTGGATCGGCGAGGAGCAGGAGCGGATGCTGGGCGGCGCGTGGGTGCTGACGGCGTGGGGATTGGGCGCGCTCGGCGGCGGATTGGTCGCGCTGGCGACAGGCCTGTACTACGAGGGATCGCAAGCCGCCATCCTCGGCCTGATCTTCGCGACGGCGATTCAGTTTCCCTACAAAACCATCGGTCTGCTGCTGCTGGGCGCCGTCCGGCTGCTGTGGGTCGGCGTGGGCCTGCTCGCGTTCGAGTTACTTGGTCCGCCGGGATACGTGTTCGCCGGAGTCGGAGGGGCGCTGGCAGGCGTAGCGATGGGCGCCCTAGCGTTGCGCGGATACCACCTGCACCACTGGGTCAAGGGCGCGATGGACGGTCCGGCGAGGTCGAATCCGCCGCCTTCGCGTGCGCGCACATCCGAGCCGGAACCAGAAGTGGCGTCAGGCTGGCGTGCGATGGGTGCTCGGCTGTCCGATCCGAAAGGCTCGCGCCGCCCCTCGCGTCAGGAAGTCGACCGGATCCTCGAAAAGATCAGCGACGAAGGCATGGACGCGTTGACCGACTCGGAACGTGAGGTTCTCGACGCGTACAGCAAGCGGTAGGTTGATGCGCAGAGTCGTTTCGTTTGTCTTCTGGACGCTCGACGCGTTCGTAGCCGGGCTGTTCGTACTCGCGTGGCTGGCGCGTCACGTGCGGCCCGACGGCGTGACCTGGCCGATTCAGCTGATCGCGGTTGGTTTTCCCTATTTGACTCTAGCGGTCGGTTTGCTGCTCGTCTTGCAGGTGTTTCGGCGCAAGTGGCGCAGTGTATCCATCCATGCCATCTTGCTGGCGTTCGCTTTTGTTCGGTACGGAGGAGTGTCAGCGTCCAATGAGCCATCCGTTGCGCCGCCGGATACGCTTTCGGTGCTGACCTACAATGTGTCGCGCTTCTTCGGCGAGGCAGAAGGAAAGGCGCGTCGGCTGGCCGTTTTCGTCGACCTGCTTTCCCCCGACGTGATTGCGCTCCAAGAAGGACAGATGTCCTTTGACCCCGGAACGAACGGCAGAGCAGAAGTCCGTCCGCTCAACCACTTCGCCCTACTCAAGGACTCGCTGGGCTACGATGCTCCGATGCCTACTCGTTCGGGTGTCGGCGCGGGACTTTCGTATGCGCGCCTCGTCACGCTCTCTCGTGACAACCAACTGGCGATGCACGTCCACACCCTGCGCATACGCGATGAGAACGACGCAAGCCGCCAGTTCGTCCGCACCGAGCACGCATGGAGCGGACGGCGCATAGCCCTCTACAACACGCATCTGCGCTCGTATGGCAGTGAGAAACCTTGGTCGGATACGACCTTCCACGCGCTCTCGCCCTCGACTTGGCGTCCGTTTCTGCGGCGCTACCGCTCGTCGATTATTGAGCGCGCCATCGAATCGGATTCGCTGCGCGCACTAATCGAAGCCGATCCGTTGCCCGTCGTCGTGGCGGGCGATTTCAACTCGACGATGCACAACTGGTCGTACGGGCGCATCCAATCGTTCGGTTTGGACGACGCGTGGCGGATGCGAGGCGAGGGGCGGAGTGCGACCTACCACGTGAAGTTGCCGATCGCTCGCATCGACTTCGTCCTCGTCGACCCCCGACTGCGCGTGCTAAGCGCCGAACTGATCGACGAAACGACGCTGTCGGACCATTTTCCGCTGCTGGTGCGGCTCGCGTGGAAAGACGATGAGACGGAAACGCAGGCGACGCTTCCCGATACGACACGCTGACGCGGCACAACTGCGCCGAGCGCTCGTTCGGCTTCTCTTCTACGACTCTATCCGATTCCCATGCAACGACCCCGACGTATCAGCCGCCCCGTCATGGTGGGCGACGTTCAAGTGGGAGGCGGCGCTCCGATTTCGGTTCAGTCGATGACGACCGGCAAGACGCACGACGTGCCCAACTGCCTCGCCGAAATCACGCGTCTGGCCGAGGCCGGAGCCGACATCATCCGCGTCGCCGTGCCGCGCCCCGAAGACGCCGACGCGCTGCCTGACATCGTGCAGGGTAGCCCGGTCCCCATCGTCGCCGACATCCACTTCAACCACAAGTACGCGCTCAAGGCCATCGAAGCGCGCGTGGCCAAGGTGCGGCTCAATCCGGGCAACATCGGCAAGATGGAATGGGAGCGCGAAGTGCTGCTCGCGGCCAAAGAAGCTGGAATCCCGATCCGCATCGGCGTCAACGGCGGCTCGCTCGAAAAGGACATCCTCGACAAATACGGCTATCCCAAGCCCGAAGCCCTATTCGAGAGCGCGATGCGCCACGTCGAGATCTGCCAGAAAAACGGCTTCGAAGACCTGATCATATCGGTCAAGCACTCGGACGTGTACTTCATGATTCAGAGCTACCGCCTGCTCGCCGAGCGGACAGATTATCCGCTGCACTTGGGCGTGACCGAGAGCGGCAGCCTCCAGAACGGAACGATCAAGAGCAGCATCGGCATCGGCACCCTGCTCGCCGACGGCATCGGCGATACCATCCGCGTCAGCCTCGCCGCCGACAGCATCCACGAGGTCGAAGTCGGCCACCAGATTCTCAAGTCGCTTCGGATGGGACGCCCCGGCGTCAACGTCATCGCCTGCCCGACATGTGGGCGGTTGGCGAGCGATCTGTTCACCGTCGTCAACGAAGTCGAGGCGGCGATTAAAGAACGGAAGTTCGAGAAAAACCTCAACGTGGCGCTGATGGGCTGCGCCGTCAACGGTCCGGGCGAGGCAGCGGGCGCTGACCTGGGCGTGAGTCTGGGACGCGGACGCGCGCACCTGTTCAAACGCGGCGAAACCATCGGCACAGTCGAAGAAGGCGAGATTGTCAGCGCCGTCCTCGAACTGATCGAAAACTGGGACGAAGAGCCGGTCGAGATTCCCGAAGGTTGAGGCTGAAAAACGCGACATCGCCCGCACAACCGAAGCTGTGCGGGCGATGGAGAAAGTCGAGCGGTTTCAGGCGCGGGCGTCGGTGACGAGCAGCGTGGCGGAGAGCATGGCGAGAAGCGTCGTGCGGTTTACGTCATCGCTCATCTGGATCCAGACTTCGGGGGTCGAACCGAGGGCGATGGCGCTTACGATCTTGCCCATCTGCCCGACGTAGTAGCCAGTCTGGTCGTACTCGGCGAAGCCACTGCCGTTGTAGTCTGTGCTGCGGACTTCGAGTTTCGTGCTTCCGCTGTTCGCCACACCCGAGAGGGCGCCGTGAGTGTCGGGACGAAGCGTGAGCGTCCACTGCTGATCCGCATCGTTGCTAGCCGATAGCGTGCAGGCGACCAGGGCTTCGGCGATGTCGGTGATCCGGGCGTCTTTGGTGCAGTCAGCGTTCCAGAGCGTGTGGTCGCCCAGCGTCAAGGAGAATCCGTACCGCTCGGCGCCGGATTGCGAGGTGGAGGCGTAGACGCCTTCGCCGAACACGTGCGGCGCGTCGGCGCGGACGTTCCAGAAGTCGGTCGCGGTGTAGGCGCCCATCTGGATGTCGCCGCTTTCGGTATGCGTGACGGCGAGCGAGGCGTGCTCGTCGAGTCCCGATGGAACGGCGATCTGGCTCGTCTGGCAGCCGGTGAAGAGGAGCGCGCCGACGAAGGCGAACAGGGCGGTACGGGTGATCGTGCGGATCATGGCGATTACAGGATGCGAGCGGGCCACGTGTCGCCCTCAAGGGTCCGCGACAATGCGTCGGACAGGTGAGTGCGGGGCGAGCGGCAGGCTCGGGTTGTGTTTCTGTGAGCGCCCTTCCGGAGAGGCTTGGGTAGACCTACGGGGCGGGTGGGACGTAGTTACGCGTGTTCTCATTTCCTTCGCATTTGTGCGCCCAACGCGAACCGGCTAGTGGGCTGCGTTGATCGGATTCTTCCTCCGCGCCGAATGCTCCGACTGCTACCGCTCCTCTCGCTCTGCTTTCTCCTTTCCACAGCAGCGAGCGCCCAGGAGACCGCTAGGGGAGAAGTCCGTGACGCACGCTCCAATATGCCGCTGAGTGGAGCCACGATCCAGACGCTGACTCAGTCGGCCAGCGCCGTTGCCGACGAGCGCGGACGGTGGCAACTGAGAGTGCCGCGTTTGCCGGTGCGGTTAGTCGTGCGACGCGTCGGGTTTCGCGCGGACACGTTCGATGTGACTTCCTCGGCGTCGGTCGTGATTCGGATGGAGCCTGCGCCAATCGCGCTTTCAGGCGTCGATGTAAGCGGCGAGGATCCGGCGATGGAGATCATGCGCCAAGTGCTCGCACGCAAAGCCGAACTGATCGGGCGGCAGTTTCAGTACGGCGCCGACGTCTACGGGCGACTCCTGATCGAGAAGGAAACGGCTCTCGGCAGGCAGCCCGCGCGCCTCACCGAGATGCGGACGCTCCTCTACGCACAAGCCGGACGCGGGGCGCGCGAGGAAGTCGTCGCGAGGCGCCGGTTACCCGATGGCGGACCCCTCCGCTTTGCCGACGCCGACGGCCTGCCTGACGTGTTCTTCGAGGACGTGCTGATTCTGGACGGCGCCGCCTACCTCAGCCCGACGCATCCCGATGCCATTGGCGCATATCAGTTTCTACTCGGAAGCCGCGTCGATTCGCTCGGACGTGAGTGGGCCGAGATGTCGTTTCGTCCGAGTGAGCGCTTTCCCCGTGGCATCCGCCCGCTGTTCGGGAGACTGGTCGTCGCTCTACCGGATGCGATGATCGCCGAAGCCGAGATGCGTCCAGTCGACGATCCGCCGCTGCCCAACCTCGACACGTTCAGCGGAAGCTATCACGCATGGTACACTCCTGCGTTTTCCACCGTCTGGCTCCCGTCGCGCTACGAACGCACCGCGTTTCTGACGGTGTCGGGGACGGGCCTTCGCCTGCCGCCTATCCACGTCACGCAGCGCGCCTGGGTAACGCAGTACCGCCCCGGAGAAGCCGCACCCCAAGCGACGTGGGCGCGTTCGGATCGCTTTTACAGCCCCGCCGCGTTTGGCCCAGCCAGCCTGTTTGCCCTGTATCGGCGCGATCATCCGTTCGACAGCGCCGAAGCCGACGCCGATACGTCGCTCATCGGACGGACGCTTGGGGGCGTACTGCCGCAGCGCGGAATGGGAATCGGCCTGCCGTTCATCGGCGCGATCAACAAAATCGACATCGAGGGAGAAGACGACGGCTGATGATTCTGCAACGTCTTTCTAACAGCGAACCCGAACCGGCGGCGGTGGGGTGAAATGACTCCATTCAAACAGCCAGCAAGATGACCGAAGAAGAGAAGGACAAGACGTACGACGAGTTTCGTGAGGCCGTCAACATGCAGCCCCAAGAGTTGGACGATTGGCTCTCGACCGATGACAGCAAGCGCGTCGGCCAGAAAGACGGTGGCGAGAGCGTCGGCCATGCGTCGGGGCGGCGCATCGTCGAGATCAAACGCACCCACAAGGCCGACCTGACGGACTCACAGTACGAACACATGCGCAAAGTCGTCGGCTACGTCCACCGGCACAGCGCGCAAGGACCGGACGACGATATCGCGACGAGCGATTGGCGCTATTCGCTCAAAAATTGGGGCCACGACCCCTGTAAGGACCGTGATTGCTGAACCGGTGACGATATCCAGCACCTTGTACCGCCGTTACATGTAACGGCGCTTCGGTGTCTCGGACGCTGAAATACATCGATTTTCTGCGCGGTCGGCGGGGCATGCCTCGTCGCTACGGGGTGTGGCGCAGGGCGTCCAGCGTGTCGTAGAAATCGGGGAAGGAGACCGATGCGGCGTGCGGCGTCGCGGATCGTTGTGGGGCCGTCGGCGACGAGGGCGGCGACGGCGGCGCTCATGGCGATGCGGTGATCGCCGAACGACTCGACGGTGGCTCCACGTAGGTACGCAGGCCCGGCGACGTGCAGTCCGTCCTCGAACTCTTCCACGTCGGCTCCCAGCGCGCGCATGTTTTGGGCGACGGCGGCGATGCGGTCGGTCTCTTTAACGCGCAACTCGGCGGCATCGCGAATCGTCACGCCGCCTTCTGCCATCGCGCCGGCGACGGCGAGGATCGGCACTTCGTCGATCAGAATGGGGACCAATTCGCCGCTGACCGTCACGTGGTGCAGATTCGACGCCCGGACGCGCAGATCGCCGACCGGCTCGCCGCCAATGGTGCGTTCGTTGGACACCTCAATCGACGCGCCCATCGCACGCAGTACGTCGAGTAGCGCCGCGCGCGTCGGGTTGAGGCCGACCGACGGCAAGCGCACGTCCGATCCGGGCACGAGCGTGGCAGCGACGAGGAAGAATGCGGCGGCTGAGAAGTCGCCCGGAATCGTCCACGTTTGAGCCGGAATCGCATGTCCGCCCGCAACGGTGAGGTGGCGCTCATCGTCCATCTTAAGCGACGACAAGCCCAGCATCCGCTCCGTGTGGTCGCGCGACGGCAGCGTCTCGACGACGGTCGTCTCGCCCTGGGCAAACAGCCCGGCGAGCAGCACGCAGCTTTTTACCTGCGCCGACGGCATCGGTAGGCGGTAGGTGATACCCTGTAATTCCGAGCCGCCCCGAACGTGCAGCGGCGCGTGGCCATCGGTCGTGTCGATGCGTGCTCCCATTTCGCCCAGCGGATCGGTGACGCGTCTCATCGGGCGGCCCGACAGCGATTCGTCGCCGATCAGTGTGGCGTCGAAGGGCTGCCCGGCGAGGACGCCTGAGAGAAAGCGCATCGCCGTGCCGCTGTTGCCGCAGTCGAGTGGAGCCTGGGGCTTCGTCAGCCCGGCCAATCCGCGCCCATGGACGACCAGCGTTCCCGGCGTCGGCTCCTCGACTTCGATGCCGAGTGCCCGCACACACGCCAGCATGCTACGCGGATCGGCAGCCGACGGAAAGTTCTCTATCGTCGACGTGCCATCGGCCAGCGCCGCCAGCAGGATCGCACGTTGCGCAATGCTCTTGTCGGGCGGCATGTGAGCCGTCCCACGGAGCGCGCGCGCGGGCGAAACGGTGCGAGAAGGGGAGGAGCCGGACATGGCGGATGTGTTCGTCAGATGAGAGGTGGCGTCGCGGCATGCTGCGACGAAGCGGTGCTCAACCGCCGTAGATCGCAGGCCGCACGTCGGCGAGCAGCGCTTGCTTCTGATCGAAGGGCAAGAACGCGTGCTCGAACGCGGCCAGTGCGACGCGACGCGTCTCGTCCGCCGTCAGTCCGCAGCGCGTGTGGGCACGCCACAGTTCTTCGGTCGTGCTCGTGCGGCTGAACAGCGTGTTGTCCGTGTTGACGCTGACGGCGACTCCGGCGCGCACGTATTCGGCGAGCGGATGCGCTTCGAAGCTCGACACGACGTGCGTCTGTACGTTTGAGGTCGGGCACATCTCGAGCGGAATCTGGTGGTCGATGACGTACTGCATCAGCGCGGGATCGTCGCGGAGCGTGACGCCGTGGCCGATGCGGTGCGCGTGCGCCTCGAACAGCGCCGACCGAATCGACTGTGGGCCGACGCTCTCTCCGGCGTGGCACGTGATGCCCAGCAGGTTGCGATAGGCTAACTCGAACGCTTTGGCGTGTTCGGCAGGCGTGCTCGACGCCTCACCACCGGCCAGGTCGAAGCCGATAACGCCATCGAGATGCTGCTCGACGGCAACGCGCGCCTGATCGACCGAAGCCGACTGCTGGCGGTCGCGCAGTCCGCACGTGATCACCTTGCTGATGATGCCGTAGGCGCGCTCGGCATCGGCCAGACCTTCGAGGACGGCAGTGTTGACCTGCTGCATCGACAGGCCCTCATCGGTCGCCAGGATCGGCGCGTAGCGGACTTCGAGGTAGCGCACGCCGTCCCTCGCCATGTCCTCTGCGAGTTCGTAGGCGATCCGGTGCAGCGCCGGAGCCGTCTGCATGACCGGGATCGAGTATTGAAACCACGACAGGTAGGCTTCGAGCGTCGGACTGTCGTCGACCTGAAGCAGGATTTCGTGGAGTCCGTCGACCGTATCGGCGGGGAGAATGTCCAGCTTGCCTTGCTGCCGCGCGAGGTCGAGGAGCGTGTCGAGGCGCAGCGAGCCGTCGAGGTGGCAGTGGAGTTCGGCTTTGGGCCAGCGGGCGATCTGGTCGCGTGTGAGCGTAGCGGAAGCCTCTGAAGGCGAGGCGGGCGAAACGGGCCGGTTTTGGGCGGGCATAGGCAGGTGTTTCGCTGAAAGGTACGGGTGAGCGTGCGGTCGGCGTGTCGAAGCCATATGAAAGCGGACGGTGTCGCACTCCGATTGTGCAGAACCACGTACGCGCAGCCTTGAACGGATCTTGGCCGGACGCCTATCGTGCAAAACGTACTTTCCCGCGCTGTGCTCTGTATCGGCGCGCCGTTTTACCTCCCTCTGCCTTCTGCTATGCCCGGACCTCTTGAAATCGTCGCCATCCTGCTCGTCGTGCTATTGCTCTTCGGTGCCAAGCGCATTCCCGAAATCGCGCGCGGTCTAGGCAGCGGCATCCGCGAGTTTAAGGACGCCACGACCGACATCAAGCGCGAGATCACGATGGACGCTAACAGTCCGCATGCGCCGCGTCCGCAGCAGCACCTGAGCGAGCCGCGCCAACCTGCCTATCAGCCGCCGGTGACGCCCGCCGAGCAAGCCGCCGCCACGCCGCCCCCTGCGGCAGCCGCACAGCCGATGAACGACGTGCCCCCGGTGACTCCGCCCAACGCCGGTGCCGCCGCCGCTGCTGCCTCGTCGTCCTCCACCTCCGTGTAGCTTGACTGACGCAGCACTCATCGCGCGTCTTCGTTTTCCGCTCTAAAGCTGTCACCTCGCCACGAGCTGACAGCTTTTCCTTTCCGTCAAACCGGTCCTTATGCCGATCCCTTTCGCCGAAGCGCACCAGTCCCTGACCGACGGCGCGACGACTGCCGTCGATCTAGCGGACCGCTTCCTCGCGCACATCGACGACCACAACGAGCGACTCAACGCGTTCGTCGATCGTGACGACGAGGCCGTTCGGGTGCAAGCTCAGGCGGTCGACGTGCGGCTGGCGGCGGGCGACGACTTGCCACTGGCGGGGCTGATGCTCGGTGTCAAGGACACGATCTGCACGACCGACTTCCACACGACCTGTGCGTCGACGATGCTCCGGGGGCTTCGAGTCGCTGATCGAGGCGACGGCGGTCCGCAGGTTGCGCGACGCGGGTGCCATCGTCGTCGGCAAGCTCAACTGCGACGAGTTCGCGATGGGATCGTCGAACGAGAACAGCGTCTATCGGTCCGGCGCGCAACCCGGCGAACACCGACTTCGTGACGGGTGGAAGCTCGGGCGGAAGCGCTGCTGCCGTTGCCGCTGGACTGTGTCACGCCGCGCTGGGCAGCGACACCGGAGGCTCGATCCGCCAGCCTGCTGCGTTTTGTGGGACGGTCGGCCTTGAAGCCGACGTATGGACGTGTCTCGCGCTACGGACTCGTCGCGTTTGCCTCTTCGTTCGATTGCATCGGCCCGTTCGCACCGACGGTCAAAGACGCGGCCCGGCTGCTCGGTGTGATGTCGGGGCGTCGATCGCTAACGACACGACCAGCGCGCCCGTCGACGTGCCGGACTTCGTGGCGTCGGTTGACAAGGGCGTAGAAGGTCTGCGCGTTGGTCTGCCCAATGAGTTTATGGGCGATGGACTCGATCCCGCCATCCGCGCTCGCATAGAAGCTGCGGCATCACATCTCGAAGCGCAGGGGGCAACGATCCACCCGGTCTCACTTCCGCACACCAAGTACGGCATCGCCGCGTATTACGTGCTGACGACAGCCGAGGCGTCGAGCAATCTGGCGCGCTACGACGGTGTCCGCTACGGTTTCCGCTCGGGCCAGACAGCCGACGACCTGGAAGCTTTCTACGTCAACAACCGCACCGAGGGCTTCGGCGACGAAGTCAAGCGGCGGATCATGCTGGGCACCTACGTGCTCTCGTCCGGCTACTACGACGCCTACTATGGAAGGGCGCAGCGCGTGCGCCGCCTGTTTCAGCAGGACTACACGCGCGCGTTCGAGCAGGTCGACGTGCTACTCACGCCCGCCACTCCAACTCCTGCATTTCGCATCGCATCGAAGACCAGCGATCCGCTCGAGATGTACCTGAACGACGTGTACACGGTCACGGCCAACCTCGCCGGAATCCCTGGACTAGTCGTTCCCGCCGGCACGCATCCCGACAGCGGCTTGCCGATTGGCGTCCAGCTTCTCGGCCCCGCGATGGGCGAGGAGGTGGTGCTACGAGCCGGGCACGTCTTGGAATCCATGGACTAGTCGCGGTTCGGACGCGCGTCGTCCGGTTATCTTTCCCCTTTCTCACTCACGCACAGATTTATGTCCGTCCTCGTTGGCAACCAGACCCGCCTGATCGTCCAAGGCTTCACCGGAAAAGAAGGCTCGTTCCACGCCGAGCAGATGATCGAATACGGCACGAACATCGTCGGCGGTGTCACGCCTGGTAAAGGCGGCACGACGCACCTCGACCGTCCCGTCTTCAACACCGTCGCCGAATCGGTCGACAAGGAAGGCGCCAACACGACCGTCATCTTCGTCCCGCCGCCGTTTGCCGCCGACGCGATCATGGAAGCCGCCGATGCCGGAATCGAAGTGATCATCTGCATCACCGAAGGCATCCCTGTTGAAGACATGCTTCCGGCGTACCACTACGTCCAGAAGAAAGGCGCCCGGCTCGTCGGCCCCAACTGCCCCGGCATCATCACGCCCGATCAGGCCAAAGTCGGCATCATGCCGACGATGATCTTCACGCCCGGCCCCGTCGGACTCGTGAGCCGCAGCGGAACGCTCACCTACGAAGCCGCCGACCAGTTGACGCGCCGCGGATTGGGCCAGTCGACCGCCATCGGAATTGGCGGCGATCCCGTCATCGGCACCAAGTTCGTCGACGCGCTCGAACTGTTCGAGAACGACCCCGAGACCGAAGCCATCGTCATGATCGGCGAGATCGGTGGAACGGCTGAAGAGGAAGCCGCCGACTACATCAAGGCGCACATGACCAAGCCGGTCTTCTCGTTCATCGCCGGAGCGACGGCGCCTCCCGGACGCCGCATGGGGCACGCTGGAGCCATCATCTCGGGTGGAAAAGGCACAGCCGAGGACAAGTTCGCCGCGCTCGAAGCCGCCGGAGCCGTCGTCGTCAAAAACCCCGCTCTCATCGGCGAAACCGTCGCCGAGCACCTGGGACAGACCGCGTAATCCCTTTGCACCACATGAGCGTCGCGCTCGGCTTCGGCTGGGCGCGGCGTTTTGCGTTGAGCCGTAACCGGTGCTAGTCTGCGCCGTAGGTTTCTGAGACCTCCAACGCCTCTCGACCATGCGCCTTCTGCTACTCGCCTTCCTGATCGTTCCGTCCGCACTAGCGCAGCCTTTCGAGGGGACATGGAGCGGCGAAATCAAGATTCCCGGTCAGCCGCTTGCGTTCTCGGCGACGTTTAGTGGTGCAGACGACGCGCTATCCGGTGTCCTCGCGATTCCCGCGCAAAACCTGGCCGATTTCGCTCTTGCTGACGTGCGGGCCGAGGGCGATTCGCTCTTCTTCACGATGGAGGGCATTCCGGGCACGCCGCGTTTTTCGGGTGCTGTGGATTCTGCCGATCCCGACCGCGTTTCGGGTGCATTCGTGCAGGGCGCCGGGCGGCTGACGTTCGAGATGACGCGAGGCGAGGCCAGTAGTGTCGATCCGGCGATAGAGCGATTGAATGGTCTGGAAGCGTTCGTCGACTCAGTCCGCACAGCCTACAACGTGCCCGGCCTGGCGATTGCCGTCGTCCGCGCCGACACCGTTTTGATGGCATTCGGCTCAGGCATGCGCGACGTGGACGCCGGACTGTCCGGTCACGACGCAGACGCAATTCCCCATCGGCTCATCCACCAAGGCGTTCGTCGCCACACTGCTCGGAACGCTCGTCGACGACGGTTCGATGGACTGGGACACGCCCATTCGCCGCTACCTGCCCCAGTTCGAGATGCACGATCCGGTCGCCAGCGATCAAATGACGGCGGTCGACTTGCTGACGCATCGCAGTGGACTTCCGCGTCACGACCTGCTGTGGTACGGTACGCCGCTAACACGCGAGCAACTGGTCAGTCGATTACGGTATCTGGAGCCGACCGAGCCGTTTCGCAGTGCGTGGCAGTATCAGAACCTGATGTTTACGACGGCGGGGTACCTGGGCGGCGAACTCTCGGGGGCAACGTGGGAAGAGGCGACGCGGCAGCGTTTGTTCGAGCCGCTGGGCATGACGACGGCTGGCTTTTCGGTCGGAGCGATGCAGGGGATGCCGGACTTCGCGCTGGGTTATCAAGGCGGACTCGACTCGACAGCGGCGATGCCGTTTCGTGACCTGGACGCCGTCGGCCCCGCCGGATCGATCAACGCGAGTATCGACGAGTTCGGGCGATGGGCGCAGTTTCAGCTGGGCGATGGTGAGATCGACGGACGCCGCATCCTCCAGCCGTCGACGCTCCGGTTTTTGCATGAGCCTGAGATGGTCATTACCGGCAGTGGGCAACGCGCGACGCCCTACCAGATGTACGCCAAAGGCTGGTTCGTCGAGCCGTTCAACGGGCGGCGGATGCTGCACCACGGCGGCAACATCGACGGGTTCAGCGCGCTGGTCGGCTTCCTGCCGGATGAGAACTTGGGCGTTGCCATTCTGACCAACCAGAACGGATCCGCCTTGCCGCGACAGTTGATGCTGACCGTCTTCGAGCGCGCATTGGGAGAAGAGGATCCGACCGACTGGACCGGCCAGACGCTTACCGTTCTCCAGGCGCGCGACGAACAGGAGACCGACGGTGACCGCGTACGCGTCGAAGGCACCACGCCCGCGCATGGCTTGGCCAACTACGCCGGAGCCTACGTCCATCCCGCCTACGACACGCTGCACGTCGATCTAGACCGCGAAACCCTCGCCTTCCGCCGCTTCGACCTAACCGTCCCAATGGCGCACCGACACTTTGAGACCTTCTTGCTCTCCGAGAGCTTTCTCGAAGGCACGAGCGTCACGTTCCGCACCAACGAGGACGGACGCATCGACGGGTTGGAAGTCGCCGTCGAGCCGATGCTACCGCCCGTCCGCTTTGAGCGCGTCGCCGCTGCTGATTTGTCCGATGCCCAAACGCTCGCGCGTTATGCCGGGCGTTATGACTTGCGCGGTTCCACCGTCGTCGTCGAGACCGCTGACAAAAGCTTGCGCATCACGCTCCCCGGTCAGCCGACGTATACGCTCGTCCCAGTCGAAGCGGGCTATTTCCAGCTTGAAGGACTGAGCGGCTACGCTGTCCGGTTCGAGCAAGACACATCCGCACTGACATTCGAGCAGCCCAACGGCATGTTTCGGGCCGAGCGGATGGAGGAGTAGAACAGCTCGCTCATTCCAGCAATCCGCGCCAGGTCGTACGGTTGGAGGGAGCGTGACAGCCGGAGGGCGTGGCGAAACCGGGGCTGCGCGGCTCACGAACGACACCTCACGGTCCGGTTTGTGTAGACCTGCTCGCATGCGGCTAGACACGTGCGTCTGTTCGTAGGGAAGTAGGATGGTTATCGAGCGATGCGCCGAGCGTCTACGAACGCTTCGGTGACAAATCGCGCGTAGAGTCGTTGGCCCAACCCCCAGTAGCGGCGGTCCTTTGTAGCACCAAGCCGAGGTCGATGTCCCTCTCCTTCGGTCGCCCGGAGGCACATCCGGCCGAATGTGCTGCGCTCGTCGATACGGATCGGCGCCTCGGAAGCGTAGAACTCGCCCAGACCCACGCGCCGACGCCATGCTCGGCCGCGGAGAAACGAGACGCTGCGCTCTGTCTGCGAAAGGGTGTCGCATTACGAGCAGGCGTCCGGACAGGTGCTCCTCGGGAAGAGGGAGGTGACTCCGTACCAGTGGATCGTGCAGTGGACGCGATCAGGTCAGCCGGGGCGACGGTCGTGGCCGAGCGAAGGCGATGGGCGGTTCGGAGTCGATGGGCATGCGACGTGCTCACGATCACGCCAGCGTCAGCAGGTGATCGACGTCTGCGTCAGCGTCGTTGGGGTGGAGCCATTCGTTCGAGCGCTTGTCGTACGTGTACTCCTGTGACCAGCGCTCGCCGTGGGCGGCGACCTGCTCGATGGCATCCAGCGCGTACTCCAATTCGGCGTCGGTCATCGTCGGGTGGAGCGACAGGCGGATCCAGCCCAGCATCAGCGTGTGGTCGCCCTGTTCGGCGGCGGCGAAGGCTTCGGCTGAACAGGTAGGATCGACGTGGAGCAGGTAGTGGCCGTAGGTGCCTGCGCACGAGCATCCGCCGCGCACCTGGATGCCGAAGCGGTCGTTGAGCAGGCGGACGACCAAATTGTAATGCAAGTGCTCGCACCAGAACGAGACGATGCCCAGCCGGTCAGCATGCGTTTCGGCGAGAACGTGCAGGCCGTCGATTTTACGTAGGCGAGGTAGGGCGGCGTTAACGAGTTCGTGCTCGCGCGCCTCGATGCGGTCGACGCCCATCTGCTCTTTCAGGTCGATGCACAGCGCCGTCCGAATCGTCTGCAAGAACGGAGGCGTGCCGCCGTCCTCGCGTGCTTCGATGTCGTCGAGGTAGGCGTGCTGGCCCCACGGATTGGTCCACACGACCGTCCCGCCGCCGGGATGATCGGGGACGCGGTTGCGGTAGAGGTTTTTGTCGAAGACGAGAACGCCCGGCGTCCCCGGTCCGCCCAGAAACTTGTGCGGCGAGAAATAGACCGCGTCCAGCCGCGCGTCGTCGTCCGGCTGACCGTCTGCATCAGTCGGGTGCATGTCGATGGCGACGTAAGGCGCCGACGCTGCAAAGTCGACGAAGCACAGGCCGCCTGCCTGGTGCATCAGTCGGGCCAGTTCGTGATAGGGCGTCGACAGACCGGTGACGTTGGAGTGGGCGATGAACGCGCCGATTTTGAGCGGGCGGTCGGCGAACTTGGGTAGCACTTCGGCTAGCGCATCCAAGGCGCAGCGTCCATCGTCGCCGGGCGTGAGGACGACGACGTCGGCGATGGTTTCGAGCCAACTCGTGTGGTTCGAGTGGTGCTCCATGTGGCTCACGAAGATGACCGGGCGCTCGTGCTCGGCCAGCGAGATCCGGCTCGCGAATGCTTCGGGCAGTTTGAGGCCCATCATACGCTGCAGCTTGTTGATGACCGTCGTCATGCCCGACCCAGCGGCGATCAGCACATCGTCCGGTCCGGCGCCGACGTGCGCTTTGATCTTGTGCTGGGCCGCGTGGTAGAGCCGCGTCATCAGCGTACCGCAGTGGCTCGTCTCGGTGTGCGTGTTGCCCACGAACGGCGCCAGTTCCTCCATCCGCCGCTCGATGGGACCGTACATCCGGCCCGACGCGACCCAGTCGGCATAGACGAGCGGCTTGCGACCGTCCGGTGTGTCGATCTCGGCGTCGATGCCGATGATCTGCTCGCGGAACGGGGCGAAATGCGCTTCCAAGTCGGAAACGGAAGTTGGGGCGGGGACAGCGGTAAGCTCCATCGGATCAAGGCGTTGGCTGGCCCAAAATAGAAACCGGCTGCCCCTCCGCGAGGAAGAGCAGCCGGAAACGTCGTGGAGATGACGGATAGGTCAGGCGGAAGCCTTGTCCATCAGCAGCTTGGCCACGTCGACGGTGCGGTTGGAGTAGCCCCACTCGTTGTCGTACCAGCCGACTACCTTGATCAGCTTGCCGTCGGTCATCGTGCTCTGGCCGTCGATGATGCAGCTGTGCGGGTTGTGGACAATGTCCGCCGACACAATCGGATCTTCGGTGTACTCGAGGATGCCTTTCATCGGGCCGTTGGCGGCTTCGCGCAAGGCGTTGTTGACCTGCTCAATCGTCACGTCCTGCTTGACGATGGCCGTCAGGTCGGTCAGCGAGCCGTCGGGCGTGGGCACGCGGAGGGCGAAACCGTCGAGTTTGCCTTGAAGGTGCGGCAGTACGAGGCCGACCGCGACTGCGGCGCCGGTCGTCGTCGGGATGATCGAGAGTGCGGCGGCGCGTGCCCTGCGCAGGTCGCTGTGCGGCGCGTCGAGGATGCGCTGATCCGAAGTGTAGCTGTGGACCGTCGTCATGAAGCCCTTCTCGATGCCGAAGGCATCGTCGAGCACTTTGGTCATCGGCGCGAGGCAGTTGGTCGTGCAGCTTGCGTTCGAGATCACCGTTTCGGCTCCCGTCAGCGTGTCGTCGTTAACACCCAGGACGATGGTGCCGTCGACTTCGCCCTTGGCCGGAGCCGAGATGACGACTTTCTTGGCGCCTGCTTCCAGGTGCTTGTTCGCGCCCTTACGATCGCGGAAGACGCCCGTCGACTCGATCACGACGTCGCAGCCCAACTCGCCCCAGGGCAGTTCGCTAGGATCGCGCTTGGCGAAGACGGGAAAACGGTCGCCGTTGATGACGAGGGCGTCGCCGTCGACTTCGACCGTTCCAGGGAAGCGTCCGTGGACCGAGTCGTACTTGAACAGGTGGGCGAGCGTCTTGGCGTCCGTCAGGTCGTTTACGCCGACGATGTCGAAGTCGTTGTCGCCGCGTTCGAGGATGGAACGGAAGACGAGCCGTCCGATGCGACCGAAGCCGTTGATGCCGAGTTTGATTGCCATGAGAGCAGGGGGGAGTGAGCGGGTGAGGAGCGCGGAGTGCGCAAAATGGTGTAACGAGTGGGGCCGAGGGGGATGTTTCCGCCCGAAAGCGCTCCCAATACGCCGAGTTGTGCAATCGGCACGAAACGCGCATCGCGGTCTGGTGCGTAACGGTCGGCTCCGTATCTTGGGCCTCTTTGGGCGACGCCAACGCGCGTCCCCTTCGACATCTGACATCCTTTCCGATCCCGATGGCCACGGTCAACACCCCAGTTACAGCAGACGAACCGGCACCCGTCAACGCTCCGTACGCGCCCGCCCCTAGCGACGACTTCGCCACGCGCGCCGTCGACTTCTACTACGAGCGGCAGTCGCTGATAATCGGCGCATTGATCGGCTTGGTCGTGCTCGCGCTCGCCGTCGTTGCCTTTATCTACTTCGCTCAGCAGAACGCCGAAGCCGCCGAAGCTGCCCTCGTTCAGCCTTCGCTACAGTACGGACAGGGTGAGTTCGAGGAGTCGCTTCCGGGCCTGCTCGCCGTCGCCGATGAGTACGACGGAACGGGAGCCGGAGACCTCGCGGCCTTCTATGCCGGAGACGCGCTCTTCCGCCTGGGCCGCTATGAAGAGGCCTTGGAGCAGTTCGAAGAAGTCAGCCGCGCCGACAACCTGCTGGGCCACAACGTCGCTGCAGGACTCGCAGCCACGCACGAACAGTTGGGCAACCACGCCGAAGCCGCCGGTTTCTACGAAGAAGCCATTGACCGCTACGACAACCCGGCGTTGGCTCCGGCCTATCTGCTCTCGGCAGCGCGCAACTACGAAGCCGCTGGCGACTACTCCGCCGCTCGCAGTCTGGTCGAGACGTTGATGGACGACTACGAAGACGTTCGAGAGACCGACGAGGCCGAGATGCTCTTGGGTATGATCGAAGCCAAGGAAGCTGCAGGTAGCTGATCTGCTCCTTGCTGTTGAATCCCGAGCGGGAGCCTGCGCGTGTGTAGGCTCCCGCTTTTGCTTCCAACTGATTCTGCTATGCCTCGTATCTCCGAGTTTTTCGGGATCGTGATTTATCTCTACTATCAGGATCAGGGCGTCCATCATACGCCGCACTTCCATGCCGAGTATGCAGGCGAGGAAGTCGTAATCAGCATTCCAGATGCCGAAGTGTTAGCTGGCTCGCTTCCGTCGAAGAAGGAGAAGCTTGTCAAAGCGTGGGCCGTCTTGCGAGAGCGCGAGCTTCAGGAAGCATGGGAAGCAGCCGTAGAAGGAGATTCACCTCGAAAAATCAAACCACTTGACTGACTCATGCCCGACACTCTGATCGCACTCGCCCCCCGGATTCTCTCGGTCCTGCCGCTCGACGACTACGCACTGTCGGTCGCATTCGCGAGTGGTGAAACGCGCCGGGTGGATTGTCGCCCTTTTCTGAAAAAAGGCGTTTTTCGGGCATTGAATGACCTATCGGAATTTCGCCAAGTCGAGGTGATCAATGGCGGCGGCGGCGTCGGTTGGACATCCGGCGCTGACTTGTCTCGCGATACTCTATATCATGTTGGCGAACTGATTCCTTAGGCGGACGCAGCCGTGTGCTGAATCCCGAGCGGGAGCCTGCGCGTGTGTAGGCTCCCGCTTTTGCTTCCAACTGATTCTGCTATGCCTACGATTCTCGTCGCCGACGACGAACCCGCCATCCGCCGCACGCTGCGCGAGATTCTCGAATACGAAGACTATCAGGTCGAAGAGGCTGTCGACGGCGACGATGCGCTCGCCAAGCTCAAGAAGGGCACGTACGACGCGGCGCTGGTCGACGTGAAGATGCCCAAGCGCGACGGTCTCGACGTGCTGCGTCAGGCGACAGCCGCCAGTGTCGAGACGCCCATCGTCATGATCAGCGGGCACGGCACAATTGAAACCGCCGTCGAAGCCACCAAGGGCGGCGCGTTCGACTTCATCGAGAAGCCGCCGGATCTGAACCGTCTGCTCCTGACGCTACGCAACGCGATGGACAGGGGCAAGCTGGCACAGGACAACAAGCGGATGCGCCAGACGATTGCGCAGCAGACCGACGACAGTCTGACGCCCATCATCGGCCAAAGCCGCGCCATCGGGGAGATCAAGAGCACCATCGACCAGGTAGCGCCGACCGAAGCGCGTGTGCTCATCACGGGCGAGGCGGGTACGGGCAAAGAACTCGTCGCCCGCTGGATTCACGCCAAGAGTCCACGCAGCGGCGGCCCCATCGTCGAAGTCAACTGCGCGGCGATCCCCCAAGAGTTGATCGAATCCGAGTTGTTCGGTCACGAGAAAGGTAGCTTCACGGGAGCGACTAAGCAGCGCATCGGCAAATTCGAACAGGCCGACGGCGGGACGCTGTTTCTGGACGAGATCGGCGACATGAGTCTGTCGGCCCAAGCCAAAGTGCTGCGTGCGTTACAAGAGAGCCGCATCACCCGCGTCGGCGGCGACCGTGACATCACGGTCAACGTACGTGTCGTCGCGGCGACGAACAAGAACCTGCTCCAGTCTATCGAAGAGCACCAGTTTCGCGAGGATCTGTACCACCGACTGTCGGTCATCCTCATCCACGTGCCGCCACTGCGCGAACGCCGGGGCGACGTCGAACTGATCGCGCCCGTCTTCGCCGAGCGTCTGGCGAAACGAAACGGCCTGACACCCAAACCGTTTTCGGACGAAGCGCTTGCCCGACTGGGCCGAAACGATTGGCGAGGAAACGTGCGCGAGTTGGGCAACGTCGTCGAGAGGCTGCTGATCTTGTCGCCCGGCGCGCGGATTGAAGCGTCGGACGTGGAGCGGTACGTTCAGGGCGGGTCGGCGCAGACCGGCGCCATCGGCAATCTGCTCGACCAGTTCGACCACTTTACCGACTTCCGCGACCGAGCCGAGCAGCTGTTCATCGAGCACCAACTCGAAAAGAACGAGTGGAACGTGAGCCGCACCGCCGAGGTGATCGACATTCAGCGCTCGCACCTCTACAACAAGATGAACAAGTACGGTATCACGCGTGACTGACGATCTCGATCGTGCGCATCTCGACGTGCCCGGCGATGCGTCGCCCGCTGAAGCTCGTTTGCCCGACCTCACGCCCGAACCGACGCCGCTCGTCGAGACAGTGGGGTTGCGCAAAGCCTATCCGACCGGAGAGGCGCAATCGCTCGAAGTATTGCGCGGGGTGAGCCTGCGCGTGGCCGAAGGCGCATTTGTCGCCATCGTCGGCGAGAGCGGGACGGGCAAGAGCACGTTGCTCCACCTGATGGGCGGATTGGACCGACCGACGGGAGGGGTTGTCCGCTTCCGGGGCAAGCCGATCTTCGAGCAGAAAGACGAGAAGCTGGCCCAGTGGCGCAACCGGCACGTCGGCTTCGTCTTCCAGTTTCACCACCTGCTGCCCGAGTTCAGCGCGCTCGAGAACGTGGCGATGCCCGCGCTCATCCGGGGCACGAGCCTCTCGGCTGCAAGACCGCGCGCGAGCGACCTGCTCAAGCAACTCGGCCTATCGGCTCGGATGGAGCATCGCCCGAGCCAGATGAGCGGAGGCGAGCAGCAGCGTGTGGCCGTCGCTCGAGCGTTTATGAACGAACCGGACTTGGTATTGATGGACGAGCCAACCGGCAACCTCGACACCTCAACGGCGGAAGCGCTGCACGACGAAATCGCAAGACTGAACGAAGCCGAGGGCCGCGCTTTTGTCGTCGTCACGCACAACCCGCTGCTCGCCGAGCGCGCCAAGACGACGCTGCGCATCCACGCAGGAGAGTTGGTCGAGGGGGGCTAGAACGCCACCCCTAGTCCGACAGATGCCGTCACAAATCGCATGCTGCCGATCAGCGAACTCCCGTCCTGTTCGTCGTCGTGCAAGTCCAGTGTCCCACCGGCTATCAATTCTATATGCGCCGCGCCGACCTGCGTCAGGCGCACCGATGCTATAGCGCCCACGCCTGCGAACCATGACGCAGACAATTCCGACTCGTTGCTTCCGTTGCTGGGAAAACCAAACAGGTCGCTGGTGGAAGACAGAGTTGAGCGGAAAGACGAGTTTCGGCGATAACCCAGATACGGACCCACTCCCACTTTCCAGGGCCGGCTTGAGGCGGGTGCCGCTGTCAGGACGAGAAACGTAGGAATCTGTATAGACTCGTGCTCTAAGTCGAGAGACTCGCTGATGCTGAAAGGCGGGTAGGTGGCGATCACTTCAGAACCGTCTCGAATAACATATTCTCCAAAGCCAACCGTCCAAACTGCCTGTGCCGTGCGGCGCTCGTAGGCCAGTCCCACGCGAAAGCCGATCCGACCGGAGTGGGTCATTCCCCAGACTTCTCCTCGGAAACCCTCGCCTGCTGTTCGCTCGGAAATGTGAGCGGGGGCGGCAACGTCAACGGCAGTGGTAAGCGTCGCGAGCGCAAATGCCCGGTTTATCGGGCTTTCCACCAGGTAGGACAGGGTGGGGGCGACCGATGCCCCGAAACGCACAGGTTGTGCCTCTGCTGATCCACAGATCGCGAGTAGTAGAATCGGAAGCAAGACCCGCATGAAAGTTGTTGGTAAACAGAAGTACAAGTTAGCCGCCCAGCGCGCCGTCGTCGGAATCGGCCTGGTCGGTGCGGAGCGAGGGGCGTTCCAGTCCGCCGGGCTGCGACGTGTCGGGGAGGCCGGTCGTGCCTAGCTCCATCTCGAACTCCTTGATCGGGAAGGGGACGCGGATGCCCTCGGCCTGAAACCGCCGGATCAATGCTTTGAGGAATCGGCTGCGCGCGTCGAACTGCGCGTAGTAATCCTTGACGGGCAGCAGGACGGTTAGGTTGACGCTGAACTCGCCCAGTGTGTGGACAAACGCTTCGGCCTTGGCGCTGCTGTTCTCGAACGCCACACTCCGCGCCACGTCGAGCACGACCGCCTCGGCCTGTTCGAGATCGGTGTCGTACGGCAACGGCACGTGGACGCGCATGCGAAGGCGACTAGGCGTGTCGTGGTAGTTGGCGACGACCGATGAGGCCAGGCGCGCGTTGGGCACGATGACGCGGCTGTTGACGATGGTGCGGATGCTCGTCGCCCGCCAGTCGATGTCGACGATCCAGCCTTCTTCACCGGTTTCCAGCCGGATGTAGTGCCCTGTCCGAATCTGCTGCGAGGCGGTCAGGTACAGACCGGCGGCGACGTTGGCGAGCGTGTCTTGCAAGCCTAGTGCCAGCGCCAGACCGCCCAGGCTCAGCGCGCCCAAAATCGGAGTGACGGATACGCCGACCTCGTTCAGGATGACGAGCAGCCCGATCGTGTAGACAGAGACGCGTACCAGCGTCGGCACGATCGACGTGATCGGCAAGAACGACGATTCCCGGCGCGAATACGCGACCACAAGACCCGCTGACACGCGCGAGAGCACGACGAAAAACGACAGCAGGACGGCTGCCGTCAGTGCCACGTTTTGCATCCAGTCGACGAACGAGGGGAAGGCCTCGACGGTCAGCGATGCGAGGTAGACGCCCAGCGCAAACCCCCAGAAGATCAGGACGCCTCGGAACGCCCGGATGATGACGTTGTCGGCTCGCCACGCCGTGCGCTCGGCGATCACGCCAAGCCCACGCAGCACGACGCGCTCGGCCAACCAGCCCGCGATCATGCCGCCAATGATCAGGCCCATCGGCAGCGCAACGTCGGCTAGCGTTAGGTTTGCGATGACCTCGGCCAACGGAACCGGAGGCGCGGCGGCTAAGGTGTCGGGCCGGGTAGCAGTAAGTAGCGAGTCGACATGATCGAGCCGCGCGATAATGGCGGAGTCGGCGGAAAGGCTGTCGGACTGAAGGATGCGCATAAGAGAGGAGACAGGAGCGCAAGCTACGCCGAACGCATCGCGCGACGCTGCGTTAGCTTCCAAACCGACTTCTGCTACCGTGACCGATCTTCCCGTTCTCGATTCTAACTTGGGCTTCGTCGATGCGTCCATCGATCCGACGCTCGACCTGTTCGAGGAAATCGAGCGCCTGAAAAAAGAGAAGAACGCCGTTCTGCTCGCTCACTACTACCAGGAGAGCGAAATCCAAGATCTAGCCGACTTTATCGGCGACTCGCTCGGCTTGGCACGCGCTGCCGAAAAGACCGACGCCGATCTGATCGTATTCGCTGGTGTCCACTTCATGGCGGAGACGGCGAAGATTCTCAACCCTTCGCGCAAGGTCATCCTGCCCGATCTGAACGCGGGCTGCTCGCTGGCCGATAGCTGTCCGCCCGACCTGTTCGAGGCGTTTTGCAAACGTCATCCGGACCACCTCGTCGTCAGCTACATCAATTGCTCGGCGGGTGTCAAGGCGCTCACAGACATCATCGTGACGAGCAGCAACGCCGAGCACATCATCCGCCAGATTCCTGCTGATCAGGGCATCATCTTCGCCCCAGATCGCAACCTGGGCCGCTGGCTGATCAACCAGACGGGTCGCGACATGGTGCTGTGGGACGGCGTGTGCATCGTCCACGAGACGTTCAGCGAGCGCAAAGTGCTAGCGCTCAAAGCGCAGCATCCCGACGCACCGCTGATCGCGCACCCCGAGTGTGAGCAGGCCATCCTACGCCACGCCGATTTCGTCGGCTCGACGAGCGCGCTGCTCCGCTTTACTCAGGAAGACGCGGCGCAGCGGTTCATCGTCGCGACCGAGGAGGGGATCTTGCACCAGATGCGCAAAAAGGCGCCGGGCAAGGAGTTCATCCCGGCACCGCCCGAAAGCGGCTGTGCGTGCAACCAGTGCCCCCACATGCGCCTCAACACGATCGAGAAGCTCTACCTCTGCATGAAGTACGAGCAGCCTGAACTGCACATGGACGAGGCGACGCGACTCCGCGCCCTACGTCCCATCGAGCGGATGCTCGCGATGAGCGAAGGCGTTTCGTGAGTATTCGCTCGTTTGCTCCGTACCGCAAGCGCTCTATCCGATTTGAGGAAGTAGCGGAAGTAGCAGGCTGGCGCGTCAAGGTATACGGCATTTCCGCTCACTCGGATGCTGTGTCGTCAGCTCTGATGGCCGATGCAAGGCGCCTACTTGAAGTGGCGCTCCCTCAACCTGCGGTCAACCGAGGGCGCATCGCCCCCGGCGAATTCGAGCGCTACGGCGTCGCCATGCTCGTAGTCCACGAAGCGAGCGAAGGCCTATTCGTGTTGATCCGCTGGTGGTGTGGCGAGAACATGACACAGCAGCGGGTCTTCTTTCGCTCGAACAGCGCGACAACGTTCGCCGATCTGACAGGCACCGGATTGGTCTCCTGCGTCTGGGAGCAGGCCGTCTTTACCTTCGAGCGTGAGGCGTGGATCGAAGCCGTTTTAGCTGCCGACTCACCTGATCTAGCGGACTACCTAAGCCGATCATCCTCAGCCTACGTCTGATCGGCTCAGTTCGACAGCGTCACTACGCTACGCGAGGAATCAGCGGCGACGATTTCTTGGTTGACCAGCAACGACACGCCGATGAAGCCGTCGGGGAAGAGTTCCAGCGTGTCGGCGGGGTTGGAGGGCGTCAGGTTGGTGGCCGTCAGCGCAAACGTCGAGAGGGCGTCGCGTGGGAAGGTTTTGGTCCACGAGGTCGCCGATGGCGTGTCAGGCGAGCGCAGCGTATCGAACGCCGTGCCGTCTGGCGTTTCGTATTCGATGGCGACTAGGGTCGCCAGGCCGACTGAAGCGTCGATAGGGTTTGTCGCGTCGCGAAGCGAATCGACGTAGTTGGTCGACACGTAGTAGACGGCCACTTCGTCTGCGCTTTCGGGCAGTTCTACGATTCCGCAGGCGGACAGAGAGAGGGCAAACGTGAGCGTCAGGAGCGTGCGCATGGCAGAGAGTTCGGTTCGGACAGCGAGAATATAGCGCCGCTCCCGGCGGCGGCGCAGTCCATTACAGCCGGACGCGGTAAAACACGTACGGATCGAAGCGGCGCTGCACGAGGAAGCGTCGCTCGTCCGACTGGTCATCGAACCGGACGTAGGTGTAGCGTGCGTCGAAGCCCGCGCCCAAGCCAGGGCGGATCGGATACTCGGCGTGGATAGCCAGCGTGCTCTGGTCATTGAAACTCGAAAACAGCGCAGCAAAGCCGCTAAGTCCGTTACGGTCGGATCTCAGGCCGACGTTCAACCCGTCGGGCGTGCCATAGAACAGGCGCAATCTGCTCGTGGTGAGAGCCTGCGATCCGTAGTGGGAGTAGAGAGCATACCAGATCTGAAAGCGCTGAAAAACGAGCAGCCGCACTTCGGTCTCGAAACCCGTTGCGCCCGCCGACTCGGGAAGCCGGACGCCGAACGTACGCCGATCGGTCGAGTCGGAGTTGACGAACCGCTCCGAATCCAGTGGCGCCGAATACGTGTTCTCGATCTGGTACAGCGGGCCGAAGAAGCCGGTGATGAAGTCCTCTCCGCTGTACAGAAGCGCCGCCCGCCCCTCGACGCGGGCAATGTCCAAGATCGACGGGCTGCCCCCTGCGATGCCGATTTTCAGGCTCTGCCCATCCGTGCGGCCTCCGGTTCTGGCGAACGTCCCCATCCGCGCGTAGCTGACGAACGGTTCGACCGTGAAACCGCCGCTCTCCACGAGCGCAACCGAAAGGTCGATGCCCAGCGCGTCGAAATCGGGCGAGGGTAGGAAATCGCGCACGTAGGTGACGCCGAGTTTCGAGGCGCTCAGGATCGGCACATTGGTCCAGCCAAACGGACGGGCTTGCAGGTAGCCTCCGGCCAAAGGCTGGCCTCCCACGTCAGACGAGAACGCGTCGACTCGCAAGCCCGGCAATCTCAGGCCGACTTCGGCGCCGATCGTCCGATCGTCCCACGCCGCATCGGTCGCGAGAAAGTTGACGAGGTGGCCCGTGCCCAGCCGCACGTCGCGTAGCGGTCCCATTCGGGCGTAAAAAACTTTGCCCTTGCGAGGCGTCCACCGAACGTAGCGGATGCTGCGCAGTGCATCGTACGGTTCGTCGGCGTCGTCGGTGCGGAAGCCATCGGTCGTCACGCGTCCGGTCTCTTGGATCTGAGCGGAGAAGCCTGGGCGGGCGTATTCGAGGTCCAGTCCGCCCATGGCGTGCCAGCGCGGACCGACGAGCGACAGGCCGCCCCGGAAGCCGATCTGCGTCCGAGCGAGCCACCACGCTCCGGGGACGAACTCGTCGGGTGCGTCCGATCCACCGAAGGGCAGCGGTTGCGCCGATGCGGGCGTCGCCAGCGCTGCGAGCGCGAGGAGAAGGAGGAGAAGGGCGCGCAGCACGGGCGAGGGACAGACGTGGAGAGGCAATCTACCGATTCGAGATTCAAAACTTGGGAAGTCTCCTAGACTTGCCAGGTTTATGGGTTACAGCCCCGTCCAACTGACGGTCGTATCCGCCAAGCGCTCCTCGGCGACGCGTGGTCCGGCCAGCGAGATCAGATACCCAACCACGCACGTCACAGCCAGTCCTATGGCCGTCGACCAGATAAATGGAATCGGGGCGATGCCGAACCACTCGTTCATTCGGGGCAGGCCAAAGTCGTTTTGGGTCACCATCAGCACGACGAGCGTTCCGACGATGGCGCCCCAGAACGCACCGTGTCCGTTGGCGCGTTTGGTAAGCATACCGAGCAGAAACAGGCCGAGCAGTCCGCCCGCGAAGTAGCCCATGAATGACAGGATCAGGTCGATCAGTAGTGCCTCGGTGCGCGACGCGTAGATGCCGACAGCGATGCCGACGATGCCCGCCGTCACGACGACGACTTTGGCGAACACCAACTGCGCGCTCTGGCTCGTGCGCGGCTTGAAGCGCGTCAGGAAGTCGACTGTCAAGGCCGCCGAGAGCGAGTTGAGGGCTGAGTCGAGGCTCGACATCGCAGCGGCGAACACGGCGGCGACGAGCATGCCGGTCAAGATCGGCGGCACCTGTGTGTTGACAAAGTGCGGCATGATCTGGTCAGCAGACAATCCGCTGGGCAGCAGGCTTGCGTTCTCACCGTAGAACACGAACAGCGCGGCGCCGAGCAGCAGTGACAGCAGCACACCGAACGCTCCGGCGCTCACTCCCAAGATCAGCGCCCGCTGTGCCTCGCGTGGACTGCTGACGGTCATGTAGCGCTGGACCGGCTGCTGGTTCGTGCCGAAGAGCGAGAGCGCCAGCAGTCCATAGCCGAAGACGGCCGTCAGCAGCGCTTTGCCGCCAAACGCGTTTCCGCTGTCGTCGACCAGGTGCAGCACGTCGAGTTTGCCCATCTCGCCCGCGATCTCGAACGCGCTCCCCATTCCGCCTGCCGCTCCGGTCGCCGCAACCCAGATCGACGCGAACACGCCCGCACTCATGACGGCGAACTGGATCACGTCGGTCCAGATGACAGCCGAAATGCCGCCCATGACGGTATAGAAAATGGCGATGGCGCCAAACAAGATCACGGCTTCCTCGACGCTGTTGAGGCCCGGCATCAGGTCGGTCGGGACGACGGCGGAGAAGAGTAGGGCGGCACCGTAGAGCAGCGTTCCGGCGCGCAGGATAACCGTCAGCACGAACAGCGACGAACCCAGCAGGCGGCTCTTCAGGTCAAAGCGTTTTTCGAGGTATTCGTAGGCCGTCGTCAGCCCCTTGACCTTGTGGAAAAACGGGATGAACAGGACGACGACGATGATCGCTGCAAAGATGTCGCCCAGCGAGTATTGCAGGTACCACAGGTCGTCGGCGTACGCGTAGCCCGGCACGCCCAAGATCGACGCCGCCGAAAACGACGTGGCGATGATCGACAGCCCTGCCGCCCACCACTTGACGCCTCGGTTGCCGACGAAGTACGCCTCGGTATCGGTCTGCCGCTTGTTCGCCCACACGCCGATGGCGACAATGACGACGATGTAGAGACCGAGGACGATCCAGTCGAGAACATGCACGGAGCAAAGGGGACTAACGAGAGGGACACCACACGAACGCAAACCCCGCGCCCGCCAACCGCAACATAGTCGTAGGGCTATCGCTCGATCGCCCTCATCGTGCCCCACCAGGGCGAGCGCATTCTTTCTGCCTCAATCAATCTCCCCCTTCCTCGGTCGTCATTCCTGCGCAGGCAGGAATCCACAACCGCTTCCTATGCCCGGCTGATGTGTGATCTGTCCTTGCCGATCACACATCAGCCGGGCAAGTTGATCGCGATTTGAGAGTGCGCTCGCCCTACCCGCCCCACAGGTCGCGCCGCAGTCCATTCTGGCGAAACACGTCTGGCGCGCGCTCGGTTGACAGCCCATGTCTGACCGCTCCTCTATGACCGAATTTTCCGGCTTGCCGCTCTTCCCGCTGGGCTTGGTGCTCTACCCCGGCGAGGCGATTCCGCTGCACATCTTCGAGCCGCGCTACCGTGAGATGATTTCGACGTGTCTGGAGGAGGACCGTCCATTCGGCATCGCGTTGGCCGAAGAGGATGGGCTGAATCGGGTCGGATGTACGGCGCGGGTCGTGCGCGTTACCAAGCGGCACGGCGATGGGCGGCTTGACATCAAAGTGCGCGGCGAGCAGCGCTTCCGCATCGGCAGCGTCGACGACGCGTTGAACTACCTGACTGCCGACGGCACCTATGTCCCCGACCAGCCCGCCGACCCGGACGACTCGGACCTGCGCGACCGCGCGATCACGCTCCACATGAAACTGCTCGAACTCGGCGGACGCACGTTGCGCCCATCGCTCTACGAGACCGAGCACGTATCGTACGCGCTGGCGCACAACGCCGGGCTGGAAAACGTCCAAAAGCAGCACGTGCTCGAACTCCCGTCGGAAGGCGAGCGCCTACGCTACCTGGTGACGCACTTTGAGGTATTCATTCCCGAGATTGAGGAGAAAGAAGTGCTGCGGCGGAAAGTCCAGTCCAACGGCCATTTTCGCGACTTCCCGCCCGAACTGCTCGGCGGAACAGGCGACATCTATCCGGGCTGAATTCAACCGATCACCAGAGACCTTACAGGTCGCCTGGGACCTGCTGAGTCCGTGTCGGAAAACCCAAGCGCTCTGGGTTCTGACGCCGACCAATCGCTATTCTACGCCATGACCTACACGCTGCACCCCATCGAAACTGGACGCGTCGCCCTCGATGGGGGCGCCATGTTCGGCATCATTCCCAAACCCCTCTGGGAGCGCCGCATCGCCGCCGACGCGCGCAACCGGATCCCGCTCGCCATGCGCTGCCTACTGGCCGAAGCAGGCGACCGGCTGGTCTTGATCGACACCGGAGTGGGCGATAAGATCGACGCCAAGTTTGCTGACATTTATGGCGTCGACCATACCGAGCACACGCTCGATGGGTCGCTGCGGGCGGCGGGTTTCGACGTGTCCGACGTGACCGACATCGTCCTGACGCACCTGCACTTCGATCACTGCGGCGGTGCTACCAAACGTCTGGGCGACGGCTCGCTCGACCTCGTCTTTCCCAACGCCCAAGTTCACGTGCAGCGCGATCATTGGATGTGGGCGACGCGCGACAACAAGCGCGAACAGGCCTCGTTTCTAGCCGAAAACATGGAGCCTTTGGAGCAGTCCGGCCACCTCGTTTTGCACGACGGACCGGGCGAGATCCTGCCCAGCCTGCGCGTCCGCACCGCTGACGGGCACACGCGCGCCCAGCAGATCGTCCTGATCGACGATGCCGACGGCACTGTCGCTTTCCCTGCCGACTTGCTGCCGACGCATCACCACTTGGGACCGGCCTGGACGATGGGCTACGACGTGCTTCCGATGACGTCAATGGACGAGAAAGCCGCCTTCCTCTCCGACGCGCTCGCGAACGACTGGCGGATTCTGTTCGAGCACGACGTCGATGTGAGTTGGGCCAGGCTCGAAGAGACGGAAAAAGGCATCCGAGCCGTTTCCCTGCTATAACTCGTTGCCATGAAAGCGCCGCTGCTCCCCACACCACCTACCGGATCGGACGCTGAGCAGCGCGCCGTCATTGCGCAGGCCGTTGCGCAGGCGCTGCACGATCTGAGCAATCCGGTCGCTGTCGTCAGCGGCAACGCGCAGTTTCTCGACGCGGTCTCAGATACCATTTCCGATCCTGACGCCCGGGCCGCTGTCGCCGATTTACAGGCGGGAATGGTGCGGATGGAGGAGGAGCTAGCCCGCATCGCTGCCCTACGCGACACACTGCGCGAGTGGGCAGATGGCTGACGCGTATCGAGCGTCTTGAGCCGAACCGACGCCAGAACCCTGCGGACGCGCGCCTAGCGTGCTGAGTCGTCTTGCAAAGCCGATGCAGTCCGGCTATCTTGTATTTCCTCACCTATCTCGCCCACGCGTATCGACGGACACCGCTACGACAGGCCTCCGGGCCTCTATTGCTAACCTTCTGGTTTTACTCATCGTAGCCGTGTATCGATTCGTCCTCGCCGTGTGCGTGCTGGCCTTGCTGCCTGCCGCTGCTTTCGCGCAGTCCGTGCGTGTGTTGAGCAGCGATGCTGGGGGCGAACAGTTGGAGTTTACGTTCGAATGGACGCGTACGCTCGCTGCCGACCTGGATTCCTCCGCCACTACGACGTTCGACGAGCGGGCGCTCGAAGTGCTCTCGGGCGGAGCCATCGACGGCTACCACCTGCTCGATCTACCGACCCAGGCCCTACCCACGGTCCGCGTTGTCGCTTCGGACTACGATGCTGCCGCACTGCCGCTCGCTCTGGCCGACAGTCTCATGCCTCTTTCGGCGCGTGCGCTCGACGTGGGCATCGCCCGCCGCAGGCCGGTCGCTACGCTCGCCGTTCCGCGCATCGGCTATTCGGGCGGACAGGTGCGCCGCTACCGCCGCGTCGTCGTCGACGTGCAGTACGCATCGCCGCGCTCTACATCGGCGTTCGCCCGCAGCAGCCGAGTAGCCGTTCAGACGACGAGCGAGCTATCGAGCGGGACCATCTTCCGGCTGCCCATCGAAACGAGCGGTATTTACCGCGTCGATGCCGAGTTGCTGCAACGACTAGGCGTCGATCCGGCGACGACGGATCCCAACAACGTGCGGATCCTCCACAACGGCGGGCGCCCGCTTCCTCAGGTCGTCGGTGAGGATCGACCGATCGACTTGGTCGCCAATCCGGTCTGGATACGCGGCGGGGGCGACGGCGCATTCGCCGGAAATGACGCGGTCTTGTTCTACGCGCAGGGGCCGCAGACGTGGCAGTACAACGGCAGCGCGTGGGACCACACGACCAATCCCTATACCCGGACGAGTTTCGTCTTCCTCAAAATCGGAGTGGCATCGGAGCGCATTCAGACGACCTCATTCCCATCCAACGGCGCGGCAGATCGCACGACGACGACCGGGCGTTTCGTTGTAGATCGCGAAGAGTTTTCGTGGGCCGAGGAGGGCGGTTCGGGTTTGCAGCGGTTTTCCAATCTGTTCGATGCAGGGCAGGGTATCGACCTTGCCACGGCACCCGATCTGCCCGGCTATACGGGCGGTCCGGTCGAGGGGCTTGTGTCATTCGCTGTTCGTTCGCTTGGCGGATCGCCCGGCGCCGAGTTTCGGTTGCAGTCCGGTTCGGAGGTGCTCGTATCGAGCCGTCCACGCCAGGTCAGTACGGGGCCGGAAAGCCCGCTGGCGACGGCGGCGTTGGCTGGTTTTTCGGCGACCAGTCTCTCGTTTCCCATCCGCGCTCGGCTCGAACCCGGTGCGGCGAGCCTGATCGAGCAGCGCGCAGGTGTGGACTGGCTACGCGTCTTTTATCCGCGAAATCTGACGGCTCAGAACGGACTGTTGCAGTTCGCATCGCCGCCCGACGCCAGCGGCCCGCTGAGTTTCGCGTTGTCAGGCTTCGCTGCCGAGCCGCAGGTGTGGGACGTGACCGACGCGCTCCGTCCGACGCGTCTTGCTACGCAGTCGGTTGGCGGTGCGTGGCGCGTGCAGTTTTCGCAGTCGGCTGGCTCCCCGCGCGAGCTGATCGCATTCACCGAAGCCGCCGCCCAGCGTCCGGCAGGTGAAGCCACTCGCGTGACCAACGCCAATCTGCGTGGACTAGCAGGCTTTCCCGACTACGTGATCGTGGTGCCGGACACGTTCCGCGTGCAAGCCCAGCAACTCGCCGATCATCGCGCTGCCCAGGGCTTGTCGCCCATCGTAGTGTCGTCGCGCCTAATCTTCGACGCGTTCGGTGGCGGTGCAGGCGATCCGTCGGCCATTCGCGACTATCTGCGCTTTCTCTACGAACGCGCACCGACGGGCGATCAGGCGCCGCGCTACGTGCTGCTCTTCGGAGACGGCCACTTCAACTATCGGGGACTGGGTCAGGACGCCAGCGTGCCGTACCTGACCAACTGGCTTCCGCCGTACGAGACAGAGGAAGCGCTCTCGCCGCTCAACTCGTTTACGACCGACGACTTTTTCGCGCTCCTCGATCCGGGTGAAGGACGCGTCGTGTCGGACAACGAGCGCATCGATCTGGGCATCGGGCGGCTCCCGGTTCAGTCGAGTGAGCAGGCGACGGCCCTCGTTGCCAAGATGATGCGCTACGATGGCGCCGCTTCGTTCGGGCCGTGGCGCAACCGCTACCTCTTCGCCGCCGACGATGCCCTCCAGAGCGGCGTGTCCGATGGCGATCTCCATTTGCAAAACGCCGATTACGTCGCCGAGGAAGTCGAGGCGATGGACGCGTCGATCCACGTGCGCAAGGTGTACGGCGACGCCTATGAGCGCGTGCAGACGGTCGGCGTCAAGCTGCCCGAAGCCACCGCCGACATCATCCGGCAGATCAACGACGGCATCCTCGCATTCAACTACAGCGGCCACGGAAGCCCGCTAGGACTGGCGAGCGAGGACATGTTCACGGTCGAGGACTTGCCCAATCTGCGCAACGGCAACCGCCTGCCCATCTTCATCACGGCGACCTGCTCGTTTGGACACTGGGACCTACAGCAAGAGCAGAGTCTGGCCGAGCGCTTGCTGCTGATGCCTGAAGGTGGAGGCGTGGCGATGTTCACCACTGTCCGTGTCGTGAGCACGAGCCGTAGTCCTACGGTCCTCAACCTGGGCGTCAATCTCCAACTCAACAAAGCTCTGTTCGAGCGCGACAGCGACGGTAACGCGACCCGCTTCGGCGACGCCTACTACCAACTCAAGCAGACACCGCCCGGCTACAAAAGCAACGGACGCCGCTTCAACCTACTCGGCGATCCCGCCCAGCGCTTCGGATTGCCTGGGCTTCGTGCCCAAGTCGACCGCGTGAACGGCATCGCGCTCGACACGTCGACTGCTCAGGTGCGCGCGCTCGACGAAGTCCGCATCGCCGGGCGCGTCGTGACATCGGCTGGCGCTCAGGCGACCGGGTTTACCGGCACGATGGCACTCTCGGTCTACGATGCCGAGCGGCGCGTCGAAGTCACGATTCCCCGTCAGTACAGCACGACCGACTTGGCGACGTACGACTTCACCGTCGGCGAAGACCTGCTGTGGCGCGGCGAAGTTGACGTGGTCGGCGGCGCGTTCGATGCGGCGTTTGTCGTGTCCAAAGACATCGCGTATGCCGACGCGCCGGGCCAGATCGTCGCCTACGCGCAGGGCACGAACGGAGGGCAGGAAGCCCAGGCGATTGGCGGTACCCGGCGCATCGTAGTGGGAGGCAGTGCTCCGATCCCGACCGACGACGACGACGGACCGGACGTAGAACTCTTCCTGGGAGACGAGTCGTTCGTCGGCGGGAGCCTCACGTCTGCGTCGCCCGAACTGATCGTGCGGCTGAGCGACAAGACCGGCATCAACACGGTCGGAAGCGGCGTCGGGCACGAACTGCTGCTGGTCGTCAACGGCGATCAGACCAATGCGCGTGACATCGGCTCGTCGTTCCGGGCCGATCCCAACCAGTCGCGATCGGGCGAAGTGCGCGTTCCGCTCGATGACCTTGAACCTGGACCCGGCACGCTGACCGTTCGGGCGTGGGACGTGCTCAACAACGCGACCGAAGCCAAGCTCGACTTCGTGGTGGCTGCCTCGCAAGCGCTCGACGTGCGGCGCCTCGCCAACTTCCCCAACCCGATGTCGTCCAGCACGCGAATCGCGTTCGAGCACAACCAGCCGCCCGGTACTCAGGCCGATGTGCGCGTGCGCATCTTTACGCTCTCGGGCCAACTCGTCCGCACAATGGACGCGTTCGAAGCGTTACCAACGGGCGTGCTCCCCTCCGGCGGCGTCCGCATCGCCTACGACGGACGCGACCAGGACGGCGACCGGCTCGCTCCGGGCCTTTACCTCTATCAGATTCGCGTCAGCCTGACGCGCGACGATGGAACGACCGATGTCGTCGAGCGCGTTGAGCGTTTGGCTGTCGTTCGGTGAACTACTCGTATCCGACTTTTGCTTACACCCCACCTCTTCCTATGACCTCTTTCCGAACACTGGCCTTGGGCCTTCTGCTCGTGCTTTCGGCGCCTCTGGTGCAGACTGCGAGCGCGCAAGTCGGCGGTGCTGCCGTCGTCTTCCTCATGATCGAGCCGGACAGTAGGGCGGCGGGCATGGGCAATGCCAACGTCGCAATCGCCGACAATGCCAACGCGGTCTTCTGGAACCCGGCAGGTCTGGCGTTCCAGACCGGATCGTCGGTTGGCATTACGCACTCGAACTGGTTGCCCGAGTTCAACGCGAACCTGTTCTACGAATACGCCGTCGGCAAGGTCGCCGTCGAGAACGTTGGTACGTTCGGGGCGCACATCACCTACTTCAACCTGGGCACGCACGAGGCGACGGACGAACTGGGCAACTCGCTCGGTCAGTTCAAATCGTACGACCTGGCGGCGGGCCTCTCGTTCGGTCGGCAGATCACCGACAACCTGGGCATCGGTGTGAGCGCGCGGACCATCGTGTCGAACCTGGCGACGGGCATCTCGATCGACACCGACACGGAAGTCAAGCGCGGCGTCTCGTTCGGCCTCGACCTTGGCTTGCTCTACAAAAGCGACAAGTTTGACTTGGGCAGCACCAAAGCGTCGTTCAACCTGGGCGCCAACCTCGCCAACATGGGACCGACGGTTGGTTACACCGAAGGCGGGCAGCGCGACCCGATTCCGACCAACCTGCGCTTCGGATACGCCTTCACGCTCGACATCGACGAGTTCAACTCGATCACGTTCGCCAACGACTTCAACAAAGCACTGTACCGCGTAAGCTCGGACTCGGTCTTCAATGCCGACGGTACGCCGACGCTCGACGAGAACGACCGCGCCGTCATCGAACGCAACGTCGACCCGTGGTACCGTGCGATCTTCTCGGCCTGGGCACCTCTCGAAGTCGATCTCACGCCCGGCAACGACCGCGAAGATGCGCGCGAACTCAACGCGTTCGACCAGATGACGGTCGGTTTGGGCGCCGAGTACTGGTACAACCAGTTGTTCGCCATGCGCGCGGGCTACTTCTACGAGAACCCGTACAACGGCAACCGCGAGTTCATCACGTTCGGCGCCGGTATCCGCTACAACATCTTCGGCGTCGACTTCTCGTATATCTACGCCTTGGAAGAGGACAGCCCGCTCGCCAACACGATGCGTTTCTCGGTCCTGCTCGATTTCCAGCGATAGACCTTTTGGTCTTTCAGAAGCGCCCCGCTCGGTCTGACCACCGAGCGGGGCGCTTTTTTGTTTGATCCACCTCCCAGACCCCCGTAGCGCCGCAGCATGCTGCGGCGGAGCCAAACTCCCAATCACGTTGCAAGACGACATGGCGAGAGGTGATCGGTGGCGATGATGAACGTGCGCCTGACTTGCACGTCGACGTAGCATGCTACGTCGCTACGGGTTTTTGGCGCGATTGAAATGCTCGGAGGTGGTTGGCGAACGGGGTGGGGGATGCCGACGTTTGAGATGACATGACGCTTCTCGTACCGCTTGCTCTGGCTCTGGTGGCCGCCGTTCTGATGACGCTCCTGCTCAGGCGTGGTCGCCCGCGCGATGCGGCGACGTGGCTGGCGCTGATTCTGTCGGGATTGGTCATCGTGACGAGTGCGGCGATGGCTGTCCTCTTGCGCAGCGCTGAGCGACCCACCGTGTACGATCTGTCGGAACTGGTGCAGGCGCCGACCGAAGCGCCTGAGGCAGTGCGGGCGCTTATCGGGCAACCGGCTCCCGACGCCGCATTCACCAACCTGGCGACGGGCGAACGCGTCCGCTTGAGTGATCTCCGCGGACGCGTCGTGCTTCTCAACCTCTGGGCGACATGGTGCCCTCCGTGCCTGCGCGAGATGCCCGATCTGAACCGACTCGATCAGGATTATGGTCCGTTGGGGCTGACAGTCGTCGCTCTGTCGGATGAATCGGTGCAGACGATCCAATCGTTCGTCCAGGCGCGGACGTTCGAGTTTCTGGTAGCCCAGGCGCCCGTCGGAGCGCTCGATGGAGCGTACGAAACGGCCCGCCGCACCTTGCCGACGACATTCGTAATCGATCGAGAGGGCGTCGTTCAGTCGGTCGAGTCGGGAGCGCGGGACTATGCGCACTTTGCCGAGATCATACAACCGCTGATCCAACCGGGACTGGCGGCGCGGTGACGGCCTGTCGTCTCGCAACTTGCCAGGACGCTGACTACGGCCTCTGCGAGGTTTTGGTCATGACGTGTGGAGGGCAGGAGTGCTGCTAGATCGGTCCTCTGGCGATGACTCTCGCTCACCTCTAGCCGAGCCGGGCAGTCGGACGAACTGCGGGGTGGCTCTCGTTTCGTACGGGAAGCGCTTCGTATCATGCGAGGCTAGATCTCGTCTCATCCACACACTCCGTCTCGCTCATGCCCTGGTACCGCAAACTGCACTGGCAGATCATCGCTGGGTTGGTGCTCGGGCTTCTCGTCGGCGTGCTGGCGGTCAACTTTGGTTTCGGTGGGCTGGTTACGGACTGGCTGGCACCGCTGGGGACGATCTTCGTCAACCTGCTCAAACTGATCGCGATACCGCTGATCCTGGCCTCTCTCGTCGTCGGCGTCACGTCGCTGTCGGACACGAGCAAGCTGTCACGCATCGGCGGAAAGACGATTGGGATTTATCTGGGCACGACCGTGATCGCCCTGCTGATTGGTTTGACGGTCGTCAACCTGGTGCAGCCGGGTCGCTTCGTGTCGCCCGAAATGCGCGCCGAACTGGAAAACTCCTACGTTGACGCTGCCGCTGACAAGCAGCAGGGCGCCCTCGCTGCCGAGGAGAGGGGACCGTTACAGCCCCTGATCGACATCGTGCCGGACAACTTCTCGTCGGCTCTGAGCGACAACCGGGCGATGCTTCAGATCGTGTTCGCCGCCATCGCTATCGGTTTTGGGTTGATGCTCATTCCGGGTGAGAAAGCCGAGCCGCTGATTCGCATTTTCGACGCCGCCAATACGCTCATCATCAAACTGGTCGACCTGATCATGCTCTACGCGCCCATCGGTGTGTTCGGGCTGATGGCAGGCACCATCGTTAGTATCGTCGGCGACGATCCGGGCGAGTTAGGTCGATTATTGCTGGCGCTCGGCGGTTACTGCCTGACCGTTTTGGCAGGCTTGCTGATCCACACGTTTGTCGTCTATCCGGTTCTGCTGCGGTTCTTCGGCGGCATGTCCGTCACGACGTTCCTCAGCCGCATCACGCCTGCCCAATTGATCGCCTTCTCGTCCTCGTCGAGCGGCGCCACGTTGCCTGTCACGATGGAGGTAGCCGAAGACCGGCTGGGCGTCAGCAAAGAGGTCTCGTCGTTTGTACTGCCCATCGGCGCGACGATCAACATGGACGGCACGGGGCTGTACCAGGCCGTCGCCGCCGTCTTCATCGCCCAGGTGATCGGCATGGACCTGACAATACTCCAGCAGGCCACCATCGTGCTGACGGCTGTGTTGGCGTCGATCGGAACGGCAGCGGTCCCGTCGGCGGGAATCGTGATGCTCGTCATCATCCTGGAGAGCGTCAACATCCCGGCAGCGGGCATCGCGCTGATCCTGGGGCCGGACCGCATCCTCGACATGTGCCGGACGGTCACCAACGTGACGGGCGATCTGGCTGTGTGCTCCATCGTCGCGTCGAGCGAGGGGCAACTCGACGTGCCGGTCGAAGTGGCCTAAACTAGAATCGCCGCCGTCTCCTGAGCGGAGCGGCGGCGATGGGGGTACACCCGACAGGAGTCGAACCTGTGACCTTTGGTACCGGAAACCAACGCTCTATCCATCTGAGCTACGGGTGCGGTGCAGGTCCGTCAACATACGGCGATTCGAGAACAGCGGCAAGACAGGGTGAGCAGGGCGGGCCGTTTTTTGGTACATTCTGGTTTGATCCGTGGTGAAAGCTGCCGATAACGCAAGCGTTCATTATTTTTTTAGGCCACCACCACCGACGCCGAACGCCCCACGTTTGGCGAGACTCTGCCCGTGACTTTTTTTCGCCGACCGATTCGATTTCCTCTGGATGGTCCGGTCGAGCAGCCGTATCCGCAGAGTCAGCCGACGGCTCTCCTCTGGGGCATGTTGGTACTCGCGGTCGCGTTCGTGGTGTACCAAGTGGCGGGGTTTCTAGCACTCCTCGTGCTCTCCGCGCTTCAGGGCGTATCGCTGGAGCGGCTACTCATTGAGATGCAGCAGGGCATCATGGCGCGCCCCAATGCGCTTCTGGGTGCCAACGCTATCGGTCAGGTGATCGGGTTGGGGTTGGTTGCGTGGGTCGCGGCGCGGATGCACACGACCCAGCCCGATGCGTTTCTGCGCCTACGGACAAAGCCCAGTCTGGTGCTCTCTGCCGCTTCGATTTTGGTCGTGTTGTGCCTCATCCCGGTCGTTCAGGTTATCGGGGAGTGGAATGCGTCGCTGCCCTTGCCGGACATGCTTCGCGACTTCGAGGCGTCGCAGCTCGAACTCATGGAGCGCGTGCTCAGCAGTTCGCAGGGCATAGGAATCAATCTCGTCTTGTTGGCGCTGACACCTGCGCTTTTCGAGGAGCTGATGTTCCGAGGCTACTTTCAGCGGCAAACTGAGCGGGCGACTGGGCCGGGGTGGGGCGTCTTCCTGTCGGGCTTCATCTTTGGAGCCTACCACCTGCGGGTGTCACAGGTGTTCGCGTTGGCGCTGCTGGGCTGTTTTATCGCCTACATCGTGTGGCGGACGCGGAGTGTGTGGACAGGCATCATTGTGCACTTCGCCTATAACGGATCGCTCGTCGTGCTCGCGGGTGTGGCCGATGATCCTGCGAGCGTGCTCGACTTGCCCGGTTACGCATTCTGGCTAGGGCTGCTGGGGGCAGGAGGGCTGATCTTCTGGTTACACCACGTTACTGTGCCCGATTCTGAGGCCCTTGGGGAAGTTGAACCCCGTACCTTAGCGCCTCACTGACTCCTACCCCTTTTCCTATTCCAACATGAGCACGCCCAATACCTACGAAGACTGGATCATCGTCTTTTCGTCCTCGACCGACTACGAAGCCGACCTGGTGCGCGACCGCCTGGGAAACGAGGACCTGCGCGCCGTCGTCCTGACGCACCGCGATCACTCGTTCAACCTCAACGTTGGCGACCTGTCGGGCGCGCACGTGCTCGTCGAGCCGCAGTTTGCAGAGCAGGCCCGCACCATTCTCAGCGCCAAGCCGCTGACGGACGCCGAACTGGAAGAGGCCGCGATGTCGGCCAACCCGGTCTCGCCGGACGCCGAGAGCGAAGACGACGAAGCCGCATTGGACTCGGGCATCGAGAGCATCTCGCTCACGTTCGGCGACGATTCAGAAGCCGACGAAGCAGATCGCTCGTCGGTCTGACGTGGCGCGCGAGAGCATAACTCGGATTTGGACGGCGCTCATCGGCGCTGTCGTCGTCGTCGCCCTGCTGTGGGTGGGCGGCTGGTGGCTGGCGATGGGCGTTGCGGTGTTGGCGCTCGTCGCGCAGTCTGAACTCTATGCGCTGGCGCAGCAGGGCGGTATCCACGTGCATCGGCGATGGGGATTGCTGATCGGGCTTCTGGTCGTGATGCAAGCGGTCGTTCCGTTCGCCGAGGCGTGGCTGTTTGTCGGGGTAGCGCTATACGTCGCCTATCTGCCGTTTGCGCCGCAAGACGAGCGGTTTCCCGCCGTCATCGGCATCACGCTGGCTGGCGCGCTGTACCCGACAGCGCTACTGACGTGCGTGCTGCGGCTGCGGCTCGAACTGGGAGGCTGGGGCCTGGACTATGAGCCGTTCTCGCAATCGCACGCCTTCTGGCTGACGTTCCTAGTGTTCTTCGCGGTCTGGGCGTCGGACACGTTCGCGTACTATTCCGGACGCACGTTCGGCAAGCATCCGCTGGCTCCCCTGGTCTCGCCCAAAAAGACGTGGGAGGGCGCCATCGGCGGTGCTGCTGGCGCAGTCGTCGTTGGATTGGTGTTCGGGCTGTTCGTGTTTCCTCAATTCGGGCTGGACGTGGCGTTGATCCACGTGGCCGTCGTGTCGCTGATCGGCGGGGTCGTGAGTCCGCTGGGCGACTTGGCAGAGAGCCGGATCAAGCGAGCCGTTGGCGCAAAGGACAGTGGACGCGTGTTGCCGGGACATGGCGGCGTGTTGGACCGCTTCGACGCTATCCTCGTCGCGGCTCCGCTGTGCTACGTCTACTTGCGCTGGACCCTGCTGAGTTAGGGCGGATCGGGGAACGGTGAAGACGACTTTTCGTTGATTGGGAAGAGCAAGACCGAGTGCAGACCATGGGATTATTCGTTTCCGGAAGCCGCCCCCAACCCCGCCGCTTCGACTACGAACCACGTTACTACGACCCCCGACGCGACGAGTCGCTGCGGAGCAAGATGCGGGTCGCCCGTAAGGTCCACAAGCGGTCGTCGCCGACCAAGGCGCTGCTCTTCGGTGCGATGATCGTGATCGTGCTGTTTATCCTCAACTCCCTCGACAACATCGGTGCGGCGTGGTCGATGTGGATGAGTTCGTAAGCGCTGCCGTTGTCTCCGTCTCCTACTGCTGAATCCGAGAGCGAAGGCATCATTCGCCTGATGCCCGAAACGCTGGCGAACAAGATCGCCGCAGGCGAGGTCGTGCAGCGGCCTGCGTCGGCGCTCAAGGAGTTGATCGAGAACAGCTTGGACGCCGGAGCGCGTAGCGTCACGGTCGTCGTCAAGGGCGCAGGCGGCGAGCTGATGCAGGTGATCGACGATGGATCGGGCATGAGTCCCTCGGATGCGATGGCGTGTCTGCGACGGCACGCGACGAGCAAGATTCGGGCGGTCGAGGATCTGGACACGCTGCGGACGTTGGGCTTTCGAGGCGAAGCGTTGGCGTCGATCTCGTCGATTGCGCGCGTCGAGATCAAGACGCGGCGGGTCGAAGACGCCTCGGGCATTCGGCTTGCGGTCGAAGGGGGAGAGGTCGTCGCCCACGAGCCGGTCGCGACGCCTTCCGGGACGAGCCTGTCGGTGCGCAACCTGTTCTACAACGTCCCGGCACGACGCGCCTTTCTCAAAAAACCGTCGACCGAGTATCGGCACCTGCTCGACGCGTTCCAGACGCTGGCGCTCTCCCATCCGCGCGTTGCATTCGCGTTCCTCAACGGCGACGAAGACGTCTATCGGCTGCATGCGCATCCTGATGGCTCATTCTATGACGCGTTGGCCGCTCGCATCCGGGCGCTGTGGGACGACGATTATGCGCGCGGGCTGATCCAGGTCGAGGAGTCGACGAGTTACCTGACCGCGCGCGGACTGCTCGGTCGGCCCGAACTGGCGCGCAAGCAGCGCGGGTTACAGCACGTGTTCGTCAACGGGCGTTACGTGCGCAACCGGTCCATCGAGCACGCTGTCCGCTCGGCGTACGAAGGGCTGATTCCGACCGATGCGCATCCGTTTTATGTGCTCTTTCTCGACCTCGACCCGCGCCACGTCGACGTGAACGTGCATCCGACCAAGGCCGAGATCAAGTTCGACGACGATCAGGGCATTTACGCGTTCGTCCGCGCCGTCACGCGCCGGGCGATGAGCATGGGCGGCCTGTCGGTCGACCGCGCCACGCCCGACGCTTCGACCGGCAACAGTCTGATGGATCAGGCGCCGCTGGACGAAACCGGAGACGATGTGGTCGAGCGTCCGTCCGCGTGGAGTCGTCCGTCGGGCGGGTGGTCGATGCCTGCACAGTCGCTGCGAGCGCCGAGTCAGAGTTCGCCAAGTGGTCTTTCTGCCTCGCCTCGTCCATCGTTCGATAGGCCGAGTGCCGACGCCTCGCTGTCGCCCATTGAGCAGAGCGATCTGCTGTTTCGCCCGCAGGTGCCCGCGTCGCTGCCGTCGCTGTTCGCCGATGACGATGCCTCCACGCCCCCGCGGGCCTCGGACGACGTGTTGGTGCAACTCCACGGCGCCTACATTCTCGCATCGACGCGGTCGGGCATCGTGATCGTGGATCAGCAGGCGGCGCACGAGCGGATCGTCTACGAGCGGGCGCTCGACGCGCTGCAGGATGGTCTGGCGCTGTCGCAGCAGATGATGCCCGAGACCTATACGTTCAGCGCGCCCGACTTGGCCCTGCTCAAAACGCTGCTTCCGCGCCTGCGTGCGCTGGGCTTCACGCTGTCGATTGGGAGCGGGCGTGCCGTCGTCGTGACCGGCTTGCCGACGGACGTATCGGTCGGCGAAGCGCGCACGCTGCTCGAAGACGTGCTCGATCAGTACCGCGAGATGCAGGACGACGAACCCGTCGCTCCGACCGTTGCCCTGGCTCAGAGCATCGCCAAACGCCGCGCGCTGCGACGCGGCACCGTCCTCGACCCGCCCAGGATGCGCGACGTGGTCGACGAACTGTTCGCCTGCGCCACGCCCTTCGCCGCTCCCGACGGACGCCCGACGCTGATCCAGCTCACGCTGAGCGATCTCGACCGCCGTTTCGGTCGTGGGTGACGCGGTCCTGTCGGCGGTGCGGCAGATGCTGGGGATAGGCTCGGCGCGCGTGCTCGTCGGTGTGAGTGGGGGAATGGACTCGGTCGTCTTGCTGCACGCGTTCACGCAGGTCAGGGCCGAGGACGGACAGCCGGTGCGATTGGCGGCGGCACACGTCAACTACGGATTGAGAGGCGAAGCGTCGGACGCTGACGAAGCGCTCGTGCGCACAATCTGTACGCGGTGGGGCGTACCGCTGGCCGTTCGGAGTGTCCGTTCTTCGCCACCGAGCGCGAACCGGCAGGCGTGGGCGCGGCGCGTTCGCTACCAGTGGTTTCGTGCGTTGGCGATCGAGCACGGCTTTTCGCACGTCGCTGTAGCGCATCATCGCGACGATCAGGCCGAAACCATTCTGCTCAAGCTCCTCGGCGGCGCCGGACCAGACCGGCTGACCGGCATGAAAGGCATGCGTCCACTCGGAACGGCTGACCTCTGTCGCCCCTTTCTTGGTTTGAGTCGGGGCGAGTTGAGAGCCTACGCCGAGCGGCATCGGCTGGAGTGGCGCGAGGATCTGTCCAACGCGTCCGACGCCTACGACCGTACGCACGTCCGGGCGTTGCTCGAACGTGCGGGCGGATCGGCATCGGTCGTGCGAACGGCACGTCTGCTCGACCGACAGTACACCGACCTGATCGGCCCGCAACTCGACGCCGTCCGGCAACGGGCCGTCGATGGGGATCGGCTGCTACTTGATCCGCTCCGTGACGTACATCTGACGCTCTGTGACATGGTGCTGACCGCCGCTCTTCGTGACCTGTTGCGCGTGCGTCCGACCGAAGCCCGAGTCGAGCAGGTCCGGCGACTCTTGGATGCACAGAAGGGGAAGCATGTCGCCATTGGCGGTGGAACGGTCTGGCGAGAGCACGATGCCTTGCGGTTCGTCCGCCGTCAGCCTCGGCGACCGCAATCGACCACGGTGCATCCGAGTAGCCGGACGAAGTGGGGAGCATTTGACTTAAGCGCGAGCGACCCAGACGTCTCGACCCACTACGCTCTCGTCCGACTCGTCGACGGCCTGGATCGCAGCAGATGCGCCGTGGCCGCTCGCAATTCGTCGCTGGAAGGCGGGCGATGTGCTCCGAACTATGGGCGATCAGACCAAACTGGTTTCGGACGCCCTAACCGAAGGCCGCATCCCCACATCCGAGCGCGCCGGATGGCCGGTCGTCTGCGCGGGCGATACGATTGTGTGGGTGCCGGGCGTCCGGCGTGCTTCGGCGTGGCTCGTCGATGCGGGTGCGTCTGCGGTATGTCTGACGTGGCAGGAAGAGGCGGCCTAACTCGTGGAAACGCAAAACGGGCGCCCCGACCGAAGCCGAGGCGCCCGCTAGGACTGAGCCAAAGGACTAGCTGCGGACGCGGCGGTCTTCTACGTCAGCCTTCTCGCGGAGCGAGCGCATCAGCTCGGCGCGGACCGTCTGGCGGCGACGCGATTCGAGTTCGTTGCGCAGGCTCGTCTTGGTCGCTTCGGGCATTTCGGGCGTCGACGTGGCGCTCGTGACGCGGGCCACGATGCCTGCCGATTCGCTCGCAACGACCGGCGTCGTCTGGCCGCTCGCTGTGGCGAGGATGGCACCGACGGCGCGTGGGGCTGGTCCTGCCGTTCCCAAGATCGGCGAGGCGGCGCGTACGTTGAGGCTGCTCACCGATACGCCCGGCAGGTTGCGGACGGCGTCGAAGCCGCCGCTGGCGAGGGCATCGCGCATCCGCTGGCGGGCTACGCCTTCACGCTTGGCGCGGAGCGCACGGCCGCGCACTTCGGCTTCCACGTCTGCGAACGGCTCAAAACCTGCCGCCGTCACCTCGCCTACGGCGACGATGATCAGTTGGTCGTTGAGTTCGATCACTTCGGACACGTCGCCTTCGCGGGCGCGCTTGAGGAAACGCTGAACGCGCAGGCTGGGGCCGAGCGAAGGAAACACGTCCTGCTCGTCGGTCACGGTTTCGGTCGACGCCGTGATGCCCAGGCGGTCGGCCTGGCCCATGCCGTCTGCGATGCCCTGCTCTTCGATCTCGTAGACGAGGTCGCGGAGCGCGGTTTCGGCGTCGCGGAGCGTCGTCGGGTCGGCTTCGATGTCGAGCGAGTAGAGGGCGACCTTGACTTCCTGATCCGTCCGTCCATCGACGCGGAGCAGGTGGTAGCCGTACTGCGTCTCGACCGGGCCGACGAGCGAGCCGACCGGGTTGTCGAACGCTGCGGCTTCAAACGGAGCGACCATGCGTCCGCGTCCGAACCAGCCCAGGTCGCCGCCGCGTGCGCCCGATCCGGGGTCTTGCGAAAACTGACGAGCCAACGCGCTGAACGAGGCGCCGCCTTCAATCTGGTCGCGGAAGTTCTGAATCTGAGCGCGAGCGGCTTCGCGTGCGGTCGCGTCGCCCTCTTCGGCCATGATCAGGATGTGACGCGCGCTGGCGAGTTCGGTGTCGCCCGACTGAACGGCTTCCACCTTGGCGAGGAAGGCCTGGTCCGCTCCGAAGATCGGTCCGACGACTTCGCCGACGGTCGGGTTGGGGAAGATCGCGGTCGCGACGGCAGGGGGGAGGGCGCCCGCGTTACGGAAAGCGCTGGTGTAGGGCGTCCGGCTGTCGTTGCGGACCAAGAACGTCGAGTCGTTGCTGGCGGTCTGGAAGCGCGTTTTGAGGCGTGCCAACTCGTCGCGGATGATGGCGGAATCGGCAGCCGTCGGTGTTTTGCTGATTGAGGCGATGGTGACGTCGAGCGTACGGGCGCGGCTCCAGTCGTCTCGGTTGTCGTCGTAGAAGTCGCGGACCTCGGCGTCGGTCACATCGACATCCGAGATCGTGGCGAACGGCAGGACGGCGACCTCGGCCTGAGCCGACTGGTTGCGGCGCGTGTACTCGGCCATCACGTCGGCGTCCGAAACGCGGGCGAGGCTGGCGATCAGCTGCTCAAACTTCTCCTGGCGGCGCGCCTGGCGGATGTACTGCGTCAGTCCGATCACGTTTTGAACCTGGGTTTCGTCGTCCAGGAACGCCTGCAAGCGCGCCTGATCGACGCCGCCCTGTCCGTCGGCGAAGTACTGGCGGACGATGAAGTGCGGGTTCGGCCCGACGACCAACTGCTGCACTTCGGCGTCGCTCACGGTCAAGCCCAAGCGGTTCATTTCGCGCTCGCGCAGCTTGTCCTCGACGATGCGGTTGAATACCTCTTCTTCGATGGCGTCGCGCTCCTGCGGTCCGGCGTTGGGGTTCTGCTGGTTGAAGAACTCGGTCTGCTGGTTGAGCACGGCGTTGTATTCGTCGTACGTCACCGGCTCGCCCTCGACGATGATGGCGTTGTTCTGTCCCGCCCCGCTCAGGCTGTCGAACAGGTTGGCATCCTGAAGCATGAAGAGGATTCCGAAGGCGATCACGAGAATCCAGAGAACGACTCCGGTATTCTCCCGGATCTTGGTCATTGCGCCCATAGCAGTCGCGGAGAGGTTGGTGCGGGTAGAAAAAGGGAACGAGCCGCCCCGGTTAGTGCCCGGAAAGGCTCGTTCACACGTAACGCCCAAATATACGCCCCCCGATACGCACACTCTGCGGATTCACCGTGCGAATCGGGCGGTTCGGCATCTGGTCTGACACGCGAAGTACGATCCGAGACGGCGTGAGACGGTCTGGGCGGCTGATCCGTCGGCTCATCGACTCGGACGCTTCTGTGACCTGCGACCCGGTTGCGTTTGCGGATATACTGGATACGTCACCCACTCCGCCGCCCATGCGCTACGTCTACTTTCTGCTCCTCCTGTCCATCGCTCCTGCCGCGCTCGCCCAGACAACAGGCAGTTGTGCCTCAAGCGGCACGGCAACCGCCGACCTCGACGTCAACAACGTGCGGGCGCGTCTCTACAACAACGGTGGATTGTTCTGGCGCGGCGCGGGCAACGTCTACCAGGTGCCCAAGGCCCCCGAGGGCGTTTCGAATTCGACCAACGCCATCTTTGCCTCGGGCTTGTGGATCGGCGGTAAGGTCAATGGCGATGTGCGACTCTCTGCGACCAGCTACGGCCCATGGGAGTTGTGGCCCGGTCCGCTCGACGAGGCGGGCGACCCGGACGACGCCGACTGCTCCAACTCGCGTTACGACCGCATCTACTCCGTCACGGCGCGCGACCTGCAAGTCTATGAGTCGTCGTCGATCACAACAGACGATCTACGCGATTGGCCGACGGGCCTGGGCGCTCCGACGCTAATACCTGCAGCCTCCGACGGCATCGACAACGACAACGACGGCACGACGGATGAAGTGGGAGAGATGGCGCGCGTCGACGTGATGGATCAGCCCTTGGCCGACCGTAAGGAGCGCGTGATCGACTTGGCAGCGGGCGAGCAGCCCGACCTAATCGGCGATCAGATGGCGTGGTGGATCATGAACGATGTCGGCGGTGAGCATGGCACGACGGGATCTCAGCCTATCGGCCTGGAAATCCACGCAACGGCCTACGCCTACAGCGCACCCGGAGCGCTCGATAACACGACGTTCTACCGCTATCGGATGTTTAAGCGCGGCGAGGGCGACTTCGAGGACGCGTACTTCGGCTACCACTCCGACTCTGATCTGGGCAACGCGAGCGACGATTACGTCGGCACCGATACGACGCTTGACATGATGATGACCTACAACGGAGACAACGACGACGAAGGCCCGCGTGGTTACGGAGTCGCACCGCCCGCGCTCGGCACCAGTTTCATCCAAGGGCCTCTGGTTGACGCGCCCGGCCAGACGTGGACCGATCCCGATGGCACCGTTTATCCCGATCAGAAGCGGCGTGGGATGGACGTTTCGCTCTTCTACAGCAGTTGCGCCGGCCCGAACTGCAGTCCGCGTACCAACAGTACCGACTGGTACAACTACTTGCAGGGCATCTGGAAAGACGGCAATCCGATAGTGAACTGTGGAAATGGGTATGGACCGTCGAACCCACGACATTTCCATGCATCGCCAATCAGCAGCCGACGAAGGTTATGTGGCCCGGCGATCCCGTGACCCAATCGTTCTGGAGCGAGGTTAACATCGACAACGCTGGAACAGCCAATACACCCAGCGACCGCCGCCACCCGATGAGCACGGGGCCGTTTACGCTGAGCGCGGGTGAGGAGCAGACCGTTCAACTCGCCATCGTGTGGAGCCGAGGCTGGAGCAATCTCAACTCCATCACCACGCTGCGCCGAGACGTCGCCCAAGTGCGCGAGCAGTTTGATGCTAACTTCGCCAACCGGTCCCGCTTCATCCTCCCACCCGGTCCGAAGCTCGTCACGCCCGTCGACGGGTCGGTCGTGCCGCAAGGACGGCTTAACCTCACCGCATCAGTGCCCAACTATGCAGGCCGCGTCTCAAACCGCGTCGAGATCCAGGTTACCCGCGAGGCGTTCTCGGATACGACGCGCGTCTATAGCAACGGCGCCTTCGTTGACTTAGCGCCGGGCGCATACCAAGCGCGCGTGCGCTACGCGGCTGGGCTGGAGCGCGGGCCGTGGTCCGACGTGGTCGCCTTCACGGTTTCGGGCGTGACGCTGACGCCCTACGAACTGCGGGGGATTGGTCAGCTTCGAAGTGTCGGCCAATGCGAGCGGGCCGCTGGATCCCGCCCGAGCCGGGAGCCGCCCACTTCCAAGGCTTCCCAACGCCTGAACGATCTTCGATCCGACGGATAGGCAGCAGGTCGGCCCGGCGCGCTGGTTGATCTACGCAGGCGGAGCCACCGGATCGTACGACAGTTTTCTCAGCCGCACCATCATCTCGCGTGGTCGCACGGAAGCTCGATCTTGCCGGGCGTACGGTCGAGATCCGATTTACCGATAGCGGATCGGTCGGCTACCGGCGCTTCCAGGACGGCGCGGCGATGGCGCTGCCCTTCGAAGTCTGGCTATCGCCCACCGACACGCCGGACGATCCGTCGGACGACGTGAAGCTGATTCCCGGCATTCTCGACTACGACCCTGCGAGAAGAGCAGAAATCGGCGGAGGAGGTCCTGACGGCATCTTTAACCTCTCGACGCTCGACTCGCCCGTTTCAAGCGCTGAGAACGATCCGTTCACCGACTGGCTCTACGTCTACACGCCCCGGACATGACGCCCGGAACGGCAGGCTACGACGCCTTCGCTGGGGCGGCGGCACGGCGGTGGACGTCTCGCAGATCGACCACGAGATCTCTTCGCTCGCCTGGTCTTCGTGAGTTGGAACGGGGGAGAAGCGCCGCCCTATGATCAGGAGTTGCCCGAAACCGGGACGGTCTTTCGCATCGTCGCTTCGGGCGAGGGCGTGATCGACGCGCCGGTCTTGCTCAGCCCGTCGGACGCGTCGGCCTTCGAGCGTGCGCCGCGCCTGTTCTGGGTGGCGCCTGAGGGCTTGCGGGGCGAAGTCGAAGTGGCAACAGACGCCGCATTCCGCTCGCCCGCTGCGTTCAAGGCGGTCTACGGCGGAGGCGGCTCGTCGTCGTCGGCAACGGTCGACTCCATCGCGGCAGGTTCGTACTTCTGGCGCGTGATTCTGACGAGTCAGAGTGGAGACACGATCCGCAGCGAGGTGCGCTCGTTCTCGGTGAGCCGCACGATCACGGCGGACGAAGCCGATGCGACGCCGCAGTCGCTGACACTGCTCTCGCCGCATCCGCATCCGGTGAGCGGGCCAGCCGATTGCGTTTCTATTTGCCGCAGTCGTCGGACGTGCGGATGGAGGCATACGACTCTGATGGGCCGCCGCGTCGCCGTTCTCGCCGAGGGTAACCAGCAGCAGGGCTGGCGCGAGGCGGTGTGGCCGAGGGACTGAGCGCGGGCGTCTACCTCGTGCGGCTCCGCGCAGGAAGCGAGACGCAGACGCGGCAGGTCGTCGTGGTTCGGTAGCCGATGGCGGGGTCCTATTGGGGTTGGCGGCGTTAGGCTCCGTCTACTACCGCCGACTTATGATCATCGAAGCCATCGCCACCGGCAACCCCGAGCACAGCCGTTCATCGTCGGAAGCCGCCGGGTTCATGTCGCGCGTCGAGAGTCTGCCGCCCAAGGTCCGCGAGGCGATTCCCGACCTGTACGACCGCACCAACATCGGCACGCGCTACAGCGCCATCGCCGACTACACGCGCGACGACGCGGCTGACTTCACCTTCTATCCACCCAACTGGCGTCTCGAACCCGCCCCGACGACGGCGCAGCGCAACGCGCTCTACCGCGAAGTCGCCGTTCCCCTCGCCGAACGGACGGCACGCAAGGCGTTGGAACGAGCCGGTCGCGACCCGTCCGAGGTCACGCACGTCGTCTACGCGACGTGTACCGGCTTTTACGCGCCTGGACCCGACATCGAACTCGTCAAGCGGCTGGGCTTGCCGCCGTCGACGAAGCGGGTGCAGGTGGGATTTATGGGCTGCTATGCCGCTTTCAACGCGCTGCGTGTGGCGCGTGGGTTCATCGCCGTCGACCCCAAAGCTGTCGTTCTCGTCGTGTGTTGCGAGTTGTGTACGATCCACTTCCAGACGAGCGATAGCATGGCGCAAGCCGTCGTCAACGCCCTATTCGCCGACGGATGCGCTGCCGCCGTCGTCAGCGGAACGCGCAAGCCCGGCACGATCGAACTCGTCGACGAATGCGCGTTGCTCGACGACGACTCGATGGAGCACATGACGTGGGACGTGGGCAATACGGGATTCGACATGACGCTCTCGCCGCGCGTCCCAGTCGTCCTCGCCCGCAAGCTGCCCGAATACCTCGACTTGCTGCTCGGGTCGCACGGACTGGACGAAAACGGCGTCGACTGGTGGGCGATCCATCCCGGCGGAAAGGCCGTCGTGGACGCGTTCGTGCGGCTGCTCAACCTCGGCGAATCGGACGTTGCCGAAAGCATGACCGTCCTGCGCGACTATGGCAACATGTCGTCCGCCACGATCCTGTTCGTATTGCGCCGTTACCTGGATCGGATTCAGGCGGGCGAACAACTGGGGTGGGGCGTCGCGATGGCGTTCGGGCCGGGCCTGACGCTCGAAGGCGCGCTGCTGCGGAGCGTTTCGTAGCAGCGCGCCTTCTTACTCTGTGTCGCGTTCGAATGCTGCAGCTTCGGCAGCGTGATCGAGCGCGCGGTTGAGACTCCGCCCGGAGAGATAGTCGAACAGTCGGCGCAATCGCATCGACCGCTCTACCCAACGAGGAGGATGAATCGCGATCCAGCTTCCGATACTGAGGACCGCCAGCCCCAGTCCGAGGTTGGCCGCTACCCACGCTCCGCTCGTGACAGCCACCACATCGACGCCGACAAACCATTCGGCAGCAACGATCAGGAGAGGAAGCCATACGAGCGGCGCGGCTATGAGCACGCCCCAGACCGTCCGGCTTCGGAGTGCCATCAACTCGCCCAAACGGTACTGCACGTCGGCGACTGGCTCGGCGCAATCGACGCGGTGCAACAGGATCTGCTGGCGGATTGTAGCGACGAGGTAAACGAATTCCAGTGTCATCAACAGCCCTGCAGATACGAGGGGCGGCCAGGAAGAACCGGAATGCGTTGCAACGAACCATCCAAGCAGCGCGATGAGCGCGACAGCCTGTGCAGCCTCCAGCCAGAGCGCCAGGCGCAAGGGAGTGAGCGCGCATCGAGAGCGCTTCAGCGAGGTGTCGCGTGATGTCGTCTTCGCTGCTGCGGCTCCGTCTGGGAGGCGAGCGAGGTCGTCGAGCGCCAGTTTGAGGTCGTCGAACGTCATGAGTGTGCGGGGTTGTCTGAGCCGAGTTGGGTTCGGAGTTGCGATCGGAGGCGGGTGAGCTTCGTGCCCACATTCGTTGTCGAGAGACCGAGGATGTCGCCGATCTCGGCGTTTCGGTAGCCTTCGAGGTGCAGGAGCAAGAGCGCGCGGTCGAAAACGGCGAGGCTGTCGATGACGCGGTAGAGCGTCTGTACTCGCTCGGTTGCATCGGGCGGGAGTGCGTGGATGTCCATCAGGTCGAGGTCGTGCTCGTCGTAGGATTCAAGCGTCGCGCGTCGGAGGCTCATGCTGCGCACGTGGGAGATGGCGACGTTGAGCGCGATGCGATACGCCCACGTCGGGAAGGAGCGGTTGGCGTCGAAGCGTGGAAAGGCCCGCCAGAGTTGGGCGGTGATTTCCTGTGCGAGGTCTCGGCGGTCTTCGGGCTGACGGCAGTACGTAGCAGCCACTTTTTGCACGATGCCTCGGTGGGCGTCGAGCAGCGCGCCGAAACGGTCGTGGTCGGTCGGAGAGCGAGATCTAAGCATCAGGGCGACTTGTAGACAGGAGAAAGCGAGAGCAGTATCGAGGGGCCTGTGTAGAGTGATTCGCACGACTATTCGAATCGTCACACCGGATCGCTCGGATAAGGGTATCGCATCGCGCGAACGGATTTCCAGCGTTGGCCGAGGTGCGGCTTCGAGTGCTCGGAGACTTTCCGCACAGCCCACTTTCTTTTCGCACGCTCTTGGCCCCGCCGCGCTGCAACGCGACTAAGTTGTGAGGCTATGCCGACGACCGACTCACAGACGCCCAACGACCTCGCAGCGCAGCGCGACGTGATCGCGTCGGGCGCGATTCCTGCCTCCGTCGCCGTGATCATGGACGGCAACGGACGATGGGCGCAGGCGCGCGGTCAGCATCGCTACGTCGGCCACCACGAAGGCGTCGTCAGCGTGCGCGACGTGACCGAGGCCGCCGTCCAAATCGGCATCGAACATCTGGTGCTCTACACGTTTTCGACCGAAAACTGGAATCGCCCCGCCGAGGAGGTCGCCGCGCTGATGGAACTGCTCGTCGAGACCGTCTCGGCCCAGCGGCAGACGCTGCTCGACAACGGCGTCCGGCTCCAGGTATTGGGTGATCTGGCTGCGCTGCCTACTCCTTGCGTCGACGCGCTCCAGGCGCTGATGGACGAGACGGCGGATCTATCCAACATGACGCTCCACCTCGCGCTCTCGTACAGCGGGCGATCGGAAATCGTGCGTGCCGCGCGCCGAATCGCCGAACAAGCTGCTGCGGGGACGCTCGACCCCTCCGCTATCGACGAGCAGATGGTCGCCTCGCACCTCGACACGGCTGGCCTTCCCGACCCCGATCTGCTGATCCGTACCGGAGGCGAGATGCGGGTGTCCAACTTCCTCCTGTGGTCGATTGCGTATACCGAGTTGTACGTCACCGATACGCTCTGGCCCGACTTCCGCCGCGATCAGTTGTACGCTGCCGTCCGAGACTTTCAACTGCGCGAGCGTCGCTTCGGCGGTGTGCCCAATGCTCCATCGACGCCTGCCGCACACTAGCGCTCCTGTTCGCCCCGTTACGCCTTCCGCACCTCGTGTGCCCCTCACCGACTTGTCTCGTTTCGCCGCCTTTATGCGATTCCCTACGCTACGCCTCGCCGCGTTCGCCCTCCTGCTCGCCGCCGTCCCCGCGATGGCTCAGACACAGCCCGACGGCGCAACGACGTCGGAAGACACGCGGCTCGAAGTGCTCGGCCTGAGCGTTACGGGTGCCGAAGCCGAGGCGACGCAGAGTGTCATCTTGCAGGCCAGCGGCTTGGCTGTCGGTCAGAAACTGCGCGTGCCGGGCGACCTCGCACTCTCGGAAGCTGTCCGCGACATCTACCGTCTGAACCAGTTTACCAACGTCCGCATCGTCGAGGAGCAGCGAGCGGGCAACGGCATCTTTCTGCGCATCGAGGTCGAGGAAGCGCCGCGTTTGCGCGATTATTCGTTCGAGGGCGTCAAGCGCGGATGGAAAAGCGATCTGCGTAAACGGATTCCGCTGATCAAAGGCACGCGCATCAGCGATACCGACCTGCGCCGCACCGAACTGGCCGTCGAGACGTTTTATCGCGAAAAGGGCCTCCCGCTGGCCGACGTGACGGCAGAGACACAGCCCGCACCCGCTGGCGGACTGAACGTCGTCGTGAACGTCAATCCCGGCCCGAAAGTCCGCATCGGCGACGTACTCGTTGACGGCAACGAGACGGTCAGCGACCGGGCAGTGCGCAAGCGGCTCAAGAGCACGCGCCCGTCGGCGTGGTGGCAGTTCTGGGGCGGCGCCAAGAAGTACGACGCCGCAAAGTTCGCCGACGATCTGGACGGTCTGGTTCGCTATTACCGCGAGCGCGGCTACTACGACGCCTACGTCGAGCGCGACACAGCCTACGTGTCGTTCAACGAGGAGGGCAAGCCCGAGACGATGGTCGAGGTCGAGATTCACGAAGGTGCTCAGTATCACGTCCGCAATTTGGAGTGGGACGGCAATACGGTCTACTCCGACCTGGCGCTGTCCAACGCGCTCGGCATCCGCGAAGGCGACGTTTTCAACGCCGTTCGCTACGAGGAAAACCTCTACGGCAACGCCGACCAGAACGACGTGTCGAGCCTCTACCAGAACCTGGGCCACCTGCGCTTCGGCGTTCAGCCCAGCGTTCGCGTCGTCCCCGGCGACTCGGTCGATCTCTACTTCGACGTGTTCGAGGGCGAGGTGTACGACTTCGGCGCCGTCCGCATCGCGGGCAACGACAAGACCAAGGAGCACGTCATCCGGCGCGAACTGTATACCGTCCCCGGACAGCCGTTCAGCAGGGAGGCCATCATCGAGTCGATCCGCCGGTTGTCGCAGCTCAACTACTTCAACGCGGAGACGCTTCAGCGTGGCCCCGACGTTCAGCCCAACGACGAAACGCGGACGGTCGACTTGGTCTACCAGGTTGAGGAAGTCGGCGGCGACCAGCTCGAACTTTCGGGTACGTGGGGTGGCATCGGTCTGATCTTGCAGCTGCGCGTCACGTTCAACAACTTCTCGGCGCAGAACCTCTTCGAGAAGGACGCCTGGGATCCGCTTCCGATGGGCGACGGCCAGAGCCTTTCGCTCGCCATCCAGACCAACGGACTGGCCTATCAGAACTACTCGATCAGCTTCACCGAGCCGTGGTTTAGAGGTAAGCCCACGCCGGTCGGTTTCTCGACGTCGTTTTCGCGCATCGACTACGACGGATTGCGCCGCAGCACCTTCCAGCAGATTTCGGACTCGACGGCCGAAGCCAACGTCCTCACCACGTTCAACGGGCGCGCGTTCTACCAGCAGCGCCTCAAGTTTCCCGACGACAAGTTTCAATACTCGACGGGCATCGGCTATCGCTACTACAACGTCCCCGGCGGACTGTCGACGCTCCCCGGTGGTGTCTTCCACGAAGTCAGCATCGACCAGAAGCTGACGCGCAACTCGCAGGATCACCCAATTTTCCCCCGTCGCGGATCGCTCTTCGAGGCATCGCTCAACATCGCTCCACCGATTCCGGGCACGGTCCAGTATCACAAATGGGGCTTGCGCAACACGTGGAACGCGCCCTTCACGGATCGCATCTCGCTAGGCGTGACGGCGCAGTACGGCTACATCGGCTCGTTTACCGACGATCCGGTTCAGTTCGAGCGCTACCTGTTGGGCGGCTCTCCGTTCGAGGCGCAAGGCGTCAACCAGACGATCGGGTCGGACATCATCTACATGCGCGGCTACCCGTTTGCCTCGCTCGGTCCCAACCGCAACGGCAGCGCCATCGGTGGGCGCATCCTGAACCGCTACTCGACCGAACTGCGCCTGCTCGCCGTTCAGAGTCCGCAGCTTCAGGCCGCGCCGTACCTATTCTTCGACGCTGCCAACACGTGGAATAGCTTCGACACGTACAACCCGGCGCAACTCTACCGTTCTGCTGGTGTCGGCGCCCGGTTGTTCTTGCCGATCCTGGGCATGATCGAGTTCGCGTACGGATGGAACCTGGACGAGTATCCGCCGAACCGCAGCGAGTCCGGCTTGCGCCAGGGCCGCTTCCAGTTCACCATCGGCCAAGGCTTCAACCAATAAGGCTCTTCGGAGCCGTCCTTTCGCAGTCTGGCCGTGGAGTTGGCGAAGAGGAGGGAGGCCGCGTGCGAACGATCGTGCTGTTTGCGTTTCCCTCGGATACAACCGCCTCTCCCGTACCGCCGTTATATATGACGGCGCTTCGACAAAGTCTCATCACACCTCTTCATGAAACGCCTCTCCATCCTCTTCCTCCTGCTCGTCGCCGCGCCCTTCGCGCAGGCACAGGATCAGCGCATCGGCTACGTCGACAGCGAGTACATTTTTTCCAAACTGCCCGCCTACACGACCGTTCAGCAGACGCTCGAACGCCAGGCGCAGACGTGGCAGCGTGAGGTCGAGGAGAAGCAACAGGAGGTCGACGGCCTGTTTCGGGACTACCAAGCGCGTGAACTGCTTTACACGCAGCAGGAGCGCCAGCAGCGCCGCGAGGAGATCGTCGCCGCCGAACGCGAAGTCGAGGCGATGCGGACGCGCTACTTCGGTCCCGAAGGCGAACTCTACCGCCAGCAGGAGACCCTGATGCGTCCGATTCAAGAGCGGCTGCTTACCACCATCGACGACATCGCCGTGCGCGAAGAGTACACCTACGTCTTCGACAAGAGCGGCGACTTCCTCTTCCTCTATGCCGACGAAAGCGAAGACCTGAGCGACGAAGTGCTGCGTGAACTCGGCGTGGACGTCGAAGCGCCCAACCGCTGACCCGTACTTTTTCCTGCGGACGCATCGTTTCTCTCTCGTCCTCGCATTCTGTTATCTACGACATCCTACCTTATTTCATGACCCGTCTCCATCGCCTCGCCGCCCTCGCGCTGATCGCCCTCATCGCTCCGCTGAGTGCCCAGGCGCAGTCCCAGAACCTGTCGATCGGTTACACCGACTACGAAGTGTTGCTCGCCAACATGCCCGAGATGCAGTCGGTTCAGCAGCAGATTCAGACGTTTTTCCAGACGCGGCAGACCGAGCTTCAGCAGGCCGCTCAGCAGCTTCAGGAGAGCGCTGAGCAGTACCAGCGTCAAAGCTCGTTGCTCTCCGAAGAAGCTAAGGCCGAGCGTGAGCAGGCCCTCGGTGCTTCGCAGCAGGAGCTTCAGCAGCGCAGTGCCCGCGCCGAGCAAGAACTCGCTCAGCGCCGCGCCGAACTGATGCGCCCGCTCTTCGAGAAGCTGCAAACCGCCATCGACGCAGTCTCGGCTGAGAAAGGCCTCGACTTGGTCCTCCCGACGCAGGTCGGCGGCGACCCGTTCATCCTGTACGTCAACGATCAGACCGTCGTCGACATCACGCGGGACGTTGCGGCACGCTTGGGCATTCCCGTCAACGAGACCGAGTAAGCCTACTCATTTCGACTTTTGCGCGGCGCCTCGGAACGATCCGGGGCGCCGCGTTGTGTTTTGTGCACTTTTGGCGCGTGCCTCTCTGTGAAGAACGACGGCACGCGCTATATTCACAGCTGCTGATCTCATCCCAACTCGCCCCGCTACCATGGCCACCGCCTCGGACCCCACGGACCTCCGCATTCTCGTCGTCGATGACGAAGAAGACAACGTCGAAGTGCTTAGCCACTTCCTGGAAGCCGAAGGCTACCGCGTCGATCAAGCCTATGACGGCGAGCAGGCGCTCGAAGTCGTGGCGCGTCACAACAACGAGATCGACCTGATCTTGCTCGACATCATGATGCCGAACAAGGACGGATACGAAGTCGTCAAGCAACTGCGCAGCCGGGCCGAGACCGAGCACATCCCGGTCATTTTCCTCTCGGCCAAGACCGAAGAAGAGGACCAGGTCAAAGGCCTGATCATGGGCGCTGACACATACCTCAACAAGCCGGTCCCGCCGAGCGTCGTTTTGGCCAACGTCAAAGCCGTTCTGCGTCGTTCGGGCATTGAAGAGAGTCGCATCCTTCAGGTCAGCAATCTGACGATCTACGAAGACGAGTACCGCGCCTCGCTCGACCAGCGCGATCTGGGCCTGACGCTGACCGAGTTTGAACTGCTCCGCTACCTCGTTCGCCACCCCCGCAAGGCGTTTACGCGTCAGCAGCTGCTCGAAACGATCTGGAAGGACGCCATGATGGTGACCGAGCGCACCGTCGACGCGCACATCAAGAACCTGCGCGAGAAACTGGGCGACTTCGCCAAGCACATCCAGACCGTTCGCGGTGTAGGCTATCGCTTCGTCGAGGACGAGGACGCGCAGGCAGCGTGACCCGGCGCTCCGCGCTGACTACCACCTAATGGCCCGCCCGATGCGTACGCTCGTCCCCACTAGAGCGTCGACTCAGACGTGGATGTTGCTCACGTTCGTGCTCTTCGTGGGCATGGCCGTGCTCGTCATCGCGCTCTATGTCGGGTTTTTCCTGCGCGACCGCACCGATAGCGCGCTGAACGAAACGCTCCGCGTAGAAGCCGAACGCGTCGCTCGTGTGTTCGATAGAGCAGGCTCGCAAGCCGAACGAGATCAACTCGTTTCGGTGGCTGCGAGCCTGCACGGGTTACATGGGACCGTGATTGATGCGAACGGAAACGCGGTGGCGCAGAGTGTGGATAGGGTGCCGAGTATGACGCTCAGCGAAGTACGCGAAGCGGGTGGCGTCACGCATCGGGAGGACGAAGAGGGAGTGCGCTATTACTACGTCGCCGTGCCGATGGAGTCGGGGAATACGCTACTGCTTGCTCAGCCCACGCCGCGTCTGTATCGTCTTTCGGAGAGCCTGCTGATCATCCTACTCGTTGGGATGCTGGGCGCATTCGTGATGGCGCTGATCGGCGCATGGGTGGCGGCACAGCAGGTGACGCGGCCCCTGCAGCAAATCAGGGATCTCGCGCGGCGCATCGCAAAAGGCGACTACGCCGAGAAGATCGCCATCTCTTCTCGGGCAGCGGAGTTTCACGAGGTGGCAAACAGCCTCAATCAGATGTCCGGTAGCTTTCGGGCCAAGATCGACGAGTTGGAGAGTCTGGCGCGGCTGCAGAGCGAGTTCATCGGCAACGTGTCGCACGAAGTCCGCAATCCGATCTTTGCCGTCGGAGGCTATCTGGAAGCGCTCGGCTCGCCGACGCTGGGCGAGGAGCAGCGGAAACGCTATTCGGACAAGGGACTGGCGGCACTCAACCGGCTGCAAAATCTGTTCAACGATCTCATCGAGATCGCCCGCCTCGAATACCGCGAGGACTTGCTGCGCACGACGTCGTTCGATCTCGCCGAACTCGTCCACGAGGTGCGAGAGATGCTGCAACCCAAGGCCGATGAGAAAGGGTTGGGACTCGAGATGAACAACCCGCCGCTCTTCGTCACGGCAGACCGCAATCGCATGCGCCAGGTGATCGTCAACCTGGTCGAGAACGCCATCGCCTACTCGGACGAGGGGACGGTTCGGTGCCGGATTCGTCGCCACGGCGATAAGGTCCGCGTCGAGGTTGTCGACAACGGGCGTGGGATTCCCGAAGAGCATCAGAGCCGCATTTTCGAGCGCTTCTACCGCGTCGACCCCGATCGCTCGCGCAAGAGCGGCGGTACGGGTCTCGGGCTGAGCATCGTCAAGCAGATCATGTCCGCGCATGGCGAAGCGATACGGCTCGACAGCACATACGGCAGCGGTACGCGGTTCAGTTTCGATTTGCCCTTCGCTCTCGACACGGCTACGGTAGCCCTTGACCCAGACCCGCGCGCGTAGTGGCAAAAGACGACTAGCTTCTCTAAACCTGACGGATCGTGATGATCTGCCAGGTTTCTCTTTATAGATCAGATCGCTTCCTCATCGTGCCTTCCGTCCCTCACCTGCTTATCCGAGGCGCGCGCCTGCTGCTGCCCGATGCGGTCGATTTTGAGCGTGCCGACCTGCGCATCGCGTTTGGCCGGATCGCTGAAATCGGAACGGATCTTCCGTCACGGGACGGAGAAACCCTCGTCGAAGCTGATGGCGCGTTCATCTCGCCGGGGTGGATGGATCTGATGGCCGACCTGGGCGAGCCAGGCTACGAGCACCGCGAGACGATTGCGAGCGGCGCGGCGGCGGCGGCGGCAGGCGGGTACACGGCTCTGCTACTCGATCCGGGCACCGATCCTCCGCTGCATACCCGAGATGCCGTCGAGTACGTTCGGTTGCGTGCTGAGCGCGAAGTCGTCGATGTGCTACCGGCGGGGTGTCTTACCAAGAAGCGAGAGGGCAAGGAACTGGCGGAGATGGCCGACTTGGTACGCGGCGGGGCGATTGCGTTTTCGGATGGCGACCACTTTTTGGCCGACGCCGGACTGATGCGTAGGGCGCTCGAATACGCGCGGATGCTGGACAAAACGGTCGTGGTGCATCCCGAAGATGGCGGACTGGCAGGCAGCGGGCTGATGCACGAAGGCGCAGCGTCGACGCGGGCGGGGGCGCTGGGTATTCCCGCCGTTGCCGAAGAAGTCGCCATCGCACGTGATTTGCTACTGGCCTCGTATACCGGCGCTCGACTGCATTTTGCGCACGTGACGACGGCGGATGGCTTGCGGTTGGTGCGCGAGGCTCGGGCGCAGGGCGTGCCCGTTACGGCGTCGGTGTCGCCCTTATACCTGGCGTTCGGCGATGACGACATTGAGGCCTCTGACTACGACGCAACGCTCAAACTGCGTCCGCCTCTGCGTTCGGATGTTGATCGTCAAGCTATCCGTGAGGCGTTGGGCGACGGCACCATTGACGCGTTCTTATCCGGCCACCGCCCTTACGCTGTGTTCGAGGCCGAGTTGGAGTTTGCCGCTGCGCCGTTTGGCGTCTCTTCGCTCGAGACGACGTTTGCTACCCTCTGCGCTACGCTCGTATCGACGGGCGTGATGCCGCTGGCTCAGGTGGTGCGGCTGCTGTTCGACGGGCCGCGCCGCGTGCTCGGGTTGGAAACGCCCCTGCTCGAAGTCGGCGCGGAAGCCAACCTGACGCTGTTTGATCCCGATCACGTCTGGACGTGCTCGGCTCAGACATTGCGTTCGGCGAGCCGACACACGCCCTACCTCGGAAAAGAACTGCGCGGGCGGGCACTGGGCATTTACAACGGCGGGCGCTGGGTCGCCAACGAGTCGGTCGCTACTGATTCGTGATTTGGGTAACTCTGGTCGGATCAGCGTCGATGCGCTGCGGTTGATAGAGGCGTGATCACTCCCACCGAATCTCTCCGCCGGCAGGTTCGCCGCTGGCTCGACCAACCGCCCGAACCGCGCATGGCGTTGTGGCAGCCTGGCGCGTCGTCTGGCTCGGCACCGTCGGACGCATTCGACATCGCCACGTACAACGTGCACCGGTGGAGCGGAGGGGTGCGCAGGCGAGACGAGTTCGTTCCTCAGCGGGCCGAACAGGTGATCCTGTCGTTGGACGTGCCCGTCATCGCGCTGCAAGAGGTCCTCATTCCGACGCGCGATCACGATCCGCTGTCCGACTTCGTCGAGCGCAACGACTTCAATGTCGCCTTCGTCGCGACGCGTCCGCACCGCAATGGGATGCTGGGCAACGCTGTCCTGTCGCGGTGGCCGATCCACTCGGCGTTCGTCATCAACCTGTCGCTGGGGCGGATGGAGCGGCGGGCGGCCCTAGTCGTTCAGTTCGAGCGGGGAGAGGGGCTGGCACCGCTGTCGGTCGTGTCGACGCACCTCGCCATCGTCGACCGGACGCGTCGAAGGCAGGTGCAGATGCTGCTGGATCACCCGCGCTTGCAAGGTCCGGTCGTGCTGCTGGGCGACATGAACGCGTGGCGCCACTGCCCGGCGACGCGGTCGCTGGAACGCGAGTTTGAGGACCGCCACCACAACGCCGACTGGCCACCGTCCTTCCCCGCTGGGCGTCCGCTGCTGGCGCTCGACCGCATTTACGCGCGTGGCCTGAACGTAGCCGCCATCGAGTCGGTCGACACCGAGGCGGCGCGTATCGCCTCGGATCACCTGCCTGTCCGCGCCCGCTTGCACGTGTCGAGCCGGTAGAGGCCCCCGTGCGTAGTTTGGCGCTCTTCCCCAACGTTGCCCATGACCGAGACTACGGACCGCGTGTTCGACCGCCTGTCGGCTCGCCTGCCCGCCGACCGCGCCTACTCGCTGGACGCCCTCGCCGAAGCCGACGTGCCCGAAGGCATTTCGCACTTCCTCGCCCAGACGCTCCAGCGCCGCCTCGAACTCGAAGCCGCCGCCCTCGCCAAGTCGCGCTCGCGCTGGTTCGATTATGGCGCCGCTGAACTGCAAGAGGCCCAGGCAACGTACCTCTCGGTTCTCGCCGAGCACGCTCAGGTGCCCGCCGAAGAGTGGCATCGGACGTTGCGCCAAGCCGTGATTCAGGTCGTTCCCTACCTCGTCCAACCTGCGCGCGCGTTGGTTCGGTTCGTGTTTCCGCCGGGGCGCGACGAGTTGTCTGCCGATGTGGTGCGGCGCCGGATGCGGTACTTCAGCGCGTACGGCTACCTGACCGAAGTCGTACGGGCGTATCTGTCGCAGAAGGGCGAGGAGGTCGTCACGCGCAACGGACTCTCGCGCTTGCTGCAGCGCATCGAGCATCGCACGCCGTCCGAATACGACGCCGACGACTGGATCGGCCTGTTGGGACAACTCTACGAACTGGTCGGAGAAGGGCGTCCGCCGCGCGTCGAGGCTGAGTTAATCGGTCAGTTTCTGCGGGACAAAGGGATGCGCGACCAGGCGCAAGCCGTAGAAGCACACGGACAGCCGCTGACGACGGACACATTGCGCGATCTGTTGGTGACGTCCGATGAACCCACCGTCTCCACTCCGTCGACCGTCGACTTGCCCGACGCTCCTGAGCTACCGGCCCCAACGACAGTGGCCGAGCCGAAACCCGCTGCAGTCGAGCCGCCAGCACCTGATCCTGAGCCGATGCCCGCGGCTCCGCAGGCATCGCAACCCTTGTGGCAGCGGTTCGCGCAGAACCGAGCGCCGACGGCAGCGCCAGCGCCGACCTCCAGCGAAGCGCCCCAGCCCTTGTGGAAGCAGTTTGGGAAGAGCGGCGCTCTGCCGTCCTCGACGCCTCCGACCGAGCGTGCGTCCGACCTCGATCGCAACGAGCAGCGCGCCTTGGGCAGCGTGCCGCTTGCTCAGCGCCGTCTGTATGTCCGCGACCTGTTTTCCGGGTCGGAAGTCGCGTACGGCGATTTGCTCAACCGATTGGCGATTGCCGGATCGTGGTCCGAGGCGTCGCGGGCATTGGGCGCTGCCTACCGCGACCACCAGGTCAATATCTACAGCGCGACCGCTGTCTCCTTCACCGAGGCCGCCGAGCGCCGCTTCCACTCGTGACACTCGTCACTCCTGATCCCGAAGTCTCTACATGTCGACACCACTGGAAACGCTTGAAGAACGCCGCCACCAATCCCTCGCAGGCGGAGGAAAAGCGCGCATCGCCAAGCAGCACGAAAAGGGCAAGCTGACGGCACGCGAGCGCATCGACATCCTGCTCGATCCCGGCTCATTCGTCGAGATCGGCGCGTTCGTTCGGCACCAGCAGACGGCCTTCGGCTTGGACAAATCGCGTCCGTACGGCGACGGCGTCGTGACGGGCTGGGGGACTGTCGACGGGCGGACGATCTACGTGTTCGCGCAGGACTTCACCGTCTTTGGCGGATCGCTGGGCGAGGCGCACGCGCAAAAGATCGTCCGCGTCATGAACCTGGCGATGGAGAACGGCTACCCCATCGTCGGCCTCAACGACAGCGGCGGAGCGCGCATCCAGGAGGGCGTGGCAGCATTGGGCGGCTATGCGGACATCTTCCTGCTCAACACGTTGGCGTCGGGTGTCGTGCCTCAGATTTCGGCGATTCTGGGTCCGTGCGCGGGCGGCGCCGTGTACAGCCCGGCCATCACCGACTTCGTGTTCATGGTCAAGGAGACGAGCTACATGTTCGTGACCGGCCCCAATGTCGTCAAGACGGTGACGAACGAAGACGTGACGCAGGAGGAGTTGGGAGGCGCCGACACGCACGCGAGCAAGTCGGGCGTCGCGCACCTCGCCTGCACCAGCGAAGCCGACGCTCTCGTCAAGATCCGCACGCTGCTGGGCTACCTGCCCTCGAACTGCGAGGACGATGCGCCGATGAGCGCCGCAGCCGACCCCATCGACCGGCAGGACGCCGAGTTGGACTCGATCATCCCCGAAAACCCGAACAAGCCGTACGACATCCTAGACGTAATCGGACGCGTCGTTGACCGCGACTCGTTCTTCGAGATCCACCCGGACTATGCGGCCAACATCGTCGTCGGGTTTGCTCGTTTGGGTGGACGAAGTGTGGGCATCGTCGCCAATCAGCCCGCAGTCCTGGCAGGCGTGCTCGACATCGAATCGAGTGTCAAGGGCGCGCGTTTCGTCCGCTTCTGCGACGCGTTCAACATTCCGCTCGTCGTATTTGAAGACGTCCCCGGCTTCCTTCCCGGTACGGATCAGGAATGGCGCGGCGTAATCCGGCACGGCGCCAAACTGCTCTACGCGTTCTGCGAAGCGACCGTCCCCAAACTCACCGTCATCACCCGCAAAGCGTATGGCGGCGCCTACGACGTGATGAACTCCAAGCACATCCGCGCCGACCTCAACCTCGCCTGGCCGACCGCCGAGATCGCCGTCATGGGACCCAAAGGCGCCGTCGAGATCATCTTCCGAAAGGAAATCGCCCAGGCCGACGATGCCGTCGCCGAGGAAACGCGCCTCACCGACGACTACCGCGACCACTTCGCCAATCCCTACATCGCCGCCGAGCGAGGCTACGTCGACGACGTGATTCGCCCGAGCGAGACGCGACCGCGCCTGATCGCCGCGCTGAAGATGCTCGAAAACAAGGTGCAAACGCTGCCGCGCAAGAAGCATGGAAACTTGCCGCTGTGATGGAGAGACAATCGACCCGCACAACCACGTGATTATGGAAGTTGACGAATCTGCCGGGGCCGCGCCCTTTCTGTCGCCCGAAGAACTGCGCATCCTCGGCGTGCTGTCCGAAAAGGGGCTGGCGACGCCGCAGAACTATCCACTCAGTCTGGCGGCGGTCGTGACAGGCTGCAATCAGGCGTCGAACCGCGAGCCGGTCGTCGACTATGACGAGGCGACGGTACGCGAGGCGTTGTCGGCGCTGAAGAAGCGCGGATTGGTGGCCGAGCAGACGGGAGCGGGGAGCCGGGTGGCGAAGTTTCGGACGCAACTGGCGCGGACGTATCGGCTGACGGCGGCGCAGGAGACGCTGGTCGCCGGGCTGATGCTGCGCGGGCCGCAGACGGTGGGGGAGTTGCGCGGGCGGTGGAAGCGGATGCACGAGTTCGAGTCGCTCGACGATGTGTCGGCCGAGTTGGACGCGCTGATGGCGTGGGAGCCGCCGCTCGTGGTGTCGCTGGCGCAGGTGCCCGGCGAGCGGGGCGAGCGGTTTGCGCATACGTTTGCGCCGGTCGAAGAGGTGGCCGCACCGCCGACTTCGGATGCGCCGTCGTCGCTTTCCGGGACGTTGCAGGAGCAGATCGACGCGCAGGCCGAGCGCATCGAAGACGCTGGAAGCGGAGCTAGCCGACTTGCGGGCAGAGTTCGACACATTTCGTACGCAGTTCGAGTAGCCGATCTGAGGAAGCCACTTGGCGACCGTCCGTCTTACCGCCCCAGTTCTCTGAGCAGAGCGAGAGAGAGGCGGTAGACGGCGGCGAAGTCGTCCCATTCCAGCGTTTCGGGAACGTCGCCGACGCTGTGGTAGGGCTGCGTTCCGCCGGACGTGAGCAGGTAGAGGCCGGGCGTGCCGCTGTCGAGAAACGGAAAGTGGTCGGAGTTGGCGCGGTTGGGGCGAGCCGTGATCGGACCAGCACCCAGACTGTCGGCGAGCGTTTGGGCGCGGGCGAACAGGTCAGGAAAATCCGATCCGCCAAACGCGAGCAGACCGTTTTCGCCCGATGCCACCATGTCGAAGTTGAGGACGGCAGCGAGCGGCATTCCGTCCAGCGAGGCGTGCAGCACGTCGGCTCCTTTCAGCCCTTGCTCTTCGCCACCGACGGCGGCAAACAGCACGTCACGCTCCAGCGGCTGGTCAGCGACAGCCTGGGCCAGAGCCAGCAGCAGCGCCGTTCCGCTCGCGTTGTCGTTGGCACCTCGAAAGATCACGCGCGACGAGTCCGACAGGTCGGCGAACGACCCCAGGTGGTCGTAGTGCGCCAGGATCAGCAGCGGCGCTCCCTCGCCCGTTCCCGACACGTGCCCGACGACGTTGGCAGCCTGGACTGTCGGCATTCGAGCGCGATGCGGACGACGATACGCGCCGAGTCCGCACCAGCAGGCCACGCCGAGCGCCGAACCGTCAGCATCGGAATCGGAAGGTCGAACGCCGCCGGTCCGTGCATCAGGTCGTCGACGAGCACGATGACGGCAGTTGCCCCCGACCGTGCCAGTACGCTCGCTCTGGCTCCGGGAATCGTGACGGCAGGCAGGCAGCATCTCGCGAACGGAGTCGGGAACGTTCGATGTGACGACCGCGATCTTGCCCGACACCAGCGCGCGCGCGTCGCTCGGGTCGATGAGACCGCCGGTCCCATCGCCCGCATCGACCAGCGCGCCCGACACGTCCGCCGTCGCCGATCCTGCATACGGTAGTGCGTCGACGCCCATGCTGGAGTGTATCGCCGTCGACGATCAAGAGCGCTCCATCGACCAGGTCGGTTTCGAACGCGAACGGCTGCGCGAACGCGTCGCTCATCGGTTGGAGTCCGATCTCGGCCATGCGTCGGGCGACAAACGCGGCAGCGCGTGCGGCTCCGTCGTCTGCATATCCGCGCCCGGAAAACGCGTCGCTCGTCAGCGAGTCGACATCGGCATCGCGCTTGATCCAGCCAGTCGGCTTCTCTGCGCGCCGCCGAAGGGGTGAGCGTCAGCAGCGTGAGCGCAGCCAGGGCGAATTCGGAGCATGGGGGCAGTGGGCTGGGGAGAGGCATCAACGTATGCCGACCTGCCCATCGGTACCTCACTCTTCCGGCTCGATCTCGATCAGCGTCGCGCCCTTTGGCTACCGCATCGCCCTCGGCAACTGCGATCCGCACGACCGTTCCGCCAGACGCTGCCTTGAGTTCGTTCTCCATCTTCATCGCCTCTAGAATCACCAGCCCCTGACCTGCCTCTACAACGTCGCCTTCGGCCACGAGCAGCGCCCGCACCAGCCCCGGCATCGGCGACTTCACCTCGCGCTCCGCCGCTCCCGATGCACCGCCGACGCCCAACTCTTCGAGCATCAGACTCCGCGCATCCTGAACTCGCGCGTCGAAGCGGTGTCCATCTACGCGCAGGGTCAGTCTGTCACCGTCGCGCGCTTCGACGGTGACTTCGTGCCGCGCATGGCCGACGTCTAGCACGTAGTGGTCCGGTCCGGCAGGCGTGAGCGTGGGAGAGAAGCTGGCGTCGTTCAGCGTGAGCGTGTCGCCGTCGCGCGTGAGGTCGTGAGCGGTGTCGTCGAGGGTGACGCGGAGGGTGTCGGGCATAGGAGAAGGCGTGTGCTGGGTGCAACAAACGAAAAAACCTGCCAGGTCTCCAAGACCTGGCAGGTTTGTATTCGCCGAAGCGATACGTGCGAAGCTTACTTCTCCTCGCCTTCGTCGACGACTTCGAAGTCGGCGTCGATGGTCGAGTCGTCGTCAGCGGTGGCATCTGCGTCGGCTGGTGCTCCGTCGCCCATCGGACCGGCTTCGGCAGCGGCGGCTTCCTGCTGCGCTTTGAGCATGTCCTCGCTGGCCTCGGCCCACGCGGCGTTGAGCTGCTCGGTCGCGGATTCGACTTCGGTCGTCGGTGCGTCGTGGTTGTCGACGGCGGTTTGCAGGCGCTCCTGAGCGGCTTCGATCTTGGCGCGCTTCTCGGCGGGCAGCTTGTCGCCGTACTCGTCGAGGTTCTTCTTGGTCTGGAAGAGCAGCGTCGAGGCGCTGTTGGTCTTCTCGACCGACTCGCGCTTGCGCTTGTCCTCCTCGGAGTTCTCGCGCGCGGCCTGGCGCATTTTTTCGATCTCGGCGTCCGAGAGGCCACTTGAGGCTTCGATGCGGATCGACTGCTCCTTGCCGGTCGCCTTGTCCTTGGCCGACACGTTGAGGATGCCGTTGGCGTCGATGTCGAACGTGACTTCGACCTGCGGGAGTCCGCGCGGTGCGGGCGGGATGCCGTCCAGGTGGAATTTGCCGATCGTGCGGTTGTCGACGGCCATCGAGCGCTCGCCCTGCAGGACGTGGATTTCGACGCTGGGCTGGTTGTCGCTGGCCGTCGAGAACGTCTCGGACTTGCGCGTCGGGATCGTCGTGTTCGAGGGGATGAGCGGAGTCATCACGCCGCCGAGCGTTTCGATGCCCAGCGACAGAGGCGTCACGTCGAGCAGCAGCACGTCGGTCACGTCGCCGCTGAGCACGCCGCCCTGAATGGCCGCGCCGACGGCGACGACTTCGTCGGGGTTGACGCTGCGGTTGGGCTTCTTGCCGAAGAACGTCTCGACGGTGCGCTGAACCAGCGGCACGCGCGTCGAGCCGCCGACCATGATGATCTCGTCGATGTCCGACTTGTTGAGGCCCGCGTCGCGGAGCGCTTTCTCCATCGGCGGAATCGTGCGGCTGACGAGGTCGTCGACCAGCTGCTCGAACTTGGCGCGCGTCAGGTCGAGCGTCAGGTGCTTGGGTCCTTCGCTCGTCGCGGTGATGAACGGCAGGTTGACCGTCGTCTGAGCGCTGCTCGACAGTTCGATCTTGGCTTTTTCGGCGGCTTCCTTCAAGCGCTGGAGCGCCATCGGGTCGTTGCGCAAGTCGACGCTTTCCTGCTTTTTGAACTCGTCCGCGATGTAGTCGATCAGGATCTGGTCGAAGTCGTCGCCGCCCAAGTGCGTGTCGCCGTTGGTCGATTTGACCTCGAAGACGCCGTCGCCCAACTCGAGAATCGAGATGTCGTACGTGCCGCCGCCCAGGTCGTAGACCGCGATTTTCTGCTCGATGTCTTTTTTGTCGAGACCGTACGCGAGCGCTGCCGCCGTCGGCTCGTTGATGATGCGGCGCACTTCGAGTCCGGCGATTTTACCGGCTTCCTGTGTCGCTTTGCGCTGCGCGTCGTTGAAGTAGGCCGGAACCGTGACGACGGCTTCGGTAACCTTTTCGCCCAAGTAATCTTCCGCCGTCTGCTTGAGACGCTGAAGGATCATCGCCGAGATCTCCTGCGGCGTGTACATCTTGCCGTCGATCTGGACGCGCGCCGTGCCACCGTCGCCCGCCTGGACGTCGTAGGGGACGGTCTTGAGTTCGCTGCCGACTTCGTCGAACTGGCGGCCCATGAAGCGCTTGATCGAGAAGAGCGTGTTGCCGGGGTTGGTGATCGCCTGGCGCTTGGCCGGTGCACCGACAAGGCGCTCGCCGTCTTTTTTGAACGCGACGATCGGAGGGTGTCGTGCGACCACCTTCGGGGTTGGGGATGACGACGGGTTCGGAGCCTTCCATGACCGAAACGACGGAGTTGGTCGTTCCCAGGTCGATGCCTATGATTTTGCCCATGAGGGGAGAGTGGTTGGGTAAGGAGAGAGTCTGTGCTAATCGGCGCGAGCCGTGTGAGCGGTAACTCGGCTCGCGGTTCTGCCTACTGGTGAGCAAAGGCGATGCCGACGCCTCTGCGCGTGTCAACATGGCAGATCGGCGGTCGCCGACGTGCGCGATTCTCAGACCATCCGCGCACGTCACGGCGTCGCGGCCTATTTTGCGCGCTCCCACCGACGCCCCGCCCATGCGCCACCTGCCCAACACCCTGACGATCCTGCGCGTCATCGTGACGCCGCTCGTCTTTTGGGCCGCGTGGAAGGGCTACCTGCCGCGTGAGGACATCGACTCGTTCGATCTGTCCAAGTTCTGGTGGACAAACATCGCGTTCACCACGTTCGTCGCCGCCGCGATCTCGGACTGGTGGGACGGTTATCTCGCCCGCCGCTACGGGTTTAGCAGCCGACTGGGCGCATTCCTCGATCCGCTGGCCGACAAAGTCCTCGTGCTGGGCACGTTCGTCGTGCTGTCGTGGCTGTACCCGTCGCTCGTGCCGTGGTGGTGCGTCGCGTTGATCGCGTTTCGCGACGTTGGCGTGACCGCGCTGAGAAGTTGGGCCGAGGCGACCGGGCGACACATCCAGACGAGCAGCGCCGCCAAGTGGAAGACGACGTTTCAACTGACGTATCTGATCGCGATGCTCGTCTTCCTGTGGGCGCGCACGTGGACCGGCTGGATGGCTGATCTGGCTGACGCCGCGCTGTTTTCCAATCCCGCCCCGTTTGTCCTGCTGATCGCTGTCACCGCCGTTACGCTATGGACGGGGTGGCTGTATGTCCCTCGCTCTTCATCCGTACCTGATGCCTAGAATCGCCGCCACCATCGCCGAGGACCTGCTTCAGATCGGCGCCGTCGTGCTGCGCCCCGACGATCCGTTTACCTGGGCGAGCGGCATCCAATCGCCGATCTACTGCGACAACCGCCTGACGATGGCGCATCCCGCTGTCCGCACGCGCATCCGCGACAGCTTTGTCGAGCGTATGGACAGTCGAGGCTGGAAGCCCGACGTGATCGCTGGGACCGCGACGGCTGGCATTCCACATGCTGCATGGCTCGCCGATGCACTCGGTCTGCCGATGGTCTATGTCCGGGGCAGCGCCAAAGAGCATGGCCGGGGCAATCAGATCGAAGGCGTCGTCAAGGCGGGACAGCGCGTCATGCTGATCGAAGACCTGATCTCGACCGGAGGCTCGTCCATCGCCGCTGCCGCTGCCCTGCGCGACGCCGGAGCCGATGTCATCGGACTCGCCGCTATTTTCTCGTACGTCATTCCCGGCGCCCACGAACGCTTCGACAAGGCCGCGCTCCCGCTCTTCACCCTTACGACTGTCGACGCTCTACTCCCGCGCGCCGTCGCGATGGGAGCGCTCGACGAAGCCGGAGCCGACGCCGTGCGCCATTTTCGGGACGGGCTGGCGGTTGGGGCGTAGAGTCGGAAACTCACTCGTCCGCCCGATGGCTCGCATCGAATCGCTCCATATAAAAGGCTACGGTCCGCTCCGCGACGTGCGAGTGGACGGCTTGGGCGGATTCAATGTCTTTGTTGGTCCCAACGGAAGCGGCAAGAGCAGACTTCTAGACTCACTGCTCTTTCTGCGTGACGCGTTAGATTTGGACGTGCCACGCGCAGTCAAAATGCGCGGCGGGATGAAGTCCTTGACGAGTATGGACGGGCAAGATAGATTTGCTATCTCAACTCGCTTGTCAGACGCGGAAGGCGACGTGTCTTTTTACACGGTCGCAGTCTTGAGTAAGGACGAAAGGTACAAGGTGTCGGAGATTTTCAATCAAACCCAATCCAGTGAGTACGGGTTGTGCGTCGATGTAGAGGTTGAAGACGGAAAGGCAGTGATTACTGCTGTGAATGTCAATATGCCAGATGGAGGTAGTGTGACCAATGTAAATGGAGATGGAAAAGAGCTATTTCTGCATAGCGCATCAGCGTTTACAAACGCTGGGCATCTCGGTGAAGTGGTTCGCTTACTATCTCAATCACTCTTTCTCGATCTCAGCATCGACGCGTCCGACCGGCGCGACGCCGCCAATCTCCGCCCGTTGCCGACCGATCCCGAAACCCTCGCCCAACGCGCGCTCGACATACACGAGCGGCACCCCGAACAGTACGAGCGGTTGCTGAATGCGCTGCGTCACCACATTCCCGGACTGCAGAACGTCGAGACCAAGCGGACCGAAGACGACCGCTTGATCCTGCGCTTCAACGACGGCGCATTCGCCGATCCGTTCGGTCCGGCGGCGATGTCGGATGGGACATTGAAGCTGTTCGCGTTCCTCGTCGTTCTCTACGACCCCGATCCGCCCGGCTTGCTGCTCGTCGAGGAGCCGGAGCGCCAACTCTACCCCGGCTTGCTGCTCGAGCTAGCCGAGGAGTTTCGTCAGTACGCCAAGCGCGGCGGACAAGTATTTATTACGACGCACTCGCCCGAGTTTCTGAGCGCATGCCGGATCGAAGAGGTCGTCTGGCTCGAAAAAGAAGACGGATTTACGGTCGCGCGGCGGGCATCAGAGATGGAGTTGGTGCGCAACCTGGTTAATGAGGGCGAGTCACTGGGGGCGATCTTGCGGATGGATGAGTTTCGGACGGCGGCGCGACTGTGAACCGGCTCGTGATCCTAGTCGAAGAGGCGTCGATGAAAGCGCTGCTCGACGGACTCCTGCCGCGCTTGCTGCCGACTCTCGCGTCGACGACACGCTGTTCGTGATCGCGTTCGATGGGAAAGCGGATCTGCGCAAGCGGCTGAGAAAGCGCCTGCGTGCGTGGCCTGATCAAACGTCGTTCATCGTCATGCGCGACAACGACGGCGGCGACTGTAAGGCGATCAAGGCCGGACTCGTCGATATCTGCGCCGATGCGGGTAGACCGGACGCCGTGGTTCGGATCGTGTGTCAGACGCTCGAAGCATGGTACTTTGGCGATCCTGTTGCCGTCGGCGAGGCGTTCGATGATCCGAAGTTCGTTCAGGCGGCGGAGAGGGCGAAGTATCGCGATCCCGACGCCATCGTAAATCCGCACAGCGAGTTACAAAAGCACGTGCCGTACCAAAAAGTCTCCGGCTCTCGCCTGCTTGCGGCTCACCTCGATCCCCAGCGCAGCCGATCTGACAGTTTTCAGACGTTCTGGAAGTCGATCGCGCGCGTCGCCGAGCTGCTGGTCTGAATCGTCTTTCCTCTGTTTCCCCTGCGATGTCTATCCGCTTCCTTCTCGGCTTGCTGCTCTTCGCGCCACTCGCGGCGTACGCACAGAGCGAACCGTCCGACGACCGGCGTCCGCCGCTATTTGTACTATCGGATGCCGATAGCAAGGTCTACTTGCTGGGATCGGTCCACCTGCTACCCGAGGGAGCGCTGCCGCTTCCGCCCGTCGTCGAAGCCGCGTATGCCGACGCCGAAGTGGTGGCGTTCGAACTCGACCTAGACGCCGCGCAAGCCGGAGCCGCCACGATTCTGCAACTCGGAATGGACGATGCGTCGATTGCCGATGTGCTGACGCCTGATCAGAAAGCCGCCTTTGACGCGTTCGCTGCCAACGCGGGTTTGCCACCAGGAGCGCTGGATGGGTTGGAGCCGTGGCTGGCGTCGATGACCGTATCGGTGATGGCGATGCAGAAGGCTGGAATGACGGGCGAGGGTGTCGATGCACACTTCTTCGGAAAGGCCAAAACCGACGGTAAGGAGCGCGTCGCGTTCGAGACGGCGGAGCAGCAGATGCGCCTGTTCGACGAGTTGCCGACGGTGGATCAGGTGGCGATGCTGATGGCTGGAATAGAGGAAGGCGTCGATTCGGTCGGCGTCCAACTGGCGCAGATGGTCGAGTTGTGGAGCAGAGGAGAGGACGACGCGCTCGCCGCTCTGATGAACGAAGAGATGGACGAAACGTCGGCGCTGCGTTCGGCTCTGCTCATAGATCGCAACCGCGCGTGGGTACCGCAGATTGTGTCGCTGTTAGATCGGCAGGGCGAGGACGCATTGGTCGTTGTGGGCGCCGGGCACTTGATCGGGGAGGAGAGCGTCGTCGCGATGCTCCGTGCATTGGGTTTTACGGTCGATCGGCTCTGACCCTTCGCCGAACACGCCGAGCGCAACAGGCGTAGCGCCGGTCCACCAACTGCTGCGCCCATGACCGCCGAAATCCTCGCCATCGGAGACGAACTGCTCATCGGACAAGTCGTCAACGGCAACGCGGCGTGGTTGGGCGAGCGGCTGACGCTGGCGGGCATCGACGTGAGCCGTCACGTGGCGCTGGGCGACGATCCCGACCTGATCGCCGCCGAACTCGATACCGCGTTTGGCCTGGCCGACCTGGTCATCGTGACCGGCGGACTGGGGGCGACGCACGATGACCTGACGCGGTCTGCCGTGGCCAAGCATTTCGGCGTCGAGTTGATCGAAGACGCTAAGGTATACCGTCAGATTGAGCAGCGCTTCAGTTCGCGTGGGCGTTCGATGCCGCCTCAGAATCGGCTGCAGGCTCTCGTGCCCGAAGGCTTCGAGGTGCTCGTCAACCACTGGGGTACGGCGCCGGGTCTGTGGCACGCGTTCACGCGCGATGGCCTCGACAAGGTGCTCGTGTTGATGCCCGGCGTGCCACGTGAGATGCGCAACCTGACCGACGCGCACGTGATGCCGCGCCTCGCACAGCAGCGTGGTCTGCGCACGATCCGCCACCGCACCCTGATGACGGCGGGCATCGGCGAGACTCACCTTTCGCAGCAACTCGGCGATCTGAGCCGCTGGCTAACTGATGGACTCCGTCTCGCCTTCCTCCCGTCGACGCGTGGCGTTCGGCTGCGCATCACGGCGCTGGGCGACGACGCCAACGACCGACTGGACAGCTTTGAGAAATACATCCGCAAGCGTACACGCAAGCACGTCTACGGCGCCGATGAGGAATCGCTCGAGGGCGTCTTGGGCGAGCAACTGGCCCTACGTGGCCTGTCGATTGCGACGGCGGAGAGTTGTACGGGCGGGCATCTCGCCGACCGCATCACCAACGCGCCCGGCTCGTCGCGCTATTTCAACGGCGGCATGGTGGCGTACGGCAACTACATCAAGCGCGACCTGCTCGGCGTCCCCGAGTCGTCGCTCGGAAATGCGGGGGCCGTCAGCGCCGAGGTCGCTGCTGCAATGGCCGTCGGTGCGCGTAAACAGTTGTCCAGCGACATCGCGCTGTCGACGACCGGAATCGCAGGACCCGGCGGCGGCACGGACGACAAACCCGTCGGCTTGGTCTACATCGGGTATGCGGACGCTCAGCGCAGCTTTGCACGACGCTTCCAGTTCACCGACGATCGGCGGACGAATAAAGACCTGAGCGCCACCTATGCCTTGTACATCGCCTGGCGCGTGCTCAACGGTGGGCACGAATCTTTTCCGTGACCTGTTGTAAGCGGATTCAATGTGTAAGCCGTAGGTGTTTGCGCCTTTAGGTTCGATAGGTTCTGCAGCCGCTCTGCAAAAGAAATGCGTGGTCGTAAATCGCTGTTTCTGAACGCGATGGGGTGAGTGGCGAGATGAGTGGAGCGTCTTTTTTAGGTGCCGAGGTTATATTCGGGTATGACCTGTGTCTAAAAGATTGTAGGGAAATCGAGACCAAAAGGGTTTTGTCCAAGTCTTTTGTCGAAAGACAGTTCGGCCTATGACATAACGCTGGCGCTACCTCTCGGTATCCTCGATTCACACGCAACTGGCGGGCCGTTTGCCGCCCGCCGATCCAGGCGACTCACCCATACCCAACCAACGGAATCATGTCCGACTCGAAAGAATCCGCCGCCAAACTCAAAGCGCTCGACGTTGCGCTCAAGCAGATCGAAAAGGCCCACGGCAAAGGCTCGATCATGCGCCTGGGCGAAGCGCGCCCCACGTCTATCGAAACCATCTCGACCGGCTCGCTGCTCCTTGACTCCGCATTGGGTGCCGGTGGCGTACCGCGTGGGAGGGTGACGGAGATCTACGGTCCCGAATCGTCCGGTAAGACGACGCTCGCCACGCACATCATCGCCGAGGCGCAGCGCGAAGGCGGAACGGCAGCCTTCATCGACGCCGAGCACGCGTTCGATTCGACGTACGCCGAGAAGCTGGGCGTCAACATCGGCGACTTGCTCGTCGCGCAGCCCGACACCGGTGAGCAGGCGCTGATGATCTGCGAAACGCTCGTCCGAAGCGGCGCGCTCGACATCATCGTGATCGACTCGGTCGCTGCTCTGGTGCCCAAGGCCGAGATCGAAGGCGACATGGGCGCGAGTCACGTCGGTTTGCAGGCCCGCTTGATGAGCCAGGCGCTGCGCAAGCTGACCGGCACGCTCAACCGCACGAAGACGGCGCTGGTGTTCATCAACCAGATCCGCGAGAAGATCGGTGTCGTCTATGGCAGTCCCGAAGTCACGACGGGCGGGCGCGCACTCAAGTTCTACTCGTCGGTCCGCATGGACATCCGCCGCATCGGTGCGATCAAAGACGGAACGGACGTAACGGGCAACCGGACGCGCGTCAAGGTGGTCAAGAACAAGATCGCGCCGCCGTTCAAGCAGGTCGAGTTCGACATCATCTACGGCGAGGGCATCTCGTCGGCGGGCGAGTTGATCGATCTGGGCGTCGAGCACGAGATCATCACCAAGGCTGGTTCGTGGTACTCGTACGGCGAGACCAAAATTGGTCAGGGCCGCGACTCGGTCAAGGTCTTCCTCGCAGAGAACGAGGACGCCCGCGCCGAGATCAAGTCTGCGATCAAGCAGATCCTTGCCGGTACGCCCATGCCGGACGCGCACGACGACGTGGAAGAGGAAGACGGCGTGCTCGAAGAAGCATGATCGTGTCCCGCTGACTCAGCGCTAGCGATTCGCAGCGGCTCGTTTCCAATCGGAGGCGAGCCGCTGCGCGTTTCGAGCCGTCGCTGATCCCTTCGTTGGTAGAGAGTGTCACGCTGCACCTGCCAGGCGCTGGGCGGTCTGGGCGAATGGGCGAAAGACGATGCCGAGTTCGTCTTGGGCTTTGGTGCTGTCGTAGCGAAAGGCGCCGGTGACGTAGCGGGCGCGCTGGTTGTCGATTGGCGCGTTGAGGCCGAAGGAAGAGGCGAGGCTTCCGGCTCGCCCGGCAGCGCGGACGGCCCAGGCAGGCAGGGTGCGAGGGGCAGAGTTGCCGAACGCAGATGACAACGTGCCGAACAGGTCGGTCCACGACAGATTCTCGCCCGCAAGTACGTAGCGTGCCCCGGTCGTTCCGCGCTCCATCGCCGCGCGCATCGCATCGACGACGTCCAGCACGTCGACGATGGCGGTCGAGCCGGGGGGAGCCAGTCCGAGTTTTCCGCTGCGGGCGCGGGCGACGAGTTGCATCGTGTTCTCGCCCGCGCGTCCCTCTCCGAAGATGATCGCCGGGTTGACCATGCACGCGTCCAAACCCTCGGCGACGGCTCGTCGGATTTCGAGTTCGGCGTCGTACTTGGAACGCGCGTAGTCGGAGTTGAGCGGCGACGGCGTCCACTCGTGCGACTCGTCGATGGTGCCGCCGGATGCCGTCCGTCCCAGCGCGGCGATGCTCGACACGTGAACGAGCTTGCGGACGCCAGCAGGGAGGGCGGCGTCGCAGATGTGGCGTGTGCCTTCGACGTTAACCCTATGCATCGCCGACACGTCGCGTCCATCGTCGACCAGGGCGGCGCAGTGGTAGACGCGCGTCACGTCTGTCATGGCTGGAGCGAGGCTTTCCGGGTCGGTGATGTCGCCCATCGCGCGGTCGACGTAGAGGGCGGCACCTCCTAGAAGGTCGAGTTGCGAAGTAGAGCGGACGAGAATGCGGACGTTCTCGTCATCGGCAACGAGTGCGCGGACGAGGGCGGAGCCGACCATGCCGGTGGCTCCGGTGACGAGGGTGAGGTCGGGCATGTGGGCAGAGGTGAGAAGAGATCGGCGAACCTGCCGCGACGTGTCCGGGTTCGGCGCACCAGAACGGGCGTCCGCCGCGTTGACTCTCCATGCCGTACCCGATGCGTTTTTTACTGTTGCTCCTACTCGCCGCGCCGCTGTCCGCGCAACCCGACGTGCGCGTCGCCGCCGTCCAGTACGAGGGAGGAGGCGATTGGTACCAGGCGCAGACGCCGCTGCCCAACATGCTCGCCTACCTGCGCGACCACTCGCTCATCCGGCTGGCCGATCAGCCCGAAGTCGTCGAGTTGTCGACTGATCGGATGTTCGCGTTTCCTGTCCTGGTGCTGTCCGGGCATGGTAATGTCGTGTTTTCGACCGACGAATCCCTCCGACTGCGCCGCTACCTCCAAACCGGCGGCTTCTTGTTCGTGGACGATGACTATGGACTCGATCCCTACATCCGCCGCGAACTGTCCAAGGTGTTCCCCGATCAGGAGTTGGTCGAACTGGCCGACGACCACCCGATCTACACGTCGCACTTCGCCTTCCCCGACGGCCCGCCCAAGGTCCACGAGCACGATGGCGCCGCGCCGCGCGGCTACGGCCTGTTCCACGAGGGGCGACTGGTCGTGTTCTACCTGCACGAGTCCAACATCACCGACGGCTGGGAATCGGGCGACGTGCATCCCAACGCCGCCGCCATTCGCGACGCCGCGCTCCGCATGGGCGTCAACGTGCTCGCGTTCGCGCTGACACAGTAGTCCGCCGCCGTGCCGGTTTCCGCCGACGACATCGCCCGATTCATCCGGTGGGACGTGCTGACCGACGCACCAGTCGTCGCCGAAGGGCCGAATCCAGCAGACGACGATCCGTGCGGATTGTGGCAGGGCGATGGCGAACGCGTCGTGCGGAAACTCGTCTGGGCCGTCGAGCCGACGCCGGGCGACGCAATCCGAGCCGCTGAGCAGGGCGCCGATGTGCTGCTCGCGCACCGTCCGTGGAAGATGGGCGATGCTCCTGAAGGACTGACCGTTCTCGCCTTTCACCGCGCGCTCGACGACGTGTTGGCGACGGGCTTCAATCCGACGCTCGCTCAGCAGTGGCGCATGGTCGACGTGCACCCGCTGGGCGCGACACGGCGGTTGTCGGCGTTGGGCATGATCGGGACGCTGACGGCGGCAGAGGTGGACTGGCCTGCTCGCGTGATCCAGACGTTTGGCGCCGCCGAGTCGCACGCCGTCGGCAGATCGCGGACCGTCCAGCGTGTGGCCGTCGTCGGGGCGTTGCGGGCGGATCTGATCGAACGCGCAGTCGCGTATGGAGCCGATGCCTACGTGACGGGGCAAATGCGAGGCGGGGCACGTCGGGCTGTGTTGCGGAGCGGGCTGCACGTGACGGCGGTCGGTCACGCACGCGGGGAGGAGTGGGCGATGCGCCAGGTCGCAGAGGCGCTCGCTCGGCGTTTTCCGCACGTCGAAGTCGTGGCACTGGATGGAGAGCAGAAGCTGTAACGCTCCCCTCGGACGGGATGCCGAGCGCGGTGCGTCCGTTTGACGCAATCCACCGACCGCCTTTCCGATGCCGGACCAACCGTTCGCCGACTTCCTCTCCGAAGCCCAAGCCCGCTTCGCTAGCTTCTGGGCCGACGTACCGCTTGACGCTCGGGTCGTCGTGTTCTGTCACTTCGACGCCGACGGGCTAGCTGCTGGAGCACTGTTTGGCCGCCTGCTCCCCACGATGGGCTATACCGATGTCCACGTCGAGCCGTCGGGCAAGGGCGAAAACGCCTTCACCGACGCGGCCCGTGAACGCATCGGCGCGCTGAAACCCGATGCCTTGGTCGTCACCGATTTGGGCGTCAACGCCCAAGGCGTACTCCCCGACGTGCCCACCCTCTACGTCGACCACCACCTGCCGACAGGCGAACCCGAAGGTGCGACTGTCGTCACCGGCTACGGCGTCGACCCGATTCCCAACTCGGCGTGGCTGGCGCACGACTTGTTTCGTCCACTCGTAGACAAGGAAGCGCACGCTGCCGTCGACTGGATCGCTGCCGTCGGCACGCTCTCGGATCTGGGCGACAAAGCGCCGTGGCCTCCGCTGGCCTCGACTAAGAAGCGCTTTACGGCCAAGTGGCTCAAAGAAGCCGTCGTGCTGTGCAACGCCGCCCGCCGCGCTCCGGCGTTCGACGTGGCGACGCCGCTGCGCATCCTGATGACGGCGGATCATCCGCGCGCGTTCGGCAGCGCAGACGTTGAAGGCACGGACCGGCTCGCCCGCTACCGCAAGCAGGTCAACACCGCTGTCAACAAAGCGCGGAGAGTCGCCCCGACGTTCAGCGAGACCCAGCCCGTCGCGCTGCTCGAAATCGACTCGCCGTGTCAGATTCATCCCCTGATCGCGCAGCAGTGGCGCGGGCGGCTGCCCACCTACGCCGTCATCGCCGCCAATCGAGGGTATATGCCCGGCGTGATCGCGTTTTCCTCGCGGACCAAGATCCCCGGCTTCAGCCTGCCCAAGATGTATCGCACCGTCGATCTGGGTGCCGAACTCAATGCGCAGTTTGGTAACGGACACGATCAGGCGTCGGGCGGACACTTACCTCCTGATGCGTTCGAGCGGTTGCTGGCGGGCCTGGGGTTTCAGCGCGATGTGGCGGAGTAGGATGGGCGCGAACCCCGCTCTCGCTACGTCCACGCGGGCCAGGATGAATGTATCCACGCTCCTTGATGCTGCTGAATGCTCGCTATCGCGGCTCAGAGTCTGCGCGCGTGCTCTCAGCCAATGTTCGTGCCTCGTCGATGCGCCCTGCTTTATTGAGTGCGTCGAGTAGGTGATTCCGTAGCACGCCGTTGAACGGGTGGGCACGATAGCGGGCCTGCCAGCGCCGGATGAGCGAGTCAAGGGAGTCTTGCGCCCGGTACAGGCGGATCAAGGCGAGGTAGGCATCGGACTGCGTTTCGTCGAGGGAAAGCGCGCGTTCGTAACTGCCCAGCGCAGCGCGGCTATCGCCCAGGCGTTCGGCGATGCGTCCCAGTGCCAGATGCGCGTCGCGGCGGCTGGGGGCGAGCGCGACCGCTTGCTCGTATTCGGCTCGGGCGCGTTCGGGTTCTCCCTGGCTCTCGTAGAAGGCACCGGCCAAACTGCGGACCGTCGGCGAAGCCGCATAGCGCTGCACCAGGTCGCGGACGATTGGGGCGGCGCGTTCGGCGTCGAGAGCCGTCATGAAGCGAAAAGCGGACTCGGCGAGAGCGCTCAGCCGCTCCAAGCGCTCGGCCTCCACGTCGCGCGTGTCGAGCACGCGGTCATCATTCTGCTCCAGCGACATCCCGGCTCCCAGCGTCTGAGGCGCGAGCGCCGACTGCTGAGCACCCGCATCGGCAAGTGCACCGAGTGCGGTTTCGAGCGCGCGGACCGATGCGTCGAACGGCGGCGCGTCGGCTAGCTGGACGGATCGAACGAGGGATTCGGCGTGGTCGGGGTCGAGCACGAGTGCGCGTTGGTAGGCCGATTGTGCTGCTTCGATCAGGCTGGCCTGCTCCCGGACGCGGCCCAAATCGGCATACGACTGGGCCGTCGGCGCAGATTGGGCGATGCGTAGGTAAGGGGCTTCCGCTCTCTCCGGCTGCCCCGCTCGCTCGTGGAGAATCGCCAGTTGAAGGATGAGTTCGGGACGTTGGCGCTCGTTCAGATCGAGCCGTTCCAGCACGTCTGCTGCCTGCGCAGCCAGTTCGATTCATCGGCATACGTGGCGGCTCGTGCGATGGCAATATCGAGGGCATCGCCCGATAGCACGACGACAGTGTCCAGTGCGGCGCGTGCGTCGGCAGGCAGGCCGATCTGTCGCAGCAGAGCGGCGATCCTGAGCATCACTTCGGGGTTGGACGGATCACGCGCGCGCTGGATGCGGCGGACGGCCAGGGCGCGGTCTGGGTAGCTTTGTTCGACGTTGAGTCGGTCCAGCGCGTCGTACAAGTCGGCGCGGTCGGGGAAGCGGTCGAGCAAGGACTCGAACACCTCCGAGGCCTCCTCGTAGCGCCCGGCGGCGAGCAGCAGTTGGCCGTACGGAATGCCGTTCTCGACCGTCGGAGAGGGTTGGTACAGCGCTCGGTACACTTCTACTAGGCCGTCGGCGTCTTGGCGTTCGAGCAAGATCGACCCTTTCAAGCGCAGCACATCCGAGCGCGTCGGCCAGCGGCTGAGTGCGGCGTCGGCAGCATGGAGCGCGTCGTCCGGTTGACCGGCGCGGAGTAGAGCCAGGGCTTGGTTGAACGCCAAGTCCGCATTGTCGGGGCGTAGGCGCAGGGCAGCGCCGTACCAGCGCGCCGCCTGGCCGAACGAGCCGCTCTCGAACGTCTGCTGCGCCAGCGTCAGCGTGATCTGCTCCTCGCGCTGCATCAACGCCTCGTCGCGGACCGCGGCTGAGGCAGGGAGCGTGCGCGCCGTCCGAAACGCGTCGAGTGCCGGTTCCAGTTGACCCAGGCCGAGCAGCGCTTCTCCCTTCAACGCCGTGAGTGCCGCCGACATCGGAACGCGTTGCAAGCCGATGCCTGCCGACGCCGCCGCACCTTCCAAGTCGCCCGATTGGATTAGCGCATTTACGAGTAGCACGTGCGACTCCTCGCGATCCGGTTGCCGGTCGACCATCTGCCTCAGCGCCGAGACCTCCTGGGTTGTCGGCGTGGTGAGACGGACCTGAGCGCGTGATGGCAGGACAGCGAGGAGCAGAAGCGCCAGCAGCAGGGGAAAACGCGTACACATACCGGTCAATCTACTCGACGGCCTGCGTCGGGCCGCGACGCGGTGCTCTCGTTGCCCGACGTATCGACGGCCCGGACGACGTACCACAGGCCGACGGCACCGTCCGCATCGACGACGCGCAGAGCGCCTGCTTCGACCTGTTCGATCTGCTCGAACTGGCCCGTAGCGCTCGTGCTCCTGAAGACGCGGTAGGCGCTCAGATCGTCGTCGGGCACGACGCCCCACGAAACGGCGATGCCCGACCCGGCGTCTTGGGCGCGCACGTTGCGGACGGCGCGTGGTGCCGAGTTGTCGCGCATCGTCACGACGAGTGGTCGACTCTTGGCGCTCACGTTTCCGAGCGAATCACGAGCGGCGAGTCGGTAGGCGTAGCGCGTGCCGATGGCAACGTCGGAGTCGGTCCAAGCGGTTTCTGCTGACGGGAAAGAGTCTGATAGACGGCGCCCGAAGCTGCCGACGTGTCGAGGAGCGGCGCCGTCCGGGCTTGGGTGCGGTAGAGCAGCAGTTCGACGGCGTCGGGTTCGGGTGGGGCGTTCCACAGCAGGCGGACGCCTCGCCCGTAGGCTACTTCTCCGGACAAGTCGGGAGCCGACGGAGGCATCGTGTCGGGAATGCGGATGCGGACGAGCGCGGTGTCGGACACGTTGCGTCCCAGATCTTCGCTGATGACGCCGAACTCATAGAACGCGCCCTCGTCGAAGCCGACGCCCGCCGCGCCCTCGTCAACGTAGCGTGTGGTCAGCAGTGTGTCGATGCTGACGCGGCTCAGCGCGCCCTCGCGTTTGGTGTTGCGGCGAAGGACCACGTAGGTCTTGAAGTCGGCGGCGGGCGGTGCTTCTGTCCACGTGAGCGTCATCGCTTCGGCGTCCGGGTCGTAGATGACGCGCAGGTCGGTCGGGGCGGGAGGCGGATCCAAATCGCGGACGTCGGCGAGAACCGAACTGCTGCGCTTGCCTTCGTTGCCGCTTTCGTCGACGGCGCTGACCTGGTAGTAGTAGACGCCGCCCATCGTGTGGCTGCTGTCGACGTAGACGGTTTCGAAAGGGCCGAGCAGTTGGCCGTTGACCTTGTCGAACGGATCGGTCGTGCGCTGGGCGCGCCAGACGTTATAGCCCGCCACGTCGGGTTCAGGTGAGACCGGCCACGTCACCTCGACGGCTTGCCGGCGGTCCACGCGCGCTTCGACTCCCTCGACGAAGCCCGGCGGCTCGACGTCGCGCACTACGAACGTCAGGTCAGGCGTCGGCGCGCTCATCTGTCCCGTCACGTCTACGGCTACGACGTAGAACGTCCGCGTCGCCCCGCGCTCGTCAGTGCGTAGCTGGATGCCTTGCTCGTCTTGGGTGTCGAGCCGCAACACGCCGCGCTCGTCGACGCGAACCGGCCCGTCCGCCGTCCGCTCGTAGACGTGGAAGCGTGGCACGTGATCGGCGAGGCTTGGTCCGGGTTCTGGATACGTCCAGTCCAGCGCAATGCCAGCTTTGGTGCTCTCGCCCGTCAGGTTGGAGGGGGTCGCCGGGCGTCCCATCGCCACCGTCGCCTCACCCGTTAGCACGACGCCCGTCGGCTCATCCGCGCGGTCGAGCAGCTCGATCCGGTAGCCGACTGGTCCCGCCGCTGCCGTCGAGTCGACGAACAGGCGTCCCAGCGCCTGGGCGACGCCGGGATAGGTGTACGAAAAGAGTGTGCCGTCGATAGGATCGGCGCGGAGCGTCAGCCATGCCCGCTGCGCGTCGTCTACTTCGAGCGCTTCTAGAACGTCGGGCAACTCATCGCCGACCATCGCCCCAAACTCCGGTGTGTTCATCGCGCCTCGAATGGGCTGCTCGGTCAGGCGCTGCTCGGATCCACCAAGCGTGCGGTAGACGTGGAAGCCGTAGCCTTGCCGCACGCGCTGCTGGTGGTAGACGTAGACGGTCCCGTCGGCTCGGCCCACGATGCGCAAGTCGCCGTGCGGCGGAGGTGCGATGCCTTCTTGAGCGCTCGCCGTGAGCGCGCACGTGAGTGCCAGCAGCATCAGCCATCCCGTTCGATAGGTCTGCGCCGTGCGGGTTCTTGAACGGGAGGCTGTCACGGGTAGAATAGGAAAGCTGGGTTGAGGATCGCCGATGCTGAAGGCAAGAGGGGGCAATAGGAGTTACGCAATTGCCGCGTAGCCCAGGCCATGCCCACGCAAACTGTGTGGATCCATGCGATTCTCGCGCCTCTAGAGAGTTGCCGGCGTAGCAAGAGGCTGCGGGTGTTTAGCGCTTGCTCTCCTTCGACTGCTCTTCCTTGCTCTGCTCGCGCCCGGGGCGTTGGTCCTTCTCGCGAAGCGGCGGTGCGTAGTCGTACGTCACCGTCGTCCTTCGTTCTAGCCCGGCTCCGTTGCGGACGGTGACGCGCACCTCGAAGCGACGTGGGCGTTCGGCAGGAAGCGGCGGTGGGGGATTGAACTGGTAGCCCCGCCGGTTGGACGAGGTCGGATCCACGTCGATGTTCAACGTTCGGCTGAATGGCGTGAGGCTGGGTGTAGAGTAGGTCGCCACGTCGCCCGAGCGCCTGACGAGGTCGTCGTCCGACGGCGGCGGGCCAAACTGCTGGCTGTTTCGCTCCTGCTCTTGCTCTCGCGCCCGCTCCTCACCTCGATCTCCATCCCGCTTCCGATCCAGAATGGGGGCGACTGGCTGCTGCTCTCGGATGAAGTACGACACTTCGACGATTCCAGCGGTCGCGTCCTGCACTCGGTCGAGACGTACACTCAGCGTCTGTGTGTTCGGGTTGTATCCGGTCACGCTCACGAGTGGCGCGTCCGGTCGGCCTCCCATGAGAACAGGGCCGCTCACCGTGGGCGCCGAGGCTAGGCCATGACCGTTGATCGCGCGGACAGCCGCATAGACTGGACCTGTCGTCGGCAGATCGCCTTTAGGAATGCCGAAGGCTATCCGCCCGCTGGTGGTCGGGGCGGTCCCATAGTCGATTGTTGGGGAGCCGTCCTCCTGATCTGGGGGGAAGGCGCGTAGATCGTTGGCTGCGGGCGTCGTGCCATATGCGATCTGGTAGCCGACGATGCCGGTCTGCGCGTCGGCAGGCTCCTGCGTGATCCACAGGCCTAGGACGGTCGGGCGCGGGTAGAGGACGGCGGTTGGCGCGGTCGGCGGAGACACGTCTTCCAGAACCAGAGGCAGCGTGACGGCCTCTCCGGTTGCCCCGGCATTGTTGACGGCGCGAACGTGAAAGTAGGAGCGAGTGAGGAAATCGAGCGGCTGGCCAGTGAATGTGGCTAGCCCGACCGCCTCCGTCCGCACCGCTTGCTCGTCGGCGAAGGCGGCTTGCGGGTCTGATTGGTCGGAGAGCACGTACTCGTGACGCAGTATTCCCGTCTCGGGGTCGAGGGCGCCTCTCCAGTCTACCAAGATTCTGCGGTTGACCGGGCTGGGATCGGTGCTGACGGAAGGGGTCCGCATCGGCGGTGTCGCATACACTGCAGGAGTGGCTGGCGACGCGCGCTGCACGACCGGCGGCGCGTTTCTCCGACTATTCAGTGTCAGCGCATCGGCGGACGTGAAGGGCTGGTTCGCACTGAACTGGTCTGCGTTTGCGTCATCTCCTTGCGACTGAACGGCGCCCGTGATCATGCTGGCCAGTGGGATGCCATACACCATGCTCAGATTGGAGGGTGGCGGGGGAGCTGTGCTGTCGTAGCGAACGGGCGTGCCGAACGTGTTCGATGCCGTCAGCCCTTGTCCGTTGGTGGCGCGAACCGTGAGGAAGACGTCCTGGCCGTGTGGCAGCGCGAGCGAGCGGACGGTAGCCGTGTTGGTGATGTTGATACTCGACGCTCCAAACCCAGCGCGCGTGCCAACGAGTGGCCGATAGTCCTGAACGTCGGTCGCGCCGCGCGTCGAGCCGAAGCCGTATTCGTAGGTCCGCACGTCGGATTCGGCATCGGTCGCCCACGCCGAGATGCGGACGGCGCCGATCTCGCTGAGTAGCACCTTACCGCCTGACTTGCGTCCATACCGTTCCTCCTGTCCGTTCGCCGTCCGCGTCGTGTGGAGCGTGACGAAGCTGACGCTCGGAGGCGTCACGTCGGTCGTGAGGATGCTGCCGCTCGTCACGTTCGCGCCCGCTCCGTCTCGCACGTTGGCGGTAAAGCGTCCCTGCCGCAGCGCGACGTTTCCGCCCGAACTGCGCGCACGAAGTGTGATCTCGTAACTCTGCGTTTGGTCGACCAGCGACTCACGGAAGGAGTACACGTCGAGTTGGTTAGACTCGCTTCCGTTCTCCGACCGCTTGCCCGCTGAGTAAAAGCTGTTGGACGAGTAGATGTTGTCCGAGCCGGAGGACGAAGCTGTTCGTTCCAGCGCGTAGCTGACTTCGACGACCTCGCCGCCCTGCGGTGGGGTGACGATGTAGCTGACGGTCGCGCGGTTCAGGTTTCCGGTGCGGTTCGCGTAGAAGCCCATCTGGTTGATCTTTGGTGGCTCCAGACTCGACCCCAACGACGCCAAGACATCGCTGATACCCTCGACACTGTCGGCGCTGATGGCGTCGGATCGCCAGCGGCGGTACTCGTCAGCCATCCCGTAGACGATGGTGCCCAGTTCGGATTTGAGCGCGTATATGTCGTCTACGTCGCTTGTGAACGCGCGGTAGGCGGCAAGTAGCGGCCGCATCACGGTGACTTGCTGATTGCGTACTTGCGAAGCCCGTGCGCGAGCAGAATCGGACAGCACTCTCAAGCCTTGGTTCGGGAAGTCGTACCAGAACTGACGCGCGTTGTCTTGAAAGACATCGTTGTGCGCCGTTTTGCCCCCAGGTGTGGTCGGCCGCGTCTGTAATGCTTGCATCACACGGTTTCGCGCGGTCGCTGCTTCGCCGGAATCGATCGGATCCAGGACGGCTTGGACGTGGAAGCTGGAGGCTCCCGCTGCCAATCCGTGAAGGGCGAAGTTGTTGTCGGAGTACCGCGCAGTCTCTCTGCCGATAGCTGTGTAGAGGCCCGAACGTCGGGCTGTCAGAGCCGTGCGTTGCGCATTGGCCCAGTTCATCTGATCCCAATAGTGACTCGCGCGGTAGGCGTCGTACTTCTCCATGTTCTCGACGGCGGTGCGGAAGTTGCCCGCTGCCGTGTTGACGTTGACGTTGTTGAGTCTGTCGAACCAGCCCAAAACGGCGCCCCCCAGTCCGTCGCCCGTGCGCGTGACGTACGCGTCCACGTCGAACGATGGGTTGCCGCTCAGGATCAGGTCGACTCCGGCCAGTTCCGCCAGTGCAGCTTCGAGCGCTTCGCCGTACCGAGCGTCGAGAGCGGCGATTTCAGCCTCCGCCGAACCTACGGTTGACTGCTGCGCATCGACCTGCGATTGATCGACGGAGAACGTCGGGTTGCCCGAGATCAAGCCATCCGGCCCGACGGTGGGCACACCGCCCATGTTGGAAGCGGTGATGGGCGAAGTGAAGTCGCGCATGCCTTCGAGCGCCGATTCGGTGTCGAGGAGCACATTCTCCAGGCCAGTCGTGGCACCTTTGAGACGTGCTGACGCAGCGCCGCCTTGAACCGTTGCGATCGCGGCAAAGACGTTTGCTTGCAACCGCATAGTCCTCAGGCTCTGGTTGCTCGACGCACTTCTGAGCAGCGGTGTCGTGTTGGTCAGGACGTTGTCATGCACCCAGCGTTGATCGGCTGACAGCGTGCCATTCGGCGAAATCATGGACTCTCTGTCGACTATGAGCGCGAGGTTCTGGCGCCGCTGCGCTGCCGATTCGAGGAAGAAGTTGTAGCCGGAGATGCCCAGCGCCCCATCAGGGACCTGCACGTTGCCAGCGCGGATCGCAGCCATCTCCGCCTGCTCTGCTTCTGCGGCTGCGCGTGCTGCGTCGGCTCTGCTTTGCTCGTCGGCAGCGTCGGAGAGTTTGTCCTTCATGTTGTCCAACTCAGTACCTGCTTCGGCGGCTTTGTCCGCGAGCGCTCGGCCCTCGTCACGCGCGTCGGCGACCATGCCTTCGTATTTGTCGTTGGTACCCACGCCGCCGTCGATGCCACTACCGCTGATGCTGAACCATCCACTGGGATCGGGAAGCCACTTAAGCTCAGCATACCCGCTCCCATAGACAAAGCCCGATCCGTTGCCGCGCGAGACGTAGGCCCCTTTGACCATTCCGTTGGCTCCGCCGATCTTGGTCTTGATATACGCGGATCCTTCGACGTATGCCCCGAACGATCCGCCCTTTGCGCGCCACGCTTCGACCAGAACGGACGCGCCGATCTCGATTAGGTACAAGTCCACATCGATGCGCGCTTCGAGTCCCATGTAGAATCCGGGTGGGCCGATAAACAGGTCGCCTTCGATGTCGAGAATGGTGACAAGAGATCCGTCGATGGCGCCCCGGATACCCCAGGCGGCGTCAGGGCCGTCACCGCTACGTCCGGCGTAGAAGTCGAGCGTCGCTTCGATGTCCATGATGCTCTTGGTCGGCACCTTCATCGAGGCCACGACAGCGCCGCTGACGAAGGCTGGGCTGAACAGCGCATTGACGTTGAGGATGGCACCCAGCTTGTTTGCGTCGAAGCCGTAGATGCCGACAGCAGCGTCCAGGAGCACCGCCTGATCCGAGAGCGTGATCAGTACGCGCCCATCGAGCGCGTACTTACCTGACGTGCCGAGCATGCCGACGCCTGCATAAACCATCACTGCAAATTCGCCGCCGTTCGCGATGCGCTCAAAAGCCGCACCGCGCCGCGCCGCGATCAGATCCTGAGCGTTCTGGCTCAACCCGCCTGTCCCCAGGTTGACGGCATTGATGACCGAGTTCAGGTCGGCCACATCGGGACGCAGGAAGAACCCGCCGCCGATCGCTGAGATTTCGACGATGCCCGGTATGATCGGTATGCCAATCTTGGTCGCTATGAATACGCCCATCGACAGCTCGCCGCCTTTGTTGGAGAACTTGCCGACGGCCGAGGCTTCTATGGCCGACGATCCTGGTGGCCCAAATTTCCCGCGTGCAGCTAGCCGGACGAGCGTGCCGTCGCGGGCCGCCCTGGTACTCGAACGATGCGTTGAGCGCCAGCGAGGGAAGCGTCAGGTTGGCGTTGACGATTTTGAGGTAGGAGTCGCCTTTCACCGTTTTGTAATACAAAATCTCATCGACGCCTGCTGAGAGAGCGAAGTCGCCCGCCCCGCCGCTACCGACGCTGATTTTGACGGCGCTGAACCCCTGGCCGCCGAAGCGCAGATAACGAGAGGCCGTCACTGAATTTTCGCTCACTTCAGTAGTGCCCTGCTTCCGTGCCGCTCGTAACCATAAACGTCGTGTCGCGCGCCGTCACGTACTCGCCGACTTCGAGCGTGAACAGGCCTTTGTCTTCGGCGGTTTGGAGCAGGAAGAACGCGGCACCTGCGGCCAGACGCCCGGTATTGGTGATGCCCGTCTTGTCGAACGTGAAGTCGGCGAATCCGGCTTTTCCGCCGACTCCGGCGATGTTCAGCCCGGCGCTTCCGTTGATCGAGACGCCGAATGGCTGACCGTTCGACCCGCTCGCCAGCGACACACGCTCGACGCTCACGTTGAAGAAGTCCGCGTCGAATGCGAAGAGGGGATTAGCAGGTGTACCGGCGACGGCCAGCTTGAATCCGATGCACGCACTTCCGATGTAGTAATCGGGACAGTCTCCGGCATTCTCCACGCGTGACGCTCGGATTCCGTAGTTGCGCGTGATCGAACTGGCCTGTCCGAACTCGATGCGCTTGTCGGTCTTGTTGTTGATGTAGATCGCAGCCGTCGTGTAGATCGTCGGCGATTTGCTGGCGTCGCCCAGGTTGAGGTCGAGCGCGAAGCCGGTCAGGTCGAGGGTGGCGAAACCGCCCAGGTCGAACTCGGTCGCCGTGTTGTTGCCGATGCGGAATCCGGTATCGAGCGCGAACGTGAGGGCGCCTACGTCGACGGTCGGCGCTCCGCCGCTAGCCGGACGTGCAATCGTGACGTTGAGTCCGGTTTCGGCGTTGCTCCCGAACGGCTCAGGCAGTTTGACGCGTCCGTCGATCTCGATCTGGATCGGGCGGTCGGCGGCGGGCTTGACCAGGGCGAGACGCTCTAAACGTGCTAGGTCTCCCACGAGGGGCACGTTGCCGACGGCGATTTCGTCGAACGTGAAGCCGCCGTCCGTACTCAGCACCATGTTGCTGGCCGGTCAACGCCATCGGGTCGTCCGACACCGCTTGGAGGCTCGCCTGATCGATCGTGAGTGTGACTCATCGGGGTTGGCGTCGATGTCAGGCCTTCGACAGGGACTGTGAATGTCGCCAAATTGCCGAATAGTTCGGCCTCGATCTCATCGGCGTTGCTCGCGTCGACGCTGGCGGTAACTCCGTTTAGCTCGTCGACCGTCAGTTTGAAATGAGTTTAGCGCGACGGCGAATCCGTCCAGCAATTCGCCCGCCCGCAGCGTCCCGGCGACGCCCAGCTCGAAGCTCGACGAGGTGATGTCGAGCGTGATGCCGTTGACGGGGTTGGGGCGGAGGGTGGCGACGCCCAGCGGCACGTCGCCCAGGTGCTGCGCGCTGCCTGCGAACTGCCACGCGCGCGGTGCCTGCCCGTCCGGGCTGACGTACTGCGCGGCCAGGTGGATGTAGGCCGCCTCGCCCTCGTCGGTCCCGTCGAGCGACTTGGCGCGCAGGAGTTTGGCCGTCAGGTCGCCCGAGAGTTCGAGGTCCGGCTCCTGGTTCGAGCCGAACGCGAAGCGCAGTCCGCGTATCGCCAGCGTCGCCGCCGGATCCCCCGCCGTACCGCCGAAGGTGCGTGACACGACGGGCGTTTGGGTCGTCTGATCGGCGCTAAATGTTGGGCTATACGTGCCCGATTCGACGATGCCCGAAAAGCCGTCGCTGCCGACTTCCAGATAGACGCTCAGCGGCGAGGCCGGATCTTTGAGCATATCGGGCAGCAGCACGTCGGCTTGCAGCCCGAACGGATTGGCGCGCGCTCGGATGTAGGAGCCGGATCGCAAAGCCAGCGGCAGGTTCGGCAACTCCATCGCCAGCCCGCCAAAGTCGAAGCCGACCGAGTCCGCCGTCACGTTTCCGGCGTCGTCGATCCTAGCCGAGAACGATACGTTGAGGGGCGGCTTGGCGCCGTTGGTCTGGATGTCCAGGCTCGGAATCGACAGTTGCACTTTCTGCTGACCGATCGTGCGGATCAGGTTTGGCTGTTTGTCGACCAGGAGCGTGCCTTGTTCGTCGCGCAGGACGAGGTAGGCGACGTCGCGCGAGGGGAGGAAGAGGGTGTCGGGGATGACGGCTTCGATGGCGGCCTGTGCCGAGAACTGCCACCCGTCGCGGTCGAGCGTGGCGAGCGGCGTCGCGGACCGGCGCTCGTCGATGTCGACGAAGAACTCGGCGCGTCCCTGGGTGACGGCGACCGGCCCCAGACCAATCGTGAAGCCGTTCAGTGGGTCGGCGTCGTTCTCGAAGCCGACGCGGACGGCGGGGCTGTTGAAAGCCGCGAAGTTGAGGCCCGCGCGTCCGTCGCCTGTCACGCGCAGTCCGTCTCGGTCGAGCCGAATCGCACCGCGCAGATCGACGCGGAAACCGTCGGTCGGGATGTCGGCAATCGTGAGCGAGTCGGGGTCGGCAGGTACCAGCTTGAAGTCGAAGGGACCGGCGGGGCTTTCAATCGCCACGTTCGCGGCCAGCGTCGCACTGCCGTTCTGGATGAAGCCATCCGACAGGTCGAAGCGCAGCGAGTCGAACGCCAGACCGACCGTGTTGCCCTCGTCCATGTTGAGATCGCCGCTACCGCTCAGCGCCAGTCCGCGCTTGTCGAGTACGCCTTCGCTGACGGTGACCGAAAACAGCGGATCGGCGCTTTGGAGCGGGACCGGAACCGTAAACGGTTGCTGCAACTCGATGCGGCCGCCGCTAATGTCGCCGGTCAGCAGGTCGAGTGCCAATCTGCCGTCGAACGTCGGGCGTATACCGTTCTCAACTGCGGGAAGCTCGACTCGCACGCCGCCTTCGAACGTGGCGCTCTGCTCGCCGTTGGCGTACGCAAACGTCAGCGTCGACGCCACGGCTCCTTCCGGCGACGCTGGATCGTCCCCGATGATGCTCAGCGAAACCGGACCGAAGTCGACCGATCCGCACGGCCCGGCGTCAACCGCCGTGATCGTGCCTTCCAGTCCTGGCCCCTCGACCAGATCCAGCCCAAACCGCGCCAGCGGACACGCCGACGGATCTTCGGGTGTGAACGGCCCGGCACCGGCCACCAGGTAGCCCAGCAGCGACAGGTCCAGTCCCTGATCGCCGTTGGAACGCTCGATAAACTCACCGTCGACCTTCTCGAGGGCAAGTGACGGCGGTGAGCTTGCGGGCGCTCCGAGCGGGATGACCGCAAACGACTCCACGTTGCCCTGCGCGTCGACGGCGGGGGCGTAGCTGAACGCGCCGGTGAATAGGCCGTCGCGGAACGTGACGGCGTTGAAGACGATCTCGGCCGTTGGGTCGTTGGGGTTGGCGCCGTAGAAGGAGGGGAGGCGGACGATGAAGTCGAACTCGGGCACCATCATCTCGCCCAAGTTCAGGTCGAAGTCGTTGGTAAACCAGTCGTAGGTGATCCCGCGCACCTCGTTCGGATCGTTGGAATCGTCGTTGGTGCGGAAGGCGAGCAGTTCGATTGTCGCCGCGCCTAGGTCGAATGACAGGCCGTTGAAGTCGCTCTTGTTTTGGAGCGGGATCGTGAAGCCGCGCTCGGTCACGAACACGTTTTCGAGCGTGAAGAAAAGTGGATCGACTCCGGACGGCAGGACGATCAGCCGCACGTCCAGATCAGCGTCGAACTCCCATCCAGAAGCAGTGTCGTAGTCCAGCGTCAGGGTCGTGATGCGATCTATCCCCAAAGCCAGCGGCCCAAAGTCCAGGCGCGCCGCGCCCCCCAGATCAGCCGGCTGCACCGTATTGGCTCCGAACGAGACCTCGCCCGACGGCAGCATCCGGTAGCTGGCCGTGATGTCGGCGCGCGCGGCGACGACGGCGCGCGTCGGGTCTTGCAGCAAGAACGAGCCTTCGAGCGTCAGGTCGATGTCCGACGGCGCGCCGCCCAGGTCGAGCAGGGGAACGTCGATATGGCCCGTCACCACGTCGATCTGCAACGCCGCCCGCTCTGCACCAGCCAGATCGATCGCTCCGCCGAACGCGCGCAGGTCGAGGTTGGTCGTTGCGCGACCGCCCGGCGAGATCGACAGGTCGAACGTGTTTTGCGTGCTCGCCACGTCGCCAAAGAGACTGAGGAAGCCGTTCAGGTTCAGCCCGGCGACGCCGTCGGGACTCGACGCCGCGTCTCCCGCATAGCGGATGCGCTCGATCAGCATCGGAATGCCGCGCGACGACAGGTCGAAGCGCGCGTCGCCGCCCGTGTTCGCCTCGATGAATCCAGCCGATACCGATCCGCCGGTGATCAGCAGATCCTGGAACGTCACCATGATCTGCGGAGCAGCCGCGTTGGGCGTCAGCGGGTCGTTCAGCGCGGGCAGGACGAGGGCGACGGGCTGCTTGGTGGTCAGCCGGACGCCGCCCGTCGCCTCGCGCACGAAGTCGACGAGCAGTTCTTGAGCTTCGGGTGGTCCGGTCTTAAGGACGATGTAGGCCAACTCGTCGTTAGGAAGCGCCAGCGTGTCGGGGATGGCGGCTTCGATCAGGCCGTCGACGTTGAGGTGGAAACCGGCGGCATCGGCGTAGGCGACGCTCGCGCCGCGCCACTCGAAGTCGATCTGCCCCTGGCCGATGGTGAAGTCGGGATAGAGGCTGTACGAGAGGTCTTTGCCATAGTGAGCGACCAGTTCTTCCTCGAACTCGAAATCACCGACGCGGATGACCGCTTTGCCTTCGCCGCGCGGACGGAAGCCGTCTTTGTCGAGCACGATCTCGCCGCCCAGTCCGAAGTAGACGCCGGTCTTGGCGTCGAACGTCGGCACCTCCTCGGTCGACAGCGGAATGGCCTGCAACGTCATCTCCTCGGGTCCGGGCGATCCATCGGGGGCAGGCGGTCCGGCGATCAGTCCGGCCTGGAATGCAAAGCCCTGGTCGAAGAGCACGCTGCCCGACGCGATGCGCATCGACCCGATGTCGAGCAGCAGTTCGTCGAACGTGACACCCAGATTCGATGCACCCTTTTCCTCCTGCTTTGCCGCGTTGCCTCGCTCTTGACCGGCCAGCAGCAACTCCTGCCGCCCGTCGATCAGCAACCCGTCGCGGCTCAGTTCGGCGCGGTCGATTCGGAAGGTGAGCGCCGGGTTTTGACCCTGGGGAATCGCCCACGTGAAGGGCTGATCGAGCACGAAGCTCAGGTCGGTGATCGCGCCCGTGATGAGGTTGGCCCCGATGGATCCGGTAAACGTCTGCTCGCCGACGGCCAGTTGCGCCTGGGCGTTGAGACGTGCGCGTTGCCCATCACTGCCGCCCTGAAAGTCGAGCGTCGTGCTCGTCAGCGTCGCGATAAACGGACCGACGGCGACTTCGCACGGCACGTTCAGGCTGATCGCGCCCTCGACCGTTCCACTCGGACGCAGCGTTAGCGTCCCGTCGCCCAGGTCGATGGTCGACTGCGGTCCCTGCCCACAGTCGAAGTCGTCCAGTCGGTTCAGGCTCAGTTTGGCGCCAACGACGACTTCGCCCAGGTCCAGCGCTTTCACGTCGGCGAGCGACAAGCCCGTCAGCGCGTCCAGGTCGGGCTGCGTCAGGTCTACGGTGCCGTCTTTGCGGCGCCACTCGAGCGTCGTCAGCGTGAGGCCGGGGACTGGGCTGAGGTCTTCGGCTTTCTGCTGAGTAGCGGGATCCGCGTTCTCCAACTCGGCGCGGATCGTCCCGGCGACGGGGACTTGGGTGCCGTCGTCGGTCTCGATGGTCTGTACGTCGGCGACGGTGACGGGAAGCGTCGTCGTGGCCGGAGTCGGCGGCTGGCCGTCGCGGTTGGGATCGTTTGCTGGGTCGACCGGATCGACGGGGCGGATCGGCTCTTTCTCGTTGGCCCGCTCCTCTTTCTCTCGCTCCTGCTCCTCTTCGGACTTCTCGCGCTCGGCCATGTCGGGGAGCACGCCTCTGTCGGCGGCGGGATCGGTGTCGAGGCGGATTGCGGCCTGCCCGTCCAGGTCGCCGTCGCCGTCTTCGTCTCTGAGTTCGTCCATACCGACGAGTTCGGCGAAAAAGGTCAGGAAGCCGTCCCATCCCTCAGCCTCTTCCTCTTGCTCGGTTGGCGCGCTGCGGTAGGCAAACGTGCGCTCGTCGCTTTCGAGCCGGTCGGGGAATCCAAACAGCGTCGAGCCTTCGTCCGGCGTCAGGCCGACCGTCCACGTGTACTCGACGCCCGGATCGAGCGCCGTCAGTTCGCGATCCAGGCGGTAACTCGTCGCTCCCGGCGCTACGTCGACGAAGAAGTAGGACTGAGCCGGTACGCCGTCGATGGGATCCGTCAGCCGCGTGAAGACGACGCTCGCCACCAACTCGGACGCGTCAACGTCGGCGGGCAGGTCTTGGTAGCTCCAGCGGAACGTCGGACGCTCATCGGGCACAACGATGCCATCGTCGGGAGCCGTCAGCACGATGAACGGCGCCGGACCTTCCGGCTCTGGCGTCGCCTCCTGGTAGGTCAGCGGTACGACCTGGATACCGTAGGCGCGCCACCGTCCGTCGGGACTCGTCAGGCCGACGAACCACTCGTAAAACTCGCCGTCTTGGAACGCGAAGCCCTGGGTTTCCAGATCCGCCAGCGTCGACGGTGGAATCGTAATCCCCTCGCGCGGGACGAACGGCAGGCTGCGCCGCTCACCGGTGTCCATGTCGCGAAAGCCCAACGTCGAAGAGGCTCCGGCGTCGAACAGCGCGTCGTCGATCGCCATCGTCCACTCGAAGCGCGTCGGAACGTCGCCGAACGTGCGGGCGCCGCTGGGGTCGGGCACGTCGAGCGTCGTCTGGAGCAGGGGCATGTAGACGAACTGCGTGAAGTACGCCGCTTCGGTCTCGTTGACGAGCACACTGGCGGTTAGTGTGCGTCCGCTGATGTTGGGGATCGAGATGCCAAACACGTCCGCCGGTGTGAGCGTGTAGGACGTGGCGCCGGTCGGCAGGGGAATGCGGATCGTCCCTTCGCGCATCAGCGGCAGCGGATCGATCTGGGCTGAATCGTCGCGCGGGATGAGTTGGAGTTCGAGCGCGTGATCGCCGGTCAGCGGGCGGTTGAGCGTCCACGTGATCGTCGGCAGCACGTCGTCGACGGCTGTGTTGTAGCCCGACGGCGACGTGATCGTGATGGCCTCGAGTCCGGGTGAGAAGACCGCTCCGTCCGAGATGGCGCCCCACGGCGCGTCGACGCCGCCCGGTCCATACAGCGTGACGAACCAGCGGATCGACTCCTGAAGCGTGAGGTCGAAGCCCTCAGCGCGCAGCGCCCGCAGATCGACGACCGCCTCGCTGTCGCCGTCGACGGGAAGCGTGTAGGTCAGATCGCCCTGGCGGAAGAAGAGAGCGTAGCGCGCGCCTGCGTCGACAAAGCGCATCACCTGCTCGTCCGGCAGGGACATCGACCACGTAAACGTCTCTGGACCGACGACCAGCATCTCGTCGTTGTCCATCGTCGGGTACGTCTCGACCAGCGTTTTCATCTCCGGCGCGTACTGGTACGGCAGCGTATTGCTGACGTCGACGCCGCCCATCTCCAACACGACCTCGTACCTGAGACCGTAGCCCAGTTTCAACGCATCGGCGACCGAAACGCGGTGGAAGGGGGGCAGATCGCCAGCCGCATCGCGCTCCACGAGCGACCGGACGACGACGCTTCCGCCCTCGCCCGGCTCGCGGACGACGGCGTAGAGCGGCTGATCAGGCACCGACGAGTCGAACGTCCATTGGAAGAATGGCTCGAACGTCGTGTCGACACCGTCGGGGCCGGTCAGCGTGGCGAGGACGGCATCAGCGGCAGTGAACCGGACGCCTGCTTTAGGATCGTAGCTCGTCGCCGTCCATCCGTCCGGCTGACCGGTGGGGCGCACGATGACACCCAGCAAGTAGTCGCGGTTGGGGTCGAGCGGCAGGGCGCGCACGTCGAACGAGTTGGTACCGCTAAAGCTGCCCTGGACGGTGCCGAGCGGCAGTGCCACGAATCCGGCGTCTGCGGTCTCCGGCGCGCATCGCGAGCGTCAGGTCGAGGCTCGTGCCGGTCATGCCGCTCGGCACGTTGATGGACCACTGCGCCTCCAGCGTCTTGCCGCTGACGAGTTGGCCGTCGGTGGGGGCGGCGAGTGGCGCTGTAAACGTCGGCTCGTAGCGGAACGCCGTGGGTTGCGTCAGCGCGATGCCGTCGCCTTCGAGAAACCAGACGTGATCGCCCGTGAAGCCGGTCTGATAAGCCGTCCCGATGCGGAATACGTCGACGGCGGACAGGTCGCGCGTCGTCGCACGCACGTCGGCGACGGGGAAGCGGACGGCGCGCTCGGTCTGCTGTGTCCGGTCGGCTGCGACCGGGACGACGACGATGGAGAGGCCCTGGGCGCGGATGCGGTCGGGCGCGTTCCACTCGAACCGAAACAGCGGCGACTCGACCAGTCCGGCGGGGGCGACGAGGGTTGGCGCTTGCGCCTCGCGGAAGGTGAGGCCCGAAACCGTAGCGCCCGGCGACGCGATCCAGTCGGGACGCATCGGACCTGCCGCGACTACGTCGTTGTGCGGGCCGGAGAGGTAGAAGTCGAGGTCGTAGACGAATCCGCTTGAAAATCTGGAGTTGCCTGCAATGGGCAGCCGGATCGTCCCGCTGCTCTGACTCACCCGGCCCAGTGACGATCCGTTGCCGCCGTCGAACGTGCTGGGGTCGTCGGCTTTAACACCCTGATAGCCCATATACAGCTGAGCGCGCGCTGCGGCGAGTGCAGGCGGGAGAGCCGACGTGTAGTCCAGATCGACGGCGTCCGAGCGCACGTTTTGTCCGTCCGAGAGGCCCGAAACCGTCAGGTTGATGAGCGGCGTGTTGCGGAAGGTGAACGCGTCGCTCACGATCTGCCCGTCGTACTTCCAGATGCCACCTGACGTAGCTGTTCGGCCCCGCGCCCAGCAGCCATTGTTCCGCTGCTGCGGGTGTGAACTGCGTCTGGCCCGGTTGCAACGCGAACCGCTGCGTCGCAAACTCCTCCACTTCGCCCTGCCCGAAGTCGACGACCGGCGTCGCCACGAGCGTCAGCGCCTCGCCTGACATGCCCGACGATCCCCATGACCACTCGAACTCGACCATCGGATCGCCGTTGACCCCGCCATTGGCAGGCGAAGTGAGCGAAATCAACGCGCCGCCAGCAGTCGACGTGATACGCAGCGGCGTCAGCACACTTTCGCTAGACCACGAGAAGCCACTGCCGGTCCGAGCGCGCAGCCATAGGTTGCCGTCGAACGCCTCGCCCGCCGTCACGCCTAACGACGCGATCGCGACGCGTGCCGTACCACCGCCCGCCGCGTTCACGTTGCCGACAGTTGGAGTCTGGCTGGTCGTGAAGCTCGCATCTTGCGCCCCCGATGGAGTCGCCGCCATCGCCAGTTCGAGCGGCAAACCGGTCATTCCAGGTGGCAGGTCGACGTTCCACGTCAGGTCCAGAAACGCGCCGCCGACGCTGCTTTCGTCAGTCGGACGCAGAACCGAAATGTTGAGAGTGGGTGTGTAGTAGAACGAGCGCGTCGGCGCTACCGGTTTGCCGTCGACGTGCAGCGTCCATGCGATGCCGTCGTTGTTGGTGCCCATCGTGAGCGCCTGCTGTCCAGTCAGGGTATACCGAGTCTGGCCAGGCGCCAGAGCGATGCGCAGCGGGGTGGGGGCGGCCACGTTGCCTTGGGGCGACGGCGAGAGCACCAGCTCCAGGTCGCCAGAAGGAATCGGCCCGTCGAAGCGCCACTCGAACGTCGGAAGCGGGTCGGTTGTGCGGTCGTTGTCAGCCGGAGCCGTCAGCGTGAGTTGCGTGCCTGCTACCCCGAAGCTCGCCATCGGGCTGCGCGCCGTCCAACCGCTGCCGTTGGTGAGTTCGAGTCGCCAGCGATACGTCGTCCCACTCGTTGGCGTGAAGGCAGCGTTTTGTTGCGCCAGCGCGTTCAAGTCGATGGTGACGCCGATATCCGATTTTCCGACCGGCACGCGGACCGTCTCATTCGTCCCGGTCAGCACGACGACTTCCATGCGCAGGTCCGAGCGGCTCACAAGCTCAGAACTCAGCGCACCCTGCCACCTAAGATCGACGCGTGATCCAGCGATGATGCTCTGCGCGCGGGGTGCCGTCAGCACGAGCGGGAGTTCGGGTTTGTAGGTAAACGTGCGGCGCTCGGCGGGCGCCTTCTCGTCGTCGTTGAGTCGAACGATGGCCGTCACCGAAGCGCCGCGCCCTCGGTCGGTGTCGAGCGCCAGCAACTCGGACAGACTCAGCGTTTCGATGTACGGCAGGCCGACATCTTCGCTCGGCTGCACCCGAACCGACCGCGTCACGACGGACTGACCGTCCTGCTCCACGATCAACTCCATCTGGTTGACGCGCGGTCGATCCTCCTTTTTGATGCTCCACACGAACGTCGGTTCGACGCGCGTCACACTCTCGCCCGCGCCCGGATTGGTGATGTTCGCCATTAGCGGCAGCATGATGGGACCGATGCCGCCGGGACGGTACTTGAACGTACCCATGTCGCTAACCTGCCGCTCGCCGAGCGTGAGGTACCACATGTAATCGACGCCTCCTTTGAGCTTGTTGAATGTTGGGGGTATGCTAAAACTCCGTGTTCCTCCGGTAGGATTGAGCACTATGGGCACGGTGAAGGGTTTGGCCCGCGATTCCACCATTCGCACTCCGCCCAGTGGTACGAACACGGCAGTCATGCCTAGAAACTGCGCCTCGGCGACCTGGGTCACGTACAGCCAGTTGAAGGAGGGATTGAGTTCGTTGACGATGAAATCGCCTGTCGGCGTCGTCAGTCGAATCGGAAGTTGGGACTGACCGAAAATGGTGTAGGGCGTGTACGAGAACGTCCGAACTTCGCTCAGGCCCTCGTTGGTGAACGCCGTCAGTTCGAGTGGATCGCGGGCGCGCACCTGCCATGCGTAGGCGTTGCCCTCTTCGAGCGGCAGTTTGTCAGGCGTGTAGAGCAGCGTCGTGCCCACGACGGTCTCTTCGTGGTATGCCCGGTTGCTCTGGAGCGCTTGCAGCGCCGTCTGCCCTGCGAGGATTTCGACGAGCAGGAAGTCGTATTCGATTTGTGTCCCGGCGGGTGCGATGACCGGCGCCCAAGAGAAGATGGGCAGGTCGGTCGTGACCTGTGATGCATCGGACGGCTCGAACAAGATCGGCGGCTGCGACAGGCGGACCTGAAACACGACCGTGCTGCCCAATCCGACTACCAAGCTCGACGGGTCGAGGGGGCGAACGGTCACGTCCAGCGTGTAGACACCTTCGCTTAGCGCGCCGGTCTGCCGAACCGTCTCGCGGTCGTCCGGCGGCAGCGCGTCCACGAGCGACGCCAGCGACTGGGCAAATAGGATCGGCGGTCCGCCTTCCATCGACCCGTCGAATCCGAGATATGTGTAGACGCCTGGGGAGAGGGCGAACGGTTCGGAAGCGACGCGCGCCAACTCGCCACCGTCGCGCCGCAGGATGGCTTCGAGAGTAAACGTCGTTGACTGCGCCGTTGGGCTGGAGTAGAGGATGCGGATCGGGTAGCGGCCCGTCTCGAAGCGCTGCGCCAACTCGGATACGAACGGCGTTTCCAACACCGGAGGAACGCCCAGCACGTCGATCTGGACGGTGCCTTGCGCCAATGCGCGCGTCGGAGCCAGAGCCAGTAGCGCAAGCGCCAGCAACGTGCCGCCCAAGCGGAGTCCAGATCGGATGCGCAAACCGTCAACCATTAAAACGAGTGAGTGTAGCGGAGTGTGGCGCGGAGTTCGCGGAAGGTGCGCGTCGGAGCTTGGGTCGCCAGTCCGCGCAGCGAGAGGCGGATGGTGTCGGACCCCCAGAGGCGATAGCCTGCCGTCAGGCCCGCCGTTAGCTGGTCCAGCGACTGCGACGACGCGGGCACCACGCCCAAACCGTCCATCCGGCTCTGATTGCGCGTCGCGCCGAGCGTGCCGTTGAGCGTCAGGCGCCGCTCCCACAGCGACAGGCCTGAGCCGACCGTCGCGCCGATCACGTCCATCCGGCTCGTCGCTGTCTCGCCGCGCAGACCGGTCAGCGTCGTCGTGACCGAGATGCCCGACGGAAAGCCTAGCGTGTAGGCCAGCGAGCCGGACGCGTTGTCGGTCCGGTTGTCAGGACGCAGACCCAGGCCGACGGCGGGACTCTGATCCTCGCTCATCTGATAACTCGTTGCCAGCGAGACGACGTGGCGTAATCCGCCCTGGTTGCCCAGCGTAAACACGGGCGATAGGCGAAACGAGCGGCTGACGAAGTCGAGCGCGATCAACTCGGGATCGGGCGTGCCGTCGAGCGGATCGGCCGAGGTCGAGAGCAGGGCGATGCCTCCGCTCAGGTTGACGCTGGTCGATAGGCGATACGAAGCGTCGGCGCCCATGGTGACGCGATTGGTCGTGACGGCGCGCGTGTCGAGCAGGTTGTCGCGCACGTGGCCGCCGGATAGGTTGAGCGTCAGTTTGTTCTCGCGCAGCAGCGAGAGGCGCACCTGGCCGCGCAGCGTCTGTTCGTCCGACCGGAAGCGCGGGATGCCGATCGTGCGATAGCCGGGATTGTAGCGGCTCGCATCTAACGTCACGCCGACGCGGTCGAGTTGCAGGCGGGCCGTCGCCTCGGTCGCGTAGTCGACGCTCGTTCCGGTTCGGCTGGCGAAGAGCGGAAACGACGGGCCGCCGCTCTCGGCACGCAGATCGTTCGTGTAGGCGGACGCCGCGAACGCGCCGCGCACGAACAGGGCGCCGTCCCACAGTCGCAGACCGGCTTCGGGCGCCAGGACCAAGTTCTCGGCAGGCTCGACGTCCAGCTGCTCGTCGACCGACGAGACCACGTCGCGTCCGTAGACCGAGACCAGGTGCAGGTGCGTGCCCGACTTGTCGCCCAGTCCCAACCGTCCGCCGCCGACGTAGCGCTCGTAGGCTTGCCCGCGTCCCGGAATGCCCTGGTCGACTTCGACGACGCGTTGTGCGCGCCCTCCGCCCAGCGCGAATTGGACCGGTCCCGGCGTCAGTTCGAGGTAGCCGCCGCGCAAGACCGTTCCGCTCAGCGTGTAGCGCGAGATGTCGGGACTGACGTCGCCTGCCGCTGCACTTCCGCCGTTCCAACGCGTCGAAAACGCCAGCCGGTTGACGCTCTGCCGAATGCGCGATTGGTCAGTCGAATACGTCAGGTCCAGGCCGGACGAGAGGCCGAAGAGCGAGAAGTTCGTCCCGGCGAAGACCTGCAAGACGGCGGGCGCGCGGCGCGTCGGTCCGCTCGACGTGTACGCTTCGGCGTTGAATCCAACTGATCCGCGCACCTTGATCGGTCCCAGATCCGTCTGTGCCCCGGCTGTCTCCGCGCAGATCGCGGCGACCCCGAGGGTGCAGCAGGCAGCTATGCGGAAGGCGAGTAGCAAAGAGAGTCGCGGAGTGGTGGCCTGTCGTCGCCGGAAATGGCGTAGTAGAAGGGGAGGAGCCGCACAGCGGGGCGCCCTTCCCTCTCCACTACGCGAAACCGCCCGAATCATGGACACGCCCACTCGTTTTTTTCCGGCGATGCGAACCGGCCTGCTCGTCGCGCTGCTTACCCTAGCGCTTCCTGCCCTCGCCTCAGCCCAAACGACGTGGACAGGCGCAGGCGACGGCACGACTTGGACCGATGGCGCCAACTGGTCGACGGGCGCGCCACCTGCCGACGGCGCCGACGTAGTCATCGACGCGCCGGGCGTGTACACCGTCGTTCTCGACGTGAGTCCGCCGTCGCTTTCGAGTCTGACGCTGAACCGGTCGAGCGCTACGCTCGACATCACAGACGGATTGGCGTTCGTCTCGCTGGGCACGCTCACTCAAACCGCTGGCACGCTGCGCACGGCGGCCTTTATCTCGGTCGACGGCGATTGGACGTGGGCGGGCGGCGATTTGGAGGGAACGAGCAGCATGTCCGTCATGGGTACGTCGTCTATCCGGGGTACAGGCAGTCGCACGCTGACCGGCCTGTTCATCGAACTGCGCGGCAACACGACCGTGCAGACGACGAATCCGGCCATCGGCCTTGTCGTGCGCGTCGACGGCGCCTCTATCGCCAACTACTTCGATCAGACGTTCGCGCTCGCTACTCCTAATACTGCACTGCTGACAGCGTCGGGAGGGACGCCGTTGGCGTTTGAGAACCTGGGCATTTTGGCAGGGACGGCAGGAGCGGGAACGTCGCCGCGCATCGAGTCCGCGATGCGATCGTCGGGCGAGGTTCGGGTTACCAGCGGCGCGCTCACGCTCACGCTAGCGGGTGCTAGCGATTTCAACGGTCCCATTTCCATCGCGTCTGGCGCGACCCTGAGGCTGGCTGGCCCGTTTGGATCGTCGCTGACCGTTCCGATCTCGGGCGATGTGACCGGAGCGGGCGACCTCGAACTGGCGGGCAACAGCTACACGATCACGAGCGACACGTACGACGTGTCGGGCAGCACTGACGATCAGCGGCGCGACCACGTTTTCGTCGTCGACTACAATCACCAACCTGGGCGCGCTGAGCATTTCTGCGGCGACCGAACTGCGGTCGGCAGCATCGGCTACGAGCCTGACGGTGAACAACTCACTCGGCCTGACCAACCCGCTGTCGGTCAGCGGCGATGCGGCGCTTTCCTTTGGGTCGATCAGCGCGCTCGACAACGCTACGACTGCCGCACTGACGGTAGGCGGCGCGACCAACTGGCAGAGCACCAACGTTACCAACGTCGCGCTAACCCTGAACGGAGCCACTACACTCGACGGATTCAGTCGCACGATCCGTGACGGCGTCACCAGGTTCGGCGGCTCCACGACCTATGCGCGCGGGGCGACGACGCTGCTCGGCGGCGCGGCCGTCTTCAACCTGGGAACGATGCGGTTCGCGTCCTCCGTATCGAGCGAGTTCCAAACCTTCCAGGCCGGGTCGTCTTTCGCGGCATTCACCAACGAGAGCACGCTCGCGTTCGACGTGCCCGACGCCACCACGACGTTCGGCGTCGACGTGACCAATAATGGGACGGTCGCGGTTGGCAGCGGAGGTCTCCTGTTCAGCGGAGCGAATCTCGTCAACACGAGCGACGGGCAAATCGCGGGCGGCGGACGCGTCGCGTTTGCGGGGGGCGCTCTGGTCAACGACGGCTTCGTCAGTCCGGGGTTTGAGCCAGCGGATGTGCGCACGCTCGAATTCGATGATGACTACGACAGCGGAAGCGATCTGAGTTTGGAGATTGGCGGTGCGGCGGACGGTGAGTTCGACCGGATCACGGCGACGGGCAACGCCCAACTCGGCGGAAACCTCAACGTGTCGTTCGTCGGCGGCTACGATCCTCCGGCAGGCACGGCGTTTGACCTCATAACGACGGGCAACGGCTCGACGACGGGCAGCGTCACCGGCTCGTTTGCCGCCACTAACTTGCCAACGCTGAGCGGCGACCGGACGCTGCGCCTCGATGTGACAGGCGACCGCGTGCGCCTGATCGTCGACGGTCCCGCTTCGGCTGTTCCGGCTCTTCTGACGTGGACAGGCGATGGAGCAGATGATTTGTGGAGCACGGCAGACAACTGGGATCTGAACCGTGCTCCCGCAGCCGGCGACACTGCCGTCGTCGCGCTCCAGGGAGCCAACGTGCAGGTGGCGGCGGACGTGTCGGTGGCACGCGTTGAGTTGGATGGGAGCACGACGCCCAGCCTCGTCTCGGACAATACGTCGATTGCGATCCAAAACGGGATCACGTTGGCGACGAGCGGCGATTTTGTACAGACGGGCGGCCTGCTGTTGGGCGCGGGGACGCTCGACATCGGCGGTGTCCTCGTGTGGGAGGCAGGCAACCAGCAAAACATCGGCGCCACGAATGCAAACGGCGGCGCGCGTTTCTCGACCGGGTCGACCAAGGGTGTTTTCTTTCGCACGCTCACCCTCCGTGGTGCGTCGGTCCACCAGGCGGGCATCATCCAGGCAGGCCAAGGCTCAGTCGTCCGGCTCGAAGCGGGCGCGACGTTAGATGTGCAATCGGGTGGGACGTTCTTCTCGAACGGCAGCGGAGCCGATCCGACGTTCGACAACAACGGGACGGTTGTCAAGACGGCGGGCGATCCGTTTCAGCCCAGTCTCGCACGCGCGCAGTTCAGCGGAAGCGGCACGTTCCGGTCGCAATCGGGATCATTCAACCTGACCGACCTGGGCGGAGGCGGCGGCGCCTTTGACCTGGACGCCGACGGAATCGATACGCGCGTCGAGTTCAGCGGCGAATCCCCCAACGGGGCGGCCCCCGTCACGCTGTCGGGCACGCTGAGCGGTTCGGGAACGATTGCGCTGAGCACGGGCTTGGTCGCCACGCTGACGGGCAGCGCTGGCGGTTACGGGCAGTACGGAGTTCGTCACTCGGGTGATCGTCACATCGGACGTAGATGTGCAGAGCGTCGGCGCATTGACCGTTTTAGCCTCGCAAACCACATTCGAGACGACCGACGCGCTGGCTCTCGACGCGTTGACGCTGGCACCCGGCGGTCCCGGCGCATCGCTGACGTTGAACGGGGCGCTCACCGTTTCGGGTGACGCAGAGGTGCAGAACAACACGACGCTGACCAGTCCTGCCGCCATCACGATCTCTGGAGCTACGCGCTGGTCTGGCGGCACGATTGCGTCGTCGGCGGGCGTGCAGCCACTGACGCTGAGCGGTGGTGTGACGCTCGAAGGCGGTAGCAAAACGCTCACCAATCGCGCGGCAACGCTCAACGGCACGTCGACCTGGACGAGCGGAGGTCTGGCGCTTCAAAACGCTACGCTGGTGATCCCAACAGGCGCGTCACTCGACGCAAGTGTGAGCGGCGCGCTGACAGCCACGGGCGCGTCAGGCGTCACCGTTGCGGGCACGCTGACCAAATCCGGTACGACGACTACAACGCTGGGCGCGGACGTGGCGGTGTCGGGCACGCTGGCGGTGCAGGCCGGGACGCTGACGACGACAGCCGCGCTGACGGGAACGGGCAGATTGATCGGTGCAGGCACGCTCGATCTGACCAACGCGACGGCCTACGACGTGCAGACGCTGGCTCCGGGTGCGACGGGCGACGGGTCGACAGCAACGCTTTCCGTCGTGGGACCGTTGACGCTACCGGCTGGGGGCACGCTTTCACTCGACGTGTCCGGGTCAGCATCGGGGCAGTTTGATCGATTGGTTGTTGGGAGCACGCTCGGTTTAGATGGCGTGCTCCGCATTGCGCTGGCGACCGGGTTTGCTCCTCAAGACGGCGAACGGTTCGTGTTAGCGACGGGGAATTCGGTTCAAGGCGATTTTGCATCAACGGAGCTACCTGCTGGATTCACGCTCGACGTGACGCCGACTCAGGTCGTCCTCGTCGCTCCGACCTCGAACGTCGATCCGAGCGTGATCGTGTGGACCGGCGGCGGCGCCGACGACCTGTGGAGCACGGCGACCAACTGGGATCTGAACCGTGCTCCCATCGCAGGCGATACGGTCCGCATCGACCTGGACGCGAGTGCCAACTTTACCTCGACGGCGGCGGTCGACTATGCGATTGGCCGTCTCGAGCTATCGTCGCAGCGTCTTTCGCTCGCCTTGAACGGTACCGTCGCGGTGGCGGGCGACGTGACGCTGGCGCGCGGCTTCGTCAGCGGGACGGGCGCGCTGACGGCTGCCGGAGCGCTGACGCAGAGCGGCGGTGTCCTGGCGACGGCGACGGTCCAGATCGATGGTCCGACGACGTGGACGGGCGGGTCGATGACCGAAGGCTCGTCCACCGATGGCACGACGACGCTGGCGGGGGGCGGCACGTTCACGCCACCGCCGGGATCGACGTTCAGCCAAGCCGAACTGGTCGTTCGCGGGCGCACACTGCGGCTGGGCGGCGTGACAGACGTTACCGATGGGTACATCGGACTCGAACGGGGCGCCAGCTTGGTCGTGCAGGCAGGCGCCACGCTTCGGTTCAGCGGCGACGATGAGTCCGGCATTCGCCCCGACGACCCAACCACGCCGCGCGCGACTCTCGTCAACGACGGCGTGATCGTCAAAACCGGTGGGCCGGGTGCGTTCGACGAGACGTGGATCGGCGGACGCAACAGCAACCAGTTTGGAACGGACTACGTCGACGTTTCCGGCACCGGCACGTTTCGCTCCAACGTCGGCACGCTCACACTCAACGTGACGCCTATCAGCACGCTCGGCGGCACCTACGAGGCGGCAGCGGGAGGTCGTGTCTCGTTCTCACAGTTGGAATCGCCGACCGCGCAGCAGGTGATCTCGGGCACGACACGCGGTGCGGGACGCATCAACTTCACAGGCAACTTCACCCACCAGGGCACGCACGACGTATCCGGCGGCACGTCGATGAGCGGCGCGGTGACGTTCTCGGACGCCATGACGCTGACGAGCCTGGGCACGCTCGACTCGTTCTTCGGTACCCTGCGCGTCGAGCCGAGCGGCACCTACGCGCTGACTTCGTTGATCCTGCAGCAAACCGACGCCTTCCTGACACCGGACTTCGACGTTGCCGGACGCTTCTCGCTCACCTCGGGGGCTTCAATGACGGGTGCCACGGTCGTCGCCGACGACATGGAGTGGGCCGACGCGTCGCTGCTGGCGGGTGGAACCGTCACGATCCGCGACTCGCTCACCGTCCGCGCCGGGTTTGAGTTCAGCGGCGGACCCTACGCGCGTCTGCTGAGCGGACGTCAACTGGACGTGCAGAACGTAGCTATCTGGGACAGCGGCGACCTGACGATGGACGCGGGGGCCGTCCTCAACGTCGCCTCGACCGCCGACTTCCAGATCACGCGCGACGCCCAGTTTGCACCAGGTGCGGCGCCCGGCGACGCCCAGATCCTCAACGCGGGACGCTGGCGCAAACTAGGATCTGGGCCGTTTCAGGATGGTTTCGGCGACCCGATGCCCCAGGCATTCACCCAAACCGCCGTCGGCGTGCCGTTCGCCAATACGGGCACCATCGCCGCCGACGCAGGGCGCCTAGCGTTCACGTCGACGTTGACCAGCAGCGGCACGATTCAGGGCACCGACACGCTCGACGTCCGATCCGCGACCGTCGATCAGTCCGGCCTGCTCGCCCCCGGAACCGACGGAACGGCGTCGCGCCTGGTCGTACTTGGCTCGTTTCCGACGGGTGGCACACTCGCTGTCGATCTAGGAGGCCCAACGCCTGCCGACGACTACGACGTTCTCGCCGTGAGCGAGGCGGTTACGCTGGGTGGAACGCTGCGTGTGCGCTTGGTCGACGGCTTCGTCCCGTCCAACGATCAGCGGTTCACGATTCTGACCGCTCCGTCCGTCACCGGCACGTTCGACGCGCTCGACCTACCCGGCGCAGGTGTCGCGTTCACGGTCGAGGTTACGGCAACGACCGTCGACCTGGTTGCTCAGACGTCGGCCAACGCCGCCCCGGTTGCCATGGACGACGCCGCTGCGACCGATGAAGACACCTCGGTTTTGATCGACGTGCTCGCCAACGACACCGATGCGGACGACGATGCACTCACGCTGGCCGAGATCACGCGCGCGCCGACCAGCGGCACGGCGACCATCGAAAGTGGTCAGATCCGCTACACACCGTCGGGCGATTTCGCAGGCGCCGACACACTCGTCTATCGCGTAACCGACGGCACGTTGTCGGACTTGGGACAGCTAATCGTCACCATCCGCCCGGTCAACGACGCGCCAGTCGCTGCCGACGATGTCGCGCTGACGAGCGTCGGGGAGGCGGTCTTCGTCGAAGTGCTCGTCAACGATGCCGACGCTGACGGCGACGCGCTCACGGTGACCGAGATCACGCAAGCGCCGACCAACGGAACCGCGCAGATCAGCGACAACGGAATCCTCTACACGCCCGATGCTACGTTCGCGGGTGCCGACACGCTGACGTACACCGTTTCGGACGGCTCGCTTTCCGATACGGCCACTCTCATCGTCACTGTCAGCGCCCAGCCCAACGCCGCTCCGGTTGCCGCCAACGACGAAGCCTCGACCGACGAGGACACGTCCGTCCTGATCGACGCGCTGGCGAATGACAGCGACCCCGACGACGATGCGATTGCGCTGACCGAGATCACGCAGGCTCCGGCCAACGGTACGGCGACGATCGAAAACGGCCAGATCCGCTACACGCCTGCTGCCGACTTTGCGGGCGCCGACACCGTGACGTACCAGATCACCGACGGCGCGCTGACTGACGAGGCCCAACTCGTCGTCACCGTTCGCCCGGTCAACGACGCGCCAATCGCGAGCGATGACCAGGCCGCAACAGACGAGGACACGTCGGTCTTGATCGCCGTGCTCGCCAACGACACGGATGTCGACGGCGACGCGCTGACTGTTGAGGCGATTCTGACCGATCCGGCCAACGGAGCCGCTGTCGTCGAGGATGGGCAGATCCGCTACACGCCAGCGCTCGATTTCTCGGGCAGCGATACGCTGACGTATCGGGCGAGCGATGGCCTTCTGACCAGTGATGCCCGCGTTGTCGTCACCGTCCGTCCCGTCAATGACGCGCCGGTCGCCGCTGCCGACGTTGCGGTGACGAGCGTCGGAGAAGCCGTTTTCGCCGACGTGCTCGCCAACGACACCGACGCTGACGGCGACGCGCTCACGGTGACCGAGATCACGCAAGCACCGACCAACGGAACCGCGCAGATCAGCGACAACGGAATCCTCTACACGCCCGATGCTACGTTCGCGGGTGCCGACACGCTGACGTACACCGTTTCGGACGGCTCGCTTACGGATGCGACGACCCTCATCGTGACCGTCAGCGCGCAGCCCAATACGGCGCCGGTTGCCGTCGACGATGAGGCGACGACAGACGAGGACACCTCGGTTTTGGTCGACGTGCTCGCCAACGACACCGACGCTGAGGGCAACCCGCTCGCCCTTCAGCAGATCGTCAGCGCGCCTGCTTTCGGTACCGCCACCATCGAAGACGGTCAGATCCGCTATGCGCCTGCGCTCGACTTTGCCGGAGCGGATACGCTGGTCTACCGTGTGACCGATGGCGCGTTGTCCGACGAGGCGCAACTCATCGTCACCGTCCGACCCGTCAACGACGCGCCCATCGCTGCGGACGACGCTGCTCAGACAACGGCGGGCGCTCCGATTGTCGTCGACGTGCTCGCCAACGACTCCGACGTCGACGGCGACGCGTTGACTATCTCTTCGATTCCCCAGGCTCCAGCCAACGGCGTCGCTGCCATCGAAGACGGTCAGATCCGCTACACGCCCGCTGCTGGATTTGCCGGGGCCGACACGCTGACCTATCGCGCTTCAGATGGCTCGCTGACGGCGGACGCGCGTCTCATCGTGACCGTCAGCGCGCAGCCCAACGCGGCGCCGGTAGCCGTCGACGACGAGGCGACGACCGATGAGGACACTTCGGTCTTGGTCGATGTGCTCGCCAACGACACCGACCCAAACGACGACGAAGTGTCGGTGGTCGAGATTACGCGTGCGCCCACAAGCGGTACAGCCGCCATTGAGGACGGCCAGATCCGCTACACACCTGCTGCCGACTTTTCGGGCGCCGACACCTTGACGTACCAGATCACCGACGGTGCGCTGACTGGCGAGGCCCAACTCATCGTCACCGTTCGTCCGGTCAACGACGCGCCCATCGCCTCTGACGACGCAACGCAAACGCCAGCAGGCGTCTCACTCTTCGTCGATGTGCTGGCCAACGACACGGACCCCGAAGACGACGTGCTCACCATCACGGCGATTGCTCAGGCGCCGACCAACGGAACGGCGAGGATCGACGACAACGGCATCGTCTACCAGTCGCTGTCGACGTTTGCGGGCGTCGATAGCCTGCGCTACACCGTTTCGGACCCCAGCGGTGCGACGGCTCAGGCGACGGTGCGCATCACCGTTTCGTCCGGCAATCAGGCGCCCATCGCTGCCCCTGACACCGTTCTCGCGAGCCAGCGCCCTGTTACGTTCAACCCCCTGCGCAATGACCGTGACCCCGACGGCGACGCCCTGCGCATCGTCCGCGTCGGCCAGGCGGAAGAGGGCGGCGATGTAACCCTCGTGAGCGACAGTCTGTTGACCTACGTCCCCGCGACCGGCTTCGACGGCGACGACCGTTTCGTCTACGTCGTCGCCGATGGGCGAGGCCTTCTCGACAGCGCGCTTGTCGTCGTCCGTGTTCGTCCGCTGCGCTTCGCCGTGACGGATCTGGGCACGTTGGGCGGCGATGGCGCGCGCGCCCTGGGCGTATCGGACGAAGGGCACGTCGTCGGCGCTTCGCTGACAGCCGACGGAAGTGTCGGCAGTTTCCTGTGGCAGAACGGCACGATGACCGCGCTCCCTCTGCCCGATGGCGCCACGAACGCCACCGCCTACGCCGTCAATGCCGACGGAGTCGTCGCCGGATACGTGCAGCAGGACGACGCGTTCGCCGCCATCCGAATCGGGACTACAGATGAGGTGTTGGCTGGATTGGGCGGACGCTCGGCCATCGGCTACGCGATTTCGCCAGACGGAGCAGTGGCAGGCATGGCGACCGATGCGGCGGGACGCACCCAAGCGGTCGTCTGGTCAGGCGATGCGTCGGCGCCTCCGGCTACCGTCGGTGCAAGCCCAACTAGCGTCGGAAGCGAAGCCTACGGACTGAACCCCGACGGACTCGCGGTCGGCGTGCTGCTGATGTCGGATGGGGCGAGTCAGGCGTTTCGGGGTCAGTCCGCGCTTCCGGGAGAGGGGCGCGCCTATGCCGTCAATGCAGCGGGTCAGGTGGCAGGCAGCACGCGGCAGGGCGATCAGGTCGCGCCTGTCGTCTGGGAAGCCGACGGTCAGGCTCGGGTGCTCGACGCGCTGGACAACGGGTTTGGAGAAGCCTACGCGCTCAACGACGCCGGATGGATCGTCGGTACGCTGTCGGGCGGCGCGGCCTCGTCCAAGAACGGCACGGACCGGATCGCCGATTGGCGATCCGAGTTGGCGTCTGCGCCCGATGACCGCTGGAACTCGCGCGCGGTTCTGACGGGCAGCGTCTCGATGCGTAGCCTGTCCAAGTCCGGCGCGAACGAAGCGCAGTGTGCGTTCCTCCACCTAGACGGAACGACGCGCGACCTGAACACGCTGATCGACGCGTCGTCTGGCTGGCAACTCGTCGAAGCCAGAGGCGTCAGCGCCGACGGGCGGATCGTTGGCTGGGGACTCCTCGACGGATCGCCGCGCGCGTTCGTGCTCGACGTGTCCGGCAACACCCCGCCATCGGCCCAGTCCGACGCCGTCGCTGCCCGACCGGGCCAGTCCGTCGTCCTCGACGTGCTCGCCAACGACTCGGACCGAGACGGTGACCAACTCCGCATCGCCAGCGTGACGCAGCCCGCCGAAGGAAGCGCGACGCTGGACGAAAACGAGCAGGTGGTGTATACCCCGCCCACCGGGTTCTTTGGAGTCGCCACGTTCGCCTACACGGTCGCCGACGGTCATGGTGGGTTGGCGCGCGCATCGGTCGAAGTCGACGTGGCGGCGCCGATTCCTTCAGGCGTCGTCCTAGATGCCGCATCGCCCAATCCGGCCCGGGACATCGCGACGATCCGCTACGCGCTGCCCGTCCAGTCAGACGTTCGGCTGACGCTGTTCGACGTTCGAGGCCGCACTGTCCGCGTGATCGACTCCGGCGTCCGGCCTGCTGGCCCCAACGAAGTGCGGGTGCCGCTTGGAGAGATGTCGGCGGGCGTGTATTGGTATCGCCTCGAAGTCGGCGGCGCTGCCCACGTTCGGTCGGTAATCGTGGTGCGGTAGGTTGCCGTCAGACCGCTAGAGTGTCCTCTGTTTTGGCTGGTCGCGAGGCCGATTCTTCCGGTGACACCACGCCAGGCTGCTCAACGATCTACAAGATCAAACAGCGAGAAATCTGTCGGAACGCCTGAGATGGCAGAGCGAAAGGATGATCGGTGACTGCTGTATTACGCGGCGGCGCGGACGGTCGCCACTTCTCGGTCGAGCCACTCGTCTAGGACGGGCCAGGCGTCCTTGAGCGTGGCGAGGACGTGGTCGGGATGGTCGGCCTTCAACTCGTCGGCGTCGTAGTTGCCTGTGGCGACGGTGATCGTGAAGGCGCCGACGGTTTGGGCGCAGCGGGTGTCGTAGGGCGTGTCGCCGATGATGCACACGTCGGCGCCGTCGACCGAGATGCCGGTGCGGGCTTTGAACGCTTCCATCGCGAGGGCGGGGAGGCAGTTGCGTTCGGGGTGGTCGGATGCGAACGCGCCCCACTCGAAGTGCTCGCCCAGTCCGGCGGCTTCGACTTTGAGAAACGCCATCGGCTCGATGTTGCCGGTCAGCAGGGCGAGGTGGGCGCGGGGATCGTCCGACAGTTTGGCGACGAGTTCGCGGGCGCCGGGCAGGACGGTGATGTCGGCGTTGGGCATCGCGCGGTGCATTTCGGCTTCGTAGACGCGCAGCAGGACGGGGAGGAGGGTTTCGGCGTTCTCTTCCTGTTCGTGCTCCAGGATCTCCGAAAAGATTTGCGGATCGGTCTTGCCCGAAAACGAGACGGGCGTCGTGTCGACGTCGCGTCCCAGAACGGTGTGCAAGGCGAACGCGACGCTACGGCGACCGACGCCGTGTGTGTGCATCAACGTGCCGTCGATGTCGAAAAGAATCAGTTTCACAAGAGAGGAGGAGTCGTAGGAGACAGGGCCGAGAGGGAAACAAACCGGCTTCCGGTTTCCTCTAACTCGACTACTTATAGGGACCGACAAACGCAGCGGTCTGACCGATTGAGCCGAGCGAGCGCGACGGATTCGAAACGACATCCTGCAACCCCTCGACCGACCTCGATTGGTCCTACCAACTAACGCATCCGACGACTAGCCGAATGGCACAAAGCAAACAAGACGCATCGAACGGCACCACTCCCAAACGCCTCTACCTGCTCGACGCGATGGCGCTGGCCTACCGCTCGCACTTCGTGTTCATCGCCCGACCGCTGATCAACAGTCGGGGCGAGAACACGTCGGCGACCTACGGTTTTGCGGCGGCGATCTTGAAGCTGATCGAGGACCACGACATCGAACATCTGGCCGTCGTCTTCGATGCGCCGGGCGAGAGCGGAACGTACCGCGACGAACTCTTCCCCGAGTACAAGGCGAACCGCGAGAAGATGCCGGACGAGTTGATGGCGAACCTGCCGTGGATCGAAGAACTGGTCGAGGCGATGGATCTGCCGGTCATCAAGGCGTCGGGCGTCGAGGCGGACGACGTGATCGGGACGCTGGCGGTCAAGGGCGAGGAGCAGGGCGCCCACGTCGTGATCGTGTCGGCGGACAAGGACTTTCGGCAACTGCTGACGCCCAGCATCTCGATCTTCCGGCCCGCGCACCGGGGCGAGACATTCGACACGATGACGGACGACGGCTTTAGGGAGAAATATGGCCTCGAACCGATCCAGTTCATCGACATGCTCGCGCTCATGGGCGACGCGTCGGACAACGTGCCGGGCGTGCCGGGCATCGGCGAGAAGACGGCGATGAAGCTGCTCGCCGAACACGGATCGGTCGAGAAGCTGATCGAAGTCGCCGACAGTCTCAAAGGCAAGCGGGCGCGCGAGGGCATGCAGAACCACGCCGACGATGCGCTGATGAGCAAGAAGCTCGTCACCATCATGACCGACCTCGACGTCGACATCGACTGGGACGGCTTCAGGATCGGGACGGGCGACGACGAAGCGCTGCGCCAGGTGTTCGACCGGCTGGAGTTCAAGACGCTCTACGAACGCGCGGTTCTGGGCAAAAAGACGCGGACCGAACCCGACCTCTTCGCCACTCAGGATCCGTCGACGGCGTTCGACTTCGGCCCGTACGAACCCGTCGTCCGCATCGACGAAGACGCGACCGACTACACCACGATCACGCGCAAGGAGCAACTGCACGAGTTGGCTCAGACGCTCAAATCGCAAGACCGCTTCGCCCTCGACACCGAGACCACGTCGACCGATGCGATGATGGCGTCGCTCGTCGGCCTGTCGTTTAGCTGGAGGGAAAAACAGGCCGTCTACGTCCCGACGCCGCTGCCGGATGGCACGCAGACCGAAGAGGTTTTAGAAGCGCTGGCTCCGGCGTTTGGATGCGCGGCGCTCAAAGTCGGGCAGAACCTGAAGTACGACCTGACCGTCCTGGGACGCCACGGTGCCGACGTGAACGGGCCGATCTTCGACACGCTCGTCGCTCACTACCTGCACGCGCCCGAGGAGGAGCACAACCTCGACGCCATCGCGCGCAAGTTCTTGTCGTACCGCATGGTGCCGATTACCGACTTGATCGGCAAGAAGGGCAAGGACCAGAAGTCGATGCGCGATCTGCCCGTCGAAGAGGTCGCCCCCTACGCCTGCGAGGACGCCGACATCACGCTGCGCCTGTATCCGCTGCTGCAAGAGAAGCTCGAGGAGGAGAAGCTGGTCGAGATCGCGCGCGACATCGAGTTTCCGCTCGTCCCCGTCCTGACGGCGATGGAGCGCGAGGGCATCTCGATCGACGCCAAGCGGCTGGCCAAGATCTCGCAGCAATTGGGCGAGCAGATCGCCGAATTGGAGACCAAGATCTACCAGTCGGCGGGGGAGAGCTTTACGATTGGATCGCCTGCGCAACTGGGCGTCATCCTGTTCGAAAAGCTCGAACTGCGCGTCGTCTCCAAGACGAGCAAGGGCAAGCCGTCGACCAAGGAGAGCGTGCTCCACGAACTGGCGACCGAGCACGAGTTGCCCGGCATGATCCTCGACTGGCGCAAGCTCTCAAAGCTCAAATCGACCTACGTCGACAACCTCGCCGACCTGCGCCACCCCGAAGACAACCGCGTCCACACGTCGTTCAACCAGACCGTCACGTCGACGGGGCGCCTGTCGTCGTCCGGCCCCAACTTGCAGAACATTCCGGTTCGGACCGAGCAGGGGCGGGAGATCCGAAAAGCGTTCGTGCCGCGCGACGGGTGGACGCTGATGGCCGCCGACTACGTCCAGATCGAACTGCGCATCCTCGCCCACCTGTCCGGCGACAAGGCGCTCGTCGAAGCGTTCGCGACCGGGCAGGACATCCACACGGCGGCGGCGGCGCTGGTCTACGGCGTCGATCCCAGCGAGGTCACGCGCGATCAGCGGCGCAAGGCCAAAGAGGTCAACTACGGCATCCCGTACGGCGTGTCTGGCTGGGGGCTGGCGCAGCGCCTGCGCGGGTCGATCCAGGAGGCGCAGGAACTGATCGACCAGTACACGCGCTCGTATCCCGGCGTGATGCGCTTCCTCAACGAACTCGTCGAGCGGGCACGCGCCGCAGGCTACGCCGAGACGATGCTGGGCCGACGCCGCTACATCCCGACGATCAACGCCCGCAACCGCAACGAGCGCAACTTCGCCGAACGCGTCGCCGTCAACATGCCGATCCAGGGCACCCAGGCCGACATGATCAAGCGCGCGATGGTCGCGATCCACGACCGACTCGAAGAGAGCGACCTGCAGGCCAAACTGCTGCTCCAGGTCCACGACGAACTCGTGCTCGAATGCCCACCTGAGGAAGCCGACGCCCTCGCCCAGATCGTCCGCGAAGAGATGGTCGCCGCCCTACCTTTGGGAGACGTGCCGGTGACCGTCGACGTGAACACGGGACCGACGTGGCTGGACGCGCACTGACTCGATTTAATTTTCGCGAACGACCTTTCAACGTGACCCCTCAATGGAATCTGTCTCACGCGAAGAGCTTACCGATTCTCTAAGTCGCCTTATAAGGCTTGGCATACTAAGCGATGCAAGTGAAGAGCTGGGGCGACTGGGTTTAATAGTAGATGCCGCTTCGGACTTGGAGCGAGCTGATACATTGCAGCAGGCAATAGTGGAGCTTCAATTGTTGCTCTCACGTGAGGAAACATGCGGGAACCACCTCGAGCCAGTGGCACACTATTTCTGTGCCAACGCTTTGGAATCTTTACGGATTGTAGCCGGGCGCGAAGGTCAACTTCACGAGTGGAATCAGCCAGAACTCAAGCAGCAGATCATTCACTTGAGAACGGCACTCCGCTTGACTAGCTTCGCTGACCTCCACCCGATAAGACGTTGTGAGATTTATACCAATCTTGGCAACACATTCCATCATACTGGTAGGATTATAGAAGCGATACGCTACTGGGACGAAGCACTCGACATAAATGCGGACTTCGCGATGGCATTAGGGAATAGGGGTTATGGATTTTATCAGCATGGCCGTCACGTACACGACGTTCAGAATAAATCCCTACATTTCAAAGAGGCATACTTGGGCCTTACAAATAGTCTCCAAAATGACGACACCTCAATTTCTCCCGGAGCAAGAGATGTGTTTCTCAATACGCTGCTCTCCTTGGATGTATTACTACCTGAGGGTGAAGTATTCAAACCTCTTCGAGTGGGTGACTTCCCGACTGATATGACTAGGGAGGAAATTCAATATCGTCGTTGGTGCTTAATGAAACGCCTCTTTATTAACGATCTAAACGAATTACAGATCGGCTTTTTCTGTGCGCATGATACAACAGCGCTTCCAACGATCACCACTGCGATTGATGCTCCTCAACCAAGCATAATTGGCTTCTTTAATCAGTTGAAACAAGAGTTTGTAACTGCTAGGTATCTGTGCTATGAGGGAGGTATGCCAGGTGATGCCCACTTTTCTCGACAGATACGTAACTATAGTCAATACTTTAGATTATCCGGAGTACGGTATCTGTGTGGAGAAGCTCAGCGACGTCCCTTTCGAATTGCCTACTCGATCTTTGACAAAATTGCCTACTTGCTTAATGATTACCTAGGGCTTGGTATACCGGAAAGGAAGATTTATTTCAAGTCTATGTGGTTTGAAAAGCAGAAACCAGGAGGTGATTTGTTGTCGAGTCTAGCCGATTCTAAAAACAAGGGTCTCAGGGCTTTGTACTGGATATCGAATGAACTCTATGACCGAGATGAGGCGTATGGTTCTGCCATTGAGCCTGAGGCTCAGGAATTAGCCGACATTCGTAATCACTTGGAGCACAAATACGTAAAGCTGCATTCGGGTTCGCCGCCTCAGTATGGAGACTCACCTCCCTTGATTGGCTATGATCGCCTTGCATTGTCATATGGAGTAAAGGAGTTCGAGGACAAGACTGTGCGAGTGCTCGCTTTAGCCCGAGAGGCTCTCCTATACTGCGTTCAGTCTGTATATGAGCGCGAGTATTCCATGCGTCGGAATACGGACACCTTTTCTGCTCCCATTGACTTAGGGATATTTGACGACGACTGGAAGCGCAGATACTAATCGCGATATTGATATGCTTTGAAATGTGCTCGTTCCGCTTTCCCGCTCATTGCCGGGCGCGGGAAGAGCCGCTGCGCGAGCTGTTCGTGGTCAATTTCGCTAAAGTGGCTAGGGATGTCCTCTTCTCTGACAATGCCATCGCCGCAGCGATGAACCATATGGGCGAATGGACGCATGCGCTTTATCCGAGTCTGGTGCCACGTTTGGGCTGACATGCACAAGTCCAAAGTCACGTGGCGCGATGGGTGAGCGAAACGGAGACTGGGGTTGTGTGGACGGCGGTTCACCCCGCAAGGACAAGCACTCGGGTGATACTGAAGCCTACTTGGGTGAGGCATGAGGCCGATGAGGCGATACAGAAACACGTTCGGGCCACGTAGAAACGCATTGGGGTGACATAGAAGGTCGCTCGGGTGACACCATGGCAGATTGAGGTGAGGTGGAAGGGGAGTGGGGTGACGTAGCGAGATGGGTTTGATTTAGTTGGTAGTCCGCGTACTTTGCGGCATTGTCTAACTCATCCACATCATTCGTCATGAATCAAACGCAGACCAAACGCCTCGACTCGTACCGTAACGTCCGCACCTTCTTCGCCGAGCGGCCCGGCGTGTGGGCGGGGATCGCACCCATCGAGCGGGTGATAGGCGAGTGGGGGCAAATCATCGACGCCATCGACGAGCAGGCGCGCATCCAGGAGCGCGACACGACCGGCGCCACGCGCACCAAAGAGGAGCAGGCGACGCACGTGATCGGGCTGGCCGAGACGCTGACCAAGAAGCTGCGTGCGTTCGCGCGGTTGGGAGGCGACGCCGACTTGCTGCCCATCGTGGACGTGAGCCGGACGGAACTCGATCGGATGAACCGCGAGGAACTGGTACGCGCCCTCGACAACGTCACCGACGCGGCGCGTGAGCGGCTGGCGGATCTGGCGCCGTACCGCGTGACCGAGGCCGAGTTGGACACGCTGGATGCCGAAGCGGGCGCCATCGTCGGGCGCAAGGAGCGGCAGCAGGGCGGCAAAGACGCGCGGACCGTCGCCACTGCCGAGTTGCGGACGCTGTTCGCCCGCGTCCCCCCGCTGCGCGACATCCTCGACGATCTGGTCGACGCGCTGGTGGAGGACGAGTCGTTTCGGATGGGCTACGAGCAGGCCCGCAAGGTCCGCGACTGAGACTGTGGGGAGGCGGCGGAGTGGTCCGAACGGGTAGCTTGGCCTACTCGCATTTCAACGTGTGGCCCGTATTCTAGTGACGCAGCCATGCACGTAGTTGGCGTGCACTGGTCAACACAAGGGTACTCACTCCATACGCATGAACGCACTTCTACACAGCCAGGCCGAGAAGAGTGAGCAGGCACTACGGGCCATCGCTCATATGCCGACCAGCAGCCTGCCCGCGCTGATGGATGACGGTTTTGCTCAGGCGTTGACGGATGCTGATTTCATGCGGGTCGCCGTGTATCTCGCGCAAAAGAGCTACGACGAGGGCGGCTGTCCGATCGGCGCTGTCATCGTGGACACCTCGACGAACCGAATCGTCGGTAAGGGGCACAACACGCTCGTCCAGGAAGACCATCCCTACAACCACGGCGAGACGTCTGCTCTTCGTGATGCGGGCCGGATCGACTTTGGGACGACCACGATCTATACCAGCCTGAGTCCGTGCGACGTGTGCGCGACGCTGCTCTATATGCGAGGGTTCGCCCGCGTAGTCGTTGGGGACGTAACGAACGCTTCCGGTAACGAAGCGCTGCTGCAGGAGAAGGGCGTCCAGGTCGACATCCTGGAAGACCAGAAGGGAGTCGAGCTGTACGCTCGGTTCCGCTCCGAAAAACCGGATCAGGATCTCGAAGATTGGCGAGGCCTGAGCGCCGTGCGGCAGACCCAAGACACCTAACTTTGGGCAGCGTCTGATGACGATGCATGCGTGACTACGGCGGCATGCTTTGGCTTTCCTCACGTGCTCGGGGTGGGTACTATGCGCGGGTTGTATCGTCTCATCAGCCAGCCGCAAAACCTCGTCGGTTTGGATATTCTGGATACCTCGCCATTCATCATGACCTGTATGCTCCGTTTTCTGGCTCTCGCCCTCTTCGCCTTGCCATTCGTCGCAACCGCGCAGGAAGAGCCGCTTCGCGAGTTTCGCGCGGTCAAACTGACTAACGTGGCGAGCGACGTGCTCTTCTCGGACGCCTCCATCGCTGCTGCGATGGACGATCTGGCGGCGCTGAATATCAACGCGGTTCTGCCCGTCGTGTGGAACGGCAGTGGGGCCGACGGGACGCACACGCTCTATCCGAGTCTGGTGATGGACACCACGTTCGGGCGGCCCATCCACCCGCGCTTCGTGGGACGCGACATGCTGCGGCGGGTCATCATCGAGGCGCATCGTAACGGAATGGAAGTGCTGCCGTGGTTCGAGATGGGGTTTTCGCCGTCGTTCAGTCAGGATGGTGGGTACATGCTGGCGCAGAAGCCCGAGTGGGCGGCGCTGGGTGTGGACGGCGAGCCGGTCGTCGAAAACGGGTTCGACTGGATGAGCGCGACGCATCCCGAGGTGCAGGCGTTCATCCACGATCTTGACGCTCGAAGTGGCGCAGAACTACGACGTCGACGGCGTTGAGTATTCGGACCGCATCCCGGCGATGCCCATTCGCGCGGGTTACGACGCGGCGACGGTCGCGCTGTACCGAGCCGAGCACGGCGGGATGGGTCCGCCGACGGACCATCGCGATGCCGCATGGATGCGCTGGCGGGCCGACCGGCTCAATGGCTTCTTCCGAGGCGTGCGTGAGGCGGTCAAGGCCGAGGGTGCCGATCTGACGGTCGCCGCGAGTCCGAGTCTGTATCCGTGGGCGTATCAGAACTATCTGCAAGACTCGAAAACGTGGATGGACGAGGGCATCTCCGATCACGTCATCCCGCAGGTGTATCGGCGGACGCTGGGTGAGTACACGTTCGAACTGGACAAATCGCTGCGCAACTATCCGGGCATGGCCGACCGCTACTTCTCTGGGATGCTGGTCCGGCTGGGCAGTTACCTGATCGCCGACGACTATATGCGCGACGCCATCGCCGCCAACCGAGCACGCGGCGTCAACGGCGAGGTGTTTTTCTTCTACGAAGGACTGCGCGCCGAGGGCGGACGGATCGCCGACGTGCTGCGTCCGATCTACGCCGCGCCTGCGCTGGTGCCGGGGCGAACGGGCGTCTGGCGTCCACGCGCGACGATGAGTGGGGACGATGAGGCGGTATCGGTGGGGGACTGGGCGGCGACCAGTGGCGGCTTCCAAGACGGTGGTTTGCGTCGAAGCACGAGCGCAGATGCCTCGCTCACCTACACGTTCGACGTGTCGCAGTCGGCGTGGTACGGCGTCTACGCCCACGGCGTGCCACGCTCTGACGCTACCACTCAGGCACGCTACACCGTCGTCGGGCGCGATGGCGAAGAGGTCGTCGCCCGCGACCAGACGGACGCTGAGTTTGCGGGCTGGCACCGCGTCGCCACCGTCTACCTCGAAGCAGGCCAGCGTGACGCTTTGCGCCTGGACCGCGTCGCGCCTGGAGCGTCCCCGCTAGTCGCCGACGACGCGATGCTGCTCATCGACCGCAAGCGCTCGCCCGGCGTCGTCTTTCTGCCAAATGCAGATCCTGTTTCCCCAACTCCGACTTCAGCGCACCGTCTGGTTGCCTACCCGAACCCGTTCACTCGTACTACGACGATCCGCCTCGACGCGTCCACAGATCCCGGCGCGACGCTGACCGTCTTCGACGTGCTCGGGCGCCAGATTCTTGCTCAGGATCTCGCTTCGCACACTCAGGAGGTGCCCGTCGATCTCGGCGCTTTTCCGGCTGGCTTCTACCTCGCCCGCGTTTCGAGCGGTGGGCGCGTGGCGAGTACGCGGCTGATTGTGACACGCTAGCTCTGTCTCCGGGATCGACGGCGAGTTGGAGTGGCTTGCCTCGCTCGGCTGGGTGACGCTACTATGAGTCATCTCCATCTCCAGCCGAGAATGTGTGGATGCGGCTCTTTTCCGTCATCCTGAGCCTGTCGAAGGATCCCCGAAGACAGTCCCAGGATGACGTCGTAAAGTGGCATCACTAAACCTCCGACTTGGTCAAACAAAGTCTCCGCATGCGTCTATCTCTTCTCCTGCTTCTCGCCTTTTCGCTCGTGCCCACCGTGGCAGCTCAGGACTCGCTCCTGCTCGTCGTTCGGGTCGACGATATTCTGTCCCGCTCGTCCGTCTCGCCGCGTAGTCTGGTGCCGTTCGAGGCGGCAGTCGAGGCGCGCGGGGGGAAGGTGACGTGGGCGGTGATTCCCGGTCGGCTGACCGAGTCGCAGAACCGCGACGGCGTCCTCGCCTCCGAGTTGCGTCAGACGATAGATCGAGGGCACGAGGTGTCGCTGCACGGCTACTCGCACATCTGCCAGCGATGCGGACAGTCGAGCCATGAGATGTGGTGTACGACGTTTCAGTCAGCGTTCACGCCCCTGCAGCAGGAGAAACTGCTCGACGACGGACTCGCGATCCTGCAGGACAAAGTCGGCGTGCGTCCTACGTCGTTCGTTCCACCGGGCTACATCGCCGACTCGACGACGTACCAGTTGATCGGCGAAAAGGGGATGTCGTGGATCTCGACGGCTGGTGGGGATGGGGCTGACCTGCATCCGTCGGTGTTCAACCTCGTTCGCTCCGAAGACTTCAACTGGGCCATTAGCACGACCAACTACGCCCAGCGGCTGACCGACGTACTCGCCGACGTGCGGACGCGGGGGCCTGAGCAGGGCCATTACGTGCTCGTGCTCCACGACCCGTTTACGCGTCCCGGCCACGCGAACGGACTCACCATGCAGTGGGTCGGCGAGGTGCTAGACTCGCTCAACGCGGAATACGGCGACCGTCTGCGCTACCGCACGCTGAGCCAGGCCGCCGCCTCGCTCTCGGCCCGGACGACCAACGCGGCGCCAACCGAGTCAACGGCGCCCTTCGCACTCTACCCCAACACGCCTAACCCATCCACCGGATCGACGACGTTCCGCTTCAGCCTCGCCGTTCCAGCGGACGTGACGCTCACCGTTCACGACTTGCTTGGTCGCCACGTCGCGACTGTCCTCGATGGATACCGAAGCGCAGGATCTCACGCGATTCCGTGGACGGCGTCGGACTTGCCGGGCGGCGTGTATCTGTACCGCCTGAGTACGACGGACGCAGCGCGGACCTCGCGGCTGGTGCTGGCGAAGTGAGGGGGAGCGCCTCTGCCCGCGCGAAATCGTCTCGCATCACCGTATCGCCATGATCATCGTTTCCGGCAAGATCTACGTTGCACCCCACACGCGCGCGGCGTTCGTCGCTCAGTCTCTGGAAGCTGTCGCGTCGGCACGGAGCACGGTCGGATGTCGCGACTTCGTGGTGGCCGCCGATCCTCTCGAAGCGGATCGAGTCAACGTGTACGAGGCCTGGGAGTCGATGGAGACGCTGCTTGCATTTCGCGGCGACGGGGTGGGGGACGATCTGTCGGCGCTCATCGTGCGCGCAGACGTGCAGGAGTACGAGGTCGTACCGCGTCAGGTGTAGGCGGGGGCGTAGTTCGTTTCGACGGACGATTCGTCTCCGGAGATTGGGGGAGGAGGCCGACCGTAACTCCGCAAGGAGGGAATCGTACGTGGTGCGATTCCTCGCCGTGTCCGGGGTTTGACGTTCGCGCTACTGCGGTCTCAGGCGCGTTCTCTCAGGCTCTCCGATATGCACGACTCAGATCAACGAGGGCTTAGCGACAGCGCTACGGCACGCATCGTAGGCGCTCTGCTCCTGATCATTTTCGTCATTGGCGTGATGGTGTATCAGGTACTTCGTGGCCCTACCGTTTTTGCCGACGACTACCTCACGGCTGTCGCTTCCGGTCAAAGCGAGATCGTGGTTTCGGTTCTCCTCGCGTTTCTGGGCGCAACGCTAACGATTGTGGTGTCCATTCTGCTGTTTCGCATCTTCAGGCGCAGCAGTCCGTTTTTGGCCATGCTCTACGTCGCGTTTTGCGTCGTGAACTTCGTCGCCATCACCGTCGAAAACGCTAGCGCGATGGCGTTGCTGGACGTGAGCGTGGAGTACGCGCGATCCAGTGCCGCCGCGTCGGATTCGGTGGAGAGGTCTAGGAGCGTTGGCGTATGCCGCACATCGGCGGGCGCACCTGCTCTATCTGCTGCTTTCGTGCTTGCCCGTTTTCGTCCTCTATGCGGCGCTGTATCGGTCGCGGCTCATCCCCGTAGCCCTGTCCGTACTGGGAATGGTTGCCGCCGTCGTGATGGCTGCCGACACTACCGCAATGATCCTTGGCGGAGCGCTGAGCGAGTATGCACTCGTCCCTATCGCGCTCGTCCAACTCATCGTACCGTTTTGGCTTATCGTGAGAGGATTCCGCCGGACTCCTTCGCCCTCGACTCTCTCAGAAGCATGATCATCGTCACCACGCCCACCATCGCCGGAAAGCGCATCGTTCTCACGCACGGATTGGTGAGAGGAAACGCCGTCCGCGCTCGGCACATCGGAAGCGACATCGGAGCGGCCTTCAAGAACCTCGTCGGCGGTGAGATCGGGGCGTATGCGACGCTCCTCGAAGACAGCCGCGAACTCGCGCTGCAGCGCATGATGGACGACGCCGAATCGCTGGGGGCCAACGCCATCGTAGAGTTGCGCATCACGACGTCGACCGTGATGGCGGGTGCTGCGGAGATCCTGGCGTATGGCACAGCCGTGACGGTCGAGGACAGAGCGCCCGTCGATTGATCGCAGTCGAATGCCGCTCTTGCTATAGGCAGGAAAGGCTGAGCGATTGCTACCGCCTCAAAAGAACAGCAGCGACCGCTCCTGAGAGCAGCCGCTGCTGTTTTGGTTTCAGTGATCCGCTGCGTTAGCGCACAAGCGTGAGCGTCCGGGTGAGAACGCCGCTCTGAGTCTGCAAGCGGTACAGGTACGTGCCTGCCGACAACCCTTCGCCGCTCCACACGACATCGCGCGCGCCTGCTGGCTCCACGCTGTCGATCAGGACGGCGACTTCGCGGCCCATCAGGTCGTACACCGATAGGCGCACCGCTCCCGCTTCGGGCAGGGCATATCCGATGCGGACGGCTCCGCGCGACGGGTTCGGGGCCGCCTGCATCAGCGTCACCTCGGTGATCGCAATTTCCTCACCTGCCGCCGTCGACGTGCCTGCCTGGATGCGGAATGTGCCCGCATCGGTCCACGCCGACGTGTTGCCGCCTCGTGCCGAGCGCACGCGCCAGAAGTAGACGCCGTCCGCGAGGTTCGCAGCCGACGTCTGCATCGAAGAGAGGCTCTCGAAGCGCGTTGCGCCGTCGAAGTCGCCGCGTGTGCTCAGTTCGACTTCAAACGTGTGGCCCGCTTCGGCACCGGTCGGCACGTACCACGAGAGTTGGGGCGTGCTGGTCGCCACAGTCACGCCGCGCGACGGACTTCCTACGCGCGGAGCAGTGGGTGCGATGCCGTCGCTCTTCATCGTGAAGGTCTCAGCTGCCGACCAGCCGGTCGTCTGTCCGCCCGTGAGCCGGGCCTGAACCCGCCAGTGGTAGGTCTGCCCAGCAGTCAAGCGGCGTACTGCGAGGGGTGAGGACTGAATACGGCGCTCGACCACTCCCGTGGTGAAGTCGGACGAGGTCGCATACTGGACGGTGTAGCCAGCCACCGCAGCTTCCGCTCCCGAGACGTACCACGACATCGTCACCTCGTCGGTGTAGATGGTCGGGTCGTTCGTCGGGTAGCTCGCGACGGGGATCAGCGCGCCGCCTTCGCCGAGCGTGGCGAACGTGCCTTCGCTCCAGCTTACCGGATCGGACTCGCCGTTGGCGACCGCTCCGACGCGCCAGTAGTACGTCGTCGCCCAGTCGAGCGCGGGGCTTATGACGACCGATGCGGCGTCGCTACCTGCGACGTTGCGTGAACGCTCGGTCGTGGCGAACGTCGGGTCCGTTCCCCACTCGACGCGGAAGCGAGCGATGTCGGCGCGGGCGCCGTCGACCCACCACGAGAGCGTAGGGTTACGCGTGCGTACGATCGGTGCGTCCGATCCGCTCTGCGCGACGGGCCACGAAGCGACCGCCTTGCCCGCGCTGGCAGCCACGGCCTGGAAGACGCTGAACGTCGCCGGGTCAGAGGTCGCGGATGTGTTTCCGTCGGTTGCTGCTACGGACCAGGTGTAGTCCGCGCCGGGCGTGAGGCCGGTTACGTCGAGAGAGAGATTGGTCGTCGGCGGGTAGATCGTCGGCGATCCGCCGTCTGGCGTCAGCGTGACGACGTAGCTCAGTCCGCTCGTAGCGGCTCCCAGGTACCAGGATAGACCGAGCGTCGGTCGAGTAGAGGAGGGCGCCGCCCGATGGGTACGACGCCGTCGGCGTGACGACACCTGCGCTCGCAATAGTCGTGAAGATCGCGGTCGTGCTCCAGTCGCTCGTTGCGCTGCCGTCCGTGCTGCGGACGCGCCACTGGTAGTCTGTCCCGCCCATCAACGTGACGGCTTCGGCGGCCAAGTCGACGGTACGAGTGCCGGGCGTCGTCGTAAACGTGGGCGTGCCGGTGAACGCGGCGCTGGCTGGTGCCAGTTCGACGTGGTAGACCAGGCTCGCCGATCCGCCCGACGTGTACCAGTTCAGGCTGGGCTGAGTGGAGTAAATCGTTGCGCCGCCGACGGGCCAGCTTGCCGTCGGAATCGCGGGGCCGGGCGTGCCGAAGACCTCGAACGACGCTGCATCAGAAACGCCGAGCACGCCGCCTGCCAAGTCCTTGACGATCGCGCGCCAGACGTAAGCCGATCCTGCGACCAGCGCGCCCGATGGGGGCGTGTAGGTACGCACGTCGGCCAGTTCGCCGCTGGTGTGGACGAGAGTCGACCAGTCTGCGGATGCTGCGGCTTTGATCTGCACTTCCCACGTCAGATCGGTCGATCCGGTCGTGATGTACCAGTTGAGCGCGGGTGTGGTCGAGTAAACGAGCGCGTCGTTATTCGGATAGGAGATGACGGGCGGCGTCGTAGCAAAAGCGTTGGTGCCGGTCGTAAACGACCAGACGGACGAAGCCTGTTCTTCGTCGCCCAGTTGCGGCGTCGTGCGCTCGGCGGTGACGCTCCAGTAATAGGTGGAGGCGTAATCGAGGGCGAGCGTGGCATAGGCAAGCGCGTAACTCTCACTCGCCTTGTCGACCTCAATAGTCGCTAGCGGCGCGTCGGTTACGTCCGCGTCGTCGTCGATGCGCAGCAGCCAGCGGTCCGGGTTGGGACCGACTTTCGTCCACTCGAACGTCGGTGTGAGTGCAGCGTCCGCAGAGGCATCTGCGGGTGCGTCAAGCGTCGGCGCACGCAGAACGGTACGCGTGGTGAAATCGATTCCACCCAGTGCGACTCCGGCCACGACGAAACTGCTGTCTGTCGGCGAGAAACCCCAGTTGGCTCGGCTCGGCGTGACGGTGTAGCTGCCGTCAGCGACGGTGAAGGCGTATGAGCCGTCGGCTGCCGTCGTTGTGGCCTGCGATTCGTCGCCCGAGAGCGTCACGTCATAGCCCGTCGAGCCGCTTCCGCTCAGTTTGGTTATCGTTCCACTGACGGTGTAGACGGCGACGGCGGAGAAGTCGACGTTGCTTGCGTCGGCGCTCAGGCCGGTCAGGTCGAAGCTGCCGGGCGTGACCCGGTGGTTCGAGGCGTCGGGTGTAACGCTGTAGTGGCCTGCCGGAATGCGGGTGAACGTGTAGGCGCCGCCTGCCACCGTCTGGACGGTTGTGCTGGTCGCATCGTCGAGTACGACGTCGACGCCCGCCTCCATACCGGAAATGGTCCCGCTGATTGCGTAAAGCGGTATGGCGGAGAATCTCGTTGTCTTGTTATACAGGCTCAGATCAGGCGTGAGACTACCGGACCCGAGAGCAAAATCCCAACTTGGGTGAGCGGTAGGCACCGAGATCGTATAGGTCTCTGAGGAGGATAGACCTGGGAATATGGCCCATCCGCCATTGTTGGTAGGGTTGGAGACGGCGGCGTTCGAGCCATCTGTCACTGTCACACTGATTCCGGTGACGGGCGTGCCTGCGTCTGTTCCGTCGCTCGTAATGCGAACGGCAATCTGGCGATCTGCAGCGGGACTGACACGCTCGGTGCCTATGGAAAGAGCAGCGTGCGCGTTGAGGTCGCTAGAGGTGACGACTACGCAGAAGAGCAGCGTGAGGGATACCGTTGCGGCGCGCCGAATCGAGGACAGATTCATGATCCTTGGGGAAAAGTAGAAACACAAGACACGCCCAAAAAAGTAGCGGCGCGGCGAAAAAAATCCGGTGGTGAAAGCGGCGACAGGAAAAGGGCTAAGGTGCCAAATACTACGTCTGTCTCGCTTCGGAACGTATACGACGAACCTACAAAGGATCGCGTCTTTAAGCAACACATACATCCTTCTGCCGAAGCAGCAGTTGCTCGGTGTTGAGCAGGCGCAGCACCAGATGTGCTACTTCGCAACCCGACACAACGCGAATGCCTTCGCACTGCCAAATCAAACGCTCTTCCGGTTCTGTCTCAGAGTGAACAGTACCGTTTATGTCTGTGGACTTCTAGCAGGCCTGGCAAGCTGGAAGTCCCCACCTGGGCTTTGCCTACTCTTTTGCCCAGATCATCAGCGTCAGCGGCGGCAGGTCGAGCGTCTGCGGCCCACCGTTCAGCATGGGGCCGTCGAGTGGCGACGTTCCGGCACGCATTCCGTCGGCCATCAGGCGCCACGTTCCGGTTGCGGCTTCGACGGTGAGACGGGCAGGTTCGCCAGTCGTGTTCATCGCCACCATCAGGCGCTCATTGATCTGATAGCCGAGCAGTCCAGGTGCGTCGTCGGGGGCAAACCACTGGACGTAGTCAGCGGGCGGGGTGTCGGCGATGCGCAGAACGCTTCCTGCGTCGTTGTTGCGGAGCGCGATCAGACCTTTCCACCACGCTTCCATCGCGGCGATGTCGTCGGGGCCGTCGGTTCGGCCAATCGTGTCCCAGAGGAAAAGGTTAGGCTTGCGGACGTTGTACGTGTCGCCCCGGCCTTTGAAGTAGATCGGGTTGCCGGTTTCGTAGCGCGTGTTGTACTCGATCTGCGCCGATCCTTTGCTACGCAGCACTTCGCTTCCACCGTGGATGACGACGGGGCCGAGTGAGGTGAACAGCAGCCCGGCAGCGATGCGGTACTCGGCTTCGTCGACGCCCGCCAAGCCGTTCCAGTCGCGCGTGGCGAATTGATCGGCCAGCGTCCAGTTGTCGTGGATGTCGAGGTAGTTGATGCCGCGTCCGGGTTCGCGCTCGTCGGGAAACGCACCGACGATGGCGTCCATCACGCGCTGACGCTCGGTCGTATTGCCTCCGGCGAATCCGCGATCCGTCGCTTTGTCGTCGGGCTTGCTCGTCGGGCCTTTGAAGGCGTTGCGCGCGTCGTCCTGGAAAAAGATGATCGGGCTATCGGTTTTGTACCAGTACCAGTCGGGGTTGGCGACGACATCGGGATCGGACGCTGCAATCCACGGCTCGCCGTAAACGATGGCGTCGTCCGGCAGAGCGTCCATCATGAGTTGGAGGCTTTGCTCGTCGATCTGTCCGGCCAAGTCGACTCGGAAGCCGTCGATGCCCAGGTCTTCCATGAAGTGCACGGCCTGGTCGACCAGCCAGCGCTGCACCATCGGACGCTCTTCGGTTTTGACTTCGTTTCCGAACGGCCCGATGTGCTCGCCCTGCTCGTCGGTACGGTGGTAATACAGTTTGTCGAACGCGTTGAAGGCGAACGGGTCGTCGCGTCCGTCCATGTTTTCGCCCGTGTGGTTGGGCACGATGTCGACGATGACCGAGATGCCCGCCTGGTGGAAGCGGTCGACCATGGCTTTGAACTGTTCGCGCTCAGCGCCCGGTTCGGTTCCCCGCTCGCGGAAGCGGCTTTCCAGAGCAAAGAAGTGCGTCGTCCGGTAGCCCCACTGATAGTTCTCCTCGGCGATGTCGTTCGCAATCGCAAAACTGTCGGCGGCGAATGCGGCGCGCCACAGGCTGTCGGGGTAGTGCAGGTACTCTTGGACGGGCTGCAGGTGGACGACGTTGATACCGAGTTCGAGCAGGTGATCGAAGCCGATGGCCTCGCCGCGCTCGTTACGCAAACCGGGCGTGGCGACGGCGGTAAAGGTGCTCTTCAGGTGATCGGCAACGGGCAGTTCGCGCGTGAAGTCGTCGACGTGAAGTTGGTAGCTGACGATCTCACCGGTCGACGGGCGTCCGCCGACGACGGGAGCGGGCGGCGGCGAGTCGCGCCAGATGCGGGCGCGTCCAAACCCGTCGTCGCTGACGAGTGCGTAGGGGTCGGTCGCGTGGAGCCCGGTCTGCTCGTAGAAGCGGCTGCCGGGTCCGGCGGGTCCGCGCACGCGGAAGTCGTAGTAATTGCCGCTCAGGTCGCCGCCGAGCGTGGCCTCCCAGACGCCGTCGTCGTCGCGGCTCATCATGGCAATCGTGCCTTCAAGGATGGACGCATCCCGAGTCGGGTAGACGTAAAGCGTGACCTCGTCGGCGCGGGGCGAGAAGACGCGGAAGGTGGTTTCGTCGTCGCTGGCGATGGCGCCGAGTGGCTTGTCCGAGACGAGCGTGCGCCACAGACGGTCGAAGCGGACGCGGGCGCGCAGGTTTTTGCCGGGTATGCTGGCGTAGTAGACCTGATGCGTGTCGAGCGGATCGGCAGGGCGGAGCAGGGTCTCGGTCGCGTCGACGGGCGCAACGTGGGCGACCTCGACCGGCGTTCCGTCCCACAGTTCGATTCGGTAGGCCGAGGCGTTGGTTGGGCGCGTGACGCCGTCGCCGGTCGGCCAGACGAGCACATTGCCTTCGGGGGTCATCTGCGCGCGCAGCCGGGGCGAGGTTACACCGAACCGATAGACCAGATTGCCGCCCTGCGCATTGGGCACACCTGCTGGAGCGTCGCGCCAGATGCCGTCGCCCGTGCGAAACTTGAACGGCGATCCGGGGGCGACGGCACTCTGATCCGTGTTGTCGACGGCTAATCGCCACGTGCCATCGTTACCGCGCATCAGATCCCAATCCGACGGCGTCGTCGAGTCGTCCCAGTTGCGGAAGGCGCCCGTCACCCAGACGCGAGGCGGCGCGTCGATGCCGTAGTCGGCAGGATCGAACGTGAACACGAGCGTGTCGCCGCGTTCCTGGTAGCCTAACGGTGGTGCGTCCTGCGCGTGAGCGGCGGGCAGTAGTAGGAGCGTGGCGACAGCGAGGAGCGTGCGGATCATGGGCGTTCGAAGCGGTGCAAAAGGAGTCCAACGCGCATCTCATGCGGCGGTGTCGTGCGGCGTCGCATTTCCGGCCCGCGCGCTGCGGTACGAATGCTGCTCCCTGTCCCTATCGTACGACTCATCCCTCCTGACTTATGCGCCACGCTCTGCCTCTCGCTGCTCTGCTCGCCCTTTCGCTCCTCCCTGTGTCGGCGCAGGCGCAGTCTGCACACGACGGGCATTCCCACGCTACCGGAACGATTTGCACCCTGCACGCCACTCCGAACGACGGAACGGCGTCGATTCCTCCGCCTGCCGACCTGATCGACAAGCTCGAAGCGCGTCGTAGCCTGTCGAAAAGTGCAGCGGCGACGATCCAGATTCAGTACGTCACGACAGCGGAAGACGCCAACTGTGCGGCATGGCCCATCGCGGCGCAGGCGGCGATGCAGTACGCTGCCGATCTTTGGGAAGGATACCTGGAGTCGGCGCCGGTTGCTACCATTACGGCCTGCTGGAATACGGCGCTCTCGGGCAACACATTGGGGTCGGCAGGCGCGTTCCGATTGCGGGGAAATTTTACCGGCGCGCCCATTGTTAATACGTGGTACCCTGACGCTCTGGCGAACGCGCTCGGTGGAAGCGATATAGATCCAGCCACGCCCGAAATGCTCGCCCGCTTCGCTGCAGCCCGCACCGACTGGTACTTTGGCACCGACGCCAATCCAGCCCCGAACGAGATCGACTTTGTGACGGTCGCCCTCCACGAACTGGGGCACGCGCTCGGGTTCTCGGGCAGCGCCAACGGAGCCAATCCCAACGGTACCATCTTGTTGAGCGGTTTTTATACAGCGTTCGACCGCCTTTCCGAAGACGGCGGCGGCGTGCGGCTCACCGACACGGGCACGTATCCCGACAACGGCGCCAATCTCGGGTCAATCCTCAGGGGCGGGACGGTCGGAGGAAACCAACTGGTGTTTACGCGCAACGGCGCTGACCTGCGGCAGTTGTATACGCCGAACACGTGGAATCAGGGCAGTTCGTATTCGCACTTCGACCAAACCATTGCCGGAGAGTTGATGCGTCCGTTCGTCAGCGCGGGCGTCGCGATTCACGATCCTGGCAGCGCACTCGGCGTGTTTGACGCGCTGGGCTGGCCGGGATCGTTGCCGGTCGAACTGGTCGCCTTCGACGCTGTCGCCGATGGACGCAGCGTGGCGCTGGCGTGGAGCACGGCATCCGAAACGAACAATGAGGGCTTTACCGTCGAGCACCGCGCGCCTGGCCGAGAGGCCTTCTCCCAGGCGGCATTCGTCGGCGGAGCGGGGACGACGCTCGAAGCGCAGTCATACGCCCTCCGTCTGCCTAACCTCGTGCCCGGAACGCACACCTTCCGCTTGGTCCAGCGCGACCTGGACGGCGCGCTCGAAACGTCTCCGGTTATCGAAGTGCTGATCGGATTTGAGGGCGACGTGTGGTTATCGTCGCCTGCGCCAAACCCGTCTTTGGGTAGGACGACGCTGACGCTGCGAGTTTCCACCGACCGACAGGTGCGGGTCGACGCATTCGATGTGCTCGGCAGGCACGTCGCCACAGTGCACGACGGACCGGCGCGCGCCGACGAAGCGGTTTCGGTCAGTTTCAACACACAATCCCTCGCGCCGGGTACCTACTTGCTCCGCGTGACTGCAGGTCAGAGCGTGTTCACTCAACCGGTCGTCGTCGCTCGCCGGTAATCACGCGCGACCTCCAGCACTTACGTTCGTAGCCAGCCCTCTTCGTGCGCAGAGACGCGGTCGGTGACGTAGTCCGGGCGTAGGTCGCCCAGCGTGCCTTCGGCGGTGTAGCCTGCGCGGATACTCGCAGCATCAGGAACGGGCAGCGCAGCCGCCTCTTTCGCGGCGCGTCGGTAGGCGTCGCGGAAGGGGACGCCTTGCTGGACGAGTTCGAGCGCGCGGTCGGTCGCGAACAGTTCGGGCGATAGCGCGGCGGCGCAGGCTTCGGCGTCGAACGTGAGATCGGGAATCAAGGCGTTGGCGGCGGAGAGCACGTCTTCGGTCACGGCGACGGCGCGCATCAGCGCTTCCTTGGTCAACTGCAGGTCGCGGTGGTAGCCGCCGGGCAGGTTGGCGGGCAGCGTCATCAGCACGTGCGCTTCGGCGAGGACGCGGTGGTAGTAGGCGCGCATCAGTTCGAGCACGTCCGGGTTGCGCTTTTGCGGCATGATCGACGAGCCAGTCGTGAACCGCGTCGGCAGGCGGACGAATCCGAACTCGGACGTGGCGAACAAGACGAGGTCGCTCGCCAGCCGGTTCATGGTCGCGCAGACCTGGACGCAGGCGTGGGCGGCGTGGAGTTCGAGCTTGCCGCGCGATAGCTGGACGGTGGGTGCGTGCAGCTGAATCGAGCCGAACTGCATCCGTTCGGCGTTGGCACGAATCGGTAAGTCGAGGCGCGGGACGCCATAGCCCGCCGCGCTCCCCAGCGGCGACGTGTCGATCTGCCCCACCGCGTCGCGCAGCGCGTCGAGGTCGGACGCGCACAGTTCGGCGTATCCCATCGCCCACAGTCCCACGGTCGTCGGCATGGCGCGCTGGCCGTGCGTGTAGCCGGGCATCACGACATCGGCGTGACGCGTGGCGAATTCGGTAAGGGCACGCGTCAGCGTTGCGGTCTGGTGGCCGAGCGCGATCATCCGATCCTTGAGCCACAGCCGCAGGGCCGTCAGCACCTGATCGTTTCGGCTGCGCCCGGTGTGGATGCGCTTGCCGGTATCGCCCAGATCGGCGACGAGGAAGCGCTCGATGACCGTGTGGCAGTCTTCGTCGTTGGGCGTGATGGTGAGTTCGTCGGCGGCGATAGCGGCGTCGAGTCGGTCCAGCGCGGCTTGCACTTGGGTCCACTCGTCATCCGAAAACACGCCGATCTCGGCCAGCCCGTGTGCGTGCGCTCGGGTGCCGATGGCGTCGTACGGCAGGAGGGCGCGGTCCCACAGGTAGTCGTCGCCGACGGTGAACCGGATCACCCAGTCGTCGACCGCCTGTCCTTTGCTCCAAATGTGATCGGCCATGTCGTGCGTATGTCTTGGTATGCGCGTAGGGGCGATCGCGCGCGTCGCCCTGCGGGTGTCTGTGGTGGTGGGCATCTAGGGCGACGCAAGCGTCACCCCTACGGGAGGTCGGATCGGAGGGCGAAGTAGGCCCGCGCGATGGCGGCATAGGCGTGCGCGGCGTCGTCTACGTCGGATAGGCGGACGCGCTCATCAGGCGTGTGACTCAGTTCGCTGCGGCTGGGTCCGATCTTCACGGCGGGGACGTCGCGCAGGAACAGCCAGTCGCTCATCGTGGGCGACCCGAACGGTGTCGCATCGGGCAGGGCTGATGCGCAGGCTTGAGCGATGCGGCTGTCAGCGGAGGTGGCGACGGGGACTAGGCGTTTGGAGTGGACGTGGACGCCGGACTCGGTCGCTGCGTCGATGGCGGCGATCAACTCCTCGTGCGTGCTCGCGGGCGTCGTGCGGATGTCGAGGGTGACGGTGCAGGCGTCCGGGACGACGTTGCTCGCACCGCCTCCGGCGATGACGGTCGGCGTGATCGTCGTGGGGCCGAGCAGCGGGTCGTCGGCGAAGTGCAAGTCGGTGAGGACGTGCAGGTCGCGGGCGGCGCGGAGGATGGCGTTGTCGCCGAGGTGTGAGCGGGCAGCGTGGGCGGTCGTGCCTTGCGCCTGGAGGTGAAGGATGAGCAGGCCTTTTTGCGCCAGACACGGCTGCATTTGGGTCGGCTCGCCGACGAGCGCGGCGGAAATCGGGGGGAGGTGGCTGCGCAGCGTTTCGAGTCCGTTGTAGCCTTTGCCCGTCTCCTCGCACGCGGTCAGGGCAACGGCCAGCGTGCCGCCCGGCGGGTCGTACCCCGCGTCGTGCAGGTCAAGCAGCGCAGTCAGCATCGCCGCACCACATCCTTTGGCGTCGGTCGTTCCGCGTCCCCAGACCCATCCGTCGGCTTCGTAGCCATCGAACGCACCGTGCGGATGGTGGGACGACGGCGGCACTACGTCCAAGTGCGACGCCATCAGCAGCAGGTCGTCGCCGCGTCCGATCCACGCGATCACGTTGTCGTCGAGTCTACCGACGTGGACACCGCGCTCCGATAGCCAGTCGACCAGCAGGTCGGCTAGCGGGCCTTCTTCGCGCGAAAGCGTCGGAATCGCGGCCATGCGCCGTACCAGATCCGATGCCGACATCGGGTCGCTTGGCCAAGGATCCAGCGATTCAGACTGCGCGGGTGCAATCGTCAGGTCGGACGCCGAGACGTAGGAGGGGGCGTCGGCTGTGCGCGGTTGAGGCCGTGTGAGGTCGGCGAGAGCAGGCATCGCGTCAGGCAGCGAGGCGTGTTCCAGCGTCGAATCGTCCCAGGTCGGCGGGGGCGCAGATGGTGACGCTTGCGACGCCCGATTGCAGGGCGGCGAATCCGACGTCGCCTTTGACGCGCATACCGTCGGAGATCCAGCCTGCGGCAACGCCCGCGCGAAAGGCCGCGCCGTTGAGAACGGGGACGCGCGAGGTCGGGTCGTCGGCTTTGGCTCGGATGCCGCCTGCCTCGGTGACGAGCAGTAATCGGTCGGCGTTGAGTGCTCGCGCCAGTTCGCCCGCGACCGTGTCGGCGTTGACGTTGAGCAAGTTGCCGACCGAGTCGGAGCAGAGGCTAGACACGACAGGGACGAAGGCCCCAGCGAGAAGCTTGATGAGTTTGGTATCGACCGATGCGAGATCGCCGACGTGCCCGAAGTCGACCGTATCGCCGTCGACTTCGACTGGGGGTCTGCGTGTCGCCACGACGGTCGATCCACTCAGCGCGGCCATCCCCACCACTGCGACGCCTGCTCCCAATCCAGAGGCAGTGACGGTAGCGTTGACTTCGCCCGCAAGCACGTGAGTGGCAATCCGTAGGTCGATGTCACCCGTCACCCGTCGGCCTGCGACGATGGTCGGTTCGTGTCCCAAGATGCGAGCGTGGGCGGTCATTTGCGGACCGGCACCGTGCACGACGACGACGGCATGCGACCGGCTCAGCTCGGCCACTCCCTGCCACAGAGCGGTGAGTACGTCGGGGTTTTGCGCGAGCGCGCCACCGATTTTGACGACGGAAAACGGGCGGTCGGTAGGCATAGGCGCGTGGGTACGGTCGCAAGAAACGAACGAGCCGGACAACCAATGCTGCGTTTTTCGTCCGTTCGTGTCGCACCCTGATGCTAAAATGCGCATTGGGTTGGGAGCACCTGTTACGGTCTCGTATTCTCCCTATGCGCTCCGCCTGCCCCACCACGTGCGAACTGCTCCCCGCTTGCTCCTCCTCCTGACAGCCTTCCTGCTGTCCGCATACACCAACACACCCAACGCCGTTGTTGCGTTCGAGGTTGGATTGGCACCGAGGACGGGGCAAGTGACGACGATGCGCTTGGTGTCGGCAGGTTCGATTTTGTCGCAGACGGGCGCGCTGTTTGAAATCGACGGAGCGATCGTGGTCGACGCCAGCGGGCTGCGGCCGTCAGGATCGGGGGCGGGACAAATCCGATGGGGTGGCTATACGCGCTACGATTTGAGCGTTCGCTTTTCGTCGGATCTGGTGATCGCCGAATCGCCCTACGGCATCGTGAGCGGAAGCGTCGCCTTTTACGACGGCGATACCCAAGTGGCCGAGTTGTCGCGCATGGGGCTGGATCTCTTGGTGCAAGACCCCATCGGCGAGCCGGTCGACGTCGCGTTGCCTTCAGAAGTCGATGCGTTCGGCGGATTGGTCACGCTGAGTCTGGCAGGCGCGACGGCGCACGACGGACCAGGAGGCGCGATCGACGTTCGCTCAAGCGCTCCGCTAGGTCTGACGGTCCGTGGCATCAGCGAGGCGACGCAGGCCAGCGTGACGTCGCTGCTGCTCGACCCGACCGACTTCTCCGTCCGCTCGCTCGCCTTCTCGTCCGATGCAGAAGGCGCGGAAGCTTCTGGGCCGGTTGTGGTGCGATCGGTCGGCGCGTCGTCGGGCGCGCTCTACGTCGAGATCGAGCACACACTGTTCAGTCAACCCACCGGCGCTACCCAGCGGCTCACGCTCGACGCGTCGGGGCGCGCCCAAGTGCGTATCGCGCAGGATCTGGACGCTACCGTCGACCTCGTCGACGGCTCGGATCGCGCTCGCCTGCTACTCGCGCGTGTCGACGGCACGCTGACGTTTGGGCTAGACGCGCCGCCCGAGTTTGCCTACACGGTCGACGGAGCGTTCCTCATCGGCGGACCGGTCGTCGGGCGTACGGGCGCGGTCGAAGAGGGGACGGCGGTCAGCGTGCCGGTTCGGTTGACGTACAGTCCGTCGGGTGCGCGGCTGGCGGCTGGGTTGTCGGACGGCGACGGTCGGCTGGGCGCTCAACTCGCGATGGGGGCATTCGGGCTGCGCCTCTCGGCCAACGACCTGGCGATGGCCTATGCGCCGGACGCCCAACGGTGGACGTTCGAGGCTGCGCTGGATGCCGAGCTGTCGGGCGAGTTGGAGGGCGGCGACGCCTGGCGCGTGCCGCTGACGGGCGTACGTCTGACCGAGCGTGGGTTCGCGTTCCCCAGCGTCCAGATGGACGACCTCGGAATGTCACCACTGGCGCTTGGTCCCGTTTCGGTTCAGTTGAGCGGTTTTCGGATGCCTCCATCGCAGTTCGACTGGTTCGGGTGGGAGCCGGGCGATGCCGTCGCGCTGCTGCCGACGTTCGACCTGACGCTGACGATGCCGCAACTCGCGGGCGTTTCGCCCCGTCTGGCGACGACCGCGTTCGACGTGACCGGCGTTGGATATGCAGACGGCGTGTTTTCGGGCCGTCTGGAAGCCCAGACGCTTGGTCGTCCGGCTTCCGTAGCAATGGGGCGCGTTCGGCTGGACGTGGAGCAGGTCGCCGCCGTGCTCGGGCCGGATGCGCAGGGAGCGCAGTCGGTCGACGTGGATCTGCGGGCGCGGTTTGCCGCTGGGGTATTCGGCGATGCGTCCGATGAGTGCCGACCCGCTGTCGCGCTGGGATTACATCCGAGCGGCGAGGGTTTGGCGGGCGTCGTCAGCGGATTTGCGCCGTGTGCGCCGGTCGTCATCGGCCCGCTGGCGCTGACGGTTCCGACCGGCACGCTCACGTTCGGGATAGACGAGAACCGCACGCCGACGATCCTCCTCGACGCCCAGGTGACGGCATCGCTGCCAAACTGGAACGGGCTGACGGCGGGCGAGGCGAGCGGTTCTGCCGTCGTCGATCTAACGGCCCTGAGCGTCGTTTCGTCGGACGTGCGGCTGGGCGGGTTGTCGTGGCGCTACCCGGCGAGCGATCCGTTGTACGCGTTCGATCTGCCTGCCGTCGCGCTGTCGGGCAGCGCGCTGGTGCTGCGTGGCGAGGGCCGAGTGGCAGCAGGCGCCGCCCAATCCGACGTCGCGTTCGAGGGCGTCGGATTGGACCTGGAGACGGGCGATTGGATCGGCGGCGCGGTGCAGTTCAATGGCGCTCTGGCGCTGGCGGCGTCGGCGGCTCCGCTGGCGTGGAGCTTGGATCGGAGTCTCGCGCTCGAAACGACGGCGACCGGGCCGGGCGTCGCGTTTTTCGTCCCGTTCGGCTCGCGCCTCGACGCGCGCGGGCTTACGCTCGACGGCACGGCGTCGGCGGCGCTGCGCGTGATGCAGGGCCGGGTCTTGGACGTCGACGTAACGCTCGACAGCTTGCGGCTGGGAGCGGGGCGGGTCGTCAGCGGTAGGGCAGAGTTTCGGGCGGGCGCTCAGGAGACCGTTCTCGCCACGCTCTCGGCGGACGGCCTGACGTTTCCCGATCCCGGCGATCTGACCGCCCTCGCCATCGGCCTGCTTCCCGACGTGCTCGCGCTGGGCGGCGTCGATCTGGGCGAACTCGCTATCAAGGGTTCAGATGGCGAACCGCTCGTCGAGGCGTGGCGGCAGGAAGACGGGCGCTACCGCATCACCGCCAAGGCCGACGCCGACGCGCTGTTCTCACTCGCTCCGCTGCTGGGCGACCGCGCGCTCGGCGCCACGCTCGACTATCTCGTCCTCGACCCGGCGACGTTCGAGGTGCTCGACGGATTGGTGTCGGCCCAACTCGACGACCCGCTGACGGTCGACGGCCTGCCGCTGGCGATTACCGCTGCCGGATTCAGCCTGACCGACGGCCTGTGGGTCGACGCGCGGCACGAACTGTTCGGCGCCCGCCTTGAAGCCGACGCCACGTCGCGCCTGAGCATCTCGCCCGACGGCGTCCTGACGGCGACTGTCGAACTCGTCTCCGGCTCAGTCGACGCGCCGCTGGCGACGATTCCGCTGATCGGTCAAGACGACATCCGCCTCGACATTCCAGGCTTCTCGGGCACGATCCGCTACGACCTGTTCGACGCGTCGATCCCCGACTTCGACTACGCCGTCGACGCGCTGTTCATCGTCGAGCCGACGCTGCGGGGCGAGCAGCCTGGAGAAACCGCGTTCGATCCCGCGCGCGCCATCGGCGGATTGTCGCGGCCCGCTACGCCCGGCGGCATTCGGCTTCCGCTGCGCCTGAGCTACGACGCGGCAGGCGCCAGCGTCGACGCGCTGCTCGGAGCGCTCGCCGAAGCCGGTCGCACGACGATGGCGGCGGGCAACTTCCGCTTTGGGATGTCGCTCGACGGCTTGAATCTGAGCTACGATCCCGACGCGGCCTCGGGCGCGAACGGCGACGGCGTGACGTTCGGCGGCTGGACGTTTGCCGCTGAACTGTCGCTTGACTTCGGCGTCGTCACGCCCGACGGCGCTTCGTGGTCGGTCGCGCTCGATCAGGTGTCGCTCACGCCCGGCGGGTTGGTGTTCCCCGACCTCGACCTGGACGACTTGTCGCTGCCGCCGTTCACCCTCGGCCCCGTCGAACTCAGCTTGTCGGGCTTCTCGCTCCCGTCTGCGACGTTCAATCCGTTCGATCTGGACAGCTTTTCGAGCGGCTCGGACAGCTCGGGCGGGCAGGAGGGAGCATCGGCGTCGGGGCTGGCCGCGCTGCTGCCGTCGTTCGACTTCGCGCTTCGGCTGCCGGGATTGGAGGCCAAATCGCCGACGCTGGCAGCGCAGACGTTCACGTTTTCGGGCGTGTCGTTCGCGGATGGCTTCCTGAGTGGCGCTCTCGATCCCTTGCGCCTGCCCGACATGGCAAGCGTTTCGCTCGGTTCGCTCGACCTGGGCATCACCGAGATATTCGGCGGACTCTCGGCTCCGTCGCTTGGCTCGGGCGCGGACGAGGACGGCGACGGCGACGGCGACGAGGCGTCTGCGTCCGACAGCGGCTTTCCCGGTTTGGATCAGGTGTTCAACATCCGCTTCAAAGGGCGGCTGGGCGGATCGCTGTTCTCATCGCTTGCCCGCTTCGGTGGTGGGGACGAGGGCGAAGACGACGGCTCCGGCCTGTCGCTTCCCGGCGTGAACCTGCCCGACATTCCCTTTCCCGACGCAGGCTACGACGGCGGCGATTGCTCCGCCGAGCCGGAGTTTGGGCTGGTCGGCATGAGCGGGTTCGAGGGCAGCGTGACCGACTTCGTCCCGTGCGGGCGGTTCTACGTCGGCGTCTTGGAAGCGGGCTTCACCGAAGGCAGCATGCTCGATTTTTCGGTCACGCTCGACGAGCAGCGCGCGACTCTGAAGGGCGGCGTCGAAGCCGGGCTGCGCGCGCGCGGCGGGTTCAGCGGCGCCACGGCGACGGGCACGGTTGCGCTCGACCTGATCAGCGGTACCGTCATGGAGTCCGACGTCACCTTCAACGGCTTGACGTGGCAGTACCCGTCAGCCGATCCGTTCTTCACCTTCGCCATCCCCACCGCCGACGTGACAGCCGACGGCGTCGTGCTGGCAGGCGAGGGCGCGCTGAGTCTTCCCGGCGGCGCGTCGGCACAGGCGGTCGTCGACCAGGTGCGCGTCGGCTTCGACGGCTCGTTCGACTCGGGCGACGTCGTCATCAGAGGCGATCTGGCACTGCGTACGGCCTTGGATCCGCTCGACTGGCAGTTGACGCCCGCCTCGGATTCGTCGCTGACCGGCGCTCAAGCGTTCCTGGGCATCGATCCCGAGGCGGCGCTCGTGCTCAACCGGAGCGGCTTGACCGTCAGCGGCTCGGGCGAAGGCGGCTTGCGATTGAGCGACGGCGATCAGGCGAGCGTCGTGCTCGACTTCGAGGACTTCCGCATTGGCATGGATCCGGTCGGGGTCGCGGGCGGGCGGGCGAGTCTGATCACGGGCGGCGCAACGGTGGCCTACTTCGACCAGAGCGGATTTCAGCTGGGCAACGCGTCCGAACTGATTGCCGCCGCCACGTCGGGACTGCCAGACGCCATTCCGCTGGGTCATCCGCGTGTCGGGCGGTTGCTGCTGCGCGAGGGCGGGCAGTGGCTCGTCGACGTGGCGCGGTTGCCCGACGGCTCGCTGCGTCTGTCGACCCAAGAGGGCCGTGCGCCACGCCTGCAGATCACGCCGCTGTCCGGCTTCGATCTGGCGGCGACGATTGAGGGTTTGACGCTCGACCCGGCGACGTTCTTGCCGACCGACGGAAGCGTGCGGGTGTCGCTTCCGACTATGGGAGGATTGTCGATTCCAGGCTTGCCGTTCGACCTGACGGCGTTCGGCTTCAACCTGTCGTCCGGTCTCTACTTCGAAGGATTGCCGACACTCTTCGGCGCTGCCGCCGATCCCGACGCCGAGCCGACGCGCCTCACTATCGGTGACGACGGCACGCTGACGACGCGCTTCGACGTGTCGGGCCTGGCGCGCAGCCTGCAACTCGTGCCCGGTAGCGACCGACTGCGGCTCGATCTGGACGGGTTCAGCGGCTCGCTCAGCTTCAACCTACTCGGCGGAACCGCGCCGACGTTCGACTACCAGATTCCGGCCTCGTTCGTGATCAGTGGACCCAGCGGCGAACTGATGCGCACCGGTCTGACGCTGCGGCATGGCGAGAGCTTTACCGAACTCGCCGACGTCGACATCCAGCCAGGCAGTGGCGCGCGGGCGAGTCTGAACGTCGGCGCTTTCACGTTCGACTTTGCCCTCACCGACCTCGACCTGACGCGGCAAAACGGCGACTGGCAGTTTGCCGCCGGGCTGGACTTCGTCCTAGCCGCCCAGACGCCCAGCGGCGCGTCGTGGAGCGTGCCGCTGCGAGGCGTGACGCTGCGGCCCGACGGGTTTGCGTTCCCCGCTCAGGAGACCGTCAGCCGAGACGCGGGAGCGCCGGGAGGCTGGGACTTGCCGCCGTTCCGCCTGGGGCCGGTCGAACTCAACCTGCTCGCCGCGCGCCTGCCCGATCCGGTCCGCGTGGACTGGCTCAACTTCTCGCCCGGCGACGCGCTCGCGCTGCTGCCGTCGTACGATTTCGAGTTGAGCTTGCCCGGTTTCGCCGACCGCGCGCCGCGCCTCGCCGCCGCCACGTTCACGCTGTCGGACGTGTCGTTTGCGGATGGCCTGCTGACGGGCGACCTGATTCCGTTCTCGTTCGACCAAATGCCCACGCTCGAACTCGGCGACGGCGTCTCGCTCGCCATCGCCGACGTGTTCGGCGGACTGAGCGGCGGTGGGGGATCGGGCGGTTCGGCTGGCTCCGGCGGGCCAGGACTTCGGGATCTCGTTCGGCGGCGCGCTCGACCTGAGCGGACTGTTCGGCAGTGGCGGCGTCGTCGGATTCCGAGAAGCGATTCGGGCGGCTCAGGCATCGGCGTTCCGGCTGCAGGCTACGCCCCAGGCGACTGCGTGCAGAACGTCGAACTCGGTTTGGTCGGCGACTTCGGGCTGGGCGGGGAGATCACCGACTTCGCGCCGTGCGGACGCCTGTTCGTCGGGCCGCTGTCGGTCGGGTTCGAGGAGAGCGTGTTGTCGTTTGCCGTCGGGACGGACGGGCAGGAGGCTCGGCTGCGCGGGCAGGTGTCGGCGCAGTGGGCCGAGGGCGCGGCGTTTTCGGGCGCGACGGCGACGGGCACGCTAGACATCGACCTGGCGAGTTTGGCGATTCGTGAGAGCAGCCTGTCGTTCAGTGGTGTGCAGTGGACTATGCCCGCCGCCAACCCGCTGCTGACGCTCGACGTGCCGACGTTCGCTCTGACGACCGACGGCTTTCAACTGGGCGGAGCGGGGCGTCTCGATCTGGGCGGCGGAGCCGACGTGACGGCGGCGTTCGACGGCGTGCGACTCGGATTGGATGGGAGCATCGAAACTGGATCGGTCGCCATCGGCGGCGGCTTCTCGGTCGGCACGCGGCTCGACTCGCTGGGCTGGTCGCTGGGTGCCCCGACGGACCGACTGGACGCGAACGACTCGGATCCCGCCTTGCTGCTGGCGGTCGCGTCCGACGGCGGCGTGTCGCTCACGTCCGACGGATTGCGCATCGACGCGGGCGGAACGGCGGGGCTGCGCATCAACCGGCGCGTCTACGAGGCCAACCTGTCGATGGACGGCTTCACGTTCGGCCTCTCGCCCGTACGGATCGACGGCGGAAGCGCGTCGCTACGGCAGTCGTCGGACGACGCGCTGCTGGCGACGATCACCGCTGACGGCATCGAACTGGGCAATTTGGCGTCACTGCTCCCGATTCCCGACCGCATCGGCCTTCCGAGCGTGGCTACGGCGTTCCTCCAACTCCGCGACCCGGCGACCGGCGACCTCCTCGTCGAGATCGTCGACGCGGGCGACTCGCGCATGCTCCGAACGCTCGATGGACAGACGGCGCAGATCGTGCTGGCGAGCCTGGGCACGGACGACACTCCAGCGCCTTCGCTGGGTGTGGCGTTCTCGCTCGCCGTGGATGACGCGTTTCAGATCATCGGCGGCTCCCTACTGGTCGATCTGGCCGATGCGCCGCTCGACCTCGCCGACTATGGCCTTCCGCTGGGCCTGACCAGCATTGCGTATCAGCAGATCGGCGACGCATTCGACCTTTCGGCAGGCGTCACGCTTCAGGTGGGCAGCGCCGACAGCGACTTCGCCTTGAATCTGGCCTCGACGCTCTCGTTCGACGAAACCGGCTTCCGCGACGCGACGATCTCGGGCGGGCGCTTCGGCACCACGTTTCCCGCCGATTACGTCGCCCGAAATGCTCCGCTCGCTCGCTGGCAGGTGTCGGACGCGATGGGGCTGCACGTCTACGGTTTGGACCTCGACTTCGACCAAAACCGCTTTCGCATTTCGGGCAGCGTGACGAGCGACTTCTTCGGTCCGACACCCGCCACATCGCCCTATTTCACGGCGGGCTACGACGGCGAACGCTGGCTCTTTACAGCAAACGACGCGCATCTCCCAGACGGCCTTCCGCTCGGAGCGACGGGCCGCCTCAACCTGGACGACCGCGACGGCATCTCGCTGGCACTCCAAGACGACGCGTTCGCACTCGACCTGTCGGGCGTGCTCGAACTGCCCGACCTGGGCGACGGCGTCCGCCTGTCGGTCGACGAGTTTCACCTGGGATCCGACGGTGCGCGCGTCGACGCGTCGTTCAGCGAGGACAGCCCGCAGCAGATCGCCCTGTTCGAGCGGGCCGTCGTGCTGACGCTGACCGAAGGGAGATTGGAAGTCGACGGGACCGATCTGGCGCTGACCTCGTCGGGCGTGCTCACGACCTCGTTCGCCACGCGTCCGGCGGGTAATCTGTCGACGGCGCCTCAAGCTCAGGCAGGCGGCGCGCTGGCGACGACGTGCGCGCTCACGGGCAGCGGATCGAGTACCGAAGCGGCGCGCTTCTCGGATCTGCGCATCGGGACCGACGGCTCGTTTGCGCTGGGCGAGGGCAAGGTGAACCTGTTGGCTGGGCTGGGTCCGGTTCAGATCATGCCGGGGATGGTGTGCGTCAACGCGCTCGAAATCGAAACCGTCGCCTCGCCGGGCGGGACGGGCGTGTTGTCGGGCGGCGCTAGCGACCTGCAACTCACGCTCGGAGTCGTCGCCGAAGTGCCCAACCTGCGCGATCCGTGCCGCCGCAACCCGAACGCGTCGGGCTGTTCGGCAGGATCGGCGACCGAGGGCACGCTGGCGCTGGGCGGCGAGATCGTCGTGTCGTCGGACGGCAGCTACGACGGCGCGTTGTTCGGCATCTTCGACTCCAACGCTCCGTCGGGCGCGATGGGCGGGGCGCCGCAGGGGAGCGGGAAGTATCAGCCGCTGCTCAACGGCAGCGTCGCCGAGATCGAGGTGGGCGGGAAAGCCGTGTTCGAACTGACCGGCATGGCCGTCGAGCTGGACCTCTACGATCCCTACAACACCGAAGTCGCGCTGTCGGCGGCGCTGCACCTGATTACCGGAAAGGCGAGCGCCAAGCCCGCCAAAGGCCGGACGGTCCGCAACGGACGCGCGCGCCGCGACCATCAGGGGCGTACATACAAAACGCTGGCCTACGGCAACCCGTTTGCCCTGCGCGACCCCGAGCAAAAGGCCGTCCGCTTCACGCTTCCGCGTCCGCCGTCGGGATTGAATTTCAACGCGCCCGACTTCTCGGCTCCCGACGTGAGCCTGCCCGATTTCGCGCTGCCCGACGTGTCGTTCAACCTGGACCTGAGCCTACCCGGACTGCCCGACCTGAGCCTGCCGAACGTACAACTGCCGTCGATGCCCGAGCTGCTCGTCGACTTCGAGTTTGGGCAGTTTTCGATGGGCCTGTACAGCATCGACTTCGACCCCGACCTGTTCGCCTTCAACCTGAGCGGCATCGCTGGGCTTTCGATGCCGACGATCGACGGCTACTTCGGCTTCCGCGACCTGGAGATCGGATTCGCACCGCTCTCGTTTTCGTTCGGGGAGTTCTTGTCGCCCTTCGCCTTCAACCTGAACCAGGTGATCGGCTTCGAAGTCGGCTGCCTTGATACGTTCGAACGGGGCGGCGACGGCGATGCGATGGGCGCGATTCAGCGGGGCGATCAGACGCTGTCCGATCTGAACCGTTACGTCCGGCTGGCCCCGGCCACGGCCTGTGGCGGCACCAGCACCAAGGGCGCGAGCGTCAGCATCGGAACGGCGTTCAGCGGCTCGGTCGACGAAGTGCTGTACTACGAGCAGAGCGCCGACGGGTCGATGCGGACCGGCGAAACGGGCGTGCTGGTCGAGAACGCGCAGATCGAACTGATGAAGGACATGGCGCGCTTGCAGGCATCGTTCGAGTACATCGGCGGCGGCAGCGACTTCGAGATCGGCGTGAGCGGGGCGGCCCAACTCAAGACGGGGGCGACGTGGACCAAGTTCGTCGCCACGGGCAACCTGGGCGTGCGCGGCGGCGAGCCAACGTTCGGCGTCTTCCTCGCCAAGAGTGGGGGCGCAGCGGTCCCGATCGTCCCCGGCCTCGTCGACCTGATGGGCGTCGGCGGCGGCTTCTTCTACCGGCCCCAGACCAGACATCTGCAGCGCGTGTACGATGCGCTGGGCGACGACGTCCGCATCAACAATCCCAACGGCCTACCGCGCGCTGACGATCTGGCGTTTGCCGTGATGCTGTACGCCGACGTGGGCATCGGCGGCAGCGGGGGCGTCTACACGATGCACGGTAATGGGCTGGTCGCGATCACCGATCAGTTTTTCAACGTCGACCTCAACGGCTACGTGATGCCACGACCGCCCAACCAGGCGAGCGAACTGCGCGGCGGCGCCTACCTGACGGTCGGCTGGGGCAGCGGAGACAAGACGGTCCAGGGCGGCGTCAACGTCGACGTGAACTACATCGGCCCGACTCCGATTATGGCCACCGCGCCCGGCGCTCCGATTCGGATGGACTTCGCCTACGTCAAACCCGCCAGCGGCGCCGACACGTGGTTCGTCGATGGCAGCGGCAGCCTTCAGGTGCTGCGTGTCGTGACGCTCGACGGGTCGATTTTGGCGAGCGACGATGGCTTCTTGGCCCAGGTCAGCGCGTCGGCGAGTCTCAACGCAGGCATTGTCGAGGCCAAAGGGCGCATCGGGCTGGATTTCTGGTACAACACGCCCAAGGAGAAGGGAGAGAAGGGCGAGGTCGGCGCCTATGCCGAGATCCGCGCCGAGGCGAGCGTGCTGGGAGGACTCGCCGAAGTCGCCGCCGACATGCGGGGCGCACTGATCGCCAGCGGCGACGGCTACTTGCTCTATGCCGGAGCGTCGGCGCGCGTCAAAGTGCTGTTCGTGTTCGACGGCAGCATCGACCTGTGGATGGCGCTCGAAAACGGGCGCACGAGCGGAGGCACGGGCCGCAACGCGCGCTACGAAGCCATCGTCGCCGACAGCCGTGCGCTCTTGGGCCGGACGCGGGAGAATGCCGCCCAAGCGCAGCAGAGTGTGAGCACTGCTCTCGCCGCTGCCCAACGCCCCAGCCCGCCGTCCGGCGACCCCAACACGTCCGAGGGAGATGCGACGCGCTTCGTATCGACCGCCGCTGAGATCGAAGCCGCCGCCGAAGCGCTGGCCCGCAATCCATCGGCCCGCAAAGCCGTCGGCAAGCTGATCGCGATCGCTTCCCAATGACGGGAGTAGCACGCGCAATCAGGTCCGTGAACTGGTCTACGCGCAAGATCCGCCCACGCTCGGACCTCCCGCGTCGAGCGGATGGACCGATTACGTGCTCGGCCAAATCGCCGATGGGCGGGACGACTACGACGCGACCGTCGCCGATCTCAAGCTGCTGCTCGACGAGATCGAGGCACTGGCCCAAGCGCCGAGTATTCCCCGGTCGCCCGTTTCGCGCGTGCCGGGACAGACGGGGTTCACGCTCGACGAGAGCCTGGGCGACGCGCAGCAGCAAGCGATGACTGACTATCAGTCCGAAGTCGCCCAGGTCGCTACGACGTACGCCGAGCGGCTGGCCGAGATGGAGGCGTCGCTCGCCGAAGTCGGCACGCTGCTCGACGGGTACCAAGGCGCTGCCCGCTACGTCGATCTCTATGCCGACGCCGCCGTCGAAACCGCGTTTGCCTCCCGCGCCGAGGACCTAAACGCAGGCAAGTACCTCACCGAACTCGCCGCATGGCGATCCTCGCGGCTTGACATATTGGATGAGAGCGTGGCGAACGTGCGGGCGGGCATCTTCTCGCTCGGCGACCGCTTCGACCGCGCCAACGCCGCTCCCGACTGCTGCAAACTCGGCGACTCGGGCGCGCTCGTCACAGCCGCCGGAGCGCCCGTCGGCGACGTCGTCGCGTTTGGCGACCTGCATCCGCCCAGGCAGCGCAGCGCGTGGGGAACCGTAGCCCCTCCGACGACCAATTCGCAACTCCGCGACGCGCGGCAAAACGGAGCCTACAGAGCGCGTCTGGTCACGACGCCCGCCGGACTGCACCGCGCCATCATCCGCGACCTCGCCTCGGGCGATGGTGCTCCTACTTATGCCGACCAAACGTGGGAAACGCGCTGCGCCATCGAATCCGAAATCGGTCTGTGGGGACGAGGCGAGACGACCTGCCCAAGCGAGAACAACAGTCGGATATGGACGCGCTTCCGCCCGAACGCCGTCACCTACGACTTCTTCGGCGTTCGGGCGCTGCTCTACGAAGAGACGTTTGCGCTCTACCACACGCTGCCGCGCCGCATGGTCGACCGGATGGGCGAGTTGGGCGCTGCGCGTGCGCCCGACGTGTCCGGCATTCACCGCGCCAACCTGCGCGCGTTGGCCGAGCCGCACGCCGCCCTGTCGCAGGCGGTCGACTCGCTCTACACGCGCCGCGCCGAACTCTCCGAAAAGCTGGCTGGGATGTACGACCAGTACGCCGTCTACCTGTCCGAGCAGGGCGACGGCGCTGGGGCCGACCGGATGATCGCCCGGCGCCAAGGTCTGCTGCTCACGCTGCGTCCGCCCAAACTGATCGACTGGACCGTCGATGCGAAGCCTACTGCGCAATGGGTACCTGGAGCCGAGGGCGCGATGGTGAACGTTGCCTGGGAGACGGAGTCGGCGGTTGGTTCCGTCCTGACAGTCGTGCAGGACGGCGAGGCAGCATGGAGCGGGCTAATGACTCCGTACACCCAGCGCACGTGGAGGAACCAGTGGTGGACGACGGGCGAGGTCGACGTGTCCAAGTTCTCGTTTTCGCACTACGCGACGCCTACCGATACGTCGGACACGCAGGCTGATCTGACGCTGTCGCTGGCGCTGCGCAGCAAAGCGGGCGCGCTGTTCTCGGCCCGCAGCCGGTCGCTCTCAGTCCCGCTCACGCCGCGCGGCAATGTCACCGCTGCCCAGGCGGTCGTCGGCGGTTGTCCTGCGGGCACGTCGTGCGGCGAGTTGGACATCGCGGACGATCCCGACGGACCGACTGAGAACGTGATCCGTGGCCAGTCGGCACACCACTGGGCCATAGTAAGGGACGGCGTGGACGACCTCGTGGACGCGCGTACCAGTCGTGCTCAGAGTCGTCAATCCCTCAGGCCGCGCGCTCGATTTTCGTACCGATGGTACAGTCAAAGTCGCGACGCGCAGCAGGATTGGGTCAAGATCAATACGGTCACGAAACGAGACGTCCGTTCGGACCCGGATCGATTGAGCGCAAGGTGCTCAGCACGATCGTGCGCGGAGACGTGCCTATTCCGAGCACGTTTCCCGATGGCGACCGACGGGAGGTTTGCAGGTTCGTCTTCGTCGTGAAGGGCGAAAATGCACGGCAGGACTTTCGCGGCGGACCCACTTTCCGCCTCGACGCCCGCCCGCCGACGGCTGAGTCGACGCGCCAGGGGTGGAACGTCTGGTGGCAGCGCTCGGGACCGCGCCCTCACCGCCAGCCGCCGTGCCGGACTTCCCGCCGGAGATCGGGCGGTGGCATTCGGCAGCGGCGAGCGTGTCGTGGTCGAACGCGTCGGCAGCCTGGTCGACGATTCCAGAGACGGCGTTTCAGGGGCAGATTCACTCTTCGCCTGGATTACAGCATCGGCAGACCGACCGATAGGCGAGGCGCCTAGCGCCGGATTCGCAGCCGACGGCGGCAGTTCGGATCCTGTCGACGTGGTGGGCGGGCGACTGTATCTGCACGTCGCCGGAGCAGACGTGGCGGGCAACGTGCAGTACGCCGACGCGGTCGTGGCGATGGGGTTCGGCCTTCCGGTCGCGCCCGACGTAGCACTCGAACCGGCTGCCAACGGCGCCGTCGTCTCAATCACCCGGCCCGACGACGGCTGGCGCGTGGCGGGCTACCAAATCGCGTGCAAGAGCGCGCTGGGCGGCGACCTGTCCGGTGAAGGCGACGACGAAACATGGGCGTTCGGCGGACTCGGCGATGTCACCCACACCCTCGCCGATGCCTTGCCGGGTCAGCGTGCAGGCGGCGCGTCGGCGTTTGCCGTCGACGGCTGGCCGTGTGCGCTCTACGTGCGTCCCGTCTACGCCGCGCCGGGCGCAGATCCGACCGTTTTCGCCCACCGCACCGTGTTGGCCGACGGTACGCCACCCGACCTCATCGTTGATCGCGTACCGGCTCAGGTTGACGGCCAGACGCGGCTGAGCGTCCAAGCCAGCGACGCCCAATCCGGTCTTAAGATGCTGCGTTACCGCACGCGCGGTCGAACTGGCGGCGTGCTCTCGGCCTGGACGAGCGTGCCCGGCTTCCGCCCCGACGCCGACACGCGTACGGCGGACTCGCTGATCGTGACCCTGGACTCCAATCCGACCGAGATAGCCGTCGAAGCCGTTAGCTGGAGCGGCACGCGCACCCAGCGCGTCATTGAGGCGACCGATGCGAGTGCTCCCACCTTTTCTTCGGACGTGGCGCCTCTACTCGGAGCTGGGACCGGCGTCCGTATAGAGGTCGACGCCCTGGCGGATCCTCAGACAGGTGTCGACCGGCTGGAGTACCGGTTCCGTCTCGGAGAGCAGGCGGTCTGGAGCGATTGGACGCGTGTGCCGATTCCCGATACCGACGGCCCGGCTGCTGTCGCTTCGGCTTTCGAGGTGCGGTGGCTCGAAACCGAGCGCATCGACCGGCTGACCGTCCGAGCCACCAACGGCGACGGACTGGCGCGCGATACCACGCTTGACCTCCGCCTGCTGGACTTCTCGCTGCCTCTCTTCCAAATCGACCAACTGCGTGTCACGCGCGGTCGAGCAGAGGTGCGGGTGTCGCTATCGGACGCCAGAGATCCCGAGTCGGGCCTGGTCGCCGTCGACGTGCGAACCCGAAACCAGCGCGGAAGCGGATTCAGCCAGTGGCGAACGGTACGCCTCGACGAGCCGCTGATGCAGCGTGCGAGCGCGATCGTCACGTTACCCGTCGGCGGAGCGGACTACGCCCAGATTCGGATGCGCAACGGCTTCGACTTGGTGACCGAGCCAATCGCCGTCGACCTGACCCGCATCCTACACGACCGAGTCGCGCCGTCGGCCCCTAATGTCTCGCTGGGCTACGCCAAATCGAACGCCCAGAAGGTATCGACCTACCCGCTGACGCTCTCGGCGTGCGCCGACGGCGAATCGGGTGGCGCCGTAGCGCGAGCGCGGCTGTTGGAAGACGGTATGGCGCACGCATGGCAGCCTGTCGTCTGCTCTCGTGCAGAGACTACGGCCAACCTCGAGATTCCCACTACGACGCCGGTGACGAGCGTCGAGATCGAGGTTACCGACGCGGCAGCCAATGTGGGCAGGTCGACGCATCCGCTCAGCGCTTCGGGTGCGCCTGTCGTATTCAAACAGCGAAGAGGCTTCAGTCTCGATGGGTATAGAGGTGAACTCATGGTCTACGTCGACGAAATCGACGCTCCGGTTCACCAGGTTGACGTGCGCGCCCGCGTGTGCGGCCAAGCGCAGACCGAGTGGGTGCCCGCCACCTACGAAAGCTCCTTCTGGTTTGGGCGGCTTCTCTTCGTTGCCGCAGTGCCTGGGCTGAATGCCCAAGCAGACTTCTCCGACCTCGCCAGCCTGAGCGTCCGCGTGCATTCGGCGACGGGCACCACGATTCAAGACGCCGTCGAGCCGATGGACTGTGCGTCCGTCTCTTCTTCAGCCACGGACGCGCCATGATCCGAACGCTACTTCTGTTGCTCCTGGTCACCGCGCCCGCGCTGGCCCAGCCCGAACCCACCGTTCGCGCGCTGCGGCTGGACGACGGGCGTGCGTTCGTCTACCATACCGACCTGTTCGCGCCCGGCAGCGGCTTCCACGTCTACCGCGACGGCGAGCGTGTCACGCCCGACCCAATCTACGCGCCGCGCGACGCTAGCGAGTTGTCGGCCCTGCTGGGCGACAGCCTCTTCGCCGAACTGTCTAGCGCGCTGGCCACGCGCGAAGCCGACCGCATCGGCGCCGACACGGTCCGCGCGCTGACGCCCTACGACGCCTTCGTCCTGCTCCGCGCCGATCCCATCGCCGGGCTGACCTACACGTTTCTCGAACCCGATCTGGCGCGCGCACTGGGCCGCCTCTACGTCGACTCCGATCCTCCGGGAGGTCGCGTGACGTACCGATTTGCCGAAGTGAGCGCGCGCGGCTTGGAGACGGGGCGCGAGGTAAGTCAAACGCTTCGCCTCGAACGCTCCAACCTGCGCCGCCCTGATCGGCTGGACTACGAGCAGGCGGGCGACGTCGTCGAGGTGACGTGGCGCTATCCACGCAACCGTGCGGACGACGCGCGCGATTTTGCGATAGCGTTCGACGTGTTTCGCCTCGAACCCGATGGCAGCCGAACCAAGCTCAACCGGCGTCCGCTGTTGCGTAACGCCCTCGAAGATCGGCATCTGTTTTTCTACGAACCGGCGCCAGGCGAGCAGAACATCCGGCTGGCGGTGTGGGCGCGCGACATCGCTCAGCAGACCGGCGAGTTGAGCGAGCCGCTCGCGGTCGAACTCGTCGATCAGCAGGCTCCGGGCGTGCCACCTGTCGTCAACGCCCAGGTAGTCGGTGAGCGCATCGTCGTGGTGCGTTGGCAGGCGCCGCCGGACGCCGATGTGGTAGGCTACCGCGTCTTTCGGCAGCGCGGGATGACCGACGACTCGGGTCTCGAACGGCTGCACCGTGGACTGGTCGGTGCCGACGCGCGCACGTTCGTCGACTCGGCGGCGGTCGTTGGGACGGCGTTCTACCGCGTGCAGGCCGAGGACGCGGCGGGCAACGAGAGTCCGCTCTCGTCCGTAGCGCTCGCCCAGATCGCCGACACGACGCCGCCCGACTCGGCGGTGGCCCTCAACGCAACTCCCGAGCGCACGCCAACCGGCTGGCAGATCGCGCTGGACTGGACCGCCGACGTGCCCGACGACTTCGGCACGTTCGTCGTCAGCCGCCAAATCGTCGGTCTGGGCGCAACCGAGCCGCAGCGCATCGACCAAGGCGATCTCACCGCCTCGCGCTTCGTCGACGCGTTTCCGCCCGACGCCGAACTCGAAGGCTACCGCATCCGCTACTCGGTTCAGGTTCAAGACACCGTCCGCAACCTGAGCGCTCCGACCTCAATCCAGGTCGACGTACCCAACGTGACCCCGCCGCCCGCTCCCAGTGAGGTCGATGTGCGCACTGACGAGGACCGCCCATTCGTCTCGTGGAGTCCGTCGCCTGCTCGCGACGTGCGTGCCTATCGCATCGAACGTGCTCTGGACGCAGACCTCTTCGTTCTGGTCGACAGTGTTCGCGCAGGCCGTTCCAGTTGGACCGACTACGATACCTCGACCGGCGATTCGTCACGCTACCGAGTCACCGCCGTCGATGCCGCCGGACTGACGGGCGTCTCGAACCCGGTCGCTTGGGTGAAGAGCGACCGTCAGGCGCCACCGCGCGTGCGCAACGTCCGAGCGCGAGCAGCCGACGTAGGCGTTCGGGTGACGTGGGAGCCGGTCGCGAGCCGTGACCTGGCAGGCTACGTCGTCTTGCGAGCGGAGAGAGGTGCGGGCGTGTTTGTCCGTATCGGAGAAGTGGGAGACGCGACGGATTGGGTGGATAGAGGCGGTAGCATCGGTCAGTTTTACCGCGTAGTAGCGGTAGATCGGTCGGGCAACGAGTCTGCGCTGAGTGAGCCGGTTCAGGCGATACGAGCGCGTGCGGGAGGGAGTCGATGAAGTGGGTGCTTCTGCTCTTTCTGCTCATCCCGACAAGCGCCGCCGCTCAGGTGGGCGCTGATCCCTTAGTGGTTGGGCCGGTGCGGATGAGCGGTAGCGTGGGAGTGCTGCTCGAAGCCAACGGGACGACGGCGGATCAGTCGCGGCGCGATCCATTCCGGTCGCAACTGACGGCTCAAGCGAGCGCGGCGGCGTGGGGGTTCAGTTACGGACTCAACGCGCTGGTGACACTCCAACAGGTCGAACTCGAACAGCGCACGTCGACGCCGCTGAGCCGGTTGGCGCTGAGCACGCAGCGCGGCTGGTTCGCCGGAGCGGTCGGCGACGTATCGCCGACGCTGTCGCGCTACAGCATGTCGGGCGTCACGACGCGCGGGGCGTACCTCGAACTCACGCCGGGCGACTTCCTCTTCACTGCCGTCGGCGGGCAGAGTCGGAAGATGAGTAGGCCGACCGAAGCCAATCCGCTGCTCGAACCGACGTACGAGCAGTACCTGTGGGGAGGACGCTTGGGCTGGGGGCAGGAGGGACGCACGTTCGGGCGTGTCGGTGCGCTCTACGTCCGTGACAAGGCGGGGTCGCTCGATCTAGAGAATCTGGCGGTGGCGGATCCCACATCGCCCATCGACCCGGCGGCCAACCTGAGCGTGACGGGGCAGGGCGGATGGCTGGGCTTGGGCGGCAAGCTTCGGCTCGACGGCGAAGTGACGTTTTCGGGCATCACGCGCGACGTGGGCGCACCGCTGGCGGACGATGCGGCGGGCTTTCCGTTCGGCACGCTGATCGACGCTCGCGTGGGCAGCAGCAGCGACTGGGCGGGTCAGGTGGGCGCCCGGCTCAATCTGAGAGACGGCAACGTGCAGCTTTCGTACGAGCGCGTCGCGCCAGGCTTCGAAAGCCTGGGCCTGTCGCAGCAGCGCGCTGACCAAGAAGTGATCCGCATCCGTCCGACGTGGCGGTTCGCTCAGGGCAAAGTGCAAGTCGGCCTCGACTTGCAGCAGCGGCGCAATAACCTCAACGACGCGCTCGGGGCGACCCTCCGCCGCAGGCAGGGCAACGCGACCCTCCAGTGGCGTCCGCGCCCGACGCTGTCGCTCGCGGCATCTTACCTCCAACTCGACAACGAGAGCATTCCATCGGACGATCTGGCTCGACGCGGCGCAGTACGACACGCGGCAGCGCTCTCAGACGGTCACGTTCTCGCCGACGCTTGTCGTGGTGCGGGGCGAAACTGCGCATACTCTGAATATGACGACTCTGTATCAACGTCTCACCCAGGGGGGCGCCGCTTTCGACCAGGGATTGGTGCCTGCCGCCGGGTTCACCAATGCGACCGGGACGGCGGCGTACTCGGTCGCTCTGCCGACGGGCCTGAGCCTCAACGCCAACGCATCGGCGCTCAGGAGCGACACGCCGGGCACCAATCTGACCGCACTTGCGCTCCAACTCGGAGTGGGAAAGACGCTGTGGGAGCGCCTCGCCCTCAACGCATCGGTCGGTACCAGTCGCAACGAGGCCGAAGCTGACATGACGCCCGTCCAGATCGGTACGCAGTTCAACACGACGATCACCGCAACGCTCCGCGTCCGAGCTGGAAGCACACTGGCGCTCAACCTGCGCGGCCTGACGAGCAGCGCGACCGGATCGTCCTCGTTCAGCGAAGGACAGGCGACGCTTCGATTCGAGCAGCGGTTTTAAGGCATGACTTCACACATCCTATTAGGTGCAACGCCAATACAATCAGTAGTCTAGGAGTATGAACGTCCGCTTTCTATGCATATCGCTCTTGCTGCTCGTCGCCGCTCTTCCGGCGTCGGCGCAGGGTGTCGTGCGGTTGGCGCTGACGGGCGTGCCGCCGACGCTCGCGTCGCCGTTCTTGTCAGATCTGGAGGCGACGTACCGGCAAGGACGCTTCCCGCTCCAACTCGTCTACACCGAGCCGACGGGACGTGCAACGAGCCTGCGCTTTCGGGTCGAGTTGGAGTGGAACGGCCAGCCGGTCCTCGACGTGACCTCGCTGCCGACGACGTTCAACCCTGGCGTGTCGACGTTGCGGACGTTCGCCGATCCGTTCGGCGTCGCGTTTCCGGGCGGGTACTCGGGGACAGTCCAGGCGTTGCGGTCCGACGTGCGCGAGCAGGTGCAGCAGGCCGGGCGCCTTCCCGACGGGCGCTACCAGATCACGATCACGCCGGTTGTCGGCACAGGTGGACAGCTAGGCGTGACCCTGCCTGCCGTCGCTTTCTTCGAGGTGCAAACCGCCGAGCCGCCCATCCTGCTCTCGCCCAGCGACGGCGACCTGCTCTCGGCGATCGCTTCCGACTCTTCTCGTGGACGCCTGCCCAGCGCGTGCCCGCCGGAGTCGCCGTCGAGTACGTGCTCACGATTGCCGAACTCCAGCAGGGCCAGACGCCGCTGCAGGCGCTGCGGGCTGGAACGCCGTACTTCCGTCAGGCGCTGCTCGGGCTGACGACGTTTCCCTACACGCGCGCCCAGGTGCCGTTCGAGGCCGGACGCACCTACGTCTGGCAGGTCCGCGTCCAAGACCCGCTGCGCAGGCTGACGTTTCTGGACGACGGCGAGACCGAAATCTACACGTTTCGCACACCCGCGACGGCCCAGGGGCAGGCGATCACGTGGCGCTACCCGCTCGCGGCTCCGGTCATGGAGTTTGCCATTGCCGACGCCGAGCAGCGGCCGGGCGGCCTGTTCGTCAGCGGCAGCTACCAGGGAACGGTCGACGGCGTGCCCCAGACGGCGACGTTCGAAGGCGTCCTCCTCGACCCCGTCACGCTCGCCATTCGCAGTGGCGAAGTGCGCATCGGCGGTCGTCCTCTCGAAAGTGTGATCCGATGATGCGCTGGCTCCTTGCTCTCGTCCTGCTGCTGGCGGCGCTTCCCGCGCTGGCCCAAACGCCGACGCGGTTGGTCTACGTGCAGTCGGGCGCGAGCGGCAGTGGTACGTCGTGGGCCGATGCCAGTGACTTGCAAACGGCACTCACTAACGCGCAGCCGGGTGAGGCGCTCGTCGTCGCGCGCGGTACATACATGCCCAGCAGCACGGGCGATCCAACGGTGTCATTTGAACTGATCGATAGTGTCGGACTGTATGGTGGATGGATGGAACGGAATCGTTGTCTCCTTCGGTATGGGCAGCCGCTCTGGCGCAGCGCGATTTCTCGGCCAACGAAACGACTCTTTCGGGTGACCTGTCGGGCGACGACGTGACGGGCGATTTCTCGCTCGGGCGCTCCGACAACAGCTATCACGTGGTAACAGCCATTTCGACCAGCGCCGCCGATGCCGTCACGCGCAGCGCCGTTCTTGATGGGTTCACGATCAGCGGCGGCCACGCGCCGAGCGAAGAACGGTTGCCGTTCGGAGAGATCGGCGGCGGCGGCGGCATTCGCCTGTGGACGGGAGACGCCGGCTCCGTGTCGAGTCCTACGCTTCGCAACCTCGTCATCGCCGACAATCATGCGCTTAGAGGCGGCGGCGTCGTCATGCGGCAGACGCGGTTCAGTGCGGCGCTGGCCTCGCAAACGACACTCTCTCCGCTCTTCACCAATGTCACAATCCGAGGCAACGCAGCCGAGGAGTGGGGCGGCGGTATAGCCTTGTTCGCTAGCGAGGGCGGAACGGCGGCTCCTGTCTTCGTCAATCTTACGGCTCAGGCCAACAGCGCCGGTTCGGGTGGCGCGCTCTACGTGAACAAGTGGCAGCGGGGCAGCAGCGTCGTCGACGTCCGCATCACCAACGCCGTGATTGCGGGAAATCGAGGGACCGGCGGCGCGCTGTATGCCCAGGGCCTAGTCGGCGTCGACTTCGTGCATGCGACGATCGCCGCGAATTACTCACCCGATAGAGGAGGAGCTTTCCTGATCGACAGGGCCTCGGGCGAGACGCCCGAAGTGCGCGTGGACAACAGCATCGCGTGGGCGAACCAGGCCGACATCAGCAGCGGCAGTTTGTCGGGCGGATTTAGCGACGAAACGTCTCGATATGCCGATCCGGCCTTCAGGTACAGCGTCGTGCAGGAAGCGGTCTCTGGAGCAGGAAACGCGACGAGCGACCCGCTCTTTCTGACCTCGCCTTCCGCTTCGGCTCCGACGGCTCAGGGCGACTTTCGCATCCGCGAGGGATCTCCCGCCATCGACCGAGGCCTTGCCGGTTTGCTGCCGTCCGACGGGGCAGACCTCGACGGCGACGGCGACTTTTCCGAAGCCCTGCCCCGCGACGTGCGCGGCGACGCGCGTCTTCAAGAGTCTGCGCCGGACGCGGGAGCCTATGAAGGCGGATTCGTCTTCGTGCCCACGCTCATCTACGTTCGCCAGGGCGCGGCCGGCGACGGAAGCTCGTGGGCCAGCGCGCTCGGCTCGCTCGCCGACGCGCTAAGGAGCGCCAACGTCGCCACCACGATCGTCGTGGCGCGCGGCACGTACACGCCGTCGGCGACCGGCGACGTGGCCGCTTCGTTCGAGCTTGTCGGAGGCGTTGAGGTCTATGGGGGATTCGCAGGAAACGAGGCGCTGACATTGGCGTCGCTCGCCTCCGCATTGCCGATGCGCGACCTCGCCTCCAACCAGACGATCCTGTCGGGCGACCTGTCAGGCGACGACGTGCCGGGCAGCCTGACGGTTGGACGCTCGGACAACAGCCGGAGCGTGGTGCGGTACGTTAGCAAGCCCAGCAGTGCGGATCCGGTCGTGCTCGACGGCTTCACGATCCGCGGAGGCCATGCTGCGCAGGCGGAGCCGTTCAATACCCTCTTCTTTGCCGGTGGCGCTCAGTCGTGTGCCGCTGGTTTGGGGCAGGGGGGCGGTGTGTGCGTAGCGGTCGAGAGCGGCGCAGTTGACGTGTCGTTTCGCCACGTTCGACTGGAGCAGAACTACGCCGAGTACTATGGAGGCGGCATGTTCGTAGCCTCCGGCGATGCGGCTACGACCACGATTCGAATTACCGATGCGACGCTTGCAGGCAACGCGACCGATCAGGCACAGTTTGGAGAAGCCCGCGGCGGCGGGCTCTTCCTCGCCTCCGAAGACGGAACGCTCACCGCCGACCTGCGGCGCGTTACGTTCGACTCCAACGCCTCATCTTCCGGTGGCGCGTTGTACTTCGGGACCGACGAGACAGGCTTCGCATCCGAAGATGCGACGCAGCTGTCTACGCTCGTCGTAGCCGAGAGCACGTCTCCTGAACAACCTAGCCGGTTCGTACGCGGGCGTGTTCCTGACGGGCAATGGTTCGGGCAACTCGGCTGGCGCGACGCTCACGCTCGACGCCCTATTCGTGAGCACTCGGTTCGAGGGCAACCGGACGCGCTACGGCTCGGACGTTGGCGGCGGTGGCGGCGCGCTGACGGTGCGGCCCAGAGGCGAAGGATTCGTGCGAGCGCGGGTAGAGAACAGCCTCGTCATCGGCAATCAGGCCGACCGTGGTGCGGCTTTTCTGGTAGAAACTCTTCGGGATCAGAGAAACAAAGCCGAACTCACTCTCGACCTGACGACCGTCTCGGGCAATCAGAATTTCTACGATCTGGGAGCGCTTCACATGGTGGGCGAGGGAAGCCAAGCCAGCGTGCGCAACAGCGTCTTCTGGGGCAACGGTAACCCGGACAGCGCTCCGACGCTCGCCGACCAGTACATACTCTACGACGGCCCGTACTTCGAGCAGGCGACTGTTCGATTCGAAAACAGCGTCGTTCAGGGCAGTGGCGGAAGCGGCAGCGCGTGGACGCCGTCTATCTCTGGGGACGACCCGCGTTATGGAGTAGCCATCGACGACGGAGGCAACCTCGACGCCGACCCGCTCTTCGAATCGGCAGGTGTTGCTACCGGCGCTCCGTTTGTCGCAGGCACGACGCTGGACTACCGGCTGGCCGCCTCGTCTCCGGCCGAAGATGCCGGTACGCTTCCGCTTCCACTCGACGCCGCCGACCTCGACGAGAACGGGCTGATCGGAGAGCCGTTGCCTTTCGATTTGGCCGGGGCAGATCGACTTCAGGGCAATGTTCCTGACATAGGAGCCTACGAAAGCGTGTTTATAGCCCCGCCGACTGCGTCCGACGATTTCTACGTGGGGAGGCGAGACGAAACATTGATCGTCTCCGCTAGCAACGGAGTCCTGTCCAACGACACCGACAACGGCGCGCGCCCGACGCGTGCCGTTGTCGGTACTGGTCCGGCAACGGGCGTACTCACGTTTGCCTCCGACGGCGGCTTCTCTTACGAGCCGGTAGCGGGGTTCGTCGGCGTGGAGACGTTCACGTATCGCGCGCTCGGGCCGGGCGGACCGTCAGCCGTGGCAACCGTCTCGCTCAGTTTCGAGCCGCCTCCGGCAGCGCCCGTCGCACGGCCGGACAGCTACGCAGGCGGTGTCGAGGACACGCCGTTCTCCGTCGCGGCTGCTGCGGGCGTTCTGGCCAACGATACCGAAGGTGCCTCGCGGCCCGCTGGGGCCTCGCTGGTGCTTCCTCTTCCGGCTAACGTGCAATCGGTCGATCTGGCTGCCGATGGAGCGTTCACGCTGACTCCCACAGCGGATTCCACCGGCGCTCTGTCGTTTCGCTACCACGCAGTCGGTGTCGAAGGGCGGTCGAGCGATACCGTCGAAGTCATCGTCGCGTTTGAGGGGACGCCGGACGCGCCTCGCGCTCAGGACGACACGTTCGGGCTGGGCAGCGATCAGCGGCTGATCGTCACCGACGATGTGCCGCCGCAACCGTGGCCCCAGGGCACGATCTACCTCGACGCGGCGACGGTCGGTCTGCTCGCCAACGACGAGGAGCCGGACGGCGAAGCGCTGACGGTCGAGATCGTCACGCCACCCACGCGCGGCACGTTTGCGCTCACCAATGCGGCGACTGGAGCGTTCGAGTACGATCCGACCTATGCGTTCGACCGCGACGAGTTTTTCGTTCGTGATCAGACTCGTCTACCGCATCGTCGACCCGACAGGCCGCGCCGATACCGCTCGGGCCGAGATCTTTCTCGACTTCGTCAACCAGCCACCGGTCTGCGCGCGACACGCTCTACGCGCTCGCCGACACCGAGACGCTGACCGTTCCGGAACCGGGCCTGTCGGTTCTGGTGACAGACGACTCCCAGCCGCCCGTCACGTTCTCGGTCGATCAGGCTCCGGCAAGCGGCACCTTGACGCTCAACGCCGACGGTAGTTTTACCTACGAGCCTACTCAAGGCGTGGTCAGAGACGATTCGTTTCGCTACATCGCGACGGATTATACTGGGCCTGTCCGACGACCTCGACGGTCACGCTGCGCGTCACGCTCGGAGGACGCCCGCCGGTCGCCATCGCCGATAGCTACACGCTCGAGGAGGACGACGGCCTGGCCACCACCCGATTCTGCCGCGCCGTCGGTGCAGCCGGGCGTACTCTTCAACGACTCCGATCCCAACGGCGACACCTTCACAGCCGTCCGCGTAGACAGCACCACTAGCGGAGAGCTTAGGCTCAATACGGACGGTACGTTCGTCTACGTGCCCAACCCCGACTTCTTCGGGACGGACAGCTTTACCTACATCGCCGTCGACGAGTTCGGCGGCGAGTCAGAGCCTGTCGGCGGTCACTCTGACAGTTCGAACCAGTCGCTGACGACCCCGTCGCTCAGAACGACGCCTATACGGTTCAGCAGGACGCCTTCATTTCCGTCCCAGCTGCAACGGGCCTGCGCGCCAACGACACCGATGCCGACGGCGACACGCTTACGATTACGCTCTCTGGATTCGAGCCGCCCGGCGGATTCTTAGCTCTCAACAGCGATGGCTCGTTCGTCTATCAGCCGCGCCCGCAATTCTCAGGCACCGACCGCTTCCGCTATACAGCGACAGACGACTCGGGCCTTGCGTCCGGCGCCGAAGTCGTGATCACGGTAAGCGACGTGGCCGATGCGCCAACCGCCGCCAACGACGCATTCAGCGGAAGGGAAGATGAGGTCCTGACCGTCCCGGCGCCCGGCGTGCTAGCAAACGACTCAGATCCTGACGGTGATGCGTTGAGGGTCTCGGTTGTCGAGGAGCCGCGTTGGGGCGAGGTGGATCTAGCCGATGAGGGCGGCTTCACGTTCACGCCTGCGCGCGACAGCAGCGGAGTCGTCACGTTTCGCTACGTTGTAGGCGACGGCCCTCTATCCGACGGAGCAACGCTTTCGGACACAGCCACGGTCGTGCTTACACTCGCGCCCACCGACGATGCACCTGTTGCCTTGGCGGACACCTTCGCCCTAGACGAAGACCAGTTGCTCACCGTTCTAGCCGTTTCGTCCAACTCGCTCCTCCAGAATGACCGCAGTCCCGACGGCTTGCGCATCAGTCAGTTCGAAGCCCTACTCGTAGACTCGACGGCCAACGGTCGCTTGACGGCTCAGCGTATCGACAGGGCCGTGGCGCGGCGGGTTCGACTACCTGCCCAACCCCAACTTCAACGGCACCGACGGATTTACCTACCGTGTGCGCGACAGCCGCGGCCTCATCAGCGATCCCGTCGCCGTCTTCCTTGACGTGCTCCCCGTTGCCGACGCGTTCGAAGGCGTCGCTGACCGAGATACGACGCTCGAGGACACGCCGCTCGTTGTCGCGGCTCCGGGCGTGCTCGCCAACGATCCCAACCCCGACGGAGCCGCGCGAACCGTCAGGCTCGTGGCAGGCAGCGTCGAGGGCGGAGTGGTCGACCTGCAGCCCGGCGGCGGCTACACGTTCACGCCCGAACCCGACCGCTCGACGTTTTACGTGCGGCAGGACGGCGTTCGGGTGCCGCTGGGCATCTCGCCGGGCGCGTTCGCCTACGAGATCGTCTCGGCGGACGGCGTGTCCGACCCGGTTCAAGTGTTCGTCGAAATCGAAGATGTCAACGACGCCCCGGTCGCCGTCGCCGACACGTACGCCATCGACGAGAACCAGATCGCTGACTACGACCGCATTTGGAGTCTCAAACACTCCTGCCGGAGTACTTGCCAATGACACCGACGCCGATCTCAACTTCTTGCTGCTGAGTGCGGAGTTGGTGGCTGGCCCCAGCACTGGGAACGCTAGACTTCAGCGCCGATGGATCGTTTGTGTATACCCCGCAGGCGGGCGTGTCGGGCCTGGACAGCCTGAGCTACCGCGCATTCGACCAGCAGCCGCGCGGAGCCGATGGTGCTGTCGTCGCAGGCGATACGTCCTCCATCGCAAAGGCCTACATCACCATCGTTCCGGTAGCAGATCGGCCCATCGCGCGGTCCGATACGTTCCGCGTCGACGAGGATCAGACACTAGTCATCGCCGCGCCGGGCGTGCTGGGCAACGACAGCGACGCCGATGCCGACTCGTTCTTTGTCTCGCAGGTATTCAAGGCAGGCTTCTCAGTTGGCGGCGAAGAGGCGAGCGTAGACGGTGATCTGACGTTGAGCGCCGACGGATCGCTAGTCTACACGCCGACGCCCAACGTGTCGGGCATCCAGCGCCTGTTCTACCACGTCACCGACACGACCGGGCGGCGCTCCAACAGCCCGGCGCTCGTCGTGATCGACGTGATCGAGGTCAACTCGCCGCCGGTCGTGCAGACGCAGGCCATCAAGCCGACGCTCTTCGCGACCGAAGACGAAGCCCTCGTCGTTTCGTTCGTACCGGGTAGCACCAACTACGACGTGCCGTTCAACCCGATCAACGAGGACACCGACGAGGAAGACGGCTTCGCCACGACGGGCCGCGTCGTCGAGCAGCCGAGCAGCGGGCAGGCGTCGTTCGACCCCGACGGCACCTTCCGCTTCGTGCCCGACCCCGACGCGACGGGCGAGTCGTCGTTTCGCTACGTCGCGCTGGATTCCGACGGCGCGCAGAGCGTCGACACGGCGCGCGTGAAGGTGTTTGTCGTCCGGCCAACGACGCTCCAGTCGCTGCCGATGACACGCTCACGATCGCCGAGGACACTTCGATCGTCCCGGCGACGCTGCTCGCCAACGACCGCGACATCGACTCGCCGATCCGCCTCTTCGCGCAGCAGCCCTACCGCTCGGCCAATGGGCAGATCGCGCGCGACGGCACCTACACGCCCGACGCCGACTATGCGGGCGTCGACTCGTTCGCTTACGTGATCGAGGAGGAGCCGCGCCTCGTCGACGGCTCGTTCGTGGCCGGTCTGCGCGACACCGCGAAGGTGTTCGTCACCATCACCCCCGTCGCCGATGCGCCGCGCCCGCAGCCGGACGCTTTCGCCGGGACAGAAGACGAGGCGTTCACCGGCTCGGTTCTCGCCAACGACGTGGACCCCGACGGCGACGCGCTTACCGCCGTTCTCGCAAGCGGTCCGACACGCGGCACGCTCGACCTGCGCAGCGACGGCACGTTTGACCTGTCGCTTCCTGCCGACTCGTTCGGTGTCGCCTCGTTTACCTACACGCCGCGCGACGCGACCGGTCTGGTCGGCGAAGAGGTAGCGGTGGTCGTCACGTTCGCCAACACCCCCGACCTCGCTCGGCCCCAGGCCGACGCGTACACGGCGCCAGAAGACGCATCGCTAGTGGTCCCCACGCCCGGCGTGCTGAGCAATGACACGGACGTAGACGGACTGGGACTGCGCGCGATTGCCTCTCGCTTTCCACGAAACGGAACGCTCGAACTGGCGCTGGATGGCAGTTTTACTTACACACCGGTAGCGGATTTTGCCGGGGCCGACACGATTCGCTACCGCGCCATCAATAGTGTGGGGCGGGGCGTGGAGGCCGAGGTCGTCCTCACGATTACGCCGCAGCCCGATGCACCGATAGCCGCCTCGGACGCTTACGGAGCCGCTGAAGACGCGGAGTTAGTGATCGCTGCATCCGACGGAGTCCTCACAAACGACACGGACGTTGACGGCGACGTGTTAGTAGCGACGTTACTGGAAGCGCCGCGCTGGGGCGAGGTTGATCTGTCGGCGGGCGGAGGCTTCACGTTCACGCCCGCTCGGGACAGCAGCGGAGTCGTCACGTTCACCTACTCGGCAAGTGATGGTGCGCTTTCTGACACCGCCACGGTGACGCTCACCGTCGCTCCGCAGCCGGATGCGCCCGTCGCTTTCGCTGATGCCTTTCTGACGGATGAGGACGTAGTGCTCACAGTCGATGCAAGCGGAGGGGTTCTCTCGAACGACATGGACGTTGACGGCGACGTGTTAGTAGCGACGTTACTGGAAGCGCCGCGCTGGGGCGAGGTTGATCTGTCGGCGGACGGCGGCTTCACGTTCACGCCTGCTCGGGACAGCAGCGGAGTCGTCACGTTCACCTACGCCGCGTCTGATGGTGCGCTCTCGGACACCGCCACGGTGACGCTCACCATCACGCCGCAGCTGGATGCGCCCGTCGCGCTAGCCGACCGCTACACCTTGGAGGAGGACGCTGCGCTGACCATCGCTCCATCCGGCGGAGTCCTCGCCAACGACACGGACGCTGACGGCGACGCGCTAGTGGCGGCATTGGTCGAGTCGCCGCGCTGGGGCGAGGTTGATCTGTCGGCGGACGGCGGTTTTACGTTCACGCCCGCTCGGGACAGCAGCGGAGTCGTCACGTTCACTTACGCCGCGTCTGATGGTGCGCTCTCGGACACCGCAACCGTCACGCTGACCGTCGCGCCACAGCCCGACTCTCCCGTCGCCTTAGTCGACACGCTCGACGCGGTCCAGGGCATCGCGTTCGCCTTGCCGGTCGCAGGCGTTCTCTCAAACGACACCGATGCCGATGGCGACCCGCTGACAGCCCAACTAGTCAGCGACGTGTCGAACGGTTCGCTCGACTTTTCGCCGGATGGATCGCTGGTCTACACGTCGGATACCCGCTTCATCGGCGACGACGCGTTCGTCTACCGCGCAACCGACGGAACGCTGTTTTCTGAAGAGGTCGAAGTCGTCATTCGCGTTGCGGCTAATCCGAATCTCGCGCTGCTGGCGTTGGACGACGCCTATGCGATAGGCGAGGACTCGACTCTGACAGTTGCCGCGCCGGGGATCCTCGCCAACGACGCAGACGGAAACGGCGACGCCCTGTCCGCAACGCTTGTCGCGCCGCCCGATCCACTCGCTGGAACGGTAACGCTTGCGACTGACGGAGGCTTCGTGTTCGTCCCGTCCGCCGACTTCTTCGGAGAGGCATCGTTCGTCTATCGCGCTTCGGACGCCTCGGGCGTGAGCGACACGGCCAGGGTTGTCCTCACCGTCCGCCCGACTGACGACGCCCCACGCGCCGTCGCCGACACACTCGAAGCCGCCGAAGACACACCGCTCGTCGTCGCCGCGCCTGGCGTGCTGGGTAACGACGTCGATCCAGAGGGCCGTCCGCTAACCGCACAACTGGCCCGCGCCGCCCGCTTCGGTTCGGCCACCGTCGACGCTGACGGCGGCGTGCGCTACGAACCACTGGCCGATTTCGCAGGCGTCGACACCTTCGCGTACGTGGCGAGCGACGGCGCGCTCACGTCCGACACGACGCTCGTATTCGTCAATGTCGGTGCCCGCCCCGACGCACCGACAGCCCAGACCGTCGCGTTCGAAGTGGCGGAGGACGACACCCTCGACGCCGCTGCTCCGGGCGTATTGGCCGGTGCCTCTGATCCAGACGGCGATGCGCTCGTCGCGCTCGTCGTATCCACACCCCGCAGCGGAACGCTCGACCTGAACGCCGACGGCAGCTTTCGCTACGTACCCCTCGCCGATTTTGCCGGAGCCGACACGTTCGCCTTCCGCGTGCGCGACGCCGACAGCCTGTTCTCGTCGCCCACGACCGCCACGATCACCGTTGCTCCGACTCCCGACGCGCCCCTCGCCGTCGACGCTTCGTATCGCCTCGACGAAGACGCTGCGCTGACGCTTCCGGTGCCTGGCGTCCTGGATGGCGATACCGATGCAGACGGTGATCCGCTGGAAGCCCTACTCGTCACTCCGCCCACGCGCGGCGTCGCGACGTTGACGAGAGACGGTGCGCTCGTCTACACTCCTGCCGCCGACTTCTCAGGCCTCGACTCGCTCCGCTACGCAGCTACCGATGGCGCTCTGAGCGACACGGCGACGGTCCGCTTCGAGGTCTTGCCGTCGGGCGACGCGCCTTTCGCTGCAGACACGTCGTTCGTCGGCGCCGAAGACGAGCCGCTGGTTGTGGCCGCGCCTGGCGTCTTGGCTGGCGACGCCGATGCAGACGGTGACGTGCTGGCAGCAACTCTGGTTGAATCGCCACGGTGGGGGACATTAGATCTGTCAGCCGATGGCGGCTTTACGTTCACACCTGCGCCCGACAGCAGCGGAGTCGTCACGTTCCGCTATGCAGCTTCGGACGGACTGCTCGCCGACACCGCGACGGTCACGCTCTCCATCGCGCCCGTCAACGACGCGCCCATCGCTCGCGACCGACGGTACACAGCAGTAGAAGACAGCGTGCTGACGGTCGACGAAAGCGACGGCGTGCTGGCAGGCGTCACCGATGCGGACGGCGACGCGCTGACGGCTAGCGTGGTCGAGTCGCCGCGCTGGGGGGTGCTGGACCTGAGCGCGGACGGCGGCTTCACGTTTACACCCCTGCCGGATAGCGTAGGACTGGTCACGTTTCGCTATGCGGCTTCGGACGGTATCCGCTCCGACACGGCAACCGTACGCATCGACGTCGACGGCAGCAACGACGCGCCAATCGCTCTCGACGATGCTCTTTCGTCTTCGGAAGACACCGTCCTCGATGTCCTCCTCGCCGAAACCGTGCTGAGCAACGACCGCGACTCCGATGGCGACGCCCTCTCGGTCTCGCTCGTCGACCAACCGGCGATGGGCACCGTCGCACTCGCCAACGGGCGACTGATCTACACACCCGATCGCGACAGCAGCGGCGTCGTCACGTTCCGCTATGCAGCTTCGGACGGACTGCTCGCCGACACCGCTACGGTCACGCTCACCATCGCCCCCGTCAACGACGCGCCCATCGCGAACGACGATCAGGCGTTCGTCCAACTGGCTGCATCGGTCACCGTCGACGTGCTCTCCAACGACTCGGATGTCGAGGGCGATGCGCTGACGCTCGTTTCCGCAGCGGCACGCTCGGATGGGCAAGCCGCAGTCGAGAGCGGCAGAGTGCGCTTTACTCCGGCACCATCGGCAGAGGGATCGGTCGATATCGACTACGTGATCCAGGATGCAAACGGCGCCCAGGCCTCTGGCGTCCTGCGGGTGACCGTCATCACGAGCGTCTACACGGCGACCGACTTGGGCACGCTGGGCGGCGAGGGCGCACGCGCGTTCGCTATCGACGATCAAGGACGCGTCGTCGGCGTGGCGCAGGACGAGCAGGGCGTCGTTCGTCCGTTCGTGTGGCAAGGTGGCACGATGACGTTTCTGGGCGCGCAGCAAGGTCAGGCCTACGCGGTCGACGGGAGCGCCGTAGTCGGCGTGACGACGCAGGGCGGCAACGCGTTCGCGGCGCAGTGGAATACCAACGCGCCCGCCTCGCCGCCGACGCTACTGAGCACGCGCTTCTCGCAGGCCTACGACGTAGCCGGCACGTTCGTGGTAGGCACCGCCCTCGACGGATCCAGGCTTCGGGCAGCACGCTGGCAGAGTGGGGGCGAAGAACTGCTCCAGACGCCGGGAACGGCGAGTAGCCAAGCGCTGGGTGTCGAGCCGTCGGGCCGCGCCGTCGGATCGGTGGCGCAGGCAGATGGGCAGCGCGGCGCGCTTTGGTCGCGTGAGGGAGCGCTCCGGCTGCTCGAAAGCGGAACGGCGCTGGCGATCAACGCACAGGGAACGGCTGTCGGCGCATCTGGCGGGCACGCAGCGCTGTGGCGCGACGGCGTGCGGATGCTGCTCGACTCGTCAGAAGTGCAGACCGAAGCGCTGCGCATCAACGACGCCGGAACGATCGTCGGCGGACGCGTCGGGGCCGTCTCCGGCAAGACGGTGCACCCGGTTCTCGATCCCGCTTACGATCCGATGAGCAGGCTGCGCGCGCTGGGCAAAACCGGTGCGCAGCAGATCACCGGCGCCTTCGTCTGGGAACGCGGCTACGTCACCGATCTCAACGCCACACTACGCGACTCCGATGGCGTCGACCTGATCGAAGCCCGCGACGTCAACAGCGCCGGGCAGATCGTCGGCTACGCCCTGATCGACGGCGTCCCGCGTGCTTACCTGCTCCAGCCCGCTTCCAACCGCGCGCCGACTGCCCAGGCCGATGTGTATACGGCGTTTCCCGATCGCGACATGACGTTCGTCCCCACCGCCAACGACGCGGACGCCGATGGCGACAGCCTCTTCGTTCTCGCCGTCGATCCGCCCCAGAATGGCGAGGCGTGGATCATGGAAGACGGCTCGCTGGGCTATCGCATCGCATCCGGCTCGGAAGTCGCTACCGATGCGTTCGACTACGTCGTGGGCGACGGAAAAGGCGGATCGGCTCGGGCGACGATCCACCTGCGCGTCGAGTCGTTCCCCAATGCCGTCCGCATCGACGGTGCGTGGCCCAACCCCTTCGCCGATCGGACGAGCATCCGTTTCGCGATCCCAGACGAGCGCGACGTGCGACTCGACCTGTTCGATACGCTGGGCCGCCAGGTGGCTACACTCGCCGACCGGACGTTCGAGGCTGGCGTCCACCACGTTCCGCTCGATGCGTCGCGCCTGGGAGCCGGTGTCTACTTCTGCCGAGTTCAGGCAGGAGATACGGTCGTGAGTATCGCGATTACGCGCGTTCGCTGACGGCTACAGCAAATTCCACATCCACTCGAGAACGGCTTTCTGCGCGTGCAACCGGTTTTCGGCCTGATCCAGATGGATGGCGTGTGGTCCGTCGAGCACGCCCGAGTCCACTACGACCCCTCGGCGTACGGGTAGGCAGTGCATGAACGCGGCATCGTTGGTCTGCGCCATGCGCGCCTGGGTCACGCGCCAGTCGGTGTGTTGGGCGCGCATGGCGGCTTCTCCGTCGGGGTCGGTGTAGACGAGCGGAGCCGACCACGCTTTGGCGTAGACGACATCGGCTTGGGTCAGAGCGTCGGCGGATTCGTGGACCAGGTCGAAAGAGGCGCCGTGAGCGTCGGACAGAGCGCGGGCTTGGGCGACGATGTCGGGAGCCAGATCGAAGCCGGGCGGATGGGCGAGCGTCACGTCGTATCCCAGCCGAGCCGCCGTCAGCAGGGCAGAGTGGGGAACGGCCTGGGGCAGGGCGCGCGGGTGGGGCGCCCACGTCAGGACGAAGCGCTTGCCGCGCGCGTCGGCGTGGCGCTGGCGGAGCGTCGTTGCATCGGCGAGCGCCTGGCACGGGTGGAGAAGAGCCGACTCCAGGTTGACGACGGGGACGCTCGCATGACGCGCAAACGTGCGAATGAGTCGGTCGCTGCGGTCCTCTTCGAGATCCGTCTTCGACGCGAACAGCCGCACGCCCAGCGCATCGTAGTAGCGCGAAAGCACGCCGACGGCCTCCTTGATGTGCTCGGCGCGGTCCTGATTCATCGGCTCATCGTCCCACGCAAACCCCCACACGCCACCACCGCCGATGTCGAGTGTCGTCGGGTGCGCGCCCAGTTGCGCTGCCGCCAGCTCCATCGACGTACGCGTGCGCAGGCTGGAGTTGAAAAACAGCATGCCCAAGCTCTTACCCCGCGCCACATCCGACCAGCCTGGATGCGCCGCGTGGTGGAGCGCGCGGTCGAGGCAAACGCCCCACGCATCGGCGTCGGACCAGTCGAGAACGTGGCGAAGAGCGTCAGGCATAAAAGCGAGGTCGAAGGGGCGGATCCACGATCCGCCCTGGGTCTAGAGTAGGAGGCAAGGACGGGTTGCAAGGTCGATTCATGAATCGCCCATACGGGGCATGGAGTGGCGTCAACCGTTCGGATACGCGTCCGCAAAGGCGAGTGGGAAGCGTTCGGCGAAGGCGTCGAGTGCCCAGTCGGGCGTCGTGAGCGGGGGCATGACGCGCAGCGTGTTCGGGTCGCCCGAGCCGCCGGTGAGGATGCCGCGGTTGCGCAGCGCCGCAACGACGGGAGCCGCTGGCCGTCCGAGGTCGATGCCGAGCAGAGCGCCGCCGCCACGCACCTCGCGCGCAATTCCGTCGACTGCCTTGGTGATGCCAGCTTGGATCGCGCACGAGCGCTCCATCAATCCGTCGCGCTCTATCGTGTCGAGAACGGCCATCATCGCCGCCATCGCGAGCATTCCACCGCCGAACGTCGTGCCTTGATCGCCGGATTGGACACCTGCCGCGATGTCGTCCGAGACCAGGACCGCGCCGATGGGCACGCCGCCGCCGAGTGATTTGGCAAGGGTGATCAGGTCCGGCTTCATGCCGATGTTTTCGCTGATCGAGAAGCGTCCGACGCGTCCGACGCCAGTCTGCACTTCGTCGAAGATGAGGAGTGCACCGACGGCGTCGCAGGCTGCGCGCAGTCCGTGGAAGTACGCGTCTGGGGCGGTCATCATGCCTGCCATGCTCTGGATCGGCTCGATGATGACGGCGGCGACCGTTTCGTCGAGCGTGTCGCGGGCAGCGTCCAGGTCGCCGAAAGGGACGAACGTCGTCTTGTCGAGCGCCGACAGATAGGGCGCGCGGTATTTCTCGGCGTGCGTGGCGGCCAGGCTGCCCATCGTCCGTCCGTGGAAACCGGCTTCCATCGCGACGATACGCGGGCGGCCCGTGTGCGAGCGGGCGAGTTTGAGCGCTGTCTCGTTGGCCTCAGTCCCGCTGTTGCAAAAGAACGAGTGGCGCAGGCCTTCGGGTGCCATCCGGCCCAGCTTCTCGGCAGCGCGTGCCCGGACCGGCGAGTAGGCGACGTTGGAGTAGAACAGCAATTCGCTGGCCTGCTCGGTAATCGCCTGGGTGATCGCGGGGTGGCAGTGGCCCAAAATCGTGACGCAATGGCCGCCGTAAAAGTCGAGGTACTCGTTATCGTCGGTGTCCCAGATGCGGATGCCCTCGCCGCGCGCAAATGCCATCGGCAGCTTGCTGTACGTCGGAATGGTCCACTCGTCTTCGAGAGCGAGCAGGTCGGCGGTGGGAGAGGCGGTGTCGGTCATGGAAGCGTCAGGTGGGGAGGAGGCCGGTCGTGTGCCCAAGGCCGAGCAGCGTGTTCAAGTTCTGGATGGCCTGACTCGCAGCGCCTTTGAGCAAGTTGTCAAGCGCAAACCCGACGACGGCGACATCGCCCTTGACGACGACACCGACATCGCAAAACGGCGTGCCGACGCTGTATCGCAATTCGGGCAATCCGTCCCACACGCGAATCAGTCCGCCGCTCGGATAGGCGGTGTCGAACCAACCGCGTACCGTGCTCTGATCGGTGCCATCGGGTAGCGCGACGTGTGCCGTGCCCCAGATACCGCGCGTCCACGGTCCGCTGGCGGGTACGAAGTGGACCCGAGCGTGATCGCCTAATGTCGCCTCGACCTCGGGGACGTGCTGATGGTTGAGGACTTTGTAGCCTCGGACGTTGCCGTCGCGTGTCGGAAAGTGCGTGCCGGTCGACGGACGTGCGCCCGATCCGCTGGCTCCCGTCAGCGCCGTTACGTGGGCGTCGACTTGGTCGAGGTGTCGAGCGAGCGGCCACAAAGCTGCCGTTATTGCAGTCGCAAAGCAGCCTGGGTTGGCGATGGCTCGGCATCCTGCAGGTACGTCGCCCTGAATCTCGGGAATGCGATAGAAGAAGTCGCCGAGCCGGTCGGGGAGCGGGTGCGGTGTGTCGAATCGGGCCTGATACACTGCCGGATCGCTGAACCGGAAATCGGCGCTCAGATCGACGATGGCGCCCTCAAATCCAGCCTCGTCCAACCGCTGCACTGCTGCAGCCGCCTGCCCATGCTCCGCTGCGATTACGACCGCGTCGATGCCGTCCAGATCGAGCGATTCGCTGAAGACCAGATCCGTCTGCCCGCGCAACGCCGCATGCGACGCCCATACCGGTTGTCCCGCGAATGTCCGGCTCGTCACTCCGGCTATGTCGACGTGGGGATGTGCCAATAGCAATCGCACCAGTTCGCCGCCGCCATATCCGGCGCCGTGCAGGATGCCGACGCGGTGGCTTTGACTTGAGTTGGTAGAAGGCGATTCGGCCACGGTGGAAACTCGGAATGTGGTGAAGCGCCGTTATATATAACGGCGGTACGGGATGGGAGGGCGAACCAGGCGGCGAGGTTCGGCGGTAGCGACGGGGCATGCCCCGTCGCTACGGGTTGGCGAAGGCTTATGACTGAAACTGCGCAATCGGCGGCAGCGGCGCGGTTTGTCCACCGACGGTCAGTGGGCGCTCGCCTTGACGCAGCGCTTGGGCGACGAGAGCAGTGAGGGCGTCAGCGTCGGCGCGGGCGTTGAGGGCGGGGATGCCCAGCGCGTTCTGGATGTACTGCTTGCCGACGGCGTTGTCCGTCACGGGTCCGGTCACCGCCGTCACGCCGCTGCGGTAGCGCTCGCGGAAGATCTGATCCGCCGCCCACGCGCCGACCAAGTCGACGGCGGCGACGATGTGCGCGCGGGTAAAACTCTGCAACTCCTTGTCGAGCAGCAGGTCATCGACGCCATAGTAGCCGATAAAGCCGTCGCCCAGTTCGAGGACGATGCAGTCGGGCTTGCTCTCGTTGAGTCGGGCAATGATGCCTTTGCTGATCGGCTCCATCTCTTTGCTCGTCGACGAGACGATGCCCGCTTCGCTGAACGAGACCGTGTGAGCCGCGCCGTTTTCGCGCATCGCCCGCGTGTCGCGCAGCAGGCTGGCGCCGGTCAGTTTGGCGGCGGCGACCGTGAAGCCCTCGCGCGTCAGGCCCTGAATCAGCCGAGCGCAGGCGTACGTCTTGCCGGTATTCATGCTCGTCCCGCTGACCATCACCAAGGGGGCCGAGTGTTGCAGCGTGTAGAGCGGCTCGATGGCGTTGTCCTGAATCCGCGCGTGATGCACTTCGCCGTCGCGCTGCATCACGACCGCACCCAGCACCTCGACGCGGAGCGCCGGTCCCAACTCGGGGTGATCCGACGTGCACTTGCCGACGATGCCGCCCATGTTGAGAATGTTGAGCACGTCGCCCGTCTTGATCGCGCGCGGGATGCGGCCCGAGTAGCCTTTGAGCGCCTGCCGCTCGCCCAGCGCGCCGATCAGCACGTCGCCCTGGTTGATGCGGTGAAACGCGCCCTCCGAGTCCTCCAACTGGTTGTACACCTCCTTCCGGTCGAGTGCGCGGACGGCCACGCAGTAGCCTTCTTGGGCGACGACGTAATCCGACACGTGGACGTCGTGCCCCAACTGGCACAGCGCGGCGGACGAGGCCACGCGATCAACGGTAAGCGAGCGAGTCTGGCGAAGCGGCATATCGGTAAGGCTGAGCGTGCGAGAGTAGAGTCGTGGCGGCGAGACATGCCTCGCCGAATGGTCAGGCTGCGCGGCTGGCGAGGAAGGCCTGGATGCCGGCGATCTGCGTAAATCCGGCGGCGTCGCGTCCGTCCCACAGCGTGTTGGTCTCGCCATAGGTCGCCACGCCCGTATTGAACATCGAATGCGGGCTGCTCGCTCCGACGACGCGCGCCGATCCTTTGAACAACTCGACCGTCACCTCGCCGGAAACGCGATGCTGCGACGCGTCGATGTATGCTTCCAGATCGCGCATGACCGGGTCGAAGAACTGGCCTTCGTGGAGCAGCATGCCGTAGAAATCGCCCAGTTGCGCCTTTTGGAACTGCTGCCAGCGCGAGAGCACCAGCTTCTCCAACTCGCGGTGTGCGGCGATGAGCGTGAGCGCGGCAGGGGCCTCGAACGCGACGCGCCCCTTGATGCCCAGAATCGTGTCGCCGACGTGCATCCCGCGTCCGACGCCGTGCGCTCCCGCCAACTGCGTCAATGCCTCGACCAGTGCGACCGGCTCCATCGCCTCACCGTCCACATGTGTTGGGATGCCTTTGTCGAACGTGAGCGAAATGGTCTGTGCGTGATCTGGCGCATCGGCTGGGGCAGTCGTTCCGGGGTAGGCTTCGGAGGGGAGGCCAAGCGAGGTGTCGTGCGTCTCTTTGCCCCCTATCGTCGTTCCCCACAGCCCTTGGTTGATCGAATAGTCGGTCGTCTTGCTGCTGACGTGGAAGTCGCGCTCGCGCAGATACGCCGTCGTCGCCTCGCGCGACAGGCTGTGTTCGCGGATCGGCGCCAGGACCGTCAGTCCGTCGCCGACGATGCGCATCGCCACGTCGAAGCGGACCTGGTCGTTTCCCGCGCCGGTCGATCCGTGGGCGACGGTCTCGCAGCCCAACGCGCGGGCGGCCTGTGCTACGTGCTGCGCCTGGATCACGCGCTCAGGTCCGACGCACAGCGGGTAGACGTTGCCACGGAGCACGTTTCCAGCGATCAACCGGCGCAGGATCGTGTCGAACAGGTCGGCTCGCGCGTCGATCGTCTGGTGACTGGCGGCGCCCAACTCCTTGGAGCGCGCGGCGACGGCTTCCAGTTCGGCCTGAGAGAACCCGCCCGTGTTGACGGTGACGGTGTGGACTTCTTGTCCCGTCTCGTCGCGCAGGAACGGGACGCAGAACGACGTGTCGAGGCCGCCGGAAAAGGCGAGGGCGATGGGCATGTGTCTGGGGGATACGAAAAGAGCACCGATCCGGCGAGGGACCCGTGCTCAGAGCAAATCGGCAAATGAGGTTCGTCCTCAGCGCGCGCAGCCCGGCATCCGGTCCCCGAGGGAACGGCGTGCAGGTCGGCGTCGAAGTGAGGGGCAAGTCATGACGGCGAAGATAGGGCGTGGGCTTCTGTCGTGCGAATCCAGCAGGGTAAGAAAGCGCTTCCGGTTCTTTGGGTTAGCGTGGATTGTCGATAAAGGCGACAGTGCTGATCACGTTTCGCGGTTGAGGTCTTACCTCCCCGTCGAAAGCTGAGCCGTTCGCAGGCGGTAGTTTCGCGGGCCGTTCTGCTCCCCACGCCATGCCTCGCCCCTTCCTCCTGCTCGCCGCGCTTTTGCTCGCGCCGAGTGTGTACGCCCAGCCGATCCGCGCCACCGACCTGTTCGAGATCCGGCAGATGGACGACGTGGCGATTGCGCCCGGAAGCCGTCAGGCCATGTACACCATCCGCCAAGCCTACCGCGACGGCGATGGACCAGACGCCGACGCAGGCTACCGCAACCAGATCTGGATCGCCGATCTGACGGGCCGCGACGAACCCCGCGCGCTGACGTCGGCGACGGCCAACGCCTCGCAACCCGTCTGGAGGCCCGACGGTGACGCCATCGCGTTCGTCCGCTCAATCGACGGCAAGCCTCAGATCCACGTGCTGTCGCTGTTGGGCGGCGAAGCGGTCGCCGTGACCGATGAGGCCAACGGTGCGAGCAGTCCGCAATTTTCGCCGGACGGCCTGCGTCTGCTCTACGCGTCGAGCCGGAGCGAAGCCGATCTGCGCCGCATGACGGGCGACGATCTGCCGTTCCGAGAGCGCACGCGGTATGCTCGCTCGTCCGCCTCGCCCGACCCCGACGGGTCGCTCTCACAGATTCAAGCCTATCTCGACAGCAGCAGCGCCGACGGACAAGCCCGCGTCGTCGACCGGCTGGACTTTCAAGGCGAGACAGATTTGGGGGAAAGCCTGAGTTTTCGCCACCTGTTCGTGACCAACGCCGACGGGTCGGGAGAGCCGCAACTCGTCGCGGGCGGATGGCGCAGCTATGGCGGCGGCGTGTGGTTGCCCGAAGGCGATGGCGTCGTCGTATCGGCTGCTCCCGGTGCCGAGCGCGACAGAGACCTACGGACGCATCCCGACCGCATCCAGACGTCGGCGCTCTACGTGGCGCGCGAGGGGAGGCTGTCGCTGCTCGCTCAGGCCGATTCGATTTCGTTCTACTCGCCCGTTCCCGCTCCCGACGGCTCGGCTGTCGCGTTCCTCACGTCGGACCTGCGCGAAGCGGGATTTGGGCAGTCGGAAATCGGGATCGTGCCGCTCAAAAACGGAAAAGTCGCTGGGACAGCATTCCCAGGAGGAGGTGCGGCACGTCAACTCACCGGCGGGTTCGACCGCTCGGCTGGCAGTATCCAATGGTCGCCGTCGTCGCGCTACGTCTACTTCACTGCTCCGTCGAACGGCGGATTTCCGCTCTACCGCGTCGCCCCGTTTGGCGATTTCGACGACCCCGACGAAATTCGCGCCGACAGTCTGGCGACCGACCGCACGCTCATCGGCGCGATGATCCGAGCTGGAGCGCTGCCTGACAGCCTCGCGATGGACGAGCCGGTCGCTGGCGAACCGGGCGAAGCCGTCGACGACGGGGCGATGGAGAATGGAGGCGAACTCGCCGGGTTGATCAACACGCTCGACCGGACGCTGGATCAAGTCGTCGCCGACAGTTTGGCGCGGTTGGGTCCACCTATCGAGCGGCTGCTCGACTTTACGCAAGGCGTCCGCGACTTTGACGTGGATCAGGCATCGGCGCTGTTTGTCCGCACGACGGCGGCTAATCCCTACGAACTCGTCCGCCTGGACTTGTCGACCGGCGAGGTCGAGACGGTCCACGATCCCAACACGTGGCTGGCTGGGCGCACGGTTGCTCCGATGCAGGCCGCCCGCCATCTCACGCCCGACAGCCTGCTCGTCGACTATTGGACGATCCGTCCGCCCACGTCGCGCGGAAGCGTCTCCACGATCCTCGAACTCCACGGCGGCCCGTCGGCGATGTGGGGGCCGGGGGAGGCGTCGATGTGGCACGAGTTTCAGCTGCTCGCGGCGCGCGGCATGGGCGTCGTGTTTTCCAATCCACGCGGTTCGGGCGGATACGGTCGGGCCTTCCAACGCGCCAACTACGCGCGCTGGGGCGATTTGCCTGCGCGCGATGTGCTGGGCGCCCTCGACCACGCAGCCGACGAAAACAGCTGGATCGACGAGAGCAGACTGGGCGTGACGGGCGGCTCGTACGCAGGCTACCTGACCGCCTGGATCGTCGCCCACGACGACCGCTTCAAGGCCGCCGTCGCCCAGCGCGGCGTCTACGACCTGAATACGTTCTTCGGCGAAGGCAACGCGTGGCGCCTGGTCCCGACGCACTTCGGCGCCTATCCGTGGACCGATTCGGACTCTATCGCCTTCGACCCGCTCGTCGACGCCGACCTGCTCGCCACCGCTGAGCGCCTGCCCGTCCCGCAATCCACGCGCGACCAGGCGGCAGCACTTCTCGCCGATTTGCTCGGAGATATGGGCGCGCTCGTCTCCGACCTCGACGCCCTTCCGCAGATCGAAGGGCAAGCCACCGACACCCTAGCCGCCACGCTCCGAGGCGATGCGCTGATCGACTTAGCCCGCCGCTTGCAGCAAATGCCCGGTATCGCATCCCCCACTCTGCTCGTCGGGGCGGACACGCTCGCCGCCGAGCGCATCAGCACGCGCGAACTGCTCGCGCGCAACTCGCCGCTTACCTACGCCGATCAGATCACGACGCCGCTGCTCATCATGCACGGCTCCAACGACCTGCGGACGGGCGTCATCCAGAGCGAGATGCTCTACCGCACGCTGAAAGTCCTCAACCGCAACGTCGAATACGTTCGCTACCCCGGTGCAGGCCACGACTTGAGCCGTGGAGGAGATCCTCAGCAGCGCCTCGACCGTCTGCTTCGCATCTACGAGTTCCTCGCCCGGCACATGGAGTAGCAGAAGGAGACTGGCAGGTCGCCACGACCTGCCAGGTCCGCGATAGGCACCGGACTACTCAACCGGAAAATCGCTTCCACCGTGTGCAACCTCGTCCGAGCGGATCGGTTAGTTAACACTGTTAAGTCCGACTTCACCTACTCCGACTCTCCCCCATGGAAGCCACCCGGCAACGACCCGCGCTCGACCTCGACACGTATCACCCGCCGTTCCGCCACGCCGCCGTTTTGGGCGCGGGCACGATGGGCGCCCAGATCGCCGCTCACCTCGCCAACGCAGGACTGACGGTCGACCTGCTCGACGTAGCGCCGTCCGACATCGGGCGCGAGGGGCCGAACAATTCGATCGTCGAGAAGGCGTGGAAGACGACGCAGAAGCTGTCGCCCGATCCGCTGTTTACCAAGCGCGTCGCCGAGCGCGTACGGCTGGGCAACTTCGCCGACGATTTCTCGCGCATCGAGAAGGCCGACTGGATCATCGAAGTCGTCGTCGAGCGGCTGGACGTGAAGCGCAGCGTGATGAAGCGCATCTCGGAGCACGCGCGGCCCGACGCCGTCATCTCGACCAACACGAGCGGTATTCCCATCGGCGAGATCGCGTCCGAACTGGACGAAGACTTCCGCCGCCGCTTCCTGGGGACGCACTTCTTCAACCCGCCGCGCTACCTCAAACTGCTCGAACTCATCCCAACGGACGACACCGACGCCGATGTGCTCAACCGCGTCGCCTACTTCGGGCGCGTGCATCTGGGCAAAGGCATCGTCGTCGCCAACGACGTTCCCTACTTCGTCGGCAACCGGCTGGGCGTCTACGCGATGATGGGCGCGATGGAGTATTGGCTCAAGCGGCGACTACACGATTGAGGAAATCGACACGCTGACGGGTACGCTGGTCGGTCACCCCAAAAGCGCGACGTTCCGCACCGCCGATGTGGTCGGACTCGACGTGCTCAAAGCCGTCGCCGATACGCTCTACGAAAAGGCGCCAAACGACGAGAGCCGCGACCGCTTCCAGGCGCCCGACGTGCTCAACTCGCTGGTCGAAAACGGAGCACTGGGAGCCAAGACGCGCGCGGGCTTCTACAAGAAGGAAGGCAAGTCGATCAAGAGCATCGACCCCGCCAGCGGCAGCTACGCCGACCCCAAAGAGTCGACGCTCGACGTGTCGTCGATCAAGAAAGCCGGAAGCCTGCCCGACCGCATGCGCGCACTCTGGGCCGATGACGGACGCGCGGGCCAGTTCTTCCGCCAGACGACGCGCGACCTGATGGGCTACGCCGCCCGCCGCATCCCCGAAATTACCGACCGCCCATCGGACGCCGACCGCGCCATCGAGTGGGGCTTCGGCTGGGAGATGGGGCCGTTTCGCACGTGGGACGCGCTGGGCTTCCAAACCGTCCTCGACGACCTGCGTGAGCACGACATCGCGCTCCCCAGTTGGGTCGACGAGATGGCATCTGCCGGGCACGACGCCTTCTACCGCGACGGCGAGAGCTACGTCCCCGGCCAAGGTTACGTCGCCGACGCGCGTCCTTCTGACGAGTTCGGACTGGCCGCAATCAAGTCGGACGACAGCAAAACACTCTGGAAAAACGACGAAGCCGCCCTGCTCGACATCGGCGACGGCGTCGCGCTCTTCGAGTTCAGGAGCCGCTCCAACAGCCTGGGCCGCGAACTGATGTCCGGTCTGATGGAGGCCATCGACAAAGTCGAAAACGACGCGGATCTGCGTGGCATGATCATCGGCAACGAGGGCACCAACTTCGCCGTTGGCGCCAACCTGGGCGAAGTCGCGATGGCTGCCGCAGGAGGGATGTGGGATATGCTGGAGCAGCAGGTCGCCGGATTCCAGCAGGCGATGCAGCGCATCCGCTATTCGCCCAAACCGGTTGTGACGACGGTTCACCAGAAAGCACTGGGCGGCGGCTGCGAGATGGTGATGGCGAGTCCGCACCCCGTCGCCGCAGCCGAGAGTTACATCGGACTGGTCGAGTTGGGCGTCGGCCTGATTCCGGCAGGCACCGGCTCGACCCGGCTGGCAGCGCTGGCCTCGCGTCGCGCACCGAATGGACACCCGAGCGAAGTGCAGAACCAGTTGCAACCGATGTTCGAAGCCGTCGCGATGGCGAACGTCGCCACGAGCGCGGTCCAGGCCAAGGCGATGGGCTTCATGGCCGAGAATGGGATCGTCGTGATGAACGCCGAGCGCCGCTTCCACGTCGCCAAGGCCGAAGTCGTCCGTCTGTCTGAGCAGGGCTACCTCGCGCCGCCGGTCGAGACCCACATTCAGGTGCTGGGGAGGGATACCGCTGCCGCATTCGGCATTGCGGTGACGCAGTTCCTGGACGGCAACTTCGTGTCCGAGTACGACGCGTTTCTCGCCGCGCAATTCGCCCACGTCCTCACGGGCGGCGACCTGACCGGGCCGCAGTTTGTCCACGAGGACTACCTCATCGAACTCGAACGCGAGGTGTTCATGCGTCTGCTCGGTGAGACCAAGACGCAGGAGCGCATCACCGGACTCCTCACAACCGGCAAGCCGCTCCGCAACTGACGCGCTGTCCGCTTAGCCGTACCGATGGGGCATGCCCCGTCGCTTGTGAGCCGTACGCTCCCAAAATTTGAACCTGCTTCCAGCCGACGTTGCATGCAACGTCGCTACGAATACCAACTGACTCTACAATGCAACCTCGAAACGCATATATCGCCTCCGCCGTCCGCATCGCTGTGGGCAAGGCGCGAAAGGGCGCTCTCCGCAACGCCCGCCCCGAAGCGCTGGGGGCACACGTCGTCAACGCGGCGACTCAGCGCGTCAAGGGCTTAGACCTCGGACAGGTCGACGACTGTCTGATCGGCTGTGCGTTTCCCGAAGGCGCGCAGGGTATGAACATGGGCCGCATCATCGCTCAGAAATCCAGCCTGCCGGACAGCGTGCCGGGCGCGACGATCAACCGCTTCTGCTCGTCGGGTCTGCAGACGATTGTGATGGCGAGCCAGGCTATTTCCGCCGGTCACGCCAGCGTCGTCGTAGCCGGTGGCGTCGAGACGATGAGCCGGGTGCCGATGTCGGGCTTCTTCTTCCAGCCCGACCCGTCGATGGTTGCGGATAGCCCCGAAGTCTACGTGTCGATGGGCATCACCGCCGAAAACGTCGCCGACAAGTACGGCATCAGCCGAGAGGACCAGGATGCGTTTGCGCTCCAATCGCACCAGCGCGCCCTCGACGCCATCGCAAGCGGACGATTCAAAGACGAGATCGCGCCGTACGAGATGACCGACGTGCTCTACAGCGACGAGCGATCAGCAGGCGCACACGCACACGTTCACGCACGACACGGACGAAGGCCCCCGCGCCGATACGTCGCTCGAAGCGCTGGGCCGACTGCGTCCGGCATTCCGCGCGGGTGGAAGCGTTACGGCGGGCAACAGCAGCCAGATGAACGACGGAGCGGCGGCAACCGTCGTGATCGACGAGCATACCAAAAACGCGTTGGGCATCGACCCGATGGGGCGCGTCGTCGGCTTTGCGTTGTCGGGTGTCGCGCCCGAACTCATGGGCATCGGTCCCATCGGCGCGATCCAGAAGGTGCTCAAGCAGACCGGACTGAGCGTGTCCGACATCGACTTGGTCGAACTCAACGAAGCGTTCGCCGCCCAAGCCCTCGCCGTGATGCGCGAAGTCGGCCTCGATCAGAGCAAAGTCAACGTCAACGGCGGCGCGATTGCCTTGGGCCACCCGCTCGGATGCACTGGCGCCAAACTGACGACGACGCTCCTCCACGAAATGGAGCGACGCGGCAGCCGCTACGGAATCGTGTCGATGTGCGTCGGTGGCGGAATGGGCGCTGCAGCCGTCATCGAAAATCTGCGACGCTGACATCGCATCGCTTGGATTTCCAAATCGGCAAAAGGCTTCTCGTTCGTGCACACGCACAGACGGGAAGCCTTTTCTCCGTTCGAGGCCATCAAAAGTGTCAGTACAGTAGCCGGTCGAACGCGCGTCGGTGTCTCTGGGTTATCTCGTGAGCAGGGCCGAGCAGCGTGAACAGCGCGACTCCCAGACGGCGAGGCAAGTCGCTGGCGTAGAGTCGGTCGGTTTGGAGAGCCGAGAGCAACGCGTGTGCTGCAGCGTCGTAGTCGCCATCATCGAGAGCGTTCAAGGCGAGTTGCGTGTCGGATTGCCCTGCGGCTTCGGGCAAGTCCAGCGTTTTACGGCTGGCGAGCGTCCGGGCGGCATCCAAGAGTGGCACGTCGCGGCCAGCGGGAGCGTCGATTCCGGTCAGTAACTCGGACGCCAGCGATGGATCAGATAGTGCTAAGGCGCTTCCGGCGAGCAGTCGGGCTTCGGCATCGGTTGAGTCGGACTGCGCGTGAGACAGGGCTGCGTCGGCGGCTTCATCGAGCAAGCCAGCGTCAAGCGCGCGGCGGGCGCGTTCCAGGTCCGACTTGCGCTCACTCGGCAGAAATTCGGTCAGCCATTGGCGGACAGCGTGCTCGGGAAGGACTCCCGTAAACTCGCCGACAACGGCGCCGTCCGAGAACAGTTTGACAGCGGGGATGCCTCGGATGCCCCAGCGCTGCATCAACTCGGGGTGGGCATCGGTGTTGATCTTGACGAGCGTCCAGTCTTTGGAGTCAGCGTCGAGGCGTTCGAGCGTCGGCCCCAACGCGCGGCACGGGCCGCACCACGGCGCCCAGAAATCGACGAGGATTGGCTGCGCGCGGCTGGCTTGAATCACGTCCCGGTCGAAGTCGAACGTGAGGTTAGGCGAAGAGGCTTCCATCGGAGAGTAGGTCAACGTGAGGCGATGCAACGCTCGGCGGCTGGGGCGGGTTTGAAGCCCGCGCAGATAGAGCCGCCGTCGTGAACAGTCGCACGGCGTGCGCGGTTACCTCGCCTCACTCTCGCTATCCCGACTTGCCATGCCCGCCCCTACACCGCCACCCATCGGAGAGAAGCCTGGCAAGAAGCAGGCCGTCGAAGCGATGTTCGACAGCATCGCACCGCAGTACGACCGCCTCAACCGCATCCTGAGCTTGGGCATCGACCAGGGCTGGCGACGCAAAGCCGTCCGCTGGCTGGGCGAGAGCAATCCGCGCACGATCCTCGACGTGGCGACGGGAACGGGTGATCTGGCGATTCAGGCCCTCGACCTCGAACCCGATCACGTCACAGGCATCGACCTGTCCGAGCCGATGCTGGCTGTCGGGCGCAAGAAGATCGCCGCGATGGGCGAGTCGGACCGCATCACGATGCAGCAAGCCGACGCCGCCGATCTGCCCTTCGCCGACGACACGTTCGACGCCGCGCTCGTCGCCTTCGGCGTCCGCAACTTCGAGAACCTCGACGCGGGCCTCGCCGAAATCCGACGCGTGCTCAAGCCCGGCGGCGCGCTGATCGTTTTGGAGTTCTCGACGCCAACGTTGCCGGTCTTCCGTGAACTGTACGCGTTCTACTCGCGCTACATCCTGCCGTTTGTCGGCTCGCTGCTGTCGGGCAACCGGGGCGCGTACGAGTACCTGCCCGAGTCGGTCAAAGCAATTCCCCGATGGACGCGACTTCCTTAACCGGATGCAGGGCGTCGGCTACGGCGAGTTGCAGGCCATGCCGGTTACGCTGGGCGTAGCGACGATTTATCGGGGCGTCAATCCCGAGTAAATCGGTGTTGCATCAGCCCTGCTGCTGCTCTGCGTATTCGGCGGCATCGGTCTCGTCCTCGAAGAGCGTGACCTGATCGAATTTTCCGCCGCCGGTCCAGTTGTCGCCCAGGTTGTTTTCGCGGTCGAGGTAGACTTCGCCGGTTTCGGTGTTTTCGAAGACGACAAAGCGGGGCTTGTCGGGGAGTCCTTCGAGGGCTTGGGCGAGGTCGCCTTCTGGGTGACGACCCAATTCGGTGTAGCCGGGATAGTCGGTCATTCCCTCCATCCATCCGCGTAGGCGGTAGCGGCTGCGGTCGGCATTGTGGCTGAGTTGGACGGTGCGCTCGGGCTGGGCGTTGGGATCGCGGTCGTCTTCGGCTTTGGGCGCGCGCACTACGGTGCCCTCGTCGGTGCCTCGGTCTTCGTGTTTGGGAGCGGGGCCGTTGTAGGTGCCGGTCGGGGCGAGGTCGTCGTGGTCGGACATGGGGAGAGGTAGTAGGAGGAAGGAGGGTTAGTCGGTGGGGCGCTCGGTATTGGCCTGGACGCTGAGGTAACGCAGCAGTTCTTCCTGCTCGGGCGTCAACTCGCGGTCGCGGCGCGGCATCACGGCCTCGGCGACGCGCAAGAACTTGTCGATGCGATAGGCCATGTAGCCGCCGGGCGTTCCCCACGTGAACGCGGGCACGAAGCGCTCGTGGAAGCCGGGGCCGTAGAGGTTGCAGCCCACGCCGACGACCGTGCCCGTATTGAACGTCGTGCCGATGCTGCATTTGGAGTGATCGCCCAGGACGAGTCCCATGAACTGCTTGCCCGTCGACTCCATCTCGCGTTTGTGCATTGAGTAAAGCGCGACCGGGCCGTAATCGTTGCGCAGGTTGGAGGTGTCCGTTCCTGCGCCGATGTTGCACCACTGGCCGACGTATGTGTGCCCCATGAACCCGTCGTGCGCCTTGTTGCTGAAGCCGAATACGATGGTCGTGTGGACCTCGCCGCCGATTTTGCAACCGGGGCCGACCGCGATGCCGTCGAGTTTCGAATTAGCATTGGCGTGCGACATCGGCCCCATGTAGAGCGGCCCGCGCAGAACGGCGCCTTCGTGGACGGTCACGCCCGCGTCGAGGTAGATCGGCCCATTTTCGGCGGACAAGACCGCGTTGGCTTTGACCGTCACACCTTCGGCCAAGTAGATCGCGTCCTCGTCGACCAGGGCAGCCGACGGACTGAGCGTCACGTTTTCGCGCTCGACCTGTTTGTAGCCTCGGCGGAGTGCGTTGAAGTCGCGTTCGATGGCGTCGCGCACGCCATGCACCAGGTTCGGTATCGTGTCGACCAGTTTGGCGGTCGAGATGGCGACGCGCTCGGTCGACGGTCCGCCCAGGCGTGTCAGTTCTTCGCTGTCGAGAAAGTCGGGCAAGTCGACAGCGTCGGGAAGAGCGGGAATCCAGGCGGCGACGACCGTTCCGTCTTGTACGAACAGCTTGGCTGGTCCGCGCAGCGACTTGTTCGATGCGTCCGAGCGCGTCGCCCGCTCCGGCGATCCAGCGCCCATTGACGAACAGCAGGTCGACGCCTGCAGGAATGCGGTTGACGGGCAGATCATGCTCCAACCGCGCAGTCGCGGCGAGGTAGTCGCGTGTGTGGAGGATGGTGCCGGTCGCGTTGGGAAAGGCGCCTTGAAGCGTCTGCAACGTCGAGCGGATGCCCAGACGCAACGCGTAGACGGGGCGCGTGTCGACGAGGGGGCGGAGCGCGAGGGCGCCGGAATCTTCAAACGGGACGAGGAGCATGGGCAGAGGTGAGTTATGCTGCGCAAACTTAGACGATGCGGCTCGTGTTCGCGCGCTCAGGCTCGTCTCTCAATCGGCACAGTTGGCGGCTCGCGCGCGACTCACCTTCTGCCCTCACCAACTCTCGCACGTGGACTCACTGACTCAACTCGCGCTCGGCGCGTCGCTCGGCGAAGCCACGCTGGGCCGCAAGATCGGTCGCAAGGCGATGGCGTGGGGCGCGCTGGCCGGGACGCTCCCTGACCTCGACGTGCTTGCCGGGCCGCTGCTGACCGCTGCCGAAGCGCTGCGCTTCCACCGAGGCGCGTCGCATAGCCTGCTCTTCGCACCGTTAGTAGCGCCGTTGCTCGGGCTGCTCGTCGCCTGGCTGTATCGCAAGCGTGGCGGCGATCACGCGGACTGGAAAGGTTGGGCGTGGCTGTTCCTGTGGGCGCTCTGGACGCACCCGATCATCGACTGGCTCACGATCTACGGCACGCAACTCCTCTGGCCGTTCTCGGACGCGCCACTCGAAGCCGGAGCACTGTTCATCATCGACCCGCTCTACACGGCCCCGCTGCTGATCGCGCTCGTCCGCAGCCTGTTCACGTCCGACGCGCAGACTCGGCTGAGGTGGAATCGGTGGGGCCTGATCGTGTCGACGGTGTACGCGTGTTGGGGCTTGTATGCGTCGCACCGCGTCGAGCAACTCGCGTGGGACAACTTGCGCGCTCAGGGGCTGGACGAGCAGGTCGACCGCGTCTTGACCGGACCCGCGCCGCTGACGACGCTGGCGTGGAACGTGTTCGCGCGGACGGATTCGGTCGTCTGGACGAGCCGCTATGCCTTTTTGGAAGACGACGACGTATTCGCGTTCGAGCCGATCCCACGCCGCTGGGAGCGCGTCGACTCGGTGCGAGGTACCGACGCGTTCGAGGCCGTAGACTGGTTCTCTCAGGGATTCGGCGCTGCTCGACTAGGCGATGACGGACATCTCCGCATCCACGATCTCCGGTTCGGCAGAACCCTGACGCCCGACGGTGTCGATGCCGAGGCAGGCGACGTGTTTCGGTTCGACTTCTACCGGCAGCCCGGCGGCGCGCTCACGTTTCGGCAGCTTCCGCCCAACGCCGATCTGGGCAAGACGCTATCGGCGGTTTGGCAGAGCGTCAAGGGAGAGAACCCGGCTCCAAATACGCGTTCCAATTGACGCCAGCGAGGAACCGGCTGGACCGCGATCTCGTCACGCACCCTCCCCAACACCGACTCTCCCGACCGACCATGAAGTTCTTCATCGACACCGCCGACCTTGACGAAATCCGCGAAGCCGCCGCCATGGGCGTGCTCGACGGCGTCACCACCAACCCGTCGCTCATGAAGAAGGCGGGCGACGTCAGCTTCCACGAGCACATCGTCGCCATCTGCGAACTCGTCGACGGCGACGTGTCCGCCGAAGTGACGGCGACCGATTACGAAGGCATCCTCAAAGAAGGCCGCGAACTCGCCAAACTGCACGACAACGTCGTCGTCAAAGTGCCGCTCATCCTCGACGGCATCAAGGCGATCCGCACGTTCAGCGAAGAGGGCATCCCGACCAACTGCACCCTCTGCTTCTCGCCGACCCAAGCGCTCATCGCCGCCAAAGCCGGAGCGACGTACATCAGCCCGTTCATCGGACGCCTCGACGACGTCTCGACGAGCGGCATGCAACTGATCGAGCAGATCGTCCAGATCTATGGCAATTACGGCTACGAGACCGAAATCCTCGCCGCCTCGATCCGCCACCCGATGCACGTGACCGAAGCTGCGATGGCCGGAGCCGACGTAGCGACGATGCCGCTGAGCGTCATCAAGTCGCTCCTCAAGCACCCGCTCACCGACAACGGTCTGGCGAAATTCCTGAGCGACTGGAAAGCCTATGAAGCCGGACTGAGCGCCTAAATCTCGCTCCATTCTGCACCGAACGCCTGCACCTCGTCGGAGGTGTGGGCGTTCGCGCGTTTTCAGCCAGCGCCCAGCCGATGACCGACTCTGCGTCTCAACTCTTTGCCGCCCTCGATCTTGCGGGTACGTTCGTGTTTGCCGTTGCCGGTGGGTTTCGGGGAACGCGCCACTCGCTCGACCTGCTGGGCGTGCTCGTGCTCGCCGTCGTGACGGGCGTCGGCGGCGGGCTGATTCGCGACATGCTGATCGGCGCGACGCCCGCCGCTTCGCTGGCCGACGAGCGCTACCTGATTATTTGCTTGATCGGCGGCATCATCGCGTTTTTAGCAGCGGGACGGGTGGCGCAGCAGTGGAATAAAGTCATGATCGCCGACGCGGTCGGACTGGGCGTGTTCGCGGCCATCGGCGCGGCCAAGGCGTCGGCTTTTGGGCTGGGGCCGGTCGGGGTGATGGGTATGGCTGCGCTGACAGCGACGGGCGGCGGGGCGATCCGGGACGTGCTCGTCGGCGAGATTCCCGCCGTCATCCGCCACGACTTCTACGCGACAGCGGCGATTATCGGAGGGGCCGTGTTTCTGGGTGCCGAATGGGTCGGGTTGTCAAACGCATGGGCAATCTGGTCGACGACGCTGATCGTGACGGGACTCCGGTTCTGGGCGATGGTCGGCAACCTGCGCCTGCCGACTGCTGGCGCGGTGGCGGAGTGATTCGGGAGCGCTCAGCGTTTCAGGCGGGATTTGAACTCTCTCAGCCAACTCAGACTCGTCGTCCCGGACGTGATCCGGGAGCTAGGACGTTCTCATGCCTGATTGGAATCAGCAGCACGAGGGGACTCCTGCGTCCCAACTCGAAGGCCGGAACGACAGAATGAAACGTTTCAGCGGTTCAGTTGGCAGCGGGCAATTCCCAGCGCTCGCCTACTTTGAGTTCGCGGATGCGGTCGTCGATGCCTGCTTCCAGGGCGTAGCGGTGGAAACGCGCGGGCGGCTCGCTCATCGGCTCGTCGGCCAGATCGAACACGCCCCAATGGACGGGGATCACGTAGGGTGATCCCAGATCGATGGCGGCTTGGACCGAGTTTTCGGGCGCCATGTGGACTTCCTCCATGAACCAGCGCGGCAGGTAGGCGCCGATGGGCAGGAGCGACACGTCCGGTACGCCGTAGCGATCTCGGATTTCCGAGAACAGGCTGCCATAGCCCGTGTCGCCGCCATAGTAGAGCCGCGTCGATTCGTCTTCTGATTCGGTCGACAGATACCAACTCGCCCAGAGCGTGCCGTTGCGGTTGGTCACGCTGCGACCCGAAAAGTGGCGTGCGGGCGTGCAACTGACGCGGATCGGCTCGTGACCGTCCAGCGCGGGCAGATCGACGAACTGATCCCAGTCCATCTCGGCGACGCGATTGGCGCCCCAGTCGCGGACGATGTCGCCCAGACCGAGTGGCACGAGAAACAGCGGATCGTGCGTTTCGACCAGCGCTTTGACCGACGGTTTGTCGAGGTGGTCGTAGTGGTCGTGCGAGAACACGACAGCGTCGACGCGCGGCAAGTCGGCGGGCTGCATCGGCGCGTCGATCAGGCGCTTGGGTCCGGCGAACGACAGCGGCGACGCGCGCGGACCCAGCATCGGGTCGATCAGGATCGTCCGCCCTTCCATCTGAACGACGAGGGCGCTGTGCCCCAGCCACGTCACGCGCAGGCGCTCAGGTTTGGTCGCCAGATCCGACGGCGAGATCGGGACGGTTTCTGACGTCGCCCGGAGGCACGCGTCGCGTCGCTCGGCTCGCCATCCACCGAAAGGCCTGCAGCGGACGGACGTTGCTCGGCTCGCCGTGAATGTTGCGAAAGCCTTCGGCGGTGTGGTGCGTCGTCTGGTGCCACGGATAGGTCTGGACGGGCGGAGCGTTCACGGCGATGCGAGCAGGAGAGAGGAGGGCGCAGCCGCCGAGCATCGAGGCGAAGAGGATGAGCGCAAAGAGTCGAAGCATAGAAGAGGAGACTGCGTGACACCTACCGATCCCTGACGATCTCGGTTCACGGCGTACGCCATCGGTACCTCGCGCGGATTCGTCGCGAAGGGCGACCTGTTGTCCGTGCCGAGGCGTACGTTGACCTGCTTACACTTGATCAGAACACACAGCATGGAGTTTGTCGCGCTTGGAGGGTCCGAAGAAATCGGAGCCAGTTGCCACTACGTAAAATTGGGCGAGGTCGGGTTGCTGCTCGACGTGGGGATGGACCCCGATCTGGACGGGGAGGCTTCGCTTCCGCGCTTCGATCTGATCCTCGATCATCCCGACCGCTTCGTCGACCACATCATCGTCACGCACGCGCACCACGACCACCTGGGCGGCCTGATTCCCGCGCTGCAACGGTTTCCGCACGCGCAGGTCCACATGACCAAGGCGACGACGATGCTCGCCGATTTTCTGCTCGGTTCTTCGGCGCGCTTGCAAAAACGACGGGTCAAAGAGGGCAGCACGACGACGCCTCCGCTGTTCACCGAGGAGGAGGTCGAGAACTACACCTACCTGTTCGCCGGGCACGAGTTGGAAAAACCGTTTGAGTTAGTCGGGCGTCCGAGGTGGCGCCGATGTGCTCGCTACGTTCTACGACGCGGGCCACATCTTGGGATCGGCTGGCGTCCTGCTCGAATACTCCGAGGGCGGACAGGAGCACAGCCTCTTCTTTACGTCCGACACCAGTGTCCAGCACCAGACGATCATCCCCTCAGCCGTCTATCCCGACGGACAGATCGACACGCTGCTGCTCGAATCCACGCTGGGCGCTGATCCGGGAGCCGAGTTGACGACGCGCCGTGAGCAGGAAGAACTGTTCGCCCAGGCCGTCGCCGAGACGCTCGAAGAGGGCGGAAGCGTTCTCGTGCCGGTCTTCGCGCTGGGCCGCAGCCAGGAGATGATCGCACTGATCGACCGCTACAAGCGCAAGGGCGTCATCCCCAAAGACACGCCGATGTACACGGCTGGGTCGATGCGCGCCATCGCCGACATCTACGACAAAACGCGCCTGACGACACCGCGCCTGAACGAGGAGTTCAACGTGTTCGGCGTCGAGCAGAAGCGCCTAGGACGCAGCCCGAAAGCGTTCGAGCGGGCGACCGAGAAGCCGTCGATCTTCCTGCTCGCCTCGGGTATGATGTTCGAGCGCACCGCAGCTTTCGATGTGGCGACCAAGCTCATCAGCGGCGAGAAAAACGCGATTCTCTTCGTCGGCTACGCCAAACCCGGCTGCCCCGCCGATCTGGTCCAGCAGGCCGCCGCCAACCGCAACAATGCCGGACTAGGCGAGATCGAGATCACGATGTCGTCCGAGATCGGCCCGCAGATGCTGCGCTGCCACATCGACCGCTTCCGCTTTACAGGCCACGCCAACCGCCGCGACCTGGTCAGCATCGTCGGCGAGTTGGAGCCGGAGCGCGTCCTGCTCGTCCACGGCGAAACGTCGGCGCGCAAGTGGATGAAAGAGCAGATCGAGACCGAGTATCCCGACGTCGAGGTGTTCATGCCGGTACAAGGCACCCCGCTCGCGCTGTAACTCCACGCTCCGTAGCGACGCAGCATGTTGCGTCGGCAACTCACGCAACCGCGTCGGCGCGCAAGGCTCAACCGCGCAATCCTGCCCCGTGTCATCGCGAGCGAAGCGTGGCGATCTCCTGAGCCTGACGATAGCGCGGAGATCACCACGTCGCTCTGCTCCTCGCGATGACAAGGATCCAGGGTTTGCAGTGCCCTCGTCCGGTGCCGCACGATCTGCGTCTGTTCGTCGCAGCGTGCAGCGACGCTACAGGGATTCGCGCTATGGCTCGGGCACCGTGCCGACGGCTGTGCATTCACTCCGTCGCCTCGTCTCCCACCTGCCCGACCGACCCGATGGAACTGCCTCCCGACGCGATCCGCGCCTTCGTCGACGACCTCTCGGGGCGCATTCAGGGCGATGTCCGCGCGGATGCCATGACGCGTGCGCTCTACGCGACGGACGGGTCGATGTATCAGAAGATGGCGGTCGCTGTCGTGCTACCCAAGACGGACGCCGACGTTCAGGCGACGATTGAAACGGCGGCGGCGCACAACCTACCGATTTTGCCGCGCGGCGGCGGCTCTTCGCTGGCGGGGCAAACGGTGAGCCATGCCGTCGTGCTCGACTTCTCGCGCTACATGAACGCGATCCTCGAAGTCGATGCCGAGAGGGGACGCGTCCGCGTGCAGCCTGGGCTGGTGCTGGACCGTCTGACCGCCGAGCTGCTTCCGCTGGGGTGGATGGTCGGCCCCGATCCGGCGTCGTCGAGCCGGGCAACGCTCGGAGGCATGGTCGGCAACAACGCTACGGGCACGCACTCCATCGCGTACGGCAACACGATCCACCACGTCCGCAGCGTGAGCGGGTATCTCGACGACGGCTCGCCGTTTCACTTCCAGCCGCTGTCCGAAGACGAGTGGCAGAGCGAGTCCGCCCGTCCCGACCGCACCGGCGATCTGTACCGCGAAGTCGACGCGCTCGTCGAGCAGAGTCGCGAAGTCATCGTCCGAGACACGAGTAAGCACTGGCGCCGCAACTCGGGCTATCGCCTTGAGCACCTCCTCGGTCCTCCATTTGCTACTGAATATGGACACGAAGACGCTGGGACGCGCAACATGGCGCGCATTCTCGCGGGTAGTGAAGGCACGCTGGCGATCACGACCGAGATCGAACTCGACCTGGTGCGTCGTCCCGCTATGGTGGTGTTGGGCGTCGTCCACTACCACTCGATGGATGCATCGCTGCGGTCCGCTGTCACCATTCTGGGCGAGCAGCCGAGCGCAGTCGAGCTGTTCGACGGCGTCGCGATCCGGGCAGCGCGAGCGTCCAAGGGATTCGCCGACAAGGTGGGGTGGATTCAGGGAGAGCCGGAGGCCGTCCTGATCGTCGAGTTCAGCGGCGAGGCGCTGCCCGAACTCGAAGCCAAACTCGACGCGCTCGAAGCCCGGCTCGCTGCGGCGGGCGAAGGATACGCCGTCGTCCGAGCGACGACGCCTGCACAGGTCGCGCAGGTGTGGGGCGTCCGCAAGGAAGGGCTGGGCTTGATCATGGGCGTCAAGGGCGTCCGCAAGCCCATCGCGTTTATCGAAGATGCGAGCGTGCCCGTCGAGCACCTGGCCGACTACATCGCCGGGTTGCAGGAACTGCTCGACCGGCACCAAACGCCCGCCGCGATCTACGCCCACGCGTCGGCGGGGACGCTGCACGTGCGTCCGTTCATCGACACGAAGACGCACGCTGGGTTGGACACGATGGAAGCCATTGCGGTCGGATCGATGGAGTTGGTGCGAGGCTTTGGGGGCACCGTATCGAGCGAGCACGGCGACGGACAGGCGCGCAGCTGGCTCAACCGCGACCTGCTGGGCGACGAACTCTATGCGGCCAACGTCCAACTCAAAACGATTTTCGACCCGACCGACCGATTCAATCCGGGCAACGTCGTCGAGGCGCCGTCGATGAAGGTCGACCAGCGGTTGGGGCCGGAGTACACGACGCTGCCGATCCTGACCGAGTTCGATTGGTCGGCGGACGGTGGATTTGCGGGTGCCGTCGAGATGTGCAACGGGAACGGGGCGTGCCGCAAGCTCGAGTCGGGCGTGATGTGCCCGTCCTACATGGCGACGCGCGAGGAGGAGCACACGACGCGCGGACGCGCCAACGCGCTGCGCATGGCGATGAGCGGCGCGTTGGGGCCGGACGCGCTGACGAGCGAGCGGATGTACGAAGTGATGGACCTGTGCGTGGCGTGCAAAGGGTGCAAGACCGAGTGTCCATCCAACGTCGACATGGGGAGGATGAAGACCGAGTGGCTGGGGACGTACTACGCCAAACACGGCGTCAGCCTGCGGACGCGGTTCTTCGCGTCGGCGCCCGCTGTCGCCCGCCTGACCAAAGGCGTGCGCGCGCGGTTTGTCAACTGGATCAACCGTCAACCTGCCGCGCGCAAGGCGATGGAGAAGACGCTGGGCATCGCCGCCGACCGCGAGTTGCCGCCGTTCGCGCCCGAGCCGTTTACCGACTGGTTTGCAACTCAGACGTGGCGCGTCGACGGCCCACCCGTCGTCATCTACGCCGACACGTTCACCAACCACAACCACCCCGAAATCGGCCAGGCCGCCGCGCGTTTCCTCCACCGCGCAGGCTACGCCGTCTCCGTCACCACACCCGACGCCTGCTGCGGACGTCCGCAACTCTCGAAAGGGTTGGTCGCTCACGCGAAAGCGCTTGCCAAGCAGTCCATCGAAAAGTTGATGCCGTACGTCGACGCCGGAGTGCCCATCGTCGGCCTCGAACCGTCGTGCATCCTCACGTTTCGCGACGAGTGGAAGGCGATGCTGCCCGGCGACGAGCGCGTCGACCGGTTGGCGTCACTGTCGATGTTGTTCGAGGATTTCGTTGCCCGAGAAGCTGCCGCCGGTCGGATGAGCGAGGTCAAGTGGAAGCCCATCAACGGCGTCTCGCGCATCTTGCTGCACGGACACTGCCACCAGAAAGCGCTGGCTGGAACGGCTGGGTCGATGGCCGCGCTCGCGCTGCCGGGCTACGCCGTCGAACTGATCGATTCGTCGTGCTGCGGTATGGCCGGGTCGTTCGGCTACGAGGTCGAGCACCAGGAGGTGTCCAAAGCGATGGCCGAACGGCGCCTGCTTCCCGCCGTCCGCGCCGCCCAAGCCGACACGCTGATCGCCGCGCCGGGTACGAGTTGCCGTGCTCAGATCAGCGATCTTTCCGACGCCGCGCCGCTCCACCCCGCACAAATCCTGGAAGCCGCGCTAGTGTGAGTGCGATGGAGACCTGGCAGGTCGCCCACGACCTGCCAGGTCCGCGCAGGACTATCTTCCGTCGTCCCACACCTCCCGTCCCATGCGCCTGCTCGTCCTTCTCGCCGCCGTCCTCTTGCTTCCCGCCTGTTCGGAAGCACAGTACGAAACCACGCCCACCAGCGCGCTCGTCACCGACGCGCAGGTCGAGCAACTCCAGACGCGTGTCGATTCGCTGCTGACGGCCTCGATTGCTGACCGCGTCTTCCCCGGCGCATCGGCGGCAGCCGGGTACCCGAACGCGACCGTGCTGATGACGGCGGACGGTACCTATACCTACGATGACGCACGTCCGATCACACCTCAGACGCGCTACGATCTGGCGTCGCTCACCAAAGTCATCGCCACGACGACGGCGATCATGATCCTGACCGAGCGCGACGAAATCGACCTCGACGCTCCCGTCGCGCGCTACGTCCCCGAGTTCGGACAGGCAGGAAAGGAAAACGTCACCGTCCGGCAGATGATGACACACTCGGCGGGTCTGGTCGCCTTTCGCCCGTTCCACGTGCAAGGCTTCACGACGGCTGAGCAGGTCTACGACACGATCTATGCGACGCCGCTCCAGTACGAGCCGGACACCAAAATCGTCTACTCCGACTGGGGCATGATGGTGCTCCTGCGCGCCATCGAAGGCATCACGGCGACGCCGTTTGACGAGTGGTCGACCGCCAACATTTTTGAGCCGTTAGGCATGACGTCGACCGGCTACATCCACGTGGATTCGCCCGACACGATGGCTGTCCCGACCGAAGTCGACGGCACGCGCGGATTGGTCAGCGGCTATGTCCACGATGAAACGGCGATGCTAGTCGGAGGCGTCGCCGGGCACGCGGGACTGTTCTCGACGGCAGAAGACCTGAGCCGATTCGCGCGGATGTTGCTCGGCGGCGGTACGCTCGACGGTGTCACTCTGCTCCAGCCATCGACCATCGCCCGGTTTACCACCCGCGAGGGGACCGTCGAAGGCAGCAGCCGCGCCATCGGCTGGGACACGCGATCGGTTGAAGGCTATTCGTCGGCAGGGACCAAGTTCGGACCGCGCGCTTTCGGACACACCGGATTCACCGGCACGTCGATGTGGTTCGACCCGGACGCGCAGATCTTCGCGATCCTGCTCACCAACCGCGTCCACCCGACGCGCGACAACAGCAAAGTCGGCGGTGTTCGTGCGTCGTATGCGGACTTGGTGTACGACACCCTGGCACAATAGTCAGCAGGAACAGCCACGCTTGGCGCGTCATTCTGCATCGCCCTCTAACGACCCGCTATGCCCACCTACATCTATCGCCGCGAAGACGGCACCGACTTCGAGATCGAACAGCGCATCAGCGAACCCGCGCTCACCGTCGATCCCGATACAGGCCAGAAGGTTCGCCGCGTTATCAGCGGCAAGGCCGGGCTGGTGTTCAAGGGCAGCGGCTTCTATCTGACGGACTACACGAACTACGGAAAGGAGGGAAAGAAAAAGCCTGCTGGCGACGCGCCCTCTGATGCCAAGAGCGCCGACTCCAAGGAGACGAAAGCCGAGCCGACGCCCGCCGCCGAAACCAAGAAGGCCGAACCCAAACCCGACGCCCCAGCCAAACCCAAAGGCGACGCGTCGTAAGCGACTTCGCCGGACGCACCGCTTCGTTCTGGAGCGCAGGCTCCCATTGGACCACCGTCCGTTTTGGGATTCGGTGAACACTCGGAAAGGCTTGACATCCGGCGTCGGATTTCCCTATTATTGCGGTCCCGATAGCCACGCCGTCGGGCATACCAAGCGGAACTAGCTCAGTTGGTAGAGCGCAACCTTGCCAAGGTTGAGGTCGCCGGTTCGAGCCCGGTGTTCCGCTCCATACGCCTCCTCTGGTCTGCCGGATGGAGGCGTTTTTCGTTTCCGACTATGCTGATTCTCGGCCCCGCCCGTCTTGATCTCCGGCTATTCGTCCAAGTCGAGAAGCGCTATGCTGATCTGCCGATCCGATGGGATGCGACGCACGATGTGTTCTCGGTCGACGACGTTCACGCCGAAACGGGACGGGTACCGGGCGAAGCAGTGTGGATCGCGAGGGTGGGGAGCGATGCCCCAGCATTCGTCGCAACCGTTGAAGTGGTCGACGTGCTGGATGCTCGAATGGATGAGCGGCTAGGTGTCGTGGAGGTGACCGTCGATGAGGGAGCCTTTGTCATCGCGATCACGCCGGATGCAGGAGTCGGCAGGCTCGCAACGGATAGACTAACGCTTGGCGTTACAGAAGCGGAGTCGAACGATTCAAACACCACCCGTCGTCCCGGACGTGATCCGGGACCCAGAAGCCAAGAGCAGGGCACATCGTTTCAAAATGGCTGTCCCGCTGACGGACGTACCGAAGGCTGCTACATCCACCGCGCTATCGCAGACGATGCGGTGACGATAGCCATCGCGTGGGGCAGCGACGGACTCCACGCCCGCGCCGCGCTGTTTCCCTTTCTCGCAGGCGCCAGAAGTCGGGCGGGATTGCAGGCTGCGCAGTTCGCTCAGTCGAGCGGCGCTTCGAGCAGCACGTAGCGCTTGTCGACGACGGCGCCCATGCGTTCGAGCGCCAGGAGCAAACGCTTGTTGTCGGCGAGGACCCAACTGAGTTCGCAGCCCAGAAAGCCCATCTTGCGACCGCGACGGATCGTTTCGGCGATCAGGACGGCGTCGAGGCCTTTGCCCTGGTAGTCTTGTCGCGCGCCCATGAGCGGCATCCGCAGGTCGGTGATGGTGCCCATCTTGGCGCGCGCGATCAGGCCGACCAAGTTGCCGGGCGTCAGCTTGCCGGTCTTCACGTACCGAAGCGCCTGGTTGAAGTCGGGCAGCGAGACCGAGAAGCCAACTGGCTCCCCGTCGCGTTCGGCGAAGAGGAACAGTTCAGGTACCAAAATCGGCTTCAACTCGGACGCCAGGTGCTTGGCCTCGGCGTCGGTCATCGCGACGAAGCCTTCGTTTTTCTCCCATCCGTCGTTGTAGATCTTCATCGCCGCCGCCACATCTTCGTCGAACCGCTTGGGATCCAGACCGCGCACGGTAAGGCCGGGCAGCCGCCTGCGCACGATCTCGTCGCCTCGGAAGAGTTTGCTGGCGTCCATGTACTTGGCATGGACGTAGAGTGACAGCATCTCGGTCTGCGTCTCGAATCCCCAGCGCCTCAGGAAATCCTCGTAGTACGCCGGGTTGTACGGCATCATGACCGACGGCTGTAGGTCGAAGCCGTCGACGAGTAGGCCCGCGGTGTCGTTCAGGCTCGGGTTGGCCGGGCCGCGCATCGCCTTGAGGCCCATTCCGCGCATCCAACCGGCGGCGGTATCCAATAGAGCACGAGCGACTTCGTAGTCGTCGATGCACTCGAAGAAGCCGAAGAAGCCGGTCGCGTCGTCGAAGGTTTCGAGGTGGGCGCCGTTCTGAATCGCCGCGATGCGCCCGACGATTTCGCCCTTGGCGTTGCGGGCGAGGTAGGGCTGTATCAGACCATGCTCGAAAAACGGGTTCTTCTTCTCGTCGATCAACGCGAGCGCGTCGCGGCGGAGCATCGGTACCCAGTAGTCGCTCTCGGCGTAGAGGCGAAAGGGAAAGTCGACAAAGGCGCGATGATCTCCTCGGCTGTCTGCTTGGGTAACGGTGATCGGCATGAGGTGTGGTTGAGTTGCTGGCTGTGATGTTTGCGACGCTGACGTCTGCCGATCTGTGGCGAGTGAAAGAGAGCGTTCACCTCCTGGTTAGACCCTCTTCTCGCAGCCGTCATTCCTGCGGAGGCAGGAGTCCACAACTGCTTCCCACAAGCTAGCTCTTATCGATTTCGAGTGTTCTCATGCGATCCTGTGGTGTCGCTGCACGGGGCCTTCTTTTGGATCAAGCCAAAAGAAGCAAAAAATCAAGGCTTACGTCGCTCCGGGTGATGCGCCGCTCCGGTCGCTAAAATCGTCCAAACTCACTCGCAAGCTCGCTCAGACAGGACGATTTTGATCGCTCTCTTCGCTCTGCATCTTTTCGCCGAACCGTCTCAGGCCGCCATACTTCTGTGTTGAAGAGGAGCGGCGTACTCTCCTTGTCGAGCGAAGAAATGTACTCGAAAGGTCACCACACGAAGTGTGTCAGATCACGTTGTGGCGTTTGCCGATCTTTTCGAATGCCGAGAGGATGAAGTCGAGTTGGGAGTCGGTGTGGCTGGCCATGTAGCTGGTGCGCATCAGGCTCTGGCCGCGTGGCACAGCGGGGGGAACGACGGCGTTGACGAAGACGCCTTCTTCGAGCAGGTCGCGCCAGAACTTGAAGCACGTCTCCATGTCGCCGACGACGACGGGGATGATCGGCGACTGGCTGGCCCACACGTTGAAGCCCAGGTTCGAGAAGCCGTCGCGCATGTAATCCGAGATGGCCCACAGGCGGTCCAGACGCTCCGGTTCTTGCTCCAAAATGTCGAGGCACGCGAGGACGGTCGCAACGTTGGCGGGCGGCATCGACGCGCTGAAAATGTGCGTCGACGCGCTGTGGCGGATGTATTCGATGGCTTCGTACGAGCCGGTGACGAATCCGCCCAGCGAGGCGAAGCTCTTGGAGAACGTGCCGGTCGTCAGATCGACGCGGTCGCCCAGGCCGAAGTGCGCGGCTGATCCACGTCCGCCCGGACCTACGACGCCGACGGCGTGCGCGTCGTCCAGCATGAGGGCCGCTTCGAACTCTTCGGCCAAGTCGACCAGAGCAGGCACGTCGGCGAGGATGCCGCTCATCGAGAAGACGCCATCGGTCACGATCATTTTACCGGCGCCGGGGCGTTCGATATGGACTTTTTCGAGTTGGCGACGCAGGTGCGTCACGTCGTTGTGGCGGAAGCGCACGATGTCGGCGTCCGTTACCTTGGTGCCCGCGACGATGCAGGCGTGGTTGTCCTTGTCCGAAAACACCACGTCGCCGCGTCCGGCAAGGCTCTGGATAACGCCCTGGTTGGTCATGTAGCCCGTCGAGAAGAGCACGCAGGCTTCGACGCCCATGAACTCCGCCAACCGGCGCTCCAACTCGATGTGGATGTCGAGGGTGCCGTTGAGGAATCGACTCCCCGTGCAGCCCGTGCCGTACTTGTCGATCGCGTCTTGCGCGGCCTTCTTGACGCGCGGGTCGGAGACAAGCCCAGGTAGTTGTTCGACCCGGCCATGACGATTTCGCGTCCGCCCATGATCGCTTTGGAGCCGTCGTTGCGCTCGATTGAGCGGAAGTAGGGGTAGAGTCCGGCTGCCTTGATGTCCGAGTAGTCACCGCCGGGCGCGAGGAAGCGCTTGGCTTTGGCGAAGATCGGCTTGGACGACGTGTCTTCCACGTGATGGCCGTTGCGCGATTGGGCAGCAGTGCGGGCCGCGCGTTTGACGAGCAAGTTGGGAATAGACATATCGATGGGATAAAAATCAGGCGGCGGCGACCGCAAGCGGTGCGTGGTGGGTGTCTGCGACGTGGGAGGTCGCGAGCGGGCGCGCAATGCGGTCCGGCAGAGGAGTCGAGTGGGGAAGCAGGCGTTCGACGGCGCGGACGGCATCGTAGGTACCCGTACGCGCGTTTGTGTCGCGTCGTTGCGGAGAGGCAGCGAAGTCCAGGAAAGCGCTTATCTCGTCCACTGAGGGAATCGACCTCTTGGCGACGTGCGCCCAACCTTGCCGATGGGCATACGTCGCGTTGAGCGTCTGTTCGAAGACTCCGCCGTTGGGCATCGCGAGGACGTGTTTTCCAAGATGGCGGCACTCGGCGAGCAGCGTGAACCCTGCTGTGCAGACGACGCCGCGTGCCCGTTCGAGGTCGGCGAGGAAACCAGCGCGTGACGGCGAGCGGTGGACGATGTGGCGACCACCGATGCCGGGAAGCCCATAGGCGACAACCGGAATCCCGAGTGTGTCGAGAGACCGCGCCATCTCTTCCATTCCGTCACCAGCATTGACGTAGACGAGAAGCGGGCCGTCGTTCGTAGGCGAGAGGCGCGTTACGTCGTCAGCCAGAATCGGAGCGACGAACGTGGCGTCGCGTGTGGCCCTTGGAAAGAAGAACGACGTGACGACCGTGGTGTCGGCGTCTATGGTCATTGCGTCGATCACCAGTCGGATGAACCGGGCGTTCGGTGACACGTCCAGGTCGGCCTGCCAGTCGGTGTGCGTGAGCAGGTGCTGATGATCGACCGAGGCGACGGGAATACCCATGCGGCGCGCGGCGCGTGGAACGAACGGCTCAAAGTCGGTGACGACGGCGTCAGGTTGCCAGTCTCCGATCGCGCGTTCGATGCGACCGATCGTGCGCGGCGCCGACAACACGTGGGGCAGGTTGCGGGCAAACGTGCGCGTCATCGACACGCCATTGCGCCGGATGACTTGTTCGAGTGTCGGAAGGCGCAGCACAGGTTCTCCGGAAGCCTCCAATCGGTCCGCGTTTTCGCCTCCGCACGCGAGCCGAACGGTATGCCCGCGTGCGCGCAACGCGCCCACCATCGCCCGCACGCGCGAGGCGTGCCCGCGGCCTTGTCCGCTCAGGGCGTACAGCAGTCGAGCCATATAAAGGGCGTGATCAGAACCGGTAAACGACGTTCAGTTGGAGAGCGTCGGGCGTCGGGGCGAGGGTGAGGCGAAAGTCGGGGTCGGCGTCGAAGTCGGACAGGTGGGCGCTCACGTACGCATCGACGGCGGTGAGGGCATACCACAAGCCGAAGCGAACGACGGAAAGGTCACGCGAACGCCGAAAAGAATCGCGCAGGTTGATCAGCGGTGCCGTCCGCCCGGCCTGGATGAACGCCTGGTATTCGGCGGCATCGCCCTCGTACTCTGGATACTCGTCGGGAAACTCAGCGAAGCGGACGACGCGCTGCATGCGCCGATACTCGCGTTCGTTGTAGATCGCCAAGCCGCCGAACGCCGCCAGTCCGCCCCAGACGAACGGCAGCTTGTAGGCGTCGCCGTTGTAGATCTGTCCCCAGCCCGGAGCCAGCAGCGAGCGCCTCAGCGCCACGTCGGGGTCGCGGCGGAGGGTGTCGGCGACGAGGAAGTGCGCGGTCAGACCCCTCCGCCCGCTGAGGCGGGCACCTCCCCTCATCTGAGGGGAGGACGGGTCGAGAGTTGGCGATAGCTCAATCGCTGAAAACGACGCCGTCCCCTCCTTGGATGAGGAGGGGTGCCCGAAGACACTCGTGTTGTAGGGCGGGGTGGTGTGAGCCGTTTGCGCACCGATGCTCGGTACACTCCACATCATCACCAGCGACAGCAGCCATCGCACTACGCCACCTCCGGCTCGTACGGCTGCGGCACAAACGTCGGCGCTCCGGCGGGGAGTGTGTGGGCGTCGTCGGGCAGTAGGATCTCGGGCAGACGAAACGGCTCGTCCTCGCCGACGGGAAACGGATTGGGTTCGGCCCAGATCTCGCCGCGTGTCGTCCGCATGACGACGCGTTCTCCGGCTCGGCCCATCACGTAGCTGCCGTCGAGCGGGACTTTGCCGAAGGGCGTGTCGAGCACGTAGCGGGGGATGGCGAAGCCGGTCGTCGTGCCCTGCAGCTCCTGCATCAGCCGCATACCGCGTTCAATCGACGTGCGCAGGTGCGCCGTGCCGCCGATCAGTTGCGCTTGGTAGAGGTAGTAAGGGCGGACGCGGAGGCGGACTAGACCGTTGAGCAAGGCACGCAGCGTCGGCTCGTCGTCGTTGATGCCTCGGAGTAGGACGGTCTGGTTACCGACCGGCACGCCCGCGCCCAGCAGCCGATCGAGTGCCGTCGCGGATTCGGCGGACAGCTCGCGCGGGTGGTTGAAATGGGTGTTGAGCCAGACCGGGTGGTGATCGCGCAGGATTGCGCACAGCTCGGGCGTGATGCGCTGGGGCAGTTTGACCGGAATCCGAGAGCCGATGCGGACGATTTCGATGTGTGGGATGTCGCGCAGTTCGCCGAGCAGCCAGGCCAGCGCTTTGTCGCCCATCGTGAGCGGATCGCCGCCGGTGAGGAGCACGTCGCGGATTTCGTCGTGCTCGCGCAGGTAGGCGAGGGCGTCGCGCAGCTCGCTCTTGCGCATCATCATCTCGCCATCGCCGACCATGCGTTTGCGCAGGCAGTAGCGGCAATAGATCGCACACTCCGCCGTCACGCAGAAAGCGACGCGGTCGCGGTAGTTGTGGATGAGGTTTTTGACCGGACTGTGCGCCACCTCTTCGAGCGGATCCTCGACACCGACGATGTCGGGCTGCATCTCGGCCATCGTCGGCACGACCTGCTTGCGGATCGGATCGCTTGGGTCGTCGGGGTCGATCAGGCTCGCATAGTGCGGCGTGACGTTCCAGCGGAAGATGCCGCGCGTCGCTTCGATGGCGGCGAGTTCGTCAGCCGTCGGCGTGACGTAGCGGCGCAGCTCGGACTCGTCGTGGACGCGGTTGCGCATGTGCCAGCGCCAGTCGTCCCAGTCGGCAGGATCGACGGGAAACGGCGGTCGGGTTGAGGGAAGAGGCGTCGGCACTAGCGGATGGAGCGGAGGATGGCGGGGTCGCGCGTCTCTTCGAGAACGTCCTTGCAGCGGCGACACGTGTACGCGGCAGACTTGGGCTGCTTGGACGCGCCTGCGAACAGCCACAGCCAGCCGAGCGCGCTGTAGGATGCGACGAGGTGGACGAGCGGATGCGTCTTGTCGTGGCCGCAGGAGCAGGTGGAGGGAGCGTTGGGCATGGGGAAAGATCGGACGCGGCGTGTTGGTATCGTGCTCTGGGAGGCGAACGCGCCAACTCTCCAAGGTTATTCAGCCGCGGAGAGGGCGCGCTCGAACGCGTGGCCAAGCACGTCGCCGAGGAACGCGTCGTAGGGCTGGTTCAGCAGTTCGGCGACGATGGCGAACGTACCGTCGGGGGCGAAGGTCGGGAGTGGGTTGGCTTCGAGAAAGAAGGGGGTGCCGCTAGGATCAACCCGAAAATCCATTCGGGCAAAGTCACGGCAGCCGAGCGCGCGAAAGGCTCTGAGCGTCTGATCGGCTAGCTGGGCTTCGAGTTCGGGCGTGAGAACCGATGGTAAGTCGTAGGCGCGTTCCTGCGTATCACGTCCGTAGCGGCTGCCTCGGGCTTCGAGGGCGTGCAAGCCGATGCCTGTCGCGCGGTCCGTTGCGCGTTGGAGGGCGGGGAGAACGCGCGCCCCATCGTGCGTGACGCCGACGGTAAACTCCGACCCTTCGACAAACTGCTCAACCAGCGCCGGTTGACGGTACAGCCGAGTGACGCGGTCGACTTCGGCTCGAAGTTCGTCCAAGTCAGCCACTTTGCTCGTCGGCCCGATACCCATCGCAGACCCTTCGCCGCGCGGCTTGACGAAGAGCGGAAACGGCGGCAGATCGTTCGGGTCGATGGCGCCCGAATCCTCAAATGAGCGCCAGTCGGGGACGCGCACGTCGCCCGCCGACACGATGCGGTGCGTCCAGGCTTTGTCGAGCGAGACGGACATTGTCAGCGCGTCCGAGCCTACAAACGGGAGGCCCACCATCTCGAACAGCGTCGGCGCATAGCCCTCTCGGTTGCGCGATCCCGACGCTTCGGCGATGCTCAGTCCGGCGTCGCACCTCAGCGTCGGCAGGGCGCGGAGTAGATCGTGAGCCGTACCGATGCGTACCGGCTCGTGGCCCAGCGCGCGGACGGCCTCACACAGCGCGTCGACGGTCTCAGTTGGTTCGAACTCGGCATCGGCGTCGGGCGGGTCGCCGGGCTTCCACTCGTAGGCGTCGAACGTATCGTAGACGAGAGCGATGCGAAGCGACATAGAACGGCGAAAGGTCGCGCGGCACAACGCAGCGAGGGGAACAGGGTTGCTAGAGATCGGCGGCGACGCGGTGCAGCAGATCGGTCAGTGCGTCGATGCGAACGGGCTTGGCAGGGAATCAGCGGTCCGGCGAAAACAGAGGGTACAACCGAATAATGTAGGGTGACGACTTTCGCGTCTCTTGCTCCAACTTCCACGCGTGCTGAGCTATGGTCGCGCTCTGAGCCTGCGGTATCGGTGGGCCGAAGGGACCACCGATACCGCAGGTGGATAGCCTGTGGACCCGGCGTGCGTACCTTTGTGCTGACTCTCGCTCGCCCTCTACGACATGTCCAACTTCGCGCTCACCGGACTGGCGGGCTACATCGCGCCGCGCCACTTGCAGGCCATTCGCGATACGGGAAACGTCCTCGTAGCTGCCGTCGATCCGCACGACTCGGTCGGCATCATCGACAGCTTTTTTCCGCGCGCCGCTTTTTTTACCGAGTACGAGCGCTTCGACCGTCACCTGGAAAAACTCTACCGCAAGAGCGAGGCCGAGCGCGTCCATTACGTCAGCGTATGCTCGCCCAACCACCTGCACGACGCGCACATCCGCACGGCGTTGCGGACCAATGCGCACGCGATCTGCGAGAAGCCGTTGGTGCTCAAACCGCGCAACCTCGATCTGCTTGAAGAACTGGAGTCTGAAAGCGAGGGAACGGTCAACACGATCCTGCAACTGCGTGTTCATCCGACGCTCGTAGCGCTCAAGGAGCGCGTGTCCCAATCGCAAGGGCGTCGGCATGTACGACTGACGTATGTGACGAGCCGGGGGCGGTGGTACGGCTACAGTTGGAAGGGCGAACCGGCCAAGAGCGGCGGCGTGGCGACCAACATCGGCGTCCACTTCTTCGACCTGCTCATGTGGCTCTTCGGCACGCCCGAACGGAGCGAAGTCCACCTCTCCGAACCCGAGAAGATGGGCGGCGCGATGGTTCTTCCCGGCGCCGATGTGGAGTGGTTTCTCTCGCTCGACCCCAACGATCTCCCCCACGAGACGCCAGACGAGCAGACCACGCATCGATCCATCACGGTCGACGGCGACGAGGTCGAGTTCAGTGGCGGCTTCCGCGATTTGCACACGCGCGTGTACGAGGAAACCCTCGCCGGACGCGGCTTCCGCATCGCCGACGCACGGCCCGCCATCGAACTCGTCGACCGGCTGCGCGCTGATGTGCCCAAAACGAATCCGTCGCTGGACCTGCATCCGATGACCCAGCGCGCGCTGGGAGGCCGCCAATGAGCGAGCGAATGACTCAGATGCCCGGCGTGCGCATTCACCCGAGCGCATACGTCGATCAGGGCGCGCAGATTGGGCAAGGGACGGGCGTGTGGCATTTCTGCCACGTGTCAAGTGGCGCTGTCGTGGGCGAGCGGTGCGTGTTGGGGCAAAATGTGTTTGTGGCCGACGGCGCCGTCTATCGGCAGCAACGTCAAGATCCAGAACAACGTCGCCGTCTATGGTGGCTGCACGGTCGAGGACGACGTGTTTCTGGGGCCGAGTTGCGTGCTGACCAACGTCACCAATCCGCGCAGCCAGGTCAATCGCAAATCGCTCTACGAGACGACGCGCATTCGGCGGGGCGCAACCGTCGGAGCCAACGCGACCGTCGTGTGCGGCGTCACGCTGGGGCGCTACTGCTTCGTCGCCGCCGGAGCCGTCGTCACGCGCGACGTGCCGGATTACGCTTTGATCGTCGGCACGCCCGGACGCGCCCAAGGCTGGATGAGCCGCCACGGACACCGCCTCGCCTTCTCCGCCGACGGCCTCGCCGCGTGTCCCGAATCCGGCCTTCGCTACCGACTTGAAGAGGGCGCTGTCCGTTGCCTCGACGTCGACGAAGAGTCGCCGCTTCCATCAGACTTGACGATGGGGGAGCGCGCCTACGACACGTTCAAGCCTACCAGCACATCAGACCCATCCGCATGAGCCAGCACTCGCCGATCCCCATTCTCGATTTATCACCTGAGATTGATGCACTATGGGACGAACTCACGGCAGCCACGCAGCGCGTGATGCGCTCTGCGCACTTCATTATGGGGCCGGAAGTGACGGCATTCGAGTCCGAAGTCGCTGCGTATCTGGGCACCAAACATGCCGTCGCCGTCAACTCGGGCACCGATGCGCTGGTGATCGGGCTGCGCGCGCTGGGCATCGGTCCAGGCGACGAGGTCATCACGACGCCGTTTACGTTCTTCGCGACGGCTGAGAGCATCTCGCTGCTGGGTGCGACGCCCATCTTCGTCGACGTCGACCCGGACACGTTTAACATCGACCCGGACAAGCTCGAAGCTGCGATCACGCCCCAGACGCGGGCGATCATGCCGGTTCATCTCTACGGACAGCCGTGCGCGATGACGCAACTCGTCGAGATCGCCCGCCGCCACGACCTGAAGATCATCGAAGACTGCGCTCAGTCGTTCGGTGCGCGCTACTCGGGCGACTGCGCCGGATGTCAGGGCGCCAACTGCGATTCCCCACTCAGATCGACGCTCGTTGGGAAGCAGACGGGCACGATGGGGGACGTTGGGGCTTACTCGTTCTTTCCATCCAAGACACTGGGTGCCTACGGCGACGGCGGCCTGCTCGTGACGGACGACGACGCGGTTGCCGAGCACGCTCGGATGCTGCGCGTGCACGGCGCGAAGAAGAAGTACCACAACGAAGTCGTCGGCTACAACAGCCGCCTGGACGCGATGCAGGCCGCCATCCTGCGCGTCAAACTGCCGCATCTCGACGGCAACGTAGAAGGTCGCCGCCGCGTCGCCGCTCGCTACACCGACGCGCTACAGAGACATCGACGGAATCATCGCTCCGCCTATCGCCGATGGCCACGTCTTTCATCAGTACACGATTCGCGTGCTGGATGGGCGACGCGATGCGCTGTCCGAAGCGCTCGAAGCGCTCGACATCCAGACGATGATCTACTATCCGATCCCGCAAGATCGCTTGCCGATTTACGCCGGAAAACATCCTGCCAACCCCATCAGCGACCAACTCGCTGGCGAAGTGCTCAGCCTTCCGATCTGGCCGCAGATGACCGACGACGTGCAGGATCGCGTGATCGCAGGCGTCCGGCAAGCGATGCGTTAGAGGGCATCGTCTTCGGCTGGCTGAGCGGGCGCGTCGAAGTGGGCGCGGACGGCTCGGGCGGCGGCGGGGCCGACGACGGCTGCGATGTCGGCTTCCGATGCCGCCTTGACGCGTTTGACGCTGCCAATCTCGCTCAGCAGTTTGCGGGCTTTGGCGGCGCCGATGCCCTTGATGTCGGTGAGTTCGCTCTTGAGGGTCGATAGTTGGCGCTGTTTGCGCTGGAACGTCACGGCGAAGCGGTGCGCCTCGTTGCGGACGCGCTGCAAGAGTTGTAGGCTGCTCGACGTGCGCGGGATCAGCGTGCTCTGGCTGTCGCCGGGGAAGAAGACTTCTTCGAGCCGCTTCGCCAGACCGACGACGGTGAACTTGCCGTACGCCTCGACTTCCTTGAGCGCGGCGACAGCGCTCGACAACTGTCCCTTGCCGCCGTCGATTACGACCAAGTCGGGCCACGGACCGTTCTCCTCGACGACTCGTCCGTAGCGGCGACCCAACACCTCGCGCATCGACTGGAAATCGTCCGGCTTGCCGTCTACCGTTCGGATTTTGTAGTGGCGATACTCGCTCTTCTTGGGCACGCCCTTTTCGAAGACGACGCAACTCGCGACGGTCCCCGTTCCGCCCAGGTGGGAGATGTCGAAACACTCAATGCGGCGCGGCTCAGTCGTCAGGCCCAGGTCGCGCTTCAAACTCTGAACGCTGTGCGGGACGCGGTCCTCACGGTCGGCGTCTTTGATCGCCTTGGCGCGTTTCCACTCCATCAGCAGCAGGCGCGCGTTCTGCCCGGCCATCTCCATCAATTCGGCCTTGTCGCCGCGCTGGGGGACGCGGATCGTGATCTTGCGGTTGCGGTGCTCGTAGAGGTAGGCCTCGATCACGCTCGCGTCTTCGGGTTCGTGAGAGAGCAAGACTTCAGTCGGGAAAAACGCTGTCTGGGTGTAGTAGCTCTCTAAGATCCGCTGCATCAGCGACGCTTCTTCGTGGTCCTCCAACCGGCGCAGGTAGTGGTGTTCGCGTCCGATCACTTTGCCTTCGCGAATCTGGAAAACGACGCCGCACGCAACGTCGGCTTCTCTGTCGCAGGCGAGGGCGAACACGTCGCGGTCCATGCCGTCCGCGGTGACGACTTTCTGCTTTTGCGCATAGACCCGGACGGCGTGGAGTTGGTCGCGGCGGGCGGCGGCGTCCTCGAACCGTTTCTCCGATGCCAGACGCTGCATGTCGTCGGTCAGCATCCGCTTGAGTTCGTCGGTGTGGCCGTTGAGCAGTTTCTCGACCCTAGCGATCATCTCCTGATAATCTTCCAGACTCTGCGCGGCGATGCAGGGCGCATCGCACTTCTTGATGTGGTACTCCAGGCAGGCCTCGAAGCGACCGGCGGCGATGGGTTCGGGCGCGAGCGCGAGGCTGCACGTCCGCACTTTGAACAGGCTGCGCACGGCCTTCAGCACGCGCTTCATGTTCTTAACATCGGTATACGGGCCGAAGTATTTGCTCCCGTCTTTGACCACGCGCCGAGTCGGGAAGACGCGCGGAAACGGCTCGTTGGTGATGACGATCCACGGGTAGGTCTTGTCGTCGCGCAGGTTGACGTTGTAGCGCGGCTTGAGCTTCTTGATGAGGTTGTTCTCGAGGATCAGCGCCTCGGCCTCGGTGTCCGTCACGATCAGTTCGACGTCGGCGATCTTGCGGACGAGCGCGCTGATACGGCCATCGCGCGGGCGGCTGTCCTGGAAGTAGCTGCGGACCCGGTTGCGCAGGTTTTTGGCCTTGCCGACGTAGAGAACCGTGCCCTCGCTGTCCTTGTGCTGATAGACGCCGGGCTGCGTCGGCAGGTGGGCGAGCTTTTGTTCTAACTCGGGCGAGCGGACGGGCATGGCGAACAGTCGGTGCGGCGTGTGCGAACGATGTGCAGCCCAGTCGGGTTCGGTGAGGAAAGCTGTCAGGTTTCCAAAACCTGACAGCTTTGGCGCACGCCTTGCGCTACCCTGCTTTTACATTCCTCCGATCGACTCGCCGTTACATGCCTCGCCTGCTCCTCTTCGCCCTCGGCGCTATTTTCCTCGCCGGATGCGCCACGACTACGACCCGCTACTCGAAATCGCCGATTCTCGGGTACGGATACCATCCCTACTGGATGGGCGACGAGTGGAAGGATGAAGCCGTCGAAGGGCTAGACGGTGTCTTCTTCTTCGAGATCGAAGTCGAGGGCGACGGCTCGTTGCGCACGACAAACGGCTGGCCCATCCGCTGGACCGAACTCACCCAATCGATGCGCCAGCGCGGAACGGTCCTCGCGCCGACGTTCACCCTGTTCGGCTCGGCCAAGTTCGACAGCGTGTTCACCTCGCCCGAGGCTATCCGCCGCTTGACGGCTAACGTGCTGGGCGTGGCAACCAACGAAGCGGCGACGGGCGTCCACCTCGACTTCGAGATGTTTACGGCCGTCGATCCGGTCGCGCGGCTGGCGTACACGCAGTTCGTCGAACGCATCGCCGTCCAACTAGCGTCGACACGCCCGGATGCGCACCTGAGCGTGTTCTTGCCGCCGTTTGACGTGCCCGACGCGTTCGACGAAACGCGCCTCGCCGCCGCCGTCGATCACGTCGTGGTGCAGGGTTACGACTTCCATTATCGAGGCAGCCAGACGAGCGGCCCCGTCGCTCCGATCCGAGGCTGGGGCGGGCAAAACTGGGAAGGCATCGCGCGCCGTTACGCCCTGCTCGGCGTGCCGATGGACAAGATCCTGATGGCTGTCCCGCTCTACGGCTACGAGTGGCCGACCGAAACGGACCGCCCCGGCAGCCCGACGCGTGGACGCGGCAACACGGTCTCGCTCGGACGCGTCAGCAAAGACCGCGTGCCCGCCCTCGAAGGCTCGGCGCTAGCGCGTGCGGCGCAGTACGGCCTGCAACGCGACGTGCAGAGTGGATCGGCGTGGTATGCCTACGAGCGCACCGACGGCTGGCGGCAAGGCTGGTTCGAGGACGAAGAAAGCCTGCGTCAGAAGATGGACTTCGTGCGGATGCGCGGCATGGCAGGCGTTGCCTTCTTCCCGCTCGGCTACGACGAAGGCCGAACCGTCGCGCGGCTGTTGGCGGATTGATCTCGCATGAATCTAAGTGTGGTATCAATCTTGCCAATAGAGATTGGATGCCGCGAGCGAGTCGATGGAGACCTCGAATACAAAACCTCTGGTTGGGCTTTCTCGACTCCCTTCGGAGACTGCCGTCGAGACGAATCCTCGGATAGACCATTGGCCAGCAGTGTGAACACGGATCCGATCAGAAGCATCACATCCTATCTCAGAACTGCGGGGCTGGCAGCTAGCTCTGACAATCTGTGCGGGTTCGTTAAAGACGAACCAATTGAGACGCTGTGACGCTGCGCTGGATGTGCTAAGACCGTAGGCTCTGAGAGTTACCGTATCAGCTGACGAAGTCATGGAGTCGAGGCTAACTCGGTTCATCCCTGCCTGTGCCTCTACAATGTCTGGGTACCGCGCACGTTCGTCCGTCCGATTTCCAACGCGAACGGTCAGCGTAAGAGGCGAATAAACGAAGCCGGGATCTGACCCAGGTATGAATCCGATTCCTCGCGCCGCGAAACGGACTTTAGTTTGAGACCCGACAGGCACGTCGTCTTTTGGTTTGAACACCATATATCCGCCTCTCGTGCGTACCTCGAACTCCTTTGAGTCGTTGGTGACCCAAGCAAGCGCATTTTCACCTTTGTCGCATTCCCCATCAGGTGCTCTCCACACGTCAGGAGCATAGATCGCTGCCGAGTCGCCGCGTGCTACCGTGATCGTGGACAGTTCGTCGGGAGGGAAGTAGGAGTTCGACGCGTCGTTGAAGAGGCAAGAATTGGACAGGAAGGCGTCGCAACCGGAAGCGAAAAGAAGGGCTGTTCCGACGCATATCAGTAACAAGAGAGCGCGCATGGCATCCGGCGATATTTCTGGCATAAACATACAGCGCGCCGCCCCTCGCGAGAAGGACGGCGCGCGTAGGATAGCCGAAGTCGGCAATTAGTTGCCGCCTGCTGCCTGGGCTTTGGCGAACCAGTCTTCGATGGCTTCGGGGCGACCGTCCTGGTTGACGAGTTGCCATGCCGTCGCGAAGATCAGGCGGGCGCGCTGCTGCATTTGCTCATAGTCGATCTTGTCCGGCTCGTCGCCCAGGCCGTGGTAGTCCTCGTGCGTGCCGTTGAAGTAGAAGATGAACGGGATGTCGGACTTGCCGAAGTTCCAGTGATCCGAGCGGCGGTAGAACTGGTTCGGGTCGTCGGGCGAGTTGAAGCGCTTGCTCAGGTCCATGTTGATGCCTGCGACTTCGTTCGCCATCACGCTCAGCGCGTCGATCTCGGGCGAGATGAGTTCGGATCCGATGATGTAGACGTAGTTGTCCGGTTGATCGCCCTCATAGGTAGGATCGCGGCGACCGACCATGTCGATGTTGAGGTTGGCGACAGTCTGTGCGACGGGTGCCATCGGCTCCACGTCGGCGTAGTAGGCCGAGCCGAGTAGTCCTTTCTCTTCGCCAGCGACGTTGAGAAAGATGATCGAGCGGCGCGGGCCGACGCCGTCCATCGCGGCCTGAGCGAACGCTTCGGCAATTTCGAGGACCGAAACCGTGCCCGAGCCGTCGTCGTCGGCGCCGTTGTTGATCACGTCGTCGCCCGTAGCCGTCGTCGAGATGCCGATGTGGTCGTAGTGCGACGAGATGACGAGCACTTCGTCCTTCAAGGCTGGGTCCGAGCCTTCGAGCATGGCGACGACGTTTTCGGTGTCGGCCTCGAACACTTCGCGCTCGACTGTGCTGCTGAGCGTGACGCCCTCGACGTCCATCACGACCGGAGCGCTCGTCGACCGGATCTGGCTGCGGAGTTGGTCGACCGTCATGCCCGATCCCATCAGCAGTCCGTTGGCGAACGTCTCGCTGACGTAGAACATGCCGGGGCGCTGGCTCGTCGCGTTCGGCGGGTTGAGGCTCAGGCTGCCGATGGCAGCAGCGCTGCGGTCGGCGGCGTTCATGGCGCGCTGCTCGAACGGACCGTCGGTGTCCGAGTCGCCCGTAATGACGAGCATTCCCGCGAACGGCTTGCGTGCGCCCAACGCCGAGCGGAGCCGCTCGAACGAGTTGGTCGACCAGCGCGTGTCGGCGCCGTCTTCGGAGAGAACGGCCATGCCATCAGCCGAGCGCGGTTCGTCGCCGAGCACGAGGAGCCACTTTCCGCTGTGGTCGATGCCTGCGGCTTCCATCGCCGCATAGTCGTCGTAGGTGTCTTCACCCGAAATGCCGTAGCCCGCGAACACGACGCCGCCGCTGGCCTGCGGCTGGCCGCCCCACGCGAGCATTGAGTTGCCATCCGACGCGCCCGGAGCGAACGTCGAGCGCATGGTCATCTGTCCGCTGGATGTGGTGCCATTTCCGACGAGATTGACTTCCAGCGTCGCCTGCGACAGACGCTGTCCGTAGACGGGGAACGGCTGGAGGTAGGCTTCCAGGTTGCGCCCATCGTCGGCCATCATCGAGCCTTTGGCCGTCAGTCCCATCTTGCGGTACTGGGACGCGAGGTAGCGCGAGGCGACTTTCTGTCCGCGTGCGCTCGTTTCGCGGCCTTCGAGCAGGTCGTCGGCGAAAAAGTAGAGGTGCGCGGCGAGGTCGGACGCCGTGATCGTGTTCATGTACTCAGCCGCCAACTCGGGATTGGCGTCGAGCGTCGGCGTCGGACCGGCCATCACCGGCGCGGTTGGCGCTTCCATCATCGGAGCCATCGTCGGCTGCGATCCGGAGCATCCGGACACGAGGAGGCCCGCGCCGAGGAGCGCGGAGGAGAGGAGGTGCTTCATCTGGGAGGAAGAGGTGTAGACAGGGACAGAGAGTCGAGCATCAAGATAACCGGATCGATCGCGGAAACCGTCGTTTGATGCTGGGCGCGGCATCCTGCAACTGGGGACGCGTCCGGTCAGCGGTCGCGGTAGACGAGCGAGACGGAGAGCGTCCGGCCGGGTTCGGGATAGCCTTCGTCGAGGGTGTAGTCGGCATCGAAGACGTTGCGCATGCCCGCTTCTATCGAGACGGTGCGGGCCGCGCCGACGAGGTGAGACGGCAAGGCGTAGCGTAGTAAGGCGTCAGCCACCACGAACCCGTCGGCGACGGCGCCCTGAGTAGTCGAAAATCGGTGCGAGGCGCTCTCGACGCGGATCAGCGTCGAGAGTCCGGCGAGGGGCTGGGCGTCGAGCCAGACGTGACCACTGCGGGCCGGAACGTCGGTGAGCACGAGGTCCGCGTCGGACAGACTCCGGCGGTCGATCAGCGCCACGCCGACACCGGTTTCGACCTGGCGGATGGGACGCGCGCGTACGCTGGCCTCGACGCCGAGGTGGCGCACGCGTCCGACGTTCTGAAGCTGAAACAGCGGCCCATCCGCTCCAATCGCGACGCCGTCGACGCGTTCGATGGCATCGCCGAGCCACGCTCCGAAAGCGGCTCCGTCGATCTGGAGACGCCCGTCCCAAAGCGAGCCTGCATAACCGGCCTCAGCGTGGATTGCGGATTCGGGGTCGAGTTCGGGGCTGGGCAACGCTTGACCCAAGCGGTAAGAATAGCGGTCCTTGACGGTCGGGAAGCGTGTACGGCGGGAGACCGAGAGGCGAGCCGTGTGGGCGAATGGATCGTCGGCAGATCCCAATCCCCACTCGGACGAAAACCGCACGGTCGGTGCTGCGCGGTCTGGCGCGTCGAGGTCACGGACTACGTCAGCACCGCCACCTCCGGGAACGAGTTCTTCGGCCCGAAGCCCCACGCGCGCGTCGACGCCCAATCCGGCCGAAAGTCGGAGGCGAGGCGTGGGGCGCGCGGTCCCTTCGAGCGCCGCGCCTACGGTCACGTCGCGGTAGGTGAGGTCCGGGTCGAACGCTTGGGGTGGGGCGGGAAACGCGCCGGGCGAGTTGGCCTGCCGCTCGCGGTGGCGGTCGGCGCGGGTGTGGGCGGCGAGCGCGAGGGCGAACCGGGGCGATGGGAGCAGTCGGATCTCGGCGGACCCGCCCCACGCGTCGTCGTCGTAGACGCTCTCGAATGCGCGCCGGGCCGTCTGGGTGGTGAACGAATCGTCGTCGTAGGCGACGAGGGTGTTGTCGAATGCGTCCCAATAGGCCCGAGCGCGCACCTCGACCGGCACTCCGGCGACCGCGCCGACGGGCTGACGCAGGGCGGCGTAGGCACTCGTTTTGTCCCATCGAGGCCAGCGCCAGAAGCGGGGGCGCTGATCCGGGTCGGTGCCTGCATAGGATGGGTTGCCCTTGGATCCGTCGATCCGGGCCATGCTGATCGCCACGTCGCCGCCGCCGGGCGTTTCCCTTCCCACCTTGACCGAGCCGGAAAGGTCGCGACGGGCCGCGTTGTCTCGGCTTCCGCCGCCTGCGAGTGGGAACGTGCCGCGTTCGAGCAGAGCACCGCTGGCCTGAACGTAAAACGGTCTGCGCTCGCCGCCCGCCGCGCTCCCGAACCGTCCGCCAACCGAGAGTTCGGCGCGTCGCCCTCCGCCCGAGAACGTACCTGCGAGCGCCGACACCTCGACGCGTCGATTGGGCACGCGGGTGACGAGGTTGATGGCACCGCCCAGCGTATTCGCGCCGTAGAGAAGCGAAGCGTCGCCGGTTTCGACGCGGAGTTCGGCGAGTCCAGTCGTCAGGAATCGGCCCAGGTCGACGAGGCCGTCGTAGGGAACGTAGACCGGGATTCCGTCGAGGAAAACGGGCACCTGCCGCAGGTCGAAGCCGCGGACGTGGACCATCGACTCGCCCCGTCCACCCGTCGCCGAGCGGTCGACGCCGGGAAGCAGCGACAGCGCTCCGGCAACGTCCGGTTGGTCGAAGCGGCGCACGTCGCGGGCGTCGACGCGGCCCGCCCGGTCGAGGCCTCGCTCTCCGACTACTTCTACGGCACCCAGCGGAATGACTCTCGTGGTGTCGGTCTGCGCCGCGACGGGCACCGCGAGGATGGTCAGGGCGAGGAGGAGGCAGGAATGAGGCATAGCGGAGAGGTGGGACCGATGGTGTCGAATGGCTTAGCGTGCAACTGTAGGAAAGGGGGGCAAGCGCGGGCTGTTCGGCCCAAACGCGCGAGCACCACTTAGTGCTGTGTCAAAGCAACAGTGCTGGGTGATCCACTTCTACTCTTCGTCATTCCCGGTCATTCCCGCGAAGGCGGGAATCCAGAACAGAGCTGTGCAGCAGTGGATTCCCGATCAGGTCGGGAATGACGGGGAAGAGGGTTAGGTCGGCAACCTGACACGATGAGCTTGACTGAGCACTTAGGAACGAGTTTGAAAACGCCGGCGAAGTTCGATGAGCGCATCGGGCGTGTCGGCGTCGAGGATCGTGCCTTCGTCGTCGGTATCAACCCACGTGAGGCAATCGGAGTGGGCGCTGATGACGGCCTGCGCGCCCGCGTCGCCTTCGAGGCGGAGCAGGTCGGGGACGAAGGCGCTCGCGAACATGACCGGGTGTCCGGGACGGCCGCGCCACGTGGGGCGGACGATGGCAGGCTGCGAAGCTTCGCGCCAGACGCCGATCAGGCGGGCAACCGTCGCTGGCCGGATCAGCGGCGCGTCGCCCAGTAGCACGACGAAGCCGTCGAGGTCGGGCCTGAGGTCGGCGACGGCGGTTCGCAAAGACGCGGCCATTCCGTCTCGCCAGCGCGCATTGCGGACGGTTCGTAGGCCACGTGCGTGCGCAATCGTGGCCACGGCATCGCTCTCGTAGCCGGTCACCACGACCGCTTCGGCGAACGGCGGATCGGTCGCCAGGTCGAGGACGTGAGAGAGGATGGGGCGACCGCCCAAGTCGGCGAGCAGTTTGTTCTCTTTTCCCATGCGCGACGAACGGCCGGCGGCGAGCACGACGGCTCCGATGCGTCGGGCGCTCAAAACAGGCCCGGAGTCGCGCGCGCTATGACCGTCCGAGAGGGGCGTCTGTCAAACGGCATGCAGCACCTTGTCCAGCGTCGCCGGGAGGTCGAGGACGCGGACGCCCGTCGCGTGATGGATCGCGTTGACGACGGCCGCCGACGTGCCAACGGTCGCGATCTCGCCGACGCCGCGTGCGCCCAGCGGGTTGAGGTCGTAGTCGGGTTCGCCGACGAAGTGGGCTTCGATTTCGGGCGTGTCACGGTTGGTGACGACGTGGTACTCGGCGAACGAGTTGTTGGCATAGCGGTGGAAGACCGGGTCCAGTATCGCCTCTTCCATCAGCGCCATTCCCAGACCCATCACGACGCCGCCGATGGTCTGCGAAGCCGCCATCTTGGGGTTGATGATCCGGCCCACGTCGTTCACTGCCACCACTTTCTCGACCTTGATCTCGCCCGTCATCGCCGACACGCGGACGCGAGCGAACACGCAGCCGAACGAGTGATAGGTGACGGCGGACGGCATCACCATCTCGACCATGTTCGGTCCCACCGAAGCGCTCGCCTCGACCGGTTCGCCGCCTCGGGCGACGGCGTCCAGCAGCGTCTCGCGGCCTCCCGGCCCGATCAACTCGCCGTTCTCCAATCGCACGTCTTTGGGATCGGCACCCGCCAGCGGCGAAGCGTCGTCATCGACGGCCTGTTCGATGGCCTTCCGGACGGCAGCCTCGCACGCGGCCTTGACGGCAGGGCCGACCGACGCCATCGTCATCGACCCGCCGTGCACGGCCGTGTCGGGAAAATCGCTGTCGCCCAGTGAGAAGCGGACGCGTTCGAGCGGAATGCCCAGCGTGTCGGCGGCGACCATAGTCATCGACACGTACGTGCCCGGCCCCATGTCCGAAGCTCCGGCCTCCACCTCGACGGTCCCGTCGGGCAACAGCCGCGCGCGCGCCGCCGACTTCATCCGATACGCCGGATAGAACGCCGACGAAACGCCCAGGCCGATGAAATCGTCGCCGTCGCGCATCGAACGCGGAGCCATCGTCCGGGCTTGCCAGCCGATCCGCTCGGCGCCCAGCGTGTAAGCCTCTGCGAGGTGTTTGGACGAAAAAGGCGTCCCCTCGACGTCGTGCGTGCAGTCGTTGCGGAGGCGCAGTTCGAGCGGGTCGATGCCGATCTCGTAGGCTAGCGCGTCCATCGCCACTTCGAGCGCGTGCGCCCCCGACGCCTCGCCCGGCGCGCGCATCGAGTTGGGCGATTGCACGTTGAGCGGCACCAGCCGGTACGTCGTCCGCAGGTTGGGCGTCGCGTACGCCATCCGCGTCGTGTTGACGAGATTCATCGTGTACTCCTCGTACACCGACGTTTCCTGCACGCCGTCGTGGATCACGCTCTGCAACCGCCCGTCGGCGTCGGCGGCCAGTCGGACGCGGTTCACGTTGTGTGGGCGGTGACCGGTGCCGGTGAACATCTGCGCTCGCGTGAGCACCAGACGGACGGGCCGATCCAGTTCACGCGCCGCCATCGCCGTCAGGAACGTGTGCGGCCACGTTCGCAGGCCCGAACCGAAGCCGCCGCCGACGAACGGCGTGATGACGCGGACGCTGGACTCTTCGATGCCGAGCACGCCCTCGACGGCGTCTTTGGCCTTGTTGAGCGCCTCGACTTTTAGGTCTATTTCCTGCTCGCGGATGCCGAACGCCAGCGCCAGCTTGATGCGCGCGTTGCTGACCCACTGGTTCTTGTCGTGGACGGTCAGGTGGTTGCCCTTCCACCACGCGATCGTCGCGTGCGGCTCGATGGGCTGGTTGACGAGCGTCTTGACCTCGATCTCGAGGTCGACTTTGTGCGGCGCGCTTTCGTACGCAGCATCCGGATCGCCGACGGTCACGTCCGACGGGCGCATCGTCATCTTGCCGATCTCGGCGGGCTTCTTGGGTGCCGACTGGTACGGCGTTTTCTGCACCTTGTCGGCGAGGGGGCGCCTGCGAGCGGCGTGCAGGTCGGTGTCGGCCGGCTCCTCGTCGACGGTCACGCGGACGAGCGTCGCGGCGTGCTCGGCCTGCTCCAATGTCTCGGCCACGACGACGGCGACGGGCTGGTCGCTGAAATAGATGCGGTCGGTCTGGAGCGGCGTGAGCGGATCGCCGATCTGCGGCTGAATCATGGGGCGCACGATCTGCCGCTCGTACGGAAGCTCGGGCGCGTTCAGGTGCGTGAACACGCGGATAACGCCCGGCGACGCCTCGGCTTCGGCGGTGTCGATGGCGGCGATTCGTCCGCTGGCCGCCCTGGTCGTCACGAGCACGCCGTGCGCCAACTCGGCGCCGAAGTCTTTGGAGAACTCGGCGGCATACGTCGCCTGACCGGTGACTTTGAGCGGGCCGGTGACGCGCCGCGTCGCTTTGCCGATGATAGGGGTGGTCTGCGTGTTCATCGGTCGTCGGTGGAAGCGCGCCGCGCGATGTCGAGCGCCTTCTTCAAGGCAACGGCGACGGTGCGTGGGGCGAGCGTGATCTTGAAATCGTTGTGGCCGTATCCCGTCGCGCCTGAGACGATGGCTTTGCCCGCCGCCTCAAACGCGTCGGTAGTTGACCGTCCGCCTCTGAGCACGTCCTCGGCATCAGTTGCGCGCCACGGTTTGTGAGCGACGCCGCCCAAAGCGAGCCGTACGTCGTCCACGTTTCCCTGAGCGTCCAGCGTTACAGGCGGCGGCGACGCTGACGAGCGCAAATGCATAACTCCGCCGGTCGCGGACTTTGACGTAGACCGATTGCCGGGTGAGCGCCGAAGGCGGCGGCAGGGTGACGGCCGTGATGAGTTCGTCGGAGCGCAACACCGTTTCGACGTTCGGGGTGTCGCCGGGCAAGAGGTGGAAGTCGACGATGGGGACGGATCGATCTCCGTCAGGCCCTGTGATCTCGACCGTCGCGCCCAGCGCCGAGAGGGCGACGCACATGTCCGACGGGTGGGTGGCGATGCAGGCCTCGCTTTCGCCAAGGATCGCGTGGATGCGGTTGAAGCCCGCTTTCGCCGGACAGCCCGATCCGGGTTCGCGCTTGTTGCACGGGTAGCCGGGTTCGGTGAAGCTGGGATCCATGAAATAGGTGCAGCGCGTCCGTTGGAGGAGGTTGCCGCCCGTCGTGGCGCGGTTGCGGAGTTGCTGCGACGCTCCCGCGAGTGTGGCTTCCGACAGCATCCGATAGTCGCTGCGAACGCGCTCGTGCGACGCCAGCGCCGTGTTGGAAACGAGCGCGCCGATGCGCAATCCGCCGTCGTCCATCTCCGTGATCTCGCCCAGCGGCAGATTCTGCACGTCGACCAGATGGTCCGGCGTCTCGACGCCCTTGCGCATCAAGTCGACGAGGTTGGTGCCGCCGCCGAGCAGCATCGCGCCGGGCTGATCGGTCAGCAAGGACAGTGCGCGTCGGCGACCGACTCAGGTTTGTGGTAAACGAACGGCGTCATGCGGATGCGGGCTGAGAGGTCTGCGCGGCGTGGCGCAGGGCGGCGCGGATGCTGGGATAGGCACCGCAGCGACAGATGTTGCCGCTCATCCGCTCGGACAGTTCTTCGTCCGACAGATCGGCGACGGAGCCGGGCGCACCGTCCACGTCGACGACGCTCGGTTGGCCCTGAGCGACCTCGTCTATCAGCGCGACGCCCGAGAGGATCTGCCCGGACGTGCAGTAGCCGCACTGGAAGCCGTCGTGCTCGATGAACGCGTCCTGGATCGGCGAGAGGTCGTCCGGCGTCCCCAATCCTTCGATAGTGGTGACCTGCTGGCCGTCGCACGTCACCGCGAGAACGAGGCAGGCATTGACGCGCTCGCCGTCGAGCAAGACCGTGCAGGCCCCGCACGCGCCCTGGTTGCAGCCTTTCTTGGAGCCGTTGAGGTCGAGCCTCAGGCGGAGCGTGTCGAGCAAACTCGCGCGTGGGTCGAGCGAGAGGTCGCGGGCCTCGCCGTTGACCGTGATCGTCACGCTCACGGGAGGAGCGTCGGAGAGGACGGACATGGAGCGTGTGGTAAGAGGTGGACGCAGAAATCAGCGGTTCTGACGACCTTCACAGATAGCGCGGCGTTTTAGATCCGTGGGACCTGGAAATAGCGAGTATCTCGCTGGCAGGGCTGTCCAGCGAGAATCGACTGCCTTCTAATACCGAATCCGAGAAATGCTGGTGCGTCCGATGACCGTCATCCTGAGCGCAGTCGACAGGCTCGGGATGACGTTGGGAAAGTGCACCGCTAAATCTCGGAGTCCGTATAACACTCATAAAAAGGCAAAACACGGACGCGCACCCGGAAAGAGAGCCGAATGATTGTCGTTAGAAAGCATGACTTCCGGCGTTCTGGCGGCGCTAGGACGCTTTGCCTCGAAGCGGTGCAGAACGAAACGGTTCACGCCTCCACGACGAGGTCCAGCACGGTCACGCCCTGCCGCGCGCGGTCGAGTCGTGCGAGCGCTTCGGGGGCCGACGACCAGCGGGGGCGGACACGTGGTGCGAGCAGAATGCCACGCTCCGTGAGCGCTCTTAGTGCTGGGAGGTGGTGCAAGCCCATTTTTCCAGCGAGCAGAGGCCAGAAATCGCTGCCGCCGCCGAGGTGAGCGAGCAGGTCGCGTAGGCCGCGTAGGTAGATCAGGTCTTTGGTGAGTCCGCCGCCTCGGTGCAAGCGCAGCGAAACGTCGAATGCGGCGCGCGGCTCTAGCCCGGCTGCGTCGCGGAGGTGGCGCACCGTTTCGGGGAACGCCGCACCGCGTGCCAGCGCGTCGGCGCCGATGACGCGCGCAGCGAGCGTTCGGAACCGCTCGGCATCCAGCCCACCTACGAGCCACTCGCTCAGGACGGCCAGGCCTTCCTGCAGACCCTCGTAGCCTGCCATTCCGTGCTGGAGCAGTCGGAGCGGCTGCGCCTTGCCGTTGTAATAGGTCAGCACATGGGTGCCGACTTCGTGCGCGATGAGGGCGCGAACGCGTTCGGCGGAAATGTGCGCGTGCCCGCTGACGAGGAGTTGCCCGCTCGACACCATCAGCCGACCTGCCATATCCTGCCGAATCTCGACGGTCGCGTCTACGCCGTCCCACTGCGCCTGTAAGTACTCGATCTCGGCCCGCGCCTCGGCTGCAAATACCGTCGCCCCGACCTGCTCTACACCCTGAGTGGACGGCTGGGGAAGCGTTGCGATCAACTCGTGCGCGAGCCTGAGCAAGTCCTCGTCCGGTGCGCCATAGAGCGCGACGCTTCCGGGCAGGAACGACGGCGTCTCGATGTTCAGGATGAGTTGGATTTTGGCCGCCGTCTCGTCCCGCTTCTCGCGGAGCAAGTCGGCGACGACGGGGTCGTCCACGTGTTCGAGTGGGAGGTTGAACAACTGGCGGAGGACGCTATTCGGATCGAACGTCAGCGGGCGATAGAGCAGTTCGGGAGCCGATTCTTGTCCGCCGGTCTTGAATTCCTCCCAGGCAGCGGCGCTATTGATGGGCGTCACCTGGAGGAGAAAGCCGAAGGCATCGCTGCACGCGCTCAGCCCGCGATCGACGACGACGGCGTCCGGTTCGAGGTGACGCCGTCCGATCCAGCTTGGGTGTTTGGGTGTCGGCGCACCTGCAGCACGCGCAAACGTCCAGGCGGCACGGTCGAGCGCCGGAGCGAGTGCCGCGCGAAGGTCAGCCAGTACGCCTGGATAGAACTCGCCGTCTCGTCTGTTGACGTAGATCGGATCGACGGCAAGGCCAATCAGCGAGACGGTTTTCCCATACATCGACAGCAGGGGCGGGCGACCCGGCGGCGCGGGCGCGTCGACCAGCACTTCGGACACATCGGCTCCCTGTCCCGCGATCTCGATACCCGAGAGGGCGTCGCGAAGCGCGTCAGCGGCAGCGCGGAGCGGGCTGCCAGCCTCTGAAGGCACGAACAGCGCGAAGCCTGGGCGCCGGTCGAACGGATTCTGATCGTCGTCTAGGTGGGATGTAGTCCAGATCTCGATCACCAGTACGGCGCCTCCGGTGGCACCAATGCGTGTCGCAATCGCCTGCACGAGCGCCGGTAGGTCGCCGTCGGCACCGCTGGAGTCGATGATGGACGCCGATGCTACGGATGCCAGTCTGCCCGCTTCTAAGCCTCCAGCCTGCGCGTCGCGCTCCTCGACGGTGTCGGAGTTCTTCGGATGGCGATAGACGACGAGAAGCGGCGCGGCGTGGTCGACAACGACGGTACCTCCCGTGGGGAGACTGGCTCGGAACGCCTCGCCCGCAGCCAACGCAGCATCTAGATCGTCGAGGAGTGGGCTAGCGTCGAGAGCGTGTTGGAGCGGAGTCATATACAGTCGTGAGGTGTGGCCGCAGCGCGTACAGATAAGGCGGAAGGGCTGAACCAAGCAGCCTCCTCAATCACGCGCGCCGAGCCTGTTCGCGGCGCATATAGAGGTACAGGCTTTCTACCTCTTCGCGTGCCCACGGCGTTTTGCGCAGAAACTGCAGGCTCGACTTGACGCTAGGATTGTGCGTAAAACACCGGATGCGGACGTGTTCGCCGAGTTCGTCCCACCCAAAGTGGTCGACGAGTTCGCGCACGATCTGTTCAAGCGTGATGCCGTGGAGCGGGTTGTTGGGCTGAGTCATACGGTCGATTCGGAATATGTCAGTCGGGTATAGCATACGCTCCCATCACCCGCGCATGCTCCGTCGTTTTACGAGATAGGCCATCAGTGCCGGAGCGAACGGCTCGGCCACGTCGACGTCGACGAAGTCGATGCGCTGCTCCCTACATCCGCGCCTGAAGTCGTCAGCGAACGCGCGTGCTTGCGTCTGATACGACGCCCGGATGTGCGCCGGGTTGAGCGTCAGCGTCTCGCCGGTTTCGAGGTCCTCGAAGCGGACCGGCCCGTCGCCTAGGTCGAGCATCCGCTCGGTTTGCGAGTCGAGCACGTGGAAGACGATGACTTCGTGCCCCTGACTGCGCAACCGGCGCAGCGCGCGGAGCAGTTCGGACGGATCGCGCGCGCTCTCGTACAGGTCCGAGATGATCGTCACCATCGCTCGGCGTCCGATGCGTTCGGCGAGCGCGTCGATTGAGGCGGCGGCTGCCGTTTGAGTTGGAGAGGGCGGAGGGGGACTGTCGACCATCCGTTCGAGTTGGACGAGGAGCGTGTTCAGATGTCCAGGCCGCGCCGATGGGCGAACGACGGTGTGCAGGCCCGCGTCGAACGCGATCAGTCCGGTCGCGTCGCGCTGTTTGAGCATCAGCCCATGCAGCGCCGCCGACAAGTAGCAGCCGTATTCGAGCTTGGTGACCGGCGCGGCTCCGGCGTAGCGCATCGAAGCCGACGTGTCGAGGACGACGTGGTGGCGCAGGTTGGTTTCGTCCTCGTACTGCTTGACGAACGGCTTATCGGTCCGCGCCAGCACTTTCCAGTCGAGCCGCCTGAGTTCGTCGCCCCGATTGTAGGCGCGGTGGGACGAGAACTCCGCCGAAAACCCGTGATACGGACTCCGGTGCATGCCCGTAATGAACCCTTCGACGATCAGCCGAGCGCGCACCTCCATCGACGAGAGACGGGCAGCGGCTTCGGCGTCGAGGAATCGGGACATAGGGGGCGAAGAGAGGATTCGCGCTACCGAACGCGCATCCCAGTCGTTTCGATGCATCGTCTATCGAAAGCATCGACGTAGATTGCGCAGGCACCCTCCATATGCATCTCCTCATGCGTACCTCTTTTTCGCTGTGCCTGCTGACGATTCTGTTTCTAGCAGCCTGTGACTCAAACGAAGAAGCAGCGGTCGGTATGCCGCAAACCCGTGTCGCATTCTCCACCTTGTCCGATGGGAATATGCAGTTGTTTGTGCAACACGTGGATGGCTCGAATCGCGCTCGTGTCTCTCTCAATGGGATCGCGGAAGGCTTCACGCGTCAGCGGCAGAATGGCGCTTTCGTGCGTCCGCTTCCCTCCGATGCCAACCTGGTCGGGGTCTCCGACTTTGAGGCGTTGCCTAGGTCGAATAGGCTAGTGGCCGTCGCGCGCAGCGGAGTAGTACGCAACGGAAGCATTCAAGAGATCGCATCGGAGGTCATTCTTTTCGATCTTGGCGGACAAGGTGGAGTCACGCTCTCTCCCGACCTCACCGCAGCAGACGGGTCGATCCTCGACTTCATACCGCCCAGATCGCAGTGGCGCTTGGCTGAAGTGAATCCCAGTCACCCAACGATCTCTCCGGACGGTAGGCAGGTCGCCTACACGCTCGACGTGCCTTTGTCGCGAGGAGTGGCTATCTGTGCAGTCGAGGTGGAGTCCTTCGCCACGCGGTGCTATGATGATAAGGGCGGCTCCAACGGATCGAGCCTTAGCCTCTGGTGGTCGTCGGACGGCGAGGCTGTCTACTACTTCGGCCCCGCAAATGTGCGTCATCGCCTCGACATGACCACTGGCGAGGAGACGACGTTCACGTATCCCTCCCCAGATGCGAGAGGAGATGTACTAGACTTTGACCCTGAAACCGGAGAGATGCTCTCATACCTCCTGTCTCCGTCAGCGGATGAAGGAGGTCGCCAGGTTATCCGAACCGATGAAAGCGGTGCCCGGACAGTGTTGGCCGAAGATGCGTATTGGGCTGCTTACGAAGACGGAGGAAGCCGAATCGTGATATACCGATCAAGCGCGGTGGGAGGGTTTGAGTACGTCCTCATGTCGCCTGATGGGACTGACGTTCAACCACTTGGTCTCCCCAGTACGGTGGTGAACCGTCCATACGTCTGGACCGAATAGCCCTACAGCTTATCGACGGTGATGTCGTAGTCGGCAGTCGTGAAGCTGATCGACTGGTTCTCGTTGGTCAATCCGTACTCCAGGATCGCGTCAGGCAGCATCTCGCGAGGCGTGTCCATCGCGAAGAGCGTGTCGGCGACGACGTGCCAGTCCTCGGGCGTCCACCTGCCGAGGGAGGGAGGAGAACAGGGTAAGCGAATTCGAGTCCGCGTCGGACAACGTTGCTCGTCCGCACGGTGGCGCGACCGCCGCGAAGAGAGCGTCGCGGTCGTACTGATAATGCCTCGACATGAGCGAAACCGTCTGCAAGGGAAAAACGCTCGTCCAGATCCAGAGCAGCGGGGGCGATCACGTCGTCGGTTCCCATCGTACGGCGGCGCACCGGAGAAGTTCATCCGTGATTCGCAAGGCGGGGGGACTATCCAAGACCGGAGCTCACGTCTGACCCTACTCAATGTCCGAATAGTCCTTGCTGACCATGCTTCCAGAGCCACTTTCGAGGAGGGCGGTCAGCGTGTTCTGGTATATGGTACAGACAACCCCAGCGTATCCGACCCCTGGGTTCTGATTTCGCGCGACGGAACTGAACTCCAAACACTCGAATTCCCAAGAAACACAGTCCACACGTACATCTGGACAGAATAGCCTCCCGCTAAAGCTTGTCGACGGTGATGTCGTAGTCGGCTGTCTCGAACGTGATCGACTGGTTTTCGTTGGTCAGGCCGTACTCCAGAATCGCATCGGGTAGCATCTCGCGAGGCGTGTCCATCGCAAACAGTGTGTCGGCGACGACGTGCCAGTCTTCGGCTGTGAGGTGGACGGTCGCGGATCGGCCTTCGGCGACGAACGGTGCGTAGCCGAGCACCTTTTCCATGTGGTTGATGCCTTGCTTCTGGTGCAGATTCGGGTCCATGGAGAGCGTTCTGATGTTGGGTATCTTGCCGCCCCCAACGACCCGCGCGGTCGCCTGCTCCGCCTCTACTCTGATTTCGCCCGATGCGCACCTACCTCGACTACCTCCAGCACATCATGGATACCGGCGTCGACAAGGGCGACCGGACGGGGACGGGTACGCGGAGCGTCTTCGGCTACCAGATGCGCTTTGATCTGAGCGAGGGCCTACCTGTCGTTACGACCAAGCGGGTCCACCTGAAGAGCGTGATCGGCGAGTTGCTGTGGTTCGTGCGCGGCGAAACCAACATCCGGTCGCTCTTGCAAGACGGCGTCCGCATCTGGACCGATTGGCCTTTGAAACGCTATCGCGAGGCGATGGGCGAGGAAGTCGACCAGAAGACCTTCGAGCAACGCGTCCTAGACGATAGGGAGTTTGCAGCCGAGTGGGGCGAACTCGGCCCGGTCTATGGCAAACAGTGGCGCCGATGGGAAGGGGCCGATGGATCGGTGACGGATCAACTGGCCGACGTGATGCACGCGATCCAGACCAACCCCAACAGCCGCCGCATGCTCGTCACGGCGTGGCAACCTGCCGAAGTCGCTGGGATGGCGCTTCCGCCGTGCCACTTGCTGTTTCAGTTCTACGTCGCTGACGGCAAGCTGTCGTGCCAACTCTACCAGCGCAGCGCCGACAGTTTTCTGGGCGTGCCGTTCAACATCGCCTCGTATGCGCTGCTGATCCACATGATGGCGCAGCAAGCGGACTTGGAGCCGGGCGAGTTCGTCTGGACCGGCGGCGACTGCCACATCTACACCAACCACTTCGATCAAGTCGCCGAGCAACTGAGTCGCGATCCGCTTCCGCTGCCGACGCTCCGGCTCCGCCGCGCCGCCGACCTGTTCAGCTACACGCCAGATGATTTTGACGTTGTGAACTACGAGCATCATCCGGCTATCAAAGCGCCTGTCGCCGTCTAGCCGATGTCTGAGTTGCACAAACCCAAACTTGTACTCGTCGCCGCGCTGTCGGCCAAGAATCGCGTCATCGGGAAGGGGGACCAGCTTCCGTGGCATATTCCAGCGGATTTGAAGCACTTCAAGCGGTTGACGCTTGGAGAGACGCTGCTCGTCGGGCGCAAAACGTACGAGAGCATACTGGCGCAGTTCGGCGGGCCGCTGCCAGGGCGTGATATGGTGGTGCTCTCGCGCCGAGGGCGGATGCCCCAAGCGCCGGACGTGCCCGTCTATCCGAGCATCGACGCAGCGTTATCGGCACTGTCGCATCTGGACCGCGTCGTCGTTGCGGGCGGGGGGGAAGTGTATGCGCAGACCGTCGAGCGGGCGGACCGGCTCGAACTCACGCTCGTCGGTGGTGAGCACCAAGGCGACGCGTTCTTTCCGGCCTATCGGCATCTGGTCGGATCGACGTTCGAGGAGAAGTGGAGCGAGGCGCACCTAGCCGACCAAGGCCGCCCGGCGTTTCGGTTCGTGCGGTACCAGCGGATTGGCTAAAACGACACTGCGCCCGCGTCGAAAATCGAAGCAGGCGCAGCGCGAGTCACGTCACCGTCGAGAGGCTTTCCCCAGCGCCCTCGACTCCAAACCACCCGCGATAGGATTTCGTCTGACGGGGAGGAGTGCCAGGCGAAATCCGTTCGCGGATGTGCTTGCCCAGGATGCAACCGACGTGCCGATTGCGGATCGAACGGAGAAACTGACGAGATCGATTGCGACGCGGACCGATCTGCCGGGTTTGCCCAGGCGAGCGAGAAAAATGTGCCGGAACTCGGTGTCGATTGGAAATAGTCGTCTTGCCGAATCTCTACGATGTGCGTTGGGTAGCGACAACAGCATCCTTAACACCCGAACGACATGTCCGCGTCCACCGAAAAGAAACTCGCCGAACTCTACGAACTCATCGACGGCATCGAGATCGCCATGCTGACGACGCGTCGGCCTGACGGCTCACTCGTCACGCGTCCGATGGACACGCAGCAGCAAGAGGACGACGCCGATCTCTGGTTCGTGACGAGCATCGAAACGCACAAGATCGACGAGATCGAAAACGACCCGAACGTCTCGCTCGGATACTACGACGACGGCACCAAAGAGTGGGTGTCGGTCAGCGGAACGGCGACGATCTCGCAGGACCGCGCCAAGATCCACGAACTCTACAAGCCGGACTGGAAGGCGTGGTTCGAGGACGAAGGCGGCGATCGCAACGGCGGCCCCGATGACCCGCGCTTCGCCCTGATCTACGTCGACGCGCAGACGGTCCACTACCTCAAAGCCAAGCACAACCGCGTCGTCACCCTGTTCGAGATCGCCAAAGGCATGGCGACGGGCAGCACACCGGACCTGGGCCGCGAAGAGCAACTGGGCAAGGGCGAACTGGGCTGAGCAGACTGCACCAAGGCTGGACACTATGCCAAACCATCCACCTGTCATCGCGAGGCCGTAGGCCGTGGCGATCTCCGTGCTGAGCGTCTAGCTCTGGAGATCGCCGCGCTCTGCTCGCGATGACAATTGGGTAGACCGTCGTAACTGCTGGCGCTCTCAGCGTCCGCCGCTACGCCAGCCGCCGCATCTGGAGGCACCGCCGCAGCCAGCGCTGCTTCTGCTCCAACTCGGGCAGGCTCAACTCCTTCTGAGCCGATCCGACGTATTTCTTAGCTGCACTGTGGATCTCGCGGATGTCGGCGGGGCGGCCCGTCGATTGGAGTGTGTGGTAGAGTTCGGTCGCTAGTTCAGAACAGGCCCGTCGGAGCGACTTTTCGCGCGCCGCCACATCAACGACGCCCGCGCGGGGCACCTCGCGCATGCGGAGGACGCGGTCGTGCGGGCCGACGGAGTCTTCCATCGACAGCGCGTGCGAACGCATCTTGCCCTGCTCGACGCTCGCCAATTCCCAGTGGCTGTGGGTGCCCTCCTTACTCGGACTGATGCCCTCGCGCCCCGACTTCTTGTGCTTCGTCTTGATGCCGATCTGCTCCTCTGACGTGATCCAGTCGAGCACGTCGACCACGTCGGAGTCGTTCGCGGTGTAGATGTCGCACACGTTGGCCGCCTCGCTCCAGGCGGGGAAAAACCGCATCCCGCGGAAAACCTGCTGCAGCGTCTTGGAATAGGCGCGCACCAGGTCGGCTTTTACGATGATGCTAATCGGCTTGATGTCCGTGCCCTCGCCGATCATGTCGACCTGCACCATCACGTCCAGGTCGCCGTTGCGGAAGGCGTCGAGGTCGCGGCGGCAGTCTCGGGCGGGCAGGTCCTGTCCGATGCGCGCGCTGCGGTACTGCGGATAGCGGGCGCGCACAAACGCGAGAATAGCGGCGGCGTGCCGGTTGCTCATCGCGATGACGAGCATCTGGTGGTCCGACAAGACCGAACGGGGCATTCCGATGGACTTGGCCTCTTCGCCCAGCGCCTGCCGCTTTTCGGCGAAGCGGTCGAATGCCGGGTCGAGTAGGGTCTCCAGGTACACGTCGTGAAACCGCATCCGCCGTCGCGCCAGATACGTGTCTATCTCCTTGCTCGACGCGCCGAACTCGCGCAGTCCGGCCAGCGAGAACTCGACCTCTTCGCCGGTATCGCCCCGCACCATCTTGAGGCGATAGTCGACGACGTGCGCGGCGACTTGCTTCAAGATCGCGCCCTCGGCGTGGGCGTCGCGCAGCGTCACTTCGTGGAGGGCGACGTAGTACTGCTCGCCGTCTTCGCGCATCTCGAACGGCACGCCAAACAGCGTCTTATTGTCCGACCGCATCGGTGTGCCCGAGAGCGAGACGCTGGCTGCGCAGTCGAGTGTTTCGAGCGCCTGTGCCCAGGTGCCGTCCTCGCTCAGGTGGTGGACTTCGTCGAACACGAACAGGCAGCGCGCCTGAGCGCAGAAGCGTTCGAGTGCTTTCCGTCCGCCTTTGCCGCTCGCGTACTGGTATGTCGTGACGATGATTTGCGTGCGGATGTTCTTGAGAAAGACCGCGTCGCTGTCGGCCACGCAGTACGAGAACGATCCGGCACCCAACCACTCGAACACGCGCGTCAGCTCCTCTGTATCGGCGTACTGATCGCGCAGGTTGCCGCGCGGCACGAACACGACGAGCCGGTCGGCGACGCCCATCGCCCTCGCGATCACGAACGAGGCGAGGGCCGTGATGGTCTTTCCATAGCCCGGGACGAATACGCCCAGGTGACTCGTCTCACCCCGCTCGAAGGCGTCGGCCAGTTTGGTGAGAAACACTTCCTGTCCTGCCCGAAACCGGAAACTGGGATGCAGTCGGATTCCGGGGAGGTCGGGAGGCGTCAACTGCACGGCGCGGGGTACTGCGGTCGGGTGGAGAGGGGAGCCGAGTCGTACGATGCATCCGAGCGCGCGTTCTCACTTTTGTGTGCGAAAATGTGTCAGGTGGAGGAGGAAATGCCGAAGTCGACACCGTTGAGGTCAGCGCGCGTCACCCGATCAGCCCGATCTCACTTGCCGCGCGGACGGCTTCGGCGCGGCTGTGAACGCCCAGTTTGCGGTAGAGCGATTTGGTGTGACTCTGGACGGTGTGGGCGCTCAAAAACAACGCATCGGCGGCGGACGCGTCGGTGTGGCCCTGGGCGAGCAGCGTCAGGACCTCGCATTCGCGGTCGGTCAGCCCGGCGGCTTCGCGTTTGGCGCGTGCGTCTGCTGTGCGGCGTCGGGAGTGGGTGAAGTGCTGCACGATGGTTGTCGCTACCGGAGCCGACAGCGGCGCGTTTCCGGTGTGAGCCTCGCGGACTGCACCGACGATACGTTCGATGGGTTCGTCTTTGAGTAAGTAGCCCGTCGCACCGGCTACGAGCGCCTGGCCGATGCGTTGTTCGTCTTCAAAAACAGTCAGCATCACGACCGCTACGTTGGGCCAGCGCTCGGAGACGAGCCGCGTTGCCTCGACGCCGTCGCCGCCGGGCATTTCGATGTCCATCAGGATCACGTCGGGCAACGGGTCCGCGCGGCTCAATCGCCGGACCAGGTCCGTGCCGTCGGAGCAGGCGAAGAGCACGATCATGTCGTCGAAAAAGGCGAGCCGGCGCGTCAGGCTGTCGCGCAGCGTCGCTTTGTCGTCGGCGATGACGACTCGGATGGGAGCGGAGAGCAGGTTGCGCATAGGTTGACCCACGGGTGAGGACGAGGTGATGATAGGCGCCAGAGGGCTTCCGGTAAGCGTTTGGGATCTATTTCCCCAAGATGTTGGGAGGCAGCAGCGGAGTAACACGTCCGGTACGCTGTGTGAAGTCGTATTCGGCAATCTGGGGAAACGTGGGCTGAACTGAGGGGTCAAGCGCACGTGTCTCCTACCTGATCGCTATGCCTGAACGAACGCTGCTCCACCGCCTCACCCTCTGGATGCTCTGCTGCGCGATAGTCGTGCTCGCCACTCCAGCCTTCGCTCAGGAGGAGCCGCGCTTTGTGCAGTCGAGCGGATCGGACGTCAACCTCGTGCTGACCGGCACGCTGCAGCCCCGGGCATCGGTCGGCTTCGAGACCGGAGGCGCCGACGATTTGATGCGCTACGGCTTCGGTTTGCGCCGCGCCCGCTTGCGCGCAACCGCCACGTTTCGGTCGACCTTTGGCGCGCACTACGACATTGATGCGGGGGGCGGCACGCTCACCAGCGTCGACCTCTACGCGTTCTATCAACCAGCCAAACGCGTTCGGACTGCGGCATGGGCTACCTCGCAGGCGCCCAGCCCCGCTCGTACATCTTTACGTCGCATACTCGAGTTGACGGCATCGAGCGCGCCGCCATCGCTGAGCGGTGGGCGCGGGGGACGATCGGGTCGACCGGCCGCAATTTCGGCATCGACGCGCGCTATCAGACGGACGATCTGGTGTTCGACGTGTTCGTCCACAACGGCGACGGTTCGTTTTCGCGCAGTAGCGGCAACTTCCGCGAGGGCATCAGCGGACTGGACGCCACGCGCGGGACGGATCGGCAAGCCCTCGCTATCGGCGCCTACGGCAGCTACGAGCCAGTCGGCGGCGCCCCGCTCGACGTAGGCGGATTCGTCGGCTACAACGGATCGCGCAGTGAAAACACCGCTGCACCGGACATGACAAATCCCGACGGTAGCGACATCGGGCGGCGCTACGTCAGCTATTCGGGCCACGCCTACTGGGGCGCCAACCCCGGAAGCGAGCCGCTTCGAGGGAAAATCGACGCGCTCGCGATCCGCTACGAAGAGACCGGACCGGTCGGCGCGCGTACGGCGTGGGGCTGGTCGGCGTTTGGTGCCGTCCGGCTCGTGCCGGGTAGCGAGGCGTTTGCGCGCTACGAGACGTTCTACGACGAATTGGGCAGCGACGACGTGTACGTGACCTTGGGTGCCAGTTTCAGCCCGAGCGCGAGGCGCGGAAAAGACTATCGGCAGGAGCGCCTCACGCTAGCGTATACCAACGGTCTGCCTTCCGCCACCGGCCTGGCCGATCAACACCTGATCGTGCTCCAGGCACAGATCGTTTTTTAACTTCACTTTTGTGATACCGCTCACCTCTCCTCGCCTCTCATTATGACTCGTCTCATCCTCATAGCCTTGCTCTTCTGCGCGCACACCGCCTATGCGCAAGACGAGGCGGGAAGAGATCTTCCCCGCTTCACCTTCTGGGGCGAGTTGCAAACGAGGGCGAGCGTCGGGCTGACCGATGGAGCCAACGACGATCAGGAGCGGGTGGGCTGGGGCGTCCGGCGGGCGCGGGCGCGCTTCGTGCTGACCCTCTCGGATGGGCTGGGCGCCAACTACGACGTCGATGTGGCGAGCGGCAGCCTGCAAAGCGTCGACCTGTTCGCGTTCTACCAGCCCAACGAAAACGTCCGCATCCGCGTTGGGCGAATGGCGAGTGCGCAGCCCAGAGCGCACATCGGCACGCTGCTGCCTTTCATCGACGCCGTCGCGCGTCCCACCATCGCCGAGCGGTGGGGCCGAGGAACGATCGGTGGCGACGGTCGCGACTTTGGCGTCGACGTGCGCTATCAGACCGACGAACTCGAAGTGTCCGCTTTCCTCCACAACGGCGACGGCAGTTTCGCAACCGACCGAGGCAACGTGCGGCAGGAAATCAGCGGCGGCGACGCGACGGGCGGTTTGGACCGCGCCGTTCAAGCAATCAGCGGCTACGTGGGCTATTCGCCAGCGTCCCTACCGGGCGTCGAAGTTGGCGGCTTTGCCAGCTACAACAGCGCCGAGGGGCCGAACACGAACGGTCGCTCGTATGCGAGCTACGCCGCCCACCTCTACTGGGGCGCTGATCCGGGCAGCCAGCCAGTCCGCGTCAAAGCCGACGCCATAGGCATCCGCTACGAAGGCGACACTACCGATCAGCACGTGCTCGGTCTGTCGCTGCTCGGAGCGGCACGCGTGACGCCGTTCAGTGAGATCTTCGCCCGAGCCGAAACGCTGACCCCGGACATAGACGGAGATCGATCTGACCTCTTCCTCACGGCGGGCGCTAGCGTGAGCGTGAGCGCGCTGCGCGGCTTGCCCTACCACCAGGAGCGGTTCACACTCGCCTACGCCAACGGCCTGCCCGACGTAGACGACCCGGTCAACCAGCACTTACTCGTCGTCCAGTTTCAGATCGTGTTTTGATCCAACGGAGCGAGAGATGGAATTAGGCGTCGGCTCCCTTGGGCACGATGCCGCGCTTGCGTAGCGCTTTGTCCTCGTGGAGCGTGTAGCTGCTCAGTTTGTGTGCCAACTCTGCGGCTCGCTTTACGCGCGTCTCCGACCGCTTGGCCGACGTGACGTGGTAACACAGCGAGCGGCGTTTGCCCGGCGTCATCGCCTCGAAGCGGTCGCGCGCCTTGTCGTCGGCATCCAGCGCAGCAGTCAGTTCGTCGGGCAAGTCGACGTGGTTGGGATCTCGGTCGGGCCACAACTCGACTTCGACCCAGTCGCCGACGGCCTTTCCGATGTCTTTGAGGACCGTCCTGCCGAAGCGTACGTGGAGCGTATCCGTCGTCGACCCTTGAAGGGACCGGCTGAACGGCTGGCCTTCGAGCATACCGTCGACCCTACGCGGTTTGTCGACGAGCAGCGCCGTCGCCACGTCAACCGGAAGCGGGATGTAGGGCATCCCCATCGTGCTGCTGTTGGGCGGCAAGAGGGGAGCAGCGAAGTCGAAGCGGCGGGAGTCAGGCATGGCGCAAGATCGTCCCGGGGGCGCAACTCACAAAGTTAGCGCAATGCCTAGCGACAGGCCCGTCGCGCTGAAGTCGGTCGTGGCGTCCGTCGGCAGCATTTTAGCCGACCACGAGTCCGAGTGCAAACCGCAGTAGACGCCTAGCCAACTCGTGAGCGCGAACGTCGCTTCGAGGTCGACGGGAAGCGAAATGCGCGCTTTTCCCATCGTGTGGCACGCAGTTGCCGGAGCGGAACGACGAGGGTAAAGCGGCAGAGGCCTCGCACGAAATGCGAAGGCAGAGACGAATCCCAAGATCTCGGTATGGCACGGAGATCTCTCATGGGAGCAGATTCGACTCCCGCCTTACTCCCTCGAAAGGAAATCACACTCATGCGCCTGCTCGTTCTCTTACTCCTCCTGCTTGGCTGCGCGTGTTCTGCGCACAGCCAGCGTCTCTTTGCCGAGAACCGAACCATCGGTCTGGCTGCTGCGCTCCACTACGCACTTCCGGTGACGCAAAGCGTAGAGTCGACCGCGATCGAGGAGGGCGGTGTCGGGGTCACGACCGGCAACTCGACGCAGGCGTTGTACTACGCTTCCGTCTGGGAGTTGGGAACAGATGAGGACGACGACCCCGTCTATGCCCGCGTCAGCCCGAACGGCCTGTCGTGGTTCGCTTCCTGCTTTCTGTTCGCGTGTGGCGAGGATCTCGAAACCGTCGAGTCCGACGGGCGGGTGAGGGATTCCGGGTGGACCTACGTCCGCGGCTTTCTGATACCGGAGACGGACCTGGGATACGTGCTGTTCGACGCGGGACCGAATGCCTTCGGCCTCGGAGTCAACCTCGCGGCACCGTACCTGGAAGGTAGCGGGGAGAGGGACGGGGATTTCATCATCCCGGAAATCGGTCCTCAGGTGAGCCACGTACTCACGCTCAATACGAACGGCACGTTTCCGATATACGCCCTGACTACGGTGAGTTACGCCTGGGGATACGACGTTTCGGGAGGTGGTGCCGCGCGGGGCTTGAAGGTGTCTTCCGACGTAGCCGTGCTAACGGGGATGACGTTTCTGGGGAGAGAACTGGGCATCGGAGCCAGCTACTTTTACGACAACCGAACGATGAAGGGCGACCTGGCCGAGGTAGACGCCTCATTCAGCGGGTTCACGCTCGGTTTGACGTGGGGCGGCAGGTGATCCTGCCGATTCGGTGCACGGGTTCGTTGCCGCTTGGCGCGTACGGCGCGGACTATCTTGGCAGCTTCACTTTTCCACGCGCTACATGTCCGTCTGGCAAGCCGCCATCCTGGGGCTGATTCAAGGCCTCGCCGAATTTCTGCCCGTCTCGTCGTCCGGGCACTTGGTGCTGGGCGAGTATCTGCTCGGCATCGAAGCGACAGATGACATCGCGTTCGAAGTGTTCGTCCACTTTGGTACCGTCCTCAGCATCTGCGTCGTCTACTTCTCGCGGATCAAGGGGCTGATCGGAAAGGGCGTGCCGCTGCTGTTTCGTCCGTCGCGTTGGAAAGCAGCCCTGGCGCCGGGACGCATTGAGTACACCGAAGGCGATACACTCGACTACGCGCCGCACGAAGCACCCGAGGGCACGCCTTCGCTGCGGCTGGTCCTGTTCGTGCTGCTCTCGATGATCCCGACCGGCATCGTTTATGTGCTGTTCAAGGATACGCTCGAATCGCTCTTCGGCGACCCCAAGCTCGTGCTTGCCATGCTCGTCGTCACGGGCATTCTGCTCCTGCTGATCCGCTTTCGCCCCAACCCCGATGGCGAGTACTCGGCTGGAAAAGCCCTCCTCGCCGGACTCGCGCAGGGCGCGGCGATGATCCCCGGCATCTCGCGCAGCGGCTCGACCATCGCGACGTCGATCTACCTCAACGTCAACCGCAAAGACGCCGCCGACTTCTCGTTCTTGATGTCGCTTCCGGTCATCGTGGGGGCGACGCTCATCAAAACGCTCGAACTGATCGAGTCCGGCGCCCAGGTCGACTGGCTGCCCATCCTGGCAGGAACGGTCGTCGCGTTCGCAACGGGTATCGTCGCCATCAAGATCGTGCTCTCGTTCGTGCAGCAAGGGCGGCTGCAATACTTCGCGTACTACTGCTTCACCGTTGCCGCCCTCGGCTTCCTGCTGATCTAGAGCGCCCTGATGCAGGCCGATTTTGCGTGGCGGGGTGGATACCATTCTGAGACAAACCGCGCGGCGTTCGTAGATTGACGGCACGCCCACCCCCTACCCGCGCCGCATGAAATTCCGCATCTTCGTTGTCGACGACGATCCGCACTACGCCCGGCTGGTCTCGTACCGCCTGGAGAAGAACGTCGATCATCAAGTTCGTGTCTTCACGAGCGGAGAGGAGGCGCTCGCCGCCATCGCAGACAAGCCGCACTTGGTCCTGCTCGACATCATGATGCCAGGCATCGGCGGAATCGAGACGCTCAAGAAGCTACGCGAGCAATCAGCCGAAACGCACGTCGTCATGCTGTCGGCGCAGGGCGTCGTCGACACGGCGGTCGAGTCGATGAAAATCGGTGCGTACGACTATATCACCAAGGGGCAAGACGACATCGTGAAGCTCGAAATCGTGGTGTCGCGCGTGCGCGAGCGGATGGAGTTGGAGCAGGAAGTCGACACGCTACGCAGCGAGGTCAGCAAGCGGTACTCCATCGCCGGGCTGATCGGTGACAGCGACCCGATGAAGCAGGTCTACAAGCTGATCGACAAGGCCCTACGCGGCGATCTGACGGTCGCCATCCACGGCGAGAGCGGGACGGGCAAAGAGTTGGTCGCCAAGGCGATTCACTTTTCGAGCAATCGCAAAAGAGGACCGTTTGTGGTCGTCAACTGCGCCGCGATCCCGCGCGACCTGATGGAATCGGAGTTTTTCGGCCACGAGAAAGGCTCGTTTACCGGAGCCGACAAGAAGAAAATCGGCAAGTTCGAGCAGGCCGACGGTGGGACGATCTTTCTCGACGAGATCGGCGAGTTGGACATGGACTTGCAGGCCAAGTTGCTGCGTGCGCTACAGTCGCGAGAGATCAGCAGGGTCGGCGGCAACGACATGATTCAGTTCGACGCGCGCGTGATCAGTGCCACGAACCGCGACGTGCTTCAGATGATCAGAGAAGGCTCGTTCCGCGAGGACCTCTACTATCGCCTGTTTCAGTACCCCGTCCCACTGCCGCCGCTGCGCGACCGGGGCGACGACATTTTGCTGCTCGCCACGTTCTTCCTGCGCGACTACGTGAGTGCGCATCAGGAGTTTAGGGGAAAGACGCTGGGCTACGAAGCCAAGAAAGCGATCCTCGATTACAACTGGCCGGGCAACGTCCGCGAACTCAAGAGTGCCGTCGAACGCGCGATTCTGATCTCGGACGAAGACGAAATCTCCGAGTCCGACCTGATGCTCAGTGGCGGGACGATGATCTCGCCTTGGGCCGACCGGATGCCGCTCGCTCAGCAGGCCGAACCCGCCCCACGCCCCGCGCCCCCTCGCGCCGAATCCGTAGCGAGCCTGACCGAAGCCGCTCCGATGCCGTCGGACGATGGGAGCAACGGCGTCTCGCTGGGATCGGATGACGGAGACATTATCAGCATCGAAGACCTGAAGCAGCAGGCCGTCGAGCGCGCCTACCGCCTGTGCGACGGTAACGTCGACAAGGCCGCTGTCGAACTCGGCATCGGACGCGCGACGATGTACCGGCTGCTCAAGAAGTACGGCATCATGACGTGACCTGTAGCGTCGGGGCATGCATCGACGCTACTACGAGGATTGACGTCAACCTTCGCCGCGTCGCTTCGTACGAGGTAGGACGAACTCGAAACCGACCGCCTCACCATGCCCCTGACCGAATACGAACGCACCGTCCGCCGCGACATCGAAGCGTGGCAGCACGCCGAGCCTTCCGTTTTGGCCCAAGCGATGAACTGGGCGATGAAGCCCGTCGACTGGGCCGTCGATCAGGTCGCTCCTGCTGCGCTCACCGACAAGGCGGGCGACGTGGTCGAAGGGCTGCTCAACGTGCTCAACGACGCGTCGCAGTGGACGTACGATCCCAACGCGGCCCTCAAAGCGTTGCGCGAGCAGGGCATCGCCGTCGAGACCATCGCCGATCTGCGGACGATTCCGCTCGATGCGCTCGACGCCTACGCGAAGAGTCTGGTACAGGAAAACGCTGTCCTCGCCGCGCTCGAAGGCGCCGGAACGGGGCTGGGTGGCGCCGTCCTCATCATGGCCGACATCCCGCTGCTCTTCGGCATCAACCTGCGCCTGATTCAGCAAATCGCGGCGGCCTATGGCTTTCCGATGCAGGGGCCGGAGTTTCGCCCGCTCGTGCTGTCGATCTGGAACGTGGCGGCGTCGGGGTCGCGCGAGGCGAAGAACGAAGCGTTGCGCGAGATCAGCGTCGCCGCCGCCGCGCTGAGCAGGGATATGCCGTACAGGGGCCGCGTCAGTGGCACGCTGCGCGATCAGAACCGTCACCTGCCGCGCGAAATCGCCAAGACGCTGGTGAGCCGCAAGATCTTCCAGACGATTCCGATTGCCGGAGCCGCCGTCGGTGCGGGCGTCAACTATTGGTTCACGAGCGAGGCTGCCGAGACCGCGTTCATGCTGATGCGGGCGCTGTTCATCGAAGCCAAAGAGCGGGCGTAAGTCCGACGATTGAGTTTCCGGCGCGAACCTGGCAGGTCCGCTGGACCTGCCAGGTTTCCATCTCCACGCACGTGACTCCGTACGAACTCGCTGGGCTGACGCCTCCCGAACCTACGTTTACGACCAACGAAGAGGCGATCGCTGAACTTGACGTGTTGGCGCGCGAAACCGAAGTCGACGCTCACTTCGAGATCATCGGCACAAGCGGAGAGGGGAGAGCCATCGCCGGATTGCGTATCGGCAGCGGACCGAACAAGGCGCTGCTACTCGCCGGGCACCACGCCGACGAGCCGGTCGGCCCACAGACGCTGCGCACGCTCGCTGCGGGTTTGCTTTCAAAACCGGAAGCGCACGCTGAGTTGCTGTCCAACTGGACGCTCTACCTAATTCCGCACGCCAATCCGGACGGTGAGGCCGACAACCGACCGTGGATCGATGCGTGGCCGGATCTGCCTCTGTTCGTGTCGAATGTCCGTCGTGAGTTGCCGGGGCGCGATCTGGAGTTCTCCTATCCCGACGGACGGCAGGAAGCCGCCGCATTATCAGCGTGGATGCGGGAGAAAGAGCCGTTCGGCCTCTACGCGAGCCTGCACGGAATGGCGTTCAGCGAGGGCGCGCTGCTGCTGATCGATAGGGCGTGGGCCGGGCGCTCGCAGGCGCTGCAACAAGCGTTCGCTGAAGCCGCTCGCGACGCTGACCTCGACCTGCACGACCACAATAGAGGCGGTGAGAAAGGCTTCTTCTACATCGCTCCCGGCTTCACGACGACACCCGAAGGCCGAGCTATGCAGCGCTACTTCACTCACATCGGCGACAAAGAGATGGCCGCGCGCTTCCGGCTCTCGTCGATGGAGTTCGTACAATCGCTCGGCGGCGATCCGCTGTGCGTCGTCACCGAATTGCCGCTGTTCCTGGTCCCGCCCGACGCCGATGCTCCGCCCGCTTCGGCGAGAGCATACGTCCGATTCAAAGGCGATCTGCCCAGCCTGCGAGACGACCTGCAACGGGGCGATGCAACACGTCTCGACGCGTGGAATGTGCGTCCGCTCGACCTCGCTACGGCGATGCGCATCCAACTCGCGACACTGGGTGCGGCGCTACGATTTCGTGAGGACCCGCTGTCGGCGTAAGCGCTTCGGGTTTCTTCACCGCTTCGATAGGAGAGGAGAAGTATGTTTTGCGCATCCTCACGCCTAAAACCTCTTTCCGCCATGATCGCACGCAAACCCCTCGCTCGCGGCAACAAAGTCAGCGTCACGTTCTCCGTCCTGGCGGATAACGCTCACCACAGCGTCAGCGTCGTCGGCGACTTCAACGAGTGGGACGACAGCGCCCACGCGCTCAAACTGAGCAAGAAAGACGGCGCCTGGAAAAAGGCGGTCCAGCTTGCTCCGGGCCGCTACGAGTTCCGCTACTTCGTCGACGGCGAGCGCTGGGAAAACGAACCCGAAGCCGACGACCACGTCTGGTCGCCGTTCTTCAGCCAGAATAGCGTGATCGTTGTCGAAGGCTGATCTTGACGGTTCGCTCAACTCGTAGGCGGCGAGGTACTGACTGGTGTTGGTACCTCGCCTGTGCGTTTACCCAAACAGCAGTTGCACCACGTAGACGGCCAAGAACATCGCGGCGATGTCGGCGGTGAGGCCTGCGGGGATGGCGTGGCGGGTCTTTTTGACACCGACGGCGCCGAAGTAGACGGCGATCACGTAGAACGTCGTCTCGGTCGAGCCGAACATCGTTGCGGCGATCTTGACGAGGATGCTGTCTTCTCCGAACTGGTTGATCATGTCGATCACGATGGCAGCCGATCCGCTTCCGGTCAGCGGACGGACGATCATCATCGGCAGCACTTCGGGCGGCACACCGATAAACCCGAGGATCGGGCGCAGACCTTCGATCAGAAAATCCATCGCCCCCGACGCGCGAAACATGCCGATGGCAAACAGGATCGCGACGAGGTAGGGGATGATGCTGACGGCGATCTTGAACCCCTCTTTGGCGCCCTCGACGAACTCCTCGTACACGGCGACCTTTTTGAACAGGCCGTAGATCGGAAATGCGACGATCAGAAGGGGAAGGACGAAGACCGAGATCAGGTCTAGGACGTTGCGGGCGGATTCCATAGCAGGAGAGGACGCAGGAAGAGCAAAGGGGAATGGGCGCGGCGAGCCGCTATACGGCGGGCGGCGTGTCGGTGACGACAGCGATGGGCGCATCAGGCGGCATCGGGGGCGGCTCGGATTCTCGGTAGCCTTTCAAGCGTCCGTACAGCTTGGTCGCCGTGATCGCGATGGCGAGCGAGCAGGTGGTTACGATCAAGATGGCGAAGAACAGTTGGTTGATCTGCAAGCCCATGATCGCCACGAGCAGGACCGGCGGCACGATCTGAACGCTCGCTGTGTTCATCGCCAGCAGCATCACCATGTCGTTCGTAGCGGTGTCTTTCTGCGTGTTCAGCGTCTGCAACTCCTCCATCGCCTTGATACCCAACGGCGTCGCAGCGTTGCCCAGACCCAGCGCGTTGGCGCACAGGTTGAGCACGATCACGCCCATCGCCGGGTGGTCTTTGGGAATGCCAGGAAAGAGTCTACCCACGACCGGCTGCACGAAGCGCACCAGCGAGTAGATAAGGCCACTCTTTTCGGCGATGCGAAGCAGCCCGAGCCACAGCGCCATCACGCCGATCAAACTCAACGCGATGCTGACGGCGGTATCGGCGAAGTCGAGCGCAGCCTGGGCAATCGCCTGCATCTTGACGAACCGGACGCGTGCGAACCGGACAGTGGCCGTCGCCTGCATCGCGCCAGCGGCAGCCGTGAAGTCGACGGGGCCGCGCAGGTCGTCGTCTCGGCTCGACGTGAGTTGGCGGACGGTCGTCAGCGGTTCGGGCAGGCTCGCGCCCTCGGCAAAGCGCAACTCGCGTCCGTCGCGCGTCTGGACGACCATGCCCTCGTACGTCGCTGGAATTCCGGCGGGAGAGGCATCGTAGTGCGCTCGAAACGCGGTCGTGTCGATGCGTACTTGGACGGCTTGTCGGCGTGCCTCAACGTCGTAGCCGTTGGGGAAGACGACTTCGACGGGCAGCGGCTGACCGTTGCGATAGGTGTCGCGCGTGAAGTCGAGCGTGTCGCTGACGATGGCGAAGACGAGACTCAGGATGATGAGTCCGGCCCAGATGTAGTTGAGCATGGCGCGGGGGGATGTCCGGCGTGCAAGCTACGCGGTGGCTTCACGGCGATCCGCAACGAACGTGTAGACCATCGGCGTAACGGACTCTTGGATGCTGGCCGCGCACGGTTTCGCTACTCTGCGCTGTCTCTCCGCTGCTCCCATGTCCGAACGCTCCGCGCCTCCCAACTCCCATCACCTCGACCGCCTGCGCAAGGTGAGCAAGGTGATGGACGACGCTGTGTCGGTGCCGGGCACCAAGTTTGGCGTCGGTCTCGACGGTGTCCTCGGCTTGCTGCTTCCAGGCGTCGGCGACGCCGTCGGCGGAGTAACGAATAGCTACGCCCTCTACGCCGGATACAAAATGGGGGCGCCGCCGCTTGTGCTCTTGCGCATTGCGCTATGGGCCGTCGCCGACCTAGTAATCGGAGCCATTCCGCTACTCGGTGACGTCCTCGACTTCTTCCTCAAATCCAACCGGCGTGCCGTCCGTCTGCTCGAACGCTGGGCCGCGTCGCCGGACCGCGTGTCGCACAACAGCAAGAGTGTGCTACTGGCCGTGGCAGGTGGGTTGATCCTGCTGCTCGTCGGCGTCTGCGCGCTGATTGTCTGGGGCATAACTGCGCTCATCGGCGCGTTACCCAGCGGAAGCTGGACGATTTAAGCGGCAAACGGGTTGACGAAAGTCAGGCGTTCGATTCGTTGACCGGCATTGAAGTCCTCGCTCAACAGCATGTCGCACTCGGCTTCGAGCGCTGCCGACACGATGAGCGCATCTCACCACGACGTTTGATGTTGATGATGGATGTGGAGCGCGCGGCGCAAAACCGTGTCGTCCAACGCGACGAGATTGAAATCGTACAGGAAGCGTTCGACGAGGACGGGAATCTGATCAGTCGACAGCAAGTGCTTGCGGAGACACACATTGACGAACTCGGTGATGCACTGTGCTGAGATAGTGGCTCGGGGTAAAGTGCGCAGCAGGTACGTGATTTGTTGCTGTTTACGCGCGTCCTGTCCTGCGAGGTAAACAAGTACGTTGGTGTCGAGGAAAGGCTTATCCATCGTATGCGTCTTCTCGGCGGAATCGGTAGGGTGTCGAGCGATTTGATTTGACTGACCCGTATCGGTCATTCAAATAGACCAATCGCTCATCGGCAGACATCCGCTCCCAATCGCGATCCATTGAGGATGTGGCCTCCGATTTGGGCTTGGCAGATGTGCTTGGGGCCTGCAGGTGAACCGAAATGTTGCGCTCCCTGAGCACATCGGCGAGTGCTTCTAGTTCGCTACGGTCTTTGGTCGTGATCGTGAGTTCCATACTCGTGCGGGGCAATGAGGGAGGGCATACGCTTCATCAGTTGTCAAGGTTTGGTGAGACGGACGCACAATCGGTCAGCGCGTCTCAACGGAGGGCGGTCCCTCTTTCCGAGTGATCGTCTCGTGCAGCCGCCCGATGGTGATGCCGAGCAGCTTGATCCTGCCCACGTTGTCGATGGTGCGTCCGTCGGGCATCAGTTCAAGCGTCTGGTGCATGAACAGCGGGCCAGTGATGCGGTAGCGCAGTGTAAGCCGAGCGCCTTCGGTGCGGGCGACAACCCTTCCGGATGCGTCGCTCAGCGTACCCTCATAGCGGTCCGATCCATCGGTCTTCAGAATCCAGTAGCGCATCTCCGGCTCCTTCCCCTCGAACGTGATCGTCTGGTCGAGGCGAAAGGTGCTGTCCGTGAGGGCGTAGCCTCGGCTCTCGACGTGAAACGAGCGCCGCTTGCCCAGCAAGATTTTCAGCGAGCCGTCTCCCTCGGTATAGCCGCCGAAGCCATTTTCGAACGTGAAGTCGGATTGTTGGGCGCTGACCGGCTGGGCAGCCATAGCGAGTAGAGCGCCTGTCACGATGAGGAGGAGATGGACAAATGTCATGACGAGTAGTGGATGAAACGGCTACTGTCCTGCGCCAGACAATGCGGTTCGGATGGTGTAGGCGAGGATCTTGAGGTCCATGCCGATGCTCAGGTTTTCGATGTAGAACAGATCGTATTTGATCTTGCTGCGCACATCGTCGACCGACGCATCGTAGCCGCGCTTGATCTGCGCCCAGCCCGTGATGCCGGGTTTGACGCGGTGGCGGCGCGAGTAGAGCGGGATCTGGTCGACCAGTTGAGCGACGAAGAACGGGCGTTCGGGGCGCGGACCGACGAGGCTCATATCTCCTCGGAGCACGTTCCAGAACTGCGGCACTTCGTCGAGCCGGGTTTTGCGCAGCCATCTGCCGACGGGCGTGTAGCGGTCGTCGTTGGCCTGCGCCCAGACGGGGCCGGTGGCGCGCTCGGCGTCGGTGTCCATCGTGCGGAATTTGAGCATCGTGAACTCGGCGCCGTCCTGCCCGACGCGGCGCTGACGGTAGATCGCAGGGCCGGGCGACGTTAGCCGGACGACTAGGGCGGTCGCGATCCAGATGGGTAAGCCGAGCAGCAAGATCAGCGCCGACGCCGTCACGTCCATCAGGCGTTTGGTGCTCTGCTCCCACGGTGCCATCGGCACGGGCAGCACTTCGATCAGCGGCAAGCCGTAGATGTGCTCGGTGCGCGCCATGCCGCCGATGACCGAGTAGAAGTCGGGAACGAGTTTGAGCGTGACCGGCTTGCCTTCGCACAGCCGCAGCACCTGCGCCAGCGCCGCGTGATCGTCCGATCCCAGCGCGATCACCACGTCCTGCACCTGCAATTCGTCGATCAGTTCGGGCAACTGCTCAATGTGCGCCGGAAGACTCTGCCCATCGCCGCCGACGATCTGCGAGGTCGAGTGAGAGACGCCTGCCGGAACGAGGACCGCGTCGGCGGCCTGCAACCGCAGCGTACCGACGATCTCCAATCCTGCTTCGGGGTAGCGGGCTACCTCGGCGCGCACCTCGTCGACCTGATCGCCCCATCCAACGATCAGCGCCCGGTGTCGCCCACGTCCGCCGACCAGCCGCCGCTTCTCAATCGACCGGACAATCAATCGCCCGATGGCAAGCGCGGTCAGCGTCGACGCACCAATGAGCAACAGGGCACCTCGGCTCGACCCGGATTCGAGCGCTTCGACGTAGATCGCAAACACGAGTACGAGCATCCCGGTGACGACGGCTTTTACGAGCGTCGCGATCTCGTCGAACCGGGACGCGGCGAATCGCGACCGGTAGAGTCCGAAGAAGAATAGCGTCGCCAACCAGAACGGGATCAGCAGTACCAGCGCTGCCCACATGCTAGCCGGGTACACGTCGGGCTGCCCGAACCACTGCCAGTCAAATCGCGCGACATAGTAAAACGCGTATGCCGCCGCAATCATCGCGGCGTCGGTGAGGACGAGAAGCAGACGGTCGGAGCGGGCGCGCACGGTCGCAGGGTATGATCAGACTCGAAACGTACGCACGCGTGGGATACGCGTTGCGCTACCGAGCGCTCAGATTAGACCAGTAGCGCTCTTCGAGCCGGACGCCGAACGAGAATACGCCTTCAAACTCCGTATCGCCGAGCGAGCGGTTCAGCCCAAGATCAGCTTCGGCGAATGCCCAGGAGACCGGCTGATACCGCGCGACTACGGCGCCTCGGATCGTCCGCACGCTGGTGTCGAGCAGTACGTCGGGACCTCCTCTGTCCGGATTGATCGGCCACGGCTCACGTGGGTCACCGTCGCCCTGCCAGAGTGCTTGCAGGCCGGGCGTCAGACGGAGCGCGCCGCCCATCAGGTGAACGTCGGCGTGGGCTTCGGCGTGGACGTAGTCGGAGAAGTTGGTCGCTAGTCCGCGCAGGGCGTAGATGTATTTGCCGGGCGGTTGCGTCGTCGAGTACGCACGGCGCGTGACGACAGTCAGGCCGGTGCGCACGTCGAGAATCGGGGTAACGGCAGCGCGGGCGGCGCGCAGGTCGAGCGAGGCGGCGACGGGTTCGAGTCCGTTGTAGAGGTCGAAGTCGTCCAGCATCGCCTGGCCTTGGAACGTCCAAAAGCCAGGCTGCCAGCGCATCGTCCCGGCCAGCAGCAGATTGTTTTCGTCGTTCTTGGGCGTGTTGTCTGATTCGAGAATGAGCGGCTGGAGCGGGTTGAGGTATTTGAGCGAGAATCCGGCGCCGGGGCCAGAGAAGAGGATGGCTTCCTCAACGCTGATGGCGAACCGTGAACTGGGCCGATACTCGAGCCGATGAGCCATGAGGAATCGCTTCGAGCCTTCGAAGTCCAGCCCGGTGTCGCCCGAGCGTCCGTCGAACACGTTGTCGCTGTCGAGGGCGTCGAGTTCACCGACTAGACTCGTGATCGTGAGGTACTTACCGCCCAGCGTGAAGCCGAGTTGGTCGTAGCTGCGCGGGTTGTCGCTGATGAGCAGTCCGGCGCCGTAGTGATCGCCCCAGTGACGTGTCGAGCGGCCTAGAAAAACCGTCGCCCAATCGGAGTTGAGCGTCAGGTAACTGTCTTCGCTGCGGATAAACGAGCGGCGCTGCACGTCCAGCCCGTCGATGTCGTCTTCATAGGCGAGGTCATGCTCGGCGCCCAACTGGACAAAGACCGGACCGCGCTCAACGAAGAAGTCGAGGGCGCCGCGCGTCTGAAACAGCAGGTCGCCGACGGGGAAAACGGGGTTGGCGTTGCGCTCGTAGATCAGCGCGTCGCCGTTGCGGACGTCTTGGTGGCTGACCGGGCGCATCAGGTCGGCGCGCTGTGTCGTCGTCAGGCGCCCGCCGCCCTCGAACGTGCCGCCGATTACGTCTTTGCCTTCGACGACGCCTTCGCCCAGCCGCTGCCGCAGCATTCGCACCCAATACTGCTCGGGAACGGACAGGCCGCTCGTCGGCACGAGATCAAGCGCGTCACGGACGGCGCCTTCGGTATAGGGACGCGTGATCGGCGAGAGGTCGAGCAGGTGGCCGCGCGACTGCAACTGCGCGATCCAGTCGTTTACGTCGCGGTCATCGGCGGGAATCAGGCGATGCTGCTGCGCCGAGGCGGGCAGCGCGAGGGCGGCCCACAGCAGGGCAATCAGAAGTAAGCGCAAACCGGGATGGAGGCGAAGAGGATTAGCGAGGCAGACGAACGACCGTCCGCGTGACGACGGCTGTTCCGCTGTCGATGCGTACGAGGTAGAGGCCAGACGGCAGATCCGATACGTCAACGCGGACTGTTCCGGCAGCCGTGTTCAGCGTGCGCAGCTGGCGTCCGAGCGCGTCGTAGACCGAAACGGTTGCCGGAGCGGATACGTCGAGAGCGAATTCGTCGCGCGTCGGGTTGGGGCGCGGAGCCGTTACGTCGAGCGTCGCCGTCAACGGGCGATCGGTCGAAACGGCGGTTCCGAAGTCGAAGCGCATCCAGACGGGGAAGTGGTCGCTGGTCGTGCTGACGTAGCTGCCGATGTAGCTCACGTTTTCCGTCCGCTCGGTTCCCTCGAAGTACTCGTCGTAGAGTTCGTTCGAGATCATAATGTGGTCAATCGTCGAGCCTCCGCTGATCGTCGCGATTCCTCGCTCGGACAGGCTTGCTGTGACGACGCGGTAGTTGTCCGAGTCGCTGACAAAGTTAGCATAGGGTGACGGCTGGTTGTTGACGTTCGACACGTCGACATCGTCGTTGTAATCGCCCAGGAGGATGACGTTGCGATCGGCCCAGTTGTCGTCGAGGAAGGTCTTGAGCAGTTCGCTGTCCGCCGTGCGTCGGTTGCGATCCTCGGCAGTCTGGATGGCTTTGGCGTGGATCACGACGGCCGAGAGGCGGCGGGTTTCGGTGCCAATCGTGGCGTCGAACGTGAAGCCAAAGGGCCATCGTCCGTTAGCCCACGTCGGTCCGAACGGGTTGTTGCCGCTCGTGAAGAGCAAGCCTGACGAGACCGAGTCTATGACCGTCGTGCGGTAGAGGAAGCCTGTGCGCTGCTGGACGGCTGTGCCCGAAGTGAACGGGGCGAGGAAGCCGCGATAATCGGGGAGCGAGTCGGCGAGGGCGTTAAAGAGTGCAACGTCGGCGATTTCCTGCACACCGTACAGGTCGGCGTCAACGGTGCGGATGACCTCTAGGGCGTTTTCTAGCTGGAGCTGGTCGTCGTCGGGAGCGCGGCTGTCGCTGCCGAAGTTCTCAATATTCCACGTCGACACCTCGAACGTCTCGCTTTTGGAGATATCCTCTCCGGGGTATTCGAACGCGACGACGCCCAGATCGTCGGTGAAGCGGGGGAGCACCTGGCGCGTGCCTCGAAACTCGCTGACGATGCCGATCATGTCGAAGCGTCCCGAAGGGGTGGACGCGCCGACCAGGTTGGTGGTGTTGTCGATGCGCATCTGGACTTCGTTGCCGTCCGTGTCGCGTACGGTGACGTTCTGGTTCTGGCTGAACGTGCCAGGATTATTGACGAACGCGACGTTGCGAATGCGCACGAGGACACCTTCGAGCGCCTCGCTTGACGCGTCGTTAGGCTCCAGTTCGTCGATCGTCGTCTCACGCGGACGCGGCGCGTCCCCGGCTTCAATGACCGACCACGTCACGTTCTGGCTGTCGAGTTGGAAGTTGCCCGATCCCGGCATGCCCGCCGACGCCTGAAATTCCTCGGTCTCGCCCGTAATCAGGACACTATCGCCCAACGCGACCGTGTTGTGCAGGTCAGGGAGAAAGATCGAAAGGCCGCCCGTCGCGTCTTGGAAGTAGGCAGGGCCGCCATACTGATCGGATGCCGTAATGCGTCCGGCGACTGTCACCGTTTGGCCGTTGCCGCCTGCTCGCACGTCGGCGATGGGCGTCGGCGTCTGGGCGTGGGCCGTTTGGATCGTAGCGGTGGCGCCGAAGAGCAGGAGCAGGCTGAGAATGCGGTACATCAGGAGGTGCGGATTGTGCAGCCTACAGAATAGCCGTCCCTCGCTTCATTACACGTGAACGCACGCACATTTAGCACAACGATCACTCGCTTACGGGTGGATTCAGTCGAGCCGAAAGCGGAAGACGACGCGTCCGACTTGCTGTGTCTGAGGCGCATTAGGCGGGAGCGCGTCGAAGCGCCACGTACGCAGGGCGTCCAGAACGGCGCGTTCGAGTTGCGGGCTGCCGCCTTTCCTGATCCACCGCCGGAACGCGACCGAGCCGTTGGGCGACACGGTGATCTCGGCTGTGATGTCGGCGTTGACGCGTTCGCGGTATTGCGGCTCGCGACCGCCGAGCCACGTGCGGTTGAGGCCTTCGATGTCGTACGGTGAACTGCGCGTAGGGCGGCGATCGGTGCCTGCTTCGGCGGGCGCGGTTCCGGTCGTCGGCGTGGGAATTCCGCCGGTTGCTCCTCCGGCATCGGCGCGATTCGACGTCGTCGGAGTCGGGCGGGTGGGCGTCGGAGTCGGCTCAGCGGGTGTGGGCGACGGTGTGGCCTCGGCGGTGCGCTCAGCGGGCGGCGGTTTGGCAGTCGGCAACTCGACTTTGCGCGGCGGCGCGGGCGTCGGCTTGGGCGGTGCCGGGCGAGGACGCGGTTGGGGGGCAGGCGTCGGCTCCGGCTCCGGTTCGGGTGCTTGGCGAGGGGTGTCGGGCTGCGGTCGGCCTAGCTCGACGGGGCCGAGTTCGAGGGCGATAAAACCAATCGGTTCTGGCTCCAACTCCTCTTTATTCGGCAGGCGCGACAGGCCGAGCACGAGCAGCAGCAGCGCCGCATGAAGCGCGACGCTCAGTCCGATGCCGATCCAATCGTCGCGGTCCATGAGGCTGAAGGGTGGGAGGGAGGAGGTGATTGCCTAACGATGCGAAAGGTAGAGACGTATGAGTGGGAAGTCTATTTCGACGCTGCGGTTGCTCGGAATGTAGACGTGTGCTCTTCGCTTTTAGCACGCGCTTCCCGACGACCCCAAGCGGAAATCGGTAGCTTGATCGGCTAAACCGCTCAAGATCCATGTCCGAACCCGTCCGCGTCCGCTTTGCCCCGTCGCCCACCGGCCTGCTCCATATTGGCGGGCTGCGTACGGCGCTCTACAACTACCTCTACGCGCGCAAACGCGGTGGCACGTTCATCCTGCGCGTCGAGGACACCGACCAGAGCCGTTACGTCGCCGAAGCCGAGCCGGACATCCGCGCGTCGCTTGAGTGGGCCGGGCTGACCATCGACGAAGGGCCGCAGGAAGGTGGCGAGGTCGGCCCGTATTACCAGTCGCAGCGCCGCGAACTGTACGCGGGATACGCCGACCAACTCGTCGAGCAGGGCCACGCCTACTACGCGTTCGACACGCCTGAGGAGTTGGACGACATGAAGGAGCGGCTGCGCAAGAGCGGCAACCCGTCGCCCAAGTACGACGCTGTGACGCGGATGAGCATGAAAAACTCCATCACGCTGCCCGACGCCGAGGTCAAAGCCAAACTCGACGCGGGTGAGGAGTACGTCATTCGCCTCAAGGTGCCGCGCCGCGAGACCGTCCGCTTCGAGGACATGATCCGGGGTTGGGTGTCGTTTGAGACGAGCGGTATCGACGATCAGGTACTCGTCAAGTCGGACGGCATGCCGACCTACCACTTGGCTAACGTCGTCGACGATCACGCGATGGGCATTACGCACGTCATTCGGGGTGAGGAGTGGCTGTCGAGCGTGCCCAAGCACATCCTGATGTATCAGTACTTCGGCTGGACGCCGCCCAAACTGGCGCACCTGCCGCTGATCCTGAGTCCGACGGGCGGGAAGCTGAGCAAGCGCAACGCCGACACGTTGGGCATTCCCGTCAGCGTCGCGCAGTACCGCGAGGCGGGCTACGAACCAGCTGCGCTCCTCAACTTCCTGGCGTTTCTGGGATGGAATCCGGGGACCGAGCAGGAGGTGTTCTCGCTCGAAGAGTTGACGCAGGCGTTCGAGGTCGAGCGCATCGGCAAGAGCGGGGTGCAGTTCTCGATGGATAAGCTCGATTGGTTCAACCAGCAGTTCCTGCGCCGCCTGGCGCCTCAGGAACTGGCTCAGCGTGCGCGTCCGCACCTGGATGCTGCCGGACTTGAAGCAAGCGACGATTACCTCGCCGACGTTGCCGCGCTCATGCACGACCGCGTTACCAAGGCCGAAGAACTCGCCACGTTCTGCGCCTACTTCTACGCCGACCCAACCGAGTACGAGGAGAAGGGCGTCAAAAAGCGCTGGAAAGACGATAGCGCCGATCTCGTCCGCGCCTACGCCGATGCCCTGGAAGCCGACGACGCATTCACTGTCGAATCGACCGAGGCCACTCTGCGTCAGATCACCGAAGCGCGCGAAGCCGGAGCCGGTCGTCTGATCCACCCGGCGCGGCTGGCTGTCAGCGGCACGTCGTTCGGCCCTAGCCTGTTCGACATGTTGGCGCTGATCGGCAAGGAGGCCGTCGTTCGGCGCTTGCGCAAGGCGGCGGACGTGCTGGGGTGACGCGGTTCGATCCGGTGGTGTGCGGGATACATCCGCCGTTCGGTGTAGCGCCGTTATATATAACGGCGCTACGGGGTGATCAACGTGCGCACGACGTCCTCCAACGACTCACCGCTGCGCACCGCTCTCTCCGCCTCGCGCCACGCATCGGCAAACCACGGCTGCGTCCGCGCGTGCGACACCAGCGCCTCGACCCACGCCTCCTTTAGTGCGGCGACGGCCTGAGCGCGGCGCTGCGCGATTAACCGTCCCGATGCCCTCGTCGTCTGGGCGAACGCGTCGATCCGGTCGCTCAATGCGTCGACGCCATCGCCGGTCGTAGAGGAGAGCGACAGCACGCGGTCGTGCGTCGTTAGTGCATCGGGCGAGGGTGGCGGCAGGATGCTCAGCGCACCGCGTAGGCTGCGGACTGTTGCGGCGACGGCGTCGGGGAGCAGGTCGCGCTTGGTGACGGCGAACAGGTCGGCGTGCTCCATGATGCCGCGCTTGATGCCTTGCAGGTCGTCGCCGGATGCGGGTTGGGCGACGAACACGAACAGGTCGGCCAGGTCTTTGGCTGTCGTCTCGGACTGTCCGACGCCGACCGTCTCGACGATAACGTGCGTGAACCCTGCCGCCTCGACCAGCCGGATCGTCTCGCGCGTACGGAGCGTGACCCCGCCCAGGTGACCACTCGTCGGCGAGGGACGCACGAACGCGCCGGGGTGCCGGGCCAGCCGCTCCATCCGCGACTTGTCACCCAAGATGCTGCCCCGGCTGATCTGCGATGAGGGATCAACGGCGAGCACGGCGACGCGTCGCCCCGCCTCGACCCAACGCACGCCTAACGCTTCGATCAGCGTGCTCTTGCCTGCGCCGGGCGATCCGCTGATGGCAATGCGGGCGTCTCGTCGGCGGCAGAGGTAGACGGCTCAGCAGGTCGGACGCTAGCGCACGATGCTCGGGCTTGTGGCTCTCGATCAGTGTGATCGACCGCGACAGCGCGGCTCGGCTCACCCGCTCCAGATGCCTTCGGCGAGAGCAGAAATGTCAAAGCTCGGCATCGACCAACAACGCGTCGAGCAGTTCGATGGCGGCTTCGGAGATGACCGTTCCCGGACCGAAAATCGCCGTTACTCCCACGTCTCGGAGTGTTGCGTAATCGTCCGGCGGAATCACGCCGCCGACGACGACACGAATGTCCGGTCGGCCTTGATCGCGGAGTGCCTGAATCGTTTGGGGCACGAGCGAGCGGTGTGCTCCGGCGAGGCTGGAGATGCCGACGAAGTGCACGTCGTTCTCGACGGCTTGGCGGGCGACTTCGTCCGGCGTCTGGAAGAGCGGACCCAGATCCACGTCGAAGCCCACGTCCGCAAACGCCGACGCGATCACTTTGGCGCCCCGGTCGTGTCCGTCCTGCCCCAGCTTGGCGACCAGAATGCGCGGACGTCGCCCCTCGGCTTCGGCGACTTCGTCGGCTTTGGAGCGAGCGGCGGTGAATCGTTCGTCGTTCTGCGTCGCCGGACCGTAGACGCCAGCGGATGCAGTCGGCGTGGCTTTGTAGCGTCCGAACACTCGCTCGAGTCGCTCGCTGATCTCGCCCAGCGTCGCCCGGACGCGTGCGGCGTCGACCGATGCGGCAAGCAAGTTGCCATCGCTTTGGGCAGCGGTTTCGAGTGCTTCCAGTGCGGATTCGACATCCGCTTCGTCGCGGTTCTGGCGCAGCGCTTTCAGTCCAGCTAGTTGCTCGCGTAAGACGGCGTCGTTGTCGATAGTGAGTAGGTCGGGCGTCGGATCGTCGGCTCGGAATGCGTTGACGCCGACGAGTATGTCGCGGCCCGTATCGATCCGCGCCTGCCGCTCGGCTGCGGCTTCTTCGATGCGGCGTTGCGGCAATCCTGCTTCGATGGCCTTGGTCATGCCCCCGTGGGCTTCGACCTCGGCCATGTGCGCGCGTGCCTGCTCAATCAGTTGGGCTGTCCGCTGTTCGAGGGCGTGGCTGCCTCCCATCGGGTCGATCACGTCGGTCAGGCCGGACTCGTGGAGCAGCACCAACTGTGTCTCGCGCGCGACTCGGGCGGCAAACTCAGACGGCAACGCCAGCGCTTCGTCCAGCCCGTTAGTGTGCAGACTTTGCGTCCCGCCCAGAATCGCTGCCGTCGCTTCGAGCGCGGTCCGGGCGACGTTCGTGTTGACGCTCTGAGCCGCCAGACTCCATCCGCTCGTCTGGCAGTGCGCGCGCAGCATCTGTGATTTGTCGTTCTGCGGATCGAACTCGCCGATCATCTCGCTCCAGAGCACACGTCCGGCGCGCAGTTTGGCGGTCTCGGTGAGCAGGTCCATCCCGATGCCCCAGAAGAACGACAGGCGCGGCGCAAAGTCGTCGATGTCGAGTCCTGCGGCCCGTCCCGTCCGAATGTATTCGAGTCCGTCGGCGAGCGTGTAGGCCAACTCCAGATCCGCCGTCGCTCCGGCCTCCTGCATGTGGTAGCCGCTGATGCTAATCGAGTTGAAGCGCGGCATGTGCGCCGACGTGAACTCGAAAATGTCGCCGATCACGCGCATCGATGGCGTCGGCGGGTAGATGTACGTGTTGCGGACCAAGAACTCCTTCAAGATGTCGTTCTGGATCGTCCCGGCCAACTCATCCAGCGATACGCCTTGCTCCTCGGCGGCGACGATGTAGAACGCCAGGATCGGCAACACGGCGCCGTTCATCGTCATCGACACGCTCATCTCGCCCATCGGGATGCCGTCGAAGAGCACCTTCATGTCCTCGACCGAGTCGACAGCGACGCCTGCCATGCCCACATCGCCCGACACGCGCGGATGATCCGAATCGTAGCCCCTATGCGTCGCCAAGTCGAAGGCGACCGAGAGGCCTTTCTGACCCGCCGCGAGGTTGCGGCGGTAAAACGCGTTGCTCTCCTTGGCTGTCGAGAAGCCCGCGTACTGCCGGACGGTCCACGGTCTCCCGACGTACATCGTTGGGTACGGACCGGCGAGGTAGGGGGCGACGCCGGGCGCTCCGCCGTCGTGAGAAGCGCTCTCCGGTTTGGGCGCGTTGCCCGATGGCGCGAACGTGAGTGGATAATTAAACGGCATGGGCGGCGACGAGTTGTGCGGCGTGGCGGAGGGATTCGTGTTCGCCCGTCAGCCGGTAGCCGTTGGCGACGCTCTGGGCTAGGGGCGGCTGGGCGAGGCGGTCGGATTGCCGTTCGTGCCGGGTCACGCCGACGATGGGCGACAGCGACTGCGTCCGGGCGGCGTGTTGCTCCTGCGCGACTTGGTGCAGGCCGCGCGCATAGTCGGTAACACCGTCCGAGCCGATTTCTCGGCACCGTGCCCATGCTGCTTGGGCCAGTTTCAGCGCGGCAGCTTCGGCCCAGCCGCTTCCTCTCGCGGGCGTTTTCAGGCTTCCTAAGGTGGCTTCGTCGCGCAGCACGCGGCCCACGTTGAGCGCATCGCGTACGTCGCGATTGGAAACGCGGCCCGTCGCCCAGGTGTGCGGACGAACGGCGATCAAGTCGGCACCACCGAGAAACGCCGCCGTCGCTGCAATCGTCGCGCGCGTTCGGTTGTTGTGAGCAGCGAAGGCCGTCTGCCGGTAGCCCGACGTGATCGCCACCAACGGCGCTTTGCACGCGACGTTCGCCAGCAAAACCCGCGCTGCCATCACCTTGGCGACCGACACCATCAGCCGCTGATCGACCGACAAACTGACGCGGTGTACGTCGTCCTGTGCCGACGCGCCTAGCGCCAGATAGACCAGTTCTTCGACTATCGTTCCGCCCCATTCGTGGACGGCGTGGGCAGCTACGTCAGGCTTCTGCCCATCCAGACGCGTTTCCGCATCGCCGAGCAGTGGATCGGCTAAGCCCGCATAGACGGGGTGCTCGTCGGTCGGCGATAAGGCATCTGCATAGTCGCTTTCCACCGAGAGCGAATCTTGCTCCACGCCGTCGCTCATGCTGGTCGGCGGGTTGAAGCCAATCAGATCGGGCGTCCGCATCGAAACCGCGAGGGCAGTGCGGTCGGAGGGAGCGACGAAGTGGGGCATCCAGATGCCGGGGTCGATCTCGACGCCATCGACTGTGTCGCGCGATGTGGGGCTTGGGAGAGGCGGACTGCTCACAGAAAGTCGGAATGGTGATCGAGAAACGTCTGGGTCAACGCGTGCGCGGCGATGCCGAAGGCAACCGATACGTTGAGCGATTGTTTGGCGCCCCACTGCGGGATTTCCATCGCCAAGTCGCACACGGCGATGACCTCGTCCGAGACCCCATCGACTTCGTTGCCTACTACGAGCGCCAACGGAAAGGCCGATGCGGGCGCCTGGTGGACCAGCGTCGGCGTGTCCGTCAGTTCCAAAGCTGCGACCGTGTAGCCGTCGGCCCGAGCCGTTTCGACAGCCTCCAGTACGGACGCGACCTGCTCCCACGGAACGGTCTCTTCGGCTCCGAGCGACGTTTTGCGCACGGCCCGCTGATCGGCGCCGGGCGAAATGCCGCACAGGACGACGCGCTCCAGCCGAAACGCATCCGACGTGCGCAGAATCGCCCCGACGTTGTGCGCGCTCCGTACGTCGTCGGTGATGACGCGGATGGGCACGCGCGGAAGGCCCGAGACGGCTGATGCCGACGGGCGTGGGATTTCGAGGTGGGCGAGTTTACGCATGGTGAGTGGACGAGCGAATAGTATGAGGTGCGGAGAGTCCCGACGCAAACGCTCGGGTAGTAAAGCTGTCAGGTTTCAAAAACCTGACAGCTTTCTCCTCCGCACCAGATGTAGTAGGCTCCCGGCCTACTCCCGTCGGTACGACGCCTCGGCCTGCTCTGCTCGGGCATGGACGCGAGCGCTTGAAAAGTAAATCGCCAGTCCAGCGCCGATCAGCACGACGGCACCGCCGACTACTTTGGCGACGAAAAGCGGCTTGTTCTCGATTCCCGCCGTCGGAAACGCCGAAACGATGGTCGAGAGCAGCGTCGTTCCGAAGCCCAGGATCGCGACAGTCCAGACCGCCAGCGTGCTGCGCTGCAAGGTCGGAACGATGCCCTCGCCGCCGGTGCGATGGCGCATGTGCCAGGCGAACGCGGCGAACATGTAGAGGAAGGGCAGGAAGTAGAGGATGATCGACATGTCGAGCAGGATGAGAAACGCCTCCTCGATTGTCGACCCCGAAATCGAACTCACGAACAGCACCGTGATGAGAACGGCCTGCATCAGCAGCGAGTGGACCGGCGATTTCCATCGGGGATGCACCCAAGCCAGCGTCGCGGGCAGGTAGCGATCCAGCCCCATCACGAACGGAAGCCGCGCGTTGCCCATCAGCCACGATCCGAGAAGACCCAGCGTACTCATCAGCACCAGCAGGCTCCCAATCGCACCCCACGGCACGCCCGACGCGGCCCCGGCGACGTGAAACGCTTGGGCGACACCTTCGATGATGCCGACATCGCCCTCGGGCACGATCAGGATCAGCATCAGCGTGCCGCCCATGTAGATGAGGCCGACGGCAATCGACGAGAGCCATAGCGCGCGCGGAATCGTGCGTTCGGGGCGATGGATTTCGCCCGCCAAAATCGGCGACAGTTCCAAGCCACCGAAGCAAAACGCGACAACGGCGAAGTAGGGCAGCAGCGACATATCGGTCAGGTCGGGCAGCAGTTTGCCCGCGCTGAACGGATGGCTACTTCCGTTGTCGATCACAAACAGAACCCCGACGATTAGCAGTAGCGCGACCAGCAGCCACGTCGCGACACCGGCGACGTTTTGCACCCAACGCGCCCGTTCCAGCCCGAAGATGTTGAGCAGGGTGATGCCCCACAGCACACCCAGGCACACGACGCTGTTGTAGATCGGATCGTTGGCCAGATCGAGAAACGTGTCGCCGAACACGTAGAGGCACGAGACCGAGACGAGCAGCATCACGGTCGGAATCCACACGATCGTGCTGACCCAATAGCTCCACGCCGCTACGAACCCATGCAGGTCGCCGAATGCTCGCCGCGTCCACAGGTAAAAGCCGCCTTCGCCCGGCATCCGCGCGTTGAGTTCGGCGACCATCAATCCACCGGGAATCAAAAACGTCAGGATCGCGATGACGAACAGCGACAGGCTCGCGTACCCAAACTGCGCCACCTGCGCGATGCTCGAAAGCGCGACGATGCTCGACACGTTGAGCAAGACCAGATCGCGCAGCCTGAGCACGCGCGGGAGTTGGTCGTCGGCGGAGGGGGATGGCGGTGACTGATCCGTCAATAGAGGCAGTGGGTGGAGCGTCGAGAAGCGACTGAAGGTAGGGCGGCGAGTCGGGCAAGTGGGGAGGCCAATGCGGAGCGCAAAGCTGACAGGTTTCCAAAACCTGTCAGCTTTCTGACTCGGGCGCCATCGCGAGCCTTCGAGATTTCGCCACAGCTCTAAAACGGAAGGTCGGCGACCGAGTCGTCGTCGCGGACTTCTTTGGCGACCGGAGCGGGCGGAGGCTTGGGGGCGACGATCAGCTTGCGCGATGTCTTGGTCGATGTGCGCGGTGGCGGCGGGGCGAGAATGCCGGAGCCGACGAATGCCGGACGCTTCAGGTCGCGGATGCCTTCGTCGCGCGGTTTGGGTTTGATCCGGTCCTTGGGTGCGGGCGGCAGCGCTGCTCGGCCTTGCTCGACCAGTTCGACGGGTTCGAGTGTCGATGTTTCGATGTCGTCGAGGAAGCGGCTGCGCTTGGTCAGGTACTCGCCCGCATACCGCCCATAGCGCAGCATCGGGTAGCTGACGAACAGTTCGTCCTCGGCCCGCGTCACAGCGACGTACAGCAGGCGCAACTCTTCGTCGAGGTCGTCGGTGTCGTCGAGCGAGAAGCCCGAAGGCAGGACGCCGTCGAGCGCGTGAATGAGGAAGACCGCTTTGAACTCCAGCCCCTTGGCCGAGTGGATCGTCGACAAGACGAGCGGCTTCTCGTCCTCATCGGTCGCCTCGACTCCGAGCGCGGTGATTTCGATAGGGTCGAGCGCCAGGGCCTCGAGAAAGTCGCGGCGGCTCTTGGCGGTTTTGGTCAGGCCCGAGAAGTGCTCCAAGTCCTCCTGCCGCTTGGGATAGTCCTCGTAGTACTTGGCTTTGAGGAGCGGATCGTAGAACGTCAGGACGGCTTCGACCTGCTGGTCGAGAGGCGGCGCGTCGGCTTGGGTGATGCTTCGTTGCAGGGTGAACAGCGCTTCCAAATCCGACGCGAATCGCCGAAAGCGACCGCCGTCGGGCATCGTGAACGGCTCGGTCTCTTCGCTCGTCACCCACTCGACGATGGCTTGGGCCGTCTTGGGGCCGATGCCCGGAATCAGTTGCAGAATCCGCATCCACGCGGGCACGTCCTGCCGGTTTTCGGCGATCTTGAGCAGCGACAGCACGTCTTTCACGTGGGCAGCTTCGGCGAGTTTGAGTCCTCCGTATTTGACGTACGGAATGCCCGCCCTGCCTAACGCGACTTCCAAGTCGAACGAGTTGCGCGCGCTCCGAAACAGGACCGCCATGCGGCTGAGCGGGACGCCTTCCTCGCGCAGTTGCAAAATGGCCTGCGTCACGAACCGGCTTTCGGTGCGCTCGTCCGGTGCAGGGACAATGGCGGGCAACTCACCGCCTGGACGCTGGGTGAATAGGCGCTTGTCGAAGTGGTGATGCGCCCGGTCGAGGATCAGATTGGCGAGGTCGAGAATCGGCTGGGTCGAGCGGTAGTTCTCTTCGAGTTTGAGGACTGCGCAGCCATCGAAGCGCTCGGGAAACGCGAAGATGTTGCGGTGATCGGCGCCTCGGAAGCGGTAGATGCTCTGCGCGTCGTCGCCGACGGCCATCACGTTGCCGTGCACGCGCGCAAAGTGTTCGACAAGTCGCGCCTGTGCTGGGTTGGTGTCCTGATACTCGTCGACGAGCACGTGCCGCATCCGCCCGGCGACTTCTCGCGCGGCCTCGGGATGGGCTTCGAACAGGTCGACCGTAAGCAGCAGCAGGTCGTCGTAGTCCATCAGCCCATGCGCCCGTTTGTACGTCGCGAACTCGCCGAACAGCAGGTCGATGGCCTCGTGATGCTCGGCAAACTGCGGGTACCGATCCTCTACGATCTCGCGCGTCGACACGCCCCGGTTGCGCGCTGCCGAAAACAGGTTTTGGAGCGACCGCTTGCGTGGAAAACGCTTGGCCGACTGGTGCAGCCCGTGTCGAACACGGAGCACGTCGATCACGTCGGCGGTGTCGACAGCGTCCATGATCGTGAAGTTGCGCTGGTATCCGATGCGCGGCGCCTGTTTGCGCAGGATCGCCGAGCAGAACGCGTGGAAGGTGCCGCCCTGAACGCGCGCGCACCGATTGTCGAGCAGCCCGCTGGCGCGCGTCAGCATCTCGTGGGCGCTGCGTCGCGTAAACGTCAGCAGCACGATCTCCTCTGGGCGCGTGCCCGTCTCGACCAAATAGGCAACCCGGTGGACGAGCGTCCGCGTCTTGCCCGTCCCCGCTCCGGCGATTACTAGAACGGGACCGCCGGCGTGCGTCGCGGCGGCGAGTTGCTGCGGGTTGAGCACGCCCGCGTAGTCGATGGTCAGCGCGCGTTCGGGCGCGTCGGCGGGAGGGGTGAGGACGAAGCGTCGGGCCATGCGGTCTAAACCGGGAAAGAGCGCTCAGGTTTAGGTTGCGTAAGGAGAAGTCCCTTGCATCTGAGTTCGGTCAGGCGGTTGGACTCGCGATACGCTGATCAGCAGGGGCGCGGCAATCAAGCGGTTGGGTCCGTGGGATCCTCGAACTCGAGTAGATGCTCGATAGCTCGCCTGTGCCGATGGTCCGAAAGGCGAGAATGAACGGCTTTTAGATAGACACGAATCGGATCCTCCTTCGAGCTGTGTTGGGCCAAACGGTCCGTCGAGGCTAGCTGCAATGACCAGTGCGGAAAGGCTACCTCGGCGGTTGGTCCTTCGAGCAGTACCGTGTACTCCGAATGCCGACGATCCACACGAATTCGACCGGCGAGACTGCGGACTGCGTGTTGCGGGCCTTCGATGAGTTGGACTAATCCATCCCCGTCGCGCATCAGTAGGCCGGTAATACCGACAGAGGCGTTAAACTCCTCGCTTCTGGAGACGAGCCGGTTGAGTTCGGCCTCATCGAGTTGAGGCCGGGCGGTACTTGTGTAGATCAAGAAGTACATGGTGGTGCACTTGAGCGTGGAGGGGAGGCAATAAAGCACACCTTTTCAACTCGGCACAACCTGCCGCTTGCGATACCGCAACTGAACGAGGACGGAGTCTCGTGACCCTACGACAAAACGTATCAACCCTCGCAAATCAAAGACTTGCGAGGGTTGATGAGTGGGTCTAAACAGATTCGAACTGCTGACCTCTTCGATGTCAACGAAGCGCTCTAACCAACTGAGCTATAGACCCGGTGTGTGCGGGACGCCAATAATACGGAATCGGTCGCGCCGCTTCAACTTGTTTTGCCCGGTCCGCCGTGTCTTCACGAGCAAACAGCCGAATTGTCTGCTTTTGGTGACGACGCACTTTTCTGTTCGAAAGGGTTAAGGCGCGAAAGTGGGCCGCCGATAGATGGGGTACAGCAACGCAGTCTCGCTCTCATGAAATACCGCCACTTCGTCTCGGCTCAGCCCGCTCCCAACAGTTCGGCCCAGGCCGGATCGCTGTGGGCTACCGACTCGGACGCGATGGCTCCTGCCGAAGTCCACCTCCTCTCTCCAACCCTTCACTTCATCTCTAGCGCCCACCCGCACGTCGAGCGGCACATCCGGGCCAGCGTCGCTCAGGCGTTTCTGAGCAAACCGTCGCGGCGGCAGATAGTCGACATCGTTCAGGCGGCAGCGCTGCAGATGGGCATGGCGGCGACCGTCGGCGTGAGTATGGCGACGACATCGGGCATGCCTTCGTATCCCGGACTCGCCGTCGGTACCATCGTCCTGATTATCGACCTGACACCCGGTTAACAACACTTTGTCGCTCATCGCGAGCGGCCACCCTTGCGTGGATTGGTGGGGGGGAAACGATCCAATCCCGCGTGGGCGCGTTCCGAGTTTCGACTCTGGACGCGCCCTTTTTTTATGCCCGATCTCTCACCCGGCGACACGCTCGCTCTCATCCGCAGCCGCCGCACGATTCATCTCTTCGACGAACGAACCGTCGACTCCGACCTGATCGACGCTGCGCTCGAAGCGGCTGTCCAGGCGCCCAACCACCGGCGGACACGTCCGTGGCGCTTCTACGTGCTCGGGGCTGAAACGAGGGCCGCACTGGTCGCTCGCAATACCGAGATGACGAGGGCGAGCAAGGGCGATCAGGCAGCGGACAACAAACACGACGCGTGGAGTCGCATTCCGGCGATGGTCGTCGTCACGTCGCCGCGTTCGGACGATGCGATGCGCGAGCGCGAGGACTATGGCGCCGTCAGCGCGGCGATCCAGAACCTATCGCTCTACGTGCACAGCGCGGGCGTCGGGGTCAAGTGGTCGACGGGCGGCGTTACGCGCGACGAGCAAGCGCTCGACCTGCTCGGTATCAACTCAGAGCAAGAATATGTCGCGGCCCTGCTGATGATCGGATATGCCGCAACGTCGCCAGTCGACGAAGTCCGGTCGGCTGACGAGGTCACGCGGAGGTTGCCGTGAACTGGCCGCTCCAGCACGAGCACGCGTGGGATCTGACGCCGCGCGAAGCCGTCGCTGTTCAGCGCGAACTGGCGCCGCTCGTCCGCGAATTACCGCTCGCCGTGCCGCCCCGCACCGTTGCCGGAATCGACGTGAGCATTCGGGGCGATGTGGCTCAGCCTGCCATTGTGGTCGTCGACGTCCGCTCGGGGCAGGTCGTCGATCAAGCGGCGCTGCGGATGCCCGTCGCGTTTCCCTACGTGCCGGGGCTGCTGTCCTTCCGCGAGATGCCCGCGCTGCTGCCCGCGTTGGAGCGGCTGACGGTGCGACCGGATGCGTTTATGCTGGATGCGCAGGGTTTGGCCCATCCGCGACGGTTCGGTCTGGCGTGCCATCTGGGTGTGCTGACCGGCGTGCCGTCGTGGGGCGTCGCCAAGTCGCTGCTCGTCGGGCGCTTCGAGGGGCTGGCCGAGGAGAAAGGGAGCCGCGTGCCGCTCGTCGACAAGGGCGAAGAAGTGGGCGCTGCCCTACGGACGCGGACGGGGGTTCAGCCGGTGTACGTCAGCGTAGGCAGTGGGATCACGCTGCCCGAGGCGTGCGCGCTGACGCTCGTACTGGCGCCCACCTACAAGATTCCGCTTCCGACTCGGCTGGCGCACAATCTGAGCCGCGACATCGAAGCGGCTCCGTGGGTCGGCGACGGACCCGACCCGGAAGCCTAACCCGATGCCCCGTCAGCGCAAGAAATCCGATCTGCCGACCAAGACGTGTCCCGTCTGCGGGCTTGCATTCGCGTGGCGCAAGAAGTGGGAGCGCGACTGGGATTCGGTCGTCTACTGCTCCGAGCGATGTCGCAGAAACAAAGGCGACGCGTCCACCACCAAATCCACCGCCTGATGTCCCGCTCTGCCCTCGTCTGGCTGCGCAACGATTTGCGCCTGCACGACCACGAAGCCCTCTACCTCGGCGCTCAGTCCGAACGGTTGACGGTCGTCTACGTCTTCGACCCGCGCCACTTTGAGCCGACGCGCTACGGATTCAGCAAAACAGGCGGCTTTCGGACGCAGTTCGTCCGCGAATGCCTCGTCGACCTGCGCGACTCACTCCGAGCGATAGGGAGCGATCTGGTCGTCCGACACGGCATGCCGCACGAGGTGATTCCCCACCTCGCCGAGCAGGTGCGGGCCGATGCGTTCTACGTCCACGATGAGCCGATGAGCGAGGAGTACGCGGCACTGGAGTCCGTCCTCGAGTCGCTCCCCGAACCCATCGACGTCCAGGTGCCGTGGGGCCACACGCTCTTCCACCCGGACGATCTAGAGATGCCGGTCGACCGGCTGCCTGAGGTGTTTACTGCGTTTCGCAAAGAGGTCGAAAAACGCGTCGAGGTCCGGCCGCCGTTTCCGACGCCTCACTCGCTGCCGCCGCTACCGGATGGTGTCGATGTGGGCGAGATTCCGACGCTCGAACAGCTAGGTGTCGAACCGCTCATCGCCGATCCGCGGAGGGCGCTTCCGACGCACGGCGGCGAGACGCGGGCGCTGGCTCGGCTGGACGCCTACTTCTGGAAGGGCAGGCACATCGAGACGTACAAGGAGACGCGAAACGGTCTGCTCGGCGCAGACTACTCGTCCAAATTCTCGCCCTGGCTGGCGCACGGTTGCCTATCGCCGCGCCACGTCTATGCCGAGGTCCAGCGCTACGAGTCCGAGCGCGTCGGCAACGACTCGACGTATTGGATGGTTTTCGAGCTGCTCTGGCGCGACTACTTCCGGTTCTGGGGCCTGAAACACGACGATCTCCTCTTTCACGCAGGCGGCCCCAAGCGAGTAGAGCCGTCCGAATGGGGAGCGACCGACTTGGCGTTCGAGTTGTGGTGTCAAGGCCAGACCGGTATTCCATTCGTCGACGCCAACATGCGCGAACTGCGGCTCACGGGTTGGATGAGCAACCGAGGACGCCAAAACGTAGCGTCGTTCTGGACCAAGATCCTGGGCGGCGATTGGCGGCAGGGCGCCGCGTGGTTCGAGCGCATGCTGATCGACTACGACGTGACGAGCAACTGGGGCAATTGGGCCTACGTCGGAGGCGTCGGCAACGACCCGCGCGACCGCTACTTCAACATGATCACCCAGGCCGAGCGTTACGACTCGGACGCCGCGTTCGTAACACACTGGTGCCCCGAACTCGCCGATCTACCCGCTGGCCTCGCCCATCAGCCGTGGAAAATGACCGACGCTGAGCAGCAGATGTACGCCTTCACGCTGGGCGTCGACTATCCCGAACCCATGGTCGATCTCGAAGCCGTCTATGTCAAACTGCGCTCCAAAAGCGACCGCAAGGAGCAGGCCGGACGCGCCAAACGCGGCACCAAACGCCGCTGACTATTCGGGCACGCGCCCGCCGATGACGAAGAAGTCGTCCTGCCGCCACGCGCAGTCGACGTCAACGAACCCAGCGCGCTCCATCGCTTTCATCAGGCGATAGAGGCCAAGCGCTTCGACCTGATCCCCGACGATCAAGTGTCCGCCCGGCACGAGGGCGTCGAACACGCTGCGGTAGAGCAGTTCGCACCGCGTTTCGGCCTCGGCAGGTGTCGCCTCCTCGCCGACTAATCGTTCAAGCGCCAAGCCGGAAACGACGATGTCGTAGAGTCCGCCGGGCAGCGCATCGCCGTCGCGCGAGATGTCGGCGCGCATCAGGCGGGCTTCGGGTTCAAACTCGGCGATCTTTTCGGCGGCGACAGCGAGCAAGTCGTCGGCTTCGTCGAGCAGCGTCAGATGCACGTCGGGATAAGCCGTGAGCAGCGTGAACGTGGTGTTGCCCGTTGCGCAGGCCATGTCGCACACGTGCGCGCCATCGTCGAGCGGAGGGAGGGCTTGCACCATCTCCTCGAACATCGGGAAGGCGAGCGGCAGGCGGCGTTCCAGGTGGAGGTCGTACCACCGAGCGTTGCGCCAGAATCCGCCGCGCTTTTCGAGTCCGCGGCGCCAGGAAGGTTTTTTCATCGTCGGTCGGGCAAAGGTGGCGTTGCACGACGCCGCGGCGATCTCGGTTGCCTGCTCGGACGAATCAGCGAGACAACGTCGCGTTGTAGGCGTCGACGGCGTCTCGTAGGGCGTTGCCTCTCTTCGTGGCTATGGACGACGCGAGAAATCCCATGCCGATGTAGCCCGCAAACGCCACCGTTCTGAGTCCATCGTCAACGTCGCGTGAGTGAGGTACGGCCAAACTCAGAAAGAAGGCTGCGGCTAGGCTGGGCCACATGCCGGTCCGTTCCAATCGTTCGTACCGCAAGGCGTGGCGGGCGGCGTCTGGCGATCCTGCGACTGCCAGGCGAATCGGAATCGGGCCGCTCATTGTTCCAGCCAGGAGTGGGTTGTTCAGCCGCTCGTCGTCACGGTAGAGGTCGGTTCGCTTAAATAGCCACCCCTGCCGTTCAAGTCGAAGGGCGCACGTGTCGAAAGCGCACGGCGTGCCGTCAGGCAACACCTGTGCGCTTGCGGAAGTCGACAGCGCGACAGTCGTGAGGATGAGCAGGGTGAGGAGACGTGGCATAGCGGCGTGTTGTGTTCAGACTCGTAATGCACTACGGGCTGGAACCGCCATCTCTCGAAAGTGACCGGCCCGACTGACTTATCGCAACAGATCGTAATTGTACGCTTCTATCGCATCTTTCAACGCATTACGTCGCTTGGTATAGAGCGGAATGGAGAGGAGGGAGACGCCGGCCATTCCCGCTAGCATGTAGCCTCGAACTTCGGGCGACACGCCGTAGTCGATGGGCAGAAACGCGGCGATGTAAAGCAAAGAGGCCACAGTGCCTGTCCAAGACACATACGCTCCGAGTTCTTCGTAGCGGAGAACAAACGAGCGCGCAGACATACTGCTCGACGTCGCTTGGCGGAGAGGGATAGAAGTGCGATATATGCCTAAGAGAACCGGCTTGGTCAGCGACGTTCCGTTTCGTCGAAGATCTATATCTGAGCGCAGGAATCCGGCAGGTACCAACGTCAGCGCGCACGTCTCGAACGAGCACTGCGACTCGTCGACCTCGATGGGCTGAGCGGCTGCCGGAACAGCGAAGAGAAGCGCGAGAGACCCGATGAGAAAGGCAAGTGTCCGTGGCATGGCGCTCAATCTAATTCGTGCGCTCACGCCGCCTGGCGACGGTGGATGCCGTTCTGGTTGACGTGTCCGACGTAGCGCCCCAGAATGCGGACTTCCTCGAAAATGTCGGGGCTAATGTGGATCGGTTCGTACTCGTCGTTGCACGGTTCGAGTCGCAGGCCGCTGCCGTCCTGGTAGACGCGCTTGAGCGAGGTTTCTCCGTCGTAGAGCACCGCGCCGATGCCGCCTTGCGGGATGTCGTCGTCGATGAGCAGGACGTAGTCGCCGTCGTTGAGGTCGGCGCCTTGCATCGACCGACCCGCGATACGCAGCGCGAACATGCGGTCGCGGTCGGGGAAGAGCATGTCGAGTGTGATCGACCCCAGGTTCTCCTCGACGGCCTCCTGCAACCGACCGGCTGAGATTAGCCCTCGGACAGCGATGCCGTGCTTGTCTTGCTCCATCCCGACGATGCGGTACATATCGCCGTCGCGCTCGAGGTAGCCTTTTTTGTAGAGCGCCTGGATGTTCTGCGTGACGCTGTTGGGCGAGCGGTAGTCGAAGTGGTCGACCATCTCACGATACGTCGGCCAGATGCCGTCGTTTTCGGTGACGTATTCGCGCAGGAAGTGGAGGAACTCGTACTGCTTTTGAGTGAGTTGACGGCGGGGCATAGCGCGAAGGTGTCGACTTTGTGTGGACATGTGTGTAGACAATCTACACGTACTATTTCGTCAGGGCAAGAGAATCCGCCCTTATTTACGTCGGTCCGACCGATTTCACGAACGACTGTGTGTGCCGCGTGCTCAGCCAGCACCCAGGCGCAGCGCACTCCGCACATCGTCCGAGCGCGATGGGTAGGCGTCCTGGACGTGGTAGCGTAGATAGTCTTCGATGAGCAAGCCCAATGCTCGGGCGTCGTCATCGGTGATCTGCATGCGGAGTACGTCTCGAAGGCTAGCACGGCTGGCGACGGCGAACGAGCGAAGCACACGGCGCGAGGCGACGCGCTGGCGTCCGGCGCCGTAGGTCACACCACGTTCGGCGACTCCGCTCGACTCGTACGACTGAATCATGCCGCTGTCGAAGCCCAACGTGCCGCCGTCCTCGTCGACCGATTGGACGTCGGCTTTGGTGAACTGGGGCGCAAAGCCGAGCAACTCGGCCAGCCGCATTTCGAAATAGAAGAGCGCGTTTTCGGGACGGTCCGGTGCGGCGTTTGCCCCTTGTAGCGACTCTGTCAGCAGGTTGAACAGTGCTACATTGGGTTCGCCTTCTTCGGTGAGGGCAGATACCAACTCGACCATACGCAAGCCCGGAGTCAGGCGCGTAAGGTCCGTCGATAGAGCGGGAAATCGGACGACGTGGCTGGCCTCGCGCAGCGTCTGGAGCGAGCGTGTCGCCTTGTACGAATAGAGCGCCTCGACGTAGCTCATCGGTTGGAGCGTGGCTCCGAAGCGGCTCTTGGGGCCGCGTGCGCCTCTCGCCAGGACCGAGATGCGTCCAGCATAGCGCGTAAAGAGCGATGCGATCAGGCTCGTCTCGCCATAACGAAACGTGCGCAGGGTGACGGCTTCGGTGCGAACGATCATGGGTGCGAAACGGCGATGGACAAGCGTGGATGCAGAAAAAATCCACTGGTGAGGTTACGCGCTGACGTTTCGCGAGTCTGAATACGCACACCGACGCTACCGACATGACGATTCTCTTCCGCATCCAAGAACACGTAGCTCTCACTCAAATCGAGACGCGCACACTCGCAACGCTGCTCGTCCTGCTGGTGGGCGGGCTGGCGGCGCAGCGTCTTCCGGTCGACTCGTCCGCTATGCCGCTGGCGGAGACGGCACGCGCTGAACGATTCGCCGCACTCGCCGACTCGCTCGGATCGGTCGACGCTATTGCGATCGGTGAGCCGCAAGCCGAGATCGCTGTCGCCGAACCTGTACGGCAGCCCTCCGCTCGTGCTCGGAAAGCGGATGCCGGGCCGATCTACGTCAACCTCAACACGGCGAGCCAGGCCGAGTTGGAACGGCTCCCGCGCGTCGGACCCAAGACTGCCGAGCGGATCCTGGCGCTGCGAGCCGAGATTGGGACGTTCTCCGACCCTGGTCAACTGACGCGTGTCAAGGGTATCGGCGTCAAGACGATGGATCGGCTGCGTCCCCTGGTGCATGTCGGGTCGTAGACTCGGGTGGTGCGTTTTGGCGGCGCTGAATCTCGTCGTTCCAAGCGTCGCCGCGCTCTCGCTCTCGCGTGATGAACCGTGAGACCGGCAGCAGCAAAATCGCGGCGAGGAGTCCGAAACCAACGACGGTGCCGATAATGATGAACAGGTAGTCGGCAGGATTCGAGGACACGGCGGTGTTCGGAAGGTCGAGTGAGCCAACGCGCTGAGGGGCGACGGGTGCCGGGTCACGCCGCCTGGCGCGGCGCGGCGTGGTAGTAGTCGACACACTCGGATTCTCGACCGCGAACGACGCGCTTTCCTTTCAACTCACCGCGCGTTTCGGTCACGACCGTAGCTGTCCGTTCTCCACCTTCGTCTGCCGTGTAGAGCACGACCCAGTCGCCCGTCTTGCCCAGTTCGTGCGCACGTGGCGTGTTGGAGAACAACGCGGTGACTCGCCACGGACCGCGACGCGTATCGAGGACGGGAAGCCACGCCTCGCCCGAAGCATTGAACCGACGCGGCGCGATGCGGCGCAGAGTCCCTCTGACGTGCGGCATCGCGATACTCAGCGTCGATACTCAGCAGGTCGGACACGTGGGGAGCATGACCCGGCGAGGACGAGCGTCGGCGGGCATCTCGGCGCGTAGAGCGAGCGAGTAGCGCGTCAAGCTGCGCCTGGATCGAACGCAGCTTGCGGTCGCCGAAGCCGGGCAGAGCGGCCAGCGTTCCGTCATGGGCGGCGATCTCCAGGGCTTCCAGCGTTTCGATGCCTGCCTCTTCGCGCAGCCGCCGAGATGTCGTTCGGCCGATGCCTGGCACGCGCATCAGCAGGCGCTCGGGCTTGGTCTGTTCGCGCAACTCGCGTTGAATCCGCATTTCGCCGCTGTGGACAAATCCCGCGATCCGCTGCGCCAGACTCGTGCCGACGCCCGGCAACGCTTCGAGTGCTTCCGCACCTCCAGCATACACACAATCAGCGAGTAGAGAAGGAGTCGCGCGAATGGTGTCGGCTGCCGTGCGATAGGCTTGAACGCGGTGCGGATTGGCACCGCGCTCGTCTAGCATCTGCGCCGTGTTGTCGAGCGCGTCCGCTATCTCCGCGTTGGAAGGCGTGTGGCGATGCGCGCTCAGGTCGACTTTGTGTAGCATGTCCGTAAGTATGTGTATCTCGTGCGCGCGTACAATACGAACCTGCTGTGCCATCGTTATGACATAGGCAATCAGTTTAGTCTTGTCCAGTGATTTCGGACATGCCACGTCTTAACGGCATGCAAGCCACCATCCACTCTCTTGCCTCTTTACCAGCCCATCTGACGCATCCGCGTCTCAATAATCCCTGTGTAGCGGCCCATCCGTCCGGGCGTGCGCGAGCGGGGTGCGGGGACGACGGCGGCGAGACTCGCCGATTGCCTGCGCGACAGCTTAGCCGCGTCAATGTTGTAGTGGTGCTGCGCCGCTGCTTGAGCGCCGTAGACCCCAGGTCCCCACTCGATCACGTTGAGGTACAGCGTCAGGATGCGATCCTTGCTGAGCGTCCACTCGGCGGCGTAGACGAGCGGTACCTCGAACGCCTTGCGCACGTAGCGCTGCCAGCCTGACGAATGCGTCGTCTGAAACAGGTTTTTGACCAGTTGCTGCGTGATACCGCTGCCGCCTCGCCATGCGCGTCCGCGTCGCTTGTTGTCGTCGAGCGCCTTCCTAACGGCGTCCCAGTCGATGCCGCCGTGCTGATAAAACCGTCCATCCTCGGCGGCGACAAGAGCGTGCGCTAGATGACCGCTGATCTCCGAGCGCCGGACCGGATCGTAGCGTTTGGTATACTCCGAGCCGGACGCAATCGCCTCGATTCGCCGCTGAACCTGGACGCCCGTCGTCGGGGGCGGGACGATGGCGTAGAACACGATCAGCAGGAAGCAGAAGCCCAAGTAACTCGTCACCGCTGCCAGGGGCAGGGCGACGAGCAGGCTCAGGGTTCGGCGAATCGCGCGCACGACGTTATCGGCTCAGGTGAAGGACTTCGAGCTTGATCTTACCCGCCGGTACTTTGACCTCGATGACGTCGCCGACCTCTTTGCCCAACAGCGCTTTACCGATGGGGCTAGAAATCGAGATTTTGCCCGTCTTCGTGTCGGCCTCTTCCTGCGAGACGAGCTGGAACGTCTGGTCCTTTTTCATCTTGTGGTTCTTCACCTTGACCTTGGACAGGATGTAGGCCTTGGTCGGGTCGATGTTCTTTTCATCGACCACGCGTGAGTTCAAGATCGTCTCTTCGAGCTGAGCGATGCGACCTTCCAGATGCCCCTGCTCTTCTTTGGCAGCATCGTATTCGGCATTCTCCGACAGGTCACCTTGGGCGCGAGCTTCGGCGATGGCAGCGGCGATCCGGGCGCGACCCTTCGTCTTGAGATCTTTGAGTTCGTCGCGGAGTCGCGTCAGCGCTTCTTGGGTGAGATACGTGGTAGCCATACGGATACGATGGAGGGCTAGGGTAAAAAGCAATAATCGCCACGACCCGATTGGGCAGCGGCGATGCGAGTTAGTAGAGGCGTCGCCAACCGGATCACTTAGTGAAAAGATCCCATAGAGACGCCCGATTCCGCGTCACCAACCGATGCGACGTCGGGCTTTCTGCTTCTTGCCGGTCGTGCTTGTGGTAAACGTCGGCGCGCCCGCTCGCTCTGCCGGTGCCTCGGCGATTGGCTCTTCAGGTTGTGGGGAGGGAGCAGTAAAGGCGACAGCCGGACGGCTCATTCGGGGCGTCTCTGGACGCACGCCATCCAGCACACGGCGGGCGCCTCGGTAGCGAGTCGACCAATAGTCTTGCGACATCGAGCTTACCGTCACGCCGCCAGAGGTCGACGCGTGGGCAAACTCGCCCTGTCCAACGTAGACGCCCACGTGGGTGATGCTAGAGGGCGAGCCGAAAAACACCAGATCGCCTTCGGCCACGCGTCCGGGTTCTACCTCGGTTCCGACACGAAACTGCTGGTTCGAAGTGCGGGGCAGTCGAATGTCGAACAGGTGATCGAACCAACTCACCATCAGCGCCGAGCAGTCGATGCCGGAGATGCGTGTCCCTCCGAACCGATACTGCGTCCCATCCCAACCGCTTGCGGCCAACCGGATGCGGTCGCCGACCGATGACGGTGCAGCGCTTCCTTGGGCTACCGCCGTGGGCACAGCGAAAAGGACGGCGACGAGTAGCAGCAGGCGCATAGCAAAACGAGAGGTCGAATCGGTGGACCACTGCAAAATGCATTCCGGTGGTCCAGGGAAACAATACGTCTGTTCAACTCCTTTTTACCATTCCAGATCGCCTTTCCTATTTCGCCATGCGGATTTCAACGCTCTTTACAGCCGCCGTCGCCGGAACGCTCGTCTACGCCTTTGCCTCGCCGCGTGGCCGACGCCTTCGGCATCGCATCTTGGACGACCGGCTCGAATCGGTTGCATGGCTTCACCGCTACGGACCTGGCGTGACGCAGGCGCTGGACACGTTCGACGATCGTCTGGACGCTCTCGGAGGCGAGTTGAAAGGCCGACTCGATACGCTCGCTCAGCCCAGCATCGACCTCCACGCCGACGATTGGGTGCTCGACCAGGACGATATGGACCGCAACCTGCGCGGCGTTCAGCGTTACCGATAGGCCGGATACTCCCACTGTCTTCGTCCATCTGCAGGATCCACTAGATCACTCCACTGTTCGGGACCGTACGTTCCGATAACACCAACTCCTCGATTTCATGCCATACCCCGAACCCCTCGTCGCGCCGATGCGCCAGGAACTGACGCGCTTAGGCGTCACCGAACTGCGCACCGCAGAGGACGTCGACGCCGCTCTTGCAGGCGACACGGGCACGACCCTCGTCATCGTCAACTCGGTGTGTGGATGCGCCGCCGCCAACGCCCGTCCTGCCGTCGCGATGGCGCAGCAGGCACCGGTTCAGCCCGACCGCTATCTGACTGTGTTCGCCGGACAAGACCTTGAGGCCACCGCCCGGATGCGTGAGCACCTGGCCGGAATCCCTCCATCGTCACCGTTCATGGCGCTGCTCAAAGAGGGCGAGCCGGTCTTCGTCGTCGAGCGCCGTCACATCGAAGGTCGTAGCGCTGGCGCCATCGCTATGGACGTTGCCAACGCGTTCAAAGCGCACTGCGGCACCGACGCCGCCGCCGACGCGCCGAGCCGTCCAGAAGTAGCCGAGAAAGCCGCTCACGAGGGTATCCCGAGCACGTTCCGGTCGATTCTCTGACGTCGACACTCGTCTGACCCACGCGTCGCCTTTCGTTGATTCGGAGGGCGGCGCGTTTTGGTTTGTAGCGATGCGTGCTCACTGAGCACAAGGTCAGTCGCCGCGCTTGATCAACGCCACCCACGCCAGGGCCAGGTAGAGTAGCCCGCCGAGAACGAGGACGGCGAGCCGTGTCGAACCCTCGACGCTCAATCCGACGGCAGCTGTCGCGATGCTGACGACAAGCGGAAGCAGGCTCGCGCGTGTCCAACTCGGACCGCCGGGCGCGACGCTGCGCAGGACGCCCAAATGTCCAAGCCGCAGTACCGCTCCACCGATGCCCAACCCGGCGACAGCGCCCCAAACTTCGCCCCAACTGGATGACTCGCCGAAATGGGCGCCGACCAGCAGCGCTAGGACGATTCCGCAGACGTGGACGATGGAGAACAGGGCGTCCGAACGCTGCTTTCCCGTCACGTCGAACAGGCCTGTCAGCGCCGACGCACACGCCATCACTCCCATCCACGGCGCAAGCCACTGCGCGTAAACGCCCGCTACTCGCCACTCGGGGCCGAACGCCCATGCGAACAGCTCCGGCCCGAGCACGACGACGACGGCGACAGGCCCGGCGACCGCCCATACCAACCGCGTTAGATACGTCCGCGACAACTCGGACAGCGCCTCGGCCCCGACTCGAATGCGAGCCGCTGCCTCGACGACGAACACTCGGCTGACCGATCCCGCGATCAAAGTCAAAGGAGCGCCGACGGCGAAAAACGTCTGGCTCAACTGCCCCACGTCGGATACGAGGGCGAACGTGCCGACGATCAGGAGTGGGGTTCGGGCAGCCGCGGTGTGTAGAAGAACGGCGGGAGTCGTGAAGAGCGCGAATCGCCGATAGGTTTGGGCGACGCGTGCCATCGCCGCTCGTCCGGGCCATGCAAGCAGTCCGCTAGCTCGAATCGCCCACGTGTGCGGTGCGACCGTGACCACAGTTCCAACACCAAACGCCGCGATCAACATGCCGGGCGTCGGCAGCGACCATCCACCGATCAGCCGCACGCCTGACGTGACCGTGCTGCGCACGACAGACGCCTGGGCAATCGCACCAAACCGCTCGATGCGCGCCGCGGCGCTTTCCGAAATGCGACTCAATCGGAGCGCCAGTAGGCACGGCGCCAGCGCCCATAGGTAGGGTATGAGGTCTACGTACGAACCGCTCACCCATCTGCTCGTCAGCGGCGCGAGCAAGACGAGCGCGCACACGCCTAGCGAAATCAGCAAGCTTAGCCAGATCAGCGCAGAAGCGTCGCGCTGCGTTTCGGGAAGGATGATGGCGTCCTCGTAGCGCAACGAGCCGACAGGGTAGATCAGTGTCACCAAGCCGACGAACAGGCCCGCGACACCGAATGCTTCAGGCGTGAAGAGCCGCGTCAAGATCGGCTGGACGGCGAATCCGATGACGGTAGCGATGGCCGATCCGCTCAGCAGCGCTCCGATGGATTTGGCAGCCGTGCCGCGCGCCATCCTAAACGAGCGGACGCACACGCGCCACCGTTCGTGCCAGCCCGGGACGATGCCACGTCGTGCGGATATAGGGCACCAGATCCGCGCCCATTGTGCGCTTGAATTCGGCGATGGATGGCGTATTGGCCCCGCAGAGATCGTAGGTCGTCACGCCCCGCTCAGCCAGCATGCAGAGCATCGCCCAAAGGAGCGAGGTCCGACCTTCGGGCGAGGATTCGACGCCGCCGCTCAGCACGTCGTAGGCTTCGTTCCTGTGAGAAGCCGCGAGAGCGACTGCATCGTCTGCGCGCCAGCTCTCGAAAGAGTCGGCCCACTGGTCGGCCAAGCGATTTAGGACCTGGCGGGGAAGGGGAAGTCGATGATTTTGGCGACGATAGGAGGCCGCGACGCCCTCTGTTAGCTCGGCGCCGGTGGCATATTCAGGTACAACATCCGACAGGGAGCGGCGTCGAACTCTGCTGAGACGCGCGCGCATTTCGTCGGGTGAGCCTAAAGCCAATCGGTAGGTGTAGAGCACTCGGTTTTCGAACCCCGACCACGCGTACGGACGTGCATCCGCGACGCTAGGGGGCAGGTGGAACGCGAGGGCGTTGAACTCCTGCTGGACGAACGCGAGCAGCAGGTCGAGAGGCGTGCGGCGATGGTGCACGTCGGCGTCGCGCGGTGTGGTGCGGTTTACGGGTGAGGCATACGCGCACATCGGAGGGACAACCGAGCGCCTTCCCCGCTTACCGAACAGCCACGTTCCACACACCAGCCGGTCGCCCTCCCACACGCCCGCCGCGCGTACGTCGAATACCTCACCATAGGCCTCAGCGAACGACGGCTGGTGAAATGAGGTCGCGTCCGGGGCTGCGGCGAGCAGGTCGTGCCACGCTGCGCGCTGCCGCTCGTCGGCGAGATCGATCCAGTCGGCGCGGCGATCCACCGGCTCAGAGGATGTACTGACTCAGGTCGCGGTCCTCGACGATGTCGTGCAGGTGATCGCGGACTTGCTTGGCCGTCACCTCGATCTCGCTCGCCATTTCGCCGCTTTCGATGGCGTCGGGCAGATCGTAGAGGTAGTCTTCGAGCAGCGTTGTCAGGATCGTGTGCAGCCGCCTGGCGCCGATGTTCTCGACCTCGGCGTTGACGCGCGCGGCGATGGCAGCGATTTCCTTGACGGCGTCGTCCGTGAACGTGAGCGTGACGCCCTCGGTCTGCATCAGCGCAGCGTACTGCTTGAGCAGCGCGTTTTTGGGCTGCGTCAGGATCGCGAAGAAGTCCTCTTCGGTCAGGCTGTTGAGTTCGACGCGGATCGGGAAGCGGCCTTGCAGTTCGGGGATCAGGTCGCTGGGCTTGGCGACGTGGAACGCACCCGACGCGATAAACAGGATGTGGTCGGTCTTGACCAGTCCGTGCTTCGTCGTCACAGTCGATCCCTCGACGATGGGTAGCAGGTCGCGCTGCACGCCCTCGCGCGACACGTCCGGCCCGCTGCCGCCCGACGACTTGTTGCCTCCCGCGACCTTGTCGATTTCGTCGATGAACACGATGCCGCTCTGCTGCACGCGCTCCAACGCCTCGCGCGTGACGCGGTCCATGTCGATCAACTTGCCCGCCTCTTCCTTGGTGAGCAGTTCGAGCGCTTCGGGCACTTTGACGCGGCGCTTCTTGCGCTTCTTGTTCTTGCCGCCGAACAGGTCCTGGATGTTGACACCCATTTCCTCCAGGCCGCCCGGACCGAACACCTGCATCATCGCGCCTCCACCATCCGACACTTCGACTTCGACCTCGCGGTCGTCGAGGTCTCCGGCGTGCATTTTTTCCCGAAACCGCTCGCGCGTCTTGTTCGGCGGCGGCTCCTCGGTGTTGGTCGACAGGTCGAACCCGGTCTGGCTCGACGGCGTCGGCGTCGACGGAGGCACGAGCAGGTCGAGGACTCGCTCTTCTGCCAACTCTTGAGCACGCGCCTGCACTTTTTCGGTCTGCTCGTCGCGGATCAGGCCGATGGCGATGTCCATCAGGTCGCGGATCATGCTTTCGACATCGCGGCCCACGTAGCCGACTTCGGTGAACTTGGTCGCTTCGACTTTAATGAACGGCGCTCCAGCCAGCCGCGCCAGCCGCCGGGCGATTTCGGTTTTGCCCACGCCCGTCGGTCCGATCAGGATGATGTTGTTGGGCATGATCTCGTCGCGCATCTCGGGCGGCGCATTCTGGCGGCGCCACCGGTTACGCAGCGCAATCGCGACGCTCTTCTTGGCCTCAGTCTGGCCGATGATGTAGGTGTCGAGTTCGGCGACGACCTGTCGCGGGGTGAGTTCGCTCGGCATAGCGGGTCGGGTACGGATAGGGGAGTCGGGCGCGGAGTTAGTCGGCGTAGTGGTCGTCGGCTTCGTCTTCTTCGTGGTCATCGTAGACGTAATCCGAGTCGTTTTCGTCTTCGAACAACTCACGGACACGCGTCACGTCCGGGTGCTGCTTGTCGACGATCAGAACGGTGTAGTCGTGCGGATAGCCGCGTCGCTTTTCGAGGTAGACGGCGCCCGCCTCTTCCAGATCGGAAATAGCATCTTTGGGGTCGAGTTCGCTGTCGCTTTCGGTCAGCTTGCGCAGAAGCGGCGTCAGGTAGATCTCGTCGTACTGGCCGAAAAACTCTTCGATGATCTCGAGTGCGCGCATGCTGTTCTCGTCGTCGACGACCAGATGCTCCACGTCGCGCGGTGGGCGTGGCTCGGTCGGCGTGCGCTCGGGGACCAAGTCGCGGAAGGCTTCGATGCGCCCGTTTTCGCCCAATCGGACGGCCTTGCGGTCGGACGGGAAGTCGGCGAGGTAGAGCGCGACGGTACATCCGCGCTGGCGCAGCTTGTCGACGAGCGGAACATAAATACGCTTTCCGCTGGCGATGAGGACGGTCGTTCCCGGCTCGACTTCGGCAGCGTCGAGGGCGAGGGTGAGTTCGGATGCGTTTGGCTGAGCATGCTCATCGACGTAAACCGGCGAGATTCCGGCTCCAGCCAAGGTGCGGAGCGTGAACATCTCGGCTCCGGGAAGGCTCGAAAAATCGGCGTAAGCGCGAGCGTCGGAGATGGTGACGCGGAGTCCGCGCGCGGCGTGGTCGGGCAGGCGGTCGAGTGCGGTCTGGATGTCTTTGAGGACGTGTCCGCCCTTATAGTCGTCTTTGGCGAACGCGTGGTAGAGATCGCCCAGGTCGATCAGCAAGACGGCGTCGGATGAGCGGGGTGTGGAACGGTTAGGCATACTGAAATAGCGGAGGCGAAATGATAGCCTCCATTGAGTGGTGGATGGGTGACGCGCTGCCCCGGTGGGAAATCATGCGGCGACGCGTCGGTGTGGTGGTGGTGTGAGGGAGGAGGTTGCCAGATGTAAAAGCCACCTACCCACTCATCTTTCGTCCTATCGAGCTTGCTGGAGGATCTCAGAACGTAGAATTAGTTGCTGGTTCGGAGATCCTTCGGTTTCGTTCAGGATGACGTGGGCTTTAAAAGAATAGAGGGCAGACGGCGACTTACGCCGCTTCTTCGTCCAGGTCCAGAATCGTCAGGTTCTGATTGGTATAAATGCAGATGTCGCCCGCAATCGTGAGGCCTTTCTCGACGACATCCCGTGCCGACAAGTTCGAACCGCCTTCGATCAGGCCACGCGCGGCGGCGAGAGCGTACGGGCCGCCCGAGCCGATGGCGAGGATGTCGTCGTCGGGTTCGATCACGTCGCCCGTTCCCGAAATCAGGAGCAACCGGTCAGCAGAGGCGACGGCGAGCAGGGCTTCGAGCTTGCGCAGGTAGCGGTCGGTCCGCCACAGCTTGGCGAGTTCGACGGCACCGCGTGTCACGTCGCCGTTGTACTGCTGCAATTTCTCCTCGAAGCGCTCAAACAGGGTGAACGCGTCCGCCGTTGCTCCGGCGAAGCCCGCCAGGATCTTGCCGTTCGCCAGGCGCCGCACCTTGCGGGCCTTGTGCTTCATGACGGTGTTGCCCATCGTCGCCTGCCCATCCGAGCCTAGGGCGACTTTTCCATTGCGGCGCACGCCCAAGACGGTCGTGCTGCGAATCTGCGTACTCAAATCTGTGTCGGTGTTAGCGAAGTTGGGCTAGGCGGTTGACGGCGATGTCCTGCGCGTTGCGGACTGTACTCGTCGAGGAGGTGTAGTGGTTGCACATCAGCGAGAACGCCAGCCGGCGTCCGCTTTGCGTGGTGACGTAGCCCGCCAGCGACGAAGCGCCGCCCAGCGTGCCGGTCTTGGCGCGGACGTTGTTCTCGGCAGGCTCGCCCCGGAAGCGACCACGCAGCGTGCCGTCGACGCCGCCGATGGGCAGCGAGTCGTAGAACGCGCGGCGGTACTCCATGCTCGGGTGCGAGTTGGCGTAGCGCAGCAGGGCGACGGTCATTCCGGGCGTAATGACGGTGTAGCGCGACAGCCCTGAGCCGTCGCGCAGCTTCACGTTGGCCGTGTCGAGTTGGGCGCGCGCCCAAGTGCCGTGCCGTGCCACCCAGACACCCGCGCTCGCCGATCCTACGTCGAGTGCATCGTCTTCGTCGGTGCCCGGTGGGGCGACGTAGGTGGTGCCGACAAGCCGCAGCATCGTCTCGGCGTAGAGGTTTTGCGAACGCTTGTTGAGCACGCTGATAAGCGAGTCCATCGGCGGCGAGTAGTGCGTCGCGATCAGGCGTACGTCGTCATAATCGGGCTTCTGCGCATCGTCCAGATCGTCGATGTCGATCCCGTCGCCCCAGACGCGGACGCCGTTGCGTTTCAGGGTTTCGCCCATCACGTGGACGAAGTAGCCTGTCGGATTCTCGACGGTCAGCGCCTCGGTCTCGGTCGTGCCCTGTGCCACTTCGGTCGTGATCTCGATGCGGTTCGTTCCTCTCAGCCGCTCGTACCCTTCGTCGATGCCCGAGCCGCGCGTGGTCGACGTCGTCTCGTTTATCATCTGGACGTAGGTCGTATTGTTCGGCTCCCACGTCACCGTGGCAGGCTGGCCGGGGCGGTTGCCCTTCACGCTCGCGTCGATGGTGTTGTCGTTATACGTCAGCGCTCCGATCTGGGCAGCGTAGTAGTAGGTGCCGTCGTCGAACGTCCAGCCTGCTCCCAGCCATTCGTCGTCGAACAAGTCGTCGTCGCCGATGATGCGGCCCGTTACGAGCGAGATGCCGCTGGCTTTGAGCGCATCGGCCCACTGATCGAACGTTGCTGTGTAGCTGCCGTCTTCGAAGCGCGGACCGATGGAGGGATCACCGCCGCCACGGACGATCAAGTCGCCGTCGAGTCTGCCGTTGGAGATCGGGCCGCGCGCGTAGAGGCGCGTTTCGAGCCGAGTGTCGGGCGGAAAGAGGTCGAGTGCCGCCGCCGACGTGTAGAGCTTGGCGTTGCTAGCTGGAACGAAGCTCTTGCCCGCGTTGCGCGCGTAGAGCGTGTCGCCCGTCTCGGCGTCGACGACCAGAGCGCCCCAGAACGCGTTGGTGAAATCAGGCCCGTCGAACAGGCGATCCAGGAAGACCGAGGTGGAGTCGGTCTGCGCGTAGGCGGGCGCGGCGACGATCCAGAACAAGAGCAGCGCGGCGGCGCGACGAGCAATCACAAGCGGGACGTAAAGAGTAAAGCGCCCGACCGATAGACTATTCGATCTCTTCGGAATCTATTGCGAGGCGATCCGGGTCGGGCAGGTAGAGCACAACGTATGCGTAACGCGCTTGATCCAGCCTAGCTGATGGTTTGACGCCGACTTCCAGGTTGATCTGGCCCGACGAGGCCTCTACCGACGAGATCTTACCGAACACAAAACCCGGCGGAAACGTCCCGCTCGAAGGCGACGTGACGACCACCATTCCGGTGTCGATCGGTTCGGTGCGCGAGATAAAGTTGAGCGACAGCCGGTCGGTCCGGTTGCCCTGCCACGTGACCACGCCCTCGGCGTCGATGGGCAACACGCGCGCCGACGCCCGGAAGTTGGTGTTGAGGTAGGGCATCACTCGGGCGTAGCCGCTGCTCGTGAGCACGACGCTTCCCAACACGCCCCGCTCGTCGACGACCGGCATCCCGACCTTGACGCTGTCCGCGCTTCCCGCGTCGATGGTGAAGTAGTTGAGTTGATCGCCCGAGCCTTTGCTCACCACGCGGACGGGAAGCAGTTGGTATTCGGTCGTGTCGACGAAGGCGAGTTGATCGCGCAGCCGCGATGCTTCCTGGGCTGACCCGCGCGTCCGGCTCAGATCGCTCGCCATGCGGACGTTTTCCTCGCGCAATCGTTCGTTCTCATCGAGCGCCGTCAGGTAGCGTCCGATCCATCCGAACGACGACTCGAAGCCTGAGGTGAGTTCGAGCGACGCTTGTCGCAGTCCGACGACGGCTGGCTGATTCTTCTCGAACAGCACGCCGAGCGAGAGGAGAAGACAGGCGGCGAGGACGATCCAGTCGCGCAGACGGTACCAGAGGCTCGGATTCATGGGCGGGCAGAAGGGCGGAATCGGCAACCTACGCACCCTCGCGCGGCGGAACCGTTACCGGGGCGTCCAGATCGTGCGGTGGGATCAGTTTAGATCGCCTTTTCCGATCACGTCAAGACGGCGCGGTAGGAGTCGATATCGTCGAGGACGGTGCCCGTACCCCGAACGACGGCCGTCAGCGGGTCTTCTGCGACGTAGACGGGCAGGTCGACGCGGGCGCGGATGTGCTGGTCGATGCCTTTCAGCAACGCGCCGCCGCCGGTCAGCATGATGCCGCGCTCAAGCACGTCGGCTGAAAGCTCGGGGGGAGTCTGCTCCAGGCAGTGGACGACGGCGGTCGTGATGCTGGCGATGCCGTCTTTGAGCGCGGCGCGTACGTCTTCGCTCGTCGCTGTGCGCACTTTGGGCAGGCCGCTGACCAAGTCACGTCCGCGGATTTCGCACTCCAGTTCCGGCTCCAGTTCGACCGCGCTGCCGATCTCACACTTGATGCGCTCGGCTGTGCGCTGACCGATGGACAGGTTGTGGTTGCGCTTGAAGTATTGGATGATCGCGTTGTCCAACTCGTCGCCGCCGACGCGGATGGAGCGGTCGACGACAATGCCCGACAGCGCGATCACGGCGATCTCGCTCGTGCCGCCGCCGATGTCGACGATCATGTTGCCGATCGGTTCGTTGACGTCCAACCCGATGCCGATTGCCGCCGCCATCGGCTCGTCGATCAAGAACACCTGCTTGGCCCCGGCCCGCTCCGCCGAGTCTCGAACGGCGCGCTTTTCGACTTCGGTAATGCCCGATCGGCACGCAGACGACCATTCGGCGAATCGACGACATCCAGTTCGTCTTGACCTTCTGGATCAGTCCGCGGATCATCTGCTCGGCAACCTCAAAGTCGGCGATTACGCCATCCTTGAGGGGACGCGTCGTCTCGATGTTGCGGTGCGTCCGCTCGTGCATCTGCTGCGCTTCGTGACCGACGGCGAGCACCTTGCCCGTCGTGCGGTCGGTGGCGACGATGCTGGGTTCAGAAAGGACGATGCCGCGCCCTTTGATGTAGATCAGTGTGTTGGCGGTACCGAGGTCGATAGCGACGTCGGTGGAGAGGTTAAACAAACCCATGGGAAGAGGAAAAAGCGGCAGGGCCGCGTCGGAAGTCGGAAGAGGGCGCGGAGTCGGAAGCCGGTCACGCGTGCTCGGAAGCTACGGATGTAACGGGTTGATCCAGCGCAATGCTCCGCCCTCTATCTGATGCTTTTTTCGCGTGTTGCGGTCAGTGCCGGAAGTGGCGTTTGCCCGTAAATACCATCGCCAGATCGTGCGCGTCGGCGGCGGCGATGACTTCCTCGTCGCGGATCGAACCGCCGGGCTGGACGACAGCGCGGACGCCCTCTCCAGCAGCGGCGAGCAGACCGTCGGCGAAGGGGAAAAAGGCGTCCGAGGCGACGACCGCTCCGGCCAGATCGAGTCCGCTCTTGGCAGCTTTGCTGGCCGCAATCTCGGCGCTGTCGATGCGCGACATCTGTCCGGCTCCGATGCCCATCGTGGCCTGATCTTTCGCATAGACGATGGTGTTGCTCTTGACGTGCTTGGCCACGCGCCACGCAAAGTCGAGGTCGGCCCATTCCTGCTCAGTCGGCTGGCGCTTGGAGGCGACGCTCCACTCCGAGCGCAGGTCGGATTTGGAAGCGAGAACCGGGTCGGCGTCTTGCACGAGGATGCCTCCGGCGACGCTGCGCAGATCGAGCGCGTCGGTCTCGCCCGCCCACGCGCGCATCTCGATTAGGCGGCGGTTTTGCTTCTCCATCAGGAAGTCGAGGACTCCGTCTTCGTAACTCGGGGCGATCACGAGTTCGGTAAACACGCCGTCGATCTTCTGGGCGGCTTCCATCGTCAGCGCCCGGTTGACGACGACGATGCCTCCGAACGGCGACTGCTGGTCGGTCGCAAACGCCGCATCGTACGCCTGGGTCAACGATCCGCGCGTGGCGACGCCGCAGGGGTTGGTGTGCTTGAGAATCGCGACGGTCGGATCCGAGTGCCGAAACGCTCCGATCACGCCGACGGCGGCACTCAGGTCGAGCAGGTTGTTGTAGCTCAGCGCCTTGCCGTGCAGCGTCTCGAACGCGTCCGACGTGCGGAGCAGGACGGCGCGCTGATGGGGGTTTTCGCCATACCGCAGTTCTTCGCGCGTCAGGGTGTCGAGATTGGGCAGGTCGAAGCGATCGGCTGATTGCGTGGCTCGCGCGAAGTACGCCGAGATCGCTGCGTCGTAAGCGGCGGTGTGCTGGAACGCTGTGTGAGCCAACTCGCGTCGCATCGGCATGCCTAATGCGCCATCGTTTGCGTCCAACGCATCGGCGATCTCACCGTAGCGAGCCGGGTCGACGGCGACGGCGACGAACGCCCAGTTCTTGGCCGCAGCGCGCACCATCGTCGGCCCACCGATGTCGATGTTTTCGGCAGCCGTTGCATCGGTTACGTCCGCAGCGGCGACGGCCTGTCCGAACGGATAGAGGTTGACAACGACCAGGTCGATAGGTGTGATGTCGTGCTCGGCGAGCGTCGCAGCGTCTGCATCCGACGTGCGCCGTGCCAGAATGCCGCCGTGGACCGCAGGGTGCAGCGTCTTGACGCGCCCGTCGAGGATCTCAGGGAAGCCCGTCACCTCACTCGCGTCGATCACGTCCAGCCCGGCTTCGCGCAGTGCCCGCGCCGTGCCTCCGGTCGACACCAACTCGACGCCGTGTGCCGCTAGTCGCTTGGCGAACGGCACCAAGCCGGTTTTGTCCGAAACGCTCAGCAGCGCGCGGCGGATAGGAGCCAGATCGGGCGGAGCGGGGAGATCGGCGGCGGTGTGGAGCATCGGAGTCCGGTTGGGTGAGCCATCATGCTACGAAGGCACACGCGCCGCGTCTCGGAAACCCGAGCGAAGAGCGGCGAGCGCGAGCCGCTACGACGCTACGGAAAGCGTCCGGCTCGCGGCGAACGACGGCGAGGTGAGCCGGAGCACGTAGGTCCCAGACGGCAAGCCGACCAACGGGACGCGCAATCGCTGCTCCCCACCACTCAGGTCGACGGCTTCGGTACGCACGGCGCGCCCCATCACGTCGTAGATCGTCAGCGTAGCGCGCTCGCGGTGTGGCGTCGCGAGGTCTATCCACGCAGCATCACGCGCCGGATTGGGGTGGACGCCTCGGATTTCCTCTGTGATGAGGGGTGCTGGGTCTGCGGATGTCGACTGTGATCGAGAGAGGTACACGAGCAGGCGTCCGTCGAGGCGATTGGACGGCCCGTCGAAGTAGATGCTGAGTCCTACAAAGTCGGGCGTGCTCGCGTCCGGCGTGGCGGTTACCAGAAGTTGGGTCGACTCGCCCGGAGCGAGCGTAAACGCCTGTGGAGTGATCGAAAACGGAGCCACAGCCGTGTTGGAAGCGACGCGAAGGGTGTCGGAGCCGGTGTTGCTGAACCGGATGGTAGAGTCGACCGTCTGGCCGGTCCGCACGTCCTCGAAGCCGACCTGAAACGTGGAGAGGGCTGGCCTGGCTTCGCGGACCAGCGTTGCCTCGACGCGGATCGTATCCGTCGACACGAACGCCGTGCTCCGTATGATCAGGTCGCCCCGGAACGTCCCCGGCGCCAGCGGGAGTAGGGTCACCGTTACCCACTTGCTGCCGAAAGGTGGAATCGTGAAGGCGCGCGGAGAAACAGCGAACGTGGTGTCGGCCGACTCGATGTCCATCACGTCGACGGCACGCGTGCTGCGATTGGCGATTTGGAAGCCGAGCGAGGTCGTGTCGGCCAGGTTGACCGTTTGCCATGAGATTTTCCCACGGTCTAGCTCCAAGATTGAACCGAAGAAGTTGGCCGCCACCTTAAACGTGCGCGGAAGGCCTGCCGCATTGGAAGCGAACGTGAGCCGCTCCGAAAAGCTGCCGGTGCGAGCAGGAGCGTAGGTCAGCGTTCCGAACAGACTGTCGCCCGGCGGCAGAGTAAAGGTGGCGGGCGAAAACGTCAACGCGGACGCAGTAGCCGTCGTGCTGTCGACGCGTAGGGCAGCGTTGCCCGTGTTAACGACGCGCACCGGCAGCCTCAGCGTGTCTTCGATGACGATGGGATCATACTCCGATTGCTTGCGCCACACTCCATCGTACGGGTTGAAGATGGACGTGACCAGGCCTGCTATCGGCTGGGCAGCCAAGTCGGTCGTGACGAGCACCAGTTGTCCGTTGGTAGCGTAGGCAAGTCCTCTATCTCCCCACCGCACGAGGCGCGACACGGGAAAGCCGTTGATCAAGAGCTGAACGCTCGCGATCTCCTCGCGCGTCGATTCGTCGTAGGCCGTCAGCAGCGCGCCGTAGCTCTCGACGTGGAGCGCCAGCAGGCGGCCAGCCGACGGAGATCGGGCGACGGTGTGAATCCACGGGGCCGAACCGTTCAGTCCGAGGGGCGCGGGCAAACCTCCGGCGACGACGGTCCGATCTTCCCCGTCGACGACGGTTCCGTCGGACAGGTACACCTTACCATTCTGTAGGTACGGCGAACCGGAGTTACCCCCGATTCCGATTGCGTCCGACGACAGCAAGCGCACGCCGGTATCCGATACCTCGTACCTGGCTAAGTCGAGGAAGCCCGACCCGGCACTGAGTCCGTACAGACGCCCCGGCACGTCGCCGAAGCCTATCGTGGTTACGCGCGTCTCAATCCGGTCGACCAGCCGAACGCCGTCGCGCCAGATCTCCAACCGGTCCGGCTCGCGATTCGACGCGACTCGGACGACGGCAAGCGTTTCGGGCTTTCCGGGAGCGACGGCGAACGTGTACGGATCGGCGGCACCCGGAAACGCGACGGCGACTGTGGCAATCCACGCGGCCAAGTCGATCCGCACGATGGCGGAGTTTGCCTCCTTCCTTGCGACGTAGAGTGTGTTGCCGTCACTCGAGAGAGCAACTTGGGTGAGACTGCCGCCAAGCACGAGCGAGTCGACGACTGTGCCCGAAACTGGATCGATGGAGAACACCGTGTTGGCCGACGCGAAGTTCTGCTCGCCCCGTCGTGCTGCAGCGACGTAGAGCCTGCCGCGTACCTCGTCGTAGGCTAGATCCTTCGTTGCGCCTAGTCCAAGCGTCTGCGTGTCGACTTGCGCGGACGTTGCGTGAGCGAGTAGCAGGAGCAGCGGAAAGAGACTGCAAACGGGAATACCCAGACGAGAGGAGTCGACAGGCATTAGGGGTGCGTCAGAGCGCAAGTTCGAGGAGTGGAGCGAATAGCCAATTTCGGCGCCCCAGGGTACGTGTGATCCGATCCGACTCGTACGCGTCGCACCTGTGAAAAAGAAACGCGCGAATCGGATGCTCAACTCTACTCGGCACAGCCACTTGCAGCCTGCTCGGAAACCCGAGCGAGGAGCGGTGACTATCCCCGTCCATGACTCGACGCCTCCTGCCGCTCACTCTTGCGTTGACGCTGTCCGTCTGCACACCTCCCGAGCGCGACGCCGCGTCGATCGCTCCCGATACGTCAGCCTCAACCGCTCCCGTCGCCGACTCGGTCACGTTCGCCTACACCACGCTCGACTACGACGCCTGCCACACGCTAGCCGAATACGAGCATGGGATGGGCGTCGAACTGCGCTGCCCCGGATACGGCGGCGTCCCGCTCTACGTCACCGAGGGCGACTTGCGGATGGATGTTGACGCGGGCGTGCCCAATGGCGTCTGGACCTCGCTGGCGCCGTTCAACTCACTGGGCGAAACCATCGAGTGGCGACTGCGCGGCGACGAGCCGTTTGCCTTGATCGTGCGGTACCAGCTCGACGACGGAAGTGGAACGCTGATTCCGTCGCGGCTAGCGGTGCTATCGATAGGGCGCGAGGGCGATCCGGGGTGTTTGGTCGGATGGGTCGAAGCCCAAGCGTCGCCGGACCAGAACACGGCAGCGCGCACTCTTGCCGATCAGGAAGCCGAGGCGTTCGACTGTGCGTCGGCTACTCTTCTGGATCGACCGTAACGCTCCGCCCATCGACGCGCACGCGGCGCTGCGCAAACAGTCCGACTACGTGCGGCAGCAACTGATGCTCGACGGTCAGCACGCGCGCAGCGAGCGATTCGGGCGTGTCGTCCGGCAGAACGGGAACGGATCGTTGTGCAACGATGGGGCCGGTGTCGTAGCCTGAGTCGACCAGGTGGACAGTCGCCCCGCTCGTGGTGTCGCCTGCGTCGAGGACGGATTGGTGGACGCGCCGACCGTACAGCCCTTTGCCGCCGTGCGCGGGTAGCAGCGAGGGGTGGACGTTGAGAATGCGATTCGGATAGGCGCGGACGACGCCCGAGGGAATCTTTTTGAGGAAGCCAGCGAGCACGACCAGGTTGGTGTCGGCCTGCTGCAGCACTCCGATCAGCGCGTCGGCATAGGCTGTTTCGTCGGAGAAATCGGACGGAGGTAGGAGCGCGACAGAAACGCCTGCAGATCGGGCGCGGTCAGCGGCGCCAGTGCCTTCGCGGTCCGTGACGAGCAGGCACGGAGCGGCCTCCAAAGAATCCATCGTCGACAGCGGCGAGCAGCGCGCCGAAGTTGCTTCCGCCGCCCGATGCAAACGTGGCGAAGCGTATCACGATGACGGCTCGGTGACGGGTTCGAGAATCGCGAGTCGGGCACTGCTGTCCGTCACGTCGAGGCGAGCGCGAACGCCAATCGGCATCGTGTTCTTGACGGGGATGTGCCCGTACACCAGTCCACTCGCGATCGGAATCGGCAGGTGGGCCAAGTGATCGGTGAGCACCTGCTCGATGGTGAGCGAAGGACGACCGGGGCGCGGATCGGCTTCGGTGATCTGGCCGATGACGAGTCCGCCGATGCGGTCCAGCGTCCCCGACAGCGCTAGTTGCGCCAGCATTCCGTCTAACCGGTAGGGAGACTCTCCGACTTCCTCGAAAAACAGGATCGCGCCGTCCAAGTCGGGCAGGTACGGCGTGCCGATCAGCCGCGTGACGAGCGCCAGGTTTCCACCGATCAGCGTGCCCTCCGCTGTGCCTGAGCGCATTGCCGTCAGCCGGTCCCCGTCAGGGCCGAGCAGGTCATCGGACGTGCCGCCGCGTGCCAGATCCCAAAACAGCGTTTCGCTCTGTTCGTCGATGTCGCCCCATTCAACGGCTACCATCGGCCCGGACAGGCTAGGCAAATCCGAGCGGGTCAGCAGGGCGAGTTGGAGCGCGGTGATGTCCGAGTAGCCGACGAGTAGTGGGCGGTGCGCACGCGCGGCGGCATAGTCGACGCCTGGCAGCAGGCGCAGCGTGCCATATCCACCGCGTACGCACACGATAGCCGACGTGTCGGGGTCGCGAAGCGCGTCATTGAGATCGGCGAGGCGCTGGTCGTCCGTCGCGCTCAGGTGGCCGTACTGCTCGCGTGAGGGTGGCGCGATCACGTCGAACCCCCGCTCGCGTAGCGCCGCCATTCCACGGTCGGTGGCATCGGCATCGAAAGGCGCGCTGGCCGGGGCGAGTACGCGGATGCGGCTTCCGGGAGCGAGTGGGCGGGAGAGGGGCAAGAGAACGTGGGGTACGGCGATGGAGGAGACCAAAGCTACGGATCCGCACGTCGTGGGGTGGTAGTTTGGAGTCTGCATCACGTCCCTACCATGCTCTCCGTCTCTTCGTCCTCTCGAACGCACCCCTTCTTGCTCGGCGTCACCGGCGGCATCGGAGCGGGAAAGTCGCGGGCGTGCCGGATTCTCGAAGCGTGTGGCGCTGAGGTGTTTTACGCCGACGACGAGGCCAAACGCATTCTCTTGCGCGCCGACGTTCGGGCCGACGTGATCGCGGCCTTCGGTGCCGATACCTATCGCGCTGACGGATCGCTCGATCGGATCCGGCTTGGCGCGCACGTCTTCGCCGATCCAGATGCGCTCGCCCGTCTCAACGCCATCGTCCATCCGCGCGTGCGTCAAGCGTTTGCCGAGCGCGTCGCTCGGACTTCGGCGCCGATGCTGGTCAAGGAAGCCGCCATCCTGTTCGAAAGCGGAGGCGACGCCGAGTTGGACGCCACTCTCGTCGTCGACGCACCGGTCGAGGTCCGCATCGCCCGAACGATGGTTCGTGACGACGTAGATCGGGCTGCCGTCGAAGCGCGAATCGCGCGGCAGATGCCGGACGCCGAGCGACGAGCAAGGGCCGACTACGTGCTCGTTAACGACAACGATGGCTCGGATTTCGACGCCGACGTGCGTGCGTTGTATCGGCAGTTGGTCTCGCGTGGAGCGGAGTGACGAGCCGAGCGTAACGCTCCGTCAACGCTTGCGGCTTGGCGCGCGGCTCCCATTCTTTTTTGCGCCGAAGATGCTCATCTTTGTCTGATTCTCCCCCGTGATTCAACTCGTTCTATGCCTTTCCCCGCGCGCGCGCTGGCCGTAGGTCTCTCCGATACAGAAGCCACTTTCGTCGACGAATCGGTTCGCGCGCTGTCGGGCGCCGAGGTGCGCTCGGTCGAGAAGATGAGCGAGGCGGTCCGGTTGCTCAACGGAGGAACGTTCGATGCGCTGATCGTGGGAGCAGCGGTGGATGTCGAGCAGGCTTCTCGCGTACTCGGATCGGCGCAGCGGCCCGAAACGTTGATCGGTCTGGGCGGACAGTGGGAGGGCGCCGACGTGTGGAACGGATACGTCGTGGTAGAGGCGGGGCACGCCGCTCTAGATGAGTTGGGGCACGTGCTGCGTCAGGCGCAGTGGAGCGCCAGCGAAGCGCGCTCCGACATCCACCAAGAGCCGACCCGTGTAGGCAGCGGACCTCGGCTGCGACTACTCGAAGCCGCCGTCGTCCATGCTGGAGACTCCGTCGTCATCACCGACGCGGAACTGGATTCTCCCGGCCCGCGCATCGTCTACGTCAACCCGGCGTTCGAGAAGCTGACCGGCTACACGCTCGACGAGGTGCGAGGCAATACGCCGCGTATCCTGCAGGGACCGCTCACCGACCGCTCCCTGATGAAGCAGTTGCGCGACGATCTGACCGCGGAGCGCTCGTTCGAGGGGTGCACCTACAACTACCGCAAGGACGGCTCGCCCTACATCGTGCGGTGGCGCATCGAGCCGATCCGAGAAGGAGGCCGCGTGACGCACTGGGTGTCGGTTCAGCGCGACGTGACCGAGTTGGAAACGACGCTCGCCCGTCTGTCTCGAACGAGAGAAACGCTGCAACTCACGTTGGCCGTCGCCGAGGTGGGGACGTGGCAGCAGAAGCAGGGAGACGAGCAGGTGATGGCGTCGGACAGCCTGAACAACCTGTTTGGCCTGCCGCTCGGCCAGTCGCATCCGGTCGACGCCTACTTTTCGCGTATCCATCCCGATGACCTGGCGTCGTTCGTCAACGCACACGATCGGGCGATGGAGACGGGATCGGCGTTCTCGTCGGAGTTTCGGTTGGAGTCGCCCGAGTTCGGACAGCGCGAAATCGTGGCGCGGAGCATCTTCCACGCGGGCGGCGGTGAATCCGAAGCGCGGATGATCGTGACGATGCGCGACGTCACCGAGTCGCGGTTTGCCGAGCGCGAGCGCAACCGCGTGCTCCAGCGCAACACGGATATTTTAGAGAGCATTACGGAGGCGTTTTTCTCGATCAGTACAAGCGGAAAGCTGCGCTACATCAACGCCGCCGCTGAGAAGCTGCTGGGTTCGTCAGGGCGCAGTTACCTGGGCCGCAGCGCCGACGTGCTGCTCAACCGGCTGGGAGCCGAGCGGCTCGCGTTTGCGATTACGGAGGCCAACGTGTCGCGCCGAACCCGGCAGATCGCAGACTTTGAGTGGCGCGGGCGCATTCTGGACGTCAACCTGTTTCCTTACGAGACCGGCCTTTCGGTGTACCTGCACGACGTAACCGACCAGCACGCCGCCGCACAACTCGCCCGAAAAACCGAGGAGCGATTCGAGCAGGCCGTGCGCGGCACCAGCGACGGCATCTACTACTGGGACATCCAGAGCGACGAGACCTACCTGTCGCCGCGTTTCTACGAAATGCTGGGGTACGAGCCGAACGCGTTCCCGGCGACGTTTGACGCCTTGAGCGAGCGGACCCATCCCGACGATCTGAATGAAGTGACCCATCAGGTCGAACGTCACCTGTCGAGAGAAACGCCGCAACTGCTGGCCGAATACCGATTGCGGCGCGCCGACGGCTCCTACGTCTGGGTGCTCAGCCGAGGGCTTGCGCAGTTCGACGACAAAGGGGTGCCAACCCAACTCGCCGGAGCCGTCGTCGACATCTCGCAGCGGAAGGACAACGAGCGGGCACTCAGCCAGGCCAACGCCGAGATGGAGCAGGTCAACGAGACGCTCGAGACGCGCGTTGACGAGCGGACGTCGCAACTCGACGCAGCGAATAAGGCCCTCGAATCTCGCAACCGCGAACTGGCCGACTTCGCGTTTGTCGCCTCGCACGACCTGCAAGAACCGCTGCGCAAGATCCGGGCGTTCGGCGGACTGCTCACCGACGAGTACGGAAGCCAACTCGACACCGACGCGACGTACTACATCGACCGGATGCGGGACGCGGCGTCGCGCATGAACGACCTGATCGGCGATCTGCTCGACTACTCGCGCGTGACCTCGCAGGGCAGGCCGTTCGTCAGCGTCGATCTACGTAAGACGTTTGAACGCGTGGCTGGCGACCTGTCGATCCGCATCGAAGAGACCAACGGTACGCTCGTGCTCGATGCACCGGACGATCTTGCACCGCCGACTGCCGATCCGACTCAGCTCTACCAGCTGCTGCTCAACCTCGCGGGGAACGCGCTCAAGTTCAGCCGTCCCGACGTACCGCCATACGTGACGGTTTGCATTCGACCGGGCGAAGCCGAAGGCGTGGCGTGCATCGTGATCGAGGTGACCGACAACGGTGTCGGCTTCAAACAGCAGTTCGCGGACCGCATCTTCGCTCCATTTCAGCGCTTGCACGGGCGCAATGCATACGAGGGGACCGGCATCGGTCTCGCCATCTGTCGGCGCATCGTCGAGCGTCACGGCGGCACCATTTCGGCGACGAGCGAGCCGGATGAGGGCGCTACGTTCCGCGTCGTCCTACCGATGAAGCCCAGCGCAAACATCATCGGGCGTGCGGAGGCTGGGATTATCCCGTTTGCCGGTCAATAGCGGCATTTGAGGGATTGGGAGGTCGGTGCGAGGCTCTCGTCCAGGCGGAGGTTACCCCGCTCCATCGCCCTCACCAGCGACCGACTGCATCACGTCGCGGTCGTGCCCGGTCAGCAGGCTACCCAGGTCAAGGTCGTGGCCCATGCGGTCGCGCTTGGTCTGGAGATAGCGCGCATTGTGTTCGCCCGGCACCATCTGGAGCGGCACGCGCTCGGCGATTTCGAGTCCGTACCCGCTCAGTCCGACCCGCTTGGTCGGATTGTTCGTCATCAGCCGCATCTTGCGCACACCCAACGCGCGGAGAATCTGACAGCCGATGCCATAGTCGCGCAGGTCCATCCCGAAGCCCAGCGCTTCGTTGGCCTCGACGGTGTCCATGCCCTGCTCCTGCAGTTTGTAGGCGCGCAACTTGTTGACCAGCCCGATACCTCGCCCTTCCTGCTGCATGTAGAGCACGACGCCGCGACCCGCAGCCTCGACCTGAGCCAGCGCCGAAGCGAGTTGATCGCCGCAGTCGCAGCGCTGCGAGCCGAAGATGTCGCCCGTCACGCACGATGAGTGGACGCGCGTCAGGACCGGCGTCTGTTCGTCCCACTCGCCCTTCGTCATCGCGAGGTGGACCTCGCCCGTCAGTCGCTCCTCGAACGCGGTCAGGGTGAACCGTCCGTACTGCGTCGGCATGTCGACCGACACGACCTGATCGACCAGCGATTCGTGCCGCATCCTATAGGCGATCAAATCCTTGATCGTGACGAGCGGCAGATCGTGCTTACGCGCCATCGCTGCAAGGTCGGGCACACGCGCCATCGTCCCGTCGTCGTTCAAGATCTCGACGATGACGCCGACAGGTTTGCGTCCCGCCAGCCGTGCCAAGTCGACGGCGGCTTCCGTGTGTCCGGCACGGCGAAGAACGCCGCCTGCGTGAGCGCGGAGCGGGAAGATGTGGCCGGGGCGACCCAGTTCGACAGGGCGTGTCGCGGGATCGGCCAAGGCGCGGATCGTAGCGGCGCGGTCGCTTGCCGAGATGCCCGTCGTCGTTCCGCTGAGCAGGTCGACGCTGATCGTGAAGGCGGTTTCGTGGACCGACGAGTTGGTCGGCACCATCATCGGAAGATCCAACTCCATCGCGCGTTCGCGTTCGAGCGGGACGCAAATCAGGCCGCGCCCTTGGGTTGCCATGAAGTTGACCATCGCGGGCGTGACGGCGTCGGCAGCCGCGATGAAGTCGCCCTCGTTCTCTCTGTCCTCGTCGTCGACGACGATGGCGATGCCTCCCTTGCGGATGGCTTCGATGGCGGTTTCGATGGGGTCGAACGGAGTGTCGGCGTCGGCGGACATGCAAGGTGCGGTCAGGTACACCGTTCAAACGGCGGCTTTCGTGTCGAGTTCGCCCAAGACTCGGTGAGCAGGGGAGCGTAGCTTTCAGCACAACCAACTCTCTCGCTGCGTGACCCTTTACCTCGCCACCGGAAATCCCGGCAAACTGCGCGAACTCGTCGCCCGCCTCGAACCACTCGGCCTCGACGTGCAGCCGCCTCCTGCCGACGCGCCCTCCGTCGACGAAACCGAGCCGACGTTGGCCGGAAACGCGCGCCTCAAAGCTGAGAGTCTGGCACTTCATGTCGGAGCGCCTTGTCTGGCCGATGATACCGGATTGGAGGTCGACGCCCTTGATGGACGCCCCGGTGTCCACTCAGCGCGCTACGCCGGACCCGCCTGCGACCCTGGCGAAAACCGCGCGCTGCTGCTCCGCGAACTCGGCGGAAAAACACTTCGGGCGGCCCGCTTCCGTACCTCGCTAGCCTTTGCCGCTCCAGGCCAGGCGACCCAAACGTTTGACGGCGTCTGCGAAGGCCGCATCGCGACCGAGCCGAGCGGCGACGGCGGTTTCGGTTACGACGTGCTCTTCGTCCCAGAAGGCGAGAGCGAGACGTTCGCCCAGATGTCGACCCAGCGCAAAAACGCGATCAGCCACCGGGGACGCGCTCTCGACGCGTTCGAGGCGTTCGCGCGCCAACACCTGGCGGACCGATGATCGCTCTGGTTCAACGCGCCCATCACGCTCGCGTCGATGTAGACGGGGAGACCGTGGGTCAGATCGACCGAGGCGTCTTGATTCTGCTCGGTGTTCGCGTCGGCGATGGGGAGGACGAAGCGCTGTGGCTCGCGCAGAAGGTGGCCAAGTTGCGTCTGTTTCCTGACCCTGAGTCGCCCGACGAGCGTCCGTCGCACGCTTCGCTGATCGACATCGGCGGTGAGGCGCTCGTCGTCAGCCAGTTCACGCTCTACGCCGATACGCACAAGGGCAATCGACCGTCGTACGTCCACGCCGCTCGGCCCGAAGCTGCCGAGCCGTTGTACCGCGCCTTTTGCGACGCGCTCGCCGGTGAGTTAGGGCAGCCAGTTGCGACCGGCACGTTTGGCGCGCACATGGACATCAACCTCGCTGCCGACGGGCCAGTTACGTTGACGTTGGAGCGGTTGCCGACGGGGTGACCGTTCAGCGCGAGTCGCCGTTGCATGCAACGGCGCTACGGGAGGTTATGGCACCGTTCGTCTGTATCCCGTAGCGTCGTAGCATGCTACGACGGAGGCAAATTCACTCTCAATAATCAACTCGCACGTAGCATGCGAAAGGCCACAAAAAAGGGCAAGCTACCTGCATCGCACCGCATCGACCTTCTACCGTTGCTGCCTTCCGGCCCTGGCGGAGTTCGAAGGGAGCTGGTCGTACAGGACTTGCCCTTAGGTGGTCAAGATACCACATCTCCCATGCGCTTTCCAGTCCCACAAGTGAGCCGCACGTGAAGTCTGCGGCCTATTCTGCCGACGGGTTCAGGCCCAGCACGCTCGTGAAGTTGGCGATCTTGCCTTCGATCTCGTCCCACTCGGCATCGGCATCGGAGCCTCGGACGATTCCAGCGCCTGAGTACAGTGCCAACGTGTCGCCTTCGACGCGGCCTGAGCGGATACCGACGGCAAACTCGGCCTCATCGCGCGAAATCCAACCCAGCGGAGCGGCGTAACGGCCCCGGTCGAACGGCTCGTGTTCGCGGATGAAGGCAAGCGCGGCCCCGGTAGGTGTACCGCCAACAGCAGGCGTCGGATGAAGCGCGCGCAGCACGTCGACGGGGTGCGTGTCGGCGTGGGGGATGCCGGAGAGTCGGGAGCGCAGGTGGCGACCTCGGGCGAGCGGCATCTCGCGGGGCGATGCGTCAGATTCCAGTTCGGTCGTGAAGCGGCCCAGCTGCTCTTCCAGGAAGTGGCGGACGTAGCGGTGTTCGCGCTGGTCCTTGTCCGAGTCCAGCAGTTCGCGGCGGAGCAGGTCGTCGGCTTCGTTGGCGTCGGCGCGAGGGCGCGTTCCGGCGATGGCTTCGCTCTGCAAGCGTCCGTCGCGCAGGCGAAACAGCAGTTCGGGCGATGCGCCGACGAACGCCGTGTTCTGGGCGTGCTCCGTATAGAAGTGGAAGCACCCCGGCGTTGCGTCCATCAACTGGTGGAGCAGGTCGAACGCGTCCAACGGTTTAGGAAAGCGGTAGGTCACGCGCCTTCCGAGGACGACTTTTTCCAGTTCGCCCTTTTCAAATGCCGATAGTGCCGACGCGATCATGCGATTCCACGTCGGACGGCCCGGCAGGTCGGCGCGTTCGAGCGGAACGGGCAGGCGGATGCGGTCCATCGCTCGGGCGGACGACAACGATTCGGCTTGTCTGGCGATGTCGTCCAGGCGACTCAGGTCGTCGGGTAGAACGAGGGCGCAGGCGAGCGTCGCCGATCCGTCGTCGTGTCGCGAGTAGGTGAAGCGCGGAAGGGTGAAGCGCAGGGGCTGGTAGAGATTCCACGCGCCATCGGGCTGCTTCTGGGCGTCGAAGCGCAGTCCGCCCCAGAGTCGGGCGTCCGGCCCCAACCGATCGAGTACATCCGACAATGCGACCAGGTCCGATGCCGTCGAAACGTAGGCGTGTGGAGGTAAGTCGGCGGGCGCCTCGGATTCGCTGCCGACCGTCAGCGCGGCGCCCAGTGTGGCGACGGACTCTCGCTCGCCGCGTCCGTGCCAGAACAGGCGAGGCAAACCGTGCTGACCAGCCAACCACGCCAGCGGCGACGCGGCGGGGGCGGGCACGTGGACCTGAGCGAACGCTCCGTCGGCGCGCACGTCCGCAGCGGCACGGATCAGGCGCCCAAGGGCGGATCCGGCAGTCGCTATGGAAGCGGAAGCGGCAAGCGTCTCGGTCATGCGCGCAGAATGGTCGATTCGGCTTCCCAGTGAGCCATGCAGTTGAGCAGAGTCGGGCGTGACGCGGTCGCCGTCGACCGACAGCACGTTGAGCGAGGTGTTGCCGTGCTTGACGTCCTGCATCCGCTCCAAGCCATAGCCCGGCAGGACGGATGCGAGCAGCACGCGCATGGTTCGTCCATGCGCTACGATCAGCACATCGCCGTCCGGCTCTTCGTTTAGGATCGTCTGCCAGGCGTCGAGCACACGCGTCTGTACGTCGCGGATCGACTCACCACCGGGGATGGGCGTATCGAAATCGCCGGTGGCCCACTGCGCGTGGAGGCGCTCGAAGGCGTCTCGCGTTTCCGGGGATGCGGGGAGTCCCTCGAGTTCGCCCCAGCTAATCTCTTCCAGCCCGGAGAGCAGGCGAAGTGGCGGAGTCGGCTCGGGCTGATGCATACGCACCGTCTCAGCGGTCTGGCGCGCGCGGGTGAGCGGGCTGGAGTACACCGCGTCGAAACGCACGTCCGCCAGACGCGCTGCTAGCCGTTCGGCCTGGGCGCTGCCCGTCGCGTTGAGTTGGCTGTTGACGCCGCGCCCCTGCACGATGCGGTTGCGGTTGTAGTCGGTCTCGCCGTGACGTGCGAGGTAGATGGTAGACGGCATAGACTAACGTCGGGGAAGCAGGCGGACCAAGTCGCGCTGCATCGCGTCGACTTCGGCGTGGGGGATGCCGCTGTGAAGCGCTGAGCGGACGATGAGCGCGCGTAGGACTGCGTCGGGGCGTGGGAGGTCGTGCATCCGGGCAAAGACCGGACCGAGCACCTTGGTTAGGGTCCAATCCACCAATCCCCAACGCAACAGGACGAAACCTAGTAGTCCGGCGGCGACCGATGCGAACAGGCCTTGTGCAGCCAGGAAGCTGAGCACGAACAGGTAGAGCACGAGTTGAACGGGCACCAGTCCCAACACTTTCCACGCCTTGCCGAGCAAAGGCCCGGTCAGCAGCGGCGTCCAGAGAAAGGCGACGGCAGCGAGCGCAAGGGCAATCGGTGCCGCCCAAACAGGAGCTAGCCCAACCAACAGCAGCGGCAGAACGGTCAGCGCCAGCGTGCGCGGAGCCGCCAGTGTATCGTCCGCACGAGCGATGAGCGTTTCGATGCCCATCGCGTCGACGACCGGCTCCGCATACGTGCGCAATTGCGCGACCGTCGTCCGATACCACGTTCCATTGGCCGTAAACAACCCGCGCGGCGTGTCGACGAAGAGCGGAGGAGAGGGCACAGGCAGCGGCTGGAGCGAATAGAATAGCCGAAACGGGAGGCCCGCAATCCTAGTTTCAGTCTTTATTGAAAATAGGAGTGCAGCACCTCGCCAGTTCCACGGCTCACCTTATCGACGAGACGTGAAGATCGACAGCACGTACCAGAACAGCAGCGCGACCGAGGCAAACAACTGCAACGCAGCGCCTACATAGCGGTCTTCGGGGTAGTGGTGGAGGATGTTCGACGTGTCATAGAGGATCGCGCCGCCTGCCAGCGCTACCATCGCGACCGAGAACCACGTGCCCAACTGAAAACCAAACAGCACGCCTGCGACAATGGCGACGAGCGCGACCACGAAGCCCCACCGCAGCATGCCGCCCATGAACGAGAAATCCTTGCGCGTCGTGAACACGATGGCCGTCAGCGCCGCAAACCCGATCATCGTGACGACGGCGGCGCTCTGAATCGCGCCGGGCGCATAGCTGTCGGCGATGTAGAGCAGCGGAACGAAGATGATCGCCTGAGCCAGAACGAATCCGCCCAGCGCCAGATACTGGACAGGCTGTGACATCGACGAGTTGGCCGCCCGACTCGCCAGCCAACTCACCACGACGAATCCACCCAAGACCAGCAGCCAGTTGACGCCCAGCATCGCCGCCGCCATCGGCGCCGCCAGCCCGGACTGAAACAAGAACACTTCGATGCCTACGAAGAGCAGGATGGCGCCGAGCAGGTGCCCGTATGTGCGTACGATAAACGTCGCGCGGTCATCTACGCTGAGTGCGGCAACCGGGCGAGAGAGAATAGCATCCATTGAAGAGAGTCGGTAAGGGAGGCGCTCTCACGCTTGCCCGCCGGGTCTGTTCACGGTTGATTGTTCGGATCTAGTAGCCGCGCCGCTGCGATGTGAGCCAGATCAGCGCGTCGGCGTTGTCATAGGCGGCGTTCCACGCGTTGTGGGCTACGTCGGGGAGTTCAGTCAGGCGTGCGCTGCCTCCAGCCGCACGGACAGCTTGCGTCATTTCGCGGCTGTGGTAGGGCGCCACCACCTCGTCCAGGAGTCCGTGCCACGCCCATACCGGAACGTTTGCATCGGCGATCTGCGGCGCCAGCCACGCCAGGCCGCCGCCGCAGACGGGCATTAGTCCGGCGAAGAGTTCGGGGTAGCGGGTGCCGACGTGCCACGTGCCATACCCGCCCATCGACTGCCCGGTGCAGACGACGCGGTCCGGGTCGACGCGGAACGTGGCGACGGCGTGGCGTACGAGCGCGGCGACGGGTTCGACATCCCACCAGCGGTCGGCTGGGCACTGGGGCGCGATGACGACGGCGGGCAGTTCGAGGCCTTCGCTGAGCCGCCTGGCCAGTCCGTGACGTGTGACGGCTGACAGATCCGTTCCGCGTTCGCCCGAGCCGTGCAGGGCAACGACCAAAGGCCAGCGCCGGGCCGGATCGTCTGCGTAGCCGCGCGGTAGCCAGCGCAGAAACGGAAGGTCGAAGGGGGCGGAAGCGCGGAACGGCTCGGCGAAAACGTCCATCGAGAACGAGAGAAGCAAGAGATCGGAGGCGCGTAACTTACCGACTCATCCACCGACGCAGCACTTGGATTCGCTTTCCGACGCCTCTCCGATTTCCTTTGCCCAAGACGTCCCGGTCGTGCGCCACGTCGACGTGCTCATCGTCGGCGGAGGGACGGCGGGGGCGATTGCTGCGATTGCGGCAGCACGCGAAGGCATGCGCACGCTCGTGGTCGAAGCGCTCGGCTTTCTCGGAGGCACCCAGACGGGGGCGACGGTCACGCCGATGATGCCCAACCAGATCGAAGGCGTCCCGCTCAATGGAGGAATCGACGCCGAGATCAACCTGCGCATGATGCGCGACGGCACGAGCGGACGCTTTTCGGACGGAAACGAAGGCTGGTTCGACCCCGAAGCGCTCAAAACGACGCTCGAAGCTGTGGCGACCGAGGCAGGCGTCGAGCGCTTGTACTTCACGCATTTCGTCGAACCCATCGTCGAGGACGGCGCCGTCAAAGGGGGCGTCTTCCACAACAAAGCCGGACTCGTCGCCATCCGCGCCGCTCGCACCATCGACGCGACGGGCGACGCCGACGTAGCCACGCGCGCAGGCGTGCCGATGCGCAGCGGCGACGATCAGGGCGAGCATCAGCCGCTCGCGTTCCGCTTCATGCTCGGCGGACTCGATCTTGATACGCTGATCACCTTCCTCCAAGAGACGGGGCGTACCGGCGTCACCAAGGCCAACCGTCCGGGCGACGTCGATCTGGTCACATCGGCGATGGTCGAGGGCAAAGAGTGGCCGCTCGAACCGCTGTTTCAGCAGGCGCTCGCCGACGGCGTGTTGGATAAGGAGGACTTGAACTACGTCCAACTCTTCTCGATGAACGGACGTCCGGGTGAGGTCGCGTTCAACAACCCGCGCATCCGCGACCTGATCGACGGGACCGATCCGTTTCACCTGTCGCACGCCGTCGTGACGGGCCGGGCGATGGTGGCGCGCTACCTCGCCTTTTTCAAGCGCTACGTGCCCGGCTGCACGCGCGCGTTCGTGTCGATGACGGCGCCGATGGTCGGCGTGCGTGAGACGCGGCGCATCGTCGGTGAGTACACGCTTACGGCGGACGATTTTTGGAAGGCGCGCAAGTTCGACGACGCCATCGCGCGCAACTGCTATCCCATCGACCTGCACCGCCGCAAGGAGGAGGACAGCCGTCTGATGGAGTTGCCCAAGGGCGAGTACCACGAGATTCCGTATCGCAGTTTGGTGCCGGTCGAGATCGACGGATTGCTCGTCGTCGGGCGTTCGCTCTCGGCGGATTTCGAGGCCCAGGGCGCCGTCCGCATCCAGAGCAACTGCCGCGCGATGGGAGAGGCCGCAGGCCGCGCGATGGCGATGAGTCTGCGCGATGGCGTCGAACCGCGCCACGTCGACGGTATCGCCTTGCGCAAGCATCTACTTTCCCACGGCGCCCGGCTGGAGTTCGACGGACATCAGGCCGATACGCACCGCTTCCGTCTGGAGTCGATCCAGGTCGACGCGCCCGCTCCACCGTCGACGCCTGATGCTGGCGATGCGCCTAATGAGGCCGACGACGCGCGCCCTGTCACGGGTGACCCGCTGACGACCGACTCCGCTACTTCCTGACTCCGATGCGCCGACTCTTCGCCCTTCTGCTCCTCGCCTCGTTGCCGATCGCTGGATGCGGCGTGCCCGACCGCGATCCCAACGTCGTCGAGTTCTGGACGCTGCAACTCTCGCCCACGTTCGACGAGTATATCGAAGGGCTGATCGCCGACTTCGAGAGCCAGAATCCAGGCATCACCATTCGCTGGGTCGACGTGCCGTACGACGGGATCACGCGCAAGTACCTCAACGCCATCGCCGCCGGTCAGTCGCCGGACGTGGTCAACCTGCCTGCCGACTTCATCCGCAAGTATGCCGAATTGGGCGCGCTGGCCCCGCTCGACACGCTGCTGGCGCCTAGCGTGCAGTCCAGCTACCTGCCCGCCGCCGTCGAGCCGCTGACGATGGACGGCGCGACCTACGCTGTGCCGTGGTACCTGTCGACGCAGATCGTGATCTACGACCGCGCACGACTTGGAGCCGCCGGTTTCGACACGCCGCCGCAGACGTACGACGAACTGCTCGCCTTCGCTCACACCTTCCACGAGCGAACGGGCGACTACGCCTTCTTTACCAACCTGATCGTCGAATCGGACCTGATCGAAGTGTTGGAAGCCGAGGGCGTGTCGGTCGTCAACGAGGATCAGACGCAGGCCGCCTTCAACACGCCGCGAGGACGCGAAGTGCTGGCCGCGTGGCGCGATGCGTTTCGTTCGGGCACGATGCCGCGTGAGAGCATCGCCCAGCCCCGATCCGCCGCGCTGCGCCTCTACCAGAGCGGCACGATTGCACTGTTTACGGGCGGGCCGCAGTTCTTGCGCATCGTCGAGGAAAACGCGCCGAGCCTGTTCGCAGACACCGACGTAGCGCCCGCCATCGTCGGAGCCGAGGGGAGCCGCAACCTGGCCGTGATGAGCCTGGCCGTCGCCAATAGGAGCGCCAATCCGCAAGCCGCAGCGGACTGGGCCGCGTTCGTCACCAACGGGCCGAATCAACTCGCGTTCAGCCGCATCGTCCCGGTCTTTCCGTCGGTCACGTCGACGCTCAGCGATCCCTATTTCACATCGGACGACAGCACGCTGATCGGACGTGCGCGCGGCATCGCAGCCAGCCAACTCGTCGGCTCACGCGTGCTCAAACCGTCGCTGCCCAACTACAACCGCTTGCAAGAGTCGTTCAAGTCAAGCCTGCTCCGCACGTTTAAGGACGACCGCTCGTTGGACGACGCGATGGCCGAAGCGCAGGAGGATTGGGACAAGATCCTGGCGGAAGGCGCGCGGTACGAGTCGCGGTGATGCTGAGGAGTCACCGGGTCATGCGTCCGGTTTTGCCGCTTGCCGATTACCCTTGCAACCTGTAGCCTTGGCCGAAGACGCGTCGAATGAACGTGGGGCGCTCGGGGTCGGGTTCGATGTATTCGCGCAGCGCATCGATTTGCTCGTCGAGCACACCGATCAGGCTCTGGAGCGTCAGATCGACGAGGTACGCGCGGCTTTCCAGATTGAGCGCTTCGCGGATCAAGCGCTTGCGTGACACGGCGCTGCCCTGATGGGCGATGAGCACGCGCAGCAGGGCACGCTGGAAGTCGCTCAGTTTGTGTCGCTCCTCGGAGTCGCGCTGGATGAAACCGGCCTCGAAGTCGATCTCGGCATTTCCGATCCGGCGCAGCTCAGGCGATGGAGCCGGAGGCGTGTCGATGGCGATCGGAAGTCGCTTCATCAGCGCGAGCAGTTCGTCGGGCTGGACGGGTTTGCTCAGAAAGTCTTCGGCGCCGAGACCGAGCGCGCGCAGGCGGCTGGCATCGTCGGCGTGGGTCGAGATGACGATGACGGGCGCAATCGTCCGGCCCTCGGCCTCTTCGAGAAAGTCGAGTCCGTTGCCGTCGGGCAGCCGCACGTCGAGCAAAATGAGATCGTAGCGACGCGGATGCTCGTCGAGCAGACCGCGCGTCTGAGCGATCGTGCCGGCCCGAGCGATCTCCCACTCTTCGGCCTCGAAAAACAGCCCGAGCGACTCGGCTACGAGCGGGTCGTCGTCCACGATGAGTACGTAGCTGGGGTCGGTCTGGGTGATGGTGTCGATGGGCATAAGCGTGTCCAGTGGTAGCGTCAAACTAATCGAATGCGTGGAAGGTGCAAGGCCGTTGCAGCCATTTGGCACGGACGTGAAGAGGCAAGATGCCTCATGCCGCCAAACCCGCCAGCCGCCCCGTCGCCCAGGCCCAGAAAAAGTTATATCCTCCGATGGGACCCCACGCGTCGAGAACCTCTCCGCAGAAGTGCAAACCGGGCCGAATCCGACTCTCCATCGTCTGCGCGTCGACCTCTCCGAGAGCGACACCGCCGCCGGTGACTTCGGCTTTCTTGTAGCCTTCGTCGCCCGTGTGCGGCAGGGGATAGGCGGTTAACGCGTCGATCAGGGCGCGGCGTTCGTGCTTGCGCAACTCGGCGCAGCGGCGGTCGGGCGGGACACCGGCTTCGGCGACGAGGGCATCGGCCAGGCGCGTCGGCAGGTGTTCGCGGACGAGCGTGAGCGCGTGTCGGGCGCGCCCATCGGCGAACGCGGTCTCCCAGTCGGCTGCGTCGAGGTCCGACCATGCGGCTTCGATCCGTGCATCCGGTCGCTGGACGGCGTGGTGCGAGACGTCCAATACGGCTGGGCCGCTGTACCCGCGATGAGTGAAGAGGAAGCCGCCGTGCGACGTGTTGTGCGCTCGTTTTCCGGTCGCGCGGAGGCGTGCAGTGAGCGAGAGGCCCGAAAGATCGGCGTGGCGACCGCCGTCGTCGAGGAGGGGTGTCAGCGCGGCGTAGGTCGGGCGGATGGTGTGGCCCAGCCGTTCGGCGATGCGCAGGCCGAATCCGTCGCTTCCTGTTTTGGGCACGCTCAGTCCGCCCGTCGCGAGGACGACCGATTCGGCGTGGATCGTGTCGCCGTCGGACGTATGGACGTGCCATCCGCCCTCGGCAAGCGGACGCAGATCCGAAACGCGCGTGTCCATCCGAAATCGGACGCCGTGGCGACGGGCGAAGGCGAAGAGGGCGTCGCGCACGTCGGTGGCGCGGTTGCTGACGGGAAACAGCTTGCCGGTTTCGTCTTCGATTGCGAGTGGAATGCCCAGCGTTTGCTCGAAGAAGGTGCGCTGTTCACGAGCGGGCCAACTCTTCAACACGCGCCGCATCGTGTTCGGCGAGCCATGCGTGACGAAGCGCGACAGGTCGGGGGCAGACGGCAGCACATTACAGCGCCCTCCGCCGCTGATAACGATCTTCTTGCCGCCCTGACGAGTCCCCTCGATTACGAGGACGTCGCGCCCGCGCTCGCCCGCGAAGCCTGCCGCCATCAACCCAGCGGCTCCGGCGCCGATGACGACGACAGGTAGAGCGGAAGTGTCGGGCGGATCAGGCATGGGCGTGGAAAGCGGCGTGGGCGAATGGGTTCGCAAGGGCCGGGGGAGATGGAGTGGAATCCGGATTCGTCATAGGGGTGAGTCGACGGCTCGGACGTGCGTGAGGTGTAGTAACTTGCAGAACTATGCCCGAATCGCCCGCCACCTCTCATGCCGACCTCTCCGCGCCCATGACGCCCGTCGGCTGGCGCGAGTGGGTAGCCCTTCCTGGGCTGCGTGTCGGTGCACTCAAAGCCAAAATCGACAGCGGCGCGCTCACTTCGTCGCTCCACGCGGTCGACATCGAGCGGTTCGAGAAGGAGGGAGAGCAGTGGGTGCGGTTCACGTTGCAGATCCGGCCTGGAAGCACGCGAAGCACCAAGCCTCGCGTCGCCCGGCTCCACGACGTGCGCAAGGTGACCAGCAGCAACGGCGAGTCCGAAGAGCGTCCCGTCATCCAGACGACGCTCATCATCGCAGGCCGCGCGTTCGTGACCGAGTTCACGCTGACGGCGCGTGCCGGGATGCGCTACCGCATGCTCGTCGGCAGGCGCTCGCTCGCGGGTCGTTTCTTGGTCGACAGCGGCGCGTCCTTTCTCGGCGGAAAGCCTGTGCGTTCCTGACTCTCTTTTTCTCTCCCCAAGTGGCGTTCGACGCGCTCTCCTTCTGCTCATGAACATCGGTATCCTCTCGCGCGACATCAAGCTCTACTCGACGCGCCGCTTGATCGAAGCCGCCGAAAAGCGCGGCCACACCGTACGCGTCGTCGACTACCTGCGCTGCTACATGGACATCTCGTCCGACCATCCCAAGGTGATGTATGCTGGGGAGCCGCTGCACTTCGACGCGATCATTCCGCGCATTGGCGCGCGCTACACGTTTTACGGAACAGCCGTCGTGCGTCAGTTCGAGATCATGCAGACGCTCTCGGCCAACAGCAGCATCTCGATCACGCGCTCGCGCGACAAGTTGCGGTCGATGCAGTTGCTCGCCCAGAAAGGTGTCGGTTTGCCGACGACAGGCTTTGCCCATTCGACTAAAGATGTCGACGGCCTGATCAACGTTGTCGGCGGAGCGCCTCTCGTCATCAAGCTGCTCGAAGGCACGCAGGGCAAGGGCGTCGTCCTCGCACAAACCGACAAAGCCGCCGAAAGCGTCATCTCGGCGTTCCGCCAGCTGGACGCCAACATCCTCGTGCAGCAGTTCGTCAAGGAGGCGGACGGCGAAGACATCCGCGCGTTCGTCGTTGGTGACAAGGTCGTCGGAGCGATGAGTCGAAAAGCCGCGCCGGGCGAGTTTCGCTCCAACCTGCACCAGGGCGGAACGGCCAGCAAAGTCAGAATCTCACCTGCCGAGCGAGCCGCAGCCGTCAAAGCGGCCAAGGTGATGGGACTGGGCGTTGCCGGAGTCGATTTGCTGCGTTCGAAAAACGGACCAGCCGTTATCGAAGTCAACTCGTCGCCCGGACTCGAAGGCATCGAACGGGCGACCGAGAAGGACGTAGCGGCGACGATCATGCAGTACCTCGAAACGCGCTTCAAGGAGCGCGGCGAGCAGACGCGGCAGTCGACGCTGGCAGGCTGAGGCCGTAGCGTCACGCGCGTGACGGCGCAGATCCTGAAAGGAGAGCAGTGAGATAGATCGGCGTGTTGCTCCCCGCCTTCGCTCGTACTTTGCACTCGCAAACCGTTTCCGATGTCTGCCGAGCACGCTCCTACCGATCCAACTGATTCGCGCCCCGCTCCGGGCGAGGTGTTGCCCTCGGCGCAGCTGACGACGGCGCCCCGCGTCCACCCATCGCGTGAAGCGTTACCGCCGCGCTCGAAGGGTTGGTGGCGAACAGGCGGCATTCCGTGGCTCTTCCTGGGGCCAGCGCTGGCGATTCTGGTCGTGTTCATCTTCTACCCAGCCGTCCGCATCTTTCTGTTGTCGTTCCAAGACTACTCGTTCGTGCGCGACGCCGTCTGGGTCGGATTCGAGAACTACGGGCGCCTGCTGAGCGATCGCACGTTCGGCTGGGCGATGGTCAACAGCCTGCTCTACCTGCTCGTAACGCCGTTCCTGATTGTGGCGAGCGTTTCGGTCGCGTTCCTGCTCGACGCCAAGGTCAAAGGCTCGGGCTTCTTCCGTGGGCTGTACTTTTTGCCCGTCGTCACGCCGATGATCGTCGTCGGCATCATCTGGCAGTGGCTGCTCAACGAGGACGTGGGCCTGATCAACTACGTCGTCACGCTGATGGGTGGCGACAAAGTGTATTGGCTCACGTCGTATCCGCTCAACGTGCTGTCGGTGATGTTCGTGACGGGATGGAAGGGGCTGGGCTACTACGCCATCATCTTTCTCGCCGGGCTGCTGACGATCCCTGAAGAACTCGAAGAAGCCGCCGCGCTCGACGGCGCCGGGCCGATTCAGCGCTTGCTCTACGTCAAATTGCCGCTGCTCAAGCCGACGATTGCCCTGGTCGCCATCATCTCGTCGATCAGCGCGCTCAAGGTGTTCGACGAGTTGTTCATCATGATTCCGGGCGCTCCGGCGGCGGAGAAGACGCTCGTTCCGCTGATCTATCAGACGGCGTTTCTCGACTTTCGGCTAGGCTACGCGAGCGCGATCTCGGTCGTGCTGTTCGTGATGACGCTGGCGTTCAGCTACCTCAACATTCGCTACTGGGAGAAGGACTGATGGACCGACGGATAGAATTCTGGAACTGGCTGGGAGTCGACGTAGCATGCTACCCCGCAGGGGCGGGCCAGGCTGTCGCTATGGGTTCGGTGATGTTTGGACGGTTGGAGGTCGGCGATGGCGCGTAAGATTTTGCTCTACTTCGCGCTGATTACGGTCGGGTGCTTGATGGCGGTGCCGTTTCTGTGGCTGTTGCTGACGGCACTCAAGGGTAGCGAGGACGTATTCGCGTTTCCGCCGTCGCTGTGGCCGAGCGAGTTTCACTGGGAGAACTTCGTCGACACGTGGAATGCGGTCAATCCCAACTTCGGGCGCTACATCCTGAACAGCGTGTTCGTGTCGAGCGTCGTCGTGGCGAGCAACGTGCTGCTGGCGTCGCTGGCGGCGTTTCCGCTGGCGCGGATGGAGTTCAAGGGCAAGTCGCTCGTGTTCGTCGCCGTGCTGTCGACGATGATGGTGCCCGAGCAGGTCATCATGATCCCGCTCTATACGCTGGCGCTCAAGATGGGGCTGGTCAACTCGCTGTGGGGCGTGATCGTGCCGTTTTCGGTCAACGCGTTCGGCATCTTCCTGATGCGGCAGTTCTACCTCGCCGTCCCCAAATCGCTCGAAGACGCCGCCGTGATCGACGGCTGCTCGCCGATTCGCGTCTGGTGGAACGTGTTCGTCCCGCTCTCGAAACCGGCGATGGCGACGCTGGCGGTCTTCACGTTCGTCGGCACCTGGAGCAACTTCCTCTGGCCGCTCGTCATCCTGCAGGACCGCGAGACGTTCACGTTGCCGGTTGCGTTGGCGTATCTGACGGGCGCGTTCTCGTCCAACTTCAAGTTCGTCGCGGCTGGAGCCGTCATCGCTATCGTGCCGGTCTTGCTTGTCTACGCCCTCGCCCAGCGCTTCTTTATCAACGGCATTCTGGCCGGAAGCGTCAAGGGCTAACCAGAAAGGCCGCGCCCTCCTGTCGGAAGACCCGGCCTCAAAACGGCTGATGAGACGCGATTAGAAGCGGTACGTCACACCCAGGTGCAGGCGGCCCGTCGTGTAGCTGGCATCGTCGAGATCGGCGTCGTCTTCGAAGCGAAGTCCGCCTCCCAGGTCGGCGTCAACGTCGATTCTGGTGAGCGCTCCACCGCCGAGGTCGAGGCTCAAGCGTGCGGCGAACTGGGGCGTAAAGAAGTAATTGACGCCTCCGCCGACTTTCAGGCCACCGCCCGAAAGGGTGAGCGAGCCGTCGAGATCGTCGTCGTCTCCTTCGGTACGAAACGAGAAGCCTTGCAGCGCTACGTTGACGAACGGCACCCACTGCTGGTCGGGTGCTCCGAAGCTGAACTCGCCACCGATCTCGAGGTAGCCGGACGTGTTGTCGCTGCCGTCATCGTCGCCATCATCCGCGAAGTCGACTGCGCCGCCGCCCAGGTCTGCATAGAGCGTGAATAGAGGGGAGAAGCCATAGCCGATACGGAGTCCCAGGCCGCCGCCGTTGAAATCGGTATCCTCGTCAAGTTCGAGGACGGCTCCCTGGCCGAAGTCGGCTTCGGAGTTATCGAAGTCGATGGTGATGCCGTTGCCATATACGCTGGCGCCGATTTGGAAGCCTTGCGTCTTGGAGAGCTGAGCCTGAGCGGGTGCGGTCGCGAAGAGCACGAGCGCGCAGGCGAGGAAGAGAGTTCGCATGGTTGATGTGGTGTTGGTACGTCGGTCGGCACTGCCGATTGGCGGCGATGATACGGCGAGCTGAGGTAGGGGCTTGCAACCTCTGCGTTCTCTGTCCGCGCCGCACATCGGAGATCTGGCACATGGTCCTATGGACGCAGTACCCACGTTCGGCAAGCAAACGGCGAGAGTTGGATCTCGAACGATCCACCGTCCAGTTGCTGCGCGCTCGGTTCGTTCCACACCTCGCGGAGGTCAGACGAGGTGTAGCGCGACAGCGGCAGCGCGGTCGTCACGCGCGACGTAATCGGCTCGTCGGTCGGGTTGTACAGGCGGATCACGAGGCCGTCGCCGCCCGGTTCGGGGCGGAAGGCAGCCAGTTCGATGCGCTCGTCTTCAATGTGCAACAGGCTCATCGTACGCGGACGCAGCGGACCTGTCGGCGTGAGGTGGGGGAGCAGGGGGAGTTCGTGGGCGTGTGCTGGGTGGGCAAAGGCGCGGCAGGCTCGGCGAACCGTTGTGGCGTCCATCTGATCGTCAGGCGCCCAGCCGATCAATACGTCGCCGCCCATTTCGCGCAAGCACTGCGCTTCGGGCGTTGGCACCTGAGGACCGGCTCCGACGCGGCGAATGCGTCCGCCTTTCCTACTCAGCCAGCCGACGCTCCGGCACAGCGTGACCGCGATCCACGTCTGATCGCCTTGAGCCAGCACAGCGCCGTTCCATCCGTCGGTCGGCGTTCCGGCGTCGACCAACGCGTACTCGGGCAGACCTCGGTTGGCGACCCAGGTGCGGACGCTGTCGACTTCGACCCAGCAGAAATCGCCCTGGTGGTGAGTGTCGTAGTTCAACTCGCCGGGATAGCCTGCGTAGCGCTCGGGTGCGTCGTCGGGCGTGAGGAGGTCGGGGCGACGGCGCTTGGCCAGTCTCCAGTGGGCGTCGGCGGTCGAGATCCGGGTGTGCGCGCCGGTCGGGACGAGCAGGCGAAGGCGTCCGTCCTTGGCCGTGTTCTGATAGCGGACGGACACGTGGAGGCCGCGTGCGTGGTCGAGGCGCAGGGTGGCGTGGAGGCTGAGACGCGTCCACTCGTCGCTGCCGAGGGTGGCGGGTACGTCGAGTTGCCAGCGGGCGAGGAGTTGGGTGTCGTCCGCTGGGTCGACTTCGCAATCGGTCAGGCGGGCGTAGCGCGGAGTCGGAGGTAGCGATGAGCCGGCGGGGGGCGAGTAGCTGTAGCTGTCTCCGGCGTCCGGCTCCCACGCGATGCGGAGGGCATCGGGGCGCGTCGTGTCGGACGGTTTGTGCGTGAGCGACAGGCCGATCTCGTTCCGCTCCAACCGCCACGTGTCGTTTTCGAGGGATGGCGCGCCGTAGGCGTCCAGTTCAGCGGAGCCGGGCACCTCATCGGTCGCGAACACGCGGAGCAGGCGGTAGCCCAGCGGCGGCAACGCTACGTCGGCAGCGACGCGGTAGCGGCGTCCCCACGTACTCTCGACGTAGCGGCTGCGGAAGGCGGGCGCTTCGGTGTGCAACACGCGGAGCGGCACGATGCCTTTGCTGTCGGCGGCGGCGAGCGTCTGGAGGGAGGGCGGATCGCCGAACTCGCCGTCGGGATTGGGTAGCAGAATGTCGGCTTCGATGCGAAAGCGCTCGGTCCACGGGTGCGGGTTGAATGCGAACAGATCCGTCCCGCCGTCGGCACCTTGGATCGGCGCTGCGAATCCGGCGTGCTGCGCACCTTCGAGCGCTTCGGTGACGAGCGTTCGCGCGATCTCTTCCGAGTGCCGCATCCGGGCCTCTCCGTCGCGGTGGACGGCGTCGACGCTGCATCCGCAGATGTCGTCGTGCGGTAGGCAGCGCAACAGGTCGCGCCACGCCAGATCGAGGTGTGGACGCGCGTCGGGCGCAGCGGGAGGTCGCCATGCGTCGGGAGACGGACAGTCGGGCGGTGTCGTGAGCGCCATCCATGCCGCGAGGGGTTCGGCGACGCGCGCCAGCAGCGACTCGGTCGCGTGGAGTTGGCGTTTGAGGTAGAGGCGCGTCGAGTAGACCGACAGCAGAATGGGGTGGTCGGCGTTGCCGATCAGGTCGGTATGTACGTCAGCGCGAGTGGGCAAGTCGGGCGCCTCCTCATCGATGGCGTCGAAGAAGGCGTCGAGTCCGGCGTGCGTGAGGGACCAGTCAGGGTGAGCCGCGCGCACTTCGGCGAGGACGGCGGGCAGGCTCGCCTGCTCGGGCATGTGGTCGAAGCCGTTGAGCAGGAGCAGCGTCTGAGCGTTTTGGTCCGGTCCCAGGCTCGCCTGGGTCGTGCGCAACTGCTCTGCCGCCTGTCTCTGCGTCCGCCTGCGCGCCGTCCATCCGCCCGTACATCGACGGGAGGCCCAGCCCTCCGGCGTTGAAGTAGCCGTCGCGCCCGTAAAACGCCGTCACCTGCGAGCCGTCCGGCGCCTGCCACGTGAACAGGTTGCCGTGATCGGCTTTGTCCTGTGCCGACAGCCCGCGCGTCAGGACGTACGTGTCGATGCCGAATCCGCGCAGCAGTTGCGGCATCTGCGCCGGGTGGCCGAACGGATCGGGGACGTAGCCGACTCGGGGCTGATCGTCCGGGACGCCCCACGCGTCCACGTCGCTCAGGCCGCGTTGCAGGTTGCGGACGTGGCTCTCCATCGACGCCAAAAACAGGTCGGGCAGCACGTAGAACGGGCCGATGCGCAGGCGTCCGTCGGCGATGCGAGCGCGCAGGCGGTCGGCTTGGTCGGGTCGGACCTCGAGGTAGTCTTCGAGCAAGACCGTCTGCCCGTCGAGCGTAAACGAGGCGTAGTCGGGATCCGCGTCGAGCAGGTCGAGCAATCGGTCGATCAGCCGCACCAACCGGACGCGAAACGCCTGATACGGCAGGTACCACGCGCGGTCCCAATGAGTATGCGAGACGACGATGCCGCGAATCCGAGCGTTGGGCGCGGGCGACGATTCTGCGTCGAGGGGTGTGGCGCCGTAGGGTTGCTGCGCGTCGGTGTGCGTAGCACCGTACGGCTGCTGTGCGTTGGGCATGAGAGAAGTAGGGGTGCGATGGGGGAGACGAGGATCCGCGCCTAGCCTGGGAAAAAGGTTCAATACCGTACGCGAACGACGCCTTCGGGTGTGCCGATCCGTCCCTGCGCCGTACTCTTTACTCCCCCGAGCGCGCCCTGAGTTTCAGACCCGCCGCCCACTGCCGATAACCCGCATCCTGATCGCCATACGCGGTCGCTCTCCCTGCCACCATGACCGCCCGCACCCTAGCTGCCTCCTCCGCCTCCGGGCTTCTCGATCTTATCCAGGCCGAAATCGATGGCGGTCTGAAACCGACGCTCGCCCTCGTCTTCGCCGATCTCAAGCACGATCTCAAAGCGCTGGTCGCGTCGCTGGGGGACTACGACATGGCGTTTCTCGGCGCGTCGACCGATGGGGGCATTATGGATGGCGTCGTCCGCCCGCAGTCGAGTGTGGCGTTGCTGCTCGACGTCGACCCGGACGCCTTTCGCGTGTTCGTCGGCTCGGACGATGCCGGTCCGACGCAGGCCGCAGCGCGGTTGGGACAGTTCGCCGTCGACGCGTTCGATCAGCCTCAGGTGCTCGCGTTTGCATCGGGCCTGTTCACCAGCGGAGACGAATTGGTACGCGCGTTTCAGCGCTCGGCGGGCGACGATGTGCCGTTTTTCGGTGGATACGCGGGCAGCAACTTCAGCCAACTCTCGACGCACATCTTGACGAGCGAAGGCGTGCTTCCAGGTCATCTGGCGGGCATCGTGTTTGACGGTTCACGCGTCGCCATCGACAGCGTCGCCACCAGCGGGTGGAAGCCGGTCGGCGACGAGATGATCGTCACCAAAGCCGAGGGCAACACCGTCTACGAACTCGACGGAAAGCCCATCCTCGACGTGTTCAACGACTACATGAAGCTCGACGAGGATCGCGCCGTCAACATCGGGCTGCTGATCCGCAAGCACCTGCCGCTAAGCGTGGCGCGCGGCGACGGCTCGCACGTGCTCCGCGCGTCGGCGTACGTGGCGGGCAAAGCTCAGGGCATCATCTTCGCCGGAGACATCGATCAGGGCGCCAAGGTCCGGTTCTGCGCGCCGCCTTCGGACGACATGGTGGACCGTTGGTCGCAGACGCCGAGACGGTTCACGAGCGCTCTCCTCACGCCGACGCTGTCCTGATGCTCTCCTGCCGCGCCCGCCACGCCGCTATCGGCACGCTCGCCGATGCCGAAGCCAAAGCCGTATCGGACCTGTGGGACGCCCCTCAGGTCGGCTTCTTCGCCTACGGAGAGTTCGGCGCGCACCCCGACACGGCTCCCGACTTCCACAACTCCACCTGCTCGCTCATTACGCTTCGATCCCATTGAGTCGTATGAACGCTTGCACCTTGATCGCGCTATGCGTGCTCTGATCTGATCGGATGACGGACTCTCTCCAGGCACTCGAAACGCTGTTGAACGACCGGATGGTCGGCGACGATCTCGAAAGGGCGCGCGTTCTGCTCGAGGTCGTGCGTCGCGATCAGGAGCAGGCAGCCCTGGAGTCGCTGCGCGACCAGGAGCGTCTTCGCACGCTCAACCGATTGCTCGAACGGGTGTCGTCCGATTTCGAGCGCAAGAACGCGCAGCTTCGTCAGTCTGTAGCTGAGACGGCCCAGCAGCAGTCCGTTCTTACTGCTGTTATCGATGCGTTGCCTTCGCTGGTCTATCTCATTGGGAGCGACGGAACCGTAGTTGCTGCCAACCAAGCGACCTGCGAGATGATCGGAGTCCCGTCTGCCGAGAGCGTCGTCGGACATTCCATCGCATCGCTTCTCGATCGGGGGGAGCGCATCTGGGCGTGGGCCGAACAGGTGCTGAAATCGAGTCAGGCGATTCTGGATCTGGTGCACCCTCACCTGTTCGAACCGAATGTGTGGCTGTCGACCTCGCGGATTCCATACGTCGGTTCTTCAGGGCGTGTCGAAGGGGTCTTGTTTGTCTCGCGCGACGTGACCGAGCAGCGCCTCGCCGCAATTTCGGCTAAGCAGCAGCGAGCGGCGATAGAGTCGCAGCGCGCGATGCTTCAGACGATCATCGACGCGATCCCGTCTATGGTTTTCCTCATCGGCGCCGACCAGACGATTGTGAGCGCAAACCGGACGACGCTGGCCACGACTGACTTTCGAGATGCGAGAGAGATGAGTGGGCGGCCCCTCCGCGAGGTGATACCGGACCGTGCCGACGCGGTATGGCGCGACACGTTGGAGATTCTGGAGAGTGGAGAGGCGAGCCTCGACGTAGAGCGGGAGCATCGTGGCGACGCCAGCCGGACTATGTCGGCGTCGCGTATTCCGTACCACGGGGCGTCAGGCGAGGTCGAAGGGGTCGTCTTCATCACGCGTGACATCACCGAGGAGAAAAACGCACAGCGGCAACTGGTGCAGACAGGCTTCGTCGCTGGTCGAACAGACGGCGTCGCTCGAGTCGCAACGTGCTCTCTTGCAGACGATCATCGACGCGATTCCTTTCCTCATCTATACGGTGAGTCTGGACCGCACGATCATTTCGGCGAACCAATCGGCAGCCGATGAAGCAGGGCTAGATTCGGTAGATCATATTGTCGGTCGTACCCTGGAACAGGCTGCACCCCAGTACGCGGAGCCGTTGTGGGAGCAAGCGCAGGAAGTCATACAGACAGGCAACTCAATTGTCGAGCGGGAGGCGCTGAACATCGTCGATCCATCACGGACGATGTCGTATTCGCGTATTCCGTTTCGCGGGGCGGACGGACGAATCGACGGCGTCGTGTTTGTCTCCCGAGATGTGACCGAACAAAAAGAGGTCGAGCATCGGCTGCTCGAGCAGGCTCGGCTCGTCGAGTCGCAGCGCAGTCTGCTTCAGGCGGTCGTCGACGCTATGCCGTTCATGATCTACGCCGTTGGGTTGGATGGGGGCGTGATAGCAGCCAACGAAGCCGTTGTCGAAGAGTTAGGCCTTGCAGCCGTTGACGAAGTTGTGGGGCGGACGCTGCCCGAACTCGCCCCGAGATATGGCGAGGAGTTATGGCGAGAGTGCAACGATGTGCTTGAACGGGGTTATCCGGTAGTAGACGAGGAAAAAGCTCACTCCGACGATCCGAGCCGTACTGTCGCGGTTTCGCGCGTCCCCTTCTTTGACGCCTCCGGCAGCGTGGGCGGCGTACTCTGCATCGCACGTGACATCACCGAACAGAAACAGGCCGATGCCGCTCATCGCGAGAATGAGGCGCTCATCCAATCCATTCTCGACTCTGCTCCAGATTGCGTCGTCACTGTCGATGCCGACGACCGCGTGCTGTTTGCGAACCCTGCCTTGGAACGCACTCTCGGTTTTCCTGTGGAGGCGTTAGTTGGGACGATTTTCAGCGAGTCGATGGTTCCTCTGCGCTTTCGCGAGGAGCATCGCGCCAAACTGCGCAACTACGTCGAGCATGGGTACGTGGGATCGCTCGGTCGCGTACTCGAACTCGATGTGTGCCACGCCGACGGTCGCCTGATTCCGTCCGAAGTGTCGATACGTCCGGTCGAAGAAGTGGGGGGGCGCACGCTCTTCGTTATCTATATATCGGACCTTTCGGAGCAAAAAGAGAGCGAAGCCGAACTCGTGCGCGCCAAGGAAGCCGCCGAAGCGTCAGCGCGGGCCAAGAGCGAGTTTCTGGCCAACATGAGCCACGAGATCCGCACGCCCATGAACGGCGTGATTGGCATGACGACGCTGCTCCAACACTCCGATCTGGACGCCGAGCAAGCCGATTCGGTCGAGACCATCCGCATGTCCGGAGAGGCGCTGCTGACGATCATCAACGACATCCTCGACTTCTCCAAGATCGAAGCAGGCAAACTCGATGTCGAGGATGCACCGTTCGACGTCCGCAAGACCATCCGCGAAGCCGTCGGCTTGATGCGGCAGGCAGCAATCGAGAAAGACATCGCGCTCGAGGTCATCGTCGATTCGGGTGTGCCGGCCTTTGTGGGCGGCGATGCGGCCCGGCTGCGACAGGTGCTCGTCAATCTGCTCTCGAATGCTGTCAAGTTCACGCCCCAAGGTCGTGTACTGGTATCCGCTGACGCCGACATCCGAGGCTCCGACGTGTCGCTCCGAATCGCCGTCACCGACACGGGCATCGGGATCGCGCACGACAAGCTCGACGCCATCTTCGAGAGTTTCTCCCAGGCTGATGCGTCGACGACCAAGCGCTATGGTGGAACGGGGCTGGGGCTGACGATCAGCCAACGGCTCGCCACTCTCATGGGCGGTACGCTGACGGCGCGCAGCACGCTCGGAGAAGGTTCGACGTTCGAGTTAGTCATCGCCGTTCACCACGCCGACGCGCCCGAACCGTCCGACCCCATCGCAGTCGTAGCGTCTGCGGTCGACCCAGGGTCGGTTCGGTTGCTGCTTGCCGAGGACAACCCGATCAACCAGAAGGTCGCGCTGCGACTGCTCGAACGGCTGGGCTACGTAGCCGACGTAGCGGTAGATGGGCGCGAAGCCGTAGCCGCCATACGCTCGGCTGCCCGAGAGAATCGTCCGTACGACGCGATCTTGATGGACGTTCAGATGCCGGAGATGGACGGTCTCGAAGCCACCCGCCGCATCCGCGCCGATCTGGAAATCGTCCACCAGCCGCGCATCATCGCCCTGACCGCCAATGCGATGGAAGGCGACCGTTCGACATGCTTGGCCGCAGGCGCGGACGATTACCTGCCCAAGCCGGTCCACTTCGATGATCTGGCTCGGAGCCTGGCGCTGATCCGGCAGCCGAAGTCGTGAGTAGGTGGGAGTAGAAGAGCTGTCGGCATAGCCGACAATTCTCACTCCACAACTCGACCGACTCGAACAGCCCTACCTCGGCGCCACCACCAGCGTCCCCGTCGCCGACCGCTCGGCGGACTGCGCGCGCCACAGGTAGACGCCCGCCGCAAGTTCGCCGACCGGAAGGTCGAGGTTCGTCACGGATGCCGGAGCGGTGCGCACGCCCACCTCGCGACCGAGCGCGTCGTAGAGGCGAACCGTCGTCGGTGCGGTCGAGGTGGCCAGGCGGAACGTCGCCCAGTCGCGGACGGGATTGGGGAAGACGTAGACGTTGAGGTCGCCACCGGTGACGGTAGGGCGCGGCGTCGACGTGATCAGGCCTTGTCGCTCAGCGGCGAAGTTGCGCACCATCATCACCGCGTCGGCGTAGGTAGCGCGCGAGTCGGTGACCTGATCGGGGCGGATCGTGACGGTGACGGTTTCGCCCGCATCGGCCTGGACTGTAGCGACGTAGACGAAGCCCTGGTTGTACGTCGAGCGCTGGTCCATCCGCGCGACGGTCGTGTCCGATCCGACGCCGACGGCGTAGTAGGCATCCGTCGTCGAGCCGCTGCGGAAGCGGGGGACGTAGGCGTAAACGTCATAGCCGCCTGAGGCGTCGGCGGTGAGTTCGTAGGTAGCTGTCGAGCCGGTGCCGGGAGCGGCGAACTCCATCGTCCGACCGCCGAAGCCGATGGCGCGTCCGTCCGGCGTCCACGTGCCGTTCAGGGCGACGCCTGCGCTGTCAGGCGTGGTGACGACGCCGGGCTGCCGAGCGCGTTCGGGCGTGCGTCCGGGTAGGCGGACGGGCGTCTGGTAGACGTACTTGTGTAGCGTGTCGGCGGCGAAGTCGTTCTTCTCGCGGAGGCTCTCGTAGAAGAAGAACACCTCGCCCGGAATGCCGAATGAGCGGTTGTACTCGGCGGCCTGGCGCAGATAGGCCTGGTCGTTGCGGCCTGGATTGCTCCCCGTTCCGCCCAGCACGCCCGGCGCCAATCGGTTGCGGAACGACGGCGGCACGTAGCCTCCGCCACTCGTCGGCGTCGGGCCGACGGTTTGGCGCACCAGATCCTGATACGAGCTGATGGAGTTGCGGTAGAGTTGCGGGTGGAGCAGGTCGACGTAGCTGCTGTCGATCCACTGCGGCGTGTTTTGCAGGTACTCGACGAAGCCGAACTGGTAGTGCGAGGGAGAGAGCGAGACGTATAGGTCCGAGTCAGCGGCTTTCACCTGGCGGTAGAGGCGACCCAGAAACTGCGTCAACTTGCTGCCGCGCCAGACGAGCCAATCGTTGTCCTTGGTGTTCATCGGCGCCGTTCGGCCCGTTTCGGCGAGGTAGAGTGCTTTGGTGTAGTCGTCGTAACCGCCCTCGCTTGGCGTTGCCGGGAGGCGGTCGTCGCCCTGGACACCGTCGACGTCGTAGTTGTCGAGCACTTCCTGGATCATATCGAGCATCAGGCCCTGAGGACCGGGGTGGAGTGCCGTTCATCCAGTCGAAGCCGTTTTTGACGACCAGCTTGCCGTCCGTTCCGATAGCCGCCCACTCGGGCTTCTGGGCGATGATGTGGCCGCCATCCTGCGAAAATGAAGCGGCGAATCCGAACTCGAACCACGGGATCACCTCCAGCCCGACACGCCGAGCCTCGGCGACGACCTCGGCCAGGGGATCGCGCTGCTGATTGACGTACGTCAGATCCTGCCGGTACTGCTCGCCGAACGTGTCGGCCATCACCTGCGAGGGGTACAGCGTGTAGCCCTTGTTCCAGACGACAGGAAAGACGACGTTGAAGCCGTTGGCAGCGAGGTAGTCCATCGCCGACGCGATGTTCTCCTTGCTGATGAGCACGTCAGACGCCACGTTGGTGAGCCAGACACCGCGCACGCCTTCGTTGGGCGGATCCGTCTGGGCACTCGCCGAAGTGACGAGCGAGAGCGAAAGAGCAAGGAGCAGGAGGAGACGCACAGGCGAGGGCAGAAAAGAGGAAGTGGGTTAAAGAGGCAGAAGCACAGTTGGCTCCCGGAAGCCTAGTTTTTTCAATGGAAGCGCTTTTTACAAACGCGTAAGCGCTTACACTTATTGAGATAACGGTACGGTCATCGTATGTTCATCGTCCCTTCCAACCACCGCTGAACGCCTCTTATGCGCACAACGCTACTCCTCTTACTCGCGCTCGTCGTGGCCCTGCCTGCCCAGGCGCAGCAGACCTCGACACTGTACGAAATCGCCTACAAAGGCACCCCCGTTACCGTCGACGCCAACCTCGCCGACTGGAACGACGCCCAGTGGATTTTTCTGAGCCAAGACAAAGTCAACTTCCGCAACGCGAGCGGTAGACGTCATTCAGGGCGTTCCTGAAAGTCCTGCTGACTTCTCGGGCTACTTCGCCATGAAGATGGACGACGAGGCAATCTATTATGCCGCCATCGTCCGCGACGAAGGCACGCCGATGATCGACACGCCTGTCGACGCCCAACTTGGCGTTCAACTTCGACCACGTCTCGCTGTACCTAGGCCTCTACGACATCGGTGACCGCGCCGGATCGCCCCACCAGGAAGTGTTCGACATCATCTCCGGCGACACCGAACGCCGAGAGTTAACGTGTCGCACCTACCGCGTCAAGCCCGGGGCGGACAACATCGACCACGACACTTGGGGCGGATTATCAACTTCTCTTTCGCGCGGTCGAATACACGGCCGACGGTTCATGCTGTCACAGGCGATGCGGCCCGCGGCTTCAACTACAGTGGTGCATTCGTTGACACCACGTATGGGCGGGCTTACAGGAGCCAGTCAGCCTTGTTCTCCGACGAAAAGGGATACGAGTTGAATGGAAAGTGCCGTTTGCGAGCCTAGCAGGGAAGATCTCCAAAAAGACAGGTGGTAGCTATGATCTAGCCGACTTGGAATGGCCGCTCTTTCAGCCTGCTGATGGCGCGGTCATCGTGTTCGATGCCGACATTACCGACAAGGACGAGGGAGATCAGGGCTTGAATCGATACCTACGAATTGGCGACAAGCCGCAGCCTGTGGCGCGACTCCAAGAGCTTCTCGATGCGTGGCAAAATCGTCGACGTGAGCAAGGACGGCAACTTCGCCCCGTCGAGCCGCTACTTCATCGACTACAAGCCGACGCAGAACGTCACCATCGACGGATCGACCGAGGACTGGCGCGATGCCTCGTTTATCGGTCTGAGCCAGGACAAGTACAACTTCTTGACGTCAGGCGGTTCGCCGATTCAGGGCCGTCCTGCTGATCCGGACGACTTCTCGGGTCACATCGCCGTTAAGATGGACGACACTAACCTGTACTTCGCCGCGCGCATCAGCGACTCCGGTACGCCGATGATCGACACGCCCGCGACGCCCAACCTGGGCTTCAACTTCGACCACACGTCGCTCTATCTCGGCCTGTACGACATCAGCGCTCTGCCCGGATCGCCGCACGTCGAGAAGAACTTCAACTTCGTCAACGCCGATACAGTCGTTACCGAGTCGGCAGGCAGCGGCTATCGCATCATGCCGGGAACGGACGATACCGAAACGACGATTGGGCCGGACTACCAGATCATCGTTCGCGCGCTTGACTATGGCGGCGATGGAGCTGTCGTCAGCGGAGCCAACGTCTCGGAATACAACGGCGCCCGCGTCGACTCTACGATCACGACCACGACGGCATCGTCCAGTCTGTTCGACGACGAAGACGGATACGTGATCGAGTGGATGGTGCCGCTCGCCAGCCTGTCGGGTGACATCGCCAGCAACACATCGCGCCAAGCATTCGCGTTCTACTACGACTGGCCGCTGTTTGCGCCTGCTGTTGGTACGACGATCGCGTTCGACGCTGACATCACGGACAAGGACGAAGGCGACCAGGGCACTGAACCGCTACCTGCGTGTCGGCAACGGTGGTGCACTGTTCAACACGCCTGCCAACTTCTCACGCCGCGCGCTGATCACCGACGGCTCGTTCGCCACGTCGACGGCCATCGAAGAGGTGACGTCGCTGCCGGTTATGGAAGGCGAAGGGCTGCTGCGTGCGAGCTATCCGAACCCGACGAGCGGCCAGGTCGCGATTCCGTTCGAAATGCCGACGGCTGGAATGGCACGCTTGGCCGTGTACAACCTGCTCGGTCAGGAAGTAGCTGTCCTCGTCGACGGCTCGCTGGCGCAGGGCGGTAAGGTGTTTCACATGGACGCCAGCCGCCTGCCCGCAGGTGCCTACGTCTACCGCCTCACGACCCAGCGTGGCGTGGAAAGCCGCCTGATGACGGTTATCCGCTAAACCCTCGCTCTCACGCTCCGTGCCGCCGGAAGGGTTTTTACCTTTCCGGCGGCATTGTGTGAGGGTATGTTATTTAAGTCAAACACCGCGCCCGTCCTCCCCTCGTGGAGGGGTGCTTTCCGTAGACGACAATCTCCTGCTTCTTCCTGTCCCAGCGAGGAACGCGGCACGCTCCGCCTTCCCCTCCGGCACAGACCCGACGCTGGCCTCTATTGCCCCGACGATTTCCCCCAACAGACCGTCTATGACGCGCCTCTTGCTCCTGCTCGCGCTCCTCGCCGCGACACCCGCCGCCGCCCAAACGACGGGCAAAATCGCCGGTACAGTGACCGACGCCACCGGTGAACCGCTCATCGGTGTCAACGTCCGTATCGACGGTACCCAGCGCGGAGGGACGACTGACATCGACGGTACCTATTTCATGATCGGCGTTCCCGCAGGCACGTACGACCTGATCGCTACCTACATCGGCTTCCAAACACAGCGGGTCGAAGGCGTGCGAGTCACGGTCGACCGCACGACGACGGTTGACTTCCGGCTGTCCGAAGAGACGCTAGGCATCGAAGGCGACGAGATCATCGTCACCGCGACGCGCGGCCTGGTCGAGAGCGATAGGACGAGTTCGTCGGCCAAAGTCGACGGCGAATCCCTGCTCGAACTGCCCGCCGACAACTTTCAGGACGTCGTCGCTTTGCAAGCGGGCGTAACGCGCGGCTTGGACGGCGCGCTGCACATCAGGGGCGGACGCGCGAGCGAGATCAAGTACTACGTCGACGGCGTCGCGGTCAGCAACCCGTTTACCAACGGCTTGTCGTCGCCCGTCGAGAACTCCGCCGTTCAGGAAGTCGAAGTCATCTCCGGCACGTTCAACGCCGAATACGGACAGGCCAACAGCGGCATCGTCAACATCGTCACGCGCAGTGGCAGCGACGAGTTCAGCGGCACGTTCATCGGATCCGTCGGCGGCTACGTGTCGGACCGGACGAGCGTCTACCCCGACATCGACGAGGCGTCGATTGCGGGCGAGCGCTACGTCGAAGGCTCGATCAGCGGGCCGACCGGCATCCCCGACCTCTACTTCTTCGCCAACGGCAAATACACCGACCTGGACGGCCACCTGTTCGGGCGCGAAGTCTTTTTGCCGACCGACTCGTCCAGCTTCCGAGGCGCGACCGGCGCCGATTGGCTCATCCAGGCAGGCGGCGACTCGGCGGCAGTCCCGATGAACAGCAGCCAGGCGACGACTGTCCTGGGCAAGCTGAGCTACAACGGCATCAAAGGCATCCGCCTAGCACTCTCGGCGACGCGTTTCGACAGCGACAGCAAGCCGTATAGCCACCGCTTCCGGCTCGTCCCCGGCCAGCGCCCGACGCAGCGTTCGCGCAACAGCAACTACCTGCTGACGATGAACCACCTGCTGACGGATCGCCTGTTCTACGACCTGCGCGTGACCGCTTACACGACGGATTTCCAGCAGTCCGTTTTCGAGGATCCGCTCGATCCCGGCTACTCGGCCAGCTACCGCCCGGCGTCGCAAGAACCCGCGTTTGTGTTCGCGACCGGCGGACTCGACGCCTATTGGACACAGCGCAAGAGCACGACCTACGCGCTCCGCTTCGATGTGACCAACCAGATCAACGACATCAACCTGGTCAAAGCGGGCATCGAATACCGCCGCAGCGACCTAGACTTCGCCGAGTACCTGCTCGACGTGAACCCTGTCCAATACGGCGATCTGTTGCCCCGCATTCCCGACCAGGACACGCGGCGCAACAACCAATATGACCGCTCACCCGTCGAGTTTTCGGCTTACGTCCAGGACAAGATCGAGTACAAAGACCTGATCGTTAACGTCGGCCTGCGCTACGACCTCTTCGACGCCAAAGGGCTGGTGCCCAACGACTTCGGCGATCCGCAGAACGTCCTCGAAGGCGCCGATCCGTACCGCGAGACGAGCGTCAAGAGCCAGTTCAGCCCGCGCGTAGGGTTCGCGTTCCCGATCACCGAGACGGGCGTCGTCCACGCGAGCTACGGGCAGTTCTTCCAGATTCCCGAGTTCAACCGACTCTACGAAAACCCCGAGTTCGAAGTCCAAGGCTTGAACCTGACCGGCTACATCGGCAACGCCGACATCGACCCGCAGCGGACGACGCAGTACGAAATCGGCCTGCAGCAGCAGGTGGGCAGCAACTTCGTCGTCGACCTGACGGCGTACTACCGCGACCTGCGCAACCTGATCGGCACCGCGTTCTACTCGACGAGCGTCGGCAGCGACACCTACGGCCGCTACGAAAACGTCGACTTCGGCAACGTCCGGGGCATTACCGCGTCGATCGGCTACCGCTTCCCCAACCTTTCGGGCAGCGTCAACTACACCTACCAGAGCGCCCGCGGCAACGGATCGGACCCGCGTCAGGCGTTCTTCGACCGGCAGAGCGGTAACGCCGCCACGCGCGTCCTCATCCCGCTCGACTGGGACCAGCAGCACAACATCTCGGCGGATATGGCGACGAACATCCGGGGCAACGCGCTGAGCTTTATCGGCACGTTCCTTTCGGGCTACCCATTCACGCCGATCGACGAGCGCCGCGTCGAGATCACCGAGTTGCGCAATCAGGCGCGGTACTCGCCCGAGATCCGGCTCGACGTGCGCCTGAGCCGCATCGTGCAACTCGGGCCGGTCCGTGGTCAGGTGTTTGCCGTTGGCGAGAACCTGCTCGACAGCTACCGCCCTGATCGCCTGCCGCAGCTTCCGCAGCGCGAAATCGCCGCCCGCCGCGCCGCCGGTCTGGACCGCGTCAACACCCAGGAGGCGTTCCTGAGCAATCCGGCGCTCCAGCCGCGCCCGCGCCAGATCCGCCTGGGCCTTCAGTTCGACTTTTAGGATGATGCGCACTCTTTCGACCTCCGTCCGACCCCTTTCCGACTCGTCTCTTATGCGACGCTTCCCGCTCGCTCTACTTGCCCTCGTCCTCCTCGCGCTCCCCGCCGCGGCGCAGGAGAATGCGTCCGGCACGTTCATCGACCCCAATCCCGGAACGCGCGATTGGCGCGCCGACCTCAACGTGACGGGTAACCAGGTCGAGAGCATCGTTACCAACTACGGTCTGATCGGCAAGGGCAACGGCTCGATCAACCAGGCAGGCGTCTGGCCCAAGGGGACGGGGCACGGTCACCTGCACATGATGACCGGACTGATCGGCGCCCGCGTGCCGAATGCGTCGGGCGTCAACACCGTGATCGTGTCCGATGGCTATCTCGAAGGCGGCGGCGACGCGCTGACCGAGGGCGATGGACGCGTCGAGTGGAAGTTTCAGCCCAAGCCGGGCTACTTCAATCGCAGCATCGAGCAGCCGCGCATCGCCAACAGCCTGAGTCCCGAGACGTGGCCCGCGTCGTGGCCCGACAAGCCCAGCGAATGGGACGGCGCGTGGAATGGCTTCTTCGGCCTCAACCAGTTCAACTCGGATCAGGAGACGTTCTACGTCATGGACGATTGGACCAACCGCGAGTTCAACTTCTTCCCGTTCGGCAGCGACCGCCCCGACACGCGTGGGTTGGGTTTGCAAGTCGACGTGCGGTTGTTTCAGTGGGCGCAGCCGCTCGCCAAGGACATCCTGTTCATGCAGTACGCCGTCTCCAACGTCGGCAATGCGAGCTACACGAGTCGGCTGAGCAGCAACCCGATCTTCTTCGGCGGCTACACCGACACCAACCCGTCGGGTAGCGGCGCGAGTGACGACGGCGCAGGCTTCAACGACCAAGACGACTTGGTTTTCGGCTTTTCGTTTACCGGCCAGGGCACGTGGAGCCAGTTTCGCGAAATCCCGCCGGGCTACGTCGGCTGGAAGTTTCTCGAGTCGCCCTCGATCAGCGGCGACGGCATCGACAACGACGCCGACGGCCTGGTCGACGAAAGCCGCGACAACGACGCCGGAACGCTCATCACCGGTCCGTGCGGTATCTACGGTCCCGCCGTCGAGCACTGGTCGGGCGACGAAGACTGCGACTGGAATCCCGATTTGGACGACAAAGGCGCCGACGGTATCGGCTCAGATGAAGAGGGCTATCCCGGACCGGACGAGGGCGAAAACGACGGACGCCCGACGCAGGGCGAACCCAACTTCGGGCGTTTGGACAAGGACGAGAGCGACCAAGTCGGCTTGACCAGCTTCTTCGCTCCGCTCTTCGGAACGGTCGACGTGCGTGACGAGCCGAGCGTGTGGGACCGCCTGCAGCCCGGCTTTTTCGACGTGCCGCAGCAGAGCGTCAACCAGATCTGGATCTTCGGATCGGGGCCGTTCGACCTTCAGCCCAACCGCACCGAGCGCTTCTCGACGGCCTTCTTGTGGGGCGCCAACGAGGATGCCATGTTTCGCACGAGCCAGGTGGCGCAGCGCATCTACGATGCCGACTACCGCTTCGCCCGCCCGCCGCGCCAGCCCGAGGTGCAAGCCATCGCCGGAAACGGGCGCGTGACGCTGATCTGGGACGATCTGGCCGAGCAGAGCCGCGACCCGATCTACGGTCGCGATTTTGAAGGCTATCGCATCATCAAGTCGACCGATCCGCAGTTCTTGGACGCCGACAACGTCACCGATGCGTTTGGAAACGGCGTCTACAAGCGGTCGATTGCTCAGTTCGACAAGGTCAACGGCTTGACCGGTCCGCACCCGCTGCAGTTCGGCGAGGAGATCGATATTCCCAACGGCGTCCACTACTACATGGGCGACGACACGGGCATCCAGCACAGCTACGTCGACACCGATGTGGTGAACGGGCGGACGTATTACTACGCCGTCTTGAGCTACGACGCGGGCTACGACAACAGCTTCGACGCGCGCGGCATCTCGGACATTCCGAGTCTGTTTCCGATTTCGCCCTCTGAGTCGCCCGCCAGCATCACGGTTCAGAACGGCGAGATCATCAACTTCGACCGCAACACGGCGTCGGCCACTCCTAACCCGAACCCAACCGACCAGACCGGCGGAGTGCTCGACATCGGGTCGGGTAACGTGCTCACCAAGCAGGGGGGACCCGCAACCGGCACGGTCCTCGCCGAAATCGTCTCGCGCGATTTGCTGTCTGACAACAGCTACACCGTCTCGTTCGACCAGCGCCAGACGACGAGCGCCGTCGAGTACGCGACGCAGTCCGTCACGGTCACGCGTGATGACGGTGTCGTCGTGCTTGCCAACGAGCCTGTCCCGACCAACGCCGACTCTACGCAGCGCACCCGCTTCGCCGTCGAGTTGCTGAGCGAAGGCGTCATCCTGACGTTCGACAACCAGGTGCCGACGCTCGCCGATGCGCAGCAGCGCAGTGGATGGGCACCGACGGCTCAGTCCAACTTGGAAGTCGAAGTCAATGTCAACCGCTCGTTTGCCTTCCCCGATGGTGTCGTTCAGCCGATCAACGCCGCGATTGCATTCGGTGACACGACCCGCGACGCCAACGGAGACTTGGTCGCCGCGGCTGACACGGCCTTCACTTCGACGACGGGCCGTATCAAGGCGGCGACCTCGTTCCGCGTGTTCGACCGCGCCACGGGCGAAGATTTGGACTTCATCTTCAACGAGGACCGCAACAGCGAAAACGGCGCCGTCGATACGACCGAGTTCATCCAACTCGCCTTCCGCAATACGCCCGACGCGCGCCGCTTCGACCGCTCGTGGGAGTTGACCTTCCGCGCACCGCTCGGACCCGACGGAGTGCGTCTGCCCGACGCCGCCATCGTTCCGCCCCAGCCCGGCGACACGTTCCTGCTCCGCACGCGCGTCCCGTTCGGCGAGCGCGATGCGTTCTCGTTCGGCACCCAATCGCTGCAGCGTCAGACCGGATTAGGCGAAGACGTGCTCGATCAGGTGCGCGTCGTGCCCAATCCGTACCGCGTCGCTAACGTCGCCGAGACTGCCAGTTCGCTGACGGGTGCGCGCAACCGCAAGCTGTTCTTTCGCGGCCTGCCGACGCAGGCAAGCGTGCAGATCTTTACGGCCAGCGGCGTCTACGTCAACGAGGTCCAGGGCGTCGACGGGGTCGCTACGTGGGACCTGACGACGCGCGACGGACTCGAAGCCTCGTACGGTCTCTACTTCTACCACGTCCGCGCCGAGGGTATCGGCGAGAAGGTGGGCAAGTTCGCCATCATCAACTAAGGTGACGACTATGCACACGACATCCACCTCTCGTTTCGGCTCTGACCTCTCGACCGCAATGGCTTTTCGACTTCTCCTCCTGCTGATCGTCTGCGGCATGGCCGCTCCGGTCCACGCCCAAACCAAAGTCGGAACGACGGCGGCGCCCTTCTTGGAAGTCGGCGTCGGCGCTCGAAGCGTGGCGATGGGAGAGGCGTCGGCGGCGCTTGCTCAGGACGTATCGGCGATCTATTGGAATCCGTCGGGCATCGCGCGGATGCAGGGCGGCGAGGTCGCGTTTGAGTACACCCAGTGGTTCGCCGACACGCAGTTGCAGTACGTCGGCGCCGCCGTGCCCGCAGGTGGCGGTGTCGTCGGTGTCCACGCCTACGTGTTCGACAGCGGCGAAATGGAGGAGACCACGCTGCTCGAAGAGTTCGGCAACGGACGCCGGTTCGACGTGCAGAGCCTGTCTGTTGGCATCAGCTACGCGCGCCTGCTGACCGAGCGCTTCTCGGTCGGTGGTACGCTCAAATACGTCGGCGAAAGCGTCGCCGAGATGCGCGCGTCGACGGTCGCGATCGACATGGGCATCCAGTACCAGCTTCCGTTTCGCGGTATGCGGCTGGGCTTCGCAATCCAGAACTTCGGTAGCGAGATGCAACTCGACGGATCGGACACGTCGGTCCGAGTCGACCTCGACCCCAACACGACCGGCGACCCCGACGCGACCATCGGCAACCTGCGCACGCGCGAGTGGGATCTGCCATTGGTTTTCCGCATCGGCCTGTCGTACGACGTCGTCCAGTCGGCCAACCACAGTCTGACCTTGGTCACCGACGCCAACTATCCCAACAACAACGACCAGAGCGTCGCCTTTGGAGCCGAGTACGGATTCAGCGGCCTGTTCTTCGTGCGCGCAGGCATGGCCGACGTGTTCACCAGCGAAGCGCGCGCCGAAAACCACCTGCGTCTGGGCGCCGGAATCCAACTCGCCGACCGCGTCCGCGCCGACTACGCCTGGGCCGACCGGGGCGATTTGGGAACGGTCAACCGCATTGGCGTCGGGCTGATGTTTTAGGGTATCGTTTGGCGGTTGCGCCGACGCAGCATGCTGCGTCGCTACGGGAAGTGGCCCGATGGACGAGCGGTAGTACCGTTGATTGCGCTCTTTCTCTCTCAACCCGTCATCCCTGCGCAGGCAGAGATCCACAACTGCTATCCAAATTCGACTGCTTCTAACCCTAGCGGAATCCAGCGTATCCCATCAACGACACAGACTTTCTAAATCTCTGAGTTCGGTAAGGTGAAGGTGGATCGGGATATGAAGCCAGAAGGGAAAGTGCAGCGGACAGCCGATATTTCCACAAGCCGACTACTCCACACTTCGACATGCGCTACGGCTTCCTCCTCGTTCTCGCCCTGCTCCTAGCCGCCTGCTCCGGCACGCCCGACGCATTGGTGCAGACCGAGCGTGCTGAACCGCAGGGCGATCCAGAGATCCGCGCTGTCTGGATTACCAACGTCGACTCGGACGTGCTGTTTAGCGAGCAAGGCATCGTCGACGCCGTCGCCAAGCTGGACGAAGCGGGGTTCAACGTGCTCTTTCCGGTCGTCTGGAATAAGGGCATGACGCTCTATCCGTCCGATGTGGCCGAGCGGACCATCGGCATCCGCATCGACACGACGCTGATCCCCAACCACGATCCATTGGCGATCATGCTGCGCGAGGGTAAGCGCCACGGGATGAAGGTGATTCCGTGGTTCGAGTTCGGGTTTGCGTCGAGCTACAACGAGGGCGGAGGGCACATCCTGCGCATGTACCCCGACTGGGCCGCGCGCGACATCGACGGTGGGCTGCTGACCAAGAACAACTTCGAGTGGATGAACGGTCTGCATCCCGACGTGCAAGACTTCCTGTTAGGTATGATCGACGAGGTGCTGACCAACTACGACGTCGACGGCATCCAGGGCGACGACCGGCTTCCGGCGATGCCTTCGCACGGTGGATACAGCGAGTACAGCGTCGGCCTCTACCGCAGCGAGCACGGCGGCGCGATGCCTCCCGACGATCCGCGTGATCCGACTTTCGTCCAGTGGAAAGCCGACAAGTTGAGCGACTTCGGCGGACGACTGTATCGCACCGTTAAGTCGCACGGATCGGACAAGATCGTGTCGCTCTCGCCCAGCATTTATCCCTGGTCGCACGACGAGTATTTGCAAGACTGGCCCGAATGGATCGAACGCGGACAGGTCGACTGGCTGCATCCGCAGAACTACCGCTACTCCATCGAACGGTACGAGTCGACGCTCGACGAGACGATTCAATACTTCAACATGGCCGGTGGGCGCGTGTCGGGTGTCAAGATGGCGCCGGGTATCCTCGTGAAAGCCGGGCCACGCTTCAACGGCCCAGGCTACGTCCGCCAGGCGATGCAACTCCACCGCGACACCGAGATCGACGGCGAGGCGTTCTTCTTCTACGAAGGCCTGTTCGAGCAAAACCAGATGCTCGCCGATAGCCTGCGCGACGGGTTCTACCGGACAGAGGCACCCTCGCCGTCCGTCCGCTGATGCCCGTGACCGTTTCCGCGCTCTATCGGTATCCGGTGAAAGGGTGCAAGGCGGAGCCTTTAGATGCAGCGGTCGTCGAGCGGCGCGGACTGTCGGGTGACCGACGGTGGATGCTGATCGACGCGAACGGCGACTTCGTCTCGCAGCGTGGTGAGCCGAGGCTGACGCAGTTCGTCGCCGAGCCGATTCAAGACGGAATCCGATTGCAGGCGCCTGGCGTCGACTTGCTCCACGTCGATTTCCCAAAAGCAGATGCGTCCGTGTTGACTGTCGATGTGTGGGGGACGGCTTCTTCTGTGCGCCACGCCGATGCTGCCGATGAGTGGTTGCTCGGCTGGCTCGGCTATCCCGTGCGACTCGTCTATCAGCCCGATACGGCGCGGCGCTCGGTCAAACCTGCTCGCGCTACGACCGAAGAGGACCGCGTCAGCCTCGCCGATGGCTATCCGCTGCTGCTGACGAACGAGGCCTCGCTCGCCGCCGTCAATACCGAACTCGGCGTTCCTGCCGAGATGCTGCGGTTTCGCCCCAACGTGGTCGTCCGTGGACTGAACCCGTTTGCCGAGTTGAGCCTGACGCGGCTGACGATCGGCGGCGTTTCGTTTCGCGCAGTCAAGCCGTGTGTACGGTGCAACGTCGTCACGCTGGATCCGGCGACGGGCGATAGGGGCAAGGAGCCGCTGCGGACGATGGCGCGCCTGCCGCAAACGCGCACGGACGACGGCGTCGTGTTCGGGATGAATCTGGTGCCAGACGGAGAGGGCACGATCCGCGTCGGCGACCGGATCGAAGTGGCGTAGCGAGAGGTCGGCGGCATTCGGCGACGGTTCGCGCAGGTCGTGGATTATCGAATGGTTAGGGCATTGGAAAGGCGTTGGCGTTGGCCTACCTTTCTCCAACGGTTCACTGAAAACCCCGGAAGCCTCTTCGCTACCTACGTTCCCCATCCGCTGTCAGCCCACGTTCTAGGCGTCGAAATCGCCGAGCGTCCGTCACCGACGATGACGCGTCCGGTCTTGCTGCTCAACGCAGATTACAGTCCACTCGGACTGTGCGGCGTCGAACGCGCCATCGTGCTCGTGCTGATGCAAAAGGGCGACCTGATCCACGCCAGGGAAGACGCTTTCGTCCGTTCGCAGCGCGTCGCCATTCCGCTGCCCTCGGTCGTCCGCCTGCGCCAGTACGCACGCGTCCCGTATCGCAAGATCATGCTGACGCGCAAGAACGTGCTCCGACGCGACGAGCACCGCTGCCAATATTGCGGCAACCGAGACGCTCTGACTATCGACCACGTGTTTCCTCGCTCACGCGGCGGAAAAGACACGTGGGAGAACCTGGTCGCTGCCTGCTCGCGCTGCAACAGTCGCAAGGGCAACCGTACGCCCGGCGAGGCCGAGATGCCGCTACGCCGCCCGCCGTTTCGCCCGTCACACGTCATGTTCATCCGCGACTTCGTCGGCCACGTCGAACCGGCTTGGAAGCCCTACTTGTTCATCGACTAGGCCGGTCACCGACCTTGTCCGAGTATATGGGCTACGGCGCGCGCGAACACATCTTTGGGGTGACCAGAAACACCTCCTAATCGTCGTCCCGGACGTGATACGGTACCCGAAGGGACCGCGTAGCGAACCCAGGACGTTGATCTTGCTCCTCCAGTTGACGCAATTCGGCGCCTGTGACAGACTCCTGGATTGCTACGCCACCAACGGTTCAGGCTCGGGGGCCGGAGCAACGCAAAAACCACGAGCGAGTCAACACTCCAGATTTGTGTATGCACCGTAGGTATATGGGAAGAGACGCTGTGTCGGACTAGCATAGGTCATTGGGGACGTCGACCTCTCTCGGAGTTAGCGCGGTAATCCGCCGCCGGCATGGTTTCGTTGGAGCGCTGGTGCTGGTATTTTGTTGCTCTTCTCACTCGCCCCACGCCCATGCCGTTTTCCTTCGACCTCGCCGGTACCCGCTACACCCCGACCAAACTCGTTTGCATCGGACGTAACTACGCCAAGCACGCGCGCGAGTTGGGAAACGAAGTGCCGTCTGAGCCGGTCGTATTTCTGAAACCGACGAGCGCTCTGGTCGCGTCAGGCGGATCGGTCGTGATCCCGCCCCAGTCGACGGACGTGCACCACGAAGTCGAACTGGTCGTGGTAGTCGGCAAGACGGCTACCAAAATCGACGAGGCCGATGCGATGGACTACGTGACAGGTTACGCGGTCGGTCTCGACATGACGGCGCGCGACGTGCAGGCGGCGGCCAAAGCCAAAGGGCTGCCCTGGTCGACGGCGAAAGGCTTTGACACGTTTGCTCCGCTAGGCGATGCCGTCTCCTCAGACCACACGCCCGATCTCTCCGATGCGATGGTGCGACTCACGGTCAACGGCGAACTGAGGCAGAGCGGCGCTACGTCGGACATGCTGTTCTCCGTCCCGTTTCTCGTGGCGCACTGCTCCCACCTGTTCACGCTCGAACCGGGCGACCTGATCTATACCGGCACGCCCGAAGGCGTCGCCCAGGTGCAGGCGGGCGACGAGATGGTCGCCGTGGTAGATGGTCTGCCCGAACTGCGCGTGACCGTCCGCTGAGGCTTGGTTCTACCGTTGGGTGACGGGGCGGTAGCCTGCCATCGTGCGCTCGACGAACGCCTCGTCGCTCTCCCGGTCGCGCAGCACGTGCGGTATGTCGCTTGAGTCGAGCCAGACTTCGGCGGGGAGGGGGCGCAGGTTGTAGGTGCTCGCCATGCTCATGCCGTAGGCTCCTGCGTCGAGGACCGCTAGCACGTCGCCTTCGCGCACGTCGGGCAGGGCACGTTCGCGGGCGAGCACGTCGCCGGTCTCGCAGATGTTGCCCGTCACGTCGTACGGATGCAGCGCGCCGTCGGGGTTGCTCAGGTTCACGATGTGGTGGTACGCATCGTAGACCGTCGGGCGGACGAGTTGACCCATGCCGGTGTCGGTCCCCGCGAACGTCCGCCGCGAGCCTTCCTTGACGGTGTTGACGCGCGCCAGCAGCACGCCAGCCTGAGCGGTCAAAAAGCGCCCCGGTTCGAGCCGGAAACTCAGGTGCGGGTGCGCGTGCTGATAGTCCGATAGCGGCGCGATGACGCGCGTGCGAAACGTCTCTACGTCGATTTCCTCTTCGCCCGGACGATAGGGAATGCCCAGTCCGCCGCCCAGGTTGACCCAGCGCGCGTCTTTGAAGCGCGGCGCCTCGGCCAGCGTGACAGCAATGGCGTCAGCAAACTGCTGCGACGACAAGATCCCGCTGCCGATGTGCTGATGCACGCCGACGATCTTCAAGTCGTACTCGTCGGCGATGCGCAGCGTGTCGTCGATCTGCTCGACCGGGATGCCGAACTTGGTCCGGTCGCCCGCCGTGACGACGTGCGCGTGGTGACCAGCGCCGTGTTTGGGGTTGAGCCGGACGCACACCTCGCTGCCCGGATAGGCGCGTCCGTAGCGTTCGAGCCGCGTCAACTCGCCGATGTTGAGGACGACGCCGTGCGCCTGGGCCGCATGCATTTCGTCGTCGGTCATCATGTTGGCCGAGAACAGGATGCGGTCAGGCGCGATGCCCAACCGCAACGCCCACAGCATCTCGCCCGGCGAAACCGCGTCGACACCGAATCCGTGGCGTCCCAAGGTCTCGATGATCGGCGGCGCAGGGTTGGCCTTCATCGCGTAGAGGAACGACACGTCCAGCCCATCGAATAGCTGCGTCAACTTGCGCGCCTGGCGCTCGACGACGCGCTCCGAGTAGACGTACGTCGGCGTGCCGTGCGCATCGGCGATGTCGAGCAGGATCTCGGACGGAGCCGGAAGAGCGGGAGCGGATGTGAGTTCGGCCATTTCGATAGCGGAGGAGTGGGGGAGCGCAGAGGGCGAGGTCAGCCGTAGTGCTGAGTCAGAGTCGCGCAAGCACGTTCGAGGGCGCCGTCGTCGATGTCGCGGTGGAACGTCGCGCGGAGTCGGTGTGGGCCAAACGGAACGACGAGCAGGCCGGACGACGCGAGCGCCGATTGCGCCTGGGTCGACGCCTCGGATACGTCGAACAGAGCGATGTTGGTGTCCGGCGCGACGACGCCCAACCCCAGCGATGCAGCGTGAGACGAGAACGTCTTGGCTCGGGCGTGGTCGTGTGCCAAATCCGCGCGGTTATCGAGGGCGACGTGGGCGGCTGCCGCCAGAACGCCTACCTGCCGCATCCCGCCGCCCAACAGTTTGCGCCATCGCCGCGCGCCTTTGATCGTGTCCGCATCGCCGCACAGGACCGATCCGACCGGAGCGCCGAGTCCTTTCGATAGGCACACACTGACGGTGTCGAATCCCTCAGCCCACTCGGACTCAGTCACTCCCGACGCCAATGCTGCATTCCACAGCCGCGCGCCGTCCAGGTGCGTCCGCATTCCTCGTTCGCGAGCAGCGTCGATGCAGCGGCGCGTTTCGGACAGGTTGAGCACGCAGCCGCCCGATCGGTTGGCGGTGTTCTCCATCCACAGCAGGCGCGTCCGTGGCTCCCAGTCGAACCCGGCGCGGACGGCACCAGCGATCTGAGCGGCGGTGATCTGGCCCCGCTCATCCGCCAGCGGAGTGAGTTGGACGCCCGAGATCACGCCCGGCGCGCCGCTCTCGTAGTGGATCACGTGCGCGCTCGCCGGAGCCAGTACCTCGTCGCCCGGATCGGTGTGGAGCTTGAGCGCGATCTGATTGCTCATCACGCCCGACGGCATAAACAGCGCCATCGGCTTGCCGATCAACTCGGCGACGCGGCGTTCGAGCGACTCGACCGTTGGATCCTCGCCGAACACGTCGTCGCCCACGACGGCTTCGGCCATCGCCCTGCGCATCTCGGCGGTGGGGCGGGTGACGGTGTCGGAGCGGAGATCGACGGGCTGAGTCATGGGGGCAAAACTACGCCGGATGACGCGCCTGCGGATTGTGGATCTTGGGAATCGAGATCGGGCGGCGTTGTGCGATCTTGCCTCGTCTCACCTCTCGCCGATTATGCCGAACGTCACCATCCGCGTCGTCGACGTGTATCCGTATCGCGAGCGTGAGGGGCGCGTCGAGTTTCTGGTGCTGCGTCGATCCACTGGGCGCGTCTATGCGGGCGAGTGGCGCATCGTTGGAGGAAAGATCGAGTCGGGCGAGGCGGCGTGGCAGGCGGCGCTGCGGGAGACGCGCGAGGAGGTCGGGTGTGATCCGTCGCGTTTTTGGGCCGTGCCGAGCGTCAACACGTTCTACGAGTGGCAGCACGACCGCGTCAACGTGATCCCGGCGTTCGCCGCCGAACTGGACCGCGATCCGATTCTGAATGAGGAGCACGACGAGTGGGCGTGGTTGTCGCTGGACGATGTGATAGAGCGTCTGGCGTGGCCCGAGCAGCGTCGGCTGGCGGAGGTGGTAGCCGAAACGCTGGCGCGTGGCGTGCCCCGTGCATTGGAGATTCGGGCGTCCGACTGGCCCGGTTCAGCGGACGACGCGTAGCGGAGTCGTCGTGACGAAGCGTTCGCCTTGGACGCGCAGCAGGTAGAGTCCGGCGCCCAATCGGGCTGCGTCGACGTGGAGCGGTTGGGCGCGGTCTGCACTCAGTTCGCTGTCCCAGACCGTGGTGACGGTGCGGCCGAGCAGGTCGATCACGTCGGCGCGGACGTGCTGGCGAATCGTGACGTGCAGCGTCGTGTGCGAGCCGTCGCGTGCGGGGTTTGGGGAGAAGGCCGTCAGCACGAACCCCGCTCCGTCCAGCCCAACGGCGACCTCGACGACGGGCGATAGGTGTTCGGAGCCGTCGAGGTCGCGTTGGCGCAGGCGGAAGCGGTGGCGTCCCGGAGCCAATTCGGGCGTCGTCCAGGCGTAGCGCTGCGCCTCCACTGTCGTTCCGGCTCCGGCGACGGTATGGAGCGGCGTCCAGAGTTGCGGCGTGGGGAGTGCGCTCTCCGTCGCTTCGGCTAGCGAGGCGTGCTCGACGACGAACCCGGCATTATTCGTTTCCGCTGCCGTTTGCCAGCGCAGCACGACGCGGCTGCCCGATGCGACGCCCTCGAATGAGACCAACTCGACCGGAAGTACGTCGGCGCCGATGGGAACAGTGGGCAGTGCGGCCATGTCGCCCGATTGGGCGCCGCGCGTCTGGGTGTCGCCCAGGCCCAGCCGTCCCTGGGCGCCACTGCCCCAGCAGCGCAGGGTCATGTCGTCGAGGACGGCGCAGGTGTGTGTTGCTCCCGCGTCGAGCGTGAGAACAGGTAAGGGGAGGGCGAGCGAGGAGAGCAGGTCGGCGCGTTCGCCGGGTTCGTCACCCAAGCGTTGGTCTGTGTCCATGCCCGTCTGACCGAACGAGCCAAGGCCCCAACACGTCACCGATCCATCGCCGAGTCTGGCGCACGTGTGGTCGCGGCCCGCCGTCAACTCGGCGGCAGGCGACGAAAACTGTATCGGCGGAGCAGCGGCGACTTCGCCCGGCTCATCGCCGATGATATCCGTCGATCCGTATCCCAACTGACCGAAGAAGCCATCGCCCCAGCAGGAGACGCGCCCGTCGGTCAGCAGGGCGCACGTGTGGCCGAACCCGGCGACTACCGCGCGCGCTGGCGGAATGGGGATGGCGACGAGCGTGGCGACTTCGTCAGGGGCATCGCCTATCGCCTGATTGCTTCCTCGCCCCAGTTGACCGAACGAATCCAGCCCCCAGCACTTTACCGTCGCATCGTCGAGTAGTGCGCAGGTGTGATAGGCTCCGGCGACGACTGCGGTTGCTGGTCGGCCCAGCGGCAGGTCGGAGAGGGCGGCTATTTCACCCGGCGCGTCGCCCAGCGCAGTTGTCGATCCTGTTCCGGTCTGTCCGAACGTGCCGCTGCCCCAGCATCGAACGCCGCCTGCCGACGTGAGCGCGCACGTGTGGCGAAAGCCCGCCGTGATGCGCGAAGCCGTCGTTCCTAGCGCTACGTCCGGCAGTCCGTCGAGGTCGTCCGATGCCGTTCCGCGCGTCTGGGTGTCGCCTTGACCCAACTTGCCGTCCGCTCCGTCGCCCCAGCAGCGGATGCCGCCGTCCTGCCGCAGGGCGCACGTGTGGAAGCCGCCTGCTTCGATCTGGGCGACCGGCCCGCCGACCTCTAGCGCTTCGATCGTCAGCAGTTCGTCCTGCTCGTCGCCGACGGCCGTGCGAGAGCCTGCGGCGGCTTGTCCGACGTCGTTGGCACCCCAGCAGCGGACGGTGTTGTCTGCCAGCAGCGCGCACGTGTGGGCTTGACCCAACGTCACCTGCGCCTGGGTGAACTCTGGCGCAGCGGCGAGGAGTAGGACGAGGACGAAACTGGTGGCGCGTAGGGAAATCATCTAGGCAATACAATAGCAGTCTGCCGCGAATGGGCGGCCAAAACAAACAGTGCGCGAAAGAGGAATAGCGCTCGGGCTAAACTACACAGTCACTAAGGCTTGTGCATCGTTGCCCGTTCGACCTGGTGTTCGCCTGTCGTATCGGCGTGGACCTGCCCGCGCGCGGCAGCGTTGACGCCCGTTCTCACCTCGACTGTATGGGTTCTCTCGGCTGGCTCAACGGCTACATCGCGCGCTACAAGCGACTGTTCGTGCTCGGCCTGTTGTTCGCTACGTTGGCGGCGGCGTTTTCCGTAACGGTGCCGGTCATCGTGCGCCAGGTCGTCGACGCCGTTCCGCGTTTCGTGGCACTGTTCAACCTGCACGGAGAGCCGGTCCGACCCATGCTGTGGGACCACATGTTCACCTCGCTGCTCTTCTACGCGGGCGTGATCCTGGCGCTGGCGCTCCTGAGCGGCCTGTTCACGTTCTTGATGCGGCAGACCATCGTCGTCGCGAGTCGCCACATCGAGCACGATCTGCGCGAGACGTTGTACGAGCACCTGCAAAAGCTGCCCCAGTCGTTTTACCAGTCGCTCTCGACCGGCGACGTGATGACGCGCGCTACGTCTGACATCGAACAGGTGCGCCGCTACTCGGGACCGGCGTTCATGTACATGGCGAGCGCAATCACGCGTGTGGCGCTGGCGCTGTCGTTCATGTTCGTCATCTCGCCGACGTTGGCGTGGTGGGCGCTCGCTCCGATGCCGCTGCTGGCCGTCACCGTCTATTTCGTGGCGCGGATGGAGTTCAGCCGGTCGCAGGCGATCCAGAAGCAGTATTCGTCGCTGACGAGCCGGGTGCAGGAGACGCTGGCAGGAATCCGCGTCGTCAAGGCGTATGCGCGGCAGCGAGCCGAGGGCGATACGTTTGCTCAGGAAAGCCTCCTGCTCAAGCAGCGCAACCTTTCGCTGGCGCTCGTCAGTTCGGCGTGGCGACCGGTCTTCATGGTGCTGATCGGCATCTCAACGATCTTGGTCGTGTGGCAGGGTGGACGGCTGGTGACGCAAGGCGTGATCTCGGTTGGCAATATCGCCGAGTTCATCATCTACGTGGCCCTGATGACGTGGCCGGTCGCCTCGCTGGGCTTCATCATCTCGATGGTTCAGCGCGCTGCGGCGTCGATGGACCGACTGGCGACGATCCTGGGGACCGAACCCGCCATCCGCGATACCGAAGCGACCGACACGAGCATTCAGCAGGTCGACGGCGCCATCGCGTTTGATGGTGTCAGCTACGCCTACGCCGGTCCGGGCGACGACGTGCTGCGGGACGTTTCGTTCGATCTGAAACCCGGTCAGATGCTGGGCATCGTCGGACGCACCGGCAGCGGCAAGACGACGCTCGTCCGCATGATTCCGCGCCTGCTCGACCCAACGCGCGGTAGCGTCCAAGTCGACGGTAACGACGTGACCACGATTCCGCTCGACACGTTGCGCGAGAGCATCGGCTACGTGCCCCAGGACGTGTTCTTGTTCTCGGACACCATCGCCGACAACATCGCGTTCGGTGCCATGGACGCCAGCCGCAGCGACGTAGAGGAGGCCACGCGAGAAGCCGATCTGCTCGACAACATCGAAGGCTTCCCCGACGGCTTCGAGACGTTCGTCGGCGAGCGCGGCATCACGCTCTCGGGCGGACAGAAGCAGCGGACGGCCATCGCGAGGGCACTCGTCCGCAACCCGCGCATCCTGATCTTTGACGACGCACTCTCGGCCGTCGACACCAATACCGAGCGCCGCATCCTGGGCAACCTCAAAGCGCGCGTCGGCGGGCAGACGCTGGTCGTCGTCAGCCATCGGATCAGCGCGGTCCAGGACGCGGATTTGATTCTCGTCCTCGAAGACGGACGCGTCGCCGAGCGGGGGACGCATGATGAGTTGGTCGAGGTCGACGGCATCTACGCCGAGATGCACTCGAAGCAGTTGCTGCAACAGGAAATCGAAGCGCTGTGAGTCGAGCCGACGCCCAACCGCTGGGCGACGTGTCCCTCGTCCCGCTGGGCACGAGCGCGGCAATACCTGCACACGGTCGCCACCTGACAGCACACGCGCTCGATCTGGGGCACACGTGGATTCTGTTCGACTGCGGCGAGGGCGCGCAGTACCAGATCATGAAGACCGATCTGCGCCCGTCGCGCCTGTCGACGATCTGCATTACGCACCTGCACGGCGATCACGTGTTCGGTCTGCCCGGACTGCTCACGTCGCTGAGCATGGCCGGTCGCGAAGAGCCGCTGACGATTATCGGTCCCGAAGGTCTGTTCGCTCCGCTGATGTCGTGGCCCGGCGTGCAGGGGACCAGCTTCCAAGTCGTCCCCGTCCCCATCGCCGACGATCTGTCGCACGCCGTCGTGCTCGAAACCCATGCGTACCAGATCGAAGCACGACCGCTCGATCACCGCGTGTTCTGCGCCGGATACCGATGGCAGGAGAAGCCGGGCGTCGGCAACCTCAATGTTGAGAAGGCGCGCGCGTTGGGCGTGACGGACTGGCGAGACTATCGGCGGTTGAAAGCGGGCGAATCGGTCCAGGCCGACGGGCGGACGATCTACCCAGACGACGTGCTGACATCGCCACCGCCGCCGCGCTCCCTCGCGTTCGTGACCGACACCGCGCCGTGCGACGGCGGACGGCTGCTTTCTCAAGAGGCGTCGCTCGTCGTCCACGACAGCACGTTTACCTCTGAGCACCAAGCGCGCGCTGCGCAGACGGGGCATAGCACGTCGGCCCAAGCCGCCCAAGTCGCCCGAGACGCCGACGCTCACGCGCTGCTGCTGACGCATTTCTCAGCGCGCTACGAAACGACGCACGAACTGGAAGCCGAGGCGCGCGAAGTATTCGGTGTGTCGACGGCGGCAACGGAACTGAGTCCGATGCGTTTGGAACGTCCGGCGCATTCTCGCCCCGACACCGACTGATTTGGCGAACTCCCCGACCCCAACCGGCGCTTCCGACGAGGAGCCTTCCGACGCTCCACGCGCCGACTCGACCACCGGCACCACCAGCGCCGAGCCGCGCGCAGCCCAGCCACCCGACTCAGGTCAGTCGCCCGATGCGGCGGCCACTCCCAAGCGGCGGACGGGGATGCAGGAAGACACGCGCGCCCAAGGCTTCGACAGCCACCTGTTTCGGCGCATCGTGTCGTACCTCGCTCCCTACAAAGGCTGGGTCGTGCTGGCGCTTGTGCTCGTTATCGGAACGGCGCTGCTCGGCCCACTGCGACCCAAACTGATCGGCGAGGGCATCGACAGCTACATCGTGACGGGCGATCTGGACGGCTTGGGACGCTTGATCGTCGTCCTGTTCGGCGTGCTGATCTTGGAAGGCTTCCTCTCGTTTGCGGGCGGCTATCTGACGCAGTGGATCGGCCAGAACGCAATCCTCGACATGCGGACGCGTGTGTTCGATCACATCGTGCGCCAGCCACTGCGCTTCTTCGATGGGCAACCTATCGGCAGACTCATCACGCGGACCACGAGCGATGTTGAGAGCCTGTCGGACGTGCTATCCCAAGGCGTCGTCACGATTCTGGGCGATCTGGGGCGGCTGTTCTTCATCGGCTACTTCATGTTCTCGGACAGCGTGACGCTCGCGCTGGTGTCGCTGAGTGTGATGCCGTTCATGGTGTGGGCGACGATGACGTTTCGCAAAAAGGTGCGCGTGCAATACCGCGAGACCCGCAAGCACGTCGCCCGGCTCAACGCGTTCATGCAGGAGCACGTGACCGGCATGGGCGTCGTCCAACTGTTCGGACGTGAGCGCGAGGAGTCGCGTCGGTTTGGCGAGATCAACGACGACAACCGCGTCGCGCAGATCAAGACGATTTTCTATTTCGCACTCTTCTGGCCCGCCGTCGAGATCCTGTCGGCTGTCGCGCTGGGCTTGGTGCTGTGGACAGGCGGCCTGCTTGCGCTGGGCGAGGGCGTCACACTTGGCGTCTTGGTCGCGTTCACGCTCTACGTCCGCCAGTTCTTCGAGCCGATCCGCAACCTGTCGGATCAGTACAACACGCTCCAATCGGCGATGGCCGGAGCCGAGCGCATCTTCGGCGTGCTCGACACCGACGACACGATGGTCGAGCCTGCCCAGCCGCACCAGTCGCAGCCGTTTCGCGGCGAAATCGCGTTTGAAAACGTCTGGTTCACGTACGACCGTGACTTGGCCGAGGGCGAGGAGCCGAACTGGATTCTCAAGGGCGTCAGCTTTACGGTCGCACCCGGAGCGAGCGCGGCGTTCGTCGGGGCGACCGGAGCCGGAAAGAGCACGATCATCAGCCTGCTTCTGCGCTTCTACGATGTGCAAAAGGGCAGCGTCAAAGTCGACGGCGTCGACGTGCGCGACTATGCGCTGGACGATCTGCGCCGCTACATCGGTCTCGTCTTGCAGGACGTCTTCCTGTTTTCGGGATCGGTCGAGCGCAACATCGCCCTGGGTGACGACGTGCCGCGCGAACGCGTCGAGGCCGCTGCCAAACTCATCGGTGCCGACACGTTCATCGAACGGCTGCCTGACGGCTACGACCAGGACGTGCGCGAGAGGGGGTCGAGTCTGTCGCACGGACAGCGGCAACTGCTGTCGTTCGCTAGGGCCATCGTCTACGATCCCGCCGTCTTGGTACTCGACGAAGCCACGAGCAGCGTGGATACCGAGACCGAGGAGATGGTGCAGAAAGCGCTCGAAACGCTGCTCGAAGGCCGCACGTCACTGGTCGTCGCGCACCGATTGTCGACGATCCAGCACTCGGATCAGATCCTCGTCATGCACCGAGGCGAGATCCGCGAACGCGGCACGCATCAGGAACTGCTCGCCCAAGCCGGACTCTACCGCCGCCTCTACGAACTCCAATACCGCGACCAGGAGCGCGGCGACGGTCGGCTGGGACCGGCTCCGATAGTGGAGGAGAAGCGGCAACCCGAGTGAGCAGGCGGGGCAGTGGTGACGATGCGTGTTTGAATACGAACCCGCGCCAATGAATGTGGAAGCCCGCATGTAGTGTGAGGTGGGCGTTCCTTCGCCCGCGCCGGTTGCGCTCGTAACCTGCCCCTAATTTGGCGACGAACTCACCCTCGCCGCCATGCTCCGTCTTGCCTTTCTCGTCGCCTTCCTGCTCGCCGGGTGTGCGCGTCCTCCCGTTGCGCCGATGTCAGACGCTCAGCCGTCGATCACGCTCGATACGTTGGCGACGGACGCGCTGTGGATCGGGCTGTCGGTCACGGCCCAAGGCGACGCGTGGATGGGTGGTACGGGCGGAGCGGCGGCGTTCCGCCCGTCGGGTGGAAGCTGGCGCGTGATGCAGGTGCCGGACGCCGATACGCTTCAGTTTCGCGACACGCACGCCTTCTCACCGAGCGAAGCGGTCATGCTCAGCATCGGTAACGGTTCGGTCTCGCGCGTCTTTCGGACGACCGACGGCGGCGCTTCGTGGCGGGCGACGTGGACGAACGCTGATCCCAATGCCTTCTACGACTGCTTTGCCTTCTGGCCGGATCGTCCTGGAACCGGCTTCGCGTTTTCGGACGCGCTGGCCCAAGGCGACGGATTCGCGATGCCCATCGTTCGCACGACAGATCGCGGGCAATCGTGGGCGCGCGTCGACCCGTCGCGTGTTCCTCCTGCGCGTGAGGGCGAAGGCGGATATGCGTCGAGCGGAGCGTGCGCTGTCGCCGGAGCCGGCGGCGAGGGCTGGATCGTGACCAATGGCGGCCCAGGCGAGGGCGACGACGACCGCATCATCGCTACGACGGACTATGGGCAGACGTGGACTGCTCGCGACGTGCCCATCGGCTCGACCGAAGGCGGCGTCGGGCTGTCGACGGCGGCGTGGACGGACGGGTTTCGTTTTGCCGGATTGCTCGGCGCTGTCGACTCCACGGTCGTGTTGCGCTCGGACGATGGCGGTTTTAGTTGGGAGCGGCTGTCGGGCGTCGGCGTGGGGCAGGTGTATGGGCTGGCGGCGTACGACTCGGGCGGGCGGACCTACGTGGCGGCGACGGGACCAGGCGGTCTATCCGTTTCGAGCGATGGCGGTGACACGTGGCGCGTGCTGACCGACGCGGAATTATGGACCCTCGCAGCCCACCCCGATGGCGGGTTTCTAGCAGCAGGGCGGGGCGGTATCGTCGCTCGGGTACGGATGCCGTAATAGCGACACTTACGAGTGCTCCCCGTAGAGAAAAGGACCTAATTTCTTAAGCCGTCTCCACCGCTGTACCGATTTGTCTGAGCCTCGCCCTTCCGACACGCCTCCTTCCTCCTTGTTGGATCTCAATCGCCCCGTCTTCGAGCAGACGCGGGTCTTGAAGGACAATCTGACGCCTCGCCTGAGCAACGAACAGCGACGGATCGCCATCAAAATGACCGGTGTGGGCGTCTGGATGATTGATCTGGTCACGGACGAATTGCTGTTCGATGAACGGGCGTTGCACCTGTTCGAGATCACCCAAACGGGACCAGGCAGCGTGCGCGACATCATCGAACGCATTCACCCGGACGAGCGCGCAGAAGCGCAAGATGCTGTTCGCCGCGCTGCGAATCCCGACCTTTCGGACGACTACAACCAGACGTATCGACTGCGGCGCAGCAGCGGCGAAGAGCGGTGGGTGGAAGTCAACGCCCGGATGCTGTTCGAGGAGCGCGACGGCAAGCGGGTTGCTGTTCAGTTCGTCGGCACGATTCAGGACGTGCACGAACGCATCGTGACGGCTCAAGCACTGCATGAACGTGAGGAGCGGCTGCGTATCACGCTCAGCGGGGCCGATCTCGGAGAATGGGTGATGGTGCCGCCTATGGACACTCTCGAAATCGACCGTACCGGACGCGCGATGTTCGGGATGGAGAATTCGACTACGAACGTCGTCGCCGACTTCATCGACCGCATCCACCCCGACGACCGGCAGCACGTGCGGGACGCCATTGCGCGCTCTGTCGATCCGGCTAATCCGGTAGACACCTACACCATCGTGTATCGCACGCACCCTTCTCCCGGCGTAGAACGCTGGATCGACGCGCGAGGACAGACGCTGTTCGAGGGAGCAGGAGATACGCGCCGCGCCACGCTCTTCACCGGCGCCCTCCGGGACGTGACGGACCAAAAAGACGTCGAGCAGGCGCTTCGGGAGAGTGAGGAGCGCCTGCGAATCGCACTTGACGCAGCGGACTTGGGTACGTGGGTGATGAATCCGAGTACAGGCGATCTGATAGCCGATCTCAGAGGCAGAGAGTTGTTCGGACTGGAAGACTACCACGAGCACGATGGAAGATCCGTATCTCGAACGCATCCATCCCGACGACCGAGCGCTTGTCGAAGAAGCGACCTCGCGTACGCTCGACCCAACCGCACCCGACGACTACGACATCGTCTACCGCGTGCGACCGCCGGACGACGCCGAGCGGTGGGTGAGCGCGCAAGGACACACGATTTTCGAGCATCGGGGCGGCGAGCGCGTCCCCGTGCGCTTCTCCGGGGTCTTCAGGGACGTGACCGAGCAGCGAGCCATCGAACAGGCGCTGCGCGAAAGCGAGGAGCAGGTGCGCGTAACGGTGGAAGGAGCGCAACTCGGCTCGTGGGCGCTCGACCCGGCAACCGGACGCGTAGACGCCGACGAGCGGGCGCGGACCATGTTCGGCCTCAGCGTGTCAGAGGCGAAGACCCTGCCGCCGTTTGTCGAGCGCATGCACCCCGACGATCGGGAGCGCGTCTCGGACGCCATCGGGCGTTCGCTCGACGCAAACCCGGACCTGCCGGATACCTACGAGGTGTTCTATCGCGTCCATCCAGCCCCCAACGTCGAGCGGTGGGTAGAAGCGCGAGGTCAGGCCATTTTCGAAGGTCAGGGCGCGGGGCGTCATGCGGTTCGGTTTACGGGCATCCTACGCGACGTGACGGAGGCGAAGAATACCGAATTCGCCCTTCGAGATAGCGAATCGCGCCTGCGAACGATTTTCGAACGCATCGATGAAGGCTACGGTCTGTGCGAGATCATGGTGGAGAACGGCATCCCGGTCGATTATCGATTCATCGAAGTCAACCCCCTGTTCGAGTCCATGACCGGACTGCACGACGCCGCCGGAAAGACGGCGCTCGAACTGGTGCCCGGTCTGGAGTCGGCCTGGATCAAGAGGTACGGACGAGTCGCGCTTGAGGGCGAGTCGATGCGGTTCGAGCAGGGTTCCGACGTGATGGGGCGGTGGTTCGACGTGTTTGCTACTCCGGTCGAGCCGCGCGGACGCTTCGCCATTGTCTTTCGAGACACGACGGAGCAGAAAAATGCCGAACGTGCCCTCCGCGAGAGCGAAGAGCGGTTACGGACCATTTTCGAGCGCATCGACGAAGGATATTGTCTCTGCGAGATGGTGTTGGACGATGAGGGTAAGCCTAAGACGTACCGCTACCTGGAAGCCAATCCGCTGTTCGAGTCTTTGCTGGGGCTGAGCGACACGTTGGGTAAGACGATTCACGAACTCGCGCCTGACATCGAGGCCAGCTGGGTGGACACGTTCGCTCGGGTGGCTTTCGAGGGGGAGACGGTGCGCTTCGAGCAGGAGTCGCCCGCGCTGGGGCGTTGGTACGACGTATTCGCGACACCGGCCAAGCCACGCGGACGTTTCGCCGTCGTCTTTCGAGACACGACCGAGCGGCATCAGGCGGAGAAAGCGGTCGCTCAGCGCGAAGCCGAGTTGCGAGCGCTCAACGAAACCCTCGAAGCCCGCGTCGACGAGCGGACGCAGCAGTTGGAGCAGCGCAACCGCGACTTGCAGGATTTCGCCCACGCTGCCAGCCACGATCTGCAAGAGCCGCTGCGCAAGATCAGCATCTTCGCGGGCATGATCGCCGACGACTATGCCGAAAACCTGGACGAGCAGGGACGCTACTTCATCGACCGCGTGCAGAATGCGGCACAGCGCCTAGGCGTCCTCGTGCGCGACCTGCTGGCCTACTCGCGGGTCACCTCGCGTGCGGCAGATGCCGACGACACGGACTTGAATACGGTCGCCCAAACCGTTCTCGAAGACCTCGAACTCGCCATCCGCGACTCGGGCGCTCACATCCACATCGACCCGCTTCCCACGATCCAGGCCGACAGTGCGCAGATGCATCAACTGCTGCAAAACCTGCTCGAAAACGCCGTCAAATACCGCCGCCCCGATCATGCGCCTACGATCCGCGTCTGGGCCGAGACGGGCAATCGGACCGTCGAGTTGATGGTGCAGGACGACGGCATCGGTATCGATCCCAAGCACCACGAACGCATCTTTGCACCGTTTGGAAGACTGCACGGACGCAGCGAGTACGCGGGATCGGGTATCGGGCTGGCCGTTTGTCGGCGCATCGCCGAGCGGCACGGCGGCTCGATCTCTGTCGAGGGGCAGGAGGGCGAGGGCAGCACGTTTGTCGTCACGTTGCCGATCGACGGAGAGATAGGTCGGTCGGTCGACTCGGCTGCGTGAGTGGTGCCAAAACGATAAAGTTCGAGGGATAGGCTCCCGCGCACAGCCGACCTGTGGGTGCTGAGCAGCCAATGAGCAACCTGCCGGGCTATCTTCGCGGCTGCCGATCCTATCCGCTCCCAACCCTCGCCGATGCTCCTCCGCACTGCTGCACTCTTTTTTGTCGCGCTCTCCGCTCCTTCCGCGTTTGCCCAGTCGTCGCTCGACGTGACGCTGTACGACTTCAACACGCGCGCGCCGCTCGCTGGCCTGACGATCCGGTTGGCGAACGAGCAGATCGGTTTCGAGTCGGAGGCCGTCTCTGATGCCGAAGGGCAGGCGCGCTTCAATGGCCTGCAGACGGCGGGCGAGTACGTCGTCTCCGTCCCCGCCAACGGTGCGTATCTCGACCAATCGACGCGTCCGCTGACGCTGCGCAGCCGGGCCAACCGAAGCGTGTCGCTGCTGATGATTCCTGTTCAGCGCGTCGATCTGGAAGGTGTCGAGGTGACGGGCGAGACCGGTTTTGCCGATCTCAACCGCACCAACGCTGAAGTGTCTGCGACGCTGACGGCGCGCGAGGTGCAGGCGTTGCCCATCGAAGGCCGCGACCTGACGCGCGTGCTGTTTCGTCTGCCCGGCGTGACGCAGGCGACGGGCTTCTTTCCCGAAGCGCCGAGCGTGAGCATCAACGGCGCCAACGGCCTGTTCGTCAACTACCTGATCGACGGGATGGACAACAACGAGCAGTTCCTGGGCGGACAACGCTTCGCCATGCCCATCGGCTTCGTCCAGGACGTGACGGCGCTGACCGGCGCGTTTTCGGCGGAATATGGGCGTACCAACAACGGTGTGTTTAACGTCACCACGCGTGGTGGATCGAACGAGATCGAAGGCGAGGTTTTCTACCTCACGCGCCCCGGCTCCATTATTGACGGAACGTCGCCGTTCAATCAGCGCGACCTGTTGGGCAACGAAGTCAAGGACGGCTTCAGCCGCCAGCAGTTTGGCATCGCGGCAGGTGGACCGCTGGTGCGCGACCGGACCTTCCTCTTCGTCAACGTGGAGCAGACGTTCGACGCCAAAGACAACCTGCTCACGAGCGCCCCGCTCGGCGTCAACGAGACGGTCCAGGGCACGAACCGCTTTACCTACGCGAGCGCCCGACTCGATCACGTGTGGAGCCAGTCCGTCCGCTCGAACCTGCGCATCAACGCGGGCTTTGTCGGCAACGACCGGCAGGGCGGCGGATTAGAAGGCGGCGTCGCGTTTCCGTCGGCGGCCAACGAGCAGACGCGCAACAGCCTGAACGTCGCGCTCCAGAACACCGCGCGCATTGGAGCAGCGATTTTCGAGAGCCACTATCAGTTTGCAGGCTTCGATTGGGACTACGCCCAGGCCGAGACCAACGGCCCCCAGGTCGTCGTTCTCGACCCGCAAGGCCAGACGGCAGCCGTCATCGGCGATCCAGGCTACGTCTTCCACGAGACGCAGACGACGTTCCAGACGCAGCAAAAAGTGACGCTGCCCGTCGGTCGCCACACGCTCAAGGCGGGCGTCGACGTGATGACTACGGATCACGTGCTCGAAGGCGGTGGCAACCCCGACGGCAACTACACCGTCCAGTTGACCGACGCGCAGTTCGCCGCCGTCAGGGGACGCGGCACGGGCCTCTCGCCCGACGACATCCCAGCCAACGCGACCGTTCTCGGCTACAACGTCGAGACGCGCCCCGGCAGTTTTGGCGCTCGGCAAACGCTCTTTTCGGGCTACGTCGAAGACCAGTTTGCACCGACCGCCGACCTGACGCTGACGGCGGGCCTGCGCTACGACGTCGACAATCTGAGCAAGGGTGGCGGCGATGACTACGACCTCGACAACCTCGCCCCACGCGTGTCGGCCAACTACGCCTTGGACGCCCGGACGAGTCTGCGCGGCGGCTACGGCATCTACTACGACAAGGTCAACTATGCCCTCTACTCGGACGCGCTCCAGTTCAACTCGACCGCCGATGGATACAAAGATCAGTTGCGCTCGCTCGTCGCCGCAGGCGTGCTACCAGCCGACACCGACATCGACCAGGTCACGTTCGACGGCAACCTGACGGCTAGCTTTCCGGGCATCGCCTACGGAGAGGGACCGACGGCGTCTCAGATCGCCGGATCGCGTCAGGCGCTCCAGACCGAAGAGCGGCGCATCCTCAATCCCGACGGCTACGACAACCCGTACGCGCACCAGTTCGCGCTGGGCGTGCAGCGTCAGATCGATAGCCGGACGCTGTTCTACGCCGACGCCGTCGTCGCGCTGGGCCGCAGCCTGTTCCGCCTGCGCGACCTCAACGCGCCGACCCCGTACACCATCGATGTAGATGCGGACGGCAACCCGACGCGCGGTCCTCGATCGGTCGCCGACGCTGACCTGACGCGTCCCGTCCCGATCTACACCAACGCCAGCGGCCAGATCACCGACGCCACCGGCAACGTGCTCGACGGCGCGACGCGTAAGATCCTGGTCAGCGAAACCGGCGGAACGAGCACCTATCGCGCCTTGACGATGAACCTCGTCCGCGAGACCGGACCTGAAGATCCGTTCGCCTACCGCCTGAGCTACACGCTCTCGCGGCTCGAAAACGACACCGAAGACATCAACTTCCGCGCAGCCAACGGATCGGACTTCGACGCCGAGTGGGGGCCGAGTGTCAACGACCGCACGCACGTCATCAACGGCTTGATCTACTACTCGCCCAAGTCGTGGGTGACGGTCAGCGTGGCGAGTCTGCTCCAATCCGGCCAGCCGATCAACCGCGTTCCCGACGCCACTGTTTTCGGCACGACCGACCTCAACGGCGACAACGACGGGCGCGGTCGCGTGACGCAGTACGGCGGCGGAACGGATCGCGCTCCGGGCGAAGATCGCAACAGCGACCGCCTGCCGTGGAGCACGACGTTCGACGTCGGCGCGCAGTTCAACGTGCCGGTCGGCGGACGCGTGCTCACCTTCCGCGCCGATGTGTTCAACGTGTTCAACGCGGAGAACTTGAGCGGCTACGCCAACAATGCGAGCCAGAGCAACCAGATACAGGTCGGATCGGCGGCGACGGGCGTGTTCGTCCAGCGCAACGCCAGCCCGCCGCGCCAATTCCAGTTCGGCCTGACGTTCCTACTGTAGCCGCGGCCTGACTCCGCCCCTCGCACTCCCAGCGCTGCGTCCCGCTCCACCCACCCCGCCAACGCCATGCCCTTCCCCCTTGTCATCGCGAGGCCGAAGTCCGTGGCGATCTCCTCAGCCAGCCGATTGCTTGGGAGATCGCCACGTCGCTGCACTCCGCGCGATGACAGTCGGAGAGGGTGGGGGTGGCCTGTTGTCTGCGCCATCGGCCTGCTGCTGCTCTCGGCCTGCTCGTCTCCCGAGCCGCGCGCCGACCGCTACTCGAATGGCCTCGCCTCCGTCCCCTGGGACAGCGTCCTCGCAGACGCGCGCGGCCAAACCGTCGACTGGATGATGTGGGGCGGCGATCCGCTGATCAACGCATTCGTCCAAGACTACATCGCCCCGACGATGCGCGACTCGTTCGGCGTCGACATCCGCGTGACGCCCGCGCAGGGCAATGAGATCGTGACCGCACTGATGGGCGAGTTGGAGGCCGGTCGGTCCGAAGGCGCCTACGACTTGGTCTGGATCAATGGCGAGACGTTCTACCAACTCCGCCGCATCGACGCGCTGTGGGGACCGTTCGCCGACGAACTACCGTCGGCCCGCTACGTCGACTACGACAATCCCTTCATCGGTCGCGACTTCCAGCAGCCGACCGACGGCTACGAGGCGCCGTGGGGCAACGTCCAGATGACGCTGATCTACGATGAGGCTCGCACGCCCAACCCGCCGACGACGCGCGCCGAGTTGTACGACTGGGTCAAGGCCCATCCGGGTCGCTTCACGTGGGACGCGCAGTTCACCGGCGTCGCGTTCCTCAAATCGCTGTTCACCGACATCGCCGGAGGCAGCGATGCGCTTGCGGGCGACTTCGACGAAGCCCGATACCAACCCGCCATCGACGACCTCATCGCCTACGTCGACAGCCTCAAGCCCTACCTCTGGAAAGAGGGCGAGACGTATCCGGCAGGCGTGGCGCAACTACACCAGCTGTTCGCCCAGGGCGAGGTCGATTTCACGATGAGCTACAACGATTCGGAAGTCGACAATAAGGTCGCCCAGGGTCTCTTCTCGACGACGGCCCGCGCGTACGTGCCCGACTGGGGCCTGATCCAGAACAGCCACTACCTCGGCATACCGCGCCTTGCCGAAGACAAAGCCGCCGCACTCGTCTTGATCGCCTTCCTCCAATCGCCTGCCGCCCAACTGCGCAAACTCGACCCCGCCATTTGGGGCGATGGCACGGTCCTCAGCTTGGACAAACTGCCTGACGACTGGCGCGCCCGCTTTCAATCTGCACCTGGCCGCCAATACGCCCCGACGAGAGCCTCTATCGCCGACCGCGCCGTTCCCGAACTGGCTCCCGAATACACCATCCGCATCGAACGCGACTTCCGCGAGCGCGTGATCGAACGATGACCCGACTCTGTCCTCTCCAACTGTCATCGCGAGAAGCGAAGCGACGTGGCGATCTCCGAACCCAGCGGTTAGCGATGGAGATCGCCACGGCCTTCGGCCTCGCGATGACAAGGGGCGGGCTGTGCGGTAGCCTCGGCGGTTTGCACTCGTGACGCGCGACTGGCTCGGGTGGGGCGGCTATGCGCTGCTGGCAGTCGTGGCGCTGGTGCCGGTCGCGGCGAGCCTGGTGTACGCGGCGCTCTACAGCGTCGAAGCGGTCGGGCTGCTGGCCGATGGGGTGACGGCTCGGCACTGGTCGAGTCTTCTGGGGGGCAGCGTGTTCTGGCAGTCGGTCGGGTGGAGCGCGTACGTGGCCGGAGCGTCTGTCGCGATCACACTGGCGATTTCGCTTCCGCTCGGATTGTGGTTGCACCGATCGATTGCGGGTGGACGATTGGGCGCGTTTCTCTACCTGCCGCTCGCGATCCCGTCGACCGTCTCGGCGTTTCTCGTGCTCCAACTGCTGGCACCATTTGGGACACTGGCGCGCGTCGTCCGGGCGAGTGGTCTGATCGGAGAAGGCGAGGGACTTCCGGCGATGGTGTACGACCCGGCAGGCATCGGCTTGATTATCGCGCACGTTGGGCTGGCGGTGCCGTTTTTCCTGTTGCTCTTTGCCGAGATCCACGCACAGGAGCGCGTCGGTGATCTGGCGCGGATGGCCCAGACGCTAGGGGCGAGCGCGCGGCAGGCGACGTGGCGCGTGTCGATTCCGCTCTTGCTTCGGCAGGCCGGGCCGAACGTGCTGCTGCTCTTCGTCGTCGTGCTCGGCGCGTACGAGGCGCCGCTGCTGCTCGATCGGCAGAGTCCGCAGATGCTGTCGGTGTTGGTGATGCGCAAGTTCGCGCTCTTCGACCTGAGCCAGAAGCCCGAAGCGTTCGCCATCGCGCTGCTCTACACCGGATTGGTGATCGGCGTGCTCGGACTCGTCTTCCGGCGAATGCGGGTGGCGGCATGACGCGTGACTTCTCCAATCGCAAGCTCGCGGCGGCTTTCGTGGCGCTGTGCTGCGTCTTTCCGTTCGTCGTCCTCGTCGGCTACTCGCTCGTCACCCGGTGGGCGCCCGCCGATCTGCTGCCCGAAACCCTCTCGCTTGGACGCTGGGCCGAACTTCTTCGAGGCGATCTGCCTCAGGCTCTACTCGTGTCGACCGTTCTCGCTTTGATTGTGGGTGCCGTATCAACGGTCGGCGGGTTTGCCGCAGCGCGACTGGTGGCGTACAGCAGGTTCGGGGCGCCGCTGCTGTTTTTGGCGTACGTGCCGTACCTGATGTCGCCGGTCTTGGTCGGCGTGTGCCTGCTCGCGCTCTACCTGCGGATGGGGCTGGCGGGCACGTGGGCAGGCGTCGCGCTGAGCCACCTGACGCTCGCGCTGGGCTTCGCGACGGTCTTCTTTACCGCTTTTTGGAGCCGACGCATCGCGCAGCAGGAAGCCGCCGCCCGGACGCTCGGCGCGCGTGCGTGGCAGGTGCTGACGCGCGTCGTGTGGCCCCAGGCTCGACCGCTCGCCATCGTCTGCTTCGTCCAGTCCTTTTTGCTGTCGTGGTTTCAGTACGGGTTGACGGTCCTGATCGGCCAGGGCAAAGTTCAGACGCTGACGGTCCGCATCTTTTTCTACCTCAACGAAGCCAACCCGTACTACGCCGCCGTCGCCGCGTGTCTGCTCGTCGGCCCGCCCGCGCTGCTGCTGTGGTTCAACCGGCGTTTTGTCTTTCGGGGCAACATGTGACTCGTATTCTGTGCCGATGAACCTCACCACACGCGCTTTCGTCTCTGTCGAGGGTATCGCTAAGCGGTACGCATCCGAAGACGTGCTGCGCGGATGCGACGTGCGCGTCGAGCAGCACCAGACGCTGGCTGTTCTGGGCGCAGCGGAAGTGGAAAGACGACGCTGCTCAAGGTGCTCGCCGGACTCGAATCCGCGGATGCGGGGCGCGTTGTCGTCGGAGGACGGGCACTCGATGGACTGCCGCCGCACAAGCGAGGCGTCGTCTATCTGAGTCAGGAGCCGCTGCTGTTCCCGCACCTGTCGGCGTGCGAAAACGTGGCGTTTGCGGCCCGGCTTCGGGGTGAGAAGGATGCCGAAGTGCGGGCGCTCTCATTGCTGGCCGATCTGGAAGTCGCCGAGCATGCGCACAAGAAGCCGGAGCAACTGAGCGGCGGGCAGCAGCAGCGCGTCGCGTTCGGGCGGGCGGCGATGGCGCACCCCGATCTGCTGCTGCTCGACGAGCCGTTCGGCAAGCTCGACGTCGAGACGCGGGCGACGATGCAAGACCTGTACGCCCGCATCGCCCACGAGCAGGGGCTGACGGCGCTGTTCGTCACGCACGACTTGAAGGAGGCGCTCCGCGTCGGCGACCAGTTCGGGCTGATGGTGGCGGGAAAGCTCGAACAGTATCCAAGCCGAGAGGCGTTCGTCGCCGATCCCGCGACCGGCGTGCGCGATGAGTTACGGTTCTGGGAGGGCATCTCGGACGCCGCATCCGTAGACTGACGATCCGCCCTCCGGTCCTACCACTTGTGCCATGCTCGACGCCGTCGTCATCTCTAACGCCATCATCGGGCTGGACCGGATGTTCGCCTCGAACGCGCGCGTGCGCTACCGATTCGCCCACGTCACGCCCGACTTCTCGGTCGACCTGACCGGCGTCGATTTGCTCGTCGTCCCCAACGGCTGCGATCATGTCGCGATGCTGTCGATTAAGGACACCGTCCGCGATTTTCTCGACGGCGGAGGGACGCTGTTCTGCTTCGACGGCTGGTTCACGAACTGGGTGCCCGGCAATCAGTGGCGGATGGACAACTCCCGCGCCTCGCGCGACGTGCGCTACCACGTCGAGACCGATCGCCACGGCCTGATGGACGGCGTCCGGCTTGGCGATTTGCAGTTCAACCACGGCATCAGCGGCTGGTGGTCGTGCGGCTACATCGACGCTGCCGACGGCGCCGACGTGATCCTCGCCGACACGTGGAATCGCCCCGTCGTCGTGCTCGACGAGTCGACGACGAACGGTCGTATCGTTCTGACGGCGTCCGGTCCGCTGGGCGACTTTGCGCAGAGCGACGAATCCGCGCCGAGTTCGGCAGAGCGGTATGCCCACGCCTCCGACGAACCTGCCGAAGAGGGCGACTTGGAGGCCGAAACGTACAGCGCGCTGCTTACGCTCTACCGCAATATGATCTCGCTCGTCGAGGCCGGATCTCCTCTCTCCGCATCCGCGCAACCCGCCCCGGCTCATGTCTGACCTTTCCTCGGCCCGTATCGGGCTAGTCTTCAACGGCGTCTGGAGCCAGTACGCGTTCGCGACGGCACCCAAATACCGCGACCTCTACCGCCTGATCTACGTTCACGCGTTGACGGACGAAGCGGTCGCCGACCTCGACGCACTGGTGATACCCTTCCAGTCGAACCAAGACGTGCTAACCGAGCGCAAAGACGTGCTGTACCGCTTTCTGAGCGAGGGCAAGAAGATCGCCGTTTTCGGCGACTCCAACCCCGACTGGCTCGACGCGCAGTGGGAGGATCGCCCGGTCAACAACTACTGGTGGGTCGACGACCCGTGGAATCCGCCGATCTCGCAGACCGATCACACGCATCCCGTCTTCCGCGGACTGACGCCACGCCACGCCTGCTGGCACGTGCATGGCATCTACACCCGTGTCCCCGATGGTGCTGACGTGATCCAAAGCAACGCCGCCGGTGAGCCGATCACGTGGCAGACCGATCGCTACGGAGGCACCCTTTTGGCGTCGACGCTCGATCCCATTGTGGAGCACGGCATTCAGCAAGTCGCCCATCTGGATCACTTCTGCGACAGCCTGACCAAGTGGCTCTGCGGCGTCGAACCCGAAGGCAAATTCCGTGTCGACGACAGCGCGTACGGTGTCGGGCGCGAGGCTCTTCCAGTGTTGGTTTAGCATGGCCGAATTCAGTTCGAGAGACGCCGTCGCCGTCATCCTGGGCAGCGCATACCGAGTCGACCGCCCGGGCGGACTGGCAATGGCTCCGGTCGACGTCGACACGCCGTGGGGATCGCAGCGTCTGTTCAAAGCCGACACCGACCGCCCGGCGTACGCACTCTTTCGGCACGGACAGCCGCATCGATTGCTGCCCAATCAGATCGACTATCGGGCGCAGGCGTGGGCATTGCGAGAGGTCGGCGTCGGGGCGCTGTTGGTGACGAGCAGCGTCGGCGTGATGGATGCCGAGTTGCCGCTGTTCGAGCCGCTACTACTCGGCGACCTGATGATGCTCGACAACCGCCTGCCCGACGGATCGACGTGCACGATGTTCGAGACGCCGTCGCCAGATCACGGGCATTTGGTGCTGAACGAAGGGCTGTTCTCGGCAGCGCTTTCGGATCAGGTGGCTGGGATTGCTCAAGATGCGGGCGCTCCGGTCGGCGCGCGCAATGTCTTGTTCGCCTATGCGGGCGGTCCGAGAGGGAAAACGGCGGCTGAGAATCGGATGTGGCAGGTGCTGGGCGGGCAGGTCAACTCGATGACGCTGGCGCCCGAAATCGTCCTGGCGAACGAACTGGAGATCGCATGCGCCGGGCTGGTCGTCGGCCACAAATACTCCGTTCCGGGACGCGACAACCCGCACTCGGGCGGAGTGACGCAAACGCTCGACTCTTCGCGAGAGGCGATGGAGCGCGTCGTCGAAGCCTTTTTGCAGCGCGCCCAACCCGTCGCCTTCGGCAACCACCTGTACCGTTTCGACTCGTGACGAAGGGGGAATTGGCTGGGGCGATGCGCTACCTGGGTTTTGAGCCGACGGGTGAGCCGGTCGCGCTGGCGGGCGGACTGCTCAATCACGTCTGGCGGGTGCCGACGGCTAGCGGATCAGTCGTCGCCAAGCACGCTCCGAGCGACGTAGCAGGCGCAATCCTCTCGCCCGAACGCGTGCTGCTCGAAGCCCGAGCGCTGGCTCTGTTCGAGCCGGATGGAGTGCTCGGTGATCTCGGCTCTGATGCGCTCCGACCTCCACGTCCTCTCAGGGCTGATCCGGCGCGCTACCTGCTCGTGATGGAGGATGTGGGCGAACTACCATCGCTCGACAATTGGCTGCTGTCCGCCGATCCTGACGCCGCAGCAAAGGTTGGCCGACGCCTGGCGACTTTCCTCCGTCGGCTCCATGAGCGCACGCAGGGCGATGCAACGCTCGCCGAGAGTTTCGACAACGCTGACGTTCAGCGCGTCCGCTCGCAGGTGCAATACGGCGCGGTCGAAACCTGGCTGCGCGACTTCGGCCACCCCGATGCTGCCGCACTCGGAGAGGTGGCGCGCACGCTGGGCAACACATTTGAGCAGCCGGGACGCTGTCTCACGATGGGCGATCTGTGGCCGCGCTCGGTTCTGGTGCTTCCGAATACCGATCTGCGCATCATCGACTGGGAGTTTGCACACGTTGGTCGTCCGGCGCAAGACGTCGGCCACCTGCGCGCACACTTATGGATGTTGAGACACACGCTCGGCACGCCTGCTGCTCGCGCATGTCACGAGGCGTTTGGAGCGGCGTATCCGCTGGGCGGCGAGGAAGACGTGTTGGCACGTCGGCACGCGGGGTGCGAAGTGCTGATCCGTACGATTGGGCCGTTCTGTGAGGGATACCTGTATGACAACGGTGCATCCGCTGCGCAGATAGAACAGGCCGTGGATCGGGCGTGCAGTTGGCTGCGTGCATGACAGGCGGCACGAGGTGGAGACCTGGCAGGTCTCTCACGACCTGCCAGGTCCGCGCGAGCCGAATCTTCAGCCCTCCGCCTCGGTCACGATGACGATTTCGCTCTCCAGCGTGCGGTGGACCGGGCACTTGTTCGCGATCTCGATCAGGCGCGCGCGCTGCTTGGCGTCCAGGTCGCCTTCGACGGCGATAGTGCGCGTCAGGTGGTCGAGCTTGACGTCCTTCTCGGTGCAGTCGTGGCAGTCGGCGGCGTGCTTCTTCTCGTGCTGAACCGTCACGCGTACGCCGTCGAGCGGCCACTTTTTGTGATCGGCGTACATCCGCAGCGTCATGCCGGTACACGTGCCCAGCGCAGCCGCGAGCAGTTGGTACGGTGTCGCTCCCAGGTCCTCGCCGCCGACGCTGACGGGTTCGTCGGCGACCCACGTGTGGCGCCCAGCGGTGACTTCGGTGCGGAAGCCCTGCCGCGTGTGCGTGACGACGTGGTCGTGTCCAGCAGGAGCAGGTTCGGCTTCGGTCAGGTCGACGTAGCGGCTCGCCCAGCCTGCAATGACTTGTCCGGCGTAGCGGGCATCGTCGGGTTTGGTCAGCAGGTGGTCGGCGGTGTCGAGCGAGACGAAGCTCTTGGGGTGGTGCGCCGAGTCGAAGATCAGGCGCGCGTTGTCGACCGAAACGGTCGTGTCTCCGGGCGCGTGGAGGACGAGCAGGGCGGTGTCGAGCGAGGCGAGGTAGCTCCGGGCGTCGAGCGCTTGCAGGTCGTCGACGAACTGCTGCTTGACTCGAAACGGTCGCCCGCCGATGCGGACGGTGGCTTCTCCCACATACGCGATCTCGTCCAATCCGTCTTCGAGCAGGTGGCGTACGTGCGCGGGATCGAACGGCGCCCCGACCGTCGCTACGGCGTCGACTGATTCGATCAGCGGCGTCGCCATCAGGACGGCAGCACCTCCCAGCGAGTGGCCGACGAGCAGACTCGGCGCCTGATACTCGCGCCCCAAAAACTCGGCAGCAGCAACCAGATCGGCGACGTTGCTCGAAAACGTCGTCTCGGCGAACTCGCCCTCGCTCTCGCCTAGCCCGGTGAAGTCGAAGCGTAACACACCAAACCCCGCCGCCGTCAAACTCCGAGCGATCTCCGTAGCGCCGCGCAGGTCCTTTGTGCAGGTGAAGCAGTGCGCGAAGAGCGCCCACGCGCGCGGTGTGCCCTCGGCTGGAAGGTCGATCTGAGCGGCGAGGTCGACGCCGTCGGCGTTGGGGAAGGTGAGGGTCGGCATGGGGGCAGAGACGATTGGGGAGGAGCAACCTACGGTTCGGCACGTGCGCGTTGTCCCATCCCGGTATTGGAGTTAGACTTGCGATACACCTACCACTGCTCCCTATGAAACTCCTCGTCTCCCTCTTTCTCCTCGTGCTCTCCGGATGTCAACTGTTCGGTTCAAACGGGACGGGGCGCGATGTCATCGAACTCGAAGCGCAGTTCAAAGCCGACCAGACGCGCGTCGAACTGGTTTTAACCAACCGAACGGATCGAGCCATCGGCTTCAACTTGTGCCTCTCGGCCATCGAAAACCAAAGCACGGAGCAGCGCTACTACGACCCTTTGATCGACTGCCAGTCGTCCCTCGACATCCTCCAGGCGCGAGAGGATGCCGAAATGACGCTCTCGTTTGGAGCGACGGATCCGCTCCCGATCGGTCTGTATCGTGCCGTCACGACCGTCGAAGTAGATAGAGACCCTCGCGAGATCAAATCGGCGACGTTCGCCATCCGGTGACGCACGCGCACGTCGCATCCCATCTTGAATGCAGATGCAAAACGTCTATCCATTCTGGTCCCCCTTCTTGTCGCCATGAAACCACTCGCCCTTCTCTTCGCGCTCACCTTCAGCGCGTGCCAACTCTTCGGTCCCGAAGGAAATGCGGCGGACCGCATCGTGCTCGAAGCGTCGTTCGACGCAACGGATCGTGCCGTCGATCTGCGACTGATCAATCGCTCGATCAACTCCGTTGGCTACAACCTGTGCTTTTCGGACGTGACATCGGTCGAAACCGGCGCGCCGCTGCCTCGCGCGAACGGAGTATGCACGGCCGACATTCGTGGGTTGGAGCCTCAAGGCAGTATCGGCTTCCGCATCCTGCTCGACCCTGACAGCACGCTCGCTTCAGGGAGCTACCAAGCCGCCACCTCGATCGAGGTGGGAGGGGAGCGTCGTGAGATCAGATCGGATTCGTTCGGGATTCCGTAACGAGTCGGCAAGAGCCTAGTAGTGAGCGAACACGAGTAGCGGGCGGTGGATCTAATCCACTCACTCCATCGAAACCGATTCCCATGGCCTCGCTCAAAACGCTCGACACTGCCCTCTCCGACACCTATGCCTTCCTCGAAACCGTCCGACAGGGCCTGCCTTTCGACGACGAGCCGACGACGCAAGACGCATACCACGCGGCACGTGCCGTGCTGCAAACGCTGCGTGAACGCTTGACGGTCGATCTGTGCGCAGCGCTGTCGTCTCAGCTTCCTGTCGTCGTGCGGGGGATGTATTTCGAGGGATTCCGTCCCGCCGATCAGCCTGCGGATTACCGCGATCTGGCTGGATGGAGCGCCAAGGTCTACGACCGCATCCTGCTGCAGAACGCTGACTTCTCGGCTCAGGACGCGACCAAAGCGGTGTTCACGGCGCTGAATGACACAATAGACCAGGGCGTGGCCGAAAAGATCTTCAATGCGCTGCCTCACGACGTGCGCGACCTATGGATTATGCTAGACGAAGACGTGGCCCATCAGAATCACTGAGCGACTAGGCGTGGCGCTTCGGTCGGACCACAAGTGGCATCACAGGAAGGGGAGCAGTAGTTTCCGACTCCTCACCTCCCTCTCCGCATGGATTTCGATCTCGTAGGCGTCATCGAGACGTTCGACTTTTCTATCGTGCTTGGCTGGCTGCTCAAGCTCGTCGGCGCGCTCATTCTGCTTTGGCTCACGTTCGCGGTTGCGGGCTGGGTGCAGAAAAAGGTGCGGCGGTCGTTCGAACGCTCCAAAATCGACGATTCGCTCGCCAAGTTTTTGGCGTCGCTCGTCCGCTATGCCATCCTGGTGATGGGCATCTTGGCGGTTTTGGGGATGGTCGGTATTTCGATCGTCGGATTCGCGGCTGTGATCGCGGCAATGGGGCTGGCCGTCGGTCTGGCGTTGCAGGGGACGCTGAGCAACTTCGCGTCGGGAATCATGCTGCTGCTGTTTCGCCCGTTCAAGGCTGGCGACGTAGTCAACGCGGCAGGTATTACGGCCAAAGTCGTCGTGATCGACCTGTTCTCGACGCAGTTCGACACGCCCGACAACCGCCGCATCATCGTGCCCAATGGCGCCATCTTCGGCTCGACGATCGAGAACATCACGCATCACCCCATTCGCCGCGCCGACCTCGCCATCGGTATCTCGTACGACGCCGATCTCAAGCAGACGCGCGACGTGCTGCAACGCGTGGTCGATAGTGTCGAAGGTCGTCTGGTCGACGATCTGGCGCCTGCTGCTCCTCAAGTCTACCTCACCGGGTTGGGCGCCTCATCGGTCGATTACGCGCTACGCGTCTGGGTCACTGCCGCCGACTTTTGGGCCGTCAAAGAACGCTTGGCCGTCGACGCGAAGCAGGCGCTCGACGCCGTCGGAATCGGCATCCCGTATCCGCAGGTGGACGTTCACCTCGACTCGCCGAGCGCGCCAATCGCTCCTCCCATCGCGTAAGTCTGAGAGGCGTCGACTCAGTCCTCAGACTCCTCACTTTCTTCGGGGACGACCTGGACGAGCACACGACCGATGCGGTGATTGTGCACGGTCTCGACGGTCATGCGGAGCGGTCCGTAGCCGCAGGTCGCACCGGGTTCGGGAACGGCACCGATGCACTCGTAGATCAGCCCTCCAAGCGTGTCGAAATCGAAGTGATCAGTCGCCAACTCCAGGTGGAGTTCTTCGCCTAGGTCCTCCAGATTGTGCCTGGCATCGACCTCGAACGTGTCAGCGGTGCGGCGCAGGAGCAGGGTTTCTTCTTCGTCGCGCTCGTCCTGCATGTCGCCGACGATCTCTTCGAGCAGATCCTCCATGGTCAGCAGCCCTGCCGTCCCGCCGTACTCATCGACGACGATGGCGAGGTGCGAGCGGCGGGCGCGCAGTTGGCGGAGCAGGGCGTCGAGAGGCTTGGATTCGGGGACGAAGAGGGCGGGGCGCAGGAACTGGGCGAGGCTGAACGGCTCATCAGGAGCGGCAGCGGCGGAGAGCAGGTCCTTGGCGTGGACGAGGCCCAGAATGTTGTCTAGGTGTTCGACGTAGATCGGAAAGCGCGAGTGTCCGGTCTCTCGGATCGCAGCCAGGGCCTCTTCGAGCGTCGCCGTGGCGGGTAACGCGGACAGGTCGACGCGTGATACCATGATCTCGCGGGCCGTCGTCTGCCCAAACTCGGCGAGGGCGAAGAGCATATCGCTCTGCTGCGTATCGAGCGTCGGCGCTTCGTCGGCGATCCAGGCAACCAACTCGGGGTCGGCGGACTGCGCGTGGAGGTCATCGCCGTCGTACTCGCCCAGAAAGAGACGCGTGAGTACGTTGCGAGCGGGGAGCCGAGTCGAAGCCCAGGTGGGCAAGGCGACCAGCCCGAAAGCGCAGCCCATCAGTAGCGCAGACGCAGACAAACCGGACAGGGCCGGTGCCAGTGCGAACAGCGTAGCTGCAACAGCCGAGGTGCTGATCACCAAGGCGACAACACTGGCGGTTCGTAGCCGAGTGCGGTGTCCGCCGGAAAGGGGGCGCAGCCTGGTTCCTGCCGTCAGAGCGGCGAAGGCACCAGAGGCCAGGAGGGAGAGAACGGCTCCCGCTACGGCCACGAGGGGCGCATGCGAGAGCAGGCTAGACGCAGGGTCAGGGTCCAACGCGGGGGAGGACGATGCCTCCGAATGGTGAAACGGACAAGTGCGCGCAAACTACAACGGCGAACGGGGCTACTGCACGAATCGTCAGCGCACGCGCGGTGCAGCTTTGGCGTCGACGAACCAGATGTTCGACGTGCGCGGCAGCACGCAGGCGGCAGGAACGTCCGGGCAGGCGTCGCCATCCGACACGCGCTGGACGTGTTCGGACTTTGTCGTCGCCGAAGACGAGGTAGACGGCGTGCTCGGCGCGGTCCGAGGGCGTTGAGCGTGAGCGTCAACCGGTTGAGGACGGGCGAAGGTCGGCGGCGCGAGGGTGTGTGCTACGTCGCCAGGCAACTCTCGAAACGGCGAGCCGGGGAAAAGCGAGGCGGTGTGCCCGTCGTCGCCCATGCCCATGACGGCGACGGTGAGCGCGAAGTCGTCTCCCAGCGCTTCGCGCAGTCGGTTTTGATAGGTCAGCGCGGCACCTTCGGGTCGTTTGCCGACGTTGCGGGCGGCTCCAAAATGTGCGACTCGTCAATCGGTGCATCGTTCAGAAACGTCGAGCGCGCCGCCCGGACGTTGCTGTCGGCGTGCGTGTGCGGTACGCAGCGCTCGTCGACCCAGACGATCCACAGCCGCTCCCACGGCACGTCGAGGTCGAGCAGCGCGCGGTACGCGTCGGCGGGGGACGAACCGCCCGAAAGCGCCAGACTAACTGGGCCTGGCGTGTCGCGCAGGCAGTGGGCGATGTACTCAGCGGCGGCTTGCGACGCTTCGGGTCGCGTATCGTAAGGGCGAAAGGTGGGGCGAGCGGACATGGCGTCAGAACGTGTGGGCTACCAGAGTTGGTCGAGCGACGAGTTGAAGAAGCGGCGTGCGGCCATCGGTCCCCACGTGCCGGGCGTGTACGTGTGGACGGGGAGGTCGGCGTCGAGAATAGGCTGGTAGAGTGCCCAGGACGCCTCAACCTCGGCGGCGTCGACGAACAGCGTCCGGTCGCCGATGGCTACGTCTTCGAGCAGCGTGTGATAGGCCGACGGCGACGGGCCGAACGCGTCGGCATAGTCGAACTGGAGGCGCTGCGTCTCTACGGCGAAACCGCCGCCCGGCTTCTTGACGTCGAGGGTGAGCGAGAAGCCTTCCTTGGGCGAGGCTGATATTTCGAGCACGTTGTCGGATAGGTTGCAGCGGTCGTAGTCGCTGAACATCGACACGGGCGCGCGACGGAAGATGACCCGGATGCGCGTCGACTTTTCGACCATCGCTTTGCCGGTCACCATCACGAACGGAACGCCCTGCCAGCGCCAGTTCTCGATGAACAGGCGGACGGCGGCAAACGTCGGCGTCGTCGAATCGTCGGGCACTCCGTCGGCGTCGAGGTAGGCCTCGACGTCTTTGCCGCCCGCTTCGCCCTGGCCGTACTGCCCCAGAATGACGTTTTTGCGCTCGAGCGGAAGGATGGAGCGCAGCACCTTGACCTTCTCGGCCTGGATGTCGTCGGCGCGTGGCGATGCGGGCGGCTCCATCGCGGTCAGCGTGAGCAACTGCGTCAGGTGGTTCTGGATCATGTCGCGGATGGCGCCCGATCCGTCGTAATACCCGGCTCTGCTACCGACGGTCAGCGTCTCGGGCACGAGGATTTCGACACGCTCGACGTTCTCGCGATTCCACACCTTTTCGAAGATGGCGTTGCCGAATCGGAAGACGAGCAGGTTCTGGACGGTCTCCTTGCCCAGGAAGTGGTCGATCCGATAGATCTGCTCCTCTCTGAAATAGCGGTGCAGCAGCTTGTTGAGTTCGCGCGCCGTTTCCAGACTGTGTCCAAACGGCTTCTCGACGACGACGCGGGACCAGCCGTCTTCCTCGGCGCACAGTCCGGCATCGTTGATCGCCACGACGGTGTCGTCGAATACGGACGGCGGGAGGGCGAGGTAGAACAGGCGGTTGGGTCCCAGATCGCGCTCGTCGGCGACTTGCTTGGCGCGTGCCTTGACGCGGGCGTAGTCCTCGGGCGTCTGATCGCCGATGGGTTCGTAGATCAGAAACTCTTCGCACCAGGCCTGAGCGTCGTTCTCGTCGATCCCGCCCAACTCGTGGAGCGCTTGGGCACTCTCCTTTTGGAAATCCGCATCGTCGTGATCCGTGCGGGCCACGCCCAAAACGGCGAACGTATGCGCGCTGCCCTTGGCGGTCAGTTCGTACAGCGCAGGCAGGATGAGGCGCTTGGTCAGATCGCCCGTCGCCCCGAAAATGATGAAGACGTGCGGATCCATCTTGCGGGCAGGCGACGAGGTGAACTCACTGGTCGGCTTGCGGTCGCGGTCGTGCTGGGTTGCCATCGGATTAAACGTCGGCGCCGGCGGGCGGCGTGGGGAGGGCGTGCTCGGTCGTCTTGATGGCGTGGCCGCCGAACTGGTTGCGCAGCGCCGACAGCATCCGGTGCGTGTAGCTGTTCTCGACGCGCGAGTCGAGGCGGGACATCAGCGCATACGTGATGACGGGAGCAGGCACGTTGAGGTCGATGGCTTCTTGGACGGTCCACCTCCCTTCGCCGCTGTCCGACACGTAGGGCGCTATGCCCGACAGGTCCGCGTTCTCGTCGAGCGCCCGTGCCGCCAGGTCGAGCAGCCACGAGCGTACGACCGATCCGTGCCGCCAGATTTCGGCGACCTGATGCAGGTCGAGGCCGAATGGCTCCTTGGCTTCCATGATGTGAAAACCCTCGGCAAACGCCTGCATCATGCCGTATTCGATGCCGTTGTGGACCATCTTGGTAAAGTGCCCCGATCCGCTCGGCCCGACGTGGCCCCAGCCGGTATCGTCGGATGGAGCAAGCGTTTTGAAGATCGGCGACAGCGCGTCGACAGCCTCTTTCGGTCCGCCGATCATTAGGCTGTAGCCCTCGGCGAGTCCCCAAACGCCGCCGCTCGTTCCGGCGTCGACCAGGTGGATGCGGTGCTCTTCGGCGAGCCATTCGCTGCGGCGGAGCGTGTCGGTGTAGCGGGCGTTTCCGCCGTCGATGATCGTGTCGTTCTCGGACAGGTGCTCGGCCAACCCCTTGAGCGTCGCTTCGGTTGGCCCGCCTGCGGGCACCATCACCCAGACCTGTCGCGGCGCTTCGAGCGACTCGCACACTTCGTCGAGCGAATGCGCGGGCGTGGCACCATACCCCTCGGCCTCTGCGATAGCCTCCTTGTTGAGGTCGAACACGGTGACCTGGTGGCCTCCGTTGATCAGGCGTCGCGTCATGTTGAGGCCCATTTTACCGAGGCCGACCATTCCGATGTGCATAGCGAAGAGAGTTGTGTCTGTGGGTGAGGGGAGCGCTTAGCGCGTTGCGTGTTGGCTCGGCTAGTGCGTCCGTAGCATGCTACGACGCTACGAAAGGTGATGGGGTATCGACCGGGTTACTCTGTCACTCTGCGGCTTTTTTCATCTCGTCGAGCGCTGCCAGGGCGCGCGTTCGGGCTTCGGCGTGATCGACGATGGGGTGCGGATAGTCTTCGCCCAGGGTGACGCCTGCCTTTTTGAGTACGTCAGCGGGCGCGGTCCAGGGCGCGTGCAGATACTTGGTCGGCAGATCGGCCAGTTCGGGCACCCAGCGGCGGACGTAATCGCCCTTAGGGTCGAAGCGCTCGGCGTTGGTGACGGGATTGAAGACACGGAAAAACGGCTGGGCGTCGGCGCCGCTGCCAGCCGTCCACTGCCAGCCTTGCGTGTTGTTGGCCAGGTCGCCGCCGACCAGACAATCCCAGAACCAGCGCGCGCCGTCTTGCCAGGGGATGAGGAGATCCTTAATCAGGAACGACGCGACGATCATGCGGACGCGGTTGTGCATCCAGCCGATGTGCCACAACTGCCGCATTCCGGCGTCGACGATGGGAAAGCCGGTTTCGCCCCGCTGCCACGCGCGCAGGCCGTCCGCGTCGGTGCGCCAGGGCATCGCGGCGTACTTGGGTTTGAGCGGCTTGGTCGGGATGTGCGGGAAATGCCAGAGCAGGTGATACGAGAACTCGCGCCACGCCAACTCGCTCATAAACTTGTCGGCAGCCTCGCGCATCGCGCCGTTGGCGACCCATCCGTCCGCCGCGCACCATGCCTGCCGAGCCGACACCTCGCCCCAGTGCAATCGCATCGAAAGCTCCGACGTCAGCGGACGCGCGGGAAAGTTGCGTCCCTCGGGGTAATCGATCAGCCGGTCGGCGACGAAGCGCTCCAGAGCATCTTGGGCTGCGGACTCGCCGGGTGTCCACACGTCGTAGAAACCGGCGTCCCAACCGATGGACGAGAGCAGGTTCAGTTCGTCGAGGTCGGTCGACTTGGGCCACCCATTCGGCGCCGTCGACTGGCCCATGCGCGGTACAGCGAGAGGTTCGCCGACTTCGGTCTGGGCGCGCATCTTCTTCCAGAACGGCGTGAACACCTTGTACGGACCGCCGCTTCCGGTTTGGATCTCGTCGGGGTCGTGCAAGAGGTAACCGTCGAACGCGCGCGGCTCGACTCCGGCTTTTCGCAACTGCTTGTCGACCTTCTGATCGCGCGTGCGGACAGCCGGTTCGAGTCGGCGATGGTAAAACACACATTCTGCGTCCGTTTGCTCGGCGATGTCGAGAAGCGCGTCAATCGATGAACCGTCACGCAGAATCAGGCGCGATCCTTTGTCGCGCAGGCTCGCGTCTAGCGCCGCCAGACTGTGGTGCAGCCACCACCGATGCGCGCCGCCGGGCGGCCAATCGCCCTCCTCGTCGGGCGACCAGACGAAGACGGGAACGATGGTGTCGAACGCGTCGAGGGCAGCCGTCAGCGCGGCGTGATCGCTCAGCCGCAGGTCGCGGCGAAACCAGACAAGAGCGGTAGGCATGACGGTTTGAATCGTGTTGTCGCGGGCGAAGCGTGGCGATCTCCGTGCTATCGGTACGCGCAAGAGATCGCCTCGTCGCTTCGCTCCTCGCGATGACAGTTGAGGAGTCGGTTGGAGCTTATCGTGCCCGCAGCGTGCCCAGGCCGCCGTCGACGCCGATGACCTGTCCGGTCACCCAGCCGCTCCGCTCGGAGTCGAGCAGCCAGTCGATGGCTTCGGCGACATCCTCGGGCTGACCGACTTTGCCCAACGCGTGCATCGCTTCGGACTGCTTGCGACCGGCCTCGCTCGACAAGATTCGAGCGGACAGCGGCGACTCAACCAAGCCGGGGGCGACCGCGTTGACGCGCACGCCGCGCGGTGCGTACGTCGCCGCCGCCGAGAGCGCCAGACCGGTTACGCCTGCTTTGGCCGCAGCGATGGCCTCGTGGTTGGTCAGCCCGATGCGCGCCACAGCGGACGAACTGAGCACGATGCTGCCGCCCTCTTTCATCATCGCCCGGGCCGCAGACCGAACGAGGTAGAACGACGAGTGGAGGTTGAGCCGCAGCGTGTGATCGAATTCCTCAGGCGAGGTCAGGTGCGCCGGTTTGAGCAGGATCGAACCCACCAAGTTGGCGGCGCCGTCCAGCCCGCCGAACGTGTCGACGGCCTGTTGCACGGCAGCATGAACGGCTTCTGCGTCGGTCGCGTCGAGCGCCAGAGCCGTGCCGCCGGTCTCTTGGGCGAGGGCGTCGAGGCGGTCACTAGCGAGGGAGGCGAGAAGCAGGCGAGCGCCACGCTGGGCGAGTCGGCGCGAGAGGGCGCTGCCGATGCCGCCGCTGGCGCCGACGATGAGGTAGGCGGGTGAGGCCATGGATCAGGTGGTGAGGTGAGTGTCAGCCAACGGACACCTGCCCGTTGCGCCGACGCTCGACTGGACCGTTACAGTTGGCCTTCCGGTGTCTCGGCAGCAGCAGGCGGAAGCATCACGCGGTCGATCACGTGGATGATGCCGTTCGACGCCTCCAGATCGCGCGCCTGGATCGTAGCGTCGTCTATGCGGATCACATCGCCCTCGCTCTCGACCGTCACCGGGACGACGTCGCCGAGCAGGGTCGTTAGTTGACCCGCAGTGATGGCATCGGTCGCGAAGTTTTTGCCGTCGATCAGGTGGTGGAGCAAGATGTTGCGCAGGGTCTCGCGCTGCCCAGTCGTCATGAGCGTGTCGACCGTTCCGGCGGGCAATTCGTTAAACGCGCTATTGGTCGGCGCGAAGAGCGTGAGGGTCGTCTCAGCGTCTTGGAGCGATTCGTCCAGTCCGGTTGCACGAACCGCGGTGTTGAGAACCGAGAACTGGGGGTCCGAAGCCAGCAATTCGAGCAGCGTCGGGTTGACTTCTTCGACGCCTCCCATGGCCGCCGCTTCGGGCGCTTCTTCGGGTTCGCCGCAAGCGGCTAGAAATACGATCAGGAGAACAGGCAGGAGCGCGGCGCGCATAGAAGTCGGGCGAGAGAGGAGTGATGGGCAGGGGTGAACACAGTGCGCGACGGCGCGATCCATCCGATGCATCCGTGACACGAACGGTGCGGCTTCATCCGAAATAGAAATTGTCTGCTTGCATGACGGCGGAATGAGTCGGTATCATATAGGCCGCTCAGAGATGAGCAGCCCTTCCCTCGTAGCTCAGTTGGTTAGAGCACTTGACTGTTAATCAGGGTGTCACTGGTTCGAGTCCAGTCGAGGGAGCACAGCCGGAGTTCGTCTTTCAAGGCGGATCCGGCTGCTACCAGCCGACAGAGCGTACGCTCACGTCGGATTCCACGCTGCCCGCGTGGCGGAACTGGTAGACGCGCTACATTCAGGTTGTAGTGATCGCAAGGTCGTGGAGGTTCGAGTCCTCTCGCGGGCACCAAGTCAAAGCGCCTAAGTCTCTGTTCGTCGGAGGCTTGGGCGCTTTGCTTTTGGGTGCGGGTACGAACCCTGGCACAGGTTTGGGTCTCGACAGCCGTACGATGGCGCAGTCAACCCCTCAGTCGCTGGCGCAGCGCCTTCCCTCATCCGGAGTGTATAGCTCGCAGCCATACTTGGCAGGTGGTCAGGGACAGGGGCATCACCTTCCAGCACATCAAAAGGGCCGCGCCACCACAAATGAACGGCACGGCCCTTCTACTTCTGAGAGTGATTGCGGTAAGCGCTAGACCTTGGCGCCGTCGGCGGGAGCGGCTTCGGCTACGTCGGGAGATACGTCGTCCTCGAACTTTTTGAAGTTGGTGGTGAACATCTCGAACAGCTTGTGCGCCTGCGCATCGTACGCGTCCACGTCGGACCAGGTCGCACGCGGGTGCAGCAGGTCGTCGGGCACTCCGGGGACGGCGTCGGGAACGTTGAGGCCGAAGAACGGGTCGGGCGTCGTCGGTACGTCGTTCAGATCGCCGCGCAGAATGGCGTTGACCATTGCGCGCGTGTATCCGAGCGGAATGCGCTTGCCCGTTCCGTAGGGGCCGCCGGTCCAGCCGGTGTTGACGAGCCAGCATTTGGCGCCGCTGCTCTCGATGCGCTCGGCGAGCATGCGCGCATAGTCTTGCGGCTTGCGCACCATGAACGGCTCGCCGAAGCACGCGCTGAACGTGGCCTGCGGCTCTTTGACGCCTGCCTCGGTTCCGGCGACCTTAGCTGTGTATCCGCTCAGGAAGTGGTACTGCGCCTGATCGGACGTGAGCGATGAGATCGGGGGGAGCACTCCGTAGGCGTCAGCGGTCAGGAAGATGACGTGATCGGGGACACCTGCTTGTCCATCGTCGGACGCGTTGGGAATGAAGTCGAGCGGGTAGCTGACGCGGAGGTTTTCGGTGATCGAATCGTCCTCGAAGTCGGGCACGCGCTGCTCGTCGAGGTGCGTGTTCTCGATAATGCTTCCGAACCTACGCGTCGTGGCGAAGATCTCGGGTTCGCCTTCGGCGGACAGGCGGATCGTCTTGGCGTAGCAGCCGCCTTCGAAGTTGTAGACCCCGTGGTCGCTCCAGCCATGCTCGTCGTCGCCGATCAGGGTGCGGCTCGCATCTGCGGACAGCGTCGTCTTACCCGTTCCCGAGAGGCCGAAGAAGACCGCCGTTGCGCCGTCGCCCGTGTTGGCCGAGCAGTGCATCGGGAGCACGCCATAATCGGGGAGCAGGTAGTTGAGCGCCGAGAAGATCGACTTTTTGATCTCGCCCGAGTAGTGCGTTCCGCCGATGATGACGAGGCGGCGTGCTAGGTGCAGGATGACGAAGGCGTTGGAGCGCACGCCGTCGGCCTCTCCGTCGGCCTCGAACTCGCACAGGTCGAGAACGGTGAACGGCAGCCGTCCTTCTTTGTCGATGCCGTGCGTCGGCGACGATCCGTCGGGGTTCTGGCGAAACATGTTGTGCGCAAACGCGCCGTGCCAGGCTTTCTGCGCGATCACGCGGACCGGTAACTGGTAGCGCTCGTCCGACCCCGCCATCGCGTCGACGACGAACACCTCTTTGTCTTTGGCAAACGCCTGCATCTTGGCGAGCAGTCCGTCGAATACCTCTTCGCTGACAGGCCGGTTGATCGCGCCCCAGCCGACGGTGTCAGTCGTCTTAGGTTCGTCGACCACGAAACGGTCCTTAGGCGAGCGTCCCGTATGCGCGCCGGTCTCGACGACGAGCGCACCATGGGCGCTCAACTCACCCTCGCCTCGGCACACGGCTTGCTCAATGAGTGCGGCTTGCGGCAGGTTGTAGTGGACCGAGGCAAAGGCGTCGAGTCCGAGCGAGGAGAGGTGCTGTTGGAGGGCCGATGTGGGCTGCATAGGAAACGAGAAGTTGGATTCGAGTGCTGGAAGCGCTTTTTAAGGCGTATCTGCAAGGTACCCATCGGGCTTCCGCCTGCCCAAGTAGCGTCCGCGAAAAGCCTGCAATCGTACCTTTGCGTGTGCCTGATCTTTCGCCCTCGTCACGTTATGCGCGGCTCGCAGAGGGCATGGCGGCGCTGCATCTGGCCGTTCCCTTCGTCGCAGCGGGCGGTCTCCTCGGTACGTCTGCGCTGCTGAACGTGGCTGTCGACATGCCGCTGATCGGCGCGCTGGCGAGTGGCGCATGGGCGGCCTACCTCACCGAGCGGCTAGTGACTCCGCCGGAGGACGCCGTCAACAACCGACGCCGAAGCGACTGGCTGACGCGCTACCGAGGGTTCGTCTGGATGCTCGTCGTTATGCTATTCGTATTCGCGATCGGTATGGCGGTGTGGATACCCGCCGCCGTGCTCGTTGGCGGTGTCGGCATCGGGATGGTCGGGCTGGCGTATGCGCTGCCGGGACGGTGGCGGATCAAGCGGTTCGGTCGAGTCAAGCCGTTTCTGATCGGCATCGTGTGGAGCGGGGCCGTCGTCGGGTTGCCTCTGGTTGCGACGGTGCGATGGGGCGACGGTGCGCTGGTGTTGCTGGTAGGCCGCATGCTGTTCTACGCCGCCAACGCGATGGCGCTCGACTGGCCGGATCGCGCGGGAGACGCCGCTGCAGGGTTATCGACGTGGGCGGTTCGGATGACTGCGACGATGTTTCGGCGATTCGTCGTCGTCTTGGCGATTGGGGCGGCGATGGCGAGTATGGTCGCGGGCATCCGTGTTGACCAACCGATGCTGGGTCTCGTCGATGCGGGTGGCGCACTGCTACTCGTTCTCTTGATCCTGCGCCGACTTCCCGCTCGTCGCTACGACGGCGTCGTGCTCGACGCGCTCGCGGCATGGCCCATCGTCACCTGGATCGCGTGGTGCTGGCTGGCGTGACTACCTTTGCGGCGACTTCACCCGTCCGCCGATGGCAATCCCTCCGCCGCTCACTCCCACGTTCCCACTTGAGGCGCCGTCTGCCAAACGCAAGCGATTGGCCTCGCTCGACGCGTTCCGAGGGGCGACCATCGTCGGCATGATCCTCGTTAACAATCCGGGCACCTGGGCGTCGATCTATCCGCCGCTGCGCCATGCCGAGTGGCACGGGTGGACGCCGACGGATCTGGTGTTTCCGTTCTTCCTGTTCATCGTCGGCGTCGCCATCGTGTTCGCCTACCGAACCAAGATGCTGCGAGGAGATGAGCGAGGTCCGCTCGTCGGCAAGGCGGCGAAGCGGGCGCTGTGGTTGTTCGGGTTGGGCGTGCTGATGGCCTGGTTTCCGTTCGTCGGCACCGAAGGCGGCGCGCTCGACGGCATCCGAGGATTTGAGCGGATGCGCATTTTGGGCGTGCTCCAGCGCATCGCGATCTGCTACTTCGCGGCGACGCTGTTCTACCTCTTCGTTTCTCAAAAGGGGCGATACTGGGCCGTCGGCATCGGATTGGTCGCCTACGCGCTGGCCCTGGTCTTCATTCCTGTCCCTGGCTTCGGAGCGGGCATGATCGACGTACCCGAGGCGACGCTCTCGGCGTGGCTCGACCGGCTCATCCTGACCCCCGATCACCTGTGGGCCGGAGCCGACCGGATGTGGGATCCCGAAGGCCTGCTCTCGACGCTTCCCGCCATCGGTACGACGCTGCTCGGCTGCTGGGCGGGCGATGTGCTTGCGTCCGATCGCTCCGAGACCAAAAAGGCGCTCGGACTCTTCGTTGGCGGCTTCGGACTGCTCGTTGTCGGCTACTGCTGGAGTTGGGTTCTGCCGCTCAACAAAGCGTTGTGGACGCCGTCGTACGCCGTCTTTACGGCGGGGCAGGCAGCGCTCTGCTTGGGCGCGTTCTACTGGCTGATGGATATGCGGGGTCAGACGAAGTGGGGTTTCCCATTCATGGTCTATGGCGTCAACGCGATCACCGTCTTCGTGATGAGCGGCATAGTCGCCAAGACGCTGATCTACGTCAAGGTGCCGTGGGAGGGAGGCAGCACGTCGGTGCAGTCGGCCTTTTTTCGGTCGACGTTTGCCCAGTTGCCCGGACCGCCCGAAGTCGGGTCGCTCGCCTATGCGCTGACCTGGATCGGCCTTTGGTTTCTCGTTCTGCTCTGGATGTATCGCCGCAAGTTGATCATCAAGGTATGAGGCAGTCGGCAGGGCGCGATTCGAGAGGTGGGACGCGTTATCACCTGACGCCTACGCGCCATGGGGCGTAGTTTGGCTTCGTCTTTTTGTCTTCCGATCTGCCCGCAATGCGCCTGGTTACCGCTCTCCTGATTCTGCTCGTCGGCTCGTCCGCCGCGACAGCTCAGACCGACCGTCCCGTTCAACTCACGTTCGACTATTCGACGTTTGCCTACGACGAGACCGAGTCGCTCGTCGATCTCTACATGGCGTTTGAGGCGGCGTCGTTACCGTTCGCCCAGGCAGAGAGTGGGTTTGTGGCGTCGGTGCCCGTGTATCTGCGGATGGCACCCGCGTCGGTCGTCGTGCCGGGCGCGCTCGAACCGGAAACGGTCTGGTCCAATTCTGCGGAGTTGCAGTTTGCGATCCGCGACACGCTGATGATTGCCCAAGGACAGCAGTTTGTGCACATCGACCGCGCGCTGGTGCCGCCGGGCGAGTATGCCGTCGAGGTCCGCGTTCCGGCGAACGGTCGGACGCCCGAGTTGCGCGTCGTTTCCGAGGTGCGTGTGCCGTCGTATGCCGAGACGCGCGTCCGCGTATCGGACCTGCTGCTCGCATCGCGTATCGCGCCGGGAGCCTCGCCCGACGATCCGTTTTATCGCAACGGCCTATCGGTTCAGCCCAACGCGACGGCGCTCTTTGGCGAGGGGCTGAGCACGCTCTACTACTACGCCGAGGCCTACAACGCAACCGGCGCCGCCGATGGCTCCGGCACCTACCAGACGAGCGTGTTCATCGCCAGAGCCAACACGTCGACGCCTATCGTCGGACTCGAGAAGCGTCAGTCGCGCGAGGCGCGCGCGGTCGACGTGCTGGTCGGTTCGTTTGATCTGGCCCAGCTTCCGACCGGCTCGTATCTGCTGCGCACGCACATCCTCGACCCCGGTGGATCGGTCGTCGCCGAGCGCAACCGCAAGTTTTTCCACTACAACCCATCGGTCGAGGCTGAAACGCCCGATACCGCTCCCGAGCAGACGTTCGAGACCAGTGCGTTCGCCATGCTGACCGACGAGGAGGCCGAGGAGATGATGGAGCAGATCACGATCATCCTCACCGATTCCGAGAAGCGACGAGCCAGCAGCCTGCCGACGGCTGACGCCAAGCGCCGCTTTCTGCGCGACGCCTGGGCCGTCCGCGACCCCAATCCCAACACGAACGTCAACGAGTTCAAGGTCGAGTACGACACGCGCATCCAGTTCGCCAACGACCGCTTCGGGAGCAACCGAGGCGTGGGCTGGAAGAGCGATCGGGGCCGCGTGTTGCTGCGCTACGGCATACCGCCCGAGATCGAGCCGCACCTGTTCGACCAAGGCTTCGAGCCGCACGAAATCTGGACGTACAACAACATTCCCGGAGAGGGCCAGTCCATCTTCGTGTTCGCGGACCCACGCGGTTTTGGCGACTTCCGCCTGCTCCACTCGTCCGTCCGCAGCGAGCGCAGTAATCCGGCTTGGCGTCAGGAGTTGGCGCGATAGTCGTGTTTCCGCTGAGCAGACGGTAGTAGTTTTCGGCTTTCTCCCTTCCGACTGCCGATGCCTGACCTGCCCACGCCGACGATTGACCAGCTTTCCGACCACGAAGGCCAGACCGTAACCCTGCGCGGCTGGCTCTACAACAAGCGCACGAGCAAAGGACTGGCGTTCCTCGTCCTGCGCGACGGGACCGGCCTGTGCCAGTGCGTCGCCAATCAGGACGCCGTCGACTCGGATTCGTGGGATGCGGCTGGAGCGATGGGTCAGGAGAGTAGCCTCGCCGTAACCGGAACGGTCGTTAAGGACGAGCGGCAAGTCGGTGGGTTCGAGATTCAGGCGACACGCGTCGAGTTGATCGGCGAGAGCCAGGACTATCCGATCAGCCCCAAGGAGCACGGCGTCGAGTTCCTGATGAACAACCGCCACCTGTGGCTGCGCAGCCGCCGCCAGTGGGCCATCATGCGCGTCCGCAACCGCGTCATCCAGTCGATCCACGCCTTTTTCCAGGAGCGCGGATTCCTGCAGATGGACGCCCCGATCCTAACCGGAAACGCCGTCGAAGGCACGACGACGCTGTTCGAGTTGGATTACTTCGACGAACCGGCTTACCTGACGCAGTCGGGCCAACTCTACGGCGAAGCGCTGGCGATGGCGTTCGGCAAGATCTACACGTTCGGTCCGACGTTCCGAGCCGAGAAGTCCAAGACCCGGCGCCACCTGACCGAGTTTTGGATGATCGAACCCGAGATGGCGTTCTGCGACCTGGACGGCGACATGGAACTGGCCGAAGCCTTTTTGCAACGCATCGCGACCGACGTACTCGCTACGTGCAGCGAAGAACTCGACGTGCTCGACCGCCCACGCGAACCACTCGAACGCACCGCATCGGGCAGCTTCCCACGCCTATCGTATTCGGATGCCGTCGACCTGCTCTCCTCGCAGAAGACGCTCGACATGATCGACGCGAAGATCGCCGGTCTTCAAGAGGAGCAAACCGCGCTTGGGACTGAACGCGACGACGATCAGGCCCGCTACCAAAACGTCAAGAAAGGCGAAAAGCGTAGGATCGACGCGCGCGCCATCGCCATTGCCGGACGACTCGGAGAGATCGAAGACGAACTGCGCAATCTTCCGCAGTGGCGCGCATCAGCAGAATCGTTCGAGTGGGGCGGTGATTTTGGCGGGTCGGACGAGACGCTGCTCACGTGGCACTTCGACCGTCCGCTCGTCGTCCACCGCTACCCGGCGGCAATCAAGGCGTTCTACATGAAACGCGACCCCGACGACGCGCGCCTCGCCTTGGGCATGGACGTGCTCGCGCCCGAAGGCTACGGCGAGATCATCGGCGGCGGCGAGCGCGCGACCGACCTCGAATATCTCCAATCTCAAGTCGAAGCGCACGGCTTGCCGCCCGAGGTCTTCGGCTGGTACTTCGACCTGCGCCGCTACGGTAGCGTCCCGCACGCCGGGTTTGGTCTGGGTCTCGAACGCACCGTCGCCTGGATGTGCGGCATCTCGCACCTGCGCGAAGCGATTCCCTTCCCACGCTTGATCGGTCGACTGCATCCGTGACCCTCGTCATCGCGAGGCCAAAGGCCGTAGCGATCTCATCCTTTCCGTTTCTCCCCAAATGGGCGGCTCGTCGAGTCGTCTCCACACCGATGCGGTATTTCCTGCTCTTGTTTTTCCTCGTCGCCGCGCCGCTAGCTCACGCGCAGACGACAGGGCTTCAACTCTTCGACCGGATCGTCGGCGGAGAGATCGTCAACAACCGTGCGCTTCCGGGGGGCACCGAAGTGTGGTTGGTGCGCTGGCCCGAGGCGCGGGCGATGCGGTTGCGCGAAGGCTACGAACCGATCATCGCGGGACTGGCGACAGCCGAAGAGGACGAACTCGCCGCTGACGGACAAACGATTGGACGCTACGCTACGACGCGCGTCGGACGGCGCAGCCTGTACGTGCTCGCCCGCACGCCGCGCGGCGAACTGATGCAGAGTTACGTCAAAACGGGCGATGCAGGTTGGCAACCCGGCTACGATGCCGTCTCCTCGGGACGCGTGTCGATGGGCGTCGTCCCCGCATCCGTCGAAGGCCGCATCCGCGCTGCCCTCGCCGCCCGTGATGCGTCGAACCGTGCTGGCGAATCCGAAGGCCCCGGCGATCCGCCGCCCGTCACGCTGCCCGGAGCGCCCGAGCCGTCCGAACCCGACACCATCGCCGAAGCGCTCTCGATTCCCGACAGCCTTTCGGCATTGGCCGATTCTGCTGCTCCGATGATCGCCGTTCCTGCCGAGCGCGACCAGCTAGGGGTAGAGGTTGGCGAAGACGAAGCGCCGATGCCGTGGGGCTGGCTGCTGCTCGGCCTGGTCGTTGGCGCGCTGATCGGAGCCTCCATTGCGGCGTCGATGGCGAGCCGACGCATGAAGCGGCAGCGCGAGCTGTTCGCCGCCGGGCCGCCAGGAGCGCCGTACCCGCCCGCCGACGATCCTGAGTTGTACTGAACCGTCTAGGAGAGATCTGACCACTTCTCGGACTTCGAGAGGACCATTCAGTCGGTGGGGTACCACAGGTAGGCACCGTCCTCATCGACGTAGCCGATAAACGTGTCGTCGCCGACGAAGCGGAGGACGGCGGCGGCGCCGTTCTCGTAGTCGCGGACCTCGTCGAACTGCGGGCTGACGATTTCGCGTCCCGACGTGTCGATGAAGCCCCACCGCACGCCTGAGCGAACGGCGGCTCTGCCTCCTGCGAACGATCGCGCTTCGTCCCACTTGGGCGCGATCGCGACGCTGCCATCTTTTGCGACGTAGCCCCACGCATCGCCGCCGACGCGGGCGGGTGCCAACCCCTCGCCAAACGCTTCCATCGCTATGAAGCGTGGGGAGACGACGAACGTACCGGTTTTGTCGATCAGTCCCCAACGGTCGCTCACTTTGACCGGAGCAACGCCCTCATGGAACGGACGTGCGTCGACGAACGGGGTGTCGAAGAGAGCCGAGCCGGTAGCGCCGGTCCGGTCCATCAGCAGGTACCGAAACTCATTGTTCGTGCGGATCAGCGCCACGCCGTCGCTCACATCGGTCCAGTCGTGATCCTGCAGTCCCGGTGCATCGCTCCCGCGTTCCATTGGGCGACCGTCAGCGTCGATGTAGCCCCAACTGAAGTCGATGAAGCGAACGAATGCATAGCCTTCTGAGAACGAGTCGATCTCATAGAACCGAGGAGAGATCACCAGGTCGCCGGACGCGTCGACGAAGCCCCAGCGGTTGTCCAGCCGGACGGCGCCGCGTCCCGACCGAAACGTCCGCGTCTCCTGAAATCGATCCTCGATTGCAATTTGGCCGGTCGCATCGACGTATCCCCACCGAAACGACGTCCGCGTCCGTACCGGCGCCAAGCCGTTCGCGAATCCGCGCGCTTCGGCGAGTTGAGGCTGAATCGCCATGCGCCCCCGGTCGTCGACGTAGCCCCACCGACCGTCGAGTAGGATGGGATAGAGACGTGTTTCCGAAGTCGAAGTGGGCGTGTCGGACGTGTCGTCGTCACCGCCGATGCCTAGCGTGTCGCAGCCCGAAGCGAGCAGCAGGACGAGAACGAATGGGAGAAATCGCACGGCTGGAAAAGTGTTGAGTGAGCGCATCAGTTCGTGGGAAACCAGACGATCGCACCGCTGCGGTCGATGTAGCCGACGCGCGGATTTGAACCCGTGCCCAGCTGGACGCGCGCCAGTCCGCCGTAGAAGTCGTCGACGGCGTCGAACTCCTCGGTGGGGAGCAGGCGGCCATCTGTGCGGACGAACGTCCACTTTCGATCGATGCGAACGGCGGCCAGACCTTCGGAAAAGTCGCGCGCTTCGCGAAACGACGGCTCGACAGCCGTTTGGCCTGCGGGGTCGATGAAGCCGACGCGCGTCCGGTTGCCCGTCCCGAGTTGGACGCGCGCCAATCCGTTGGCAAATGCTCCGGCGTCGACGTAGCGAGAGGGGATGACGGGTGCTCCCCCAGCGTCGAAAAATCCCCAGCCCTCGCCCGTCACGTAAGGCGTGCGATCCGAAGCGAAATCGCCGACCTGCTGGACGGTAATCGTCGGCGTAAACACGATCTGCCCGCTCTTGTCGACGAACGCCCAGCCCGATCCGGTTTCGACGGCGGCGCGCCCGTTCGAGAACGAGCGGGCGTCGCTGAACGTGGGCGAGATGGCGTAGCTACCCGATGGCGTGACGAAACCCCACAGCCCGCCGGTACGCACAGCGGCGAGTCCCTCGGAAAACGGAAGCGCTAGGTCGAACGTCGCGGATCCCGCCTGACTACCGGATGGGTCGACGTAGCGAAACAGCGCTCCGAACTCCGACGGGCGAGTGGGCGCGCGTCCATCGCGAAACGGCCCCGCCGTCGCAAACTGCGGCGCGATAACCTGGCTCCCCGACGCATCGACGTAGCCCCACTGCGTGCCCACGCGAACCGGGGCCAACCCTTCGCTGAATGCCAGCGCCTGATCGAACTGCGGCACAATCGAGATCCGCCCCTCGACGTTGACGTAGCCCCACAAGCTGTCGATTACGACCGGAAACAGCGATACGTCGGCGGTCTCGAACCTCGGAACGTCGCGTCCGACCTCAGTTGCCGCATCGTCATCACCGATGCCCAGCGCTTCGCACCCAGCAAATAGGACACCGATCAGCAAGATCGGCAGCAGTCGAAAGAGAGTCATAGATCGTTAGAAATAGAGAACCGTAGGGGCGAGACTTGTCTCGCTCGCGCTTCGGTCAGCGCTGTTGCCGGTCGTGGATTAAAGCAGTGAGCAGTCTGAGTGCGCAGCGCGGTGATCAGATTGCCACGCTGCGCTCGCAATGACAAAGGGGAGAGTGGGGAGGCGGCTGCGAGTACCGGGCCTCGCTCGCGCAAACAAGATCAAGCTACCTAGCGACTGTGACCGCCTGTGTCGTCGATCCGGTATCGGTGTCGAGGCGCAAGAGGTAGAGGCCCGGCGGCAGACCCGACGCGTCGAGCCGAACCGGGTGTCGGCCTGCGGCGAATGTGCCCGAGGCGAGTACGGCGATGCGGCGGCCTTGGGCGTCGAACAGCGCCAACTTCGCCCGTCCAGACGCGGCCATTCCGAACGTGACGCCTGCACCCGAGCGGATGGGGTTAGGGGCAACGGAGAGGCTGAGGCCGCGGGCCTGGGAGTTGATGGGGGCCGACGTGGACGTGCCGGAGAGAAAGCCCATCCGCTCGAAGGATCGAGGAAAGAAGGCGTCGACGGCCTCGGGAGCCAAGCCGAACCAGCGTTCGAGGAGAGTTGCGTAGACCTGGCGGTAATCGGTCGTGAAGGCGGGGTCGCCGCCGTAGAAGTCGGTGTCCGCTGTCAGCGGGTTGGGCGTTCCATAGAGGCCGGGCGTCAGGCCTTTGCCGAAGAGGAAGAGGGGAGCGCTCGCGCCGTGGTCGGTGCCTTGCGAACCGTTTTCGTCGAGGGTGCGCCCAAACTCGCTGAACGTCATCACGACGACGCGCTCGTCCAACCCATCCGTTTTCAGGTCTTCGAGAAACGACGACACGCCGCCTGCCAGGTTGCCCATCAGCCCGGCGTGTCGCCCTTCGCCCGCGCCCTGCATCGAGTGCGTGTCGAAGCCGCCCTGCGATACAAGGAACAGCCGCGTGCCCAAACCGCCCCGGATGAGCCGGGCGACGACCGACAAGTCGCGTCCCAATCCGCCGCCCGCATACTCGACCGTATTCGCTGCATCCTTGGCCGCGTCTTGGACCGCTGCCACATAGCGATACGACGCGTTGGTGACCGTCCGCGCAAATGCCATTTCGCTGCCATAGGTCGTCTGCGGTACGTCGTCGGGATCGTAGAATCCGCCCTGGTCGACAAAGCGGCCAAAGGCTGCCGAGTCGCTAAACGTCATGCCCAGGTTGCCGTACTCGGACTGAAACAGCGTCGACGTGCCGCCGCCGACGCGCACGGCCAAGGGAAACTCGGGCGGATTGCTCAGGAAGTCGTCGAACTCGTCCGCCAAGTAGCGGCCCGCCCAGCCGGTCGACAGGTTCTGGTTTTGATCGGCACCCGTCGCCCAGATGTCCGTGCCCCGAAAGTGCGACCGGCTCTGCTGCTGATAGCCGACGTTGTGCACGACCGACATCGCGCCGTCCTGCCACAAGTCCATCAGCGGCGAGAGCGCGGGGTGTAGTCCATGCTGACTGTCGAGCGCGAGTGCTTGCGACTTGGGAATGGCGATGTTGGGCCGCGCGTTGTAGTACACGCTGTTCTCGAACGGGACGAGCGTGTTCAGTCCGTCGTTTCCGCCGCTCAGTTGAACCAGCACCAGAATGCGGTCGGATGCCGCGTCGACGGGTTTGAGGAGCGGCGATTGGGCGAACGCGCGCATCGGGTTGCGGCCCATCATAAACGAGACGCCCGCTGCGGCCAGTCCCATCCGCGTCATGAAGTCGCGCCGCGTCCACTCGTCGTGGTCGTGCGTGTGCGCGTCGCCGTGTTCGAGGCGGGCGCCGTGGCGGAGGCAGTCGTCGTGATTGTGGTGGTCGTCTTGCATCACGTGAGTTGGTATTCGGGAAGTTCGACGAGGTACGCCAAAAACGTCCGCAGTTGGAGGCGGGCGGCGGCGACGTTGTCGGGCGTGTCGACCGAGAAGTCGGGCCACTCGTACCACGGCGATCCGTCGAGCAGAATTTTGGCGAGGTCGACGGCGTACGCCGGTCCGTCGAGAAACGCCTGGGGCGGCGGGCGCATCGGATCACCGCCGAACTCGGTCGGCACATTGCGGATGCTGCTCTCGGCGAGCGGGACGGGCAGCAGCAGGCGGGCCAGATCGACTCCCAAGCCGAATGGGTTCGACGGATCGCTGACTTTTCGAGCCAGATCGAACGGGTCGAAGTCGTTGGCGCGGACCAGGTCGCGCGCCAGATTCCAGCGCGTCGGCAGCGTACTCGTCGTCAGCCATGTATGATGGCCGGGCGCTCCGTCGGACGAAGGCGGGTTGAGGCCGGGCCAACCGGCGACGTTGGGCGGGTTGAGCAGTTCGTGCCCGAGCCGGGCCGGTTCGAGCGCCACGCGGACGTTCTCCAATCGCGACTGCGGCGCCGGAATCTCGGCTTCGCGCAGCAGCCCGATAACCAGTCTCGACCGGACTCTTGACGCGCGCCGCCCGCAATCCGTCCTGATAGAAATGATCCGACGCCAAGAGTTGCTCGATGACCGGTCCCAACTCCCATCCGCCCGCCCGAAACGTCTGTGCCAGTTGACCGACGACCGTTTCGTCTGGTATCGCCTGGACGAAGAAGGCGTACAGCTTACGGCACACGAAATCGGCGATCTGGCCTGAGCGCTGCTCGAACAGGATGCGGATGATGTCGTCGTAGCCCCACGCTCCGGTTTGACCGAGAAAGGTTTTGGTACCCGCGTCGTGGCGTCGGCTGTCGAACGTGGCGCGGGGGACGCCATTGCGCGTCGTCACCTGCCAACCCGAGAGCGCGCGGGCGGCGGCTTTCACGTCGGCTTCGGTATAGTTGGCGCTGCCGTCGCGGGCGGTCTGGCCCATCGTGAACAGCTCCATCAGCTCGCGCGCGTAGTTCTCGTTGGGCGGCTCGCTGGGTCGGTCGCCTCTACTGCCGTCGCCGTTGAGGTAGTAGAGCATCGCCGGTTCCAGGCCGATCTCTTCGATCAAGGTCTTGTAGTTGCCCAGCGCGCGTTTGCGCAGCAGGTCGAGGTAGGGCCACGTGGCGGGCGCCATACCCGCGTCGGCATATTGGACGACTAAGAAGTTGTGCAGCCACAGCGTCATCTTCTCGCGCAAGCCGTTTCCGGTCAGCATCTGCTCGTACCAGTGGCGCTGGATCGCGTAGACACTTTCGACGTCCGTTCCTGACGACCCGGAAGGTTGAGGCGCACGCGGGGCAGCTTTGGCTTCGCGGACGAGCCGAGCAGCGGCAGCAGTCTGCGATCCGTCGCCGAGAGCCGCGTCGACTTCGCGTTTGCGGGCGCCCATGCCGGTGCGTCGGATCAGGTGCGCGGCGGCGAGGCGGTTCCAGTCGGCCATGTGGCGGTGCGGCTAGTGGTGGGAGAGGGTAAGATGGGGTCTACGTCGTTCAGAAACAAGGCCATGCGAGCAAAAGGTTCAGCTTGGCCGCACGCGGCTCGACTTGGCTAACGAGCCAACTTCGCGCCATCGGCTTGGAGGTCCGCCCGATTTACATATGGAGCGTTACAGACCTATTTCGCCCTTCACCCATTGTCCCAGTCCGGGTGAAGTATGTTCCGGTACGCTCTCCCCACCCGACCTCTCGTTCCGCATGGACTCGATGCTCGCCATCATCCTCGGCGGCGGCGCCGGCACCCGCCTCTACCCGCTCACCGAGCACCGCTCGAAGCCCGCCGTCCCGCTCGCCGGAAAGTATCGGCTGATCGACATTCCGATCTCGAACTGCATCAATTCGGGCGTCGAGCGCATGTTTGTGCTGACGCAGTACAACTCGGCCAGCCTCAACCGGCACGTCGCCAACACGTACCGCTTCGACCGCTTCAACGAGGGCTTCGTCCAGATCATCGCCGCCGAGCAGACCCAGGACAACATGGAGTGGTTTCAGGGCACGGCGGATGCGGTCCGACGCAGCCTGACGCACGCGCTCAACTATCCGCAGACGCACACGCTGATCCTCTCGGGTGACCAACTGTACCTGATGAACTATCAGGACATGCTCGCCGCGCACAAAGCCAGCGGGGCCGATGTAACGGTCGCGACGATCCCGGTAACGGCCGCCGACGCTCCGGCTTTCGGTATCCTCAAGTCGGACGAGGACGAGGTCATTACCGAGTTTCACGAGAAGCCGCCGTTGGAAGAACTCGACGGAAAGGAGAGTATCGTCGATGCCGACCTGGAGGCCGAGGGCCGCGTCTATCTCGCGTCGATGGGCATCTACCTGTTCTCGACCGACGTGATGCAGCAGATGCTGGAGGAGAATCCCGACGAGCATGACTTCGGCAAGCAGGTCATCCCGCGCGCGATTGAGTCGCACAAAGTCGTCAGCTATCCATTCAAGGGCTATTGGAGCGACATCGGGACGATCCGCTCGTTCTACGACGCCAACATCGCACTTGCCGCGCCTCAGCCGTCGTTCAACCTGTACTCGGAAGAGATGCCGATCTTTACGAACGCCCGGATGCTGCCGCCCGCCAAGATCCACAGCAGCTACATCCAGGACTCGCTGATCGCCGAGGCGAGCATCGTCGTATCGGCGCACGTGTCGAACTCGGTCATCGGGCTGCGCAGCTACATCGGGCGCAACGCGACGGTCAAGAACGTCGTTATGATGGGCGCCGACTACATGCACTGGCACGATCTCAAGATTCACGCTCCGGTTAAAGGCCCCGAAGGACCGGGCATCGACGAGGAGACGTACATCGAAGGCGCGATCGTCGACAAAAACGCACGCATCGGGAAGCGCTGTGTGATCAAAAATCGCGATCAAGTCGCAGAAGGCGAGGGGCCGGGGTTTTACATTCGGGATGGCGTCGTGGTCGTGACCAAGAACTCGGTCATCCCCGACGACACCATCATCTGACATCGCCTCGGTACTCTACCCGACGACACCGCTCGAACCTTTCGATATGCTCCGCACTCTCGCCGCGCTCACACTCCTCATCGTACTCTCCGGCTGCAGCAAGCCCGATCCCATCATCCGCATGTATGGCGACTGGCGCTACAACGACGGGTATGGCACCGAGGAAGCCCACCGCGAGCAGATCGCCGACCTGGTCGACGATTACGCCGCCGATGCTCAGCGCAACCGCCTGGCTGCCGAACAACTCGGCCTCGCGTCGCGCACCGACGCCCGCCTAGCGGGATACGCCACCGAAGCCATTCTGCTTTCGGAACTGCAGGGCCTGCTACTGATCGAGCAGCGCGAACAAGCAGACGAACTGATCGAAAGCGGCAGCTATCGCGAACTCAACCGGGGCTACGGCGCCATGATCACCGAGCAGCAGATTCTCGCCGACCGCTACTACGATTTGGGAAGAGCGATGGAAGCTGCGGCGATGGATTCGACCGACCTGGGCCAGATCGAGTCGACGGTCGTGCGTTCGCGTTATCAGATCGTACCTCCGCACTGGCTCCGCCGCGACTACGAAGCGCGCCAGCCCAGCCTGCGCGTGATCGCCAACCCAGGCCGCGTCGTCGAAGACACGCCCGCCGAGCCGATGCAGCCCCAGTTCGTCGAAGAGAGCGAAGGAGCGGATGTCGAGTCCGATCTATAACGCGTCGGGACTTCTGTGATCGTGGACGTGCGGTTTAGCAAGAGAAGCTGCCGAGATTGGCTCGTGCCCTCTTTGTCCGACGTGACGCGTTTGGCATGGTGCCTGTTGGGGTTGGTGTGTGTGTTTCCCGTGTCGGCGCAGACTATGGTCTCTGGCGTAGTGCGTGACGCTGAAACAGACCAACGCCTTCCGGGGGCAACCGTGCAGATCGAAGGCACGAACCGAGGAACGGCGACCGATGCCGAGGGCACATTTCGTATCCCGCTCTCTGGTGGCGCAACGCTCGTCGTCTCGTACGTCGGCTATCGCACGATGCGGCTTGAGGTAGCGGGTGGGGAGATAGGAGACATCTTGTTGCAGCCTGCTGATCAGCAGATCGGCGAGATCGTCGTTGGCGGAAAATCGCCTGTCGTCGCGGCGCGGCCCGTACAGGTTGTCCCGGTTCAGGTGCTGCGGCAGGTGCAAGCGGTCGACGGTCGGCAACTCGTTGGGGTCCTTCCAGGAGCGCATCTACAGGTCAACTCGCGAGGCGAAGCGCTGGTCTATCTTCGCGGAAGTGGCGAGCGGCAAACGGGGTTGTACCTCGACGGTGCGCCGCTGCTCGTGCCGTGGGACGCCCGCTTCGACGCCGGACTGCTTCCCGGTTGGCTCGTAGGTAGCGCGCGCGTAGTGCAAGGGCCGTCGTCGGTGTTGTACGGCGTCGGTGCGCCGAGCGGAGCGGTCCTGTTCGGAACGCAGCGGCTTGAAACCGACGGCACGTTCGCCCAGGCCGAAGTGCGCGGATCGGCGCCTGGAAGTGGGCGGCTGGCGACGGCGATGGTGAGCACGCGGCGAGGCCAAACCCAACTCGAAGCCGGAGCCGGATGGACAACTCAGGACGCTGACGCTCTGGCTGACGTGTCGCTTCCGTTTTCGCAGCCGTCCGACCGCACGCGCCTGAACACGGATCGCGAAAGCCTCACGCTGTTCGGAAAGGTGGAGCACGACGCAGGTGCCGCCACCTTGCGCGGCTCGATCCTGCACGTCGCCAATGCCAAGGGCATCGCGCCCGAAAGCCACATCGAAGCGGGCGACGCGCGTTTCTGGCGCTATCCGAACACCCGCTACACGTTGGGCAGTCTGTCGGCGCAGTCCGAACGATCGGCGATGGGTGGGACAATAGACCTGCAAGGTGTCGCGTGGGGGCAAGTACACCACCAGCAAATCGATCAGTATGCCGATGCCGACTTTGGTACCATCGACGAGATTCAGGACGACGACGACCTCTCGGCTGGCCTGCGTCTGGGCGCTGCGTTCGAGCGAACCGAGCGCCTGATCCGCGTGCGCGCCGATGTGCTCGGCTCGCAGCACGATCAGACGAACGTGTCGGGAGGCAGTCCTTTGGCCGACGTCGTCCCTTTCGAGCAGTCGTACCGGCTGATCCAGGGCGGCGTCGGCGCTGAGTGGGAGGAGCGACTGGGAGCGCGCCGCAACTGGCTCGTTGGCGGCGGACTGGGCGTTGAGGGCGTCGCCACGCCGCGCACGGGCGACAAACCCGCGCGTGATCCGCAGGCGTCGTGGACGGCATCGCTGACGACCGGCACGCGCATCGGCGCGACCTCGCTCCGGCTTTCGGGCGCCAGAAAGGTCCGCTTCCCGACGCCGCGCGAACTCTTCGGCGAAGCCATCGGCCGCTTCCTGCTCAACCCCGACCTGCGCCCCGAAACGATCTATCAGTCCGAACTGACCGCATCGACTACGGCGCGCAGCATAACCCTCGAAGCCGCCTTGTTCGCCCGGCGCACGACCGACGCAATCGACCAACTCCGCGTCCGCGTCGACGGCGCCACCCTACGTCAGCGCGTGAACCTCGACGGCAGCCGCACCATAGGCCTGAGTCTGAACGGAACAGCTAGGGCCAACCGCCTGACCGTATCGGCCAACGCGACGCTGCAACACTCCGAAGGACAAACGGACGACGGTTGGCAGGCCCGTACCGAAGTGCCGTCGTTCACCTCATTCGCCGTTGCTACCTACCGCGTGCAAGGTTTATCCTTTGGCCTCGACGCCCGAACCGTCGCCGGAATGCGTGATGCGCCCGACGCCGATGGCGACCGTCCACGTTTGGGAGGCGGCACCCGCGTGGGCATGAGGGCGTCGCATTCGTGGTTTCGCACGCGCGGCAGCCTGGAAGCCTTCGCCCGCGTCGAGAACGCCTTCGACACAGCTGTCTTCCCGCAAGCTGGCCTTCCGCTTCCCGGACGCACGGTGAGTGTGGGACTGCGCCTGTCGGGAAGTTTGTAGGACCACCTGGCAGGTCGCCCGCGACCTGCCAGGTGTGCGCCGGAAGCAGCGCTACGCCCCCAGCGCCGACTTCCCGACCGCACACGATAGGCAGCGTCCCGGCGCGCAGTAGCGCTGATGGAGTTCGTGGAGTCCTTGGGTGTGCGTCGCCGTTTGCTGCCGGGTAAAGGAAGGGGGAAAGCGCCGGGTATGCGCGTCCGATTCCGGCTTGAGCGCGTCGAGGCACGCCAACACGTCATCGACATCGGCGCCTGCCGCGAGAGCCACAGGTAGAACAGCATTGGCAATCAGCCGCTCGCGCACAGCCGCGCCTACATCCGGGCTGTGCGGTTTGGACACCTTGCCGACGCGGTAGTGGGCGTGCCAATAGTCGGTCGGCTGCGCGGATGCGGCTTCGATCAGCGCGCTCACGTCACGGTCGGCTACGCGCTCGACGGCGTGAGCCGATCCGCCGTAGCTGAGCAACCTACCCGGCGTGAACAGACCAGCCCACTGCACGATGCGCAGATCGGGCGTACCTGCCGGACGGACACCACCGTAGCGCCAAGGCGTCGTCAACCGCTCGGCAGCGGTGAGTTCGACAGCGGTTTCCAGCGTGCCGGTCGGCGGCAGCAACCCTGCGGCGATGAGCACGGTGCGCTCGCGGGCGAGTGGCAACATCCGGCGAAGTTCGTCCGGGTTCAGGCGCGTAGCTAGCGTTTCTAGCGCGTCCGCATTTGTGGGTGCGCCAAGCGTTCGGGCAGCGAGAAGGGCGAGGGCGTTGGGACCGAGCGCGTGCGCTTCACGTGCTTTGCGGAGTAGTCGGCGCTGCGCCATCGTCCGCACCCATGCGGCTCTGGCATCACGGTCTGACTCGTCCAGCGTCCACGCGCAGGGTAATTCAGTAGGGCGCTCGAAGAAGTGGAGCAGATGGTCGTGTAGTCGGCGTGTCAAGTGTGGCGTAAGGACGATCTCGGGCAGCAGCGTACCGTCGGGGCGACGCAGCGTGCCGGTCATCAGGTCGGCGTTGAGCGTGACGTGGAGGATGACGGCGTTGTAGCGGGGATCAGCCGGATGTCCATGCCGCGACCACTCCGACGACGACGTGTGGACTTCGATGTCGCCTCGCCACTCGTCCGGCCCGATACGCAGGTGCGCGGCTGTGAAGTCGGGGCCGTCGGCGGTATTGAGGCGTCCGGGGTCGAGAATCGTCAGCGGTTTTCCGCCCGTCGTGCGCAGGCTGCCGTGTCGGATCGCCTGCATCCGCCAGAGGTCCTGAACGACAGCTTCTGGGACGACAGTAGGCGCCGTTCCGTGTGGCGGCTCGCTCGTGGTGACGCGGAGCAGTTCGTCGCCTCCAAAGAGGTAGAGGTGCGACAGATTGGGGTCGGCGACGAGGGGCAGCAGCATGAGTCCGGCGGGTTACGTGACGCTTGGGTAGACCCAGTGGAAGGGGCTGCGTAACCTCGGAGGCCGAATATTGGCGCCATTGGTCATCGCGAGTTCGCAGGCCGTGGCGATCTCCTGCGTCTGCTGATAGCACGGCGATTGCCACGTCCCCGGATCAAGTCCGGGGCAGGCTGCTACGCTCCTCGCAATGACAGAGTGAGTGGGGCAGGCTCACCCGCGCAACTCCATCGACAACGCCTGCGCTGCCGCCTCGGAGCGGTCGGCGAAGTCGGCGCCGTCGCCTGCGTAGAGGATCGACCGGCTCGCGTTGACGAGGATCGGGCCGCCCCTGTTTCCGCGCATCACGTCGGCTGCTGAACCGCCCTGAGCGCCGACGCCGGGGACGAGGAACGGGACGGTGGGAGCGAGGGCGCGGATCTCGGCCAAGGCGTCGGGGTCCGTCGCGCCGACGACCAGCCCAGCAGTGCCTTGGGCGCGCGCATCCCACTCGGCGACGCTGCGGCAGACGTGAGCGTAGAGCGGCTTTCCGTTGGCTTCCAGGTGTTGGAAGTCTCGTGCTCCTGCATTACTCGTGCGCCCCAGCACAAAGGCGCAGCGGTCGGGCCAGTCGAGGAACGGCGTCACGCTGTCGGCGCCCATGTAGGGGGCGACGGTGATGGCGTCGGCGCCGAACCCATCGAAGGCGGCCTGTGCGTAAAACCGGGCTGTGTTGCCGATGTCGCCGCGTTTGGCGTCTAAGACGACGAGTGCGTGCGGGGCGTGGCGCCGGACGGAGGCAATGGCGGCGGTGAGCAGGTCGTGCCCATCGCGGCCCCATCGCTCGAAAAAGGCGGCGTTGGGCTTGAAGGCAGCTGCATGGCTCGCAGTCGACTCAATGATGCGGTCGAGAAACGTCTCGATAGCGGCGACAGGCGACTGGCCTTCGAACGGTAGCGGCAGACGGGCCGGATCGGGGTCGAGTCCGACGCAGAGGGGGCTACCGGCTGTGCGGACGGCGTAGGCGAGGCGATCGGGGAAGGCGGTGGGCATCAGACGGGGCGTGAAAGGACGTGCAAGCTACATCCGCGCCGGAACGCCAACCGGATGGGTTCGGTACCTAGTGGACGTCTGGAAGCGCTTGCATTTCGGGCACTCTCTCTTCAACCGACCTGACCCTTCCGACTATGTCCAGCTTGCTCACTAGCCTCAAAAACGTCTCGGCCAAAGATGCCAAGATGATCGCCGACGCCGAAACGATGCTCGGCCCCGAGCCGTCGACGATGGGCTTTGCCAAAAACATCTTCTGGGGACGCTTCCGCGAGGATCTGATGTTTCCCTACCCCAAGGAGAGCAAGGCCGAAAAGAAGAAGTGCGACGCGCTCCTAGTCGAACTCGAAGCCTACATGCGCGACGAGCACCCATCGGTCCAGATCGACCAGGAAGAGCGGATGCCCGAGTGGTGCCTCGACCGCTTGTTCGACATGGGCGTGATGGGCATGACGGTCCCCGAGCAGTACGGCGGATTGGGCTTGGGCGTTACGAGCTACAACCGCGCGCTCCAGGTCATCGGACGCTACTGCGGCTCGACGGGCGTCATCGTGTCCGCGCACCAGTCGATTGGCTGCAAGGCAATCATGCTGTTCGGCAGCGAGGAGCAGAAGAAGAGATTCTTGCCCAAAGTCGCACGTGAGTATCTGTCGGCGTTCTGCTTGAGTGAGCCGCAGGTCGGTTCGGACGCAGCGGGGCAGGAGACGCGCTGTGAGTGGAACGAGGCCGAGCAGTGCTACATCCTCAACGGCGAGAAGAAGTGGTCGACGAGTGGCGCTCTGGCGGGCATGTTCACCGTCATGGCGAAGCAGCAGGTCACCAACCCGAAAACGGGCAAGACCAAGGAAGGCGTTACGGCGCTGATCTGCACGCCCGACATGGAAGGCATCGACATCTTCCAGAAGAACCGCAGCAAAACCGGCATCCGGGGCACGTGGCAGGCGCGCATCCGCTTCACCGACGTCAAGGTCCCCAAAGAGAACCTGTTGCACGAAGAAGGACGCGGCCTGATCGTCGCGCTGACGTGCCTCAACTATGGGCGCTGCACGCTGTCGGCAGGCATCGCCGGAGCCGCAGATCGCGCGTTTGAGCAGTCGACCAAGTGGGTACAGACGCGCTATCAGTTCGACCGCCCGCTCGCCGACTTCGAAGGCGTCCGTCTCCGCATCGCGCGCATGAGCGCCTACACGTATGCAATGGATTCGATGCTCTACATGATGACGGGCATGCTCGACCGGGGCGACGCCGACATCATGGTCGAGACGGCGATGACCAAGGTCTTCTGCTCGCACTACGGTTGGGAAGTCATCGACGACGCCATGCAGATCATGGGCGGCGAAGGCTACGTGACCGAGAACGAGTTCGAGCGGCTGTGGCGCGACAACCGCATCCACCGCATCGTCGAAGGCTCGAACGAGGTGATGCAGCCGTTCGTGTTCGCCTACGGAGGCCGCAAGCTCGCCGAGTCGATGCTGGGCATTCAGGGCGCGCTGCTCTGGGACAACGACGAGTCACCGCTCGCCAACGCGCAGCGGATGATCACCAACGGCCTCAACCCGACGATCCTCGCCAAGGCGATCCCGCTTGGTTTGCAGATGTTCTTGGGCCTCAAGCCTTCTGCTCCCCAGATCACGCGCCTCGATCCGTCACTGGGCGGTTTCGCACGTCGCCTGTCGCGCCTCGTCCAGCTGCACTCGCACCTGTTCAAAATGGTCAGCAAGTGGGAGCGCGAGGACATCGTGACGCGGCAGGCCCAGCAAGCCCGCGTCGCCGACAACGCGATCATGATCTTCGCCCTGTCGTGCGCGCTGTCCAAGATGGATCAGCAACTCCGCGACGGCGACCACGGCGTCGAATTCCAGCGCGAGCGCGCCGCATTTGCTCACCTGTTCGACCTGTTCGAACTCAAAATCGAGCACAACGGCGAGTCGATGCAGGACAACGCCGACGATTCAATGCGCGAAGCCGCCGTCGCTGCCCTCGACTACGTCGAGACGCTGCCTAACAACGAGTTTGCGATTCACGAGTCGTCGCCCATCGCCAAAGGCACCGGCATGGAAGTCGACCACGAGCACGTCAAGCAATTCCCCGGCGGTGAGCAAGGGCAGTTGACGAGTGGAGACGGCGAGGCAACCAAGGCGCTGCCGACGGTTAGCTAACTCGGCTCATTGCGTAGTATCAGCAGGCTCGTCACTCTAGTGGCGGGCCTGCTTGCTTTCCGTCACTGACTGCGCGTGTATAGATCGGTATTTTCAGACAAGCTATTTCAAATCGTGCGATGAGTCCCTCCATCAACGCCCTCGTCATTGGGGCTGGGCCTGCGGGACTCATGGCGGCGGAGGTGCTATCCAGAGCGGGCATTGCGGTCGTCGTTGCGGATCAGATGCCGTCGCCTGCTCGGAAACTCCTGATGGCGGGCAAGTCCGGTCTGAATCTCACCAAAGAAGACGATGACTTTGGCGCGGCGTACGGCGAGGTGTCGCCTGCCTTTGCGCGCGCGATCTCCGAGTTCGGCCCCGACGAAGTCACGCGGTGGGCGACGGGGCTGGGGCAGGAGGTGTTTGTAGGGTCGACGGGCCGCGTATTCCCCGTTGCGATGAAGGCGTCGCCGCTGCTGCGCGCGTGGTTGGGACTGCTGGACGATCTCGGGGTGCAGTTGCGGACGCGATGGCGGTGGGAGGGATGGCGCGACGGGCGAGCCGTTTTCGACACGCCAGAGGGACCGCAAGAGGTCGACGCCGACATCACCATCTTGGCGATGGGTGGGGCCAGTTGGCGCAGACTGGGCGCCGACGGTGAGTGGGCGGCGCAGATACCGGAGTCTGTAGCGCCGTTTCAGGCAGCCAACGTCGGGTTGCGGGTGGAATGGTCCGCGCATATGGAGCGCTGGCACGGTCAACCGGTGAAAGGAGTCGCGTTCACTGCGGGGCATCTGACCAGCCGGGGCGAAGCGGTCATCACGACCAAAGGACTGGAAGGCGGCGGCATCTATAGCGTCAGTAGTGCCGTAAGGGACGGAGCAGCCTTGGTGGTCGATCTCCTTCCCGACCTGTCGCACGCCGTTGTCGCCGAGCGTCTGTCGCAGCAGCCATCGAAGCAGAGCCTCGCGACTCATCTGCGCAAGTCGCTACGGTTCGAAGGCACGCGCGCCGCTCTGCTCAACGAGTTCGGACGACCGTTCGGCGCAGATCTGGCTGGCACCATCAAAGCACTCCCAATCCGGCACACAGGCGTTTTGCCAATGGACGAAGCCATCTCTACGGCCGGTGGGCTGCGGTTCGATGCGCTGGATGGGTTTCGGCTGGCGGGACACGCCTCGGTCTATGCTGCAGGGGAAATGCTCGATTGGGAGGCCCCTACGGGCGGCTGGCTGATCACCGGCTGCCTCGCGACCGGACGCGCGGCAGCGCTTCAAGCACTGGAAGAGGCGAATGTGACTGCGCGCAGATCAGACGATGGAGAGGCGAAGTGAGTACCTCACATCTTCCCCGAACCCAAAACGCCGCCGAAAGCATCAAGCTCTCGGCGGCGTTTCTGTTTACTGCGGCTCAACTAGCCAGCGAGCGCACGGAGCGTTTCAGCTAGCATGCGGGCTTTGGCGTTGGTCATGCCGGACATCTCGTCGGCCATCGTCGTCAGCGCGGCGCGGCGGGCCGTTCCTGATGTCGATTCGGCTCCGCTCAGTCCGGTGCGGACAGCGGCGACTTTGGCGGCGTCGAGGGCGCCCTCGCGCTCCAACTGATCCGTGTAGGCACGGGCGAGAGCGAACGAGGGAGGCCACACGTACTTGGGCTGTCCCTGCGCGTTGAGGCGGTCCAAGACGACGGTGTTGGCGGCGGCGATCTCGTTGGCGGTCAGGTGCGCGCTCGGCATGAGTTCGAACACGTCGAGTCCGCGAGCGATTTCGCTGCTGACGAGCATGCCGTTGTACCAGTACACCGACCAGCTACCGGCGGTCTGCATCTCGTTCGCGTCGATCGGTCCGCGGTCGTGGTAGGCGATCTCGTAGGCATTCTTGGGATCCGTCCAGTCGAAGACCGAGATGCCACCCTGGTACCACGACTGCACCATGATGTCGCGTCCGGGAACGGGGATCATCGAGCCGTTGTGGGCGACGCAGTTTTCCTGTGAGGTCTGAGCGGCAGGCAGCTTCCAGTACGACTGGAACGTCATGTCATTTCCGTCGAGCGTAAAGATGGCGTTGGCGCCCCATTCCATCGGGTCGTCGGCGCGGCACTTGGGTCCCGTTCCGCCACCCCACTCATCGGTGAAGAGCACTTTGGTGCCGTCGTTGTTGAACGTCGCGCTGTGCCAATAGGCAAAGTTCGAGTCGGCGACGGCGTCGATGCGGCGGGGAGCGGCGGGGTTCGAGATGTCGAGCAGCAAGCCGTAGCCTTCGCACGCGCCACCTGCCAGTCCGATTTCGGGGTAGAGGGTGATGTCATGGCACTGGTTGGGACCGCGACGGACCTCTTCTTCGCCGTCATCGGCACCGCCGAAGCGCTCGGCGAGCATGGCGGGCAGGCGCTCGCGCAGCAGGGCGCTATCGGCTGCTGTGGCCTCGCCGGTTCCGCCGCGCTGCTGCACCATTCCGGCCAGCATCGGAGCGACCATCTGGTCGGGGAGCACGCGGTCCTGTCCGAAGAAGTAGACGACGAACTTGCCTTCAGCGCGTGCTGCGTCGATCTCGCGCTGATCGGCAGGCGAGTTGCTGACGCGCTCTGGCGGGGCAGGGAGGTTGTCGAAGATGCGGGGCGAGCTGACGATGGCAGCCTGCGTCGGATCGGCGAGTGGGACTTTGATGACTTCGATGCGGAAGAGCGCCGATTCCGAATCGTCTTCGGGCATGGCGTCCGAGCATCCGGCGAGTTCTGCGTCGGGGCGCACGCCAGCCGAGCCGGACACGTAGACGTAGACGTTCTCGTCGTCGTTAGGGTCTTTCAGGACCGAGTGCGTGTGTGAGCCACGGCAGGTCTGGACGTTCGACACGTACTGCGGATTGCGCACGTCTGAGATGTCAAAAATGCGGATGCCGCGCAGACGCTCCATGCTCACGCGCTCTTCGACGCCTTGGGTGCCGCAGTCGAGGCGTCCTGCGTTGCCTTCGCCCGAGACGAAGAGCAGATCGCCATAGACCGATACGTCGCTCTGCGACGCCGGGCAGACGTATTCGGTGACGACGACGGGGTTGGCCGGATCGGTCAGATCCCAGACAATGACGCCGTCGAAGTTGCCCTGAAAGGCATAGTTGCCCTGAAAGGCCAGGTCCGAGTTCCACGCGCCGACGAACGACTCGGGCGGCGGCGTCGCCGAAACGACGCGGACGTTCCACGCGGCTTCTCCGGCGTTGAACATACCGGCGCGCAATCCGACGCGCGGATCGGGCGAGGGCGGCATCATGTCGGCTTGCGACATCGATGAGGAGGACGGCATCGCGTCGGGCATCATGCCGTTTTTCGACGCGCAGCCTGCCAGTCCGAGCAAGAGCAGGGATGCGGCGAGCGTGCCGGTGAGGGTGTAGCGGGTTCGCATAGGAGCGGGGTTTGAGGGAGACAAAAGTTAGTGTGCGTGTCCGCCAGCCGCCGAAGCCGGAGCGCCGCCGCGCGCTTCGAGCATCTGGCGCATGCGGACGATTTCGGTCGTCTGATCGGCGTTGATGTCCGACGCGAGTTTGAACGAGGCATTGTCCAGGTTGGCGCCTCCTGCGTCGAGCAGTTCGTCGACCATGATAACGGCGCCACCGTGGTGGCCGATCATATAGGTGAGGAAAAGGCGGTCGAACAGTCTGCCGCGTGCCGCCTGGAGTTCGTCGAGTTGCGCTTGCGACAGCATACCGGGCATCGACGAGTGATCGTGCGCCCCCGCTTCGGGCAGTGGCGTGCCGTCGGGTTGGCCTTCGATTCCCAGGATTAGGCGAGGGCCTTCGACGCGGTAGGTGATGACCGGCAGGTCGCGGTCGCGTAGCCACTTTTGCATCGCTGCGATTTCGTCACGCTGAGCATTCATGATGCGGGACGCCAGCGTCCGAACGGCTTGATCCGCGCCGTTAGGTTCGGCGAATTGCGACATCACCAGCGCCTGCGCGTGGTGGCCGATCATGCCGCTCATAAAGTCCACATCGGCCTGCACGTACTGCGACCGATCCTCGGCGACGCGCTCCCAGTACAACGCTTCGAGCGCGCTGCGGTCCGGCGCTGTCGTTTCGGCTGGCGGCGCGGACGATTGGCAGCCGAGCAGGGCGGTGGTGCAGAGGAGGAGAGCGGCGAGGCGGGACGACATCGCGAAGGACAAGTGGGTGGGCGGAGTGAAAGTACGCGCGTTCTCTACGCTTAACCACACAATGACACGCGCGTGCAGAGGTGCCTAACGGGGAGAACTCCCGTACGGTCCGCGTCTGGGGTAGTTACGGCCCGACTTTCTCTCTCTTCGCCGATTGCCGAGTTATGCCCCGGCTCGTGTCGCACTCTCGTCCAACTGCCCACGGTTTTGAGCAGTGGGTCGTCGCCGTTCTATATCTGAGATGCGCACCGCTCCGGTTTTCGATTGGTCAGACGCGACATTCAGAACGAGTACGCACCCAATTCCTCGCCGATTTCCGTCGACTCGAACACCGTCTGCGCCTCGTTCAACAGCACCTCGTGTGGTCCCGGCGGTAGGTGGACGAGTACGAGCCGTTTGGCCTCTGCCCGAGCCGCGATGTGAGCGGCTTGAACTGCACTCGAATGGCCGTAGCCTTCCCCGGTCGCCTCGTGGATGAGCAAGTCGGCTCCCTGAGACATCTGCGCGATGGCGTCGGTGGGGCGCGTGTCGCACGAGTAAGCGCAGACGCCGCCCGAAGCTTTGTGGACAGTCCGCGTGCCGATGCACGGGACGCTGTGGAAGCCGGGTGTGGCGGTGACGGACCACACGTCGGTTTCGATGATGGGTGCGTCGTCTCGCAGGGCGATTTCGTGCCACTCGATGGTGGGCATGCCGTTCCAGCGCGATGTATCGAAGGTCTCGAACGAACGACGGGCCTGGCTCAGGGCGGATGCGATGCCGTAGATGGGAACTGGGTCCGCGCGCCCGGCCAGCCAGACCTTTTCCATGAACAAGGGAAAGCCGCCGACGTGGTCCGGGTGCTCGTGCGTCAGGATCAAGGCGTCGAGCGTGCGCACGTCGATGTCGGCCATCTGCATCCGCTGAATCACGTCGCCTCCGCAGTCGATGACGACCGACGAACCGGCGTCCGAGAACGCGAGCATCGTCGTGGTGCGGTGGGGATCGGTGAAGGCGGCACCGGTGCCTAGCAGGGTGAGCATCCTAGATTTTGCGCTGAACGGTGTACGTGACGAGTGCTTCCAACGCGGACCGAGCCTCGCCGGGTTCAAAGGTCAGCAGCAGGCCCCGAGCTTCGTCGGCGTGTTCGTGCATGCGGTCTGCTGCATAGCCCAGTCCTCCGGCCTCCCGGACAAACGCGATCACCTCGTCGACTTGCCGACGGCTCTTGCGTTTTTTGCGGACGATGCGCTTGATCCGTCGCGCTTCCCCAGGTTCGGCCTCGCGCAATGCATAGATCAGCGGAAGCGTCATCTTGCGCTCCTGTACGTCGATGCCGAGGGGCTTGCCCACGTCCGCGCTGCCATAGTCGAACAGGTCGTCGCGGATCTGGAACGCCAGGCCGAGCGCCTCGCCAAACGCTTTCATCCGGGCAACCTCATCCTCGCTCGCGCCCGCCGACAGCGCTCCCGCAGCCGTACACGTCGAAATGAGCGACGCCGTTTTGTCCGAGATAATGCGGAAGTATTCCTCTTCGGTGATGTCGAGCCGACGCGCTTTCTCGATCTGCATCAACTCGCCCTCGCTCATGCGACGGACGGCATCCGAGAGGGCGTGAAGGGCATCGTAGTCTTTGTTGTCGAGCGCCAGCAGCAGGCCTCGGCTCAGGAAGTAATCACCGAGCAGGACGCCGACCTTGTTTTTCCAGAGCGCGTTGATTGAGAACGCGCCTCTGCGGGTATCGGCTTCGTCGACCACGTCGTCGTGGATCAGCGTGGCGGTGTGGAGCAGTTCGACCAGAGCGGCAGCCCGAAACGTCGACTCGGTGGGCTGACCCATCGTGCGGGCAGCAAGCAGCACGAGCGTGGGGCGGATGCGCTTGCCTTTCTGCTTGAGCAGGTAGCGGAGCACCAGGTTGAGCAGCCGAACGTCGGTCTTGAGGGCGTCGCGGAAATAGGCGTCGAATGCCTGCAGATCGGCCTCGACAGGTGCCATCACCTGGTCCATCCGTACGCGGGGGGCAGGCGGAGCCGGCGCGTCTCCGGCGACACCGTCTCCCGACGTGCGACCCTGAGTCGAGACGGGAGGAGCGGGCAGGGTCGCGCTCATCGTTTTCAGTTTTTATTGAAAGTTAGGGTTGCTACTCTCCATCGCTCCGTTTGGTTTACCGCGACGGATGAAAGGTACGGGGAGCAGATGCGGTTACCTTCGGGTGCTCACCCTCCATTCCCGCTCGACCGATGCCCTCACCGCGCTTCGCCTTCGTCGTCAATCCGACTGCCGGACGCGGGCGCGCCGAATCCATCGCTCAGCGCTTGGCAGACGACTTGAACGCTGCCGGAGCTACATCTGTCGTACTCGTTACCGAGCGCGCGGACGATGCACCCCGACTCGCTGCCGAAGCCGCTGGCTCATGCGACATCGTCGTAGCGGCGGGCGGCGACGGGACCGCTTCCCACGTCGCCCGCGGATTGGTTGGGTCGGACGCGGCGCTGTTTGTGCTTCCGGTCGGGACGGGCAACGACTTTGCCTTCTCGCAAGGCGTTCGGATGCGCGACGTAACGGCAGAGCGGTTGCTGGCTGGATCGGCGTCGCGGATCGACCTGGGGCGCGTTCGGTGGGCGGGCGGCGAAGCGCTGGTGCTCAACGGACTGGGCATCGGCTACGACGCGCGTGTGGCGCAGGCCGCTCCTCGGCGCAAGAAACTAGGCGCACTGGCTTACGCCGCCGCCGCCGTCGACGCGTGGCGCACGACGGCCCAACTGTCGCCGCCTGTCGTTCGCATCGCGCTTGATGACACCTCGTTCTACGACGGGCCGATGCTGATGGCGGCGGTCGGCAACACGGACCGGCAGGGAGGAGGCTTCCGGTTCACGCCTGCCTCGCACGCCTCCGACGGCAGGCTCGACCTATGCCTCGCCAAACCGATCGCGTTGAAGTCCGCTATTGCAATCGCCCTTCGTTCGCGTTCAGGTCGTCACACCCAACATCCGGCGCTGCACATCGCCTCGTTCGAGCGCATGACGCTGACTTCCGATCAGCCGCTGCCGATCCACGCAGACGGCGAGGTCGTCTCCGATGATGCCTCCCAGATCGAAGTCGAGGTCGTCCCGTCGGCGCTTCGACTGTGGTCTATAACCAGAAAAACCTGACAGATCTTCGATACCTGTCAGGTTTGGAGTGAGGTTGGGACCGTCTAGTTCACCGGCGTCACGATGTCGAGCGTGGCGTTGGAGCGGTTGGCCTGCTCGCTTTCGGGCACCTTGAAATAGGCTTCGAGGTCGAGGTCGGACGGCTCCTCTTCGAGGACAGCCGACGAGACTTCGTCCATCCGCGTCAGATAGCGGACCGTCAGCCCGTCGAGCGCGTCGGATTCGATCTCTTCGATGTCTTTCTCGTTGTGATGCGGCAGCAAGACCGTTTTGATGCCCGCGCGCTTGGCGGCGAGCACCTTTTCCTTGATTCCACCGACCGGCAGGATCAACCCGCGCAACGTAATCTCACCCGTCATAGCGACCGTATGGCGAACTCTGCGCTGCGTGTAGATCGACGTGAGCGCCGTCAGCATCGCGACGCCCGCGCTGGGGCCGTCTTTGGGAATGCCGCCCGCGGGCACGTGGACGTGAACGTCCCAGAATCGGAACGCCGACTGAGGGATGCCCAGGTCTTTGGCGTGGGCCTTGACGTAGCTGAACGCCGCTTGCGCGCTCTCTTTCATCACGTCGCCCAGTTGCCCGGTCAGCACCATACGGCCCGATCCGCGCGCAACGCTGGCCTCGACAAACAAGATGTCGCCGCCGACGGGCGTCCAGGCCAAGCCCGTCGCGACGCCAGGCACGGTCGTGCGCTCGGCCAAGTCGCTGAAGAACTTGCGGCCTTTGAGGTATTCCTTGAGATCGCCTTTGTCGACGGTCACGCTCTCGGCCTCATCGGTCGCCACCTTCGCCGCCACACCGCGCGCGACGCTGCCGATCGTGCGTTCGAGTTGGCGGACGCCACTTTCGCGCGTGTAGCCGTCGATGATCTCGCTCAACGCTTCGTTGGTGATGCCGAATTGCTCTTCTTTCAACCCGTTGCGCTCGGTCTGGCGCTCGACCAGATACTGCTTGGCGATGGCGAGCTTTTCCTCTTGGGTGTAGCCCGTCAGTTGGATCATCTCCATCCGGTCGCGCAGCGGCGCCGGAATCTGCTCGACGTAGTTGGCCGTCGCGATGAAGAGCACGTTCGACAGGTCGTAGTCGAGTTCGAGGTAGTGATCGTTGAACGCGTGGTTCTGCTCCGGATCAAGGATTTCGAGCAGTGCGGACGACGGATCGCCCCTAAAGTCGGAGCCGAGTTTGTCGACTTCGTCCAGCATCATGACCGGATTGATCGTCCCCGCCTTCTTCAGGTTCTGGATGATCCGTCCCGGCAGCGCGCCGACGTAGGTGCGTCGGTGACCGCGCATCTCGGCCTCGTCGCGGACTCCGCCCAAGCTCATCCGCACGAACTCGCGTCCGAGCGCCCGAGCGATACTCTTGCCCAGGCTCGTCTTGCCGACTCCGGGCGGGCCGTGGAAGCACAGGATCGGCGCCTTCATGTCGCCTTTGAGCTTGAGCACGGCCAGGTGTTCGAGGACGCGTTTCTTGACCTGATCCAGGCCATAGTGGTCTTCGTCGAGGATCGTCTTGGCACGCTTGACGTCGAGCAGATCCTCGCTGGCCTCGGTCCACGGCAGGTCCAAGATCCAGTCGATGTAGTTGCGCGTCACGGCGTGATCGGGCGCCATCGGGTTGAGGCGTCCGAGCTTGTCGAGTTCGCGGTCGAGCGTCTTCTGGACGTGCTCGGGCAGTTCTTTGGCGTCGGCTTTCTCGCGCAGTTCGGCAAGGTCGGCTTCGGGGCCGTCGCTCTCGCCCAACTCCTCCTGGATCGTTTTCATCTGCTGGCGGAGCAAGAACTCGCGCTGCTGCTGGTCGACGTCGGTGCGGACCTTACTGCGGATCTCCTCGCTGATCTGGAGCACCTGGACTTCGCGCTTCAGGTGGTCGAGGGTCAGGTCGGCGCGTTCGGCGAGCGAGACCGTCTGGAGCAACTCCTGCTTGTCCTCGACCTCGATCTGCAGGTTCGACGCGATGAAGTGGATCAGAAACGTCGGCGATTCGATGTTCTGAATCGCGAGGGCGGCTTCGCTCGGCAGGTGCGGCGACAGGTTGACGATCTGGACTGCCAGTTCTTTGAGCGAGTGGAGGCGCCCCTGAATCTCGACGTCTTCCAAGCTGTCGGACTCGGTGTCGTACGGCTTGACCTTGGCGCGCAGATACGGCTGAGTCTGCTCAAACGACTCGATCTCGAAGCGCCGCTTGCCCTGGATCACGATGCTCTTGGTGCCGTCCGGCATCTTGATGAGCTTCAGGATCACCGCAACCGTCCCCACATCGTGGAGGTCGCTCGCATCCGGCTCTTCCGTATCGGCATCCTTTTGAGCAACGACGCCGACCAGCTTGTCGCTAGCGAAAGCGTCTTTGACGAGCTTCAAACTGGCATCGCGTCCGACCGTGATCGGTAGCACCACGCCCGGAAAGAGGACCGTGTTGCGGAGCGTCAGGATGGGCAGCGAATCGGGCAGGTCTTCGTTGCCCAGCGCTTTTTCCTCCTCGGGCGTGAGGAGCGGAATACTGTTTTCGTTTTCGGTATCGTCGGAAAGAAAGAAGGGTGCGATCATGCAGAGGGAGGGGAGTAGGCGCCGGACAGACATAGACGCGCGCAGTCCGGTCGGGTGCCGCTCTCGTGCACGTGCCGTGCCAATAGTGCAAAACTGTCACGGTGTCAGGCGCTGCTCCGCTCACCCCTTGATTACGCGCCGCAAGGTTTGGTCGACCTGGTCGATCTGGAACGGTTTGGCGAGGATCGCAGCAATCGTAGCGTCGGGGTTTCCCGGTTCGGTGTCGCCGCTGAGGAGGACGATGGGCGGCGGCCCGTCGACGCGCGCAGCAGCGGCGGCGAAATCGCGTCCGTTCATCTCGGGCATGCCCAGGTCGGTGATGACGGCGTCGAAGGTCTCGCCCGATGCGAGTAGGGCGAGCGCATCGGCGGCGGATCCTACCTGGGTGGTTCGGTAGCCGCGCAGTTTGAGAAGGCGTCCGAGGACGGTGCGGACCATCTCTTCGTCGTCGACGATCAAGATGCGGGCGTCCATCTGATCCGGCTGAGCGACCGGAGTAGTGTCTACGTCGGGCGAATCGTCGGCGATGGGAAAGCGAAGCCGGAAATGGGTGCCGATGCCGGGTGCGCTGTCGACTTGGACGTCGGCCTCGTGCGCGCGCAAGATGCCGTACGCGACGGCCAAGCCCATGCCGGTTCCGTTTTCGCCTTTGGTCGAGAACATCGGCTCGAAGATGCGGGCGCGTACCTCGGCTGGCATGCCGTCGCCTGTGTCCGAGACGGTCACCAGGACGTGGCGCGGGCCGTCGGGTTTGGCGGTCAGCTTGATCCGCCCGCCGTTGGGCATCGCCTGGGCCGCGTTGAGGATCATGTTGACGAACACCTCGCGCAGTTCGTGGCCCGCTCCCAAAATCGGCGGCGACGGGGCGAAGTCGTGTGTCAACTCGATGCGGATACCACTGCGGCGCGGCTCGTTGTACCAGTACGGCTTGGTGAGCATCGCGCACTCGTCGAGGATGTCGCCCAGGTACAGATGTTCGTAGCGGTTCTGCTTTTCCTGTCGCACGTACTGCTGAATCTTGCGCACGATAGCCGCTCCGTCGAGGGCCGCACGCTCGATGGTCTGCACGTGCTCCTTGGCTCCGTTCTGCTCCGCCGTCGTCAGCTTGAGCAGTTCGGTGTGGCCGAGAATGCCCGAAAGCAGATTGTTCAGGTCGTGCGCGATCGCCATGCTCATCCGTCCCAGCGTCTCCATCCGGTTGCGCCGCGTCTGCGACACGTTCCAACTGCCCGGCTGCGTCAGCAGCTCGCCCGTCACGGCGACCGAAACCACCTCGCCTCGCGCGCCAAACGTCGGCAGGAAGTGGAGGAGCGTTGGCGTCGGTTCGGGCCGCCCGGCTATGTGTACGGTGACGACCTGACGGGTGACGAGATTGCCCTGCGCCGCCTCGCTCAGTGCCCCGTCGACCGTTGATCTGTCTTCGTCGGCCAGTCGCTGCCACACACTTTCCATCCCGAACACGCTTCTCCACGTCGCATCGCGGTGATGGGCGGAGCCGTCGAGTCCGAAAGAGGCGACGAGCAGTTCGGTGGCGAGCGTGTCGCCGGGAGTTGGAGGGGATTCCATGAACGGGGACGAACCGATGTAGGGTCGGAGGAATAGAGAAGGCACCTGCCGTCTCGCGTTCAAAATACGCGGGATGGTTGCTTCAAACTAACTACACATTTCGCCGATGATCCACGACTCCGTCCTAGGCACGATAGGCCAGACGCCCCTCGTCCGCCTGAACGCCGTCACGCGCGCCCTCAACGTGGCGGTCGCCGCCAAAGTCGAGTTTTTCAATCCAGGCGGAAGCGTCAAGGACCGCATCGCCGTCGGCATGATCGATGCCGCGGAGCAGGACGGAAGTCTGAAACCAGGCGGAACGATCATCGAAGGCACCAGCGGAAACACGGGCGCCGGACTCGCTATCGTCGCCATCTCACGCGGCTACCGCTGCATCTTCACGACGACCGATAAGCAGAGCCAGGAAAAGATCGACGTGCTCCGCGCGTTCGGCGCTGAAGTCATCGTCTGCCCAACCGCCGTCGCCCCGGACGATCCGCGCTCGTACTACAGCGTCGCCCGCAGGCTGGCGACCGAGATCCCCAACAGCGTCTACCTCAACCAGTACGACAATCCCGCCAACGCCCAGGCGCACTACCTCGCGACCGGCCCCGAGATCTGGGAGCAGACCGGCGGCAAGGTGACGCACTACTTCGCCGGAGCCGGAACGGGCGGCTCGATCAGCGGCACGGCGCGCTACCTCAAAGAGCAGAACCCCGACGTCAAAGTGATCGGCGTCGACCCGATGGGCAGCGTCTACCACAAATACTTCCATACGGGCGAGTTCGACCACGACGAGATCTACCCGTATCTGACCGAGGGCGTCGGCGAGGACATCCTAGCCGAAAACATGGACTTCCAGATCGTCGACGACTACGTGCAGGTGACCGACAAGGCGGCGATGCAGATGACGCGGCGCTTGGCCAAAGAAGAAGGCCTGTTCATCGGACAGAGTTGCGGAATGGCCGTCGCCGGAATGCTGGACTGGATCGAGTCGCACCAGGACGAGATGGGTGACGATGCGCTCGTCGTCGTGATGCTGCCCGACAGCGGCTTCCGCTACCTGAGCAAGACCTACAACGACGCGTGGATGAAAGGCCACGGCTTCCTCGAAGCGCCGGACACTCCGACGGCAGGACAGGTGCTCACCGACGGCGAAGAGCACCGACTGCGCGTCGTTTCCCCCTCCGACCGCGTCGCCGATGCCGTGGCGACGATGCAAGAGTTTGGCGTGTCGCAGCTTCCGGTCGTCGACGATGGCGAACCCGTCGGCAGTCTGAGCGAGAAGGCACTACTCGCCGCCCTGATCGCCGATGCAGGCGTGGCTTCTGGGCGTGTCGGCGACGTGATGGATGCGCCGTTCGCCGTCGTCGCGTCGAGCGCGCGGCTCGACCGCATGATGCCGCATCTGGAATCCGCCGGCGCTGTCCTCGTCGAAACCGGCGACGGTCTGCGCATCCTGACGCGGAGCGATGCGGTTGCCGCGCTCGCTCGGCGGACGCTGGTGGCCTAGCGCTACTTTGCATCGTCGCGGGTTTTCCTGCGCGGACCTGCCAGGTCTCAACCTCTCTTTTCTACACTCTACTTTTATGGCCGACCAGAACAAAGACAACAACGACTCGTCGCTCAACATCGAGCTTCCCGAGGGCATCGCCGAAGGCATCTACTCGAACCTCGTCATGATCGCGCACTCGTCCGAAGAGTTCGTGCTCGACTTCATCCGCATCATGCCCGGCCTGCCTCAGGCGCGCGTGAAGAGCCGCGTCGTCGTGACCCCGCAGCACGCCAAGCGCCTGCTCGCCGCCCTCGCCGACAACATCGACCGCTACGAAGACACGCACGGCGAGATCGTCGAGCACGGCGCCGGCACGTTCGCCGGACAGCCTGGCTTCCACTTCGGCGGACACGGCGGCGAGGCGTAACGAATCGGTTTTAGGTGGGGGGGGGTAAACGGGTGTTATTCTGCCCGCGCGTCTGCTCGCCGGGCGCATTAGATCTGTTTCTACATGCCGACCGTGATGCGTTTCCTCGTTCTGCTCGCCCTCCTCCTCGCTCCGTCGCTTTCGGCGCAAACGTGGAGGCCGGTTCCACCGCCAGGATCGCTTCCCTACGCGACTCAGATAACGGGCATTCATCCCGATACCGTGCTGATGCTGCGGCAACTTCCGTTTGGGAGTCTGTCCTCTGTTCTGCGTTCGGTTGATGGGGCGCGTACGTGGGAGTCGGTCGATTTGGGGGTGACGTTCTATGAGGGACTGACATTTAATCAGGGACTGGCACTGAACGAGGAGTATGATCTCGTTTCGCTCGGTGGCTCCGGCTGGGCAATCGGAGGCGCCGATCCGACGGGCGCTTCCCACCTGCTGATTTCGCCGGATCAAGGAGCGACGTGGACCGAGCGCGAGCTTGCCACAGGCGGAGGAGTGCGGTGCGTCCAGCCGTTTGGGGCAGACTCACTCGTCGTCGCCCAGATCGAGCGGATCGAACCCCGAAGCTACGGTTGGCGCTACTTCGTCGGCGCGCAGAGTGGCGGCCCGTGGCGTGCGATAAGCGGACTCCGACGTTCGGCAATCGACTGCGAGGTCGGGCCTGATGAGATACTCTACTCTGTGATTTATGGCCCGGCGCAGCAGCAAATTGAGCGCTCCGCAGACCGAGGTGCGACTTGGGACACGCTCACTGTAACAGCGCCCCAGGGAGGCTCGACGCAGATCTCTAGCGTGCTCGCGCTGGGGCGGGATACGCTGCTCGCTGTGTCGTTCCGCAACGTGCTTCGGAGCGTCGACGGAGGTGCGTCGTGGGAGTCGCGACTTCGGGTGGATACACGGTCTGTGGCGAATGGGGTACAGCTCTCCATCGGGACTGACGGGCGTTTGGTTGGGGTGACGCCGTTCTTGCGGCGACTGGACGATGGTTCGTTTCAGCCCACGGTCTACGTGAGTGCCGATCGGGGCGCATCGTGGAGCGGCATTGATGGCGACGCGTTGCGCTTTCGCTCTCACCTCTCGCCACCTACGGCTTCGGCCGCGTTCTCCCGTGCGCCGGACGATCTGCTCGTAGGCATGAATTCCTTTGGAGATACAGTCTGTTTAACCAAAACGACCGGTCCTGACAACCAGTTTTTGGTGGGGCACCAGAGTTCATTTGGGAGGCTTTTCCGAGGAGCACTGGATGACCTGTCGCCCGACGACGGCGCCCCGGTCGGATTCAAAGGCTTCTCCGCTCTTCCGACGCTGTCGGGGAGGCTGGGCGTAGTCGTGGGTATCGAGAACGGGGGTATCCGGAGGGGAAGTCTGAGTTGCGGGTTTGGGTGGGGGCGTGGCTACCCGGAATCTCCGTCGACGCCCGTTCTCGCTGCGTTGGATGAGTCGGGAAGAGGCGTCGTGCTTTCGGACAGTGCGGGACAACGGGTTCTCTCTCCGTCGCCCACGTTCGTCGGCGGTGAGGCCAATCTGTCGACGTGGAGGGATCTGACGTACGAAGGGCGCTATCTAGCCGTCTCCGAGCGCGCCGTCTGGACCTCGACGGACGGGGCCGAGTGGACCTACCGCGCGACATTGCCTCCGTCCAACACGTCATCGCCCGTCGGCATAGCGGGCACGTCGACCGGAGTTGTCGTCACTTACCGCGACACTGCGCCGATGCGACTCGACGGCGATAGATGGACCACCGTTTCGGGCGATGAGTCAATCTCTGAGTTTAGAGGCATCGAACGCTCGCGCGGCGAGTATCGGGCCTGGGGCGAGGGCGGCGTGATCGTTTCGACCGACGACGCCGTCAACTGGTCTCCGCTAGGTTCGGGGTTGGACAATGAGACGGTGTATAGCCTACTCTCGCTCGGTGATGGGCGCTACCTCGTCGGCACCGCATCCGGTGTTTGGGAATTGCGTGATTCTTTGGGGGTCTGGACTCGCTTAGATTCTGGAATCGACACCGATACCTTCGGTCCCGTTCTGGGGCTTCAGGTGTTTGCTACCTCGTCTTTTGAGTACGAGGACATCATACCGGCTTACTACCAAGTGATCGCCTACACCGAACAGCAAGCCTACATCGGATTCGATCTGGGGACCAACTTCACCGATGCGCCTGTGGTGACCAAAACCGCGCTCACCCTCGGTAGCCCGTCACCAACCCCAAGCGCTCAGGGCGTTCGCTTCGACGTGTCGACGCCCACCTCCGCCACGCTCGAAGCCTACGATCTGCTCGGTCGCCGAGTCTGGCAAAGCGACCTGCAGCCCGGCACCCACTCCGCCGAATGGGATGGCAATGGCGCCGACGGTGGCCGCGTATCGGCGGGCGTCTACCTGATCGTCCTGCGCACCGAGTCCGAAACGCGCACCACGCACGCCGTCCTGCTCTGAGGCGAGTTCGCGGTCTATCCGGGTCGCACGACCCTCCACTTCGGCAAACCCGGCGGCGAGGCGTAACGAAGCCGTTGGTCAGCGTGAGTTTGGGCCAGTGCTGGTTATTCTTACGTGCGCCTGTCGCACCGAATCTGTACTCAATGCCTACCGACATGCGTCTCCTCGTTCTGCTCGCCCTCCTCGTTGCTCCTGTCGCGGGTGCTCAAGACTGGACGGCTGTCCCGCCTCCGTTCCCTCAGACTCAGGCCGTCGAAATCACTGGGCTGAATGTAGATACGCTGTTTATGGTTGCGGATGGACTCTACCGCAGCACGGACGCGGGTGAGAGTTGGATGCGACTCGATATAGTTCTCGATGAGGGTGGGCAGGCAGTCAGAGATCATTCGATCGTGACGCTTTTGCCCGGTGGCGGTGTGGCTGTAACGGGGCGGCTCAGCGCGGCTGAAGACCCACAGGTTTACGTGAGTGAGGATGCCGGAACGACATGGCGGTCGCTGGGCGTCGTAGGCTCCGTCGTCGAACCGTTCGGTGTCGATTCGCTGCTAGTTGGCGACTTTCGGACGATCCTGCTCGAAAACTGCGATTGGAGATGCACCAGCATCGGCGGAACCGTAGTGGCACGTGACGGAAGCGGTCGGCGAGACGACGTGTTCAGCCGCGTCCAATGGCACGAAGCCGCGGTCTCCGCGGATGGCAACGCGATCTACGGCTCCATCGAGTACGCTTCGGCTCCAGTCGAGCGCTCCCGAGATCGGGGTCTGACGTGGGATACGCTCTCCGTTGCCAACGCGCTCGATCTGCTGACGCTGGGCGGCGACACGCTCATCGTTGCGACGTTCGACGGCATCTCGTCCTCCATCGACGGAGGCGACACGTTCCAAACGGCTTTCGCAATTCCGGGCGGGCGAAGCTTCGACGGCGAGTTGACGACGAGTCCCCACGGCTGGCTCTACGCCCGATTCGGCGGTGGCGTGCCGGGTTCTCCTGCTAGCCAGTACGCCCTGCTGGTGAGCAAAGACCGCGGCGTCACGTGGGAATCCCTCTCGACTGAAACCGCGAAGGGACGCGCATTTCTGCCAGCCGCCGTTCCCGTTGGCGTCTGGGCACGAACGCCCGACGACGTGTGGTTTTCATCGGCCTCGACGGAGTACGTGTGCGTAACTAAATCAGGTAGCGGGTCGTCCGATCCATCGCAATGGTTTGCTGGGGGAGGGCATCTCGCCTTTGTCTATCGCGGAACGCCTGGCAATTGGACAGTCGATCCGAACGTGCCGGTCGGCTGGCGAGGATATTCTGCGCTGAGCACGCTTTCCGGCATCATCGGTGAGAGTGCCGCAACGCATGACGGATTGTTCTTTGGCGGTGGAGCACCTTGCGACGAACTCTGGTACAGCTACGGAGGACAAGTCAACAGGCAGCCGGTACTGGTGGCGAATGCGTCACGGAATGAGCAGCAGGTGGTGCTGTCCGACAGCGCAGGCGTACGGCGACTGTCGCCCGCTCCCACGTTCGTCGGCGGCGAGGCCGATCTGTCGACGTGGAAGGATCTGACGTACGAAGGGCGCTATCTAGCCGTCTCCGAGCGCGCCGTCTGGACCTCGACGGACGGGGCAGAGTGGACCCACCGCGCGGCATTGCCTCCGTCCAACACGTCATCGCCCGTCGGCATCGCGGGCACGTCGACCGGAGTCGTTGTCGTCTACCGCGATGGAGCGACGATGCGTCTCGACGGTGACGTCTGGACGAGCGTCTCGGGGACTCAATCGGTTGCCGAGTTTCAGGGGATCGAGCGCTCCCGCGCTGACTATCGGGCTTGGGGAAAAGGAGGCGTCGTCGTTTCGATGGATGATGCCGCCAACTGGTCGCCATTGGGTTCGGGATTGGACGACGAGACGGTGTATAGCTTCCTTTCCCTCGGCGACGGTCGGTATCTCGCCGGAACCGAATCGGGAGTGTGGGAGCTTTCGGACTCCAACTCGGCCTGGATGCGGCTTGATACCGGCATCGACACCGACACGTACGGTCCCGTTCTCGCGCTCCAACTCAGCCCGTACCAGCCCTGCTTTTATGAGAACTTCTGCGGCGTCGCGTACCAAGTCCTCGCGTTCACCGAGCAGCAGGCGTACATGGGCTTCGATCTCGGCTCTGACTTCACCGATGCGAGCAGGGCGACCGAAACCACGCTCACTCTCAGCAACCCGTCACCGACGCCCAGCATGGGCGGCGTCCGCCTCGACGTGACGACCCCCACTCGGGCTACACTCGAAGCCTACGATCTGCTCGGGCGCCGGGTGTGGCAAACCGACGTGCAGCTCGGCGCTGGCTCCATCGAGTGGAACGGTACTGGCACCAACGGTGGCCGCGTTGGGGCAGGCGTTTACCTGATCGTCCTGCGCACTGATTCCGAAACGCGCACCACACGCGCCGTCCTGCTCTAACTCGCGCGCTGGAGACCTGGCAAGTCGCCCACGACCTGTCAGGTCCGCGCATACCTACCTACTTTCGCGCCCACCGAAACAGCAGCAGCGCCAGCAGCGAAAACACCACGTGCGGCATCAGCGTCACGAACAGCGGCGACGCCAGACCCGTGTAGCCGAACGGCTCGGCAATCTTTTGCGTCGCCAAATAGATCAGCGCGAGCAGCAGCCCAACACCAAACGCAACCGCCGCTCCGCCTCGTCGACGTGGCGCTCCGAGGGGCACGCAGAGCAGCATCAGCGCGATGTGGGCGAGGGGATAGGTGAACTTGCTCAGCAGCCCGACTTGCGACACGCGCAGGTTGCCCGACCCCGTCCGCCGCTGCTGCGCTAGGTGCGCTTGGGCCTCGTCGACGGTCATCGTCTCTACGTCGCGCTCGGTCTGCGCCAGGTCGCGCGGGCCGACGTTGAGCGTCGTGTCGAGCGCCTGGATCTTGCGCACGGTTACATCGCCGTTTGGAGCATAGGTGCGCTCGGTCGCGTCGAACAGGCGCCACACGGCGAGGCTGTCGACCCACTCCATCCGCGTCGCGAACAGGCGCGAACTCAGACGGGCGTCGTCGTAACCGTAGAGCGTCGCGCGGAAGGCTGACGAGTCGTTCGGAGAGTAGAAGCCGATGGTCAGGTAGGAGCCGTCGGCGTTCTGCCGGTGCAGGTCGGAGACGTCCGGCTGCGTGTCTCGGTCGCCCAAATACTCGGCCTCAAACGCGACGACCGTTCGCTGCGTGTGCGGGACGACCCACCCGCCCAATCCAAACTGGATTGCCGCGATGAGCAAGCCGACCAATACGTACGGTCGCATAATCCGCGCCAGCGACACGCCCGCCGCGTAGAGTGCGGTCAACTGAAGCTCCGCCGACAGTTTGGTCGTCAGGTAGAGGCCCGATAGAAACAGCGCCAGCGGCGAAGTCAGTCGGACGATCTCGGGGACGTACGATGGATAGTAGACGCCGAGCACTTGGCCCATCGACGCATTCCGGTCCATAAAGTCGTCGACGTACTCGAGATAGTGCAGTACGACGAAGAACACGATCAGCGCCAGTACGAAGCCCACATAGCCCCCGATCAGGCGACGGGCGATGTGTCGGTCGAAGAGCGTCGGCGCGATCAAGACGAGAGGATGGGAAAGGGTCGCAAGAAGGACCGCGTGAAAAGCCGTGGATTGGCGACCCAAACGAGGCGCGCGTAGTTTACGCCGAACGAAACGACTGTTTCTCTCTCCAACTCGCTCACTCCCTTTCCGCTCGATGAAGCTCCACGAATACCAGGCCAAAGAACTCCTCCAGAAATACGGCGTCACGATCCAGCCCGGCAAAGTCGCCGACACGGTCGACGAAGCCGTCGCCATCGCGCAGGAAGCCGAGGCAAACGGCGCGTCGATGCACGTCATCAAGGCACAGATCCACGCAGGCGGACGCGGCAAGGGCGGCGGCGTCAAGCTCGCCAAGTCGATCGACGAAGTGCGTGAGAAAGCCGGTGCCATCCTGGGCATGCAACTCATCACGCCCCAAACCGGACCCGAAGGCCAGCTCGTCCGCAAAGTCCTGATCGCAGGCGACGTGTACGACGATGGCTCCAAGGAATACTACCTGGGCGTCACCCTTGACCGCTCCAAGAGCATGAACGTCATCATGGCGTCGACCGAGGGCGGTGTCGAGATCGAAGAAGTCGCCGCGGCGACGCCCGAGAAGATTATCAAGGTCTGGGTCGATCCGGCAACGGGCATCCAGCCGTATCAGGCGCGTCAGGTCGCGTTCGGTCTTGGACTGGAAGGCAAGGCACTCAAAGGGGCGACCAAGTTCGTCATGGCGCTGTATAAAGCCTACTCGGAAAGCGACGCCGCCATCGCCGAGATCAACCCGCTGCTCGTAACCGGAGCCGGAGACGTGATCGCGGTCGACGCCAAGATCTCGCTCGACTCCAACGCGATGTACCGCCAGAAAGAGTTGGCCGCCATGCGCGACATCCACGAAGAGGAGCCGCTGGAAGTCGAAGCCGGAGAACACGATCTCAACTACGTCCGCTTGGACGGCAACGTCGGCTGCATGGTCAACGGCGCCGGTCTCGCGATGGGCACGATGGACATCATCAAGCTCGCAGGCGGCGAGCCGGCCAACTTCCTCGACGTAGGCGGCGGCGCCAACGCCAAGACGGTCGAAGCGGGCTTCCGCATCATCCTCAAAGACCCCAACGTCGAAGCGATCCTGGTCAACATCTTCGGCGGAATAGTCCGCTGCGATCGCGTCGCCAACGGCATCGTCGAAGCCGCGGGTAAAGTCGACATCAACGTCCCGCTGATCGTTCGCTTGCAGGGCACCAATGCCGAAGAGGGCCAGCAAATCCTCAAAGACAGCGGCCTCAAGCTCGAAACGGCGATCCTGCTCAAGGAAGCCGCCGATAAAGTGACCGAAGCGCTCAACGCGTAACCCAGCGCTCGCAACCAAATCCAAACCTGGCAGGTCTCTACGATCTGCCAGGTTTTTTCGTACTCCACATTCGCACCGCACCAATGGCTGACGCTCAACTCTCCCTCCGCGAAGGTCTCGACGGACTCACGCCCGCCCGCATCCTGACGCTTTATCGCCGCGCGCCTCTGATGCGCAGTGTCCACGACCCCAAAGAAGTAGAGGCGATGTTCGCGGCCGCGACGTTCGTCCTCAGCGCCTGGCACGGCGACCGCCTCGTTGGGTTAGCCCGCGTGCTGTCCGACGGCGTTCTGTTTTCCTACTTGTGCGACTTGGCTGTAGAACCCGACGTGCAAGGCGTGGGCATCGGCCGCGCGCTGATCGACGGCGTGTTGGAGCGTTGCAAAGGGACAGAACTGGTACTGCGCGATTCGGAAATCTCGACGCCGTTTTACGAGCGGACCGGCTTCAAGCGTGTGCGCAACGCCTGGACGAAAGGGGCGTGAGTTGGAGTGGTGCAGGGTTCATGCTCAGCTGCGGTTGTGGGCCCCTGCCTTCGCAGGGGCGACGGAGATTTGAGATGGCTGCATGACTCGTGACCGGAAAGGCTTCGTCTATATCCTGGCAAGTAAGCCTCATGGCACCTTGTATGTCGGCGTGACGAGCGATCTGTCGCGGCGGATGACGGCGCATCGCAGTAGTGCTGTTGAGGGGTTTACCAAAACCTATAATGTGAAGCGGCTCGTCTACTTCGAGGCACACGGTTATGTTGCCGACGCCATCATGCGCGAGAAGCAGTTGAAGAAGTGGAAGCGGCTCTGGAAGATCCGCTTGATCGAAAAGACAAACCCCATGTGGCGCGACCTGTCGGATCAGATACCGCTTGGGTGAGCCGCAGTTCAGGATCCTGAATCCTATATCTCAACTCTCCCCAACGTCGTCCCTGCGGAGGCAGGGACCTACAACCGCCGCCCAAGCAAAATCAGCGCGCCGCGTTCGTCAGATCGGAGTTCACTGAAGTCTTCAGCCCACACACCCCAGAAATCCGGAGCAAACGCATTCTCGGGGGCGACCGATTCCCACCTGATCGGCGGCCAGTCAAGAGACAGAGCACCGCAGTTTTCTGAGTCGGGAAGCAGTTGTGGATTCCTGCCTTCGCAGGAATGACGGTCGTAAGGGGGCGGAAGTAAACGAGTCGGACCGCGCCCCCCTTAGCCGGAAAACCCGCACCGCCACACCGCCGTCACCGCACGTCGGTATCTTGCCGTTTCAGTTAGAGAACGACGCACGACGATGGCGAAAGGGGCACAGGAAACACCGCTGATGCGGCAGTATCGCAAGATCAAGGAGCGACACGAAGGCGCACTCCTGCTGTTTCGCATGGGCGATTTCTACGAGACGTTCGAGGACGACGCCAAGACGGTCGCGCGCGTGCTCGGCATCACGCTGACCAAGCGCAGCAACGGTAAGGCGGCCGACGTTCCGCTTGCTGGTTTCCCATACCACTCGCTCGATGCGCACCTTCCCAAACTCGTCGCCGCTGGACTGCGCGTGGCGATTTGCGAGCAGGTCGAAGACCCCAAGTTGGCGCGTAAAATCGTCAAGCGCGACGTGGTCGAAGTGGTTACGCCAGGCGTGATCCTGCACGACGGAATGCTCGACCCGCGCCGATCGACATACGTGATGGCGCTGCGATGGGGGAGCAGTAGGAGTGAGAAGGGGCGCGTCGGAGCCAGTTTCGTCGATGCGTCGACGGGCGAGTTTCGGGTCGTTGAAGTCGATGAGGCGCGCGTGGCGGACCTGCTGCTGACAATTGCGCCCGCCGAGGTGCTGGTCGACAAAAAGCAGCGCGATCGCATCCGCGATCTGAAAGCCGGATCGTTCGTGGTGACGCCTCAAGAGGACTGGGCGTTCGGGTTCGACTTCGCCTACGAGACGCTGCTGCGCCACTTCAAGACGCACTCGCTCAAAGGCTTCGGAACGGACGAACTCCGATTGGGCTTGTGCGCCGCTGGTGCTGCGCTCCATTACGTCAGCGAGACGCAGAAGGGCAAGCTGCCCCAAGTGCGCCGGTTGCAACGCTACGCGACCGCCGATCACATGGCGCTCGACCCGCAGACCAAGCGCAACCTCGAACTGACGGGTGGCATCATGGGCGCCCAAGAGGGCAGTCTCATTGCGATGCTCGACGCCACCAAAACCGCGATGGGCGCACGGATGCTGCGCCGCTGGCTCGTCCGCCCACTGTGCCGCGTCGACCAGATCGAGCAGCGCCTGGATGCTGTCGAAGCGCTCGCCTCGGACAACGACTTGCGGATGGGCCTACGCGATGAACTGGCGAGCGTCGCCGACCTGGAGCGCCTGTCCGCCCGCCTCGCCGCTGGGCGTGTCGGCCCGCGCGACGTGCAGCAGTTGCGGCAGACGTTGGTGCAGATCGGTCCCATCAAATCGGTGCTGTCGGGGCACGCGTGCGAGTCGCTGCGCAAAGCGGCGGATGGGCTGTCGCTGTGCCTTGACGTGGTTGACCGGATCTCGTCCTCGTGCGCGGACGAAGCGCCTGCCAAACTCGGCGATGGTGGGTGCATCAAAGCGGGATTCAACGACGAACTCGATGAACTGCGCGGCTTGCTCAAAGACGGCAAAGGCTACATCGAACGGCTGCGCAAACAGGAGGCCGAGCGAACGGGCATCACGTCGCTAAAAATCGGCCAGAACAAAGTCTTCGGCTACTACCTCGAAGTTACCAACGCGCACAAGGATAAGGCGCCAAGCGACTGGACGCGCAAGCAAACACTGGTCAACGCCGAGCGCTACATCACGCCTTCGCTCAAGGAGTTTGAGGAGAAAGTGCTGTCGGCAGAGGAGCGCATCGGGTCGCTCGAAGCCCAGTTGTTCGAGACGCTCTGCCTAGCGCTCGCCGAACAAGCTGCCACGTTCGGGCGCAACGCGAGTCTTCTGGGGCTGATCGACACCTTTGCGTGCCTCGCCGAACAAGCCGTCCGCCACCATTACGTCCGCCCGGCAGTCGACGAAAGCTGCGTGCTCGACATCCATGAGGGGCGCCATCCGGTCGTGGAGCACGCGCTGCCTCCCGGCGAGCCGTTCATTCCCAACAGCGTCCGCCTCGACCCCGATGGTGCGCTCGGCGATTCGGAAGCGCGTCAGATGCTCGTCATCACCGGCCCCAACATGGCGGGCAAGAGCGTCGTCTTGCGGCAAACGGGACTGATCGTGCTGCTGGCCCAGATCGGGTCGTTCGTCCCGGCGACATCGGCGCGCATCGGCGTCGTCGACCGCATCTTTACGCGCGTCGGAGCGCACGACAATCTGGCGGCAGGGGAGAGCACGTTTCTGGTCGAGATGAACGAGACCGCTAACATTCTCAACAACGCGACCGATCGCTCGCTCATCCTCCTCGACGAAGTCGGACGCGGCACGTCGACGTTCGACGGCTTGTCGATTGCGTGGGCGCTGGCCGAGTATCTCCACGAAACACCTCACGTCGCCGCCCGGACGCTGTTTGCGACGCATTACCACGAACTCAACGCGCTGGCGGAGCGCCTGCCCCGCATCGCCAACGCCCGGGTGCAGGTGCAGGAGCATGGCGGAAAGGTGATCTTTCTGCGGCGGCTGGTGCCGGGTGGAGCAGATCACAGCTTCGGCATCGAAGTCGCGCGCATGGCCGGACTGCCCGAAGCCGTCGTCGTGCGCGCGAGGGAAGTCATGGCGCACTTAGAAACCCAACGCGCCGAGGTGCCGGACGACGAACCTATCTCGTCGGGCGATGGTGCTGCGCGTCCGCAACCCGTCGTCGCCGCGCAACCGTCGTCACCAGCGGCCCAGGTGCAAGCGATTCCAAGCGGGATGCAGATGACGTTTTTCGGCGCTCAATCGGACCCTGCACTGGAAGCGGTCCGAGACGCGCTCGACGGCCTCGACATCAACTCGATGACGCCGGTTCAGGCTTTGCTCAAGCTGGCCGAGTTGAAGGCGATGGCGGACGGGTGATCACTATAAGCGGTCACTTCCGATACCGCGCGATCAACGCTTCCACGCGAGACTCGTCGAGCGGTAGGTCGGACGGCTTGGAGGCGGGCGCAGCGGCTGATTGTACCTCGGTTCGGCTGGGCTTCGCTTTGGTGGCCGATGGGTTGTCCTCGCGCACCGGATTGCCGCTTCTGGCGAGTAAGCGCGCCTCGATTTTGTCGATCCACGAGCCGTCGCTACTGGGCTTGGCGGTGGGACGAGAAGGGGTGGCGGACATCGGACGGGGTGCAGGCGTGTGAGAAGGAGCACGCGATGACGAGCGTCTGGGCGGCGCCGCGTCTGTTTTCTGTGCCTCGCGCACGCCCCAAGCGACCCGCTTGAGATGAATGAGGTGCAGCGGCGACAGGTTGTCGCTCGTGATCGAACCGCCGACCGTTCCGGGTCCCAGCGTCATCGCGGGAAAGAGGTCCGTCGTGTAGCCGACCGAACCAAGCGCAGTCGTGGTGTTGACGACGATGCGCATCGCAGGCTTTTGCAGAGCAAACTGTTCAGCGACGGTCTCGCTCGTGCAGTGCAGGCCGAGTGTGTGACCGATGCCGCCGAAATTGAGAATCTGAATGCACCGGTCGCAGCCTGCCTGCCACCCGTCGGCGTGGTAGAAGCTCAGAATGGGCGAGAGCGTTTCCATCGACAGCGGCTCTCCCTTGCCGACTTCCTCGACCTCGGCGATCAACGCGCGTGTCGTGTCGGGGACGCGGAAACCAGCTTCACGCGCGATCCAATGGGGCGACTTGCCGACCTGATCGGCGTTGAAACGTCCGTTGGAATAGACGAACCGGCGCAGTTTTTCTACCTCGTCCGGCGAGCAGACGTGCCCGCCGCGTTCTGACATCGCCGCCAGCAGTTTGCGCGAGATCGGGGCGTCGCCGACGACGCTGCGCTCGGTCGAACACAGCGTGCCCCAGTCGAACGAGGTGCCCGTCAGGATGTGCTCAGCGGCAGCTTCGACGTCTGCGCTGCGGTCGACGAAAACGGGGACGTTGCCGCTGCCGACGCCGTACGCTGGTTTGCCTTTCTGGTAGGCCGCTTTGACCATCGCGCTTCCACCCGTCGCGAGGATGACGCTGGTCAGGTCGTGGTCGAGCAGGGCGTTGGTGCCTGCAATCGTGACAGGCGACAGGCAGCCCAGCAGTCCCTCGGGCGCTCCCGCTTGGTACGCAGCTTCTGCGACGACTCGCAGGGCCTGGGCCGAACACTCGGCAGCGCGCGGGTGCGGACTCATCACCATGCCGCAGCGCGCCTTGACCGATAAGATCGCCTTATACATCGCCGTAGCCGTCGGGTTGGTCGACGGAACGAGCGCGGCGACGACGCCCATCGGGTGGGCGACTTCCCAGATCGACTCGCCTTTGTTGACGATGCCTGCCGTCTTCATTCCGGCCATTCGCTCGTGCAGCGTCCGAGTCGCGAACAGGTTTTTCGCCGTCTTGCTGTCGATGCGGCCAAATCCGGTTTCCTCGTGCGCGTGGCGGGCTAGCGGTTCGGCCTGGGCAGCTCCGGCATCGACCATCGCTTTGACGATGCGGTCGACGGTAGCTTGGTCTGCCGTTTTGAACTGCTGCTGTGCCTGATGCGCAGCGGTGACTAGAGAGCGGGCGTTTTGAATCGAAGTAAGGTCTGCGTCCATCGGCGTAGTCGGGTTGAGGCTTCAAGATAGCCTTGTGCTTTCCTATTGCGAGCGAGCAGGCGCGACTACCGTTTCGGGGCGTCGGCGCCATCGGGAAGGGCTGCATACCAATCGGCATAGGGCGTGTTTTTGGGCGCGTGCCGATTGTAGTCCGGTGCGCCATCGGTCCACCAGACCGGGCCGCGTTCGCCCAGGGCGACTTTGGCGTCGTGGACTCGGCTGCGCGCTTCTTTTTCAGCGGTCTCGTCGCCGGAACGTTTGGCCGTGCCCACATCGCGGCGAGCGCTCATCAACTCCTTCGTCAAGCGCTGACGCTCGGACTCAGGAAGTTCAGGGTTGGTCGTGCGCCACAGGATGCCGTTGTGCGCGAAGTAGCGGCCGTCAGGGGTCGTCGGATAGTGCATTGTGGGGAAACGACCGTCGCCCTCCCACGATTCGGATAGAGGTCACAAACCCGCTTCGATCTCTGCCATCCGCGCCTCGACGTTGGCGACCGATTGTGCGTCGCCCAGTTCGCCCCAGATGCGGTACGCCTGGCGCAGGTCCGTCAGCGCCTCTTCCCGGCGTCCCGACTGCATCCGCACGCCGCTTCGATCCCACAGCGTCCGGGCGTGGAAGTCTCCGCTCCGGTCGTCGGTGCGGCGAATCACATGGGCGAAGTCGGCTTCGGAAGCCGCGTCGCGACCCGACGTGGCATGCCAGAGTGCACGGCGCCGAATCGTCCGGGTGACGGCGGCGTCGTCTATGCCGCGTGTCGCGATCTGCCGGACCCTCAGCGTGTCGAGCAGCGGACCGATGCGGTCCAAATCCGCGTCCGATCCGCGTGCTTCGAGGTTACGGATGGAGAAGTCGAGCGTCTGGATCGTCTTGGGGTGATGGCGTCCGACCGTGCGTTCGTAGAGGGCGTGTCCCGCAGTCAGCAGCGAGTCGGCGAGGTCGTGCTCGCCCACGCGCATCCGGTTGTCGCCCAGGTTGAGCAGGACGAAGGCGATGCTGTGGTGGTCGCCGGAATACAGGCGCTGTCGAATGCGTAGCGTTTCACTCTGGTACACGTACGCGCTGTCCCAGCGGCCCGACGTCGCGTAGGCGAAGCCGATGTTGTTAAGCGCCGTCGACGAGTGCTCGTTGATCGGTCCGTGCACTTCGTCCCAGATGGCGCGTGCGCGGCGGAGAATGGGCAGGGACTCGTCAATGCGGTCGAGGTAGACGAGCGTCAGGCCGTTCTGGTTGTAGGCGCGACCCATTGCGTCACTAACGCTGCTGCTCATCTGCTCGTGCTGATCGCGGTACGCAGCGAAAAGCGTTTCGGCAGCGGCGTAGTCGCGGCGGTCGAGGGCGAGCATGCCCAACTCGTTGTAGCTCTGTGCCAGGTCGAAGTGGGGCGACGGTAGCTTGGCGCGGAAGATGGTGTGGGCGCGCTGCAAGACCGAGTCGGCTTCGTCGAGTCTACCCGCCTGCTGGAAGGCGACGCCCATCTCGCGCAGGCTCCGTGCCGTCGTCGTGTCGTCCGGCCCGAACAGGCGCGACCGGGTGGCGGCAGACGCGCGGTGCAGATCGAGTGAGGCGTCGTAGTCGCCCAGGTCCTTGAACAGGCGGCCCAACTCATGCTGCATCTGCGCCTGGACGACCGGCTGATCGGCCAGAGCGGTGTCGATGCGCGCCGACGCCGACATCAAAACCTCGTTGAGTGTAACCGTTCGCCCACCCTCGTAGCGCGGATCGGCGTCGGCGAACAGGCCCGATAGAAAGCTGCTGACCTCATTGGCCTTGTCGCGTTCGGTTGTGGCTGTGGCGAGCGCTGCTGTCAGTTTACTCTGCCGGTCGATCAGGGCGCCGACGAAGAGGAGGATGCCGACGATAGCCAGAACCCCGAACGCCACGCCGGTCTGGTTGCGGCGCGCGAACGTGCGGGCGCGGTAGCCAAGCGAGGGCGGACGTGCGTCCACCGTTTGCCCATCGAGGTGCCGCTGCAGATCGTCGGCGAGCGCCTGAGCCGACGCGTAGCGCCGAGCGGGTTCTCGAGCGACGGCCCGTTGGCAGATCGCGTCCAGGTCTCCCTGGAGCAGGGAGCGCAGCCGCTTAGCCGTCGTGCTCCGAGCGTCGGCGGCGTCATCGGTGACTCGGTTCGAGGGACGAGGTGCGTCGTGCGTCAGGACCGACGTCGTCAGGGTGTGATGGTCCGACGCCTCGTGCGGACGTGCACCGCAGAGCAGTTGGTAGAGCAGGACACCGAACGCATACACGTCCGACTGGGTCGTCGCCTCATCGCCCCGGATTTGCTCGGGCGATGCGTACGATGGCGTGAGAGGCGCCGCGTACTGCGTGATCGCTTCGTCGTCGCCCTCAGCCAGCGTCGCCACACCGAAGTCGAGGAGTTTGGGCACGCCCTCTTGCGTCACGAGCACGTTCGATGGCTTCAGGTCGCGATGCACGATCAGTCGACTGTGGGCGTGGGCGACGGCTGCGCACACCTGCTGTACAACGTGCGACGCGCTGATCAACCGAAAGCCGCCGCGCATCGGCGTACACGGTGATCGGCTGCCCGTCGACGTACTCCATGACGAGAAAGGGATCGCCGCTCTCCGTCAGCCCTCCGTCGAGCACGCGCGCTACGCCGACGTGCTCGACCTGGGCCAGCAGCCGACGTTCGCGCTCGAATCGGCGTTGCGCATCGGGCGACGCCGACAGTCGGACAAACTTGACGGCGGCGCGCTGGTCGTAGGCGCCATCGGCGCGGTGCGCAGCATACACGACGCCCATTCCGCCCTCGCCGAGCACGTCGTCCAACAGCCACGCGCCGACCCGTTGCCCCGATTTGCTTCGCGATTCATCGTCCAGGGCGGCGGAGGCTTCGCACCGCGGCAGCGCATCGGCGGCTTGGTCGAGTGTGGTGGAGTCGGCGCTCGCGAGCACGGTTCCTACCAAGCGGGCCAACTCGGGATCTTCGATTGTCGCGAAACGAGCCGACCGCTCGGGTTCGCTAAGCCCCAACAGTTCGTCGACTAGAGCGTCGACGGCTTCGAAATGGTCGAGGAGCGAGAGGGGAGACATGGAGACGGGCAGTACGAATAGAGATGCGTCATTTGTGCTCAATCTGCGACACCCCGGCGTCCGCTTTTACTTAGCGTCGGCCAGCAAGACCGAGAGGTAGCCGCGCGCTTTGAGCCAGTCGCGCTGGACGGTGCGCACCGACTGACTGAGCGCGTGGGCCGTTTCCTCGTTGTCCAATCCGCCGAAAAACCGGCATTCGACGACGCGAACGAGGCGTGGATCGTGGGCTTCAAGGTGTGCCAATGCAGCGTCGACGCTGAGGGCGAGGTCGAGCGACGTCCGTCCCTTGTGGTCGGGGATCGTCGCCACGTCGTCTAGGCTGGCCGCTGCCACACCGCTTCCGCGCTTATAGCTGTTGCGTCGGCGTGCGTAGTCGACGAGCACTTGCCGCATCACGCGCGCCGAGAGGCCGATGAAGTGCGCTCGCGTCTTGTCGTCGGCCCGCGTCTGATCGATCAAGCGAACGTAGGCCTCGTGGACGAGGTCGGTCGTCGAAAACGTGTGATCGTCGCGCTCGCGCTTCAGGTAGCTGCTGGCGATACGGCGCAGCGTGTCGTAGACGGCAGGCGTCAGCGCGTGGTCGGCGGCAAGGTCTCCAGACTGGGCATCGAAGAGCAGTTGCGTCGTCTGTGCGCGGTCGTAGGTGGTCGGCATTACAGAAGGTGGCGGTACTTCTCAAGATAGACGCACAGTCTATCTAGGCTTCGGTTGCGATGTCCACCGTTCGATGCTGCTGCTCACGCACGTGGCTAAGGGGAGCAAGCCGATACACAAGAACGCGAGAGCGCGTGAAGCTCGGTTCGGCAACTTGTGGAGCACGAATGGATGTGTCGGCCCAGTGGAAAAACGCTCCAAGTGGCGGTATGTATCGCCCTATGGTTCGTGTGCTACTTCGACCTTCGTCCTCCCGGTCGACACTTCTGGGATTCCCGCAGCGGTGTGGCGAGGGTGGGCGACCAAGCAGGCTATGTACGGCTGAGCAGCGCTATGGAATTACCGGCATTCGTCGCTCACGATCTCGCCGCGTGCGATCACGTGGCAGACGTGCGACGTGTACTCGAACGGATCGCCGTCGAAGAGGACGACATCGGCGTCCTTGCCGACCGTCAGGCTGCCGACGCGGTCGGATTGGCCGATGATCTGGGCGGCGCTTGACGTGATCGACGCTAGGGCATCGGTAAACGACAGGCCGTTGGCGGCGGCGAGTCCGGCTTCCCATAGCACGACGCGCGTCTTGGGCACGTAGCTTTCGTAGCCGCTCTGAAGCGCGAACGGAATCCCCGCTGCGGCCAGCTTGCTCGCTGTTTCAAACGACGCGTTGATCCGCTCGCCGCCCGGACGCACCATCGTCGCGTGCAAAATGACGGGGACACCCGCCGCTTTGATTTCGTCGAGTACGAGCGGGGCTTCGCTGGCGCCGTCGAGGATGAGCCGGAAGCCGAACTCGTCGGCTAGGCGAATCGCTGTCATGATGTCGTTGGCGCGCTCCGCCGTGATCATACCTGCGATCTCGCCCCTCAGCAGCCGAGCCAGCGTCTCCATGCCCAGGTCGCGCTTGGCCTTGCCGCTGTCCTGCTGAGCGACGTAATTCTGTGCTTTGATCAACTCGGCCCGCAGCATCGCGACGCCTTTGCTGCGCGTGCCCGGTTTGCCTCCGTACCGCTGCCCGACGCTCTCGCCCAGCGTCATCGCCACGGTCGTAACCGAGTCGACCAACACGTCGGCCAGATTGTCGCCGGACGTGCGGACGATCATGGTCTGTCCGCTGATGAGCGCGCCGGGGCCGTGCCCGGTGTGGAGTGTCGTCACGCCAAACCCGCGCACCCACTCGATCAGCCGCTCGCGCGCGTTGTAGGCGTCGATAGCGCGCAGTTCGGGCTGGATTGGATCGCTCAGTTCGAGTTGATCTTGGTCGCCGCTCTGGTTCATGTAGCCCGCCAACCCGACGACCGAGTGCGCATCGATCAGTCCCGGCGTGACGACAGCCGCCGTCAGCGTCTGGTAACCGGCGGGAATGCGTACCCGATTGGCCGGGCCGACAGCCTCGATGCGCCCGTCGCGGATCAGTACGACACCGTCCGTAATGGCGGGACCGTCCATCGTATGCACCGTCCCGCCCCGAACAGCGATCTGTGCCGATGCGACGGAGGGAATGAGAAAGAGAGCAAGTAGCAGAAAGCGAATCATATCAGGAAAGCGTAGGGGCGGCTCCGCGAGCCGACCAGAGGGAGAGAGCATTTGAGGAACGGCGCGTGGGAGTGCACGACAGTGCAAAGCGGCGAAGGCTGGAGATTGCCACCCCGCAGGGGCGGGACAGGCTGTCGCTGCGCTCCTCGCAATGGCAAAAGGATAGGAAATCAGCGATGCTCAGTGGTCGTGCAGAGCCGCCGCGCCTTCGTCATAGGCGCCATAGCCGCCGGTTGCTTTGAGCAGGTCGTCGGGATTGGCGCGATCGAAGAGCTTGTTACCTTCGACCCACGTCTGCATGATGTGCGTGTAGGTCGAGAGCGGGTCGCCCGAGAGCACGATGAAGTCGGCGTCCTTGCCCGCTTCCAGGGTGCCGACGCGGTCCGCAACGCGTAGTTGGCGTGCGCCGACGATCGTCATCGCTTCCAACGCCGACGTGCGGTCCATTCCTGCGCGCACGGCGAGGGCGGCTGAGCGCAGGAAGATGCGGCTTTCGGTGATCAGGTCGTCGGTGTGGATCGATACGTTGACGCCTGCTTCGTCCATCACCTTGCCCGTGAAGAGGAGCAGGTCCATCGCTTCGAGCTTGCCACCGGGCGAGTCGATGACGATGATCGATGCCCCGACGCCAGCCGCGGCGATCTCGTCGGCCACTTTCCAGCCTTCGCTGACGTGGTGGAGCACCAGGTCGAAGCCAAACTCTTCCTTCAGGCGCAGCGTCGTCAGTACGTCGTCGTGGCGGTGCGTGTGGAAGTGGACGGTGCGGCGTCCGTCGAGGATCTCGCAGATCGCTTCGAGGCGGAGGTCGCGCCCCCGCTCGGCTGCGTCTTTGGCGCAGTACGTCTGGCCTTCGACGAACAGTTCGCGCACCATCGAGACGCTCTTGGCGCGGCTCCCGGGGAAGGGCGCGCTGCGCATCGAGTTGGTGCCGTTCGCCATCTTCATTCCGCCGCACACGTCGGTCAGGATGTTCTCGCAGAACAGCAGGTCGTCGATCGTTCGCCCGTCGCGCAGTTTGAGGTAGCTCGTTTGTCCGCTCATCAGGTGGCCCGATCCGCCCATCGTGTTGACCGTCGTGATGCCGCCAGCCCTGGCTCGGTCGATGGAGGAGGAGCGCACGTTGATCGCGTCGAGCGTGCGTACGTCGGGGTGCAGCGGATGCGATCCGTCGCCGCCCGCGACTTCGGCGATGTGCGAGTGGGTGTCGACCAGTCCAGGCATAATGACCTGGCCGGACGCATCGTGCGTGACGGCTCCGCTGGGGATCTCGCCCCGATTCATCGGCCCGGCGTAGCGGATGGTGCCGTTCTGCACCACCAAAAGACCGTTTTCGACGGGTGGTCCGCTGATGGTGTACAGCGTCGCGCCTGTGAACGCGTGCACTTGCTCTTGGGCCAGCACAGGCCCCGAGGCAAGGGCGATCAGTGTGAGGAGGAGGGAGAGACGTCGCAGCATCGGCACGGTGGGGAGAGGGTGTGAAGCAGTGTTCAAGATAGCGCGTGTCGCCTCACGCGCGCTTGCTCAGCAAACCAATCAGCCAGACGACCTGCGCTCCGCATCCGACGAGCAGCACGAGCGCGGCGCCCCAGGCCGACAGTTCGCCGCCCATCAGTTGGGCGACCGATCGTGCGATCACCAGAACCGACGCGCCGATCAGCAGCGGGGCCAGCCCCAACACGAGACGGTACCGATCCGACACGTCAACGTCGGCAAATAGGGCGACAAAGGTCGAGGCGATGTAGCCCGTAGCGAACGCCCACATCAGCACGAGTTCAGACGAGAGCAGCACGAACGACGAGGCAGGTTGCTCGTCGGCCAACGCGATGGCGGTCAGCCAAAACCCGAGCACGCCCAGCCCGAGCGTCGCGCCCCAGAGCGCGCTTCGTCGCACCAGCGTCCGCGCCTCGGGCGGCAGTGGGATCAGGTCGCGGGTGCGCAGTCGAGACACGGATAGAGGGCGGCGAGGAAGTGACTAAAAGTATCACACGGCGTCCAGGTAGTGGAGCGGATTTCGGGTTGGGTAGTGGAAGACCGAACACCACCATTCCACCAAATGACCCCTTTGATTGCCGTACTCGGCGCTACCGGAAACGTCGGTAGCGCCGTCGCCTCCACGCTGATCCAAAAGGGCGCGACTGTGCGCGTGCTCGGACGCCGACGGACCGAACTGCGCGCTCGCTTTGCACGCGCCGAAGCCGTCCGGCTCGATCTCTCCGACCGAAACCAATTCGCCGCCGCTCTCGAAGGCGTGACCGGGCTGTTCGTCATCCGTCCACCCGCCGCGCACTCGGTCGACGATGCACTGATGGCGTTTCTCGAGACCGCCGAGCGAGCAGGCGTGCAGCACGTCGTGTTCTCATCGGTCGCTGGAGCAGGAGAGCAAACGTGGCTTCCGCACGCCAAGATCGAGCGCCACCTGACGAGTTTGCGCATGAAGTGGACGTTGCTGCGACCCGGTTTCTTTCTGCAAAATCTGGAAGATGCCTACCGGCGCGACATTCGCCGCGACGATCGAATCTACGTCCCGGCGGGCGACGCACAGGTCGCGTGGATCGACGCGCGCGACGTTGGGGAAGCCGGTGCCGTCTGCCTGCTCGATCCTGACACTCACGCCGGACGTGCCTATCACCTGACGGGGTCGCAAGCGCTCGGGTTCGACGAGATCGCGCGCATCCTGACCGACGTGTTGGGGCGAGACATCCGCTACGATCCTGCGGCGATTCCGGCCTACGCAGTCCACCTGCTCGTGCGACACCAATTGGGCCTGATTCAGACTGTCGTTCAAACCTATCTGCACGCCGATCTGCGCCGAGGAACCGCCACCCCCGTCACGCCCGACCTCGAACAGGTACTCGGTCATGCGCCCCGCAGCGCCCGCGATTATATCCAGGACCGCGCGGCTCGCCTGAAGTGATGGAAAACCACGTCGCTTGCCGGAGGAAGGGTATGTTGAGCCTCGTCGTTCTACCTTCCTGCCGATGAAACTCGCCCTGTTGCTCGCGCTCTGCTGCGCTACGCCCGCTCTGGCCCAGTCGCCCGACGATGTGGCGCATCGCATTCAGATGGTGCGTGCCTTAGCCTCGGCTCAGCAAATGGAGTGGGGCGAGGCGCCGCATGGCGTGGTGCTGATCGTCGATACTACCGCTGCGCTGTCATCCGGTCGCATCGCGCGCGTGGCTATCGGGGGCTGGTTTCAGGGCGCGGTTATCGGGGCCGGTGTAGGCGCGGTCGTCGGGTATGCCCTTTCCAGCGACGACGACTTTTTCGGTAAGGAAGGGGGAGCTATTTTGCTGGGCATCGTGGGCGCGGCGACAGGCGGGGCTGTTGGAGCGCCACTGGCTGCGTATCGCAAAGGAGCGGGAGGAGGGATCCTGGCTGTGATGCTGGGCATCGCAGTTCCGATAGCGATCGTCGATAAGCTCGACGAAGCTGGAGGGGGCGGGTTGGGAGTGATCGCGCTTTTCCCCGTCTCGGCCGTCGCCTCGACCGTCTTCTCTGACTGGATCACGCGTTAATCGCACCCCACCCCCACCGCTATGCGCTACCTCCTGCTCCTCGCTCTGCTCGCCGCCTGCGCCTCGGGTGACACAACGGGAGATCCCGATGGACTCCTCGTCGGCACCGTTACGTCCGTCGATCTATCGCCGATGGCATACGATGGCGATGCGGTCTTGGTGATTGATGTCGACGGCTCGCCTGTCGAGGTGCGCGTTCCGGCGCGGATCAACCTGTGCCCCGCCCAAGACCGGATCGAACTGGCCGAGTTGAGCGTCGGCGATCGGGTTGAGGTGCGGGGTTCGCGCGAAGCCGATGGCGCCGTCCGTCCGTGTTCAGAGGCAGATCATCTGCTGCGAAAGGCGGAGTGAGTGCGACTTGCGGATAGGTCAGAATGTCGGCAACACTGGCTGTCGGACGGGTAGAGGTACGTCGGCGCCCAGCGTCGAGCGGTCGATGGTTTCCAGTCCGAGCAGCGACAGGGCTAGGTTGGCCGCATCTCCGTTGCGGATGGGTTGTTCGTCGGCATCGGCTTGGACCTGAGCGGCTCCAGGATCGGTGCGTACGCCTTCGGCCAACTCATACAGGTCGCCCGGCGCGATGCCGGGTCCCCAGACGTAGAACGGAATCGTGTAGTCGCGCGGGTCGTCGGCGCCGTGGTCGTGCCCATGTCCGCCGTGATCTGCCGTCACGATCACGGCCGTCGTGCCGCGTAGGTCGGGGTCGGCTTCGATGGCGGCGAGGATGCGACCAATCTGCCGGTCGACTTTGCGGACGGAGCGCATGTACGGATGCCAACTCCACAGTCGCCAGCCGAAGCGGTGTCCTGCCGTGTCAGGGTCGCGCAGGTGGAGGAGTGCATAGTCGAACGCGTCTGCCCGGAGCGAGTCGACCAGATGATCGGTGAGCCGGTCGGTCTGTCTGTCGTAGACGTAGGTGTCGAGCACGTCGCCGTAGCTGTTTTCAAAGACGGCAAACTTGGACTTGCTGGCGAACAGCGCCGCCCGTCGCCCCGACGCGTGGACGACGTCGAACACGCTGCTGACGTAATCGCCCTTGTGTTCGTGCAGGGTGAGAGTCGGATCGGGATAGCGGTTGGTGCCCCACCCGTGCCCCTCATCTCCGGCGACGACTCGTCCGGTCATTTGCGACGCGTGATTGGGCAGCGTGTTGCCGCGCGTTGGCGTCGTTCGGGCGTTGTCGGTGAAGGCTCCCTGGCGGCGTAGGCGCTCGAACGCAGGCAAATCGTCCAAGAAGCGCGTCACAGCATCCGGCCTCAACCCGTCCACGCTGATGTGGACGACGTGCTCGATTGAGCCACCGTCCGAGTTGGCCAGTAGCGCCGGTGCTCCGATGTCGGCAGAGGAGCCACACCCCGAAACGATAGCGGCAAGCGCGAAGAGGAGAGTGAAAGGGCGAAGCATGGGAGCACAGTCTGGTGGAGTGTCAAAACGGACGTATCGACGGCTCGTGCCCTCCAGATCTCGACGCTCAGGTATGGAATTGGCCGCTTTGTGCTCTAACGGAACGGCCCGACAGGTGCAAGGCCGAGCCGAGCGGCTATTTTACAGGCGTACTCATCCGCCTCGCCATGCGCCGCTGTCTGCTCGCCCTCGCCCTCCTCATCGCCCTGCCTGCTCAGGCGCAACGCGCGCTCACGCACGACGACTACTCCGAGTGGAGTCGCATCCAGGACCAGTCAATCAGTGCGGACGGAGCGTGGACGGCGTGGACGCAGCAGCCCTACGAGCGCGACGCGACGCTGTACGTCCGCTCGTCCGATACCCGCACCGGGTGGACGTTTGCGCGCGGCTCGAACCCCACGTTTACGGACGACGCCCGCTACGTCGCGTTCACCATCGCACCACCGCGCGACAGCACGCGTCAGGCCAAACTCGACGGCAAGAAGGGCGACAAGCTGCCCCAGGATTCGCTCGGGATCGTCGACCTGTCCAACGGAAGCGTCTTTAAAGCGCCCAAGCTGAAGTCGCTGCGGATGCCCGACGATGGCTCGGGCTGGATGGCGTACCTGATCCCAACGCCCGACGCTGAACCGGACACGACCGAAGCGGATGAGCCGGAAATGGAGGAAGAAGCCGAGGCGACCGAAGAACCCGCAGCGGAGCCGACCGTCGAGCCTACCAAGGCCGAGGAGAAACTCGAAAAGCGTCGCAAAGACAAATCCGACGGCTCGACGCTCGTCGTGCGGATGCTGGCGACGGGCGAGGAGATGCGCTTCGATCACGTCAGCGACTATCGCTTCTCGGACAACGGCGAGTGGCTGACGTTCGCGACTTCGTCCAAAGACGGCGAGTCGGACGGCGTCCACGTGCTGCGCATGGGGGCGTCCGAGCCGATTGTGCTGATGGAAGGCGAGGGGCATTACACGCAACTCGCTATCGACGAGGCAGGGCGCCACGTAGCGTTCGTCTCCGACGCAGCGACGTTTGAAGACGAGTATCCGGCCTTCGCTCTGTACGCTTCTGAACTCGACGCAACCGGACCGTCGGCGCCGGGCGCAACCGTCCGCGTCGCACGGGGGCATGAGGCGCTCCCCAGCGGCTGGCAGCCCAGCGACAACGGCAACGTCTCGTTTTCCAAGAGTGGAGCGCGGCTCTTCTTCGGCACAGCTCCGGCACCGCGTCCTGACGACGACCGCGAGATGACGGACGACGAAAAGGTGACGGTCGACGTGTGGAGTTGGACGGATCCCGATCTCCAGCCGATGCAACTCCTCCAGGCAGGCCGCGACCGCAACCGCACCTATCAGGCGGTCGTCCTGCTCGCGACCGGGCAGGTGACGCAACTAGCCGACGAAGACATTCCTGCCGTCGAAGTGGCTGCGGAAGGCGACGGCGATCTGGCCGTCGGCGTTACGGATATGCCGTACCGAATGGAGCAGTCGTGGGAGTTTCCCGGCTTCTCGGACGTGTACCTGATCGACGTGGCGACGGGCGAGCGGCGGCGCGTGCTCGAACGCGTCCAGGCGCGTCCCGACCTCTCGCCCGGCGGCAACTGGCTGGCCTGGTGGGACGCCGATGCGCAGGCGTGGATGACCCTCTCGACCGAACCCGGCGCGCGTCCGACGGCGGCGATGTCCGGCGCCAACCTCGCCAACGACGAGCACGACTGGGCCTACAAAGCCCAATCGTACGGCATGGCCGGATGGACCGAAGGCGACGCCGCGATGTGGATCTACGACAAGTTTGGCATTCTGTCCGTCGATCCAACGCGCGAGCGCACGCCCGTCCGCCTGACCGACGACCTCGCGCGGATAGAGCACGTCCGCCTGCGCGTAGTCGACGAGGATTACGACGATCCGTACATCGCCCCGAACGCGCTGCTGTCGGCGTTCGACGAGGACGACAAATCCGCCGGATTCTATCGCCTGCGTCCGGGCGCGTCGCCCCAACGCCTGACGATGGCGCCGGTCGACTTCTCCTTTCCGCGCAAAGCCAAACGCTCGGACCGCTACCTCGTCACCCAATCCGACTTCCGCACGTTCCCTGACCTGCACGTCGCCGATGCGTCGTTCTCCAACCTGACCCAACTGAGCGACGCCAATCCGCAGGTATCCGACTACTCTTGGGGTACGGCCGAGCAGACAACGTGGACGAGCGTCGACGGCGAGCGGCTCGAAGGCATTCTGTACAAGCCGGACGGTTTCGACCCCAACCGCACGTACCCGATGATGGTCTACTTCTACGAGAAGTCGTCCGACAACCTGCACCGCTGGCATCAGCCCGAACCGGGCCGCAGCGTGATCTCCATCTCGTTCTACGTCAGCCGCGGCTATGTCGTCTTCGAACCGGACATCCCGTACGAAGTCGGCTTCCCCGGACGCAGTGCCATGAACGCCGTCATGCCGGGCATCACCAAGCTAATGGAGAATGACTGGGTAGATGCGGACCGCATCGGCGTGCAGGGGCACAGCTGGGGCGGCTACCAAATCGCCTACATGGTGACGCAGACCGACCTGTTCGCCGCTGCCGGAGCCGGAGCGCCCGTCTCGAACATGACGAGCGCATACGGCGGTATCCGCTGGGGATCGGGCATGAGCCGCATGTTTCAGTACGAGCGGACGCAGAGCCGCATCGGAGGGACGCTGTGGGAGAAGCCGATGCACTACATCGCCAACTCGCCCGTCTTCCACGCCGACAAGATCACGACACCGCTGCTGATGATGCACAACGACGAAGACGGCGCCGTGCCGTGGGAGCAGGGCATCGAGATGTTCGTCGCCATGCGTCGGCTCGGAAAACCGGCGTGGCTCGTCAACTACAACGGCGATCCGCACTGGGCGATGGGCGCCGCGCATCGCATGGACTATGCCATCCGTATGCAGCAGTTCTTTGACCACTACTCTGATGGATGCTCCGGCGCCGGTCTGGATGACGCGCGGCGTTCCCGCCGTCGACAAAGGCCGTGAGTATGGGCTGGAGGTCGAGGAGACGCAAATCGGCACCGATGGGCGATAAAATGCGCAAACCTGCCGGGTCTCTGAAGGCCCGGCAGGTTTAGGGCGAGTCCTGCTTTACGTCTTGCTCGGGTTCGCTTCCGAATAGGATGCGTGTTCAGAGCCAATCGCGGTCAGGCGCTAAAGACCGTATCGCCCTTGCCGACTGTTCTCAGCGCTGGAACGAGGCTGTCCACGATGCGCGTCTTGGTGAGAAAGCCCCGTGCTCCGGCTTCGCGGGCCTGTTCGGTATAAATACGATCTTGGTGCCCCGACAGCACGAGTATGCGGATGTCGGGGTGGCGTTGCATCAACTCGCGTGTCAGATCTACGCCGCTCATTCCGGGAAGCGAGAGGTCTGTCACGACGACATCGACGTCGTCACCGTCGATTTGGTCCAGGGCGTCGCCTGCGGACTGAGCCGAGCCTACGACCTTGAAGTCGTCCTCGAACTCGAACAGGTCGAGCAGCGATTCTAGTACGATGGCGTGATCTTCGACGAGAAAGAGGCGGAGCATCCAGCGGGTCAGGAAAGGGGAAGCGTGATCAAGGTACGGGTGCCCTTGCCGGGCGCGGATTCTACATCCAGCTTTCCCCTGAAGAGCGGTAGACGCTCGCGCACGCTGTAGAGGCCGAATCCGCCCTCGGTGCGAGGCTCATAGAGCACGTCAGTGATAAATCCAACGCCTTCGTCGCGGACTTCTATCGTGAGTACATCTGCATCGTGAACGAGCGTAACGTAGGCCTCGCTGACGCCCGCGTGTTTTACGATGTTGAACAATAGCTCTCGCACGAGTTGGAAAAGCAGCACCTGCAAGTCGTGGCTGCCAACTGACTGGGGGCCGTCGCCTGTCACATGCACGTTGAGAGCGTGCAACTCCTGCATCTGTATGGCGAGCCATACGACGGCGTCTTGAATGCCTTCCCCTTCCAGAACGGGCGGGGAAAGATCGACGGACAGCGTGCGCGTAGCCGTAATTGCGCGCGAGAGCAAATCGTCGAAACGGCGCGTGAGCTTCTCCAGCTTGTCCGGATCGCCGACGACGCGACCGAATAGCGACAGCTTCATCTGTAGACTGTAGAGCAACTGTTGCAGATCGTCGTGGAGCACTTGGGCAATGCGATGACGCTCGCGCTGCTCTGCAAGTGTCAACTCGGACGCGAGGCGGCGCGCTTGCTCGGACTGTTCGACAACCTCGCGTGTGCGCTCGTCGACGCGCTGCTCCAGGTCGCGCGTAAGGGCGCGCAGTTCGCTCTCCACTCGCTTGACGTCGGTGATGTCGAGCGCTGCACTCGTGGTGCCGACGACTGAGCCGTCGGCGTCGCGGCTGGGTTCGGAGTAGATGACGAACCAGCGCATGCTCGCCTTCATCTGCGCCTCGAACTCTTCGCGTACCGGCTGTTCGGATTCGAGTACGCGCCTCCGGATGTCGTCGAGTTTTTGAACATCCTCAGCACGCTGCAATAGTTCAGCGTCCGTACTGCCAAGAATCGTGTCCTCTTCGTGATCGACTTGGTTGTAGACCCAGGTGTAGCGTCCGTCTCGGTCCTGCGAGAAGAGCGAGACAGGCGAGCCTCCGATGGCTGCCTGAAACCGTTCGGCAAATCGACGCAGTTCTGCCTCATCGGCGTAGCGGCCTATAGCTGCTCCCAATACGTTGGCGACGCCCTGCAAAAATGCGGCATCGGAGGGCGAGAAGTCGCGTGGATGAAGATCGTGCGCGCCGATAACGCCCCAAGCCAAACCTTCTGGACTGCGAATCGGCACGCTCACTCCGCTCACGACATCGTGTTCGAAGAGAAGGTCCGGCCCAGTGAAGCGGCGTTCCTCCTGCAAGTCTTCGACGATGACAGGAACGTCAGACACGAGGGTGAACCCGGCCTGAGAGTGCCCGCCGCCGGACACACATCCTTTCCCGACTAACCCTTCGTGCCACCCGTGCCCAGAAACCAAGTCAAAGCAGTTGGCCTTTTCATCGTATTGGAGCACTTTGGAGAGCGGCACATTTAGGCCCTCGTGCACGACATCAACGGTTTGGTCCAGCAACTCGTCGATAGTGGAGCGCAAGGCGTAGTTGCCCAATGTGGCCAGCAGGTCTTGCTGACCAGCGCGCCGAGTTTGCTCGGTTTCCCACTCCTTGCGCTCGGTGATGTCGATGAACGTGATCACGATTCCGTCGATGCGGTCGTCTCCTGTTCGATAGGGAAGGAGGTGGACGAGTAACCAGCGCCCGTCGTTGGTCTGCACCTCACGTCGGATGGATGCGAGGTTGTCGAGCACGTTCGCAGCGTCGTCGGCGAGTGTGTCGTGATCGAGTTTGTGCGAGATGTGAGCGAATGGGCGCCCCAGATCCGACGTGATGAGGTTGAAGTAGTCGACGACGTGAGGCGTGTAGCGCTTGAGTGCCAGCTTGCGGTCGAGGAAGATGGTGCCGATCTCGGTAGCATGCATCAGGTTCTCGAGGTCGCTGCTCGTACGACCGAGTTGATCGACTTTGGCCTGGAGTTCGGCGTTGACCGTGACCAGTTCCTCGTTCGTCGACTGAATCTCCTCTTTACTCGTCTCTAGCTCTTCGGCCAGGGAGCGTGTCTCCTCGTTCATCGACTGCAACTCCTCATTGCTCGCCCGCAGCTCCTCAGCCGAGATCTCGTACTCCTCAATCGTGGTTTGCAGCCGCTCGCGTAAGCGTGTGAGGTCGGCCTGGAGATTGTCGACGAGCGAACGCTCCTGCTCGTCGAGCGGCGCTTTCGAAACCGAGTCGTGCATCAGATCTGGCTCTTCCAGATCGGTGAAGACCACCAAAGCCAGACGGTCGCGCCCGTCCTCTGCTTCTAGGACGCTTACACTCGCGCACACGCGCACGGACGATCCATCTTCCAGCCGGACATTGGTCTCCACGTCCTGGTCCTGCCGGAATGCACGGAAAAGCGTCGACTGCACTTCGGCGCGCATAGTCGGCCCTACCATCTGGAGCAGGTTGTGCGACGGAGCGCCGGGAACGGGACGGAGGTAGCGTCCGATGTCGCCTTCGTAGTGGCGTACTTCGTAGTCGCGTGTGACGAGCACGCTGGGCGGTCCCATAAGCCGGACGAGCGCCTGACGGTGGAGTTCGCCCATGTCGGGAGCGGGACGCTCAACAGACGCCCGCGTCGGACGCTTGAGGCGCGGCGAATCGAGCGACAGAGCGAGGGCACGCGGCGTAGCAGCCGGGACTTCGGTTGCTACGTCGGAAGGCGCGTAGATGCGGTTCGTTTTGTCCAGCGTCTCAAAAAGCGAGGTAGGAGTTTTGGCCGTTTCCGACGAGCCGAGGACCAACCGTCCCTGACGGCTGAGCGCGTAGTGGAACGTGCTCAGCACGCGTTCCTGCAAACGCCGGTTGAAGTAAATCAGCACATTGCGACACGTGACTAAATCGAGGCGCGAGAAAGGCGGGTCTTTGAGCAGGTTGTGATGCGCGAACAGGATCGACTCGGTCAATTCCTCGGTGACGCGGTAGCCGCCTGCCTCTTTCCGGAAGAAGCGCTTGAGTCGTTCGGGTGACACATCTCCTGCGATCGAGTGCGGATACAGGCCCGCCCGGGCGACGGCAATCGCTTCGTCGTCGATGTCCGTCGCGAAAATCTGTATCGTCGGCGGGTGGGAGAGCGGGTCGAGCGCCTCGCAAATCAGCATCGCGACCGTGTAGGCTTCTTCGCCCGTCGCACAACCTGGCACCCAGACGCGAATCGGTTGGTCGCGTTCTTTCTTAGCGATCAGTTCGGGTAGGTGCTCATTGGCGAGCGCTTCAAACGTGGCTGGGTCGCGGAAGAAGTTGGTGACCGAGATCAGGAAGTCTTTGACGAGCGAGTGGGCCTCGTCGCTGTCAGACCGGACGCGGTCGAGTTAATCGGGCAATCCGTCGACGCGCAGCACCTGCATCCGCCGACGCATCCTGCGGCTGATCGTCGAGCGCTTGTAGTCCGAGAAGTCGTAGCCCGTCCGCGAACGCAACTGAACGAAAAGCCGGTTTAGAACCTCGGTCTCCTGATCACTGTCCGAAATCGCCGTCTCCAGCGGAATGGATCGGGCGCGTTCGGGGAGCGAAATCAGGTTTTGAGCCAGTTCGGTAGGTGTCCCCGAAAAGTCGACGTAGCCCGTTCCTAGCGCGGATCGCGGCATCGACTCAAACTGAGCCGAAGCGGGGTCCTGCGCCATCGTGAAGCCGCCACGTTCCTTGACCCGCATCAGTCCGTTAGCACCGTCTGATCCCATACCCGAGAGTACAACGGCAACAGCGCGGTCGTGCTGCGCTTCGGCGAGCGTGCGGAAAAAGTGGTCGATCAGTGATCGGCGCTCCATCCGCGTAGGCTCGCGCAGAGTCAGGTGACCGTCGATTGCGCTCATGATGCGACCCGGCGGAATCACGTAGACGCAACCAGCATCGACGCGCGGCGAGTCTGTCACCTGCTGCACATTCAGGTGCGTGGCGTTCTGAATCAGGCTCGCCAGTTCGCTGGGATAGTCGGGGGAGAGGTGCTGTAATACGACGAACGCCAGTTCGGTGTCGTGCGGAACGGCGGCGAAGAACTCGAGGAAGGCATCCAGGCCACCCGCAGACGCACCGACTCCTACAACAAATTGTGGTCCTGATCCTTTATTGGGGGATTCAATGTCCTCGTAGTGCGCTTCCACGTCCAGCTTCGTGTAATGGTGATCGCAAGGTTACCACTCCGGATAAGTCAAGTGCAAGTCTTTGAGAAACAATTGCGTGGTCCGAGCAAGCGTCTGAGCCGGAAGTAGGATTCAGAATGTACTACGCAGGATATGTCGATCGCCTCACATGGTGACGGTAAAGCCTAGGCGCTGGCTGTCGTGACCCACCGATCTGAGACCACCTTATCAACCGTCTCCTCGTTATAGCGGCCTTTCCAGTCGGTCAGGCTCTCTTCGCTCAGCGTGTCAATCATGTGGACGATGGTATCCATTGACTCGTTGAACATCTCCGCTTCCTCGGCTACGACCGACGTGTCGGCGATCATGCTGAATACGGCGAGTTGGTTTTTGACCACGTCCTGCGTCATGGAGCGGATCTCGGCGATCGCGTGTCGTCTCACTTGCCGCTGGCGCCGCCGGACCGTCCAGAAAATCAGTCCGTGCAACGTGGCTACGCCGACGGCGGAAAAAGCTGCCACTTGCCAGAACGCGAACGTATGCGGAAAGACGGCGGGAATGGCGAAGGTAACGGCGATTCCCGCGGCACTGAGCCAGAGTTCGAGGTTGTCGACGAACAGGCGCTTTATAGTGGGTATGGGACTTCGGGTGAAGTAGCCGCCACACCAAACAACATGCCGTCGGTGACCATCTCCTACCTCCACCTATTCATTCACTTCTCGACGGTCGATCGACAGGATGCTCGCCAGCGGCTTTGTATCTACGCTTCCATTTCGTCAGGCTCTCTTCATTCAACGTGTCGATTAAGTGGCCGACACGCGCCATCGATTCATCGAGCATCGCCGCTTTCTCCTGCAGGTGATGCATGTCGTTGTCGCGGACGATCAGGTTGATAATCGCAAACTGATCGCGGATCACGTCTTGTAGCATTTCGCGAATCTCCCCGATGTGATCGGCTCGTACGTGCCGCTGTCGACGGCGGATCGTCCAGAAGATCAATCCGTGCAGCAGAGCCGTGCCCGCCGCCGTGAGCGCGGCCACCTTCCAAAACGTCGCGCCGGACCAGAGCGTCGGTACGAGAAACGTCAGAAACACGCCGACAGCGCTGAGGAAGAGTTCGATGTTGTCGAGAAAGACGCGTTTCATGGTCAGAGGGAAGTAGGTGAAAGCGCTACGCGTGAAGCAGAGATAAAGCTGTCGCATTCTCGGAATGCTTTGCGCTGCTCCTATTCGTGACGCCTGCCTGCCAGCTAGAGACAGGCTGTGCGTCAGTTCGTGGGCGAGACCGCTTCAGAGCCTCTCCAGAGTAGCCGTGTCCTGTTCGCCACAGTAGTACCGATCCAGCACGTCTACGAACACGGTTTCGTCTGAGACGACATCGAACAGGGTCATAGACGATCGCAATTTCAGGTCGTCTGGGGACCCGAGGAGAGCGTCGGCGGACGTCGCTCCGCTATCTAGAACGGCGTGCGCGGATTCGATCAGGCGCGGGCCGAGTATCGGATGGGCGAGGTAGGCCCGGGCCTCGGCTCCGCTCCCGAGATCGCGTATCGTCGGGCGGTGTGCGAGCGGCCCAAACCGGCGATCTGCGGGAAGACGAACCACATCCAGTGGGTCCGCTTGCGGCCTGCGCGCAGTTCGGCGACGGCCTGCTCATAGATCCCGTTTTGCGCAACCACGAAACGATGCAGGTCGAACGGATCGGGATCGGTCGGGGCTGTCATCTCTGATCGGTGATCGTGGGCAGATAGCTGGGCGGTTCGCGTCGCTGCGTTGCCTGCTCGTATGCATAGGCGAGCGCTAGCAAACGCGCTTCGCTCCACGGGCCGCCCACGAAGGAGAAGCCCATCGGCAAGCCATGCGCCAGCCCCATCGGAACGGTTACGTGCGGATAGCCCGACACGGCAGCAGCCTGCGAACTCGACCCGGAAAAGTTGTCGCCGCTGACGAGATCGATAGGCCACGCTGGACCGTTAGTCGGGGCGACGAGCGCGTCCAACTCGTGCATCCGCATCAGGCTGTCGAGTCCACCGCGCGCCTGGCTGCGGCTCTGCCTGCGGGATGCCACGTAGACGCTGTCGGTCAGTGGGCCGCGCGCCTGTGCCCGTTCCAAAATCTCCTGCTCGAAGAACGGCATCGCATGGGCGCGCTCCCTCTCGTTTAGGGAGATGACTTCGGCGAGCGAGCGGGCCGAAGCGCGAGGGCGCGAGGCGAGGTAAGCGTTGAGGTCGTGCTTGAAATCGTAGAGTAGTGTCTCGTATTCAGCGCCTCCGTATTGGCCTCGATAGGGAAGTGCGAGCGAGTCGACGATGATGGCTCCAGCAGCGCGGAGGTCTCGGACAGCTTGCTCGGCCAATCGCTGGGCATCGGGGTGGAAGTCGAATACGTCGCGCAAGACGCCGATGCGGGCGCCGCGCAGAGCATCGGCGTCGAGTCCGGCGGCATAGTCGGTTGCGTAGCTGTCGGCGCGGACGGTCGACGTATCGGCGGCGTCCGATCCGGCCATCGCGGTCAGCAACTGGGCGGCGTCGCGGACGGTTCGTGCCATCGGTCCAGCGGTGTCCTGGCTGTGTGAGAGCGGGACGACACCGCTTCGGCTCACTAGCCCGACCGTCGGCTTGACCCCCACCAGCCCGTTCATCGACGACGGGCACGTGATCGATCCATCCGTTTCGGTCCCGACACCGATGGCTCCCAAACTCGCCGCAATCGCAGATCCGGTCCCCGAAGAACTTCCGCACGGGGAGCGGTCGAGTACGTACGGATTGCGCGTCTGGCCGCCCAATGTGCTCCACCCTGACGACGAGTTGGTCGACCTGAAGTTGGCCCACTCGCTCAGATTCGTCTTGCCCAAGATGACCGCTCCTGCTTCGCGCAATCGGGCGACCAGCGGCGCATCGGCTTCGGCGAAGTTCACCTCCAATGCCAGCGATCCTGCCGTCGTCGGCATGCGATCCGCGGTTTCGATGTTGTCCTTGAGCAAGACCGGAATGCCGTGCAGCGGACCGCGTACCTGTCCGGCTGCGCGTTCGGCGTCGAGTTGGTCGGCGTGCACGAGCGCGTCAGGATTGAGCGCGAGGACGGCTTGAAGATCGTCGTCCAGATCGGCGATGCGGTCCAGGTAGGCCTGTACGAGTTGTCGCGCGCTACACGTGCCGCCCTCCATCAGCGCCTGTAACTGCGTGGCGGACTGCTCTTCGACGCCGCAGCGATCCTGTGCGTGAGCGGGGCGAAGCGCGACGAGTGCGATCAACAGGAGGGCAAGACGTAGCATCGGAGCGGTAGGCGAGGAGACGGCCTCTCAAAATAGCCGCCGTATGCTACGGATCCGATCGTCCTCTTCTAATCTCATGCTCCAACTCCGCCCAACCTGCGAACACTGCACGGTCGCTCTGCCGCCCGCATCGACCGATGCCCGTATGTGCAGCTACGAATGCACGTTTTGCTCAAGCTGTGTAGACCTGCTCGGCAACGTCTGCCCCAATTGCGGCGGCGGCTTCGTCCCACGTCCGATCCGCATCACGCGCGACTGGACGGGCAACGGCACCTCGCTCGCCCACAGTCCGGCGACGACGGTCGTCACACACAAGCCTGTCGTCTTGCACGAGCACACGCGCTGGGCTGCCGACATCGCCCCGATCCCACCGCACGAACGCTGAGCAGATCCGCCAAGGGCGAGGTCATTTACTCGCTCTCTACCGCTCGTGTGCCTGGACGACTGGGACGTTCGGTGGGCGCAGGCGCCACGACGAGCGATTGGAAGCTGCTGTCGGCTGCGGTCGGAGTCTCTACCCAGTCGGCGATGAACACGTTGGTGTCACGCGACGGAGTGCGGCTCATGTTGCGGTTGCTCGCGAAGACCAGCTTCGTGCCGTCGAACGAGAACATCGGAAACGCGTCGAAAATGCCGCTGTTGGTCAGCTTCTGCAGGTTGGAGCCGTCGAGGTCGATGAGATAGAGGGCGAACGCGCGTCCGCCTTCGCTTTCAAAGTTGCTGGCGAAGATCAGCTTCTCGCCCGACGGGTGGAAGAACGGTGCCCAGTTCGCGCCGGGCATATCGGTAATCTGCTGCACGTTCGATCCGTCCGCGTCGGCGACGAACAGGTTCATGTCGGACGGGGCGACAAGACCTTCCGAAAGGAGCGAGCGGTATTCGTCGGCGTCGGCACCCGTGGGGCGCGAGGCACGCCAGACGATTTTGCGGCTGTCGGGCGAGAAGAACGCGCCGCCATCGTAGCCCAGTTCGTCGGTGAGCTGGAGCAGGTCTCCGGTCGCGCGTTCGTAGCGCCACAGCTCGAAGATCTCCTGAACGAGTCGAGGTGAAGAGGACGTAGCGTCCGTCGGGGCTGACGGTGGCTTCGGCGTCGTAGCCCTCGCCGCCGATGAGCAGTTCCATGTCCGATCCGTCAGCGTTCGATTCGTAGATGTCGAACGTGTCGTAGATCGGCCACAGGTAGCGGCCAGTCGCCGACTCGGGCGGGGTCGGGCAGGCGCGGTCGCCTTCGTGCGTCGAGGCGTAGAGGACGCGGCCCTCGGGCGTGAAGTAGCCGCAGGTCGTGCGTCCCTCACCCGTCGAGGCGAGCGTATAGCGGTCGGTATCACCCTGCGCAAAGGCATCGCCGACGTTCATGACGAACTGCTGATCGCAGCCCTGGCTGTTGATCGCGTCCCAGTCGGACTGAAAGACCAGTTGGTTGTCGTCGAAACTCCAGTACGCTTCGGCGTTGTTGCCGCCGAACGTGAGTTGGCGGATGTTGCGCAGGTGGACTTCGCCATCCATGCGCAGCGAGTCCAGCGTGGGATCGTAGCCATCGTCGGCAACAGTCGGCGCGTCGGGGGAGGAGCAGGCCGTGGCGAGGAGCAGGAGGGCGAGCGGAAGCAGTCGGGACATCGAGAAGTCGCTGGAATCGGAAGACAAACGGCACCTACGCCGAACCCTCGCCCGTGCTCGCCCGATGCGATGAAAACCAGGTGGATCGCGCGACCTAGACGGTCAGGTTCGCCACGCGCCCAGCTCGTTGCTCGGACTCATTCCAGCGCTTCAGTCGCTCCTCGGTCAGCGTGTCGACGAGCCGATGCACTTCCTCGAACGTCTGCTGCTCCGACGGCGAAGCCGATACCTCCGATCCGCTCAGGCGTTTCCATGCTAACCCTCGGAGCATGTCGCGCACTTCGTCGATGGTCTGCGCGCGGACACTCGCCTGGCGCCGCTTGACCGACCAAAACACGATGCCGTGTAGAAAGCCGACGAACAGTGCGGTGAGCGCAACGGCTTTCCAGAAGTCGATGCCCGGTCCCAGAACGGTAGGTATCAGGAAAGCGAGGACGACACCGGCTGCGCTCAACCAGAGTTCGATGTGACGGATGAAGTGCTGCTCGAAACGGCGCATCGGAGACAGTTGCAGAGTGTGGCGGGATAGCCTGTAAGTGTAACCCGAACAAACCGTTGGCGCAAACAAAAACCCTCCACAGAATCGGCATCTGCGGAGGGCGTAGGGGCGAGCCGAGGCTCAGGAGTCAGCGGAGGATGGTCGCGCTCGTGGTGAGTCGGAAGGTCTCACCCTCGGCGATAATCACGTAGACGCCCGGCGCCACATCTGACAGCGTGGCGGCATGACTCGAAAAGGTGAGGCGCAGGCAGAGGACGGGGTTCATAGGTGGGAGACGTTTCGTGTTGCGCGTTGAGATGCTCAGTACCTAGTTGGTCAGACGCTGCACAGCAGCATCGTTTCGGAAGCGGCTTTTCACGTGGAGACGACGCGCGTTCGGTTATTTTGCTTTTCCCTTACCTAGACCCATTCCCTCGCTATGAGCACCCAGATTACAGTCGCCAAAGGAGACGGCATCGGCCCCGAAATCATGGACGCCACACTCCGCATCCTCGACGCGGCAGGTGCGGACCTGGAATACGACGTGATCGAAGTCGGCGAGAAGGTCTACCTCGCAGGCGAGAAGTCGGGCATCCCCGACAGCGCGTGGGAGAGCCTCGCCAAGACGCGCGTGCTCCTCAAAGCGCCGATCACGACGCCCAGCGGCGGTGGCTACAAGAGCCTGAACGTGACGTTGCGCAAGAGCCTGTCGATGTTCGCCAACGTGCGTCCGGTCAAGGCGTATTCGCCGTACGTCCAGACGCCGTATCCGCTGCTCGACATGGTGATCGTGCGTGAGAACGAGGAGGATCTGTACGCCGGAATCGAGCACCAGCAGACGGACGAAGTCGTCCAGGCGCTCAAGCTGATCTCGCGTCCCGGTTGCGAGCGCATCGTTCGGTATGCGTTTGAGTACGCCCGTGCCCACGGTCGCAAGAAGGTGACGGGCATGGCGAAGGACAACATCATGAAGCAGGCCGACGGTCTCTTCCACCGGGTGTTCGACGAGGTGGCGAAGGAGTATCCCGACATCGAGAACGAATACAAGATCATCGACATCGGCTCTGCGCTGGTCGCCGCGCGTCCCGAGCGTCTGGATGTGATCTGCACGCTCAACCTCTACGGCGACATCATCTCGGATATCGCCGCCGAAGTCGCTGGGTCAGTCGGCATGGGCGGTTCGTCGAACGTCGGGCTGGAGTATGCCATGTTCGAGGCCATTCATGGATCGGCGCCTGATATCTCGGGACAAGGCATCGCCAACCCATCGGGTCTGCTCAACGGCGCCGTTATGATGCTCGTCCACTTGGGCAAGCCGGACATCGCCGCCAAAGTCCGCAACGCGTGGCTCCGTACGATCGAGGATGGTATCCACACGGGCGACGTATACCGTCCCCAGATCAGCACCAAGAAAGTTGGTACGCAAGAGTTCGCCGACGCAGTCATCGAGCGGATGGGGCAGGAGCCGGTCAAGCACCTGGTCGTCGAGTCGTTCGGCGAGCCGGTCGAGATGGATCTGGCCGTCCGCCCGCGCGAGCGGATGGAGAAGCAACTCGTCGGTGTCGACGTGTTTTGCGACTGGCACGAAGGCGACCTCGATCCCAATATCATCGGCAAGCGCCTGGATGCCGCCTCGACGGGCAAACTGCGTCTTAAGCTGATTACCAACCGAGGTGTGCTCGTCTATCCCGAAGGCAACGCCGCCACCACCCTCACCGACCACTGGCGCTGCCGCTTCACTCACCCCGATGGCGGAACGGTCGTCTTCACGGACGTGGTCGAGTTGCTGACGAGCATCGACGCTGCCGGTCTCGACGTGATCAAGACCGAAGGCCTCTACACGTTCGACGGCAACCGGGGCTACAGCCTGGCACAGGGCGAATAGTGCTCCGATGCGCAATCCTAGGCCGCCGCGTTCCCACGAGCGCGGCGGCCTTCGTGTGAGTCGTAGTTTCGCGTAGCTCATCGCTTTTGCCTTGCCCCTAGACGCGCTCTTCGCCAACCTGCTGTCGCCCGTCGTGCTGGCGTTTGTGCTCGGCGCGTTCGCCGCGCTGGTGCGGAGCGATCTCAAGCTGCCGGACGCCCTCTACTCGGCGCTGTCGATCTACCTTCTGCTCGCCATCGGACTGAAAGGCGGGGTTGCGCTGAGCAAGACGCCGCTGAGTGAGTTCGCAGGCCCGGCTGGGATGACGCTGTTCCTGGGCATCCTGACGCCGCTGACGGCCTACTGGGTGCTGCGCAAATTGCTGCGCATGGATCTGGTCAACAGCGCGGCGTTGGCGGCGCACTATGGCTCGGTGTCGGCGGTGACGTTCATCGCGGCGTTGGCGTTTGCGGATGCCATCGGACAGACCGCAGAGGGATTCATGCCTGCGCTGGTGGCGCTACTCGAAGTCCCGGCGATTGTCGTGGCGCTGATGCTGGCCTTCGTCAAAGGCGACCGGGCGGGGAGTTGGAAAAAGGCGCTGCACGAGGTGGTGACGGGTAAGAGCGTGATTTTGCTCGTCGGTGGTTTGGTGATCGGATGGATCGCCGGTGAGAAAGGGTTTGCGCCGATTGCCCCGTTTTTCCAGGCTGGATTTCAGGGCGCACTGCTGCTGTTTCTGCTCGAAATGGGTATCGTGGCGGCGTCGCGGTTGCGGGATGTCAAGAAGGCGGGATGGCCATTCGTGGCGTTCGCTATCGGCATCGCCATCGTGCACGGGGCGCTGGGCGTGGCGGGCGGACTGCTGAGCGGCCTGGATCCGTCAGGCGCTGCCGTGCTGGGAGCGATGGTGTCGAGCGCTTCGTACATCGCGGCTCCGGCGGCGGTGCGGATCGCGCTGCCGGAAGCGTCGCCGAGCCTGTACCTGACCGGAGCGTTGGGGCTGACGTTTCCGTTCAACATCACGCTCGGCATTCCGCTCTACTTCTGGATGGCGTCGCACTTGGCGCCCCTCTTTTAATCCGCCCTTCCGATGCCTACTGTCCCCGCCACGCTCGTTACCGTCGTCGCCGAAAAGCTGCTCGAACGGGATCTGATCTCGGCTTTTCAGAAGCTGGGCGCCCAAGGCTACACGACGACCGATGCGCACGGGGAGGGGAGCCGAGGCATCCGGGCGAGCGCCTGGGAAGGGGCAAACGTCAGGATCGAGATGATCGTCACGCCTGACGTGGGCGCACGCATCGTCGATCACGTGGCGGATCGGTACTTCACGCACCACGCCGTGATCGTGTGGACGCAGCAAGTGGAGGTCGTGCGGATGGGCAAGTACCGACCGGGCGACCAGGCGTAGGGACGGGGGCGCTACCTTTGGCGCTCTCCTCATCTCTTCGCCGCATGTCCGACGCTCGCTCGCCGCTCGAAACCGTCTCCTCGATGCCGCCCTCGGACGTAGCGGATCACATCGTAGTGCGCAGTCTGCCGCCCAAGCAGACGTTGGCTCCGTTCCTCGTCGTGACTGCCCTGTTCTTCATGTGGGGCTTCCTGACGGTCCTCGTCGACGCCCTGATTCCTCGCCTGCGGTCAGTCTTCGTGCTGTCGTACTTCGAGGCGGGGCTGCTGCAGATGGCGTTCTTCGGCGCGTACCTGCTGTTTTCGATTCCTGCCGGACTGCTGATCGCGCGAATCGGCTACAAACGCGGCATCCTGGTCGGACTGGCGACGATGGCGGCGGGCTGTCTACTGTTTCTCCCAGCGGCGAGTGTCCGCGTCTACGTGCTGTTCTTGCTGGCGATGTTCGTGCTAGGGGGCGGCATCACGCTGCTGCAAGTGGCGGCGAATCCCTACGTCGCTGCGCTGGGAGCCGAGCGCACGGCGTCGTCGCGTCTCAACTTTGCCCAGGCGTTCAACTCGCTCGGGACGACAATCGCGCCTTTGGTGAGTGCGGCCTACCTGCTCTCGGATGAGATCCAGTCGCCCGAGGCGCTCGCGGCTCTGGGCGAGAGCGCGCGTCAGGCCTACTATGCCGCCGAAGCAGCCGCCGTGGGCGCACCCTTTCTGGTAATCGCAGGCGTGTTGGGCGTTCTCGCCGTTGGAATCGCGCTGTTCAATCTGCCCCGTCTGCTCGACTCCGACGACGCGCAGCCGGGGCTGGCGGGATTGTGGGATGCGCTACAGCACCGCCGGTTGGCGCTAGGAGCCGTCGCCATCTTCGTGTACGTCGGCGGCGAAGTTGCCATCGGCAGTTATCTGGTCGACTATTTCGTGTCGCTCGGCATCGGCGATCTGGTTGCCACCTCTCCGTTCATGCAAGCGGTCGTCGGCACGCTGGGCAGCGGCGATCTGGCGACGATGACGCAGCGGCAGATCGCCGGAACGCTGGTGGCGCTCTACTGGGGCGGCGCGATGGTCGGACGCTTCGTCGGCGCGCTCCTGTTGCAACGGCTGCAGCCGACGCTCGTGCTGGGCGCTTTTGCGCTGGGTGCTGCCTTGCTCGTGCTCACGTCTGCGCTGTCGACCGGGTTGATCGCGGTGGGGGCGGCGCTGGCGGTCGGCCTGTTCAACTCGGTCCAGTTCGCGACCATCTTTACGCTCGCCATCAAAGGACTGGGATCGCAGACGGCAGCGGCGTCGGGCGTTCTCTGCATGGCGATCTTCGGCGGGGCCGTCATTCCTCCTGCGTTCGGCGCGTTCGCGGATGTGGTTGGTATCCAGGCGGCCTTCGTGCTCGTGCTGGCGTGCTACGGCTACATCGCGTTCTACGGATTCCGGGGCGCGGAGTCGAGGTCGGTTGCCGTAGGGTGACTGCGTCTGGGCCGCTCGCCGATGCATGCGTCGGCGCTACGGGGTCTCGGCTGCGATCTGCTCCAGCGCCTGAACGAACACCTCGACGGGTTGGGCACCGTTGAGCGCGTATTTGCCCCCCAACACGAAGAACGGGACGCCTCTCACGCCCAACCGCTCGGCTTCGGCCTGACTTGCCTCAACGACGGCTCGTCCCTTTTTGCTCGCTAGGTGAGTGACGGCTGCCGCGCGGTCGAGTCCAACTTCATCGGCGATGTCGGCCAGGACGGATGGATCGCCGATGTGTCGCGCATCGGTGAAGTACGCGCGGTACAACGCATGGGCCAGGGCGAAAGCCTGCTCGGTCCCCTCAGTGTCCTGCGCCCACAGGATCAGGCGGTGCGCGTCCATCGTGTTGGGCGCGTAGGGCATCCGCTCGAAGTCGAACGTGATCCCGCTCTCGGCACCCGCCGACACGACGTGCGAAAACGCCGACTTCATCTGCGCGGGGCCGCCGAACTTGGCGGGTGCGAAATCCATCCACCGCGTATCCGGCGGCATGTCGGGCTGTAGCTGAAACGGGTGCCACCGTCGCTCGACCCGAATACCAGTCTGGGCTGCGGCCAGATCGAACCGCGTTTCGCCAACGTAGCACCACGGGCACGCGATGTCGGAAAAGAGGTCGAGGGTGACAGTCTTTTGGTCGATTTCCATAGGGTCAAGCAGTGTTCTCGGCGGGGGCGATGTGCGGTGCCTCGCGAATGAACGCACCGTCGTCGGCGCAGTGCAACATGAAGTGCGCTACGTCGGCGCGGCTGACGGACACCATGCCCATTTTGAGGTAGCCCGCCTTGTAGTTGCCGGTTAGCGCTCCTTCAGTCAAACGCGGTCCCCGCACGTTGGTCCATTCCATGCCCGAAGTCGTCAGCAATTCGGCCTGTCGCTCAGAATCGGCGAGCAGTTTCCCGGCGACGACGCGCATGATGCCGCGTACAATCTTGGCAGGCAAAAACGCCGGGTCTTTGGGATGCGCCACGCCGCCACCTGTGAGGTTGACGATGCGCGTCACACCTGACGCTTTCATCGCGTTCAGAATGTTGCGCGTGCCGACCGTCAGCAGGTCGTCCGGCGCTCCTTTGACGTGGCCCAAAACGGCGAAGACCGCATCCGTGTCAGACGAGATGGCTCTTGCGGTGGCGGCTGCGTCGACGATGTTGCCCTGAACCAGCGTCAGGTTGGGATGCTCGATCGAGAGTTTGTCCGGCGAGCGAAGAAAGGCGGTGACGTGGTGACCTGCGTCGAGTGCTTGCCGGACGAGGGGGCGTCCGGTACGGCCAGAGGCGCCAAAAACGGTGACGTTCATTGCGGTTGGATAGAGGAGAGAGGCAAAGATATATTGCCACTGCTCCCTTCGCAGGTACAGACATTTTCGTTAGCTACCCACCTTGTCGTTAGAAATGGAAACACCAACTCCAGTCGATGTCGAAGATCATGTGGATCGCACGATGTGCCCCGTCACGCGCCTGATCAGCGCCATTGGCGGGCGTTGGAAGATCCTGCTCCTCTGGCAATTGGGCGACGGTCCGTATCGCTACGGTGAACTCCGCCGCCGGATCGAAGGCATCTCCGAACGCATGCTCGTCCAGCAACTGCGCGCACTCGAAGCCGACGGTTTGGTGACGCGCACGCAGTATCCGGAAGTGCCGCCGCGCGTCGAGTATGCCCTCACCGAACGCGGGCACTCGCTCGTCCCGCTGCTGCGCGACCTCGCCGAGTGGAGCGTCGTTCACCTTTCGCCTGACCCGTCGGTGTAGTCTGCGTGGTTGCTCTCAGCGCGTCGCCGGGCGTACCCTTCGGCATGCGCCTGTTGCTCCTCGCCGCTCTCGTTCTGCTCGCCGGTTGCCGCGAGGAGCCGACGATTTCCACGCCCGATCTTTCGGCGCGCCCTCTGGCTCACGCGACAGGCTTTCGGATGCTCGCCGGACCAGGCTACGATTTGGTCGAGGTTACCGGTGCATGGGCTGGGATGGCTGATACGCTACGCTATGCGCTACTCCCTCGCGAAGCGCCCGACAGCGTCCGCGCCGCGATCCCTGACGGTATGACGACGATCCAGACGCCGGTCGAGTCGATGTCGGTCCTTTCTACGACGTTCCTAGGGCTGATCGACCGGGCGGGAGCGTCGGGCGCGGTGGGTTCTATATCGGGCGGCGGCTGGGTCAATACGCCTGCGATCCGCACTGGATTGGACGAAGGCCGAGTTATCGATTTTGGAGTAGGGGACACCGTCGATCCCGAGGCGATCATCGCAGCCAATCCGGACGTAGTGCTGATGAGCGCCATCAGCGGTCCGGGCGAGACGGCGCGTCTACTAGAGGCAGCAGGTATCCCCGTCGTATTTGTCGGCGACTGGACCGAGGCGACGCCGCTGGGCCGCATGGAGTGGATCGTGCTGATGGGCGCGCTGGTCGGTCGCGAGGAGCAGGCCCGCGCCTACGCCGACAGCGTTGCCGACCGCTACGAACGCTTCCGATTGGGGCAGGCGCGGCAGACGCAGCGCATCCCAATTATCAGCGGCTCGGCGTGGCAGGGGACGTGGCACGTGCCGGGCGGACAGAGTTACCTCGCCGCCTTCATCCGCGACGCGGGCGGTACCTACCCGTGGATGGAAACGGAGCAGTCGGGATCGCTGGCACTGGATTTGGAAACCGTTCTCGCCGAAGCATCGGACGCCCGCGTCTGGATCGCTCCCGGAGCCGTCGGCTCGCTACGCCAGATCCGCCGAGCCGATGAGCGCTATCTCGCGATTCATGCCGTCCAGTCGGGCCGCGTGTTCAACTACGACGCTCGGATGAGCGAAGGCGGCGGGTTCGACTTTTTCGAGACCGCCGTCGCCGAACCCGACGTCGTCCTGGCCGATTTGATCAAGGCGTTCTACACCGGGAGCCTGCCCGATCACGAGATGACGTACTTCCGCCGCCTGCCCCCGCGCATGGGCGACCAATGACGCGTTTGGTGCGCTGGATCGTCGTCGCGAGTGCGGCCTGCGCCGGGTTGGTGCTGCTCAGCCTGACGCTCGGCTCGTCGGACGTAGGCGCGATGGACGTATGGGCACTGATGACGGGCGGCTCGACGGACCGCATCACTCGGGTCATCGTGCTCGGTTCTCGGTTGCCGCGCGCGCTGGCCGGACTGCTCGCCGGGGCTGCGCTGGGCGTGGCAGGCTTGCAGATGCAGACGATTTTCCGCAACCCGTTGGCCGGTCCCTACGTGCTCGGCGTGAGTGCCGGAGCGAGCTTGGGCGTCGCCGTCGTCACGCTCGGAGGTGTCGCCTGGGGACTGATGATGGGTCCCTGGACGACGGCCATCGCTGCTTTGATCGGTGCTGCGGGTGTGCTGCTGCTCGTCCTGCTCGTCGCCGCGCGTGTGGACGACAGCGTGACCGTCTTGATCGTCGGGCTGATGGTGGCGGCGTTCGCGAGCGCCGCGGTTTCGATCCTGCAGTATTTCGCGACCGCCGAGCAGTTGCAGACGTTCGTGTTCTGGACGTTCGGCAGTTTGGGCGGAGTGACGGGCGCCAAACTGGGCGTGCTGGCGTTGTTGTCCGGGCTGGGCATCGGCATCGCCGCGTTTCTCGTCAAACCGCTCAACGCGTGGCTGCTGGGCGAACGCTACGCTCAGACGATGGGCGTTCCCGTCCACGGTGTCCGCTGGGCCGCATTCGCGTCGACGAGCTTGCTAGCCGGAGGCGTTACCGCTTTCTGCGGGCCGATTGCGTTCGTCGGACTGGCCGTTCCGCACGTCGCACGGGCGCTGACGGGTTCGGCGGATCACCGGATCCTTCTGCCTGCCTGCGTGCTGATCGGCGGCGCGCTGCTGGTGGCCTGCGACCTGGTGGCGCGACTACCCGGAAGCCCGCTTCAGTTACCTATCAACGCGGTTACTTCGCTTATCGGCGCCCCGTTCGTCATCGCGATCATCGTGCGCGGACGGCGTATGGCGCGGTTCTTCTGATCTCTTTTTCAAGCCCAGTACGTGTCCGATCGAACGACTCAATCCGCTCTCACAACGCACGATCTGCGCGTCGGCTACGGGTCGACGGTGGTTGCTCTCGTGGGCGATGCAGTATTGGAGTCGGGCACGTTGACGGTCTTGCTGGGGCGCAACGGGGCAGGAAAGACGACGACGCTGCGGACTGTTGCCGGTCTGCTCGATCCGGTAGGAGGAGGCGTGCGCGTTGGCTCCGATAGCCTGCACGGGCTGACGGCGCGTGAGCGGGCGCGGCGGCTGGCGCTCGTCCTGAGCGACCGGACGACGGCGGGCGGTCTGACCGCACGCGAGGTCGTCGCGCTGGGCCGCTATCCGCACACCTCGCTGACGGGGCGGCTTTCGGACGCGGACCGGGCGGTGGTCTCGCACGCGCTCGAACGGACTGGGGCAGAGGGGTACGCGGCGCGTCCGATGGCCGAACTGAGCAGCGGGGAGCAGCAGCGCGTATTCGTCGCCCGGGCACTGGCACAGGACGGAGCCGTCGTCTTGCTCGACGAGCCGACCGTCCACCTCGACGCGCCGGGCCGCTCTTCGCTCTTCGCTCTGCTCCGCGACCTCGCCCGAACCGAAGGGCGCGCGCTTCTCGCCGCGACACACGAGTTGGACGCGGCGCTCGCGTCTGCCGATCACGTCTGGGCGCTCGTCCCATCGCCGGACGGTCCCGCTACGCTACACGCCGGTTTGCCCGAAGTGCTGGGCCTGAGCGGAGTGTTGGATCGCGCGTTCGGCGTCGAGGTCGGCTACCGAGCCAAAGTCGACCGAGCCGATGCGCCAGTCCTCACGATAGGAGCGGAGGGCGCAGACCGATTCTGGGCCGAGCACTTGGCGCGCCGTCTAGGATTTCGCGTAGGGCAGGGAGGAGTCGTCATCGCACGAGCGCCGAACGGTTGGCGTGTCGGCGAGGAGGGAGTTGCGAATCTAACGGAGGTCGCCGAGCGGCTGAGACAGCAAAAAGCCTGACAGATCGTGGCGACCTGTCAGGCTTTTGGATGATCGAGAGATCATCGACGATTTAGAACATCTCGTCGCCGCCGCCGCCATCGCCACGATCCTGATTGCCCTGGTTACGTCGACGGTTCTGGTTGCTCTGATCGCCAAACGCGTAGATCAGCGAGAGCGACAGGTTGCGTCCCTGCCAGCGCCGAGTGGCTTCCTGGTTGAACGTGGGCGCTCCGTTGGCGTCGATGCCACCGAGGTTGAACGAGAAGCCCGACGAATCGAATACGTCGCTCAGGTTGAGCGAAACGCTCAGGCGGTTGTCCATCAGGCGCTGGCGCACGCTCAGGTTGCTCAGCGAGAAGCTGCTGATGCGGCCAAACTCGGTGTCGTACGGGGCGCGGTAGAAGCCGAAGGCCTGAATGTCCGTGCCGTCGCGTACCGGAAGGTTGAAGCTCATACGGCCGCCCCACGTGAACGCATCGGCGCCGGTCGACTCGCCGTCGACCGTTCCGTCTGACACCTGCCGGTTACCGTTGAGCGAGAGCAGCACGTTGCCCCGTCCGAGGACGCGGAGCGTCGTGATGACTTCGAGTCCGTAGCTCTCCTCGGTGTCGAGGTTGATGAACGTGCTCGTGTTGACTTCCGTAGCCGGGTTGAACGTAGAACTACGACGAATGACGCCCGTCGTGCGGCGGTAAAACGGCGTCAGGCTGACCGATCCTTTGTTCGAGAAGGCCGAATAGCCCAACTCGTACGCGTTCGTGAACTCGGGGTCGAGTCCGGGATTGCCTACGCGGATGTTGAACGGATCGCCGAGCGAGGGGAACGGGTTGAGTTGGCGTCCACGCGGGCGGTTGATGCGGCGACTGAAGCTGGCCTTGAACTGCTGTCCATCAGTCGGCGCGAATGTGAGGAACGCGCTCGGGAACGCGTTGAACCGGCTGATGTCGGCGCTGCGATCTTCCGCTCCCTGGATAAAGGTGAAGTCCTGCCCCTGATACTCGGCCCGAACTCCGGCTTGCGCGGCCCACTGACCCATCGTGCGACCGTAGATCAGATACCCGGCGTGAACCTGGTCCGTCAGATCGAACGAGTCGACGCGGCGAAAGCCGGTGTTCAACGAGTCGAGCGTCGAGGTCTCGTCGGAGAGTTCGACTTTGCCCTGGTACCCCAGTTCAAACTTGGCGTCGTCGCCTGCTGGACGAATCCAGTTGATGCGCAGTTCGCCTTCCTGCTCGAACTCCTCTTCGGACTGCTCGAACGGTCCAGCATTGGCTGGCGCGCCGACGGAGCCAAACGGGTCTACGCGGAAGCGCTCGGCATCGTCTCCGCTCGATACGTCGTAGCTGAGTTCGGTCCGCAACTCGTCGCGTCCCGATTCGACGACGTAATCGTATCCGATGCGGGCGTCCAAGCTGACCCCGTCTCCTTCCTGATCTTGGATGCGGTTGTACTGCTCGAACATGGTCTGCGAACCACCGAACTGACCCAGGCGGGTGATTTCGATGTCTTCGTTTTCGTTCGAGCGGAGGCTGACCACGAGCGCGCTGGACACGGTCCCTTTGGGCGTGAGTTTGTAGTCGACGTTGGTGCTGACGAGGTGGGAAATTCCGCTGCGGTCGCCGTCACTGTCCTGATCTAGAATCGTAGGCACGCCGTAGATGTTGTTCGTCGTGAACGTCTCGCGCAGGTTCGTACCGCTGCTCGGGCGGCTGTCGAGGCGCAGGCCGTAGTTGGCCGTCGCGTTCCACTTGCCCTTGCCATAGTTGATGCTTGCTCCCGCGTTCCCATCGCCCTGCGTTCCACCGCCCGCCGACAGGCTGCCGCTCAAGCCCAGTTCGGCGTCTTGCTTGAGCACGATGTTGATGATGCCGCTCATGCCGTCCGGCTCGTAGCGCGCCGACGGGTTGGGAATGATTTCGATGCGCTCGATCTGATTAGCCGGAAGTTGCTGCAAGAACACGCCCAGAAATGCGCCGCTGACGGGAGCCGGTCGTCCGTTGATCTGGATCGCGACGTTGGCGTTTCCACGCAGGCTGATGCCCCCGTCCTGATCGACTTCGACCGACGGAATCTGCTGCAAGAGGTCCGTCGCCGTACCGACCTGGCCGACGACCTGATCGGCGGTGTTGTAGCTGGTCCGGTCAATGCCGACTTCGACGAATGCGCGTTCGGCTTCGACCGTTGCGCCATCGAGTAGAACGGCTCCTTCGGCCATTTCAACGCGTCCCAAATCGACGGCCAAGTTGCTGCGACTAATTTCGATGTCCGAGAACGTCTGCGTCTCGAAGCCGATGAACGACACTCGGACGTAGTAGGTGTTGGGGCGCAAGCGTTCGAGCATGAACACGCCGTCGTCCTCGGTAATCGTGCCGGTCAAGAACGACGAGTCGGCCTTGGTATAAATCGCGATGGACGCGGCTGGAATCGTGGCCCCGTTTGCAGCCTCGACGACGACGCCCGAAATGGTGCCTCCCGCTTGAGCAGCTCCGGCTGGACGTTGCGCCTGAGCGGTGAGGGGAAGTGCCAACAGGCTGAGGAGCGCGAGGGCGCGGAGAGACGAGTGCATCGGAACGAGATGAGGAGGTAGAAGCGGGTGTAGCGGGGAAGTCCACGCCGAGTTGTGGCAGAACTGTGGCGCTTTCGTGCGTGGATCGTGAAGTCGAGGAAGACCGGCTAAAACCGACGGAGACAGCCGTTTCGGAATGCTCTCGTGGTCCTTCCGGTCGTCACTGCTCGTGCGTTTCGTGCACGGTTACGACTTTGCGACACGAAGCCGTTCTCAGGCGGCGCGGCTCCTGTCTCTGACCTGCGCGTTGCACCCCGATGCGTCTGCCCGATCTGCCCGTCACCGCCGTGTTGTCCGAGTTGCGCGCCGTGCTGGACGAGCATCCCGTCGTGGTTCTCGAAGCACCGCCGGGTAGCGGGAAAACGACGCGCGCGCCGCTCGATCTGCTCGACTGGTCCGGTCTGGCCGGACAGTCCATCGTGATGACCGAGCCGCGCCGACTGGCCGCTCGGAGCGCTGCCACGTATGTCGCCAGGCTGCGAGGGGAACGCGTCGGCGAAACCGTCGGCTACCGGGTGCGGATGGAGAGTAAGGTGTCGCGCGCCACGCGCCTCGAAGTGGTGACCGACGGCTTGCTCGTACGCCGCATCCAGGACGATCCCGAGTTGAGCGGCGTCGGGCTACTGGTGTTCGACGAGTACCACGAACGCAGCCTGACGGCGGATCTGGCGCTGGCGCTGGCGCTCGACGTGCAGGCGGCGCTGCGTCCCGACCTCCGGCTGCTGCTCGATGTCGGCCACGCCCGATGCGCGAGCCGCCCGCTGGCTGGGCGCTCCCGTCGTTCGGAGCGAAGGCCGCACGTTTCCCGTCGACACACGGCGTCTGCTGCCCGGCGACGTTCCGCCCGACGCACGAACGCCGCTTGACCGGCTCGAACGCTTGGTGCCGCAAGCCGTCCGCCGAGCGCTGGATGAGACCGATGGCGACGTGCTCGCCTTTCTGCCCGGTGTGCGAGAAATCGAACGCGTGCGCGAACGGCTTGCAGGCCTCTCGCACGTCGACGTGCTGCCGCTGCACGGAAGTCTGTCGCTGTCGGATCAGGATGCTGCGCTGGCTCCGTCGACCCAAGGTCGCCGAAAAGTCGTCGTCGCCAGTGCGATTGCCGAGACGAGCCTGACGCTGCCGGGCATTCGTGCCGTCGTCGATGGCGGTTTTGCCCGCGTTCCCCGTTACGATGCCGGAGCGGGCCGGACGAGTCTGGCGACCGTGATGCACAGCCGCGCATCCGCCGAACAGCGCGCGGGGCGAGCGGGGCGCGTCGCGCCGGGCGTCTGTTACCAACTGTGGACGAGTGCCGAGCACGACCGACGACCCGCTCAGCAGTCGCCGGAAATGCAGCACGCCGATCTCGCGCCGCTCGCTCTCGAACTGGCTGCGTGGGGCGCATCGGCTGGCGACCTGCGCTGGCTCGACCCACCGCCTCAGCGCACGCTGGATGCTGCCTACGATCTCCTGCGCGGCCTGGGCGCCGTCGACTCGGCACAGCGCGTGACGCCTCACGGTCGCTCGCTCGTCCGACTGGGCCTGCATCCGCGTTTGGGGCACCTGTTGCTGAGAGGAGCCGAACTCGGACACGCGAGGGCCGCTGCAAACCTCGCCGCCGTCCTGTCCGAGCGCGATCTGTTGCGCGGAAGTGGGGGACCGCCGCCGCCCGACGCGCGCCTTCGCATCGACGCCCTCGCCGGAAAAAACGTCCCTGGACCGCCGCCGAGCCGAGGCGCTGTCCATCGAACGAAACAGCTCGCCAGCGACCTGCTTCGCCGCATCGATAGCAGCAGCGAAGCGTCCGGCTCAGCCCCGTCGGCTTGCTCGTCGCTCTCGCGTTTCCCGACCGCATCGGACAGCCCGAGGGCACGAACGAGTGGGGCGATGTGCGCGTCCGCCTGGCGACCGGTCAGCGCGCCCGACTGGATAAAGGCAGCCCGCTCGCCGATGCCGACTTCATCGCGGTCGCTACGCTTCAGGGCGAGGGCGACCGGCTCCGCATCGCCCTGGCCGCTCCGCTCTCGTCCGCTGAGTTGGAAGCGCACTTCGCCGATCAGATCACCACCGACGAACACCTCGCCTACGACTCGGACGCCGACCGCGTAGTCGCCCAGTCTCGGCGCACGTTGGGCGCTCTCGTCCTCTCGTCAAAGCCAGCGCGCCCCGACGCGGCTCGCGTAGGTGCTGTCCTGATGGATGCGGTACGGGAGCGCGGACTCCATGTGCTGACGTGGAGCAAAGACGCCACCCGGCTGCGGGATCGCTTGGCGTTTCTCCACCATCACGAAGGAGACGACTGGCCCGACGTTTCGGACGATGCTCTTCTCGCGGACCTTGATGCGTGGCTACTTCCGCATGCGCCGACAGCCAAACGCCTGTCCGATCTGGCGCGCGTCGATTTGATCGAACCGCTCATGGGGCTGGCCGGATGGCAAAACCGATCCGCGCTCGACCGTCTCGCCCCCGAACGCATCACCGTCCCGACTGGCAGCGCCATCGCCCTTGACTATTCCGATCCCGACGCGCCCGTCCTCGCCGTCAAGCTGCAAGAGCTATTCGGGCAACTCACCACGCCGACGGTTTTGGGCGGCAAAGTCCCCGTCCTGATGCACCTGCTCTCGCCTGCCCGTCGCCCCGTTCAGGTGACGAGCGATCTGGCAGGCTTCTGGACCGGCAGCTACCACGACGTACGAAAAGACTTACGCGGACGCTATCCGAAGCATCCGTGGCCCATCGATCCACTCACCGCCGACCCGACGAGTAGGACGAAGCGGCGCGCCTGAGTTCGCGGTCCGCTCCGGCCTTTTGGGTCAACGCATTCGGGCTGGTGGAGACTGCCACTTGTATGCAGATGGGAGCGACAGCCGATTTGTCGAATCGATTTCCGCTGGGAGCGTCTGGCCTTCGCTCACCGCATCCGCCAGCATCCGAGCTACCATCGGCCCCATGAGCAGCCCTTTGGCTCCCAGTCCCGTAAGACACCACACCCGCTTCAACGGAGTGATTGGGCCGACGAGTGGTAGGCGCGAGCGAGGCGTCGTCACTCGGATACCCGCGCGGCCTCCGGTGATTCGAGCACATCTCAGAGAGGGGACGAGTTGGGCGGCTTTGTCGCGAAGGTCGACGAGCGCCGCGTCGTCCACGGAAAGGTCGTCGAAGTCGTGTTCAAACGTGCTGCCGACGATGACGTGCGGGCCGCTCTGAGCCAGATAGACACCGCCTGAGATCGGCGTTGGTACGGCGTCTGGAGCGTCGAGGAGTGCGATTTGACCTTTGACGCCATGTAAAACCTCGTCCGCGACGTTGGCTGTCCACGCCGCTCCAGCAGCCACGACTAGCGCGTCGGCGTGTAGTGTGTCGCCATCGGTTTCGACAGCGACACCGCTCTGGGTCTCGTGCCATCCTCGCAGTCGGTCAGCGCGCACGGTCACGTCAGGCATCGCCGCAACAGCGCGTTGCAGCATCTCGGCTACGTCGACGGCCCGGCCCCGGCGCACCACGAGCGTTCCCGACGCGGGAGTTGGCAGCCATTCCAGATCATCGGGGAAGCGTTCTGCCTGTCGCGCAAACGCTTGGGCTTGTTTGGGAGAAGTCGCAGGGCGGAGGAGGCCGGTTGGAGACTCAAGCTCGCCAGCAAGCCGGAGCAGATCGGTTGTAGCGTCTAGCGCTTCGGACCATCGCCACGTGGGATTCGCCTTTCGTCCCATGAACGGGTTGAGCAGTCCCGCCGCTACGCCGGACGCGCCATCGCCGATGCCATTGGGGGCGAGAAGGGTTATGCGCGCTCGAGCTTGCAACGCCCACGCCGCACACACGCCCGCGATTCCTCCTCCGATAACGACGGCATGCTTCATTGCTGGTCGATTGACGATGGCTTCACTTGCGCGGTCGGTTCGAAATGCTGTATCATAGCGGTCCTGTCACGGCAACGTAGGCAGGCGAAATACGCACCCGTAGCTCAGCTGGATAGAGCGCCTCACTACGGATGAGGAGGTCGGGAGTTCGAATCTTCCCGGGTGTACACAGCCGCCGATCCTTACCAGGGTCGGCGGCTTTTTCGTGTGGGTTGAAGTCGGCGAGGACGCCACCTCGCCGAAGGGAATGTGCAGGATGGAAGCGCTTTTTGTGAGGTCTGCGCAATCCGTTGACCCAGCGGGCGCGTCAATCAAGTGTGTACCCGTAGCTTGCTGGTCTACACTTCTGCACGCCTTCTCCTTTCGATATGACCCCCGACCACACCGACGGCACCGTAACCACCAGTTCGTCAGGGTTCAAGACACTCGAACAGTTCATCCTGGAACAGCAGGAGGCGTTTCCCCAGTCGACCGGATCGTTCTCCCGCTTGCTGCGCGACCTCGGCCTCGCCGCCAAAATCGTCAACCGCGAGATGCGGCGTGCCGGATTGGAAGACGTCACGGGCGCGTCGGGCATCATCAACGTGCAAGGCGAGACGCAGCAGAAGATGGACCAACTGGCGCACACCGAGTTCGTCCGGGCGCTGCGTCGAGGAGGCGAATGCTGCCTGATCGGAAGCGAGGAGCACGCCGAAGCCATTCCGCTCGACGGATCGTCCGGCACCGACGACGGGCGCTACATCGTCCTGATCGATCCGCTCGATGGATCGACGAACATCGACGTGAACGTGTCGGTCGGTACCATCTTCAGCGTCTATAGCCTCCCCGACGACGTCGAGGAGCCGACGCTGGCGAGCGCTTTGCAAGCGGGGACGAAGCAGGTTGCAGCGGGCTACATCGTCTACGGTTCGTCGACGATGCTCGTGTATACGACGGGGCACGGCGTCAACGGCTTCACGCTCGAACCCTCTATCGGCGAGTTCTTGCTGTCGCATCCCGACATCCGCACGCCTGACGAAGGCACGATCTACTCGATCAACGAAGGCAACTACAACACGTGGGATCGGGGACTGAAGGATTATATCAAGTGGGTGCAGATGGAGGACGACGACACCGCACGTCCCTACACCAGCCGGTACATCGGCTCGTTCGTGTCCGACTTCCACCGCAACCTGATCAAGGGTGGCATCTACATCTACCCGGCCAACACACGCTCACCCAACGGCAAACTGCGCCTGATGTACGAGGCCAATCCGATGGCGATGATCGTGGAGCAGGCGGGCGGATTGGCACTGACGGGCGACGGGCGCATTTTAGAAGTCGTGCCCGAAGCACTCCACGAGCGGGTGCCGGTCTACATCGGAAGCAAAGGGATGGTCGAGCGTGCGATGCGTTTCCTCAACGGCGAAGAAGGCGCTGGCGCGTAGTTGATTTCTGCTCCGCACGCCACGTGTCAGAGGCGACCAGACTTCGGTTTGGTCGCCTCTGCTCTTTTATGTGGTGGCTGATTGAACGATTTCACAAATTGAATCGCCGTTAAAAATGAGGCGATTGTGGCAATCTGTCGACGTAATGCGCACTATACGGCTTGGATATATGACGATTTGAAACGCAAAGCGCTTTCTTTCAATCTTTTCCTTTATCGAAAGGGGTTGCGCGCAGCCAAAGAGCACCCCCATCTTTTGATCGTTCACACGCGCTTCGCATGTCCGCCACGCTCCACACACTGACCGGAACCATCCGGAATGAGACGCCGCATTTCGCGGTCGTCCTCGTGGTGCTCCTCGTCCTCGTCCTTTCCTGACGAGCCGGTCGACCTGTAGCATCCAAACGCGAACGAGGTTGACCACAACCTCAACCGCCCGATGCTCCCTCGACCGACAGCCGACGCTCCTGCTCGCCGCAGCGATACCGTCACCAAAGGCTTTACCAAAGCACCGCACCGCAGCTTGCTGCGCGCGACCGGCGCGATCAAACGTGAGTCGGATTTCGATCGGCCTTTCATCGGTGTCTGCAACTCGTATATCGACCTGATTCCAGGCCACGTCCACTTGCAGGACTTCGGCAAAGTCGTCAAAGAGGGCGTGCGCGACGGCGGGCGGCGTTCCGTTCGAGTTCAACACCATCGGCGTCGACGACGGCATCGCGATGGGGCACTTGGGGATGCGCTACTCGCTGCCGTCGCGCGAAATCATCGCTGACGCGGTCGAGACGGTCGTCAACGCGCACTGCTTGGATGGGCTGGTGTGCATCCCCAACTGCGACAAGATCGTGCCCGGCATGCTGATGGGCGCGCTGAGGTGCAACGTGCCGGTCGTCTTCGTCAGCGGCGGGCCGATGAAGGCGGGTGTGCTGCCGGACGGACGCAAGATCGACCTGGTGAGCGTGTTCGAGGGCGTATCGAAGTTCGCCAAGGGCAGCATCGACGAGGGCGAACTCTACGCACTCGAAGCCCACGGCTGCCCGACGTGCGGATCGTGCGCGGGCATGTTCACGGCCAACTCGATGAACTGCCTGATGGAAGCGCTGGGCCTGGCGCTGCCCGGCAACGGTTCGATCCTGGCCGTCGACCCCAAACGTCACGAGTTGGCACGCGAAGCCGCCGGAGCCGCTGTCCGAATGGTCGAGCGCGGACTTTCGGCGCGCGACATCGTGACGCTCGACGCGTTCGACGACGCGTTTGCGCTCGACATGGCGATGGGCGGCTCGACCAACACGATCCTGCACCTGCTCGCCGCCGCACGCGAGGCCGGAATCGATTATCCGCTCAGCCGCGTCGCCGAGATCAGCCGCCGGACGCCGTACCTGTGCAAACTCTCGCCCGCGACGCCGGACGTGCACATGGAGGACCTGGATCGCGTCGGCGGAGTCCCCACGATCATGGCCGAACTCGACCGCGCCGGACTGCTCCATGCCGACCGTCCGACGGCGCACTCGACGCTGGCCCAGACGCTAGCGTTTGCCTCGGATGTCGACGGAACGGTCGTGCGCCCCATCTCGAACCCGTTTCGCACGTCGGGCGGCTTGTCTGTCTTGAGCGGAAACGTCGCCCCAGGAGCCGCCGTCGTCAAGACCGGCGCCGTCGACCCGTCGATGCTGACGTTCAGCGGTCCGGCGCGGATCTACCATTCGCAGGAGGATGCGACAGAGGCGATTCTGGGCGGCGAAGTGATTCCTGGCGACGTCGTCGTGATCCGCTACGAAGGGCCGCGCGGCGGTCCGGGAATGCCCGAGATGCTCGCGCCCACGTCGGCTCTGGCGGGACAGGGGCTGGATACATCGGTCGCGATGATCACGGACGGACGCTTCTCGGGCGCCACGCGAGGATTGAGCATCGGCCACGTCTCGCCCGAAGCCGCGTCCGGCGGCCCCATCGCCGCCATCGAGCCGGGTGACACTATCGCCATCGACATCGAAGCGGGGTCGCTCACGTTGGAAGTCGACGCCGACGAGATCGAACGCCGACTGGCTGCGCTGCCGACCTGGACGCCCGACATCGCGACGGGCTATCTGGGCCGCTACGCCTACTTCGTCACGTCGGCCAGCGAGGGTGCCGTGCTCCGCCTACCGGGACAGCCGATGGCAGCGCCTGCCGTGTCGGTGGCGATTCCTGAACCTGCTGCTGCCGCCTGATCCTCACCTCTACGCCCCGTACGGGCGACCCTTGGGTCGCCCTCGTCTGACACCACCGCCATCCGCTGGGCGACCCAAGGGTCGCCCCTACGCTATCCGAACCAACTGCACCATGACTGATACGCTGACCGCTACCGACACGCTGACCGGGGCTGAGATCTTCGTCCGCTCGCTCGAAGCCGAGGGCGTGCGCTTCGTCTTCGGGTATCCGGGCGGCGCCGTGATCGGCATTTACGACGCGATGGCGCGGCTCAATCCGACGTTCGAGCACGTGCTGGTGCGCCACGAGCAGGGCGGCACGCACATGGCCGAGGGCTACGCCAAGGCGACGGGCGACGTGGGCACCGTCCTGGTCACGAGCGGGCCGGGGGCGACCAACTGCGTGACGGGCATCGCCGATGCCATGCTCGACTCGATTCCCCTCGTCGTCTTTACCGGACAGGTACCGACGCACCTGATCGGTGGCGACGCGTTTCAGGAGACCGACATCATCGGCGTCACGCGCTCGATCACCAAGCACTCGTTCCAGGTCCGTAGTGCGGACGATCTGGCGCCGACGATCAAGCGAGCGTACCACATCGCGAGGAGCGGTCGGCCCGGCCCGGTCGTCGTCGATCTGCCTAAAGACATTCTCGCTCAGGCCGCCGAGTTCGTCTACCCCGAAACCGCCGATGTCAGGGGCTACACTCCGATCACGACCGGCGATGCAGACGTCGTCGCGGTCGCCGCGCAGATGATCGCCGAATCCAAGCGACCGCTGCTGTACGTCGGTGGCGGGACGGTGTCTGCGGATGCGAGTGCGGATCTGACGGCGTTTGCGCGTCGCGTCGGTATTCCGGTCACGATGACACTGCATGGGCTGGGCGCTTTCCCGGACAACGATCCGCTCTCGTTGGGTATGCTCGGGATGCACGGCACGTGGTACGCGAATCAGGCCGTTCAGCACACCGATTTGCTCATCGCCGTCGGCGCACGCTTCGACGACCGGGTGACGGGCAAGCTGGACGAGTGGGCGCCCCACGCTCGCGTCATCCACGTCGACATCGACCCGTCGTGCCTGCACAAAAACGTGCCGGTCGAGTGTCCGATTCTGGGCCACGTCAAGCACGTGATCGCCCAACTCGAAGCTGTCGTAAGGGCCAAAGACACGACCGAGTGGCGGGCCGAAATCGCCGCGTGGCGAACCGAGTGCCCGCTGACGTTCGAGCGCGACGAGCAACTGCGTCCCCAGGGCGTGCTCGAAATGCTGCGAGAGCACACCCAAGGCGATGCGATCCTGGTCACCGACGTAGGCCAGCACCAGATGTGGGCGGCCCAGCACTTCGGTCACGTCCGACCTCGCGGTCACGTCACGAGCGGTGGGTTGGGCACAATGGGCTTTTCGGCTCCGGCAGCCATCGGCGCAGCGTTTGGACTCAAAGAGGCGGGCGACAGCGCGCACGTCATCTCGTTCTCGGGCGACGGTGGGTTCGTGATGAACGCTCAGGAAATGGCCGTCGCCAAGCGCTACAAGTTGCCGGTTCGCTTCTGCATCATCAACAACGCGTTTCTCGGAATGGTGCGGCAGTGGCAAGAACTCTTCCACGACAACCGATTCAGCCACACCGATCTGGCCGATCTCAACCCCGACTTCGTCATGCTCGGCAACGCCTACGGCATCCCCGGACGGCGCGCGTCGACTCCAGCCGAGGCGAAGGCCGCTATCGAATGGGCGTTCGCCGTCGACGGACCTTCGCTGATCGAGTTCGTCGTGCCCAAGGAGGAGATGGTGTTTCCGATGGTGCCCGCGGGCGCGGCGACGGGCGACATGATCGTCTCTCGGTACCGGTACGACTAACCCACGCCTCCTACGCCCAACCCCCTAGTTGCCATTGCGAGGCCGAAGGTCGTGGCGATCTCCACAGTTCGACCCAACCTCAGGTCGCCACGTCGCTCCGCTCCTCGCGATGACAAAGCCCAACCCCATTCCCATGTCCGCTGACACACTCACTCCGCAACAGGTTTTCCGCAAACGTGCGGCGGGGATTCCCGTCGACTCCGACGAGGCCACCGTCGAGCACCGCTGTGTGCTGGCCGTCCGGCTCGAAAACCACATCGGCGCGCTTAACCGCGTCGCCAACCTGTTCTCGGCGCGCGGATTCAACCTCGATTCGCTGACCGTCAGCCCAACCGACGATCCTGTCGTCTCGCGCATGACGATCTCGGCGACAGGGACGACGCGGCAGATCGAGCAGACCGTCACCCAGGTGTCGGGTTTGGTCGACGTGATCTCGGTCGAGGATCTGACGCGGGCCGAGCATATCGAGCGCGAAATCGGACTGGTCCGTGTGACCTACACACCTGCCACACGCGCCGAATTGATCGACCTGATCGGCATCTACAAGGGCACCGTCGTCGACGTGACGGCGGACACGATGATGATCGAACTGACCGGCCCGACGACCAAGCTCAACTCGTTCGTCGCCCAGATGACGCGCTTCGGCATCACCGATGTGGCGCGCTCCGGCCGCATCGCGATGCGCCGCGAACTCATCTACGGCGACTGACCGCTGCTGCACCTCAACCCAACCTCCACGCCCAGTAAGGGCGATTCATGAATCGCCCTTACCTCACCCATCCTGCATCCGGCAACTGCCGATCAAATCCCGCCTCTCATGCACGTTCACTATTCCGCCGATCCCGCTCTCATCCGCTCCAAAAAGGTCGCCGTGATCGGCTACGGCTCGCAGGGGCACGCCCACGCGCTCAGCCTGCACGACAGCGGCGTCGACGTGTGCGTCGGGCTGCGCGATGGGTCGGCGTCGGCAGACGAGGCCCGCGCTGCCGGACTAACGGTGAAGCCGGTTTCGGAGGCTGCGGCCTGGGGCGATGTCGTCATGATCTTGATCCCGGATCAGCATCAGGGACGCGTCTACGCTGAGTCGATCCAGGAGCACATCACACCCGGCAAGGCGCTGGCGTTCGGACACGGATTCAACATCGTGTATGAGACGATCCAGCCGCCATCGGGCGTCGACGTGTTCATGGTCGCGCCCAAATCGCCGGGGCACATGGTGCGTCGGATGTACGAGCAGGGGAGAGGCGTTCCGTGCCTAGTGGCTGTCGCGCAGGACGCGTCGGGAGGGGCGCTCGACCTGGCGATTTCGTACGCCGACGCCATCGGTGGGACGCGGGCGGGTGTGATCGAAACGACGTTCAAAGACGAGACCGAAACCGACCTGTTCGGCGAGCAAGCCGTCCTGTGCGGAGGCGCCGAAGCGCTCGTCCGCGCCGGATTCGAGACGCTGACCGAAGCTGGATACGCGCCCGAACTGGCCTACTTCGAGTGCCTCCACGAGTTGAAGCTGATCGTCGACCTGATGTACGAGGGCGGCCTCGCCACGATGAACCACAGCATTTCGGATACTGCGGAATATGGCAATTACAGCCGAGGGCCGCGCGTGATAACTGAGGGCGTAAAGGCCGAGATGAAAAAGGTGCTCGAAGAAGTCCAGAGCGGACAGTTCGCGCGCGAGTGGCTTGCCGAATGCGAGGCCGGAACGCCCAACTTCGACCGCCTGCGCGAAGGGTCCAAGACGCACCCCATCGAAGCCACCGGAGCCAAACTGCGCGGCATGATGAGTTGGATTGACGAGAAGAAATAATCTCTTCAATGCTCCCATTGGCACTTTCTCCTCCTACGTACTCATGAAAAAGAACCTGCACATCGCATCGTTGCCTGGCGACGGCGTCGGGCCTGAAGTGACGACGGCGGCGCTGCGCGTTCTCCATGCCGTTGCTCAGGCGACTGGGCTGGACGTGCAGATCACCGAGCATCCGGTCGGCGGGGCGGGCTATGAGGCCTTGGGAGATCCGTTTCCAGATGCGACGCGAGACGGTTGCCTGGCAGCCGATGCGGTTCTGCTAGGCGCCGTCGGTGGGCCTGCGTGGGCGGATGTGGCAGTCGACAAGCGGCCCGAGGCGGGACTGCTGCGGCTGCGCAAAGCGCTGGGGACGTTTGCCAACCTGCGGCCCGTCGCCGTAGATGCGGCGCTAGCTGAGCACTCTCCGTTGCGGCCTGAGCGTGTGGCCGGGACGGATTTGCTGATCGTGCGCGAACTGACGGGTGGCATCTACTTCGGATCGCCGCGCGGACAATCGGGCGAGGCGCCGTATCGGAGCGCGCACGACACGATGATCTATACCGAGCTTGAAATCGAACGCATTTCCCGTGTCGCATTCGAGCAAGCCGAGCAACGCGGCGGGCGCGTGACGAGCGTCGACAAGGCCAACGTGCTGGCGTCGTCCCGGCTGTGGCGCGAGGTGGTGGACGAGATGCACGCGTGCTACTTCGACCACATTGCGCTCGACCATCTCTATGTCGACAACGCGGCGATGCAGATCGTCCGCGACCCGCGCGCCTTCGACGTCATCCTGACCGGCAACCTCTTCGGCGACATTCTCTCGGACCTGGCGGCGACGCTCCCCGGATCGCTGGGCGTCTTGCCGTCGGCGAGCGTGGGCGGAAGCGTCGGCCTGTTCGAACCCGTCCACGGCAGCGCGCCGGACATCGCCGGGCAGAACGTATGCAACCCCGTCGCCGCCATCCTCAGCGTGGCGATGCTGCTCGACCATTGCGATCATGCCGACGGAGCCGCTGCCGTCCGCGCGGGCGTTGCTCAGGCGTTTGCCGATGGCATCTGTACGCCAGATCTGGGCGGAAGCGCGTCGACGGATCAGGTCGCCGAAGCTATCGCCGCTGCCGCCGTCGCCCAACAACTCTGACCCTGTACCGACGGGGCATGCCCCGTCGCTTCTCCGCTTCACTGTTCGCGCTTCATACCTCTACGCACATGTCCCGACCCGACCACGTACTGATTTTCGACACCACGCTGCGCGACGGCGAGCAGGCGCCCGGCGCGGCGATGACGCTGGGCGAAAAGGTCCAGATCGCCAAGGCGCTCGATCAACTGGGCGTCGACGTGATCGAGGCGGGCTTCCCGGTTTCGTCACCGCAGCAGTTCGAAGCGGTCGTCGCCGTAGCGGAGATAGCACGTCGTCCGATCATCACGGCGCTCTCGCGTGCCACGCGGGGCGACATCGAAGCGGCTGGTCGCGCCATCAAAACCGCCGACAGAGGACGCATCCACACGTTTATCGCCACGAGCGACATCCACCTCAACGCCAAGTTCGGCGATGCCAAATACGGTGCGACGCTGGCCGACAAGCGCGACACGATCCTGCGCATGACGCGCGAGGCCGTCGCCTACGCCGCCACGTTTACGGACGACGTAGAGTTCAGCGCCGAAGACGCCGGGCGGACCGATCACGGATACCTGTGCGAGGTCATACGGGCTGCGGTAGAAGCCGGAGCGACGACGATCAACATCCCCGACACGACGGGTTACTGCCTACCGCATGAGTACGGCGCCTTTTTCGAGACTGCGCGCAAGTGCCTAGCCGATTACCCAAACGTCGTTCTCTCAGCGCACTGCCACGACGACATGGGACTGGCGACGGCCAACAGTCTGGCGGCCATTGCTGCAGGCGCTCGGCAGGTCGAATGCACGATCAACGGCATCGGCGAGCGGGCCGGAAACGCCGCCCTCGAAGAGATCGTGATGGCCCTCCGCACGCGCGGCGACGCGCTTGGAGTGACGACCGGAATCGACACCGCAATCGTTTCGCAAGGCTTGACGCCGATCAGCCGATTGGTGATGGCGTCGACGGGCTTTCCCGTTCAGCCGAACAAGGCCATCGTCGGGCGCAACGCGTTTGCCCACGAAGCGGGCATCCACCAGCACGGCGTGCTCAAAGACCGCAACACCTACGAGATCCTCCGCGCCGAAGACGTCGGCCAGGAGGCTCAGGGCATCCGCTTGGGGCGCCACAGCGGACGCGCCGGGCTGATGCAGCGCATGGACCGCATCGGCATCACGCCCGACACGCTCTCCGACCCTGACGGCCTCTATGCCCGATTTCTCGCACTCGCTGACCGCAAAAAGGAGATCTTCGACCAGGATCTCCGCAATCTCCTAACCCACACCCCTGACATGCCCAAATCCGCATTCGAACTCCAGTCCCTCCACGTCGTCGTCAAAACGGGCGACGAGCCGCAAGCCAGCGTGACCGTCTACGAGCGCACGACGGAAACCACGCGCACCGAGCAAGCGACCGGCGACGGACCCATTGACGCGCTCTACGCGGCTATCGACGCGGCGACGGGCCAGCCGCACGAACTCATCAGCTACGACATTCGCTCGGTCAGCGAGGGCAGCGACTCGGTTGGCGAAGTCACCGTGCTCATCGGGACCGACGGCGCCTACTTCCGAGGCCAGAGCCGCCACACCGACGTGATCCAGGCGTCGGCGTTCGCCTACGTCCAGGCCCTCAACGCACTCGAAGCCCACCGCGCCGACCGCGAGTCCATCGGGTTCGCGGGCGAGGGCATCATGGACTCGTTCACGGGCGAGCAGACGTGGCGGAAGGCGAAACGCTGATTCAATCTCCACCTTGTCATCGCGAGCGAAGCGCGGCGATCTCCTTCGCAGACGATAGCACGGAGATCGCCACGTCCTCGGATCAAGTCCTGGGCAGGCTACTGCGCTCCTCGCCTGACGGATAAAAGCCTGCGTCACGCTCCCAATCCAGAAATCCATGACCCTAACCGAAACCATCCTCGCCCAACACGCCGGGCGCGAGCGCGTGGCACCAGGCGAAACCGTGTGGGTCGACGTCGACACGCTGATGACGCACGACGTGTGCGGTCCGCCCGCGTATGAGATCTTCAAGCGCGAGTTCGGAGTCGATGCGCGCTTCTGGGACAAGGAGAAAGTGGTCGTCATCCCCGACCACTACATCTTTACCGCCGACAGCCACGCCAACCGCAACGTCCGCCTGCTGCGCGAGATGGCGGCTGAGCAAGAGCTTCCGCACTTCTACGACGCCCACACCGACCGCTACAAAGGCGTCTGCCACATGGCGCTCGCCGAGGAAGGCTTCAACCGCCCCGGCACCGTTCTCTTCGGCACCGACAGCCACACCTGCACAAGCGGCGCGTTCGGCATGTTCGCGACCGGCGTCGGCAACACGGACGCTGCGTTCATCATGGGGACGGGCAAACTCTGGGTCAAAGTGCCGCCGACGCTTCGGTTCACGTTCGATGGCGCTCTGCCGCCCTATCTGACCGCTAAAGACCTGATCCTCCAGATCATCGGCGACATCGGCATCGACGGGGCGACCTATTGCGCGATGGAGTTCGGCGGCGAAGCCGTCATGGATCTGCCCGTCCACGAGCGGATGACGCTGACCAACATGGCGATTGAAGCCGGAGCCAAAAGCGGCATCATCGTCGCCGACGCCAAGACCGTCGACTACGTCAAAGCGCGCACCGACACGCCGTTTCAGGTCGTCGCCGAGCGCCCCGACGCGACCTATCTCAAAGAGTACCGCTACGACGCGTCGACGCTCGAACCAATCATCGCCAAGCCGCACCGCCCCGACAACCGAGCGTCGGTCAGCGAAGTCGCCGGGACGCGCGTCGACAAAGCCTACGTCGGCTCGTGCACGGGCGGAAAGCTCGAAGACTTCGAGGCGGCGGCACGCGTGCTCCGAGGCGGCCACGTCGTCGTCGACACCTACATCATCCCGGCGACGACGCTCGTCGGGCGTCAACTCCACACGACGCACGTAGAGGGCGACAGCCTGTACGACATCTTCGAGCGCGCGGGCTGCAAGATCGGTCACTCGTCGTGCGGAGCATGTTTGGGTGGTCCGATTGACACGTTTGGGCGCGCGGTGGGAGAGGAGAACGTGATCTCGACGACGAACCGCAACTTTCCGGGGCGGATGGGGAGCAAGGGGGCAAGTGTGTATCTGGCATCGCCGCTCTCCGTCGCTGCCGCTGCGCTGACCGGCGTGATTACGGACCCGCGCGATATGCTCGTGTAGCTTTTAGTCATCGCGAGGAGCGAAGCGACGTGGCGATCTCCAGCGTCGCTCATGCTGTCTAACTCTGAGCGCAGTTTCCCACATGTGCTTCCATTGCTGACTTCCTCTCGCTGCGCGGAGCCTTCTTTTGTCTTGATACAAAAGGAAGCAAAAAATCAAGGCTAACGTCGCTCCGGCTGATGCGCGCTGCATTCGCTAAAATCGTCCAAACTCGCTGGCGCTCAAGCAGGACGATTTTGGCCGCTCTCTTCACTCTGCATCTGATCGCCGGACCGTCTGAGGCCGACTTCTGGTACTGTTGCTCACCTCCACTTCGGGCACCCCAACCTATCCATGAAAGACATCATTCGAGGCCGCGCATACGTGCTCGGCGACAGCGTCGACACCGATCAGATCATTCCGGCGCAGCACCTCGTCTACTCGCTCACCGATCCCAAAGAGCGGAAGTTCTATGGGCGATATGCGCTCTCGTCTGTTCCGCCGGGCGAGCAAGGGTTGCCGATGGGCGACGTGCCGTTTGTGCCAGAGGGCAAGGACACGAGTCCGTTCACGGTCATCATCGGCGGTAGCAACTTCGGGTGTGGGTCGAGCCGGGAGCACGCGCCGTTCGCGCTCAGGGAAGCCGGAATCGAAGCGGTCGTGGCGCAGTCGTACGCCCGGATTTTCTACCGCAACTCGGTCGATGGCGGCTTCCTCGTCCCGTTCGAGAGCGCCGAGCGGTTGGTCGAGCAGACGCGCACCGGAGACGAAGTCGAGATCGATACCCAAGCGGGCACGCTCACCAACCGGCGGACAGGCGACGTGCACCAACTCCAACCGCTGGGCGACGTGGCAGAGATCGTCGATGCGGGCGGCATTTTTGGCTACGCACGCAAAACAGGCATGATCGCATGACCGAGCAGCCGATAGCGCTCGTGACGGCTCCGGCGTCGCTGAGCAACCTGGGACCGGGCTTCGACGCGCTCGGAATGGCCGTCGAAGGGCTGGGCGATACCGTCGAGGTTTGGCGCGACGAGCAGCCCGGCGTTCGTGTCATCGCCTCGGATACGGGCGCCTCGTGGACGGCGCCGGACGACCGGAAAAACACCGCTGTTATTGCAGCCGAATCTGTCTTGAATAGGGCGGGCGCTGACTTCGGACTCGTGCTGCGCATCCGCAAGGGGCTGACGCCGGGGTCGGGGTTGGGGTCGTCGGCAGCGAGCGCGGTCGCCGGGGCGTGGGCGGCTAATGTGGCGTGCGGATCGCCGTTCGAGAAAGCCGAGCTGGTCGACGCGGTGCTCGATGGCGAAGCGATGGCGAGCGGCGCGCGGCACGGCGACAACGTGCTGCCGTCGTTGTTCGGCGGGGCCGTATTGGTGTCGCCGTCGGATCCGACGCGGTACCGTCAGCTATCGGTGGGATGCGAACTGCACGTGGCCCTCGTCGTGCCTCGTGTTCAGGTGCTGACGCGCGATGCCCGAGCACTGCTGCCCGACCAAGTCGCCCTTTCGGGGGCCGTAGGAAACGCCGCCGAACTTGCCTTTTTGATCGACGCATTGGCCAGGGGGGACGCCCAGGCTGCCGGACGCGCCATTATGCAAGACACGCTCGTCGAGCCACTCCGCGCGCGCTTGGTGCCGTGTTACCAAGCCGTCCGCGACGCAGCCCTCGCCGCCGGAGCCTATGGATGCGCCCTCAGCGGGTCCGGGCCGACGCTCTTCGCCTTGTGCCGCGACGCGCGATCCGCCCAACACGTGGCGAGGGAGATGCAGGCGGCAAGCCGAGGCGTCGGTATCGAAGCAGGAGCGCACGCCGTCCGCGCGTGCAGCCAGGGCGCCCGAACGCTCGCCCAATCTATCGACTAAAGCCGCGCCGGACACCTGGCAGGTCGCCCCCGACCTGCCAGGTGCGCGCAGGCCCACCCGCCATGCCCACGACCTACGCCAGCACTCGTTCGTCCGACTCAGCAGTCTCGCTGAGCACCGCCCTGACACGTGGAATCGCGCCCGACGGCGGCCTCTATATCCCAACGCCCGTTCCGCCCCTCCCAGATGGATGGCGGGATGGCGACTCGTTCGCCGATCTCGCCGTCGCCGTCCTCGATCCGTGGCTGAGTGATGACGTACCCGACTGGGAATTCGCCGTCCGCGACGCGCTCGACTTTCCGATTCCGCTCGTCGAGTTGGAGCCTGGTCTGTCGGTCCTCGAACTCTTTCACGGGCCGACGTACTCGTTCAAGGACTTCGGCGCGAGGACGATGGCGCGCCTGCTCGCTCGGCTACGCAATCCCGCCGACGAGCCGCTAACGATTCTCGTCGCCACCAGCGGAGACACCGGCAGCGCCGTCGCCGACGGATTCGCGGGCTTGCCGGGCTTCCGCGTCGTCCTCCTGTTTCCCGACGGACAGGTCAGCCCGGTCCAGGAGCGGCAACTCGTGATGCAGCGCGATGGGGTGACGAGCCTGCGGGTCGCAGGCACGTTCGACGATTGCCAGCGCATGGTCAAAGCCGCCTTCGCCGACCCCAAGCTGTCTGCCATTCCGCTGTCGTCCGCCAACTCGATCAACATCGGCCGTTTGCTGCCGCAGATGCTGTTCTATGTCGAGGCGATGAGGCAGTGGGGAGGAGAGGAGGCCGTCTTCGTGACGCCGTCCGGCAACCTGGGCAACCTGACGGGCGGCGTGATGGCGATGCAGGCCGGATTGCCCGTCCGCCGCTTCATCGCCGCGCACAACGCCAACCGCTTCTTCCCCGACCGGCTAGCGGGTGGCGACGCGCAGATGGGCGCGTCAATCGCCACGCTCTCGAATGCGATGGATGTCGGCGCGCCGAGCAACTTTGAGCGGATCCACAAGCTGCTCGGCGACTCACTGTCCGACCATATCTGGGGCGCGACCGTGAGCGATGACGACACGCTGATTTCGATGAAGCGCGCGTACGACAGGTGGGGCTACGTCGCCTGTCCGCATACAGCCGTCGGCCTCGAAGCCGCCCGTCGCTATCGAGACGAAACAGGCGATCCGACGCCGCAGATCGTGCTGGCGACGGCGCATCCGGCCAAGTTTCCCGACGTCGTCGCGCGTGCAATTGGTAACGAACCCCAAGCGCCCGAACCGCTTGCCGCTCTGCAGGGTGAACGCGACTCGTCCGTCCCCATCGCCGCCACGCCCGACGCTCTCCGTGCCGTCCTCCTCGCTCCCTCTCGACGACGCCCTGCCACCGGGCCTCGAACCGCTCGACACTCCTCCAGACACGCTCCTCCCTCGCCCGGATCGACTGGATCTGACGTTCGAGGGCTTCACCCCGGACACCATCGCCGTTCTGGAACGCCTGCGGCAACATCCACACATCGACCAGTATCGCGAGGACAAACCGGCGATCAAGGCGCACGTCCAAGATCCGTTCAAGCGCTACCGCGACGACCTCGCGTGGAACTGGGTGCTGCCCAACCGACTGCCGTTTGAGACCGAAAAGGGCGTGTTCTCGCGCATCCTCAAAAACGACTTCGGCGCAGGCGGGTCGCACCATCACCTGTGGTTGAGCTTCTACCGCCACAGCCGCAAGAAGCGCCTGCAAGACTTCCAACTCGCCCACAGCCTCGATCCCGACGGCTTTACTGTCGGCCTGTTTGTCGCCGAGCACATGAAAGGTTTGATGTCCGCAGTCAAGGCGCGCATCGCCCGCGAGCCGCAGACGTGGCTCGATAGCATCAACCCCGCACTCCAACGTGACGGTTGGCAACTCGGCGTCCGCTATGGATCGAAAGGCGACGTCGTCCGCTTCACCGAGCCGATCAACAACGTGCCTGACGAACTCGCTCGGGCAAAGACGATCTGGCTCCGCCACAAACTGCCAACGGTCGACGTGCACCGGCTTGGTCCCGACTTGGTCGGCTGGGCGATGGAGCAACTCGCCATCTGCTGGCCGCTGTACCGCTTCTACCTGGACGCAGAGAGGGAAACCTGACAGGCCTCCAACACCTGTCAGGTTTGTGCAGGACCCAACTCGTAGTCGAGTGTCATCGTGTGGCCCTGTGCCGACTGCGCGATGACAACCGTGCCGCTGATCCCCGCGAAGTCGCCCGTTCCCGATCCTGGAACGATGCTTCCGAACGTCGATGGCGTGTGACCTGGCCCCATCAACCCGCCGTGCTGGATCACGAAGGAGCCGTCGCGCTCGCCTATCGCACCGACGATACGCTCGCTGACCACGTACCCCGCGCCTGCCGACGGGTCGCTCATTCCGCAGAACAGCCCTTCACCGCTGCTCCTGCCGACCAGTTCGCCCGAGAACTCCTTTGCGAGCACGACCCGCGACTGTTCGGGGCCATCTGCTGGAGCGTCGATGGGGTGGGCCTCCCATTTCGTGATGGAAAAGGAGCAGGTCGTCGGCATGTCGGAAAGCGAGTTGGGGAAGGGCAAGCTACTTCCAACGCGACGAGATCAGCGCCAACTCGTCACCGTCGCGCGTGATGCGGTGCAGCCAGGCGCCGTCGTCCTGCGTGACGGACTCCGCGTTTATCGCCTGGCCCCACAGCGCTTCCTGACGCACGGCGTAGTCGAGTCGGTGCAATTCGCCGTCTTCGTACACCGACTGCGGCAAGGCTTCGAGTGCCCAGCGTGCGAACGCGACGTTGTTGGCGTGTCCGTTCAGGTCGAGGTCGCGGCGGGCGACGCGCAGGTCGGCGGTATGCTCGGGCGCGGCATCGGCGGACCACCGCAGGCGGGGGAAGTCGAGTTGCGGCGGACGAGACGTGTCGACTAGGTCGATGAAGTCCGAGCCGACGCGTCGCGGGCGCCTCGTGGCGGTGTCGAGTACGAACCAGCGTGACGAGATGTGCGCGATGTCGCCGTCATCCGTCGACAGCCTCGCGTCGCGGTGGGCGTAGAGGCGGTCGGCGTGCGACGGCCACGTCTCGATGCGGACGGACTGCCCCGCCATCGGCATCGGAGCCTCCAGACGCTGGATCGCGATCTGCGCCATCAGCCACGCCTCGCCTCGGTCGAGCAGCGTCTGCATGTCCCAGCCCAACTCGGTCGCGTGGCGATTGGCGATGTCCTGGAACAGGTCGAGCAGGACCGGCAACGGCGCGCGGCCCGTCGCGTCGACTTCGGCTGCGCGGATCGAATAGGTGTGCGTAAACATGAGATCGGCGGGGAGAGGCTTTCGTAGCAAACTAGAGAGCCACTACCTTGCGTTTGTCTATCTCCTCATTCCTCTCTTTCTCTTCCAGATGCTCCGACTTCTACTCTTGCTCACGCTCGCCCTCGTCAGCGCGCCGACTCTCTTTGCCCAGGGCGTGGCGCAGTGGGAGCAGCGCGTCGCCTACCAGATGGAGGTCGACGTGGACGCGCCGAACCACCAGATGACGGGCACGCAGCGACTGACGTACACCAACAACAGTCCGTACGCGCTCGACCGTGTGTACTGGCACCTGTACTTCAACGCGTTCAATCCGCAGTCGATGATGGCCGAGCGCAACCGCAACCTGCCCGATGCCGACGGGCGCGTCGTGCCGCGCATCTTCGAACTCACCGACGAGGAAGTCGGCTACCACAACGTCCACTCGATCACGATGGACGGCACTCCGGTCGAGTTCAACGTGTTCGACACGGTTCTCCGTGCCGACTTGCCAATGGAGATCGCCCCGGGCGCGACGGTCGTCTTCGAGATGGTGTTCGACAGCCAGGTGCCGCTTCAAACCCGCCGCAGCGGGCGCGACAGCCGAGAGGGGATCGACTTTTCGATGGCGCAGTGGTATCCCAAAATGGCGCACTACGACAGCCGAGGTTGGCACGCCGACCCCTACATCGGACGCGAGTTCGTGGCGCCGTTCGGCTCGTGGGACGTTAAGATCACGATGCCATCCGAATACACCATCGGCTCGACGGGCGTGCTCCAGAACCCGGACGAAATCGGCCACGGCTACTCGGACACCGACGTGCAGCACGCCGCAGGATCGCGCTTGACGTGGCACTTCATGGCTGACGACGTCCACGACTTCGCCTGGGCCGCCGACCCCGACTACATGCACGACCGCGTCGAGGTCGACGGCATCACGTACCACCTGATCTATCAGGCCGACGTAGCCGAAGGGTGGGAGTTCATGAAACGCTTCGTCCCCCAGGTCATCGCCGAACTGAGCGCCAACATCGGCCCCTACGCCTATCCGCAGTTCACCGTTATCCAGGGCGGAGACGGTGGCATGGAATACCCCATGCTCAACCTGATCACCGGCGGACGGACAGCCAACTCGCTGATCGGCGTGACCGTCCACGAAGCCGCTCACGAGTGGTTCTATTCGATGATGGCGAACAACGAGAGCGACTATCCGTGGTTCGACGAAGGCTTCACCAGCTACTGGACCGATCAGGTCATCGCCAACTTGATGCGCCCCGATGAAGAGGGCGACATCCATAAAGGAGCGACCAACGGCATCATCCGCTTGCAGCGCAGCGGTGGATTCGAGGCGCTCAACACGCCGTCCGATTATTACCACACCAACCGCGCGTACAGCACGGCGTCGTACGGTGGCGGTCAGAACGTCGCCCGTCTGCTCGGAAGCGTAATCGGCCAGGACAACCTCGCTCGGTTCTGGAAAGAACTCTACAATCAGTACGTTGGACGCCACATCGAGCCGGCGGACGTCGAGCGCGTCGCCGAGCAGGTGAGCGGGATGGAGTTGGACTGGTTCTTCTGGCAACTCACGCAGAGCACGCGCGAGATGGACTACGAACTGACCGGCGTCCGCAACGAGAGCGGCCAGGCGATGATCGACCTGTCGCGCAACGACGCGATGTTCTTCCCCGTCGACCTGCGTCTGACACTCGAAAACGGCGAGCAGATGTGGATCCACGTGCCGACGAGCGAGACGTTCGCCTCACGCCCGGTCGACAGCGGCTGGATGGTCGCCGAGCCGTGGCCGTGGACGTACGAGAAGTGGACGGTCACGGTCCCCGTCGCCAGTCCCGTCGTCAAAGCCGAACTCGACCCGATGGAGATCACGCCGGACTACAACCGCGAGAACCAGACGAGCGAGATGGAGTGATCAGAGCAGGAGACCTGGCGGGTCGCCCACGACCTGCCAGGTCCGCGTAGGACCGTCGCCGAACGGATCGAAGCGGGGCAGGGCAGCGTTTGGTTGCTTCTGTCCCGTTTTCTGTTTCTGCCTCTGATGCCCGATTCCACGCCGCCCAACTGGTCCTCTCCCTTCGACGCGCAGCAGTCCGACAGCGCCACTGCGACGCTCCCCAAACCGTCGCCCGAGTTGGCCGATAGCGTGCGGATGCTTGGCGAAATGCTGGGGCAGTCGGTTGCTGAGTTGGGCGGACAGGAGCGGTTCGAACTGGTCGAGGAGTTACGGACGTTTGCGCAGCGGGCAGCGCGTTCCGGCGACGAGAAAGCCGCACAGCAAGCCACCGAGCGAATCCGCCACGCCTCGCGCGACGATCTGAACTGGGTGCTGCGCGCCTACACGACGTTTTTCCATCTGGTCAATCAGGCCGAGAAGCGCGAGATCGCCCGGATCAACCGAGAGCGGACGCTCAACAGCCCACCGCGCAGCGAATCGGTCGACGAGTCCATCGGCAAACTTAAAGCCGCCGGACTGTCGCTGGCCGATGTCGAATCGCTGCTCCAGAAGCTCGACCTGCAGCCCACGCTGACCGCGCACCCGACCGAGGCGCGTCGCCGCTCGATTCTGTACAAGCAGCAGCAGATCGGCGAGCAACTAGAAGTCTTGCAGTCCGACCGTGCCACCGATGGCGAAAAGCGCGACGCTCAGGCCGACATCTCGCGCCAGATCCGGCTGCTCCTGCTCACCGACACGATCCGCGCCACGCGCCCGACCGTCGTCGACGAAATCGACCAGGGCCTGTTCTTTCTCGCCGGAACGGTCTGGGACGTCGTCCCGCGCTTGCTGGCCGATATTCAGCGCGCGATCTCGAAGCACTATGCCGAAGAACTGGGCGGACGTATCCCCAACGTGCCTGCCTTCCTCCGCTACCGGAGTTGGATCGGCGGCGACCGGGACGGCAACCCCAACGTCACGCCTCAGGTCACGCGCGCCGCGATGAGTAGCCACCGCCGAGCCGCCTCGCGCCGGTTGGACGAGGGACTGCGCGCGGTCCGACGCGAGTTGAGCGTGTCGCAGGAGCAAGTGGAGGGATTCTCGGACGACTTCGTGTCGGCCGTCGAGCGTGATGTGGAAGAAACCGGACTCGATGACTCAATCTTGCGCGCGTTCGGGCGTGAGCCGATCCGCCTGAAACTGGAGGCGATTCGCGTCCGAGTGCGCAAGGCTGAGACCGATCCCGCCAGCTATCCGCACGACACGTTTCTCGCCGACCTGTACGCCATCCGCGATGCCCTCGACGCCGTAGGCTTGCCCGATGTGGCGCGGTCGGGCAGTCTGGCGACGCTGATCTGGCAGGCCGAGGCGTTCGGGATGCACCTGGCCGCGCTCGACATCCGCCAGCACAGCCGCGTCCACGAAGCCGCCGTCGCCACGCTGCTCGCGCAGGGCGGAGTGACCGACCGCTATGCCGATATGGACGAAGACGAGCGCGAAACCGTCTTACGCAGCAGAACTGGCCTCGCCGCGCCCGCTGCGTCCGGTTGGTGCGCCAGACGATGCCGCGCTGGACGACCTTCTCGACGTGCTGGCTTTTGTGCGCGAGCAGGCCGGATACGCACCGCAATCGGTCGGCAGCTACATCGTTAGCATGACGCACGATCCGAGCGACTTGCTCGAAGTGCTGCTGCTGCTCAAAGAGGCCGGTTTGTGGTCACGCGCCGCCGACGGCACGATCACGACGGCCGTTGATGTTGTCCCGCTGTTCGAGACCATTGAGGACCTGGCCCATTCGCACGAGTTCATGCGCGGCCTGTTCGCCGGCGACTTGTGGCAGGCGCAACTGGCGGCGCGCGGCGGGTTGCAAGAGATCATGCTGGGCTACTCGGACTCCAACAAGGACGGCGGCTATTGGATGGCGAACTGGAGTCTTCATCAGGCGCAGAGCGCGCTGGGTGACGTATGCGAGGAGTTTGGTGTCAGCCTCCGCCTGTTCCACGGGCGCGGCGGGACGGTCGGCAGAGGCGGCGGACGCGCAAATCAGGCGATGCTCGCCCAGCCCGCGTCGGCCCAAACGGGCCGCATCCGCTTCACCGAACAGGGCGAGGTCATCTCGTTCCGCTACGGCTCGGACGCTATCGCGATGCGCCACCTCGAACAGATGGCGAGCGCCCTGCTCGTCGGCACCGCCAAGATCACCGATACGCGCGATCCCGAAGGCGCCGCCCAACTAGTCGCACGCATGGCCGACACGTCGACCGACGCCTACCTGTCGCTCATCCACGACGACGACTTTTGGCCGTGGTACAGCGGCATCACCCCACTCGGCAGCATCGGCCAACTGCCCATCGCCAGCCGCCCGATCAGCCGCCAAACCCAGGGCGACGATCCGTTCGACGGGCTACGCGCGATCCCGTGGGTATTCGCCTGGACGCAGACGCGCTACACCGTCCCCGGCTGGTATGGAACGGGCGCTGCCGCCGCAGAACTGACGGACGACGAACGTGCCTCGCTCAAGGAGGCCTACCAAAACTGGCCGTTCCTCCGCGCCGTCGCCGATAACGCCGCTCGCGAGATGGCTCGCGCCCGTCTGTCTATCGCCGCTCGCTACGACGAAGCGTTGGCCCCCGAACCGTCGTTCCACGAACGCATCGCCGACGATTTGGAAAACGGCGCGTCGCTGCTCCAGTCCATCACTGAGCGCCCCTTGGCCGGATCAGGCGCCATCGCCCGTTCCATCGACCTGCGCAACCCGTACACCGATGTGCTCAACTTCGTCCAGATCGTCCTACTGGAGCGCATCCGCGCCGCCGATGCCGAGGGCAAAGACGCCGATGAAGACCGCGACTTGCTCCAGCTCAGCATCAACGGAATCGCCGCAGCTATGCAGAGTACGGGCTGACTTGGGCCAAACATGGCGCTATCCGCCGCTTGTACTCGGCAGTCACGCCGCCTGTAACTCTGCGCGGTCAATCCCCGCTATGCGGTCGATGAATGCAATGGCGACGCGGTTGAACGTCTCGGGCTGGTCGACATTGACGACGTGGCCGCTGTCCTCGACGACGTGTAGTTCACTCTTCAGGTGTTCGTCCGCCAACTTGCGCGCTGGAGGGAGGAAGAGGTGATCCTGGTCGCCCATGACGTAGAGCGTTGGCGTGTCGAGTTCTCGCTCGCGGTAGAGGCGAAGGAGGGGCGTCACCTCGGTCGTCAGGCGAAACCAGCGGACGAACTCGCGCTGTGCCATCTTGCGCGCCTCACGGACGAACAGCGACCGGCTCTCCTCATGCGCCGCGCGTGGCATGATGACCCAGGCGAACAGTTTGTAGAGCCACAGAAAGGGGACGACGCGTTTGAACACGTTGCCGCCCCAAACCAGTACACGCGAGCGTAAGTCCAACCGCACAATGGCACCGCCCAACGTCATCGACAGCACGCGGTCCGGCTCCATCTCGGCGATCGTGCGGATTACGATGCAGCCCAGCGAGATACCGATGAAGTGCGCTGCTTCGATTCCCTCGCGGTCGAGCACGTCGACGACTTCACGGCTGACGGCATCGAACGTGTAATCCAATGTCATCGCCTGATCCTCGCTTAGTTGCGATCCACCGTGTCCGCGCAGGTCGACCATCAGCACGTTGTAGCGTGCGCGGAAGTCTCGCATCTGCTGGTGCCAGATAGACGAAGAGCCGCCAGCACCGTGCACGAACACGACCCATGGGGCATCATCGGCTAAGTCGTATCGGCGAGCGTGAAGCATGACGGGGTAACGATTGGTGCGCCCGGTGGATTCAGGAGAGCACGCCTTCTTCACGCAGTAAAGCGAATGCGTCTCGGCTATCGGCGCAGAACACGAGCGGAACGTCCATCGCACGCAGTTCTTGGGCATGCTTTCGGACCTCCTCGTCGCGCACATCGTCGCTCACGTCGCGGATGACGACGGCTTTGATACGGCCCGGATGCTCGCGCGCGGCATCGGCATAGATCTCTGGATCGTGCTGCCCGCTGTCTCCGATCAGGACGAACGGTAGATCGGGATAGGTGGTGAGAATCGCGCGCAGATGCTCGCTCTTGTGCTCGCTGTGCGGCGTTTTGAGCATTTTGGTTTGGTCCAGTCCAAGGTCGCGCAGCAAGATCGGTCCGCGCGGTAGTCCGTTGAGGTCGAGGAAGTCGCGGATGAAGTCGTACAGATTCCAAGGCGACGACGACAGGTAGAAGAAGGGATTGCGCGCATCTCCCGGTGCCGCCTTACGCAGCGCAGCGTAGAGTTCATCGACGTGCTCGAAGGCTAGTCGCGTGTGGACGTTGCCCGTCAGCGTGGTGCGGATCATGCGCACGAGACTCGTTGCGTCGGTTTGCAGAACCGTGTCGTCGATGTCCGAGATGACGCCAAACTCCGCTCGGGGGTGAGGCACCAGGACGTCGACGATCTGCTCGGCCTGTTTGTCCGGCTCGCCGCCGTCGACGTTGCGCGTGCGGAGCGTGACCGGATGCCATTCGCGCGAGCGGTCGAGTGGGGCGGGGACGAGGTGGACCGCGGCATATCCTTCTTCATCGCTGATGCCTTGCGCCGTGGCATCGCCGAACGTGGCTTCGATTTCGATGCCTGGGATCTCGTCGCTTTCGAACCGGGCGATCATGTCGCGCAAGTTGTCGAGCGTCGACTGGTCGGCATCTGCGCTTAAGTCGCCGGGGTCGCGGAGCACACGGGTCAACAGGCGAAACAGGTCGGGAGTCCCATAGGCGCGGTAGGGCGCGAGAACAGCGGCGCGGTCGTCGTCGGGGAGCAGGCGGGCGGCGCGATCGAGCAGGTTTTCGGCGGTCAGGGCTAGGCGATGAGCGAACGTGTCGAGCATGTCGAGGTGGAGGGTTTCCAGAGACACCGCGCCCCGACGTGTCGTGCTCCGCTCGAAGGCGTAGCTTACGGTTCCGTTGCATCTGCCCTGGCGCTGTGAATCCCGTTTCGTTTCTGATCTCGCTGTTCGTCCCACGCATCGCCATCGTGGTGCTGTGGCTGTTTACCGGATGGTTTTCGGGCGTGTTTGACAACTATCTGATGCCCGTACTCGGATTCCTCGTGGCCCCTTATACGCTTCTCTGGGTGAGCGTCGTCGAGAACGTGTTCGGTGGAAGTTGGGGCCTCTTTCCGATTCTCGGCGTGATCGCAGCCGTCGCCCTCGATACGTTGCCTGTCGTGATGCGTAGCCGTACGATCGGATCCTGAGAGACTACTCGAACTGCGGTCAGGCTCTGAGCGCAGTCGGTTTCGCTGATCTCTTCACGCGGTACGTGAACCGGGCGCGCGTATGTTGGACGCCCATCCACCGCAGCCTATGACCAAGCACGACATCGTCGACCGCATCGCCCAGGCTACGGGCTTGACGCGCGTCGAGACCGAAGCGGTCGTCACCGGCTTTATGGTGTGCGTGAGCGATTCGCTGGCCGATGGAGAACGCGTCGAACTGCGGGGCTTTGGCGTGTTCGACGTAGCCGACCGCGCTGCTCGACGCGCTCGAAACCCTTCGACTGGCGAATCTCTTGCCGTCGCCGCCCGCCGCGTGCCTGTTTTCCGTCCCTCGCGCGACCTCAAAAACCGTGTCCATCCCTCCGACGACGATGCCTGACGAATCGACCTGTATCGCCTGTGGTGCCCGCCTCAAGCCTGGGCAAACCCGCTGCGATCTCTGCGGCCATAGGGTAGGCGCGCCGGCTCCCGGCGACGAAGGCAATCCGGCAATGAGTAGCGGAGTGCCTGTTGTCGACGAGGTTGTGGAGAGCGAGGGTGCGTTCTGCAACGAATGCGGATGGAAAAATCCTGCTGGCGCTCGCTTTTGCAGTCGATGCGGATCGCCGCTCCAGGTGGGCGCTGTCGCACCCGATGCTCCGGCGCTTCCGCCCGATGCAGCCACATCCGAGGCGACTCGGGCGCCCGAGCCGGAAGGCATCGGAAAGCGACTGGGTCTGCTGCTGGGATCGGCGTTGCTCCTCGTCGCCGCACTGTTCGCGCTCTCTGTCGTCTTGGGCGATGGGCCGAGTGAGGCCGACATGCAGCCCAACGCCACCCAGCCTCCACCCGACGCGCAACTGCCCAACGACGAGCCGCTTCCTGCCGGAAGCGTGACCGGCGTGTTCGCCGAACTCTCGTCCGAGGCAACCGGACTGGTGTCGCAACTCGAAGACGAAATCGACGCGGCGACGGGAGCCGAGCGCGCCGCTGCCCAGCGCCGCATGGTCGACCTGCTCATCGGCTTCGGTCGCCCCGACCTTGCTGCTCAGGCCCAGTCCGACCTGGCGCGCGAGACCGACGATCCCATCGCCTACGAACGCGCGGGCGATCTCTATTCCGAATGGCTCGACCTCCTCGATGCCGGAAGCCGGGCGCCCATCGCTCAGCGCGCCGTCGGGATGTACGACGCGGCCCGCGAGCGCGGACAAAACAGCCTCGATCTGCGCGCCCGTCAGTCGTGGGCGCTCCAGTACGACAGCTCGTCCGATCCGATGCGCGCCATCCAGGAGACGCTGGGCATTCTCGAAGAGGATTCGCTCCACATCGGCGGCAACTTCAATAGGGGCTGGATGAACCTGCAGATCGGTCGCCCCCAAGAGGCGAAGCGGTACTTCGCCCGCATCGTACGCGTCGCCGGAGCCGATTCGCCTCAGGGTCGCAACGCGTCCCAGATCATCGATCAGATCGACGCCAACAGTGCCGATCAACCCGATGCAGCGCTTCCGGGGCGATAGACTCCGCGTTTCGTCGCCGTAGTTTCGATCAGCGCAGTCGTCCCGAGACGCAGCGCATCCCACTCGAACCCGCTGACCGATGGTGCAACGCTTCACTCCCGACCAACTCGACCGCCTGAAAGCCGCCGTCGCCGAAGCTGAGAAGCGCACGTCGGCTGAGATCGTGCCCTGCGTCGTCAAGCGCAGCGACCGCTACCCGGAGGCTATGGCGCGCGGAGCCGTCTGGGGGGGCGTGCTCGCTCTCGTCGCGTGGACGCTGTTCGATCTGCTGCACGTGGGGATGGGGTGGGGCTGGCTGCACAGCGAGTGGGGCGTGTGCCTCGTCGTGACGGTTGGGCTGATCGTAGGCGCACTATTGGGAGGAACCGTACCCGCTGTCCGACGCGCGCTCGTCGGTGGCGCTCGGATGGACCAGATGGTGCATCGCCGGGCGATGCGCGCGTTCGTGGAGGAGGAGGTGTTCAACACAACTGGGCGGACGGGCGTGCTGCTGCTGCTCTCGATCGACGAGCACCGGGTCGAAGTGTTGGCCGATGAAGGCATCAGCAGCAAAGTCGCCCCCGAAGCTTGGGGGGAATTGACGGCACTCATCATCCAAGGGATTCGCAGCGGCGATCTGCCGGGCGCATTGATCGACGTGTTCGACCGCGTGGGCGTCCTGCTCGGAGAAAGCGGACTGCCCGTCACTCCGGACGATGTCGACGAGTTGGACAACCACTTGCGCGTGTACGCCGAGTAGCGACAGGTCTCGCGCCAGCGTAAGGGCGATTCATGAATCGCCCTTACTCGGATCCCGATCCAGGTCCAGCATCTTATCCCCGCCGCGAAGCTATCGTCAAATCGACGCGGGTGATCTGCGGAGTCGCGGATAGCGGTTATCTTGCTGTTCTGCCCGTTCGCGGGCTTCTCCCTGCCTCGTCTGCGCTTCTGCGGTCGGGGCTTGTGTTTCACTATCCAGAGGGAATACGATGCCTGACGCATTGCCTACCTATGAGTTGACCTATATCGTCAACCCGGTCCTGAGCGAAGACCAGATCAAAGAACTCGCCAAACGGTACGAGACGTACATCCAGGAAAACGGCGGGACCATCCTGCAGTCCAACGATTGGGGCAGCCGCCGGCTCGCCTATCCGATCCTGAAAAAGCGTAACGGACACTACTTCAACGTGTTTTTCCGTGCGCCCGGTACGATCATCCCACGCCTCGAGCGCGCGATGGAAATCGAAGACGACGTGCTGCGTTACATGACGCTGCGCCTCGACGCCAAGATGACGCGCCACTTCGAGCGCAACAAAGAGCGCACGGTAGAAGGCAGCTTCTAAAGGATTCGTCCTGAGCCTGCCTCTTTCTCGTAGCCCCACAATCTGACCTCTACCGCCGACCATGGCCGAAGAAACTAAAGAACCTGAGATCGACCTCCGTTCGATCGAATACGTCGACTACAAAAACGTCGATTTCCTTAAGCGCTTCCTCAACGAGCAGGGCAAGATGATGCCTCGCCGCGTCGGAGACGTGCCCGCCAAGACGCAGCGTATGATCACGCGCGCCGTCAAGCGTGCCCGCCACCTGTCGCTGCTGCCGTTCGTCGCCGACACGACCAAGTAACCTCTAACCCCCGAACACCATGAACGTCATCCTACTCGACGAGGTCGACAACCTGGGCGAAAAGGGCGAGATGGTCTCCGTCAAGCCTGGCTACGGCCGCAACTTCCTGATCCCGCGCGGCCTCGCACGGATTGCTACCAAAGGCGCCGTCAAAGCGTCCGAGGAAGAGTACAAGCAGTCCGAGCGCAAGCGTAGCGCTAAAAAGGACCAGGCCGTCCAGATGGGCCGCCAACTCGACAACGTCACCGTCGAAGTGCCGATGCGCATCGGCGAAGGCGGTCGCATCTTTGGATCGGTCACGACCCAGATGATCGCCGACCTGCTGACCGAGCAAGGCTTCGAAATCGAACGCCGCCGCCTGAGCATCAGCGAAGACATCAAGACGATCGGTGAGTACACCGGCTCCGCCAAGCTGCACGCCGACGTCACGTCCGAGTTCAAGATCAACGTCACCCCGGACATCGTCCCCGGCGCCTGATCGCGGCTCGCGTAAGCCAGAGCAACAACCCGCTCCAAACGGGCGTTCGGACATGTGTCTGAGCGCCCGTTTTTGCGTTTCCTCTTTCCCGACTCTTGCTGTGCGTTTTCTCGTCGCTGCTCTGCTCCTCCTCGCCGCGCTGCCCGCCCAAGCGCAGGTGCCGACCGAGGTGGCGCGTTGGTCGGCCGAGATCGTCCCGGGCGATGTTGGTGTCGGGCAAGGGGCGACGCTTCGCGTGTCGGTTGATCTCGATCCGGATTGGAAGCTGTATGCACTCGACACGCCACCGCCATCGCCCGAGTTGCTGCTGTCGGCGCGCGCGGATGAGGCCGTAACTATCGGCGAGTTCTCGCAGCCCGATCCACTCGAAGAAGTCGACCCGTTTCTGGAAGTCACCGTCCGCATCTTCCGCGACCAAGACGGTGTGTTTACCGCGCCGATTCAGGCATCTGCGCCCGGCACCTACACCGTCGCCGCCGATCTGCGCTTCACCGTCTGCGACAAGAAGGTGTGTTTGCCGCCGACGAAACACACGGTCGAAGCTACGTTTGTGGTAGGCGAGGGGGGGGAGAGGTGGCTCCGCCAAGCAAGGGCGAACCGAGTGCAGCGATTCCCGATCTGACGGGCGGCGGCAGTTCGCTGTTCGAAGCGGGTCCCACCGAAACCGCGCCCATCGCTGAAGAAACGCAGGCGATGCGTGCTGGGCTTGGCGGCGAGGGCGGACTGTGGGGCTTTCTCGCCCTAGCCGTCGCCGCCGGATTGGGCGCGCTGCTGATGCCGTGTGTCTACCCGATGCTGCCGCTGACGGTATCGTTTTTCACCCGGCAGGGCGGCTCGCGCGCCCACGCGACGCGGCTCGCGCTGCTCTACGGACTGAGCATCGTCGCGACGTTTACACTCCTGGGCCTGGTGCTGGCGGCCGTCGTCGGGGCGGCGGGGGCGCAGGCGGTTGCGGCCAATCCGTGGGTCAACCTCTTCGTGGCGGCTGTCTTCGTGCTCTTCGGTCTATCGCTGCTCGGAGTGTTCGAGTTGAAACTACCGTCCGCCATCGTCAACGCGTCGGCGCGTGGGGAGCACAAGGGCGGTGTTGTCGGCGTGCTGTTTATGGGGTTGACGCTGACGCTCGTCTCGTTCTCATGTACGGTCCCCTTCGTCGGCGGACTGCTCGCGGCGACTGTCGGCGGCGATTGGCTGCGTCCGGTCCTAGGAATGCTGGCGTTTTCGATCACATTTGCGCTTCCGTTCGTGGCGTTTGCACTGTTTCCGCGCGCGCTGGCTCGGCTGCCGCGTTCGGGAGCGTGGATGAACACGATGAAGGTGACACTGGGCTTCGTCGAACTCGTCGCCGCGCTCAAATTCCTGTCGAACGCCGACCTCGTATGGGGCTGGGGCATCATCACGCGCCCTTTGTCGATTGCCGTATCTGCGGTTCTGCTCGCGCTTTGTGGACTGTTTTTGCTCGGACTGATCGGCGTGGGCGAAGAGACGAAACCGGCGTCCGTCGGAGCCGGGCGATTGCTTACGGCATCGGCGTTCCTCGCATCGGCGCTGTACCTGATCCCCGGGTTATGGGGCGCCAATCTGGGCCTGTTCGACGCGTATCTGCCTCCGCGCTCTGCGGCTGACTTCTCAGTCGTCGCATCGGCAGCGTCCGTCGGCGGATCGTCAGCGCACGTCGACTGGCCGCGCGGAATGGACGGTTTGCAAGCTGCATCGGCTCAAGCCGCATCCGAAGGCCGGATGGTGTTCATCGATTTCACCGGCTACACCTGCACCAACTGCCGCGCGATGGAGTCGACCGTCTTCCCGCTGACCAACGTGCAAGCCGCGCTGTCGGCCTACGTCCCCGTCGCCCTCTACACTGATGCGGCAGGCGATGGACCAGCGATGAGCCGCTTTCAACTGGAGCAGACGGCAACCGTCGCGCTGCCGACCTACGCCATCTACGACCCTGCGACCGAACGCGTCATCGCCCACACGAGCGGGATGCAATCCGCCGAAGAGTTCGTCGCGTTCCTGAAGCGCCACGCAGAGTAAGAGCTTGCGGCGCACGTGAACAGTTACTTTCGCGCTCGGAGAACCAAAATGGCTCACGTTTTCAACTTACAAGACCAGGCTCTGGCGCGCAGAGCACGAGGAAGTGAAGACGGGATACCGGAGACACCGACGCCCATGCGAGAGACGAAGCTAGCCTCTGCGTCGCCCGCAGCCAAGGGTTATGCCGCCTCGCTTTGAGCTGCCGCACGGCCACGCGCAATTCGCGCAGGCAGAACGAAAAGGAACTGACCCAAAGCGGTGGCGAAGTCAACGCAGTGCTGTGCGTCTTGAACACTTGGCAGGTCTGCATTCTCGTCAGCATGTCGCTGATCATTGGCGTCAAGTCTGACCTCATGTGCCCAGTCACTCATCCCTTCCGTAATGAGACCGTCCTCCTTCGCTTTGTTGATTCGCGAATACAAACTCCCCTCTGTATATCCTTGGTGTTTCAGCATCGCATCTACGGAACTTGCTGCTAGCATTACCGCACCTGCTGATGCGTGGAGGCTTTCGGTAGCCTGTTTAAGGTATTCCTTTGCGCGATGTGGAATATCTTCATCCACCATATTCGCGGAGGGATATATCTCGGTTACTGGACCTCTCTGCATCGGAGATCCGGCCAGAACCATGCCTCCACACCTCACGCATGCATAGACGATCCACCACCTCGAATTCTGTCCAGCAATGTCCTTGGTGCCATGGTGCCCCTTTGCATCAAGAGATGGGTTGTCAATCCGACAATGAGGACATCTCCCAATATTTAGTAGATCAAGAAGCTCAGGCATAGGAAAGCGGCATAACAGACAAGGCTCTGGCGCGCGAAGAGCGCCGATGTGTGAGCGGGCAATGTAGTCGCCGATGCCGATCAGCGCAAAAACGCTCGGCCTTTGCGTCGCCCGCAGCCAAGGGTTATACCGCTCCTTCCCGGTACAACTCAATCTTAGCGACAATCGCGCCGTGGACAAGAAGCAACAGCGCAGCACCCAGAACGAGAAAGGGCAGAGCAGTGAGCATTGAGACCGCGTCGAACTCGATCTTGGCAATGACGCGAGTGTTAAGCGCGGAGTGCAGAACGACTCCCGCGAGAACGAGCGCGAGGATAGGAAGCCACCTCTTCGACAGATCACGTGGCGACCGTACGAGAAGCGCTGGCACTACGAAAAGCGCAATCAAGCTGGCGAATGTGGCAAGATGCAGCCATCGTCGAGTCGAAGCGAAACTGCTCGCCTTTGCGTCGCCCGCAGCCGTGAGTTATGCGGCGTTGATGCGGTTTACAATGCAAACGACCCCATGACCACGACGAGCAATTTGGAGGGGGGGGTGAGAATTCAACCTCTTCGCTCGGTTGTCGCCAGAAGACCCCCGACTGCGGACTCGGTATTCCATCGTCAAGACGACCGCGAGCAGGAGAAGAATTGCTGTCAATGGCGCGAGCATCAGAGCAGCGATCGGTTCGGCCAGAACCTCATCTGCGGGTCGAACATGGCTGCGAGAATGCCGCCGCTGTCGCAATGGCTGCTCCTCTCGCCCAAGCGAATAGCCGACTTTATTGGTCACGATGACGTAAAATGCATAACCAGCAATTGTGCGGCGCTCCGGCGTGTTATCCCGAAAGAGCGCCTGATAACGAGACCGCAGAATACGAGCTATGTCGTGCGAACGCAATGCCTAGAGTGCTAACGACGCGAACGTAAAGCCGATCTGTCTGCTGAATGTCGCATTCGCTAAATCAGCGGCAGCTACGCGCTCGGTTGACGGTCCAGTCGTAGGCATAGCGAGTGCCGTTCGCCTTGAGTTGGGCGCTGGTTTTGCCTTCGAGTTTGGATTTCAGCGCGGCGTAACCGGGACGACCCATGCTCATGTGCGACAGCAGGAAGTCACCTGCAGGTTGGCCTGAGTCGAAGTCCGATCCGAACCAATCGATCAGGCTGCTGGCGACAAGCGTCCCATCGTCGACGGTGAAGTGAGTAGGGGCATTCACCCAACCCGAAAACGCCTGGTCCAATTCGCGGTCCAATGTCGCCGGGCGGAAGGCGGCGCGTTGCAGCGGTGGGCAGCTTACGGCGGCGCAGTTGAGCGCGACGTGCAGTCGGGGGTCGAGCGTGTCGACCTGGAATCGACGCAGTTCGGGGCGGTCGCTGTCTTGTTTGCGGAGGATGACGTTTTCGAGTTCGTCGAGCGTCAGCGTTGTGCCACCTGCTGGCATCGGCGTTTTGAAGAAGATGCGGCCTTCGTCGCCGTCCAACACACCGGAGCGGTTGGGGTGCTGGCTGACCGCGTCGAGCATTAGCGCGTTGTAGGCGTTCGACCAAAAGGCGAGTTTCTCGTCGTCTGTATCAAGGCTTGCAGGGTCAAACGTCTCGATGCCGAGCAGTGCGGCGTCAAGCGCTTCACGAGCCGGACCGTCGCTCAGCGCCGAATAGCACACCGATCCATCCGGCTGCACGACTGCTTCGAGTACATCGTCCAGATGGTCTGCTATGGAAGGCGACTGCGCACAGGCCACCAAGGGCAACGACAAGAGCAGAAAGACGAGGAGTACGCGCATGGAGAATTCGGATCGAGAGAGGTAAACGGCAGCAGAATCGCTGGAGAGGGCCGAAACGGTCCAAGGAGTCTGCCCGAGCGAACAAAGGCCGTCTAGCCGACAAGAAACGCCGTCACGCTGTCGAATCGCGTGCTCCTACTCGCGTTTTCGGCGGAAAGGGAGCAGGCGGCGCTTCGGTTTTACGACTTCGAGATCTTTGGGACGCTCTTGCTCCTCTTCCCACGCCGAAAACTTCTCCAGATCCTTCGAGAGCGCGTTGGCGACAGCCGCGAGGACGGCGATGTCGTCCACGAAGCCGATTCCGACGAGCGCATCTGGGATCACATCGAGCGGATTGACGAAGTACAGCAGCGCACCGACGGCATAGCTGAGCGTCTTCCATGGAATGCCTCGATACTCGCGGCGCGCCCACGCTCGGACGAGCCGGGTCAGCACGAGCGTCGTGCCCAAAGCGTCCTTCAAGCTACCCTCATTGCCTTTGAGCTTTTGGTAGACATCGCGCGTCAGGCCGAGCACGCGAAAGCGGTTGCGCAGTAGGCGACCGGCGCCTTTGCGGGCGAGCCGGAGTGCTTGTTTTTCTTTGGGGACGAGGTCGAGGTCGGACGTTTCCATGGGGGTAAGGTGGTTGCGTAGGGAAGGTCGCCTTTCCACATGCGCGTAGCATTGACGGTGCGGTTATCTTCTTGCGTCATCCAACATCGCCCGCTGCTCATGCGCCGACTTCTTGCCCTCGCCGTCCTACTCGGCGCCTCTCCTGTTTTCGCCCAGACGATGGCCGATCAGATAGCGCCCAATCCCTATCCGGCCACGCCTGCATCCGAGCGGATGGAAGCCGGGCAGAAGCGTGCGGCGATGATCGAGAACAGCCTGCTCAGCGGCGTCGAACTGCGCAACGTCGGTCCGACGGTGATGAGCGGTCGTATCGTCGACGTGGACGTGAACCCGGACGATCCGACGCAGATGTACGTCGCATATGCAAGCGGCGGCGTGTGGGTGTCGCGCACCAACGGACAGTCGTTTGAGCCGGTGTTCGACCACGAGGCGGTTATGACGGTCGGCGACATCGCTGTCGACTGGCGCAACGGCGAGCGGCTGTGGGTCGGCACGGGCGAAAACAACTCCAGCCGCAGCAGCTACGCCGGGGCGGGCGTGTGGGTGCGCGACGATACCAGCAGCGCATTCCGTCACGTCGGATTGGGCGAGACGCACCGCACGGGTCGCATCGTGCTGCATCCCGACGACCCCAATGTTGCGTGGGTCGCCGCTGCGGGAGCACTGTACAGTCCGTCGCGCGACCGAGGCATGTACCGCACTATGGACGGCGGACGCACGTGGACGCAGACGCTGTTCGTCAACGCCAATACCGGCGCCATCGACTTGGTGCGCGCTACCGATGGCACGCTCTACGCCGCGATGTGGGAGCGGACCCGCCGGGCGTGGGACTTCGTCGAAGCCGGAGCCGGAAGCGGCATCTTCAAATCAACGGACGACGGTGCGACGTGGCAGCGCGTGGCGGGAGCGGGCTTCCCGATCGGCGCGACTGTCGGACGCATCGGCCTCGACGTGCATCCCGACGGCACGCTCTTCGCCTCGGTCGACAACCAGGCGCGCCAGCCCGACGAACCCAGCGACGACGCGCCTGCCATCTTGACCAAGGACAACCTGCGCACGATGAGTCGAGACGCGTTCGTCCAAGTCGCCGCAGCCGACATCGACGACTACCTGGAAACGAACGGCTTTCCGGCCAGCTACACGGCCCAGTCGATCCTCAAAATGGTCCGCGACGGCGACATCACGCCCGATGCTCTGGTCGACTACCTGGAAGACGCCAACGCCCAACTATTCGACACGCCCGTAGTCGGCCTGGAAGTCTACCGCTCGACCGATGGCGGCGCCTCGTTTCAGCGTACGCACGACGAGCCGCTCGAAAACGTCGTCTTCTCCTACGGCTACTACTTCGGCGAAATCCGCGTACACCCGCGCGACAATCAGCGCCTCTACATCATGGGCGTCCCGATCCTGCGCTCAGACGACGGCGGCGCCAACTGGACGAGCATCAACGGCGACAACGTCCACGTCGACCACCACGCCCTTTGGGTCAACCCCAACGCTAACGGTCACCTGGTTAACGGCAATGATGGCGGCCTCAATATCAGCTACGACGATGGCGCGACATGGACCAAGGCCAACCTGCCCGCCGTCGGCCAGTTTTACGCCGTCCAGGTCGACAATGCCGAGCCGTTCAACATCTACGGCGGCCTACAGGACAACGGCACGTGGATGGGGCCGAGCACGTATCGCAACACGATGAGTTGGTACGAGGAAGGCCGCTATCCGTACCGGCGAGTCGGCGGTGGCGACGGGATGCAGGTCGAGGTCGACACGCGCGACAACGAGACGATCTACACCGGCTCGCAGTTCGGCTTTTACTCGCGCCAGAACACGCGGACCGGCGCGCGCGCGTTCGTTCGTCCGGGTCACACGCTAGGCGAGCGCCCGCTGCGCTTCAACTGGCAGACGCCGATCCACCTGAGCCGCCACAACCAGGACGTGCTGTACTTCGGCACCAACAAACTCCACCGCTCGCTCAACCAGGGCGACGACTGGCAAACGCTCTCGGACGACCTGACCGCAGGTGGCAAGCCCGGCGACGTTCCGTTCGGTACGCTGTCGAGCATCGACGAAAGCCCGCTCCGCTTCGGCCTGCTCTGGGCTGGCTCGGACGACGGGCGCGTTCACGTCTCACGAGACGGCGGCTACTCGTTCCAGCGCGTCGATTCCGGACTACCCGACGATCTCTGGGTCAGCCGAGTCGAGGCCAGTGCCCACGACGAAGCCCGCGCGTACGTGACGCTCAACGGCTACCGCTTCGACCACATGACGGCGTATCTGTACGTGACCGACGACTACGGCAACAACTGGACGCGCCTGGGTAACGATCTGCCGAGTGAGCCGCTCAACGTCGTCCTCGAAGACCCTGCTAACGAGAATCTGCTCTACGTCGGCAGCGACAACGGACTGTACGTCAGCCTCGACCGAGGCCGCACGTTCACCGCGATGATGGACGACCTGCCGCACACGCCCGTCCACGACCTCAAAATTCAGGCGCGCGACAAACAACTCCTCGTCGGCACGCACGGACGCTCACTCTACCTCGCCGACGTGAGCCGCGTGCAACTGCTCACCGACTCGCTCCAGGCCTCACCGCTCCACCTGTTCACCGATGGCGTCACGGTCACGCGCCGGAGCAACTGGGGCGATACGCGCGCTGTGTGGCTTGACCCCGTCACCCCAGAGGTTTCGTTCGAGACTTACTCGGCACGCGGAGGAAACGCTCGGGTCACCGTCGCCGACAGCAGCGGCACGACCATTGCCACTCGCTCCATCGAATTAACGCGCGGACTCGACGACTTCACCTACGATCTGCGCATCGACGATGGAATGCGGGGCGAGATCGAGGCCGCCGAAGACGGCATGCGCTACCTGCCAGCCGGAACGTACACCGTCACCATCGCCCTGAATGGCGCGACGGCTCAGACGAAACTCACGATCAAGCCCGAGCCGCAGCGCCGCCGCAGCGCGAACCCAGCGACGGAGATGGAGGAGGAGACCGAACTGGCTCGGGGCAAAAGCTAGCCCATCCTAACACGCAAAGGGCGACTCACTGAGTCGCCCTTTGCGAATGGTCAGCCATCGGCGGAAGTGCCTTTGGGCGCTTGCCCACCGTCTTCGGGAAGACCGCGGACCGGCGCGTCGAGTTGGGTGGCATCCAGTCCGTCGGTTTTCTCTTTGAGCGACGCCATGTCGATGACGTGGCGGAAGCGGATGTCCTCCTCGACGATGCTCTTGAACGCCTCGTTGATCTGGTCCATCTGGATGAGCTTGATCTGAGGCCGGATGTCGTGTTTGGCGCACAGGTCAAGCACTTCCTGCGTCTGCGCGACGCCGCCGATGAGCGATCCGGTCATCGTGCGGCGCTGAAAGAGCAGGGGCATGAGCGCGACCGTCGTCGGCATGAAGTTGCCGACGAAGTGGAGCACGCCGTCGTGCGCAACCAGAGCGAGGTACGGCTCTACGTCGTGCGGATAAGGAATCGTCGAGAGCACCAGGTCGAACGATGCGGCGGCTTTCCCAAGCGCGGGAGCATCGGACATGACGAGAACGGCGTCGGCTCCGAGCGCTTCGATGTCGTCCGACTTGCCGGGACTCGTGGTGAGAGCCGTAACGTGGGCACCCATCGCCTTGGCGATTTGAACTGCCATGTGACCGAGTCCTCCGATTCCAGCCACTGCGATTTTGCTGCCCTTACCGACTTTGTGCTGGAGCAGCGGCGCATACGTCGTAACGCCAGCGCAGAGAATCGGCCCCGCTTCAGCCGGGTCGATGGCGTCGGGAATGCGGAGCACGAACTCCTCCCGAACGACCATCGCCGTCGAGTAGCCGCCATACGTGTTGGTGCCGTCGGGCTTGGTCGGCCCGTTATAGGTCAGCGTAGCGCCGCGTGGTCCGGTGCAATACTGCTCCTCACCTGCCTTGCACGACTCACACGTCTGGCACGAGTTGACCATGCATCCGACGCCGACAATATCGCCTTTCGAGAACGCAGTGACGCCATCGCCCACTTCCGTTACGCGTCCGACGACCTCGTGTCCGGGCACGCACGGCCACACCGTGTTTCCCCAGTCGTCGTGGCACTGATGCACGTCGGAGTGGCATACGCCGCAGTGGGTCACTTCGATGGCGACCTCGCCGGGGCGAACGTCTGGGCGCTCAAACTGGACAGGGGCGAGTGGCGATGTGGGTTCGGCGGTGCCGTATCCGTAGACGTTCATAGCAGGGGAGATGGTGGGGAAAGAGCGAGAGCGCGTTGTCTTTTCCGATCTACGCATGGCGCGGCAGTTCGAGAGGGGGCGCAGTTACGGAGTAGCAACACGTCGTCTCCGTTCCCAATGCGTAACCCGTACGGTCCCTGGCGCTTGCGAGGCTGGGGACGTGACCCACGACGAGCCGGGCGCAACCTCGACACGACCTCTCCGAATAGCAGACACCGATCCGTTCCAATGCGCTCATGATTACCTGCACGCCCCGAGGCATCTGCTCCACCGATTACGTCCTCCGTTTCGACAAACGCGAGGCTCACGTGACGTTCCGATCGCTATCGGAGCAGGGTGCTATCTCCATTGGGGAAGACGAGTACGAGATCCACAAAGACAGCATTCTAAAGAGTCATTGGAGACTGGAACGGGAGGGGCAGACCGTTGCTCAGGCGTACAAACCCAGCATGTGGAAGGAAGGGATGATCGTCGAGGTAGGCGGCGTCGAGATCGTACTCCAGAAGTCTGGCTTCTGGTCGACGAGCATCCAGATGGTGCTGGCCGATCAGGTGGTGGCCGAGGTTCGGAAGGTGCACGCGTTTACGAATCGGGCGACGATAGAGGGCAGAACCGACGAACTGCCCTTCGAAGTGATCTCCTTTGCGTTTTGGCTCGTGTCGGCGATGTGGAAGCGAGCCGCCGCAGCAGCGAGCGTGTGACGGGACGCCCGCGTATCAGCGGTTTGCGCGTTCGGTTTCGCGATCTGCTGCTGCCCAACCGAACAGCGTGGTGCAGTTTCGGACGCAGACGTAACGCGCTCTGTGGCTGTCGTCCAGTAGTTTGCGCGTTCACCCTCTCGACTCACGACGCGTGCGCCCTCTCGCCCTGCTCCTGCTCTGCCTGTTCGTCGGTTGCGAACCGTTTCCTGACCGCGCCCCTGTCGAAGACGACGATCAGACGACAGCTCTGGACGACTCGCTCCGCCTCGCCGAAGAAGAAGCCCGCGCTCAGGCGCAACAGCGTATCGCCGACGCCGATTACCGGGTTTCTATCGGTGGCGCAATGTCGGACACGCTTTCGGGGCGCGCCACGTTCGGCCCGATCATCGACGCGCGGACAAAGGAAGAGGTCGTTATCGTGCGGCTTGAAACGGGCATCGACTTCGGAGGGGGTTATTTCCTCTCCTACGGCGGTACCGACCTGCCCGGACCCGGTCGCTATCCGATTACGCCTTTTCCCGCCGATAGTGTGCGCGATCAAGGCTTCCACAGCGGGTGGAGCGCGCGCTACCGACGCGGCCTGCTCGTCAACCTCTACGCGGAGAGCGGAACGCTGACCCTCGAATCCGTGACCGACACGCTGCTCGTCGGTACGTTCGAGATCGACCTAGTGGGGACTGTCGCAGCTACGGGAGGGACGCCCGTCCCCGGCGAGGTCAGTTCGCGTGGTGACTTCAAGGCGCATACCGGCGTCGGCGGCTACATCATCGGCTTTTAGTCCGACCGATTCCGAAGCGAGGGCGAACCGCGCGGGCAGGCTGCTCGTTACACCTGCATGGATCGACTCTCCCCAGACGCCTTTCTGTCTCGCCTGCTGGCGCACGACACGTTTTGCCTCACCTGCCACATTCGCCCTGATGGGGATGCCATCGGCAGTGAACTCGGATTGGCCCTTTGGCTGCGCAAGTTGGGCAAAACCGTCACCGTCCTCAACTCGGACCCGGCGCCCGACAATCTGACTTGGCTGCCCGGACACGACACGATTCGCGTCTGGGAAGGCAGCATCGCCGACCGCGAGGCCATCGTGAACGCAGACGCCTTCGTCATTCTCGACGTCAACAACCGCGACCGCATCGGCGAACTGGCCGAGACGAGCAAAGGGGCGCGGGGAGAGACGTTCGTGGTCGATCACCATACCGATCCCGAAACGTGGTTCGACGGCGCGTTCATCGACGACCGCGCCTCGTCGACCTGCGAACTCGTCTATCGCCTGATCGCCGCACACGACGCTTCGGCTATCGACGCGGACATCGCCCAGCCGATCTATACGGGCTTGGTGACCGACACCGGCTCGTTTCGCTTCTCCTCGGTCACGCCCGACGTGCACCGCGTCGCCGCCGACCTGCTCGAACGCGGCGACCTCTCGCCTGACCCGATCCACGACGCGCTCTATTCGACGCGTAGGCTGGCAGCGATCCGCTTTCTGGCGCGCGTGCTCGACACGCTCACGATGGCGCACGGCGGGCAGATCGCGCACCTTACGATTCGCACCCGGTTGATGCAGGAGTTGGAGGTTTCGTCCGACGAGGCCGAAGGGTTCGTCAACTATGCGCTCTCGGTCGAAGGCGTCAAGGCCGCCGTCCTGTTTCTCGAAAACAGCAAAGGCGTCAAGATGAGCTTCCGCAGCCGGGGAGACGTGCACGTCAACAAGTGGGCGCAGCACTTCAAAGGGGGCGGCCATCGCAACGCGTCGGGTGCGTTCGTGCCCGGCAAGATGGAAGCCGTCCGCAAGCGTGTGATTTCGTCGGCTCCGCGTTTTCTCGACCTCGACCCCGAACGTCTGGAAGCCGACGCCCACGGCGCGATCACAGGCCCCAACGCCGACCTGCTCCACGCTATGAAAGCCCGCATGTCCGGCTGATGCTCGCCGACTTTACCCTTCTTACCTCGCCCAATACCCTGATATGAAAGTCTCCATTACCTCGCTCGACCTTACGGACCTCGATGTCGATCTCGTCATCGTTCCGCTCACCGAGCAGCAGGCCACCGAGTCGCTCAACACGCTCGCCGATGACCTGGGACCCGCTTTCACGCGCGCATCCGACGACTTCTCCGGCAAGGACGACCAAGCGCTGATCGTCTATCCTGAAAACACGCGTGCCCGCCGGTTCTTGCTCGTCGGTCTCGGTATGGCGGATGACGTGACGATGGAGTCGCTCCGCGAGGCCGCTGCCCGTGCCGCCGACGTGACCGCGCCGATGGGCGTCGAGACGATTGCGCTCACGACTCCGCGCGTGTCGGTCGATCTCGATTCGGCGTGCCAGGCGTTGGTCGAAGGCTTTATGCTGGCTTCGTACAAGTACCTCGACTACAAGACGACGGGCGGCGAGCATCGTCCGGTCGAGCGGATCGTGATGCACGGCGACAAGAACGACACCGTCGGACGACGCGGCGCCGAGCGTGGGCGGATCGTTGCCGAAGCCGTTATGCTGGCGCGCGATCTGGTCAACAAATCGCCGCACGACAAGACGCCGACGCTACTGGCGCGTGAGTTCGAGAAGATCGGCAAGAAGGCCGGGTTCGAGGTGAGCGTGTGGGACAAATCGGTCATCGAAGAGGAGAAGATGGGCGGCCTGCTCGCCGTCAACAAGGGATCGGTCGATCCGCCGACGTTCACGGTCCTCGAATACAAGCCCGAAAACGCCGTCAACGACCGTCCGATCGTACTCGTCGGCAAGGGCATCGTGTTCGACACGGGCGGCCTCTCGCTCAAGCCGACCAAGGATTCGATGGACCACATGAAGGCCGATATGGGCGGCGCGGCGGCAGTCATCGCCACGTTCGATGCCATCGCTCGCCTCAGCGTCCCGCTCTACGTGATGGGCTTCATCCCGGCGACCGATAACCGGCCCGGCGGCAACGCCTACGTCCCCGGCGACGTGGTGACGATGCACGACGGCACGACGGTCGAAGTCCTGAACACCGACGCCGAAGGCCGCATGGTCCTCGCCGATGCGCTCAGCTACGCCAAGACCTACAACCCGATGCTGACGCTCGACGTGGCCACGCTGACCGGTTCGCAGGTCGTCGCGCTGGGCGGACGCGTCGCCGCGATCATGACGACACCCGACAGCGACAGCGTCGCCCGACTGGACGAACTCGAAGCCGCCGGACTGCGCTCGGGCGACATGGTGGCGCGGTTGCCCTTCCACGCCTTCTACAAAAAGCAGCTAGACAGCGAAGTCGCCGATATGAAAAACGTCGGCGGGCGCGAGGCCGGGTCGATCACGGCGGGCAAGTTCCTGGAGCACTTCGCTCCGACGCCCTTCGTCCACATCGACATCGCAGGTCCGGGTTGGACAGCGAAGAAGATGCCCTATCGTCCCATCGGTGGAACGGGCTTCGGCGTGCGGCTGCTTACCGAGTATCTGCGCGGGTTGGCGGCGCCGAAGAAGACGAAGAAGTAAGTCGGCTGGTCGCTGACCACCCCGCCCTGACGGGCACCCTCCTCGAAAAGGAGGGGACAGATTCTCAGTTGGCTGCGAATCTGGGGTAGACTTTCGACTCGTCCTCCTCTCGGTCGAGGGGAGGTGGCCGAAGGCCGTAGGGGTCCCTAACTCCCAACTCATCCACGCTTCACCATGCCCGACCGCACGTCCGCGCCGCCGCTGCGCCCCAAGCGTCCCCAGTCAGAACGTGTGCGCCCCCGGCTGGCGATTTCGCTGGGCGATCCCAACGGCATCGGCCCTGAAGTCGCCCTCAAAGCACTCGCCGACAGCCGCATCCGGTCCTTCTTTCGCCCGCTGCTCGTCGGCGCCCGCTCGGTCGTCGATACGCACGCGGCGACGATTGAGTGGGACGGCATGGAACTGGTGACCATCGGCCCGCACCAAATCGCCGATGAGCGCGACGACAACGTGATCCCCGTTCTCGACCTGGGTGCGGGCGACGAGGTGCCGGTCGAGTTCGGACGGCTGACGCGGACAGGTGGTACGCAGAGCATGCAGGCCGTCGAGGTGGCCGTCGATCTATGCCGCGAAGGGCTGGTGGATGGCATGGTCACGGCGCCGATCAACAAGGAGGCGATCTGGCTGGGTGGTTACCGGACGCCGGGACACACCGAGTTCATCGCGCAGCGTGTCGGTGCCGATCAGCACCTGATGATGATGGTCGCCGACGAATTGCGCGTCGGTCTCGTCACCGGCCACGTGCCGCTCGCCGACGTGCCTGCGGGGATTACCCAGAAGAGCGTGCTCCAACGACTGCGCATCATCGACGAGGGTTTGCGCACCGACTTCGCCGTTGATCGACCGCGCATCGCCGTGCTGGGCCTCAACCCGCACGCGGGCGACGGGGGCGTGCTAGGGCGCGAGGAGATCGACCACATCCTTCCGGCCATCAAAGGTGCGCTCGACGAGGGCATTCTGGCGTTCGGCCCGTTTCCCTGTGACGGCTTCTTCGCGACCGGCGATTACAAGCACTACGACGGCGTGTTGGCGATGTACCACGACCAGGGACTAGCGCCCTTCAAAGCGCTGACGTTCGAGGGCGGCGTCAACTGCACGATTGGCCTGCCCATCGTCCGCACCTCGCCCGATCACGGCACGGCCTACGCAATTGCCGGGCAGAACAAAGCGCGTCCCGGCTCGATGCGCGCGGCGCTGTTTCTGGCGGCCAAGATCGCGCGGCGGCGCAAGCGGAAAGGCGAAGCAGGTCTAGATGTCGCCTAACTGCGGACGGAGCACGATTTCCTCCATCACGGTGCGGTCGGATAAGCGGTACGCGTCGACTACGGTCGCCGCGATGTCGTCGGGCGACATGAAGCGCTCGTCCGGCAGGTCGGTGCCTTCCCACGAAGGCGTGCGGACGGCGCCGGGCATCAGCGTGGTCACCCTCACGCCGTGCGCTTTGGTCTCTTCGCGCACGACTCTAGCCAACCCGAGCAGCCCGTGTTTGGCCGCGCAGTACGCGACTCCGCCCGCGTAGCCCTTTATCGACGCGACGGATGCCATGAAGAAGACGTGCCCGCTCTCTCGCTCCGTCATAGCAGGGAGGACTGCTTTGGTGACGACGAATGCACTCGTCAGATTAACGTCGACTTGGCTGCGGAACGTCGAGACATCGGTTTCGGCGAGCGAGGCGGGGACGAACAGCCCTGCGTTGTTGACGACCACATCCGGCACACCGACTTCGTCGATCACCTGGGCGACCATCCGAGCCGTCGCCGCGTCGTCGGTCAGGTCGCACGGGTAGACGAACGCTTGGGCGCCTGCGGATCGGCACTCGTCGGCGACGGCGTTGAGCTTGGCGCGCGTCCGAGCCGTTAGCACGAGGCGAGCGTCCGGCATCTGAGCGAACGCGCGGGCGACGGCGGCGCCGATACCTTGCGAGGCGCCGGTGACGAGTACGAGGGGAGAGGTTGTCATCGGTCTATTTGTGGATCAGGCGCATGAACTCGGCGCGCGTGCTGTGCTTCTGGAATTCGCCGCTCATCGCGCTGGTCGTCGTCGACGAGTTCTGCTTTTCGGCACCGCGCATCATCATGCACATGTGCTGCGCTTCGATCACGACTCCCGACGCCCAGCGGGTCGAGCACTTTCTGAATCACGTCGCGGATCTGGATCGTCAGCCGCTCTTGCACCTGCAATCGGCGCGCGAATACGTCGACCACGCGCGGAATCTTGCTCAGGCCAACGATGCGTCCGTTGGGGATGTAGGCGACGTGCGCTTTGCCGAAAAACGGCAGCATGTGGTGCTCGCACTGCGAGTAGACTTCGATGTCCTTGACTAAGATCATCTCGCTGTATTCCTCCTCGAACAGCGCCTTCCGCAAGATCGCTTCGGGGTCCATGCGGTAGCCGTGCGTCAGAAACTGATGCGCTTTCGCAACGCGCGTCGGCGTGTCGCGCAGGCCTTCGCGGTCGGGATCTTCGCCCAGCGTCGAGAGCAGGTCACGGACGCCAGCGGCTAGGTGCTCGGTCGTCGGTTCGTCGTAGATGTCTTGCCGCCGATAGAGCGGAGTCTTGTCTACGTCGATAGGGATGGAGTCAGGCATCGGTGGATTGCGATCGGTGTTGAAGCGTTCGGCGAGAACGGGAGGGGAGGATGCGCGAACGGCCACACCGGGGAGGTAGGGTCAGGCAGGTGGGCGGTCGCCGTAGTAATCGACGAAGTTGCGCGGCGTTTCGTAGAGTCGAATGCGATAGAGTTCGCCCGACGGCACATGCGGCGCGATGCGGTTCCAGAACACGACGGCGAGGTTTTCGGACGACGGCATGACGTCCTGCAAAAAGTCCACGTCGACGTTCAGGTTGCGATGGTCGACTAGGTCGACGACGTGTTCGTGGACGACGGCTTTGAGTAGACCCAGATCGACCACGTAGCCGGTGTCGGGATCAGGTTCGCCCCGGACCGTGACGTGCATCACGTAGTTGTGCCCGTGCCAGTTGGGACTGTTGCAGGGGCCAAACGTAGCCTCGTTCCACGCGTCGGACTGTGCCGGATTGTGCAGCCGATGCGCGGCGTTGAAATGCACTTCGCGGGTGACGTAAACGGTGGGCATGAGCAGGTGGTCGGGCGATGTTCGTCTAAACGAGGAATAAGCCCAACGGCAGGTGAGGTACCCTGTTCGCCGACCGAGTGTAACGCATTGGTACGTGGCAGCCCGCGCGTACTTTGTCGCGACGCCCCCACTTCCGATGTCCGAAAAAACGCTCTTCCAACGCATCGCCGACCGCGAGATCCCCGCCGACATCGTCCATGAGGACGCGATGTGTCTCGCCTTCCACGATGTCAGCCCCCAAGCGCCGACGCACGTGCTCATCGTCCCGCGCAAGCCGATTGTCGGTATTCAGTCGGTCGAACCCGAAGACGTCGAGGTGCTCGGGCACCTGCTCGTCGTCGCGCGGCAGATCGCCGAAGAGCTGGGGCTGAAAAATGGGTATCGGCTCGTGCTCAACATCGGCGAGGACGGAGGACAGTCGGTCCCGCACCTGCACGTTCACCTGCTCGGCGGACGCAAGCTGTCATGGCCTCCGGGGTGACTCGCTTTGTTCTTCCCTCTAGTCAGCGCGAGAGGCAGTCCCGCCGCAAGGAGCACAGCGACAGCTTGTCCCGCTCCCGCGGGATGGCAATATCGACGATGATACAGACGACAGCCTGTGACGTGGTTCGTCCTTTGATTGCCTGCCTTTTTGCGCTCGCCTGCGTCCCGTCGCTCCACGCCCAGACCGCCCCCACGCTTGCCACCCGTTTCGAGCGCGACGTGAACCGATACGCCTACGTCGCGACGCTCTCGTTCGCCGACCTTTCCGCCGGACCGTGGCGCACCGACGCGCTGCTTCGAGCGCAAACGGAGGCATTCGGACGCTCGGACGATCTGCTGTTTCGCGACGAAGGGCTGGCCGTTCTATCGGCGATCAGGTCAGCGCGGGAGGGCGTGCGCTACGGCGTGAGGAGCGAGACGGCGGGGTTCTCGCAAGGCCGCGTCGCGCGTCATTTGTCCGGTCTGACGCTGGAGATTGCGCCTCAGAGTGCGAGTTGGTCGGTCGAGGCGCTGGCGGGTGTCGGTGTCGATCAGCGGCCCGGTGCTGTAACGCTGTCGGGGCAGGATGCCGATCTCCGCACGGACGCCGGTCCTGCCGTCGGTGTCGATGCGTTGATGATGCGTCCGGCGGGCGCGTATTCGGTGGCCGGGCGCATCGGCGCGAGTTGGCAGAATCTGTTGCCTCGCAGACAGGGCGACGCCGCGCTCGATCTGCGCGTGACGCCCAACGGCGACGCTGCTCTTCCCGTGTCGGGCGACGTGACGCTGCGGCGGAGTCTGCGTGGCACGTACCAATCGGCGTCGTTTCTCAACCGCACCGGCACATCGGTGGACGGCGTGTTCGCGTCGTCGCGCGTCGAGGAGACGACGCTCGACACGCTGCTCGCCGGTGCCACACTCGCCGCACCGCTGCTCAGAGGCGCGACCGCGCTGCGTCTGGACGGACGATTGGAGGGCGAAGCGCTGGGCCGCAGCGTCCGCACCGCCAACGCCGACCCGGACGCGCTCTTTTTCGACACCGATTTTGCCCGGCGCTCGGCCCGTTTCAACGTGCGCCTGACAGCGGACCGCGCTTCGCTGAGCGGGCACATAGGGGTGCGCGCAGATGCCACGCTCGAAAACCGAGCGCTCGCCAACCGTGCGGACTTGCCGACTGCCCAGGCCGCCCAGAAAGCCGCACTCCTAGAACAGGCCGACTACGAGCAGAGCACGCTAGGTGCCGATGTGCGCATCGCCCGAACCGTACGGCGCCTCACCGTTTTTGCCGAAGCCCAGGCGAGCCTACTTGCGCCTCGACACGCCCGACGCCAACGCCGACGACCGCGACGAAGCGTTCGCTTCGGGCCGATTGGGAGCCGAGTGGCGCGTATCGCCACGCCTCGTCGTCGACGTGCAGGCGTTTGGGTCCGACTACCACACCGTTTACCTGCGCGCCGCCCGGAGCGGAGAGAACAGCCGCCAGCGCGCACTTCGCCTGCGTCCCGGTGCCACGTGGACGCCTCGAGTTGGTACGCGCGCCCGGCTCGAAGGCGAAGTCCGCGCCACGTACACCCGCGACGACTTCCGCCTTCCGGGTCGCCCACCGAGCGATCAGTCGGCGCGCGAACAGCGCCTGAATCTGGACGCCGAGCACGCCTTCGCCCCAACGCTCCGGCTCTACGCAACGGCGACGGCGTCCGACTTGAGGCTGGGTCGCCTGCTGCCGGACCGCTTCGCCGAAGTCCCGTTCGACACCGTCCGCACGTACGACGCGCACGTCCGACTGGTCGCCCAGCGCGCGTGGCGAGCCGAACTGGGCGTCCGCATCTTCTACCGCACCGACTACAGCCCGGCCATCACGACACGCTTTCCCCGAGCCGACGGCGCAACGGCTGCCGTCACGCGCCCCGGCGTCACATGGCTGCGGCAACTCGGCCCGACCGCATCGCTGTCGATTCCCATCGGCGCCCGCGGTTCGTCGGTCGAGCTATCGGGCTGGTACGCCATTCAGCAGCAAGCCGCGCGCCTCTACGGACGGCTCGACGAAGCCAACGAGCGGGCGATCCTGAAAGCTGCCTCGGACGCTCCGGCTCGCCTGCTCCCGCGCGTGACGTTTGGCGTCGTGTGGCGACTGTAGCGGGGCGTCGCACCCACTTCTGTAGCCCCTTAGTTATAGGAGATCTGCCAGGTCCGCGTGGGGGACAGCGTCAGCGGACGACGGTCAGCGTGCCGGTCGTGCTCTGTCCGCCAGCTTCGAGGCGATAGAGGTAAACGCCGCTCGATAGCGACGAGCCATCCAGCGATGCGTCGTGCCATCCGGCAGCCGTGTGAGCGTCGACTAACCGGGCGATTTCGCGTCCGAGCGTGTCGAAGACGGTCAATCGTGCGTGCCCAGGCTGCGGTATGCCATAGCGGATGCTGGATGCGCCGCTAACCGGGTGCGGAGCCGGTGTCGACAGCGTCAACTCTGCCGGGGTGTCGAACGCGTTACCATCGGTTGAGACTGTCGTCGCATCCAGCATCTTGACGGATCCGTGACGCGCGACAGCGAAGAAGTCTGCCCGCAACCCGCCCGCCGTCGTTCCGGCCACGACGAGCGTCACGCCCCCCCTCACGTAAACGCCTATATCTGCGCCTATACCTCCGCCGAATAGGGCAAGCGCGTCGTTGCGCGTGTCAGCGGCGTCGGGTGGGGTGACGGCGAACGTGTAGTCATACTCGTACGAATACTCGATCGGTCGGATGTCCGGGTCGTGAGAGGAAGCATCCAACTCGAACGTGCCCGAGAACGAACCGAAGGTCAGCAGAGCACCGTCTTCGGTCGTCGCTGCGATGATGCGGTCGGTAGGGAAGAGCGTCCGCAACTCGATGGCATCTGCTCCCGCTATTCCGTGGAAGAAGTTGGGGAAGATGGTGCCTCGCGTGCCTCCTATCGTCACTTCGCGTTCATAGGGCAGATCGGCGACGAACAGTCCGAACGCGCCCTCGCCGGTCGCGTTTGGATCTCCGGCGGCGATGAAGATGCTTCCCCTGTCGCCGGGGCCTTCGTCGTCGTCGACTTGTTCGGTGGCGAGGATTTCGGTAAATGCCGTGCCCGTCGCAATCGACAGTTCGTAGGCGACCTCGCTAGGAATCAGAATCAGCGGCGTCGCCTCACCATAGCTGAACGGCGAACCTACGACGATCTGGTCGATGAACACCTGGACTTCGGCCATCGAAGCCGCTTTCGACCCGTGGAAGAACTGCGCTTGGCCCTCGCCGATGTCGTCCAACTCGTCTTCGAAGAACGGCAGCAGTTGGGCCGTGTCGCGAAAGCGGGCCAGCACGCCTTGGATCGTGAATAGACCCTCGGGCGCGGGCGAGCCGTCGAACGCCGACTCCCCCCGGTCGATGCGAACGTCGAGTGTATCGCCCGAGAGCGTGACGACGCCTACGGTCAGGCCGCTTCCCGAGGCGATGGCTTCGGTAGGCCAGAGAGATGGGTCTGCGAGGCGGACGAAGGGGAGTTCGATGCGCTGGCCTTGGAGCGGACTGTCGGCGTCGAAGCCGAGCGGAAGGGCGCGGACGGCGTCGGGCAGATCGTTGCCGCTGCTCAGGATGGCGATGCGGGTCGCGCTGACCTGAACCTGATCGTTGAAGCTGTCGATTTCGCCGATGATGCGGACGCGGTCGCCCGCCTTGATCGTCGAGTCATCGCCTCTTCCGAGCGCGAGCGTATCGGCTCCGAAGGCGCTGCCGGAGGCGAAGACGTTGACCCCGCCCGTCGCGTCCTGGACGTTGAACTGCCCGTTGTTGAAGCCATAGTCGTTCGTCGTCACGACACCTTCGATCTGGACCTGCGTGCCTTCGTCCAGCCCGCGCACCTGTCCGATGTCGGTCGTGGTGAACGCGAGATTGAGCGCGTATCCGGCGACCGTTCCGCTGACTTCGTGAGCGACGATGAGCATCGCCGTTTGGGTCGGGCTGTCATCCGAGCTGACGAACGCAATCGCGCCCGGTCCCAGGTCGCCCGCTTCGGCGAAGTTGGTGTCGTCGAAGTCGACCGAGAAGTCGCGGCTGTTGACGTAGGCGGCGAATGTCGGAGCCGTGGGATTGGTCAGGTCGAACGCCATGACGCCACCGATGCGTTCAAGAGTGACGAAGGCGTAGGTCGTGCCGCCGACGGCTCCGATGGCGACGCCTTTGGGTTCGGGGCCTTTGTTGTCCGAACGGCCGTCGAAGTCGTCGTTTTCGTCGTTTCCGCTGTTGAAGTCGGCGGGGAGCAGCTCGGCGATCTTGCGTTCGATGGCGTCGCCCGAGTCGAAGACGAGCGCTCCGGTCTGGGCGTCGAAGACCGAAAACGAGCGCCCGCCAAAGCTGTAGAGCGCGTCGTAATCACCGTCGCCGTCCGTATCGCCCAGCGTCGTGGTCACGTCCAGGCGCCCGAGTGCTTCGTCTTCTTGTAGCGTGGCGGCGTCGGGAAAAGCGGCCGGGTCGAGCACGAGGTCTTTGACGCGCTCCTCTTCTTCGAGTACGTCGTTGTAGTCGCGCGCGTCGCCCTCGTTGGCCGTGACGACGTAGGTCGTGCCGCCGCTGACGAACGTCGCCAGAGCGTCCGGCTGGTACATCCCGAACAGACCCGAGAAGGTGCGAACATCGACCCGGTCGTCCCTGTCGCTTGGGTCGAGTCCGTTGCCCATCATGCCGTGGTCCTTGAATCCGAGCGCATAGATCGCGTCGACGGTTGCCGTCGCCACGTCGATCACCGCCATCGCGTTGTTCTCCTGGAGCGAGACGTAAGCTTTGGACCCATCCGCGTTCAGGGCGACATGCTCGGGTTCGAGGTCCTGTGCCACGCTCGCACCGGGACCGTAGATGCGGACGCCGTCGGGCAGATCGGCTGCGCGCGATCCGCCCACGTTGAAGTCGGCGAACGAAGCGGTCTGCACCGAACCGAGCGACAGTCCGCCTGCACCCGCCGAAACGGATACGACGGACACGCTGCCCTCTGGATCGACGGTGTATGCGTCGTTGGGCTGACCCTCGTTGGCGACCAGCACCTGCGATCCATCGGGCGTGAACGTCACCATTCCCGGCCCGGCACCGACGGCGATCTGGCTGCGGAACGTACCGGCTACGTCGAAGAGAGCGAGCGTGCCGGGCAACTGCTCGTCGGCATTGGCAGCGGCGACGGCGAGAAGGCCCGTCGTGCTAACCGCGAGCGCCGAAACGTCGCCGTACGGACTCACGTCGATGTCGAACGCCTGAGTCGGATTGGACGGGTCGGAGTAGTCGAGCGCGACGACGGTGTTGGCGTCGGAGTTGACGAAGAAGACCCGCTGCGTCTGCGCATGGTAGGCCACGTTCTCGGCAGCGCTGTCGTCAAACGTGCCGGTAGCATAGCGGCCTGAAAACGTGATCGACAGTTGCTGCGCGGACGATGGAATGGCAAAGAGGGCGCAGGCGAGGAGGACGAGGCGACGGAGCATGAGGAGGTACGGTATCAGTTGTATCATTAAATAGCGCTACTGGTGTTGTCCAAAAGGTATGGCGCAGTAAAAGTCGTGTTGCGTTGCCGCCCAGCTAAACTTCGCGAGTACGCAAGGACGCCTCACAGCCACCTCTTCGATAGAAGCAATAGAGCATCCCGCCGACCATCGTCAGCATCAGGCCCCATGCCACGAAGTAGCCATAGTGGAAGCCCTAGCTCGGGGATGTATTCGAAGTTCATCCCATAGAGGCCGGTGATGAACGAGAGCGGAATGAAGATCGTGCCGACGATGGTGAGCACCTTCATCACCTCGTTCATGCGGTTGCTGATGCCGGTCATGTAGAGGTCGCGCAGGCCCGCGAACAGTTCGCGCTGGCTGTCGACGGCGTCGCTGTCGATTCCCATCGGCGTACGCGGCTCATCGGTCGGGCTATCGGGCTGGTACGCCATTCAGCAGCAAGCCGCGCGCCTCTACGGACGGCTCGACGAAGCCAACGAAGCCGCCATCCGTCGCGCTGCATCGGACGCTCCGGCGCGTCTACTTCCACGCGTGACGTTCGGCGTCGTGTGGCGACTGTAGCGCGCATCAGCGGGAGAGGTAGGGCAGACTTCGTTTCTGCGCTTTGGGTGAACTCGCCACCCGCCTGAATCTCGATTTTCGACCGTTGGTACATAAAAGACAACAAGGTCCTAAATACCTGCTCCGATGCTGCTTTCCCAGCGCTGCGAATATGCCATCCGGTCCGCCCTCTACTTGGCGGCGCTGGATCGGTCTACGTTCGTCGCTGTGCGAGAGATCAGCAAGGCGCTGGGCATTCCGCACTCCTTTCTCGCCAAAACCGTTCAGGATCTGACGAGCGCCGGTGTCTTTACGTCGATGCGAGGTCCGGTCGGAGGACTCGCCTTGGCCCGCTCCGCCGACCAGATTTCGCTCAAAGAAGTCGTGTTGGCCGTCGATGGGGCAGGGATTTTCACCAAGTGCGTGCTCGGGTTGCCTGGATGCGGCGACCGGAAGCCGTGTCCGCTGCACGAGCAGTGGGCCGTCGCACGTGGGCAGTTGCACACCATGTTTGCCTCGGCCACACTCGCCGACACCGCCGCTCAGATCCAGTCGGGCGAACTCCGGCTCGCGCTCCCTCTGCCCATCGGCTGACATTTTTCTTCCTATTCAGGACTCTTCTGTCCTATCTCACACCCAACCCCGCAAGGTCATGTACCGCACACTCCTCATCGCACTGGTCTTCACGTTCACCCTCTCTGCATGCGGTGGCGACGATTATCCAACTCCGGCACCCGAGCCGACGCCGACAGAAGCGCCTGCTCAAGCTGCTGCCGAAGTCGCCCCTTATGACGGACCGGCATTCGAAGCCACGATTACGCCCGTCGGTAACACGATGGAATATGAGCAGAAGGAAATCACCGTTCGCCCCGGACAAACCGTCCGGCTGACGCTCCACAACACGGCGACTAGCACCGCCATGAGCCACAACATCGTCGTACTCGCTATGAATGCAGACGTGAACGAAGTCGGTCAAGCGGCCATGAGCGCGGCTGGCACGGACTACATCCCCGCCGGTATGTCCGACCAGATCATCGCTCACACCGCGATGGCAGCGGCTGGAGAGACGGTTACGGTCGAGTTCACGGCTCCGGCAGAGGGCAGCTACACCTACATCTGCACGTTCCCCGGTCACTACATGATGATGCAGGGCACGATGCGCGTCGTCGCTGCTTGACTTTCCACAGTCTCCGTCGATCGGCCCAACTTGGTGCGGATCGACGGAGGCATTTTCCTTCTCCTACTCATGCTCCTCGCACCCTCTATTGCCGAGCCGATGGACCGGCTCGTGCCCATCAAACCGGACGACATCGCCAGCGGCGTGCTGCTCAAAACGGCCAACGGCTCCGCCACTCTCTTTGCCATCGCCGAAGGACAAGGACTGGGCGAACACGCGACGCGTCACGAGGCGCTCATCGTCGTCGTTGAGGGAGAGGCGGACGTCGAAATCCAGGGCGATTCTCATCTCGTCCGAGGCGGCGAGACGATTCGGCTTCCTGCTGCGGCTCCTCATGCCGTTCGCGCGCTGACCGATCTCCGCTTTCTTCTCATCCTGCTCCACGCCTGACCTGTGTCCAACCTCTCCGACATCGAAACGGAAGCCGACATCGAAGCCGTCGTCCACGCGTTCTATCGCGACATGGAGCACGACCCCATGCTCGGCTCCTACTTCGGCGGGCTGGACTGGCCTGTCCATCTGCCCAAGATGGTCAGCTTCTGGTCGTCCGTCGTGTTTCAGACCGGCGCGTATCGCGGGCGTCCGTTCGATGTGCATATGCGGATGCCTGGTCTCGACCGCGCGCACTTCGCGCATTGGGTCGAGCGGTTTCACCGGACCGTCGACGGCTTGTTCAGCGGACCGCGCGCGCGCCTCATGAAGTCGCGTGCGGAGCAGATCGCAGGCGTGTTTCAGGTCAAACTGGGGCTGTGGCCGATTCACGAGTCGGTATGAGGCATTTGCCTGCGACCACGCTAGCCGACTACAGCCAGCCGCGCCGGTAGAAGTAGTAGAGCATCCCGCCGACCATCGTCAGCATGAAGCCCCAGGCGGCGAAGTAGCCGTAGTGGTAGCCCAGTTCGGGGATGTACTCGAAGTTCATCCCATACAGCCCGGTCACGAACGAGAGCGGAATGAAGATCGTACCGACGATAGTGAGGACCTTCATTACCTCGTTCATGCGGTTGCTGATGCCGGTCATGTAGAGGTCGCGCAGGCCCGCGAGCAGTTCGCGCTGGCTGTCGACGGTGTCGATCACCTGGACGACGTGGTCGTAGAGGTCGCGCAAGAACGGGGCGATGTCGGCGTCGACGAGCGGCGACTCGGCGCGCACCAATCCGCCTGCCAGTTCGCGGACCGGCCAGATGGTGCGCCGTACGGCGACGAGTTCGCGGCGCAGCGCGCTCAACTTGTGTTGCACGCTCGCGTCGGGGCGCTCGGCGATGCGCTCCTCCAACGCTTCGAGCGTTCCGGCGATGCCTTCGAGTGCGACGAAGTAGCCGTCGACGATCACATCGAGTAGGGCGAATGCGAGGTAATCGGGGCCGGACGTTCGGATGCGCCCTTTGGCGGCACGGACGCGCTCGACGACGGAGTCGAACAGGTCGGTAGGCGTCTCGGTGAACAGGATCAGGTAATCGCGCGTCCACGCCATGCTGATTTGCTCGCTGACGATGGCTTGTCCGTCGAACGCCAACGACGACAGTGTGGCGAACGCTGCGGATCCTTCGAGGTCGAGTTTGGGGCGCTGAGACGTGTTTGCGACGTCTTCGAGGAGCAACCCGTGCAGTCCCAACTTCTCGCCGACGGCTTCTAGCAACTCGGTGTCGTGTACGCCGTCGAGCGTAATCCACGTCGTCCCGTCCGTGCCGACAGCGACGTCCAGGTCGTGGGGTGTCGAGACCGTCAGTTCTTCGATCCGCGTGCCGTCGTAGGCCAGCGCGCTCAGCGTCGGCGCATGGTCGCGATCCAAGCCGACGAAGACGACTTCACCCGGCATCATACCGCGCGTTGCGCCTGTCGCTGTCGTTTTTTTACTCGTTAGGCGTGCAGCCAATCGCTCAGCAGCGACCACGCCGGGCACGAACTCGGCGGCCTTCCGAACGCCGTCAACCGCGGTCCGAGCCAGTTTCTTGGCTGCTACAACGGTCAGGTCCTCGCGGTCTCGGTCGGTGCGGCGCATCAGGAGCCTACGTCGTGTGGCGGCTTACCAAAGCGTGCCGTGTACGGGTCGGCTTCGGCACCTGACGGCTTAGGCGGAGCGTAGGTCGGTGGAGGAGTTGCAGCAGGGAGTTCAGCAGGCGTCTTGACCGTCGACGCGGGCGGCGTACCCATCGACGGTTCCTTGATCGCGGCGCTGCGCTCTTTCTGCAACGCTTTGATCGTTCGTCCGCTCGTCCATCGCCCTGGAACGGAGGCTAGAAATGCAGTCAGGACGCCTGCTGCGAACGTCAAAATCAGAATGATGGCTGTCGACCCCGAGTAGATCCACGGTCCGATGCGCACGGACATCTCGGCGGGGTTTTGCAGGGCGAACACGACTGCGCCGAGAGCAAGTAGCAGCGCGAGGACTAGGGCGAAACGCATGATGAGCGGGTGAAGAGGCGTGTCCTAAAGTACGGATCGAACGCGTATCGGCTACACACGGCGACCCTTCCACCGTACATCGCCGCGCCAGTGGGCAATCGCGCTATCCAGGTTGAGCAGGGCGCCCAAGGTGTAACTGATCGGCGCGACGAGTGTCATCCACCAGGGGAAGCGACACCAGCGGTCGGTCGTGAGTTTGAGCAGGAGGGTCGTAAGTAGCAGCGGCCAGCCCAGCAGCGGGGCAAGCACGAACGTCAGCAGGAAATAGGGCCAGAGCAAGGCGAAGGCAGTCGGCGATCCGCCCAGGATCAGGTAGGCGTTCTTGCGGAAACCGGCCCACGCGTCGGCGAAATCGGTGTACATGAACACGTCGACGCTGTCCTGTACGTCGGCCATGTAGGGGACGATGCCCGCCATCCGAAGCGAGCGCCCAATCCGCACGTCTTCGAGCACTTCGGCCTTGTGGTTCAGGTGCGGCTCCTGCTGGTGGTACAGATCCGAGCGGATCAGCCAGCACTGTCCGTTGAGGGCGCCGAGCGCTCGCATCCGAAAGTGGCGGACCAAGAACCACGGCAGCCCAATCAGGATCGCGTTGGGCACGAGGCTGACGAGCAGTTTTCCGCCGCCGCGCGACAGACCCGTCAGCCCGGTGAGGACGGCAGGACCGGGCAACTGCTCGTGTCGGCGGACGACCCTGAGCAACGCTTCCGGGCCTCGGAGGTCCGTGTCAGCGTCGAGGAAGAGATACCGTTCGCCGGTCGCGTGGCGCGTCGCCTGGTAGAGTGCGTGGACCTTGCCGACCCAGCCCGGAGCAGGGCCGTCGCCGGTCAGGTGGAGCAGGCGTTCGTCATCCCCGAAGCGCGCGATGACATCCGACGTGCCATCGGTCGAGCCGTCGTCGTAGAGCACGAACTGGGCGTTGGGATACTCTTGTGCGAGGAGTGACGGGATCAGCCGTTCCAGGTTGCGCTCCTCGTTGCGCGCCGGAATCAGCACGCTCAGGCTTGGAAGCGGCGTATCGAACGGAAAAATGCGGCTCCACCTGCGCAGGTAGAACGCGTTGCCCACGAACGTCGTCAGCAGGAACGCGTGGATCGCTCCGACGGCGACGAACAGGACGGTGCGCAGCGTCACGCCGTCGAATGACGGAATCGACCAGCCGATCACGTCCGAGAAAAAGCCATCGGGCATCTACGGAGGCGACAGCAGGAAGGCCCGGAACAGCGGCGGAGGATTCTGGGCGAGCAGACGCGTCCGTTCAGCCTCGGCGCGGTCGGATTCGGTCGTATGCCGCGCGTACCAGACCCAGACGTCGGCTTCGATGCGCGAGATGCCCACGTCCGGCGTGCGCTCGACGACGCGGCGCAACTGCTGAAACCGTTTGAGTGCCGCCCGCTTGTCGCCGCCGACGATGGAGGGTTTGTAGAACAGCGATTGGCCTTCGACGAGGAGGACGTAGGGGTCTTTGTCGTCGCGGTTGTGTGCCGCGGTGAGCAGACGCTCTGCGCGTCGTCCAATCGTGGGCAGTGAGAAGACGGATGCGCCGACTGCTTTGTAGCCCCACAATCCGGCTTGCAGCGCCAACGCTCGGGCCGATGCGCCGGTTTGGGCGTCGGCGGGAAGGGCTTCGAGGAGCGATTCGTCCTGCGTCAGCGGGTAGAGGCGGTAGCGGCACAACCACTCGGCGTCTCCGGTCGGTGGAGTGATGCAGAGGGCGCGTAGTCCGTCGGCGTCTCGGGCAGCGTAGCGCGCCTGCACCTGCTGCGAAAAGGCCAGAAACGCTCGCTCCGACGCAGGGTCCGGCGAGGGCGGGGTCAGGGCGAGCAAGGAGACGAGGAGCAGTAGCAGCACGAAGGGCGATAGTTGATGGCAGAACATAGCCGAGTAGGAGGCGGCGCGTGTGTGACCCTTTTACCAAGATCAAGGGCACGCCGATGAGAGAACGCGTGGCGCGCGGCGTTCGGGGTGCAGCGTGCGACGAGCCGAGCCGATTGATCCAAACCCTCACGCTACCGCTCAACTCAGCCAACTGTCATCGCGATGACACGGTTGGGACTGTGGTGTTGCTGCGTCGCTTTTCGTTGTGGCGGCAGCGGGGGCGTCAGACGTAGCGCTCGAAGAAGCCGCGCATCCATCCGAAACTCCATCGGTCTTGCGGAGGCGGCGCTCCGCCGAGGAGCGTGCGTGTCGGCAGGGAGTAGTCGGCGCAGTTTGCCATCGCGCTTTCCAGTCGGGCGCGCAGGTCGCCGTCATCGCCAGCATGCGGAGCGCCGAGGGATAGGCGAGCGTCGGGTTTGTCGCCGGACCCGAAGGCGAACTGCATACCCAGTGGCACCCACGTGGCATCGCTCAGAATGCGGCCCAGGCGTTTGGTCAGGTCGTCGTCGAACGAGTCGAGGCCTTCGGGCGCCGGGTGCATCCGGCCTTCGGGGAAGTAGAGGAATCCGAAGTCGGGCGTGCGCAGGCGGCGGACGGTCGCGCGGAGAGTGGCAGCGCGAGCGCGGGCGTCGTTGGGCGGAAAGGGGAGAGCACCTGTCGCGGCGAAGAAGGGGAATCGGTCCCACTCAGCCATCCAGGTGAGGATGCGGCGGTCGAAGACGCGCTCGATCAGCAGCCACGCCAAGTAGCCGTCGTGGAATGAGTGGTGGTTGGCGTAGAAGACGACGGACCGGTCAGGCGGCACGTCGGGTACGTCGCCGACCAGGTCGACGCGCGCAAACGCCTTCTCTAAGTCGCGATGGATCATGCCGTAGATCGCACGCCGCAGCGGATTGTGCAGGGTCTGAGCGATGCGGCCAACGGGCTGGTCGGCGGCTTTAGGCATGGGGCGTGAGGAGGCGAGCGCGTCGGGTCAGATAGCCGTTGGAGACGACGCGTAGCACTTTGCGGTGCGTCGGCACAAATGCGCGTTGCGTCAGATTGTCGTAGCCGTTGGCGCGGACTTCGTTCAGGATCTCGCGGTAGACGTGGGCAGCGGCGCGAATGCCTCGGCGGACGGCGGCGGGCAGCGATTCTACGCCGTCCAGTCCTTCTTCGTACAGTGTTTCGGCACGCGCCGCCAGATGCTCGACCAGTAACGGGTAGCCGTCCGGTACGGTATCGCCCGACAGATCGGCTACGTCGACGGAAAACCGGGTTAGCAACTCGGCTGGCAGGTAGGTCCGCCCGAGCAGGCGCGTATCCTCGCCGACGTCGCGCAGGATATTGGTGATCTGCATCGCAATGCCCAGCGAACGCGCAGGATGATCGAGTGCCGCCACGTCGCCTCTACGCCGGGTCAGAAAAGGCAACATCATCGCCCCGACGCACCCGCCAACCAAATCGGAATAGTGGATCAGGTCGTCCTCAGTCTCGACGGTTCGGCCTTCCAGGTCCCAGCGTGCGCCTTCGATTAGTTGGTAAAGGGGAGGCGCATTGAGGCCGATGGTGCGGTCGATAGCGGCCATCCGATGCCAGAGCGGAGCAGCGGGTGGGTTTCCGGAGAGTGTGTCGTCGAGCTTGGCGCGCAACTCGTCCAGTTCGACGAGAGCGGCGTCGGCTCCGATCTCTGCTCCTCGCTCATCGGCCAGCGTGTCGACGGCGCGGCAGTAGAGGTAAAGCGTGGCGACGGGCATCCTCATCGCACGAGGCAGTAGGCGTGCGGCGAACGAAAAGGTCCGGCTGTGGTGGCGGAACGACCGCCAGACGGCGGCATCGTCCGAAGCGGCTGGGTCGTCGGCGAGGGTGAGCGCGTGACCTTTCATACCTGCACCGGGTCGCGCTCGGGCGTCGCCACGCGGACGGCATGGGGGCGCTCGGCGATAACCGGAACGGGTAGGTGCTCACTCGCTGGCTCGGACGCTGGGAAGCGCCAGTCGCCCCGGAGCATGCCGCGTCCATGCAGCGCGAGGAGGGGAATCGCGGTTGCCATGACACCGAGCACGCCAGCCAGCGGCAAGTCGTAGGTGAAGCTGACCAGGATCGGGAAGGCGCAGTTCAGTCCCCACAGCCAGGGCGCCCACCGCGATCCGACGCGCAGCCCGCCGCCGATCACTTCAAACCCCCACGCGATGACAGCCGACACGACGAACCACCCGAACCAGTTGATCGCGGGCATCCCGAAGAAGAAGCCGCCTTCTGGATAAGTCCAGAACGGGAAGGCGCGGTTCATCGCCGGGTCGAGCGATACGTCCCAGAGCACCATCAGCAGGGCTGTCGTCAGGATGCGGCCCCAACGTCGTGTCGTGAAGCGGCTGGCCAGGTCATGCGAGAGCAGCGCCATCGCAAACCACGACGCCGGGATGAAGTAGGGCACGTGATCCAAAATCTTCGGGCCGAACCAGTCGGTGTAAATGTATTCGCCAAACGGCAGACCCGTTGTCGTACCCATAAGCTCGCTCATGCCTCCAACGAGCGCGCCCCAGATGCAGAAGAACGCCAGCAGGCTCGCTCGGTGCGTGGGCGTGTAGATCAGCAGCGAAAGGAGCGGCATCAGCGTCATGTACGTCCACGTCGGCGACTTGACGAGCGTCGGGTAGAACGCCCCGAACACGTTCATCGTCGACGGGAAAATTTTCAGCAGCAACGTTCCGGCGATGCTGAACGCGATCGTTCCCACGAATAGCCAGAACAGGACGGTGAACGCGCGGTCGAGACGGTGGGGCGTGTCAGAGAGCGAGAGGGCGAGGCGCATGGGCAGAGGTCGGTGGAGGCGCCAAGATCGGCACAGCGGTGCATCTACGCCGGTCGTTCGACGTTATTCCCCGCATGCCCACACCGCCCGCGGATTCTCCGCTTTCCCATCTTTCCGGCTGTCCACACGTTGCCGTCGCTACGCCGCCGTTTCTGCCGCCGCTTTCGTTTTTCGCCCAGTGGCACCGTTCGGATCTGCTCGTGATCGGAGACACGTTCGCGTGCAGCCGACGGACGCTCCACAACCGCGCCCGTATTCAGACGCCCGAAGGCCTGCTGTGGCTAACGGTCCCGGTCGATGGCGGACAGACCGGGCGTCCCATTCGCCGGGTAACGATGGCTCGCCACGCCACGGATGCGCGCTTGCCGTGGCCGCGCAAACTCGCCCGGACGCTGCGCTTTACCTACGGAACGGCGCCGTTTTACGCGCACTACGCCCCCAAGCTGGAAGCCGCCTTCGTCCAGACTCACGACTCGCTCGGTGATCTCAATGAGACGTTGCTTCAACTCGTCGGCAGTTGGCTGGGCGTCACGACTCCGACCGTGCGTGCTTCAGCCTTGACGAATGCACCAACCGGACAATCAGACGTGCTCGCCGCCGTTCCTGGAGCGGTCCTCCTAGAAGGCGACTTCGCCGAGCCGCCGCGCTACGCCCACAACGGCGCGTGGACACCTGGCCTTTCCGTCGTCGACGCGCTGATGGCGGTCGGGCCGCAAGCGGGCGCTGGGTTGGCAGTGTGAGGGCGGCGATGGAGAATGGGTTTACCTCCGTCTCTCACTCCATGCTTGGCGGGCGGCGGTTGGCCTTCTTCTCTCCGCGCTTTCGTTTGGCGTCGAGTCGTCGGCGCTTTGATCCTGCCGTGGGCTTGGTGCGGCGGCGCTTCTTCTTGGGCTGAGCGAGCGCAATCAGACGCCTCCGCAACTCCTCCAGCGCAAGCTGCTTGTTGCGGTGCTGACTCCGTGAGGCCCGGCTGGTGACGACCTCGCCCGAGGGACGGTGGGTGAGCCGAACGGCACTCTCCACCTTGTTCGCATGCTGACCACCCGGACCACCCGAGCGAAACGTGTCCACGTCACAATCGGAGAGCAGAGCATCGTCGGAATAGTCAGGCATGAGAGCGAATCTAGGAGCTACCGCGTGATGCGGTTCGCGTTTGGGTAAACTAGACGTATGGTCCCAAAGTGAAATGAATTGGAGCTTCGAAGAAGCGTTCGGCCTTTCGGAGCGCCTGCTCGCGGACGCTCCGAAGCTTGTCCGTGTCTAGGAGAAGCCGATGTGAGGAGGGTCGTCAGATCTGGTGAGCGCGTGCTATGTGCCACAGAATGTTTGAAACACGCGCTCGTCGGCGGCGGGAGGCGTGGCGAAGTGCTCGCTGCCGGGCTGCGAGCGGAACGGCGTCTGGAGCACGTCGACGAGCTGGTGAAACGGCGCATAGTCACCTTCAACGGCTGCGCTCAGAGCCGCCTCGACGAGGTGATTGCGCGGGATGTAGAGGGGATTTCGCGAGAGCATCTCTTGCTGGATGGATTGGCGTCCAGCCGGCTCCTCGGCGACGCGAGCACGCCACTGTTTCTCCCAGACGAGGAAGTCTGAAGGAGCCGAAAAGAGGTTGCTGGCATCGCCCTGACCGACATCAGAACTCGTGGTCTCTCCTGTGCCCGTACCCTTGTTCTGGACATCTTGTCCCAAGGATTCGCTCAATCGGCGAAAGGTGAGTGTGAAGTCGGCTCGGGCATCGGCCATGAGCGCCAGCAGGTCGTCCGCCAGCGCTTGGTCGCCGGGATGGGGCGTGAGCAGCCCGAGTTTGGCGTGTAGGCCCGACCGGTACGACTGCTCGTAGGCCGCGTCGTAGGCTTCGAGTGCCAGTGTAGCCCGCGTAATGGCTTGATCCGTATCGTCCGAGAGCAGCGGCAGCAGGCATTCGGCCAGACGCGCAAGATTCCACTTGCCGATGGCGGGCTGGTTGGAGTAGGCGTAGCGCCCGTTTCGGTCGATAGAGCTGAAGACAGCGCCGGGATCGTAGGCGTCGAGGAACGCGCACGGACCGTAGTCGATGGTCTCGCCTGAGATGGACGTATTGTCGGTATTCATCACACCGTGCACGAAGCCGACCAGCATCCACTGCGCGATCAAACTGGCCTGGGCTTGGGCGGCGGCGGTCAGCAGGGCGAGGTAGGGCTGATCGGAGTGAGCGGCATCGGGGTAGTGCCTGCCAATGACGAAGTCGGCTAGCAAGCGCAGCGCCTCGCGGTCGTCGCGCGCGGCGAAATACTCGAACGTGCCCACGCGGACGTGGCTGCTGGCCACTCGGGTCAAGACTCCCCCCGGTTCGACTGAGCGGCGGATTACGGATTCGCCCGTCGCGACGGCAGCGAGCGCCCGGGTAGTGGGGACACCCATCGCCGCCATCGCCTCGCCGACGATGTATTCGCGCAAGACCGGCCCTAGCGGAGACCGTCCGTCGCCGCCGCGCGAGAACGGTGTCCGGCCCGCTCCTTTGAGCTGCACGTCGTAGGTCTCGCCGCCCGGAGTCGTGAGTTCGCCGAGCAAAATGGCGCGTCCGTCCCCCAGGCTGGGCACGAAGCCGCCAAATTGGTGTCCTGCATACGCCGTTGCGATGGGGTGGGGAGAGGCGAGCCGGTTGCCTGCCAACACCTCAATGCCGTCTGGAGCCAAGAGCGTATCGGGGTCGACGCCCAGATCGAGGGCCAGCTTCCGGTTGAGGCGAATCAACTGGGGACTAGCGACGAGCGTGGGGGCGACGCGGGCGTAGAAGCGAGGGGGCAGTTGAGCATAGGCGGCGTCCAGCGGGAGGACAGGCGCCAACGCGTGCTCGGGAGGAGGCATAGAATGTGCCGGGTTTGGAGTACGTTCACGAGTGAGGACCGTGACTCGAAAGCCCGCCTCAATGGTCAGATCCATCCTGCGTCCTCAGGCTAGCGAGCATCGCCGTGCACGCGTTCGAGTTCGTCGCGGAGCCGGAGCACGCCATCGAGTTGATGCGCGCGGCTGCGGATGCGCCTCTGATTGTGCTCGACGAGGCCGAGTAGGGAGGATGAGTGCGTGCGGACTAGGGAAAGTAGTCCGCACATGGTCCGCAAACTGAGGCAAAACCTGTCGTTTTTTGGCACTAACGTGCGCCAGTCACCCAAAAGAGAAACGGCTCGAAAAGCGCGTTTAAGCTACTCTACGGGCCGTTTTTGGGGTGGAGCCAAGGAGAGTCGAACTCCTGACCTCTGCAGTGCGAT
>CAWBZG010000005.1:0-960881 GCA_963793245.1 Rhodothermales bacterium
GATCAGCGGCACGCTCCACGTCAGCAGGCAAACGGCCCACGCGACGACGAACGCTCCGGCACCATCGTCGCCGCCGTTGCCTGCCACGATGCGCGGAAAGCGCCAGATGTTGCCCGTTCCTACAGCGATGCCTAAGACCGATAGGATCAGCCCGATGCGAGACGAGAAGCGTTGCGAGTCGGCGGCGGGAGCAGTAGACATACGGCGGAGATCGTGTGGGTCGGCACCGCAAAGGTAAAGGCTAACGCGCCTGCTACGCGCAGCTGATCTGCCCTCATGGGACTGGAGGTATCTTTCTCACCGAACTCCTCCCCGTTTATGACTTCTCGCCCCCGCGACTCGAATGGCCGCTTCACCTCACGTGCGACTCCGTCCACTAGCAGCCGACGGGCCAACCCCAACGGTGTCACAGAAGGCGATCTCGAAGATGCCGGGCGCGTGGTGACCAAATACTCGGCCGAGTCGAGACGACCCGCCAAGAACGAGCATGCCGAGGACATCTTACTGCCCGTTCCTCCGGAGGACGTAAACGAAGTAGCCAACACGCTCATCGACGCCTACTCGCCAGACGAGATCAAGACGTTCTCAAAAGCCCTTCGTCGCCACAGAAAACGCCAGCGCGACGCAGTGCCTGCCAGCAGCATTGACACGGCTCTCAGCCCTCGCCACGACGACGGAGGCTACCCGTACCGCTACCTCATGTCGCGCTCGACGTACGAGCATCAGAAGTTCGCGCTCCAGGTAGAGCTGCTCAAGTTTCAGGCGTGGGTCAAGGAAACCAATCAGCGAGTCGTGATCGTCTTCGAGGGACGCGATGCGGCCGGAAAGGGCGGCACGATCAAGCGGTTCATGGAGCACCTCAACCCGCGTGGCGCTCGCCTCGTCGCGCTCGAAAAGCCCACCGAAGAGGAGCGTGGACAGTGGTACTTCCAACGCTACGTGCAGCACCTGCCCACCAGCGGTGAGATCGTGCTGTTCGACCGCTCGTGGTATAACCGCGCAGGCGTCGAGCGCGTCATGGGCTTCTGCACGGACGGTGACTACACCGAGTTCATCCGGCAGGCCCCAGAGTTCGAGCGCAACCTCGTCCGAAGCGGCATCCACCTCATCAAGTTTTGGTTTTCCGTCTCGCAGGCCGAACAGCACAAACGGTTCGAAGCTCGCAAGGTGCATCCGCTCAAACAGTGGAAGCTCTCTCCCGTCGACCTCGCCTCACTCGACAAGTGGCACGACTACACAAGTGCTAAAGAGGCGATGTTCTTCCACACCGACACTGCCGACAGCCCGTGGATCGTCGTCAAGTCGGACTGCAAGAAGAGGGCGCGGCTCAACGCCATCCGCTACGTGCTGCAAAGCATGCCCTATCCGAACAAGAGCAAAGAGAATGTCGGGCGGGTCGATCCCCTCCTGCTTGGGCGAGCCAACGTGGTATACGAACGGGACGAGATCCCCGGCACGCCATAATACTTTCCGCTTTGAGTCTGCCCTCAAGCTGCCGGAGACTGCAACAGGCGCACCCCTCCCTTTCCAGAATGTGGCGGCACGTGCGATGTCACACCGAACCCCCGCCGTATTCGTCATCGTAATCGGCCATCGACGCGCGAATCACGTCGGCGGCGTGATCGCGCCCATACGTCTGGAGGATCGACGCTGCCGAACTCTCTCCCGGCACCATCTTGTACGTCTCGAAATAGTGCGTCAGGCGTTCGACCATGCGATCGGGCAGATCGGCGACTTCCTCGATGCCGCCCCAGAACAGGTCGCCCGTCAGGACGGCGATGATCTTGTCGTCGGCCTCATCGCCGTCGACCATCTGCAGGCCGCCGACGACCCTAGCGCTGAGCGTGATGTCGGCGCGCGTGATGGGACGCTCGCTGATGACGCAGATGTCGAGCGGGTCGCCGTCGCCGCGTGTGGCGCTCTCGCCGGACAGGGCGCGGACGCGTTCGCCGCAGTAGGTGCGCGGGACGAAGCCGTAGAGCGTCGGGGGATGCGAACTGCTGCGCTGCGGGCGGTCGACGCGCGTGTAGCCGGTCGTCTTGTCGAGTTCATACTTGACGCCGTCGAACGGGGTGATCTCGATGTACGCCGTGACGATGTGCGGAGCGTCAGGCCCCGCGTCGAGACCGTGCCACGGATGCGGACGCCAGCGATAAAACGGCGGCGGAAAAGCGGCGGGCGGCATGGAAGGAGCAGGCACGGACGGTCTCTGGGTTGAATGCGCAGGCCAAACCGATGCGTGAGGCGAGGGTTGCGCGTGGATCTCCGCCAGCCGCACATCGCGACGAAGGTTCACAACCACGACCAGCGCTGAACGACTGACACCGCATCCGCGACGCTTCCATACCGATTCCGAACCGTTCGCGCTATCGTCGGTGGAATGGAAGGCGGCTATATTGTCCGCTTCGTGTCAGTGACACTCCGGCCTGCGCGCCGCTCCCCATCTTTATCGCATTCAGACTTTCCCATGGCAGATACCAGCGATTTCCGCAACGGACTCGTCATCGAATTCAAGAACGGCCTCTGGCAGATCATAGAGTTCCAGCACGTCAAGCCCGGCAAAGGCGGCGCGTTCGTCCGCTCCAAGCTCAAAAACCTGAGCAACGGCAAAATCGTCGACAACACGTTTCGCGCCGGAGAGCGCATCGAGACCGTTAGGGTCGAGCGGCGCCAGGTGCAGTTCCTCTACGAGGACGACATGGGCATGCACTTCATGAAGACCGATACCTACGAGCAGTTCTCGATGCCAGCCGAAGCCGTCGACGGACGTGCCTACCTCAAGGAAGGCGGCATGATCGACATCTCGTTCGACGCGTCGACCGAGCAGCCGATCTCGACCGAAATGTCTCCGTCGGTCGAACTACTCGTCACCCAGGCCGACCCCGGCTTGAAAGGCGACACGTCGAGCGGCGCCACCAAACCCGTCACCGTCGAGAGCGGCGCGACGGTCAACGTCCCGCTGTTCATCAACGAGGGCGACCTGATCCGCGTCTCCACGGTGGACGGCAGCTACTCGACGCGCATCTCGGCAGCCTAACCCGCGCCTTCTCTTCTCCTGTAAGACTTCTATTCCGATATGACCCTAAACGAAATCAAGGACCTGCTCCGCGTCGTCGCCGAGAGCGGCGTCGAGGAAGTCGAAATCGAGCAGGACGGCGTCCGCTTGGTCGTCCGCCGCAACGCTCCGGCGATGCTGGTTCAGCAAGCTCCCCAGATGGCGTTTCCGCCGATGTACGCGCCGCAGATGCCGTACGCCGGTCCGCAGCAGCAGATGCCGCAGGCAGCTCCGGCACCTCAGATGCCCCAGGCCGCGCCACAAGCCGCAGCCCCACAAGCATCCGCTCCCGCAGCGGAAGAAGCTCCTTCGGGCGAAGCCGTCCGCGCGCCCATCGTCGGCACGTTCTACGCCGCGCCCTCGCCCGAGTCCGATAACTTCGTCTCGGTCGGCAGCAAAGTCGCCGTCGGCGATGTGCTGTGCATTATCGAAGCGATGAAGCTGATGAACGAGATCGAAGCCGAAGTCGCCGGTACGATCACCGAAGTCCTCGTCGCCAACGCCGAAGCCGTCGAATACGACCAGCCTCTTTTCCGCATCGACCCGGCGTAACGGAACGCACAGTAGCGTCGGGGCATGCCCCGACGCTCCAAGTTGAGGCGCAGAATCCATAGTGGACCGGCCTCAGTCCGTCCGGCGATCGAGACACGGAGAGAGCGAGCGGCGAGAAATCGTCCTGTTTGAGCGCTAGCGAGTTTGGACGATTTTAGCGACTGACCGCAGTGTCCGCCAGATGGACGTAAGCCTTGATTTTTTGGTCCTTTTGGATCAAGCCAAAAGGACGGACAAACAGTTGGCACCCAGCCCTGAGATCGCCACGTCGCTACGCTCCTCGCGATGACTAAAAGGGGTTCACCCAAACCTCGCACACCCATTCCATGATCAAAAAAGTCCTCATCGCCAACCGCGGCGAAGTCGCCCTCCGCGTCATCCGCACGTGTCACGAGATGGGGTTGGAAACCGTCGCCGTCTACTCGACCGCCGACGCCGAAGCACTGCCCGTCCGGTTCGCCGGAGAAGCCGTCTGCATCGGCCCGCCGTCGTCGCGCGAGAGCTACCTCAAGATGGACCGCATTATCGCCGCTGCCGAAGTGACGGGCGCCGACGCGATTCACCCCGGTTACGGCTTCTTGAGCGAAAACGCCGACTTCGCCGCCATCTGCGAGGATCACGACATCACGTTCATCGGCCCCACCGCTGACACGATCCGTCAGATGGGCGACAAGAGCCTCGCCAAGGACACCATGCGCGCCGCCGGAGTGCCCGTCGTTCCGGGAAGCGATGGCGTCGTCGAGGACGAAGCCGAAGGGCTGAAGGTCGCCAAGGAGATTGGCTTCCCCGTCATCGTCAAGGCCAGCGCAGGCGGCGGCGGACGCGGGATGCGCGTTGTGGAGAAGGAGGCCGACTTTGGGCGCCTGTTCAACGCTGCCCGCAGCGAAGCCGAAGCCGCGTTCGGCAACGGCGACGTGTACATCGAGAAGTTTGTCACCAAGCCGCGCCACATCGAAATCCAACTGCTCGGCGACGGCCAGGGCACGGTCCTCCACTATGGCGAGCGTGAGTGCTCGATTCAGCGGCGCCACCAGAAGCTGCTCGAAGAAGCACCATCGCCCGTGATGACGCCGGACCTGCGCAAACGCATGGGCGAGGCTGCGATCAAGGGCGCGCAGGCCGTCAACTATAGGGGCGCGGGGACCGTCGAGTTTTTGCTCGACGCGGACCACAACTTCTACTTCATGGAGATGAACACCCGCATCCAGGTGGAGCATCCCGTGACCGAAGAAGTGACCGGCGTCGACCTGATCGAACAGCAGGTGCTCGTCGCGATGGGCCACAAGCTGGAGCCGCACACGATTCCGATCACGGGCCACAGCATCGAGTGCCGCATCAACGCCGAGAACCCGTTCAAAAACTTCTCGCCCTCGCCCGGTCTGATTACCGCGCTGCACACGCCCAAGGGCCGAGGCGTCCGGGTCGACACGCACGTCTACGCGGGCTACCGGATTCCGCAGTACTACGACTCGATGATCGCCAAGCTGATCGTCCGCGCCGAAACGCGCGAGCGGGCTATCTCCAAGATGCAGCGGGCACTCGATGAGTTTATCATCGAAGGCGTCCACACGACGATCCCGTTCCACCAGCAACTGCTGGCCGATCCGCGCTTCCAGGCAGGCGACTTCGACACCAAGTTTATGGAGACCTTCGAACTCGTCCCGCCCGCCAAGTAGCCGCTCGGCCCGACCTCCGTTTATCTTCCGCGCACACCTCTTCCCGTTGACGACATGAACATTCCCGCCGACCTCCACTACACGTCCGATCACGAGTGGATCAAGATTTCGGACGACAAGACGACCGCCACCATCGGCATCACCGACTTCGCCCAACGCGAACTGGGCGACATCGTGTTCGTCGAGATTGAGGACGAAGGAACGGAGGTCGAAGCCGAAGGCGTGTTCGGTAGCGTCGAAGCCGTCAAGACGGTTAGCGAGTTGTTCGCGCCCATCGCCGGAACGGTCTCCGAGATCAACGCGGATCTGGATGGCGAGCCTGAACTCGTCAACTCAGACCCGTACGGCCGGGGCTGGATGGTCAAGATGACGATCGACGCCGACGCCGATCTGTCGGGCCTACTCGACGCTGATGCGTACGGCGCGCACGTCGGCTAACTTTATCGTCTCTCGCACCGATTCAAACCTGTCAGATCCCCGCTGATCTGACAGGTTTTCCCATTTTCGACTCCCTCGTCCGATGCAGCACCAGAAGCTCCTCATCCTCGACTACGGCTCCCAGTACACGCAACTGATAGCCCGGCGCGCACGCGAGTTCGGCGTCTACTCCGAACTCCACATCGGCACGTTCTCAGCCGCCGAAGTCGCCGCGATGGAGCCGCACGGCCTGATCCTCTCGGGCGGACCGATGTCGGTCTACGACGAAGGCGCTCCGGCTCTCGACCCCGAAATCCTGAACCTGAAGCGAGCCGACGGCAGCCGCCTCCCGATCTTGGGCGTGTGCTACGGTTTGCAGGCCATTGCGCACAACCTGGGCGGACACGTTGCTGGGGCCGATCACCGCGAGTTCGGACGCGCCCACCTGCGCGTGCAGGACGCAGGCGATCCGCTCTTGGCAGGCATCCCCGAAGGCTCGAACGTCTGGATGAGCCACTCGGACCGGCTCGAACAATTGCCGACCGGCTTCCGCATCACAGCCACGACCGACAGCAGCCCACTCGCCGCCGTCCGCTCGGACGATGCACCGATCTGGGGCGTCCAGTTCCACCCCGAAGTGGTCCACACCGAACACGGCGGCACCTTACTGCGCAACTTCACGCACGGCATCTGCGGCTTCCGCGGCGACTGGACCGCGGCGTCGTTTGTAGAAGAGAAGGTCGATCAGATTCGCGAGCAGGTCGGCGACGGACGCGTGATCCTGGGGCTGTCGGGCGGAGTCGACTCGTCGGTTGCGGCTGTGCTCTTGCACAAAGCGTTGGGCGATCAACTGACGTGCATCTTCGTCGACAACGGGATGCTGCGTAAGGGCGAGTTCGAGCAGGTGCAGCACACGTTCGCTCAGGACATCGGCATTCATCTGGTCGCCGAAGACGCGTCGGCGCTATTCTTGGAGCGGCTGGCGGGCGTGGCCGACCCCGAGAAGAAGCGCAAGATCATCGGCGGCACGTTCGTCGAAGTGTTCGACGCCGTCACCAGCCGCGTCGCCAACGAGCGCGGCGGACGCGCAGCTTTTCTCGCTCAGGGCACGCTCTATCCCGACGTAATCGAGAGCCTGTCCTTCAAAGGCCCATCGGCGACGATCAAGACGCACCACAACGTCGGCGGACTGCCCGAAGAACTGGGCTTCGAACTCATCGAGCCGTTCCGCGAGTTGTTCAAAGACGAAGTCCGCGCCATCGGACGCGTGCTCGGCGTCCCCGACCGCATCGTCGACCGCCACCCGTTCCCCGGTCCCGGCCTTGCGATTCGCGTCATCGGCGCCGTCACGTCCGAGCGCTTGGCCGTCCTGCGCGAAGCAGACCACATCTTTATCGACGAACTCCGCAAACACGACCTGTACCACGAAACGTGGCAGGCCCTCGCCGTCCTCCTCCCGGTCCAGACCGTCGGCGTGATGGGCGACGGGCGCACCTATGAAAACGTCTGCGCCCTGCGCGCCGTCACCAGCGTAGACGGCATGACAGCGGATTGGGCGCACCTCCCCCACGCCTTCCTCGCACACGTGTCGAGCCGCATCGTCAACGAAGTCAGAGGCATCAACCGCGTCGTCTACGACATATCGAGCAAGCCGCCCGCCACCATCGAGTGGGAGTGAACTGGCTTCGGACATTTCCGTTTGCGACCAAAACCTCAGTTCCTATGCTCGCTCTCATCGCCAAACCCCAAATCGTCGCCGCCATGAACGACCTGCCGGACGACGCAACGGTTGACGACGCGTTCGAGCGGCTGGCCCTCCTGAGCAAGGTGGAGCAAGGACGAGCCGATGTCGCTGCGGGGAGGACGCATAGCCAGGCCCAGGTTCGGGCCGAAGTTGAGGCGAGACGCGCAACACGAAATGGCTGAAGTCATCTGGACGTCGCGGGCAAAGAGTGACTTACGCGACATCGAAGCCTACCTCTCGCTGATCTCCGAGCGCATAGCCGACCGAACGGTCGACGCGCTGCTGGACGCAACAGACCGTCTCGCTCTGTTTCCGCTTTCAGGACGCGAAGTGCCTGAACTACAACCCGCCGGGTTTCGTGAGATCCTGCATCGCAACTACCGAATCGTCTACCTCTATGACGAAGGGGGCGACCGAGCAGAGATCTACACGGTGATTCACGGCTCCCGAATGCTTGGCGAAGAGTAAACGGCCCCATGTCGAGCCGCCCCGCCCGGCGGGGTCAGCAGCAAGCCGCGCGCCACCATCGAGTGGGAGTGAACCGGCGCCGAGCGGTTACCGCACGACGACGACCTGCCGCGTCTGCGTCTCACTCCCCGCGCGGAGCCGCACGAGGTAGACGCCCGCGCTCAGTCCGTCCGGCCACACCGCCTCGCGCCAGCCCTGCTGCTGGTTACCCTCGGCGAGAACGGCGACGCGGCGGCCCATCAGGTCGTACGCCTCCATCCGCACGTCCGACGAACGCGGCAGGTAAAAGCGCAGATGCGCCGGACCGCTCACCGGGTGCGGCGACGGAGACAGCAGCGTCAGCGACTGCGGCGTCGCATCGGCTTCGTCCGCCGTGATCGTGCGGCTCACCGAGAACGTGCGCACGTCGCTGCGGATCGTGTCGCCCTTCTGACTCGTCAGGATCACGCGCCAGAAGTACGAACCCGCCGCGATCGAGTCGACCGTGGCCGACGACGACGAGCCGCCTCCTCCGTAGACCGCTTTGAACGCGGCGGGCGAGCGGAACTGCGGCATCGGTGGCTACTTCGACATCGCCGCGCAAGCCTTCAGGCGCCACCCAGAACAGGCGCGGCGCCCGCTCGAAGGCCGACGCGTCCGACGGGCTGAGCAAGACCGGCGCGTCGATCACACCCTCGCCCGAAGCGACGATGCGAAAGACCGTCCCGGTTTCGGGCAACTCCTGATCGTAGGGCGGCGCTTCTCCTCCGTTCCAACTCACGAAGACCAGGCGGGCGAACAGTTCCTGATCGACCTGCATCCGATCCACCGCTGTGCCGTCGCCAGCGAAGGCGTCGTAGCCTGCCGTTCCGGGCGTCATGTCCTGAGGCGTGTAGACGTAGAGCCAGTCGGTGAACGGGTCGTTTTCAGCGCTCGAAACCGGCGAGTCGAGCGTCGACAGGTTAAAGATGCCGTCAGGACCTCCTCCGCCGATTTCTGTTCTTCTCGCAGGGTCGTAGTCGAGAATGCCGGGAATCAGCTTCACGTCGTCCGACGGATCGTCCGGCGTGTCGGTGGGCGATAGCCAGACTTCGAAGGGAAGCGCCATCGCCGCGCCGTCCTGGAAGCGCCGGTAGCCGACCGAGCCAGCTGTCGGTGAAGCGGATCTCGACCGTGTTGCCCAGGATGAACTCCTCATTATTGCCTCGTGAGCGCACCGAGCGGCTGAGGAAGCTGTCGTACGAGCCGATACCGCCTCCCACGTAGATCAGCCAGCGCGCCGGTCCGACCTGCTGCCTATCGGTCGGGTGAAGGTTGCTCGGCGTCGGGAAGCCTTGGAAGTGAGCGGCTCCCGACTCAGGCGGGTCCAGCGGGCCGCTCGCATTGGCCGACACCTCGAAGCTGACCAACTCACCCAGATCGTAGGGCGTCAGCGTCACGCCCGAAACCGTGAAGGCGGCGGGGTCGGACCAAGGCCCACGCTCCAGCCCGGCGGCGTAGCGTACGCGCGACTGGTAGGCACCTGGCGCTAAGTCGACGAACGCGCCGTTGCCATAGACGCGCGTCGTTTCTGAGAACGCCTCGCGCGAGACCTGAATCTCGACGCGGTCCGACAGGTCGGGCACCGATGCGGTGAGTTCGAGCCTGCCCTGTGGCACGACGGCTCCGGCGACAGGCGTGACGAGCGTCGGCGCGCCCTGCGGCAGTACGAACTGCGGGCCGGTTGGAGAAGCCCGAGTCGAACTGCTCGGTCACGTGGGCTACGTCGCGGCGCAGCGTGGCGACCGAGTTGAGGTTGCTCGTGCCCCGGCTCCACACGATGGCGAACTGGATGGTCTGCTCCTCACCAGTATCGAGCGTGAACGGCCCCGTACTCATCAGGTGGCGGCGGTCGCTCGGGGTGTTCGCAGTTCCGGCTCCGTCGACGTTGAACTCGCTCCAGAACGAGCCGGTCACGGGATCGCCCGTCCATAGAAACGTCGTCGGCTTCTGATTGGCATAGCAGGGTAAACCGTTCCAGTTGGTCGGCCCATACCCGTTGCCGCAATCAACTATGGGGTTGCCGTCCTGCCAGATCCCTTGCAGGTAGTTGTACCAGTCGGTGCTGTTGCCGCGCGGATTTCCGTTGGGGCCGGTTGCACTGTTGTAGTACAGCGAGGTACTCATACCCAGACGGCGGCGATCCGAGTGAGTCGTCCCATCGGGGTCGGTCCAGGTCTGGCCAGCCGCGTCGACGAGCGGACCTTGCACGAACGAAACGCCGAGCGCGGGCGGCGCGACTCCGTAGCCATCGCTTCCCTCGTCGACGTTGTCGCCGTTGTAGACGTAGATCATGTCGAGCGTCGTGTCGGTGCCGATGTAGTCGTCGCTCGCGTTGCCTAGATCGGGGTCGGACCAGTAGCCGAAGTAGGCGTCCTCGAAGTCGCCCACGCCGCGCTTGAACAGCCGGTAGCGATAAAACGTCGTGTGGTCGAGCGCTCCGGGTGCGGTGTACGCATAAGCCGTCGTGTGGACTTCCAGCCCGATGGGTAGCGATCCCGTAGAGTTATGCTCGCCACCAACGTCGTTCATGATCCACCACGCCATCTGGTCGCCGATCAGGTCCGGCCGCTCGCCAGCGTCCAAGTCGATGACGCGATCTTTGCGCTGGTCGAGTGGCTGATCCATCACGTCGACACGCGCCATCTCTCCGGCTTCGTCCGTCGCGCCGTCACCGTCGTTGTCGATGCCGTCAGAGGCTGCGGGTCTCAGGGTCGGAGCGCCAAGGCCCGTCGGCCACTCGCGCAGGTCGGGAGGAGTAGCGGCAAATCCATCAACCAAATAGCGCGTGATATCCTGTGGGCTGACGACGTAGATGCGGTCGTAGCGGGCGTTCGAACAGTCGGCGTCATCCGGTTTGCCCAGTTCGGTGAGCGGACCGGGCCACAACTCCCAGGGACCGTAGTCGGTCGACGACCTGCCGGATCTCGCCGTCGACCTTGCCTCCGATCCAGATGTTCGAGGCGAAGATGCCGTTGGTCGCGTGTCAAAACGCCCTCGGGCGCTTTGGGCACTTCGTAGACGTTGCCCGCGCCCTTCCAGAACAATCCGCCATTGTTGTAGAGCCGAGCGCGGACGTTGTTGACGTCGAGATCGGCGGTTGCGGACCCAGTCACCTGACAATTGCCTATCGTCTGGGCGAGTGCCGTGGGCGCGATGAGCAAAAGGAGCAGAAAGTAGATGTGGCGCATGAGCAGCGGGGTGGGTGACGTGTCGAGTATAGCAAAATGCCGAATCTCGCAATCGAAGCAGCCTGCGAGCCGTCGCGCCCGCACGTTGGAATGTGACACGGCGTGCCGAGCCGTCGCGCCATCCATCACTATCGCACGACGACGACCTGCCGCGTCTGCGTCTCGGCTCCGGCGCGCAACCGCACGAGGTAGACGCCCGCGCTCAGTCCCTCGGGCCATGCGGCTTCGCGCCAGCCCTGCGGCTGACTGCCCTCGGCGAGAACGGCCACGCGGCGCCCCATCAGGTCGTAGGCTTCCATCCGCACGTCCGACGACTGCGGCAAGTAGAAGCGCAACCGGCTCGGACCGCTGACGGGATGCGGTGACGGAGGCAGCAGCGTCAGCGATTGCGGCGTCGCATCGGCTTCGTCCGCCGTAATCGTCTGGCTCACCGAGAACGTGCGCACGTCGCTGCGGATGGTGTCTCCGCTCTGACTCGCAGGTCACGCGCCAGAAGTACGAACCGGCTGCGATGGCGTCGACGTCACCGATGACGAGACCGCCTCCTCCGTAGACCGGCGTGAAGGCGACCATCGAGCGGAAAGCGGCGTCCGTTGCAATCTCCACCTCCCGTCGCAATGCCGGTGGCGCGCCCAGAACAGACGCGGCGCACGCTCGAACGACGACACTCGACGGGACTGAGCAGGATGGGCGCGTCGAGCACACCATCACTGTCGCTCACGATCCGAAAGACCGTGCCGGTTTCGGGGAACTCCTGATCGTAGGGCGGCGCCTCTCCGCCGTTCCAACTCACGAAGACGAGGCGAGCGAACACTTCGTCGCCGACCTGCGTCAGGTCGAGTGCTCCGCCGTTTTCGTACGCGTCATAGCCGGACGTGCCGGGAGTCGTGTCGAGCTGGATCGTAGACGTAGATCCAGTCGGTGAACGGATCGTTATCAGACGACGATACGGGCGAGTCGAGGGATGACAGGTTGAACGTGCCGTCGCGTCGGGTCGAAGAGCGGGATTAGCTTTACGTCATCCGACGGATCGTCCGGCGTGTTCGTTCGCGTACTCCACAGTTCGAAGGGGACGCGGATGCGACGGCAGTCGCGCCGAGCATGCTGTCGGCGATTGCTATCGACCCCGGCGCGGTGAAGCAGTTCGAGCGTAGTGCCCGAGTAAGGCGCTCTGGAATACTGTCCTCCCCTCAGCGTGCGATCGAGAAAGGACGTCGTAGGAACCGTACGTACCGGCAGTGTGGATGAGCCACCGTGCTGGTCCAACCTGCTGAGCTTCCGTCGGACCACCATTGCCGCTTCCAGCAATCTCAGGAGTAGGAAAGCCCGCAAAGCGTGCAGCTCCCGGCTGAACGGGGTCGACGATCTCCGGCGGCATTGGCCGATACCTCGAAGCTGTAAACCCACCTCGAACGTACGGATTCAGCGATGTTGGAGACGACTTGGAATGAGACAGGATCAGACCACGGACCGCGCATCGCTCCGGCAGCATAGCGGGTACGTGCGCGATACGTGCCCTCGGCGAGATGGTACCGTCGCACCGTTGCGGATATGACTCTGGCTGAATCGGCAAATTCGCCAGCCGTCGATCTGGACTCTCGACCTGACTTCCCGGCCCAGACACCGACGCAAGCAGTTGGATTTGCCCTTCCGAAACGACGTCGCTCCGGCGACCGGCGTCACGAGAGTCGGCGTGCCCTGCGGCAGCACGAACTGCGGGCGGTTGGCAAAACCCGACTCGAACTGTCGCGCGTACTTCGGCCACGTCTCTCGCGCAACTCGGTGATTGAGTTCGAGATAGTCGGCTGCCTTGGCTCCACACGATGCCGAACTGAATCGTCTGCTCGCTGCCAGACGCCAGCGTAAGCGGCCCGGTACTCATCGAAATACGGCGGTCGCTTGGCGTAGTTGCGGGTTCCCGCTCCGTCGATGTTCCGCTCGCTCCAGAACGCGCCGGTGACCGGATCGCCCGGCCACATGAAGCGCGTCGGCTTCTGGTTTGCGGTGCAGGGATACGATGCCGGATTGCTCGGCCCGTATCCGTCGCCGCAATCGACTATTGGGTTGTCGTCCTGCCAGATGCCTTGCAGGTAGTTGTACCAGTCCGTACTGTTGCCGCGCGGGTTTCCGTTGGGACCGGTCGCAGCTGAAGTAGTGCAGCGAGTTGCTCATCCCCAAACGGCGGCGGTTCGGGTAGGTCGTGCCGTCGGGATCGGTCCACGTCTGGCCGGGCGCGTCGACGAGCGGGCCTTGCAGGAAGCTGATCCCCAGCGCGGGCGGCGCCGTTCCGTAGCCGTCGCTTCCTTCGTCCTCGTTGTCGCCGTTGTAGACGTAGATCATGTCGAGCGTCGTGTCGGTGCCCACGTAGTCGTCGCTCGCGTTGCCCAGATCAGGGTCGGTCCAGTAGCCGAGAGTACGCATCCGTCAGATCGCCCGGACCGCGCTTGAACATGCGGTAGCGGTAGAACGTCGTGTTGTCGAGCGCTCCGGCGGCGAAGTAGGCATACGCTGTCACGTGGATTTCGAGGCCGATGGGCTGCGATCCGGTCGAGCCGTGCGGACCACCAGCGTCGTTCATGATCCACCACGCCATCTGGTCGCCGACGAGGTCGGGACGCTCGCCCGCGCGCAGGTCGATGATCCGATTCTTGCGCTGATCGAGCGGCAGGCTCATCACGTCGACGCGCGCCATCTCTCCGACTTCGTCTGCCGTCCCGTCGCCGTCGTTGTCGATGCCGTCCGACGCGGCAGGTGTCAGCGTTGGAGCGCCCAGGCCCGTCGGCCAGTCGCGCAGGTCCGGCGTCGCGGCAGTCGGTCCGCCTTGCAACGCGCGCAGGATGTCGGCGCGGCTGACCACATAGATGCGGTCGTAGCGCGCGTCGGAGCACGCCGCGTCAGCGTCGCCCGAGGCACGCAGCGGCCCCGGATAGTATTCCCACGGACCGTAAGCCGTCGCTGCTAGCCGGACATTGCCGTCGACCTTACCGCCGATCCAGATGCCAGAGGCGAAGATGGCGTTGGGCGTCAGCGGCTGACCGTCAGCGACGCGGGGCACTTGATACACGTTGCCCGCGCCCCTCCAGAACAGCCCGCCGTTGTTGTAGAGCCTCGCACGAACGTTGTTGATGGCGAGATCAGCCGTCGCCGTACCCGTCAGTACAAGCGCTCGGCGTCTGAGCCGACGCTGCCGGAACGATGAGCAGGAATACGAGGACACAAGAGTAGAGGTGGCGCATGGGCGAGCGATTGGGTGCGTACTCAGTATATCCCAATCCCAGACGGCATAACCGGCAGACCTTCCGAGCCGTCACGCCTGCCCGATGGAACGTGCTACGACGCGCCCAGCCGTTGCGCTGGACAGACAAGGCGACGAAGGCCAACACATGCCGGACGCGCGAGATCTCTCCCACGCGCCCGACAACTAGCTCTGGGCTGCTCGCCCGCTACCGCACGACGACGACTTGCCGCGTCTGCATCTCGCTTCCCGCTCTGAGCCGCACGAGGTAGACACCCGAACTCAGTCCCTCAGGCCAAGCGGCTTCCCGCCAGCCCTGCGACTGTGCTCCGTCGGCGAGAATGGCGATGCGGCGCCCCATCAGGTCGTAGGCTTCCATCCGCACCTCCGACGACATGGGCAGGTAGAAGCGCAATCGGCTCGGACCGCTGACCGGATGCGGCGAGGGTGAGAGCAGCGTGAGCGATTGGGGCAGCGCATCGGCCTCGTTTGCAGTGATCGTCTGGTTCACCGAGAACGTGCGCACGCCGCTACGAATCGTGTCGCCACTCTGACTCTGCAAGATCACGCGCCAGAAGTACGATCCCGCTGCGATCGAGTCGACCGTGGCCGATGACGACGTGCCTCCGCCTCCATAAACCGCTTTGAACGCGACAGGTGAGCGAAACTCTCGGTCTGCCGCAATCTCAACCTCGCCGTCGATGCCCTCCGGCTCGGCCCAGAACAGCCGGGGCGCGCGCTCGAACGCCGACGCGTCGACTGGACTGAGCAAAACCGGCGCGTCGATGACGCTCTCGCCGCTCGTCACGATGCGAAAGATGGTGCCGGTTTCGGGTAGCGTCGGCGCGTAGAACTGGCCGTCGGTGGCATCGTCCGTGACTGAGCCGTTCCACGAGACGAATGTCATCCGATGCATCAGCGCGACGCCGTTGCAATCGGGATCCAGTTTGGCCTTATCGACTTGCACCCCGCCTCCAAGCGGATCGGACCAGCCGACGCATGACTCGGACGGCTTCTCGCCCGCCGCTAGCTTGGCTTCTAGAGCGGCGATGAACGCGTCATAGCCCTGCGCTCCGGGCGTTCGGTCGGCAGGCGAAACCCAGTAGATCAGGTCGGTATAGGGATCGTTTGCACCAGTCGAGAGGCTGTGATCGTCAGCGACCAGATCCCACGTGTCGTTGCCGCTGTCGGCCTGCTCGATGTAGGGAACGAGTCGGAAATCATCGGCGGTCGTTGTAGTGTCGCCGACGTTCCAGAGTTCGAACGGCACCTCGACGACGGTCTCATCGGCGGTGAAGTAATTCCATGCCTTGCCGATGCCGGTAAAACGGATCTCGTAGTCGTCGGGCAGCAGGTAAGTAGAGTCCGCCATCGGGATTGCCGACACCTCCACTGTACTGAGTGGCACGGTCGAGGAAGGTCTGGAAGGTCGGCGACTCATCTACGCCTATAAACCAGAACGTCTCGTGGCCATTGACGACACCTCTTCCACCATCATCCGTTGACTGCTGAGCGGCTAGCCCACTACGACCCAACCCAGGAAAGTCGCGATAATCTGCCGATGCGCCCGACGGCTCCGCTAGCACGCCGCTCGCGTTGGCGACCACCTGAAAATCGGCAATCTTGCCAGCCATGTAGGGCGTGAAGGACACGTCGGAGACTGCGAACACGGCTGGATTGGACCACGGGCCACGCATCCTCCCGGCAGCGTACCGGACGCGCGCGCGGTAGGTACCCGGCGAGACGGTGACGACAGATTTGTTTGCATACGTTCGGGTCGTGTCGGTAAACGTCTCGCGGACGATCTGGATTTCGACTCGGTCGCGCTTGCTCGGGACAGAAGCCAGTAGCTGAAGTGGGCCAGCGGAGATCGTGGCCCCGGCAACCGGCGTTACGAGGGGTGGAGTACCAGGCGGCAGAACGAACTGCGGGCGGTCGGCGAAATTGGAATCGAACTGCGCGCGCACTTCGGCCACGTCCTTGCGCAGTTCGGTGACCGAGTCGAGGTGATCGTCTCCCTGGCTCCACACGATGCCGAACTGGATCGTCTGCTCGCTGCCCGGCGCCAATGTGAGCGGTCCGGTATTCATCTGAAAACGGCGGTCGCTCGGAGTATTGCGCGTCCCCGCCCCGTCGATGTTGCGCTCGCTCCAAAACGTGCCGGTCACGGGATCGCCAGGCCACATGAAGGAGGTCGGCTTCTGGTTTGCCGTACAGGGAAACGATACTGGGCTACTCGGACCGTAACCGTTTCCGCAGTCGACAATCGGGTTGTCGTCCTGCCAGATGCCTTGCATATAGTTGTACCAGTCGGTGCTGTTGGAGCGCGGATCGGCGTTGGGACCGGTGCCGCTGTTGTGATACAGCGTGCTGCTCAGTTCCAGGCGTTGTTGGTTCGAATGGGTCAGTGCCGTCGGGATCGGTCCACGTCTGACCGGGCGCGTCGACGAGCGGACCTTGTAAGAAGCTGATGCCGAGCGCAGGCGGGTTCGCGCCATAGCCGTCGCTGCCTTCATCTTCGTTGTCTCCGTTGTAGACATAGATCATTTGCAACGTGGTGTCCGTGCCGACATAATCATCACTCGCGTTGCCAAGATCGGGATCCGAGTAGAAGGTGAGATAGGCGTCGGTCAGGTTGGACGGACCGCGCTTGAACATCCGGTAGCGGTAGAACGTCGTGTTGTTGAGCGCTCCGGCGGCGTAGTAGGCGTAGGCCGTCGCGTGGACCTCCATCCCGATGGGCTTCGATCCGGTCGAGGTGTGCGGACCCGCCACGTCGTTCATAATCCACCACGCCATCTGATCGCCGATCAGGTCGGGCCGCTCGCCCGCGCGCAGGTCAATGATCCGGTCTTTGCGCTGATCCAGCGGAAGGCTCATCACGTCGACGCGCGCCATCTCTCCGGCTTCGTCTGTCGTACCATCCCCGTCGTTGTCGACTCCATCGGACGCGGCAGGCGTCAGCGTCGGAGCGCCCAAACCCGTCGGCCACTCGCGCAGGTCGGGCGTGGCGGCTGTAGGTCCGCCCTGCAACGCGCGGATGATGTCGGCACGGCTGACGAGATAGATGCGGTCGTAGCGCTCGTCCGAGCACGTCGGATCGTCAGCATCACCGGACGCGCGCAGCGGTCCTGGGTAGAACTCCATCGCCGTCTTCCCTGACGCCACGAGCCGAGGCTGCCCATTGACGTTGCCGCCAATCCAGATACCCGCAGCGAAGAGCGCGTTGGGCGCGAGCGGCTGTCCGGGCTGGACGGCGGGGACGTTGTACACGTTACCTGCGCCTTTAAAGAACAAGCCGCCCGTGTTGTAGAGCCGCGCCCTCACGTTGTTGATCGCGAGGTCCTTCGACGCCGTCCCTACATCAGCACAGGTGCCTTGCGTCTGGGCCGAGGCAGACGGGGCAATGAGCAGCAGAGCTAGGGCAAGAGAGTAGATGTGGCGCATGGGCGAGCGATTGGGTGCGTGCTCAGTATATCCCAATTCCAGACGTCATAACCGTGAGACCCCGCGAGCCGTCGTGCCTACCCGATGGGATGTGCTGTGACGTGCCCAGCCGTCGCGCTAACACTTATCGCCCCTACCAACTTCCGCTGAAGGTGTGGCGAGTGCTTTCAGCCACGTTCGATCTGCTTCGCCGCGTCCCACAGTGCGTCCATCTCCTCTAAGCTCGCCTGCCCAAGCGTCCGGCCCTGCGTCTGCAATCCGGCCTCCACGTGCGCAAAGCGGCGGGCGAACTTGGCGTTGGTCTGCTGCAACGCCGTCTCGGGTTCGAGGCCGCGTTTGCGCGCATAGTTGACGACCGAGAAGAGCACGTCGCCCAGTTCGTCCTGCGTCGGCTCGTCGCGAAACTCGCGCAGTTCTTCTTCGACCTTGGCCCACGCATCATCGGCGTCGGGAAAGTCGAAGCCAACGCCTGCCGCCTTGTCCTGCATCCGGTAGGCGCGAAGCAGTGCAGGCAACGCGCGTGGTACACCGTCGAGTGTGCCTTTTGGTTTGCCCCCTTTGCCCTCGGCGGCTTTGATCGCTTCCCAGTTGCGCAGCACCTCGCCCTCGCCGCTCACGACCGTGTCGCCAAACACGTGCGGGTGGCGGCGGATCAGTTTCGCCGTCTCTTGCCGCGCCACCTGTTCGAGCGTAAAGCGCGGCGTCTCTCCCGATTGAGCCGCGTCCGACTCGGCAATGGTCGCGTGGAAAAAGACGTGCAATAACAGGTCACCCAGTTCTTCCGACAGACCGGGCCAGTCGCGCGCTTCGATGGCATCGACGGCTTCATACGTCTCCTCGACGGTGAGGTGTTTGACGCTGTCGTGCGTCTGCTTGGCATCCCACGGGCAGTCGCGGCGCAGTTGGCGGACGAGCGTGACGAGTTCAGCGAGCGCGTCGACGGTTTGGGCGTCGGGCGTAAAGGAGGCGTCGAGGATGGGGTTCACTCTTTTCTTCGAGGTTATGACATGCAGATGACACCAGAGCGCGAATATATTTCTGTCGTCTGGTTACGCGGGCGCCGTTTGTGAGTCTAGTTTCTCGCATCCGGCACTCCGCCGGACGACTTAGCTCCTCTGGTACGCACAGAACAAGTTAGGATAGCTCTCGCACCGCGAGAGTGGACTCATGTACAGCAGCCAAGGACTCATTTACAACACACCCGCCGATCTCCACGACGATGGACGACGGCACACCCCGGAGCATGCTCATGGCACGCGGAGTCAACAAAGTAATCCTGGTCGGTAACCTCGGCTCGGACCCCGAAGTACGCTACACGCAGAGCGGAACGGCAGTCGCCAACTTCAACGTCGCGACGAACGAGTCGTACAAAAACCGTGAGGGCGAGTTGGTCGAAAAGACCGAGTGGCACCGCATCGTGGCGTGGTCGCGACTGGCCGAAATCTGCGCCGAATACCTCAAGAAGGGCGAGAAAGTCTACATCGAAGGCTCGCTCCAGACCCGCCAGTGGGAGGACAAAGACGGCAACACCAAATACACGACCGAAATCAAAGCCGCCGAGATGATGATGCTCGGCGACGGCGGATCGGGCGGCGGCGGTGGCGGAGGTGGTAGCTCGCGCGGAAGCGACGACTTCGGCGGCGGACGCGGCAACAGCGGCGGCTACGGCAGCAGCGAGCGCGGCGGCGGCGGCAACCGAGGCGGAGGCGGTCAGCGCGGCGGTGGCGGCGGCGGCAACCGAGGCGGCGGCGGTCGCTCATCCGACGTCTCCTACGACGACGACGGCTTCCAGCCTGACGACGACCTTCCGTTCTAAACGAATCGGCCCCAACCGGCCCATCGGCGACGCTCTCTCTGGAGGGCGTCGCCTTTTTTCGTGGGGTTCCTGGCAGACTTACCGCTCTGCGCAATCCCCCCTCGCACCGCGTCGACAAAAACAATCCGGTCTGACTTTAACGTCGCCACACGCCTGCCGATAACCGGAGAGAATCCTCCCCCACTCTCTTCCGGCATGGACGACCTGATTACTGACTTCCTCGTCGAATCGTTCGAAATCATCGAGCGCGTCGACCTAGACATCCTCGAACTCGAACGCGGCGAGGCCAGCGCGGACACGCTCGCCAGCATCTTTCGGGGCGTCCACACGATCAAGGGCACCTGTGGCTTTCTGGGGATGGAGCGGCTGGAGAAAGTCGCCCACGTCGGCGAGAATGTCCTGAGCCGCCTGCGCGACGGCGAACTCGTCGCTAGCGAAGCCCTCGCCACGTCGCTCTTCCACCTGCTCGACCGCCTGCGCGAGATCCTCGTCGAGATCGCCGCGACGGGCGAAGAGCCGAGCGGCGACGACACCGCGCTCATCGCCGAACTCAACGCCTGGCTCGAAGGTGGCCCTGTCGAACAGGACGACGGCATCGACATCGATTTTGAGGCGGGACTCGACGCGCTCGAAGCGCAGGACGCGGCCAACGCCGCTGCCGATACGCCCGAAGTACAACAGGGAATCGTACCTGCCGCAGCGCCGAAGCCTGCCGCTCAGCCTGAGGAGAAATCCGCTCGCCGATCTGCGCCCGTTGCGCTCATGGACCAGACCGTCCGTCTGGACGTGTCGCTGCTCGACCGGATGATGAACCTCGTTGGCGAGTTGGTGCTGACGCGCAACCGCGTATTGCAGCAGTCGGCTGTCGTCGGCGATGCTGAGTTGATGTCGACGGCGCAGCATCTGGACCGGACGACGTCCGAGTTGCAAGAGTGCGTGATGAAGACGCGACTGCAGCCGCTGTCGGTCGTTTGGAACAAGCTGCCGCGCGTGATCCGCGACGTATCCGGTTCGCTCGGAAAAGAGGTCGATCTGGTGCAGGAAGGCGAAGGGACGGAGTTGGACAAGGCGATCATCGAGGCGATCAAAGATCCGTTCACCCACATCGTCCGCAACGCGCTCGATCACGGCATCGAGGCGCCCGGCGACCGCGAAGCCGCAGGAAAGCCACGCGTCGGCACGCTTAGACTGCGCGCACGTCAGGAAGGCGGACAGGTCACCATCGACATTTCGGACGACGGCAAGGGCATCGACGCCGACGTCATCAAACGCAAGGCCGTCGAGAAAGGCGTCATCACGCAGGCCAAAGCCGACGAGATGACCGAACGCGATGCGTTGCTCCTCATTTTCGCCGCTGGATTCTCGACGGCAGCCCAAGTCACCAACGTGTCGGGCCGAGGCGTCGGCATGGACGTGGTGCGGACGCACATCGAGAAGCTGGGCGGCACGGTCGAGATCCAGAGCACGCTCGGAGTCGGCACGACGCTGACGCTGCGCATCCCGCTCACACTCGCCATCGTGCCCGCGCTGACGGTTCGCAGCAGCGATCAAACGTTCGCGCTTCCGCAATCGGGCATCCTAGAAATCGTCGGACTGACCGGCGAGACGGGGCAGACCTTCCACATGCACGGCGCACCCATGCTCCGCCTGCGCGACCGCCTGCTGCCGCTCTTGGCGCTCCGCAAAGTGCTCGGCACGTCGGACAAACCCATCGGCAAAGGAGGCATCGTCGTCGTGTGCCAGACCGAAGGACGCAGCGTCGGCATCGTCGTCGACGCCGTTGAGAAGACACAAGAGATCGTCGTCAAGCCGCTGGGCAAGTGGACGAGCGGTGTCGGGGTCTACGCCGGTGCCACGATCCTCGGCGACGGCAACGTGTCGCTCATCCTCGACCTGCCGGGCCTGCTCAGCAAAGTCACCTTCCGCGACGACGCGACCGAGCAGGTCGTCCAGTCGAACGATGACGAGCGAGCCGGTCTGCGCCGCGCCATCCTCGTCGGAGCCGGACATCGCCGATTGGCGCTTCCGCTGGAACGCGTGCTGCGACTCGAAGAAGTCGACGCATCCGCTCTGACTGAACTGGGCGGACAGGAAGTCATCCCCTACCGGGGCGGCATCCTCCCACTCGTCCGCGTCAGCGGGCGCGATGCGGCCAAAGAACGCCTCGACCTAGTCGTATGCCGCCACGCCGACCAGACGTTCGGTTTGGTCGTCGACAGCGTCCATCAGGTCGACGACGTGCCCGAGGCGAGCCAGACCTACGACGACGACTCGGCGGAAGGCGCTGTCTTGTCGGGCGGCAACGTCACCGAGTGGCTCAACCTGCCTGCGCTCGCTGCCACCTGCCGCGTCCGGTACGACGACGCGCTAACGCTCAACTAACAGACTTCGTCCTGATGGGCGACGCAAGCGTCGCCCCTACGGTTTTTCTATCACCGCGCCTTTTCCCCAGACGCCATGCAATGCTGCACCTTTGAAATCGGAACCCATCACTTCGGCCTCGACGTCCTTCACGTTCAGGAAGTTCTGCGCGCCCAGCCGATCACACCCGTCCCACTGGCCGCTCCCACGATTGCAGGCCTGCTCAACTTGCGGGGTCAGATCATCACGGTTCTCGACCTGCGCACCCTGTTCGGGCTGGAAGGCACGACAGACTTCGACGCCGCTCTCAACGTCATCATGCCCAGCGCAGAAGGCACCGTCAGCCTGACCGCCGACGCCATCGGAGACGTGCTGCACGTCGACGAGGACGAACTGGAGCCGCTGCCTGCCAACACGCCGCCCGAGCTGCGTCCGCTGCTGGCCGGTGTGCGCGTACACGAAGGCACACTCTACCTGGTGCTCGACGCGCAAAAAGCCCTCGCTCACGTTCTCGAAGCCGTCACGTCCGCGTGACCCAGCCTGACTCCAACTCTTTCGCTATGACTCCCCGCACCGTCCTCATCGTCGACGACTCCGTCGTGATGCGCCGCTTCGTTCAGGAGGCGCTGCGCGGCGTGCCCGAACTGCGCGTCGAGACGGCAGCCGACGGACAACTCGCGCTCGACCACATCGCCCATTCGCAGCCCGACGCCATCGTGCTCGACGTCGAGATGCCCAACGTCGACGGGCTGGGCGTGCTGCGCGAACTCAAGAAGCGCGGCGTCGATGTGCCGGTCATCATGTTCAGCACGCTGACCGAACGCGGCGCCCAGACAACGCTCGACGCCTTGGCGCTGGGAGCCGTCGACTACGTGCCCAAGCCGACGGGGACGGGCAGCCTGCAAGAATCGCTCAAAGTGGCGCGTGGCGAACTCGTGCCGCGGCTCCGCGCCCTGCTCAAGCTCGACACGCCAACGCCTGCTCCGGCTGCCGCTCCGCGCTTCGTCCCATCGTCGCGCCCGGCGCCGCGCATCGAACGCGCTCCGCTCGTCCGCCCTGCTCCGACGGCTGCGCTGCGCACGTCCGCTCGCCAACCCGTAGCATCGGGACCACGCCCGGTCGACGGCGCGCACGTCGACCTGATCGCGGTCGGTGTGTCGACGGGCGGGCCACAGGCACTCGACGTGTTCGTGGGCGGGTTGCCGCACGATCTGGCCGTTCCGATCGTGATCGTGCAGCACATGCCTGCCCAGTTCACCGCCGCGCTCGCCAACCGACTCAACGCCAAAACGCCGCTCCGCGTCGCCGAAGCGTACGAAGGCGCTGTCGCCGCGCCGGGCACGATCTGGATCGCAAAAGGCGATTTCCACACCGAGATCGCTAAGGACGGTCGCGACATCGTCTTGCGCCAGCATCAGGGCGAGCGCGTCAACTTCTGCCGCCCCGCCGTCGACGTGCTGTTTGCGTCGGTTGCCCGCCACATGCCCGGACAGGCGCTCGGACTGATCCTAACCGGAATGGGACGGGACGGGACCGAAGGCGCCATCGCGATGAGCAAGAGCGGTTGCCCAATCATCGCGCAGGATGCCGCCACGTGCGTCGTCTACGGCATGCCGCGCGCCGTCGCCGAGGCAGGCGTCGTGAGCGAAGTGCTGCCACTCTCCGCCATCGCCGGACGCGTGTCGACGCTCGCCGCACGCTCCGCCACCCCTCAACTCGCCTGACGTCGCCCCCCGACATGCTTCGTACCATCTCCTCTCCTTCGTCTCGCCACTCGCTGACTTCGCCCGAGTTCGAGTACGTCCGCGCGCTGCTCTACGAGCGGTCCGCGATGGTGCTCGAACCGCACAAACAGTACCTGGTCGAATCGCGATTGGGGCCGATTTCTCAGTCGCAGGGCTTTTCGGACACCCACGATTTTCTGGCCCGCATGCGGTCGGATCAGGCGTTGCAGGATGCGTTTGTCGAGGGCATGACGATCAACGAAACGTCGTTCTTCCGCGACGGACACCCGTTCGCAGCGATGCAGCAAAAGTTGTTGCCCGAGATCATCAAGCGGCGGCAACAGTCGCGGCAGATCAACATCTGGTGCGCGGCCTGTTCGAGCGGACAGGAGCCGTACTCGGTCGCGATGCTGCTGCGCGATCACTTCTCGATGCTGAACGGGTGGAACGTGTCGATCTACGCGACCGATCTGAGCAAGGCGATGGTCGCCCGGACGCGCGAAGGCGTCTACTCGCAGATCGAAGTAATGCGCGGCCTCAAACCGACGATCCTCGACCGGCACTTCGAGAAGCAAGACACGATGTGGCGCGTCCGCCCCGAACTCCGACGGATGGTAAAGTCGAAGCAGCTTAACCTGACCGATGCGTGGCCCGGCCTGCCCGAGATGGACATCGTCCTACTGCGCAACGTGCTGATCTATTTCGATGGCGAGACCAAAGAGCAAATTCTGCAGCAGATGACCAAGCACGTCCGTGAGGGCGGCTTTCTGATGCTGGGTGGAAGTGAGACGACGTTCGGAATGCGCGGCGCGTTCGAGCGCGAGACGGCGGGCCGAACGGCGTTCTACGTCCGCAAGGCGCAAAACCTGACGCCCGCTCACAAGGGCACCGGCACACGCTACGCCTTCATGGGCTACGACCGACCGCTGGCCGCTTGACCGTAGCGCGCGTACTTTGCGGGACACCTATCCCCCCGCCGATGCGCACGATCCTCGCCGCCCTGTTTCTGCTGATCGCCGTCGCTCCAGCGCGCGCTCAGGAGATGGCCCCTACGTCTGACCTCGCCGAGGTCTACGCCGAGGCCGCCGACCGCATCACAACCGCCGCCCTCGCCGACAGCTCCGCCTGGGAACGCCTGGCGTACATGGCCGACACGTTCGGATCGCGGTTCAGCGGGTCGCAATCGCTCGAAGACGCCATCGACTGGATTCTTCAAGAGATGCAGTCCGACGGACTCGAACGGGTGCGCGGCGAGCCGGTCATGGTCCCCCGCTGGGTTAGAGGCGACGAATCGCTGTTCCTGACCCAACCGCGCGGCGCTGAACTGGCGCTGCTCGGCCTGGGTGGAAGCATCGGCACGCCGGTCGAAGGACTGGAAGCCGACGTGCTGGTCGTCGACTCGTTCGACGAACTCGAAGCGCGCGCTGCCGACGCTGTCGGCAAGATCGTGCTGTTCAACGCGCCGTTCACGACGTACGGACAGACGGTGCAGTATCGCGTCAACGGTGCGGTTCGGGCCGCACAGGTTGGAGCCGTCGGCTCGCTCGTGCGCTCGGTCGCCTCGTCGAGTCTGTACACGCCGCACACCGGCACGAGTCGCTACGAGGACGGCGTCCCCAAGATCCCGCACGCCGCGATCACGGTCGAGGACGCGATGATGATGCGGCGGATGCAGGACCGCGGCCAGCCCGTCCGCGTGCGCCTCCACATGGACGCGATGACGATGCCCGACAGCCCGTCGCGCAACGTCGTCGGCGAACTACGCGGAAGCGAGTTGCCCGACGAGATCGTCGTCATGGGCGGCCACATCGACAGTTGGGACGTCGGGACGGGCGCGATGGACGACGGCGGCGGCTGCATCGCGGCGTGGCAGGCGCTCAAACTGCTCAACGACCTGGGCCTGCGTCCGCGCCGGACGATCCGCGTTGCGATGTGGACCAACGAGGAGAACGGTATCGCCGGAGGCAACGCCTACCGCGACGCGCACATGGACGAACTCGACAACCATGTCCTCGCTATCGAGTCGGACGGCGGCACGTTCGCCCCGCGCGGCTTCGGCATTACGGGCAAGCACGACGCCTACATCCGGCTGCTCAGCATGGCGCCGCTCTTGCAGCCGCTCGTCGAAGGCGACGAACCGATCCGCAGAGGCGGCGGCGGCGCCGACATCGCCCCGATCATGCGCTACGGCGTCCCCGGCATGGGCCACCTGGTCGTCGGCGACACCTACTTCGACTACCACCACACCGCCGCCGACACGCCCGACAAAATCGACCCGCGCGAACTGGCCCGCAACGTCGCGCTCATGGCGATCATGGCCTACGTCGTCGCCGACATGCCCGAGCGCTTGGAGCGCGACTACGTGACGCCGGACGAGTGAGCAGGAGTGCTCGACCAGTCTCGACAGAACAGCAGTGCAGACTGCCCCTGGCTTTCGACAATCGAGTCGTCCAAGCGCCCGGCTTGACCAGTAGCTAACTCTACTAAAACAGAAAACGCCTCCCGAGCCAGCGGCACGAGAGGCGTTTTGATCAAAGATCGGTCAGGTCAGAACGTGACACCCAAACGGATCATGAACGTGTTGAGGTTGGTGCCTTCGTCGACCGAGAACGACGTGCCACCGACCTCGAAGTCCTCGACCAAGCCGTCGACGCCGAACTGGTAGCGGGCTTCGAGGAACGGGCTGAAGAACGGAAGGCCCAGGTCGACACCGATGCCGACAGCGCCGCCGACGGTGAAGTCTTTGACCTCGACGTTGTCGTCGCTGGCGTTGGCGAAGCGGAAGACCGGACCGGCGCTGACGTAGGGTTGAATCAGCGGCGTGATGACGCGGTAGCGCAGGTCGATGGGGACTTCGACGAGGCTCAGGTCGGCGGTAAACGCGTCGACGAGGGCATCTCTGACTTCCAGATCGCCGAGGCTGACGTAGTAGACGCCGGGACGCACGCCGACGGGACCGAGCGTCAGATCGTAGAACAGACCGATGTGATAACCCGTCGCGTTGTCGAAACCGCTGTTGTTGCTGTTGACTTCGACGTCGGAGTAGCTGTCGAAGTTGGCACCGACGGCGACGCCGAGTTGGGCGTGGGCAGCAGGCGCGAAGGCGAGGGCGAAGAGGGCCAGCAGGCCGAGAAGACGATTCATGGTAGAGAGTGGTGTGTAGCTGAAAGGGTGAGCGGCGCTAAGGTAGCATGCTCGGTATCATGGCGCGTGTAACGCGGTCGGAGTAACAAGCGTGCTGTTACTGCGCAGTAACACGATACCGTCCGGCTTCTCCCAATCTGCTCGGGGCCGAGTGTCCAACGCGCGCAACCTGAACTGGAACGCTCGGTTCGTAACCGGGCACCCAACGGACGACGCATGAAAATCGGCATCACCTGCTATCCCATCTATGGCGGCTCCGGCGTCGTCGCGACCGAACTGGGCAAAGCACTCGCAGCGCGCGGCCACGAGGTCCACTTCATCTCGTATCAGATGCCCTTCCGGTTGGGCCACATCTCGGAGAACGTGTTCTTCCACGAAGTCAGCACGACCAACTACCCTGTCTTCGAGCATCGCCCCTACACGCTCACGCTGACGAGCAAAATGGTCGACGTAGCGCAGCACTACGGACTCGACGTGCTCCACGTCCACTACGCGATTCCGCACGCGACGAGTGCCGTCCTCGCACGGCAGATCTTGCAGAAGAAAGGACTCTGCGTCCCCGTCGTGACGACGCTGCACGGGACCGACATCACACTCGTCGGCCAGGACCCGAGTTTTGCACCGGTCGTCGCGCACTCGATCGAGGAATCCGACGGCGTGACGGCAGTCAGCGAGTACCTGCGGACCGAGACGTACGATCACTTCGACGTGACGGAAAAAATCGAGGTGATCCCCAACTTCGTCGACGTCGAGCGCTTCAAGCGGCAAAACAAAGACCACTTCCGAACGGCCCTCTTCCCCAAGGGCGAGAAAATCCTGGCGCACGTCAGCAACTTCCGCCCGGTCAAACGCGCCGGAGATACCGTCCGCATTCTGGCCCGACTGCGCGAACTGGGAGAGCCTGTCAAACTCCTACTCATCGGCGACGGACCGGACCGCGCACCGACCGAAGCCCTCGCCCGAGAGTTGGGCGTCCACGACGACGTGCGGTTTCTGGGTAAGCAGGATCCCATCGAAGAACTGCTCTCCATCGCCGACGTGTTTTTGCTGCCGTCGGGGAGCGAGACGTTCGGACTGGCCGCGCTCGAAGCAATGGCGTGCGGCGTGCCCGTCGTTTCGTCCGACATCGGCGGATTGCCCGAGGTGATCGTCGATGGCGAGAGCGGCTACCTGTGTCCGCTGGGCGACGTCGAGGTGATGAGCGAACGGGTGCGGCGCCTGATCTCGGACGATGCGCTCCACGCCCAGATGGTTAAGGGAGCCGAGGCGCGCGCCGAGCACTTTCGGATCGAGCGCGTGGTGCCGCTCTACGAAGCCCACTATAGATCCGTGATCCAGGCGCGGATGGCGGCCCCCTGCGCGTGACGCGTTTCTAACGATTTGTGCCGTACGCAACGGTCCGACCACAGACGGACGTTGTACTATCCGCACCTTCGCTCACGCCTCCACAACATGCTCACCGCCCCTCCGCTCTTTGGAAGCCTGGAAACGGGCGGCACTTCGTGTGCCTGCGCGGTTGGAGATGGGTTGGGCAAACTCGAACGCTTCGTCCAGTTCGCCACGACGACGCCGGAAGACACACTCAAGCGAGTGCAGAGTTTTTTCGCCCTGGAGCCGCGTATCGACGGATTGGGCATCGCCGCCTTCGGCCCGCTTGACCTCAATCCGGCGAGCGACACCTACGGATACGTGCTCGACACGCCCAAACCCGGCTGGCAACACACTGATCTACTCGGCTACCTCCGCGACGCTACGGACACCGCCCCCGTCATCACGACGGACGTGAGCGCCGCAGCCTATGGGGAAGGTCGATTCGGATCGGCGCAGGGCGACGCATCGGTCCTCTACGTAACGGTCGGTACCGGCATCGGCGGCGGGCTGGTCAACGACGGGCGCATCTGGCACGGTGCATCGCACTCCGAAATGGGCCACCTTCCGGTCTCTCGGATGGGCGGCGACCGATTCGCCGGCGCCTGCCCGTATCACGGCGATTGCCTTGAGGGTATGGTATCCGGCGCGGCGATACAGGCGCGCACCGGCACCGCGGCACGCGACCTGAGCGACGACCATCCGGTCTGGGACGTGGTAGCCTATTACGTCGGACAGGCGCTCGCGACGTGGACGTACACGCTGATGCCGCACCGCATCGTGCTCGGCGGTGGAATCGCGATGCGCGATCACGTGCTGAGTCACTCGCGTGTTCAGATGACGAAAGCGATGGCAGGCTATGCCCTCACCGACGCATCGCGCAACCCGGACACGTACGTCGTTCGCCCCGGACTGGGAAAGCGATCGGGTCTGATCGGAGCGATGGCGCTAGCGCGGGCAACGTATCAGCAGCAGCACGCCGCCGGACTGGACCGAACGACGCCTACCCAATAGGGCACGAAAAAGCCACTGTCGCGAACGGGGCGCGACACTATATTTTAGGCGTCCCCCAGATCACGCGTGCATGAGCTAAACGGCTACGGTATTCCCCTCCAGCATTCTCCGCTGCACCGCCCGTTTTGCCCATGCCCTCTCCCCTCCGGAGTATTCGTCTGCGTGTTGCGCGCCTGACGCTCCTCGCCCTCGCCAGCCTTGCAGCTACTGGCCTCTTCGCCGGGTGCGACGCCGACCCCGGACAGCCCGACGCCGTCGGTAGGCCGCCCGTCATCCGCAGCCTGACCGTCAACCCGGACAGCATTCGGATCGATCTGCTGCCTCTCAGCCAGATCGCCGACAGCGTCGCGACGGTCCCGCTCACGATCATCGCCAACGCGAGCGACTCTGACGGACGCGTCGACTCGGTCGTGTTCGTATTGCTCGACCGGACGGCGGGCGCCGAACCTATCGGGCAGGCAACGCTGGAACGAGTCGAAGGCCAGACCGATGTGTACGGCGGGGCTTTTGTGCTGCCTCTTCCGATCACAGCGCTGGGCCGATTCGGAGTTCTCGTCTACGCCGTCGACGATCAGGGGCAGTCGGCGTCGGCGCGGAGCACGTATGTCGTCTCCAACCCCATTTTGCGGTCGGCGCGCGTGTCGCCCGATCCGTTTGTAACGGGGCGAGACTCGATCCTGACCGTCTCGGCGAGGATCGTCCACCCGCGCGGGCTGGACCAGGTGGAGCAGGTTTCGGTCACCTTGCCTGGAGCGCCCAACCCGTTTTCGCTCATCGACACCGGCAGCCTCGCCGCGGGAGACTCGACGGCGGGCGACGGCATCTACTCGGCTCGCATCACCGTCCAGGGCGCGTTTTCCGTCGGAGATCTCGACCTGACCTTTCGCGCGTTTGAGCGCAACGGCGCCGTCAGCGACCCCGTAGTGGTAACCCTGACGGTGCAATGAGACGACTATTTTTCCTGATGGCGCTGCTCACCGCCGCTCCTGCATGGAGCCAGCGGACCGTCGGCAGCGTCGACACGCGCTCAATTGAACGCAACCGCGTCGGCGTGCTCGAAGCCGGAGGCGGTCGGCTGTGGATCGGTTCGGGCTTAGTCGGCACGGCGGATGGCGGGCGGTCGTTTCGGGCGCCGAGCATCGACAGCCTGCGGTTTGGTAGCGACCGCGTGTCGTCGCTGAGCGTCGTCGGCGACACGATCTGGGCGGGCCTCTCGTTCACCGTCGAGACGACGCAAGGCTTCCGCGACGCCGCGTCGGGCCTGACCGTTTCGCGCGACGGCGGACGCACCTGGACGCTGCTCCCTGCCCCCCTCGACCTGCCGAGCGACACCGCCATCGTCTACGGCGATCCTACCAGAGCGCCGTTTCCTGCCGTTCCGTTCGTCGCCGCCGTCGGAGCGCCGCCCGTCGGCATTCACTACGATCCGCCGTCGCAAACGCTTTGGCTGGCCGCCTTCCGCTCCGGCCTACGTCGCAGCGACGACGGCGGACGCACGTTCCAACGCGTCATCCTACCGCCCGACGACCTGAGCAGCATCGCGCCGGACGATCCATTTCTCTTCCCCATCGTCTCGCCGCGCTCCGCCCAAGACACGCTGGGCAGCTTCAACTTCTGGGCCTACGACGTGCTCGTCGACGAAGCAGGCGACGTGTGGGCCGCAACGGAAGCCGGACTCAATGTCTCGCGCGACGGCGGCGTGAGTTGGCGTCGATTCGGCCAGACTGAGGGCTTGTCGGGCGATCAGGTAACGACGCTCGCCGAGCAGCAGGTCGACGGGCGGCGCAACCCGATCTGGGCCGCAACCGGACCGCCCGCCCGACGCCAATCGACCGGGCAGCGCGGCCTGACCGTCACCCGCGACGGCGGCGCCACGTTCGAGGTTGTCTTGGCCGGAGAGAGCGTCAACGCCATCGCGTTCGACGGCTCGCGCATCTTGCTCGCCGGAGAGAGCGGCCTGCTCGTCTCGGACGATGACGGGCGAACGTTCCGCGCGCAACAGACATTCTTCGACCCGGCCCGTCCGACCGACCCCGTCTCGCCCGACGTGCGCGTACTGTCGGTCGCGGTCCAGGGCGGCTTCACGTGGGTCGGCACCGACGAAGGCCTGTTCCGCACCGACGACCGGACACTCCAGACGTGGACTCGCTTCCGCGTCGACGTGCCGCTCGTCGCCGACCTAGACGATCCGCGCCAGATCAGCGTCGAGACGTACGCCTACCCCAACCCCTTCTCGCCCGCAAGCGCCCGGCAGGTCCGCATCCGCGTCGGCGGCGACGCGACACGCGTCCGGCTGTTCGACTTCGGCATGCAACTCATCCGCACCTTGACGCCCGACCAACAGGCGGGCGATGGACTCGAAGCCCTCTGGGACGGTCGCGATGAGGCCGGCTACCGCGTGCCCAACGGCACGTATTTCTACATGGTCGACGGTGGTGGACGCGGCAAGATTCTGGTGATCCAATGATGTCGATGTTTTGCACCCAATCACAAACTGCGCGCACTACTGTCAAGCCACATTCTGATTCTTTTCGAGATGACGCGCTGCTCATATTTATTCGTCCTTTTGACTTGACACAAAAGGACCAAAAAGTCAAGGCTTACGTCGCACCGGCGGACGCTGCGCTTCGTCGGCTAAAATCGTCCAAACTCGCTGACGCTCAAACAGGACGATTTTTCGACGCCTCCTGCGCTTCACGTCTTGATCGCCGATCCGTCTCAGGCCGATCAATCTCTGCCGGTGGCAGGTTACTGGCTTCGCCCCTCCAAGTACTCGCATTCCTAGCAGTCGCTCTCCTTCTCGTCCCGTCCGCGTTCGCCCAAACCGGCGCGTTCAGCCGCATCGGATTTGGTGCGCGCGGGATCGCGATGGGCAGCGCGGGGACTGCGGACGGCAGCGGATTCGGGATGCCGCACTACAATCCGGCGCTGACACCGTTCGTCGGACGGCAGCACGTCGAGGCGTCTACAGCGCTGATGACGCACGACCGCGAGATTCAGTATTTGCAGGTCGGCGCGTCGCTTCCGCCGCGTGCGGGCGTGGCGGCGGGGCTGACGCGCGGTGCCGTAACGGACATCGACGGACGCGATGAGAGCGGCTTTCCGACGCAGACGTATCAGACCGAAGAGTACCACTTCTTCCTCGCGTTCGGCCTGCGCCTGGGCGAGCGGGTAAGTGGCGGACTGGCGATGCAAATCTTCCGCTCCGAACTCTTCAACGAACTCGACCCCGGCCTCTCGATCGGCATCGACCTGGGACTGCTCTACCAGGCGACGCCCCGATTGGCGTTTGGATTGGTCGCCGACGACCTGCTGGGCAACTACACGTACGAAGGCGGATCAGCAGGCGGACTGGTCGGCGGCACGACTACGAGCGACGCGTTTCCGACGCGCCTACGCCTCGGCACGAGCTATGTCCTGGGCGACTCGACACGCGGCACCACGCAAATCCTCGCCGACGTAGAAGCGCAGTTCTCGGACCGCGAGTTTGTCCGGTACCGCACCATCATTCTCGGCGGAGAGCCGCAACGCCGATCCATTGTCACCGAGCAAACCAGCGCCGACGTGTTCGCCCGCATCGGGGCCGAGCACACGTTTGCGCAGTATCCGCTGAGCATCCAGGCAGGCATCGACGGGCTGGGCGGCGACGACTTCACCCTCGACATGCTGCGTCCGAGTGCCGGGTTTGCTGTCGAGCAGGCGGCGGGTACGATCATCCTTCGCTTGCAATATGCTGCCCGGCTCGAACCGTACGGTCAAGGCCTGATGCATCTGATCACCGTCCGCGCGCTGCTGTGAGTCGCCTGGAGGCATTCGTTCAACGCAAGAACGGCCAGCAGTTCGGTCGGCGTGTAGACCGGAATCGTGCTCGCCACAAAGCCGGATCGCATCGCGCGTGACGATTCCTACGCAGCCCGATGAGACGGCCGCTGAGTGGACGACACCATCTTCGTAGTCGCGGAATACCGGGGCGCGCACTTTCCGTCTGTCGGTGTGCGCTCACCTGGAGTTCAACTGTCTTCAGCACGGTCGCGAACCTCAAACAAGCGAGCAACTGTTCGACCGCTCGAAACGCTTGGTCGACACCCACAGCACGAGCAACGATCGTAATGAACCGTGGCACACTGATCGACGCTACGACACCCGAAAGAACGAGCGTTGCAGCAGCAGCGAACAGATCCGCAGCGTCACGCACAAATGGTTCGCGATTCAGGAACACGTCGAGCAGCACGTTCGTGATCTAGCAGAATGCGCACACTCGTGGCTCATCCGTACTTCTCGTTCAAGGTACCGTCGTAGATCTTCTTCGTCGACATTTGCGCCTCGGCGATTCCGGTCAAGCGAGCGCGTGATCGGAGGAAGAGCGCTGCGCCAGTCGGACGGAGCGCCATCGCCCCCATCTGCTGTATCGGCAGCGATCAGGCGGAAGTAGTTCTCGACGAGTTCGGACACGCTCGCTCCACGCTGGGCGGCGTAGGCTTTGGCGCGCTCGATCACGGATTGCTCCATGCGGAGGGTAAGCTTGGTTTTCATGGCCTGACGTATGACAATTCTGCTTTCGTACGTCACCTAAACATCCAGGTTCGCATCGCCCGCGTGTCGGCACCGGGCGGCGAGAGTGGCGTTGGCTCTGTCTTGCTTACTGTTTGACTGCTTGGAACTGCCCCGCATCGCCCCCCCGCCGCATCGCCCGATGTACGCTCCGCCGCAGAAGCCGCGCACACCCGAGAGGATCTGGCTTCACGTGCTGCTCTTCGTCGTCACGTTCGTCTGTGTGACGTTGTCGGGCATGATCTGGACGGGGCGTGAGACGGCTTACGTAGTAGATGGGTGGATCACGCTGGACTGGCTTGGCCTCTCTATCGGACCGACGGCGCTGCTGGACGGACTGCGGTTCTCGGTCCCCTTTCTGCTGTTTCTCGGCGTTCACGAGATGGGGCACTACGTCGCTGCGCGTCGGCATGGTATCGACGCGTCGCCGCCGTACTTCATCCCGTTGCCGCCGCTGATCGGAGTCGGGACGCTGGGTGCCGTGATCCGCATTCGGGAGCCGATCCCGACGACTCGCAAGCTGTTCGACGTGGGCGCGGCAGGACCGCTGGCTGGGTTCGTCGTTGCGCTGAGCGTACTGCTGTATGCCCTCGCCACGCTCCCGCCTCCGACATACTTGCTGGACATGCCGGGCCACGACGCCATCAACGCCTACATCGACCAGAATGGCACGTTTCCGCCTATGGACACGCTGGAAGGCTCGCCGATAGCCATCGGCCCGACGCTGCTCATGTCGCTCCTTACGCCGCTGTTCGACCATGTGCCTCCGGCGTACGAACTGTATCACTACCCGACACTGTTCGCTGCGTGGCTCAGCCTGTTCTTCACCGCCCTCAACCTGTTGCCCGCTGGACAACTCGACGGCGGCCACGTCACATATAGCCTGTTTGGGGCGCGCCGAGCGACTACCCTGGCGCGTCTAACGGTGGCGACGCTCGCCATACTGGGCACGTTGGGGCTGGCTCCCGGCCTGCTGTCGATGCTGCAAGAGTGGCACGGGCTGGCGGGCATCTTGCTCTGGCCGATTCTGGGCGCCATGCTCTACTGGTTCGCGCTCCGCATCTTTCCGCACGATCAGATACTCCAACTCGCGTTCGGCGGCGGACTACTGATTCTGACCGCCGTCGTGCTCTTCCTCGCGCCGGACGTAGCACGCTACGGCTACGGGTTTTGGCTGTTTTGGGCATTCCTGATCGCCCGCTTCATCGGCATCGAGCATCCGCCGGTCTACGTCGATCAGAAGCTGACGCCGGGCCGCCGGATCCTGGCCTGGACGTGCATCGCGCTGTTCGTCTTCTGCTTCAGCCCGCAGCCTATCTATGGTGGATGACGGAGCACCTGCCCACCACGCCGTCGTCCCGACACGCGACGGAACGCCGACGCTCCACAGCGCGCGCTACGGTCAGACGTACGGGTCGACGGGTGGCGCGCTGACCGAGTCGCAGCATGTGTTTCTGGACGGCACGGATGCGGGCACACGACTACGATCGGGCAAGGCGACGCGCGTGCTCGAAGTCGGCTTCGGCACAGGTCTCAATTGGTGGACGACAGCGCAGGTGGCGCTCAAGAGCGGCGCGCGTCTCGACTTCGTCAGCCTGGAGTTCGACCCGGTCCCTGCGGACGCGCTCCAACGTCTCAACCTGCCTCGGCTCGTCGGCCTACCGCTGCCGACCGGTGCGTTTTTCTCCGCCTACGCCGATGCCGTCGCATCTCCCCGCAACCCGGCGACGCATCGCATCGCGCTCACCCCATACATCGTGTTGACATTGCACGTTGGCGACGCATTGGAAGCAACGCTACCTACCGAGTGCGACGCCGTTTACCTCGACGCGTTCAGCCCCGACGCCAACCCCGAATTGTGGACCGCCTCATTCGCACGACAGCTATTGGGTGCACTGCGTCCGGGCGGCAAGCTGGCGACGTATTCGGCCAAACGCAGCATCCGCGATGCACTGACCGAAGCGGGTTTTCATGTCGAGCGGCGCGTAGGGCCACCGGGCAAGCGGCACGTGGTGAGCGCAACGCGCAGTGCGTGATAGATGCAACCATGCGTAAGGGCACGCCGTGGAAACCCAAACCTCCCCTCTTTATCGCATGTCCGACGTCGTCTACACCTTCCCCATCATCAGCCTGGGCAACCGCATCTCGGTCACCGACGGCGAGGGGAACGCGCTCTACCACGTCAAGCAGAAGCTGTTCAAACTGCGCGAGTCGATCCGCGTCGAGTCGGCGACCAGCGGCCCGTCGTTCCAGATCGACGCCGACCGCATGCTCGACTTTTCGGCGTCGTACACGATCACGACCGACGGAGGGCAGGTGCTGGGCAGCGTACGGCGCCGGGGAATGCGCTCGCTCTGGAAAGCGCACTATGAGATCTACGCCGGAAGTACGCTCCTCGCCACTCTGAGCGAGACCAACCCGATGGCAAAGGTCGCCGACAGCCTGCTCGGTGGAATCCCTGTTCTGGGCATGCTAACCGGCTACCTGTTCCACCCCGCCTACGCTGCTGTCCGTCCCGATGGCGACGAGATGATGCGGGTTACCAAACAGCCCGCTCTCCTCGAAGGCCGCTTCGTTGGGACCGAGCGCGACGACATGGACGGCGCAGAACGGACGATGCTGCACATGGGCGTGCTTACGATGCTGCTGATGGAACGCGACCGTGGCTAGCAGAGAGCGGCGCGTGCTATCTTACGCCGTCACCCGAACACCGCGCCGATAGTCTACCGCTACGCCCTCTCCTGCTAGCCGATCGCAATGCTCCAAGAGCAAAGCCGCCTCTTTCAGCGCATTTTCCTGTTCACCGACTTCGCGCTCGTCGCGCTGGCGTGGTTACTCGCGTACGCGACGCGGTTCGCACTCTTTCCGTCGCTGGCCGAGCACCTGCCGGACGTCCCGCACCTGACGCCGCCCGAGTACCTGCCGCTGAGCGCATATCTCTGGCTCTTGCCCTGGGCGATGCTGGCGTCGAGCCTGGTCTTCTGGCTCTCGGGCTTGTACGCGCAGGAGCGAGCGATCCGGTTTTTACGTCTGGCCTATAGTGCGCTCAAAGCGAGTGTGCTAGCGCTCGTCGGCGTGGCGGCGTTGGCGGCGTTCTACCGTGAGTTCTCGGTCTCGCGGCTGTTCTTGATGCTGTTCGCTGTCTACCTCGCGCTGTTTCTCACCGGAGCGCGGCTCGTGATCTACTACTGGATGAAGCGGATGCGGGCCAAAGGCAAGTATCGGCGCCGCGTGCTGATCGTCGGAGCCGGAAAGGTCGGGCACCACCTGGCGCGCGCATTCCGAGCGTATCCGTGGATGGGATTCGAGGTGGTCGGCTTCCTGGACGATACCAAAACCGGAGACGAAATCCTAGGCACGACCGACCAGGCCGCCGAGGTCGTAGACCGGATGGAGGCTAACGGCAAGCCCGTCCGCTACGTCTACATCGCCCTTCCGCTGCGCGCGGCAACCGTGATCGAACGCGTCACAAGCGACATGAGCGAGCGCCTGGCTCACGTCTGCCTCGCCCCCGACCTGCTCGGCTTCACCGCTCTCAACGCCCGCGTCTCCGACATCGACGGGATGCCGATCATCCACCTGATCGACGAGGTCCCGCTGCGCCTGACGTGGGTCGCCAAACGGCTAGTCGACATCGTGTTCAGTGCTTCCGTTTTGCTGCTCGGATCGCCCCTGCTGATCGCCATCGCCCTGGCCGTCAAACTGACCTCGCCCGGACCCGTTTTCTACCGCCAAGAGCGCGTCAGTCTCAATGGGCGACGGTTTGGCATGCTGAAGTTTCGCTCGATGCGGACCGATCAAGCGGGCGACGTGAACCTGCTCACCCAGGCCAACGACCCGCGCGTAACCTCGGTCGGGCGCTTCATACGGCGGACGAGCCTGGACGAGCTGCCGCAATTCTGGAACGTCCTGATCGGCGACATGTCGGTTGTCGGCCCTCGCCCCGAGCGGACGTGGGTGGTCGAGGAAATGCGCTCGCAGATCCCACGCTACATCCTCAAACACAAAGTCCCGGCGGGCATCACGGGCTGGGCGCAGATCCACGGCTGGCGCGGCGACACGAGCCTGGAGAAGCGCATCGAATATGATCTGTGGTACATCCAGCACTGGAGCCTCAAACTCGACATCAAGATCATGGTGATGACGGTGTGGAAGGGACTGGTCGCGCGCAACGCGTATTGAACCGGTCGGCATGCCACGACGCGGGATTGTGTGCGATGTATCGCCGGATGAAGTTCAGCGCCCGATCATTGCGAATGACGTGATCGTGGAATCGCGGTTGCCAGCCGAACGATGTGTCGATGCGCCGAGCGGCGCGGGTGACGGCGGACTTATACGAGCCGATGATGTTGACCGAGCGCTTCGGCGATGTGTAGCGACGCTCGGCCATAGCGCCGTTGTATGGAACGGCGCTACCGGATTCCGCGTCATCCGCACCGATCCCAACGATGGCATGCACGTGATTCGGCATCACGACCACAGCGTCCACCACCGCATTGGGAAAGTGATCAGGAATCTCCGTCAAACACGAATGCGCCACACACCCGACCGCGTTCAACCCCATCACGCCGCTCCGAATCTCCCCGAACAGATGCCGTCGACGATCCGCGCAGATCGTGACGAAATACCAGCCGGGCGACGCGTAATCGTGATCGGACAACCGTCGCGACCGGCGATGGGTGGTGAAGTGATCGAAGAGCGACGGCATGAGCAGAAGAAGAGGCACGTTCCCATCCATAGACCCGTAGCGACGTTGCATGTAACGTCGCCCACAAAAAACGCAGGCGTCCGCCCCCATTTCTCGCCAAAGACTCAACTGCGCGCCGTCAACCCTTCGCGCGCGGAGAAGTATGCTGCGGCATGATCCAGCTATTCAACGCGTCGCTCGCATTCGGTGGGCGCCAGATTCTCGACAACGCCTCATGGTCGCTCCGCGCGGGCCAGCGCATCGGACTCGTCGGCCCCAACGGTGCCGGTAAGACGACGTGTCTGCGCGTGCTCATGCAGCGGCAGCCGCTCGACGGTGGCACACTCGACATTCCCGGCGGCACGACCATCGGCTACCTCGAACAGGACACGCAGGAAGCCGACCGCGGCCTGTCGGTCTTGGACGAAGCGATGCGGGCCTTCGATCAGGTGCTGACGCTGCAAAAGCGCGAAGTCGAACTCACCGATGCTCTCGAAGCCGCGACCGATCACACGACCGACGCCTACGAGGATCTGCTCCACGACCTGGATCACGTCCACACTAGGCTCCTCGCTTTGGACGCGCACACGGCCAAGCCACGCACCGAGGCGGTCTTGACCGGTCTGGGCTTCGACCCGGCGGACCTAGAGCGTCCGATGAAGACGTTTTCGGGCGGGTGGAAAATGCGCGTCGCCCTGGCGCGTCTGCTGCTCCAGCGCCCCGACTTCCTGCTGCTTGACGAGCCGACGAACCACCTGGACATCGACTCCATCGACTGGCTCGAAACGTACCTGAAAGGCTATCCCGGCGCCGTCGTCGTGGTCTCGCACGACCGCTACTTCCTCGATCGGATGGTGACACACACCGTCGAACTCGTCCAGGGCAACGTGACCGAGTATGCGGGCAACTACGCATTCTACCTCGAAGCGCGAAAGGAGCGGCGCGAGTTGCAAAAGGCGGCGTACGACAACCAGCAGAAGATGATCGCCGATACGGAGCGGTTCATCGAGCGGTTCAAGGCCAAGGCGAGCAAGGCGAAGCAGGCGCAGAGCCGGGTCAAGCAACTCGAACGCATGGAACGCCTGACGCCTCCGCCCGAGGAAGCGTCGACGGTCCACTTCCGCTTTCCGTCGCCTCGCCGGTCGGGGCGCGACGTGCTCAGCCTGAGCCGATTTAGCAAGACCTATCAGTCTGCCGAAGGACCTGTTGAGGTGTTCAAGAACGCCGATCCCCTCGTGCTCGAACGCGGCGACAAAGTGGCGCTGATCGGACCGAACGGCGCAGGTAAGTCGACGCTGGCGCGGATGCTGCTCGGGTCCGAACCGTTCGAGGGCGAGCGTGAGATGGGCTACAACGTCGACCTGATGTACTTCGCCCAACACCAGGCCGACACGCTCGACCCAACCGACACCATCTTGCAGAGCCTGCAAGCCGTCTCGCGTGGGCACAGCGAGACCGAACTGCGCAGCCTCGCCGGTGCGTTCTTGTTCAAAGGCGACGACGTACACAAGCCCGTCCGCGTGCTCTCGGGTGGAGAGAAGAGCCGCGTTGCCTTGGCCCGGACGATGCTTTCGCCCGCCAACCTGCTCATCCTCGACGAACCCACGAACCACCTCGACATGGCGTCGATCGGCGTGCTCGTCGAAGCGTTGCAGCAGTATACCGGCACGTTCCTCGTCGTCTCGCACGACCGCCACTTCTTGGATCAACTCGCGAAGCAGGTATGGCGCGTCGAGCACGGCAAGGTGCAGACGTTTGGCGGCACGTACGCCGAGTATCGCTGGGCGATGGAGCACGGCACGACCGGCAAAGTCCAGGGACCGTCGACGGCGACTGATCCGTCGAGCGCGTCGTCTAATGGAGTGGCAAAGCCAGTCGAGAAAAAAGCCAGCCGGGGCGGTGGCCCCAAGACCAAAGAGCAGAAGCGAGCCGAGGCCGCAGCGCGCGCGGCGGGCAAGTCGGGCGGATCGAACGGATCGTCCAACGGAAGCGCCGCGCACAACGCACCCGCTGCCAAGTCCAACGGGTTGAGCGGCAAGCAACTCGAACGCGAGCACGCTCAGGTCGAGGCGAAGATCTTGGAGAAAGAGACCGAGAAAGGTTTTCTCGAAACCCGCCTCGCCGCGCCCAACGCCTACGACGACCCAGACGCCGCCGCAAAGCTCGCAGCGGATCACGCGGCTATCGTCGATGAACTCAAAGTGCTCTACGCCAAGTGGGAGCAAACCGCCGAGCAACTCGCAGGCTGACCCACGCTTTACCCATCGCCATGCGTTTCCTTCTCGCTCTCGTGCTGCTAGCCGCGTCCGGCTGCGCGTCGACTCCAGCCACTGACGACGCGCGTCCAACGCACTTGCCGCTGGCCGAGTGGTTTGCGTCGACTGGGCCGGATACGCCGCGTTTGGCGGCTCACCGAAGTGGTCCTGCTGCGGGCTATCCCGAGAACGCGCTGACGACGCTGGAGCGGTCGGTTACGTTGGGTGTGCTGCTGATCGAAGTCGACGTGCGCGCATCCCTAGACGACACGTTGCTGCTGATGCACGACCGCACGCTCGACCGGACGACGACGGGGAGCGGAAACGTCTCCGACACCCGCTGGGCCGACATCGCACCTCTGCGCCTGATCGACAACGACGGAGGCACGACGGATGCCGTTACGCCGACGCTCCGCCAGGCGCTGCGTTGGGCGCGTGACCGCGCCGTCCTCCAACTCGATTTGAAACCCGGTGTCAGTTTCGACCACATCCTGCGCGTGGTTCGGCAAGAGGCGATGGAAGATCAGGTACTCACCATCGTCTATCAGCCGGACAGCCTGGGCGCCTATCTGCGCCGCGCGCCGAACATGGCCTACTCCGTCCCTGCTCGAACGCCCGACGACGTGCGCGCCACACTCGCCCAGCCCGACGCCGATGCATCACGCATGATCGGCTTCGTCGGCGTCGGCCCCTCGTACGATGCCGACGCCATCGCTCTGCTTCGTAGGGCTGGCATTTTGGCGATTGGCGGCTACTTCGAGACCGTTGCTCACCCCGACACGGTCGCCGCGCGGTTTGGGCAACTCGACATCGTCTCGATCGACGACCTACCGGGCGGCGTCACCGGAATGCGGCGCGCGCGAGCAGCTGGGTCGATTCGGTAGCTACCGCTCCATCGCTGTCCGTCCGTCGCGTCGGAGCGAGATGACGTAGGCGCTGCCTCCGGCTTGCGGATCGTCCTCTCCGGCAAGCAGATACGTGGCGCCGAGGGCGACGGCGGACCCGAAGAACGCGCTGCCCTGATCGGCGACCTGAACCGGCTCCCAATCGGCGGACTGGGCGAAGACGTGAACGACGCGGTCGACGTTGGTTGTGCGACCTATCTGCTCGTCATAGGCAGCGGCGGCGGCGTGATTGGGGCCGAGCGCGATCTGGTGACCGAAGCGTCCGCCTCGGTAGCTTGTCGGCGGTTTCAGACTCGTCAAGCGCTCGAACGACTCGGCTCCGTCCCACGTCCACACAAACGCCCGCCCTCGCTCCCCTCGCGCCTCGGGTTCGCCGATGACGACGCGGTTTCCCAGCGCGGCAATCGTCAGCGTCTTCCCGTCTAGCCCGTCGACCGATCCGGCGGCCTGCCAGCCCTGTCCGTCGAAGCGAAAGGCAACAGCGCGTCCATCTCGACCTCTCTGGACGTCTGGCGCCGTCGCGACGACCAACTCGCCCGAGAGCGCAACGTCCGATCCGAGGATCGCGCGGCGATCAGGCGAGAGTAAACGCGCCGTTCGGCTCCACCGACCTTCGGGCGAGCGCTCGTAGATGTAGATCGCGCCTCCATATGCTCCCTTCTCGCCATCGCCCGACGCAGTAACGGCGGCGCGGTTGCCATCTAGCGCGACAGCAAACCCGAACGCGCCTTCCTGCACTCCGCTCATCGGCGCGAGCCGTCCATCGTAGCGCCACACACCGGACGTGTCGCGCGCAAAGGCATAGACCAGATTGGTACGCGCGCCCTCGAAAAAGTCGCCGGATGCCGTCGCGAGCAGCAGATCGCCGCTCATCGCGATGCGGCGTCCGAAAAACATACCCGGTTTGCAGTCAGGCGCCGATAGCGTATCGGACGGCAGCCATGCGCCGGTCGCGTCGGCGTCGAACAGGTGGACGGCTCCGCTGCTCGGCCCGCAACTGTCGTGCGAGGGAGCGCCGACGGCCGCGCGCTTCTCGCCCAACGCAGCAGATGCTCCGAAGCTATCGCCGACCGCTCCGACATGCGGAAGCGTCAGCGTCTGAGCACTTAGAGGTGCTGCGACTAGAAGGGCAGCGAGGAGGAAAAGGCGAAGCGTAATCACCCGTCTACAACGCGCGACGGTGGGTGGGGATTGCGTTGGTTTGCGCGCTATTCCCTCGCGAACTTGGCAGGTAGCAGGCGATCTGCCAAGTCTCCGGCTCTCGTTACGCTACGGGCGACTCGGTCGACGTGAACGCACCCATCGCGCTGAATTTGTCCAGGCGTTGGCTGCGCAAGGTGTCGGCATCCAAATCGCTCAGCGTGGCGAGGGCAGTTGCGATGGCGCGTCCGGTTGCGTCGAACGTAGCGCTCGGGTTCTGGTGCGCGCCGCCGATAGGTTCGGGAACGATCGTGTCGATCACGCCGACTTCGATCAGGTCGGGCGCCGTCAGCTTGAGCGCGCGTGCGGCGTCCTCCTTGTAGTCCCACGAACGCCACAGGATCGACGAGCAACTTTCGGGCGAGATGACCGAGTACCAACTGTTTTCGAGCATCAAGATGCGGTCGCCGACGCCGATGCCCAATGCTCCACCCGACGCACCTTCGCCGATCACTACGACGACGATAGGGACCGGCAGACGGGCCATTTCGAGCAGGTTACGCGCGATCGCTTCAGCCTGTCCGCGCTCTTCGGCTTCTAATCCGGGGAAGGCGCCGGGCGTGTCGAGCAGCGTCACGACGGGTTTGCCGAACTTCGCCGCCATCTTCATCAGCCGCAGCGCTTTGCGATACCCTTCGGGGTTGGGCATACCGAAGCGGCGGCGCTTGCGCTGCTTGGTATCGCGCCCCTTCTGGTGCCCCATGATCATGACGGTCTGATCGCGTCCGCCGTAGCGGTTGCCCATAAACGTCGCCATCCCACCGACCAGCGCAGGGTCGTCACCGAACAGGCGATCGCCGTGCATCTCGAAGAAGCCTTCGGTGAGCGCGTCGATGTAGTCGAGCGTGTAGGGCCGCAGCGGGTGCCGGGCGATCTGGACGCGCTGCCATCGCGTGAGATTGCGATAGACGTTGGCCCGCAGTTCGTCGACGCGCGCCTCCAGCGCTCGAATTTCGGGCGAAAGGTCGATATCGAGCTTCTCGGCATCGAGTTCGCGCATCTCATCGAGCTTGGTTTCCAGCTCGTAGATCGGTTGCTCGAACGGGAGCAGGTGCTTGTCGGACGTTGCCATGGGGCGGGGACTAAGGCGAAACCGGAAAATACGGCGTGACAGCGGAGCCGACGTGAGCCGATGCCGGAAGCGTCAGTTCGTCCGCAGCCAGCGGCGAAACAGCGTCCAATCGACGCGCGCGTTCTGATGCTGAGCGTAGAGGCCGTGGGCTTGCTCCAACGTCTGCTCGGGCGCGACGGGAATCGGTGCTACGCCCGGCCGCAACCCCCACGCGCCGGGTGGACGGTAGCTTTCGGCGGATCGTAGCCGACGAGTGCTCGGCTCCCACCAATCAAAGCCGGCGCCTGACGAATCGCCTCGCGCAGTCGACCCGAGCCGACCAAGGGAGCGAACGGCGCGATCAGTAGCAGCCCAAATCCCGCCGTCACGTCGAGCACGCGCCGACGGAACGTGCCTCTCCCCTCGCCGACGATCTGATCGGCCTCGACCAGATCCAGCGAGTCGACCGTGGATTTGCCGATGACATAGCCGCCGTGGGGCGCTAGCATGCGAAACTGGACGGGCAGATCCGACAGCGACTGCATCCAGCCCAGCACGTCGTACGTCGGCAGGGCGTCGGGGCTGAACACGAGTTGATCGACCTCGCGAAGGCGCACCAGGTCGCGCAGTCCGCGCAGAGGACCGAGGTAGCGCGTTTGTCCGCGTCCCGGCTGGTCGAAGGCGAATCCGACCAATTCGAACGGCGGACGCGGAAGCATCGCCAGCCGCTCGGCGAGGGCATCGGCTTCCTTGCGCGGGCCGACGTAGAGCGCTCGCCGTCCGCCCGTTCGCCGCCTACGCAGGACCGCTCGCCAGCCCACCACCCAGACCAGCGTCAGCAGAGCACCGACGACGACGATCCATCGAGAAAACCCGATCTGCGGCGCGAAGAACGACGCGATGGCCGTAGCGCCAAACCCCGTCGCCGCGCCGACGAGCGGAGGACGCAGCCGCAGACCGCGCAAGCCCATCCGGTATCCGCCTGCCAGCAAAGTACCAGCCACCGTCGCACAGCCGAAGAGGACTGCCACCCACAGGAACCGTCCTGCAAGCCGGTCGACCTCGCCGACGCGCAACCACCCCGCGCCTACGAATGCGATGAACGCGCCGACCAAGTCGAGCAGCAGCGGCAACAATCGCCGCATCCACTGGCTGGCGACGCTAACGGCAGCGCGTCCGAAAATGGCGAGGCGGAGCGCAGTGTGGAGCGCACCACCGCCCAGCTTTTCGTCGCCCGCGTGCTTCTCGGCGAACAGCAGCATGGCGCCGTAAAACACGCGGACGTAGCGCAGTTCGCCCTTTTTGGTGCTCTCGCCTTTGTAGTGGATGATGTGCGTGTCCGGCGTAAAGCAGATCGTCCAACCGGCCTGCTGGATCCGGTAGCACCAGTCGAGGTCCTCGCCGTACATGAAAAACGCCGGATCGAACAGCCCCGCCCCACCGCCGTGGACAGTCGACGTGGGATCGGGCGGATGGTTGGGCGGCGGCTCGTTGGGCGGATCGGCCAGCGGTTCGTCGGCTCGTGAGCGGTGCAGATAGAGCGCGCGCCGGCGGACCATCATGCACGAACCCGACAACGCGTCGACCTCGGCAGGCTCGTCGCGCGGCAGGTACGTCATGTTGTAGCGGCCCAGCCTCGGGTGGCGCGGAAACAGGCGACTCAGCCCGCTGATGCGGTAGAAGGCGACTTCGGGCGTCGGGAACGCGCGGCGGCTCTCGGGCGCGAACGTGCCGTCGGGGTTGAGAATCGACGGACCGGCGGCGCCGCACTCGGGCCGTGCATCGAGAAAGGCGACGAGGGCGCGCAGCGTGTCTTCCTGAACGACCGTGTCCGGGTTCAGAATGAAGAGGTATCGCCCGCGCGCCTGGCGGATCGCCTGGTTGTTGGCCTTGCCGAAGCCGACGTTGTCCTCGTTGGCGATGACGTGGACATCGGGAAACCGCTCGCGCACCATCTCGACCGTCCCGTCGACCGAGGCATTGTCGACCACGAACGTCTCGACGTTCAGCCGCTCAGACGCCCGCGCGACCGAGCGGAGCGCCTGTTCGAGAAATGCGCGCACGTTGTACGTGACGATGACGACCGATACGTCGATGGCGGCGAGGGTGGAGTGCGACACAGCAGAAAACTACGCCGCGCAGATCACTTGTATGTCGGGCCTTCCCCTACGCCCAAGCACGCCGACGGCGGTCGACAGAAATCCATCACGCAGGGGAGTTTATACCCTCGCCTCCTACCCGCGCCATGCTTCCCAACGTCTCGCTCGCCGCTCAACTCGCCGCCGTCTTCGGCATCGGACTGGCCGGGAGCGTGCACTGCATCGGGATGTGCGGCGGGTTCGCGATCGCGCTCGCCCAGAAGCCCGGCAGTCCTCGCGGGACGGCGCACGCGCGCTACTTCGCAGGCAAGACCCTGTCGTATGCCGCGCTTGGGCTGCTCGCCGGAGCGTTCGGCAGCGCGCTGGCGTTCGTCCTCGGACCGTTTCAGCACGTGATCGGCATCGCGTTCGGCGTCGTCTTGATCGCTGTCGGCTTGCGGATGGCGGGCTGGTGGGGCGTCGGCGGAGCGGCCAACGTGCCGGGTTTGGGAGCCGCGTTCGGATGGGCGCTGCGGCAGCCGCCGAGCCGAGCCGCCTGGTCGCTCGGGCTGCTCAACGGGCTGCTGCCGTGCGGGATGGTCTACGCGATGCTCGCCATGGCCGCCGCGACGGGATCGTCGGTCCAAGGCGCGGCTGTGATGGCGACGTTCGGCGTCAGCACCCTTCCCGCCCTGGCCCTCGCCGCCCTACTCGGCAGAATGGCCCGCCCGATGTGGCGCGCACGCCTCAACACGGCAGCCGGAATCGCGCTCCTGCTCGTCGGCGGGTGGACCATCGTCCGCGCCCTCCCCGCCGCCCCGAGCGACGCGCTGGCTGATCCGCACCATGCTGAGCGCGTCGCGTTGAAAGGAGCCGACGAAGCGATGTGCCGGTAGACGTGGGCTGAGACCTCGCCTCTCGAACGTCTCCCCCGGCGGCACTCACGTCACCTCAGATACGCCCACATCACCAGCGCGATCACGACGGCGGAGGCAAGGAGGATGGCGAGGATGAACGACATCGCCTCTTTGCTCGACGTACCGGTCATCGTGTGAGGCGATTCGGATTCGGCCTGCCCGATGGAGTGCGTCAATGCCTCCCGCGCGCGCTGCTGCTCCGAAGCGGACCGGGCCGACTCGAAGGCGGTTTCGTACACGTCGGCTTCGTCATCGGTCGAAGCGCGGAACGAGCCTTTCGTGCTCCAGGGTGTCCACGCGCCCGCAGCTTGCGCCCGAATGCGCCAGACGTAGCGCACGCCGGTTTCGGGCAGCAGTTTGACAAGCGTCAGCGCCGATGAGGGGCCGAGTGGGAGGTCGAGGTCGATGCTGGAGAAGTCCGTCGAGCGGCTGACTTGGAGGTGATAGGCGGTCGCTCCGTTGACCGGCGTCCACGCGAGCGGCACGGAGACCGAGTCGACAGGAGCGCTGGCGACAGGCGTCAGAGGCGTTGGCGCGCTACTGCCCTGCATTCGGCGTCCGGGAATGGCCGACGGAACGGTCGAAAATGTCGCAGGCAGCGTGCTCGTCGCCCAGCGACTGTGTGCATCCTGATGACGGACGCGCCAGTGGTAGGTGTAACCCGGCTCGAACGCGTCAAACGCCGTCGCCGTCGCATCGGTCGTGCGGACGCGGCACACCACGTCGGCAAACCGCTCGTCCTCGGCGACCTGCACCTCGTAGCCCTTCGCCCCTTCGACCGGGGTCCACGCAAACGTGACCGAGGCGCTGAGTGCGGCTTCGTCCTCGACGGGAGCCGTCAGCGTCGGCAGGCGAACGAGTGCAGCGGCGGGGCGGTCGGCGGGCGGTTGCTCGGCGACGGTCGTGGGGCGCTGCGGAGCCGTTTGGGGAGCGGTAGGCGGAAGCGTAGGCATGGTCGGAGTGGAATGAGTTAGCGAGAAGGGTCGTCGACGCGTTCGTCGTCGATCAGAATGCGGACGGCAGGCGTCCTCGTGTCGTCGAACTGGCCTGAGCGAACGGCCCAGCGGAAGGCTGCGACTCCGCTTCCGGCGAGCACGAGCGCGAGGGGAACGAGGATGTAGAGGACGTTCACGAGCGGGCGAGACGAGGGGAAAAGGACGCAGGCAGCGACCGGTCGGTTTGGCGTCCTCACGCATCCGAAACGTGGGCTGTGTGAGGGCCAACGCGACGACGGTGAGCGACGAAATCGGCATCAGGACGGCGGCGACGAGCGGTGTTACGAGTCCGGCGACGGCAAGCAGCGCTCCCACGAGGTTGTAGATCAGCGAGACCGCCAGCGTCACGCGGATTCGACGCATCACGCCCTGAGCACCGCTGAACAGCAGCGCGACAGGCGCCAAGCCGGACCGCGTCAGGAATACGTCGGCGGCGATTTTGCTGGGCGTCGTCCCACCCGCTACGGCGATGCCTACGTCGGCTTGCTGAATCGCGGCGGCATCGTTGACGCCGTCTCCGATCATCGCGACGACTCGGCCTTGCGCCTGCAAGCGCTCGACGAACGCCTGCTTGTCTTCGGGCGTGACGCCTCCGAGTGTATGATCGGTCGCGATGCCCAACTCGTCGGCAACGTCGGCGGCCAGTTGGGGATGATCGCCCGAGAGTAGGTAAACGCTGCGCCCGGCTTTGCTCATCTCGGCGACGAAACCTCGGGCGTCCGCGCGCACCACATCGCCCAGCCCGACGACAGACGCCGCCGCTCCGTCGACCGCGACGGCGACCGGCGTCAGGCCTTGGGCGACGCACTCGGCGGCGGCTCGCTGAATGTCCGACGTGCCACGGTCGACTTGCGCGGCCACCCACGACGGACGCCCGACCAGAACCGCGTGCCCATCGACGACTCCGGCGATGCCCTGCCCCGCCGTCGCCTCGACGCGCGTCGCGATGTGAGCCGACTGCGCCTGTTCGCGGCGATGGGCGATCAACGCGAGGGCGATTGGGTGCGGACTCGTCGCCTCGACAGCAGCGGCCAGATCCAGCGGATGCGTGCCGGGCCAGTCGCCGAAGCCCGTCGTGCGGGCGACGCGCAATGCGCCTTCGGTCAGCGTGCCGGTCTTGTCGAGTACGACGGCGTCGACGTGCGTCAGGCGTTCCAGGCCAGCGCCGCCTTTGACGAAGATCCCAGCCCTCGCCGCACGCCCGGTAGCTACGGCGACGGCAAGCGGGACGGCCATGCCCAGCGCGCACGGGCAGGTGATGACGAGTAGCGCCGCCACACGCGTCGCCGGATCGGGTGCGCCGGTTGCCAGCATCCACGCGGCCAATCCGACGCTGATCGCAAGGACCGCGAGGACAAACGCGCCGCCCAATCGGTCGGCGATGCGGACGACGGGAGCACGCGCAGCGTCGCGGTCGCGTACCCAGCCGAGCAGCCTACCTACGCGCGAGTCGTCGCCCGCCGTCGTGACGCAAACGATTAGTTCGGACGCCAGGTTGGTAGCGCCCGCCGTGACCGCGTCGCCCACGCCTACGCCGACCGCTCGACTCTCGCCCGTCACGACCGCATTGTCCACGCGCGACGCGCCCTCGACGACGACGCCATCCGTCGGAACGACAGCGTGCGGCGCGACGACGACCCGGTCGCCCGCTGCCAGTTCAGACGAACGGACGCGCATGATCGCCCCGTCCGCGCTGATGCGGTCGGCTGTCGACGGGAGCAGGTCGAGTAGGCGTTCCGAGGCATCTGAGGCGACGCGTCGGCTGCGCAGTTGGAGCCAGCGCGCTGTTAGCAGCGCAGCGATGAGGACCGTGATCGAGTCGAACCAGACCGCCGTGCCGCCCGTCGCCGTGGCCCAGGCGCTGTGGCCGAAGCCCGCCGCGATGCCCAGCGCAATCGGCGTGTCGATGTGGAGGCGCAGCGGATCGCGCGTCTGCCACGCCAGCCGGACCGATGCCCACGCGCGCCGAAAGAAACCGCTCGCCCCGTAGACGACGGCGGGAATCGCCAGCGCGAGGCTGAGCCAGCGGGCGGATGTCGCCATCCATCCGGCGTCGGTCGCTCGGTCGAGGCCGCTGTAGAACGCAAACGCGAGCAGCATCACGTTGCCCGCCAGCGCCCAACTCACGCCCATCTTGATCAGCAGCGCGCGCTCGGCTTGGGTCGCCCCGCCGCCCGTCGCTCGCTGCGCCGAGACCGAGTAGCCGAACTGCGCCAGCCACGTCTGCACCGATGCGAGTCGCGCGTCCGGGTCGAACGTGAGGTGCAATCGTCCGCGTCCCAGATCCAGCCGCGCATCCGCGACGCCTTCGACGACGTGCGGCATCCGCTCGATCAGCCAGACGCACGCCGCGCAGTGGACACCGTCGACGAACAGATCAGCGCAGCGGAGGCCATCGCCCGATGGACGCGTGTGCTGATCGCGAAAGCTAGGATCGTCGAGATCCAGCGTGGCAGCAGCCGGAAGCCGCGCTGCCTTTGGCTCGCCGCCGTCGACTTCGCGCAGCGCATAGAAACGGGCGTCGAGTCCGGCGCTGCGCAGGGCGCCGTAGACGACCGAGCAGCCGACGCAGCAAAACGCCGCCTGGTCCTCGCCCACGACCGGAAACGCGCCGACGGGCAATCCGCAGTGCGCGCATTCATGGTCGGGCGCGACCAAACGAGGTCGATCCGTGGTGGGAGGAGCGGTCAGCGTGTCCGGCATAGCGTCAGCGGATGAGCGATGCGGCGTAGCGCTCGGGGCCGCGCCACGCTTCGATCCGGGCGGACTGTCCAGCATCCGATGACGGGATCAGCGCGCGGTAGCGTCCGGGTGTATCGGTCGGAGTGAACGGGATCTGCAGACTCTCGCCCACGCGGACGACGCCTTTGGCCCCTTCGATGGCGCGTCCGCCCGCGTCGCTGACGACAAAGACGATGGGCGTCAACCCACTCGCCTCGGCCTCTCCCCACTCGCCTACAACGAGCCACCGCGCCTGCGTCTGCCGGACGGCGGTCTCATCGACGACCTGAGCGCCGCCGTCGGCCAGCGCTTCCATGACGGTGTGCGTCGCGAACGAAATACTCATCCCCAACAGCCCGACGACGAGCAGCGGCCAGCCGATGTGCGGCGGCAATAGAAACCGATCCCAGCGCGACGGGCGGCGCTCGTCGGCATCGGATTCAGAGTCGAAGCGGTTGATTTCCATCGGGGCACAGGTTGGAGTAGAGCGCACACTCACCCTTCTGGATGGAGAGCGGAAGCGTCGTGCAGTAAAGTGGCGAAACGGGTGTCCTCGCCGCGACAGGCGGCGCGCATTCAGCGTGTGGGGGGAAGCCCGACAGCGGACTAGCGGCCCGGCCCAAGCAGCGGAAAGCCTACGCTCTCAGCATGGATCGGCGCGGCGCTTTCCTCGGCAGGATCGACCGAGACGCGGAAGAGGCCCTCGGCCTGGCCGTTCGAGAAGTCGGACGGATCAACGAGCACCCAGACTTCGACGCGTCCCAACTCGCCCGGAGCCAGTGGCGTCGGCGACTGTCCGACCAAGCGGCTGTCGGCACCGGCAGGTTCGAGGACATCGACGGTGAACTGCGCAGGCTCGCCGGTCTGGTTTTGCACGCGGAAGGCCAGCCGGTTGGCGATGCGCCCGTCGGGGAGGACGGTGAAGGGCGGCCCCGTCGCGCGCCCCACATTCACGTCGTACGCCTGGCGCGTGGCGACCGAGAACGAGAACGCGGCGAAGAGGAGCGTCGTCAGCAGGCCGTAGATCAGCGTGCGCGGGCGAACGCGTCGCGTCGGTAGACCCGACAGTTCGTGCTCGCTCGTGTAGCGGATCAGGCCACGCGGCTTTCCGACGCGGTCCATGATGGCGTCGCACGCGTCGATGCACTGGGTGCAGTGCAGGCACTCCATCTGCAAGCCATCGCGAATGTCGATGCCCGTCGGACACGTCCGCACGCACGCGCCGCAGGCCACACAGTCGCCCAGCCCGCTCTCGTCGACGAGCACCTGATCGGGGTGCATCGGATCGAACGGCTCTTTAGAGCGAAGCGTCGGCGGACGGTCGGCGACGGGAATGCTCTTGATCTTGCGCTTCCCCCTCGGCTCGCCCCGGTTGGGGTCGTAGCTGACGATCAGCGAGTCTTCGTCCAGCAGGACCGACTGAATGCGCGCGTACGGGCACGCGATGGTGCACAGTTGCTCGCGGAAGTAGCCGAAGTTGTAGAGCATCGCCAGCGTCGTGCCGGTCGCCAGGACGAAGTAGCCCCAGTGATCGACCGGCGACCCCTGCATCCACGTCAGCAGCCGATCCCAGCCGACGAAGTACGCCGCGAACGTGTGGGCGAGCGCGAACGAGAGCACCAGAAACAGACTCAGCTTGACGCCTTTGCGCCACAGTTTGTCCCAGTTCCACGGTCCGCGATCGCGCCGCGCCTGCTTGAACGCATCGCCTTCGATCAGCCGCTCGATGGGGCGATAGACGAACTCGAGGTAGACCGTCTGCGGACACATCCACCCGCACCAGACGCGCCCGAGAAGCGCGGTAAACAGCAAAATGCCGAACGCAATCGACAGCGCCAGGAGGAGCAGCAGAAACGTGTCCGTCGGCAAGAACGTCGTGCCGAAGAACGTAAACTCGCGCCGCGCGATGTCGAGCAGGACCGCTGGTTTGCCGCCGATATGCACGATGGGCAGACCGACGAAAAACACGATCAGCGCCCACGCGACGACGCGCCGCTGACTGAGCCATCGTCCCAGACTCAGGACGGGATACATCCACTTGCGCTTGCCGTCGGCTCGGAGCGTCGTCAGGATTTCGTCCGGCGATTCGAGGATACCAACGTCGTCGATGTCGATAAAGGAGCGGGCCATGCGGGGCGTGAGAGGTGGACAATCAGTCTACCGCTGGTGGCTCTCCCGCCACGCACGCAGACGCCGCGTGAGGGCGTGGGGGAAGGCCCTACGCCTCCCGAACCGCTCGATAGATCTTCGAGTATCTCACTCCTCTTTCCGCCACTCGACAGCCGCTTCGATGCCCGATCGTACGTTCGACCTACACTTCGCTCCACACGAACGCACGTTGGTAGAGCGCCTCGCCGAAGCACTCGGAATGTCGACAAAAGACGCCGTACTCGAAGCCGTCTCGCATCGTCTCGAAGAAGCGCAGCAGGTTTCTCAACTCCCACCAACGCCGACAGGCCGACTGGCGAACGCTCGCCACTTGGTAGGGTCGATGCGCTCCGGCGTTCCTGACCTCGCGTCGAACCCGCGCCGCCTGGATGGATACGGCGAGTGACGACGTTTGTACTCGACGCTGGCCCGCTGATCGCGCTCCTCGACGCAGATGAGCAGCATCACGCGTGGGCCGTTGCGACGATTGACGGCTTGGAGGGTCGCCTGATCACCTGCGAAACGGTTCTATCGGAAGCGTGGTTCTTGGCTCGACGCGGCGGCGCACCTCCGGTTCGCGTGCTTGAGTTGGTCGCTGCGTTCTCCATTGATGTCGTGCCCGCGTGGAACGTGCGGGCGGGCGGGTTGCTCACGAAGTACGAGAGGCGCGCAAGCGTAGCAGACGCTTGCCTGCTTGCCCTGCTCGAAGCCGATTCAGATCGAGTCGTCGTCACGCTCGACCGAGTAGATTTTTCCATCTATCGCACGAACAGAGACCGAGCAGTCCCCGCCGTGATGCCGCCTGCGTAAGGCAGCACGAAAAAGCGCGGCACGTCCCACCGACGCACCGCGCTCCACCTCAGAAATCGGCGTCTACTCCGACTCCGCGTTGGCGGCGGCGATCAACTCGCCCTGAGGTTCTTTGCCCTCGACGGGGCTGTTGCGTAGCGCCTGTACATAGGCGACGAGTTGGCCCATCTCCTCAGGCGTGAACGCACTCTCCCAAGGCGGCATTCCGGCTTCGGGCAAGCCGTTGGCGATGATCGAATAGACGTTCGAGTCGTCCATCGAGTGGATGGCGTATTGGTCGGTCAGGTTGGGACCGATCAGGCCTTGTCCTTGGTCGGCGTGGCAAGCGGCGCAGACGGACGGATAGAGTGCGGCACCGGCAGCGATCTGCGATGGGTCGGCGACGACGCGCGCCAGTCCCTCGGCATCGGCGACGAACGGCGGGTTGGCGATGGCGTAAGCTTGGCGGCGGTCGACGAGTTCGGCGCGGCCCGAGGCCAGCGAGTCTTCGTAGGTCGGAATCGCATCGAAAAACGTGATGCCTGCCCAGTAGACGACGGCGAACACGACGCACAGCACGAACGTCCACACCCACCAACCGGGCATGGGATTGTCGTACTCCTTGATGCCGTCGTAGGTGTGCCCCGCGATTACCTGGTCCGCGTAGGCGTCGGTATCCGGGATGAGCGGCGGGGTGTTGTCTGGTTTGTCGGACATGAGTCGATGGAGAATCGGGTTCAGCGGCGAGCGGACGGCGGAGGACTCGGGACGTATTCGTCGTCTTCGAGCGGCAGATTTTTAGCGTCTTCGCGCTGGCCTTTGGAGCGCGTAACGGCATAGGCGACGACGAGCAGAAAGGCGACGACAAAGGCGATCAGGCCGATCTGGGCGAGGCTTCCGGTTTCGAGGGCGCGGACGAGTTCTTTCATAACGTCAGATCAGAGCGAGGCGACGGCAGCCGACGAATCGGCTTCCAAAACAGGATCGGGCAGCGCAGGCGAGGGCAAGTCGCGGCGTCCGTCGACGCCCAGGCGCTGCAAGAAGGCAATCAGCGCGACGATCTCTTTGCGGTTCAGCCCCTCGGGACCGCCCTGCGCGACGATGTCATTGGCGATCTCGTCGGCCTGCGCATTGGCGTGGTCGACCGACTCGGCGATTTCGCTGTCGGTATACGGCACGCCGACGCGCGAGAGGGCGCGTATCCGCGACGGCAAGTCGGACAGGTCGTGGTCGCGCGTGAGCATCCACGGATAGGGCGGCATGATCGAGTTGGGGCTGGTCGAGCGTGGGTCGTCCATGTGGCGGACGTGCCACAGGTGCGGATACTTACCACCCTGCCGCGCCAGATCGGGGCCGGTACGCTTGCTGCCCCACAGGAACGGATGCTCGTAAGCGGTCTCTCCTGCCGCCGTCGCCGGTCCGTAGCGCTCCAACTCCTGCCGGAACGGGCGCACCATCTGGCTGTGACAGCCGACGCAGCCCTCTCGGATGTAGAGGTCGCGCCCGGCCACTTCGAGCGGCGTAAACGGGGTCACACTTGGTAGCGGCTCGAGCGACTTGCCGACCAGGAAGATCGGCGCGAACTCGACGACCGTCCCGACCAAAATGGCGAGGACCGTCAGGATCGTAAAGACGAGCGGCCAGCCCTCGATTCGTCGGTGGAAATGCGGTTTCATATTCAGCGGAAAGCGTGGGGGCAACCCGTGGGTCGCCCGTGTGGACAGAGGAGGTCGGGAGGCGGATCAGCCTGCGTTCGTTTCGGGAATCGCGGCCTTGTTGACGGGGATCGTGGGCACCACGTCCGACGGCTCACGGCTCGCACGCGGCACCGCGACCATCGGGTCGTGCAGGTGCTTGGGCGAGCGGCGGATCGTCTGAAACAGGTTGATCATCATCAGCACGACGCCCGCCAGGTACATCAGCCCACCGATCAAGCGCACCCAGTACATCGGGATCACCTGGGTGACCGTCTCGACGAAGTCGGGGTAGAGCAGGCGACCGGCCTCGTCGAACGCACGCCACATCAGCCCTTGTGTCACGCCGCTGACGTACATCGCGAGGATATAGAGCACGATACCGATAGTGCCGATCCAGAAGTGCGCGTTGGCGAGTTTCTGGCTATACAACTTGGTCTGCCACAGGCGCGGCGCGAGCCAGTAGATCATGCCGAACGTCATGAAGCCGTTCCAGCCCAGCGCGCCGCTGTGGACGTGCGCGATGTTCCAGTCGGTGTAGTGGCTCAGCGCGTTGACCGTCTTGATCGAGAGCAGCGGCCCCTCGAACGTCGCCATGCCGTAGAACGTGATCCCGACGACGAACATCTTCAAGACGACGCTCGTGCGCAGCTTATGCCACGCGCCCCGGAGCGTGAACAGGCCGTTGATCATGCCGCCCCAACTGGGCATCCAGAGCATGATGCTAAACACCATGCCCAGTGTCGCCGCCCACTCGGGGACGGCGGTGTAGTTGAGGTGGTGCGGTCCGGCCCAGATGTAGATGAACACCAGGCTCCAAAAGTGGATGATCGACAAGCGGTAGCTGAAAACCGGGCGGTTGGCGGCTTTGGGCAGGAAGTAGTACATCAGCCCGAGGAACGGCGTCGTCAGGAAGAAGGCGACGGCGTTGTGTCCGTACCACCACTGCACCAGCGCGTCCTGGACGCCTGCATAGATCGGATACGAGTTCATCACGCCGTAGGGCACGGCCAAGCTGTTGCCGATATGCAGGACGGCGACGGTCACGATCGTGGCGATGTAGAACCAGAGCGCGACGTACATGTGCTTCTCACGCCGACGGTACAGCGTGCCGAAGAAGTTGACGGCGAAGATCACCCAGACGATGGTGATGGCCACGTCGATGGGCCATTCTAGCTCGGCGTATTCCTTACTCGTCGTGTAGCCGAGCGGAAGCGTGATCGCCGCACTCACGATGATGGCCTGCCAGCCCCAGAAGTGGATCTTGGACATCAAGTCCGAGAACATCCGCGCCTTACACAAACGCTGCGTCGAGTAGTAGACGGCGGCGAACACGGCGTTGCCCGCAAAGGCAAAAATAACCGCGTTGGTATGCAGCGGACGCAGCCGACCGAACGACAGATATTCGCCCATGTTGGCGGGCCAAAACGGAAGCTGCAGCGCCAGCAGCGCGCCGACGAGCATGCCGACAAACCCCCAGATCGAAGTCGCGAGCACGAACCAGCGAACGATTTTGTCGTCGTAGGCAAACGTGTCGAGCAGCGGCAAGCGAGAGGTGTCGGTCGCGCTGGGACGAGCCGAAACGGGTGCGGAAGCGGCGGATGCAGAGGCCATCGAGAAGAGGAGTCGGTGTCACGTAAGCAACCCAAAGGGGCACTCGTCCCCTGCCCTGCCTTCCCTACCCACTGCTGCGGAAAGCCCCGCGGCTCCGTGTGGGGGAGCGCCCTACACACTCATCCTGCAGCGCGAACGCCCCGAAACGACCAGTGGGACGACCACGCATGCGCGCAGCCATCCCACTGGTGGGTCCCACTGGTGGAGCGTTCGAAACTCGGTTTAGAAGGCGAGCACGCCCTCGACCATGAATCCGTTGAACTCACCGCCGTTGAAGATGCTTGTGGCAGCGAAATCGTCGTAGGTCTGCGAGACGTATTCGGCTTTCAGCAGCAGGTTGCGCGTGGGAAACCAGCCCGCCGACGCCGCCACGCGTGAAATCGACACCTCGCTTCCACCGCTGAAGGGCAGTTCGCCACTGACGGTGTTGTAGCGTCCGCCGACGTAGAACTGGTCGTCTGCAAAGCGATACACGCCTTCGACGGCGAGCTGCGTCCACGTGCGATCTTCGGTCTCGCTGGAGAGTCGTCCCGAAGCGGTTTCGAGTACGCCGAACACTTCGAGTCCGTACGCCTCGACGAACGGGTTGACCTGGAACGCCGTAATCGCGTCGCGGAAGTTGGGGTTGAATCGTCCCGAGGTGAAGTTGCCGCCGAATGACGACTGTGTGTTTTCGAGCGCGCCGTAGTACCGGCTTCCTGCGCGATCGCCACCATACAACGAGTTGTTGAGCGATTTCGCGGTTGTGTAGCCGCTACCTGTCAGGCGGACGCGCACGTCGTCGGTGATCTGGCGGTCGACCCCGACCTTGCCGTAGAACGAGGGTGCGCGGTCGTCGGGACGTTCGACAGCGCCACGGATCTCACCGCCAGTGACTGCGACCATCGCCAGCGCGCCGCTCGGGTGACGGAAGTAGACCTCGCCGCCGATCTCGGTCGTGAACGAGTCCATGATGAGGTTACCGACGAATGGGTTGTACATCGCCATGCCGTTATCGGTGCGGCGGAAGTGCGCGTCGCCGTAGTTGATCTCGAAGTGTCCGACGCGGACCGTCAGGTACTGCATCAACTCGTCGACGGCATCGCTACCGAGCATCGGCAAGGCATCGGCCTGGACGTAACCGCCCTTGACCCAGGCTTCGGGGTGGTGGCGGCTCGACAGGTAGGTGATCAGGTTGACGCGGATGCCTTCGGCCAGTTGCGCGCCGAGCAGCAGGTTGGCCGTCGCGAGGTTAAAGCCCGCTCCGATGTCGAGCAGCGCGTTCTGATCGACGCCATCTGCGTTGAGGTTGGGTGTGGCGGTGTTTTCGTGGTTCAGCGCCTGAAACTGCTGGGTAAAGGCAGCGCCCCAGAACAGTTCAAATCCGTTGTAGTCGGCATTGTCGCCCTTGAGCGGTTCGAATACGTTGATACCCCGCTGATCGTAGGGGCGAAAGTTCTGCGGCGTCCCGAATTCGAGAGATTGCGCGAGCGCGGAGGGCGCAAGCACCAACAGGAGCAGGAGCAGCGCGAGAGTGTTGCGTAAAGTCGTCATGGACGAGGAGGGTTGGGTGAGAGTGGGTGAGGAAGTAGAGAGTCGGTGGCGAGGTGGCGAGCGTCCGTTCAGGGCGCGCCGTCGATGCGAGCCGTCAGGTCGAAGCGGACGGTGACGGCATCGCGGGCGCGTACCAGTCCGAGCGGGCCGGACGGTGGGCGGATTCCGAAGTCGGTCATGCGGACGACGCGCTGGCCGCGCAGCCGAACTCGGCCATTCTCGCGGCGCCCTTGCGCGTCGACCTGGACCGGGCGGGCGACTCCGGCGAGTGTGAGCGTGCCCCAGACCCGTACGTCCGTCCAGTCATCGGCTTCGGAATGGGTTTCGGCGCGGTCGAGCACGAAGCGAATGTGGGCGTGTTCATCACCTCGGAGGGCGTTGAACAGGTCCCGATTCATCCGCCCGTTTCCGCAGTCGAACGCCTCGACGGGCACGCTCAGAAGAGCAGTGAGCCTACCGTTGGTCGGCACGTCGGCGGAGCCGGAAGCGCGGTAGGAATGGCACGAGAAACCGCCCAGCGCAGTCGATCCGTCGAGGGCGAACGCGCTGCCTTCTGCCAACACGTACCGCGTTTGAGCGTGCACGGACGCACTCGCCATCGCTACAGCGGCGAGCATCGATAGCGTGCAGACGAGCATATAGCGTTTCATTGGATCAGGGAGAAAGGCGTGAGCGCAGGCGATCACTCAGGGACGACGACCACGTCGAAGCGCACCGTCAGGTCATCCCCCGTTTTGAGCGTGCCCAGTAGCGCCGTCGGTGGGTCGATGCCGAAGTCGGTCATGCGGAAGCTGTGCGTGCCGGTGAAGCGAAAGCCGCCGTTGCCGTTTGCTTTGGCGCGCATCGACAGGCGAGCCGGACGGGTCGTGCCCGAGATCGACAGCGTGCCGGTCGTCTCGACGGCGAACCATCCGTCGGCGCCTGCCCCAGCAGGAGTGGCACGCGTCAACTCGTAGCGGACAGCCTCCTCGCCCAGCGCGTCGCGCAGCTTACCGTTCATCGTCCCGTTGTCGCAGTCGATCGACCGCACGGGAATCGAAACCCGCGCCGAGGACAGAGTCGCCATCCGGGAGCCGTCGGTTGTCGCGTTCACGCGGCCCAGAAAACGGGTCACCTGGCAGTCCCAGTCGTGCACCGTCGACGTACCCTCGACCCAGATGCGACTTTCGTCGGCGAAACGATACGTCGTGACGGGCGCGAGGCTGAAGGCGAGGATGCCGACGCAGACGCAGGCGGCGAGTGCATACGAGAGAGAGCGGGACATGGCAGTCTGGTTGTAGCGGTAGGGACGGCGAGGCAGCGAATCGTGACCTCGACGCAAGCAAACTGCCCTTTTCTGTGTCCTTGTAGCGCACGTCTTCCCCCCACCCTGACGTAAGAAGGCGCATGCTCCTCCCCATCAGGCGAGATCCTCGACCCGTGCGAGGCTTTTCCCGGCAGCCAGCGTCTCGCAGCGTGTTGCGTTGTGGCACGCCACTAGGCCGCTCTCTTCCCTGCCCCATCACCCCGCCAAGTGGACTGCCCGATTCCTATCTTGAAGGCCCTATCGCCTAGCCTTTATGCCCGACGCCGCTCTCGACGCGCTGGACGCCCTAGAACTCCACCTCGCCGTCCCCAGCGACGTGTGCCGAGTCGATGACACCGCCCTCCGCTTCGTCGCCGACGCCTGCCGCGCCGATGCCTGCGCGCTCTCGGCACGCGACTCAGACGGATCGCCGCTGCGCCTTATCGACACGACGGATCCAGACGCTGATGGCACGCACGCCGTGTATCCCGTCCCCGACAGTGCGCATCGGCTGACCGTTTCGCTCCCCTCTGGAGCAAGCGAAGCCCATCTGCTCACGATCACGCGCGGGCCAACCGCCGAGCCGTTTTCGGCTTCTGCGCGGATCGTCTTGCGAGCGGCGGCCTCCTCACTCGCCCTGGCGCTGGCTCGCCGCTCGCTTTCGACCACGCAGTCCGAGATCGAGGCGCGCGCGCACGCTGTTCTCGATACCGTCGTCGACGCCATCATCACGATTGACGAGAGGGGGACGATTCAGTCGTTCAACGATGCCGCCGAGCGCATCTTCGGCTATCCGCGAACCGACGCCGTCGGGCAGCCGATCCATATGCTCATGCCCGAGCCGTACCGCAGCGCACACGGCGGCTACCTGCGCGCCTATCACGAGACCGGGCGCCGCAAGATCATCGGCATCGGTCGCGAGGTGACGGGACTGCGCCGCGATGGGACCGTTTTCCCGATGTACCTGGGCGTGAGCGAAGTGCAGTTGCCGGGCGAAGTCGTGTTCACCGGCATCGTCCGCGACCTGTCCGAGCAGCGGCGGTTGGAGCAGGAGGTGTTGCGCGTGTCGGACGAAGAGCGACGACGCATCGGGCAGGACCTGCACGACGGGCTGGGCCAGATGCTGACGGGCGTCGGCATGCTCGCCGAGGGCGCCGCACGGAGGCTGTCGCGAGCCGAACATAGCGAGACCGAGCACGTCCGCGAGATCGCCGATCTGATCCGAGAGGCGGACCGCTACGCCCGAAGCCTGGCGCGCGGACTCGTTCCGGTCGAACTGGAGCAGGGCGGCCTGCGCGGTGCTTTAGAACGCCTCACGCTGCACGCCGAGCGGCTGTTCGGCGTCACCTGCGCGTTGACCTACCCCGACGGACCCAACGCGGACCTGATCGAAGATCCCGAGCGGAGCATCCACCTGTACCGCATCGCCCAGGAAGCCGTCTCCAACGCCGCCCAGCACGGACGCGCCGAGCACGTCGCCGTCGCCCTTCGCATCGATGCGCAACACATCGCGCTCACCGTGTCGGACGACGGTGTCGGGATGCCCGATGCTCCGCCCGAGCCTGCCGACCAGACTGCGCTGCGGGGCATGGGCCTGCGCATTATGCGCTACCGCGCGCGCATCCTGGGCGCCGCACTCGACATCGGACCGGCGCCAGACGGCGGCACGGTCGTGTCGTGCGTGCTGCGGCGCGACGGCACGACGCACTCTCGCGATCCATTGGTAGAAGCCGCGCGTTAGTCCTCCTCCCTCAGACCTCTGCGACTATGACCTCCATCCTCCTCGTCGACGACCACCCCGTGATGCGGCGTGGCCTGAGCATGATCATCGACGACGAAGCCGACCTCGACGTGACGCACGAAGCGGGCACAGCCGAAGACGCGTTGGCGCTGATCGACGCTCAGCTACCCGACCTCATCGTGGCCGACATTTCGCTGCCCGGCATGAGCGGCATCGAACTGACCAAGCACCTGCACGCGCTCTACCCCGAGTTGCCCGTCCTGATCGTCTCGCGCCACGACGAGGCACTCTACGCCGAGCGCGCCCTCCGAGCCGGAGCACGCGGCTACGTGATGAAACTCGAGGCGAGCGACACCATCGTCGCCGCGATTCGGCGGATTCTACGGGGCGGCATCTACGTCAGCATGGACGTGAACGACCGGCTGCTCGGCCACGTCGCCGCCGGACGCTCGACGGCGACGGCGTCCCCGCTCGAACTGCTGTCGGATCGCGAACTCGACGTGTTTCGCATGACCGGGCAGGGCCAGACGACGCGCGAAATCGCCGAGCGGCTGCACCTGTCGGTCAAGACCGTCGAGAGCTACCGCGCTCGCATCAAGACCAAACTCGACATCGGCAACGCCGCCGAGCTGATGCAACGCGCCGTGACGTGGGTCGAAACCGGCGAGGGTGAGTGAAGGCGCTCCCTCTGCGGAAGGGGTGTTGACTTCTCCCTGTCCCCTCCTTGGATAAGGAGGGGTGCCGAAGGCGGGGTGGTCCAATGAGGCAGCTAAAAGAGCTAGAACTAGGCTTCCGCGCAACCAGACCTCTCCACCGCTAGCGCGGCACCTCCCCTTGGCTAAGGGGAGGACGATCTTGAACGAGAACGTAGCAGCCCTGCCTCGCCCCCGGGGACGTGGCAATCTGGAGTCGATTGCCGATACTGCATAGCGTCGCAGCGACCGGCTGCGACGGAGCGCGTCGTCGCGTGTCGCGGTCCCGCTGAGTGGTACGAGTAGAACCGGCGTAGGCGTCTCCCCCACACGCAGGCGGGCGGATCGCACGTCGCAGCGCTTCAGCGGAAGCGCGTAGTCTCAGGCTGTCGATTCCGCCCTCTGCCGCCGTGCCCCACTCTGTCCCCCCCTGCCGCACGCTCGTCGTGCCCATCGCCCCGACGACACAGGCCGATCGTGCCGTCCGAATCGCGCTCCGCCTGGCCTGTCCCGAGGGATCGGACGTGTACCTGCTCCACGTTTCCTCCCTAACCGACCGCGACGTGCCGGAGCGCCGCGCCTACCTGTCTGACTTGCGAATGGCGTTTCGGCATGGACTCGGCGCGCGCAGTTCGGTCCGGCTGCACGTTGCCGCCGCCCAATCCGACCATCCGGCCCAGGGCATCTCGCTCTTCGCCCGTTCGGTAGACGCCGACGTCATCGTGCTACCGACGCGTGGGTCGGGACGCCCCCTGAACGGAGAACATGATGTTGCCGCCGAACTCTTGGAGGAGGCGCCGTGTCCAGTCCTCACGGCACCTAGCGTACCTGCCCGCGCCGGTCATCCGCTGCACCGATTGTTGATGCCGTCGTGCTCCAGCGGTGACCAGATCGACGCGGCTCGGTTGGCGTGTGCGTGGACCGGCCTGCGCCCTCAGACGCTTGCCCCGATGCTGGGACGTCCGTTCTTTTTTGAACCCTCGGACCTCTACGTCGCCCCCGCCGGACGCGACGCGCTGCCCCTGGTCCGCTCCCAACCGTGTGCGCTGTGGATTCCTCCCGTCGCTCGCGAGCAGAAACAGGCAGCGGCTTGATCCCCTTTCGACGGAAGTGAAAGACGACGTTCGGACAGTCGGCATGGACCAGGGAGCACCATGTTCATCGCCTACCCTCTAGGTCGCTCCCAACACGACGACCGACGACGGGTCGGAGCGGCGCTAGGCATCTCCGGTCGTGGCGGCTAGATAACCAAAAGCGCCCTCCCACCGATTAGGTAGGAGGGCGCTTCCTCGTTTCCCAATACCTCAGCGCCCTTCCCACACGGCGTTGTAGATCGGGTGGTTGGCGCGCTCCTCTTGCACCAGCCGCTCGAAGCCGATGCGGAACGTCGTCGCGAGCAGATCGCGGTTGATCGCGTTGTCGAGGAACGCGCGGAGTTGCGCCGGATCGTCCATATCGACGTTTTCCATGTCCTGTCCTTCGCCCGTGACCGTGCCCTTGGCGAAGAAGCTCTGCGCAGGCTGCATCAGGTCCGCCGTGCGGCCGATGATCTGGAGGTTGACCGTCGGCGTGAGCGAGAACTCGTCCCACGGCATCGACAGGTCGATGGTGACGGCTACCAATCCATCGACGCCTAACTCGTCCATCAGACGCTCTTGCTGCGCCATGCTGAAGGGACCGCTGGTGTCGCCTGCGTTCAAGACGGCGAACGGCGAGGGATCAAAGATGGTGCTCAGACCGCCATACGAAGCCGAGGCGAACTCCGACGTTGCCGTATCGCGAACGGCTTCGTAGCGCTGGTAGCGCGAGCTGGCGAGCACGCGGGAAATCGGAATCATCTCGACGTTCCACGCGCTCTGCATCGCACCCATCAGATCGCCGTGCATGTCGTTGGCGAGTTGCTGGTAGAACGCCGTCGGAAGCTGCGCGAACTGGCGCGTGCGCGTCGTGGTCGTCGTAGTGCGCGTGCCTTGGATGCGATTCTCGCTCGTCGACGTGCTCGTCTTCTCCTGGCTCAGGTCGTTGGCGCGCACGGTGAAGGTGACGAGGGCGAGCTTGGTGCCCGGCAGAAACGCGGGACCGGCGAAGGCGGGCGGCTTGGTGAACGAGTACGCGAACGCATCGCCGTCCTGAGTTTCGGCTTCTTCTTCGACCGTAAAGCCTCCCTTGATCAACCCAACCAGGTTGCGCGGCAGGTCGCCCGACGTGATCACCGGCACCACATCGGCACTCTTGACGACTTTGAGTAGCATACCACCGTTTTGCGCCTCCTCAAACGTGGGACGCTCGTACTCTTCGAGCATCAGCCAGTTTTCGCCCGTATTGATCGGGTTGCCCTGTCCGTTGGAGAACACACCGGCGGGAAGTTCGATGCGGTTCTGCCCGGGAACGACCGCCACGTCCCAGAAGCCTTTGACGCCCATCGTCGTACCCAGCAGTGCGATCCGCATATCCGTCGCGAACCCGGGATTCTGGCGGTCGATCTCCAGAGTGAGTGGGCCTTCCAAATCGAGCGGGACAGCGTCGTCCATCGTCCGTCCGACCGGCTGACCGTTGACTGCGGTAATGCGAATCGGCGGCAGCGGGTTGAGACGGTACTCCTCGGACTGGCCCGCGGCAGACGAGATCTCAACCGTGACGGGGCTGCGGTCTTCGTGGAAGAGGTACCGCGACACGCCGCCCGCATAGCTGTCCATCGGCGTACCGTTGGAGGTCATCTCGCCGTCGAGCTTCCACAGCCCAACTCCGCTGCGCTTCATGAGCGTCACACTGGTCGTGGGCTGTCCCTCCCGATGGTTGCCGCCGATTGCGATGACGCCTGCCTCGCCCGTTGCTGACGGATAGGCATTATCGGTATAGCCGATCATGCGGTTGGTCTTGCTCAGATCGTCCGTCGACTGCGTCAGCATGCGTGCCGCGACCCCTCCGACTTGGTTCATGACCTGGGCGCAGCCGGGCAGTAGGATGAGGACAGTGAGCGTCGCGAGGGCGAGCAGAGAGAGGCGGAGACGCGACATAGCGATGAGTGGTGTAGAGTGACACCCAAGGCTACCGATAGTCCCGACTGCGTCGCATCCCCGGATTCGGGTATTCTGCCAATGCCCTGCGTACTCAGTCGCTATTTTCGGCGCTCGCACTCGACTTGGCCTCATGAACATCCTCATCATCGGCGGCGGCAACATGGGTCGCACCTACGCCCAAAGTCTCCTCCGCGCCCGACTCGTCGAGCCGTCCGGCCTGATGATCATGGAACGCAGTCAGGAGAAAGCCGACGAACTCCGCGACGCCGGACTGGGGACGGTCTACACGTCGTCCGAAACGTGCCTCGCCGCCGCCGACCTCGTCATCCTCGCCGTCAAACCGCAGGACACGTCGGCCCTCTTCGCCGCCCTGCGCCCCGACACCGATCCGCAGCAGGTGTATCTGAGCATTATGGCAGGCGTCACCATCGACACGATCCGTCAGGGTCTGGCAGTCGAGAAGGTCATCCGCGCGATGCCTAACCTTCCGGCTCAAATCGGACTGGGGATGACCAGCTTTACGGCCAGCGACGCCGTCACGCGCATCGAACTCGTGCTCGTGCAAAACCTGCTCAACACAACCGGAAAAGCGATCTACGTCGACAACGAGCAGGCCATCGACGCAACGACTGCGATCAGCGGCAGTGGTCCGGCTTACGTGCTCTACTTCATGCAGGCGATGATCGAAGTCGCCGAAGAGATGGGATTCTCGCCCAGCCAAGCCGAACTTCTCGTCGCTCAGACGTTTCGCGGCGCCGTAGAGCTACAAATGAAGAACGACCTGACGTGTGAGGAGTGGATCGCCCGCGTGTCGAGCCGGGGCGGAACCACCGAAGCCGCGATGCAGACGTTTCGCACGACCAGCGTCTTCGACGACATCAAGAACGGCGCGCGAGCAGCGCTAGCGACGGGCCCAAGAGTTGGGACGCGGCTAATTATTCGGTTTGTTCGGGTGTAGATGCAGCGTCGAGAGCCGTCTCGGTAGCTTCGGCAGGTGCTGCATAGGGGTCGACGAACTGGCGGTAGTGCTCGAATCGGTCCAGGATGTGCGTCGACGTACAGGACGGGTTCGATGCCTCGGCTATAGCCGTACCTGACGACGGGATCGCGGTAGACGCTCGGCTTCGACTTCTGCAGCAGCCAGTACGACACATCCTCCCAGACCGTATCGTCGCCGCCATTCTTAGCTGTGAGACGACGCGCATCCTGCACGTGTCCATGACCGGTGTTGTAGCTGGCGAGCACAAACTTGAGGCGCTCGGACTCGTCCACAATTATTGTCATCCCAGTACTCGTCCAGCCAGTTGAGGAAGCGGACGGCACCGGCGACGTTCTGGTCGGGATTGTACACGTCGGTCACGCCAAACTCACGTGCTGTCGGTGGCATGAGTTGGAGCAGTCCGGCGGCTCCGGCCCACGACTTCGCGCGGTTCTTGAACCGGCTCTCCTGAAACGTCTGGGCGGCGAGCAAGCGCCAGTCCCAGCCGATGTTGGGTGCGTATCGGCGCAAGATCTCGTCGTACTCACTCAGCCGTCCCGTCTCGCTCGTCAGGTATTCGCTGCGAACGCGCTCCCGATATCCGTCTCGGTCAGAGAAATACTTGGCGTACAGCGTGTTGAACAGCGAACTACCATCGCCCTCGTCCAGCCACGTGTTAAGGCGTTCGAGCAAGACAGGTGAGTTGTTTCGGACGGCCCACGAGACTCGGTAGGCTTCGTCAAGCACGGGTACGATGGCGACGTTGGTGAAGTACTCTTCGCTCAGTTCGGCTACGTTGCGAGGGGCGACGGTGTATTGAATGTTGCCGCGCGCAACGCCTCGCACCAACCGCTCGACCGACACGTCGCCATCGATTTCTACGATGTCGATGGCTGTGCCCAAGCTATCCGAAAGCTCGACCAGGCGATCTTCGTACGCCGTTTCATCCGAAATGTGGACCGAGTCACCAGCGAGAGCCGCTGGACGCCGCACTAACCGAACCGGCACTTCGATATCATCGGGGTCAGGGATTTCGCCGAAGCGGCCATCTGAACTGTCGTTGAGCAGCGTGTCTAATCCTTCATCGGCCAGAATCGACTCGTCGGGGGCAGTTTCCAGTTGCACGAGAACTGGGGGCGTCTCGTACAGCGCGTGAGTGAACGCTAAGCGAGTCGAATCGATAGCGCGCGGCACGATGCGGGCTGCCACGATGTCGCCGACGCCCTGATTGAGGAGCACGAACAGGCTGTCTCGATTGGGAACGACGATGGTGCGCAAGATCATGTCGTTCTCTTCGGCAAACTTCTCGGCCATCTCGAACTCGTAGCCCAACGCCATCCCGCGATACAGGAAGTACGATGTCGAGTTGTAGGTCGTCAGAAGCGTAAGCGTGTCGCGCTCGACGATAGCGTCCCAGTCGCGCTCTATCGGCTCGCCAATATCAATCTCCGTGTTCTCGTCATCTAGGAGTTCAATCTGGCCGCACGCTGTGAGGAAGAGCAGAGGCAGAAAAACGAGCAGGTAACGAAGCGACATAGTATTGGAAGACAGTGAGGGAGGCGATAGTACAGAGGGTTTCTGGCCTCTGTTTGCTGCTTCAACCTACGATCCTGATACGTCACCCCTCCCTAGCCCGTAACCCGCCACGCCTGAGCACGTATCGCTTCGCTCACCAAACCGACACCCCAATGCGCCTGCTACTCGCCCTCTGCCTCTTGCTCACCGCGACCGGCTGCGAAGCCCAGCGCGACGAGGATCGTCTCTTCCAAAGACCGCAACATCGAAGCCCGAGCCGTCTCTGGTGACGACGTTACTCGATGAGAACGCACTCGACGACGAGAACATCGCCATCGTCACGACGGATAACCGCTTTCGCCTTGCGCTCACCGACTCTGAACTTCGGATGGGCGTGACCGAAGCATTCGTCGAGCAGATCGAAGAGGAAGTCGCCGCCGAAGTCGACGAGTCAAGCGGATTCGGACGGATGCTCTCGGGCGCCATCTCGGGCGCGATGAGAGGTGCGTTGACCAACCAGATTGCCTTCGACCTGGCCGATATCCGCGATGTCACCTATGCCGACGGACGCCTCGACATCGACTTCGAGGGCGAGCACACCGACGCGGACAACAGGCGTATGGGCGACATCAGCATCGACGACAAGGACTTTGCCGAGATGTTCAGCCCGTCCGACGCACGCGCATTCGCCGACGCCTTCGCCCGCGCCAAACGCCGATAGCGCCGACGATCAGTCGCCGCCCTGCACTCCGAGATAGGCGCCCGACGCGTGAAGCGTGACCGTCAGCGCTTCGTCGGTCTGGTTTTCCCAGTACCAGCCGTGCCGCCCGTCAAACGCGGCGACGAGCGCGCCCTGCCCCGACCACGCCCCCGACGCCGCTTCGTAGGAGAGATACTCGTTCTCGCCTCCCACCTTGTCGCCGTGAATCTCGTAGCCAACCGTTCCGCGATCCGTCGACCAGCGATAGTCGGCCGTCGCGCCGCTCCGCATGATCAGCTTGACCTCGCGTCCTTCGCCGGGTTGGAGCGCGACGCGAACGGTATCGGCGCGTCGTTCGTCGGAAGTCGTGGCGAGCATGTCGGCGGCTCGTTCCATGCCAGTCGCATCGGCGGCTTCGGATGCGAGAGCGGCAGCCTTCAACTCGCCCATCTGCGTCAAGCCGAGCGTTCGGCCCAATCCTGTCGGGTCGATGCCATACTCGCCGGGCAGAACAGCGACGACGAGCACTACGGCTGCGACGACGACCGCGATCAGTGTCGCCTTGGCGAGCGTTTGAGGCGACGGGAGTTCGTCGGGGGGAGGCGGTTGGGCACGTGGCATCGGCGGCGGGTCAGGTTGTGGCGAAATAGCCAGCGAGTTGCTGCGCCGTCAAGAGCATCCCGGCGACGAGGATGGCGGCGTTGGCAGCGAAGGCGTAGCGAGTGAAACTGGGCGAACGTCGCCACGCGCCCATCGCAATCAGTATGGCACCCAATGCGAGCAGTTGCCCGATCTCGACGCCGACGTTGAAGGCGAGCAGGTTGGGCACCAGTCCGCCCGGCGTGATCTCGAACTCGAGCAGCTTGGTCGCCAGCCCGAAGCCGTGGACGAGTCCGAAGCCGAACGTGGCCACCTTGGTGCTCGGATTGATGCCGAACCACCGCTCGAACGCGCCCATGTTGTCGAGCGCCTTGTAGACGACCGACAGCCCGATTACGGCGTCGACCAGATACGCGTTGGCTCGGATGTCCGCTAGCACGCCGCCGATCATCGTGATCGAGTGGCCGACGGCGAACAGCGTCACGTACAGCCCCACGTCGCGCGGTCGATAGAGAAAAAACACGACACCGAGCAGGAAGAGCAGGTGGTCGTAGCCCGTCACCATGTGCTTGGCGCCCAAGTAGATGAACGGCACGATCAGCACGCCGCCCGTCTGCCGGATATAGCCCGCATCGCCGTCGGCGACTTCGTGCGCCCACGCTAGATCCGGGAGCAGCAGAACGGCAAGCGAGACGAGCAACCACCGCGCCCACACCGTAGCGTCGAGACACGCCCCGACGCTACCGATTTGCATAGGGTTGCGCTGCATCAGTCGCACGACTCGGTGCGGCCCGGCGCGCAGTAGCTGGCCCACCACGGCTCATAGCGCGACGAATCGACGGGCACGTTGCTCATCGCGAGCAGACCGTCGACGTCGCTGCCGTAGCGCAGGTGCATGTGAACGGGATCGCCGTGGGGCGAGCGGCTGATGACGGCCTGATAGTCGCCGCACGCGCCTTCGTAGGCTTCGACCTGCTCGAACGCATCCCAAATCGACGACTTGGACTGGGCCGGGAAGTAGTACGGATCGGGACGGCTACCGACGAACTGATAGCCGCAATCGGCGACGAGTTGATCGGCGTTGTCGTGCGCATAGAACGCCATCCGCGTGAGGCTTCCGGCGTCTTCGGTCGTCGCCAGGCGGACGCGGCTCGGGTTGCGCACGTCGTCGCGCGTCGACGTTTTGACCGGGTCCATCTCGAACTCGCCGTTCATGGTCAAGTAGCTGATCGTCGTGTGTGCGTGGCCGTGCTCCTCAGCGGTCTGCCCCACGTCGTGCGTGTGCGGGGCGCCACCGTCGTGGCTGTGTTCGGCACCGGCGGTAGGAGTGGAGTCGCCGCAGCCCGTGAGGACGAGGGCGGCGATGGGGAGGATAGTCAGGAGGTGTTTCATAGTTGGGAGACAGAGGTAGATGACGAGTGATGAGTAGACTGACGGCAAGGGCGATTCATGAATCGCCTTCACGCTGCACGGTGGTCAGGAGATAGCGGTAAGGACGCGGTGCGCAGAGCGCCGATCACAAGCTAACGGCCAGCCCGATCGTCACGCGGCGAGGCGGAGCCGGGGCGTAGTTGAGCGTTCCGAAGCCTGCAAAGACCGCCTCGGCGTAGCGCTCGTCGAGCACGTTTTCGATTTCGACGAACAGCCGTCCGCTCTTCGAAGAGCGGGCGCTGAGATCGTAGAACAGCGTCAGATCGGCGACGGTGTAGCCGTCGTACTGCGCGCTGTTGTCGGCTTCGAGTTGGTACGCGCCGACGTTGTGCACGTGGACGCGTCCGCCCAGACCGGTCGGCGAGGCGTAGTCGAGCGCAACGGTCAGCGTCCGGTTGGGAACGCCGGTAAGTTGGCGACCGACGAGCGATGCGTCAGGGTTTGAGCGGATCTCGGTGTCGAGCAGGCCCAACGCGACGCGCGCATCCAGCCCTTCGACCAGCCGAGCCGACGCTTCGGCTTCGACTCCGCGCCGACGCGTCTCGCCTGCGTTGCGGAACGTGCCCGAGCCGGGCGGATCTTCGACGACTTCGCTCGACGTGTCCAGCACGTAGCCGACCAAGTCGAGACGCGCGCGTCCCGCCAGGTCGTACGTCGCGCCGACTTCGTACTGCCAGATTTCGGACGGCTCGACGGCGAAAGCAGCGTTGAACTTGGCTTCGCCGTTGGGCAAGATGAAGCCGTTCGTGGCACTGGCACGCAGGTCAAACCCACGCGCAACCGTCGAGCGGACGCCGAATTTGGGACTGAGGTGCGAGAAATCGTTGAGGTCGCTGTTCGTGACGGGCTGACCCGGATCCGAGTTGGTGGCGTCTCCGAAGAAGTCGTCGAAGCGCAGTCCGAGCGTCGGGCGGAAGTACGGCGTCGGCTCCAACTCGACCTGAGCAAAAGCGGACGCTGTGGCGACGGTAAAGTCGCGGTCTTGCGTCTGCGCCTGCCGGACGCGGTTGCTCGTGTCCCACCGGCGCCGCTGCGTGCGCTCCGAGTAAAACTCACCACCGACGACGTAACTCGCACCGACCGACGAAACGCTCGTGCGTCCGTTCAAGCTGGCGCCCGCCCCATATACGTCGCGCTCGTTGAAGCTCTCTGACTGTCCTCCGGCGTTGTAGCCGAACTTGGCCCAGCGCGTAAAGTCCTGCTGAACGGCGTAGGCGTGCGTTACCAGCCGCAACTGGTCGCTGAACGAGTGATTTACGCCGATCCGCTCGGCGAAAAACGTCTTGCTGCCGCCGTCGTTTTCGGCGTTGGGAGCTTGCAGTCTTCTAGAGTCCGCGCCCTCGAACTGCGCCTGGGGGATATAGCCCGGCCCGCTCCACTCGCCGCTGTGTCCGCGCAGCGAAACGCTCACGTCCGTCTGGGGCGAGAGGTCGTAGGCAATCCGCCCGGCGACGGTACCTTTGAGGTAGTTGGAGTTTGCCGAGTAGCCGTCGGTCGAGAAGAACTGGAGCGCGAGGTTGCTTTTGAGCGGGTTGAGTCCGCCGCCCAATGCGATGCTCTCGCCCAAGGCGAGTTGCGCGTCGAGCGTCTGATACGCGCCCCCGCTGATGCTCACGTCGCGGTACTGTCCGCCTTTTCGCGTATCGAGCGCCACCGTTCCGCCGCGCGCGAAGTTGCCATACAGCGCCGACGAAGGGCCTTTGTAGACGGCGACGCGCTGGAGTTCGAGCGGGACGAGCACGTTGAGGTCGGCATACCCATCGGCATGACCGTCGGCCTCGTTGAGCGGAATGCCGTCGACCTGCACGGCGACATCTCCGCCGTGTCCGCCTTCGCCGAAGCCTCGGATCGAGAACACGTCGGCCACGCCCCCCTGCCGATACGCGCCCATATCGACGCCCGGAATCTCTTCGAGCAGGCGGAGCGGGTTGTCGAGCGGGATGCGGCGCAGTTCAGCAGCCGAAATCACGTGGGCGGTCGCCGCTGCGTTTTGTGGGAGAAACGCCTCGCCTTTGACGGTAATGGCATCCAGGTCGATCGCGCCGACTTCGAGCCTAACGTCGAGCGCTTGCGTCCGCCCGGCTGTAATGGTGACGGGGAGTCGCTGCGTCGCGAAGCCCAACGCTCGCACGACGGCGGTTTGCGCACCCGCAGGCACGTTGTTGAGTTCGAACAGGCCACGCGCATTGGTCGACGCGCCAAGGGTGGTGCCGTCGATGGTGACGGCGACGCCGGGAAGAGATTCGCCGGTATCGGCAGCGCGGACGGTGCCCGCTAAGGTCCCGGTCTGAGCGTGAACTGCAGCGGGAAAGATCAGCAGCGCCAGCAGCGCCGCTTTGAGAAAAGAGGTCATCTAGAAATCAGGGGGTCGCCCGCTCGTCAGGAGCAGGCAGCACGTGCGACGGATTCCAATTTGAATCGCCATGCATCGTGCAGGAAAAGGCCGCGAGCCACAAGGCGCGCTAGGACAGTAGAACGCTGATTGGAAACCTGTAAGGTCTTGCAGACCTGCCAGGTTCGCGCCGGAAGCAAGACGCTCATCGGCTACCAATTCTCAGCCTATGCGCTGGGGCGGCGGCGTTTCTATCCCCGCATCAGGGCCTCGCAACGCCTCCCAGACGAAGGGGCACCTGGCGTCTTCCAATACTCTGAGAGTTGGCAAATCGGACGAAGGTGGCAGTTGATGACGGTCGAGTAGCACCAGCACGCGACTCGCCTGATCGCCATCGTCCGGCATTGCGTGAACGTGTACGGCTCCACCGTGCGCGTGCGCAGCGTTCATCCGCTGCTGCAAAGCCGATTCGTCTACACGTACCACGCGGTCAGCCTCGACTGAGGGGGGAAGCGTAAAGTGCGCCCGGCGGCGGAGTCCGTGGTGATGGTGACCATTCTCGTGCGCATGGTCGCTCGTAGCCTCGACGTCGCTGTGCGTGTGGATGTCTGTGTCGTGGTGCGCCGTCAGCACGTGCCCCGCCAAATACCATCCATGCCCCGCCGACGAACCGGCGAATGCCAACGCGTAGCCAATCAGAAGCACGCCAACGAGCACCTGCGTGCAAGCAGCACGGCGGTTTGGCGAGTGAGACGGAGAGGCTGAACGGGGCACATCTCAGTATAGCAGCGTCCCCTATCAGCATGGATGCTCATCCGGTGCTCACTTTGTAGCACGTACCCACTTCCTCACATCGAACCGGTTTAGTCCTCGTCCGGGATGAGCGTGACGAGTAGTGCGGCGGCGACTTCCTTGCGGTAGTCCTCGGGCACGTCGGCCTCTTTGACGCTCCATCGGCTCCACGACCGGCGGACGGGGTAGTCGTGACGGTAGCGGTCGAAGCGTTCGCCGCGTGCCTTCTCAGTTTTCAGTTCGGCGATCTTCAGGATCTCGCTCTCATCGCGTGTCACGTCGTACATCTGCTTGACGAGCGCCTGCATGAACGCCGTCCGCTCCATCTCCTCGGCGCCTGCCGGGATTTTGAGCATCAGCTTGTCGGTGCCTTCGGCGAGGACGGCTTCGCTGTCCCACTTGCCTGCTTTGCCCGTGAACTCGGCCAGCGCGTCGACCATCATCTGCGTTCCGGCGACTTTACCATCGAACGAGTGTCCGGCGATGTGCGGCGTGGCGAGCGTGACGGCGTTGATCAGGTCGGGGTTGGGCGTCGGCTCCTCTTCCCAAACGTCCATCACACACGCGTCGATCTGCTTGTCGCCCAGGCATTCGAGCAGGGCCTCGTTGTCGACGACAGGGCCTCGGCTGCTGTTCATCATCCACGAACCCGAGCGCATTCGCACTAGCGCGCCGCGCGCGATCATGTGATACGTCGCGTACGGCTCGTGCATTTTGAGCGGCACGTTGATCGAGACGACGTCCGACGTGGCGAGTACGTCCGAGAGCGGCAGGAAATCGCCCTGGCTGTCTTCTTCGCGCGCACGCGGCGGATCGCAGCGGCGGATGCGGCAGGTCAGCCCGGCGAACCGGTCGGCCAGCATGGTGCCGATGCTCCCGACGCCGACGACGCCGAAGGCCAACGCGCCGATGTCGGTCTTGCCTTTGCGCTCGCACGCCTCGAGCAAAGCGGCAATCGTCCACTCGGCGACCGATTCGGCATTGCTGCCATGCGCGTCTGCGAAGGCAATGCCTTTGGACTTCAGGTAGTCCTGATCAATGTGATCCGATCCGCTCGTGGCCGTGCCGACGAACTTCACGGATGAGCCTTTGAGCAACTCCTCGTTGACCTTTGTGGCGCTCCGCACGATCAGCGCGTCGACGCCTTCGAGATGGTCCGATGTGATGTCCACTCCGGGCATCGTGACCACTTCGCCGAACGAAGAAAAAGCTTCGGTGGCGAAGGCCACATTGTCATCTACCAGAATCCGCATGAGTTATCTTGAAGGCGAGGCGCAGGAGGTGTGAACGGGTGACGAATCGGCAGGAATCTGGTGAAAGATCGGTGAGCAGACTGTCAAGGGGGCACTCGATTTGAGTGACGAATAGGTACACGACTAGAAAAGCAGGCTGTTTCGCCGATATGCTAACCCGGCAAGGAGTTTGCACTATTATAGGGTGACGCTAAGTCGTTAAGACACAGATAACTAAATCGAGATATAGAAACGAAACCACTCTCCCGTAGCTGGGTAGAGCCGCACACGATCCCTTCATGGGACCGCGAGGCCTTAGACGGGCAACCGCCCACGTCCTCGTTTCGATCACGAACCTACTTCTTATGACATATACCAAAACCTTCCGCACCCTCGGTGTCGCCTTCTCGGCGGCGCTGCTGGCCGTTCTCTCGCTCGGCTTCGGTGGTTCGGATTCGTTCAATGACATGCTCGCCACTGCCTTCTTACCGTCGGCAGCCACGGTGAACACCGCTCTCGAACCGTCCGCTACGACCGACACCGCGCTTCTCGACGAACTCCGTGAGCACCCGACGCGCATCCCGCTCGTCGAAGCCTCGGAAATCGACGACGAGACGTTGTGGCTCGCTCGCTGTATCTACAGCGAAACGAAGCAGCCGGTCGAGCAGGAGTTGGTCGCGTGGGTCATCCGGAACCGTGTTGAAACGGGATACCGTGGCGAGCGCTCGTTCAAGAGCGTCGTTCTCGATCCCTACCAGTTCAGCGCGTTCATCCCCGGAAGCCGCACCGCCCGCTTCTACTCGAACCTCGAAGTGAACACCAAGCGCGCCGGATGGCAGCGTGCCCTCGCCATCGCCCACCACGTCCGCACGAGCGACGAAGTGCGCCGTCCCTTCTCGCAAGAGACGCGTCACTTCTACTCGGAGCAGTCGATGGTCGGTGCCAAGCATCCCGCTTGGAGCGAAGGACAGCAGCCCGTAGCGGTCAACCGCCGCGACGAGATCAACCCCGAGCGGTTTCGCTTCTTCGAACGCGTGCGCTGATCCGACCTAAGGGCGACTAAGCCCGGATCACTCGCACCACCTAAACCGGAACGCCCGGCCTTCTCACGAGGGTCGGGCGTTTCCGCGTTCGGCTGTCTCGGTCGAGCGATGTAAACAAGCCGCCAACCCATCGGTCCTGCCCAGCGCGGCGGTTACCTTTCGTCTCCCCTTCTACCTCTGCGCCGCCATGTCCCGCTTCGCCCTCTTCCTACTCGTCATCTGCCTCTCCGCCGTCTTGTACGTCGCGTGTTCAGGCGTTCAGCCGAGCGACGATGCGCCGACGATGATGAGCGAACTGGGCGCGCGGTGTCCCGAAGGACTGTTCGACGCATCGGCTTTTCCTCCGGCCACGACGGGCGACCAGGTCCGCATCGCGACGCTGAACACGGAGTTTCTCTTCGACGGAATGGACGGCGATGGACGGGCATCGTTCGCCTGGAAAGACGATCCGGCGCTGGCGACCCAGCACATGGAGTGTATCGCCGACGTGATCGCTGGGCTGGACGCCGATGTCGTGATGATGCAAGAGGTCGAGAGTGACGACGTGGCCTACCGCCTGGTCGAAGAGTTTCTGCGCGGGATGGACTACCGCGTCTACTTCGTACAGGGCAAAGACAGCTTTACGCGGACAGGACATCGCGATGATCGCGCGCGTGCCCGTCACCAACATCGGACGCACGGACGAGCGCGCTCCCGTCGGCGATACCGATGAGACGTATGGCGTCAGCAAAAACCTGTGGGCGCGCGCCACCATCGACGGCGTAGAGACGACGCTCATCGGTCTCCACTTCCTCTCACGCCCCGACGACGAGAGCCGCAAGGATCAGCGCGAAGCCCAGGCCGAAACGATCCGCCAACTGGTCGCATCCGAGATCGCGGACGGGCAGGCCGTCGTCGTGCTGGGCGATTTCAACGACTTCGACCCCATCGGCGACCGCGACGGCAGCGAGCCGATCACCAATGTCCTCGAACGGATCAAGAGCGCCGGACCGGGATCAGCCGACGATCTGATCAACGCGATGAGCCGCGCCCCTCAAGCGCAGCGCTACTCGGCGTTCTACGACCGCAACAGCAACGACGAGATCGAGCCGGACAAGCGCGAGTTCTCGGCCATCGACCACGTGCTGCTCAGCCCATCGCTCGCCAGCAAAATCGTCCGCGTCGACTTTGTACACGGCTACGACCCACGCAAAGTGACGGACCACTTTCCTATCGTCGTCACGCTGGACTGACCACCGCGCCACGGAGGGACACGGCCACGAAGTACCGCGCCGTTACGCTTGCCGACGAACGCAGACGGATGAGATCCGGTTAGAGTCTGACTATCCCTCAGAACACAACGGACTCTCCCATGGCAGACACTACCTGGCGCGACGCACTCTCGAACGGCGACAAAGACGGCTTCCGCGCTGCCGTCGAACCGCACACCGACACGCTCCTCGCTGCCGCGCGCCGCGACCTGTCGTACTACCAGTCCAAAGGCAAAATCGGCAAGCAAGACCTGACGCCGACCGACATCGTCGGCGAGGCCATCGTTCAGGCATGGGATCGGCGTGATCGCTTGCCGGACGAGATGAGCTTGCGGGGCTGGCTGCTCGCCGTCACCCACCGCGCCGGACGCGGACTCGTCGCCCGGCAGCACGTGCTCGACACCGAAAAAGTCGTCTCGCTGGACGCGCCCGTCCCAACGGAAGGCGACCCCTCGGATAGCGCGCAGCAGTGGTTTTGGGAGTGGTATCAGCCGGATAGCGTCGTCACGTGGGAGGAGATCACGCCCGGCGCCGTCCCCACTGATTTGTCCGAGCCGGTCGAGGGTCGCCTGCTCGACCTGATGGACGATGAAGATGCACGCGGCGCACTGCTGCTGCACCAGGAGTTCGATATGCCCGCCGACGAAATCGCCTATGCGATGGGCACGTCGCTCAACGAACTGGCGGAGCGCATCCAAGGAGCGAGAGTGACGCTCAGCGAACGGATGAACAGCGAGGGCGTCGACTTGGAAGGCACTGCTCTTCCGTACGGCGCGCCCGACCAGGCAGGCTAAACGCTCAACTAGAACAAGTCCAGCCGACTCATGCAGTCACCTGATCGGAGCGACAGTGTGAGTCGGCTGGGTCATGTTGCGCAGCAGCCCCAGGTCGACGATGCTGAATCCGACTTTGGAAAAGACCGGCAGCAGCACAAACAGGACCGTATCGACGGTCTGACTGACGACGCCGATTCCAGACGGCCCCAGGATCCACGTGAGCGGATAGCCGATCCAGAACAACGCCAGATAGGTCGACACGATGCCGTAGATGCGCGACACTTGGGCGTCTTGACGCGCCACTGCGCGCAGCGGTCCGAACACGATGTAGAAGATCAGCAGCAGAGCGGCCACGCCGATGAAATAGAACACGAACCGCGTGCTGCCCTCGGACAGGTCGCCGATCAGCCCGCACAGGATCATCACCACGTCGGCGCAGACCAGCGTCACCAGCGTGGGCACGTGTGGGCGCTTTGTCGTGTGTGTCGTAGCCGTCATCCAGAGCGCGACGAGCAACAGCGGCGTCGTCACGACCCAATCGACGTAGCGTGCCCAGTACGTCGTCTGCCCGTCGACCTCGACCGTGCCCAGCCCCAGCGCCATCGCGAGATACGCTAAGCCCGACCAGACCGGAATAAACGTCGCCACCAAATACTCCCACCTGGGCACGCCGCGCGGGTTTTGCATCCAGGCGATGAAAAGGAGCGCGCCCGCTGCCATGCAGCCGACGTAGACGAAGTGGAGAGCGGTGCTGAGATCCATCGGAAGGTGGTGAGAAACCGCTGAGACTCCCCGCGACGCGTGCGCAGTTCCACCGTCGGACGGAGCGACGAGAAAAGTACCAGACCAAACGCAAAACGCCTCCACCGATAGACTCGGCAGAGGCGCAAAGGAGAGACACTCGGAGCGTATCAGACGCCGCCCATCGACACGCGCAAGCGGTTGCGAGCGTTGGCGAGTTCGGTTTCGGCGGCCTCACGTTCTTCGGCGTTGCTCGTCGCGGCTAGGCGTTCCCTCGCCGACTGCTCGGCTGCGCGGGCACGCTCTGCGTCGATGGCGTCGGCGGGTTCGCTCGTCTCAGCGAGGACCGTCACCTTGTTGTCGAGCACTTCCAAAAAGCCGCCACTCGTGGCATAGACGAGGTTTCCGCCGTCGGACGTGCGTACCGTGAGCGGACCGACCGTGAAGGCGGCGATCATCGGCGCGTGGCCCGTCCGAACCTCGAACGATCCCTGCACACCCGGCGCCTGGATGCCGACGGCTTCCCCGGCAAACACCTTGCGGTCCGGGGCGACGATTTCGACGTAGAGCATAACGATAGAGTCTTAGTGGGCGGGACGGCTCGACAAGCTTCCGAGAAAGCCAGCCCGTCTTCAAAACCGTCATCCTGAGCCTGTCGAAGAATCTCCTTCCGTTGCCATCAGAGCACGGGGATCCTTCGACTTCGCTCAGGATGACGCTGAAAAAGCGAGAGTGTTAGCCTTGGGCGAGCATCTTGTCGCCTGCTTCGATGACTTCTTCGATGGCGCCTTTGTACATGAACGCGCCTTCGGGGTACTTGTCGAGTTCGCCCGAGAGGATCATCTTGAAGCCGCGGATGGTGTCGTCGATCTTGACGTACTTGCCCGTCGCGCCGGTGAACTGCTCGGCGACGAAGAACGGCTGGCTCATGTACTTCTGCGCCTTGCGAGCACGGCTGACGACGAGTTTGTCTTCGTCCGACAGTTCGTCCATGCCCAGGATCGCGATGATGTCCTGCAGCTCTTTGTAGCGCTGCAGCAACTCCTTGACGGCCTGAGCCGTGTCGTAGTGATCATCGCCGATGACGCGCGGATCGAGGATGCGGCTCGTCGAGTCGAGCGGGTCAACGGACGGGTAGATGCCGAGCGAGGCGATGGCGCGGCTCAGCGTCGTCGTGGCGTCCAGGTGGGCGTAGGTCGTGGCGGGCGCCGGGTCCGTCAAGTCGTCAGCCGGGACGTAGATGGCCTGAACCGAGGTGACCGATCCGTTCTTGGTCGACGTAATGCGCTCCTGCATGACGCCCATTTCCGTCGCCAGCGTCGGCTGGTAGCCCACGGCAGACGGCATACGTCCGAGCAGAGCCGACACTTCGGATCCGGCCTGAGTGAAGCGGAAGATGTTGTCGACGAAGAAGAGCACGTCCTTGCCGCCCAGATCGCGGAAGTATTCGGCAATCGTCAGACCGGACAGGGCGACGCGCGCGCGCGCTCCCGGCGGCTCGTTCATCTGGCCGAACACGAACGTCGCCTGGCTCTCTTTGAGGGCTTCAGGGTCGACCTTGTTCACGTCCCAGCCGCCTTCTTCCATGTCGTGCATGAAGGCGTCGCCGTACTTGATAATGCCGCTTTCGAGCATCTCGCGCAGCAGGTCATTGCCTTCGCGCGTGCGCTCGCCGACACCGGCAAACACCGACATTCCGTCGTGCGCCTTGGCGATGTTGTTGATCAGTTCCTGAATCAAGACGGTCTTGCCGACACCGGCGCCGCCGAAGAGTCCGATCTTTCCGCCGCGCGAATAGGGTTCGAGCAGGTCGATGACCTTGATACCCGTTTCGAGCATCTCGACCTCGGTCGACAATTGGTCGAATGAGGGCGGCTCCTGGTGGATGCCGCGATAGTTGCTCACGACCGGCGCAGGCATGCCGTCGATGGGCTTGCCGACGACGTTGAACAGGCGGCCTTTGATGGCATCGCCGATGGGCATCGAGATCGGGCCACCCGTGCTGGTGACGACCGTTCCGCGCTGCAAGCCATCCGTCGAGTCCATCGAGATGGTGCGGACGCGGTTTTCGCCTAGGTGCTGCTGCACTTCGAGGACCAAGTCGTCGCCTTCGCGGGCGACGATCAGCGCGTCGTAGATATCAGGGACCGAACCGGCCGGAAACTCGGCGTCGACGACGGGACCGACGACCTGGACGACTTTGCCAGCAGCCATAGCTACTTTGGATGCAGAAACGGGGGCGACTTCCATGCTCTTGTAAACGGGTACGATGATCGAACGAAGGCCGAGCGGTGCCCGGCGAAGTGAGGGAAAAGGTACCGCCCTACGCAGAGCAACGGGTGCAGAAAGGGCAAAATCCACGCGCAGGAATCGTCCGTTCATGCGCGCGATCCGTACCGCCGAGCCTGAAACGAGAGGCTACGCTCCTTCCTCGCACCGCCTCCTCAAACCGGCATTCTCATCGGCCAGCGCTTTGCGAATGAGTGGACGCAGGAGGGGCGAGAGCAGCCTGCCCAGGAATCCCGAAACGACGACACGCAGCGTGTTCGAGGTGCCGTTTCGGTCAGGCTCCAGTTCGTGCGTCGCTTCCATGACGATCCCCGCTCGCCGAGTCTCCCACGTGAACCGCTCACCCAGGACAAAATCGGTCACGGTCCATTCGGATTCTGCCTGCCCCGGCTGCTTGACGAGTGCTTTGCTGCCCACTCCGAACGGACCATCGTCCAGACGCCGAACGGACGAGATGGTCGGCGTCCATTCGGGCCAACGGTCGACGTCTTCGGTGACGACCCAGACCACGTTGGGAGGGGCGTCGATGTGGAGGGTGTTTTCGACGATCATGGAGAGCGGATACGTGGAGGGCGCGCGGTTGGCGGCTACTTCTGGTGCGCCGAATGCTGACAAAGGGTCACATCGACGCGAGCACAGCGGCTCGTTTACGTCGGGTCCGGCGTAGGACGGAAGAGTAGACATGCGAAACGGCGCGACGGGTGCAGAACGGGCAAAATCCACGCGTAGGAATCGTCCGTTCAGCCGGGAATAAAGCTCCGATAGACGAACCGAAACTTGGGGCCGCGCTTCTCTCCCACTTCGGTTGGAGGGCAGAACGCATGCGCACGTGATGCCACTCGCTCGTCCCCCTCCGAAGGGCGACGCCTCCTTTCTACCCGATGGACCAAACCTCGCCCGCATGGTCGTGCGCGCCGTGTGTGGACCAATGGAATCGGCGATGCGGCGGACTCAGGTTTTGATACGCCGAGCAGTCCGAGCGACCTGTTCGGCGTCCGGTAGGCCTTCCAGATCATCCAGACGAAGCGGAGGTTGTGCTATCGCTCTGTGCTCGCTGGTACCAGGCGCCGTACCACCTTGAACCGCATTCCAATCCTGGCTGGTGACGATAGTCTCCAAGTTCTGAATGCGCTGAACGGCCACTTCCAACGCCCTGCGCTGAGCGGCGACCTCGTGCTCCAGTTCGGCTCTCGCTCCGTCGGCATGCGCCAGACTCTCCCTGGACTTGACCCATATGCCAAAACCGGCAAACAGCAACCCTGAAAACGTGGCTGCTACGATGATAATCTGGAGCCACATTGGCATTTGTCTAACCCGTTTTTGAGAAGGATAAAGAGACTGAATCGGTCAAGCCCTACGTCGCGGCGTGAGGAGGCGGATTGGAAAAGGCGCAGAGTTGTACTACTGCCAGAACGCCACTACTCGTATGTCTCACGCGTGGGCAACTCCTCGCAGAGCGCGCATTTCTGGTTTCTGCTCTGGCGATGCAGGTGCGCCACGACGAATAGGGCGGTCGACAACACACTCCAAAACACACTATAGACCGCAGCATCAGCGACCGCATCGCCCCTTAGCAATCGAACAACGAGGAGCAGGACCAGGAAGGAGGCGAGTACCGGGACTACGCGGCGAGTCAGGAAAAAGCGGCTCATGGGTGTCGGTTTCAGACGATAGAATCCACTTGGATTACGGAGCGCCCTGACGCTGGTTGCGCGTGGGTCGCTAGCGCAATGGTCGGGCGGCAACGCCTTCGTCGGTGATGCGCACGGGCTGAATCGTGCCGTCGTCGTTGAAGTACATCCGGTCGATGGACGTCACTCGGTGGTCGCGGCCTTCGCTTGGAATCGGGCGGCGATGATACACCATATACCACTCGTCGGCGCCGGGGACCTGCATGACCGAGTGGTGACCGGCGCCCGTCGCGATGGCTGGGTCCTGTTCGAGTATCGTGCCGACGCTCTCGAACGGTCCGAGCGGCGAGTCTGCGATGGCATAAGCGACGCGGTAATCGTCGCCTCCCCAACTCCCCTCGGACCACATGAAATAGTACTGTGCCGTTTCGCTTCAGCATGAACGGACCCTCGACGTATCCCTCGGGCGTGACCTCGCGAAACAGCGAGCCGTCGGCGAAGGGGACGAAGCCGGTAAAGTCGTCGTTCAATCGGGCGACGTTGGCGTGCCGCCAGCCGCCATAGAAGAGGTAATACACGTCGCCGTCGCGGAAGACGAACTGGTCGATGGGCTGCGCGCCGTTGTAGAACTGGTCGATGAGCGGGCGCCCCAGGTAATCCTCGAACGGTCCTTCGGGCTGATCCGCAACGGCAACACCGATACCACCCGGCTCGTCATCGCTCTGAATGTCGTTCGCCGCGAAAAAGAAGTAGAACTTGCCGTCCTTTTCTATCGCGCTCGGTGCCCACATCGCACGCCACGCCCACTGGACCGCTGTCGTGTCAAGAATATTCGAGTGTTTGGTCCAGTTGACCAAGTCGGGCGAGGAGAACGCGTCGAAGAACACTTGCTCCTCGTACACGGCGGAATACGTCGGATAAATCCAGTAGCGATCCCCGAACACGATACCCTCCGGATCTGCGTACCAGCCGTCCACGATGGGATTACCCGCACGCTCTGGCTCTGAATTCGGCGCAGGCGTGCATGCGGAGAGCGTCAGCGCGGCGAACGTCAGAACAGCGAGCGAAGAACCACGCGCCCAGAGAGTTGCGCACTTCGTCGACGCAGTTCGTTCTGAAGAGTGATTCACAACAGCGTCGACGGAAGTAGTCATTCCCTTGAGCGCCCGAACAGTCGGATGTCCCCGCCTTCGCGCGAGATGTTAACCGCCAACGTGTTGGAGCGGCTCGCCGACACCGTTCCGCGCACGACGTCGATGGTGAGTCGCGCTTCTCCCAAGGCTTCGATGGCCCCGTCGAACTGTTCTTCGGTCACAGTGAACCTCGCCGGAGTAGTCGATCGATCCGAGGAAAAACCGAAGCCTTTCGGGGAAGTCAGCGATATGGAAAAAGGGACATGGCCCTCGTCGGACGACACCGAGATTGTGACAGCTTCGCCCCCTGAATCGGCGGACCAGAGAAGCGGCGAGAACCCTGCGACCAAGACGGCCAGCAGAACGGCAGGAAGCAGACGCAGCACTTTCATGTCAATGGTGAGGTGAGGGAAGGCAGGTGTGGGGTTCGAGAGGGAGTAGAATCGGTTGTTTGACGAACCCGGGGGACAGAATACGCGCGCACGTACGTCCCGCAAAAGCCTACGCACGCGTGCGGCTCGGCTGCGACTGGTGCAGCGACTCCTCGGCATCGTCGAGTTCGAGTTGCAGCCGCGTTTCCTGCTGAACGATGTCGGGGGCGCGGCGTGGCAGGGCGTCGAGGTGCGCATGGAGCCGGGCGGCGAGCGGGTCGTCGGGCAAGGCACCTTCGGGCGTGAGGGCGGCGGCGCGGTGAGTCAGACCGTCGACGGCATCGGCGAGGTCGGCTTCAGCGTACCGGGCGGCTAGTGCGCGGAGCGGACCGATGGACTGCTCGATGGACTCGGCGAGTTCGTGGGCGTCGTCTCGGCTGAACGCCTTCAAGCGCTGGGCCAGCCGCGTTCCATAGTCGGCGAGATGCAGAACACCTGGAGCGCCTCCGGTCACGAATGCGGGCACGAGGGCTTGCTCGGCTCCGTTGCGCCACCGCACTATGTCGATCAAGGCTTGCTCGTAGGCGATGGCTGTCTGCCGCTGGTCGACGAGCCGTTGGGCGCGGTCGAAGGTGAGCCGCGCCTGATCCGATCCAGCGGAAGCCAGCGCAGCGCCGAGCGGTTGAATCCGGGCGCGGCGCGCAGCGATATCGGCGAGTTCGGAGCGCAGTTCGTCTTCGCGCGCACGGAGCGTTCCGGGGCGTGATGTGCGAGGAGGGTTCTTTTCTCTCCGTGCATCCCGAAACGTCTTGGTGACCATCACGGCTGTAGACAGTAGGACGAACACGGCTATGTAGGAGAGAAACGCCACCTCCCCCCAATCTCCGAAGAAAAGCAGTGGGATTCCCATGATCGCAACGGCGGTCAGTCCAATCTGTGGGCCATACTCACGCAGCTTTTCCTGAATCGGCTCACGCCACAACCGCCCGACGATACCCGGAGGAGCGCCGCAGTTGGGACACCGCGCGTCGTCGTGCAAAAACCCGCAGGATTGGCAGCGTGCTCGGTCAGGCATCGTCGCCAGTTAGGAACGGCAGTAAGTCGTCAGTGAGCGCGTCCCACGAGAACTTCTCGGCCTGGGCCGATGCGCCCTCTCCCAGCTTTTCGGGGCCGATGCCATAGAAGCGCGCCAACCCGCTAGCGAGTGAGTCTGAGTCTTCTGGCTCGACCAAGACTCCGGCGACGCCGTCCGGCACCACGTCGGCGAAGACACCTAAGTTGGTCGTCACCATCGGCTTGCCGAAGAAGAACGCGGTCTGGGCGACACCGCTCGGCGTGGCTCGGCGGTAGGGCTGCACCAATGCGTCCGACGCGGAGAAGTAGCGATGCACGTCTGCGTTGTCGACGTAGCCGGGAAAGAAGCGGACGATGGGCTGGGGGCCGTCGATCAATCCTAACCGCTGCGCCTGAGCCATCAGTTCGTCTTTGTTGTCGTAGAACTCGCCCGCTACGATCAGTTGCGCACCCGTTTCCTGATGAACGCGCGGCATGGCGTCGAGCAGAATATCCAACCCTTTGTACGGGCGAATCAGTCCGAAAAACAGCAGCGTCGGGCGGTCTGGGATATCCAACTCCTCGCGCGCCTGAGCGGTCGGAATCGCACCTTCGAAGATGTCGTAGACCGGATGGAAGGTTTCGAGCACATCGGCGTCGGGACGCAGTCCGCGCAGGTCGTCGGCGACGTGACTCGACAGCGTGAAGTAGGCGTCGGCCTGGCTCGTCAGCGTGCGCATCAGCGGCTTGGTCAGCGGAAAGGCTTTGTGCGGATAGACGTTGTGCAAAAACAGCGACACACGCGGCACATCGACGCCGATCTGCTTGCATCGCCGACGCATCGCCCACAACACCCCCAGATAGGCGGGCACAAAGAACGGCAGCCAGTGACTCAGCACGACGCTGTCGGCGCGCTGCTCGGCGATCCACTGCCCCGTTTTGATCCACGTCCGCGGGTCGATGGAGTCGAGCATCCGGTGCGGCGCGTGCGGCAGGCGGTCGGCCCAGCGCGGATCGTCCTCAAACTGGCTCTCGCCCGGAAACAGCCGCTCGGGGTATTGCCGCGAAAACGTGACGACGTGCGTCTCGGCGCGCTCGGCTAGCGCTTGACTCAGCCGGTTCTGAAAGTGGGCGATGCCGCCGCGATAGGGATACGCAGGACCAACGAGAACGACAGAAGGACGGGGCACGAGTAGCAGAGAAAGTGGCCCGGCAAGATACCAACCGCTACGCCGACTCTACTTCGATAGCGCGTGTCTCCTCTCGCACGTCGTAGCTGGCCGTCTGTTCGAGGCGTGGCTTGGCGAACATCTCGCCGATCAATCCGGTCGTGAACAGTTGGACGCCGACGATGACGAGCGTGATGGCGAGTAGCAGCAGCGGGCGGTCGCCGATGGGGTGGCCGAGGACGAGTTTGTCGAACGAGATCCAGAGCGCGAGTACGAAGCCGCCCAGAAACGCCAGCGATCCCAACCCGCCGAAGAAGTGCATCGGGCGTGCGGCGTAGCGCGTCAGGAACGTGACAGTCAGCAGGTCGAGGAAACCGCGGATGAAGCGCTCGAATCCAAACTTGGTGCGTCCATACTTGCGCGCGTGGTGCTGCACCTCTTTCTCGGCGATGCGGTCGTAGCCCTCCCACTTGGCGAGCAGCGGGATGTAGCGATGCAGCTCGCCGTAGACGCGCACGCTCTTGACGACCTCGCGCTTGTAGGCTTTCAGTCCGCAGTTGAAATCGTGCAGCTTGATTCCCGAGAAGTGGCGCGTGACGGCGTTGAAGAAGCGCGAGGGCAACGTCTTGCCCAGCGGATCGTGCCGCGTCCGCTTCCAGCCCGACACCAAGTCGTAGCCCGCTTCGCCCCGCTCACCGTCAACCAGGGCGACGAGCAACGGGATTTCGTCGGGATCGTCCTGCAAGTCGGCGTCGAGCGTCACCACGACGCGCCCCCTCGCCCGCTCGAACCCAATCGCCAGCGCCGCGCTCTTTCCATAGTTGCGCCGAAAGCGGATGCCGTTGAACCTTGGGTCGCTCTGCGCGATGGACTCGATTGCCGTCCAAGACCCGTCCCGGCTACCGTCGTCGATCAGCCACGCCTCGAACGTCAGGCCTGCACCGTCGCACGCAGACCGGATACGGTCCGCCAGTTCGGGTAGGCTCTCGACCTCCTCGAAGACCGGAACGACGAGCGATACGTCGGGGGCGAGGGCGTCGTCGGTCATGTCAAGTCGAAAGTAAAAACATGACATGTCTCTCAGACATGCCATGTTTGGAAGCGATGACCAAAGCTACAAGCGCTCGGGCGCGTCGGGGACTATCAGTGACATCTCTTGCTCCCCTTCCGGTGTATAGAAGCGCATCGTGCCGTCTTCTTCGGATACCCAAACCTCACGTGCTCCCGCGTCCAGATAGAGCGCGAGGCGGTACTCGGTTTCGGCAATCGGAGTCGTCCCGTCGCACACGATCACGCAGAGCGGAGGGGCGGTAGCAAAGACGACCTCGTTGTCGGGGTGATGCACGAACGCTAGAGATGCCCACGCTGCATCCGCCACGCGCACACCGTCGCGCGTTTGGATGGGAACGCTGATCATCATGTGCGGATGGAGCGCGTGCAATACCCGAGTCGCAACGTGCCCCAACCGAACCGCCCGCAGGTTGGTGCGCGGCGTCAGGACGAGTTGCCCCCAACTATTCGATTCCACCTTGTACGGCACGCTATTCAGCGACGGATCGGCGAGTACGTCGTCCCAGGTCATGACGAGCGCGGTTTATACGTCGATGGTGGCGTAGCGGGCGTTGCGTTCGATGAACTGGCGGCGCGGCTCGACGGCGTCGCCCATCAGGGTCGAGAACGTGCGGTCGGCGGTTGCGGCGTCGTCGATGGTGACGCGCTGGAGGATGCGGCGCTCGGGGTCCATCGTGGTCTCCCACAATTGGTCCGGGTTCATCTCGCCCAGTCCTTTGTAGCGCTGGATGCCGACCTTGCGTCCGCCTCCGCCCATCTCCTCGACGAACTTCTGCATTTCGTCCTCGGTCCAGGCGTAGCGCTCGGTCTTGCCCTTCTTGACTTTGTAGAGCGGCGGAAGGCCGATGTAGACGTACCCCTGCTCGACGAGCGGGCGCAGGTGGCGATAGAGAAACGTCAACAGCAGCGTGCGGATGTGGGCACCGTCGACATCCGCGTCTGTCATAATGACGATGTGGTGGTAGCGCAGTTTGTCGATGCTGAACTCGCTCTCGGTCGTGGCAAGTCCCGTTCCCAGAGCGGTCACGATGTTGCGGATTTCCTCGTTGTCGAGCACGCGGTCGAGGCGGGCTTTCTCGACGTTGAGGATCTTGCCTCGCAGCGGAAGGATGGCCTGGAAGTGGCGGTCGCGCGCTTGCTTGGCGCTTCCGCCAGCCGAGTCGCCTTCCACCAAGTAGAGTTCGCTGATCGACGCGTCCTTGCTGGCGCAGTCGGCGAGTTTGCCGGGGAGTCCGCCGCCCGAGAAGACGTTTTTGCGCTGCACCAACTCGCGAGCGCGACGGGCTGCGGCGCGCGCCTGGGCAGCCAGCGTCACCTTGTCGACGATGCGTTTGGCTTCTTTGGGGTGGTCTTCGAGCCACTCGCCCAGCTTCTGCCCGACGAGGCTCTCGACGATACCCTGCACGTCCGAGTTTCCCAGCTTGGTCTTGGTCTGCCCCTCAAACTGCGGCTCGGCGACTTTGATCGAGAGCACACCCGTCAGCCCTTCGCGGAAGTCGTCGCCAGAAAGCGTGACCTTGCTGTTTTTGAGCAGGTTGTTGTTGTCGGCGTAGCTCTTCAGCGTGCGCGTCAGGGCGCGGCGGAAGCCCGACACGTGCGTGCCGCCTTCGTGCGTGTTGATGTTGTTGACGAACGAGTGGACGTTCTCGCTGTAGCCGTTGTTGTAGCGCAGCGCCAGTTCGACCGGCACTTCGGCGTCCTCGTCGGCGATGTAGATCACGCTCTCCAAGATCGACGTGCGGCCTTCGTCGAGGTATTCGACGAACTCGCTGATGCCGCCCTCGAAGTGGTAGACTTCGGTCAGCATGTTGCCGTCCTCGTCCGTTTCGCGCTCATCGGTGATCGTGATCGTGATGTTGCGGTTGAGGTACGCCAACTCGCGCAGCCTGCCCGACAGCGTCTCGAAGCGGTATTCGTTGGCCGTAAAGATGGTCATGTCCGGCCAGAAGTGGACGCGCGTGCCGCTCTCCTCGCCCGGCTTCATCTCGCGCACGACCTCGACGCCCGTCTGCGGCACGCCGATCTGGTAGCGCTGCGTGTAGACATGCCCGTCGCGCTGAATCTCGACTTCGAGCCGCTGCGAAAGCGCGTTGACGCAACTCACACCGACGCCGTGCAATCCGCCCGACACTTTGTAACTGTCCTTGTCGAACTTGCCACCGGCGTGCAAGACCGTCATAACGACCTCGACGGCCGGACGCTTCTCGGTCGGGTGCATCTCGACCGGAATGCCGCGCCCGTTGTCCTGCACGCTGACCGAGTTGTCTTCATGGATCACGACCGAGATCGTATCGCAATGACCGGCAAGCGCTTCATCGATCGAGTTGTCGACGACTTCGTAGACCAGGTGGTGCAGCCCGCGCGCGCCTACATCGCCGATGTACATCGCGGGGCGCTTGCGGACGGCTTCGAGGCCTTCGAGAATCTGGATCGAGGAAGCGCCGTAGCTCTTGGGAGCGGAAGCAGCGGCGGCGGCGAGGGGGGCGGAAGTCGGTTCCAACACGTCGGGTTCTGGAGCAGCGGCGAGACGGCCACGCGGACCGGCATCGCCAATAGAAATAATAGCTTCGTCTAGTACGCCGACATGCCCTGGATGTTCGTCGAGGCGCGGCGGCGGAATAGGCCAAACTACGGCAGCAGAGCCGATTTTCGGCTATTCCGCACCTGCACGCCAGGACGAGTGCATTGTCAAGCCGCGACAGGTTTGAGCTTCGATTTGCAGTCGAAGCAAGATGGATCCGCGACAAACTCCGGCTCGGAGGCGGTTGTGGATTCCTGCCGGACGTTCACCCCGTCTGCGGAGCACGAATTACGGTTGGGGAAGGAATCGGGTGAGGATAGAGGACAATGCGCTCGCCCTGACCTGCACGCCTGTCGCCCAGTCACACGTCAGAGCCGGGCCAGTTCTGCACGGACCATTCGGGCGTGGTATCCCTCGTCTCCGCGCGACGCGATGAGCGCATCGCGGGCGGCTTGCAGCGCGCTCCTACTCTGCTCATCGCCAGTGCGGACGGCTGCAAGTTCGGCCACGAATCGGGCGTGCGCCGTCCGCCATCCGTCGGGCGACACGCTCTCCAACATCTCTCTTGCTTCACGCGCCATGTCCAATGCCTCGCGGGGACGTCCCTGAGCCAATCTCAGGCGGGCGTAGTTGGCGAGCAAGTCGCCCATTCGACTCGTGGCGTCGGGGAAATGGACCTGGTAGATGCGTAGGCTGCGTGCATAGAGCGTGTCGGCCTGGATAAGCCTTCCGGCGTCGCGCACGATGTGACCGAGTTGCGTCTGGTCGAGCGCGTCGTCGCGGCTGTTCACGCCGTAGCTCGCGCGGTCGATGGCCCATACACGGCGAGCGTAGCGCTCGGCTGCGACGAGGTCTCCCGACTCGTGCGCAAGCCCGGCGAGATTGTACACGACGATACCTGTGTGCGGGTGATCGGCGCCCAGCGTTTGCTCCCGGTAGCGCAGCACGGCCCGGTACTGATCCGCCGCCTCTTTAGGACGACCCAACGTGCGCAACTGGTTGGCGATCTGGTTCCTGAGCGACGCTATGGTTCGGTCGCGCGGTACGTCCGTCTCCAACTCGCTGGCCAGTACGCTTTCGAGCATAACCAGCGACCGTTCGCCCTGGCCCACAGCTCCATACGCGGATCCCAAAAGCGCTCGGGCGTCGCGGGAGTTGGGGTGATCGCTTCCGAAGAAGCGGATCAAGCTATCGGCGGCAGGCTCGATGAGGGGTAGGGCTTGCGTGCCGCGCCCCATGTGAAGCAGAAGCAGCGCTCTGTTGTACCCGTTGAACGCACGGTCGATAGGCGAGTCGATTTCGAGAGCGGCCAACGAGAGCAGGGAGTCTGCACGCTCCAGATCACGGACTCCCTCGGCGGCAGCGTAGGCCCGGTTCAAGAGCAGGCTGCGCAGTTGCTTGAACTCGGAAGCGCTTACCAGCGCCGCATTCGCGTCCAAGACGGCGAGGCCGCGCGCGGCCAACGAGTCGGCCTCCTGGATGTCGCCGCGGTCGTACGCGAGCCAGGAACGCGTGTTGAACAGCCGCGCCTCTTCGTTGGGGCAACCGCTCGCGTCGATGGCGGCAACGCGGCGCTCCGCAAGCGCCTGCTCCTGCCGCCTCAGGGCGGTGTGCGTCTGCAACTGCCGAGCGCGCGCTTCCATGCACGGCTCGCCGGTTTCGGCAAACGCGCGGGCCGCAAGATCGGCAAGCGAGTCGGCGGACGTGAACGCGCCGAGCGTCTCATACGTCTCGGCGAGTGTGAGCTGAAGCGCCGCGCGCATGGAAGGATCGGCGCGCAGGTCGGTAGACGCCCGTAGCGAAGCGGCATCGAGCAGATCGCGCGCCGAGATCTCCTTGCCGAGGGTGTTGCTAGGCCTGCTGTCGCGAAACAGGTTCGTCGTCAGGCTAGCCATGCGAGTCGCGCGGTCGGCCTCGCGCTGCGCCTCTAGCCGCGCCTCGTTCAGCCCCACGACGTAGAACGCCGTCAGCCCCACGAGGAGCAGCAGGGCAACAGTCACAGCCGTGACGACGCCTCGGTTGCGCCTCACGAACCGCTGGGCGACGTACGCTGGACGCTCGGGCCGGGCGGCGACGGGCACCTGCCGCAAGTGGCGGTCGAGATCGTCAGACAGGGCTTCGGCGCTCGCATACCGGCGCGACGGATCAGCGCGAAGGGCTTTGAGAACGATGTGATCCAGGTCGCCCCGGACGCGGCGGCTGCGCTCACGGGCAGCTTCTCCCCCATTGCCGGATGCCAGCGCGGTACTCGGACGTGGCGGCACAAAATCGTCCAGCAAGGCGGCGGCGTCAGCCCCACGCGGCGCGCTTCCAGTCAGCAGCGCGTAGAGCAGCGCGCCCAGGCCGTACACGTCGGTCGCCGTCGTGATGGACTCGCCTCGGATCTGCTCGGGGGCAGCGTAGCCCGGCGTCATCCAGCGCTCTCCGGTTTGCGTGCGGTCCGCGTCGTCTTCGAGCAGCCGGGCGATGCCGAAGTCGAGCAGTTTGACTTCGCCCGCCTGGGTCACGAGCACGTTCGACGGCTTGAGGTCGCGGTGGACGATCAGGTTGCGGTGCGCGTAGCCGACGGCAGCACACACGTCGCGAAACAGCCGCACGCGCGCTCCGATGGACAGACCCAGCCGCTCGGCATAGGTCGTGATCGGCTCGCCCTCGACGTACTCCATCGCGAAGTACGGCCGCCCTTCGAACAGCCCGCCACCCAGCAACCGCGCGATGTGGGGATGGCTCAGCCGCGCCAGAATCCGCCGCTCGTCTTCGAAGCGGCGCTGCACGTCCGCCGCCAGACCAGCCGCCGACAGTTTGAGCGCGACGGTCTGCTCGAACTGCCCATCGGCGCGCTCGGCGAGGTAGACGACGCCCATTCCGCCGCGCCCGATCAACCGGACGGGGCGATACACGCCGACGCGCTCGGGCATCCCTTGTTGAACTGGCGGAGCGAGTCCGGCGCCCTCAAGCAGCGTGCGCAGGTCGACCGCGCTGCCGCTCAGCATCGTAGGCAGTTCGGGTTCGCGCGCGAGCAAACCGAGCAGAGCCTCACGCGTGTCGACGTCCGGCGCGTGCTCGGTGACGTAGGCGGTGCGCTCGGCTTGAGGCAGGTCGAGTGCGGCGTCGAGGATCGTCTGAGCGGCGTTCCAGCGGTCGGGCGTCCAATTCATCGAGGTGGAGGTATGGAGACCATATGAAGGTAGGTCAGCGATGGAATCGCTCGCCGTCGCCTCCGATGCCTAACTTTGCGGCGGGCGTTTCGTACGTCTCTCTTTTCCCCGCCTACCCGCTGACCGTCATGGATCCCGAGATCGTCGTTTTCTTCGTCCCCATCTTCGGCATTCTGCTCGGTATGCTTGCCGTCTGGACCAAACACCAGCAGAAGATGGCACAAATCCAAAAGGGAACCGACGGCGGCGGCGAGCGCAATGCGCGCACACTCGAACTGCTGACCGACACGCTCGAACGCGAGCACGAACGGTTGATCCAACTCCAGCAGCGCGTCGAGCAACTCGAATCCGTCGTCGAAGCACGCCCGGCACGCCGCCTCTCGGCAGTCGACTCTGGGACGCCGCCCCCTCTCGGCTCGGCGTGATGGGTGCGAAGCCCAAGCAGTTTCGGATCGGTGCCGGGTAGCGAGCGTTATATCCGGCTATGACTTCCATCGCCCCCCTACTCGACGCCGCACCCTTCGCCGACACGCTCCGCACCGTCGGGCGCGTGGCCGAGCGAATCGAGTTGGAGGCCTACCTCGTCGGCGGCGCGGTGCGTGACCTGCTCATCGGACGCGCCACGACGGACCTCGACTTCGTGACGATCGGCGAAGGCAGTGGCGAGCGGTTGGCGCGGGCCGTGGCCAAAGAGATGAAGGGCAAGGCGAGCGTGTATCCGGCGTTTGGAACGGCGGCGGTTCATGCTCCGGGTACGAGTGGCGCGCTGGAGTTTGTCGGCGCGCGGCGCGAGAGCTACCGCCGTGGCAGCCGCAAGCCGATCGTCGAGACGGGAACGCTGTCGGACGATCTGGCGCGGCGCGATTTCACCGTCAACGCGCTGGCGGCATGTGTGCTGCCCAATCGCTGGGGTGAGTTGGTCGACGAGTACAAAGGAGCATCCGACCTGAGGATGGGCCTGCTGCGGACACCGCTCGATCCGGGCGTGACGTTTTCGGACGACCCGCTGCGGATGGTGCGGGCGGCACGGTTCTCAGCCCAACTCGGATTCGAGATCGCCGTCGACGCGCTCGACGCGATGGAAGAGCACGCGGACCGCATCGGCATCGTGTCGATGGAGCGTGTGGCGACCGAGTTGGACAAAATCATCGCCTCGCGCTCGCCCGACGAAGGCTTTCGCATCCTGTTCGAAACCGGCGTGCTCGACCACCTGATCCCCGAACTCGTCGACTTGCACGGCGTCGAAGCAGTCCACGGCATCGGGCACAAGGACAACTTTTACCACAGCCTTCAGGTGCTCGCCAACCTGGTCGACCGCACGTCGGACCGCTCGCCCGACGACACGCGCTGGCTGCGCTGGGCCGCCCTGCTGCACGACATCGGCAAAGAGCCGACCAAGCGCTTCGTGCCCAAACAGGGCTGGACGTTCCACAACCATCCCGAAGTCGGCGCGCGGATGGCGAAAAAGGTCTTTGGGCGACTGACGTTGCCTCTCGGCGACTCGCTCGCCTACGTCCAGCACCTGATCCGCCTGCACCATCGCCCGCACGCTCTGGTCGACGACGAGGTGACCGACAGCGCCGTACGCCGCCTGCTCTTCGACGCCGGAGAGCACGTCGACGACCTGATGACGCTCGTCCGCGCCGACCTGACGACCAAGAATCCCAAGCGGATGCGGCGCTACCTCAAAGGCTTCGACCGGGTCGAGGCCAAGATGATCGACGTGGAGGAGAAAGACCACGTACGCACATTCCAACCGCCCGTCGACGGAAACGAGATCATGGAGGCGCTGGGCGTCAGCGAGGGTCTGGCGGTCGGGCTGCTCAAAGAGCGGATCAAAGAGGCGATTCTGGACGGCGAAGTCGCCAACGAGCACGATGCCGCGTATGCGTTCATGCTCTCACACGTCGACGATGCGCTGCGCCGGGGGCGCCTGTTTGATCAGGCCGTTCGCACGTTTCCGCGCTCGCTTCGCCGTGGGCTGGGCCGCGTCCGCCGTACGTTGGCCGAGAGCGACGACTTGCCCGAGAGCGATGAGGCGGCACTCGCCCACCTACACACGCTCGCCGAAGCCTACGTCGCCGATCCCGAACCCGAAGACGCCTGATGGGAAAGATTCTACTCACTCTGTTTCTCCCGCCGATTCGCGTCTGGCTCCGCGCCGGGCTGGGCTGGGCCTTCTGGCTGTGCCTGCTGCTCACGTTCCTGTGGTGGATTCCGGGCGTGCTCTACGCGTTCTGGTACGTCCGCCGCCCCGAACGCGCGGACCGGAGTCGCTCCAAATAGGCGAAGCGGGAGCCGAACGGTGCCCTGTAGCCGAAAGCGTTGCCGGACAGTCGCGTGTGATGGGTAGCTCTTGCTACACTAAGCGCGTAGACCCGTGATGCCCGATTCTACTCCTCCCTCCTACGTTCGTCACATCGCCAAAGCCGGTTATGCCGGAAAGGGGTTGATGTACTTCGCCGTCGCGACGCTGGCGCTCATGGCTGCTCTGGGCTACGCCTCCGACCCCGAAGGCATGCGCGGCACGATGCACACGCTGGCCGACTTACCGTTCGGGCGCATCGTGCTCGCGGTCGCAACGGTGGGCTTGGCGGCGTACAGTTTCTGGCGCTGGTTCGAGGCGATTCGCAACCCGAGCGGCGACGACGGCGCCAAGGGAGCAGCCAAGCGGCTTGCCTTCGCAGTCAGCGGAGCGGTTCACGCCGCGCTCGCCTACAGTGCGGCTAAAATCGTCTTTGGAGCAGGCGGGGTTGAAACCGACGGAGCGGCCAAAGAGACGGCTCAAGAAACGTGGTCGGCCATCGTGCTGAGTTGGCCGATGGGCATGTGGCTGCTCATCGGCGTCGGGTTCGTCGTAGCGGCGGTCGGCATCCGCCAGTTCGTGCGGGCTTATAAAGCCGATTTCGTCGACAAACTCGACACCAACACACTGGACAGATCGACGGTGCGCACGCTGCGGCGGGCGGGGCGCATCGGTCTGACGGCTCGCGGCATGGCCTTCCTGCTCATGGGCGGATTCGTGGTCATCGCGGCGTGGCGACACGATCCCGAACAGACACGTGGCCTCGACGGGACGCTGGATGTGCTCTCGCAGCAGCGATACGGCCAACTGCTGCTCGCCGCGTTCGCCATCGGGTTGGGATGCTATGCGATCTACTGCTGGGCATCGGCGGGTCTTCGGAGTTTCGACGGCTCCGACACGGCGCAGATAGACTACACGATCTGACCCGACGCGGGCGGCGTAGCTTCCGTTCTCGCTTTCGCCCTGACTGATGCTCCGTCTCTTCCCGCTCGTCCTGCTGCTCTTCGTCGTCGCGTGCGGCGAATCTGACTCGCCTCCGACACCCGTCGACGAGACTACCATCGCATTCCGCGCCGACACCGAACTCCAACTGATCCGGGGCGGCGACACCTACCACACGCTCCAAACCGAGATCGCCGATACGGACAGCAGTCGGCAGCGCGGCTTGATGGAACGCGCGCCGCTGACCGACGAGCAGGCGATGCTGTTCGTGTTCGACGTGGCCGGTCCGCAGACGTTCTGGATGGCGAATACGCCGTCGGCCCTCGACATCGCCTTCGTCGCGGGCGACTCGACGATCCTCAACGTCGCCAAGTACGTGCGGCCCAACACGACGAGCGGCGTCTCGTCAGAAGGCGCGGCCAAGTACGTGTTGGAAGTCCGCGCCGGTTTCGCCGACACGTACGGCATGGCGCGCGGCGACCGGATTCGGTGGTGACGGAGAGGCCTGAAATCAAGCGACCTGTGGAGCAGTTGATCGGCTACTGACGCCCTTCTACACGTTCGAAGCGGAGCACAAACCGGCGGTCGAAGCGTCCTCGGGCGTGGCGTCGACAGCAGGTGGAACAGGCGGTTTCGTGCCTGGGTCGGCGGGCGCGATGGTAGACGTGCTCGCACTGCGCGCAGACGGCATGGAAGCCCGCCGTACCGCCGTAGTCGCCGGGCGTGTCGCCACCGGGCCAGACGATGCGGTTATCATCGCGCAGGGTGACGCGAAGGTAGGCCGGGCGGCGCGCACGGACGCAGGCTCGACAGCGAAGCGGCTTTGCGGGCTGGCGGTAGAGCGGCGTTTCGGACCGGCACGAAGGGCAGGCGGCGACGTATGGCGAGGCTTCGTCGTGAGGCAAATCGCCAGAGAAACAGCGTTCGGGCTTGGCGCCGCATCGCCTGGCGAGACGCTTCCAGGTAGCGTCGTGGGCCGACTTTCCTCTCTGCTCGTAGTCGATGGCGTGGGCGATTTCGTGGCGGATCGTGTCTTCGACCTCGTCGTCAGGCAACGTCTGAGTCAGGTGGCGCGACAGCGTGATCTGTTTGCGCCCAATGCGGCAGACGCCCAGGCGCTTGCGCGCGCGGTCGAACCCGAACGTCCAGCCCCTGTCCGACAGCGACTGGCCCAGCAGATCACGGCCCAACTCGTCGAACAGGCTGCGAGCGAGAGCGGTGGCGTTGAGGGTCGTCATCTCCGCGCCAACGAATCGAACGTCTCTGCGCTCCCGCCGCGTAACCTGCGCACTACGCCTCCGTAGCGACTTCGTGCACCCGAACCCGATCCGCATGACCGACTCCGCTGCCCCCGTCCTTCGCGTCCGCGACGTCACGCGGTGGCTGCCGCTGGGCGATCAGCGCGTCGACATTCTGCGCGGTATCTCGTTCGATGTGGCCAAAGGCGAGTGGGTCGCGCTGACGGGGCCGAGCGGGAGCGGAAAGAGTACGCTGCTGGGACTGATCGCCGGGCTGGACGCGCCGTCGTCGGGCGAGGTGTGGATCGGCGACGTGGAGATCGGGACGATGCCTGAGAAAAGACTCGCGGGACTGCGCAACGCGCGCGTCGGCATCGTCTTTCAGCACTTCAACCTGATCCCCACGCTGACGGCGCGCGAAAACGTCGAGGCGCCGCTCTACGTCCAGCGTGGCGTACGCAACGTGAGCAAGCGTGCGTCCGATCTGCTCGAACGCGTCGGGCTGGGCGACCGCATGGGGCACCGTCCGCACCAACTCAGCGGTGGGCAGCAGCAGCGCGTCGCCATCGCCGAGCGCTGGTGACGCAGCCCGAACTGCTCGTGGCCGACGAGCCGACGGGCAACTTGGACACCGTTGTCGGCGCCAGCGTGCTCGACCTGATGGGCGAGATCCAGCGCGAGACCGGGACGACGCTCGTCGTCGTGACGCACGATCCGCTCGTCGCCGCCCGCGCCGACCGCCGCCTCCACCTCGTCGACGGACTGCTCGCCGACGCTCCGCGCACGGTCGAAGGCGAGGTGATGGTATGACGCTGATCAGTTACGCCCTGCGCTCGATGCTGCGCGGCGGCCAACGGACGCTGCTGGCTGTCGGCTGCATCGCGTTCGGCGTGCTCGCCCTCACCTCCATGTCGCTGCTCGCATCGGGCATCGCCGGAGCGACGTTCCGCCCGACAGCGTCGATTCTGGGCGGCGACGTGCTCGTCAGTCCGCCCGCGCGCCTGGACGAAGAGAGCGGCATCTCCTCCGACCAACTCCGACAGTGGCAGGACGACGGATTGGTCACCGCAGTCGACGTACGCCAACAGATGAACGGGCTGATCCTGCTCCGCAGCTCGGGCAGCGGACGCGGCTACCCGCTCTTCATCACCCTTGCTGTCGACCCCCAAACCTATCCACTCGTCGGCGAGGTGGACGTAGTTGAACCGCGCGGCGCTGTGTTGTCGGACATCATCCGGCCAGGACACGTCGTGCTCACACAGGACGTAGCCGAAACCGCTGGCGTATCGGTCGGCGACAAGGTGCGCGTCGGGGGAGCCGATGCAGGCGCGGTCGAAGTACCGGTCGGCGGAATCGTCGAGACGCTTCCGTCGGGCCAAGGGCGCGGCATGCTGCTGCACGTTGACGATGCGAAACTGCTGCAAGGCGTTGCGGCCCCTCGCGAGCAGGTTGCGTTCGTATTGGCCGAGCACGATTCGGCATCGGTGCGGGAGGCGAGCGATAGGTTTGCCGAAGCCGGATGGATCGTCGAGAATCGCACCGGAAAGCCGCCGGGGAGTACAGAGGAGGAGGTGATGGACACCACGCTCAAAGGCGCCGGGCTGCTCGGGCTACTGCTGGGCGGTGTCGGTGTGGCCGGAGCGTTGCAGGTGCTGCTGGCGGCGAGGCGGCGCGAATTGGCGACGCTGCGCGCGGTCGGCTATCGGCGCGGACATCTGGTCGGATTGATCGGCATCGAGATGGGACTGATGGGCGTGATCGGCGCTCTGGTCGGACTGGCGGGCGGCATCGCGATTGCGTCGGGACTGGCGAGCCTGTTCGGGCGGCTGGCGGCGACGCGAATCGACCTGGACGTGACGCCATCGATAGTGCTGACGGCTCTGGCGGCGGGCATCGTGACGACGCTGCTCTTCGGCACGTACGCCGTGCTGCGCGCGAGCAGCGTCCGCCCTGCTGACCTGTTTCGCGAAGTCGCCGACGTGCGGACGCGCTCGGGTCAGGCGCGAGTCGGCATACTGTGGACGCTAATCCTGATCCTCTTCGGACTGCTGGCATCGGTCGTGCTAGGTTCGCTGCTGCAAGGCTTCGGCGTGATCCTGTTCGGACTGCTCGGCCTGGGCGTCATCGGCGGTCTGCTGGTGCTGGCCGTCCAAGGCGTGGCGAAGCTGCCGCTGCCGGGCGGCTTCCTGTCGCGGATGGCGCGAACGGGACTCGCTCGCCAACCCGCGCGCACGCTGACGGCTGGCGTGGCCCTCTTCGCCGGATCGCTCGCCATCGGCCTGGCCCTCGCTATCATCTCGGGCGCGAGCGATCAACTCGATGGCCGCTTCGACGCGTCCGACGATATACCGATTCGCATCTTCGCCGGATCGACCGATGCCGACTCGCTACTCGACGTGCTACAGGGCGAGGCCTCGATGATCGACAACGGCGTCGTTGAGGTCGTGCGCCGCACGTCGGTCCGCTCGGCAGACCTGACCAAAGTCGCCGAAGGACGTGTGGCCGTATTGCTGCCCATCGACCCCGACGCGCCCGACAGCGTCCGCTACGATGGACACAAACTGAGCGACGGACGCTGGCCCGGTCCGGGCGAAGTCGCGCTGGGAGTTCAGGGCAGCGAGATCGACAGCACGGCGTGCATCGGATTGGCAGAGGACGCGCCCTGCTTTCCGGTCGTCGGACGCTTTCAGCCGGATGCGCTGATGGCTGGCTTGCTGGTCGCCGTCGTCCATCCGTCTGATGCGAGTCAACTGATAGGCCCAAGCACGCAAGCCGTTTCGGGCTACGTGTCGCGCTCGGATCACGACGCGCAGGTGCAGGCCATCGGGCAGACGTTCCCGGACGGCATGGTGTTCAGCCGACTCGACATTGAGCGGCTCATCAATGGCGTCTTCCTCAGCCTGTTTTGGTTCGTCGTCGGCATGTCGGCGCTGGCGGGACTGGCGGGCGTCGTGCTGATCTCGAACGCCGTCGGCATGGCGCTCGTCGAGCGGCGGCGCGAGATGGGCATGCTGCAGTCCATCGGCTATCGGCGCGGGCACATCCTGAGCGTGCTGGCGATGGAATACGGACTGGTCGGACTGGTCGCGGGCGTCGCCGGAGCGGGTGTGACGGCGCTGGTGCTGGTCGTGCTCGACCACCTCTCCGACGGCGGCGCCGACATCTTCCTGACGTGGCCGCAGGCCTTCCTACTCGTTGCGATCACGACGATTCTGGCCGCCGGATGCGCACTCGTGACCGCAGCACCGACGATCCGTGGGCGCCCGCTCCGTCTGCTGCGCGCTTCGGAGTAGACGCGCTTCGGTTGGCGCCGAACCCAAGCGTTGCAAGCGCAAACGAGACCGGCGGTTAGCTTGAAGGCTTCGCCTTTCGACTATCTGTTTCGCTCATGTCCGAATCCGTCGCAGCCCTGCGCGCTGCTGCTCAGGCCCTCGTCCGCGCCGCCGCCGCCGCCCTCGACACGCCCGCCGCCCTGCTGCTTCCGCCCGAGAGCTACAAGCCCTCGGTTGCCTTCGGACTAGACGATGTGGCAGTCGATCCCAAGCTGCCCGACGTAGCATGGAAGGCGGTCATCGACGCCCTGCGCGACGCGGCCAGCACTCCGGGATCAGACGCGAGCGTTTCGGCGACCGGCCCCAAAGAGAAGACGGCCGTACTCGCCTCTCAGCTTGCGGACGGATCGCTGCTCGTGGCGCTCGATGGTATTTCGCGCACGTGGGAAGCGACCGACCGCGCCACGCTGGACGCGCTGAGTGGCTCGCCCGCAGATTCTCACCTAGGAGATCATATGGCCGGCAGCAAGCAGCTCATCGTACCCAACGCCGGGCGGGTGCGCGAAGTGGCCGGGCAGTCGCCGCTCTTCGAGGTGATGCTGGACTCGGTGTTGGATGCCATCGTCGTCGCCGACGAGCGCGGCAGGCTGCTCGTTGCCAACCAACTCGCCGAGGAACTGCTCGGGCGCCCGCTCGATCCAGACATGGAGATCGACACGTTTGGTGAGTACATCATGCGAACGGCGGACGGCGCGGCGATGGACTCCAATGACTACCCGATGGCCGTCGCCTTGACGACGGGCGAGGCTGTCGCGCTGACCGAGTACCAGTACGTCCAGCCTGGCGGCGACGTGCTCCAGCTAATGATGAACGCCATTCCGGTTCGTAACGACGAGGGCAAGGTGATCGCCGCCGTGTCGTCGTTCATCGATGTGACCGAGCGTCAGGAGACCGAGGCCGAGCGCAAGCGGCTGGCCACGATGATCGAGCAGCAGCAGGTGCAGCTTGAGGCCGTCGTGCAGCACATGCCCATCGCCGTCACCCTTCTCGAAGCGCCGTCGGGGCGCGTGCTGCTGCGCAACGATGCGGTCGCCCAGCACATCTGGCGCCGCGACAAGATGGAAGCGCCGAGCCAGAACGTCGAGGAATACGGCCGCTACCAGGGGTTCCGCAGCGATGGCACGCGCATAGAAAACACCGAGTGGCCCGCCGCTCGCGCGCTCTCGGGCGAAACGATTCTGGGCGAGGAGCTGCGCATCCTACGCGGAGACGATACGATGGGGGACATCCTCGCCAGCGCATCGCCGATCCGCAATCAGGACGGCAACGTCATTGCGGTCGTCAGCGTGTACGAGGACATCACCGAGCAAAAAAACGTCGAGCGCAACCTCCGCGACCGTGAAGCCCGCTATCGTACGCTGTTCCAGTCGGCTGCCGACGCCGTTCTCGTCTACCCGGTCACGTCGGAAGGCCCCGAGCCGCTCATCGACTTCAACGACGCGGCACTCGAACTCTACGGCTACACGCGCGAGGAAATGAGCGGGATGAGGGTGAGCGACCTGATCGCCCCCGGTGCGGTCAACATGGACGAAGCCCTGGACAACATGGATAAGACCGGGCGTGGGCGGTTTCAGTCGGCGCACGTCACCAAAGAGGGTCGCATCATCCCGATGGACGTAGCTGCCCACCGCGTCGAGTTGGACGGGCGCGACGTGGTGCTGTCGCTCTGCCGCGACGTGTCGGGGAAGCTGCACAACGAAGTTCGTCTGCGCGAGCAAGCCCGCGTGCTTCGTACGATCAACGACACCAACGCCATCCTCGCCGCCGAGTTAGACGTCGAGGTGCTCGTCCAACGCGTCATCGACGCAGGCACCGAGGTCATCGGAGCCGAGTTCGGCGCGTTCTTCTACAACGTCGAGATCCGCGACGGCGTCGCCTACGCCCTGCACGCGCTGTCGGGCGCGCCGATGGAAGCGTTCGCCAGCTTTCCGCGTCCGCGCATCACCAAAGTCTTCGCGCCGACGTTCGAGGGAACGGGCGTCGTCCGCTCGGGCGACATCACGCAGGATCCGCGCTACGGAGCCGAGGGCAGCCGCTTCGGAGGCATGCCGCCGGGCCACCTGCCGGTCAAGTCGTACCTCGCCGTTCCCGTCATCGGGCGCGACAAAGGCGTGCTGGGCGGCATGCTGTTTGGACACGGCGAGCCAGACCGCTTCACCGAGGAGCACGAGGCGATGATCACGGGCGTGGCGAACCAAGCCGCCATCGCCATTGCCAACGCGCAACTGTTCGAGGCTGCCGAAGCCGAGATCGAAGAGCGCAAAAAGACCGAGATTGCCCTGGCTGAAGCCAAGAACCAGGCCGAAGCCGCAAGCCGTGCCAAGAGCGCGTTCCTCGCCAACATGAGCCACGAGTTGCGCACCCCGCTCAACGCCGTCATCGGCTACTCGGAACTGCTTGAGGAAGAAGCCGAAGATGCTGGTCAGACACTCTTCCTTCCCGAACTCGCCAAGATCAAAGCCGCCGGACGCCAACTCCTCGCACTAATCAACGATGTGCTCGACCTGAGCAAGATCGAAGCCGGACGCATGGAGCTGTTCCTGTCCGACTTCGACCTGTGTACCATCGCAAACGAGGTCGTGACGACGATCGAGCCGCTCGTCGAAAAGAAAGACAACACGCTGACCATCGAATGCTCCGCAGACGTAGGCGCTGTCCACGCCGACGAGACCAAGGTGCGGCAGGTCCTCTTCAACTTGCTGGGGAACGCCGCCAAGTTCACCGAAGGCGGCACCATCACGCTCGACGTCCACCGCACGTCACGCGCGGGTCAGAACGGCAGCGATCCGTTCGACGAAGTCGTCATTCAGGTGCGCGACACGGGCGTCGGCATGACCGAAGAACAGGTGCAGAACCTATTCGAGGCGTTCTATCGCGGACAAGAACAAGCGGGGCGCTTTGAAGGCACCGGCCTGGGCCTCGCAATCACGTGGCGACTGTGCCGCCTGATGGGCGGAAGCATCGAAGTCGAAAGTGCCAAAGGCGTCGGCTCGACGTTCACCGTCCGCCTGCCTGCGCGCGTCAGCGATCCAACCGAAAGCGACCGGGTCAAGATGTTCGAGGCCGGATCCGACGAACCCTCTCATCACAGCGCCGCCGTCCTAGTCATCGACGATGACCCTAACGCGCGTGACCTGCTGCGCCGCTTCTTGACCAAAGAAGGCTACTCGGTCGTGACGGCCGATAACGGTCGCGACGGCCTGCGCATGGCCCGTCTCTACGACCCGCTCGTGATCACGATGGACGTGATGATGCCCGAGATGGACGGCTGGGAAACGCTCTCGGCGCTGAAAAGCGACCCGCACCTGCACGACATCCCCGTCGTGATGCTGTCGATGATCGACGACGACCAACTCGCCTACGCACTGGGAGCCGCCGAGTACATGACGAAACCCGTCGACCGGAAGCGGCTCAAAAACGTCCTGCAACGCGTCTGCCTGAACCGCAGCGAATGCGTCGTACTGCTGGTCGAAGACGACGAGTCGACGCGCGAGCTGGTGCAGCGCACATTGCAGAGCCACGGATGCACCGTCGTCGAGGCAGGCAACGGACAAGAGGCGCTCGACCAACTCCAAACGATCACTCCGCACGTCATCCTGCTCGACCTGATGATGCCCGAAATGAACGGCTTCGAGTTCGCCGAAGAGTTGCGCCGTCACGAAGAGTGGCGCGGCATTCCGGTCGTCGTGATGACGGCGCGTGAACTGTCGAGCAGCGACCGCGAGCGGCTGAGCGGTAAGGTGCAAACCGTGCTGCAAAAAGGCGCCTACAGCAGGCAGGAACTGCTTCAGCAGGTTCTCGCCCGCGTTACCTCCTGCATCGGCGACGCGTCCAAAGGCTGATTGCCTCCTATCTTCTCCCTTCTCAATCAGTACCCACTTCATGGCAAAGGTTCTCATCGTCGAAGACAACGAACACAACTGGGACATGCTCTCGCGCCGTTTGACGCGCCGCAACTACTCCATCGTCCTGGCCCACGACGGTCTCACTGGCGTCGAAGTCGCCGAGGCCGAGACGCCCGACATCATCCTGATGGACGTCAACCTCGACGGCATCGACGGACTCGAAGCGACTCGCCGCATCCGTAAGATCGAAGCCATCGCCCAGGTGCCGATCATCGCGATCACTGCCCACGCCCTCGCCGGAGACCGCGAGAAAGCAATCGCTGCCGGCTGCGACGACTACCACACCAAGCCCGTCGAACTGCCCCGCCTGCTCGGACAGATGGAAAACCTGCTGGGCGACAAGGCTCCCTAACACTTCACGCCCCGCGACTATGCGCCTTCCTTCCACAGGATCGTGCGACTTCCGAATCTACACCACCCAGCGCCTCGCCATCGTCGACGTGAAGGGGGACGTGACTGGAGAGCACATCGCCGATTGCGTGCATCGTCTGCGAACCAATACCAGCTGGAGCGATGAAACGAATGTCCTTTGGGACGAGCGAGGCATTCGCCGCTTGGATGTAACGCCAGACGACCTCCGCGAGATGGTAGAGCAGCAAACGAGCGGTCAAACGGGGTTGGACATCGTGCTAACGGGGCGCGAAGAGCACGAGGCCATCATGCGCCTCTACACCCATCGCGTACGCACGCACGGAAGACCTGCTCACGTGTGCCACACCCTCCAGTGTGCGCTGGACTTGTTAGGGATTGGCGAGTTGCCCTCCTCGACGTTGGCCGAGTAGTTCTGCGCTCCCCTCTCAGCGCGCGCCCTGATTACCGTCGAATCCGGTTACCCAGCACGAAGCCGAGCAGACCCGTAAGCGCAACGCTCAGGATGACCTGGATACTCGTCAGGATGTGCACCGATGCGTTGCGCGGCTCCAGGCCAACGCTCGGCCCTTCGGGACTCGTGACGCACGTCAGGCTGAACGTGGCCAGATCGACTAAATCGCGCAAGGAGCCGAAGCCGACCACCTCGCCTCCGTCCACACGGACGACGCTGCCCGTGATGCCATACAGCACAAACGCAGTGCAGTACACGCCAAACAGAGTCACCACGACGCGCCAGACACTCTCGCCATAGTCGCAGAGTCCTTCGACGATGCCGTCGAGCATATAGCGGCGATAGTGATCGACGGCGTCGCTGATGCGCCCTTCTTTCCAGGCGAGGCGCGCGGCCTTGCGCGCTTGCAGCTTCCGCATCCGGCGGCGCTTGCGGTACGACCACGACACCGATTCGTGATCGCCCAGCACGTCGAAGTTGTGTTCGAGCGACAGATAGCCCTGCGCCGCCCCCTCGTAATCAGCCGCCAACTCGTCGCCGATGGACTCTCCCAACTGGCTGCGGTGCATCCGAGTGCGTTCGAGCCACGCCTTCCCTAGCCGGATGCCGTCGAGCCTGGTTTCGGACAGATCGACTTCTTGAAGACGTGCGCCTCGAAGCGACGCTCCCCGCAGATCGGCGCCTTCAAGCAGCGCACCGCGCAAATCCGAATCGTCGAGGTTGACGTCTCGCAGGTTCGAGCCACGCAGATCGGCGCCGGACAGGTTGACGTTGTACAGGTTGGCACCCCGGAGTGATGCCTCTTGCAACCGCACCCCCTTGAGCGACGCGTTGCGCAGATCCGCCCCATCAAGGCGAGCGCCCCACAGATCGGACTCGTCGAGCGTAGCGTCTTCAAGCGCAGCGCCGTCGAGGATTGTAAAACGTAGCATCGCCCGCGTCGCGTGCAGTTCCTCGCAGATGGCACCGATCAGATTGGCCCCGTTGAGAACCGCGCGATCCAGGATCGCCCCGGCCAAGTCGACGTGCGTAGCATTCGCTTCCTCCGCGTTCACGTCGGACAGGTCGGCGCCGCCTAGCTCGGCCTCACGCAGGTCGGCGCCTTTCAGACGCGCGCTGCGCAGGTTGGCGCCTCGCAGGTTAGCTTCGTGCAAGTTGGCGCGTTCCAGGTAGGCACCTGCCAGATCGATTCCGCCCAGCCGCGCGTCGCGTTTGAGGTCGGCCTCTTTCCGTTCGTCAAGTGCACGCGGGCTGACATCGATCCCGCTCAGGTCCACCCCGCCATAGCCTTCATTGCCCAACTCGGTCTGCGTCCCGATGCGCTCAATGACGTGGCGCAGACGGCTGATCTGTGCATCTTCGCCGATACGCGCGGTGTCACTAGGGAGAGTCAGAGAAACGGCGGAGGGCGAGTCGGTCATGCGCGGGAGATAGCTGGATGTTGGAATGCCCTACCCACTCGTCGGATTCAGCGTGTCAGTAACGGTCAGGTCAAGCCTCGGTCTCAGTACGAATTCGCGGTTGTCAAGTCCATTCCGACGTACCATTGAAACGCAGCAGTAATAGCACGCCACAGAACACGTCGCTAACCCAAATAAGACTGCATATTTTGAACTCTGGTATGGCTGGCCTGTACCCAATAGTACCTCACCAGAGACTATATCCGATATGACTACCAACCAAACCCCCGCGCTGCCGCAGGCCCCGCGTTCTAAACGTTTCAGTCGACGCCGTATGCGTGCCGCTGCGACCCTCGCGCTCGCCTCATTAGGCGGATTGGCGCTCGCCACTGGACCAGCTTCCAACCTTGTCCAAACGGCGCTTCCCTCCTCGCCTGACGCCATTGAGCGCGTCGTGACTGCTGCAGGCCCCGAAACGCCCGCGCGCCTGGCCGAGTGGTCGGAGTCCGTCGCCGTTCCGTTCACGTCGCCGACTGTACTGAAGAATGCTGGGGACTTTACTCCGTCCGACTTCGAGATGCACGAGGGCAAACTGCATCAACAGGGCGCCGCGAGTTTCTACAGCGACGGCTTCGAAGGCCGCCCGACGGCCAACGGCGAATCGTTTGACTCGTCGCTTCCCACAGCAGCGCACCGCACGCTTCCGCTTGGCTCGGTCGTCCGAGTGACGAACATCGCAAACGGCAAGAGTGTCATCGTGCGCGTCAACGACCGTGGCCCCTACCACGGCAACCGCGTCCTCGACCTGTCCGAAAGCGCCGCTGCCGACTTGAACTTCGTCAGCAAGGGCACGGCCCGCGTGCGAATCGAACTGCTGTAACACACTTGTGTGACGTGCCATCGCGCATCTCCATCAAGGGGAGTCTGTCCTATCGGACAGGCTCCCTTTTGCATTGAAGCAACGTCGGCTCAGACGAGATCGATGTTGAGCGAGATGTCGAGGGCCGTCACGCTGTGCGTCAACGCACCGACAGACACGAAATCGACTCCGGTGCGGGCGATTTCGGCGACGGTTTCGAGCCGGACGTTGCCGGATGCTTCGGTCTGGATGCGCTTGTCCGTTCGAATTTCGGGGTCGTGCGCACGGGCTTCGGCGAGGGCGGCTTCGAGCGGGGCGACGTTTAGAACGCCATCTTCCATGCGGGCGAAGTTGTCGAGCAGCAGATAGTCGAGCAGGCCCGTCGCCGCAGCGAGGCGGACTTCGCGCAGCGTCCGAGCCTCGCACTCGATCTGCACGTCGGGAGCGTGCGCATCGCGCCATTTGGCTGCCGCGTGAATGGCTTGAGCGATGCCTCCTCTAGCCGCAATGTGGTTGTCCTTGATCAAGATGCGGTCGTACAGGCCAATTCGGTGGTTCGTGCCTCCGCCGAGCGCGACGGCCCACTTATCGAGCGCACGAAGACCCGGCGCCGTCTTTCGAGTATCGAGTACCCGCGCTTTCGTCCCTTCGACAGCAGAGACGTATCGCGCCGTTTCAGTAGCGATCCCACTCATCCGCTGTAGGAAGTTGAGCGCCAACCGCTCGGCGACGAGCAGGCTGCGCGCCGATCCCTTCGCCGTTCCGATGCGCGTCCCCGCCTTGGCCCGGTCGCCATCGCCGACCGTCCACTCGGTCGCTACGTCGGAGTCGAGGTGAGCGAAGATTCGGTCGGCTACGTTGATTCCAGCCAGGACGCCGTCGGCTTTGAGCAGGAATGTCGCCGTGGCTTGCGCGCCTTCGGGAATCGTGCTGATCGTCGTCACATCGCCCCGTTCGCCCAGGTCTTCGGCGAAAGCAGAAGCGATTAGCGCATCGAGGTGTCGGGGCGAGGAGGTAGTCTGGGGCAGTCATGCGAGCGGTAGAAAGTCGCACTCAAAGTACCACATCGGGCCGCTATCGACACGAATCAGACATAGGAACGCACACCCCGCCACGTCGGTAGCAATAGGCTACTATTCGGGGCCTCCATGCACGACCAGATCACGATTCGCGGCGCGCGCGTTCACAACCTGCAGAACATCGATGTCGATCTGCCGCGCGATCAAATGGTGGTCATCACGGGGCTGTCGGGCAGCGGCAAGAGCAGCCTGGCGTTCGACACGATCTACGCCGAGGGGCAGCGTCGCTACATGGAGTCGCTGAGCGCGTATGCGCGGCAGTTTCTAGGCATGATGGAGCGACCCGACGTGGACTTCATCGACGGCCTATCGCCTGTCATTTCGATCGAGCAAAAGACCGTCAGCCGCAACCCGCGCTCGACCGTCGGGACGGTCACGGAGATCTACGATTTCCTGCGTCTACTCTACGCACGCGCGGCGACGGCCTACTCGTACGTCAGCGGCGCTCCGATGCGCAAGCAGAGCGACGATGAGATCATCGACGGCATCCTGGGTGTGGGCGACGGCGCCAAGGTGATCCTGCTCGCACCCGTCGTCAAAGGGCGCAAGGGACACTACCGCGAGTTGTTCGAGCAAGTCGCCAAGCAGGGCTACGAGCGCGTCCGCGTCGATGGAGAGTTGCGCGAGATCGAGAGCGGCATGAAGCTGGACCGATACAAGACGCACGACATCGAAGTCGTCGTCGACCGGCTGGTGATCAAAGATGGCATCCGCACACGTGTGGCGCAGTCGGTCGACACGGCGCTGGGGATGGGCGAAGGATCGGTCATCGCGCACCTGCCGGACGAAAGCCGCGACGTGCTGTTCTCACGCCACCTGGTCGACCCCGAAAGCGGACTGAGCTACGCCGAGGCGTCGCCCAACACGTTCTCGTTCAACAGTCCGTACGGCGCGTGTCCGACGTGCGGCGGCCTGGGCGTCAAGCGCGAAATCGACCTGGATTTGGTCGTTCCCGAACCGGGCAAGACGATTGACGAGGGTGCTCTGGTGCCGCTGGGCCAGCCGCGCGACGTGTGGGTGTTCTCGCAGCTTGGAGCCGTCGCCGAGGCGTACGGGTTCGACTTCCAGACGCCGTTCAAGAAGCTGACCAAGAAGCAGCAGCAGGTGATCTTGCACGGCGCGGGCGAAGAGCAGTTCGAGATCGTCTACACGTACAAGCGTCGCGAGGTGAAGTACCAGCACCGATTCGGCGGCGTCTATGGGCACATCCAACACACGTTCGACAATACGAGCGCCCCGGCGCAGCGCAAATGGGCCGAGGCGTTCATGCGCCCGATGCCCTGCACCACCTGCAACGGCGGACGGCTGAAGCCTGAGGGCCTCGCCTACCGATTCGCGGACAAGACCATCGCCGATCTGGTGCAGATGGACCTGGGCGCGCTTGCGGCGTTTTTCCACGCGATGGATGTGTCGGAAGACGCAGCGGACGGTGAGTTGACTGAACGCCAGCGCACGATTGCTCGTCCCATCGTCAAGGAGATCCGCGAGCGACTGGACTTCATGGTCGGCGTCGGCGTCGAATACCTCAACCTCGACCGGCCCGCCGTACGCTATCGGGCGGCGAAAGCCAGCGTATCCGGCTCGCGACGCAGATCGGGACGCAACTTACCGGTGTCCTGTATGTGCTCGACGAACCCAGCATCGGCCTGCATCCGCGCGACAATACGCGGCTGATCGACAGCTTGCGGAGCCTGCGCGACCTGGGCAACTCGGTCCTGGTGGTCGAGCACGACCGGGAGATGATCGAAGCCGCCGATTACGTGGTCGATATGGGTCCGGGCGCGGGCGAGTTGGGTGGACACATCACCGCCGCCGGACCGCAAGGCGATCTGCGCGATCTCGACGGACAGGGCAGTCTGACCAACGCGTATCTCGATGGCACGCGGCACGTCCCGATTCCGACGAACCGAAGCGAGGGCAACGGCGACACGCTCGTGCTAACCGGCGCGCGCGGTCACAACCTCAAAGGCGATACGCTGACGCTTCCGCTGGGCACGTTTACGGCTGTCACCGGAGTCAGCGGAAGCGGAAAGTCGAGCCTGATCAACCAGACGCTCTACCCGCTGCTGGCGGCGCATCACCACAACGCGCTGAGGGTCGCGCTGCCTCACACCGACATCGACGGCATCGACCTGGTCGACAAGGTGATCGACATCGACCAGTCGCCCATCGGACGAACGCCGCGCTCGAACCCGGCGACGTACACGGGCCTGTTCACGCACCTGCGCGACCTGTTCACGCAGCTTCCCGAGAGCAAGATTCGGGGTTATAAGCCGGGTCGGTTCTCGTTCAACGTCAAGGGCGGGCGGTGCGAGGCGTGCAAAGGCGCGGGTATCGTCAAGCTCGAAATGAACTTCCTGCCCGACGTGTACGTGACGTGCGACACGTGCAAGGGCAAGCGCTACAACGCCGAGACGCTCCAGGTGCGCTACAACGGACGCAACATCGCCGACGTGCTCGACATGACGGTCGACGACGCGCTGCTTGCTCTTCGACGCCGTCCCGCGTATCAAGCGCAAGCTCAAGACGCTGGCGTCGGTCGGGTTGGGCTACATCCGGCTGGGGCAGCAGGCGACGACGGTTTCGGGCGGTGAGGCGCAGCGCATCAAGCTATCCAAAGAACTCAGCCGTCCGGGAACGGGCCAGACGCTCTACATCCTCGACGAGCCGACGACCGGCTTGCACTTCGAGGACATCCGCCACCTGCTCGCCGTCCTCCGCGCTCTGGTCGCGAAGGGCAACACAGTTCTGGTGATCGAGCACAACATGGACGTGGTGAAAGTCGCCGACCACGTGATCGACCTGGGACCGACGGGCGGAAGAGGCGGCGGCCACATCCTGTTCGCCGGAACGCCTGAAGAACTCGCCGAGCAAGACACGCCGACGGCTCGCTACCTCAAGGAAGAACTCGAACGCGGCGTCTACTCGGACGAAGACGTAATCGACCTGTCCGACGACGATTCGGAGGGTGATGAGGACTACGAAGACGAGCCGGTCGACGAGGAAGAGCCGGAGGAAGCCGAGGCATAACCACAAACACAATCGCCCACCCCGGAAAGACCGGAGCGGGCGAAAGGTTGAATCAGCAGCGAAGGTCAGCCGGTGAGGAAGCGGGCTTGCAAGCGTTCATCGACCCAAGCCTTGAACGGCTCTAACTCCATCGTGTCGGTGACTTCGCTTGCGAAGGCGAGCAGGAGCAAGGCCCGCGCGCTCTGCATCGTCAGGCCGCGTGCGCGGAGGTAGAACAGGGCGTCGTCGTCAAGTCGGCCTGTGGCGGCGCCGTGCGAGCACTGGACGTCATCGGCGTAGATCTCGAGTTCGGGCTTGGAGTTCATCGTCGAACCGTCGCCGAGCAGGATCGCGCGGCTGGACTGGTAGGCGTTGATGCGCTGCGAGTCGCGGCGGACGAGGATCTTGCCGTTGAAGATGCCGGTCGCGTCGTCCCACAGGACGTGCTTGTAGAGTTCGTTGGACTCGCAATCGGGCGAGGCGTGGTCCATGAACGACGAGTTGTCGGCGTGCGTCGTGCCGTCGAGCAGGAAGAGGCCGTTCATGTGGCTGTCCGTGTTCGATCCGCCCGACGTGACGTGGATGTTGTTGCGCAGCGTCTCACCCGACAGGCCAACGGTGATCGTTGTAAAGATCGAATCGTCGGACTGATGCGCGTCGAACGTGGCGACTTCGGTCACCTTGGGGCCTTCGTCCTGCACGCGGTAATGCGTCACCGTCGACTTGGCGCCCACGTAGAACTCGGCGACGTAGTTGACGAACAGCTTACTGCCTCCGTGCACGCGCGTGGTGTCGACCAGAACGGCATGCGCATCGTCTTCGGCGACGACGAGCAGGCGCGGCTGCACCATGCGGTCTTCGGCTGCCGAGTGGAGCGAGACGAGGTGGATCGGACGGTCGAGCGTGACGCCTTCGGGCACGTAGACGAAGAGTCCGTCGGCCAGAAACGCCGTGTTGAGCGCGGCGAAGACCTGCTCATCGGGACGAGCGTAGGCGCCTAGGTGTTTGTCGACCAGCGCGGTATGCTGATTGGCTGCCGACTGAATGCCAGTGACGACGACGCCATCGGGCAGATCAGCGATGCGCGACAAATCGGCGTCGAAGCGACCATCCACCAAGACGGCAATGTCGGCGTCGAGGCCGGGCATCAGCGCGGCGTCTACGTCAGCCGATGTCGGCGAGAATGGCTGCTCAGCCTGAGTAAGCGCGTACTCGTGAACGAGGATTTTCTCGATGGCGGTGTACTTCCACGCTTCGCTGCGGCGCGTCGGTAGACCCAGACGCTGGGCGTGGGCGAGCGCTTCCGAGCGGAGCGTGTGGACGTGGGCGTTGGAGCCGTTGAGCGTGTGCCCGTCGAGCGCGGCGTGCGCGGCGACGAAGCGGTCGAGGCTGCTGGGGGTTACGGTCATGGAATCAGATTTCAGTCAAGCGACGCGGCTCCCGTAGCGACGGGGCATGCCCCGTCGGTACATGCGTTGGAATGGGGAAGAGATGCAGCGGGTTACGCGGCAGCCATCTCCTCTTCGATCCAGTCGTACCCGCGGGCTTCGAGTTCTTTGGCCAGTTCCGGTCCGCCGGTCTTGACGATGCGTCCGTTCATGAGCACGTGCACCACGTCGGGCACGATATAGTCGAGCAGACGCTGGTAGTGCGTGATCACGAGGAACGCGCGGTCGTCAGCGCGCAGGCGGTTGACGCCTTCGGACACGACGCGCAGGGCGTCAATGTCGAGACCCGAGTCCGTTTCGTCGAGGATGGCGAGCTTTGGTTCGAGCAGGGCCATCTGGAAGATCTCGTTGCGCTTCTTCTCGCCGCCCGAAAAGCCTTCGTTGACCGAGCGCTGCTTGAGGTCGGCGCGCATCTCGACGAGTTCGGCCTTCTCCTTCATCAGCTTGAGAAACGGTCCGGCGCGCAGTTCGTCGAGTCCGTTGTGCTTGCGGACGGCGTTGACGCTCTCTTTGAGGAAGTTGGTCATCGACACGCCCGGAAGCTCGACGGGATACTGGAACGCGAGGAAGACGCCTTCACGCGCGCGCTCGTCGGGGTCCATATCGAGCAGATCCTCGCCCTTGTACGTCACGCTGCCTTCGGTCACTTCGTACTCGTCGCGCCCAGCGAGCACGTTGGCGAGCGTGCTCTTGCCGCTGCCGTTCGGCCCCATGATGGCGTGGACCTTACCGGCTTCGAGTTCGAGGGTGACGCCCTTGAGGATCGGCGTGCCGTCGATTTCGGCGTGGAGGTTCTGGATGTTGAGAAGCGACATGGAGTGTGTATCGTGTATTTGAAAAGGGGTTTGTCGCTGAATTGCTAGCGACGGGGCATGCCCCGTCGGTACGGGGTGCGGAGTTGAGGGCAGCGCCGTTATATAGAACGGCGGTACAGAAGTCAGGCTGCTGCGCTAATCATCGGATCGAAGCGCAAAAGGTGCCTAAGCAACTAGCCGTGCTAGCCGACGGAGCCTTCGAGTTCGATGGCGAGGAGCTTTTGGGCTTCGACGGCGAACTCCATCGGGAGCTTGGCCATGACTTCTTTGGCGAAGCCGTTGACGATCAGCTTGACGGCTTCGCTTTCGCCAATGCCGCGCTGGTTGCAGTAGAAAATCTGGTCCTCGCCGACCTTGCTCGTCGTCGCCTCGTGCTCGACCTGTCCGGTCGGGTTCTGGATTTCGATGTAGGGGAAGGTGTGCGCGCCCGACGTGTCGGTGAGCAGGAGGCTGTCGCACTGCGAGAAGTTGCGGGCGCCCTCGGCCTTCTTGCCGATGCGGACGAGACCGCGGTAGCTGTTGTTGCTGTCGCCCGCGCTGATGCCTTTGCTGATGATCGTCGAGCGGCTGCGCTTGCCCAGGTGGATCATCTTGGTCCCGGTATCCGCCTGCTGCTTGCCTTTGGTGAAGGCGACGCTATAGAACTCGCCGACCGTATCGTCGCCCTTGAGGATGACGCTGGGGTATTTCCAGGTGATCGACGAACCCGTTTCGAGTTGGGTCCAGCTGACTTTGGCACGGTCTCCGGCGGCGATGGCGCGCTTGGTGACGAAGTTGTAGATGCCACCCTTGCCGTTCTCATCGCCCGGATACCAGTTTTGGACGGTCGCATATTTGACTTCGGCGTCGGCCTTGGCGTAGATCTCGACGACGGCGGCGTGCAATTGGTTTTCGTCACGCATCGGAGCCGTGCAGCCTTCCATGTAGCTGACGTAGCTGCCCTCTTCGGCGATGATCAGCGTGCGCTCAAACTGGCCCGTTCCGCTCTCGTTGATGCGGAAGTAGGTGCTCAACTCCATCGGGCAGCGGACGCCTTTGGGGATGTAGCAGAACGATCCGTCCGAGAAGACGGCAGCGTTGAGCGCGGCGTAGAAATTGTCGGTGTGCGGCACGACTTTGCCCATGTACTCCTTGACGAGTTCGGGGTGGTCGTGGATCGCCTCGGTGAACGAGCAAAAGATGATGCCGTGCTTGGCAAGCTCTTTCTTGAACGTCGTCGCGACAGACACCGAGTCCATCACCACGTCGACGGCGACGCCTGCCAGCTTCTTCTGCTCCAAGAGCGGAATGCCCAGACGGTTGAACGTGTCGAGCAGGTTGGGGTCGACTTCGTCGAGGCGTTTCGTACTTCGCCTTCTGGCCAGGCGCGCTGTAGTACGAGATGTCTTGAAAGTCGATCTCCGGGTAGTCGATGTGCGCCCAGCGTGGGTACTTGTTGGCCGGATCGTCGGCGAGCGTCTTCCAGTGACGGAACGCTTTGAGCCGGTACTCCAGCATCCACTCGGGTTCTTCCTTTTTGGCCGAGATGAAGCGGACCGTGTCTTCGGACAAGCCCTTGGGCGCGTTGTCCGGTGTCGTCTCCGTCACGAAGCCCCACTCGTATTCGGTCGCGGCTACTTCGTGGAGGTATTCGTTCTGGGTGCTCATAAATCGGTCGGTGGCGTAAAGAAGTCGGCGCGCAAGTCCGCAGCGAGACGGCTTTGGGTAACAGGACCTTAGCATGCCCCGTTCCCCTAAATCGGCGTAATTGGCGGCGTTCGCCCCGGTTTCACTCGGCATTGAAAATGGATGAGCAGGCCGCCAGAAACCGGCGGGTGTGCGTCTCGTTGCGAACGGTCCTCCTGAATCCGACTCTGCTCTCCTATGGACCTCACGATCACGCCTCGCGCCCTCGACCAGTTGATGAGCGTCGCCGTGGCAGAGGGCACCGACCTGTCCGATCACCTACTGCGCGTGGCCGTCGTGCCGGGCGGATGCTCGGGATTGACGTATGAACTCGGCTGGGACACCACGATCCAGGAGCAGGACGAAGTCGCCGAAGTCGACGGCCTGCGCGTCGTGATGGACGTGAAGAGCCAACTCTACGTCGAAGGCACCGAACTGGACTTCACCGACGGACTCGACGGGCAAGGCTTCCACTTCGCCAACCCGCAGGCCACGCGCACGTGCGCATGCGGCGAGTCGTTCAGCCTGTAAGCTCGGGCGGCTGCGCGAGGTGCTGCTGTATACTGCGACGCTCGCCAACTCGCTCCGCTCTATGCCTTCGGGCCGATCTCGCCTCCGCTCGCTGCTGACGAACGGCGGATTGAGCGTCGCGTCACTGATCGTGGCGCTGGTGCTGGCCGAGGGGATCGTACGGCTGGTGGCGCCGCAACATCTGTCGGCGACGCAGTTGGTGCAGAACGAGCGCGGACTGTGGACCAACCGTCCAAGCGAGGCGATTCCGTTTGCGCACGACGAGCGGCGTGACGCGTACCGGATCACACCGACTGAACGAACGCGCCCCGGTGGAACAGGGACAGCGCAGTCTGTCTTGCTCCTGGGCGATTCGTTCACGTTCGGCTGGCTACTCGCCGACGACGCCGCGCCGCACACGCTGATCCAACAGGGAATTGACGAGGCGATTGGGAACTGGCGCCTGGAGCGTCCGCAACGTGGCGACGCCGGGCTGGGGAGCGAGCGATTACGTCGCGTTTCTCGAGGACGAACATGCGCACTACGATCCTGACGCTGTTCTCATACTGCTCAACGTGGACGATGTGGCACGCGCCGGTCGCAGTCGGCATTGGCAGTTCACCGCCGACACCATCAGACGAGTGCCCGTACCGCGCAGCGCGTGGAAATACCGGCTCAACACGTCGCCCCTATACCAAGCGATTCTAACGCACTCCCACCTGCTGCAACTGGCGCGCACTGCTCTCCGCCGTGCCGTTTCGTCGGACGGTGCTACCGACGAGACACCCGAAGAACGCGAGCGCCACACCCAACATGCCGTCCGCACGACCAGAGCGCTGTTCGAGCGGGTGGCAGCGTGGAGCCGAGCGCACGACGTCCCGGTCTTGGTAATCACGACCGGCTGGCACCAACCGCCCTACGATGCTTCGCACCCCGAACCGACGCGGCGCTTTATGGCCCGAGCGGATTCTGTTTTCCAGTCGATTGGACTGCCGTTCCACGATCCGTCGCCGGGCGTTTGGGCGCAGCGTAGAGATAGTGCCGACGCCTTCGTCATCGCTGGCGACGGTCATCCCAACGAGGCGGGCGCGCGGCTGATTGCGGACGGTGTCCTGCCGCTGCTGATCCCCTTTCTCCAACGTCAGCCCTCACTCGGATCCGCGCTCGGGGGGCATGCTCTGAATCAGACGGAGCGCTAAGACAGCGAGTAACGCAACTCCTGACAGCAGCCCGATCCACAGCAGCCATTGGTGCCATTCGGGGGCGTCGTCGGAGAGCAGCCGATCCGCGCCGCCCAGGTCGAACGGCTCGCTGATCGTCGGCGCAGTCGGGGCGGCGTCGGTTTCGGCCAGCGACAGGAGCGTGCGGCGGAATGCGTCGTCGCGCTCACGATCCACATCGGCTACGCGTCCAAAAGCGAGCGTGTACGGCGGCTCTCCCCGCGTCAAGAAGAGCAACCGCGCAGGCGTCCAGCCGACTTCGAGCGTCGGCGATTGGCCCAGTGGGGTGCTCCCGTCGGCGGTTTCCAAACGCCAGTAGCGATCCGTCGTCGCGACCGAGAAGGCAGGCGAGCGTACGTCTACATCGTCGCGGCGGATGTGGTAGGCAGGCGTGCGGATGCGCGGTATCCACGGGCCGTCGGGCGTCGAGGCAGTTGAGAAGAGGGCCGTGACCAGCGTGTTGGGATCGTCGCCCAGATCGACCCGCATCCGGTCGATGGGCAGCGCGCCGGTATCGAACACGAAGCCGTTGTCAGACGCGATGGACGACAGCTGAAGCGTGCGGCGAGCCGGAGCCGATCGGGTAGACGTAATGGCTTCGACGCGTGTCACCAGAGGAGCCGCATCCGGTCCGGTCCACGTCAGCCGGACATAGGGCGACGTGCGGGGCGGCAGGTCGAGGGTGCGACGAACCAGCGTGTCCCCGCCAAACCGCAGCCGCATCACGCGCTGCTCGTCGCCCCAGCGCGTCCATGTCGTCAAGTCGTCGCTCGACTCGACGCGGACACTCGTGGTGAAGTCGGCAGCGTCGTCGGCCCACGTCAGGTCGAGACGAACGATGGGCGATTCCAACGCCGACGCATCGATCAGGTGCGCCCGAATCGCTTCAGCCGGACGTTCGGGCGTCGGACGAACGCTGACCAAACTTCCCGAAGCCGACCGTCTAATCGTGACGTCGAGCGCATCGATAGAGGCGTCCGGCCTTCCGCTCAGCGGAAACAGCGGCAGGCGGACACGCGCCGAGTCCGATAGCGCATCGGTCCAGTCTAGCGCGAACGGGACGGCCATTCCCGACGCGTCGAACAGGCGCACGTCGGCCAGATCCAGCCGCGTCGCGGTCTGGTAGACGGCGTCCGGCAGGAGCAGCGATTGGACGGCGGCGTCGCTCGTCGGTGTGAGTCTGACGCCGCGCGCGTAGTCGTCGGGAGATTGGGCGCTCAGCGTCGGCGTGAGCAGGACGAAGAGCAGAAATACGAGATGCAGTCGGGCGATCATACTTCGTCCTCCTTCGGAAGGGGTTCGACTTCGTCCTGCTTGGGCGGGGCGGGCGCGAGGTAGCCGACGCCGATCAGGAAGACGCCGACGACCAGGAATGTCCCGATGCGAACGAGCAACGACAGGTTCGACAGATCGACCAGGAAGAGTTTGAGGACCGCCAACCCCAGCAGAATCGCCGAGGCCTGCCAGACGAGACGACTTCCCTTTCGCGCGGCAATCGTCATCGCGACCACGCCGACAGCCGACCAGAAAATCGTAACGGCTGACTGAAACGTCGAAGAGGCCATCAATGCGTCGAAGCTGTAGGCGACGCCTGCGTAGAAGTGGACGCTCCGGGCGACGGTCGCGTTGAGCCAGACGAACACCAGCACGACAGCGATCCACCCCACTCTCCGCACGTCGACGGGCGACAGCATCCCGCGTTGGCGTCCCATCCGCAGCGTGATTACCAGCGCGGTGATTCCCAGGCCCAACGTCAGATCGACCGGGTTCACCAGCGGCAGATAGGGCAACGGCGACGGATCGGCAGACCAACCGACCATCAGCGTTCCCCAACCGGCCACCACGACCAGCAGGCCGCCCACGCCCAACCCCAAATAGGCACGCGACCACGCGCCGAACGGCCAGAAGCCGGATCGTACAGCGAACAGCGTCGCCAGGGCCAGCAGAACGGGAATCAGTCCAGCCGGAAAATCGACCCATACGCTTTCGAAGGGCAGCGACCGTACGTGCCACGACGCTTCGATGACGAGGAGGACGGCGAGCAGCCAGAGCGTTCCGGCGTGGAGCAATCGACCTCGGACATGGTCGCGAAGTGGGGCGTCGAATGCCCACAGCGAGGCGATCAGAACGGCGAGTAGGGCGATCCACGCGATCCATCCGCCCTGAGCGGACAGTTGGGCGCTGTCGTTCCACAACACGGTGATGAGCGCAAGGACCGAGACTGGTAGCGTCAGCAGTGCGATGCGGCGAAGTCCGGGCCAATCCAAGCGCCAGGCCGCCGCCGTCGTCAACGCCCCAGTCAACGCCAGCCAGCCGATGAGGAGCGCATCGAAGCGGTCGCCCGACGCCAGCCGGTCGACCTGATCCAGGTGCGACAGCGTCCACCAGATCATGCCAAGGGCGATGAACAGCGGCTCGACGATGCGCTCCAACGTCGATAGCCGGTCGCGGTAGTGGTGGGCGACCCAGGCCGTGAACAGCCCAGCTAGCGAGAGAACGAGTCCGGCGAAATAGGTCGAGTGCGGCTGCATCGACACGCTCATGAAAACGGACCACGCGCTGCCGAGTAGCGAAACGGCAGCGGCAAGTTGGAGCGCCACTCCAGCCAATCGGAGCAAGACGCGCCGCTGCCGCGCGCCTAGCCAGACCAGCAGCGCGCCCTCGACGGCCCAGCCGACGCCGGTCCACGTGGCGTCGAGCGCGAACGGGATTACGAGCGTCGCGAAGACCAGCCCCAGCCCGGCGTACGTCTCGACGAGCAGCCGCAATCGCTCGGGCGAGCGTCGGTACACCACCCAAGCAGCAGCCACGTAGACTAATCCCAATCCCAACGCGCTCCACGCCAGACCAAAAGCGAACCCTGAGACGAGCGTCGCCTGAACCGAGAACGCAGCGATGGGAAGGCCGATGACGAGCGTAGAGTCCAGCAGCAGGTCACGGCGGCGTTCGCCAGGCCCTTCGGATTGGTGGCGCAGGTGGAAGAACGAGACGGCGAAGTAGATCGCGAAGAAGCCGATCAGGAACGCTTGCGCGCCGGGATAGAGCGCATCGGTGTAGCGCTGCGACATCCATAGGCCGCCCAAGCCGAACGTCGCCAGGAAGCCTGCGACGTGGACCATCCGCCACGGACGATACCACGCCAGCACGAGCACGCCGACGTTGAGAACCGCGTAGTAGCTAAACAGCGCCAGCGCGCTGCCTTCGGGTCCGGCTCCAAAGATCGGCGCCGCAAATCCGCCGACTAGGGCGAGCAGCGCCAGCGTTTGAGCGCCTTGGAGCAGAGCGAGGAGTGCGCACAATCCGGTCGTCAGCACCAACAGGCCAAACGCCACCGTGCTCGGGATCAAAGCGTAGAGTTGGTAGGCGGCGAAGATCGTCAGGTAGAACAGCGCCGATCCGCCGCCCTGCAACGTCAGCCCGAAACCCGCGCTGCGGTCGCGCATCCGCCAGCCCAAGCCGACGAGCACCAAGCCTGCCGCCGCCGTCGCTGCGAGGCGCAACTCGATGGGGAAAACGGCGCGCTCGACGGCCAGACTCACCAGGAACGCGAACGCCACGAACAGCACCACGACGCCCAGCCGCACGAACGGATTGCCTCCCGTAATCCAATCGCGTGCCGATGCCAGCGCGCCCTCGACCCAGCGCGCTACCTCGGACGGCTCGGATACGCTCGCATCGTCATCATGACCTCGCCGCGAAGCACTTTCCGCCGGTTCGTCCCACGTGCGGGCGTCCCAATCGGGCGCCGTCCTTTTCTCCGATTCGACGGAAAGTGCCCCCTCCCTTTCGGGCAGCGAGTCGATTTCCGGTTCTGGATCGAGATCGACCGAAAGCGGCGGCGGCGTCGGAGCGTTGAGACGTCGCCTCGTAGACCTCGTCGCTGGTCTGAGGCCTGCTCCGATCCGAGGCGACTTCTACGACGCGCTTCAGCGTGGCCGTCAGCCGCCCGATGGTCTGCTCCTGATGCCGCACGCGCTTCCACATCTCCTGTTGGTCGACGAGCAACCAGCCCAGCGCGGCACCTACCACAAACGCCCCAATGCTCTCAAGCATCAGCGCGGTCAGGATTCCGAAGACGAGAAGTGCGGCGAGGCGTTTCAAAAGCGAGGCGTAGAGGCTACGCTAGAATACCACTGCTCAACGGACGCCGCGCATGCGTACCGAGCGTCGCCGGAAAAATGCCCGTACCGTCCGAGTCTTGAGGAGTTGGGAGCAAAACTCCTCTGTGGCGGCTTGCCACCTCCCCACTCCAGTCGTCATGCCCTCCTCTGCTCAACCGTCCGCCCTCGTTGTCGCCATCCAGACGGCACCTGTCGCGCGAGCACCCATGGAAGCCCAGCAAGTCGCCCGGCTCGTCGCCGGACGTGGCATCGAAGGCGATCGCTACTTCGCGGGCGTCGGGGCGATGTCGCGGTGGCCGGGCGCCAAGCGTGAGTTGTCACTGATCGCGCAAGAGGATCTGGAAACTGCCTCTCGTCTCGCTGATGCTCCTATTCCGTTCGAGCAAACGCGCCGAAACGTTCTCGTGGGCGGCGTCGACTTGAAAAGCTTGATCGGAGTCCAGTTTCGCATCGGCAATGCCCTCGTCGAAGGCGTCGGGCCGTGCCAGCCGTGCGGCTACCTCGACATGGTCGCCGGGCGTGACGACATGCGGCTCGCGCTGAAAGGTCTGGGCGGATTGCGCGCTCGCATCGTCGAAAGCGGTGACGTACGCATCGGCGACGCTATCGCACCGCTCGCTACGCCCTCGCTATAGAAGCGGCGCTCTTTACACGAACCGTAACAGCGTCGCCATCGCGCCACCGTGCAGTCCCTCGTGATGGAGGTTGTAGCGCAGCGCGTCGTCGAGCGTGCCCAGCGTGATGCCCGTAGAGGTGGGATAGGGATCGTAGGAGGCGAAGCGCTCGGCGTCGTCCGCCATCCGAGCGGGCAGGTCCAGCAGCAGCGCTTTGACCTGAGCGACATCGGGCGGCGTCGTCCAGCTCTCGGGCGAGGTGCCTTTGCGGTTTTCGGCGATCATCCGCTCGTCGACGTACATCGGCAGGCCCGAGCGCCCATAGATCAGCAGTTGCTGCGTGACGACCAGGTGCGCCAGATTCCACAGTAGGTTGTTGCCGAATCCGTCGGGGACGATGAGCAGTTGCTCGTCGGACAGATCGGCCAGTCGGCTCAGGTTGAACGCGCGGAGTTGGCGCAGCAGATCGGCGTGCGCGCGGATGAGATCGGGGTTCACAGATTCGGGCTGAAAGAGAGAAGCCTCCCTCCTACTCGGCGAACCCACAACCCGTTCGTGCCGTCACCGATTGCGCGTCGGGCGGCGGAAGCGAATGACGACGCGGTCGTCGGCGTCGTAGACCAGCAGATCGTCGCCCGAGCGGACGATGCGTTCGGCGTCTTGCCAGCGGCGGAAGTACTCGCTCTCCAACTCCATCAGCGGCGACGGACCAGCCATGCGCGTCATCGCGATGCGCGGCACCTCGACGACGCGTCCTACCTCGTCGAGTCGGAGCGATCCGGTGTATCGGTTGATAAACGACTGCCCCTCGACGTTCTGCGCGACGCCTGGCCCTAACGTCAGCGTGACGGGGTTGGTCGCTGGAAGCGTCGACAGCCCTCGGTCCGCATCGAGTTCGACCAGTTCCCACGTGCCGTAGGGCGAGCCAGCAGTGAACTCGTCCTGCTCGTGGAGATACGTCGTCTTGACGCAGGCCGAGAGCAGTAGGACGAGTGGAATCAGTAGTAGCAGGCGGGACATGGACGGCAGGGCTGGTAGAGAGGTCGCATAGGACTCTATGCCCCGCCGCCGGGTTCGCTGATCACATGAGGCGGCGGAAGCGGAGCACGTCGCGCCCGATCTCGTCGTAGATAACCAAGTCGTCGCCCTCGCGCACGACGCGCTGAGCCTGACGCAACTGATCGAGGTAGTTCTCGACGGCTACGGGCTGCCGGCTGCTGCTCACGCGCGGAGAGGAGACAACGACAGGAATACTCGTCACCGTTTCGCCGTCTAGCGCCATCGTCCCACGATAGTCGAAGCCTCTCGCCAGACCGCTGACGTTGCGCTCTGCGTCGGGCGAGAGGCGAAAGATGTAGGGCACGTCTGGATTGACCTGCTGGATGCCGTCGCCGGTCTCGAAAGCGACGAGTCCCCAGCTACCGTAAACGGAATCGGCGGGCTGATCGGCAGGGGTGGTACTCGCGCAGGCAGAGAGCGTGAGGAGGATGGCAAGAGCGAGTAGGCGGCGCATGACGGCTGGGGGCTTAGGAAGAAGGGGGCATGAAGTGCAACGCCCGAGACATCGCGAATCGTATGTCAACGCGAAATGCCCCGACCTCTTGATGAGGAGCCAGCGCATGTGACCAAGGCGCGTGTTGAGAACAGAAGATGTACTTGACGTCCCCTTGCATCCGCCAACGAGAGGCGATGTCCACCATGTTGACGAGGTCGACCGCTGCCTGAACGCCTATCCGCAAACGCACAGCGCCCCGACCTCTCACGAGGAGAAGCCGGGGCGCAGTGAGCTGCGGATGGCAAAGGATCAGAAGATGTACTTCACGCCCAACTGCATCCGCCAGCGCGAGCCAAAGTCCGACTTCTCGGCACCAGCCGGTCCGCCGATGCGATGCGGTCGAGGCGTGCGCGACCGTCGGTCGTGTAGCCACGGAAGCGTGCCAGTGCGACGTTGCTGTCGATGAAGTTCGACTTCGCCCGCTTCGAGTCCGAGCAGGCTCAGCACGTTCTCGACGTCCCAGCTAATCTCGAAGCGCTGACCGGCGACGGTGCGCACTTCTTGGCGAAGGCTGAAGTCGAGGAAGTTCTGCCACGGACCGCGATCCGTATTGCGCTCGAAGATGCTTCCCTGAGCTGGTCCTGCAACTCGTCACGCGAGCCGATCAGCTCCTGGAGCGCGTTCCAGTCGGCATCGGTCATGTCGACCTGATCGCGGCTGGCGGGGATGAAGGCCAGATCGCCTCGGTCGAAGTCGTCGCCGTTGGCGTCGCTGCGCGAGTAGATGTAGCTGATCGGGTTGCCCGAGCGTCCGTCGTAGAGCAGCGTGCGCCGTCGTGGCGAAGCGGTCGGCGTAGCCGATGCGGTAGCTGGCCGAGGCGAGCAGGCGGTGCTTGAGTTCGAAGTTGCTCGTCGCCAGCGGCGGGTTGTTCACGTCCAGCCCGACGGCCAGGTCGCGCACGTTCGAGCGGGCCTGGCTGCTCGTGACCGAGTTGATGTCCTTAGCCGTCGAGTTGGTGTACGACAGGCTGAAGAAGCCGTCGGGCAGGATGCCCTGGTTGATCTTCTTCTGCAGCCTGGACGGTGGCGTTGGTCGTGTAGCCCTCGTCGGTGTTGGTCAGCAGGATGACGCTCTGGTAGTCGTTCGAGACCACGTCGCGCCGCCGCGCGGCGCGGCCGTCGACCGTCGACGGGTCGGCGGCGTAGGGTTGGCGGTTGAGTTCCTTCCACTGCATCGCGTCGATGACCTCGGTGTAGATCACCTCGGCCGTGGCGACGAGGCCGTTCCGGCAGCGACTGATCGAGCGCGAAGTTGGTGCGGAAGTTGGTCGGGTTGCTGAAGTCGGGATCCGTCAGGTTGATCTCAGCCGATCCTTCGCTCAGTCCGAAGTCCGACGCCGTGTACTGGTTGTCGGGTCGGCGCGGAAGTCGATGGCGCATCGTCGCGTGAACACGCTGCCCGCCGAGCGAGATCCGTCGTTGGAGAACGAGTTCGAGATCCACACCGACGGGGAAGCGCCCCGCGAACACGCCCGCGCCGCCGCGCACCTGCGTGTTGCGCTCAGGGTCGATGGCGTAGTTGAAGCCGAAGCGCGGCGAGACGATCACGTTGCCGCCGGGCGTCTCGGCGTTGTCGAAGCCGAAGATGCTGCTCGAACGACTGCGCCGGAAGCGCGGCGACCTGGACTGGCGTCAGCCCCTGCAGCGCCGGAGAGCAGGCGTCCGCTACCCGCCTGAGCCGGGCTGTCGGGGTAGAGCGGCATGTCGAGGCGCAGGCCCAGGTTGACCGTCAGTTGGTTGTTCACCTTCCACTCGTCCTGCGCGTAGACGCCCACCAGCCAGTTGGAGAACTCGGCCAGCGGGCGGTCTTCGCCCGGGATCAGCGAGTAGTTGCGCTCGAACTGGCACGCGTCTCCGTTGCGGAAATCGTCGACGCTGTTGAAGCTGTAGTAGCCGTAGAAGTTGCGGATGAACAGGTTGGCGAAGCTCTGATACGTGTTCTGCGTGCCCAGCGTGATCACGTGGTCACCGGCGAAGATGTTGAAGTTGTTCGTCAACTCGAAGATGTCGGCGTCAATGTTGTTGGCACCGCGGAACTGATCCGGCCCGAGGCTGACCGTGCCGCCTTGCCGAAGCCTCTCCGTCTGCGTCCAGGTCTCCCGCGCCGACGTTGAAGATGTCGATCGAGGGGAACGGGTCGAACTGGAGCGTCGAGGGCTGGCGGTTGGTCTGGAGGCTGGCGCGGAACTGGTTGGCATAGCGCGCGCCGAACAGCGAGTTGAGTTCAAAAACCGTGCTCGTGTTGGTGTTCTCGCGCTTGTAGTAGCGGTCGGTCGAGCTGGAAGCTGGTGTTGCGGTCGCGGAACAGGCCGTCGTCCAGTTCGCCCTTGACGAAGTTGAAGCGCAGCGTGGCGTTGTTGGACGGGTTGATGTTGTAGTCGAGCCGGGCGAAGAGCTTTGTTCGAGACGTCTCCTGGTCGAACTGGTCGAGCGATCCGGCGTCGCGGCCGTACTGCGTCCGGGCGATGTCGATCACTTCCTGGACGCTGCTGCGGTTGGCCGCGAACTCGATCGCCGCGGTCGGTCGAGAAATCCGACGTGATGGGCGAGTCGCGGCGGACGGCCTCTCCGCTGACGAAGAAGAACAGCTTGTCGCGCAGGATCGGTCCACCGAGCGTGGCGCCTGCGGTGAACTCGCCGAAGTCGTCGAAGGCGAGCTGGTCGTCGAAGTCGCCCACGAAGCTCTGGTTGCGGCCCAGGTAGTAGCCCGATCCGCGAAACGCGTTGGTGCCGCTCTTGGTGACGACGTTGATCGATCCGCCCGAGAAGTTGCCCTGCGTCACGTCGTACGGCGAGATGGCGACCTGAAACTCCTGGATCGCGTCCAGGCTGATCGGCTGCGTGCCCGACGAGCCGCCCGGCGTTCCCGACTGCTCCAGTCCGAAGCCGTCGTTGATGGCCGCTCCGTCGATCTGGATGTTGTTGAAGCGGCTCGACGAACCGGCGACGCTCGTTCCGGCTTCGCTGCCCGATGCCACTCGGGCGCGAACTGCGGCGTCAGGCGCGTGAAGTCGGTCAGCGAGCGGTTGATCGTCGGGATGCGCTCGATCTCCTCCTGCGACACGTTGGTGCCCGCGCCCTTGTTCTCCGCCGATAGCAACTGGCCGCGCTCGGCCGTCACCTCGACTTCGCCCGCCTGGAGCGACTCGTCGCGCAGCGTCACGTCGAGCAAGCGATCCTCGCCCAGCGCAAGCGTAACGCCCGTCTCTTCGTAGCTCTGGAAGCCGATATAGCTGAACTGGATCGTGTAGGGACCGCCGACGCGCAGGTTGCGCAGGTTGTAGCGTCCATCCGAGCGCGTCGCGACGCCATACCGCGTGCCCGACGGCTGGTGAACAGCGATCACGTTGACGCCCGGAAGCGAAACGCCCTGGTTGTCGGTGACGGTGCCGTTGAGGGCAGACGTGGTGACGCCTTGCGCGTGCGCAGCTGGTGCTGCAGCGAGCAAGAGGAGAGTCAGCGCAGCGAGTCGCTGTAGAAATGTGTTCATCGTGGGGCGATGGAGGGAGGATCGTGCAGTCCAGATGGAGGCGAATGCACGGGAGGTGCGACTTCCATAGAGGAAGTCCGAACGGTAGGCGAAGGTATCTCACTTCGCGCCGCCATGCACCTACTCTCGCCAACGGTAACACAGCGTTGACTCCGGCTTGGACACAGCCTCACACACGCTTCCGCCGCACTTCACTCAGCCACGCTTCGGCTCCCACGGCAGACGCCTTGCGACTCCAGCAGGCCGCTCGAAGCGGAGCACCAGCCGGTCTTTCCCGTCGAACACCTGCAACTCACCCTCGGTCACGACCACGCGCTCGGCGAACCGCCACTGACGGAAGTATTCCTCTTCCAACTCATCCAACGCACGCGGCGACCAGCGCCGGATATCTTCGGACGTTTCGCGCGGACGCTCATCGACGAAGTCCGTTCTGCCGATAAACGACTCGTCCGGCACCTCGACGCTGTCGCGTTTGAACGGCCTCCCATATACGTTTCGATCGCGGAGCAGAGAGCGCTTGCCCGTCGCAGCTGCCACGCCCAGCGTCGGCGGTTCGAGGACGCCTCCACGTGCATCTAGCCGCAGCCGACCGCTATACGGATGGACGAACGCGTCGCCTTCGAGGATCATCCTCGATCCGTCGGGCACGAGCAGCGTCACGCGATGCGTCATCGGAAGCGCCGTCAGGCCACGCTCGGCGTGCATTTCGGTCAGTTCCCACAGTCCCAGCATCGGCGCGTCCGACGTCGAAGGCTGTCCGTCCTCGTACGGAGCGGGAACGCAGGCGGAGAGCAGGAGAGCGAGTAGCAGCAGCAGACGCATGGGAGCGAAGCGAGGAGGCGGTAGAGAGGCGCGAAGTAACGCGCATTTGGGCCTCGCCGGTATGCTCCTTTGGCTCGCTCCAGCGGAGCACGCGAAAAGCACATCGTTTGCCCGAGACAGCCTCACACGGGCTTCCCGTTTAGGCCGTTGGCGGACGTGCAGGCGTGTCGGTACCTTGTTACGCTCTTCCACCCGCCCGCGATGCTCGAACAGTTCGTCCCCCTCTTCCTCATGATCGCTATGGCCGGAGGCCTGGCGATGACGCTGCTCATCGGCGCCAACGTGCTCGGCCCCAAGCGGCCCAACCTGATCAAGCAGAAAGCCTACGAAAGCGGCATGGACCCCGTCGGGACCGCGCGCGACCGCTATTCGGTCAAGTTCTATCTGGTCGCAATGATCTTCATCGTGTTCGATGTCGAAGTCGTTTTCCTCTACCCGTGGGCCGTCGCGTTCCGCGATTTCATTGACGCAGGCATCGGTCTCCCGGTTATGGCGTCCGTCTTCTTCTTTATCGGCATCCTGACGCTCGGGCTGGTCTACGACATTCGCAAGGGCGGCCTGGAGTTTTGAGGCCTTCGCCTCCTTTCTCTCGCGACCGGACTGCGGCCTACGACGATCTAATGGAGGCCGCGCACGAGCACTTGGACGTGTCGCGCTCGAAAGCTCCAACTTTCAATCAAAACTGAAAACGTCCAGCGACGACCGAAACAGCGCATCCCGCGCGGCATTAGCTCGACTACACGATTCTCCTTTCTTCTTATGGCCGACGGACTCTTCAAAGAGGGCTACCTCACCACCCGCGTCGACTACGTCGCGAACTGGGCGCGCTCGAACAGCCTGATGCCGATGCCGATGGGCCTGGCCTGCTGCGCGATCGAGATGATGGCGTTCGCCGGACCCAAGACAGACGTGGCCCGCTTCGGCTCGGAGGCGATGCGCTTCTCGCCGCGCCAGGCCGACCTGATGATCGTCGCCGGATGGGTGACGTACAAAATGTCGCACGCTATCCGCCGCGTCTGGGATCAGATGGCCGATCCCAAATGGTGCATCGCGATGGGCGCCTGCGCATCGACCGGCGGCATGCACCGCTGCTACGGCGTCGTTCAGGGCTGCGACAACTTCCTCCCCGTCGACGTCTACATCAGCGGCTGCCCGCCGCGCCCTGAGTCGGTCGTCCACGCGCTGATGGACATCCAGGAGAAGATCCGCAACGACTACAGCCTGTCGGACGATTACAAGAGCGGCAATCGCCGCGTCCATGCGGCTGTCGAGCAGCCCAACATGCTTACGCCTCAGGGCCGCCGCATCGTCACGCCCGCCGACCTCAACAGCGATCAGGAAGTGCCCGCCTTGGTCTCGCTCGACACGTCGCTCTAAGCCCACCGCCGACCACCGTCATCCTGAGCTTGTCGAAGGATCTCCTTCCGCTGACCTTCCGCCGATGTCCGAATCTCTGAAGTTCCACTTCACCCCCGCCGACGCGCCGACCGACCTCGACGCGACCAACCCGCACGTCAAGGCGACGACGCATCTGCCTGAGATCGCAGACGCGCTCATCGCCCACATCGAAGGCGCCGAGTTGCTGCCGTCGTATGCTGGCGAGACGACGATTCGGGTGCCGAAAGCGGCCATCGTCAACACCGTTCGCTGGCTCAAAGACACGCACGGCTTCGCCTACCTCGCCGACCTGGGCGGACTGGACCGCTTCACCGAGGACGACCGCTACGAGGTGTTCTATGGTCTGATCAGCATCACCAAGAGCAAGCGCATTCGGCTGACCCTACGCGTCGACGAGGAAGATCTGACCGTCCCGTCGATCACCGACGTGCACCGAAGCGCCGACTGGCACGAGCGCGAAGTGTGGGACATGTTCGGCATCACCGTCACCGATCACGGCGATTTGCGGCGTATGTATATGCCCGAGGACTTCGAGTACCATCCGCTGCGCAAGGAATTTCCTCTTCTCGGCATCCCCGGAAGCCTCCCACTCCCGGCCCAGCTTCCCGGCGGCGACCTCAACATGGACCCCTTCCCCGCCGCTCACGGCTCGCCAACGGTCAAGAGTTTCAACGAGCCTCGTTACGTCGACCCCGACGAAGGCGTGCACGAGTAACTAGCCATTGCGAGGAGCGCAGCAGCCTGCCCCGGACTCGATCCGGGGACTCGGCAATCTCCCAGCCATCGGCTAGCGCTGGAAATCGCCACGCTTCGCTCGCGATGACACGCCTGGAGACCAGCGCTCCGCCCCACCTGAATAGAACACTGCCCCGATGAGCATAGCCCCCATGATGTCCGCTCCGGCCACGCTAGCCGAGAACGAGAACGTCTTTACGTTCTGGCCGCGTCACCAGGAGGCGCTTTATAAGCGGCTCGAAAGCAAGCACGCGTGGCTCGAAGACAGCCGCACGGGACACGTCGGTGGCGACGGCGCCGAGTACGTCGATCCGCTCGAAAACGAGATGATCCTCAACATCGGACCGCAGCACCCGGCGACGCACGGCGTGCTCCGCGCCGTAGCCAAGCTCGACGGTGAGTTGATCGAGCGGTGCGTGCTCGACATCGGGTATCTGCACCGCGGCATCGAGAAGATGGCCGAAAACAAGACGTATCAGGAGTTCATGCCCTATACGGATAGGATGGACTACCTCGCGCCCTACTCGAACAACGTCGCGTGGTGCCTCGCCGTCGAGAAGCTGGCGGCCATCGAAGTGCCCGAGCGCGCCCAGTGGATTCGCATGATCGGATCGGAATTGGCGCGCATCTCGGCGCACCTGCTCTGGATGGGCGTCGGCCTGATGGATGCTGGAGCCGTCTCGGTCTTCTTGTGGGCGTTCCAGGCGCGCGAGGACATCTACAAAATCTTTGACGAGATCGCCGGAGCGCGTTTCACCGTTAGCCACAGTAGGATCGGCGGCGTCGCTTCAGACTTGACGCCGGGCGCGTTCAGCGAACTGCGCAAGTTCGTCGACAGCTACCCCGCCGTGGTGCACGGCTGGCAGAAGTTGCTCAACCGCAACCGGATCTGGATGGACCGCAACGTCGGCATCGGCATCCTGACGGCGGAAGAAGTCCAGATGCTGGGCATGCGCGGCCCCAACCTGCGCGGATCGGGCATCGGACACGACATCCGCCGGTTCGAGCCGTACCTCAAGTACGCCGACGTCGACTTCAACATCCCAATCCGCGAGGAAGGCGACAGCTACGCGCGCTACATGGTGCGCATGGAGGAGATGCTCGAGTCGATCCGCATCATCAAGCAGTGCCTCGACCGGATGCAGCCCGGACCGATCCGCACGGACAACGCCAAGAAGTCGTACCCGAGCAAGAACGAGGTGTATAGCTCGATGGAAGGCATGATTCACGACTTCATGTACACCAGCGAGGGCACGACGCCGCCCAAGGGCGCGCACGCCTACCACGCCATCGAATCGCCCAAAGGCGAGTTGGGCTTCTACCTCACCAGCGACGGCACGGGCAGCCCGTGGCGCTGCCGCATTAACACGCCGTCGTTTGCCAACTTGCAGGGCCTCGAATACATGCTCGAAGGCGCCCTGATCGGCGACATGGTCGTCCTCATCGGCAGCATCGACCCCGTTTTGGGCGAGTCCGACAAATAACAGCCGCCCGTTTTCCGAAGCCCGTAGCGACGGGGGCATGCCCCATCGCTACCACCCCGAACCCGCCCCGCACCATGTCGCACATCGGCCAAGAAATCGCCCCGTTCCCTGAGCAGAAGCCCGAGCCAGTTATCCCTGCCGATCAGTTGGTGTGGACCGCCGACGAGCAGGCGCTGGTAGACCGCTTCCGCGCGCAATACCCCGAGCCGGAAGCCGCGATCATGAAAGTGCTCTGGCTCGCCCAAGAGAAGTGGGGCTGGCTGCCCCCCGAAGCTATCCAGTTCTGCGCCGACAGCCTCGACATCGAATACGCCCGAGCCTATGGCGTGGCGACGTTCTACACGATGTACTTCAAGCAGAACCTGGGCAAGCACGTCTTGGAAGTCTGCACGTGCTTCTCCTGCCAGGTCTGCGGTGGCTACGACTCGCTCCACTACCTCGAGAAAAAGCTCGGCATCCACAGCGGCGAGACGACACCCGACGGCCAGTTTCACCTGCGCGAAGCCGAGTGCCTGGGCGCATGCGGATCGGCTCCGATGATGCAGGTCACCAACGGCGAGTACCTGCACAACCTGACGCCCGCCAAACTCGACCAGTTGGTCGACGATCTGCGCGCCGGTAAGCAACCCGCGTTCGAGAGCGTCACGCTCCCCCAGGACGAAGACGAGATGGGCGGTAACCGCCGCACCGATGTGACGCACACCGAAGTCTACCAGACCCCGCCGGTTTCGCAGACGGTGGGATGAGCAGGACGCGCCGCATCGCTCCGACGCAGTTGCGTGAGGAAGGGCAGGACGATCCGCTCGACCGCGTCTTTCCACGCGCGACGCTCAAACCGCGTCCCACCGCGCAGTCGCTCCAACGGCAAGAGGAGACCCCGCCAGTCGCTCGCAAAAAGGAGCGCGGCTACCCGCAGCGCGTCGCCGTCAGTCGTCCGCCTGCGCTGACCGAGCGCGAGGAAAAGGTGCGCCGAATCTTGCTCAAAGAGTTGGGCGGATTGAACACGAACAAGCACGGGTGCCGCCGGACTCAGCTATCTGGAACGGCAGAAGCTCGTGAAGACACTCGACGTAGACTATCTGGATGGCGAAATCGCTAAATCGAAGAAGGTCCTGCACGTGATGAACTTCGTTCGCCCTCTCGCTGTGCTGGTCGCTATCGTATTGATGGCAATTTGCGGCGCTCAGATTGCAGCGGGTGAGGCTTGGTGGAGTGCGCTGGGAAGCATTCTCCCAGTTGTCGCCGTGATGTTTTCCCATTCGTTCAGGCACGCGCTTCAAGGCGAAAGTTGTACATCTTCGAAGCTCTCCGCGCGCTCTCGGACGCCGACGAGATGGATGTGGTGCTCGACCGCGCCACTCTCGATGCCGACCGCCTCATTTCGGAAATCACGCAACACGCCCTCGCCGCCGAATCGAGACGCGGCAGATGAGCAGCACAAATCTCAGTTCACGACCATCTCTAAGGATCGAAGGCGGAGCCGACACGCTCGACCGCGTCTTTCCATGCCCGACGCATCAGCTGGCGAAGAAAGAGGTTCAATCTTACCTACAGGGCGATGCCGTCAACCATCAGCCTGCGCTAACCGAGCGTGAGGAGAAGGTGCGCCGGATCTTGCTCAAGGAGTTGGACGGGATGAACCCCACCGGTGTCAGAGGTCTGCGCCGTCTCGAGAAAGAGCGGCTCCACCAGACGCTCGATGTGGGCTACCTCGACCGTGAGATCGCGAGGATGGACAAACGATTGGGGCAAATGAAGCGGTGGCTTCCCTGGACCGCGGTCGGGTTGACATTCTACCTGATGGCCTCCAACATCTCCCAGATATCGCATGGATCGCCCTGGTGGACGCTACTTATGCAATCCGTAAGCGTGGTCGCGGCTGTGTCCCTGATGCTGTTCAATATCCGCGCCATCCGCCGCCGCCTCTGCATCTTCGAAGCTCTACGCACTTTATCGGACGCCGACGAGATGGACGTCGTGCTCGACCGCGCCACGCTCGACACGGACCGACTGATCTCGGAGATCACGCATCGCGCCTTCGCTATAGAGTCCGAAGCGAAGCGATCCTTTCGATAATCCTCACTCCTTCGGCACGCCGCTCCGGTTTAGACGTATAGTTTAGCTGTTCAGCCGCATCGCCTCGCCACCTACGCAATCTCATGGAAGCTCGCCCCGCCCCCATCCAGGGACAGACCAAAGCCGGTGACTGGCGCAACTACAAACGCGTCCTCCTTCCTCCGGTCAAAGACCTGCACAAACTCGACGTATATCAGGCCAACGACGGGTATAAAGCACTCAAAACGGTTCTCACCGAGTCCAAGTGGGATCCCAAGACGCTGACCGATACCGTCAAGGCCAGCGGCCTGCGCGGACGTGGCGGCGCGGGCTTCTCGACGGGTCTTAAGTGGTCGTTCATGCCGCCGGTCGACGATCGTCCGCGCTTTATCGCGTGCAACGGCGATGAGTCCGAGCCGGGGACGTTCAAAGACCGACAGTTGCTCGAGTACAATCCGCACCTCGTATTTGAGGGCATCCTGATGGCGTGCTATGCGATCAGTGCACAGGCGGGCTACCTGTATATCCGTGGCGAGTATGCGTCTTGGATCACGCACATGGAGCGCGAACTGGAGAAAGCGTACGCGGCTGGACTCGTCGGCAAGAACATCATGGGGACCGACTTCTCGTGCGACATCGTCATCCACAAAGGCGCAGGCGCGTATATCTGCGGCGAGGAGTCGAGCCTGATGGAGTCGCTCGAAGGCAAGCGTGCCTATCCTCGCGTCAAGCCGCCATTCCCCGCCCAGAAAGGTCTGTGGGCGCAGCCGACGACGATCAACAACGTCGAGTCGCTGGCGTGTGTGCCGCTCATCGTCAACAACGGAGCCGAGTGGTATGCAGGCATCGGCGCCGAGAAGCACCCCGGCCCGATCCTCTACGGCATCAGCGGACACGTCAACCGTCCGGGTGTCTACGAGTACCCGACCGGCATGTTGATCTCGGACCTGCTCAACGAAGTCTGTGGCGGAATGCGCGGCGGCAAGAAGCTCAAAGCGCTCGTTCCGGGCGGCTCATCGGTCCCGGTCCTGACAGCCGAGATGTGCGAGGGCGTCACGATGGACGCCGAGACGCTGCGCGACGCCGGGTCGATGTATGGAACGGGCGGTATGCTCTTCCTCGACGAAGACACCGACATGGTCAGCTTCCTGCGCCGGATCACTCACTTCTATCACCACGAAAGCTGCGGCCAGTGCACGCCCTGCCGCGAAGGAACGGGCTGGCTCGAAAACATCGTCACCCGCATCGACCAAGGCGACGGCAACCTGCGCGACCTCCAGCTGCTGATCGACTTGTGCGACAACATGGAAGGCCGCACCGTCTGCGCCCTCGCCGACGCCGCCGCATGGCCCGTCCGCAACACCGTCACCCGCTTCCGTAGCGAGTTTGAAGCCAAGTGCCGCCCGTCGGTCTTCACGACCGGCGACGGTGCTTCTACCGCTGCTCCCATCGTACAGCCTGCCTAACACCGTGGCCGAGACGCTGACGACGATTGATCTGGACGATCCGGACGTGGGATTTCTCACGCCTGAGGAGTTCTTTGCCGCCGAGTGGGAAGCCGACCGTCGCCACGAATACTTCGCTGGAACTGTCATCGCCATGCCTGGAGCAAGTCCGATTCATTACCTCGTCGCGGCCAACTTGATGTGGCTTCTCGGGAGCGTTTTTCGTAGCGCCCCCTTCGCAGTGGCGCAGAGCGATTGCGGAGTATGGGTACCAGCGTTTCAGTCGTGGGCCTACCCCGATATTGTCGTATATCCTCTTCCCGGCTCGTATTTGGACGACGCGCCACGCAAACTGCTCAATCCGACGGTTCTCTTCGAGATTCTATCGCCGTCGACGGAGAAGCACGATCGTACGGACAAGTTCGACGCGTATCAGACGATCGATACCTTGACCGACTACGTACTCGTGCATCAGGATCGGATTCGGATCGAACACTTCCGGCGTCAAGGGCCAAACGAATGGCTACTGACCATCCACGACGGGCCAGGCACCACGCTTCGACTTGACACCATCGGCGCAGACGTGCCGTTGCACGAGGCGTACCTTAAAACCTCACTTCTCGACGCCTGAATGCGCTTTCTCCTTCTCCTCCTGCTGCTTCCTCTCGCAGCCTGCCAAACCGACCAGACCGGGCTTCCCGAAGCCGCGCCTGTTACCTACGAACAAGTCGGCGACGCCGTCGATAGGAATGGCGCGGTCCCTGTTGCGGCTGTCCTTTCCGAACCAGACACCTACGTCGGACAACGCGTGACCGTCGAGGGCGAAGCGACAGAAGTCTGCACCAGCATGGGATGCTGGGCCGTTATGCGCACCGAGTTGGCAGACGGCACACCTGGTCACATCCGCCTCAACGTCCCCAAAGATGCCGAAGGCGCCTATCTCTGGACGCTCCCGACGGATCTGGCAGGCGAGCGTATCGTCGTCAGCGGAATGCTGAGCGAAGCCGTCCTCTCCGAAGCAGATGCGCGCCACTTGGCCGAAGATGCGGGCAAAGATCCAAGCGCTATCTCGGGTGACACCTCCGAATTACACCTGACGATGACGGGCGCCACACTGGAAGGTCGCCCCGTCGTAGATGTGGCTGACGCTGACGCGCCCACTTCCTGAATTTCTGAATCCGGCTCCGACGCGAGCCGCCTACCGACTCCGCCATGCCCAAGGTCATAATCGACGGCCACGAAGTAGACTTCGATGGCAGCCACAAGCTGCTGCAACTCTCGATCGAGAGCGGCCTCGAAATCCCGCACTTCTGCTACCATCCGGCGATGTCGATCCCGGCCAACTGCCGCCAGTGCTTGGTCGAAGTCGGCACGCCCAAGGTCGACAGAGAGACGCGCGAAGTCGTGATGGGCGCAGACGGAAAGCCGGAGATCCAGTTCTTCCCCAAGCTGATGACCTCGTGCTCGGTCGACGTGACCGACGGCATGGTCGTCAAGACGCACCGCAGTAGCCAACTCGTCAAGGACGCGCAGGAAGGCAACCTGGAGTTTCTGCTCATCAACCACCCGCTCGACTGCCCGATCTGCGATCAGGCCGGGCACTGTCCGCTGCAGATTCAGGCGTACAAGTATGGCCCTGAGGGATCGCGCTTCGAGTTTCGCAAGGTCCACAAGCCCAAGCGCATCGAACTGGGACCGCGCGTCACGCTCGACGCCGAGCGCTGCATCAACTGCACGCGGTGCACCCGCTTCACGAGCGAGATCAGCAAGAGCAACCAACTCACGATCATTTCGCGCGGCGTTACCAACTACCCGTTGACGCCTCCGGGCGTGACGTTCGACGAGCCGTATTCGATGAACGTGATCGACATCTGTCCGGTCGGTGCACTCACCAGCACGGACTTCCGCTTCAAAGCGCGCGCCTGGGAATGCACCGAGACGCCGTCGATCACGATCCAGAACGGCAAAGGCAGCAACTGCGATTATTGGGTGCGCGACAACTTGGTCGTCAACGTCAGCCCGCGCGTCAACATGGAGGTCAACCAGTATTGGCTGGCCGACGAAGACCGCGAAGGGCTGGAGCGCTTCAACGAACTGCGCCCTGAAGGTCCGACCGTCGGCGGCCAACTCGCCACGTGGGACGCCGCCTACGCCGCTGCCGCTCAGTTGATGAAGGGCAAGCGCGTCGCGTTTGTCGGTTCGTCGCGTGCATCCGTCGAGGACAACTATCTGCTGACCAAACTGGCCGACGCGACCGGCGGCGAGGTACTCGGCTTCGTCGCACACGTTCAGGAAGGCGCCGGCGACGACTGGCTCCGCACCGACGACAAAGCTCCCAACCGTGTCGGCTGCGAGCGCTTGGGCATGACGGCGCTTGATCCCAAACTGTTCGCCTCACAGCTCAGCGGCTACGACGTACTCTACGTGCTCGAAGACGACGTCGTCGCTGCCGGACTGTGCTCAGCGGCTGACCTCGCCGGTAAGAGCGTGATTCTGCACTATCACAACACGGACAACCAGACGCTGCCCAGCGCCGACGTGACGCTGCCCGCTGCGATGATCGTCGAGACAGTCGGCACGTTCGTCAACGTCGACGGTCACGCTCAGCGCGTCGTCCCGTGCAAAGCCATCCGCGGAGTCAACCGCACGCTGATGATGGCGATGAAGTCGAGCCGAGCCGACCAGCACGGAACGCCGTTCGACAAGTGGCACAACGAAAGCCACAAGATCGACTGCCGCCCGTCGTGGGAGTCGATCCCCAACGTCGCCGCGCTTTTGGGCCACGAGATGACGTACAAAGGGCCGAAGTCGATCATGGCCGAAGTGTCGCAGCGCGAGTCGTTTGCCGGTGCCACGTACGAGGCCATGGGCTTGGAAGGCGTCCGCCTCGTATCGGACGACGTTCCTGCAGTCTGACACCTCCGCCCGGCTTCAAGTTGAACAGAAAACCCTCACTCGATCCAAAGACCGAGTGAGGGTTTCTCCTTGATGGAAGGATCGGACCTCTAGATCAGTCGCGCTTACCCAATTCCGAATGGTCACCGACGTTGATCGGCCCTGTCATGCCGCGAACCGTCGCGTACTGGCCGACGAGTGATTCGTCGAGCACGCTGCCTTCGACGCGCCCGTTGGCGAACACGATGCTCTCGCGCACGACGGAGCCTTCTACGATGGCACCCGCTTCGATCGACACGTTGGGACCGACAACGGATCCGCGCACCTGGGCTTCTGGACCGATGTAGACCGGTTCGATCAAGATGCTGTCCTCGACGACTCCGGCGTGAACGCCGCCGCGCTCCATTTCGAGGATGACTTTAGTGGTATCGAGCAGCGCGGGAATCGTACCGCAGTCGAGCCAGTCGGTCACGCCCGCGGTTTTGAACAGAGCGCCGTCTTTGAGCATCTTGTCGAGCGCGTCGGTGAGTTGGAATTCGCCCGTGTTGCCGCGCTCCTCGCCTTCGACCAGTTCGACGATCTTGCTGCCGAACTCGGCCAGATCGCGCATGTAGTAAATGCCGATGAGCGCTTCGTTGGAGATCAACTCCTTAGGCTTCTCGACAAACGAAACGACACGCTCGCCTTCGCGGACGGCGACACCGAAGCGGCTGGGATCCTCGACGTGCTTGACCCACACGATGGCATCGGCGTCGAGATCGAGGTTGCCGTCCATGTAGAACAGCGTGTCGGCAAACACGACGACGCCCTCGCCCGACAGGTGATCTTTGGCCGAGTAAACGGCGTGCGCGGTGCCTTCGGCGCTCTCCTGAATCGCGAAGTCGGCTTTGATTCCGAACTGCTTGCAAATCGAAGTCAGATCATCGTAGACGGACTTGGGGAAATCCGGGCCGAGAATGAAGACCGCTTCGGTCAGCGGGCGCGGCAGCACGTCCATGAACGTCTGGACGATGCGTTCGACCATGCTTTTGCCCCTCACGTTGAGGAGCGGCTTGGGCGTGACGTGCGAGTGCGGGCGGACGCGCGTGCCGCGGCCTGCCATCGGAATGATGAGCTTCATGAGGAAGAATTGGGTGAGTAGACGATGAGCAGGAAAAAGCGGGCGCCGGAAAGTCCGAGAACAGAGCAGATCGCAAGCCTATCCAGGAGGCAAAGGCCTCACACTGCAAGATAACCGGACGCGCGTTGCCGTTGTGTAAACCGGACGTAAGGGCGTCCACCGATGTGGGCATTGCACCTGTTAAGCGACGTGTAAAGGTCTCGTCGTGCGCGCCAAATAGCGAAACGGAGCGGCTGAGCTAGGAATGGAAGGAAACCAGAGCAGTGCGGCACGCCCGTTGCCCATTAGCTGCCCGACTCTCCATAGCGAGAGCGACATCATACGATTTACCCCACATCCACTCGTCTATCATGACCCACACTCTACGCAACTCGCTCGCCCTGTGCGCGCTCCTCATCTTCTCAACGCTCGGTGCAGGGTGCTCCAGCATGAACCGGACCGGTAAAGGCGCTGTCATCGGGGCCGGAGCCGGCGGCGCTGTCGGCGGCGTGATTGGCCGTACGCAGGGCAACACCGCACAAGGCGCCATTATCGGTGCAGCCATCGGCGGCGCGGCAGGCGCCATCATCGGACGCCAGATGGACAAACAGGCCGAAGAACTCGAAGGTGAACTCGCGAATGCCGATGTCACGCCCATCGAAAACCCCGAAACGGGCGAGACGGCAGGCATCAAAGTCACGTTCGACAACGCGATCCTGTTCGACTTCGCCAAGTCGACGCTCAAGACCCAAGCGCGCACTGACCTCACAGGCCTCGCCACCAGCCTCCAGCGCTACGACAACACCGATGTCGTCGTCTACGGCCACACCGACAGCGTCGGCGGTGATGCGACGAACATGCGCTTGAGCGAAGAGCGCGCCGAAGCCGCCGCTCAGTATCTGATGAGCCAGGGCATCCCCCGCTACCGCATCACGACGGTCGGCAAGGGCGAAACCGAACCCGTTGCTTCCAACGAAACGGACAGCGGACGCGCCTTGAACCGCCGCGTCGAGATCGCCATCTTCGCCAACGAAGCGTTCCAGCAGGAAGCCAACCAGCAGTCCGGTCAGGGCCGCTAACATCACCTCCTTCCTTCCGAGCCGCTCTGTGCATGCGCATAGGGCGGCTCGTTTCGTTTCTTCCCTCTCTCCTTTTTCTCACCTCCCCCACTTATGCCCAAGAAAAAAACCTTCGAGCCGCAAGATGAAGTCGAACAACTCAATCGACAGATGACGGACGAAGAACGCGAGGCGTGGCAGACCAAGAGTGTCAAAGACCTGTGGCGCATCTTCCGCATTCAGTCCGAGTTCGTCGAGGGCTTCGAGACGATGAGCGAGATCGGGCCATCGGTTTCCATCTTCGGCTCGGCGCGAACGCAGCCCGACAACGCTTATTACCAGATGGGCGTCGAAGTAGCCGAGGAGTTGGTACGCCGAGGCTACGGCGTCATAACGGGCGGCGGACCAGGCATCATGGAGGCAGGCAACAAAGGCGCGCGCAATATGGAAGGCGCGTCGATTGGCCTCAACATCGAGCTTCCGCACGAGCAGGGCCACAACCCTTACATCGACCCGGATAAGCTGATTAACTTCCACTTCTTCTTTGTCCGCAAGACGATTTTCGTCAAGTACAGCCAGGGATTCATCGTGCTACCCGGCGGATTCGGCACGCTCGACGAACTGTTTGAGAGCCTGACGCTGATCCAGACGCGCAAGATCTCCAAGTTTCCCGTCGTGCTGATGGGCGCGAGCTACTGGACCGGTCTCGTCGACTGGCTGCGCGATACGATGCTCGCAGAGGGCAACATCGGAGACAAGGATTTGCACCTGTTCAAGATCACAGACGATCCCAAGGAGGCAGTCGATATCGTGGACGAGTTCTACAAAGAACACAGCCTCGCCCCCAACTTCTGATCCTTCCCGACGGCAACGAATCACCTGACGTGTCCAACTCGGCGCACACTACTGTGCGCTGTTCGACACGTTTCTTTGGCGTCCACGTGCGATAACCGCCATTTTAGACGTTCTGACGCGGGAACGCGTACCCGGCACGATCCGTGCATTCTTGCCCCACAGACTATCCATCTACCCTACACCCCACATCCACACATGACCCGAGTCCTGACCCTGCTCTTGCTGGCCATCGCTGTCGCTCTCCCCAATGTTGCGAGTGCGCAAGCCTACAAAGAAGCATATAACGCCGCCAACGAAGCTGCCGCTGCCAAAGATTACATGGCCGCTTATGAGCAGTATCAGGTAGCGCTCGACGGCGCCGTCGAAGCCGAAGACGAAGAAGTCGAAGGCCGCTCACGCTACGTTCTCGCCCAACTCGATTACGCTCTGTCGGTGCGCAAGCTCAAAGCCGATCAGAACGAGGAAGCCCTCGCAGGCTTCGAGACCGGCATCAGCCACGACCCGAGCTTCGCGATGAACTACGTCGGCAAAGCCGAAGCGCTCAAAGCGATGGACCGTGACGCCGACGCTATCGGTGCCTACGGCATGGCTATCGAGGTCGCCGAAGCCGGTGACAAGGCGCGCGGAACGGCCGTCAAAAACATGCTGGCCCTGATCGGCTCGACGGGCGACCTCCTCGGCGGTGCCAACCCGAGCCGCACCAAAGCCGGAGCCGCCCTTGAGCAGCTGACCGGACTGGCCGAGACGCTGGGCAATGAGCCGGAGTATCACCTCTACGTCGCCCGCGCTCACAACGTGCTCGGCGACTACTCCGCCGCTCGCGGAGCCGCAGACGCTGGTCTCGCGCTCGACCCGAACGACCGCAACGACGCCGCCGCGCTCCACTTCGTCAAGGGCGACAGCTACCGGATGCAGGAGAACTACGACGCCGCTCGCACGGCCTACGGTTCGGCTGCCTACGGCAACTACCGCGACCAGGCGAACTACTACATCGAAACGATGGGCAAAGAGCAGTAAGCCGCTCACGCCAACGCAAAGCCCCCGCTCGGACTCTCCGGGCGGGGGCTTTCTGGTTTATGAAGACGGTATCTCTTATGCTCGTGTCTCTTTAGACCACCGACTCGGCAATCTGGGAAACAGACGTATCCGACTGAACGCGTCCGCCGCGCAAGCTGATCGTGCGACTGCACTTGGCAGCCAGATCCAAATCGTGCGTGACGACGACGAGCGCAGTGCCTTGCTCGGCGTTGAGAGCAAACAGCAGGTCTTCGACGGCCTGAGCCGTTTCCTGGTCGAGATTGCCCGTCGGCTCGTCGGCGAAGAGTAGGCGCGGGGCGTTGACGAAGGCACGCGCGATGGCGACGCGCTGCTGCTCACCTCCCGAGAGTTCGGACGGATAGTGATGCGTGCGGTCGCCCAAGCCGACTTGATCTAGTAGTTCGACGGCCCGGTTGCGTGCGCTTGAGTTACCGACGAGTTCGGCAGGTACCATCACGTTTTCGAGTGCTGTCAGCGTCGGCAGCAGGTTGAACGATTGGAAGACGAAGCCTACGTGTTTGCCCCGAACCGCCGCCCGTTCGTCCTCGCTCATCGCGTCGATGCGCGTTCCGGCGATAGAGACTGTCCCCGATGTGGGGCGATCGAGTCCGGCGCAGAGGCCGAGAAGTGTCGTCTTTCCGCTGCCGCTCGGACCGACGATGGACAGCGTGCCGCCTGCGGGGACTTCGAGCGAGACCGAGTCGAGGACGGTCAGCGTTCGGGCGGGTGTGGTGTAGGTTTTGGTGAGGTCGCGCGCGGCGAGGACGGCATCGGCCATTCGATTCGGGGAGAGGTGGAACGCAGCGGCAACGGCTGCGACGCCGAGAAACGGATCACCGCGCGTTCGGTTTGCGGCTTTCCTCTACGAATGCCCGATGCCTCGCCTCGCCCTATTGCTGCCTCTCTTCTTCCTCGCCGCCTGCTCCGACGACGCTGGAGCGCCCGACCTCGCCGACCGCGATTCAGTCGCCGTGACTGCTCAGCCGGACCGCCCGGCTCAACCGTCACGCGCACTAGAGCCGGGCGAGAAGCGACGCATTCTCGTCGTCGGCAACAGCATCGCCGATGGCTATCGTCTCAACAGGTCGCAGTCCTTTCCGTCACTGATCCAGCAAAAAATCGACAGCGCTGGACTGCCGTTTCAGATCGACAATCAGGGCGTGTCGGGGCAGACGACGGCGGGCGGACTCAATGGACTCGAATGGCACCTGGAGCGTCCGGTCGACGTGTTGCTCCTCGAATTGGGTGCCAACGATGGGCTGCGTGGACAGCCAGTCGCCAACATCCGCACCAACCTGACGGCGATCATCGAACGCGTCCGCCAGTCCAACCCCGACGCCGCCGTCGTCCTGACCGGGCATGCAGATGCCGCCTTCGTACGGAGCGCAGTACACGTCGGCCTACCGAGACGTTTTCCCGACCGTCGCGCGCGAGCAGGACGCCGCCATCGTCCCGTTTCTACTCGAAGGCGTTGCAGGTATCCCGCGCCTCAACCAGGACGATGGTGTCCATCCAACGGCAGAAGGCCAGCAGATCGTCGCCCAAACGGTGTGGCAGACGTTGGAGCCAGTCCTCCGCGCACGCGTCGAGTCGTAACGAGTGGCGCGTCGGTCCGTATGCTGACGCTCTCCTCTCCGCACGTGACATGACCAGGACGAAGATCGCCCAATCCGAAGACTCTGTTGGTCTTCTAGACGAAAGCGATGTGCTCCACGAACTGCCGACCCATCGCCAGCCGCACGAATCGGCAGCAGCCCGGCGCGGCGAAGAGATGAGCAGCAACCTGTTCAGCGTACTCTATACCGTCGGCTTCTTTGGCGCCCCCGCGTCGCTCCTGCTGCTGGGAATCGCCGCCACGTCCGAACCCGGCTACTTGGTCACCGCAATGGTCGCGCTTCTCGGCTCCTTGCTGCTACTGGCAGGTGGACGCGCAGGCGAAGCGCTCGTCGACATCCGCAACGACTTGAGAGCACAGCGTGAGAGAGACGAAGCGTAACTGCCGTCAGCCGTTGGTACGTTCGAACTCGTCCATGAACGACACGAGCGCCTGCACGCCTTCCTCGGGCATCGCGTTGTAGATCGACGCACGCACGCCACCGACCGTCCGATAGCCCTTCAAGCCGACCATATCGTGCTCTTTGGCCTTGGCGATAAAGTTGGTTTCGAGCACTTCGTTGGGCAGGCGGAACGTGACGTTCATCTTCGAGCGGCTGCCGGGACGTGCCGTGCCTCGGTAGAAGTCGGTCGCGTCGATGCGATTGTAGAGCGCGGCGGCTTTGCGATCGTTGATGGCTTCGATGGCCTGGACGCCGCCCATCTCGTCCAGCCAGCGCAGCACCTTATGCACGACGTAAATGGTGAACGCGGGGGGCGTGTTGTACAGCTTGGCCGCGTGCGTACCATAGTCGAGCATCGTCGGCAGGCCCGATTTGCGCCCCTGGAGCATGTCGTCGCGCAGCAAAACGACGGTCACGCCTGCTGGTCCGATGTTCTTCTGAGCGCCTGCGTAGATCAGACCGTGCGCCTGTGCGTCGATAGGGCGGCTGAGAAAGTCGGACGAGGCGTCGACGACGAGCGGCACATCGGCTTGGGGCGTGTAGCCGAACTGCGTGCCGAAGATCGTATTGTTGCTCGTGTAGTGCAGGTAGGCCGCACCACTGTCCAGGTGCCAATCGGACGGCTCGGGGATGTACGTGTAATCGTCAGCAGCCGACGACGCGGCGACGTTGACGCGACCGATCATCTTGGCCTCTTTGATCGCACCCTCCGACCACTTGCCGGTATCTAGATAGTCCGCCGATGCGTCCTCACGCAGCAGGTTGAGCGGCACCTGGTGGAACTGCATCGACGCGCCGCCCTGGAGCAGCATCACGTGCCAGTCATCCGACAAGCCAAGCAGTTTGCGCAGAAGCGCCTGCGTGCCCTCGTGGATCTCGGTATAGCTCTTTCCTCGATGGCTGACCTCCATGATCGACGCGCCTTCGCTGCCGTAGATCGGAAGTTCGTCGCGCACCTCTTCCATCACGGAAAGCGGAAGCGTGCCGGGACCGGCGGAAAAGTTGAAAACGCGTTCGGACGTGACGGGTGTGGACATGGTCAGCGGGGTGTGTGGAGAGACGTAAGGGCGATTCACGAATCGCCCTTACGCGCAGGTGTGGGGGAGAGCGGGCAGCGTCAGAGCGCGATGGTCGTCGCTTCCAACACGTGTTCGGACGACTTGATCGCCGCCAACGCGTCGTCGTCGGGCGTGCCGGTGAAGCGGATGCGGGCGCAAGCGGCCTGGGCACCGTCGAAGATCAGGTTTTCCATCTCCTGCACGTTCCACCCGGCCCGGCGGACGTGATCGAGAACGGCAGCCAGCACACCGACGCGGTCGCGATGGCGGACCGTCAGCAGGTGCGTCGCGGGCGTCTTGGTGGCGAGGTTGACGCAGTGCGGCACCTTCCCGGTCGACGCATACACGTCGACGATGCGGGCGGCTTCCTCGGCGATGGCTTCCTGCGCCTGCTCGGTCGACGCGCCGATGTGGTGCGTCAGGTAGACCGACGGATGGTTGGCTAGTGCGTGCTCCAGATCGCCTTCCTTGCCCGATGGCTCGCCGTTGAACACGTCGAGCGCGGCCCGAACGCCCTTATTGTCGAGCGCCCACGCCAGCGCATCATCGTCGACGACGGCGCCGCGCGTGGTGTTGAGGAAGAACGCGCCGGGCTTCATCGCCTCGAAGAACGCGCGTCCCGCCATGCCTTTGGTCTCGGCAGTCGACGCGACGTGTAGGGTGACGGCGTCGGCTTCTCTCACCGCTTCGACCGGACTCAGCGCGCGCCGGACGCCCATCGTCTGAGCGTCGTCGTCGGTCAGCGAGCGGCTCCACGCGGTCACCTGCATCCCCAGCGCCTGGGCGTGGCGGATCACGGCGCGTCCGATGTTGCCGGTTCCGATTACGGCCAAGCGTCGCCCGCGAACACCAGCGGCTTTTCCATAGTGACCTTTGCGCCACTTCCCGGCCCGAGCGTCGGCGACGTTGTCGGGGATGGAGCGGTCGAGTGCCAGCAGCAGTCCCGTCGTCAGTTCGGCGACGGCGTCGGAGTTTTTACCTGGGCAGTTGGCGACGAAGATGCCCCTCTCGCTCGCTCCGGTCGTGTCGATGTTGTCGACTCCGGCTCCGGCGCGGACGACCAGTTCCAATCCACTCGCCGCGTCCAAGTGCTCGGCTCGCACTTTGGTCGAGCGCACGATGAGCACGTTCGGATTCTCACGCGTGAGGGCAGCAGTCAGCGTGTCGCCGTCGAGGGTGGGATCGGTAACGACGGCGTGGCCGCCTGATTCCATCCGGTCGACAGCGGAACTGGAGAGTTTGTCGGCGATGAGGACTTTCATAACGGCTGGGGCGAGTGCGTGTAGCGACGGGGCATGCCCCGTCGCTACGGAAGGTCGGAGGCAGTGTTTAGAACAAGTGGATGAGCAGACCCGAGCGCAGTTTCGGCTCGAACCACGTCGACTTGGGCGGCATTAACTCTCCGGCATCGCTGACGGCGAGCAGTTCTTCCATCGACGTGGGGTGCATCGAAAATGCCGCCTGCGCCCGTCCGCTATCGACCCGGTCGACCAGAGCGTCGGTACCCCGAACGCCACCGACGAAGTCGATGTTGGGGTCGGTGCGTGGGTCCTTGATGCCCAGCAGCGGTTCGAGCACGAAGCGGCTCAGGCGTGCCACATCGAGCCGGTCGGCGACGCCGTTGGTCGTGCTCTCGGGCAGTTCGATGCTGTACCACTTGCCCTCCAAATAGAGCGAGACGTGGCCTGGACCCGCAGGCGTGGCATCGGCATTCTCGGTAACCTCGACGCGCTCGCGCAAGGCAGAGAGGAACGCGTCAGCGCCGTCCGGTAGGCTTTTGACGACGCGGTTGTACGGCAGGATGTCCATGTTGGACATCGGGAAGAGCGCGGCGGGAAAGAACGCCACTTCGTCGGTCGGCCCAGCGTCCGAGCGCTCGACTTCGGCATGGTACGCGCGGCTCGCGGCTTTGCAGCGGTGGTGCCCATCGGCGACGTACAGCTTGGGCACGTGCCCAAACGCCTCGGCCAGCCCTTGTGCATCGCCGACGCGCCAGATCGTGTGCTGCACGCCGTCGTCGGCGGTGAAGTCGTAGAGCGGATCCTGAGCCGTCGCCCGGTCGATGCGCGCGGCCACATCGCTGTCGTCGCGGTAGGCGAGCATGACGGGTTCGGCGTGCGCCTGCTGCGTCAGGATGTGGCGCGTGCGGTCGTCTTCCTTGACGGGGCGCGTCAGTTCGTGCTTGAGGATCGTGTCGTCGTCGTAATCGGCGACGGCAACGCAGCCAAAGATGCCGGTCTGCGGGCGTCCGTTGCGGATCAAGCGGTAGACGTAGAGCGACGGCTCGTCCTCCTGAATGCTTGCTTCGCTCTTCGCCCAGCTGCGCGCAGATTGTCAGCGCCCATCCGGTAGACCTCGTCCGCGTGCTCATCGATGCCTTCGGGCAGGTCGATTTCAGGGCGGATGACGTGCAGGAACGAGCGCGGTTTGCCCTCGGCCAGCGCACGCGCTTCGGACGTGTCGATTACGTCGTAGGGCACGCAGGCGACTTCGTGGACGTGCGCGGGGTCGGGACGGAGGGCGCGGAACGGGTGGAGGACAGCCATCGGCGGGAAGCGCTTTTCTGAAACAGGTGAGCCGGAAAGGTACCACGCGCGGCTTGCCGGACTGTTAAGACGTTGTGCTTCATTCGGTCTCCACCTGGATGAGTGCAGAGCGGCTGCATCCAAACTTCCACCTTCGTCATCGCGAGGAGCGAAGCAGCCTGCCCTGAGCGTAGTCGAACGGGACGTGGCAATCTCCACCCTTTCAGATGTCTGTTTGTCCGTCCTTTTGTCTTGATCCCCTTCGGCTTCGCTCAGGGCAGGCGCCAGGACCAAAAGATCAAGGCTTACGTCGCATCGGCGGACACTGCGCTTCAGCTACCAGTGCTAGTGCTTTCTAGGTCAGCTTCCTACTCCGTCCCCTCCAACCGCCGTGTTTGGCGGACGTGTTCGAGAAACGAGACGCCGTTCTCGGTCGGCCAGCGGTCGGGTTCGGCGTAGATCGGGTCGGCATAGGCGCGGTCGAGGTCGACAAACGTGTAGTCGTCAGCGGCGAGGCTGTCGAGGATAGCGCCCAGGTAGTCGCGGTTGATGCGGTTGGCGTGGAGCAGCAGCACGTGACGGACGGATCCGCCTGTCAGTTCTTGGGCGACCATGTCCCAGTACTTAACCGATTCGAGGATGTGCAGCACGTACTCCTGACCGATCTCGTAGCGCCCTTCCCAATCTTCGTCTAGTTCGGCCTGTCGGTAGCGCTCGTTGAACTCCCAATCGTTGTTCGACACGGACACGCGGGCGTTGTACAAGCCCATCTCGTCCAACGCGTCCGCGTAGGCTTGCTTCTGTTCGAGCGTGACGCCTTCGGCCAAGAACGGAAACCGGAAGTAGCGGATCGGCAGTCCACGCGCGTCGGCGATGGGCTGAAGTACGTCGCCACCTCGTTCGATGTCGGCGATGCCCTCTGCGACGGTCAACTCGCCCATGTTGCGGTGCGTGTAGGTGTGGTTGCCGAGTTGCGCTCCGGCGTCGAGCCAGCGGTCCAGCAGGGCAGCCTCTTGCTCGACGGCCACGTCCTGACCGATGGCGAAGACCGTGAATGGAGCATTATGGCGTGCCAACGCCTGCGTCATGCTGTCGATGGCCTGGATGCGCTGGAAGTCGTCGGGGTAGGTGTAGTAGCCGACGAGCGGCACATCGTCAAGCGTGATTGCGATTTCGCGCGGCTGCGCGCGGCAGGCAGCGAGGGGCAGCAGGACGAAGAGCAGAAGTGCGTGCTTCACGAGAGTGTCACTTGACAAGTGGATGGGGTTTGGGTACTATGGTAATCCCAATCGCGGGGTGGAGCAGAGGTAGCTCGTCGGGCTCATAACCCGAAGGTCGGGGGTTCGAATCCCTCCCCCGCAACTCAAACAGGCCGCTCGGTAACGCACCGAGCGGCTTTGTTGTTTTCAAGACAAACCGTCAGCGTAATCCGAACGGCTGACGCGCCTGCATCGGCTCGACGCCTTCGAGCATCGGGAAAGACGCGACCATCGGCTCGGACTCGAAGCACGGCACGATGACGACGTACGGATCAACCGACGCACGGCTCATCGCCTGAACGTGCCGGACGGCTGCGGGGGCGTCGGCGTCCATTTCGGCGAGCGCGAAGCCGATGGCTGGCACGCAGGGAAGCCGAGTCACCACGTGAGCCGGAGCGCATGTCGGCCATGCAACGACGGAGAGCGACGACTGACGTTCGGACTGAGCGAACGCCGTCGGGACGAGGGCGAGGGCCAGGAAGAGGAGTGAGAGACGGTGCATCACGAATAGCTCAGGCTGAGCCGACCTAACGTGCAAACGCTCGCGGATCGTGCGCGACTCTGACGCAAGGCAGGGAACGGTGCAGGCCACACGAATTACCTTTGCGTCCCACTCCTAACCGGACGCGCCGCGTTCGCAACCGAAAGCTCGCCTGCTATGCCTCACTTCGCCGCTCCTGCCACGGGCGATCTCCTCGCCGCCGCGCCTATCCAGGGCGATCCCAACTTCAAGCGCAGCGTCGTCTTGATCTGCGAGACGGGAAACGAAGGCTCGTTCGGCCTGGTCCTCACCGACCCGCTCGACCTCTACCTCGCCGACGTGCTCGACGGGTTCGACGAACAGGCGCATCCCGCTACGCAGCGGCGGCCCGGTTCAGCCCGACACGCTCCACTTCCTGCACCGTCGTCCCGACCTGCTGCCCCACGCGCAGCCCGTCGCCGACGGCGTGTGGTGGGGCGGCGATTTCGACGACGTGCGTGCGGCGTTGCGCGACGGATCCGCGATGGGGTCGGATTTCCGCTTTTTCCTGGGCTACGCCGGATGGAGCGCGGGACAACTCGAAGGTGAGATCGCGGGTGACGACTGGCTCATCGCTCCGGCGACGGCGGCACTCGTGTTCGGAACGGAGCCGTCGGTCTTGTGGCGCCAGACGATGCGCAGCTTGGGACCGCCCGCCGCCTACCTCGCCGACTATCCCGAAGACCTGCGCGTCAACTAGCGCTGCCTGTCCCTGCGCTCGCCGATGAGCCACCGACGCAGCGCGCCACCGACCGCGCCGCCAAAGAGTGCGCCTTCGAGCACCGCGGTTACTGCCTGAGCGATAGGGCCGAACGTGTCTTCTCCGAACAAAGCGCCGATCCCGTCGAGTGAGATCTGCGACTGAGCGAACACCAGCGGCAGCGCGTCCAGACTTCCGCCCATCAGCGTGCCGCCCAGCGCGACGATCAAGAGCGCAGTCAGCCCGGTCATGACGGCTGAATAGACCGCGACGCGCCGACGAGCCGGATAGATGCTGCGTCGGCCTGCGACCTGGGCGCCTGCCCAGACAGCGGCTCCCATCGCCGCGCCCTCAAGCGCTCCGGTCATCCGCGGCGGAGCGGCCCCGAAGAGCAGTCCGAACGCTTCCAGCGCGACGAAGTGGACGACCGCGCCCACGGCAAGTCCGCCCAGAGTTGCCCCGACGCCGCGCCAGCGAGGGGACACCAGTCGCCCAGCCGCCACGCCCGCTCCGATGCCCGCACCCGCGATCAGAGCGACCAGCACGTTCACGCCGATCAGAACGACGAGGAGCGACAGCCCGTGAACCGGATCGTGCCACGCTGTCGCCAGCCCGTAGAACACGCCGCCGCCGATACCCGCGAGCGCTCCTCCAGCCGCTCCCCTCGCTGCCCCGGCGCGCAGGTAGCGCCGCCGCCCCGTCTCCATCGCGGACTCCGACGCGGGAACCGGCGGAGGCGATACGTCCAGATTTTGGGCCGCAAAATCGTCGGCGTCGACGACTGACAGCGCATCTGACATTCCGACTTGGACATCGGCGACGAAGCGGTAGCCGTGGCGTGGAATCGTCTCGATGAAGCGCGGCTGCGAGGCATCGTCGCCCAGCGCCTGGCGGATGGTTTTGATCGCTTGCGTCAACGCCGCATCGCCGACGACGACATCACCCCAGGCCTCGTCGAAGAACCGTTCGCGCGAGACGCGTCCGCCCTGCTCTTCGACGAGGAGTACGAGCGCGTCGAAGTAGCGGGCGTTCAGCGTAACCGGCTCGCCCTCGCGATGCAGCGTCCGCTCCTTTGGGTCGAGTTCGAAACCGGCGAAACGGTACACGGGCGAGGAAAAGCAGTCGACGATAAGGGGTGGACGTCCAGCCGAAGCCGAGCGGATAAACTACGGGTGCTCTGTGCAGCGGATGGCTCCATCTGAGGTATAGCACGCGAGAGAGTAGGTCACCGTATTCTGCAACACACCTCTCCCCTCGCCATGCGCCTCGCCCTCGTCTCGTTGATGCTCCTCGCTGCCTGCTCGACTCCCGACCCCAGCCTACAACCCGAGCGCATCGGAATGGAACTGGGGGCGAAAATCGACTCACTCGCAGACGCGTTTCCCGCTGCTCTCGTCGCCGTCAGTATCCTGGACGAGCAGACCGGCGTCGCGATCCACCGCAACGGCGACAGCCTGCTCCACGCCGCGTCGACAATGAAGGTGCCGGTCTTGATCGAACTGTTTCGCCAGGCCGAAGAAGGTCGCTTTTCGCTCGACGACAGTCTGATGGTCAAAAACGAGTTCACGTCGATCCTGGACGGCTCGTCGTACGTGATCGAAGACGACTCGGATACGGAGACGTATGATCTGATTGGTACGCGCCAGCCGATTCGGATGCTCGCCGAGCGGATGTCGATCGTCTCGTCGAACCTCGCCACCAACCTGCTCATCGAGTTCCTGTCCGCCGACAGCGTGCAGGCGACGATCGAACGGTTGGGCGCGACTCGGATGCACGTCTATCGCGGCGTGGAGGATATTCCGGCGTACCGCGCGGGCATGAACAACACCGCCACGTCGCACGACCTGGCCGTCCTGATGCAGCACATCGGCAATGGAACCGCCGTCAGCCCCCGGGCCGACAGCGCGATGGTCGACATCCTGCTTCGCCAGCGCTACAACGAAATGATCCCTGCCGGACTCCCCGGCGTTCCGGTTGCTCACAAAACCGGCTGGATCACCGGCATCCGCCACGACGCCGCGCTCGTGATGCCCTCTGGCCAGTCGCCCTATACGCTCGTCGTCCTGACGCGCGACGTGCCGACCGTCGATGAGGCCGATGCGATGGGTGCCGAGATCGCCCGAGTGGTGCACGCCGCGCTGCGTCCTCCGGCAGAATAACACGCTTCGCACTATGCGCCCTCGCCCCGAGAAACCACTCGCCGGACAGGAATCGGTCTGGGACTACCCACGCCCGCCACGCCTGGAACGCGTCGGGTCGAGAACTGCGCGTCGTCCACGCGGGACAGGTCGTCGCCCAGACCGTCAGCGGGCTGCGCTACTTGGAAACGAGCCATCCGCCGACGTACTACCTACCGCCGAGCGACGTGCGGATGGACTGGCTTGAACCGGCGGGCGCGTCCGGTTCGTTTTGCGAGTGGAAAGGCCGCGCGGTCTACTTTGACCTGGTCGTGCCGGATGCTCCGCGCGTCGAGAAGGTGTGCTGGGCGTATCCCGACCCGACGCCTGCATTTCGCGACCTACGCGATCACGTCGCCTTCTACGCTGGGCGTGTCGATGCGTGCTGGGTCGGCGAGGAGCAGGCGACGCCGCAGCCGGGCGAGTTCTATGGCGGTTGGGTGACGTCGGACCTGGCTGGTCCGTTCAAGGGCGTTCCGGGTTCGTGGGGCTGGTAGCCACGCGTTTTCATATTTGTGACGGACAGCGAGAGCCGACGCTGCATCTTGCGTTTCCCCTTCCGCCGTCCCGATGCGCCTCTTCCTCGCCGCCTTCCTCTTGCTCTCCGCTACCGACGCGCTCGCCCAAGCATGGCCGCAGCCCCAGGGCGGCATCTACTTGAAGCTGAGCCACGGACGCAGCGACGCCGACGAACAGTTCAACTCTGACGGCAACGCGCGCCCGTATGCCGACGGCGTGATGGACGGCGCCTTTGCGGACCGCAGCGGCTACCTCTACGGCGAGTACGGCCTGACGCCGCGCCTGACGATCGTCGGCTTGCTGCCGTTCAAGACGCTCACCACGCGCGACCTCGACTTCGAGTACGCGGCGCAGTCGGCGGGATCGGCGCAGGTCGGCGCGCGGTATGGGCTGGCGGATTTACTCAAGCTGTCGGGCACGCGACATACGGCAGCCGTCGCCGGGCTGCTGACGATTCCGCTGGGCTACGAGCGCAACCGCACGCCCGCCGTCGGCACGGGACAGGTGGACGTGCAAGCGTCGCTGCACTACGGACTGAGCCTGTATCCACTGCCCCTCTACGCTCAGGTCGGCGGCGGCTATCGGGCGCGGAGCGACGTGTACGTGTTCTCCTCGACCGTCGACTGCTTTGCCAACCGATCCATCGGCTGCACGACCGATACGACGCCCGACTATGGCAACGAGTGGTTCTACAACGCCGAAGTCGGCGCGAGTGATGGGCGGTGGGTCTTGCTCCAGGCGCTGGTACAGGGCGTATCGTCGACGCAGACCATCGAGCCGGAGCGCATCACGGCAGACGGCGGCTTACCGACGCGCCAGCGGTTCTTAAAAGTCGGCGGAGGCGTGACGGTCTACCCAATCCAATCGGTCGGCTTGAGCATCCAGGCGTTTCGGACGCCCGGCGGTGCCAACACGATTCGATCGACGGATCTGTTCGTAGGCATCGAATACATCCGCCGGTAACCAGTGCGGCTTCGTAACGTGACGTCCATGCCCGACTCCTCTCCGCCGACCGATCCCACACGCTCACGTCGTCGTTTTCTGTTCGAGTTGGGAGCCGGAGCGGTTGGTATCAGCCTGTTTCCGCTTGCTGCGTGCGACAGTGCGAGCGTGACGCCGCTGCGGACCGAGCGTCCCATCGACTTTCTAACACCCGTCAGCGCGGACGACCCAGCGCGGAGTTTCTTTGTCAAAAACGGAGCCGACGGAGCACTGAACAACTGGAGACGCCCTTCAGCCATCGCGCCGGATTCCTGGCGCCTCTCGCTGACCGGCCTGTTCGCCTCGCCTACAACGGTGACTTTTGCCGACGTCCAAGCAGCGCCCTCGCAAACCGTCGTCAAGACCGTACGCTGCATCGTCGACGGTAACGACTTCCCCGGCTTGCAGGGAACGGCGGTCTGGGTCGGCACGCCACTGCGTCCGTTTCTCCAATCAGCGGGACTCGACCTGTCGCAGACCAAGCGTCTGATTTTCAAAGGCCGCGACGGATTCGAGGGCAACCTGACACTCGACCGGCTGACCGCGCCGCCCGGCGGATTCGAGCCGCTGCTCGCGTATCAGATGGAGGGTGCTCCGCTGACAATCGACCACGGCCAGCCCGTCCGCCTGCTCGTGTCGGACGGCTACGGCTACGTCAACGTCAAGTGGCTCGCAGAGATCGAAGCGACTGCCCGCGACGAAGCCATCGGCACGTACCAAGAAGTGTTCGGCTACGTCGACGACGGCGTCGTGCGAGTGTCGAGTAAGATCGCCGAGCCGGTCTTTGCTGAACGGATTCCGGCGGGTGATGTCCGCATTGAAGGCATCGCGCTGTCGGGGAGTGCCGCCGTCGCAACGGTCGAAGTGTCTATAGACAACAGACCGTTCGAGCCTGCCGACCTCGTTCCGCTCGAAGCGCACATCGCCGAGCATCCAGCGTTGGCCGACGCCGCGCGCGTCCAATCCGGCCAGCCCTACCCGTTTCCCGGCGTCTGGGCCGTCTGGCGCTACACGTGGTTCGATGCGCCGGTCGGCGCGCACACCATCCGCGTACGGGCGACGGATACCGAAGGCAACACGCAGCCCGACCGCGACCTGTCCGGCGACGACGGCTTCACGGCCACACCTGAGATCCAAGTCGAAGTCGTGTAGTCGCAAAAATGCTGCGCACACACAAAAGCCGACGCCCTCGTGAGAAGACGTCGGCTTTTGTGTGTGCGGTAGTAGTCTACTGCTGGTCGGCGGGCAGGATGGCACCCGCGACTTTCTGCGCGATGTCTTTCATGACTTCGGGACTGGAGTAGTAGTCGCTCTGGATGCGCTGCATGATCTGACCGACGCGCTCTTCGCTCAGTTCGGGTGTCGATGCGAGGGCTTTGCGGGCGAAGCTGAGGCCGGGCGTCTGCTCCGACTGTGCAGCTTTGCCTGCCGACGAGAGCGAGACGCTGTCGCCCGCGGCCTGATTCGGGACCGTCGGCGAGGTTGGCGAGGCTTCGGCGCGCTCGGTTCGTTCGTTGCGGAGGGTGGCGGCTTGGGCCGCCTGTGTCGAGAGATTGGAGACTTTCATATCGGAAGCCCTCAGATGAGGACGGTTTATAAGCAGTGGGGTAACATCGAGGGTATCGGCGGGTTTTCGAGCGACTTAAGCGCTTCACGCCAACTTCTCTAAAAAGATTTTAGGCGGTCAATCCGTCCCTCAACACGCTGCGCCCGGCGTGCGGGGAATACCGTCGCTGAGCGGACTCGGCACGGTCGAGATCGGCCATGCGACGCTCGACGTGGAGCAGGCTGCTCGTGAGTGCGCGGTCGATGGCGCGGTGCTGGGCGACGATCCGCTCGCCCCACTCGGCGAAGCCCGGCTGTTGCTCGAACGCGCCCGACTGCTCTACTCGCTCGCTCAAGTTGGAGCGCTCGATGAGCAACTCTCCCAGACCTTCGGGGTCGGGTTTGGATAGCGCGGCAAGTAGGCGCGTTCCGCAGGCGTAGAGATCGCGAAGGAGCATGGTAAATAGGGTTCAGAAGTAGGAAGCGGCGCGTATCGGATCAGAACTGCGATCCAGTGTTGAAGCCGCTGGAGTAGAACGAGAGGAACGATGCCTGCTGACTCTGGAGTTGCCGGATGGTCTCTTCGAGCCGGGCGTATTCGTCGCGCAAGCTGTTCTCGCGGCGCTCCATACGCACGTCGAAATCTTTGATCTGGTCGTCCAGGCGCTTGATGCGTCCGTCGTTGACTTCCTTGCGCTGGGAAAAGACGCCGTCCGTGCCGACGTACCCGTCGATCTCGGCTTGCATCCGGCTCCCCAAGCTATTCTCGTTTTCACCGAAGAGCGTAGATAGAGCTTCGGGGTTGGACGAGACGATGTCCTTGAGCTTGCCAGAATCGGCGAGCTTCAGCGTTCCGTCCCGGTCGATTTCGATCCCCAGGTCGGACAGTCGCGAGAGTTCGCCGCCCGCGCCCGAAGTGCCGATGGCGACGGTTCGCAGTCGGCTTCTCAGGCCGCGCGCCAGATCGTCTCCTGCCAGGATGCCGCGCGAGCCGGTGTCGATGTTAATCTCGGCCTGCTGATTGATGTAGCCGATGACGCTGTTGTAGGTCTCGATAAACTTCTTGACCTGCTCTTCGGTGCCCTCGGTATCTGCGTCGACCGAGAAGTTGGAGGCGCCCGTTCCAGCTTTGCTGAGATTGAGCGTCAGCCCTTGGAGTGCGTCGTCGACCGTGTTGGTGTCGCGGTACATCGTGAGGCCGTTGAGCGTGAAGCTGCTCGACAGGTCGCTCGTCTGCTCGCTCGTTCCGACGTTCGTCACCTGTCCGCCGCCCGTTCCGCTGGCCGTTGCTGGGGAGTCGAGTTCGAGAAGTGCGAGCAGTCCGTTGTCGCTGTCCGAGAACGAAAACCGTCCGCCAAAGCCCGTCGACGCGCTGCGGAGCGACAGTCGCGCCACGTCGCTCGTCTCGTTGACCGACGATAGACTGGGCCGCTGCTTGCTGGTGATCGTCTCATCGGTAACCGCCTGACCGATGGCATCCGAGACAGCGGTTCGGATCTGAGCGAGGATCTCGCTATCGGTAGCACCGTCGGGGTCGACCGTCACGTTGATGGTCTGCCGCGCGTCGGGATCGTCACTCGTCGGCGCGGCGACTTCGATACCGAAGGTTTGCTCGCCGTTCGTGTCGAAGAACGACCGGAGTTCGGTGCCCGCCTTGCTGAACTGCTTGCTCAACCGCGTATCGGCTTGGGCGAGGCGGTGCACGTTGAGGCTGTGCGATCCCGGAGGCGCGTCGTCGGTGGCAGTGACCGAGTAGGCGTCCTTGTCGCCGCCCGTTACGATGCGTCCGCGCAGGGCGTCGCTGAACGGATCGGCGAAATCCTTGAGCATCGTGTTGAGCGACGACACTCTACTATCGAGCGTACTCAATACGCTCTTCTGACGATCTACGTCGCGACGCTGGCTCTGGAGCACGCGCTGCGGTTGGCGTTCAAAGTTGACGATCGCTTGGATAAGCGGTTCGTACTGAGTTTCGAGGCGAAGGCCGGACACGGCAGGGCGGGATTATCGGATCAGAGGCAGTCGGCGCTGGGGGGAGATGCGCGGAAAGACCCGTGACGGGTCGATGAGAAAGAGGACCCGGAAGGGTCGGAGGCGGAAATCGTGCCGAAGCACTTGATTTGTGACGCTGAGGCGTGGGAGCTAGTGCGCGGCCTACCTAATGTGAGGCAATCGGCATTGCCCTTCCGCGAAAGGACGGGACGAATGTCTCTAGGCGGCCATGCGGCGGGCGGTGAAGGCTTCGCGCCAGGACTCGCGCAGGCCGTCGAGGATGTCGGCGATGTCGGTGAGGTCGCCGTGTCCCATCGTCGTCAGGCAGAAGCTGTACAGGGCGTAGAGGCGCCCGGCGAGTTCGCCGCCTTTTTCGTGGTTGAGGCTGCCGATGAGTTCGACGAGCACGTTGCGGAGCGTTTCGCGGTCGCCCGAGCGAGCGGCGGTGACGCCTGCGCTGTAGAGCTTGAGCGTGAGCGTGGTCGGCGAGGCGTTGACGACGGCTTGGCGACGGTACTGCTGAGCGTGATACGAAGTGGCAGGCATGGCGGCGAGAGTACGGAGGCGGCGCGAGGCCGAAAGTGGTAGAGCGAGGAGGAGGCGGAAGCGGCTGCCCTGGCGACTCAGGCGAGGTCGGAAAGGTTTTCCGACAGATGAGGAGGCGAGAGGGAGACAACGTTGCGTCTGGTGTAGGTATCGGGCGCCCGCATCCGCTCTTAAATCCGCGTCACAGGTTTTTCCGACTGTTCGGCTCAACGAGCGAATCCGATCGCGAGCGGCGTGGCACAAAACCGGCTCTACATCGGGCAGCCAGAACCCCTCTTCTATGTCGACGACCGACACCGCCGCCGCCCGCCCGATTCGCCTGGGCATCTGGCCTGCCTCCGCGCAGGCTTCCCACGCGATCCTGTCCGACCTTCCCGCGCACTACCACACCGTCCACCTGTCGGCGGCGAGCGATGCGCGCGAACTGGACCTGCTCTGGATCGACGGCGTAGCGGATTGCCCGCGCGAAATATCAGCGCTGGCTCGTGATCTGCCCACCGTCGTGCGCGTGCTGCCGAGCGACGTATGGGGCGACCGTACGCTGACCAACTTCGCCTGGAAAGGCGCCGACCGCGTCCTATTCGACTCGGATGCGCACGAAGATGTCGTCCGCGAAACGCATGCGGGCTTGCTGCCCGGATCGGCACGAACCGCTACACTTCGCCCCGCTGTCGACGTAGAAGGGATGTCGTGGGATGCCGAGCGCACGGCCTCGTTCAACGTCGGCTGGCGCGGGACGATCGATGCAGGAGCCGCCACGTTGATTTACGAACTGCTCGCCGGACTCACCGCCCACGACGAGCGGTACCAACTCCACGTCGCCGGGCCGATCAGCGACGCGGCGCAGGTACGCGCCCTCGCCTACCGCGCAGAACAGACGGGACTGGCCCGACACCTTCACTTGTACGGCGCGCTCGCGCAGGGAGAAGACGCCGGTTTCTACGCGCAGTGCAGCCACGTCGTCACGACTGACGTGCTCGGCGGACATCCGCTCCACGCGCTCCAAACGCTCGCGTCAGGCGCACGCGCCGTCGTTCGCGATTACGACGGAAGCCGCGCCATCTTCCCCGCCGAGTTACTCTGGAACACCGTAGGACAAGCAGTCGCCCAGATCACCGACACGAACTACGCGCCCGCTGCCTACCGCGCGTTTGCGTCCGACCACTACGACCGTGCTGCCCAGGTCGCTCAGGTGACGGATCTACTCGACCGCCTGTTCGCCGACGCTGACTCGGACCGCGCCTCCGCCTTGTTCGCGGACGCCCCGACGCACGTGGGCGCCGACGCCCGCGCACGCTACGCCCAGGCCGTCGCTCATGCCGAAGCCGGGCGCACAAACGAAGCCTCCGACCTGATGGACGGCCTCGACGTGGAATCCCTCGCAGACGACGAACGACTCGCCGCACACCTCATGGCGCTGCAACTCGCCCTCGCCACCGACGCAACCGATCGCGCTCTGGTCCACGCCGACGCTGCCACAGACCTCGCCCCCGACGAACCGCTCGTGCTCAACCTCGCCGGACGCGCGCTGTGGTCCGCCGGACACGACCGCGCCGGGCTGGAGCTACTGATCTCCGCTGCCGAGCGCATGACTCGCCCCTCAGCCCTACCGTTCGACGCGGAGCAACTCCGCCGTGATGCGCACGATGCCTCAGACGCGATGGACCTGCCGGACGTAGCCGCGCTGTTCGCCGACGTGGATGCTGTGCTAGCATGAGGGATGCCTCACTGCATACCCCGTGAGAGCGATTCATGAATCGCCCTTACTCAGACGCCCGGCCACTACGCCACCTCTGACACCCAGGCCCACGCTCTCCACTAGCTGATCGCCCCCTTACCTCCCCACCCCATGCCCGCCTCCACCCTATCGCTCTGCATGATCGTCAAGAACGAGTCGGCGTTGTTGGAGCGCTGCCTCACGTCGGCCAAGCCGTTCGTGGACGAGATCGTCGTCGTCGACACCGGATCGGACGATGGGACGCAGGCCATCGCCCGGCGACACGCCGACGTGTACCGAGAGATCGAGTGGCCCGGCTCGTTTTCGGACGCGCGCAACTACAGCCTCGACCAGGCCAGCGGATCGCACATCCTGATCCTCGACGGCGACGAATACATCGACGACGCGGACGTAGCCACGTGGCAGCGGCTCCGCAGTCAGGCGATGGCCGACGGTGTCGCATCGGCGCTGTTGCCGGTTCACAACCTGTTCGGCGAGGGCAGCCTGATCCGGAGCGAGCGAATGTGGCAGGAGCGCGTCTACCTGAACGTGCCCGAAATCCGCTACATGGGCAAGGTTCACAACCAGATCGGGCAGGCGATTCAGGAGTACGCGCACTACAACGGCGGTCAGATCCTCAAGGTCGAAGCACCCGTCACGCACCTGGGCTACGCGCACGGCGTCGACAAAATGCGCGACAAGTACACGCCGCGCCTGGTGCTGCTGCAAGACGAAATCGACCACGCGCCGAACGAGATTCACCGCGCGTACTACATCTACCAACTCGCCACCGTCCACGTCGTCCTGCGCGATTGGGAGCGCGTGCTCGAGGTGTTCGCAGACCTCGACTACGACGCGCTGACGCCGCACAACCGCTTCTACTCGCACATGCTGACGGCGCAAACGGCGACCCAACTCGGCAAACCGGCACTCGCGCTCGAACACGCCAACGCCATGCTCGGCATCGAACGCGGAGAGCCGATGGCCTACTTCTACGCTGCCATCTCGATGCTGGGCCTGGGCCAGGTCGCCGACGGATTTCTGCTCTACACCGAAGCCGTCCGCATCAACCAGAAGCGACGCGGCATGGCACGCTTCAACCTCAACTCGCAGGCGATGCTCTCACGCACCGCTCTGCTCTGCCGACGTGCCGGACTAGGCGTACCCGCGCGCCTGTTCGAACGCTTCGCCGCCGACGACACGCTCGATGGCTCGCTCCTGATAGCCGCGCTGGAAGAGCTGCAAACCCTAGTCGTCCGCAGTGACCCGAACGCGGCTCAGCACGTCCGCCAGGCCCCGCAACTGCGGATGTCCGCCTGACTGCTAGAAGTTGGAGTGACGCTGCCGCTTCTCTTTCTCGTCGTCCCGGACTTGATCCGGGATCCAGCACGCAGAACGGGTTTCCCTTCTTGACGCAAATCAGCGTTGGTGAGAGACTCCTGGGTTCGCTACGCGGTCACTACGTGTTCCGTCTCGACAACGATTGGAGGTTGGGTGGCATCCAATGCGAAACGGCCTCCCCCGCATGGTGCGAGGGAGGCCGACTCAGTTTTGTCAGCGACGGATGGCTTATCCGATCAAGCTGAGGATGGACTGCGGGGCTGAGTTGGCCTGCGCGAGACTGGCGGTGCCGGTCTGCTGCAGGATCTGCGCCTTGACGATGTTCATCTGCTCCTTGGCGAAGTCGGCGTCCTCGATCCGGCTGCGCGCCGACTCGTAGTTGTTCATCGACGTCGTCAGGTTGTCCTGCTTGAAGCTGAGGCGTTTCTGGCTGTCGCCCAGCCCGGCGAGACGGTCCGAAACCGCGTCGATGGCGCCGTCGATGGCTGTGAGCGTATCGCCTGCGCTAGCGTTGGAGGCGACGAGCAGATCGCCCGTGCCGACGCCGAACGCGCCGACGCTAGCCGAGCCGATGGTGGCGGTAAACGTGTCGCCGGACTCGGAGTTGACCTGGAACGTGAGCGACGTGTCGCCGGTCGACGAAAACAGGCTGGTGCCGTTGAACTCGGTGTCGCCGATCATGTCGGTGACTTCGGCGGAGAGCGCGTCGAGCTGGTTCTTGATCTTGGTGCGCTCATCCGTGCCCATCGTGTCGTTGGCCGCCTGGATGGTCTTCTCCTTCATTGTCTGAAGAATGTCCATCACGCTACCGAGCGTGCCTTCGGCGACGGTCAGCATCGATTTCGCATCGCCGATGTTCGAGAGCGCCTGGGCCTGTCCGCGCGTCTTGGCTTCGAGCTTACGGGCGATGGCGTAGCCTGCCGAGTCGTCTTCAGCCGAGTTGATGCGTTTGCCCGTCGAGAGCCGCATCTGGCGCTGGCCGAGTTCGCCGTTGGTTTTGTTGAGTTGGGCGAGGGCTTTGAAGGCTTGGCCGTTCGAGCCGACGCGTGCGAGATCTCCGATCATGGTCGTGAAGGTTTTGGAGGTTGCGTTGTTGGGCGAGGTCGAGCCGTGGGGGGCAGCGGCGGTGTCTAGCCTAGGTATCGGAGCGCGCGGCGAGATCTAAAACCTGGGAGCGAAAAACATCGCGCACGACGGAAAAGGCCGAGCGATCTGCTGTGACAAGACCGCGTCATCTACCCTGCCGATATTCGCGTTCTCGCTCACTCCACTGCCTGACCATGCCCGCGCGCCTCATCGTATCCGAATACCTCTCGCTCGACGGCGTAATGGAAAACCCGTCGTGGACCGCTCCCTACTGGACCGCCGAGGTCGCCGCGTTCAAGCGAGACGAACTCTTCGCCACCGACGCGCTCCTCCTCGGTCGCCTGACGTACCAAGGCTTCGCCGCCGCATGGCCTGACATGACGGACGAAGACGGTTTCGCCGACCGGATGAACCGGCTGCCCAAGCACATCGCCTCGACGACGCTGACGCAGGTCGACCTCGACAATGAGGGCTGGAACGGGCACCTTCTCGACAGCGACCTCGCCGCCGCCGTATCCCGCCTCAAACAACGAGGCGAACGCGACCTGCTCGTATTCGGCAGCGGCGTCCTCGTCCGCTCGCTCCTCGCCGCTGACCTGGTCGATGAGTACCGGCTTCTCGTCTTTCCCGTCCTCGTCGGGTCGGGCAAGCGTCTGTTCGAAGACCAGCAGACGGCCCTTCAATTGGCAGACACGCGGACGTTCGATTCAGGCATCTCGGCGCTGACGTACCGTCCGACTCCGCAGACGGGGAGCTAGCCGACGCCATTCTACGGACCTGCATCTTAAAGGTCTGCCATGCGATAGACGGACGAACCCGAACACGTCTGCCGCATGTCGCTCATGAACGCCCTCGTCCTCACCCGATACGGATCGACGGATGATCTGGAAATCCGCCAAGTCGATGTGCCGACGACAGGCGATACCGAAGTGTTGATCCGCGTAGAGGCGGCGGCGGTCAACGATTGGGACTGGGGCCTGGTGCGGGGCACGCCGTTTTACATCCGAGCGCTCTGCGGGCTTACGAAGCCACGCATACGGATTCCGGGCGTCGACGTGTCCGGCAGAGTCGTCGCAGTCGGCAAGCACGTGACCCGGTTGCAGGTGGGCGATGCAGTCTACGGTGATCTGTCGGAAGCCGGACTCGGCGCGTTCGCCGAATACGTCTGCGCTCCCGCCGACGCGCTGGCGAAGAAGCCCGATGCGATGACGTTCGCCCAGGCAGCCGCCCTCCCCCACGCGGCTATGCTGGCCGTCCAGAGCCTGCGCGACATCGCACACGTCGGCCCCGGACAGCACCTGCTCATAAACGGCGCGGGCGGAGGGGTCGGCACGATGGGCATCCAGATCGCCCGAGCGATGGGCGTCGAGCGGATCACCGGCGTCGATCATGGGAGCAAGTTCGAGCGGATGCGTGCCATCGGCTTCGACGACGTGATCGACTACCGGACCGATGATTTCACGCGCACCCCGTCGGCGTACGACGTCATCCTCGACGCCAAAACGACACGTCCGACTTCGCATTACATCCGCGCGCTGAAGCCGGGCGGCACCTACGTCACCGTCGGCGGCTACACACACCGGTTGATACAGACGCTGGCGTATTCGGTGACGATGCGCTTGCGCAAAAGCGATACGTCCGTCTGCATTCTCAGCCTCAAGCCAAACGCCGATCTCGACTATGTCAACCAGTTGTTCGAGTCGGGCGCACTCCGGCCCGTCCTCGATCCGCAGATCTTCCCGTTCAACCGCGCCGCCGACGCCATCCAACATTTCGGCGATGGGTTGCACGAAGGCAAAGTCATCGTCGCCGTCGGAGATCAGGGTTCGTCCGAGTAATGCGGCATGCGCGCGGAGCGATGGCTAAACGATGCTTTGAAATGCAGACCATAGGTCCGACCTTTCACTACTCTTGTTTTCTTTGGTCTGCTCCGCCCCCGCCACGTCCCACTCACTCTTGGCTTCGCCATCCCCGGAATGCGCCGCGTGCAGTTTCGCGCAGGATCGCGAATCAGATCGTAACATCGTGTTCTAAGGTTGCTCTCACTCTCCCCGCATGATTCGACTCCTCGCTACTGCTCTCCTATTTATCGTCTCATCCGCACACGCCCAGTCGCCAGGGCCTCGTGATGCTGCGTCCGAGTCGGCGCCGATGTGGGAGGTGACCGCCGCCTTCGCCGACGAAGCACCGCGCATCGACGGGCACCTCGACGAGATCTTGTGGACGAGCATCGAGCCGATTCAGACGTTCACGCAAGTGTGGCCCGAGACGGGACAGCCCAGCACCGAGCCGACCCAAGTGCGCATCGCGTACGACCGCGATTATCTCTATTTCGCCTTCTCTAACCTCGACGGCAGCCCGAGCCTGATCCGCGCCCAGAACATGGAACGCGGCGGACGCAACGACCGCGACGACCACGTCTACATCGGCCTGGACACCTACCGCGACGGACGCAACGCTTACCTGTTCGAGATGAACGCGCTGGGCACCCAGGACGACGCGACGATCACGGACGAAGGACTCACGATCGACAGCTTCTCGTGGGATGCCGTCTTCCGCTCAGAAACCGTGATCGACGAGCGCGGCTGGTCGCTCGAAGTCGCCATCCCGTTTCGGCAGTTGCGCTTTCCCGAAGGCGACGACTTGTCGTTCGGCCTGATGCTCTCGCGGACGATCAACCGCAAGAACGAGCGCGTGATGTGGCCCGCCATCGGGCTGGATAGGGGCAGCAGCTTTGCGGCCCTGGCGACGGTCTCGCAGTACGGCGTCCTCAGCGGACTGAAAGACGTGCGGCGCGGACGCAACCTCGAAATCAAGCCCTACACCATTGCGGGCGGGCAGCAGGAGCGCGAGAGCCTCGCCCTACCGACCGGCGATCCCAACTTCACCTACGACGCCGGATTCGACCTGAAGTACGGCCTCACCTCCAACCTGACACTCGACGCGACCGTCAACACCGACTTCGCCCAGGTCGAGGCCGACAACGTCCAGATCAACCTGAGCCGCTTTAGCCTCTTCTTTCCCGAGAAGCGCGAGTTCTTTCTCGAACGCTCGGGCCTGTTCGAGCACGGGGCGAGCGGCACGACGCAGACGTTTTTCTCGCGCCGCATCGGGCTGGACGAAAACATCCTGGCCGGTGCTCGGCTGACGGGGCAGGTGGGCCGCGTCTCCCTCGGCGTCCTCAACATCGAAACCGGCGGCGACCTGGGGCAGATCTTGGGCGACAGTTCGACCAACAACACTGTCGCCCGCGTGCGCACCGACCTGACGCCCGGCGCAACCGTCGGCGGTATCGTCACCAACCGCTCGGATGCGTTCGGCTACAACCGCGCGCTGGGCGTAGACGGTTTGGTGCGCTTCGGGCAAAACAGCATCGTCAGCGGCTGGGCGACGCAGGTGTGGGATTCGGACCCGGGGCGATCCAGCGCAGCAGGAGAAGTCTTCGGGCGCCTGGCGACCGACCGAGTCGGCGGCTCGCTCCAACTGGCCAGTGTAGGCCGCACCTACCAGCCTGCGCTGGGCTTCGTGCGTCGCCGAGACTATAGGCTTGCACGCGGAGCCTTTTTCTACAGGCCTCAGGTATCGCTCACAGCCCTGCCGTCCATCCGCCGCATCGGTGCTGATGTAGACGCGTCGGGCTACTGGGGGCTGGACGGCACGCTCCAATCGACCGAGGCCGAGTTGGGAGGTCAAGTCGAGTTCAAAGGTCGTGATCAGGTGAGCGGCGGCATCCGACACCAGTTCGAGCGCCTCGACGCGCCGTTCACCATTCGAGCCGGACAAACCGTCCCCGTTGACGACTACAGCTTCGTCACCGCGTTTGCGCGCGGCGAGACCGATTCGAGCCGTCCCCTTTTCGTTTCGGGTCGGATTCAAGGCGGCGGATTCTTTTCGGGCACTCGGGTCGAACTGGGCGCGTCGGCGGGATGGCGCCAGTCGAAGCACCTCGCCTTGGAAACGAGCATCGGACACTCGATCATCGACCTGGACCAAGGCGACGGCACGTTCACGGCGACCGTCGGCTCGCTCTCGGCCTTGACCGCCTTCTCGCGCACCCTCTTCGGACGCACGCTCATCCAGTACGACAACTTCTCCAAGCAACTCCGCGCCAACCTGCGCCTGAACTGGATCCACACGCCGGGCAGCGACCTGTTCGTCGTCTTCAACACGTCGTACGGCCTGGTCGACGAGGGCGAAGACCTGCTCGACCCGCGCCGCACGTTTGTCCTTCGCGACCGTCTCTACGTTGTCAAGCTGACGTATCTGGTGCTGCTGTAAGAGGCTCTTTGCCTCAATCTGTGAGTAGCCGCCTCATCTCGTCGTTGCGAGCGCAGCGAAGCGATCTCGACCCACAGCGCTTTGACCCGCGAGGTTGCCGCGGCGCTTCGCACCTCGCAACGACGGCCTCTGAGTTACATACGGCTTAGGTTTGGCAACACAGAAACGCCCCACCTGCTAGAGCAGGCGGAGCGTTTGTTTGAGGCTGCCGGAGTGGAGAATGTTCGCCAGAACCGTCGTGCCGTTTACCCATCGCCGACCGAAGTCGGGTGTGATCAGGTGCTCCGGCGAGCCTCAAAGTGTGATCAGCGAGCGGATTATCCGATCAGGCTGAGGATGGACTGTGGGGCTGAGTTGGCCTGTGCGAGACTGGCCGTGCCGGTCTGCTGCAGGATCTGCGCCTTGACGATGTTCATCTGCTCCTTGGCGAAGTCGGCATCCTCGATCCGGCTACGCGCCGACTCGTAGTTGTTCATCGACGTCGTCAGGTTGTCCTGCTTGAACGTCAAGCGTTTCTGGCTATCGCCGAGTCCGGCAAGCGTGTTCGAGACCGCGTCGATGGCGTTGTCGATCTGGGTCAGTGTCGTACCCGCGCTGGCGTTCGAGGCTACGTCGAGGCTGGCGTTCGAGACACCGAGCGAAGAAACGTCGGTCGTGGCGATGGCAGCCGTAAACGTGTCGCCGGACTCAGCGTTGACCTGGAAGTCGAAGCTGGTGCCAGCGCTCGAGAACAGGCTGGTGCCGTTGAACTCGGTGTCGCCGATGATGTCGCCGATTTCGTCCGAGAGGGCGTTGAGCTGGTTCTTGATTTTGGTGCGCTCGTCACTTCCGAGCGTGTCGTTACCGGCCTGGACGGTTTTCTCCTTCATCGTCTGGAGGATGTCCATCACGCTTCCCAAGCTTCCCTCGGCGACGGTCAGCATCGACTTCGCATCGCCGATGTTCGAGAGCGCCTGGGCTTGCCCGCGCGTCTTGGCTTCGAGCTTGCGTGCGATGGCGTAGCCTGCCGAGTCGTCCTCGGCGGAGTTGATGCGCTTGCCCGTCGAGAGCCGCATCTGGCGCTGGCCGAGTTCGCCGTTGGTTTTGTTGAGTTGCGCGAGGGCTTTGAAAGCCTGGCCGTTTGAGCCGACGCGTGCGAGATCTCCAATCATGGTTGTGTTCTCCTAAGAGTAATAAGGTGAGACGTCGGCTCAGAAAGAGCCGGGACTCGGGGGAAATCGCGGGTGCGATTCCATGCGTTTGGGGGGAGAACGCGAAGGGTAAATGACCGAGCGGGACGATAGGGGCGCCGTCGCCAGGTCGCGAAAGTGGGAGTCAGGGTGCGCGGCGATCAGGCTAGGGACCAGATCGCCGCGCGTCCGCTTATCCGATGAGGCTGAGGATGGACTGCGGAGCTGAGTTGGCCTGCGCGAGACTGGCCGTGCCGGTCTGCTGCAGGATCTGCGCCTTGACGATGTTCATCTGCTCCTTGGCGAAGTCGGCGTCCTCGATCCTGCTGCGCGCCGACTCGTAGTTGTTCATCGACGTGTTCAGGTTGTCCTGTTTGAACGTCAACCGCTTCTGATCGTCGCCCAGCGTTGCGAGCAGGTTGCTCACATCGTCGATGGCGTCGTCGACCGTGCTGATCGCTTCTGCGCGGGCCGTTCCCGTGCCCGTCACGTCGATGTTGCCGATGTTGGTGGCGGCACTGGTACCCAGTTGCCCGGTCGAAGCGCCTGCGATGGTGGCCGTGAAGGTGTCGCCGCTCTCGGCGTTGACCTGGAACGTGAAGCTCGTACCCGTTCCGGTGCCTGCGAAGAGGCTGGTGCCGTTGAACTCGGTGTCGTCGAGGATGTCCGTGATTTCGGATTTGAGCGCCGTCAACTGGTCATTGATCTTCGTGCGCTCCTCCGATCCCATCGTGTCGTTGTTGGCCTGAATGGTCTTCTCCTTCATCGTCTGAAGGATGTCCATCACCGATCCGAGGCTGCCCTCGGCGACGGTCAGCATCGACTTCGCATCGCCGATGTTCGAGAGCGCCTGGGCCTGTCCGCGCGTCTTGGCTTCGAGCTTGCGGGCGATGGCGTAGCCTGCCGAGTCGTCCTCGGCCGCGTTGATGCGTTTGCCCGTCGAGAGCCGCATCTGGCGCTGGCCGAGTTCGCCGTTGGTTTTGTTGAGTTGTGCGAGGGCTTTGGAAGCCTGGCCGTTCGAGCCGACGCGTGCGAGATCGCCTAGCATAGGTGTGAGGGGTAGAGGAGTGAGTGGGCGTGTGTGTAGCTGGGTTATCGGGGTGTGCGTACCGCCCTTAAATCGGACGCCGATTCTTTTTTCCAGCCGACGCGCACTCCTGCACCAGACCCGACTCCATCAACCCGGCAATCCGAGACCGTCGGACCGGCGAAGACGCCAATGCGAGCACCCAACCCCCAGACCTTGGGATAGCGATAGAGCAGCGTAACGGATAGTTTTTGGAACTTACACGTCTGAACTATGCGCTACCTCCTGTTCCTCGCCGTCCTACTCGCCGCATCCCCTCCGGCTGCTGCACAGTCCTCTCTCTTCTCGGACGCCAATTGGAGCGCTGAGTTTGCGGGTACAGAGGGTCTCGAGCTAGCGACGGGGTTGCGCTCGGCCAAACTCGCCCTCCACGGCGACTATGTGTACGCCGCCGGTTCTATCCGCCAGGCAGGAGGCATTGACGTCGGAGGATTCGCTCGCTACAACCGGACCACCAAGACGTGGCAGGCGCTGGGCAGGCTGAGCGCATCGGGCACGACGCCGCCGAGTGTCACCGTCGCGCACGTGTGGGGCGACCGGATCGTGATCGCGGGCAACTTCACGCGCGTCTTCAACCCCGACGGGTCGACGGTCTACGCCGAGCGCATCGCAGCCTGGAATACGTCGACGAACCTGTGGGAGGCTTTTGGCGACGGCAGCACGTTCGCGTCGCCGCGTCGGAGCGGCATCGACGGGACGGTCACGGACGTGGCGACGCTGTCCAACGGCGACCTGGCTGTCGGTGGCGACATCGACGCGGCGTATCGGGCCAGCGGAACGCCGCTCGCCGTGTCGAACCTCGTCGTCTGGGACGCGAGCGCAGGCGATTGGGCGCTGTTCGCCGCAGGCACCGGGGCGGATCCCGTTGGCTTCACCGGAGGCGTCCAGGCGCTGGCCGTCGACGCGCGCGGGCGGCTGCACGTGGGCGGGCGGCTCGCCGATGCCATCCAGCCGGACGGCTCTCTCCTGCCGACGCGCCGCATCGTGCGCTGGAACGGCGCGATGTGGGAGCGATTGGGCGAGGGCGTCGACCTGCCCAGCACGTACGACGTACTCGACGTTGCGATTTCGGGCAGCGAGGTGTTCATCGCGGGCACGTTCTACCGCGTCGACAACCCCAACAACGAAAACGTCAACGCGCGCGGACTGGCCCGCTGGGACGGCGAGCGGTGGTACACGTTCGGCGGCTACTTCAGCGCGCTCTCGGGCGACGCCGAACTGAGCGAACTGGCGGTCGTCGGCGGGCACGTCGTCGTGGGCGGGCAGTTGGGCGACAACTGGGGCGCGAGCCGGGGCGTGGCGTGGGCGACGGGTGACGGTGGATCCGAGGTCGTCGGTTCGGGACTGACCGGGTTCTCGACGAGCCGAGAGTCGGGGCCGTTCGACTTGGCAACGGACGGCACGAGCCTGTTCGCCATCGGCGGCTTCACGCAGGCAGGCGGCAAAGCATCGGCTCACATCGCAGAATATGCGCCGCTTCCGACCCCGTCGCGCCTATCGCCTCCCCTCCTACTCGTCCCCAATGGCGGCGCGCTGGCAACCGCGACGACCGCCGACGTGACCTGGGGCAGCGTTCCGGGTGCGGCGAGCTACGACACCAGATCGCGACCGATCAGACGTTCGAGTCCGTCGTCGACGCGGAATCCAACGTGGCGGGCACGACGGCGATCGCGACCGGCCTCGCGTCGGCGACGGTCTACTGGGTGCGCGTCCGAAGCCGAAACGGAGGCGTGCAGAGCGCGTGGGGATTGCCTGAGCGCGTCGTCACGGCAGCGACGAGTGCGCCTGGATCGGTCGTGCTCGTCTCACCGACCGACGCCGATACCGGCGGTCCGCTTCGAGGTCCGCTCGTGTGGCGCGCGGCGACGCAGGCCGTCCGCTACGACGTGCAGGTGGCGAGCGACGCCGGGTTTGGGACGCTGCTCTTCGACGGATCGGTCGTCGGCGACACGACCGCATCGATCTCGCCCGCGCTTCCGCTCGACACCCAAGTCTGGTGGCGCGTCCGGGCGACGAACGGTCTGGGCGATGGCGGTTGGTCCGCCGCGCGCAGCTTCACGACCGCCGAAGCCGACCTCGACGCTCCGGTCCTCATCGGCCCGAACGACCAGGAAGAGGCGCGCCAGACGCGCTCGGCGCTTCAGTGGAACAGCGTCTCGGGCGCGTGGCGCTACCGCGTCCAGTACGTCGAGATCCGAGGCGGATGGGACGCCACTCCCGACTGGTCGAACCCCGACTACGACGACGACACGTCGGGCCGTAGCCTGCTGCGCACGTTCCAGACCGGCAGCCGCTACGCCTGGCGCGTCCAGGCGCTCGGGTTTGGCGGATCGGCGGGTCCGTGGAGCGCGACGTGGCGCTTCTCGACGACCGGCATCCACCCCGACGCGCCCGCTCATCCCACGCTGACCGAGCCGCGTAACGCCGCCACCAACGTCCCGATTCCGCCGACGCTCGCCTGGGACGCGCTGCCCGGTGTGACCGATTACCAAGTCCAGGTCGCCACGTCGAGTAACACATTCACGTTCGAGAACAGTCCGATCTACGACGCGCGTGTCACCGGTACGTCGGCCACGCTCGAAGGCGTTTCGCTCAACACCAACACGTTCTACTACTGGCGCGTGCGCGGCGTGAACGACTTCGACGGCCAGTGGTCGAGCGCCTTCCGATTCCGCACGGCCTCGCAGATCGTCGAGCGGCCCACGCTGGTGCTTCCCGCTGGGGGCGCGTCGGGCGTGTCGGTCCTGCCCACCTTCGAGTGGACGATTCCGTCCGGAGCCAACGCGACCGAACTCCAGGTCTCGGCAACGCCCGACTTCGCCGACCCGGTCATCCGCCGCTCCCACTACGACGGCACGACGACGACACACCGCGAACTGGTCGTGCTCCAGGGCGACGGGCAGACGTACTACTGGCGGATGAACGCGCGCACAGGCAGCCTGTGGAGCGCCTGGACCGCGCCGCGCACGTTTACGACGGCTGCGGCGACCAATCCCGGTGCGCCCACGATCCTATCGCCGACTCCGGGCGGGACGATCCGGTACAAGGACAACACCGGCGCACCCTACGTGACGTGGCTGCCCTCGCCCGACGACGCGGACTACTACCAGTACCAATTCAGCGTCGACGGATCGTTTACCGACACACCCGCGCCCACGTCGGCCAGCACGTCGCTCTACTGGCTTGGCGACAACTTCCCCGATCAGCAGTTTGGGCAGGCTCCAACGGAAACGGCGATTCGCGTGCGCGCGGTCAGCGACGGCGGTCCCGGTCCGTGGACGACGGTAGCTTTCTCGATCTCCGTCGTGGCCGACGCGATGCCGCTGTTCGACGCGCAGCACGAGCCGACACACGGAAGTCGCATCGCAGGCCTGGGCGGTACGCTGCGCTGGTTCGCGGCTGGTCACGCTCAGACCGACGTTCAGGTGTCGGCAGCGTCTGACTTCTCGACCGTCGCAGCGTCGGCCTCCAACGTGGCGACGGTCGGCGGGTTTGCGAGCGCAGCTTACGCTGGCCTGTCGCCCGACACGCGCTACTTCTGGCGCGTCCGTCCGAGTGGCGGAGCGTGGAGCAGCACGTTCTTCTTCGACACGTCCGACGGCGTTCCCGACGCGGCACCCGAACTCATCAGTCCCTTCGACGCAGCTACCAATCTGACCGAGACGCCGTCTTTCGAGTGGCAAGCCGTCGCCGAGGCCCAGACGTATCAGGCTCAGGTCAGCACCGATCCGACGTTCGCGACAACCGTCGCCGACGTGTCGACGGGCAACACCACGATGACGACGTCCCCTCTCGCGCTGGCAACGACGCACTATTGGCGCGTGCGTGCCGTCGGCGGAATCGGAGCGGGTCCCTGGTCTGACGTGTACTCGTTTACGACGCAGCTTCCTCCGCCTCCCGCTCCGACGCTCCGCCAGCCCGCCGCCAACGCCACCAGCGTAGGACTGCGACCCGCCTTGACCTGGACGATCCCGGCAGGCATCACCACTGTCTCCTATCAGATCTCGACGGCGTCTGATTTCTCGTCGACCGTCGCGCAGGGCACGAACGCGCAAGGCGGCGCACTCGTGACGACGAGCGCTCCCATCGGGCGTTCGATTTTACGTCCGCCTGCGAGGGCAGAAGCGCGAGCTTCGAGCTTACCAACTGGTCGGCCCCGTCCTCCTTTCACCACGCAGTCGTACACCGCTCCCGCAGCACCCACGCTGACGGCTCCGGCCCACGAAGCCACCGACGTCACCCTTCCCCGTAGCGCTGTCCTGGCAGGCCGCGACCGGAGCCGATCGCTACCGATTCCAGATCGCTACCGACGACCAGTTCACGGCTTCGTCCGGCGACAAAGGCGGCGGGTCGATCCGGCTCGACACGTACGTCACGGATCCAGCCTACGCCTACTATAGCGCATCCAACAACCAGACGCTGTTCTGGCGCGTCCAGTCCGTCAGCGGCCCCGAAGGGTCGGATGCAGCGTCGGCGTGGAGCGAGGTGCGGCGTTTGACGACCGAAACGGCTGCCGCCCTATCCACCGCGCCCACGCTAGTCTCACCTGCCAGCGGAGCGACGGGCGTCGGCGCGCTCCCGACGTTCGAGTTTTCGTCGTTGGCTGGAGCGACGAGCTACCAGATCTACTATCACACAGCCCAATCGCAGTTCGGCGGACGCTCATTCGGGGGACGCTACGCCGAACAACTCGGCCAGCCCACGATCAGCGCGCAGACGACCAACGGCCTCACGGCGGAATCGGCGACGACGTACTTCTGGCGCGTCCGGGCGAGCAACTCGAGCGGTTCGGGTCCGTGGTCCGGGTGGGAGTCGTTCGTGTTCTCGGGAGCCGCAGCGCCCGGCCCGGTCACTATCACGTCTCCAGCCTACAACGCCGTCGCCCCGCGAAGTCCGCTCGTCACGTGGGATGCAGCCTCTAACGCGACCAGCTACGACGTAGAAGTCGCCGACGACGCGAGCTTCGCGACGCCCCTCCAGCAGCACAGCCCAACCGGAACGAGCGTGCAACTAGTCGGACTCGCCCCCGGCTCCTATTTCGCCCGAGTGCGCGGACGCGGACCGGGAGGCGCAGGACTGTGGCGCGTCACAGCGTTCACCACGCGCCAGGCACCCAGCGCGTCGGCCCGGTTGGACGCAGGCGACCCGCCGCCCGTGAACCTGGCCGATGCAGGCGGCATCGCAGTCGACTTCTCCAGCCTCTCCTCTCAGGCCACCGTCACCGCCGAGCAGACCTCCGACGTTCCTCCAGGCGGCTTCGGCGTCAGCGGCTCCGACCTGGCGACGGCTCAGTTCTGGACGCTGAGCATCGATGGCGGCGGCGCATTCACCAGCGACGTGTGCTTTCCCTTGGCCGACGTACGCGGCCCCGTCAGCGACCCGGCGACACTCGTCGTCTACCACCGCATCGCCCAGGGCGCCCCGTGGAGCGCGCTGTCGACCCAGCTTCGTCCGTCCGGCACGCCGACCCAGGTATGCGCCGTCGGAGTGACGAGCTTTAGCGACTTCGGCGTCGGCGCCCCCCTCGCCGCGCTTCCCGTAGAGCTTACCGCGTTCGAAGCCATCCGAGATGCTGACGACGTTCGGCTCCTATGGGAAACTGCTAGCGAAACCGCCAACGCCGGATTCGCCATTGAGCGAGAAGCCGAAGGCGGGATCTGGACCGACATCGGTTGGACAGACGGACAGGGCACGACGCTCGCGCAGACCCGCTACACGTTTGTCGACCGCAAGCTTCCGCGCGCGCCCCAGTCGATCCGCTACCGCCTGCGCCAAGTAGACCTCGACGGCACGACAGCCTATTCGTCCGTCGTCGAAGTGAGCGCGCCGCTCCCCACCGTTCTAGCACTCGAATCGCCCTACCCCAACCCGGCCCGCGGCAGCGTCGCCGTCCGGTTCTCGCTGCCGACATCGGCGCGCGTGACCATCACCGCTCACGACGCGCTCGGGCGCCTCGTCCAAACGCTCGTCGATGCGGACTACGAGACGGGCCATCACACCGCTGCACTCGCCGCAGATCGCCTGGCGAGCGGCCTGTATTTCGTGCGCCTGTCGAGCGGCGACCGGCAGATCGTGCGGCGTGTGACCGTCGTCCGCTAGATCGGCTCATAACGCAGCAGGCCGATCCTCCCAATGGAAAGACCAGCCTGCTAGCCGAGTCAAAGTAGGTTTCTATCCGCCGACGATGCTGAGGATGGACTGCGGGGCGCTGTTGGCCTGAGCGAGACTGGCCGTGCCGGTCTGCTGCAGGATCTGCGCCTTGACGATGCTCATCTGCTCCTTGGCGAAGTCGGCGTCCTCGATCCGGCTGCGTGCCGACTCGTAGTTGTTCATCGACGTCGTCAGGTTGTCCTGCTTGAACGTCAATCGCTTCTGGTCGTCGCCCAGACCGGCGAGAAGCTGAGTGACGTTGTCGATTGAGGCGTCGATCGTCGTTATGGCGCTGTCTCGCTGGGTCGCATTTCCGTTGACGGTTACGTTTCCGAGCTCGTTTGGAGGAAAGCCCCCCAGGTTACCTGTAGTAGCGCCAATGAGGTTGACGGAAAACGTATCTCCGCTATCGGCATTGACCTGAAAATTGAAAGTCGTACCGGTTACACCGCCAGCGAACAAGCTGGTACCGTTGAACTCAGAGTCCCCAAGGACGTCCGTGATTTCCGCTTTCAGTGCGTCCAGGTTGTTCTGGATCTTGGTGCGCTCATCAGTGCCAAGCGTATCGTTGGCCGCTTGAATGCTTTTCTCCTTCATCGTCTGGAGAATGTCCATCACGCTTCCGAGGCTGCCCTCGGCGACGGTCAGCATGCTCTTCGCATCGCCGATGTTCGAGAGCGCCTGAGCCTGGCCGCGCGTTTTGGCTTCGAGCTTGCGAGCGATGGCGTAGCCTGCCGAGTCGTCCTCGGCCGCGTTGATGCGCTTGCCCGTCGAGAGCCGCATCTGGCGCTGGCCGAGTTCGCCGTTGGTTTTGTTGAGTTGCGCGAGGGCTTTAGAAGCCTGGCCGTTCGAGCCGACACGGGCGAGATCTCCAATCATGGGTGTAGACGTTAATCAAACGAGTTATCGATCCTCATGCCGCCACCATAAATCCGTCGCTTTCTTGCTCTTCGGCTAGATCGTCAGAGGTGTGCTTACTCCGCCTCCCACCTCATCAATGGGACAGAATCCCTATCGAATCAGGCGAGAAAAGAGGTTAGAAGTGCCTTACTGCCCACCGACGATGCTAAGGATGGACTGCGGAGCGCTGTTGGCCTGTGCAAGACTGGCGGTGCCGGTCTGCTGCAGGATCTGGAGCTTGACGATGCTCATCTGCTCTTTGGCGAAGTCCGCGTCCTCGATCCGGCTACGTGCCGACTCGTAGTTGTTCATCGACGTCGTCAGGTTGTCCTGCTTGAACGTCAATCGCTTCTGGTCGTCGCCCAGCGTGGCGATCAAGTTCGACACGTCGTCGATAGCGTCGTCGACAGTCTGAATCGACGATGCCCGCCCGGTCGAGCTGGTCACATCGAGCGAGCCAATGTTGTTCGTCGTATTCGTGCCCAGCAAGGCCGACGATACTCCTGCGATCTCGGCAGTAAATACGTCGCCCGATTCGGCGTTGACCTGAAAAGAGAAGCTGGTCGTGGTGGCTCCGAAGAGCGCGTTGCCATTGAACTCGGTGTCACCAAGCAGGTCGGTAATTTCGGTCTTGAGGGCGTCCAGCTGATTGTCGATTTTGGTGCGGTCTTCGTCGCCCATCGTATCGTTATTCGCCTGGACGGTCTTCTCCTTCATCGTCTGAAGGATGTCCATGATGGTGCCTAGCGTGCCTTCGGCGACGGTCAGCATCGACTTGGCGTCGCCGATGTTGGCGAGGGCCTGAGCCTGACCGCGCGTCTTGGCTTCGAGCTTGCGGGCGATGGCGTAGCCTGCCGAGTCGTCTTCGGCTGCGTTGATGCGCTTGCCTGTCGAGAGCCGCATCTGGCGCTGGCCGAGTTCGCCGTTGGTTTTGTTGAGCTGAGCCAGCGCGCTGAAGGCCTGGCTGTTGCTGTTGACGCGCGAAAGATCTCCGAGCATGATCGTGAGGGGTTAGAGAAACGGGGTGTTCTGGCGATGTGCCGGTGGGCACATCTGCGTTATCGCACCCACTCCCTATCCCTTAAATCACGTGCCCAACTTTTTTTGCCTCTGGGCTAAGGTTTTTGCGCCTCACGTCGAAGAGGCTTCCGTTTAGGGTAAATCGACGACGGTATTCTCTTCCGCTTTGCCGCCTCGACGCGGGGCGCCACGGGAAACCGTCGCCTAAACCGACAGGTCGTCTTTCGCAAAGCGCTCTCCCACCTCCAGCTATCGCGCGCTACGCTTATATCGAGAACGCGTCTTTGCGTACGTACTTGCGCGGCTTGGCCTGCTCGATGGTTTCTTCGTCGAGCGGTGCCGCATCCGGAATGGAGACGAACGGTTTCCGTGCTCCTGTTAGGGACGGGGACCCGGACGAAGCCACAGAAGGCAGAGCCAATCGACGCTTGCGGAGGCGGTCGCGATGGTTGCGTGCCTGCTTTTCGAGCTTGCGCTGAAGCATCGACGCATCGAACGGGATCAGGACGTAGTCGTCGACTCCCATGTCGAAGGCGCCGAGCACGTCCTGATAGGTACCGTGGGCGGCGAAGTAGAGGAACGGCACGTCAGCATCAGCCGTCGCGCGAAACTGGGCGACGAAGTCGAGGCCTGTGATGTCGTGCAAGTCGCCGTCGAGCAAGACCATATCGAAGGCGCGGCCTCCGCCAACGTGGAGTCCGCCCAGACCACTGGCGGCCTCTTCGATCAGGTGCTTCTCCCCTCGAAGCGCATTGGAGACGCTGCGGCGGAAGATCTTAGACGAGCTGACGACGAGTAACCTCATGCTCGTGCCTCCTCTGCCAAGCGCGTCAGCGGCTCCAAATAGGCGGTCAGGTGGTAGTGCTGCAAACGCAGATCCTCGACGAGCGCCTCGGGACTGTCGAATCCGCTCGGCTGGGTATCGTAGAGGTGCTGCCAGACGGGGTGAGCGGCGCACTGTGCCCAGTTGACGGGAACGCCCAGCCCAAATCCCAGCGCACTCGCCGCCAAGTTCGACGCCTGCACCTTGCGGATCAGCGCCTGCATATCGAGCGGCAAGTCGGACAGGTCGGTGTCGTGGTGCCGCTTGATGACCGTAACGAGCGAGTCGGGGAAGTTGAGCTTGCGCGCCGCAAACTCGCCCGCCTCGGTGTGGTCGCAGCCAAAGAGCAGCGCTTCCAACCGGCACAGGTTCGGCTCGGCGATCTGCTGCTGCAACGCGCGCTCCTCGTACAGCGACGCCGCCTGCTTCGCGTGGTTGTACACCAGGATGATCTTACCGAAGTCGTGCAGCAGGCCCGCCGTGAACGACAGCCCGATGTCAGGTTTGGAGTCGCTCTGATTGCCTCCGCGCGGCGGACCTTCGTCGAGGTGGCGCACCAGAAACGCCGTCGCCAGCAGGTGCTTCATCAGGCGCATGTAGGCATCGGCAGCGACGGGGTCGCGGATGACGGATCGCAGGCGCAGCATGTTCATGCCCACGACGACACCCGTAACGGCGACCGGGCCGATCAGTACGACGGCGCGCTCGACGCTCGTCACCTCGCGCTTCAGCCCGTAATACGCCGAGTTGACGTTCTGGAGCAGCCGAGCGGCCACGGCGGGATCGCGCGCTACCATCTGGGTAACGGTATCCTTGTCCATCTTTTGCGGATGGTCGATCAGGTCCAGCGCTTCTACGATCGTGTGCGGCAGCGGCGGGCAGCGCAGTTCGAGCGAACTGAGAACGGGGCGGCGAGTGGCGTGCGCGGCGGACATGGAGGCAGGGAGAGGAGAAGTCGTCCGCTCGACGATCAGGCGGAAGCGTGAGGGCGTGGGGACGAAGAAGAAGCGAGTTCACGGGTACAAATGGGAAGCGTGTCGCGCGGCGTGTAGGAGATAGATGTAGCCAAAAACTGAACCTATCGCAGATAGTCGAGAAGGGTGGTTTGCATCGAGCGAGCGCCGACCTGCAAGGCGGCTTGCATCCTCGTTTCGGCGCGTTTGAGTTCGGTTGCGGTCTCCAGGTAGTCGGCGTCTTCGACCTGGCTGCGCTCGCTGACCGCGTTGAGCCGCGTCGCCGCGATGCGCTCGCCCGCCAGCCGGATGCGGGACGACCGCTCGCCTGCCTCGGACGTTTGTCCGGCGATGTGCTCGCGTGCGCCTTCGATCTGTGTGAGGGCTGCTGCCATCGTCGGAGCACCTACTTCGCCGCGCAGAGCCGCTGCCAAGCCCGTCAGCGCTTCGGTGATGGTGAAGCCTGCTCCGGTATCGTGCACGGCGTCGCCTGCGAGGTTGACGCGCGCTGTCGCCGTTTCGGAGATCTGGACTTCGCGCTCGCCGCCGTTGCCGTTGTAGGTAACGACGCCTGCGGCAAGTTGGAACGGCTTGGCGCTGCCCGAAGCCGTCGTCCCACCGAACAAGAATCGATCGCCGACTTTGGCGTTCAGGTCGTCGAGCGTCGCTTCGAGAAGGGTGTCGATCGTGCCAGCGAGCTTGGCCTTGTCGCCTGCGTTGAGCGTGTCCGAGTTGCCCTGGATCGCCAGTTCTTGCGCTTTGATGAACCGTTCGCCCATCGCGTCGAGGTAGTGCTGCGTGTGGTCGAGCACGCTCGTCGCCGACGTGACGTTGCGCTCGTAGCTGTCCAGCCGCGACACGACGTTGTCCAACGAACGCGCCCGGTGGTAGCGCGACGCATCGTCGGACGCCCGGTTCACGTCGACGCCGGTCGAAAGCACTTCGCGCAGCCGCTCCACGTCGCGCTGGGCCGCTGGTATGGCGGTCTCGGCGAACAGGCGGTGCAGGTGAGTTTGGCGAGGATAGATCATAGCAAGGGACGGGTGGTGCGCCGTGGAGTCTGTATCGGCGGAAGCGCGAGCGGAGTTAAGAGCGGCAGAATGGGAAAGGCGTGTCGGGATGTGCAGAGCCAGTTCGTTCCATCGTCCCCTCCTTAGGTAAGGAGGGGTGCCGTAGGCGGGGTGGTCCGAGCGGCAGAGTTCCGAGCAACCAGACCCCTCCGCCGCTGGCGCGGCACCTCCCCTCGGCTGAGGGGAGGACGGTTTTAGCCGAGAAGGTGGCATCCCTGCGTTCGCGAAGATGACGAGGTAGAGAGGCCATCACGGTCAAATGCTGAGCAGCGTCTGCATCATCTGCTCGGCGGTCGTGAGGAGCTTGGCAGCGGCGCCGTACGACTGCTGGTGTGCGATCATCTTGGTCAACTCCTCGTCCATGTTGACGGCGGAGCGGCTGGCTTCGAGTCCGACCAGACTCGTCACGACGGCGGACTGCCGCTCCTGATCGCGCAGCGCCGACTGGACCGTCGACCCCAAACTGGAGAGCAGGTCGACGGCGGTGCGGTCGATGGGTTCGCGGAGGAGCAGCTAGGGCGACCGCGTTCTGGCTGTCGCCTGCTGGTTGCCCGGCGGCGGCGGCGGCGAGTTGGCGTCCGTTGGTGAGCGCGAGCGAAAGACCTGTAGCCGTCACACCTGCTGCGTCGAAAAAGTCACCGCCTGCGTTTCCGTCCTGATCCGATCCCAGTGCGTGCTGCGCGTTGACCGTGTCGACGAGTTGCTGGGCGAATGCGTCGAGCGTGGCGAGCGTAGCCGGAATCTGGTTGGCGGCTACGTCGAGCCGAGCGCCCAACCGTCCGTTGGTCGTGCGCATCGCCACGTCGGTATCTCCGAACATCACACGCGGGCTGCCCGTCGACTCATCGACCGAGAGCAACGTCACGTCGTTGGTCTGGACGAGGTTCATCCCGTCGAGCGAAACCGTCGCCGTGCCGTCGGTCTGGCGCTTGATAGCGATGGGCGCGAACTCGGCCAGTTGGTCGAGCACGACGTCGCGCCGGTCCTGAGCCGCCAAGTCGGGCACTCCGGTCGACGTGCCGATGCGAACGGCCTGGTTCAGTTCACCCAGTTCTTTGGTCAGGCTGTTGACGTCGTCGACGCCCGCGCGCAAGTCGAAGACGGATTGCTCTTGCAGCCGCAGCGCGCCGTTGCCCATCTGATTGACCGTATCGGCGACGTTCCGCGCCTGACTCAAGACAGCGCGCCGTGCAGCAGGGTTTTCGGGGTCCTGACCCAGATCGTTCCACGCGTTCCAGAAGCGCCCCATCGCGTCCGGCAGCGTGCCATCGCCGCTCGTCGAGAAGACCGCTTCGAGCGTACCAAGCGCTCGCGCCCGCTCGTCGGCAGCACCCAGCAGCGACCGGGATCGCCGCGTCGATTCGGTCACGACTTCGTCGCGCAGCCGTTCGATGCCCGACACCTGAACGCCGCCACCTGCGGGAAAGCCGACGCTTCCAAACCCGCCCCCCGGCGCCTGAGACGTACGCAGGTTGACGCGGCGGCGCGCGTAGCCCTCGACGCCCGCGTTGGCGACGTTATCGCCCGTCGTCGCCAGCGCTGTCGTTTGAGCAGCGAGGGCGCGGCGGGCAGTGTGGTACGTTCCGAAGAGGCTCATGTACGTTCAGGTTTAGCCGTCCAAGTTGACGAAGCCGCCGCCGCGCGACGTGCCAGTCTGCATGCCGGTCGGCGTGTAGTGCTGCTGACCTGCAGGCGCAGCCTGACCCTGCAAAACGGTCAGCACTTCGCGTCCCAGCGTCAGCGCGTGATGGAGCGCAAAGGTCAGCGCGTCGGCCTTGCGGCTGGCGACCGTCGCGCGCTCGCGGAGTTCGGCGCGGTGGCTCGCCAGTTCGTCCGACGCGCGGAGCGAGTCTTCGTCGCCATAGGCCGCCAGAGCTTGGGCGATCTCTTCGATGGTGACCGTGTCGGTCGACAGTTTCAGCACGCGGGCGGCCAGTCGCGTCTGCCGCCCGCGCGTCTGCTGCAAGCGCTTCATCCGAGCCAGCGTCTCGCCGACCATGCTGGTGAGCGCGTCGAGCGTATCCGAGTCGGCAGCTTGGAGCGCGGCGAGTTGATCCTCTGTCAGGCTGTGGAGCGCGTGCAGCGATTCGAGTTCGGCGGCGAGCGTGTCGGCCAGCGGCTGGACGACGGCAGCGGGTCCGCGTGGCGCCGTAGAAACGGAGTCGGTCAAAGTAGAAGTCTTGGTCATGTCGGTAGAATCAGGCGCTCAGGTCGAGCGAGTCGGTCTGCGGCGGGCGGATAGAGCGGGCGGGAATCGCATCGAACGTGCGAGCCGGAATCGGAGAGTCGACGGGCAGTGGCGCCTTCTCAGTTGGCGTCACCTCGGGCGACCACTGGCGGCGCACCAGATCGCCGACGCGCAGCGCGCCGGACTCGACCAAGTGGCTCGTCAGCACGTCGGCGAGGGCTTCGCGCTGCAGGTCGGCCTGGCTGCCCATCCAGCCCGGCCCGCCCTCCATCGGTTCGAACAACTCCTTGGTCATCGTCTGCACGAACTGCTTGACCAACACCTCCTCGAACTGATGCGCCGCCGCGTCCGCCTGAGAAGGGCGAGCGGGCGGAGTCGGCTGGGGTGAAGCGGTACGAGCGGCGGAAAGAGCGTCCATCGGCATCAGAGAATGACTAGGTCGCCTTGCAGCGCGCCGGCTTGGTCGATGGCCTGGAAGATCGAGATCACGTCGCGCGGAGTCATGCCCAGTTCGTTCAGTGCTGCGGCGAGCGTCGTCACGTCCGTGTTGGGCTGGAGGACGATGCTGCGCGCCTGCTCCTCTTCGAGCGATGCTGTCTGCTGGTTGGCGACGACCGTCTGTCCCTGGGCGAGCGGATTGGGCTGAGCGACGACCGGCGTGTTCTGCGTCGACACGACCAGGCTGCCGTAGGTGATCATGACCTCGCTGATGCGCACGTTGCCGCCCGCGACGATGGTGCCCGTCCGCTCATTGATGACGAACCGAGCCGGAGCCTCGACCGCGATCCGTACGCCTTCGAGCATCGCCATCGCCTCACTCACCCCGCCTACGGCAGCGGGAACGTCGACTTCGATGCGTCCGGCGTGGACGACGCGTGCGCCGTCGGTAAAGCGCTCGTTGACAGCCTCGGCGATGCGCGCCGCCGTCGTGAAGTCGGGCTGACGCAGCACGAGCGCCATCGCCTGCCCTTCGATCTGCAGCGGCGGCGACTGGACGATCAGTCCCCCGCCCGGCACGCGACCCGTGTTGCCATGATTGACCTGCACGCTGGCGCCCGATCCGCCCGCGCTCGCCGATCCGGTCGAGACAGGCCCCTGCGCCATCACGAACGCCAGCGCGCCGACGGCTCCGGTCGGGTCGAGCAGTGGCGTCTGGAGCAGCACACCGCCCGAGAGTGAGCGCGCATCGCCCAGCGACGACAGCGTCACGTCGACCGTCGCGCCGGGTCCGCTGAACGGGTCGAGCGTGGCGGTCACCATCACAGCGGCGGCATTACGCGTGCCCAAAACGGTCGGGTCGACGGCGATGCCGAAGCGCTGGAGCATATTGGCAATGCTCTGAACCGTGTAAGGAGCGCCCCTGCGTCCGCTTGCCCGGTCGCCCGTCCGGTCGAGTCCGACGACGATGCCGTAGCCGACGAGTTGAAGCGGGCGGGCGCCGTCGAGCACGACGAGTTCTTTGATGCGCACGTCCGCGCTCGACTGCGCTTCGGCAGGCAGCGCGAACGCCAACATCAGCAGCACGCCGATCAGCGCGAGAAGGGCGCGGACCGAAAAGGAGTCGAGTGGACGGCGGCGAGGAGAAGAGGCGAAGCGCATCAGATCAGTTGGCTACGAGAAAGACGGCGGCTCCAAGCAGCGCCACCGCACCCAGACGCGTCATCGTGCCGGTCGGAAACCACTTGGCGGCACGTCCGGCTTTGCGGTATTCGATGTGCGCGTTGGCGATCTGGAAAGACAACACGGTGTTGTCGTAGCGCACGTCGAGCGGACGGACGGTCCCGCGTACCTGCATCACGTGCGTCACTCCGTTGACGTTGAGCGATTTCTCGCCTCGGACGAATAGGTTGCCCTGCGCCGTGACCGAGTCGACCAAAACGGTCAGCGTGCCGCTCAGCAAGTCGGACTGGACCGTGCGGTTGCTCGCCTCGGCGTTTTGCCCGAACGTAGCGTCGAGCGCAAACGTCCCGCCCGCGTTACCCACCGCGTTTCCTCCGAGCGACGCCCGGCTCTGGTCGTCGTACTGGCTCGACCGCGCCGCGTTGGTCCGCTCGGATAGCACGATGGTCAGGATGTCGCCCGCGCGGTTCGCCTTGGGATCAGAGAACAGCGATTGCGCATCGACAGCCGGAGCCGCGAGCGCACAGAGTAGGAGAGTCAAGAGCAAACGCATAGTCAGGAGAGGATGTATGAGCGCAGTGGCGGTGGTGGCTGTCGTAGGGGCGATCCATGAATCGCCCTTACCGAGTCCGGAGTGGGTCAGAGCGTTTCCACCCACACGGCGGCGCTCGCTGCGGTGAGGCGGACGCGGTAGGTGGTGTTGGTGTCGGGCACGTGGAGGCGGATGGTATCGCCGAGGTGTCCGGCTTCTCGTGCGTGTCCGCGTAGGTCGAGCGCCAGTCCGCCGCGACGGTAGCGCATCGTGATGGCATCGCCGATGTCGGCGGCGAAGGCGGCGCGCAGGTCGCCGCTGCGTAGCGTGCGCCCGGCGCGCAGGTGGCGGGTGGCGAAGAGTGTCCCGGTCGGCAGATCGCGAGCGGTCAGGGGGTCGCCCGAAAGACGCGTCGTCTCGGTCCACGCGATGGTCAGCGCAGCCGATGCCTCATCGCCCTTTTTCAGCGTCTCGCTAACGGACACGACGCTGTCGAATCGGGCCACGAACACGCGCGCCCGTCCGACGGCTCGGCCATCGGCATCCGTGACAGCAACCGAAAGCGGACCGTTGGGCGCACGTCCGCGATCCGTCCACGCCACGCGCGGCGCGTCGAGAGCGGCGGCTTCGTCCGGCACGCGCTCGGCCCGTACGACGAGTCGACCAGCCAACTCGGGGTAGCGCGCGTCCACCTGAGCCTGCACCGCAGCCGCGACCGGCGACGCGTCCTGGGCAGCGGCGGGAGCGCAGAGGAGAAGCAGCAGAGCGAGAAGGCGAAACATGGCGTGTAGCGACGGGGCATGCCCCGTCGGTACGGGGCTGGCAGATGCAATCAGCGCTTGAGGTTGTTGGCGATCTGGAGCATGTCCTCGCTCGTCGTCACCATCTTGGAGTTGATTTCGTAGGCGCGCTGGGCCGAGATCAGACTCACCATCTCCTGTACCACGTCGACGTTCGATGCTTCGACGTAGCCCTGGCGGACCAGCCCGATGCCTTCCTCGCCGGGCGTTCCGGGTGTCGGCTCGCCGCTGGCGTCGGTCTGGGCGTAGAGGTTGCCGCCCATCGACCGCAGTCCGGCGGGGTTGAAGAAGCGGGCCAACTCGATCTGCCCCAGTTCGACCATCTCGGGCTGTCCCTGAAGTCGCGCCTTGACGACACCGTCCTGGCTGATCGCGACTTCGACAGCGTCGGGCGGGACGGTGATGTCGGGTTCGAGAGCGAGTCCAGTTTGCGTCACGACCTGTCCGTCCTGGTTGACCGTGAACGTGCCATCGCGCGAGTAGGCGAGTTCGCCGCCGGGCGCGCGCACCTGGAAGAAACCGTCGCCCGAAATCGAGATGTCGAACGCGTTGCTCGTCTCGATGAAGCTGCCCTGCTTGAAGTTGCGGACCGTCGAGATGGCCGCCGCGCCGTGTCCCATCTGCAGCGTCGCCGGAGCGCCCGCGCCCTGACCTTCGCCCTGCCCCGCCGTCTGGACGGTCTGGTAGAGCAAGTCTTGAAAGACGACGTTCGAGCGTTTGAAGCCCGTCGTGTTGGCGTTGGCCAGGTTGTTCGCCGTGTTGTCGACGCTCGTCTGCTGGGCACTCATGCCCAGAGCAGCGGTGTGGAGGGCGCGTAGCATATCGGTGGGAGAAAGTCGGTGGAGAGCGTGCTAGCGACGGGACATGCCTCGTCGGTACAGGCGATAGAAGAAGAGAATCGAAGAGCGAAAAAAGCGGGCGCTCGAAAACCCGAAAAACACCACCCCACGAGCCTATCAAAAGGGCGGACGCCCTAGAATTTGCCGGTGTCGCGGACGAGTTGGCCCAGGAGGGCGTCGACGGTTTGGATCTGTTTCTGTTGACCTTCGAAGAGGCGGAACTGCTCGATCATCTCGGTCATCTCGCGGACCGGGTTGACGTTGGCGCGCTCGACCGATCCCTGAATCACGCCCGGCACCTCGGCATCGACCGGGACGACGTTTCCGGCGGCAAACGTGGCTCCGTCGAGACGTTGGAGGCGCGCCGGATCGTCGAACGAGACGACGCGGAGTTGTCCGGCAGGCTGGCCGTCGACAGCGATGCGTCCGTTGTCGTCGATCTCGATGGTGCCTGCGTTGGGCGGAAGTTGAATCGGACCGTCGACACCCTGAACAGCTAGGCCGCCAGGCGTGCGGAGCGTGCCGTCTTCGCCCGGAGTGAAGCGTCCGGCGCGTGTGTAGCGGAGGGCGCCCGTCGCTTCGTCCATGACTTCGAAGAGGCCGTCGCCGCGCAAAGCCACGTCGAGCGGGTTGCCGGTCTCTTCGAGTTGGCCGTGGCTGGTGTCGGCTCCTTGCTCGGTCAGGCGGTCGCTGGTTGGGGCGCCTTCGATGTCGAGGCGTTCGTTGAGCGCGGTCACGAAGAGGCGGTCGCGACGGTAGCCGATGGTGTTGGCGTTGGCGAGATTATTCGCCGTCCGCTCCTGCCGCTGGGTCGACTGGTGCATCGAGGCGACAGCGTTGCGCAGGCGAAGGAGCATCGGTAAAAGGGGGAGCTTGGTGACGCTGCCGACCTATGCAAAAGCGTGTCCGCTCGCCCATCGGCGCTAGAACGCCGTTTCCTCTGCTCGCCCCGGTTGCGCTTTCCGTCCGACCCGGCAGGTTTTTCCCGTGCATCAACTGTTCAGGCTTAAGTGCGCCATCGTTTGGACGATATGCTCCATATGATGCGCCTGCTGCTTGTCGAAGACTCACCCAACGCTGCCCGTGTCGTGCAACGGCAGTTGACGATGGTCGGTCTGCCACTGCCCGAGTGGGTGCGCTCCGCTGAGGAGGCCGCTGATCGCATCGCCGAGCAGAACTACGATGTCATCCTGCTCGACTGGACATTGCCCGGCATGAGCGGTCTGGATCTACTGCGCCAGGTCCGCGCCGATGCCGACGAAGCGACTGCTGCGCTTCCGGTTCTCATGCTCACCGCACACGACTTCACTGCGGACGTTCTCGAAGCCGTAGAAGCCGGAGCCGACGACTACCTGCTCAAACCGGTGTCGCCCGAGGCGCTCCGACATAAAATCCGGCGGTTGACCGTTCGATCTAGACCGACATCGGTCGGTAGCCCGCCGTAGCTTGAGTGGTTCGGCAGCCTGCTGAACACACGTCTACACCCCCTTCGTCCCCTATGCTGCTCCTCGTCGAAGACAATGGACTCGCTGCCCGCACGATGATTCGGCAAATCGAGCGATTGGGATACGCAACACCACACCACGCCGAGTCCGCAGAGCGGGCACTCGATATGCTGCGGGAGACGACGTACAGCGGCGTGCTGCTCGATTGGATGCTGCCCGGCATGTCGGGTGTCGAGTTGCTCCGTTTCATGCGCGGCTCGCGGCGCTACGCCGACACGCCGATCCTGATGATTACGGGCAAGCAGAAACGCGAAGACGTGATGGAAGCCGTGCGAGCGGGCGCGACCGACTACGTCGCCAAGCCGGTGCCGCTCGACCTACTCGAGGAAAAACTTCGCGAACTCGTTCCTGGCCTCACTCCGGGCGAAGAGTAGCGCAGCGGATTTAAGTCGACGCGCAGCGAACCGACAACGCGGGTAGCCTCTCCCCCGCTGCTTTGCGCCTGCTCCTCATCGAAGACGTCCAACTCACCGCCGACGTCACGCTCCGCCAACTCGTCCGCTTCGGCTTCTCGCGCGTAGACCATGCCGAATCAGGCGAGGACGCGCTGATTCTGATGCAGCGGCACACGTACGACATCGTCCTGCTCGACTGGAATCTGCCGGGTATGTCGGGCTTAGAATTGCTCTTTCTGATGCGTGCCTCGCGCCGCTACGCCACGACGCCCGTCCTGATGGTCTCGGGCCGCGCCGGACGTGCGGACATTCAAGAAGCGCTATCGGCAGGCGCTACCGACTTCCTCGCCAAGCCCGCTCCGCCCAGCGCCCTCGAAGCCAAACTGCACGGCTTCCTCCCCGCCTTTGCGTAGTCGTCAGGTCGACTCGTCAAGGTGGGCGCAAATAAGCTGAGCGACACGGTCCGCCCATAGATCGTAGATAATCGGCCCGGGATGAAAACCGTCTGACGCCATTAGATCACGCATCGGAACGCCGTGCGCCGAGTCGCCAGGGAGCATCGCGAAGGGCACGTACACGATTCCCTCCGTAGCATCTGCCCACGCTCTGAGAAGGAGGTCGTACCGACGTGCCTGATCTCCGACGTACCATCGAAGCGGAGCCGGGATCGCAGGAAACTGCCCAATCGGTGGTAGACCGGAAACCACTACAAGCGCAGCGCCGAAGCGCGTTTGCAGTTCGCCGACTAACTCCCGGTACCTCGCGAGCCACAAGTCAGGCGCGACATTGGCCGTAATGCTGTTGATGCCGTGCGAAATCACCACTACGTCGAACGGCTCGGATTGGAGCGCCCGAAGATGCTCTAGCGTGTGCTCGACCCTCGCCCCGGTTCGAGCAATGAGCCGATAGGTGGTTTGCACATGAGGGTTCAGGTGGCCGAGCAGACAGCCGAGAAATGCCTGGTCTTGCGAATCTGCGCCCACACCCGCTGCAGCCGAGTCGCCGACAATGAGCAGACGCAGCGACTTCGACCCGGACCCCGCCCTACCAGACCGCGCCCCTTCCGGCTCGGGCAAGCGCGGAGTGACGCGCCGCACTCTCTTTCCCTGAGCGATCAGCAAGGGTGCGAGAACAGCTTTCAGAGAGGACGAAATCACGGCGACGCGTACATTAGTTCATTCGTGAACCAATATAGTACACCAGTGAACGACCCATCCGAACTCCTCGACTTTCCCGGATTTCGAGACTGGCTGTCCGTCGTGCGCACCTACAATGCGTGCGAACGCGTGCTGACACACCGTCTCGAAAACCTCGACTTGACGCTGGCCCAACACGACGTGTTGGTCGCACTAACCGCCGCCGGACCGATGCGACAACGCGATCTCGCCGACCGACTGCTGGTCGTCAAGAGCAACATCACCGCCATCCTGACGCGAATGGAGCGAGACGGGCTGGTCACACGCTCTACGGATGCCTCTGACAAACGCGCAAAACGCGTCGCCCCCACCGCAGAGGGGGAGCGACGCGTCACTAGGAGTCTGGCTGCTCAGCGAGAAGTGATCGCCGGGATGCTGAGTAGGCTTTCCGCCGACGAGAGCGCACTCCTGGGCGAACTCATGCGCCGGGTACGCACTCCACTCGACGCCGAGCTTACTGCCCGCTGAAGAGCGACGCGTACTGACCGTAGCCTTCGGCCTCGAGTTCGGCGACGGGGATAAACCGCATCGATGCCGAGTTCATGCAGTAGCGCAGTCCGGTCGGCTCGGGGCCGTCGGGAAAGACGTGACCCAGATGCGAGTCGGCTAGGCGGCTGCGCACTTCGATGCGGACCATGCCCAACGTCCGGTCTTCGTGCTCGACGACGAGCGCCGGTTCGAGCGGCTTGGTGAACGACGGCCAGCCCGTTCCCGAATCGAACTTGTCGAGCGACGAAAACAGCGGCTCGCCGGAGACGATGTCGACGTAGATCCCTGCTTTCTTGTTGTCGTCATACGGATTGTCGAAGGGCCGCTCCGTTCCGTCTTGCTGGGTGACACGGTACTGCACATCGGTCAGACGGTCGCGCAGTTCGGCGTCGTTGGGCTTGGCGAAATCGGCCCACGGCTGGAGGCTGGGCGGCAGCGGCGTCGCCTGCGACGTTTCGTTGCCCCACGTGCGGCGGAGGAACGGCTTGCGGCCCGATCCCTCGGCATAGCTGTCGTAACGCGGCTGGTTCTTGAGATAGAAGTCCTGGTGATAGAGTTCAGCCGGATAAAACGTCGTGTAGTCGATGACGGGGACAACGATCGGCTCATCGAACGTGCCCGTCGCAGCCAGTTCGGACTTGCTCGCCTCGGCCAGTTGGCGCTGCTCCATGTCGTGCGCATAGATGGCAGGCGCGTAGTGCGGGCCGCGGTCAGCGAACTGCCCGCCATCGTCGGTCGGGTCGATGTTGCGCCAGTAGGCGTAGAGCAGTTGCTCGTAGCTGGCCTTGGACGCATCGTAAAAGACCTGGACGGCCTCGACGTAATCCGTTCGGCCATTGGCGACGTCGTCGTAGGCGGGGTTGGGTTCGGTGCCACCTGCGAAACCAGAGACGACCGCTTCGACGCCGTCGATGGCTTCGAGCGGCGGCTCCATGCACCAGAAGCAACCGCCCGCGAACGTGGCGACGGTCAGGTTGGAGTTGGCGCGCAGCCGTTCGAGCAGTTCGGCGGGCGGTGTTAGATCGAGGCTGTCGGAGGAGCGCGCCGTGTTCTGCGCGCCCGTCGTACTCGTCTGGCACGCGGCCAGCAGGAGCAGCAGCAGGAAAAGAGGAAAGCGTTTCATAGTCGAAATCGGTTGGATGTGCAGAGATGAACGGAGCGGCCGACGAAAGGATTTCACGCGGCGAAATCGTCAGGTCGCCGTTAGAATTGGCGCACATCGGCTTCGCGCGAACGCGTCCGATCCGTCGGGCGTCTCATCCCCCGATGCCTCACCTCCGCCGCCCTTCTGTCGTTCCGTCTGCTCGGCTTTTGATCGTACTACCCCTAGTGGCACTGGTGCTGGTCGTCTACGCCCTGGTCGCGTTTCGGTGGGGCGATGATGTATCGACGTATTGGGCAGATCGGATGGCCGAACGCGAGGGCGTCGATATCGCTCACACGCTCCGCACGACCGACGACCTCCTCGCCTGGATCGCCGACAATCCCAAGCACGCCGCGCTCTACACCGACACGCTCGCCCTTCACGCCGATACGCCGCGCCCGACGACTGGAGCTTCGTTCGTCACGTTGCTCCACGCAGCCAATCGGCACGTCCGCGCTGGGAGACTCGGCACGTCCGATCGCGTCGCGCCTCACCTTCTCGACCGCGTCGCTCTCGAACCGGCTCAGTCACCCGACTCGATCTCGATTGGCGACCTCATCGACCGCGTCTCGTCAGGCAACGCAGCCGCTCACGACGCTCTGATATTGTTGCTGGCGATGCGTGGCTTACCGCCAGCGTTTCCCCTGCTGCCGCCTATTCAACCACAAACCGGGCTGCGCCTCACGTGGCGCAACCACACGTTCGCCTCACCGCCTGACACGCTAGCGCTCGCCTTTGCTGAGATGTCGCCAGACCAACTCGATGCCCAGATCCTGACGATGCAGGACGGCTGGCTCCACGACGCTGACTTTCGAGAAGCCGAGCAAGAGTGGCGCGCAGATCAACCGCCCCTCTCGCCCCGAATACACCGCGCGTTGGCAGCCGCCACACTGCCGCGCACGTCGGCGCGTGTACTAACATCGGCTCTGGCATCCGGCGACGCGCTTTGGTTTAGCGAACCCGGTTTCACGACTGCCGCCGTCTACTGCGGCGAACATAAAGCGACGGTTGTGCTCTCAGACGTTCCACTCGGCTTGTGGCGAGCACTGGACGAGTCGCGCTTGCCGATGGAGTTAGCCCAGCGTGGGTGTCCGGTCCGTTAGGTACCAACCGGCCAAACAAACGGCGCGTCTCAGTGGCGCGATGGTGTTCTGACTTCTGGTCTACAACCAGTCGTTGGCGCGGTACCAGTCGATGGTTTCAGAAATCCCCTCGTCGAGGCCGACCGTCGGCGCGTAGTTGAACAGACGATGCGCCTTGGCGCTACTGCACGCTGTACAGGCGTCGCGGATTTCGCGGGCCTTCTCTCGGTTGAGCGGCGGATACGTGCCCGACACCTTGCCGAACGCTTCGGCAGCGGCCCCGATCGTCCCGACGAGAAAGCGAGGAATGCGTACCGTCACCATCCGACGCCCCAACGCTTTGGCGGTCGCGTCGCGCACTTCGGACCAACTGTAGACGCGCGGCGACCCTAGAAACAGCGTCTCACCGACGGTAGCGTCGCTGTGGGCCGCGTCGATCATGCCGTTGACCAAATCGCGCACGTGAACGAGACTCAGCACTGGCTTGAACGGATCGCCGACGACCGGGCAGATGCCTTTGCTGCACGTCTGGAAAAACGTGTAGATGTCGGCCTCGCGCGGACCGTAGACGGCAGGTGGGCGAACGACGGTAATCGGGAGAGCATCCAGATAACTCTGTGTCATCTGCTGCGGATCGGACAGCGCCGCCTCCATCCGCATTTTGGATGCACCGTAGCGTGAGATGGGCACCAGCGGCGAGTCTTCGTCGGCAATCGGCGGCGTCCCCTCACACGTGCCGACGGCGGCGAGGCTGCTCGTCACCAGCACGCGCTTGACGTTTGGCGCATTGCCTTTGACTGCGCCCAGCAGGTTGAGCGTTGCCCGCACGTTTCCAACCTCGAACGCGTCGTCGTCTTGCGCCCGCGTCACACCCGCCAAGTGGTAGACGTAGTCGACGCCCTCGACCGCTTCCCACAGCACGCCGATGTCGCTTAGACTGCCCTTGACGATCTCCACATCGGTGCCCTCCAGCCATTTCGCTTCGCCTCGCACCAGCGCGCGGACGGTGTGCCCGCGTGCCACCAGAGCTTCGGCCAGATGACTGCCGATGAACCCGGTGCCGCCAGTGAGAAAAACGGTTGCCATTGCGCGCAGAGGTGAGGTGAGCCGACTGCAAAATACCGCGCGCTTTGCTCACTGCCTTTCCTCTACCCTCTGCCCCAAACGCAACACGCTCCGCCGACCCAAGCCGACGGAGCGCGCATAGCGACCAGGCAACGTCAGTGAGTGACCGCTTTGTCCATCTCTTTGGCCTGGGCGATGAAGCCCTGAACCTGACTTAGCGCCGAAACGCGTCGGACGAGTTGCTTCTCCTCGTTGGCTGCGACCATCGCCGCGTGGAGGTTTTCGGCGTTGCGCTGCGCCAGTTCGGGCACGCTGTCGACACCTGCGGCTTCGAGCAGTTCGGACGTTTCGCCGCCGATGCCTTTGATGCGCATCAGATCGGCGTGGTTGACGAAGCGCAGCATCCGCTTGTCGTCTAGGCCGAGCACTTTGGCCATAACCTCGCGGCCTTTCTTGGTGCCCGCTTTAGAGAGCAAGTCGTCGGTGGATTTGATGTCGGCGTCGCGCATTTTCTGAGCGATGACAGGGCCGATGCCCTCAATGTCTTCGATGTTGGCCATGAGTGGATGTGGCGATTAGGTGAAGGGTGAACCTCAAGATAACCGGTCGCCCGTGATTGATCGAATCGGGCCACGGATGACGTTTCAGTGTCGCAATCAAACAGATCACAGCCAATGAAACAGCAAACAAGCTGGATAGAACGGAGGCCGCAGCCAACAGGCGTCGACGCAGCAGTCACGCCCTGTTCTTCTGGGGTCGCTCTTACTTGCGCCGTAGCGTCATCACGGTTTCGACGTGCGCGGTGTGGGGAAACATGTCGACGGGCTGAACGCGCTCGACGGTGTACGTGTCGAGCAACCCGGCCAAGTCGCGCGCTTGCGAACGCGGGTTGCAACTGACGTAGACCAACCGCTCGGGCGCTAACTCGGCGATCTGCTTGACGACTTTGTGGTGCATCCCGGCGCGCGGCGGATCAACGATCAGCACGTCGGGCGTGCCGTGCTCGGCGACGAACTCAGGCGTGAACAGCTTGAGCATGTCGCCCGCGACGAATGTGGTGTTGGCGATGCCGTTGCGCTCGGCGTTGGCCTTTGCGTTGGCGACGGCCTCGGGTACCAGTTCGACGCCGACGACGTGCTTGACGTGCGGAGCGCAGAACAGCGAGATCGTCCCGGCGCCGCAGTAGAGATCGTAGAGCAGGTCGTCCGGCCCTAACCCGGCAGCTTCGCGCGCGGCGGTATACAGGACTTCGGCGCCCTTAGTGTTCGTCTGGAAGAACGCGTGCGGGTCGATCTCGAACTTGAGACCGCCGATGCTGTCGTGCAGCAGGCCCGGCCCATAGATCGTCCGCGTCTCCTCACCGATCGACGTCTGGCCCAATCCGGTATGAATCGTGTTGACGAGCGTCGTCACTTCGGGGCAGTCGGCCTGCAAAACAGTCGCCAGTTGCTCCATCCGCTTGTGAACGAAGCCGTTGGTGACCAGGTTGACCAGCGTCTCACCCGTATGCACACCTTGACGAATGACCAGGTGGCGCAAAAAGCCTTCGTGCGTGTGGACGTTCCACGGCTGCCAGTTCTCCCACTTCGCCAGTTGCCTGACGCGGTTGACGATGCGCACGCTCAACTCGGATTGCAGGTGGCACTCGTGCAGGTCGACGACCTTGCCATAGAAACCCGCCGGATGCAGTCCCAGTCCAAAGTCGCGGTCGAACGATTGGTCGGTGCCGATCTCGTCCTGCGTGAGCCAGCGCTCAGCCGAAAACGAGAACTCCATCTTGTTGCGGTAGAAGTACACGTCCGGCGACGGAAGCGTCGGCTCGACCACGACATCGCTCAGTCCGGCCTCGTAGCGCAATGCGCCCTCGACGCTCTCGCGCTTGGCTTCGAGTTGGGCGGCATAGTCGACGTGCTGCCACTTGCATCCGCCGCAAATGCCGAAGTAGGCGCAGCGCGGCTCGACGCGCAGCGGCGACGGCTCGATGACTTCCAGGATGCGGGCTTCGGCGTGCTTACGCTTTTTCTTGAACACCTGCGCACGAACCTTATCGCCCGGCACGGCGCCGCCAACGAACACGACGTAGCCGTCGACGCGGGCGAGGCTCTTGCCTTTGTCGGCGAAGGATTCGATGGTGAGTTCGAGTTCGTCTCCTCGTTTCATGGGCAGCAGGGTGTTAGAGTCTGTCTGTGGAGAGATCCGGCAGGCAAGAATGAGCGGTGCGCGCGATCTGTGTGGCGCGGGAGGGGTGCAATGCGCCGCGTCGGACGACGAGTGAAACGCAGCAGATCGTATTCAGAGCCATTCGCACCTCCCCTCACTGGCAGGTTCTCAGAAAGGAAACGGCCCGGCAGCGTGGGGCTGCGGGCCGTCGGTAGGTCGTTCGGCTAGAGGTAATTAGCTGTCGTCTTCGTCGAACATGAAGTCGTCGTTGCCGATCGGATAGTCGGGCCAGACTTCGATGATGTTTTCGTACGGCTCGCCGTCGTCCTCGATGGCTTCGAGATTTTCGATCAACTCGATGGGCGCGCCCGTGCGGTCGGCGTATTCGAGCAGTTCGTCTTTGTTGGCAGGCCAGGGGGCGTCTTCGAGATACGAAGCAAGCTCAAGCGTCCAGTACATACAGGCTAGGGCGTGGGATAGATGGAGCGGGACGATAGGACATCCCGCACGCCTGCGCAACCCCTTCCTGTGACGTTCACGAACCGAAGCCTGTATTTCCTGACTCCGCTAAGCGAACGGAGCCGGATCAGTGCAGCGACAGCGGCGAAACAGCCTGCTCGCTCTCGGCGACGAGTGCGCGGTATGCCTGAGGCGACATGCTCGGTGCCATCAGCTCAACCGGGTTGATCGCCTGACCGTTCGACAAGCTGTGCACTTCGTAATGGAGGTGCGGTCCGGTCGAGCGACCGGTGCTGCCGACCGATCCGATGCGGTCGCCGCGCGAGATGCGCTGTCCGACTTTGAGGCCCGGTGCGAACGCCGACATGTGGGCATACAGCGTTTTGTATCCACTCTCAGCGTGGGTGACTTCGACGAAGTTGCCGAACGTACTGCTGACTTCGACCTTGCTCACGACGCCGTTGCCCGATACGTAGATGGGCGTTCCGGCGCGTGCCACGATGTCGAGTCCCTGGTGCATTTTGCTCACGCGCAGGATCGGGTGGTGACGCATGCCGTAGCCCGAGATAATCGAACCCGAAACTGGCTTGAGGACCGGAAGCTCGGCGAAGAACGCGGCGCGCTCGGTTGCCTTCTCGGTCAAGTCTTGGTACGACGCGCGCTGCTGGCCAATCTGACGCTCAAGCGTACCGATCATCTGAGCCGAAGAGCGCAGCAGATCGCCAGTCTCGAAACGTCCGAAGTCCGCAAACTCATCGACGCCACCGACGCCCATCTGACGTACGTCGTCCGAAATCGGATCGGCGTTGAGGATTGAGCGGTAGACTTCTTCGTCGGTGCGTGCGAGTCCGGCGAGTTGGCTCTGGAAACGCTCCATGCTCACGTGGGCGAGCGAGAGTTGGTCACGAAGTGCGTTACGCTCGGACGCGAGGGCACGCTCTTGGGGCGTCAGCGTGAAGTGGTCGAGGCCGAGCGTCAGGCCGCCGGCGAGGACGAGCGCGAGAACGAGGACGACCGTTCCACGAATGGCGAGTTGGCTCTTGCGCGGCTGCACCTCGACATAGGTGCAATTCTGATGGTCGTAGTAGTAATACTGATTGCGGGGCATACGGAGAGTGGTGGGAAGAAGGACGGCGGGGGACTGCCGGTTCCGCTACGCACCTGACGGAGAATGGGAATCCACTCCCTGGCAGAAGCGTGGGCGTAACGCTCACGTAGCAAAGATAGCGAGTAACACGTACCCAGGCCAACCTTTGGTGAAGATTAGCAAACTCCGCGCCGTAATTCTACATCGGCATGCATACGAACATTCGCACACACATACCACTCACCTCCCTGGGCACACCTGCTACTCTACGTCTTGCTCAAAATACTCCGTTGCGCGCAAGGTGTGCCCCTTAGGGCCTTTCATCTTCTTCCTCAGTCGTTTGGCAAAAACGTCAGCCGGATTGTAGCCGTAATGCCGCAGCAGGTAATTCATGGCGATGACCTCGCAGATGACCGTGATGTTCTTTCCGGGCGTGACGGGAAGACGCACCAGCGGCAAGTCGACGCCAACGACATCCTTGTACTCCTCGATCATGTCGACGCGCGTGTAGTCTTCGTCGGGGTCCCAGAGTTGCAGGTTGACGATCAACTCGATGCGCTTCTGGAATCGGATCGCGCGGATGCCGAACATCGCCCGCACATCGATCAGACCCAAGCCTCGGATCTCCATGAAGTGCTGCACCAGATCCGTCCCCGCTCCCATCACGATGTCGTGCTTCCGAGTCGCCACCACGACGTCGTCGGCTACCAAGCGGTGCCCACGCTCGACCAAGTCTAGCGCGACCTCGCTCTTACCGATGCCTGCTTTGCCCTGAAGCAGCACGCCCACACCATACACGTCGACGAGCGATCCATGCAGCGATACCTGCTTGGCGAACTGGTCTTCGAGGAAGTTGGCAGCCTTGGTCAGGAAGCGCGTCGTGGAGATGGGGGTGCGGAAGACGGGCAACGAACGAGCAGTCGCCTGAGCCATCTGCTCGTCCGGCAGCGTGTTATCGGCGGTGAGGATGAGGCACGGCATGGCGTGCGAGATCAGCCGCTCGAATGCTTCGCGCCGCTTGTCCTCCTCCATCGCGAGGAGAAAGCGCGTTTCGGTGTTTCCCAGCACTTGCAAGCGCTGCGGCTGAAAGTGCTCTTCGTACCCCGCCATCACCAGTCCCGGCCGGTGGATGTGCCGCTCGACGATATCACGCCCTTCGAGCGGTACGTCGTTGAGCAGCGTCAGCGGCACGTCGACCCGCGTGCGCATCGTAGTGGCCCAGAAATCGAGCGGGATACGCTCGCGTTGGATGATGGCGTTGGGCATGGTGCGGCAAGTTGGGTGCGGCGGCCAAGCTACGCTGCACAGGTCGAGAGACCGTCCCGCTTATGGCACTTCGACCGTATTCAAGATGCGCTGCACCAGATCGTCCGACGTGATCTCCTCGGCTTCGGCTTCGTAGGTGAGCACGAGCCGGTGACGCATCACGTCGAGGGCGACGGCGCGTACGTCTTCGGGCGTCACGTAGGCGCGCTGCTGCAAAAAGGCGTGAGCGCGTGCGGCGAGGTTGAGGCTGATCGTCGCGCGCGGACTAGCGCCAAACGCGACCAGAGCACCCATTTGCCGCAGCCCATACTGGCTGGGGGTGCGGCTTGCCATTACGAGGTCGACGATGTAACCCTCGACGCGCGGGTCGATGTACAACTCCTCGACCACGCCGCGTGCACGCAGGATCTGCTCGGGCGACACGACGGCGCGCGTCTGGGCACGCTCGGTCGTCCGCGACATCCGGCGCATGATTTCGAGTTCGTCCTCGCGCGTCGGGTAGCCGACGTGGAGTTTGAGCATGAAGCGGTCGACCTGGGCTTCGGGTAACGGGTAGGTGCCCTCCTGCTCGACCGGGTTTTGCGTGGCGAGCACCAAGAACGGCTCCTGTAAGGGGAACGTCGAGTCGCCAATCGTCACCTGCCGTTCCTGCATCGCTTCGAGCAACGCCGACTGGACCTTGGCGGGCGAGCGGTTGATCTCGTCGGCCAAGACGATGTTGGCGAAAATCGGCCCCTTTTTGACCTCGAACGTGCCCTCCTTCTGATTGTAAATCAGCGTGCCGATCAGGTCGGCGGGCAGCAGGTCGGGCGTGAACTGGATGCGCTGAAACTGCGTCCCGATAGCGCGGGCGAGCGTCGACACGGTCAGCGTTTTGGCCAGACCGGGGACGCCTTCGAGCAGTACGTGCCCTCCCGCGAGCAGGCCGATCAGCAGTCGTTCGACCATGTACTGCTGCCCCACGACGACGCGACCAACTTCGGTCTTCAACGCCTGGACGAACTGCCCCTCTTCCCTGATGCGCGCACTGACGCGCTCGAGATCGAAAGCAGGAGGGGCAGCGGATTCGGTCACGGCAGTCGGGTCAGGTGGATCGGGAGCGGCAAAATACGGAGCGCAGCCGCCGCGCGATCCGTCAACCCTACATCAGCAGCGCGTGAGCGCCGCCTCTGGTCACCTGCGACAGTCGGGCGTGGACGTCGTCGAGCACGCCGGGCAGCACGAGCGGGTGGCCGACGAGGAGCAGCGCACGCGCGTGCCCCGTCAGGCCGGCGCCGTACATACCGTCGGCCAGCGCGTCCTCTACCTGGGCAACGGCTTCCTCGACACCGGGGCGGGCGCCCATCCAGGCGTGGCGGCTGTGCAATCCGCTAAGCATCAAGGCCCCAAGTTGTTGCGCGTCGTTTTTGACGATAGCTCGCCACGCGCGCCCGACGCGGTGATTTTCCCCGGCGAGGTACGCAGCAGGCAGACGCAGCTGCGGGTCGATGCGCGCCAGCACCTCGCGGAGTTCGGCAGGCGTGTACTCGCGCAGATCGGCGGGGCCATCGATGCCGAACGCGCGCAGAGCATCGAGCGCAGCCTGAGCCTGCCGCAGCCGCACACGGACACGCCCGGGACGCGGAACGGGACGCTGGGGAACGAGCAACGCCCACGCGACGCTGGGATCAGGTTCGGCTTCGATCACCATGCGCGCCGGAGCTTTGGGATCGGTGTCGTGGAGAGCGAACGTGCGCTGCCCGACCAACGGGACAGATTCGGCGGCTTCGGTCAAGTAGGCGATGCTGAACGGATAGAGCGCGTCGGCCAGTGCCTTGCGCAGCATGCTCAGCCGCGCGCGCGGCTCTACGCTTGGTGCCAGAACCTCGCCCAACGCAACGACGAACGAGGCGACAGCCCCATCGCTCAGACTCGCAAATGCCGACGAAGCGACGGCGATGCGAATCGGCGATGCGGTCGGCCACGTGCGCACGAGTTCGACGGCGACACGCACCAGGGCACGCAAAAAATCTTCGTCGACGCGCGCCGCGCCGCCGGGATCGTCGGTGTCCGGCTCGAACGTCAACTCCTCATCGGTCTTCCACCTCGCGATCCATCCGCCCGTCCGCAGTTCGTAGCTATCCGACCGACTCGGCGCAACGGCAACGGCGGTAGACATCGGGCTGGACAGCATCAACGCGAAGCCGTCGAAGTAGTGCGTGTGTCCACTGACCAGACCGAGCGGGACGCCTGCCGTTGCCGTAGCCTCAGGCGAAACGCCCAGCAGATCGGCAGCCGAACGAAGAACGACGCTTACGTCTGGCACGGACGGTGCATGGACGCGCTGCAGCGTCCGCACGGATGCTGGATCGGCTGGAGGCAGGCGCGGCAGATGGGATGGCGGCGGAGTGTCGGGCATGGCGGCGGCCTCGGCGGTGGGAACTCGGAAGATCGTCCGAAATGCCGATCCATGCTCGGAAATGTCGCCTGACGCGGTGCAAACACTTGGTGTAGTTTAGACACGACTTTTCTATCGACTGCTGTGCGCCCTCTTCTGACGAGCCTCTTCGTCCTGCTCCTCCTTCCTTCGGCTGCTCTCGCGCAGCAACGAGCGGGGCAACCGATGGCCTATGCGGAACTGTTCGGTGGAGGCTTCGGCGTGACGGTCCACGGCGAGTACGCGTTTACCAATCGCGTCGGAGTCAGCATCGGGACGGGCGCGACAGCTGGGTTCACGGCTGGCTACCCCGCTCTGGCGCACTTCTACAGCGACAGCGGCAGGTGGGAGGCCGCGGGCGGTTTGCTCTACTCAAGTGGAACTACCAACGCGCTGCTGCCGATCGGCTACGTCGGCTATCGCCGGGTCCCGCAGAGGGGCGGCTTGGTGTTTCGCGCGGGCGTTTCAATCGGCGTGTTCGACGACGGGGTTCTCCCGCTACCCGGACTCAGCTTAGGCTGGGCGCTCTGACGCATCCCTCTCGACTAGCGAGAGTATCCAGCGCACCGACGAGCAGATCGTGCGTACCATGAAGCCGAACCGACCGCCATCGCATGAGCCGCATCCACCCCTGGCCCCGCCTGAAGAGTCGCCTGCGTCTCGCGTTGCCTGTCTTCGACCTGATGGAGCACCGCGTCCGCTCACCTCGCACCGGCGACGAGCACGACTTCTACACCATTGAGTCGCGCGACTGGGTCAACGTGATCGCCGTCACACCTGATGAGCGCTTCGTGTTCGTCCGGCAGTACCGGCACGGCGTCGACCGGGTGACGATGGAAACGCCGGGCGGCATCATCGACGATGCGGACCTCTCTCCTACCGTTGCCGGAGCGCGTGAGTTGGTCGAGGAGAGCGGCTACGCATCGGGACGTGTCGAACACATCGGTTCGTTCGATCCCAATCCGGCGCTGTTCGGCAATCGGTGCCACGTGGTCGTGGCGATGGACGCCGAATTCGTCGGCGGCGTCGATCTGGACGCAGGAGAGGACATCGAAACCCTCTTGCTGACGCGCGACGAGGTTCGAGCGGGCATCCGGAGCGGCGAGATCGGGCACGCCATCGTGGTGAGCAGTTTTTACCACTACGACGCGTGGCGGGAGGAGCAAGGCCGATGAGCGACGCGCCCAAGATCCTCCACAAGCATCCGCACGACGAGTACGCCTACGACGGCGAGAGCACGCCACTGCCTGCGCCTGGCGTCCCGGTCCACGAACTCGGCCCCGAAGCGCCCACGCGCGACCATGCGTGGCGGCAACGGCTCTACGTCATCATCTACGGCAGCGACACGCCGGTTGGCAAGGCGTTCGACATCGCGCTGATCGTCTCGATCGTGGCGAGCGTCGCCATCGTGATGCTCGAATCGATCACGTCGATCCGGGCCGAATACGGCGAGATCCTGCGCATTACCGAGTGGACGTTTACGATCCTGTTCACGATCGAGTATGCGCTAAGGCTGATCTCGATCCGGCATCCCAAACTGTACGCCAAGTCGTTCTTCGGCGTCGTCGACCTGCTCGCGATCCTACCGACGTACCTGAGTTTGGTCTACGCGGGCGCTCAGTTTCTGCTCGTGATCCGGCTGCTGCGCATCTTGCGCGTCTTCCGCGTGCTCAAACTGGTGCGCTACATCGAAGAGGCGTCGACGCTCTCGACCGCGATGGCGCAGAGCCGCCGCAAGATCATCGTCTTCATCGTCGCCGTCGCCACGATGGTGACCATTCTGGGGTCGCTGATGTACATCGTCGAGGGAGGCGAAAACGGATTCGACAACATCCCTCTGAGTGTCTATTGGGCCGTCGTCACGATGGCGACGGTTGGATACGGCGACGTGGTGCCCATCACGGTAGCCGGTAAGTTTCTGGCGATGATCGTCATCTTGCTCGGGTACGGCATCATCGCCGTGCCGACAGGCATCGTCACGAGCGAACTCACCAAGACCCGCGATGCCGAGCACACGCGGCTGATGATGCGCGCTTGTCCCAGCCACCCCATGCTCACCCACGTCGAGGACGCCCGATTCTGCCGCGTGTGCGGCGGCCCGCTCGTCACCCGACCCAAAGATGCTCCCCTGCCCCAGCCCGAGCAGCAAAACGACGGCATCGCCATAGACCGGGGCGAGTACAGGTCGCCTTCCTGAGTCCGATCATGTCCAACCCTGCCGACGTGCCCGTCGCCCAGATGCGCAACTTGGGGCCGCGCACCGCCCATCTGCTCGCACCGCTCGGCATCCACACGCGCGGCGAGTTGGAACGCGCTGGCGTCGTGATGGCCTACCGGATGATCCGCCACCGCTGGGGACCGCGTGCGATCAACCGCTCCGGCCTCTGGGCCTTGTGGGGCGCCCTGCACGATGTCGACTGGCGCGCGCTGCCGGACGAGGTAAAGGCCGAGTTGACAGCGGAGACGGCGGACGCGTGATTCTATCCTGCACAACGTCGAACACCGCCCCACACACGTAGCGCCGTTGTATACAACGGCGGCGGTCATCCACAGCGCCCTTCTAACACAGACGAAGTTGACGGGATGTATCCCGTCGCTACGGGAGCGTTCGGGTGGAGCGGGGAGTTTGACGACGCATGACCCTTTCCGACCAACTCTGGCAAGCCCTCGCGCCGCTCCTCCACGCAGCCGCCCCGACCGACACGCTCTTCAATCCGTACCTCGACTACGACGAAGCGCTCGACGTGCCCGGCGCTCCCCAACTCCGAACCGCCAACCTGCGCGCCTACCTCGACGCATTCGACGATTCGCCGCCGATTCTCGCCGTCGCCGAGGCGCCCGGCTATCGAGGGTGTCGGTTCTCGGGCATTCCACTCGTCAGCGAGAAGCAACTCGTCGACGCCGACTTCCCCATCGACGGCATACCGACGAGCCGGGACGGGCCGATGGGCGAACAGTCGGCAACGATCTACGCGCGTGTGCTGGCCGAACGACGCCCGCTCGTGTTCACCTGGAATACGGTCGCGTTCCATCCGCACAAACCCGACCAGCCGCTCACCAACCGCCGTCCGACGCAAGCCGAAATCGACGCGTCGGCTCCGACGCTGGGCGCACTCGTGGACGTGCTGAAGCCGCGCGTGATCGTCGCCGTGGGGCGCGTGGCCGAGGGCACGTTGGCGCGGCTGGGACACGCGTCGACGTACGTGCGGCATCCCGCGCAGGGCGGCGCACGAAAGTTTGAGGCGGGGATGACCGCCATTCTGGACGAGATCGGATAGGTTGGCGAGGGGCCGCATCCACCTGGGCGCGTTTCTCGCACGCAATCACCTCGTCATAGCTCATGGCCCACCCTCCCCTCTTTCGTGATTTCCTGTCCCGCGTGCTCGGACTGGAAGGCGGCTTCTCAGACGACGCAGCCGACAGCGGCGGCGCGACCAACTGGGGCATCTCGGAAGCCGTCGCGCGTGGCAAAGGCTACGGTGGGCCGATGGCGCAGATGCCGCGAGCCAAGGCCGAGGAGATCTACTACGGCAGCTACTGGAAGCCGCTGGGCCTGGACACGTTGTCCTCGACGCATCCGCGCATCGCGTACAAACTGTTCGACCAGGGCGTCCACTGCGGCATCGGAACGGCGGCGCGCTGGCTGCAGCGGACGCTCAACGTGCTCAATCAGAACGGCACGCTCTACCCTGATCTCGACGTAGACGGGCTGATCGGACCCGGCACGCGGTCGGCTCTGGACGCGCTGATTCGGCATCGCGGATCAGAAGGCATAACCGTCGTCCTGCGCGCGATGAACTGCCTGCAAGGGGCACACTACATCACGCTCGCCGAGCAGCGACCCAAAGACGAGCGCTTTGTCTACGGCTGGCTTCGGCAGCGCATCGACCTGGAGTGACCGGCTACCGGTACCCCTGCGCTTGCAACTCGAACAGCTCGGCGTAGCGACCTCCAGCGGCGAGCAGTTCGGCGTGCGTGCCGACTTCGGCGACGCGCCCGCCGTCGAGGACGAGGATGCGGTCGGCCATGCGGACGGTCGAGAAGCGGTGCGAGATCAGGACGGCGGACTTGCCCTGCGTCAGGTCTTTGAAGCGCTCGAACACTTCGTACTCGGCGCGCGCGTCGAGAGCCGCGGTCGGCTCGTCGAGGATGAGCAGTTGGGCGTCGCGCATGTAAGCGCGGCCCAGCGCGACCTTCTGCCACTGCCCGCCACTCAGGTCGACGCCCGACGAGAAGCGCTTGCCCAACGTCTGATCGTAGCCTTCGGGCAGCGCATCGATCACGCTGTCGGCGAGTGAGCGTTGGGCCGCCGTCTGGATGCGCGGGCGATCGTTGCGCTGGTCGATGCGGCCGACGGCGATGTTCTCGCTGGCCGACAGGTGGTAGCGGACGAAGTCCTGGAAGATCACGCCGACCGTCGCGCGGAGGCTGTCGAGGTCATACTCGCGCAGGTCGACGCCGTCGAGCAGGATGCGGCCTTCGTCGGGGTCGTAGAGGCGCGCGAGCAGCTTGACGAGCGTCGTCTTTCCCGCACCGTTTTCGCCGACGAGCGCGAGAGCTTCTCCGGCGCGCAACTCGAACGACAATCCGCGCACGGCCCACGCTTCGGATCCGGGATAGCGAAAGCCGACGTTCTCAAAGCGGAAACCTGTCAGCATCGGCTCCGGGACAGGGCGCGCGTCGGGACGACTTGCAACGCGCGGCTCGATCTCAAAGAAGTCGAACAGGTCGGCGAGGTAGAGCGCCTGTCCGCTAACGGTCGAGAACGAGGCGAGCATCTGTTCGAGCAGACCACGCGTTCGGGCGAACGATCCGGCCAAAAACGTCAGATCGCCAATCGTAAACGCGCCGCTCGCCGTGCGGTAGACGATCACGGCGTAGGCGGCGTAGTAGCCCAGCGTGCCGACCGATGCGAGGAGTGTGCCCCAGGCGGCGCGGCGTGTGGCGAGCGAGCGGTTGGCGCGGTAGTAAGCGTCGGCGAGGGTTTGGTAGCGGTCGGCGAGGTAGCCGCTCAGCCCGAAGACCTTGACCTCTTTGGCCGGTTCGTCGCTAGCACCCAGCCAGCGCAGATAGTCGAGTTCGCGGCGCTCGGGCGTCCAGCTATAGGCCAACGAGTAGGACTGCGCGTTGAAATGCGCCTCGCCTAGAAACGCTGGAAGCAGCGCCAGGACGAGCAGCAGCAGCAACATCGGCGCATAGGCCGCCAGTCCAACGGCCAGTGTCGCAACGGTGATCGCGCTCTGCGCTTGTCCGAAGATCTGCGACAGCAGCACCAGTCGGCTCGTCGTCTGTCTGCGAGCGCGTTCGAGTTTGTCGTAGAACTCGGCGTCCTCGAAGTGCGCCAGATCCAGCCGCGCCGCGTGCCTCATCAGCCGGACGCTCGTCTCGTTCGTGAACAGGTCGCCCAGCAGCGAATCGCACAGTGCCGCCCCACGCCCCAGCACGTCGGAGAGGACAGCAAGCCCTAACTCTATCGCCAACAGCCACGCCAGCGGCTCTAATGCTCCGCCCCACGCCTCCAGTCCGCCCAACAATCCGGCGTCCGTCGCTGCCACGCGCACTACTTCGTCGACGATCAGCTTGCCGACCCACAGCATCGCGACCGGCACGAACGCGCGCACGAGGCGGAGCAGCAGGTTGAGCGAGAGCAGGACCGGACTGGCCGCCCAGACGAGCCGGAGCAACGGGGCTATGTTACTCAGCGCGCCCCAGCGCTCGCGCCACGTCAGATCCGAAGAGGCGCGGCGGGCGGACGAGGTGCCTCGCCCTCGGGGTGGTCCGGCGGACCCGGTGGAATGCAGCATCTCAGAGGAATCCCGCAACGCGGATCAGGTTCGGCCCCTTCCAGTCGCTCGCCTACTGATCTCCGGTGTAGGGCGCCATCGTTACGCGCGACTGATCAATCAGAAAGCGCAGCATCACCTGCATCTCAACCGCCACTGGCCCGCCGCCGCCCGTCCCCGGTGTAAACGTTTCTGCCCGAAGCGCCGCGACTGCTGCCTCATCGCATCCCGCCCCGATGCCTTTCGACACGTATACGTCGTATGGCTTGCCATCTGCACCCACGACCATGTCGACGATCACGCGGCCTTCGATGTTTGCGCGTCGCGCTACGTCAGGGTAGACGATGTCACCCGCAACGTCGCCCCAGCCTCGGACGGGTTCGGGCTTGGTGCTCGCTTTGGCATACGCGGTCGTGGGGCCTTCGTGCTTCAAGTTGGGTGCCAAGACGCGTGGAGGCGCGGCGTTGGGGGATGATGCACAGCCGATGCCGAGTAGCAGCAGAGTGAGCAGGCCGAAGAAGGATGAGGAGTGGCGGCGCATATGTGGCGGGTTGAACTCAGAATATTGGGAAACTACCAAGGTCCGAGCACCTGCGCCCACCTCTCAGACCCTCATCCTCGCGAAGGCGGGGATCCACAACTGCCGCCCAAGCCTGATCGTGGTAAGGAACGCGATGCGGAAACGGCTCGCTGTCTACTCCCGCTCGTACGCGCCGACGACTTCGCTACCGCGCACCAACTGCACCCGATTTGACGCGACGTCGAAGTCGAGCACCAGATCGTTTGCGCCAAGCACGAGCCATCGTCCGTCAGCTAGGTAGACGACCCTGAGGCGGGCGCCTCCGAAGTCGGCGAACAGGCGTCCGGCGTCGACGGTGAGGTTTAGCGTTCGGCCTTCTTCGTTGCGGTACGCTCCGGCGAAGGTGTCGAGGTTGGCCTCGGATGTGGCGGCACGCGGGAGGCTGGCGGGGTCGACCCACCGGCTGTATTTCTTCAAGGCGGCTTCCAAGCGGTCGTGCGGCAAGGCGTGGGCGGTCAGGCCGTCGCGTCCGGTCATCGTCTGTGCCGCGACCATCGCGTTGAGAATCGCCTCCTCGGTTGCGCCGACTGTGGCTTCGAAGAGCGCGTTCATGTCGTCGTTGGGAAGCGACTGGAGCGTGGCCGTCGGCTGGGAGGCCCAGGCGCCAGGGTTGGCAGTTGAGAAGGCGGTAAAGATGTCGCCCGAGCCGTTCGACCCCAGTCCGCCCATTCGTCCGATGGCGAGCGGAACGCGCTCGGTCAGGCGTTGGAGTTGTTGGGGCAACAGCGGCGCATCCGTCGCCACGACGACGATGATCGAGCCGCGCGTGATCGCGTCCCAGTTGGGCATCAGGTCGGTGATCTCCTGTCCGACGGGCACACCCGCGACCGAAAAGCGCTCGCGTCCGCCATAGTTGGCCTGGACCAGTACGCCCAGCGTGTGCCCGCCGCTCGTCAGCCGCGACGCCGTTCCGATTCCGGCTTTGAACCCGTGCGCCATCATCCCCGTCCCGCCGCCGACGCTACCCTCCGTGACCGGACCGCCCGTCGATGCGTCGAGCGCCTCGAACGCATGCGCCTTAGTGACGTGCTGACCGATGATGTCGTTGAGCACATCGTACGTCTCGGCGACGAGCGGGTAGGTGTACCACAGCCCGCCGTCGGGATCAGCGTTGAGACGCGTCGAGTCCATCCACGCGATCACGGCATCGCGCACGACGCCGACGCTGAACGTGTTGGTGATCGTGATCGGCGTTTCGAGAAAGCCCGACTCTTCGATCCAATGGACACCCGTCATCTCACCGTTGCCGTTGAGCGCGTAGGTCGCCGCCATCACCGGATCGAACGTGCGTCCGCGCGGCAGAATCGCCGTCACGCCCGTGCGGACCGGCCCTTCGCCCTTGACGAGCGGACCATCGCCCCGGATGATCGTCGCGTGCCCGACCTCGACGCCCGGCACATCGGTAATCGCGTTGAGTGGACCGGGGACGCCGTCGAACGGAATGCCCAGATCGCGCGCCCGCACCTGCTGAGCCGAGGCGACGTGGGGAAGCGCGCACAGGCACGCGAGGAGGAGAAGACAGCAGCGCATGACGATCCGAGGTGAGGTGAGAACCGCCGGACAGAATAGCGCACAGTAGTGCCCTCATTCTGATTCATAATCCTATCCGCGTGAGGTCCCACAGATCATTGAACAACAAAGACTCGATCCCAGAAATTCGTGAAGACAGAGCAGCATCGCTTTCCATTTCAGGGCGCGGATCTACGAAGTACACCCCATCGAGAGAGCCAAGCGCCACGCTATAACCGAGGAAGTGATTTCGCTTGAACGTGGAGGCGATGCCGAAGATGGAGCCTGATCGCTTCGAGCGCTGGACGTCGTGCAAAAAGACGCCCACCAGAGGTACGTCTCTGCCGATAAGCGTCGAGATCATCTTCTTGTCGAGGAACACCTTATCAATCCGATCCTTGCTCGTGGTTTTAACTGAACCGATCACTTCCCCGGGCAGCAATGGAGTCTCGCCTGTCCAGACCACAGTGTTTCTGGAGAACACGAGGTCTAGTTCATACTTCATCGTGAACCCGTCAACCCCAGGAACTGGGAGCACAACCGTTCGCGGCTCGCATGTCATACCCGTCTTTCGGACCAGCAAGAGCATCAGCCTCTCGAACACCTGCCCGACTCGTTTTCGCGACTGGTTCGAGTTGCCGAGCGAATCCGCTACACAACCGACGGCCTGCTGCGAAGTGTAGAGCACGCGCCGCATCTCGCCTGATCCGCGATACGAAGACACCGCGTTTGGGCCGTCTGAGGCTGCAGTGTCGAGTGCGTCGAGCATTCGGTCGAAGGCCTCGCGGAAATCAGTCGGCTTCTCGATCCACAAGTCGAAGTTGAGTGGCCTCGTGATCGCACGTCCGTACTCCTGTCCGAACTGGTAGAAGCGGTATCGAAGATCGTTCGGCGCATGGATCAACGTCGGCTGTTTGGCCTCAACGTATTCGAGGAAGGCGGACCCGAATAGCCGATAGTGATCGAGATCGGTAAAGCCAGCAAGGTCAATTAGGCCTTCTCGGAGCGGTGTAAGCGTCATCGGATGGACTTTCGTCTTTCCTCGTTGGCTCTGTCGTAGGCGATCCACTTCTCGACGCTCCATCGTTCGACACATTCAAGTCTGTCAATGGCCCATTCCGCGTACTCGGGGGTGAGATCACAGCCTGACCATCTGCGGCCAAGTTGCTCGGCTACTACGGGAGTCGTGCCTGATCCGAAGAATGGATCGACAACTAGGTCTTCGGGACTAGAGGAAGCAAGTACAAGTCGGCGGATTAGCTCTTCCGGCTTCTGCGTGGGATGTGGCGTTTTCTCGTGCATTCCATTGCATGTCGTCGGAATTTCGATCACGTCTTTCGGCTTCGCTCCGCGAGGATGGGGGGTCCAGGCATCGACTGGCTTTTTCCCGTTTCCATACTGGCTCGTCTCTGCTTGCGGGTGTGAGGGGTACTTGAGTGTGTGTGCTCCGTAGGGAATGCGTACGTCGTCCGTGTTGAACGTAAACTGCTTACTCTTTCTAAAATGAAGGATGCTCTCGTGCGAGCGGCCCCAGTCATTGCGGAGGTTCGCTTTGTTTTTGTAGTGCCAGACGATCCATCGGCATCCAGCGAAGTGGCGAGAGGCCGGATGCCTAAGGTCGGCGAGGATTTCGGAGAACCCACACACGTATAGCGTGCCCTTCTTGGTTAGCACTCGGGCAGCCTGCTCAATCCAGGAAAGCGACCACTCGACGTAGGCTTGCTGCGACTCGAATGTGTCCCACTCTGCCTTTTTGATGCTATACGGTGGATCGGCTACAACCAGATCGACGCTGGCATCTGGAAGTGTCGAGAGCCAAGTTGCGGCATCACCGATCCAGAGTGAGCCATTCGGATGCGCATACCTCTTGACGGGCTGCTCTGGAGTGGCATCATCTCCTATGACCAACCGCGCCCCCCTTGGGGCAGGAGCTTCAAACAGATTCAGGTTGTCGCCGCTAACCCTTTGCCTTTTTGCGCGCGCGAAGGCTTGGGCTGGTTCTCTGACTACTGTATTCTCCATCGGCGACTGTTGCGAGCTATACCACAAGATACTCAGTCTCCTGAGCACAGGTCGAGGGACCGGCCCATCACTCACCAAACGCAAACTCGCCTACGGTGATCGGTAGGCGGCCTATCGCGTCGAGTTGGCCAAGCAGCAAGTCGGCGGCAGCGTGGGTGCTGGCGACGGTCGGATCGTAGAAGACGGCTTTGGCGTCGGCGTCGGGGAAGGCGAGGACCGAATACGGGTTACCGAAGGCGAGGAGGACGACGGGTTTGCCCGAGTCGAGCGCGGCTTGCACCAAGTCTTCCTGTCCGGGAAGCAGTCCGGCGTTTCCGCGTCCGCTGACCAGGCGCAGGTAGAGGCCGATTACGACGACGTCGGCGCTGGCGATGCGCGCGGCGAAGCGGTCGCGAACCGTCGGCGAAGCGCGGCTGTCGAGGTAGCGGCTCGTCAGGACGACGCCAGCGGATTCGAGACGCTGATCCAATTCGGCGACGGCGGCTTCGATGCTCGTCGAGCCGGTGTAGTTGGACAGGTGGAGGGCGAGCACGTTGGTGCCCGAGGCCAGTGGCAGCGCGTCCGACGTGCGCAGAACGGTGGCGGCGTCTCGCGCGATGGCGTCGGCGACGCGCTGACCGAGCGGACGGGCGTTGACGTAGTCGAAGGCTTCTTGAGTCGGGACGGCGTCGCGCGACAGGCCCAAGCGGGCTTTGGCGACGAGGATGCGGCGGGCGGCTTCGTCCAATCGGTCAGCAGCGAGATCGCCCGAGTCGATGGACTGCACGATGGCGCGGGCGGCGGCGCCTACGTCGCGGGGCGTCAGGATCATGTCGGCTCCGGCGGCAAGAGGCTGGGTGACGCGCTCGGCGAGGTCGAAGTCGTTGGCGAGTCCACCCATGCGCACGTCGTCGGTGACGACGAATCCGCGGAAGTCCAGTTCGCCACGCAGCAAGTCGGTGAGGACGGTGGGACTGAACGTCGCGGGACGCTCGACTTCGTCCAGTCCGGGCACCCACAAGTGAGCAGTCATGACAGCCGTCGGCGAAGCCTGAGCGAACGTCTCGCGGAAAGGACGCAGTTCGATGGCGTCGAGTTGGGCGCGGTCGCCGTCGACGGTGGCCATGCGGCTGTGCGTGTCGGTCGTCGTGTTGCCGTGTCCGGGGAAGTGCTTGAGCGTCGTCGCAACGCCTGCGGCTTCGGCGGCCTGAACGTAGGCCGTCACCATCTCGCCTACCAAGTCGGGCCGCTCGCCGTACGACCGGATGTTGATGATCGGGTTGCCGGGATTGTTGTTTACATCGGCGACCGGAGCAAAGAGCAGCCGCACACCGACCGCTCGGCTCTCCATCGCACTCAACCGCCCCGCCGCTGCTGCATACGCCGGATCGCGCGTGGCGCCGATCGCCATGTTCGACGGCAACTCGGTGAACGCATTCGAGAAACGCCCGACACCGCGCTCGTAATCGGCGGCAAAGAACAGCGGCGGACGATTGGCGTCGATCTGCGCCTGCTGCAACTGCCGCGTCACCTCGAACACCTCGTCCGGTGGAAGCAATCGTCCAACCAGAAAGCCCGTCACGCCCGTCCGCTCGATCAGTCCGAGCGCGCTTTCGACGATCCCAGCGACGCCGCCCGACGACGGCAGGTTGGCGAGAATCACCTGCCCGGCTCTGGCATCCAGCGAGAGCGTCGCCAGGACGGAATCGGCCCACGCTTCGGCTTCGTCCTGCTCCATGCGCGACGGATAGAGGCCGGGCACGTCGTACGCGTCCATCAGCGTGTCGAGCGCACTCACGGTCTGCTCCGGAATCTCTTCGTCGATGGGCGCGGGTTCGGGCGGAGGCTCGGGCTGCGCGCAGGCGGTGAGCGTGAGCAGGAGCGAGAGCGCGAGGAGTCGGAACGTAGTCATGGCGCCTGATACCAGAGCACGCGCGCGCCGGTTCAGCCGCCGGATCACGAAGCGCGTACGTTACACCAGGGGATCTGGCAGGCTGCCCCCGACCTGCCAGATCCGCGCGGGCCTGCCCATCACATCGCCGCCAGCGCCTGATCTAAATCCGCAACCAGATCATCGGCATGTTCGAGGCCGATGGACAGGCGGATGTCGCCAGCAGAGATCCCCAACTCGGCGAACCGTTCGGGCGGCGTCTCTTTGAGCGCACTGATGACGGGCGCGTAGACCAGGCTCTCGTGCCCGCCCCAACTCACGCCGATGCTGAAGATCCGCAGTCCGTCGACGAAGCGTTTGATCGACGCTAGATCTTGGGTCGCGACGGTAAAACTCAGCAGTCCGGTCGTGCCGTTCATCTGCCGCTTGCCCAGCGCATGCTGCGGATGCGATTCGAGACCGGGATGCCGGACCACGCGCACCGCCGCATGCGATTCGAGAAAACGGGCGACCCGCAACCCGCTCGCTTGGTGCTGCCGCATCCGCAGCGGCAGCGTACGCAGGCTCCGCGTCAGCAGCCACGCGTCGAACGGCGCCATCGCCCCGCCCAGCAACTCGACCTCGCGGACCGACAACGACTCCACGTCCGCCGCCCGCCCGATCACGACGCCACCGATCAGATCGCTGTGTCCGCCCAGATACTTGGAGCACGAATGCACTTCCAGGTCGATCCCCAGGGCCAGCGGCTGCTGAAAGAGCGGCGTCGCCCACGTGTTGTCGACGACCGTCCGTATGCCGCGCGACCGGGCGAGGTGGGCAACAGCGGCCAGATCCTGCATCCCGAACACCGCCGACGATGGACTCTCCAGATAAATCAGACGGGTCCGGTCCGTCAGCGCGCGCTCGAACTGCTCCACCTCGTCTCCCACGACAAACGTCACGCCGACGTCCATCTTCTCGCTCAGATACCCGCTCAGCAGGTTGGCCGCCGGGCCATACGCATTGCGCACCGCGACGACGTGATCGCCCGCGCGCAGTCCGCTCAGAATCGCCGCCGAGATTGCCGCCATGCCGGATGCGAACAGCCTGGCGCGCTCCCCGCCCGCCAGATCCGCGATCTTCGTCTCGGCCAGCCGAACGGTAGGGTTGCCGACACGCGAGTAGAGATAGGCGTTGGTCCGGTCGTCGAATGCCGCGTCGATGGCGTCCCAGTTTTCAAACGTGAACAGCGAGTTCTGGTACATCGGCGGCACGACGGCGCCTCTGTGATCCGAGCGGTCCTCGCCCAGATGCATCAGGCGCGTTTCCAATCGGCGAGAGTCGTCAGGCATCGTGGAGGGTCGGAGGCAGGTTGAGTCGACAGGCTGAAGCCGTGTCGCGGGGTGTGGGTCAGGCGTCATGGTAGCGTTTCGACTTATGCTTTTCAAGCGCAGCCGAAGTCGGACTCTTGCTCGTCGCAGATGTGCCTTCGGGTCAGAGCGTCGCCATACTGAGCCGCACCCGCTGGTCGCTCGATCCTCGCCGCAGTTCGTCGCCCCCAGACGCGGCTCGTCGGAAGTAGCTAGTCGAGAAACGACCGAATCCGGTACTCTGCAACCAATCCAACAGAGCGCCCCGCTCTACTTCGCCCTCCTGCCCCCCGCTGCCATGACCCGCACACTCTTACCGCTCTTCGCCCTGCTGCTGCTCGCGCTCCCTGTCCAAGCGCAGACTGCCGACGCCCTGCTGCTCCAGACCCGCGCCGAAGCCGAGGCTGCTTACGACGGCGGAGACGCCGACGCTCTCGAACAGGCCCGCGCCCGATTCGACCGTATGGCATCCACCGACCTGCATCCTGCTCTCGCCCACTACTACTCGGCCCTCGCCAGCATCCGCGCCTCCAACCTCGTCGCCGAGGACGAGCGCGACGCCTGCGTCGACCGCTCGATTGCCAGTGCCAAAGCCGCCATCGACCTGCGCCCCGACTTCGCCGACGCCTACGCCGTTCTGGGATCCGCGTACGGGCGCAAAGTCACCGGCATGGTCTCGGGGATGCGCTACGGCCCCAGCGCCAACGATGCGATGGACCAGGCGATGCGCTATGGAGGAGCCAACCCACGCGTGCTCATGTACGACGCCATCTCCAACCTCTACAAGCCCGCCATCTGGGGCGGCGGACGCGACAAGGCGATGCAGGGATTCGAGCGCGCCATCGCCCTCTTCGACCTGATCGGCGATCCGAACCCAGACGACATCGAACCCACCTGGGGACGCAGTGAAGCCCACGCGTGGTACGGTATCGGCCTGCGCGACGGCGGCGACAAGGACGGCGCGCGTGCCCAGTTCCAACGCGCGCTAGCACTCAACCCGAACAGCGGATGGGTCCGCTACACGCTGATGCCGACCGTAGAGACGAGCGCCCAAAACTGATCCGAGTCAGAGTATCCTGTACCCCATGACCGATCTCCCCGACGCCTCCCCCCTGCCGCTGCCGCGCTTCACGCTTCGTGGAGTTGCGGCAGCGGCAGCACTGTGGACGCTGTTCACGTTCATCTACACCATCGCCATCGTCCAGAGCGGCGCCGGACCGTTCATGGGCGTGCTGATCGGGCAGGTGATCCAGACAGCGATCCTGGCGGGCCTGAGCGTGCCGATCTGGTGGCTCGTCGTTCGCCGGATGGATCGAAAGGCGGCGTGGATGCGCCTGACAACACACGTCGTGCTGGGACCGCTGTACGCGTGGGCATCGACCGAACTGTATCTGGGCGTGCTGCGGGCGACGGCGCCGCCGAGCGTTGAACAAGAAGTGATGGGAGCCTATGCATGGCTGGCGATTGCGTTTTTCTGGGTGTATGCGCTCCAGTTCGCCGTCTATCACGGCATCCGGTCGTGGCAGCGACTGCGGGCGAGCGAGAAGCGGGCGCTCGAATGGATGGCGCTGGCACGCGAACGCGAACTAGCGACGCTCCGCGCCCAAGTGCAACCGCACTTCCTATTCAACACGCTCAACTCGATCAGCGCAACCGTCGGGCGCGATCCCGACGCGAGCCGCGCCATGCTCGCCCGCCTCGCCGACCTGCTACGCTACGCCCTGGAATCCGGCACTCAACCCGACGTACCACTCCGACGTGAACTCGACGTAGCGCGCGACTACCTGATGCTCGAAGGGCACCGAATGCGCGACCGTCTGAGCGTCGACTTCCAGATCGACGACCGAGCAGCCGACGCCCGTCTCCCGCCCATGACGATCCAGCCGCTCGTCGAGAACGCTATCAAACACGGCCTCGCCCCTTCCATTCAAGGCGGGACGATCCGCGTTGGCGTAGCTGTCGAGGATGCGGGCGTCGTCGTGACGGTCGAGGACGACGGAAGCGGTCCCGCGTCGGGCGATGGCGGTCTGCCCCAGACACTCTCGCCGTCTCAGGTCGCGTCGACGGGCGTTGGGCTGGACAACACGTCGCGCCGATTGGTCCACCTGCACGGAGCGTCGGCAGCGCTGGAGTCCGGGCCGATAGAGCCTCAGGGCTGGCGCGTCCGCTTCCGCCTGCCACTCGACCACGTTTCGACTACTGCTCCCCTCGCCGCCACCGCTCATGCCTGACGCCCTTCCGATCCGCGTCCTCCTCGTCGACGACGAACCCGGCGCACGTGAGTTGCTCCGCGAGTTTCTCGAACCGCACGACGCCGTCATCGTCGCCGAAGCGGGCAACGGCGTCGAAGCCATCGACCTGATCGCGCAGCACGCTCCCGACCTGGTGTTTCTCGACGTGCAGATGCCGGGGTTGACTGGATTCGATGTGGTCGCTCGCTTGCCCGAGCCGCTTCCGCACGTCGTGTTCGCGACAGCGTTCGACGCGTTCGCTCTGCGCGCGTTCGAGGCCGGAGCCGTCGACTACTTGCTCAAGCCGTTCGAGCAGGCGCGCTTCGACCAGGCGTTTGCACGAGCCGCCGCCCAGATCGCGCTTCGCAAACGCGGCGACAGCGCAGAGCCATCGCCTCAACTCCAGACAACCGTCGACGCAGCCAAAGGCGCCCCGCTGACGCGCCTGTTCGTGCGCATGGGCGAGCGCATCTTGCCCGTCGTGATCGCCGACGTCGTCCACGCCGAAGCATCCGGCGACGCGACGACGCTCTACACGCACGACCGCACCTACGTCTGCGGTATGGGCTTAGGCGACCTGGAGACGCGCCTCCCCGACGGCTTCGCGCGTGTCCACCGCTCGCACATAATCGCCCTCGACGCCATCGAACAGATCACGAGCGACGGCAGCGGCGGCTACGTCGCCATCCTGCGCGGAGGCCGAGAGGTCCGCATCAGCCGCACGTACGCCCCCGCCATCCGCGACCGGATCTACTAGATCGTCGATGTGTAGACTAATGCCAATCTATACACATCGGCATGCGAACCAACATCGAAATCGACGACGACCTGATGGCCGAAGCGCTCGCCGCTACGGGGTCGAAGACCAAGCGCGAAGTCGTCGACCGCGCTCTGCGCACAATCGTCCGGCTGAAGGCGCAGGAGCGTGTCAAGCAGTTCAGAGGCAAACTGCAATGGGACGGCGACCTGAATGAGATGCGAGCAGACCGATGACGATGGTCGACTCCAGTGTGTGGATCGATTACTTCAACGGCACGGACACGTTGCAGACCGACACACTGAATCGTCTTCTTGGTGTCGAGGAAGTGCTCGTAGGCGATTTGATCGTCGCCGAAGTGCTTTCGGGCTTCCGTACCGACGACGGCTATCGAACGGGGCGCAGTTTGCTCGCCACCTTTCCCCGAGTCGATCTATTGGGCTACGCCAATGCCCTGCGCGCCGCCGACAACTATAGAATGCTCCGCAAGCGCGGGATCACGATTCGCAAGACGGCAGACGCGATCATTGCCTCGTTCTGCATCGCCAACGACCACGAGTTGCTGTTCTCGGACCGCGACTTCGTGCCGTTCGTCGACCACTTGGGCTTACGCTCGGCGATTGCGGCGTAACGGAGCAGAGGAGTAACAACCGCCCTCAAGCGTGCGGAGTAGGTTGGCGCCAACTCAACTCTCACGACCATGCGCACCCAAGGCCGACGCCAAAGCACCAACGTCCGCGACCACCGAGGTCGATCGCCAAAAGGAGGACGCGGTCTCGCCGTCGGTGGCGGCATCGGCGGCGTGGTGATCTTGCTGCTCGGCGCCCTGTTCGGCGTCGACCTGTCCGGACTTACCGGCGGTTCGGGAGGACCGGCAGCCGGACTGCCTCAGGATCAGCCTGCCGCCGGGCAGGTGATCGACCCACGTAGCCAGACCGAAGCCGAACGCACGGTGAAAGCGCGCGTCGCACTGGCATCGACCGAGGACGTGTGGAGCCGACTCTATCAGCAGGCGGGCGAGCGCTACCAGCCGCCGATCCTCAACTTCTTCGACGACGCGGTACAGTCGGCATGCGGTTTTGCCGATGCTGCCGTCGGTCCGTTCTACTGCCCCGCCAACCGCGAGGTATACGTCGACCTGCGCTTCTTTGACGAGTTGGCGAGTCGCTTCGGCGCGTCGGGCGATTTTGCGCAGGCGTACGTCATCGCGCACGAAGTCGGCCACCACATCCAGACGCTCGAAGGCATCTCGGATCAGGTGCGGACGGCACAGCGACGGACGAACGAAGCCGGAGCCAACGACCTGTCGGTGCGCATGGAGTTGCAGGCCGATTGCCTCGCAGGTGTCTGGGCGCACCACGCCGAGCGCGACAGTGATTTGCTCGAAGCGGGCGATGCGCAAGAAGCATTACGCGCCGCCGCTGCTGTCGGCGATGATGCGATACAGCGCCGCGGACAAGGCTATGTCGTCCCCGAGTCGTTTACGCACGGCACGTCCGAACAGCGGATGGAGTGGTTTCGGCGCGGTTTCCAGAGTGGAGACTTCAACGGGTGCGACACGTTCGGCGGAGCGCTGTGACGTCCGACGCTGATCTGGTAGGTCCGCTGGACCTGCCAGGTCTTCCGCCGCTAGTCTGTCTGCACGGGTTTCTGGGACGCGCGGCGGATTGGTCCGGTTTGGCCGCGCGTTGGCCCGCCCCGGTGTTGGCGCTCGACCTGCCCGGACACGCTTCGGCGACGGGCTTGGCGCACCGCAAGTACACGATGGCTGGTGCGGCGCGAATGGTTCTCAATGCGATGGACGCAGCACACGTGTCGGCATGGGATAGACGCCCCGCGTTGGTCGGCTACTCGATGGGTGGGCGGCTGGCGCTGCATCTGGCGGCTCATCATGCAGATCGATTCTCGGTCGTTGTCTTGGAGAGCGCGTCGCCCGGATTGCGAACGTCAGACGAGCAAGCCGACCGGCGACGAATGGATCGCGAGCGCTCGGTCGACATCACGCACGACTTTTCCGGCTTCCTCGACCCGATGGTATCGGATGCCGCTGTTCGCCTCACTACCAGACGACGTCCGGCAGAAACTGATTGCCGACCGGCACACGCACGATCCATCCGAAACCGCCCGCGCGCTCGTCGGCATGGGGACGGGAGCGCAGGCGTCGCTGTGGCATCGGCTGTCGCGGTTGGAGATACCGGTGCATGCTATCGCCGGATCGTTGGACGCGAAGTTCGTCGGCTTGGCGAGGGCGATGGAGGCTGAATCCGGCGGGCAGATCGCCGCGCACATCGTCGACCGAGCTGGGCACATGATTCACGCCGAGCAGCCGGACGCTTTTGCAGATCTACTGACGCGGTTGCTGTCTGGTTAATGGTGCCCGGGTTGGAGACTTGGCAAGTTTGAACCGCGCTACGAACCCGGTCCGCATGCGCTCCGTTGGCATCGGACTTCCAACAGACTTGAATCCCATGACCGAGACGACTATCCGCCCCGGAGCCGACTGGCAAACCGCCGCCGAGTACACCGAAATCCTGTACCACAAGGCCGAAGGCATCGCCAAGATCACGATCAACCGGCCGCACGTCCGCAACGCGTTCACGCCGACGACGGTCAAAGAGATGATGCACGCCTTCAACGACGCGCGCGACGACGTGGAGACGGGCGTCATCGTCATCACCGGCGCAGGCGATCTGGCCTTTTGCTCGGGCGGTGACCAGAGCGTCCGTGGAGAGAGCGGGTACAAAGACGCTAAGACGGGACACCAGCGCCTCAATGTACTCGACTTCCAGCGGATGATCCGCAGTTGCCCCAAACCGGTCGTCGCACAGGTAGCGGGTTGGGCCGTCGGCGGCGGACACGTGCTCCACGTCGTCTGTGACCTGACGATTGCCGCTGAGAACGCGCAGTTCATGCAGACCGGGCCGCGCGTCGGCTCGTTCGACGGAGGCTTCGGCGCGGCCTATCTCGGCTCTATCGTCGGGCAAAAGAAGGCGCGCGAAATCTGGTACCTGTGCCGACCGTACTCGGCTCAGGAAGCCGAGACGATGGGACTCGTCAACACCGTCGTCCCCCTCGAATCGCTCGAAGAGACGACCGTCGACTGGTGCCGCCAGATTCTCAAGCATTCGCCTATCGCGCTGCGCTGCCTCAAATCCGGCTTCAACGCCGCCCTGGACGGACAGGCGGGCGTTCAAGAGTTGGCCGGAAACGCGACGCTGCTCTTCTACATGACCGAAGAAGGACAGGAAGGCCGCAACGCCTACAACGACAAGCGCGACCCCGACTTCGGCCAGTTTCCCAAGCGCCCGTAGTGTCGCAGCGCGTTCTCGCCCTGCTCGCCAGCGCACGTCCCGACGGCGACACGTCGCGCCTGCTCAACCTCGTGCTCTCAAACGTGCCGCACGAGACAGTCGATCTCTCCGCGCTACACCTTGCGCCGTACTCGTACGGTCGTTCGGAGATCGACGCTACGTTTCTGACACTCGCCGAGCGCATGATCGCTGCCGACGTTATCGTCCTCGCGACGCCGGTCTACTGGTACAGCATGAGTGGCGTCGCCAAGACGTGGCTGGATCGCCTGACCGATCTGACGACGATTCGCAAAGAGCTGGGGCGGGCGCTCGCTGGAACCTCGCTCGCCGTCGTGTCGACTGGCAACGATGCGGTGGCTCCCGAGGGATTCGACGTGCCGTTTCGTCGAACGGCAGAGTATCTCGACCTGCGCTATGCCGGGATGCACTTCCAGGACGCGCGGGCCGTACGACGCGGAGCGTGCGTGGGCATTCGGGACGATGCTCGTCGGCTCGTGATGATCTATCTCCTGCGGCGGCAGCGCGGCGAGAGGAAGGGCTAGTCGCCTCTGCGTACTCGTTTGAGCACGTAGGCAGGACCTTCGATGACGTATTTGGTAAACGTCTCGACGATTCGGCACCTCAGGCGTGCCAGTCCGCTGCGCATGGTGAGCGCTTGGCGGTACGACTGTGGTGCCACGTTCAACTTGCGCGCGGCCTCTGCGTGCGAGAGGCCGGACCGCTCGTGAGCCTGCCGCGCAAGGCGAGAGAGTTCGGAGGGGGAGTAGATACCGGATTTCATAGCAAGACGTAGGTGCTTGTTGGATAAGGGCATACGCACACAGGGGCAGTTCGCTGTTACCGAACCGCAATATGCCCGGCTGACCAGCATCGTGCGGCGGATGCGATCCCAAGCCCGCCAAACACTTCGCCCGTATTTTCCAATCGCTTCCAGATTGCCGATCTCTTCGCCTGTGACCGAACCTGCCCTCCCTCGCCGCCCTTCATGGCTCCACGTCTGGCTGGCAGCGGCGCGTCCCAAAACGCTGATGGCAGCACTGGCACCGGTCGCTATCGGAACGGCGCTGGCGTGGACCGACGGCGGCTTCCACCTGCTCGCTGCCATCTGCGCGCTACTCGCCGCAGCGCTGATTCAGATCGGGACCAATTTCGCTAACGACCTCTTCGACCACCTTAAAGGAGCAGATACAGCCGAGCGCGTCGGGCCGGTGCGCGTCACGTCGGCGGGCTGGGTGTCGCCCGGAGCGATGAAGGCGGCGACGGCGCTGGTGATGGGACTGGCGTTTGCCTCGGGTCTCTACCTCGTCTGGCGTGGTGGCTGGCCGATCCTAGCGATTGGCTTGGTGTCGATTGCGCTCGGCGTGCTCTATACCGCAACGCGCTACGCCCTCGCCTACACCGGACTGGCTGACGTCGTCGTGTTCGTGTTCTTCGGTCCCATCGCTGTCGCAGGCACCTATTACGTGCAGGCACTCGACGTGACGACGACGGCGGTCGTGGCAGGCATCGCGCCGGGCTTGCTGTCGACTGCGCTGCTCGTCGTCAACAACCTGCGCGATTGGCGTGAGGACAAAGCCGCAGGCAAAAAGACGCTGATCGTGCGCTTCGGGGACGGATTCGGACGCGCGTTTCTACTGACGTGCATCGTCGGCGCTTCTGTGACTCCTGTTCTCGTCGTCGCGCTGTCGGGCGGAGCGGGCTGGGGATCGCTGGCGGCGTGCCTCATTCTGATTCCCGGCTGGCGGACGTGGCAGGTCGCGCGCCGGAGCGAAGGACGCGCACTGCTGCCGATTCTGGGCGAGACGGCCCGCCTGCTCGCGCTCTACGGCATCCTCTTCGTCCCCGGCTGGCTCCTGACGGCATGACGACGCACGACGATTCAACTTCGGTTTCGCTCTACCGCTACCATCTGCCGCTCGTTCAGCCGATGCGATTTTCGTGGGGCGAAGTCCGCCGACGCGAGGGGTTGCTCGTCCGCTACATCATGGGCGATGCCGTCGGATGGGGCGAAGCCGCGCCGCTTCCCGAATACAGCCCCGACACATTGGAAGAGGCCGAGCGCGCCCTTCGAGTCGGCATTGAACACTGGCACAAGATGCTGGACGGCGACGCTCTCGTTCCGCCTCCGCTTCCCGATAGGCTGCCACCCTCGGCTCGGATGGCGCTGAGCGACGCGTACCGTAGCGCCACGTTTTTCGAGCACGGGCCGCAGCCGCTCGTCACGCACATCGACCTCGCGGCTTTGCTGACGTCCGCCGATCCGTCCGAGCTTCACCGGGAGACGGAGCGTGCGATGACGAGCGGGGCATGTCGCGCTGTCAAACTCAAAGTCGGCGGGCGTTCGGTCGCCGATGACCTGCTCCGCGTCGAAGCCGTAGTCCGCGCTCTGGGCAACCGGACGACGCTTAGGCTGGACGCCAACCGCGCATGGTCGGCGGATCAAGCGCTCGCGTTTTGGAGCAGCCTCCAGTCGCGAGGCGTCGCCCCCAAGTTCGTCGAAGAGCCGACTGCCGACATCGCCGAGTGGCCCGAGCTAAGGGCAAGAGGAATGCCGCTGGCGTTCGATGAAACGCTGCGCCATTGGACGCCCGAGACGTTTCCGCACTGGCATCTGGCAACCGCTGTCGTCCTCAAACCGACGATTCTGGGCGGCTACGACGCGACGACCGAGTGGATCGAAGCCGCACATGCCCACGGCGTCGCGCCCGTCCTGAGCGGATGCTTTGAAAGCGGTGTCGGCCATCGGATGGTCGCCCTCGCCGCTGCTCAGACCGACGCCCCCGCAGGCCTAGGCACCTACCGCGCGCTCGCGGGCGATGTGCTGACCGACCGCCTCTTGCTCGACGGCGACTCGGCACAGACTCGCCTGCTGTTCATCGGAAGCGTCGACCTTGAAAAGCTGACACGCATCGCGTAGCCGAGCCTCCAGATTTATTTGGCGCCCGGCGTTACGCTCGCGCCGATTCCGTGTCTAAAGAGGGGTCCTCACCCACTAATCCCGACGCTCATGCTCACGGATTCCTACTCCGAGCGTACACGCTCCGTGCTGTTCGCCGACGACACCGACCCTAACGATCCACCGCCCGATGGCGACGGTGACGGTGGAGGCGGCGGCGGCGGAAACGAAGAGCCGACCAAGCCGCCGCCTGACGACGATTAGACCTCAAATGTGGGAAACTCATAGGGGTGACAACTTGCCGCCCCCACCGCTCAGGTCTCATATTCCTCTGCGCTTAGAGCCACTCCCCTGTTGCCGCCGATTCGCTGTCGGCCCGGCTCTTCGCGACGCCTCTCACGCTTTCGGGTTGGAGAGGCGTCGCCCGTTTTCCAACTGCCGTACCTGCCGCCGATGCCCGGATTCTGCCACCTGCACTGCCACACGCACTACTCGCTTCTCGACGGCGCCGCCGACGCCAAGAAGCTGATTGCGCGAGCGTCGGAGTTGGGACAGCCTGCCGTCGCCATCACGGACCACGGCAACATGTTCGGCGTGCCGCAATTCTATCTGGGCGCTAAGAAAGCAGGCATCCAGCCCATCATCGGCTGCGAGTTCTACGTGACGCCATCGGGCATGGCGGACAAGACGGACCGCAAGCGCTACCACCAGGTCCTGCTCGCCAAGAACGAAGTCGGCTATCGCAACCTGATCAAGCTGTCGAGTCTGAGCTATACGGACGGCTTCTACTACAAGCCGCGCATCGACCGGTCGGCGCTCAAAAAGTACAGCGAAGGGCTGGTGGCGACCACTTGCTGTCTGCAATCCGAGATCCAGCAGACGATTCTCAAAGTCGGCGAGGCAGAGGCCGAGCAGGTGTTCAAAGACTACCTCGACATCTTCGGCGACGACTACTACGTCGAGTTGCAGGACCACGCCATCGGCGATCAGCGCAAGACGAACGTCGTCATGGCGCGGCTGGCCGAGAAGTACGGCGTGTCGGTCATCGCGACGAACGACGTGCACTACGTCAACGAGGAGGACCACGCAGCCCAAGACGTAATGCTGTGCCTTCAGACCGGCTCGGACTACAACGATCCCGACCGGATGCGCTTCGACGGGACGCAGTTCTTCCTGAAGAGCGCCGGAGAGATGCAGGAGGCCTTCAGCTACGGCGGACTCGACGCCAAACTGGTCGACCGCGCGCTCGACACGACGCTCGAAATCGCCGACAAGTGCAACCTCGAGTTGGAGATGGGCAAGCTGCTCATGCCGCACTTCCCGATCCCCGAGGGCATGGGCGGGCCAGACGACTACCTGCGCCACCTTGCCTACATCGGCGCCAAACCGCGTTACGGCGAGATCAGCGAAGTCGTGCGCGAGCGGCTGGACTTCGAGCTATCGGTCATCAAGCAGATGGGCTACGCGGGCTACTTCCTGATCGTCCAGGACTTCACGACGGCGGCGCGCGAACTGGGCGTCAGCGTCGGTCCGGGGCGTGGGTCCGCGGCGGGATCAGCCGTTGCGTACTGCCTGGGCATCACCAACGTCGACCCGCTCCCGTACGATCTGCTCTTCGAGCGCTTCCTCAACCCCGAGCGCGTCTCGATGCCCGACATCGACATCGACTTCGACGACCGGGGACGCGGCAAGGTCATCGACTACGTCGTCGACAAATATGGGCGGCAAAACGTGTGTCAGATCATCACGTTCGGGACGATGGGCGCCAAAACCGTCATCCGCGATGTGAGCCGCGTCCTGGGCGTGCCGCTGCGGAGGCCGACCGCATCGCCAAGCTGATCCCGGACGGCGTCAAGGTCTCGCTCGCCGACGCGATGAAAGCGTCCGACGAGTTCTCGAACCTCGTTCACAGCCCGGACACGAGCATCAAGAAGCTGATGCAGTTCGCCCAGGTGCTCGAAGGCAGCGCGCGGCACACAGGTGTCCACGCGGCAGGCGTCATCATCGCGCCGGGCGACGTGTCCGAGTACGTGCCGATTTCGGTCAGCAAGAGCAAGGGCGAGCAGGTCGTCACGACGCAGTACGACGGCAGCGTCATTGAGGACTTCGGCCTACTCAAAATGGACTTCCTGGGCCTCAAAACCCTGGGCGTCATCCGCGACGCGCTCGACCTGATCAAACTCAACCACGGCATCGACATCGACGTGGACACGTTGCCGCTCGACGACGCCAAGACGTTCGAACTCTACCAGCGCGCCGATACCGTCGCCACGTTCCAGTTCGAGTCGTCGGGGATGCGCGAGTACCTGATCAAGCTGCGCCCGACCGAGTTCAACGACCTGGTCGCGATGAACGCGCTGTATCGGCCCGGCCCGATGAAGTTCATCCCCAACTACATCGACCGCAAGCACGGCAAAGAGGAGGTGTCGTACCCGCACGAGATGCTGCGTGGCATCCTGGAGCCGACGTACGGCATCCCGGTCTATCAGGAGCAGGTGATGCAGATGGCGCAGGTGATGGGCGGCTTCTCGCTAGGCGGCGCCGACCTGCTCCGCCGCGCGATGGGCAAGAAGGACATGGCGAAGATGGCCAAGCAGCGCATCGTGTTCATCGACGGCGCGGGCGAAAAGGGCGTCGACGAGAAGACGGCGAGCAAGGTGTTCGAGATCATGGCCGAGTTCGCGCTCTACGGATTCAACAAGAGCCACTCGGTCGCCTACAGCCTCGTCGCCTACCACACGGGCTACCTCAAAGCGCACTATCCCGCCGAATACATGGCGGCGGCGATGACGAACGAGATGGGCAATACGGAGCGACTCGCCGTCGTGCTCGAAGAGGCGCGGCATCTCGACATCGACCTGCTCCCTCCCTGCCTCAACGCCAGCGAAGCCCGCTTCACGACCGAAGACGGCAAAATCCGGTTTGGCGTCGGCGCGATCAAAGGCGTCGGCTTGGCCGCCATCGACCACTTGGTCGAGAAGCGCACAGCGGATGGACCGTTCGATACGATCTACAACCTGACGAGCCGCGTCGACCTGCGGATCATGGGCAAGAAGGCCATCGAAGGCATGATCCAGAGCGGCGCTGCCGACGCGCTCGAAGGCCACCGCGCCCAACTCTGCGAAGCACTCTCAGACGCCGTCAGCTACGGCCAAAAAGTCCAGCGCGACAAACTCGCCGGGCAGAACAGCCTGTTCGGTGGCGGACCGCAGGCCGAGAGCATGGAGCCGACGCTTCCGCACGTCGAGGTATGGTCGCGCGGGCAGACGCTCAAATACGAGCGCGACCTATTGGGCTTCTACGTCAGCGGCCACCCGCTCGACGCCTTCCGCCTGGAAGCCGAGACGTTTCGCACGATGCAAATCAGCGACGTCGAGGCCAGCGACGAGGACGAGCAGCCGCGTCAGTGGGGCAGCAAGGAATCCAGCGCGCCGACGCAGCGCATCTGCGGCATCATCACCAACGTCATGATGCGCACCACGCGCAGCGGCAAACCCATCGTGTTCGCGTCGATCGAGGACTACACCGGGCAGGCCGAAATCGTGCTCTTCGCGAGGGAGTTCGACCGCCTGCAATCGTACGTCAAAGTCGACGAGGTCGTGCTCGTGACCGGGACGACCGAGATGCGCGGCGGCGCCGTTTCGATCAAAGCGCAGGACATCATGCCGATGTGGAAGGCGCGCGATCAGTTTGTCAAGTCCATCGTGATCCGTCTGGATCTGGACCGCGCCGGAGCCGCCATCGTCCCCCAACTCGCCGATCTGTGCGAGGAGAACCGAGGCATGGTCAAGCTCTACTTCGACCTGGTCGGCGCCGAATTCCCCCAACCCGCCCGCATGCGCGTCCGCAAGTTCGTCGTCGACCCAACGCCGCAACTGATGCAAGGCCTGTCGCGCTTGGTCGGACGACCCAACATCTCGCTCCTCGACTCGGCGACGGCCTAGCACACCCGATGGGTGTCCGGCTTTACGGTTTGGTAGCACGTGCGCAATGCAGGCGTAATGTGGCCCGGCTACTCTGATCGCGCTGCCAGCGGGTAGGGATCAATCGTTTTCCGCAGTCAGCACGCAAAGGCGAAGGCCTCGACGGTTGGGATGGCTGTCGGGGCCTTTTTATTGACCAAGCGGAGAGGCAAACCTGTCGACGGGGCATGCCCCATCGCTACGATGAGGGATGATCAACCTTTGTAGCGCTGTGGCATGCCACGGCGTGAGGCCAACGCCGCACATGTTCACCGCACTACGCTGCCAGGCTCGCCGTCAGCCGCCGCGAACGTCAAGACGCCTTCGCGGTCTTCGGCCATCAGGATCATGCCCTGGCTTTCGAGTCCGCGCATTTTGCGAGGCGCGAGGTTGGCGACGACGACGACGCTCCGGCCTACCACGTCTTCGGGGGCGAAGTGCTCGGCGAGTCCACTCAGGATCTGCCGTTTCTCGAAGCCCAGGTCGACTTCCAGGCGCAGCAGGCGATCCGCTTTCGGGACAGGCTCGGCGACCAACACCTTGCCGACGCGCAGGTCGAGCTTGGCGAAGTCGTCGAACGCGATTTCGTCGGCGAGCGGTGCGTACGGATGGGCTTCCGGCTCCGGCTCATCGGCGACGAGCGTAGCGCTTTCCAGTCGGGCACGCTCGGCTTCTACGAAGTCGTCCTCGATCTTGGTGAACAGCACGGTCGGCTCGTTGACGACGGCGCCGGTTTCGAGCAGCGGGCGTCCGGCGTCGTCCCAGCCGAGCGTAGCGCTCGGATCGACGCCAGGCGTCGAGGCGCGCAGGCCGGTGAGGTTCAGCATCGCGCGGAGTTTGGCGGCGGCAGTCGGGACGACGGGTTCGAGCAGGATCGACAGGCTCGCGCAGAGTTGCAGGGCGACGTGGATCGTCGACCCGGCAGCAGCTTCGTCTTCCTTGATCTGGTGCCAGGGCGCGGCGTCGTTGAAGAACTTGTTGCCTGTCCGGGCGAGATCGATGGTGGCGAAGAGCGCGTCGCGGTTGCGGAAACTCGCGTAGTGTCCGCCGATCAGAGCGGGCGCCTTTGCGATGGCGTCGAGCGCGGCTTGGGCATCCGGCAGTGGGCGTGCCCAGCGGTGGGACTTTGCCGTCGAACCGACGAGCCGTAAACGTCAGCGCCCTATGGACGAAGTTGCCCAGCACATCGGCTAGTTCGCCGTTGACGCGGGCTTGGAAGTCGGCGAGGTTGAAGTCGGCGTCTTTGGTTTCGGGGAGCATCGTGCCCAGGCCGTAGCGCAGTTGGTCGGCGTCGATGCGTTCGAGCGCGTCGTGGAGCCACAGCGCCCAGCCTCGGCTCGTCGAGAACTTGCGGCCTTCGAGGTTGAGAAACTCGTTGGCGGGCACCTGATCCGGCGTCTTCCACCCGTCGCGCAGCAGCAGCATGCCGGGGAAGATCAGGCAGTGAAAGACGATGTTGTCCTTGCCGATGAAGTGGACGAGCTTGGTCGACTCGTCTTTCCAATACGGCTCCCACGCGTCCGGCTCGCCCTTTCGCTCGGCCCACTCGCGCGTCGCCGATACATAGCCGATGGGCGCGTCGAACCAGACGTACAGCACCTTGCCGCTCGCGTCGACACCGGCTTCTTGGGCCACGTCGTCCGGGACCGGAATGCCCCACGGGATGTCGCGCGTGATGGCGCGGTCGCGCAGTCCTGCCGTCAACCAGCTGTTGACCTGGCCGAGTACGTTGGGCTTCCATCCGTCGCGACTCGCAATGAATGCTTCGAGTTGCGGTTGCAGATCGCCCAGCGGCAGATACCAGTGCGTTGTCTCTCGCAACTCGGGAATGGCGTCCGACAGCGTCGAGCGCGGGTCGATCAGTTCGCTAGGCGACAGGCTCGTGCCGCACCGTTCGCACTGATCGCCATATGCTTCTTCGTATCCGCAGTTGGGACACGTGCCCTTGACGAAGCGGTCGGCGAGGAAGAGCTGCGCTTCGGGGTCGTAGAGTTGCTCTTCGGTGCGCGTCGTCAGGTGGCCGCCTTTCCACAGTTCACGAAAGAAGTCTTGTGCCGTCTGGTGATGGATCGGCAGCGATGTGCGGCTGTAGTGATCGAACGAAATGCCTGCCGCACGCAGTCCGCCTTCAATGATTGGGTGGAACGTGTCGATCACCTCTTGGGGCGTCCGCCCCTCCTGCTGGGCGCGCATCAGGATCGCGACGCCGCCCTCGTCCGAGCCGCACACGTAAACGACTTGCTCGCCCTTCAGCCGCAGGTAGCGGACGTAGAAGTCGGCAGGCAGGTACGCGCCTGCGAGGTGTCCCAGGTGGATCGGGCCGTTGGCGTACGGCAGCGCGGACGTGACGAGGGTGCGGGCGAAGGCGTCGGACATGGAGCGGCGGAAAGAGAGCACGTCCGCACGTCTAGCACCCGATGTGGGTTTCGTAGCCGGGTGGTCTACGCGATCTCGCGAGATGGAATCTCGTGCTCACGAGCGTGACGTAGCTGAACCTGTCGCCACGCGCAGGCGCCCAATGCGAGGGCGTATCCCGCCGAAATCAGTTGCAGCATCACGTCGTGCAGTCCTACCGCGTAGGTGGCGAAGAACAGGGCGGCGATGGCGAGCAGGGCGATGAGCGCGCGGCTACCGGCGGCGAAGAACGAGCAGAGAACAGGCATGGGAACGGCAGATCGGGGGGAATGGCGCGCGATGCGCCCGACTGATTTCGACTGTAAATATGCGAGCCTGACTCGGCTTTCGCAAATAACTGGTTACGCGCGCCTTGCTTCCGAGCCAACAGGATGCTCGCCCACTCGTAGTTTGACGCTGCTCCCAACGCCTCCCCGATGTCCGAACCGCTCGCTCCCCGACAGGCCACCGTCCACCGCAAAACGGCCGAAACCGATGTGCGCGTCACCCTCCGTCTCGACCCGCAAACGGACGACGAACGCGGCTACTCGAACGCGACGGGCCTCGGATTCTTGGATCACATGCTCGACCTGTTTGCCCGGCACGGCGGGTTCGGACTCGACGTAACGTGCGACGGCGACCTACACGTCGACGACCACCACACGACCGAGGACATCGGTATCGCCCTCGGGCAAGCGCTGCACCAAGCGCTGGGCGACAAGGCATACGTCGCGCGCTACGGTCACGCCTACGTGCCGATGGACGAGGCGCTCGCACGAGCTGTCGTCGATCTATCGGGCCGATTCTATCTGGTGATGGACGCCGATTTTTCGCGCCCAACGGTCGGCGATCTGTCGACCGAGATGGTGCCGCACTTCTTCTACTCAATGGCCGAGCAAGCGCGCATGAACCTGCACGTCGACTTGCTGCGAGGTACAAACGCGCATCACCAAGTCGAAGCGATCTTCAAAGCCGTCGCCCGAGCGCTGCGCGTGGCGGTAGCGCGCGATGTCAGCGGCGACCGTTTGCCGTCGACCAAGGAGGCGCTGTGATCCAGGGCAATTGTGAACCGACGAGTCGCCGCATCGTACGCACCGGCTTGACTGCGCCTCGCACCCCATGATCACACTCATCGACTACGGTATCGGCAATCTGCGCTCTATCGAAAAGGCGTTCAATGCTGTCGGTGTCGACGTGCTGCGGACCGACGATCCAGAACGCATCGCCCAAGCAGAGCGGCTGGCGCTTCCGGGCGTCGGCGCATTTGCGGCGTGTCGGGGCGAGTTGGACCGGCGCGGACTGGTCCAGCCGATTTTGAACGCCGTCCAGTCGGGGACGCCGCTGCTCGGTATCTGCGTCGGGATGCAACTGCTGTTCGACGCGAGCGAGGAAATGGGCGAAACGCCTGGCCTGGGCCTGCTACCGGGTCGCGTCGTCCGCTTTTCACCCGACCTGACCGAGTCGACCGGCGATGGGCAGCCGCGCCGACTCAAAGTGCCGCATATGGGTTGGAGTAGGGTTGCGTCGTCCGATTCTCAGTTGCTCGACGGACTGGGCGGCGATTCGGATACGGCGCCGCACTACTACTTCGTTCACAGCTACCACGCCGCTGCCGATAACCCGTCCGACGTGCTCGGATGGGCGACATACGGCGAGCGGTTTCCGGCTGCCGTCGGACGCGACCGCGTGTTTGGCGTCCAGTTTCATCCCGAGAAGAGCCAGCACGCCGGGCTTCGGCTGCTCCAGAACTTCGCCACCCTCTCCTTTTAACCTGCCGCGATGCTCCTCGTCATTCCAGCCATCGACTTGCGCGGCGGACGCTGCGTACGCCTCCATCAGGGGTCGTACGAGCGCGAAACCGTCTACTTCGACGATCCCGTCCAGATGGCGTGCCTGTGGCGCGTGATGAACGCCAAAGTCTTGCACGTCGTCGACTTGGACGCGGCGCGCGGCGGTGGCGAAGACCGGGCAGACAACCGCGATGTGATCGCCCGAATCGCGCGCAAACTCGATACGCCCATTCAAGTCGGCGGCGGCATTCGGACGATGGAGGACGTAGAAGAAGCGCTCGAACTGGGCGTGGCGCGCGTGATTTTGGGCACGGCAGCCGTCCGCAATCCCGATCTGGTCGACGAGTGCGTCGGGCGATTTGGGGCGAGCAAGGTCGTCGTCGGCATCGACGCCAAGGACGGCGAGGTCAAGCTGTCGGGCTGGCTCGAAGGCAGCGGCGTCGACGCGGTCGATCTGGCGCTCGACATGGAAAAGCGCGGCTGCAGACGCTTCATCTACACTGACATCTCGCGCGACGGCACGCTGGCCGGCCCCAACCTCGAAGCCTACCGCGAACTGGGCAGCCAACTGACCAAAGCGCGCATCACGGCATCGGGCGGCGTTGGGGGCTACAAAGACCTGCTCGCGCTCCAGACGCTGGCCGACTCGCGCGTCGATTCGGTCGTCGTCGGCAAGGCGTTGTACGAAAACAAGTTTCCCTGTCAGCGCTTCTGGTGTTGGCACAAAAAAGAAGGCGTCGACACCGAGTGCTTCTCGACCGCCACGCTCAACCAGCAGGCTGACGCATGACCGCCAAGCGCATCATTCCGTGCCTCGACGTAGCCGATGGGCGCGTCGTCAAAGGCGTCAACTTCGTCGACTTGGTCGACGCGGGCGATCCGGTCGAGCAGGCGCGGTTCTACGACGAATCGGGCGCCGACGAACTGGTCTTCCTCGACATCACGGCGACGCACGAGCGACGCGGCATCATGCACGAAGTCGTCCGTCGCACCGCCGATCAGGTGTTCATCCCGCTGACCGTCGGCGGCGGACTGCGCACGTTGGACGACATCCGGGCGATGCTCCACGCCGGAGCCGACAAAGTCTCGCTCAACTCCGCCGCGCTCAAACGCCCTGAGCTGATCTCGGAAGGAGCAGCCGAGTTCGGATCGCAGTGTATCGTCGTCGCCATCGACGCCAAGCAGGTCAGCGAAGGCAAGTGGGAGGTCTTCACCCACGGCGGACGCAAGTCGACCGGATTGGACGCGCTCGAATGGGCGATCGAAGCCGAACGGCGTGGCGCGGGCGAACTGCTCGTCACCAGCATGGACCGCGACGGCACCAAAGCCGGATACGACTTGGCCCTACTCAACCGCCTGAGCGACGCCGTCTCGATCCCTGTCATCGCGTCGGGCGGAGCGGGAACGCTTGACCACCTGGCCGACGGTCTGCAACAGGGCCGCGCCGACGCCGTCCTCGCCGCGTCGATCTTCCACTTTCGCGAGCATACCGTCGCCCGACGCCAAAGACCACCTGCGCGCACGCGGCATCGCCGTCCGCGACTTGGCCGCCGACCTCCTCCCCGCCTGACGATGGAGACGGACCGACCGCTTCGCCTATTGCGCATCTCGGCTGTCGTCGTGGCGGTCGCGGGCGTCATCTCGGCGATCTGGCTGGGCGCTCAGGTCATTCTGCATCCGGCACAGGCGCGGCAGTTCGGCAAATACGGCGAGGCGGTGCCGTATTGGATTCCACTCGCCCTGTTCGTTGGCGCTGGAATGCTGGGCTGCGGCTACGTGTTTTGGCGCGCCGCGCAGCGCGTCAGCGCGGGCGAGGATCTGCACGCCAACAGCTACCGGAAGAAGCCGGAGCGTCGCGCGGACTGACGTGGAATTAGGAGGTTTGCCAACTGATTCCAGTGAGTCGCTCTCCAGCGGACCGGGGACCACTCGCTGAGAAGTTTGTGGTAGAATGGCTCTTCCGGCTTCACCAGACACGATCTCTAGGCTTTTGTTTTTACAGCACTTACCTTTTGGCACATTCGGTTCTAGTTCAACACTCTCCGCCACTCAACATGCCGTCTAAACTGCTCGCTCTTCTTTTCGCTCTCGCCTCCGTCGGATCGGTCTCGGCACAGTCGCCGCGGGCGGAACGTTCAGGCGTCGAGATTCGCAACGTCGCCCAGATTCCGCGAACGGATGATCAGCGTCCGATTCGCATCGCGCAGAATCCTGCCGATCAGTCGCTGTACGTTTTGGCGACGAGCAATGCCGGTTCGACGTTTCCCACGACGAACAGTGTGATCTATCGGCTCGACAAGAACGCCGACGGCACGCTCAATCCGGTATCGGTGGTGACGGACGACGACCACGGTACGCCCCGAGCAGTCGGCATGGTGTTCGGGCCGGACGGCTCGCTGTATCTCGTTGGCAACCAGGAGATTGGAGAGGATCGGACCCGGTTCGTCATCAGGCGAGGAACGCCCAGCGCGGGCGGATGGACGTGGGCGACGGTCGCCACGTCTGCACCTTACTTGCTGAGTCGAACGTTCTTCGATCATCGCGCCAACGCCCTCGCCGTTTCGCCTGACGGATCCAGACTCATTCTCAACTCGGGGGCGCGGACAGACCACGGCGAGAGCTACGGTGGTGTCCGCGAAGAAGGACTGACGGCCCTCCTGCTCCAGATCCCCGCCGACGCGACCGACCTGACGCTGCCCAACGACCGAGCACAACTGCGGGACGGAGGCTACCTATACGCCGAGGGCATTCGCAACACCGCAGACCTCGCCTACGCACCCAATGGCGACCTGATCGGCCCCGAAAACGCTGGAGACCGCGACGACAGCGAGGAACTCAACTGGCTCCGTGAAGGCGCGCACTATGGCTTTCCCTGGCGCATCGGCATGAGCCAAACGCCGATGCAGTTTGCGGGCTACGACCCCGAGAACGACCCCTTCGTTCAGCGCTCGCGCAACACCGACAATACGGCGGATACGGGCTGGTACTTCAGCAACGACCCGACCTATCCCATGCCTCCCCAAGGCGTCGAATTCGTCGATCCCATTGCCAACGTCGGTCCGTTCGCCGACCTCTACCGCGACGCCCAAACTGGAGCCGTCGTCGACGCGAGCGATACAGACACGACGCTGGGCACGTTCACCGGACACCGCTCGCCACTAGGCTTGGTCTTCGACGCCGACTCCGTCCTCGCAGACGATCTGAAGGGCAGCGGATTCGTCGTCAGTTTCAACGGGACAGACGATGGGCTGCTGGCACGGATGAACGGAACGAGCGAAGACCTGATCGCGCTCGACTTAGATAAATCGGATGGCGTCTACACCGTATCGACGCGCGTCGTGGCCTCCGGCTTCGATCACCCTGTCGATGCCGCGATGGTCGGCAACGTGATCTACGTAATCGAATTCGGAAGCTTCGATGGTTCAGAGGGAAGCCGCTCGGTCTATTCTGTGACGCTACCACGCGGGACAGATACGAACGTCAGCACTCCATCAGACGCCATAGCCCTGACCTTGACCGCCGCTCCGAACCCTACGCAGGGAGCCGTAACGCTTACCTACTCCCTTCCGACATCGGCGACCGTACGACTGGAAATCGTTGACGCACTGGGCCGAATCGTTAAGGTCGTTCGCGCGGGCGAAGCATCGGTCGGCTCACACTCGGCTGCCTTTTCAGCGGATGGATTACCCAACGGACTATACCTCGTCCGGCTCACAGCAGATGGGCAGCAGAGGGTACGGTTGCTTACGGTTTTGCGGTAGTTACGAGCGCAAGCGCGATTAGCGAGCGAAACGAACCGGCGGCACGTAGAGCCACACCAGCGCTCCCAATCCGCCGGTGAAAATCGTGGCCAGCAGTGCCGCTAAAAAGCTGAACAGAGCAAAAGAGAAGGCAGCGCCACCCCAGAATCGTCCGAGTGCGAACACGAACGAGAACGCGCCGAACAGGACCGAGGTAATCAGTATCACACGCAACCCGAGGCGGCGCAGCGACGCTAGATCCAATTCCGACGTGCGCCTCTCCCACCACACCATTAACCCGAGTCCCAGCGGCATCGCCAGTAGCCCAAACGGGGAAAGCGTGCTTAGCGATCGTCCGGCTACACCTGGATTAGCGACCAGATTTCCGATCAGGAACTGGCCTATGAGGAGCGCGCAACAGAAGAGAGCGTAGCGGATCGGCTTGGACATCGGCGAGGAGGTATGGAGAACAGGCGCTACAACATAAACGGGCACTGCTCTATCATCAAACGTCAGTGCCATCACACCTCGGTGGGCGGCGGGACGGCGTCGGACGCAGGGAAGGTTTCGCGCAGGGCTTCTTCGCGCTGCGGATCGCCCTCTTCAACAGCTTCTTTAGCGCCGGTGAAGACCTGAGCTTCGCGCTTGGCCTCGGCAGTGACGGCATAGAGCGTGCGCAGAATGTCGGCCTCTTCGGTCGATCCGTAGGCTTCGAGTCCGGCTTCTGCGGCTTGGACGGCGAGGGTCGCGGCGTCGCGGCTCAGCGTCGAGGCGCGTCCCAGCATGTCGGCGAGCAACAGGTGCGTTTCGGCGACGTCGTAGAGCGTACGCAGGCGGCGCGGATCGGCCAGATCGCCGCGCTGGTCGGAGCAGTAGGCAGCGGCCATGCGCGCGTGCTTGTAGACGGACAGAGCGGCTTCGATCAGGCGCTCGGAGTGAGTTTGGTCGGACATGGCAGGTAGAATCGGGTGAGTAGAGTGTGAAGGTATCGGATACGACGGCGTCCGGCGTTGAAGAGCGCGTAACACCCCGCGCCGTTTGGGTGCCAGCCTACGGTTGTGCACAGCGGATTGGGCACGATCTTCGACCTGTTTACGGTCTCCTCCTCCGCTATCTTCCGATATCTGTATCCAATCGTATGAAACCGTTTCTACGCCGCTCGACGGCCTTCTGGTCGCTCCTCGCCGTCCTTTTTGCGCTTCAGACCGTCCAGCCGACTGCACGCGCACAGGAAGGCGCCAGTCTGCTCGCGCGTGTTCAGCAGACCTACTCCAACGCCGGTTCGTTTCAGGCCGACTTTACTCAGTCCATTGACGGCACGTCCGGATCCGAACGCGTCGACGGCTCGCTGCGGGTTAGTGGCGACCGATTCAGCGTTTCGGCAGGCGGACAGCGCTTCGTTACCGATGGCGTAACGACGTGGCTCCACAACGAGGCCACGAATCAGGTCATCATCAACGACTTCAGTTCAAGCGAGACCGTCTTCGCTCCGTCGCGCTTCCTAACGGATGCGAGCAGCAAGTACCGCGTCGTCTCCTCGACCGATGCAGGCAGCGGACAGACCGACCTGCTCCTACGCCCAACCGACGCATCCGAGTTCTTCGACAAGGTGACGCTGCGCGTTCGCCGCTCGGACGCGACCGTGACCTCTATCGAACTGAGCGACCTCAACGGCACGACGATGCGCTACACGCTGCGGAACGTCCGTATGGGCAGCCGACAAGGTGCTGACGCCTTTCGCTTTACGCCTCCGCGCGGTGCCGAGGTCGTAGACTTGCGTTCGTGAGTCGACCGGGTGGACTACGTGAGCAGACCCGATCTCGGCTGATTCAAGCCGGTAGTATTGTGCTCGCCGTCGCCCTGTTGTGGCTGGCGCTGCGCGGAACAGACGTAGGCGAAATCTGGGAGAGCCTGCGCGCGGCCAACTGGCTCTGGCTCCCCGTCTTGGCTGCAATTCTGATTGTGAGTCACCTGCTGCGGGCGTGGCGGTGGACGCTGCTCATCGACGGACTACCACAACGAGACAAGGCCAGGCGTGCCCAATTGGGCGAGACCTTCGCCGCGCTGATGATCGGGTACATGGTCAACTACGTCGCCCCGCGCGTGGGCGAGATCACCCGGACGGCGACGCTGGGCAAGCGTACCGGCCAGCCGTTCAGCGCGCTGTTGGGAACGGTCGTTCTCGAACGGTTGCTCGATGTGGTCGTGCTCGCCCTCGGCCTGCTCACGATGCCGCTGCTGATGGGCGATCACTTGGACGAGTTGCGTACGACGATTCTAGATCCAGCAGTTGACCGCGTTGGCGAACTGCCGCTTGGCTTGATCGTGATCGGTGGAGCATTGGCATTGATGGTGCTCGCCGTGGGCTTTTGGATCGTCCGTCGATCTGCGCGTGCGTCGGATGGTCTGATCGCGCGCAAACTCGTGCCGCTACTCGTGTCCTTCCGCGAAGGCATCGACACGTTGCGCACGGCGCCCAAACGCGGCACACTGATCGGCCTGACGCTTGCTATCTGGGCGCTCTACGGGCTGCTCGGCTATCTGCCTCTCATCATGCTCACCGCTACCGGCGGCGACACGCTGGCAGCGACGTACGGACTGACGCTGATCGATGGCTGGTGCATCATGCTGATCGGCGGGCTGGGGCTGATCGTGCCCACGCCGGGCGGCATCGGCTCGTATCACTACGTCACGATCCTAGCGTTGACCGCTATTTACGGTGTCGCCGAGCAGGGAGCGAGCACGTATGCCATTCTCTCGCATGGTTTTCAGCTGGTCCTCTACGTCCTGTTGGGCGCGGCCTGCCTCTTAGCGCTCGGACGGTCGAGCCTCGCGACGCCTCCGCCCCCACGTATCGACGGTTCAGGGGGCGAAGCCGACGGCTGACCGGGTAGAATGCTGTGCCCTATGGATTCGGGTTGTACTCTATTTCTACACGATCCAACCCGTCTCTACCATGCAGATCGCCTCCGCCACGAACCCGATCCCCGACCTCATCAGCGACGCCGTTTACTCGCTGCTCGAAACGCACGACTTGCTCAACGGGAAAGCCATCCGCGACTACCAGATTCGCAACCGTTTCCGCGAACTCCGCGACGACGACGTCGGTGCTTCCGACGCCATCGAAATGCTGCGCGAAGAGCACGCCTACTTGCAGTACGACACGATCCGCAAGATCGTCTACAAGCTCAACCGCTGAGTGTCTTCGACACGCCCCTTCTCGCGCCCGCCCATGATCGTCATGCGGCGGGCGCTTCGGTTTCAGGATCGGCGTAGGTCCACGTTTTCATCTCGGCGAGATGCGCATGGGCGGTGAGATCGAACTGGATCGGCGTCAGCGAGACGTAGCCCTCCTTCATCGCGTAGAGATCGGTGTCGGTGCCGTCGTCGAGGTTGACGAACTCGCCGCCCAGCCAGTAATACGGCTGCTCGTACGGGTCGGTGCGGGCGTCGAACGTCTCCTTCCACTGCGAACGCGCCTGCCGCGTCACCTGAATGCCTTTGATCTCGTCGACGGGGAGGTGCGGGATGTTGACGTTGAGCAGGATACCCGGCGGAAGCCCACGTGCGATGACTTGCTCGGCGACTCTGCGCGACCACTCCCCCGCGCTCGAAAAGTCGGTCTGATTCCAATCGCCCAACGAAAAGGCGACGCTATCCACGCCAAGGATCGCCGCTTCGGTCGCCGCGCTGACCGTGCCGGAGTAGATCACGTTGACGGCCGTGTTCGGGCCGTTGTTGATGCCGGAGCAAACCAGATCGGGACGATGGGGAAGCAGTTTGTGGATCGCCATCTTGACGCAGTCGGCGGGCGTCCCGGAGACGGCGTGAGCCGACGCGACCGGATTGTCTGGATTCTCGCCGACGGCCTCGAACGGCCACTCGCGCACGCGGAGCGGCTCGCGCATCGTGATCGCGTGTCCGACGGCGCTCTGCTCGGTCAGAGGCGCGACGACGCGGACCTCGCCCAGCCACGTCATCGCCCCGGCTAGCGCGCGGATTCCGGGCGCGTCGATGCCGTCGTCGTTGCAGATCAAGATGAGCGGACGGCGTCGGGCAGAGTCGGACATGCGGAGAGGCAGAGTAGAGGGCCGTCGCCAACGCGTCTGCCCTTCGGCAAGGTTCGAGGCGAGCGGACTATTCGCGGCTTGCTAGCGATGCCAAGATTTGCTCGTGCAACTCGGCTGTGTCGTCGTGGTCGGCGCCGGTATTGCTCAGCGTGACGATGGTGAATCCGCTGCTTTCGGCCCGCGTCAGCCGCGACTTCGAGGGGCCGTTCGATCCGGTGTGCCAGAGCACGGTTTCGTCACGAACGCCGACCTTCATCGTGCGCACCCGACCGCCGTAGGCGTAGCCTTCGCCCTCGACGTACACGGTATTCAATGCGCTGCGGGAAGCGTCCGACAGGAAGTCGCCGGACATCACAGCGTCGGCCAGGACGAGTAGATCGGGCGCAGAGGAGAACGACGCTCCGGCGGCGCCCAAGAACGCGGGTGACGGCTCCGGCGACCGTTCGGTGCCAGACGTTTCTTCCGGTTCATAGCCCTGCGCCACGCCGTATCGACCAAAATCGCCGATAGCGACGCCGGTGTCTGAGAGTCCGAGCGGGTCGATGATGTGCTGGTCGACCACAACGGCGAACGACTTACCCGTGACCCTTTCGACGATGGCCTGGACGAGAATCCAGTTGGAGTGCGAGTAGTCGAAGCGCTCGCCCGGCCTAAACGCCAGATCGCCCGAGGCGAAGCGTGCTACGGCTTCGGACGTGCTCATGTCGGACTCCAAAATCGACATGTCCTCTTGCAGCGCGGCGATCAATCCGTTGGGGACACCGCTCGTGTGGCTGAGCAGATGGTGCAGCGTGACGCGGTTTCCGATTTCGGCGCGCACGTCAGGGAGATACGTGGCGATGGGCGCATAGAGATCGAGCACGCCCTGATCGACCAACCGAAGCACGACAAGCGACGACACCCATTTGCCGATCGATCCGAGTTGGTAGCGCGTGTCGACGGTCGTTGGAATGGTGCGGGCTTGGTCGGCGAATCCAAACGATTGAGCGAGCAATGTGCTATCGCCCAGGCCGATGAGGACGACGCCGGTGAAGTCGTGCTCGGCGGTCCACTCCTCGACCAGCGCATCGACGTGTTGCGCCTCGACGGGACGACACGCTAGCGGAAGCAGTAGGAGCGGAGCGGCGAGCACGACGAATCGGAGGCGATTGAGCATGACGCAAAAGAAGGGCGAGGGCACCGGCTCCACGTTCCGCAGGCGGCTCTGGGCGACTACGCACTCTCTTCGATAAGTTGCGCCACACGTCACCGGACCAACGCGTCGTTCTCTACCTGCTCGCTATCTTTTCCGCCTCCAACATCTCCGCACTATGAACCGACTGCTCCTCCTGCTGCTCGCGCTTGGCCTGGCGCTTCCCGCCTCGGCCCAGCAAACGCCCAACCTCGACACGTTCCGCCCGCTCGACCTGCCAACGCCAACCGAAGAGCGCGCCGCCGACGGTCGCCCCGGAGACGACTATTGGCAAAACGACGCCAGCTACACCATCGCAGCGACGCTCGACCCCCAAGCCAACCGCTTGAACGGGACCGTGACGATTCACTACACCAACAATGCGCCACTCGAACTCGAGCGTCTTTGGCTGCAACTGGAGCAGAACGTGTTCGCGATGGGCAGCAGAGGCGCCTCGATCCAGCCCGCCGATAGCCGGTGGCGCGGCTCGTTCCCCGGCGGTGGCTACCGCATCGACGCCGTCACGGTAACGCAGGACGGAACGCCCTACACGCCCGACTTCTTGATCGACGACACGCGGATGCACATTCCGCTCATCCAACCGCTCGCCGCCGAGGGCGGCAAAGTCGACGTGACGCTCTCGTACAGCTTTGTCATTCCCGAGTACGGCGCCGACCGGATGGGCCGCTACGCCGCCGAGAGGGGCACGGTCTACGAGTTCGCGCAGTGGTATCCGCGCGCCTACGTCTACGACGACGTCAACGGCTGGAACGCCCTCCCCTACTACGGCCAGGGCGAGTTCCTACTGCCCTACGGCGATTACGACCTGAGCCTTACCGTCCCGCACGACATGACCGTCGTATCGACCGGAACGCTCCAGAACGCCGCCGACGTGCTGACCGCGACGCAGCAAACACGCATGCAGCAGGCGATGAGCAGCCGGGAAACCGTCCACATCATCCGACCCGACGAAGTCGGTCAGGCGAGCACGCACAAGATGACGAGCGGCATGGCGACGTGGAAGTACCGCGCCGAGAACGTCCGCGACGTGGCGTGGGCCGCGAGCGCGTCGTTTATCTGGGACGCTGCTACGACGAGCCGGGGCACGCTGGCTCAGAGCGCCTATCCGCACGAAGGACTGGGCGACGGCACTGAGGAAGGCTGGGAGATGAGCACAGCGTACGTCGTCGCATCGCTCGAACACTACTCGGACAAGTGGCTCGCCTATCCGTATCCGGTCTACACCAACGTGGCGGGCGTCGTCGGCGGGATGGAGTATCCGATGCTCTCGTTCTGCGGCGTCGGCGCGCGCGGATATGGGCTGTTCGGCGTGACCGACCACGAGTTGGGCCACACGTGGTTTCCGATGGTCGTCGGTAGCGACGAGCGGCGCCACGCGTGGATGGACGAAGGCTTCAACTCGTTCATCAACTACTACTCGAACCTCGCCTACTATGGCGACCGCGCCCAAGAGAGCCGCTACGTCAACCGGCTGAACGGCGCCTATATGGTCGACGCTACCGCTGGAGTCACAACGCCCATCGCGACGCCGCCGGACCAGATCCAGCGCGCCGACCTGGGCCTGCTCGCCTACCGCAAACCCGCGTACGGCCTGTTCCTGCTGCGCGAGTACATCCTCGGCCCCCAACGCTTCGACATGGCGTTCAAAGCCTACATCGACCGCTGGGCCTACAAGCACCCCAAACCCGCCGACTTCTTCCGCACCATCGAGAACGTCGCTGGCGAAGACCTCGACTGGTTCTGGCGCGGCTGGTTCTACACGACCGACACGTTCGATCAGTCGCTCAGCGTAGTGGCTGCCGAAGGTGGATACAACGCAACAATCACCAACTTGCAGGACCTGCTGCTCCCCGTCACGCTCGAAATCACGATGGCCGATGGGTCGACCGAGCGTCGCCGCATTCCTGTCATCGCGTTCGCCAACAGCGACACGTTCGTCGAAGCGATTCCGTCCGGCGCGACGATGGTGCGCCTCGACCCGGATCAGATGCTCCCCGATGCCGACCGCAGCAACGACGTCTGGACGCGCTGAGGCTGAGTTGAGGGTTCGCCGCGCGTTTCTCTATCCGTCATCCTGAGCGAAGTCGAGGGATCCCCGTCGCCAAACGATGCCACGGAGATCCCTCGACAGGCTCGGGATGACACGTAGAGGGCGGATGCAGGTTCACTGGCTTTATACCGACTGTATCTGCGCCGCATGGTGGGCGGCTCGCTCGACGGCGGCTGACAGTCGCTCGACTACGATGGGCTTGTCGAGCGAACCGTCGAAGCCATAGTGCTGCAACTGCGTTTCGGTCATCGGCTCAGCGCTGACGGCGAGAATGCGCAGACTGGGACCATGAATCTGCCGCAGCAAATGCGTCGCCTCGCGTCCGTCCATGACGGGCATGAACACGTCCATCAGCACCAGATCGAACGACTGATCCGAGCAGGCGTCGACCGCTTGCTGCCCGTCATCGACCACGGTTACGTCGCAGTTCAGGCGTTCGAGAAGACGACGAGCGACTTTCTGGTTGATCATATTATCGTCCGCTAGTAGGACGCGAACGATCTCGGGGTTCTGGGTTGTCGTAGAACGAGCGGCCACGCTTTCCAACGCCGTGCGGACAGCTTCGAGGACAGGGGCGCGTTTGAGCGGTTTGTACACGAAGGCAGCGGCGGCTCCGGATACGCGATGTCCTATCGGCGTCATGCGGACGAGGACAGTCTTGGAGGATAGCGCGCGCGGAAGGTCCGCCGAGAGTCTGTCGTCGATCAAGCAGACGCGGGGCGCATAACCGGATTCGATAGCTTGGGATAGCGCGTGGGCCGTGTCGAACGTGCGCACGTCGGCTCCGCAAGACGACAGGAGCCGATCCAGTTGGAGGCGCGAGGTGGTGTGCGACTCGGCTACGGCGATGGGCACGCCTGTCAGGTCGAGCAGTGTGTCACCGCCAGCAGATTTATCGGGCGTGAGACGAACCGTGGCGATGAACGTGGAGCCTACGCCGACTTCGCTGCTGACGGCCACACTGCCGTCCATTAGCCCGGCCAGTCGGCGCGAAATGGAGAGACCCAACCCGGTCCCTCCGAAGCGCCGCGTCGTCGACGTGTCGGCTTGCGCGAACGGCTGAAACAGACGCGCCTGAGCGTTGGGCGAAATGCCGACGCCGGTATCGCGGACCGAGACCGAGTACCGATCTCCGTCTTGCGTCACGCCGACTTCGATCTCGCCCTCGGCGGTGAATTTGACGGCGTTCGAGAGCAAGTTGAGCACGATCTGCCGCAGCCTGGCTGCATCGCCGATGACGCGCTCTTCCATCGACGGATCGAACGACGTGTAGAACGTCACCGGCTTTCCGGCGAGCTGCGGCGCGACGAGTTCGACGGCGCCTTCGATGCACGTCCGAATCGAAAACGCGCGCTCCTCCAAGTCGACCCGCCCGGCTTCGATCTTGGAGAAGTCGAGGATGTCGCCGATGAGGTTGAGTAGCGCATCGCTGGACACCTGAATGGTGCTCAGGAAGTCGGCTTGCTCGGCGTCCAGGTCGGTATCCCCGAGCAGGTGCGCCATGCCGACGATACCGTTGAGAGGCGTGCGGATCTCGTGGCTCATCACGGCCAGAAACTCACTTTTGGCACGCGTCGCCTCGGCAGCTTGCGCGTTGGCCTGCCGCAGCTCTTCGAGCAGCAGCAGCTGTTCGTCCGACCGCTGCTGCAGCCGGTTCGACAACTCGCGCATCTGCGTCACGTCGCGCGCGATGCCGACGATCTGCGTGAGTGCGCCCTGCTCGTCGCGCTCGAACGGCGTCTCGATCGATTGCAGGTAGCGCCACGATCCGTCGCGGTGGCGCATGCGGTAGGTGACCGACGCGTTTTCGCCGTCGGCGATCGTGCGGATGTGCGCGTAGTTGGCGAGCACGGCAGGCAAATCGTCCGGGTGAATCATCGCCGTTATGCCGCCGTCCGGCAGCTCGCGGATCGCGTCGCCGGTGTAGCCCAAGACGGCTTCCAGATTGCGGTTGGCGTACACGTTGCGGTCGCGCACCACGTCGTAGACGTAGACGAGGTCCGGCGTCGCTTCGATGACGCTTTGGAGCATCGCACCGTGCCCTTCGATGGCAGCCGCAGGAGCCTCGCGGCGAGGCAGCACGACGCACACGTGGCCGCCGCCTGCTCGTATCGTCCGTGCGTCCTGAACGATGTGGAGCGAAAAACGCGTCGAGACGCCCTCTCGTGCCGACGGAAAAGCGGCTCGGAACAGGTCGTTGGAGCGCGCGAGTACGCCATCCGAATCGAAGACGGCGACGGCGTCGGACGAGTCGAGAAGTGCGCTCAGCAGCGCATCGACGGTCGAGGAGAGGGTGGAAACTGGCACAATCGGAGGAAGACGTGTAGCGGGCTATCGGCCTATGCGAGGGCAACTTAAGTCGCCGTTCGATTGGCTTTCGAAATACATATACTGTCCGTCGTATGTGCGCAACCTGGCCGAACGCGCATCGTGCCACCCGACCTGACACCTTTTCCATCTATGCTCAAGCCGATTTCCGCGCCGTCCCCTCAGTCCATCCTCAAGGAGGTGTACGGATACGACGCGTTTCGGCCCGCCCAAGAAGCCGCGATCCAGCGCATCGTCGACGGCGAACACGTCGTACTCGTCATGCCGACGGGCGGCGGAAAAAGCGTCTGCTTTCAGATTCCGGCCCTGGTGCGTCCCGGCGTCGGCATCGTCGTCTCGCCGCTGATCGCGCTGATGCAGGACCAGGTCGAGTCGCTCAAGCAGTTGGGCGTTCGAGCCGACGTTCATGAACTCGACGGTGTCGCACGAAGACCAGATGGCGACGCGCAGGGCTGTCGAAGCGGGCGAACTGGACCTGCTCTACGTCGCCCCCGAGCGGCTGATGAAGTCGAGCTTTCTGGACTGGATCACCAGCCAGCAGATCGCCCTACTCGCCGTCGACGAGGCGCACTGTATTTCGCAGTGGGGCCACGACTTCCGTCCCGAGTACCGCCGCATCAGCGAGGTGCGCGACCGGATTCCGCACGTGCCCTGCATCGCCGTCACCGCGACCGCCGACCGTCCGACGCAGCAGGAAATCCTGCAGCAACTCGACCTTCCCGACGAAGCGCTGACGGTCACGGGCTTCGATCGGCCCAACATCCGCTACTCGGTCGAAGTGCAGTCGAGCGGGCGCAAGCAGCTGATGCGGTTTCTCGACCGGCACGACGGCGAGGCGGGCATCGTCTACTGCCTCTCACGCAACAAGGTCGAGAAGACGGCAGCGTTCCTCAAAGAGCAGGGCCGCGACGCGCTCCCCTACCACGCCGGACTCCCTGCCGCCACACGCGAGGCCAATCAGCAGCGGTTTCTGCTCGAAGAGGGCGTCGTGATGGTGGCGACGGTCGCCTTCGGCATGGGCATCGACAAGCCCAACGTGCGGTTCGTGGCGCACATGGACATCCCGCGTTCGCCCGAGGCCTACTACCAGGAAACCGGACGCGCCGGACGCGACGACCTGCCCAGCGAGGCGTGGCTCTTGTACAGCCTGCAATCCGTCGTGATGGCGCGCAAGCTGATGGAGTCGAACGGTAAAGAGGGTCAGCACAAGTGGACCGAGCGCCACAAGATGGACGCGATGGTCGGCTTCTGCGAGACCGCCGCTTGCCGCCGCTCGGTCCTACTCAAATACTTCGGACAACCCGCCGAGGCGCGCTGCGGCAACTGCGACACCTGCCTCCACCCCGTCGAAACGTGGGACGCGACCGAAGCCGCCCAGAAAGTCATGAGCGCGATCCACCGGACGGGCCAGCGCTGGGGACAGGCGCACATCGTGAGCGTGCTGCGGGGCGAGGAGACCGAGAAGATCACGCGATCAGGCCACGACCGATTGCCCACGTTCGGCGTCGGCGAAAACCGCTCGACTCATGAGTGGCGCAGCGTGATCCGGCAACTGGTCGCCCAAGACCTGATCCGCGTCGACGTGACCGGCTACGGCGGACTGCGACTCTCACCCGCCTGCGGCCCCGTTCTCAAAGGCCAGGAAGAAGTCCACCTGCGCGTCGATCCCGATCCGCCCAAATCATCGCGCTCTCGCAAAGGCCGAACGACACAGCCTGCGATCGATACGACGCCCGCCGGACAGGAGCGCTTCGAGGCCCTGCGCGCCCTTCGCCTCGAACTGGCGCGCGATCAAGGCGTGCCGCCTTACGTCATCTTCAGCGACAAGACGCTCACCGAGATGTCCGAGCGCGTTCCCGTCACCCTCGACGACCTGCTCGCGATTTCGGGCATCGGAGCCGTCAAACGCGACCGCTACGGCCAGCAGTTTCTGGATAAACTGGCTGAACTGCCCGTGTGATTCGGCCTACGCAAAGCTGACAGGTTTTGAAAACCTGTCAGCTTTCTACCTCTACGTCCCGCCTCCGTATCTTCGGCACACCTGATTCCCTTCTGCCGCGCCTCCCCACCGGTTGCGCGGCTTCTCTTTTCCCGACCTCCATGTCCCAGATCACGATCACTCTCCCCGACGGCTCCCAGCGCGAGTATCCGAGCGGAACGACGGGCCTGCAAGTCGCCGAGAGCATTTCGTCCGGACTGGCCCGCAACGCCTTGGCTATCGAAGTCGACGGCCACGTGCTCGACCTGGCGCGTCCTATCGCGTCGGACGCCGAAGCTGCGATCCTGACGTGGAACGATGACGGCGGCAAGCACGCCTTCTGGCACAGCAGCGCCCACTTGTTCGCCGAGGCGTTGGAAGCGCTCTATCCCGGCGCCCACTTCGGCATCGGTCCGGCGATCAAGGAAGGCTTCTACTACGACGTCGACTTGCGCGAAGCGACGGGACCGGACGGGACCAAATCGCCTACGCTCTCACCCGACGACCTGCCCGCCATCGAGAACAAGATGAAGGAGCTAGCGCGGCAGAATAACAGCTACGAGCGCCGCGACATCGGCAAGCAGGACGCCATTGCATTCTTCGAGGACAAGGGCGATCCGTACAAACTCGAACTGCTCCGCGATCTCGACGACGGGACGATCTCGTTCTACACCCAAGGCAACTTCACCGACCTGTGCCGCGGCCCGCACATCCCGGCGACCAAGCCGATCAAAGCCGTCAAGCTGACCGCTCTGGCCGGAGCCTACTGGCGCGGCGACGAAAGTAGACCGCAGATGACGCGGATCTACGGTATCACCTTCCCCAAGCAGAAGGAGTTAGATGAGCATCTGGAGCGCGTCGAACTAGCCAAACAGCGCGATCACCGCAAGCTGGGACGCGAGCTGGAGCTGTTCATGTTCTCGAACAAAGTCGGACCCGGCCTGCCGATCTGGTTGCCCAAAGGCGCCCGTCTGCGCGAAACGCTCGTCGACTTCCTCAAGGCGGAGCAGTTGAAGCGCGGCTACGAACCCGTCGTCACGCCCCACATCGGACGCCTCGACCTGTTTCGCACGTCCGGCCATTATCCGTATTACTCGGACTCGCAGTTTCCGCCGATGCTCGAAGGCGAGGCATCCCCCGCGATTCCGCACGGAGAAAACCCCGACGACCGCACGCACGACGAAGCTTCGGACGCGTCGCAAACGAGCGGCGACGAGCAAGGCTACCTGCTCAAGCCAATGAACTGCCCGCACCACACGCAGATCTACGACTACAAACCGCACTCGTACCGCGATCTCCCGGTCCGCCTGGCCGAGTTCGGCACGGTCTACCGCTACGAGCAGTCGGGCGAGCTAGGCGGCCTGACGCGCGTCCGTGGCTTCACTCAAGACGACGCGCACGTCTTCTGCACGCCCGAGCAGGTCAAAGCCGAGTTCAAAGACGCCATCGACCTGACGATGGTCGTCCTCAAGTCGATGGGCTTCGTCGAGTACACGGCCCAGGTCTCCTTGCGCGATCCGTCGAACACGACCAAGTACATCGGCGGCGACGCGCAGTGGGACGCCGCTGAGCAAGCCATCCGAGAAGCCGCAGCCGAGATGGGATTGCAGACTGTAGAAGAGGAAGGTGAAGCCGCGTTCTACGGCCCCAAACTCGACTTCATGGTGACCGACGCGCTGGGCCGAAGCTGGCAGTTGGGCACCGTTCAGGTCGACTACAACCTGCCGGAGCGCTTCGACCTGACCTATACGGGTGAGGACGGCCAGAAGCACCGCCCCGTCATGATCCACCGTGCCCCATTCGGCAGCCTGGAGCGGTTCATCGGCGTGCTGATCGAGCACTGCGGCGGCAACTTCCCCGTCTGGCTCGCCCCCACTCAGGTGATCGTGCTACCTGTCAGCGACGCGTTCAACGACTACGCAACCCACGTCTACCAGACCTTGCGCGACGCCGGTTTCCGCGTCGAAGCCGACACACGCAGCGAGAAAGTCGGCTACAAGATTCGCCAAGCCGAAGTCGGCAAGATTCCGTACATGCTCGTCGTCGGATCGAACGAGGTCGAAGATGGGACGGTCGCCGTGCGCCGGCATGGGCAGGGCGCGCAGGAAGTCGTGTCACTCGAAACGTTTGCCGCATCGCTGGCCGACGAGGTAGCCCGTGAGCGACGGGGCGAGACGGTGGAAGCGAGCGCTTGAAACTCTGCTGTTCAGAACGGCGTGAAATGATACTCTAAATCCGAATTCGGCGTCGCCGCTAGCACCTTGCGGCAGCGCCCACCTCAGCAACCAACACCCCACGGCAATTAAGGACAACGTCCGCATCAACAATCAGATACGCGCCACGCGCGTCCGCGTCGTCGACCCTCAGGGCGAGCACGGCGTCTACTTGGTCGAAAAAGCGCTCGAACTGGCGCAGCGCAGGGGCCTCGACCTGGTCGAAGTCGCCCCAGAAGCAGACCCGCCCGTCTGCAAGATCATCGACTATGGCAAGTTTCGCTACGAAGCGCAGAAGCGTGAGAAGGAAGCCCGCCGCAAGTCGCAGACGGTCGATCTCAAGGAGATCCGCTTCCGCCCCCGCACCGACGATCACGACTTCAACTTCAAGGTCAAGCACGCAAGGGGCTTCCTCGAAGACGGCGACAAAGTCAAGGCGTGGGTCCAGTTTCGTGGTCGCGACATCATCTACAAAGATGCTGGCCTCGAAATCCTCGTCCGCTTTACCGAAGAGGTTAAAGACCTCGCCAAAGTCGACCAAGCGCCCAAGATGGAAGGCCGCCGCATGACGATGATCCTGTCGTCGAACGTCAAGAAGAAAGCCTGAGAAGCGCGCCGCTTCTCACCAACGCTTCGCACAGTGTGACTCGCCGCGCCTGGTAAAACTGCCGGGCGCGGCGTACTTTTACAGGCTCTGATCTATCCACACGGCCCGCGTGGCCCTCTCCGACGGACACCATGCCTAAGATGAAATCGAATAGCGGCGCCAAGAAGCGGTTTAAACTGACCGCCTCGGGCAAAGTCAAACGCAAGAAAGCGTTCACCAGCCACATCCTGACCAAGAAGTCGCCCAAGCGCAAGCGCAACCTGCGCGACGCTACTCTGGTCTCGGACGCCGACGAAGCGCGCGTCAAGCGCATGATCTCCTCGTAACTGACTCCGTCAGATTGTTTTGGGCGCTTTGCTCAAACACGAGAGATTATCGCTAGCACCAAGCAGGGGTTTGCCCCTCGCCTTCCGGCTCCACAACACAACACACTATGCCTCGCGCAACAAACAAACCGGCGTCCCGCGCCCGTCGCAAGAAAGTCCTCAACCGGGCCAAAGGCTACTGGGGCGGTCGCTCCAAGATCTACACGGTCGCCAAGCACGCCGTTGACAAGGGTCTGCAGTACGCCTACCGTGACCGTCGCAACCGCAAGCGTCAGTTCCGCCGCCTCTGGATCGCGCGTATCAACGCCGGTGCCCGCATCAACGGCCTGTCGTACTCGCGCCTGATGGGTGCGCTCCGCAAAAACGACGTGGCGCTCAACCGCAAGGTCCTCGCCGACCTCGCGATGAACGACCCCGCCGCGTTCGCCGCCGTCACCGAACTCGCCAAATAGGTCCAGACCTTTTTGCCTTTCGGTAAACACCCGCCCAGCACACGCTCGGCGGGTGTTTTGGCATCCGGCCTTTCCACTCACCTCTTCTGCTGACTGACCTGCGATGACAGAACAGATCGACGCGCTCCTGGGCGAACTCGAAACGTACACGCTCACGACACCCGACGAGCGCGAAGCCTTCCGCGTCCGCTTTCTGGGCCGCAAGAGCGGCGCCATCACGGACCTGTTCAAGAACCTGCGCGACGCCGATGCATCCGAACGCCCGGCTCTGGGTCAACGCCTCAACGCGCTCCGCACGCGCGCCGAGGAAATGGTCGCCGAAGCGGATCAGCAAGCTGAGCAGACACCTGACGCGCCGGCCATCGACCTGACACTTCCGGGTCGGATTCCGCCGCTCGGATCGCGCCACCCGCTGACGCAGACGCTGGAAGACATCCAGGACATTTTCGCGCGGATGGGCTTCACGATTGCCGAGGGGCCGGAGATCGAGGACGACTTCCACAACTTCACGGCGTTGGGCTTTCCGCCCGACCACCCGGCCCGCGACATGCAAGACACGTTCTTCGTCGCTCAGAAAGGCGTCGACGGAGCAGACGAAGACGTCGTGCTGCGGACGCACACGTCGCCCGTCCAGGTACGGGCGCTGCTTCCAACGAGCGAAGGTGGCGAGGCGCGCGTGCCGATTCGGGTGATCGCTCCGGGACGCGTCTACCGCAACGAGAGCCTGTCGTACAAGTCGTACTGCCTGTTTCACCAGGTCGAGGGGCTGTACGTGGACGAGGGCGTGACGTTTGCCGACCTGAAAGCCGTCCTCTACCTCTTCGCCCAGGCCATCTTCGGCGACGACGTGGAGATGCGCTTTCGGCCCAGCTTCTTCCCGTTCACCGAGCCATCGGCGGAAGTCGACATCTGGCAGGCGAACGACGACCTTCCCGGCGGCGGACGCTGGCTCGAAATCTTGGGCTGCGGAATGGTCGATCCCGAAGTTTACCGGCATACCGGCGTCGACGGCGAGCGGTACAGCGGCTATGCGTTCGGCATGGGCGTCGAGCGGATCGCGATGCTGCGCTACGGCATCTCGGACATCCGCGAACTGTACCAGAACGACGTGCGGCTGCTGGCGCAGTTTTAGGCTCGGTGCCACTCGCCGTTATGTATAACGGCGCTACGAATTGATCTTCTGTACCGCCGTTATACATAACGGCGCTCACCTCCTCCCCCGATGAACCTCTCCTACAACTGGCTCGGCGACTACGTCAATCACGGCCTCACGCCTGAAAGGGTGGCCGCACTGCTGACGATGACCGGCTTGGAAGTCGACGACGTGACGCCGACGGGTCCATCGCTCGAAGGCGTGGTCGTGGGCTATGTGCTGTCGGCTGAGCAACATCCGGACGCGGACCGGTTGCGCGTGTGCAGCGTGCGGCTGGCCGAGGACGAGGAGCCGATTCAGATCGTCTGCGGTGCCCCAAACGTGGCTGCTGGTCAGCACGTACCCGTCGCTACGGTCGGCACTCGGCTGATGCTGCCGGGCAAGGACGGCAAGCTAGATGAGGTGGCGATCAAGAAGGGCAAGATCCGCGGGCAAGTGTCCAACGGCATGATCTGCGCCGAAGACGAACTCGGTCTGGGGTCGGATCACGACGGCATTCTGGTGCTGTCGGACGATGCGCGACTGGGCGAACCGTTGAGCGACTACCTCGCCCGCGCCGGTTCGAGCGACTTCACCATCGACGTATCGCTTACGCCAAACAGACCGGACGCAACCGGACACATCGGCGTCGCCCGCGACATCGCCGCGCTGACCGAGATGCCGCTGTTGCTGCCGACCGTCGACGTGCCGAGCGAAGGTGGCGAGGCGGCCAAGAAGGTGCAGATCGCGATTGAATCGCCGGACGTGGCTTCGCGCTTTGTCTGCTTCGTAATTGAAGGCGTAACCGTTGGCGACTCGCCCGACTGGATTCAAGACCGGCTGCGCGCCATCGGACTGCGCCCGATCTCGAACGTGGTCGACGTGACGAACTACGTCATGCACGCGACGGGTCAGCCGATGCACGCGTACGACTTGGACAAGGTGCAAGGCGTCATTCGCATCGATGCGGCCAAGGGTGGCGAGACCGTGACGACGCTGGACGACCAGAAGCGCACGCTTCCAGCCGGTGCTGCCTTGATCCGCGACGACAGCGGACCTATCGGCATCGGCGGCATCATGGGAGGCGCGTCGACAGAAGTAGGAGATGCGACCAAGCGGATCGCGCTCGAAGTCGCGTATTTCGATCCGTCTACCATCCGACGCGCGGCTAAAGCGCTAGGGCTATCGACGGACGCTTCGTACCGCTTCGAGCGCGGCGTCGACCCGACTGGCCAAGCGCGTGCCGGTGCATGGGCGGCGCAGATGATCGCTGAGTTAGCGGGTGGAAGCGTGTCTAGCGGCTACGCCCACGTCGAAACGCAATCGTTCGAGCCGACGGTCGTCACGCTGCGTCCCGAGCGGATGCGCGCGCTCGTCGGTGCCGAGATCGAAACGGATGAAGCCTTGCGCCTGCTCGAAGCCATCGGCTTCACGCGAGCGGATCGCGATACTGGCTCCGCACTGGGCACATTCGCGGACAACTTGCTCGCCGGAGCCGGAACCGTCGAGGCGGCACATGACGCGACCGACGGCATCGCACTCGTCGTCCCGCCGTGGCGCCCAGACACGACGCGCGAGATCGACGTGATCGAAGAGGTGCTGCGCTTGTGGGGCTTTGATCGCGTACCGATGCCTGCGCGCATCGCAATTCCGACGGCGTCGCCGCGCCCCAACCCGATTCCGGTCGTCCGGCGCAAGACGCGCGACGCATTGGTCGGCATGGGCTTCCGCGAGGTGTACGCCAACTCGATGCTTCCCGCCGAGGTAGCCGACGCGTTCGTGCCGCGTCATTCGGCGCTGGGCAAAGATGGCGAGGCCGTCGCGACGCGCAATCCGATCTCGCAGGAGATGGCGGTCTTGCGCCCGAGCCTGCTTCCGGGCGTGCTCGCGATTGCGGGTCACAATCAGCGCAATGGTCACTTAGATCAGCGGTGGTTCGAGATCGGGACGGCGATGCGCAAGACCGAAGCCCACAGCGGGCAGTACGTGGCGGGCTATTCGGAGCGTGAACATTTGCTGCTGTTTCAGACGGGCAAGGCGCAGACGGCTGAGTGGTCCGCCGAGGAGCGTGCGGCGGACTTCTTCGACCTGAAAGGCGCCGTCTTGGGACTGCTCGCCTCGCTCGGGCTGGATGACGTGCGCGAAGATGCCGTCTACGAACCTGAGTCGTTCGCCGATTATCGACTCGATCTGAAAGTCGGACGCAAGGCCGTCGGCTTCGTCGCTCCGGTCCCATCGACACACATGAAGCGCTTCGACGTGGACGGTTCTGCCTTCTACGCCGAACTCGCCTGGGACACGATCGCGCAGATCGCCGCAGGCAAACTCGCGCCGACGTTCGAGCCGTTCAGCCGATTCCCGTCGGTCGAGCGCGACCTGGCGTTCGTCGTGGCGTCCGACGTGGCGGCAGGCGACGTGGCGACGACGATCCGGCAGCGCGGGGGCAAACTGCTGACGGACGTGTCGCTGTTCGACGTGTACGAAGGGAAGAACGTCGCCGAGGGCACCAAGAGCCTGGCGTTCGCGCTCCGCTTCTCTGCCGACCGCACGCTACGCGATCAGGATATCGACAAAGCCATCGCCAACGTCGTTCGCGGCGCCGAGCAGGTTCACGCGGCCGAACTCCGGGCGTGACCGCGTTGTAGATTCCAAGTCTTCCCCCTGCTGCTACTGCCTCATGTCCGACGCCACGCTCTCGACTCAACCCAACGCACGTCCAGACGGCCCCCGTTTGGACGGAGCGCCGGGCGTCGTTCTCGAACGACTGCGCGACCGCGTGCTGGACTGCGTGCGGGAGATGGAGTCGCTCGCGATTCAGAACGCTGACCTGCGCCGCCGCTTGGCCCGCATTGAATCAGCGGATCATGCGCCGTCGATCCCGCTCTCGAACGGCGAAGACCCTGCCCAACTGCGCGCACGTATCGAGAGCTACGTGGCGACACTCGATGCCTACCTGAGCGGCGACGACCCTCCTGCCGATGGCTGACCCGACCAACGTCCGCGTCCACGTTTGGGGCCGCGACTATCCGCTGCGCGTCGACCCCGACGACGAAACGCTGATCCGCTCTGCTGCACAGATGGCCGACGACCGGCTAACGGCGCTCCGAAAAGCCCACCCGACGCAGCCCGACAGCGTGATCGGCACGCTCGCCACGCTCGAAATGGCGCAAGAACTGCTGCTTGAACGCCGCACCGCATTGGACCGCGACGCACAGACGGCCAATGCGCTACAGTCGCTCGACCTGCACCTAGCCGCTGCACTTTCTCGGTCTGAACGAGCAAGTGATGAAGGCGGTGAGGGAGGCTGATCCTCTGCCCATTTGGAACCGCGCGGCGGCTGTCTTCATAGTAGAGACGCTGCCTCACGGGGCAGCATGGCACAAGCCTGCGGCTCTACTTATGAGAACCGTACCCCGATGATGACGGGAGTCGTTTTCAGGTCTCGGCCAACAGGCCCCATCCCGCCCAGCGGGAGCCGCTCGCGGCCAGGGGACGTTGAAAGAGTCCGGTCGGCTCCCACTGTGTATTGAAGATGGTTCTTCATACGCCCGCTGTGGGTTTGTGCTCGCCTACTACGCCCCGGATGGCCCGCCGATTGGCGGTCTCTCCGGGGCTTTTTTGCATTCCACGCCTCGCGCTCGCTTGAGTCGAGGCTCGCCATATATCTCATGTCATCCACGACGATTGCCCTACTTGTGGGCGTCGCCGTCGTCGCTTTCCTCGTTGGTTTTTTAGTTGAAAAGGTCCTAGGCAGTCGCCGCACCCTCGAAATCACGAACGACGTCCGCGCTCAGGCGCAACAGGACGTCGCCAAAGCACAGACGGCTCTCGAAGTCATGCGCGAACGCCACGCCAGTGAGCGCGATGCGCTACGCGTCCAACTCCGCGACGAAGCCCGATCCGAAATCGCCCAGGAGCGCGATGCACTTGGCGAACAGTCTCGCGCGCTCGATACGGACCGCTCCGAACTGGAACGCGACCGCCACCGACTCGCCCAACGCGGCGAAACGCTCGACGCGCGGACACGCCGCCTGAACCAGCGCGAAGCCGTTCTCCAAGAGAGCGCCGATGCACTCGACACGCTACGTACGAGCGCCAAGCAAGCCAACGAGCAAGCCCGAGAACTCGCCCGAGATGCCGAGTCTACGGCGCGTGACGTGCAGCGCCGCGAGTCCGACCTGACTACCCGCGTCGACCGAATCCGGCGTAAGGAGGAGAAGATCACGTCCGAAGAGGCTCGGTTGAGGCGGCAGAGCGACGAGCAGGTGCGCAAACTCGAACAGGTGTCCGGCCTGTCGCAGCGCGAGGCACGCGAGCAGTTGGTGCGCGAACTGGTCGACGAGGCAAAGCACGAGGCGTCATCCGAAGTGCAGGAAGTGCGCGACGAAGCGCGTCTCAAAGCCACGAGGGAGGCGCGTCAGATCATCCTGACTGCAATTCAGCGCACGGCAGCGTCACACGCGATCCAGAACACCGTCAGCGTCGTCAACATCCCGTCGGACGAGATGAAGGGCCGCATCATCGGGAGGGAAGGACGCAACATTAGGGCGTTCGAGGCGCAAACGGGCATCGAAGTCATCGTCGACGACACGCCCGAGGCCGTCATCCTGTCGGGGTTCGATCCGGTCCGGCGCGAGATCGCGCGTCTTGCCTTGGTCGAGTTGATCCAGGACGGACGCATCCACCCGACACGCATCGAAGAAGTCGTCGACAAGGCGCGTGAGGAGATCGAAGAGGAATTGGTCGAAGTCGGCGAGCGGACAGTGATCGAACTCAACCTGCACGGCCTGCACCCGGACGTAGTGCGGATGGTCGGGCGGATGAAGTTTCGCAGTTCGTACGGACAGAACCTACTGGCGCACTCCATCGAAACGGCGCGGCTGTCGTCGCTGATGGCCGCCGAGATCGGACTGGACGCGGCCAAAGCGCGTCGCGCCGGACTGCTGCACGACATCGGCAAGGTGACCGAGGAGGAGTTGGAGCAGCCGCACGCGATTGCGGGCATGGAGATTTTGGCGCGCTACAAGGAAGATCCCGAAGTGCTCAACGCCGTCGGCGCGCACCACGACGAGATCGAGATGACGTCGATGCTCTCCCCTCTCGTTCAGGCCGCCGACGCCATCTCGGGTGCCCGCCCCGGAGCACGCCGCGAAGCGCTGGACGCCTACATCAAGCGGCTTTCCGCGCTCGAAACGCTCGCCACCAACTTCAAAGGTGTCGAGCGGAGTTACGCGATCCAGGCCGGGCGCGAAATTCGGGTCCTCGTCAACCACGACATGGTCTCGGATGGTGACGCAGAACAACTCGCCCGCGACATCAGCAAGAAGATCGAATCCGAGATGCAGTACCCCGGCCAGGTCAAGGTGACCGTCATCCGAGAAGTCCGCGCCACTTCGTTCGCACGGTAAAACTGGAAACCTGCCAAGTCTACCCAAGCCATCCGCACACGGTCACCGTCATCTTAGCGCAGAACCAGCGCCTACCAACTTCTAGTCATCGTCATCCTCGGGCATGCGCTAGCAACACATCTTTCGAGCGACTCCAACATCCCTCTCAACCGTCGTCCCGCACCCGCAGGGACCGCACAGCGAACGTGATCCGGCACCCGAAGGGACCGCGCAGCGAACCCAGGACGTTGATCCAACCTCTCTACTTGACGCCAATCGATGCTCGCGGCAGGCTTTTGGATCCTGGCTCGAGTCCGGGACGACGCAAATGGAAAGAAATGAGCAGCCTTTCAGACTTGTGCATAAGCCGTAGCGGGCATAGGGGAATCCAGTAGAAGATTCAATTCAGCATCACCGGTCGGCGTGCTGCTATACGCCGAAGCACGATCGACATCGGCGGCACGTGTGGGTCCCTGCCTGCGTAGGAACGACGAGGAAGAGAAGGCATCGCAAGATTTCAGAGCACTGCCATGGCACAACAGGAAACTACTCTCTCAGTCGGCGGGATGACGTGTGCGGCGTGCTCAGCGCGGGTGGAGCGGTCGCTGAATCGGATTCCGGGCGTGTCGGAGGCGAGCGTCAACCTGGCGACAGAGCGCGCTGCCATTCGTTATGACGCTGCTCAGGTCGACGCCGACGCGTTGCGCTTCGCCATCACGGACGCGGGATACGAGGTCCTCGAAGCCACCACTGCCGATGCCGAACGCGAGGCGCGCGAGCAGGAACGGCGCGCGCTCAAACGCCGACTGACGACAGCGGCTGCACTGACGCTACCTATCGTGCTGCTCGACATGGGACCGATGCTCGTTCCAGGTGGAATGGCGTGGCTGGACGGCATCATCCCGATGCGAACGCTCTGGCTCGTCTTCTTCGCGCTGGGAACGGCGGTTCAGTTCGGGCCGGGACGCCGATTCTACACGACCGGGTGGGCCGCAGTCCGTCACGGCTCGCCCGACATGAACACGCTCGTCGCGCTGGGCACGTCCGCAGCGTATGGGTACTCGATCGTCGCCACGTTTTTGCCGACCCTGTTGCCCGTTGGCGCCGTCCACGTGTACTACGAGGCGGCAGCGGTCGTCGTAACGCTGATCCTGCTGGGCAAGTATCTGGAGGCCGTCGCCAAGGGGCGGACGAGCGAGGCGATCCGCAGCCTGATGGCGCTACGCCCGCAGACGGCGCGCGTCGTGCGGGAGGGCGTGGAGGTCGTAGTTGGAGTCGATCACGTGGTAGTCGGCGATGTGGTGCGGGTACGTCCAGGTGAGGCGGTCGCAGTCGACGGCGTCGTAGTCGAGGGGACGACGTTTGTCGATGAGTCGCTGGTGACGGGCGAACCCCTAGCGGTTGCCAAGACGCAAGGCGATGAGGTGACGGGCGGGACGATTAATCAGTCGGGCAGTGTGCTGATCCGCGTGACGCGCGTCGGTGAGCAGACGACGCTGGCGCAAATCGTCAGACTCGTCGAAGACGCTCAAGCCTCGCGCCCGGCTATTCAGGCGCTGGCGGACAAGGTCGTCGCCGTCTTTGTGCCTGTCGTGCTGGTGCTGGCGACCCTCACGTTCGGCGTCTGGCTGGCCTTTGGCCCCGATCCGGCTGTGACGTACGCGCTCGTCGCGGCTGTGAGCGTACTCATTATCGCCTGCCCGTGCGCGATGGGGCTGGCGACGCCGGTCTCGGTCATGGTCGGGACCGGCAAAGCCGCGCAGATGGGCGTACTGTTCCGGCGGGGCGACGCGCTCCAAACGCTGAGCGAAGTCGACATAGTAGCGCTCGACAAGACCGGCACCCTGACCGAAGGTCGCCCAACGCTGACAGACCTGATCGCTGCCGACGACTTGATCTCCGACGATGAGATACTCGCCCTGATCGCCGCCGTAGAGGGGCCGAGCGAACATCCTGTCGCCCGCGCCTTGGTCGAAGCCGCAACGGAGCGCAATCTGCAGGTGCCGACAACGACTGATTTTGAATCCGTCGCCGGGATGGGCGTGCGGGGTATCGTGGGCGAGAAGTCCGTCTCGGTTGGGGCGGATCGGTTTATGGCCTCGGTCAATGTGGATGTATCGCCGTTCGCGGGCGATGCGGCACGGCTAGGCGACGACGGCAAAACTCCGCTCTACGCCGCCATCGACGGATCGCTGGCCGCTATTCTTGCGGTTTCTGACCCTATCAAACCGACGAGCAAATCGGCCATCGACGCGCTTCACGAGCAAGGCCTGCGCGTCGCGATGATCACGGGGGACAACGAGCGGACCGCACGCACTGTCGCCCGTAGTCTGGGCATCGACGACGTGTACGCGGGCGTGCTTCCGTCGGGCAAGGCCGAAACCGTGGCCCAAATGCAACGCTCGGGCCGCGTCGCGTTTGTCGGCGACGGCATCAACGACGCGCCTGCGCTGGCTCAGGCAGACGTAGGCCTCGCCATCGGAACGGGGACGGATGTGGCCGTCGAGTCTGCGGATGTGGTGCTGATGTCGGGCGACCTGCGCGCGTTGGTCGATGCCCGGGCACTGGCTCACGCGACGCTGACCAACATCCGGCAGAATCTGTTTTGGGCGTTTGGCTACAACGTCATCCTGATCCCGGTCGCTGCTGGCGCCCTGTATCCAGTCTGGGGAATCTTGCTATCGCCAGTCTGGGGGGCAGCCGCGATGGGGCTTTCGAGCCTGTTCGTGTTATCGAATGCCTTGCGGTTGAAGCGCTTCCCTACTCCAAAGCGCACGTCACCGACGATCAGAAATAGAACCTGACGCCAGCGGCCAAACTGCCCGCAATGTCGAACACAAACGCTCCCGCACCTTCGGACTCCCCAGCGTCATCCTCATCCACCCCCTCGCGGAGGCTGTCGAATCCGTCGTCGGGTAGGAGGAGCGCAGCCGAGGCGGTAACGGTGAGTTCGGCGCGCTGCTGAATGGACAAGGCAAAGCCAAAACCGAGAAGCGGGCCGTAGGCGATATTGGTTTGCGAGTCGCCAAACTCGTCCTCCGAGTCGGACACGAATACGGTACCACCGAGTTCGAGAAACGGATAGAACGACGACGGAACGCTGCTGCCTCCCCGGACCAGTAGCGAAGCGCTGAACCAATCCGGATCTCGAATAACGTAAGGGGACGCTTCTCCGTCCCCGATGACTCCACTCACCAAGTCAGATTCCGGCTCGTCATCGAACGCGTTGAAGTTATGGAAGGCGCCTCGCACCAGCACTGCTCCGCCGTTGGGTTCGCGATACCCAAGCTCAAAAGCTGCAAAAGATAGGTCTACCGGAATATCAAACGACGTGTTCGCTTCGCCCAGGTAGGTAGCCGATCCGCCGTACGCTCCCACATAAAAGCCTGGCGACCATCCACCTTGCGCATATGCAGAAGGCAAGATTAAGCATGTAGATATACAACACAGAAAAGAGAGCAGGCGCATAGATAGGTACGATTAGGGACGGAGATAATAGCCTGTGCAATAGGCACTCACAACCGTGTGGACTCAGAACCACGCAATCGCGTAGGTTCGCAGAGAAGCCGCTCCAATAGCGCGTGAATCGCGTTTTGGAGTGGAACAGCGCCCGTGCCTTGCGTTACTCTGCTGTAACGCAAGCGCTTAGTCCCCACTCTTATGCTCGGCACCGCAGGCTTTCTGCTGATCCTCGTCGCGTTCGTCTCGTGCCTTGCATCGGGCGTCGCGTTCTTCCTCTCCGCACAGGAAACGAGGCGATTGGCTCCGGCTCAGATGGATACACCGCCCGACGGTAAAGCGCTTAGTTGGCTACGCGTCGGCCAAGCATCGTGGGCGGTCACGTCGATCGGGTTGTTCGTGGCGTCGGCGATCCTGTTCTACCTGCTGGCGACGCACCAATTCCAATACGCGTACGTCTACCAGTACTCGTCGATGGACCTGCCGAAGCACTATCTGTTCTCGACGTTCTGGGCCGGACAGGAAGGCTCGTTCCTGTTGTGGACGATGATGACGGCGTTCTTCGGACAGACAATGTTGTGGTGGGGACGCCGGAGTTGGCGCGCGCCCGTCCTCGCGATCACGTCGCTGAGCTTGGCCTTTCTCGTGTCGATGATCCTGGGCCTGAAGTTCGGCGCATTGCAGATCGGTTCGTCGCCGTTCGAGACGCTGGCCTCGCGTTTTCCCGACGCTCCCGCTATCCAACTGCCCGGCTTCGTCCCCGCCGATGGCAACGGACTGAACGACTTGCTCCAGAACCCGTGGATGGTGATCCACCCGCCGACGCTGTTCGTCGGTTTCTCGTCGCTCGTCATTCCGTTCGGATTCGCCGCCGCTGCGCTGTGGCAGAAGCGCTACACCAGTTGGGTACGGCCCGCGCTGCCGTGGCTGCTCTTCTCGCTCATGATTCTGGGCGTCGGCATCGCGATGGGCGGCTACTGGGCGTACGTCACCCTGTCGTTTGGCGGATACTGGGCGTGGGACCCCGTCGAGAACTCCAGCCTGGTGCCGTGGCTGATCGGCGTGGCGGGGCTGCACGCGATGCTCGTCCAGCGCAAAACGTCGGGCGGGCACAAAGCGGCGCTGATCCTCACGCTGCTGACCTACCTGTTCGTCGTCTACTCGACGTTCCTCACGCGCTCCGGCATCCTGGGCGACATCTCGGTTCACTCGTTCGTCGATCTGGGCCTGTCGAATCAGCTTCTCGTCTGGATCGCCGTCGTCGGAGGCATCGGACTGGGGCTGTTCGCGTGGCGCTACTCCGAGCTTCCCAAGCCGGACAGAGAGCCGCCGTACCTGTCGCGCGAGTTCATGATTTTCAGCGGCGCGATGCTGATCTGCGCGCTGAGCGCCGTCATCATCCTGGGCACGTCAGCGCCGATCTTCGGTCGCATCTTCCGCGACGATCCCGCAGGCGTGGCGATTGCGTTCTACAACAAGTGGTCGCTTCCCCTCGCGTGCGGCATGATGCTCTTGGTCGCCGTCGGGCAGTTGTTCTGGTGGCAAAAGATGAGCGTCGTCCAACTCAACAAAGTGCTGACGGCACCGCTCGGACTAGCCGTCGCGTCGACGCTGGGCGTGCTGATCCTGACCGACTTCGCTCAGCGTACGGCAGGCGGAGCGCCGGTTCAAGAGTCGTTTCAGGCGGCGGCTTTCGACATCGGCGTGTATGGGACGAGTCTGCTGATGCTGATGCTCGTACTCACCTCCTTTTTCGCGCTCTACAGCAACGGCTGGGTGATGTGGCGCATCGGACGCGGCAACTGGAAGATGATCGGGGGCGGACTGTCGCACGTCGGACTGGCACTGACGATGCTGGGCATCATCTCGTCGTCCGGCTTCTCGACGCCTCTGGCCCAAGTGGGCGGCGTGGCGATGCCTGCGGTCGGTGGCGGCACATCGCGCGACAACTTCGTGCTCGAGCGCGGCCAGACGCGGACGCTGCCTTCCGGCTATCAGGTCACGTACAGCGGACGCGAGAAAACCGATCAGGACCGCGACCAGTTCGTCATCGACTTCGCCGCACCGACGGGACGCAGCTTCACGCTCAAGCCGGTCGTCTACCAGAACGACGACAAGCAGTGGATCCAGCACCCGGACGTGGCGATCTTCGCCGAGAAAGACATCTATGCCGCCGTCACGCCGTCCGGCATGTTCAGCGTGCCGGATACGCTCGACGTAGGCACGTTTTCGCTGGGTGAGGGCGAGTTCACGACGCTCGGCGACGATGAGTTTACCGTTCGCTTCGAGGGCTACGACACCGACGTGATCGACCAACTCGACGCGCGGCTAATCCCCGACAGCTTGGAAGTCGCCATCGGCGCCAAACTCCAGGTGACGCGGACCGCGACGGGCGAGACGCGGGCGATGGTGCCGGTCTATCTGCTTCAGGAAAACGGGCGGGTGCAGTACTTGCAGACCAAAGCGCGCGACTGGGACCTGACGATGACGTTTTCGGGCTTCGACCTGACCGATGAGAAGGCCAACTTCGCCGTCGAGGGCGTGTCGGTCATGCCTGAGGACTGGATCGTGGTTCAGGCATACGAGAAGCCGCTGATCGGCATCCTATGGATGGGCATCATTCTGCTGTCGCTGGGATTCTGCGTTTCGCTCTATCGCCGCGTCCTGGACGTGCAGCCGCGTACGGCACAGAGTTCGCTTGGTGGAGGGGTGCAGTAGATTGAAAACGGGAGCGCACCGCCGATATGCTGTTCGGTAGTCGTTACGTGCTCACCTCCCGTCCTCTCGCCCCGCCCCATGACCGCCATCGACCCGACCGACGAGCCTGTCGCGTCCTCCACCCAGGAGACGCTGACGGTCGACGTGCGGGCGCTCGAACGGCGCATCCGGCACCTGGAAGCCGCGCTTGACGCCGGACAGCGGCGCGTCGAGCAGCAGGCCCGGTTCGTCGCTCAGATCAGCCACGACCTGCGGACGCCGCTCAACGCCCTCGTCGGCATGTCGACGCTGCTCAACGGTACGCCGCTCGACGAAGAACAGCGCGAACTGGTCGACATGCTCTCGTCGAGCAGCGAAAGCATGCTGCACCTGATCAACGATCTGCTCGACCTGAGCAAGATCGAAGCGGGCGCGCTCAAACTCGTGCCCGAGCCGTTCGACCTGCGCAGCGTCGCCGAGTCGACGTTCGACATGGTCGGCATGATGGCGGCGCAGAAAGGACTGCGGCTCGCGTTTCTGGCCGAGGACACGATGGCCGAGCGCTTCGTCGGCGACTCGATGCGGATCCGGCAGATGCTCGTCAACTTGGTCTCGAACGCCGTCAAGTTTACCGACGAGGGACAGATCGTCGTCCGGGCATCGACCCAGTCCGCGACGGGATCGACGATGCGCAACGTGACCTTGACTGTCGAGGACAGCGGAATTGGCATCAGCGAAGAAGGGCTGAGCCGTCTGTTCAAACCGTACGCCCAGGCAACCGACGCGACGGCGCACTCGCACGGCGGAACGGGCTTGGGCCTCTACATCGTCCGCCACCTGGCCGAGATGATGGGCGGCAGCGTTCACGCGACCAGCGAGGAGGGCAGCGGATCGACGTTCGGCTTCACGATCCCGCTCGCCGCGGATGGAGGCGGACGCGGACGCTCGGGCGAAACGCTCAAGCTCGCGGGCGGCCTGGTCCTCGTCGCCGTAGACCATGCCGACGAACGCGCGATGACGATTCAACTGCTCGAACGCGCAGGCGTCGAAGTCGTCGAGGCGCACACGTCGGACGAGGCGGTCGGGCTGATGGGCACAACAAAGAGACTCGAAGCCATTTTAGTTTCGTCCGATATAGCCGATACGAGAGGAGAATCCTCCTTGCCCGCCGTCCGTCACGCGGCAACCGGCCGGGGACTCCCACTCATCGAACTCTCGCCCTTCCGCACCCGAGCCGACGCCACCGAATCTGACGGCGTACGCCTGAACACGCCTCTCCGCCGCGACGCGCTCTATCGGACGCTGAGCGACGTCCTCGCTCCCGCAACCTCGCAGACCACCATGGAAATGCACGCGCACACGCCGTACGCTCCTCTCGAAACGACCTTTGCCCCTCCCGCAATGCATATTCTCCTGGCCGAGGACAACCCGATCAACCAGAAGGTCACGCTTCGCCTACTCAGAAGCCTGGGCTTGGCCGCAGACGTGGTCGAGAACGGGCTGGAAGCCGTCAACGCGGTCGAGAGCAAGGGCTACGACGTCGTCTTGATGGACGTGATGATGCCGATCATGGACGGCTTGGAAGCGACGCGCCAGATCCGCCAGCGCTTCCAGTCGATGCCTGATCCGCCGCGCATCATCGCCGTCACCGCCAACGCGATGGCTGGCGACCGGGAACGCTGTTTGGAGGCGGGAATGGACGACTACATCCCCAAACCGCTCCGCCTGGAAGCTCTACGCTCCGCCCTCGACAGCATCACGGCGGCGCAAAAGCCCGTCGCCGAAGAAGTGTCGACCGGGCCGATCAACGCTGCCGCCCTGCGCGAACTGCTCGAAAGCATCGGCGCCGACGACTTGGAGTTCTTCGACAGCCTGGTCAACGACTTCGTCATCGACGCCTCGGACTTGGCCGAATCGCTCACCACAGCCGCGACCGCTGGCGACCTGGCAGAAGCGCGCAAAGCCGCTCACACCCTCAAGTCCAGCGCGCTGATGTTCGGCGCCGAATCCCTTTCCTACGCCGCGAGAGATGCCGAGCACGCCGCACGCGAAGACGACCTGGTTGGCCTACGCAAAGCCGCCGCCCCCGTCGACTACCTGCTCGAACAGGTGACATTGGACCTGCGCGCCCGACAAGCGCAGAACTACGCGGGGATCGTTTGACAGAACAGGCTAAGCTGCCTGAAGCTAGCGGCTGGAGAATGGATTGGAGCGCGCGGCGTGACGATGCTCGGCGAAGCTGGAGGACGCGAAGATTTCAAGTCAAACTGCCGCAGCGAATCAGATGGCTCACTCGTTCATGTCCTGGATACGTTCGACAAGCCGCAACATCTTACTAGCGTCCTGTGCCACTTGCCACTGGTACTCTGACACTGCGCCATTCATAAAGCTCGCGGTGACGAGAGAGCCGTAGACTTCAGGATTTGAAAGCACGTCTTCGACCGTTGCCGGGAACGGGGTGCGCCGCGCTCCGGCAGGATAGGGAAACGTAGGATCGCGCTCGGCGAGAGTGTCGACGCGCGATGGAGTAAACCGAAGTAGTCCCATTTCTAACACGTCCATTTCGGCGAGCAGTTTGGCGAAGGCTGCTCCGTACAGGTCGATGGACACCTGAACGGCTTGCCTCCGCTCCCGGCTCTGCTCTACGTAAACGGGTAGCGCGGCCCGGAGCGAGTCGTCGCGTATGAGCGAGATGTCTCCCGAAGCAACGATGCCCTGAGCGGTCCCGAGTATCGGCGTCAACCCTTGAAAGTTGTAGCTGCCTCCAATCCATACGGAAAGCGAATCGAGTGGCGGTCGTTCGAGCGTGCGATACGCGCGCAGCGCCGAGGCAACGCTGCGGCTGACGGCCCGCTGCCGTCTGGACGCCTGCTGAGCCTCACCGAGTGTCTCGCCGAAGTCCTCTGCGAGTTGACGCAGGTAGACCTGTTCCTTGGCGCGGTCCGCCCGGCCCTGCCCCCATTCCGTCACCTGGAAGCCGATTACGACGCCAACCACTACGACGGTAATCTGGACGAGAACCACAAACCAATCTTGCTTACGAACACGCTCTGGCAGCCGCGCGAGGTCAATTCGCCGCCGCACTGGCGCCTCGGTCTCAATAGAATCTGCGTCCGGCTCACTCATACATCGAAGGTACGAAAGCAGCCGAACAGACCGACGCTCACGACGAGCGCCACGCTGGCCGAAGCCCGCAAAGCCGCCCACACGCTAAAGTCCAGCGCGCTCATGTTCGGCGCCGAGTCTCTCTCCTACGCCGCGAGAGATGCCGAGCACGCCGCCGCGAAGACGACTTGGTTAGCCTGAGAAAAGCCGCCGCCCCCGTCGACTACCTGCTCGAACAGGTCACGCTGGATCTGCGCGCGCGTCAGTCAGCGAACTACGCAGGCATCGTGTGGAGGCCAGACTCCAGCCCTTGTGTCATCGCGAGGAGCGTAGCGACGCCGCGTCGCGGATGGCATCCTCCGTGCTATCGGCTAACTTCGGGGATCGCCACGCTTCGCTCGCGATGACAAGGTGGAGACGATGGCGATGGCGGCCGCGCTCAGGTCTCTACGACGCTGCGTTTGGCCAACGTGCGCCCGCTGTCGGTGAGGCGTAGGCGGTCGGCGTCGCGTGTGGCGTGACCTCGCCGCAGCGTACGTTCGATGACGCGTTCGCTCCACTCCGGCTCCCAGCCGACGTGCTCTTCCAGGTGTCGACGGCGGCTCTCCCAGGCTTCGCGCGGGGTGCCCTCGTGACGGGCGAGGTGGACGAGCAGCATCCGCTCGGCGAAGTCGAGTCGCTGCGTGCGACGGCGGCGCCAGCGCGTGAGTTGCCCATCGCCCGGTGCAAACAGGTAGACGAGACCGAACGCCAAGCCAATCGTCGAGGCAATCGATCCGGCGGGCGACACGTCGAAGACTGCCGAGACACCATAGCCTGCGACGGCGCAAGCGGCTCCAATGGCACACGCACCACCGATCATCCATCCCAGGCGCCGCGTCAGCATTCCCGCCGCTGCTGCCGGACCGACGATGAAGGCGACGACCAAGATCGACCCAGCCGCATCGAACGCAGTTACTGCCGTCAACGAGACCAGTGACATCAGCGCGTAGTGCAGCGCGACGGGCGCGAAGCCGAACGCAGCGCCCAGCGCGGCATCGAACGTGACCAGCTTGAGTTCTTTGTAGAACAGCGCCACGAACGCGCCATTAACGACGAGCATCACTCCAGCCACCCAAGCGGTACGAGGCCCCAGGTCGACTCCGCCAACGATCCAATCGGTCGAACGGGACGAATGGGAGTTGTCCGAGCAGGACGGCGTCGGTGTCGAGGTGAACGTCGCCCGCGTATTGGGCGATCAGGATCACGCCGATGCTGAACAGGAACGGAAAGACCAAACCGACAGCAGCGTCGCCCTTGACCAGATGCGTGCGTTCGAGCAGTTCGACGAGGGCAACGGTCAGTACGCCCGCCAACGCCGCGCCGATGATGAGCAGCGGCGAGTTGAGATCACCTGTCAGAAAGAAGCCGACGACGATGCCCGGCAGGATCGCGTGCGTGATCGCGTCCGATACCATCGCCAGGTTGCGCAGGACGAGGAAGCTGCCCAGGATCGCGCAACTCGTCGCCACCAGGACGGCAGTCAGCAGAATGTCGGCGTTCAGGCTCATCGCGTGACGGGATGTGCGCGCTGCTCCTGGCGCAGTCTGCGCAGCCTCAGCGCCCGTGCGATGACGCCTCGGCGCGGTGCGAACAGCAACGAGAAGACCGCCAGAACCGTGACGACGACGACAACCGCTGGTCCTGTCGGAAGGCCCGGAGTCAGCGCGCTCACCAGCGCTCCCCCCGCTCCACTGATAGCACCGACGAATGCCGACAGCGCCACCATCGGCCCCAAGCGATCCGTCCACTGCCGCGCGGCGACGCCGGGCGCCACAACGAGCGCGCTCATCAGCACGACGCCGACCATCTGCAACCCGGCGACAATCGATAGGACGAGCAGCAGCATCAGCAACAACTCCATCCGATAGCGCGAGAATCCGGCGGCTTCGAGAAAGGCGGCGTCGAACACGAGCAGTTTGAGTTCTTTCCAGAACACGAACAGCAAGACCAGAGCGACGATGGCAAACGCCGCCATCGTCCACACGTCGCGCGCGAGGAGTGCGGCGGCCTGCCCGAAGAGGAAGCGGTCGAGTCCGGCTTGGCGGGCGTCGGGTTGCTTCTGGATGACCGTCAGCAAGACCAGTCCGAAGCCGAAAAAGACCGATAGACCTGTCGCGAGCGCACTGTCGTAGCGGACTTTGCTCGTCTGCGACACCTTGGCGACCGCGCGCGCAGCCAGCCAGCCCGTTACGGCGGCTCCGCACAGCAGGGCGAGCGGCGCTTTGGTGCCGAAGAGCAAAAACGTCAGCGCGACGCCCGGAAGCGCAGCGTGCGAGATGGCGTCGCCCAGCAGACTCTGCCCGCGCAAGACGGCGAACGCGCCCAGTGCTCCGCTCGTCGCTCCGAGCAGCGCAGCGCCCAGCGTGACGAGGCGCAACGTGTAGTCCAGCGTGATCAGGTCAGCCATGCGCTGGCCTCCGCCGAAACCCGTCGCTCGAACGCACCCAACCCGTCCTCCCCTTTTGGAGGGGAGGTGGCCCGCAGGGTCGGAGGGGTCTTGCGGGTCGTCGCCATCCGCAGGACCACCCCGCCTTCGGCACCCCTCCTCTGAGAGGAAAGGACGTTGTGCGTTACAGTCCACGCGTTTCTGGCTGGGCCTACGCTACAGACCTGGTGCTGAGGAGAACTTATCATCATGCGTCGAGCAGCGCTAGCCGACCACCATAGGCGCGGCGCAGATTCTCGTCCGTAAACACGTCGGCGACAGGACCGGCGGCGATTTTCTCGACGTTGAGCAGCAGCACGTCGTCGAAGTAGTCGGGCACGGTTTGCAGGTCATGATGGACGACGAGGACGGTCTTCCCCCGACTCCGAAGATCGCGGAGCAGGTCGATAACGGCGCGCTCCGTCGTCGCATCGACGCCCTGGAACGGCTCGTCCATGAAGTAGAGATCGGCGTCTTGGACGAGCGCGCGGGCCAGAAACGTGCGCTGTTGCTGACCGCCGCTGAGTTGGGCGATCTGCCGATCCGAGAGTCCGTCCAGGCCGACTTGGGCGATGGCGGCATCGGCGAGTTGGCGCTCGCGTTTGCCGGGGCGCTTGAACCAGCCGAGCGTGCCGTACAGCCCCATCGTCACCACGTCGCGGACGGTCGTCGGGAAGTCCCAATCGACGCTTCCCCGCTGCGGCACGTAGCCGACGCGTCGGCGGGCGCGTTTGTACGGTTGACCAAAGATGCGGACCTCTCCGGCGGCGCGCGGCGTCAGGCCCAAGATCGCCTTGATGAGCGTCGTCTTTCCGGCTCCGTTGGGACCGACGATAGCCATCAATCGGCCCGGCTGCACGCGCAGGTCGATGTCCCACAAGACGGGCTTCTCGGCATAGGCGACCGTCAGATCGTCGACGGCCAGCGCGGGTTCACCTATTGGGGCCTTGACAGCAGGCTGAGGAAAATCACTCATGCGTCGGGCGCCAGCGCGTCGGCGATGGTCGTGATGTTGGCGCGCATCATGCCCTCGTACGTGGCGGCGGGCGTACCGTCGTCGCCCAAAGCGTCCGAGAACAGGCTACCGCCGATCTGCACGTCGTGTCCGCGCGAACGGACGGCTTCCTGCACTGCTTCGATGCTGCGCGGAGACACGCTCGACTCAACGAAAATCGCCGGGATGCGGCGCTCGGCGATGGAGGCAGCCAAGTTCTGCACGTCGGCGGTTCCGGCTTCGGTTGCCGTCGAGATGCCCTGCAAGCCTTCGACCTGAAAGCCGTAGGTCCGACCGAAATAGTTGAACGCGTCGTGCGCCGTCACGAGTACGCGGCGGTCAGCAGGGACGCGTGAGAGAATCGTCCGCAGTTCGGTGTCTAGCGCGTCGAGTCGGGAGAGATAGGCGTCGCGGTTGGCTCGGTAGGTTTCTGCGTTTCGAGGGTCGAAGTCAATCAGCGCTTGGGCGGTGCGCTCGGCGGCGCTGCGCCACAGCGGGACACTCATCCACACGTGAGGATCCGACTGACCTGGATAGTTGGCCGACGCCACCAGACTGTCGGATGGAAGATCGTCCGTCACGGCGAACGTCGGTCGGCCCAGGCGATCCATCTGCTCGAACACCTCTTCCAGTCGCCCCTCCAGATCCAGCCCGCTGTACAGAATCAGATCGGCATTGCCCAGCGTCTGCACATCGCCTTGCGAGGCTTGGTACAAGTGCGGATCGACGCCCGCGCCCATCAACGCTTCGACCATAGCCGCATCGCCTGCGATCTGACGCGCCAGATCTCCCACGATGCTCGTCGTCGCCACGATCCGAATCGGGCCATCGCCCCGTTCGTTGGTCTGCGGTTGGCAGGCAGATACGAAAACGAAGCAGAAGAGCAGCAGCAGGCGCATGGCGTCGAGTAAAGTTCGGCGCGGATACCGGCACGTCGACCTTCTTGTTCTGCCAGTCGACTTAATTTTTAGCCTTGCCTAAAAATACACGATCTGAACCCCTGCTACGAAAGCAACTGCGTCAGTTTGAGCAGTTCGAAGTTGATGTTCTTCTTGCGGCTCCACACGCTGCGCATGGTCGTCAGCCGCACCTCGCCGTTTTGGACGCCGACCATGACGTTGGTATGCCCTTCGATCAGCGCTTCGATGGCACCGACGCCCATCCGCGAGGCCAGCACGCGGTCCCTAGCCGATGGAGCGCCGCCACGTTGGATGTGACCCAAGATGCAAACGCGCAAGTCGATAGAATCGAACGACGGATCGGCGCGGAAAGCGGTTTCAAGCGCAGCGGCTCCGCCCAACTCTTCGCCTTCGGCCACGACGACGATAGACGAGCGCGTCTGGGCCAGCATCAGCGTGAGGACGCGGTCTTTGATGTCGTCCAGGTTGGCGATCGTCTCGGGGATCAGCACCATCTCGGCGCCGCCGCCGATGGCGCAGTTGAGCGCGATGAAGCCCGCGTCGCGCCCCATCACTTCGATCAGGAACAGCCGGTCGTGCGCGTCGGCAGTGTCGCGGATGCGGTCGATGTTTTCGATGGCCGTGTTGAGCGCCGTGTCGTATCCAATCGTCTCGTCGGTCCCAAACAGGTCGTTGTCGATGGTGCCGGGGCAGCCGATGATCGGAAATCCGTGCTCTTCGTGAAAGAGAACCGCGCCTCGAAATGTCCCGTCGCCGCCAATCCCGACCATCGCGTCGACTCCGGCTTTGCGCAGATTTGCAGCGGCTTGGGTTCGGCCTTCCGACGTGCGAAATCGGTCCGATCGCGCGCTTTTGAGGATCGTGCCGCCTAGCTGGACGATGTTGCTGACCGAGCGCCCGTCCATCTCGACGAAATCGCCTTCGATCATGCCTTCGTATCCGCGCCGCACACCGATTACGTCCAGATCGTTGGCTACCGCCGTTCGGACGACGGCGCGGACGCAGGCATTCATTCCGGGAGCGTCGCCGCCGGACGTGTAGACGGCGATGCGGTTCAATTCGGCCATATCAGTCGGAGCGTGAGTCAGTGGGAAAGAAACGCACCGACGCCGATCCGGTCGCGCCTCTGCACAATCGTCACGCCTCAGTGCCTAGCGGGTAGGTTCGGGCCTGCTATCGGTTGTCGACGGGGCGGGTGACGACGATTCCGATCTGGACGCGGTTGCCCTGGATGTACGAGGCGAGGTCAGGCGAGGTCGTGACGCCGTTGGTCGTCGAGGCGTGGAGGAAGCCAGTCGAGCCGTCGCCGGGCTTGTAGACGAATCCGGTGTGGGTCACGTCGAGGCCTTTGATGTCCGTCGCGGTTGCGATGATGTCTCCGGCTTGCAACTGATCGTAGACGTCGGCGATGCGGTCCTGGGGGATGTAATACATTTCCAGATCGGCAAGGCCAGCTTCGACTTGCTTCATCTCGTTGAAGATGCTGTCGCTAGCCACCAGGCGCGGATAGCTGCCCCGCTTGGTGGTCATGAAGTTGATCGTTTTGTCGAGCACCCGTCCGCCCAGTTGTGCGGTAATGTCCTCGACTACGTCGCGGCGCTCGTTGGTGCGGATCCAGTCGGACCAGTAGTGCAGGCGCTCGCAGTAGCCCCCGCCGATGTCGGAGTTGCGGTAGCGGACTTCTTCGACTCGGTCGAGGTATCCTTGATAGCTGTAGTCCTCGGCCTGGATACCGCGCCCCAAGGCGAGCAGGCTCTCGACAAACAAGACGCAGTCGAACTGGTCGAGGCGGGCGATGAGTTCTTCGTCTTCGGGTTCGTCCAGCATTCCGGCGACGTACGGAGCGCCGCGCAGTTCGAGGCCCAGCGTCTGCATGATCTCGCCGATGGGCCGCTCGCTCAGGTTTTGCTCGCGCGCCATCGTCATCACGCGGTCGAAATCGACATCGCCCGAGTCAATGGTTTGGTTTACAGCGACAGCAGAGGAGCCGTCAGGTGTTTCGTCGGCGCAACCCACAAATAGGAAGAGCGCGAAGAGGAGGGAAAGCAGGCGCATGGGATCAGGCAGAAAGGGGAACGACGAGGTCTGGATAGGCCAACGTATCGGGCCAATCGGGACGTATGGTAAGCGCATCGGAGAGCAGTTGTTCGTAACGGTCTGCCTCCACCTCGTACGCGCCGAATTGCGCCAGGTGATCGGTCGTCCACTGCGTGTCGAGCAGCCGAAATCCCTGCCGCCGGAGCGTGTCGACGAGGTAGACGAGCGCGACCTTGCTAGCGTCCGTCGCCCGGGTGAACATCGACTCGCCGCAAAACGCCCCGCCGATGGCGACGCCGTAGAGTCCGCCGACCAGTTCGCCGTCCTGCCACACTTCGACCGAGTGCGCAAACCCGACGTCGTGCAGCCGGACGTAGGCCGCGATCATCCGGTCGCTGATCCACATCTCGCGGTCGTGAGCGCACGCACGCATGACGGCGGGAAAGGCGCGATCCGTCGTCACCTGGAACCGCTGCTGCCGGACGCGCTTGCGCAGGTTCTTGCCGACGTGAAAGCGGTCGTCGAGTGGGAGCAGTCCGCGCAGGATGGGGCGAAACCAGCGCAGGTCTCCGGCTTCATCGTCCATCGGAAAGAGGCCCTGAGCGTAGGCGCCAAGTAGAACGTCGGGTTGGAGGTCGGGCGGTAGGTCGTCGGACATCGCTCGGAGACGCAGCGAGACGCCGAGCGGTTGCCAGAGCGAGCGTGTTACGCGAAATCAGGTGATGCTTAGAAAGGCCTTAGGCCCGTTCTACAACTCCCAGACGCCACACGAGGTAGGTTGAATCACCCTCCTCGCTCACCCCATCGACTCCATCACATGACCCGATCTCTCACGTTCAAAATCCTCGCCATTGGCGCTCTGCTGCTCATGCTCCTCGTCCCGCTGGCGATGCTCGACGGCCTGGTGCGCGAACGCCAGCAGATGAAGCGCACGGCGACGAGCGACGTCTCCGCTACCTGGGGCGGCCCGCAGACGATCGCCGGGCCGATGCTGGCTGTCCCCTATCGCGTGGGCAAGACCGAAACCTCAAACGAGCGCAGCGGGACGATCTACTTCCTCCCCGACAGCCTGACCTACGACGCCGACCTCGCGCCCGAGGTGTTGACCAAAGGCATCTACCGCGTCACGCTGTTCGAGACAACCGTGCGCGTCGCCGCGCAGTTCGGACCGCTCGACCTGGCAGCGGCGCGTGTGCCCGAATCGTCTCTGATCTGGGACGATGCACGCCTGCTCATGGGCATCAGCGATCCGAGCGGATTGCAATCGCTCATCACGCCGGTCTGGGGCGGCAGCACGCTCGAAACGACGCCCGCATCCGAAGCCAACGTGCTGCCGAGCGCCGTCGAAGCGCGCGTCCCCGCCGAGTTACTGCCCATCGCATCAGACGCGGCTCCGGTTCGCGTGACCGCCGACATTCAGGTGCGTGGAAGCCAAAGCCTACGCGTCGTCCCGCTGGGCAAGTCGACCGACGTAGCGATGCGCTCGTCGTGGCCGTCGCCTTCGTTCGTCGGTGCGTTTGCCGCACGCAACCGCGAGGTTTCAGACGCGGGCTTCGAGGCCGATTGGCGCGTGCTCTTCCTCAACCGAGGCTACCCGCAGGTCTTCCGCAACGACGGCTCGCCCTCACTCCTCGCCGGATCGTTCGACGGCGACGACATGATGATCGAGGCGGCCTATCGCAGCAGCAATAGCGAGTCGGACGGGCAGGCAGTCGGCGTGCGGCTGATCGAGACGGCAAACGTCTACCAACAGGCCGAGCGCGCCGCCGAATACGGCTTCCTGTTCGTGCTGCTCACGTTCACGACGTTCTTCTTCGTCGAAGTCCTTGGCGGACGCCGCATCCACCCGCTGCAATACCTGCTCGTCGGCTGCGCGGTGGCGCTGTTCTACCTGCTGTTGCTGTCACTGGCCGAGTTCATCCCATTCGGGGCGGCATATGGCTTCTCGGCCCTCGCCATCCTGGGACTGATCGCGATGTACAGCCGCACCGTTCTGGGATCGTGGCGGATGAGCGGAGTCGTCACCGGCCTGCTCGCCGTCTTCTACGGCTACTTCTACGTGCTCCTGCAGCTCGACGCCTACGCCCTGCTCGCCGGAAGCATCGGCCTGCTCGTCATGCTTGCCGCCGTGATGTGGGTCTCGCGCAAAGTCGACTGGTACGCCTTCACGCCGCCCGCGCTCGACAAACGCACCGAACCTCGCACACTGCCCACGCAACCCAAACCGCAAGCGCCGGACGCGTAACACAGCTCGCCGAAGTCAAACCTGTCAGGTCTCCAAGACCTGACAGGTTTCGCGTTGCGCTCTGTCTCAGATTCCAAACAGCGCCCGAGCCGTCGCCGTCGTGACGCGCGCGACGTGCTCGACCGACTCGCCGCGCAACTCGGCCAGCTTCTCGGCGACGAGTCGAACGTAGGACGGTTCGTTGCGCTTGCCCCTGTGCGGTGCCGGAGCCAGGAACGGCGCGTCGGTTTCGAGGACGATCTCTTCGAGCGGGACGTGCGCGATGCCCTCCCACACGCCGCCGTTCTTGAACGTGAGCGTACCGCCGATGCCGAGCAGAAAGCCCACCGCGCGGACGGCGTCGGCCTCTTCGCTCGTGCCGCCCCAGCAGTGCACGATGCCGCGCAGCGCCGACGGATCGGGCAGCTTGGAACGCTCGTCGGCCAGGACGCGCAGCAGGTCGGGCGTGCTGTCGCGGTTGTGGAGGATGAGCGGCTTCTGGACTTCGGCAGCCAGGCGAATGTGGCGGCGAAAAAAGTCTTCCTGCTTATCGTCGAACGTGCGGTCCCAATAGTGATCCAGCCCGCTCTCGCCGACGGCTACGACGCGGGCGTCGCGGGCGAGCCGGTCGACTTCTTGCCAGTCGGCTTCGGTCGCCTCTTTCACGTCGGACGGATGGAGCGCGGCCATGACGAACAGGTCGTCGTGACGGCTGGCGAGTTCGAGCGCTGCGTGGATCGAAGGCACGTCGATGGCAGGCATCACGATGGCCTCGACATGGGCGGCGCGGGCACGGGCGATGACGGCCTCGCGATCGTCGTCGAAGCGGGTGTGGTAGAGGTGGCAGTGGGTGTCGACGAGCATCGGCAAGAGTGTAGAAATCGAACCGGGTACGCCCCGCGACGGATGAGCGTTCGCGCGGGATCGGTCGAGCGGTTGGGCTTGCTCCATGCGTGGCGGCGGCGCTACTCTTCGTCTATGTCGTCCCGCCCCGTTCCGCTGATTCTCCTCGTCGCCCTGACGGTCGTTCCGTTGGCAGCGCTGTACCCCGTCGCGCGCGTGGCGTGGGATTGGTCGCGCGTCGAGCAGGCGATTCCCGGGCAGGTAGCCGTCCAGCCCGAGTCGGCCCGTGGGTTCGACTGGGTCGTGTGGCAGAGCGGCGAGGCCGGGCCAGTCGCGACGTACGTGTTTCCGGGCGGACCGGGCGAGCGGGCAGGCATCCGCCGCGGCGACGTGTTCTTTAGTCTGGAAGGCGCAATGATCGTCGAGGCGTCCGACGTGACGCTGGCCGTCGGCAGTCTGGCGCCGGGCACGCGCGTCACCTACGAACTGCTGCGCGACGATGAGTTGGCGAGCGCCGACATCGAGATCGCGCGCTATCCGACGTTTCTCTACCCGCTTTCGCCGAGCCTGTGGCTGTTCGCGTTGTGGGTGTTCACATTGGGCGCCTTGCTGCACGTAATCGCCCTGGTCGTCGCCGTCCCGCTCGCCCGGTCGAGTCTGCGCGCGCGCGTGTCGCTGGCACTGATCGGCGCGTCGGCGCTGTGGTTTTTCGCCAGCCTCGCGCGCCTGGGACTGCTCGAAGTGTTCGGCTCACCGCCGCCCGACTCGGGATACGAGACGCTGTTCGGCGCGCTGACGCTCATCGGACTCATCGGCTGGCTCACGTTTCCACCGATCTTGCTCACCGGGGTGCTGAGTCAGGCGCGCATCCGCCCGCCCCGCTGGACGTTGATTCCCCGCCTGCTAGCGCCTGTCGTCTTCGGAATCTTGGTTCTCCTCTCCATGTGGGGCGGCTGGGGTCCGTTCACGCTTGACCGGCTCGTCGCGCCGTTGGTGTTTTACGCCTCGGTCTACGTCGCACTCGCCGCTGGCTTGTCGCTCGCCGTCGGACGAATGGCTCCGGGCTGGGGACGCGTCGGAAGTGGCATCACGCTGGTATTTGCGTTGGGAGCCGCGCTCGTGGTACCGGGCGTCATCCCGCTCCTTCGATCCGTCGGCGATGCGACGGTGGGATGGCTCGTCGTCAGCGCCCAGTTGCTCTACGCGGCGCCCGTCTCGCTCGTCGCGCTGGCGACGCTGCGCTATGGCAAGATCGACGACGTGCTGACGCGGACCGTCGCCAACGTGCTGCTGTTTGGATCTGCTCTGGTCGTCTACGTGGCGGCCATGCAGGTGCTCGACCCGTTCCTGCGTAGCTACCGCGCGCCCGTCCATGCGCTGGGAGCGGTGCTGTGCCTGATGCTTTTCCTCGTCGCCAACCGAGAGCGCAGCCGCTGGCGCCGCACGCCTCCTGCCTTTCTGCGGACGCCACTCGTCAGTTCGCGCGCCACGCTGCGCAGTTTCCAGGCGCGGATGCACACGTTCGTCGAAGCGCAGACTCTCACGACCGAGGCCGTCCGGCTGGCAGGTCAGGCGATGGGCGCCACGAGCGGCGTGCTCTACTTCCGGCGCCCCGGTCTACCGCCGACGCCCATCCCGACCGAACGTCCGCCCTTCGCCGCCGCCGACGCGTGGATGAGCGCCGCCTATCACCCATCGCCGCCCCACCTGACCGCCGACGACGTACACGAGATGTGGCCCGACCTGGCCCAGGCAGGCGGGTTGTGGGCGCGCTCCGCCGAAGTGAGCGAAGTCGAACTGCCTCCCGCAACTGCCCAACGGCTGGTCAGCCTGGGCGCTGCCGTTGCCTTGGTACTCGTCGGCGAAGGTGGGCCGCTCGGCGTGCTCGTGCTGGCTCGCAAACGCAGAGGCATCTACAACCTCGACGACTTGGACGTGCTGCGCGTGCTGACCTCGCAGGTGGCGTTGGCGCTCGAACGCATCGGCCTGATCGAGCGCGAGAAGACGCTGGCCCGGCAAACGTCCGAGGCGCAACTCGTCGCTCTGCGCACGCAGATCAACCCGCACTTCCTGTTCAACACGCTCAACACGATCGCCGCGCTGATCGACGAGCAGCCCAACGAGGCCGAGCGCGTCGTCGAGCATCTGGCCGCGCTCTTTCGGCAGACGCTCCATACCGCCGACAAATCGCACGTGCCGCTGGGGACCGAACTGCGCATGGTGCGGCAATACCTCGCCATCGAAAAGGCCCGTTTTGGCGACGGACTGGGGATCGACATCGACGTGCCGGACGATTTGCAGTCGACGATGCTGCCCGCACTTGCGTTGCAAACGATGGTCGAGAATGCGGTTCAGCACGGCATCACGCCGCACCGAGGCGGCGGAACGGTTCTGATCGCTGCTCGGAAACTGGAGGATGCGGTCGTGCTGAGCGTGACAGACGACGGCGCCGGGCTACCGCCGCACACGCATCCGTCCGAACTGTTCGGCATCGGTCTGCGCAACGTCGCCGGGCGGATGCTGCACCTGTACGGACGCGCCGACTTGCTCACGCTCGAACCCGCGCCGCAGGGTGGGACGGTCGCCCGCCTGACGCTTCCCGACGCGACGCACCCTGACGATGCCCACCCGAAATCTGCCCCTTCCGCCGTTTCACCCTAACGCTCCTCAACTCTCGACGCCATGCTCCGCTGCCTCATCGCCGACGACGAAGCGCCCGCCCGCAAACGACTCGAACGCCTGCTCTCGCCCTTGGTAGATGCCAAACGAGTCGAGGTCACCGCCATCGCGACCGACGGCTCGGAAGCGCTCGAACGCCTGGCCAAGGGCGACATCGACCTGGCGTTTCTCGACGTGCAGATGCCTGGCGCGAGCGGAATAGACGTCCTCGACCGCGTCGCTCCCGAGCATCGCCCTGCCGTCGTGTTCACGACCGCCTACGATGAGTACGCCGTCCGCGCGTTCGAAGCCAACGCCGTCGATTATCTGCTGAAACCGTTCAGCGAAGACCGACTCGAAGAAGCCGTCGCCCGCGTCGAGGCGCGCGCCCAGGACGACGATACACCGCCCGACGGCGATCCGCGCCTGGCCCGCCTGCTAGACTATCTCGACGAGCACGACACGCCCGCTCTCCTCGCGCCCCAGACCAAGACGCGCCCTCGCTTCATCTCCGTCCCTTACCGCGACCGTCAACTCATCATCCGCGTCGACGACGTGGTGACTGCCGAGGTTCAGGATGGCATCACGCGACTCTATGCGCTCGAACACGACGGCCACGGGCGGCCACACTTGAAGCAGCACTTAGTCAGCCACACGCTCGACTCGCTCGAAGAGCAACTCGACGGAGAGCGCTTCGTCCGCGTCCACCGCTCGGCGCTGATCCAACTCGATCACCTGCGCGAAATGGTGCCCTGGTTCAGCGGTCGGTACAAATTGCTGATGGTGGCGGGCCACGAAGTATTGGCGTCACGGGAGCGGTCCAGAATGCTGCGCGAACGGTTCATATCGTAGCGAACGCGCTTCCAGAAGGAACGCAGACGCGAGTAGTCTTCGCGGGATCGTAGGCTGCCGATTCCTCACGACTCGTCTCATTACGGTACGCCGACATCCAAAAACGCCGTTTACGCGTCGTGAGCGCACGTGGCACGCGCTTTGAATAGGAGCACGACAGAAGATCGCCCCCAGCGACCGACTGTCCCCCTCCCTGTTCACCGCTCGTCAGGCGATGCATCGTTTCCTCCCCCTCGCCCTGCTATTTTTAGCAGGAGGCACAGCCGACGTCCCCCCTGACGTAATCCGGGTCCGCATCTTCGAGCGCGAAGCTCCTACGTGCGTAGACGTTCGATCTCCCGAGTCCGTCGACCTTCACACCAAAGTGGGTCGTCCTTCAACACTTTCAGGTCGTTCGATGCAGGTGTGCTCGAACAAGGGCGCACTGCGGATCACGTCGGGAGCCGAGACGATCCACGCCCGGCGCATCGACATCCAATCGCGCGGCCAAGTCGATGTGACGGCCAAGCGGCAAGGCGCGCGCGACGAGACGCGGACGTATCCCGATCACCTCGCCCTCGCCCCCGACGGCGACGGCCTGATGATCGTCAACGTGACGCGGCTCGATCCCTATGTGGCAGGCGTCATCACCAAGGAATACAACCTGGACGACGACGAAGGGACCGAAGCGATGGCGATCGTCGCCCGCACTTATGCCCTGCGCATGCAGGACCGTCGGCGCGACGAACCCTACGACGTCGTCGACAACACGGACGATCAGGTGTACAAAGGCATCGGCGACGTGTCGCGGCGCTCGCTGGCGGCTGCTAACCGCACGAGCGGCCAGGTGCTCACCCACAACGGAGAACTCGTCGAAGCCGTCTACTCGGCCTCCAACGGTGGGCACGGCGCCGACAACGACGACGTGTGGCAATCGGCGCCCATCTCCTACCTGCGTGGACGCCCAGACCCCTATGACCGCGTCTCTCCTGTCCACTCGTGGACTGCTCGTCTTGACCGAGACCGCGTCCTAAGCGCCCTTTCACGCATGGCGGGACGGCAAGTCACTGGCTGGCTCATCGGCGAGCGCACGTCCGACGGACGCGTCCAGACGATCACCCTGCTCCACGGCTCGTCGCGCAGCACGATTAGAGGCACCCAGTTTCGATCTGCGGTCACGGCTCAGATGGGCATCACGTCTGTCCGAAGCACGCTCTTCGATGCGACGCGGCAGGGCGACACCTACGTGCTCGAAGGCAAAGGATTCGGCCACGGAGTCGGCATGAGTCAGTGGGGCGCGCACGGTATGGCACAGCAGGGAAAGAGCGCTCAGGAGATTCTGGCCTTCTACTACCCGGGAACGCGCGTCGAACAGCGCAGCGGCAGCGGACTCACGCTCGCCGACATCTCCCCACCGCCAGATGACGAGCAACCCGAGCGTCCACGCCGGACGCAAATGAACGCAACTACTCCCACCCCAGACGAACGGAGGACCGGATGGCGTCGCTAATCTCCCGCTACACGAAATCGGCCAAGCAGTCCACACCGGACCGCAAGGATCAACCCCAACGCCCTCCCCGCCGCCACGGACGCGGCGTCCCGCAACCGCCGGGACCTCGCGAAAAAGGAACCGACCGACCGCTCTCTTGGGGTCACGGACGGTAACCCTTCCCACCAAAGAGAAACCCCGTCAGGCTCAGTGGCTTGACGGGGTTTCTCTTTGTCCAACGGTTCGATCACACGAACGCACTGATACCTGTAATCGCGCGCCCGACGACAAGCGAGTTGATCTCGTTGGTGCCCTCGTACGAGTAGATCGCCTCGGTATCGCAGAAGTAGCGGGCGACTTCGTATTCGAGCAGGATGCCGTTTCCGCCCAGCACTTCGCGCGCCAGAGCGACGGCCTCGCGGCAGGCTTTGGCCGTGTAGACTTTGGCAAGCGACGCGTGTTCGTCCCGCATGATGTCCGCGTCCTGCATGGCTGAGAGCCGCATACAGAGCGCCATCGACGAGGTGACGCGGCTCAAGATGTTGACCAAGTGCTGCTGCACCAACTGGAACGAGGCGACGGGCCGCCCAAACTGCTCGCGCTGCTGTGTATAGGCCAACGCCCGCTCGTACGCACCTCGCGCGCAGCCGACGCCCTGCCATGCCACGCCCGCTCGCGTCGCGCGAAGCACATCGGCGGTGACACGCCAACTTGTCGCGTTTTGGAGGCGGTCGGCCTCGGGGACGCGGCAGTCGTCGAGCGTGATGAGTCCGTTTTCGACCGCTTTGAGGGCAATCTTGCCCTGGATCTTCTCGACCGAATAGCCGGGATTGTCCTGCTCAACGACGAACGCCTTGACGTTGCCATCGTCCACGTCTCGCGCCCAGATCACGATCAGGTCGGCGAACGTCGCGTTGCCGATCCACTTTTTCTGACCTCGAAGCGTCCACGAGTCGCCGTCGCGCTTGCAGGTTGTCGTCAATCCACCTGCGGCGCCGCTGCCTACATCAGGCTCAGTCAAACCGAAGCAGCCGATGATATTCATCGCGAGCATGTCGGGGAGCCAACGCTCTTTCTGTTTTTCGTCCGCGCCTAGGATGATCGACCACAGCGCAAGACCGGCGTGAACGCCGAAGAACGTCGCCGTCGACACGTCTACGCGTGCCATCTCGACGGTGAAGATGCCCTCCATCAGCGACGCATGTTCGGTACGTGTGCCGTCGGCGTTGAAGATGTGCTGGATCAGGCCGAGCTTCTGAAAACCGGCGACGAGCATCTCACGTGGCGTCTCGTCGCGCTGCCAATACTCGTTGATGACGGGGCGTACTTCCTCTTCCATGAACGCGCGCAGACGCATCGCCGCGTCGCGCTGATCGTCGGTAAGGAGGGAGTAGAAGTCGTAGAAATCGCCGTCGGGCGCGGGGAAGTCGCGCGGCCCTTCGTCCTTCTGCTTGGTCGCGCCTTTGAGCATTTTGGTCATCTGCTGCAACTGCCCGGCGTCCATTTTGGAGACGAGTCCGATCAGTTCGCCGATGTCGACGGTCTCGGCGAGTTTGGCGACTTTGTCGAGGTCCAGCTTTCCGGCGAGCGCCATCAGCTTGCCCATCTGGTTGAAGTCCATTGCCATTGTGTTGGGGTCGAGTGTGTGAGGTAGAGTACTACGGAGTGTGTCCCTATGTCATCGCGAGCAAAGCGTGGCGATCTCCATGCTAAGCCACTGCTCTGGAGGTTGCCACGTCGCTGCGCTCCTCGCAACGACAGGATCGGGGTGATGCGGTTTGGGTTCAGCGAGAGCTATGCAGCAACGGAAGCTGCACGGACGGCGTGCGAGGCTACGTCTACGGTGATCGTGCCTTTGGATTTGTCGTCGTAGAGCGCGTCGATGTCAGACGAGAAGCGGTCGCGGACGGCGGAGCGTTTGACTTTGAGCGTGGGTGTGAGCAAGCCTTCCTCGATGCTCAAACCGCCCGTCACGAAGCGGAAGCGCTTGATCTGCGTCCAGGTGTCGTGGCCTGCGTTGGCGTCTTGGATCAACTCACGGAAGCGGTCGACGACGCGGTCGTCTTTAAGCAGCACGTCCAGCGGCTTGTCCGCCTCGCCAAAGCGGTCGGCGAACACGCGGACGACGGCTTCGTCGGGGAAGACGAGGGCCGTCGTAAACTTGTGCCCGACGCCGACGACGACGGCCTGCTCGATCAGCGGCTGAGCCGTCAGTACGCTTTCCAGAGGTGCAGGCGTGACGTATTTGCCGGTCGACAGTTTGAACAGGTCTTTCTTACGGTCGGTGATGCGCAGGTGGCCTTCGTCGGTAAACTCACCGACATCGCCCGTCAGAAACCAGCCGTCGTCCGTCAGCACTTCCGCAGTGCGTTCGGGGCGTTTGTAGTAGCCCTGCATGACGTTGGGGCCGCGCGTGATGATCTCGCCGTCATCGGCAATCGCGACCTCGACGCCCATCAGCGGCTCGCCGACCGATCCGGCCCGGTTGCGTCCTGGACGGTTGAACGTGATGATCGGACTCGTCTCGGTCAGTCCATAGCCCTGAATCAGCGACACGCCCGCTGCGCCAAAAATGTTGGCGAGTTCAGGACTCAGCGCTGCACCGCCGACGATCAGGTGACCAACGCGTCCACCTAGCGCCTCTCGCCACTTGCTGAATACGAGTTTGTTGGCGATGGCGAGTTGGATGGCATAAAACCCAGTCGGCTTGGTGCCCAGTTGGTAGCGCTTGGCCAGCCCCATCGACCAGTCGAAGAGCGCGCGCTTGGCTCCGCTAGAGCGACTCGGCCTTTTCCAGAATCCGCGTATACACCTTTTCGAGTACGCGCGGCACAGTGGCGAACGAGGTCGGGCGGACGCTCCGCATCAACTCGCCCACCTGTTCGGGGGCGCAGAAGTAGGTCTCCAAGCGGCACGCGATCTGGCAGTAGTGCATCGTCCGCTGGAAGATGTGCGTCATCGGCAGAAACGAAAGCGACACGCTCCCCTTCTCGTCCATCGACCAGCCCAGCCCCGTAACGGCCGCCAGTCCGTTCGACGAGATGTTCTCGTGCGTGAGCATGACGCCTTTGGGCGTGCCCGTCGTGCCGGACGTGTAGATGATTGTCGCCAGATCGGTCGGGTCGATCTGTTCGAGCAACGCCTCCACGCCACCACCACCGGACGCACGGGAAGCCCTTCCAGCCGCGCGCAACGAGTCCATCGAAAGCGCCTCGACGCCTTCCGGAACGCCCGACAGATCCGCGCCGTCGTCGGCGACAATCAACATCCGCACGTTCGTGCCCTCTAGCAGCGGAATCGTCTCGGCCAGCCCTGCGGCATCCGAGACGAACAAGACGGCGGCTTCCGAGTGTTCGATCACGAAGCGGATGGCATCGCCGCCGTGCGTCAGGTAGATCGGCGCGTTGATGACGCCCGCGATCAGGCAGCCCATGTCGGCGAGGGCGAAATACAGGTCGCTCTCCATAAAGAATGCGGCCCGCTCGCCCCGCTTGATGCCCTGAGAAGCCAGCCCCAACGCAACTTCCTCACTCGCATCGCGAAACTCCGACGTCGACACGTGCCGCCAGCCGCCACCGGGGAGCGGTTGGTTCATAAAGCGCTCTACCTCGCCCCGTTCGACCGCGTCGTACATCAGGTCCGGCAGCGTTTTCCCCAGCGTGAGCGTGCCGGTGTTGGGCGGTGCGGTGTGGATCGGGCCGTGAGTCATGGGTGTGGATGAGATGAGAGATCTAAGCAAGAACAGCGGTAGGAGCGATGGAGCGGACGACGCCTCGAATCGACGTGTCGATCAGCGCATCGCGGTCGACGCGCACGTCCATGCGGCGGGCGATGAGAAGCGAGACGACGCCGTGCAGCATCGCCCAGATCGCGTTGGCTCCGGCGCGGAGGTCGGATACCTGCGCTCTTCCCGCTCGCTGGGCCTCGACGAGTGTCTGGGCGAATGCGTCCATGTTGCGGCGCGCTTCCCGGTATTTGTCTGCCGGATAGCGCTCCATAAATCGGGGATGCAGCATGAACATCACTTCGTAATACGCCGGATGGTCCAGCCCGAAGCGCACGTAGCATCGGCACAGCGCTTCGATGCGCGCGATAGGATCATCAGTCTCGTCGGCGACGCGGTGCATGGCGCCGTGCAACAGCCGATAGCCGCGTTCGATCAGAGCGTGGAGCAGCGCGTCTTTGTTGGCGAAGTGGAGATAAATCGTCGTCGCCGAATAGCCGATGCGGTCGGCGACCTTGCGCATCGTGATGCCCGCGTAGCCTGCATCGATAAGCAACTCGTTCGCCGCGTCCAGAATCGACTCGCGCAGGTCAGCGGATTCGTCAGAGGAGGTGGACACGAAGAGCGGCGAGGCAGGTTAACGGCGTTAAGTAACCACCTCCAAGCCGTGCTGTTCTCTGAACCCCGAGGAAAAGTTGGGAGGCGACAGCACATACTCCCAAAGCGATGGCGCCTAACCCTCAGGCTGTCATCGCGAGGCCGCAGGCCATGGCGATCTCCAGCGCTCGCCGGTAGCTCGGAGATTGCCACCCCGCAGGTGCGGGGCAGGCTGTCGCTCCGCTCCTCGCAATGACACAGTGGAGGGTTCTCCGTAGGCCTCAAAGGTTGGCTCTACCGCCGTTTCAGCTCCACGTTGCCGATGCCGGTCCGAAGCGCGAGGAGCGGGCCACCTCCGTTGATGCGTCCGTTGAACCGGCCGCCCATCATGCCGTCGCTCACGTCCAGATCGCCGTACTGCGTCGACGCGCGGCCGATGCCCGTCCGTGCCTCGACGTCGAAACCGACGCCGCTGCGAACGACCGCTGTCACGTTGCCTGCGCCCGTCGACAGGCGGATCGGTGCGCCCGTTGCGCGGGGAAAATAGCCGGACACGTTGCCCGCCCCCGTCTTGGCGGTCACCTGCCCGAGCACGCGGCCCACTTCGACGTTACCGGCTCCCGTGTTGATGCGCACGTCGCCGTCGATCCGGTCGACTTCGACGTTGCCCGAGCCGGTGTAGATGTCGACCATGCCGTCGATGTCCCGAAACGCGACATTGCCTGCGCCGGAACGCCCGCCGACTTCGCCCTCGATTGCCTCGATAGCGACGTTACCTGCTGCCGTGCGGAACGTGACGTTGAAGGCGCGCGGCACGAAGACCGTCACGTCGACGTTGAGTTCGTCCCAGATGCGATTGCGACTCCGTCCCATCCAACCGCTGCTCTCGGTGGTTTCCCACGACGAAAGAATCGACACGTCGCCGCGCCGCTCGCTGATGTCGAGATCGTGCAAGTCCCAGACCTGTTTGGCCGTCACATCGCGCGACACTTTGGCGCGGCGCACCACTTCGATGCGGACTACGCTCCCGTCGCCGCTGCGCACGTCGATGTTACCTCGGTCCAGTTCGAGTTCGAGCCTACCTCCAGACCGCACGTCGAACGAACGCCGGACGGTGTCGGTGATCTCGCGCAGCTCATCGCCGACGCTGCATACATCGGTTGGGTCGCCGGTCGGCGAGGTCGATGCGTTGGCTGCAGGGGAAGAGATCAGAAAAAGGGCAGCGAGCAGCAGCGATACGTGCGTAGGTTTTGTCATGTCGAATACAGATCAAGTCGTAAAAGCGACTACGGAACGCTCAGTCCATAGTTACGCAGATGTGCTGCAAAAACATGGCCGAAGCCCCCTGCTCTCCTTTGTAGCAGCGCTGGCGCTGCTGATCGGTGGATGCACGACGGCTTACACGCCCTACCAGTTGGAGAGCAGTCTGCTCGCGTGGACACCCGTCGACACGCTCGACCGCCCGCTGCCTACCGGATGGGCCGTCTACCAAGGTCGCTCTGAGTCGCCGCCACTGCGCGCGTGGATGCTCCGCCTTCCGCCGGGTGCGCACGTCGAAGCGCACGTTTCGCCCGACACGTCCGACCGCCGCAGCCCGACGACCGACTTCGCTGCGATGCCGGGTGCCTGCGCGTCGGTCAACGCGGGCTACTTCTCGATGAGCGCAGTCCCCTCGCACGCAGTCGGACTGGTCGTCACGGATGGCGAGGTCGTCGCTCCATCGCCCAACGCGACCGATGCTGGTCTACCAGGCGAATCCGTTCCGCGCGCTGCTGTCGGCTGGGACCCATCTGGCCGAGTGAGCTTTGGATGGGCCGCCTCGTCGGACGGTACGCTGCGCCTGCTCTCGTCGCCTGCCGAGGCGCCCGCTTCGGCTCCGCTCTGGAACCCAACCCACGCCGTATCCGCCGGACCGATGCTCGTTCGCGACGGTCACCTGCGCGTTACGGCGATGGATGAGGGATTCGGCACCGGCTCCATCCCCGGCGTCCACCCGCGCACCGCGATAGGTAAAACGCGCGATGGCGGGCTGCTCCTCGTCGTCGTTGACGGGCGGCAAGAGATCAGCCGTGGCGCCAGCCTGAGCGAGTTGGGTCGCATTCTGATCGAAGCCGGAGCCGTCGACGCGCTCAACCTCGACGGCGGTGGAAGCTCGACCTTCGTCGTCGGACGCGACCGCCTCAACTTACCTACGGGCTACGACGTGCAGCGCGAGGTGTATTCGGCGCTGGTGGCGTTCTGCGACTGACTCTTCCGACACCGATGAAGCCTCTCTGCCTCTGGACCGGAAAGCGCGACGACCGCGCCATCGCCGTCGAGATTCCAGGCACGAATCGGTGGGGCAAACCGGAAGGAAACGAAACGGCTCATGTGTTGCCCGAGCATGCCGACGAACTGCGCGCTTACGCTGAGCAGGCACAGCGCCACGGCGCGTCGTTCCTGTTTTGGGTACTCGGGTTGTCGGCGTTGACGCTTCCTCTCTCCGTGCTGGCGGTGATGGAAGCCGTTCCCGAGTCGGTGACTCTACTCCTCATGGGCACAGTCGTCGTCGCGATGGCAGTGCCGATCTACGTCTACCCTTTCGCTACGCCCGAAACCATAGCTATGCTGGGCGTGCGGCGCTCTATCCACATCGTTCACGTGTGCAGCTGGATAATGGGCATGACGGGGATTGGAATGATGATCGGCAGCGCGTGGATTTAACAGCAGGTTACGCCCGCTCCCACCGTCCGAACACCCCGCATGGCAGCACGCGACCTTCGCGTTCGGCGTTTAAGCCCAACTCGCCGACGGTGAGCCGCCCGCCTAGCCCATCGAGCGTCGATCCCAGCAGGTTGCCGACGACGGCGGGACTCAGGCTCGCCGTGTAGGTGTTGAGTAGGAAAAAGCACGGATCGTCAGACAGCAGCGCGCGGCAGTCTTTGAGCAGCGGCCACAGGTGCTGTTCGATCTTCCACATCTCCTTTCCGGCACCTCGTGCCGAAGACAGGCGGATCGAGCAAGATCGCATCGTACTGATTGCCCCGACGCAACTCACGCTGGACGAACTTGACGCAGTCGTCGACGAGGTAGCGGATCGGCGCGTCCGATAGGCCCGACAGCCGAGCGTTGTCGCGGCACCAGTTGACCATGCCTTTGGCGGCGTCGACGTGGGCGACGCTGGCGCCTTCGGATGCGAGGACGACGCTGGCGGCGCCTGTATAGCCGAACAGGTTGAGCACGCGGGCGGGCTTTCCGTAGGCACGCAGTTGGTCGGTCATCCACTGCCAGTTGGCGGCCTGCTCGGGGAAGACGCCGGTGTGCTTGAAGCCAGTCGGTTGCACTTTGAGCGTCACGTTGCCCCAGCGCATCGTCCACGAATCGGGCAACTCGCGCGCAAACGACCACTCGCCGCCGCCTGTCCCGCTGCGGTTGTAGAGGCCATCGTAAGGCGCCCAGTCCTCGCGGTCCAAGTCCCAGATTACCTGAGGGTCGGGCCGAACGAGCGTTACATCGGTCCAGCGCTCCTTTTTCATGCCGTTCGCAGTTTCGAGAAGCGCGTAATCCGGGCCGGTGTCGGCAACCACGAGGGCGGGGTGATGGTACGGTAGCATGGTGTCGGGTTGGTCTGCCTGCTCAACGCCTCGCACGCTCCGGCGTGCCCACTCCACCGCTCTTCCGTTCGTATGCCCGAGATTCCCCACCATCGACGCCCCACTCCCCCGCCGACCGGCCCGACACCACCGCCAACCGGAAAGGCGATGTCGCGCGCACAGTCGCGCGTGTTCGTCGTGATTTGCCTGGTGCTGATCTTGGGCACGGCCATTTTCTCCGTCGTCTATCTGCGCGACATGGCGATCGCCAACGTCGACCAGATCGAAGCCGATAGCGTGCGTTCGGGTAGCGGCGACGCGGTTCGCGGATTCGGAGTGACCGATGGTTAAGCTGATCGCCCTACTCGCGCTCCTCCTTCCCCTATCCGCTTTGGCGCAGACGACTGATGCACCACCTAGCGCGCCCAGGCCCGACGTAGCCGCGTTGATGGGACACTATGGGCCGTCCGAGCGCGAGGCCATCGTGTTCGAGCGCAATGGCCGTGCCTACGTCCGCTTTGGCCCGTCGACGCGGAGACTCGAACCGATAGGTGCCGATACGAACGACACCCGCACGTTCTACGTCCGCGATCTACGCTCGCTCGGCGACACGCTCACGTTTACTCTCGCCAACGGACGCGCAATGGCGCTTTATGGTCGCGAGCGCATGGGCCGCCGCCCCATCGGTCCCGCCGACGGCGATGTCTTCCGCATCGACCCGGTTCGCCCCGTCGCTCAAATCCTGCGCGAAGCCACATCGGTGACGCCACCCAGCTTCGTCTCCCGCTCGGCGGATCACCAACTCGTCGACCTGTCGACCATCCCCGGTGTCAAGCTCGATGTGCGCTACGCGACCGACGACAACTTCATGGGAGCGGCGCTCTATCCGTTCGAAGCGGCCTACGCCCGAAAACCTGCTGCCGATGCCTTGGCCGCTGCTGCCCGCGATCTCGCCGCGTACGACATCGGCCTGGTCGTCCACGACGCGTACCGTCCCTGGTCGGTTACCTGGGCGTTTTGGCAGGCGACGCCCAACAGCCAGAAACTCTACGTCGCCAATCCCGCTGACGGGAGCCGCCACAACCGAGGCGCCGCTGTCGATGTCGGCCTCTACCGCCTGTCGACAGGCGAGAAGGTTGCGCTGCCGTCTGACTACGACGAGTTCACGCCGCGCGCCCACCTCGACTATGCAGGAGGAACGTCGGAGCAGCGCTGGTATCGGGCGCTGATTCAACGCGTGATGCGCGACAACGGCTTTTCGAGTTTATCTGCCGAGTGGTGGCACTTCGACCTCCGTAACTGGCGGGCCTTCCCGGTTCTGAATGTTCAATTCGACGAACTGCGGGCAAACGCGCAGCAGATCAGGGGCGAGTACAAACCAGCGATAGCCGATCAGTTGCCGCCCGGCTTAGGCAACTGTTCCTGGCGTTGGATCGGCACTGCGGTCGTATCCGGCTTGCGCAGGCGTCACGTTGGGATCGTCCATGCGGTCCGTCGCCACGCGTCGGCCTCCGGTCAGATCGGCAAGCTCGGCAGATGACGCAGCGGCGTCCGTCGAAATGCGAAATACCCACGTCTCGCCCGGCGACACTTCGGGTACGGTATCGCGAACCGTGGCGATGCGTTCGCCTCTCGCGTTCATCAGACGAAACGCCACCTGCACGTCGACGAAGGCATCGTTGGCTGTGTTTTGAACCGAGCCTTCGATGACCCGGCTGCCCGGATCGAGCGCGAAGTTGGTAACCTCAAGGCCCAGCGTTCCGCCTTGATCTGTAGCAGAGTAAACGTTGTCATCGATGCGAGCAGTTTGCGCACTATCGCGCATCGCGGCGTCATCGGGCGTAGCATCGGTATCCTCGGCGCCTCCTCCTATCAAGACGAATGTAACGACGGTTACGATGGCGAAGACGGCGATTGCAGCCAGGAAAGCGATGCGGATTCCTTTGTTGGGAGTCGACATGGTGGTGGGTGTTGGTTTCTGCTGCTAACGCGAAGTGACGCACGTAGGTCAGCCAGAGCAGAAGCGTTACGGTTTACCGGTTGCCCCAAACGGACAGCGCCCTCGACACCGTGAGGCATCGAGGGCGCTGTGTGTTACCGTTGGTCGTTACGACGCAGGCGCGACTTCAGCCGGAGCCGTAGCACCGTCGCCCGAAGGGGCGGCTCCTTCGGCGGCCATCACCGCACTCTGGAGGTCGGTAAGCTCTTCGCGCGAGCCGACGATCAGGTTCTTGAACGCCCGCTGGCCCGTTCCCGAAGGAATGAGGTGGCCGACGATGACGTTCTCCTTCAAGCCGCCGAGCGGGTCGCTCTTGGCGCGGATCGCGGCGTTGGTGAGCACCTTGGTCGTCTCCTGGAACGAAGCGGCCGAGATGAACGAGTCCGTCGACAAGGCGGCACGCGTGATGCCGAGCAGTTCGGGCTGACCGATCGCTGGCTCGGCCTCGCGGACCGAAGGCAGCGTGCGGCCTTCCTTCTTGTACTCCGCCGACATTTCGCGCCAGCGGCGGCTGTCGAGGCTGTCGCCTACGCGCAGGTCGCTGTCGCCCGGCTCCTCGACGACGTACGTGTCGTGGAGTGCGTCGTTCATGTCTTCGAGCGTGAACCGGCTGACCATGTCGCTTTCGAGCAGCGTCGTGTCGCCTGGATTGATGACGCGCACGCGGTGCATCATCTGGCGCACGATCACTTCGATGTGCTTGTCGTCGATGCCGACACCTTGCAGACGGTAGACCGACTGGATCTCGTTGGTCAGGTACTCCTGCACTTTACGCGCGCCCAAGATGGCGAGGATGTCGTGCGGAGCCGTCTGGCCGTCCGAGAGCGGGTCGCCAGCGCGGACGTAGTCGTTCTCGTGAACCAGCATGTGCTTGCTCAGCTTGACGAGGTACGTCTTGGCCGTCGATCCGTCGCCGGACGTGACGATGACTTCCTGCGATCCACGCTTACGTCCGCCGAAGCTGACGACGCCGTCGATCTCGGTGACAACGGCGGGATCGGTCGGCGTGCGGGCTTCGAACAGCTCGGTAACGCGCGGCAGACCACCCGTGATGTCTTTGGTCTTGGCACTCTGACGCGGGATCTTGGCCACGATCTGACCGGCCTGAACCGCCTGTCCTTCTTCGACCTGGATACGCGCCCGAACCGGGAGCGTAAACTCGCGGGTGTTGCCCTTAGCAGCCTCGATAACGAGGGCCGGCGTTACGTTGCGTTCGCGCGACTCGATGATGACGCGCTCTTTCAAGCCCGTCTGCTCGTCGCTCTCTTCGCGGTATGTCGTGCCTTCGGTCAGGTCGCTGAACCGGATCTTACCGGCGGATTCGGCGAGGATGACCGAGTTGAACGGATCCCACGAGGCGAGGACGCTGCCTTTCTCGAGGTCGCTGCCTTCGCTCGTCATGAGTTCGGCTCCGTATGGGATGACGTAGCGTCCCCGTTCGGTATCGCCTTCCATGACGCGGATTTCGCCCTGACGCGACAGTACCACTTCGCGCGGTCCGTCGCCGTCGTCGATCGACGCCGTGCGGATGTTTTCGAACTGCGCCTTTCCGATCTGCTTGCTCGAAATCGTGCTCTCGGCCGTGAGCAGCGAGGCGGCGCCACCGATGTGGAACGTGCGGAGCGTAAGCTGCGTGCCCGGCTCGCCGATAGACTGCGCGGCGATAACGCCAACGGCTTCGCCCGGCTCGACGATGCGGCCCGTTCCCAGGTTGAGTCCGTAGCACTGCGAGCAGGCCCCGCGACGCGCTTCGCACGTCAGGACCGAGCGAATGACGACGGTTTCGATGCCTGCTTCTTCGATTGAGGCAGCCGAGACTTCGTTGATCAGTTCACCCACCTTGAGCAGTACGTCTCCCGTTTCGGGATGCACCACTTCGTCCAGGCTGATGCGACCAACCAAGCGCTTGGCGAGCGAGTCGACGATTTCGTCGTTCTCGATCAGCGCGCTCATTTCGATGCCGCGCTGTGTACCACAGTCGTGCTCGTAGATCGTCACGTCCTGCGCAACGTCAACGAGTCGACGCGTGAGGTAACCGGCATCCGCCGTTTTCAGGGCGGTGTCGGCGAGTCCCTTACGGGCGCCGTGCGTCGAGATGAAGTACTCGAGGACGGTTAGGCCTTCCTTGAAGTTCGAGATGATCGGGTTTTCGATGATCTGCGCGCTCGTTCCGGCTGCCGACTTCTGCGGCTTGGCCATCAGGCCACGCATGCCGCCCAGCTGACGAATCTGCTCCTTGGAACCACGAGCGCCGCTGTCCGCCATCATGTAGATCGCGTTGAAGCCCTCGTCGTCGTTTTTGAGCGTATCGAACAGCACGTCGGCGAGACGCGAGTTGGTACGGTTCCAGATGTCGATAACGCGGTTGTAGCGCTCCGATTCGGTAATCATACCCATCGACCACGAACCACGCGCTTCGTCGGCTTCGGCGGAGGCCTCGTCGATGAGCACCTGCTTGGCATCGGGGATGACGATGTCGGCAATCGAGAACGTCAAGCCGCCCGCCGTAGCGCGCGTAAAGCCCAGCTCCTTGATGTCGTCCAAGAACTTGGCCGTCTCGGGGAAGCCGGTTGCCTTGAAGACACGCGAGATGATCCCACGCAGGCTCTTCTTGGTCAGCACCTCGTTGATGTAACCGACCGCTTCGGGGACGACCTCGTTGAAGAGCACGCGGCCCGTCGTCGTCTCGATGTTCTGACCCTTGACGCGGACCGTGATCGGCGCGTGCAGGTGAATGCGGCCTTGGTCGAACGCCTGACGCAGCTCCACCATCGAGCTGAACTTCATTCCGTTTCCAGGCGCGTCCTTGCGCAGCTTGGTCATGTAATACAGACCCAAGACCATGTCCTGGCTCGGGACGGCAATCGGTCCACCGTTCTGCGGGCTGAGGATGTTGTGGCTCGACAGCATCAGCAGCATCGCTTCCAAGCACGCGTCGTGCGAAAGCGGCACGTGGACGGCCATCTGGTCCCCGTCGAAGTCGGCGTTGAAGGCCGTACAGACGAGCGGGTGCAGCTGGATCGCCTTGCCTTCGACCAGGACCGGCTGGAACGCCTGGATGCCCAGACGGTGCAGCGTCGGCGCGCGGTTGAGCAGGACGGGGCGGCCCGAGATCACTTTCTCGAGGATGTCGAACACGTCCGCGGTGCGGCGGTCGACGACTTTCTTGGCGCTCTTGACCGTCTTGACGATGCCGCGCTCGATCAGCTTGCGGATAATGAACGGCTTGAACAGCTCGACTGCCATTTCCTTAGGCAGACCGCACTGGTGCAGCTTCAGCTCGGGGCCGACGACGATGACCGAACGGCCACTGTAGTCGACGCGCTTACCCAACAGGTTCTGGCGGAAGCGGCCCTGCTTGCCTTTGAGCATGTCGCTCAGCGACTTCAGCGCGCGGTTGCTGTCGCTGCGGACGGCGTTGGCTTTGCGGCTGTTGTCGAACAGGCTGTCGACGGCCTCTTGCAACATGCGCTTCTCGTTGCGCAAGATGACTTCAGGCGCCTTGATGTCGATCAGGCGCTTCAAGCGGTTATTGCGGATGATGACGCGGCGGTACAGATCGTTCAGATCCGACGTGGCGAAGCGTCCACCTTCGAGCGGGACGAGCGGGCGCAGTTCCGGCGGGATGACCGGCACGACGCGCATCACCATCCACTCGGGACGGTTGTCCTGCTTGGCCTGCGACTCGCGGAACGCCTCGACGACGGTCAGCCGCTTCAAGGCTTCGGCTTTACGCTGCTGGCTCGTCTCGGTGCGAATCTGGAAGCGAAGCTCCATCGACGCTGCTTCCAGGTCGATGCGCTTGAGCAGTTCTTCGACCGCTTCGCCACCGATCATGGCGACAAACTTATCCGGGTCGGTGTCTTCCAACCGTCCGTTGTCCTCGCGGATTTGGTAGAGCACTTCGTAGTACTCGTCCTCAGTCAGCAACTGCAGCGGCTCGATGCCCAGCTTGCTCGCATCGCCCGGCTGGACGACGACATACTGCTCATAGTAGATGACCTTTTCCAGGTCCTTCGACTTGAGACCGAGCAGGTGACCGATTTTGTTCGGCAGCGTCTTGAAGTACCAGATGTGAACGACCGGGACGCTCAGCGAGATGTGACCCGCGCGCTCGCGGCGCACTTTCTTCTCGGTCACCTCGACGCCGCAACGGTCGCAGATGATGCCTTTGTAGCGGATGCGCTTGTACTTACCGCAGTGGCACTCCCAGTCCTTGACCGGGCCGAAGATCTTCTCGCAGAACAGGCCTTCTTTCTCAGGCTTGAACGAGCGGTAGTTGATCGTTTCGGGCTTGAGCACCTCTCCAAACGAGCGCTCCAGGATATTTTCGGGCGACGAGAGGCTAACGGTGATCGACTGGAAGTCGCGGTTGACCTTCGGCGTTTTGCTGAACAGCATATGTAGTAGCTTGATAGAGCGGAATGAAAACGGAGACGCGGGAGACCATCGCTGGCCTCCCGCTTCCGATCATTCGAGCTTGATTTCGAGTCCCAGACCCTGTAGTTCGCGAACGAGCACGTTGAAGCTCTCGGGCGTGTTCGGCGACGGCATGTTCTCGCCCTTGACGATGGCTTCGTACGCCTTGGAGCGGCCTTGCACGTCGTCCGACTTGTAGGTCAGCATCTCTTGGAGCACGCTGGCGGCGCCGTACGCATAGAGCGCCCAGACCTCCATCTCTCCCAATCGCTGGCCACCGAACTGCGCCTTGCCACCCAGCGGCTGCTGCGTGATCAGGCTGTACGGCCCAATCGAGCGGGCGTGGATCTTGTCCTCGACCAGGTGCGACAGTTTCAACATGTAGATGATGCCGACCGTCGTCTTCTGGTCGAACTGCTCGCCCGTCCGTCCGTCGTAGAGCTGGATGCGACCGTCGACCGGGAGTCCGGCTTCGATCATCTTGGCTTCGATGTCCTCGACCTTGGCTCCGTCGAAGACCGGCGTCGCGTACTTGGTGCCCAGCTTCTTGCCTGCCCATCCGAGCATCGTTTCGTAGATCTGCCCCAGGTTCATGCGCGACGGCACGCCCAGCGGGTTGAGCACGATGTCGACCGGCGTTCCGTCGTCGAGGAACGGCATGTCTTCCTGCGGCACGATGCGCGCGACGACACCCTTGTTACCGTGACGACCGGCCATCTTGTCGCCGATCTGGATTTTGCGCTTGCGGGCGATGTAAACCTTGGCGGTCTGCACGATTCCCGGCGGCAACTCGTCGCCGACCTGGATCTGATGCTTCTCGCGCTTCGACTCGCCTTGCAGACGGTTGTAGATCTGACCGTAGTTCTGGTAGAGCTTGCGGACCTTGCGGTTGGTCGCCGCATCGTCCGTAAAGCTCGAACGCGGCGCCATCTGAACCGGAGCGATCTCGGCGAACGACGCCGACGAAATCGTCTCGCCTTCCGTCAGGAGCACGCGACCTTCGCGGTCTTCGATGCCGCCCGACGTCTTGCCGTCGAGGAGTTTGAAGAAGCGCTCGTAGAACTTGGTGTCGAGGGCGGCGACTTCACGCTGCAACTTCGCGTCGATCTCAGCCAACTGCTGCTGCTCGGTGCGCTTGCTGGCGGGGTCGAGCTTGCGGCGGGAGAAGAGCTTGGTGTCGATGACGACGCCCTTCATGCCCGGCTTGGCTTTGAGCGAGGCGTCTTTCACATCGCCTGCTTTGTCGCCGAAGATGGCGCGGAGCAGCTTTTCTTCTGGCGTCGGATCGGTCTCGCCCTTGGGCGTGATCTTGCCGACGATAATGTCGCCCGGGTTGATCTCGGCACCGACGCGGACGATACCACGGTCGTCCAAGTCCTTGGTCGCCTCTTCCGATACGTTCGGGATTTCGCGCGTCAGTTCCTCTTCGCCGCGCTTGGTATCGCGGACCTGCGTGTCGTACTCCTCGATGTGGAGGCTCGTGTACACGTCGTCCTGGACCAGACGCTCCGACAGGATGATGGCATCCTCGAAGTTGTACCCACGCCACGGCATGAACGCCACCAGGACGTTTTTGCCCAGCGCGAGTTCACCGTTCTGCGTCGAGAACCCGTCGGCGAGGACCGTGCCACGCTCGACCTTGTCGCCCTGCTTGACGATGGGGCGCTGGTTGACGTTGGTGTCCTGGTTCGTCCGGCGGAATTTGACCAAGTTGTAGGTCTTGACCGGCTCCTCAAAGGCGACGTCGCTGTCGCTCTTGACCTGCTTGTAGCGCACGACAATCTTGGTCGCGTCGACATACTCGATCGTTCCGTTGGCTTCGGCGACCAAGACGGCGCGGCTGTCCTGAGCAACGCGGCCTTCGAGACCGGTGCCGACGTATGGGCTGTCGGGACGAAGCAGCGGCACGGCTTGACGCTGCATGTTCGACCCCATCAACGCGCGGTTGGCGTCATCGTGCTCCAGGAACGGAATCAGCGACGCAGCAGGCGAGACGATCTGGTTGGGCGAGACATCCATGTATTGGATGTTGTCGGGGTCTTCCAGCGGGAAGTCACCGCGATAGCGGCAGCTGACCGTGTCGTTGGCGAACGCATTCTTGTCCGTCAGCTCGGCGTTGGCCTGGGCGATGATCGCATCGTCCTCTTCTTCGGCGGAGAGGTACTTGATCTCGTCCGTGACCTTGCCATTCTTGACGACGCGGTACGGCGTTTCGATAAAGCCGAACTCGTTGACGCGCGCGTGAACGCACAGCGACGAGATCAGGCCGATGTTCGGTCCTTCCGGCGTTTCAATCGGGCAGAGACGACCATAGTGGGTGTAGTGCACGTCGCGGACTTCGAAGCCTGCACGCTCACGCGTCAGACCACCAGGTCCAAGCGCCGACATGCGCCGCTTGTGCGTCAGTTCGGCCAGCGGGTTGGTCTGGTCCATGAACTGCGACAACTGGTTCGTGCCGAAGAACGTGTTGATCACGCTCGACACCGTACGCGCGTTGACCAAGTCCTGAGGCGTGAAGCTGTCGGCGTCGCGCAGGTTCATGCGCTCCTTGATCGTCCGGGCCATGCGCGCCAGACCGAGGCTGAACTGCGACGACATCTGCTCTCCGACCGTACGGACGCGGCGGTTGCCCAGGTGGTCGATGTCGTCGACCGAGGCTTTGCCGTTGAGCAGCGCGATCAACTCGCGGATGATCGACGTCATGTCCTGAACCGTCAGCGTCAGCGTTTCGAGCGGCACGTCGGTGTGGCGCAGGCGCTGGTTCAGGCGGTAGCGGCCCACGTCGCCCAGGTCGTAGCGCTTGTCCGAGAAGAAGAGCCGGTCGAGCACGCCGCGTGCCGTCTCGACGTCGGGCGCTTCGGTTCCGCGCATCTGCTCGTAGAGGTACTTGAGTGCCTCCTCTTCGTTGTGCGTCGGGTCCTTCTTGATCGTGTTGAGCAGCGACGTGTTGTCGATGCTCTCGCTGTCCTCGTCCTTCTCCTGGACGACGAACACCTTAGAGATGTTGGCGTCTTTGAGCAGGCCGTAATCATCCTCGCTCAGTTCGTGGTCGGCGGGAAGCAGCACGTCGCGGACCGTCTCTTCCGAGATGACCTCGCCCGTGTCTTCATCGACGACCGTATCGACGCGCTCGACGGTCACGCTCGCAGCCAACTTGCGGCCACTCGCGTTCTTCCAGTTGCGCTTGTTGTCAACCTTGATCGTGTCGGCCAGGTCGAAAGCGGTGACCAGATCGTCGTTCGACGAGAAGCCCAGCGCGCGCAGCAGCGTCGTGACGGGCAGCTTCTTCTTGCGGTCGATGTACGCCCACATCACGTTGCTCACGTCGGTCGTGAACTCGATCCACGATCCGCGGAACGGGATGATGCGTGCGCTAAACAACTGCGTGCCGTTCGGGTGGATGTTCGAGCCGAAGAACACGCCCGGCGAGCGGTGCAACTGGCTCACAACAACGCGCTCGGCGCCGTTGATGACGAACGTACCGCGCTCGGTCATAAAGGGCAGATTGCCCAGGTAGACGTCCTGCTCGACTGCTTCTTCAGCTTCGTCCTCGTCCTCGTCCTCCTTGCTCGAAAGGCGCAGCTTAGCCTTGAGCGGAACGGCGAACGACAAACCCTGCGCGATGCATTCCTCGACGGTGTGCTTGGGTGTTTCGAGCGCGTAGTGGATAAACTCCAGCGTGTAACGCTCGCGCGTGTCCTGAATCGGGAAGTGCTCTTTGAACACCGCTTGCAAGCCCGTATCGTCCCGTTCTTCGGGCGCGATGTTGGCCTGGACGAAGTCTTCGTACGACTGGAGTTGGATACCGAGGAAATCCGGGTAGTCCTGAACCGTCCGGGTACGCGCAAAAGTCTGGCGAGGAAGGGCGACGGGTCCGTTAAAACGAGGCATAGAGCGCAGGCTACAGAGAAAGAGGGTTCGCTGCCTGGGACGCACGCGCGAGGAATCGGCCTCGGCGAGCGAATCGGGAGAGCCTATGGCAACAAGGGCTATCCACATATGTTTCGCCGCTGCCCCCAGGTAGGACAGCGTACGCGGCGGGCTTCAACCGCCGAAAGTCGACCCCACAGGGCGCGCAGATGCACGCCCCGCAAGGCCGACTCAGAGCGTCAGTGCTGAAAAAGAGAGCTGATCAGCGGCGTCGACTTACTTGAGTTCGACCGAGCCACCGGCTCCTTCGATTTTGCTCTTGATGTCTTCGGCTTCGTCCTTGGAAACGCCTTCTTTGATCGCGCTCGGGGCGCCATCGACGAGTTCCTTGGCTTCTTTGAGGCCGAGTCCGGTGATGCCACGGACTTCCTTGATGACGCCGATTTTCTTGTCGCCCGCTGCGGTCAGCATGACGGTGAATTCGGTCTGCTCTTCTTCGGCGGCGGCTTCGCCACCGGCGGCGGGTCCGGCCATAGCGACAGCTGCGGCGGCGGGCTTGATACCGTACTCGTCTTCGAGGATGGTTGCGAGTTCGCTAGCTTCTTTGATCGTCAGGTTGACGAGCTGCTCTGCGAGGTCTTTGAGATCTGCCATGATAATGTGTGGTCCGGCAGCGGTCTATGCCCTGGGGCTGCGCTGCGATTATGGGTGATAATGACGCGCTCACCATGAGCACGCCAAAGGGGTTGTGGGTTACGCCTCTTCGCGCTCGGCGAGCGTCTGGACGATGGCGCCAAGCGTACTGCCGACACCTGTGATGCCGCCGACGATGTTCTGCATCGGCGAGAGCAGCAAGGTGATGACGTCTCCAAGGAGTTCGTCTTTACCTTTAATGTCGACGAGCGTGTCGAGGGCGTTTTCGTCATAGACTGCGCCGTCGATCCATGCGCCTTTCAGCGAAGGAAGGGTCAGGTCGTTGTCTTTGAGGAACGCCTTGATGACCTTGGCGGGCTTCGCCGGGTCAGACGAGAGGGCTACGGCGGTCGGGCCGTTCAGCCGGTCCAAGACCTCTTCGTATCCACCCTTCTGCTCCATCGCGAGACGGACGAAGGTGTTTTTGTAGACTTTGAACTCGACGCCTGCCGCTTGGAAGGCGCGGCGCAGCTTGTTCGACTGCTCGACCGTGAGGCCGCTGGCGTTGGTCAGGTAGACGGCGGGATGGCCTTCGAGCTGCTGGACGATTTCGTCGATGACGACCGCCTTTTCGTTGCGATTCATGGGCATAGTGACCTCCTAATAATTAAGCGCGCGCGGCGCCGGTGACAGCCGAGCGGTCGATGGCGACGCCAGGTCCCATGGTCGTCGAGAGCGTGATCGAGCTCATGTACAGGCCTTTGGCTGCCGACGGGCGAAGACGCACGATCTCTTTGAGGAACGCCGAAGCGTTCTCTTCGATCTGCTGAGCCGAGAAGCCCGCTTTACCGATCGACGTGTGGAGTCCACCGTTCTTGTCGACGCGGAAGTCGATCTTACCCGCCTTCACGTCCTGAACTGCCTGACCGACATCCATCGTGACCGTACCACTCTTGGGGTTCGGCATCAGGCCACGAGGACCGAGTGCACGACCCAGACGACCTACCTGGCCCATGACGTCGGGCGTGGCGATAAGCACGTCGAAGTCGAACCAGTTTTCGTCCTGAATCTTACTGACCAGATCGTCGAGACCGACGTAGTCTGCTCCGGCATCCTTTGCTTCCTGCTGCTTGCCTGGGGAGGCGAGCACCAAGACGCGGACCGACTTGCCCGTTCCGTTAGGAAGCGTGACCGTGCCGCGGACCATCTGGTCGGCGTGACGTGGGTCAACGCCCAAGCGCACGTCGATGTCCACGGACTCGGTAAACTTGGCGCCTGCCGTCTTTTTGATCAGCGCGGACGCGTCCGAAAGCGAGAACGGACCTTCGCCCGCCTCCTCAATCAGTTTTTGGGCTGCGCGGTAGCGCTTGCCTTTTGCCATTGGAGTATGGATTTCGCGGTGCAACCGTCCCTCATCGGGACTCCCGCAGTGAGTGGCGCCGAGCGCCGATAGAGTTAGGCGGGGCGACCTTCGACGGTCAGACCCATCGAGCGTGCCGTTCCTGCGATCATGGCAGCTGCACCTTCGGGGCTAGCCGCATTGAGGTCTTCCATCTTCTGCTTGCCGATTTCGAGGCAATCGTTCCAGGTAACCTTACCGACCTTCTCGCGAAGCGGGTCAGCGGCGCCACTCTTGATGTTGGCAGCCTGCTTGAGCAGAATGGCCGCTGGCGGGCTTTTAACGATGAAGGAGAACGACTTATCGCCGAACACCGTGATCACGACCGGAAGCACGAGGCCCATGCGGTCCGAAGTCTGCGCGTTGAACGCCTTGCAGAACTCCATGATGTTGACACCTTTCTGTCCCAGCGCGGGACCAATCGGAGGTGCGGGGTTGGCCTGTCCAGCCTTGATTTGCAGCTTGATGTAGCCGTCGATCTTTTTTGCCATAGAGCGTAGTGCGGTTCAATCGTCGGGTTCGCCGACTCCCGCAGAAGTGTTGTGCTGTAAAAAAGCGGAGCCTGTAAGGTAGCACCCGCACGTGGGGATTCGTGCTAGGATTCGGCGAAACCGATCCCTCTCAGGCGTCATGCAACGGCAGTACGAATCCGCACCTTGCCGCCGCTTCAGGACCAAACCGCAGCCTCAGTCCTCGCGCTCGACCGATACGTAGTCCAGTTCGAGCGGCGTCTTGCGACCGAAGATCGACACCATGACGCGGACTTTCATCTTGTCGGGGTAGACCTCTTCGATGTTGCCCGAGAAGTTGTTGAACGGCCCGTCGATCACCTTGACGGCGTCGCCGACGTTGTACGGAATCTCCGGCTGCTCGCCCATTAGCTCGCTCTCCTCCATCCGGCCCAGCATGCGCTTGGCTTCGTCGGGGCGCAGCGGAGCAGGCTCGCCATTGGCACCCGTCGACAGGAATCCCATCACCCCGTTCAAGCCACTAATGATGTGCTTGAGTTCGGCGTCGAGCGTCGAGTGGATGAAGAGATACCCTGGATACAGCGTCTTCTCACGCGTGCGCTTCTTTCCGTTGCGCATCTCGAAGACCGTTTCGGTCGGAATCACCGTCTCGGCGATCTTATCCTCAGCGCCTTCAAGTCGCAACTCACGCTCAAGCGCTTCGCGGATCTTCTTCTCGTGCCCAGAGAACGTTCGGAGCACGTACCATTTGCGTACGTCGGCTGTGGGCATCTCAGACTCCGTAGACGAATTCGAGAGCCGTCTGGATCACGCGGTCCATGCCGAAAGATGAGCAGCGCAACGGCAAAGGCCGACACGAGCGTGATGATCGTGTTGTTGACCAGTTCGGTGCGCTTGGGCCACGACACTTTCTGCATCTCTTTCTGCACCTCTTCGATATACGAAGTCGCTTTGTTCGCCATGGATCTATTGGAATACGGATGATTGCACCAGCGGTAGGACTCGAACCTACAACCCCCGGTTTTGGAGACCGGTGCTCTGCCAATTGAGCTACGCTGGTAAGAAAAAGGAGCCGCCACGCGAGGCGGACGGCTCCCCTAAGCTACGAAGTCCAGGCAGGACTCCGCACGATTGCTTAGTCGAGGATTTTGCTTACGACACCGGCGCCGACCGTGCGTCCGCCCTCGCGGATCGCGAAGCGCAGACCCTGGTGCATCGCCACCGGCACGATCAGGTCCACCACGAACTGCGTGTTGTCGCCCGGCATCACCATCTCCACGCCTTCGTTAAGCTCGATGTCGCCCGTCACGTCCGTCGTGCGGAAGTAGAACTGCGGACGGTAGCCTTTGAAGAACGGCGTGTGGCGTCCGCCCTCGTCTTTCGACAGGATGTAGACCTCGCACTCGAACTTCTTGTGCGGCGTCACGCTGCCCGGCTTGGCCACCACCATGCCGCGCTCGACGGCTTCCTTGGCGATGCCGCGCAGCAGGATGCCCGCGTTGTCGCCCGCCTGCGCCGAGTCGAGAAGCTTTCTGAACATCTCGACGCCCGTGACCGTCGAGTCCATCTTGGTCTCCTGCATGCCGATGATCGACACCGGCTCGCCGACTTTGATCTGACCGCTCTCTACGCGGCCCGTAACGACGGTTCCGCGACCTGTGATCGAGAACACGTCTTCGATCGGCATCAGGAACGGCTTGTCCGTCTCGCGGGCAGGCGTCGGGATGTAGTCGTCGACCGACTGCATCAGCTCGAGCACCGAGTCGACCCACTTCTCCTCGCCGTTGAGCGCTCCGAGGGCGCTGCCCTGGATCACCGGAAGGTCGTCGCCTGGGAATTCGTAGTCGCCGAGCAGCTCGCGCACTTCCATCTCGACGAGTTCGAGAAGCTCTTCGTCGTCGACCAGGTCGACTTTGTTCATGAACACGACCACGTAGGGCACTCCGACCTGGCGGGCGAGCAGGATGTGCTCGCGCGTCTGCGGCATCGGGCCGTCGGTGGCGGCGACGACGAGGATCGCGCCGTCCATCTGGGCGGCACCGGTGACCATGTTCTTGACGTAGTCGGCGTGGCCGGGGCAGTCGACGTGGGCGTAGTGGCGCGCCTCGGTTTCGTACTCGACGTGGGCCGTCGCGATCGTGATGCCGCGCTCGCGCTCTTCGGGCGCGTTGTCGATCTGGTCGAAGCTCTTGGCCGCGCCGCCGAACTTCTCGGCGAGCACCTTGGTGATGGCCGCCGTCAGCGTCGTCTTGCCGTGGTCGACGTGGCCGATCGTGCCCACGTTGACGTGGGGCTTGTTACGCTGGAAGGTTTCCTTTGCCATAGTCGTGCGGGCAGCAGATTAGTTGTGGAGAATAGCGAAGACCGAACCCGGTCAGATGTGGAGAGCCGCTTGGGGGAATTGAACCCCCGACCCCTTCCTTACCATGGAAGTGCTCTACCCCTGAGCTAAAGCGGCGAAAAAACGCCTTGCTCCGACATCAGCCAAAGCAAGGCGGGGAGCGGGGGACGGGGTTCGAACCCGCGACATTCAGCTTGGAAGGCTGACGCTCTACCAACTGAGCTACCCCCGCAGAGCAGCCTATGACCCGTAAACGAGCCAGAGGTTGCGAGTGGGCCGGGAAGGATTCGAACCTCCGAAGACTAAGTCAGCAGATTTACAGTCTGCCCCCGTTGGCCGCTTGGGTACCGACCCGCAAGACTGCCAATCTAGGACAGCCGAACCGCACGACGCTAGCGAAAACCAAATGAAGCGGAAATACCGTGCATCGCGTGGAGCTGGCAAAAATCGGAAGGACGTAAAGCGCAAGAGAGTGCGTATTCCTGATTTGGTCTGCACTACCTGTGGAATGAGGGTAGAAAGCCGCGCAAAAACTTCTAGAGACCTTAGGATGTCTCATAGTAAGCAAGACTCCGAAAGGTCTTGGGACTATGGCATGGTGCCAGACGACGTTATAGCGTTTCCAATATGCACTACTAATGAGGACGATGTATGGAGCGAAGGTTCACTTGAAAATGACTGGTCTTACTACCACAGTAGAGATAGAGCGAATTGGGGTCACTTAGATCATATCAATTATTTTCTCGTCTCAACCCTTCAAAGCACCCCTCACAATAAAAGTGCAAAAAAGGGATCGACAGAAGGATCTGAGACCTATCTCGAATGGGATTCTATCTTTTCATCAAGAGACGGCGAAGTAGAATATATAAAAGATAATAATATAGTCGCAATTAAAAGATCGTACGACAATCATGTGTACCCATGGCAAAACAATAAGAAGCTTCCATTACTCGTATCAAAGGGTGACCAAGTAAGGAATGGTCAAGTTATCGCCAGCAAGTTAAAACCTATAAACGATACATATTTAGCATGCAAAGGCTTCCTTCCGCCCAATCATATATATGATCTACTAAAATCCCCCAGCAGAACACAGAGATTTACGGGTTTTAAAATTGCACGTCATAATCATGATATGTCATTTAAAGATCTTGCAATAGAAGTGATATCTCATAAAGACGAAGACATATATGTCGTTCTTGAGGGCTCTATATATCTAGCTGTTGTTCATGGCGAATCAATTTTAACTCTTATTAATAAATATTTATCTAGCAGCGACAATCAGGAGCGACTTGAAGGAGTAGTTGCACTATCAGAGACTGGAAATCCAGAATCAGTAAGTGAGCTGAGCAAAATCCTGCATAATGCCAACGAACCTTTCTTTTTGAGGAGCGCTGCGTCATGGGCGCTTGGGCATATTGGCTCAGAGGATGCTGCTTCAGCTCTCGTAGAGGCGTTTGAGGATATCAAAACTGAACTTAGACAGGAAGCTCTGACTGCTTTGTCGGGTATGAAGACGTTGCCCGAAAAATTAATGGTCGATAAAGTCACGAATGGGCCAGACGCGATTGGTTATGGCGCGGCAGAGGTCATTCGTCGTAATCGCGATATATCGGAGGGCTCAGTAGACAAATTATTGGAGTCCGTTAAGGATGGAACTGGCCGCGAATGGGTGGTATGGTTGCTGGCTAACCTTCCGAAAGATGAATGGGGATCTCACATCAGCAGCTTACAAAGCTCAGCTCCTGAGTCTCATTACGCTATTTCTGTACTGTGGTCTTTTCTGGATAGCTGGATTTCCAAGCGCTGGGAGGCACACTATAAACCAAATCACCTTTAGCAATATCAAAATGGATCAGATGAATAATCTTAGCGGGGATGAAAAAGTTTACTTTACAGACTTAGGCTGCCAATACTCAATGGACAGTTATGATATGCTCACTAAAATGCCGAGCGGTTCAGTTGACTTAATCATGACAAGCCCACCCTTCGCACTTCTCCGCAAAAAGACCTACGGAAACGAAGATCAAGACGTATATGTGGAATGGCTTCTGAGATTTGGGGCCGAAGCAAAGAGAGTATTAAAGGATACCGGAAGTTTTGTAATTGATCTCGGAGGAGCCTACCAGAAGGGCAAACCTATTAGGTCTTTATATAATTACCGTGTCCTTATAGCCTTTTGTGACAAACTCGACTACAACTTAGCGGAGGAATTTTTTTGGCATAATCCCTCCAAACTACCTTCTCCTATAGAATGGGTTAACAAAAGAAAGATAAGGGTTAAAGATTCTGTCAACACTATATGGTGGTTCTCTAAGTCGGACTTCCCTAAGGCTGACGTACGGAATGTTCTCCAGCCTTATTCAGATAGAATGAAGAAGCTACTGAAGAATCCTGAGAAATATTATACACCCGCCCAGAGACCTTCTGGGCATAGCATTGGAAAGGGGTTCGGTACTGATAATGGCGGGTCTATTCCGCCGAACCTTTTACAGATATCTAATAGCGAGAGCGGCTCCCACTACTTAAGTGCGATTAAAGCTATTGGCAGGAAAAGACATCCTGCTAGATTCCCTTCCGATTTACCTAAGTTTTTTATAGAATTTCTTACCGAAAAAGGTGATGTGGTCTTAGATATATTTTCAGGATCCAACACAACTGGCCATGTAGCTGAAACCTTAGACCGAAGATGGATATCTTGCGATATTGACCGTGATTATGCTGTACTTTCATCGGTACGCTTCATGGAAGGCGTAGATAACGAAACTATTAATAACGCCATACTATCTATGGAAGATGGTGAGTGTCTTAACATATCAGACATAGAACCTCCGGTGTATCAACTGGACCTTATTAAACCAAATTAACAGCTTGGGCTGATTAATATTTGGGGGTGTACCACACTCACAGAATTCAGTTAAAGCTGGTCGCATTCCAGCACCGTCGGAAATCTTGTGTCAAGCTGCTTATTCAGTAAGTGCAGCTTTCTCGGCTTTACGGGCGTAAATCCGCCGTGCTGATGGAGGGCAAGCCGTGATGGACTTGTAGCCAGATTGCCCTTCCTGTTCAGCCCCCCGAATACATCCAAACCCTATAGCTGGGGAAGTTCGCCAAGCTCTTCCAGCACAGAAGGCTTTAGGATAACCTGCTTTGCAAAGCATAAGGAGTTCTAATGAGCGGCGGAGCAGTTGAACCTTTTCCGTCCAGCCGCTCCGCCCAATCATTAGCTCAGATGAACATCTGTCCGATCACTCGCTCTGCCCAGTCTGATGGTTTAGCCTCATCAGGTCGAAGCGAATACCATCATCAGGATTGGGCCGTATTAGATCGAGAACTGTGCGAAACTGACCTGATCGTACCCATGCGTTCGCCGGTTCGCACAACCAGCTAACTGTAAGGAAAATCTCGTATAGGGTGTATTCCTCCTGATAGTAGAGATACTCGAACACGTCGGCACCTTCGTATATGCGCTTCTCCGTTAAACCGTAGCGGTCGGGATCGTCGGTGACGTACCCCATGTGCCGTAAGAACTGATCGCAGGTTCTACTCAGGCTCCAAAACGCCATGTACAGAGGGTCTTCTTCTACCTTTTCGCGGAGTGTAGGAAGGTCGGGTAGATAGGAGGGTACCCTTCGCCCCGGTTTGTCTCCGATCTCTCGGTAAGGACTCCTGTTTTTGGAATGACCTCTTTTGGGTAGTTGTCTTTCGCTGTGCTTCTGATCTGATTGTAATGACATTTCGTTTAACTTTCGGCCCTCATAAATGGAGGAGCGCGCTCGATATGCCGATGGTAGGTTTGGTTGATTGGCGCGCTATTATGGTCGGCATCCTTAATCTTTCCGACCAATAAACCAATATACTGAAAAGCATACTGTCGTACCGTGAATTATTAAATACGCAAAACGGGATGTGTACCTTGTGCAGGTGATTCGGTTAAAGTGGTTCGCATTCAAGAATTGTAGGATACCTGTCGCCCAGCAACTCATTAATCAAATCCAGCTTTAAACGCTCAGATGTGCTAAATCCATCGTGTTGCCAAAGGGGAAGACGCAGTGGACTTGTGACCCTTTCTGATTCCCCTTTGATATACTCGAACACAGGAAGTAGAAGACTTGTCTCATGAGACTGGCTAACTAACGCAAGAACGGAACGGGCGGTATCGCGCTCCTTCCCCTTAGAATTGGTGTATGTCTCGACAGGTATTCGATTCCCAAAAGCGTCGTCCCACCCCCCATGTCGTAAAATCTCTTCCAACCGTCTGTCCCGAGCCTGTATCATCATCTCGATGAATGGATGCGAACGGAAACGGCTTAGAAGGTCTCTGGGGGCATTCTCGCCCAGCACGTCGTAAAGCTCGGGGTTTGTCTCAATCTCACCTTCAGCGACCTTCCTACCTGTCCGGTGTCCCATGCCGTATAGATAGCCATATGCTAGATGTTTTATAGCCGCTTTAGCTGATGGCCTTAGTTCGCCCGAAAGACCGGGGAATACATGAGGAATGAGTTCATCCCAGATGCTTTCGCCTGATCGTAATAATCAGGTCATGTTGATCCCCTGTGCTGACTACCACACGCTGGCCGTGGATCAGAAAAGGGGTATGGGCTAACTTGTACATACCCCCCCCCCCCCCCCCCCGTACCCACTCCCCCAAAATACAGAGGGATCGAGAACTGGCGATCTTTGGGCAGTGCGCTAAACCTTACTACCTGAAGATGAAAGGTCCACATCCCCATACAGTCGTTCTGACCGAACGGGAAGAACCTTTTTTTTCTTTATCTCAGAGCGTCCGTGATCTGTTTGGCGAACACGCTTGGGGCAAGATGGGCGTAAAGCTGAGTAACCTCTATGGACGAGTGACCTAAGAACATGCGTACCGCTTCAAGTGAGGCTCCGTTCATCACGAGCCAACTCGCACAGGTATGACGCAGCGAATGGAAGGTGATGTGCTCAGGGAGACCGGCCTTTTTACGGAAGGTGGCGAATCGGTGGGAGACGTAGCACGGAGATATTCGACCGTTGCGGAGCGTGAACAGGTATCCATCTTCTGCAGCTGAGGATTGCAACTCTTGGATAATCTGACGGGCTTTGTCCGATAGAGGTAATGCCCTCTCTTTCCCGCTTTTGGTCTCGAAGTCTTCGGTATTTGAGATCGTCACGCACCCAAGAGAGAGATCCACGTTCTCCCACCGAAGGTTCACGACCTCACTTCTTCTAAGCCCGAGTTGAACCGTTAGCTGGATAAGAGGAATCATCCACGGCGAACGTCCATCGTCGCTGATAACCTGACACAAAAGGTCCAATTCATCGGGCATCAGATACTTGGCGAACTTCGATGGAGGTTTACGGAGCTTGATCTTTTTCGTTGGGTCACGCTCAATCTGTTCAGCCTCTACGAGCCACCGGAAGAAAACGCGCAGATGGCGGAGGTAATTCTTCTTCGTCGTGTCCTTCGTGTCCCCCCTTCCGAGAAAACCTCTTACGTCGGATTCTCCCACCTGTTGAGGCTTCTGTTCGTCTCCGACGTGTCTCCGAAAGAGCGAGAGGCACGCTCGGTAGTTGCGTACGGTATCGGGTCGTAGATGCGACTTGGCAATCACGAACGCTTCTGCTGCGTCCTTCAACGTCGCGTAGTGCGCAGTGACCTCCTCTTCTTCTTTCTGATCCGGCTCCGATGCTGGATTCCACGGATCGAAGGTCCCCAATAGGAAATCGTCTTCCAACCTGCGAGCTAGCTTATCGGCTACTCGCTTTGTGGTAGTGCGAAGGGGGACCTGTTTGCGTTTCGGTTTTCGCGTGCGGTCGTAGAACTGGACGTAGTAGCGTGAACCGATTTTGAGGACGGATGGCATGGGGTGCGCTCCAAATTGAGTTGGATAAGGCGCAGTCCCTTCTATTTCAGCACAGTTTCAGCACTGAGGTAGCTTCAGCGGAGCGTTTTTGATTTCCGTACCTCTTGTGGTCTAGTCACCAACAAACCTGCAATAGGTCGGACAGGTGAACCTCATTCGGATTACCTTTCCCTTAAAAGCCCCTATTAGAGCCTGTAATGCGGCGATCCGTTACAGTTCGAATCCCGACAGCCGAACCGCACGACGCTAGCGAAAACCAAATGAAGCGGAAATACCGTGCATCGCGTGGAGCTGGCAGAGGGATTCGAACCCCCGACCTGCTGATTACAAATCAGCTGCTCTACCAACTGAGCTATGCCAGCGAAGAACCCAAAATACGCCCATCCTCTCCTACGTCAACCCTTGCCGTTACGCTTTCGCAGCCATTGCACGGTAAACCAGGCAATCACCGCCGCGATCAGCACCGACCCCGCGACTTTTCCGTAGAGTGCTAACAATCGCTCTACTTCGGCCAGGTTATCTCCTGCCGCATAGCCCAACGACGCCACAAACGTCGTCCACACTAGCGCGCTGAGAGCAGAATACACGAGCGCACGTCTCGCTGATACGTCGGATGCCCCTGCCGCCAGAGCCACTACACTTCGGATACCGGGTAGAAACCGGTTCGCCGCGATGACTGCGGTTCCTTGGCGATCTACCCAGCGTCTTGCAGTCGCGACTTGTGCGTGCGGAAGCCAGCGCAATCGTGCTGGGTCATCAATGGCCTCTCCGAGCCGACTGCCGACTGCATAGACGGTCATGAATCCGACCGTCCCTCCTAGCGCAGCAACACCGACAACGATGGGCAGCGAGATGGCGACTTCGGTTCCGGCGAGCAATCCAGCATAGGCGATGAGCAGGTCACCGGGGATGGGCGGAAGCACGTTTTCGCCGTACGCGATGAGAAATAGAACGGTGTAGGTCCACAGCGTCGGCAAGGCGCCAAACCAGGCGTTGAAGCCGTGAAAGGCATCCGTAGCAGCGGTGAACCACTCCACAGCGTCAGGCGCGCTGAATCAGGCAGACGGCGTAGGCAGCAGCCCCCGCTTCGCTTCCGACGAAACCCAACTTCTCAGTCGTCGTCGCCTTGATCGACACGTCGCCTACGTCCAGGCCCATGCACTCGGCCGTGCTCGCACGCATCGCATCGACGTGCGGACGCAGTTTGGGACGCTGCATTGCGACGGTCACGTCGACGTTGGCGATGGTATAGCCTTCGGCGCGTATGCGACGGACAACTTCGCGGAGCAACTCGCGGCTGTCGGCGCCCTTCCACTCGTCGTCGGTGTCGGGGAAGAGTAGGCCGATGTCGCCCAGGGCAGCAGCCCCGAGCAACGCGTCAGAGATGGCGTGGAGGAGTACGTCGGCGTCTGAATGGCCGTCGAGTCCGGTTTCGTGTGGAATCGTGACGCCGCCCAGGATGAGCGGACGGCCCTCGACGAGGCGGTGAACGTCGTATCCGAATCCGATGCGCATGGGGTCAGGTGGTTTGGAGTGCGCCGGTCGACCAGAGCGACCACAACGCCTGAGCGAATGTCCAGTCGTCGGGCGTTGTGATCTTGAAGTTGAAGATGCTGCCGTCTACGCGGGCGACCTCATACCCTGCACGCTCGGCGAGTCCGGCATCGTCGGTAGCGGGTAAATAGGGATCGGCTTGCGCGTGGGCGGTCCGCAACACGTCGAGGTAGAATCCCTGCGGCGTCTGGATGCGATACAGGTCGTCGCGGTCGACGGTGGCTCCAAACGCGTCTCCCTCGCCCCGCCGAAGCGTGTCGGCGACGGCGATGGCAGGTGAGACCGCATCGTGACCAACGGCAGACGCCACGACGCGCAGAATCAGGCCGAGCGACACGAACGGGCGAGCCGCATCGTGGACCAAGACGACGCTATCGTCCTCGACGTGAAACGTGCTGAGCATCGCGGCAACCGACGCTTGTCGACTGTCGCCTCCAGCAACGACGCGAACAGGAACGCGCAGTCCGGCCTGATTCAGCTTCTCTTCGTACTCGGCGACGCGGTCGGGGTCGACGGCGACGATGAGCCTTCCAACCACGTTCGAGGCCGCGAGCGAACGCAGCGTCTGGACGAGCAGCGGCGCGTCGCCCAGCATGCGGTCTTGCTTTGGCGTGCCGCCCATACGACTCCCGCTTCCAGCGGCAGGGACGAGGACAGGAACGGTGAAGAGCGTCGCTTTCATAGGATCAGCATGGCGTCCCCGTACGAGAACAGCCGATAGCCCTCGCGGATAGCGTGATCGTAGGCGCCCAAGATCAACTCGCGCGTGGCAAGAGCTGAGACGAGCATCAGCAGCGTCGACTTGGGCGTGTGGAAGTTGGTCAGCAGCGCGTCGACGGCTTTGAACTCATACGGTGGGTAGATGAACGCATCGGTCCATCCGACACCTGCTCGTACGCGTCGACCGGGCAAAGCATTGGATTCGAGCGTGCGCACGACGGTCGTCCCGACGGCCAGCAGCCGCCCTCCCCGCTCGCGCAGATCGTCGACGGCGCCAGCGGTCTCGTTCGAAATCGAAAACTGCTCGGCGTGCATCGTGTGATCGGCAGCATCTTCGACTTCAACGGCCTGGAACGTGCCCAAGCCGACGTGCAGCGTGACGCGTGCCGTCTCGACCCCGCGCGTGCCCAGTTCGTCCATCAGGCGCGGCGTGAAGTGCAACCCAGCGGTCGGCGCGGCGACGGCTCCGGCGTGCGTGGCGAACAGCGTCTGATAGCGCTGCTTGTCCTCCTCCTCGGCGTCGCGGTTCATGTAGGGCGGTAGCGGCGTCTCGCCGATTCGGTCGAGCGTCTGGGCCAAGTCGCCATCGCTCCCCTCCCACTCGAACGCAATGGTGCGCGTGCGGGTGTCAGGCGCTGCCTCAATCGTGGCGAACAGTCCCTCGTCGAACGCAAGCCGGTCGCCGACGCGCAGTTTTTTGGCGTTGCTCACCAGCGCGTCCCACCTGCGCGATCCGCCATAGTCGTGGAGCAAGAAGACTTCGGCGCGTGCCCCGGTCTCTTCCTTGACAGCTCGCAGCCTCGCCGGACGCACGCGCGTGTCGTTGGCGATCATCAGGTCGCCTGGATCGAGGAAGCGCGGCAAATCGCGGACCGTCGCATCCTCCAACCTGCCCGAACCCCGGTGGACGACGAGCATCCGGGCGCTATCGCGGGGATCTGCAGGATAGCGGGCAATCTGCTCGCGCGGGTGGGTAAAGTCGTAGTCGGAGAGCGGGAGACGCATCCCATAAAGGTAGCGGCTCGGACGCCCCGCTGCGCCTTGCGGACGGACTGGATGCGCCTTACTCTTTGATCTTCACAACGTCTCGTCCGTGCGTCGACTTCTCCCCGCTCTGCTCTTGCTCGCATCGGCCTGCGACGGTGGGCTGCAACCGCCCGACACGTCGACGGGCGCCATCCGTGCGGTGATCACGTACCCACCGCTCGACCAATGGCCTGAGGCCGACAGTCTACGCGACTTGCGGTTCGTCGCTCTACGCTTCGTCCCGCGCGACACTACCGACTTCTTCGACCTCAACCGCATCTCGTTCAGCGACGGACTGACGCGCCGCGTCCTCGCCGATACCATCGTGCTCTCGGACATTCCGGCCACGTTCTACCCGTACTCAGGCGTCGCGCAACAGTTTACGCCCAACGTGCTCGACCAGCGCGTAGTCGGCGTCGTGATGGGCGACGGCTTTCTCGTCCCACGTGGCGATACGGTCGACGTACGCGTGACCGTCGACTTCCGCTCGCCTCCGCCCTTCCCGCCCCAATGACGCGCGCGCTGTTTCTGCTCCTCTTATCTGTGCCGATTGCTCAGGCGCAAGTAACCGGGCGAGTCGTCGACGCACGAGCACAATCGCCCATCGTCGGCGCAGCGGTTCGGATCGGCGATGCGGGATCGGCGGCGGGTCGCGATGGGCGATTCTCGTTGAACGTGGCACCCGGACGGTATCTGCTCACCGCTTCAGCGTTGGGCTACGAACTGTTCACCGACTCGATCACGGTTCGCGATGGCCTGGATCCGCTGACGATTCGACTCGCGCCGATTGCGCTGGACGCGGGCGAGGTCGTCGTGACGGCGGCGCGGCGGGAGCAGCGGGCGTTCGAGGCGCCGACGAGCATCGCCGTGCTGAGACGGGCAGAACTGGCAGCCGTTGCGCCCCTGGGCATCGGCGACGCGCTGCGGACGATGCCGGGCGTGCAGGTGGCGGGCAACCAGGTCAACGTGAGGGGTTCGTCGGGCTTCTCGTACAACACGGGAAGCCGCGTCCTCTTCCTGCTCGACGGCGTTCCCCTGCTATCGCCCGACTCTGACGGCGTGCCGCTCGAACTCATTCCGTCCGCCGCCATCGAGCGCATCGAAGTGACGCGCGGACCCGGATCGGCGCTCTACGGCGGAAGCGCGCTGGGCGGTGTGATCCAGGTCGTCACACGCGACGCTCCAGTCTGAGTTGTTCGCAAAGGCAAGCGTACAGGCGGGCGCGCACCTCCCAGCCCGGCACGCCAGTTGGCGCCAGGCGTGGCGTGCCGGCGAAAGGGCAAGACCCTACGGCGAGGCGACCCTATCGCTGGGCGGACGGGGCGAGCGCGTCGGCTGGTGGCTGTCGCTAGCGGCGCTCGCCGACTCGGGCTACGTCGAGCGCGGACGATCCGAACGCCTGCGCGGTTTCGGGCGGATCACCTATGCGCTCACGCCTCGCACGCGCATCGGGCTGACGGCTCTGGTTCGGCGCTCCCGCAGCGACGCCTTTCTCTATTGGAACAGCCTCGCCGATCCGCTCTCGGTCGGGCGGTTGGAGTTCGGCTCGATTCGCGCCACCGGCGCCTCGCGTAACGTATCGGACGCCGTCACGCTGATTCCCCAACTCGTCCACTCGGGCAGTCGCGTCACCCTCACCGCCGATGCTCGCGTCACCACGCTCGGCCTCCGACCGCTGGGCGCCGACGACACCCCGCGCGCCCTCACCGACGGCACGACCGGCATCCGGTACGGCGCATCGGCCCAGGCGCTGTGGAACGCAGGCGGCACGCTTTGGACGACAGGACTGAGCGCCGACGCCAACGCAGTCCGCGCGTCGGTTTTCTCGTCGACGACGTTCCTCGCACAACCCGAAATCGGCGCGTTCGTGCAGGCCGAGCGCTCTTTCGGCAAGACCCACGCTACCGCCGGACTGCGCGGCGACGCGTATTTCATCGACTCCGGCAACGTGGAACGCCAACTCAGCCCATCACTCGCCATCCGCCACTCGATTACCGACGCGCTGATCGTGCGTACGTCGGTCGGCAGCGGCTTCCGCGTCCCCTCCATCGCCGAGCGCTTCGTCGACGACACGTCGTTCCTCCCGCTCGCCTCGAACGCCGGACTGCGGCCCGAAACGTCGCTCGGAATAGACGCCGGACTTCGGTGGGCACGCGGACCGTGGGAAGCCGAAGCCACCGCCTTCGCCACCCGCTACCGCCGCCTGACCGAAGCCGTCTTCGTCGCCGATTCGAGCGCATTCCAGTTTCGCAACGTCGCCTCGGCCCAGGCGCTCGGCCTGGAAAACCGAGTTGGCTATCGCAGCGGCGTGTGGAGCGGATGGATCGCCTACCAACTCCTCGACACCCGAGACGACGCGACCGGCGAGCCGCTCCCCTTTCGCCCGGCTCACCTCATCCAAGCGCACGTTGGTTGGAGCACCAAACACTGGAGCGTCGGCACGTTCGCCCGCTATCAAAGCGCTCCCGGCAACACGCAAACCGACTTCGCCCGCTTCGTCCCCGACGCCGACCAACTAGGCGACGCGCGCGTCGTCGACCTGTACGCCAAGGCTGGCCTGGGCCGCTTCGCACTGCAACTCAACCTGCGCAACGCCCTCAACTACGCCTACGCCGAGCGCCCCGCATTCCTGGCACCGAGCCGCTCGCTCGACGTCACGCTCACTGCACGGCTGTAAGCCAAAGTCAGAGGCGCGACTTGGAGCCGATCCAGATCATCGCCACGACCAAAACGGCCGGGATCGCGATGGCGAGAATCACCCAAAGCGGGCTGATTCCGTATTCGAATTGGGTAGCAGCAAGCAGGGTCATGATCGGCAGGGATGAGATAGGCTTAGACGAACCCGAAGCCAGACGTGACGGTTTCGCTTCAGGCGGGTTGCCGCTCTTCGTTTTCGAGCAACTCGAACTTGGCGGTCGGAATGATGTCGAGTAGCGCCCGGCGGATCGTCATGCCGTCGCGCTGAGCAGCGGCATCGAACAAGCGGTCGAGCAGTGACGACAGTTCTTCGCTCGGCATCGCCTTTTTGGGCGCGACGAAGATCTTTTTGTGCTGGGACTCGATCGTTCCTTCCTCGGCCGTCAGCAGTTCCTCGTACAGCTTCTCGCCAGGTCGCATCCCTGTCACCTTGATCTCGATGTCGCGTCCCGGCTCAAGACCAGACAGCAGAATGAGGTCGCGCGCCAAGTCGACGATTTTGACGGGCTTACCCATGTCGAGCACGTAGACGGCGCCGGGCGTGTTCATGCCACCCGCCTGCAACACGAGCTGCGCCGCTTCGGGAATCGTCATGAAGTAGCGGATCATGTTGGCGTCTGTCACCGTGACCGGGCCGCCACGAGCGATCTGTTTCTGGAAGAACGGCACGACGCTACCTCGACTGCCCAGCACGTTGCCGAAGCGCACCGAGACGAAGTGCTGATTGGGTTTGCACCGCTCGGCAGCTTGACGCACGACCAGTTCGGCGCACCGCTTACTCGCCCCCATCACTGACGTAGGGTTGACGGCCTTATCCGTCGACACGTTGACGAAGCGAGATACACCATACTCCAGCGCCAGGGTTGCCAAGTTGCGCGTCCCGCCGACGTTGTTGAAGATAGCCTGGTCCGGGTTGGCCTCCATCAGCGGCACGTGCTTATGCGCCGCCGCATGAAAGACGACCTCAGGGCGATGCTTCGCGAACACCTCTTCGAGCTTCTCCATATCCCGCACGTCCGTGATGATGGGCGACACCGAGATAGTGGGATAGGACCGACGCATTTCCTGCTCGATCAAGAAGACACTGTTCTCGCCTCGCCCAAGCAACACGATGTGAGAAGGCTCGAAACGCGAGATTTGCCTCACGATCTCGGAGCCGATGGACCCTCCGGCACCCGTCACCAGAATGCGGCGCCCCGTCACGTACTGGCGAATCAGACTGGTCTCCAACTCAATCGGATCGCGCCGTAGCAAGTCTTCCAGGTTGACCGGGCGGATCTGCGCGATCGACACCGTCCCGCTGATCAGGTCGTGGATAGCCGGAAGGATGCGGTAGTTCAAATCCGCCTTACGTGCCTGATCAACGACGCGTCGAATCGTGTCTCCATCGGCAGAAGGCATCGAGATGAGCACTTCGTCGGCGCCCGTAGAGCGTGCGGCAGCAGCTAGACGGTCGAGTGTTCCGACTACAGGTACCCCGGCGACACGGGTACGCAGCTTCGACTTTTCGTCGTCTACAAAACCGACAGGGATCAGCCCCTTCTCTGGGTGGCGGCGCATCTCACGAGCCATCATGCTACCCGAGTCGCCAGCCCCAGCAATCAACACGTGGCGACGCCGACCTTCCGAGACAGCCTCTTGTTTGCCCACGCGTTCCCTCTCGAACCGAATCGTAACGCGCGCTACACTCATACCCGCTACGGCAAGCAACGCCTCGATCAGCGGCACGCTCCGTGGAAGCGATAGCGTTTCGGTAGGCGTAGCGAACAGAATGACGTACGTCGCCACTGCCACAGCCACGACCGCCAGCGAAAGCCTCACTAGATCGTCCATACCCACGCGCCTCCACGACTGTCGAAACAGTCCCAGCAACCACAACGCGCCCGCCTTGAGCGGAAGGGTCAGTCCGAGCAGAAGAGCAACGTCCGACACATAGTCGTCGCCCAGCATGCTGTCCGTACGAATAAAGAAGGCCAGCGGCAAAGCCACCACCCAGATCGCCAGATCGAGTAGCAGCTTGGCGAGTTTGCGTCTCCTGTTGTGGTCGATCGTCACGTCCATAAAGTCATTCGCGTTTCCAGGCAGGATACAGCGCGCCGCGCCGACCTACTCAAGGGCACACAAAACTAACTCATCAGGCCACAGCAGCTCCCTCGGCCACCCGGCGGACCACCTGGATCACGCGGGCCTGCTGCTCCTCGGTCATGTTCGAGCCGGACGGCAGACACAGCCCCCGCGCAAACAGGTCTTCGGAGACGCTGCCACCTACCGACTCGTACTGCTCGTACGCAGGCTGAAGGTGCATCGGCTTCCACAGCGGACGCGCCTCGATGTTCTCCGCCTCCAGCGCCAGCCGAAGGTCGTCCGGCGTGAGACTAGCGCCGGATCGGATGGTCAGGCAACTGAGCCAGCGCGTGTGCCGCCCCCACGAGGCTTCGGCTGCAAAGTCGAACACATCTAAGTCGCTCAGTTCGGCGACATAGCGGTCGAAGACGGCGCGTCGCGCTAGCACGCGATCCTCCAGTACACGCAATTGCCCGCGCCCAATGCCGGCGAGCACGTTCGACAGCCGGTAGTTGTAGCCGATTTCCGAATGCTGATAGTGCGGCGCATCATCGCGCGCCTGCGTCGCCAGCTTGCGCGCGTGCGCTGCCAGGTCGCCGTCGTCCGTCACCAGCATCCCCCCGCCGCTCGTCGTGATGATCTTGTTGCCGTTGAACGAGAAAATGCCCGCTTTGCCGTCGATGCCCGGCGACCGACCTTTGTACGTAGAGCCCAGCGCTTCGGCTGCATCCTCGACGATTGTTACGCCATACCGCTCACAGATTGCATCCGATCGCGTCGAGGTCCGCGCTCTGCCCATAGAGGTGGACGAGCACCAAAGCCTTTCGGCACGCGCCCCCGCTCGGCCCGCTCGCTCAAAAACGACTCGAGCAGATTCGGATCGAGATTCCACGACTGCGCCTCGCTGTCGACAAAGATCGGCCGGGCGTTCTGATAGAGAATCGGGTTGACACTCGCGCAAAACGTGAACGTCGACACAAGCACCTCGTCGTCCTGGCCGACGCCCGAGAGCCGAAGCGCCAGATGCAACGCCGCCGTCCCCGACGTGACAGCGACGGCGTGTTCGGCACCGACGAGGTCCGCAAACTCCTGCTCGAACGCGTTGACGTGTGGACCAATCGGTGCAATCCAGTTAGTTTCAAAGGCCTCGGTTACAAATCGAAGTTCGTCCGCACCAATATGTGGAGACGAGAGATAGATGCGATCGTTCATGTATAGAAGAGGAGATGCCACCTTCTGGTAGCTTACGAGAGGAGAGAAGAAACTACTTCAGCGCAGATCTCTGGTGGTAAATCGTCCAGAATGATGGCGGAATGTTGGACCGACACCCAGGCTTCTTGCCCCGGCAAAATAGACGTGTCGGTGGCTTCGACGTTCTGGTGAACACCTTGCACTGCGTTTTCCAGTACCTTTCGAAACGAGCCAGCAAGAGTGGGCAGGTAGTGATGCTGATGTACGTAAGCCGCACCTCGGCGTCCCATCTCGCTGCGCGTCGAGGCCGGGAGTTGCGTCAGTGTGCGTACCGCTTTGGCTAATTCCTCAGCAGCACCTGCCCGTACAGATAAGCCTGCGCCAGCCTCGGCAATCGGATCGTTGACAGCAGCCGATCCGATCACAGTAGGTCGACCACTACCCATGTAGTCATAGAGCTTGTTGAAGCTTATGCCGTACTGATAGATCGGTAGTGACAGCATATTGACGACAAGAGCGTCAGCTCCCGCCAGAAACGCACTGACCTCACGCCGAGGTCGCGCTTCGACCAAGCGCACGTGATGCAACCGCTCCTCTTGAACTCGCCGGTTCAGCCGCTCGCACTCTGTACCACTTCCCATTAAGTCGAATTGCACATCATAGTCTCCCGAGCACTCACGCAACACGGCAGCAGCATCGAGAATGGGGTCCAAGGCATTGGCTTGCCCCATCGTACCGGCGTACCGTACCACGAACGGACCATTTTGCTCACGCCTGAAAGCAGAGGAGCGGACCAGTTCGGGGTCCAATCCATTGGGTATCCAGGTAATTGGAGCGTCCGTGCCGCTCACCGCTTGGACGTGTCGATGTCCTTTGGGCATCAGCGTCACGATGTGATCGGCCCCTCTATACAGATGACGCTCGCATAGACGCAGGGCAGCGATGGCAGGGTGCAACGGGTGCAAACCACCGATTTCGATGAGCGACTGAGGCCACAGGTCACGGACCTCCAGTACAAACGGACACCCGATGCGCTTCGCATGACGCATCGCCACCCAAGCCGCGACCGGCGAAGGCGTCGATCCGACGATGACGTCTGGACGGTCAAGGCGGGTGCGCATAAAGCGATCCAAGGTATGGGCGAAGCTCATTAGGCTCGCACCCCGCCCCAAAGGCGCACTTGTGTAGGCGCGTGCGTGCAATCGTACAAAGCGCACACCGTCTACATCCACCTGTTCGGCTTGGCCGCTTGGCCGTAGGTGAGTAGAACTGGCACTGATCACTTCCACCTCTACGCCGCCACCCGCCATCAGACGGCCGAGGGAATAATGCCTTGTTCCTCCTGCCTCGTGAGGGAGCGTAGCAAATTGGTTAACGATCCAAACCTTCACGCGCTCTCTTCCTGAGTTAGTGGACCACACATGATTGAAGATAGCACGGTCAGTTTGACTTGCCTAGACCTCGATATCGTCTCAGCCAATGTCTTGCGCGTAGTCAGCAGAAAGCACGCTACCGAATTCGACTGCATCCGAAATCAAGACAAGCGCTAAACCTGGTCATGAGTTTCTTGACTCGGACGAGGCTCATGCCGTGCCCGTATTTCGCTCACCTTCGCCAAGCAGATTAGGCAGCACCTGCCGGTAGATGGACATGAGGCGATCGGCGGTGGTGCCGAGCGCCATCGGCATCACCGCCGATCGGAGTTGAGGTACAGATCCCCACTTGAGCGCACGCACGAGGGCATGACCGAGAGCGCCCGGATCAGCGGACACGACAGCACATGGGGGGTAACTATGCGCAATACTGGCAAGGTCACTCACGTCCGTGCTCACGAATGGCACGTTACAGGCCAGCCCTTCCTTGACGATGTTTGGCCACCCCTCGTGGGTCGAGGTGAGCAGTACCACATTACTCGCAGCGACGACGAGGGGCACGCGGCTGGGGTCGATGCCGGTCATCTCGACTAGCCTCAGGTCCGACACGGACCGCGCTGCTTCGACTACGGCTTGGTACGCCAGTTTGGGGCGCTTGACCGGGTTGTCTTTTCGAACCGATGAGAAGAGCACCCAGGGCCGCGTATCGTCGGCATAGCCCAGTTGCGCGCGCGCCCACGCTCGATCGGCTGGGACGAAGCGGGACAGGTCGATACCGCTTGGAACCACGTGCGCTATCCGTCCCGTCTCGTCTTCAACCTCGCGCTGCATGCACTCTGAGACTACGATGAGCGTGTCGTAGCGTGCCAAAACGGTACGTGTCAGACGGCGTGACGCCTCGCTGCGCAGCCATCGCCGCACCGATCGGCCCGGGGCTTGACCGTACCAGTCAGACCCGCGCAGCGTAAGAACACGTGCGCCTCGGGCTGCCGCACCGACTGTGCCGCAGCCTGCACCTGACTGCGCATGAATGAGGGCGTACCGGCCATTCTTCAGCAAGCGTATCTCTCGTACGGTCGCGGCCGCGTTCCGCAGCGCCGATGTGTGCACTAGATCGAGCGGCACGTGATTCCGCATCGGTTCGACCAGAGCGTGCATGAACGCGCCACTAGCGACGATGTCCGAGGGGTAGCTGTGCAGCCAGCAGATCATCGGCGTCGAAGAAGAGGAAGGGCTAGCCGCACGACCAGTCCGACACCCACGAACGGGGCGACCGATTGCACCGTTTGGGTGACCAGCATTGACGTGTCGCCCCGATGGGAAATCACGAGTAAATAGAAGCCAACGACAGCATAGAGGCTGGGCATCAAGGCACTGGGCACCACTTTCGAAGCCAGCAGCCCCCTCCAGAACCACCCCCAGCCCCAGCCTACTAGCGCAAACTGGAGTAGCGGGCCGAGCAGGCCGAAGTTTTGGAAGCTCTCGGCTAGCGGCGAAAACCCAAGCCCCCGCCCTGGCGCCCAGTTGCTGATCTCAGTGCGGGCAAACGCCTCGGACGGACTCAGCGGCTTGGATGGCCACAAGAAGCCCGGCACCCAACTCACAACAGATCGAACGTAGGTCTGGCCATACATCGGATCGGCGTCGCGCGCCAGGACCATAGCGACCGAGTAAAAGGGACCTGCGGGGTCGGAGCGTAGAAAAATACCCGATTCGGCCATACGATCCCACGTGACCTCGACACCCGCCCGGTGAATGCCGAACGTGTAAGGAACGATCGCCGCCACCAGCAGCGCACCGACAACCGCGACCGGCGCGAACCAAACCTTCTGCACCACCTGGAGCCGATAGCCCAGTGGTGCCAGTGCCAATAATCCGACGAGCAAGGGGTCTTTATTTGACGTATAGATCCCAAATGCGAAGAGCACCCCTACGGCTACGGCCGCAACCGCTTGTCGGCTGCGCCGATGAAACGCATAGGCTGCTCCGACCGCCAACGTGAGGGTAGACGCTTCGAGCAGATACGCCATTAGAGCGTTCTCGTAAAGCGTGGTAAAGTTGCCCTCATAGCTGCTCAGTCGCCCGACCAGATCGCCGAATGCGAGTAGCACGATACTTGCCAGTATGGCCGATGCTATCCAACAACCGATCTGCGCCAGACGCGCCTCGGTCGCGGCGACTGGCTTCAGAAACTCGGAATGAGTCGGAGCCGGATTCAGGGGCGGCATTCCCGAAGCGGCCCACCCTGCCGCGAACCCTGCGAGTGCGAGCACACCACCCCACGCCGCCGCGACCAGCACATCGTCACGTAACACCGTTCCAGCACCTGCCAGCAACAACATATGGTGACCTGCCGCGACGGCTTCGAGCGGAATGCACAGGTAGTAGACAAACGCCGTCACACCGAAAACAAACAGCGTTCCCAGTCCTTGCTCGCGACGCCTAGCCGCTACGAGCACACCCGTCAGAAGCAGCGCGTACGCTCCGCCCGCCCACCAGACCGCTGCCGACGCCGTCATCGTGCTTGCCTGGCTAACCACATCGTTCGAGCGCCCAACCCGGCCATCGCCAACACGAATAGCCCCAAGACGTACTCGGTCATCACCGTGCGCACCCCAAAGGCGTACAGCCCTAGCAGAGCGACGCTGTAGACCACGAGTGCGCCAATTGCCGAGTGCGCGTTGACGACGCGCGTGTACCAGGCGTCGTTGAGACTGCGGAATGCGACGAATGCAGCGTATCCAACCGCACCTGCCAGGCACAGGCCGACGATGGGGGCCAGCTCTCGGTAGCCTTCGCCCAATACCAGAGACGTCAACGGTTCTGCCAGCACGATACCCGCACCGCAGCCCACGGCCGCCAGCCCCCATCCGGCCCACGCCGCGCGGTACAGCTGATTTCGCCCCGAACGACCGGACCGCACGGCGTAGGGGAGCAGCAGCGTACTCAGTGGCCCTAACGCGGCGCCTACGAGCGTCACGAACGTCATGCCGAACGCCACGGCTCCGGCCGCTTCGAGGGTCCCCACCTGCACGACAACCAGCGCCGGTACCCCCAGAAGCATCATCAGCGCCCCGTCGCCCGGCACTCTAGGCAAACCGAACCGCAATAGTTCACGCGCGGACTGCTCTATCTCACGTAGCCCCATTGACGCCTGCTCTTCACGCTGTGCCCGAACAATCTGCCATCCCACCGCCAGCCAACTGCCCCCTGCCAGCAGCCCACCCTGCCACCACAACGCCGACACCAAACTTCCCCCAGACAGCACCAGTCCGACGAGCGGCGTACTGCCTAATCCCACCACCTGTGCCAGAGCAGCCGAATGCGTCCAGAGCAGTCCTCGCCACAATCCGTACAGCAGCGAGAACCCTAGGCTTCCGGTCGCGATCAGGCAGAGCGGAAGCACGAGGTTTTGGGCTAAAGGGTTGCCGAAGAACAGTTCGGCCAAAAAGCCTTCTGCGCTTAGCCCGACGCCCCAGACCACGAGCGAAACGACGCTCAGCACAAGTGCCGCTCCTGCCATCAGAGCTCCCTCCCCTTTCTCCATAGCAGCGACTGCTCGCGGCAACGCCACGCCAAATCCCAAGACCAGCGCAGGCAACAGTGTGGCCAGCACCCGACGCGCCAACGCGTACAGAGCAAACCCTTCGGCCCCCAGCACGTGGGCGGCCAAGCGGTAGGCGATCAACCCAAACAGCGCCACCGTGATGGCCGCAGCTGCTGTGGGTAGTGCATCTCGAATCACTCCACGTGGAGCAGGCAATGACAAAGGGGGAAAAGACATCAGGCGTAAGGATACGTCTCAGCACGCCCCAGACTCCACCTCAAACCTCAGCAATCAGCCAGCCACGTCCGCATTCTGCACCTCTCGCTCGACGGGTAGCGGGCGCCCCGCCGCACGCAGCAAGGCGGTGTACTCTTCGAGCAAGGCGTTCCAGATGCGCTCGGGGCGAAACTCCCGGTCGGCCCGCTCTCTGCCCCGCCGCTCCATGCCGCGCACGCAAGTCGGCATCGTCCAGATACATTTGGAGCGCGTGGGCCAACGCCTGCGTGTCGCCCACTTCGACGAGCGTGCCAGTCTGTCCGTCGACGACCGCGTCTACAGTACCGGTCGCCCGGAAGCCGACGACGGGCAGTCCGGCTGCTGACGCTTCGAGCGGCACGTTGGGAAACCCCTCGCGGTACGAGGGAAACGCCAGTACGTCCATCAGCGCGTAGTACGGCGCCGCGTCCGATACAAACCCAGCCTGAACGATAGTGGTACTCTGCTCGATCCGCTGCCGCGTTGCGTCGGGAACGGGGTCGCCCTCCTCGAACTCGCCCACCAGCAGCAGGCGCGCATCCGGCTGGCTGGCGCGCACCTGCTCGAACGCGTCTACCAGCTCGACGATGCCCTTGTCCCGCGTGAGCCGGCCCACAAAACCAATAACGGGCAACCCTTCCTCGATCCCCAGTTGGGCGCGTAGGTCGGCCACGACGGCGGCGTTCGGAGATGCGAAGCGTTCGAGGACGACCCCATTGGAAGCGCCCCCTCCCAGCACCCGCAACTGGTCACGCCGGGCCAGCCCCAGCTCGGCATAGCGCTCTGACAGGCTTCGGCTCACGGCGAGAACGCGATGGGCGCACACCGACGCCACCCGCTCGGTCGTAGCCAGTACGGCACGCGTCGCGCCGGTCGTCGTCTCCAGCCGCAGACCTCTCAGAGTGTACAGACGCACCGGCACTCCGGCCAGCCGCGCCGCCAGCATTCCCAGCATGCCGGCTTTGGGCGTGCCCGCGTTGACGACGTCGGGCTGCCACGTGCGCATCACCTGCCCCAGCTCCCATAACGCGCGCAGATCAGCAATAGGGGCAATCTCGCGGCCGATCGGGATCGGAAACGTCGCGACACCCTCTCGCTCACCTACTACGTCTAGGTCCGAACCGGGCGCGCAGGCTACGGCAACTTCGAACCCGCGCGCCTGCATCCAGGCCAGCTGGCCGGCGAGCAGGTGACGCGCCGTCATCGGGTGCGTGACGACGTAGAGCAGGCGGGGCGAAGGCATAGGCATCAGGGAAAGCATAAGCTAGCGGCGCTCGGGCGCTTCGATGCACCAATCTTTCGCCAAAGCCTACACCGAGCGGTGGATTGCACGCCACCGCCGCACCAGGGCAGAAGCTGACACGACACAGGCGAAAATCACGAATGCAATCACAGCCTGCCGCAGCAGAGTACCTGCTGGATCAGGGCCGTAGAGGGCGGGCACGCCTCCGTTCCACTCGAACGGAATGGTTGGGAAGAGGGGCACCAACGGTTTCATCGGCTCGCTCCATAGCGGCCATCCCAGGTAAACACTCGTCTTACCGCCCTCGCGCATCACATCCACGACCAAATGCGATGCATAAGCACTGCCCGCAACCAAAGCCCACCGACGACCTGCTATGCTCCACACTAATAGGACACAAACTGCAAGCGCCAGCAGGGTGTGACTGACCGTTCCGTGCGACGGCGCGGCCTCCCCTAACGCCAGCAACAGGGCGGTACCTGCATCAGGTAGTAGCGCTACAACGGCGCCTACTGACCAAACCCGCCAGGGTGACGTGTCGCCGCTCCGCACCACCTCAGCGGTTGCGGCTCCTAATAATAGATGGACATGCGGCAGAGCCATTAGGATGCCAGTAAAGACTATATTACAGTGCGGTGCCGCGGGCTTGATCAGCCACCTCGGCCATCGAAAGCGACTGCATGCCCTCTCGCTCCCGCAGCCGAGCGAACACGTCGAGGATGCGCCGCAAGACGTCCAGGTTCTCCTCCAGATGCAGTCCAAAATTGTGCGGGTGCCACCACAGGTGGTAGATCCGCTGGCGCCGCGCTGCTGCCTCCAGACCTTTCGCGATGCGCCGAATACGTATCGGTTCGAGAGGCTTTAACCGAGGATCGTAGGGGCGCAAGAACCGACTGGCGCTCACGTTGGCGAGTCCCTCCGCTTCAGAAACGGTATCCCACCCCATGGTATCCTCGCCTAATGGGACGTATGTATCAAGCAAGCGACCTACCCGACGCGCAGGATGACGAGCCGCATGCCCGTCAGCACGCCAGAGCCAGCCAGGGGGATTTCCTCGGTAGACGTCGATGCCTACATCTGGCAGCACCCGGACGTAGGCCTCACCGCTCTGATTACGCGGAAAGACGATGGAGCGAAGCGGTGAGCCCGTATGTCGCGCGATCTCCTGGGCAGCCTCCAGATCGACCCGGAAAGAAGCCGGAGTTGCACCTGGCTCTCCGCAGTAGAAGTGAGAAAACGTATGGGTGGCCAGTTCCTGCCGAGGCGTCTCGCGGATGCGAGTCACCAACGAGGGGGCGAAGTGTAGAGGGTCCTCGCCCTCATCTGCGCCGACGGGTTCGGCGTAGGGGTCGAGGCGGTTGTCAGCGTAGTGTGGACGCTCGTGCGGGCTAGTCGCTACCAGTTCTTCTCGGGAATGGGCAAACAAGAACCCGACAGTCGCCCAGGTAGCCGCCATGTCGTATGCAACGAACAGGTCGAGCGTGCGCTCTACTGCCGAGCGGGCGCCTAGCAAGGCCGAGCGATACGGTCCATCAGCTGCAGCGTGGTCCCGTACGCCCCAGTGCAATTCGAAATCGAGCGAGAGGACCAAGGCGCCCCTTCGAGTACCACCGTCGTAAGTACCACTAGCAGAATCAGCTTGTGACTGATGCTCGCTCACGATTTTACACTAGGTTGCTGGTTCTGCTCTGGAAGGCGCGCTGCGCGGTGCCGGAAGTACACGCCCGCCTCGACGATCAGAAACAACAGAGGAAACACCAGTACCCGCTGTCGTGCAACGAGCCCCAGGTTCGACAGATTCATGCCGAGCGCCACTACATACAGCACGACGAAGGGGATGGCAAATCTCAGCATCCGATCCGTGCGCCACATCGAAAGCGCCGCTTTTAACTCTTTGCGGCGATACCATATCAAGCCCCAAATCGCCACGACCTCCAGTGCGGAGATCAGGGCAGCTAGACTACGCGCCTCCCATATGAATGGGCGAAACAGCACATTGACCACAGCCTGAGGAATCTGAGCCGGACCCATCCCTACAGCCTCGACTGAACTGCCTCCATACTCATTGCGCCCCGCGTTAGTATCCACGTATTCGCTCACCGATTCCAGGTCTACATCTCCATCGATGGCTGTTCCGAGCGTAAACCACACGCTCACCAATCCGATTGCGAGAATGGCTCCTCCCTGCAACACTCTGCCTGGTGACCAGATTTTAAATCGGAGCCAATATGCCAGCGTGACAGCCAGCAAGAACACGGCGACGACCTGGGGACGAACGCAGAACACGAACGCCAGGCCAGTCCGTCATGAGGGGCCAGTTCGGGCGTCCATCACGCCCCGCATAACCCAGCGTTGCCACACCCAGACCCACCAGCATCAGCGCCTCCTTTCCGATACTGGAGGGCCAGAACCAAAGGGACGGCATCAAGAACACCCACGCCCAGTAGGCGGCAAACGGTACACCAGGGAAGCTCCTTCTATAAGCCACTGCATATGCCGCGATACCTACGGCCGAAAGCAGGCCAAACGCGAAGAATACACCGTACCAACTCGGTCCTACTAGCGACGCAATCAAACCCGTAGGATAGCCGACGAAGTTGGTGCCTAGCCAGTTGGGACTTCGCCACAGGTACGGATCGAAGAGGGGAGAGAAATCAAACCGTGAAAAATACTCAGCGTATTCCACCCCCCATCTGAAGTAGACGCTTGCATCGGCCGCGATCGCCTGACGACCGTATGCCCCCACATAGCGAAGGGCTAAGGCGACGTAGATCAGCAATTTAACCGTGCGTGGTAATCTCGACCGACTTACAAACAAGCAAATCAGTAAGGTCGCCGCTACGACGGAGCCGATGGAGAGGAGGTCGGTCATGCACGCAAGCTACGCGCTGAGAAGTGACGCGCACCGGGGCATCACCGCCATAAGCCCTGTATCAGGCAAACATCCACACACCCTCCTCCTCCTTCCCTATTAGCGCGCCGGCAAGCTCCCGTTTGACTCACGACTCAGAACAGCTCGAGATCTCCGATTGAGGCGTCCCAGCTTTGTAGTTCTGCAGGGTTTGGTGAGCCGTATGTATTCAAGTCGTAGACCGTGAGAAGGGGGCCTGTGTGGGGAGCGGGCAGGTATCCGGCTGCCAAAAAGGTCGAGGGCGGTACTCCAGCAGGCTTTAAGGCGAGCACGACTTCCACATCAGCTGCCCGCGCTATACGCTTCAGCAATACCGCCGCACTCTGCTGTGCCGCTGCTGTGGGTCCGGCCACTAGGTCACATATCCGCAGCTCACGCAATGCGCCTCGGCGGCGAGAACGAACGACCGCCAAAGCTCCGCCTGCACCTTGGCCTTCGGCTAGGAGGTAGTACTTGAATCCAGGAATCTGTGCGTATCGCCAGTCTAGATAGGGCGCTGTTCGCGAGGTGTGATACGCCTGCTCATCATATACAACCTCGTGGAGTACGGACTGAACGCTAGGCTGCAACAACCCTTCTTGCACACTCAAGGCCTCTAGGGCAGGTGCCCGACCTTCTACCCCGCCTAATCCCTCACGGTACAGGGCACGTACCAGTCGTACCGGTCGCACCGGTCGCACCCATAGCGTCGGTTTCCCCACCACCGACCATCCCATCTTGACGTAGCCCGGTCGGCTCTGCGCGTTTGGGGTATTGAACACGAACCCGATTACCTCCTCTGCCATCTCCCCGCGAAGCTGGAGGGTGAGACGCTTAAAGAGGCCACGCCCACGCCAGTCCGGGTGCGTTGCCGTATCGACCGCGCGCACGGCTGTCACATCCTGCCCCCCACTTTGCCACGACCATCGCATGAAAGCCCGCAGTCCGACTAGCTGCCCTTTTGTCTCCGCTACGAGCACGGGTGACGGACCGAATGGGTTGGCCTCGTGTTTCCACTTCCAGTAGTTCACTGTCCGCGGGACCGTCCCCGCCCCGAGGCTTGTCCGCACGATGTTGAGGATCGCTTCTAGGTCTGCTCGCGTCGCCCGTCGAATTTGCACATCGTCCCTCATCGTGCTCTATGCTCCGTGATCACCTGCTCGTAGATCGCCTCCAGTTCTCCTTGCATCCGCTCCATACTGAACCCCTCCACAACCGTACGGCGTGCTTCTGCTCCCAGAGTCTGCCGACCGGCCTCATCCTGCAACACACGGACCACTCGCTCCGCAATCCCATCCACATCGCCAAACGGCCGGAGATATCCGTTCAAACCGTCCGCTACCAGTTCGGGGATCCCACCCACCGACGTCACTACCGGTGGCACAGCCATTGCCATTGCCTCCAAAAGCGCGATAGGCAGCCCCTCGAATTGCGATGTCATTAGGTAGGCATCGAACGCCGCGAAATAGGGCTGCGTCTCCTCTTGCAGCCCGGTCAGATGAACTGCAGTCTCAAGGCCATACTGGCGAATGCCTGTCTCCACCTCCTCTCGAAGCGGCCCATCACCGACAAGCAAAAAGTGCGCATCGGGCACGGCCTCGTATACTCGGCGAGCTACCTCCAACCAATGGTCAAGCCGCTTCTGTGTGCGGAACACGGCGATAGTGCCGACGAGCGGAGCATCTACTGGAATCCCCCACTGGTCCCGCACCGCTGCGCCATCGTGATTCGCCGAATCGTAGGTGCGCACGTTCACCCCGTTAAGCACCGTCCGCACCGGCACGCGATCCCCGGCATGGCGCCGGATCGAGTCCTCCACATCGCTCGAAACAGCGATCACTTGGGCCTGCAGACCCCATGTGGTAAGGTTGAGCCGTCGCGTGATCGAGTGGTACCGCTCCATCAGGTTATGCTCGGTGTAGACAACTGGCACCCCAGCTAGCCGCCCGGCCAGCCTTGCCACGACGCCTGCTATGGGTAGATGGGCGTGTACAACATCGGCTCTACACATCCTGAGGTACCTCGCTACGCGGCGAGCAGCATACAGAATACGCGCGTTATCTTTCGCATCGAAGCAGAACACATTCGCGCCCTGTGCCTCAATGGTACATGCCAAGTCGTCCTTCCAAGGAATAAAATAGCCATATTCATAGATAAACCGATCTCTATTGGCAACGACTAGGCCTTCCGCGAGGAGCACCTCAGCCCCGCCTCTTCCCAAACCTTTAATAACATGAAGAACTTTCATACTTTTCTTCTTAATATATTACAAATTAAAATATTAAATGCGCTATGAATCATATATGTAGTTTTATAAACAAATGGGATGCTTAATATTATTATCTTCATTTTCACAGCCGGGCTGGCATGTTTAAAACATTTCCATGCTCTCAGTCTATATATTTTATAATAGCTATCAGAGTTACCACCTATCGAACTTTTCATAAGCGCAGCGTAAAACCTTGCAACAGATGCCGGTTTTGCCTCACTTATATAATTGCTCATGAAAGCTTGCGTCGCGTCATGATTTGGGGATGCACTCATTCTATCGCCATCACTAACATGCAAAATGGCGCCGGGAACAGACTTTACAGCAAAGCGAAACTTTCTAGCAAAGCGAATTGCCAGGTCCCAATCTTGGTACTTCCGTAAATCTGAATCGAATCGAATATCATGGATGGCATTACGCCTAAACACCATAGTAGATGAGCGGGGGTCGCCCCCGCCACTGCCGAGGATATAATTCACCATTGAAGTTCCAGGCAGAATTGGTGAGCACATAAATACGGTGCGCCTTTCCTTATTGCATACATAGAATGAACTTATTGACCCCTGAACATTGCTATTTTCTATAATAGATATCGAGTCTTTTAAATGGTCTTTAGTCCATTCGTCATCTGAATCTAAGAAGGCTACATATTCACCCATAGATGCATCGATACCTAAATTACGCGCAGCCCCTCCTCCCACATTTCTGTCGGTCTTTATGTATCGAATACGATCATTCGCAAAAGATTCTATCATTTGCTCTGTACAATCAGTAGAAGCATCATCTACTACAATTATTTCAAACTTTTGGCAAGATTGATTCAAAACACTTTCAATAGCGCCTGCTATCTTTGAGGCGCGATTGAAAGTGGGGATGATTACAGAAACAACGGACATTATCGAAGCTGATATAAGCTATGATCGCCTTCGACCGCCTCCCATCGATAAGGCAGAACCTCTCCATATTTTACTACCTCATCTAACATCTGGGCTACCAGTTCTGCAGAACGTCCAAAATAAGGGGTACTCACAGTGTCTATGTAATATTTCGCTCGTCCTAATAACACATCTGTGTTGATATTAGATTTATTTTCTATCGATTTTATTGCATCAATAGCATTGTGTGCCTTATTTTGCACTAAGCCGTTTTTTAGGTAACCATAATGGTCTATATATTTAGCACTGGGGTCGTAATAAATTGGCTCAACACCGTGAACAACCGCTTCGAGGTGTATGCTTGACTCACCAGCGATAATCATATGTAGTCTTTTTAGGAAGTCAAAGGTACTCTCCAAGCTCGGATCAGAAAACAAATGACCACTCTCGGTAGCTATGGCGCGCAGTCTTTCCGATTCGGAGTCTGAAGTACGTGGGTGAGGGCGCAACACAAAGTGTACTTCGCCCTGCAGCCACTTTGCGCATTCTATAAGCTTGCTGACATCATCCATTTTGCTAAAGGCGTTAGTAGCAATACCTATAAACCTCTGGTGATTGTTTTCATTTAATATCGCTGACCCAGCCCTAGTTCTCGCTTTTGCCATTCCAACCAAGTATACTCGGGCAGATATTGGTCCCGCCTTCATGTATTTATGAAATGCATCCTCGCCCTCAAGAAAAGCATAGTCCATTGCTAGAGGGGGGAACTTATCTGAGACACTAGCATGTTGAATATATACAAGTGGGATTTCAAAACCTTGAGTAACACACAAAAGTGCGCCGGCATGAATGTCGCTATCTGAAGCCAATATAATCACTCGAGGTCGTTTGTTCACTAAAAATAAATACCACACAACACTCACACCATAGCTTAGCCAGTAACTATCGAAGGAATATATATAAGATTTTCTTAGATAGTCTTTAGATTTAATCAGATTGAATATTACTAATGGCAGAAAGGGGATAGCAAATAGTAGCGCAAGGCCTAGGGGGAATTCTTGGCTATCAGAGCTATCTCTAAGTTTGACCCCTTTGCTCAAGATTAAACTCTTATTTGAGAAGCATAAGCGGTATATGCTGTAAATAGAATCGAGTTGATTCTGTGTATGTGCAAAAAATAACGCGTCTGATGGGCTTGTGCGAAGCCATAAAGCTGCACTTCTAATATTGCTAAGATGTTTAATTTTACGGCCAATTCTTAAGAAGGATCTGAATTTGCTATGGTTGGCTCTGAACAGTGGGTTATCTTTATTAAGAATTCCAATTCGCTCAGATGACACGACGTGATTTGCACGAATCGCGTCAAAGTATCTAAACGTAAATGCAATTGCTTTAAAAATATTAACGATCATCATGATAATAATATAATATATCACCAAGTAAATGGCATGCTCCCTTATATTGGGCCGATTTAAATGCTACCTTCCTTCTCTCCCCACTGTTTTTCTAGGCGCAAAACAAACATCTTACCGTCTAAACTTAGTGGCTCTGCTAAAGGCCATTATAATTGTCCGTAGAGTAAGCAAGAGCACCTTAAAATCCGTCAGCTCCAATAAAACGGAAGCCTAACTCTACATGGTCAACATTTAAAGGATACATTGCTAGAAGGTACTCTTCAACTAGCCCAGGATCGAAATCCCACCCGTTGTAATATCCGCCATCTCGAAGTGTACAGTCAAGTAGCTTTATTTCCATCTTTGCACCTATTTTGTTTTGTGTTTGTAAATTCGCATTTTGTATATTTAGCAGGGGCACTTCCGAAGCCTGCTTGACCGGCTGCGCGAAGTTGGCCTCACACCTAATCTAAAGCGTCGAGGTCGTGCAAGATTGATTTGATGCCTGGTATGTCATCTGCTGCTAGATGAACTGGACGTACGAATGGGACATCACATCCAGCTTCGCGTGCTACATGGATGCTTTCATCATTGTCAGACGAAAGCACCACACGGTCCAAATACTTCGATGCGAGAGCGGCTTCAAGAGTCCAAACGATTAGAGGCTTACCGGCAAGAGGAAGCACATTCTTGCGCGGGAGGCCTTTCGAGCCTCCTCGCGCTGGAATGACCGCGAGAATACGTGGGATGCCACTCAAGTATCGAATACCTCGTCGAAGTGGCCATTGGCACGCTCGAAGTCCTGTATCTGGCCGATGTCCATCCAGTACTCGCGGATCGGAAAAACGGCCGTCTCACGCCCCTTATCGGCGAGCTGCTGAAAGAGCGTCGGCATGTCGTAGAACGTGTCATGCGGGATGAGGTGGAGCGCGTCAGGGTCAAGCACGTAGACGCCACCGTTGACTAGATAGCGTTCGGTTGGCTTCTCCTCAATACCCAAAATACGATGCCCCTGCGTGCGGACGACGCCGTACGGCACTTGCATTTCGTACTCGCGCGACGCACATCGTAGCTGCTGATTGGTGTGACGTATGGAAATCGAGCAATTGTGCGAAGTTAAGACGGGTGAGCAGGTCGCCGTTCATGACGAACAGCGGCTCTGTCGGACACTCGGGCAGAAGCGAGAGCGCCCCGGCCGTACCCAGCCGTTTGTTTTCGCGAAGATACTCGATCTCGACGCCCCACCGGCTTCCGTCACCGAAGTACGCTTCGATTTTGCCAGCTAGGTAGCCCACTGATAGGTAGAAGCGGCCAAACCCATGTCCGAGGAAAGCCTCAAGAATTGTCTCCAGGATTGGCTTATGACCGACGTGCAGCAACGGCTTCGGGGTGTCGTCTGTCAGCGGGCGTAGCCGGGTGCCCATACCACCGGCCATCAACACAACTGGGTTAGGGCGAAGCTCCTCTCGGGTCAATGTGTCGTAGACTTCAAGACCCACAACGCGCCATTGAGAATCAAGCAGGGGAATCTGATGGAGCCGGCGATGTCGCATCACGAGAGCTAACAACGTAGCTCTGTCGTCTGTCTCCCTACCTGTTGTTGGGTTCGCATTCATGATGGATGCGACCGGTTCGTCCAGCGAGAGACCGCGCAGAATAGCACGTCTCACGTCACCATCCGTAACGGTACCCAACAAGCGCCTCTCCCCGTCGACAACGAGTGCGATTTGTAGCCCCCCAGCATCGATTCTGGCGATGCCCTCTTGGATAGTTGCCGCGGGGCTCACAAAAGCTTGCTCACATCTCATATCTCTAAAAATATATCTCTAATATCTATAATCATATATCTATGTTAACACTTTGGACACAATATTGATATATACTATTTTTTAACTTTTGAAATAGGCTTGGCTGGTATACCCACTACTACAACATCGCAGTCAACAGATTTACTAACCACTGCACCAGCTCCCACCACCGACTTTTCACCGATGACCATCTTGTTGTCTATGCTTCTGCCTTGCAGTATAGAAGCACCTGTTCCTATATATGATCCTTTTGAAAGACAAACATTACCTGACACATTCGCGCCTGGAGAAATTGTAACAAAATCCTCTATCACGCAATCATGTCCAATCGTGGTGTTGATGTTGAAAACACAAAAATTACCCACCGCTATGCTGTTAGTCAATCTAACTCCCGCACACACTATGGATCCTTGAGTAGACTCAACAATTTCTTTTTGTCGCCTCCCAAAAGAGGCACTGGTATGGACTAGTGCAGGGTAATAAAGATTGTCGTACTTTTCAAATATACGCTTTCTGGACTCTCCATCACCGATCCCTATAGCAAATACATATCCTTCAGCTCGCATTCTATCGATCCCATCTTCGCCAACCACTGAGTAACCAAGGTCAAAACGCTCAACTCCATCTCTACCTAAAAGGACTACCTTAGGGTAATCAAGATCAATCGCTATATCAGCAACTTCACGGGCAAACCCTGATGTGCCAAATATTGCTATTGGGGGAAGTACCTTTTCTGATGTCGAGCCACTCATTTCAAACACGCGTTTAGATTAAGATCTCAATTAGATAAGATGCGAACTGCCGATGATGTCATCCTTGCTGAGTGCTACAGCTAACGAACGGCCAAGCAAATTTTCGATCTGATCGGGGCCATATCCCGTCCCAGGTCTTTTGAAGGCAATATCTGTCTCTTCGAGGATGTGACCTGGGTCAAGGGGTCTTGCAGCCACGGCGCTACGGCGGAATTTGGCTCGCTTGGCCAGTTCTGCCTCACTTACGATTCGTTGTGACGAACCCAGTGCTCTATGGACTTCCTGACCGTGCTCGACAATCATGCGCATCTCGACCTCATCGGCTGAGATCGCGTGATCCCAACCTTCCATCGTTTTGTCGAGCGTGAAGTGCTTCTCGATGAGACACGCACCTAACGCAATACTGGCGATGGGAATGTGTGCACCGAGCGTGTGGTCGCTGAACCCAACAGGTACACCGAATGCTTGTTCAAGCATGGGAATATTGTTGAGATTGACGTCCTCCATATCTGGAGGGTAGATGGACACACAGTGCAGCAGCATGATGTCGACGTCGCCCACCTCTCGAACGGCCTCGACCGCTACGGCGACTTCTGCGAGCGACGCCATTCCCGTCGATAAGATGACAGCCTTCCCCTTGGAAGCGATGTACCGAAGCAAGGGCAAGTTGGTGATATCCATCGACGCCACCTTGAAAAAGGGGACATTCAACTCAACTAAAAGATCGACTTCGTCTCTGCCGAAGGGAGTCGAGCAGAACGTGATGCCGCGCTCGGCGCAATAGCGAGCTGCCTCGAAGTGCTGTTCGTGCGTCAACTGGTACGCGCGGACCATGTCGCGAAGCGATCCGAAATGCTTTTTCTTGTCGGAGTATTCGGCATTGGCCTCATACTCGGAGGTGGAGATCAGCGACTCCTCAGACCAGGATTGAAACTTGACCGCATCAGCACCCGACTCCGCCGCTGCATCGATCATGCGGCGGCACAACTCCATGTCGCCGTTGTGATTAGCGCCGATTTCGGCGATGACGTAAGGTCGGTGCCCAGTTCCTATCGGACGGCCGTCTAAAGTGATGACAGGCATAGTAAAAGGTATCAGCCAGAAGAGGGAAAAGGAAGGAGTGGAGCAGTCACCCACTCCCACCAAAGGGGGGCAACTTCAGGACCACCAGGGGGCATCCATGGAAGATCACCAATATACAGTGAGTCGACCTCTTTCTGGGCACGCTCGACTGCCCGAACCCGCTCGGGAATAGCCCCTTCAAGTGTCGACGAAAGTACTGCGGCATAATGCGTGAGCACTCGTTTCTGATCGGCCTGACGGCGCTCCGGAGAAAATGTACCGACGACACCTGCAGTGTTCGCACCGTACTGGCGGTACTGCATACGGGGAGTTACGTCATAGGTCAATCGAGCTCCGAAAAGCCATGCCCTCGTGGCCACGAACCAGTCGAGCAACGTGACCCCTCGAACGTCAGATAGACACCGTCTCAAGAGGTCAGTATGGTACACGGTGTTGGAGAATCCGAAGGCGTTCACATACGGCAGGACCGTCACCGGATCAAGCCCCTCAGGGGGGCGCATTACGCAATCGAGCAGGCCTCCGCGCTCATCGCTCAACTCAAGAGCACAACCCGCTCCATCGGCATTTTTCATGAGCGGGCGAGCTGCTGCGACACGCGAAGGCATCATCATGTCGTCGCTGTCTACTAGCACTACGACCGGATAGCGTTCTGCTATCTCACTCAGGGCAGAAGCTCTAACCTCGGCAGGATCGCCATCTGGAGCACGTACCAATACTTCCCGTTCCAGGGCAGCAGAGGCGTCACGGGCGACGACTGCGGGGTCGAGACCATCGACGCCGATCCACAGATCAAAATTGGCGTCGCTCTGCTCTTTGATCGAACTTAGGCAATCGTCCCAGTACGGGAGGGCTGCTGGGTAGAGCGTCGTGTAAACGGCGAGTCGGTCTAAATGCATACGTTCAGCCTCTGAAAAGAAGGTCGAAGCTCGTCTTAGACAAATCGAGAGCGTGCAGACGTGCCATTTACCCAGTCGCTGCTCGCTCAGACGTCTCTTTGCTGACTTTATATAAGAGCTCGGCCATTCTCCAATCCTCCTCCGTATCGATGTCGAGCGCGTGATCCCAAGAGATCGGACATCCCGTGCGTCCAGGAACGTGGAAGGTTCGGCGCGCGCGCAGCACTCGGCCCTTGCCCACCAGATCGCTCCTGTCGGAGCGTAGAGCGTCGGAAGGTCTTGACTGCGAGAGGTCATGGCCTCCTCGAACACGGGGGTCAGCCGGTCCCCTTCGCCAAGCTTGAGCGCCCACCAGGGGTTGGTCCAACCGAACTCGACGACGGAGATCTTGGGAATCCGCCCCGAACTAAGGAAGCGTACTCCACTGGCGCTAACGTCCTCAGCTTCCCGGAATGGGCAGTTCGCCATGAGTTGGGCAACGACCGTGTACCGCTCTCCCGAGGGATCCAACTGGGCCAAAGCGTCAGCAGTCGCTTCGGAGACCGGAGTATAGTGATCGGAAAGTTCAGCCGAACGCATAAACGGCACCTCGGCCCCGTACGCACTGGCGATGTCTGCGATCTCCTCACTATCGGTAGACACCACGACGCGTTCGAAACTACCACTCTCCAAGGCCGCCTCTATTGAGAAGGCAATCAGGGGTTTGTCGCCCAGTGTACGGATGTTTTTACCAGGCACGCGCTGTGAGCCTCCCCGAGCTGGGATAATGGCAACCGCACCTGTGCAGGTTGTCTCGTGAGTATCGCTAACTGGATTCAATTTCCTCTCCGTCGATTGAAAGGGATGCACTGCTAGGAATGTTGATCAACCGGCCCTCAATGCGCAGAGCCGTGCTTAAGTCCATCGAGGGGCAGTGGTTGTAAATCGGAAGGCTGCTTATCAGCCGCCAGACGGGGCGCGTCATCAGTCCGGCATCGTTAGTCGCCTCTAAAACAGCTTCTCTGTCGGAAGCGTCGTCGAGCATCAACGCATTCAGCCAATAGTTGCTGGTGGCATCCTCGAGCTCGGTCACGAACCGCACACCGTCGACGTTGGCGAACGCGCTGGCGTAGCGCTCGGCGAGGCCACGCTTACTGGCGAGAATGCCCTCTAACTGCTCCATCTGCGCGCATCCCAAAGCGGCGTTGATGTTTGGGAGGCGGTAGTTGAAAGCAACGGCGTCGTGGACATACTCCCACCGGTGCGGACGTTTGCCCGTTGTAGTCAAGTGCTTGGCGCGGTCGGCCAACTGTTCATCGTCGGTGATCAACGCACCGCCGCCCCCGGTCGTGATGGTCTTGTTGCCGTTGAAGCTGAGCGTCCCCACGCGCCCTACCCGTCCAGTGTGCTGTCCCCGGTAGAACGACCCGAGCGATTCGGCGGCGTCCTCGACGAGGGACAGATTCCAACGTGTACATACCTCTGCGAGCCGGTCGATTCGGACGGGATGACCAAACGTGTGCATCGGTACTACGGCCCGAATGGTGCGTCCTGTCTCGCGGTTGATGCACACACCGCCGCGCATCTTGGCGTGCCCCATAAGCCAGTCGTCGAGCTTGTCGGGGTCGAGCCCGAGCGTAGCCTCCTCGCTGTCTGCGAAGAGCGGGACAGCACCGAGATACGAGATCGCGTTGGCGGTGGCGACAAACGTCAGCGCCGGCGCAACAACCTCGTCTCCTCGCTCGACACCCGCCAACAGCAGCGCGACGTGCAGCGCCGCCGTACCGTTGACGACCGCCACGGCGCGTTTGGCTCCTGTGTATTCAGCCAGCATCTGCTCAAACCGATCCACGTATTTACCTGCTGACGACACCCAGCGCGTGTCGATGCAATCCTTGACATAGACCCACTCGTTACCCTTAAAAAACGGCTCGTGTAGGGCCGTGAAGCTGCCCTCAGCAGGCTGGATCACCCCACGGAGCACATCGACGATGCGGTCTGCCGTTTCAGTTCGAATGGATGCAGCGGCGCTCATACGTTGTAGATGCTGGCTTTGTAGCGCGCCAGGTTGGTCTCGTCGGCGAACCAGTCGGCCGTGATGCCCAAACCTCGCTTGAGGCCTTCGCGCGAGCCGAACTCGGGTTTCCATCCGATCAGGCGCTCGGCCTTTGCGTTTGAGGCGAGCAAGCGATTAACTTCACTCTTCTCGGGGCGCATCCGCTGCTCATCGGTCGTGATCTCGATGTCGGCGCCCATGGCCTCGCCAATGATCTCTGCCAACTCACCGATGCTCACCTCGAAACCGCTGCCGACGTTGATGACCTCACCAATCGACGCGGCGCTTTCGGCGGCGGCAACAAAGCCGCGAACTGTGTCGCTGACGAAGTTGAAGTCTCGCGTCGGGCTGAGCGCCCCCAATTGGATCTGCCGCTTGCCGCTGGCGATCTGCGTGATGATCGTCGGGATCACGGCCCGGGCTGACTGCCGGGGGCCATACGTGTTAAACGGCCGCACGATGGCGACTGGGCGTGTCGAACGAGGCATAGTACGACCACGCGATCTGATCGGCGCCGATCTTCGATGCCGAATAGGGCGACTGTCCCTGAAGCGGATGCTCTTCGGTGATTGGTACGAACTGTGCCGTGCCGTACACCTCGCTCGTCGAGGTATGGATCACCTTCTCGATGCCCAGTTCGCGCGCAGCCTGCACCACGTTGAGTGTACCCGTCACGTTGGTGTCCACGTACGTCGCGGGTGAGTGATATGAATAGGGAATGGCGATCAAGGCAGCCAGATGGAAGACCATGTCGCATCCCTCCATCGCGCGGCGCACGCCGTGCGGATCGCGGATGTCACCCGCGAACACATCGATCTGCTCGACAAGTTCAACACCAAGCGTGTCAAGCCATCCCCATGAGTTGAATGAGTTGTACATCACAAACGCGCGTACGTCATACCCATGTTCGACGAGGTATTCAACGAGGTGCGAACCGATAAAACCGTCTGCGCCTGTCACTAAAACTCTTTTTTTCATAATTCAGTTTATCAGCATCGTTTTAATTAATGATAGACACACTTTCAGATTTCATATTTGCCATAGCACGAAAGCTCTGATTGGTACGCATAAGCTCTCCATAACGGCCCACATCCTTCACTTGTCCTTTATCGAGAAGGAAGATGCAGTCACATTCTTCGACCGTAGTCAGGCGATGCGCGATCAACACGATGGTTTTCTGCCTGCCAATTCTCGGATCGCCTCCATTACGGCGCTCTCGGTCGCCCCATCAAGGGCGCTTGTAGCCTCGTCCATCACAAGCACCTCAGGGTCGTGGTAGAGTGCACGAGCAATACCGATGCGCTGCCGTTGACCACCCGAAAGGCGAACGCCTCGTTTCGCCCACGAGGGTATCATAGCCGTCTCGGCAGCGTCAGCGATGAAATCGTGCAGATGGGCGATTCGAGCGGCATCGTTGCACTCGGTCAGCCTCCACTTCACCTTCCGGCACACCAAAAGCGATGTTGTTCGCGATCGTGTCGTCGCAGAGGAAGATCTGTTGCGGGACGTAGCCCACCTGCTGACGCCAAGCACCGAGCGTCTCGGGTGTGAGCGGCGTACTGTCCACCAGGATCTGCCCGGCCTCCGGCTCGTAGAGGCCGAGGAGCAGGTCCACGAGCGTTGTCTTCCCCGACCCGCTCGCGCCCAACCAACCCGATGGTCTCGTTACGCGGGATCGTGAGCGAGACCCCGTCGAGGGCGGGACGGTCGGCTCCGAGATAGCGGAAGGCCACGTCCTCGAAGCGGATCGCCTCCGCGAACGGGAGCGGCCGCGTCTCCGTTGGAGTCGGGCTGTCCGGATCCAAAACGGTCCAGATCCTCCGTCAGGTCGTCGAGCGCTGCGCGGTTGAAGCGGATCGCCGCCACGCCCCCGAAGAGCTGCTGGAGCTCCGGCATGAGCCGGTAGCCAGCGAAGGCGTAGAGGCTGATCGTCGGCAGGATCTGCGCGAGTCCATGCTCCGGCCTGGAGGTAGTAGAGCACGATCAGCACGATGCCCCCGAATGCGATCGTCTCGAAGAGGTAGCGCGGGAGCTGAGCGATTACGGCGTTGGAGGCCGTCGCTTTCGAGTACGTCCACGACGGAGGTGCGAACCGGGCGGCGAACGAGGCTTCTCACGCTGCAGGACCTTCACATCCTTGATTCCACCGAACGCTTCGCCCGTCACCTTGAACCGATCTTGGTTGGCGTCCACGCGCTCCCGCCCAAGGCTGCGCTGCTTCGCTCTCACGAGCAGATAGAGACCACCATACGCTCCACCTAACACTAACACGATTACCACTGCCAGCATCGGGTTCGAGCACGATTAGCAACCCTACTCAAGGCGACCACCACAAGCGAGCGAGCAGCGATGTTGAGGATCAGGCGTCAGCACCCCTTGAATCACCTGAAGCACTTCAGTGAGGATTGTTTTGTTAAACGCCGCGCTGTTGCGTTCCACGAAGAAGACGTACGGCTGGGCGAGGTATCCCCGCAGCAGTCGGTTCGAGAGCCGGTGGTGCATCCCATACGAGAACCGGAGCATCCCCCATGGTGCCAGTCGCGCTGAACGTGTTGCTCACTGCCAGTGCTACCACTACGGCCACACCCAGGGCCGTTAGGAATCCCGTCGTGGATGTAAACCCAAACGCCTCGTAAGCTCCGCGCAGCCAGTCGTTGCTCTGTACGATAGACGGGTCGGCTACCACACTCATAAATGGAGCGATGCTTCCCACCCCTACCATCTCAACGCCTGCCCGCACGATGAGCGCGACTGACAGGATGGCCAGTTGCCACCGCTCTCGGCGGGTGAACAAGCTGTTGAGTTGACGAAAGAGGTGAGGCATGAGAGATACGCTACCGGGAGAGTTGGAATAACTTAGAGTCTAGGCCAGACGAGACTGCCCTGCGCGTGTCGACGAGCGAGCGACCGCGTGCTGCTTGAGCCTCCTCCCAATCGTAGGCCGAGTGATCCGTAGCGACCACGACGCAGTCGGCCCAGGTGAGCGCTTCGCCCAGGTCGACGGCTCGGACGTCATCTGCAATGCCGTGCTCGTCGAACGAAGGCACGTGCGGGTCGTGGTAGCGCACGTCGGCGCCCTTTTGCTTGAGCAGTTTGATGATGTCGATCGACGGACTCTCGCGCATGTCCGAGATGTCCTTCTTGTAGGCCACGCCCAGCACCAGCACCTTGCTCCCCTTGACCGCCTTACCCTCTTCGTTGAGCGCGTCCTGCACCTTCTGCGTCCACCAGACCGGCATCGACGTGTTGATCTCGCTGGCCATCTCGATGAAGCGCGCGTTGTAGTTGAGCGCCTTCATCTTCCACGACAGGTAGAGCGGGTCGATGGGGATGCAGTGCCCACCAAGACCCGGACCGGGCGTGAACTTCATGAACCCGAACGGCTTGGTCGCCGCCGCGTCGATGACCTCCCACGCGTCGATGCCCAGCTTGTCGCACATGATGCAGCACCTCGTTGACCAGGCCGATGTTGACCGAGCGGAACGTGTTCTCGAGCAACTTGACCATCTCGGCCGCTTCGGGACTGGCGACCGGCACGACGGTCTCGATCGCTGGCCCGTAAAAAGCCGCAGCCAGATCGGAGCACGCCTGGGTCACGCCACCCATCACCTTGGGCGTGTTCTTGGTCGTCCAGTCCTCGCGGCCGGGATCGACGCGCTCCGGCGAGAAGGCCAGGAAGAAGTCGCGCCCTACCCGCAGGCCGCTGGCTTCCAGTTCGGGCAGGATGACCTCGCGCGTGGTGCCGGGATACGTCGTGCTCTCGAGCACGATGATCTGGCCGGGCCGCAGGTAGCGGGCGATCTGCTCGGTCGCATCGGCGATAAACGAGATGTCGGGGTCGCGCGTCTTGCCGAGCGGCGTGGGCACGCAGATGCTGATGGCGTCGGCCTCGGCCAGAGTGCGAGAAGTCGGTCGTCCCCTGGAGCGTGCCGGCCTCTACGAGCGGGCGGAGCCGCTCGGTCGCGATGTCCTCGATGTAGCTGTCGCCGCTGTTGAGCTCGCCCATCCGAGGCGCGCTCACGTCGATGCCCGTCACCCCTACGCCAGCCTCGGCGAACACGACGGCGAGCGGGAGTCCCACGTATCCCATGCCGATGACGGCCAGCCGCGCCTCACCCGACCGGATCCGAGCTTCAAGTCGCACGCGCGCGTCACTGTGCGCTTCGGCGGCTTCGTTCTGCGAGGAGTGATCGGTTGGGTTCATGCTGGGGAGTATATAGGAATAGATGGGAGATAAAGAGCAGGCCCACAGAAAGAGTTGGGATAGCTCGAAAGTTCAAGCGGTGAGTTCTGCCTGAGCGCAGTACCAGGCGAGCGTTTCGGCCAGCCCGTCGCGGACCGAGTGCGTCGGCGCATAGCCCAGGTGATCGCGTGCCCGGCTGGTGTCGGCCAGCGAGTGGCGGATGTCGCCGGGGCGAAAGGGGCCGTACTGCGGCGCGGAGGCGAGGGGCTGCTCACGCTCGGCTGCGATGCCCTGAACGAGCAGTTCGTACAGTTCGTTGAGCGTTGTCCGCTCGCCGTATGCCACGTTGTAGACCGCTCCCGGCTGGGGCGGAGGGGGCGAGCGCCGCCAGCAGGTTGACCTGCACGACGTTGGCGATGTAGCAAAAGTCGCGGCTCGTCTCGCCATCGCCGTTGATGATCGGCTGGTCGCCGCCGAGCAGTTGGCCGATCCACTTGGGAATCACCGCCGCATAGGCGCCTTCGGGGTCTTGCCGCCGGCCGAACACGTTGAAATACCGCAGGCCGATCGTTTCCAGCCCGTAGTGGTCGTGCGCCGTCCGGGCGTACAACTCGTTGGTCTTCTTGGTGACGGCATAGGGCGAGAGCGGCACGCCGACTTCCTCCTCGACCTTGGGAAGGGCGGGGTGATCGCCGTACACGGACGACGACGACGCATACACGAAGCGCCGCACGCCTGCATCGCGCGCGGCGAGCAGCATGTTGAGAAAGCCCGTCGCGTTGACCTCGTGCGTCTGAACCGGGAGCGAGATCGAGCGCGGGACCGATCCCAATGCCGCCTGGTGCAGCACGACGGCTACGCCCTCGCACGCCCGAGCACACGCCTGAGGGTCGCGGATGTCGCCTTCGACAAAGGTAAACCGTTCGGCCGCCCCCTCTCCGGCACGCGCGACGGCGTCTTCAAGGTTGTGCCGATAACCCGTCGCAAAATTGTCCAGACCGACGACCGTCTGTCCCTGCCGCAGCAGCTCTTCGACCAGGTTCGAGCCAATAAAACCGGCCGCGCCGGTCACTAGATACCGCTCGGACGGATCCAGTTGTCGACCGTCGGGGAGGACCAGTGGAGCTTGGGTGTGCTGAGGTTGGGTCATGTCAGAGAGGTCGTCGGCTGTACGAGCGATTCGAAGTAGTGGAGGGTACGCCTGAGCCCTTCACTGCACCCAACCGGAGGCTGCTTGCCAGCCCAACACCTTGCGAGCGCGCGAAATGTACTGGCCGCGCGCCTCAGGGATTGTCGATGGTGAGAGAACGCACGTTAGTCTGCAGAAAAGGGACGGCCTACGCTGTGGTAGTCGAAGCCCTGCTGGTGCATAAACGCCGGATCGTACAGGTTGCGCCCGTCGAACACGACTGGAGCGGCCAGCAACTCTTTGACTTCGTCGAAGTCAGGACGACGGAACGCATTCCACTCGGTCAGCACGGCCAGGGCGTCGGCGCCGTCGATGGCGGCTTCGGGCGAATCGGCATAGGCGATGCGGTCGCCGAAAATCCGGCGCGTTGTGTCGGCCGCTTCGGGATCGAACGCGGTGACCGTCGCTCCAGCTTGAAGCAGCACTTCGATCACGCTGTGGGCGGGCGACTCGCGCACGTCGTCCGTATTGGCTTTGAACGCCAGCCCCCATACGCCGATGTTCTTACCCTCGAGCGATCCGCCAAAGTGGTCGACGATGCGCTCGCCCAGCCGCGTCCGCTGCGCGTCGTTGACCTGGAGCACGGCGTCGAGCAGTTGGAACGGGTAGTCGTTGGCGCGCGAGGTGCGCAGCAGCGCCTGGACGTCTTTGGGAAAGCACGAACCGCCAAAGCCGATACCCGGGTACAGAAATTGCTTGCCGATGCGTCCGTCGCTGCCGATGCCGTAGCGCACCTGGTCCACGTTCGCGCCGACCTTCTCGCACAGGTTGGCGACCTCGTTCATGAACGTGATCTTGGTCGCCAGAAACGCGTTGGCGGCGTATTTGGTCATCTCGGCCGAGCGCACGTCCATCATCAAGATGGGATTGCCCTGGCGCACGAACGGCTCATACAGCCGCCGCATCAAGCCGGCCGCCCGCTCGCTGTCCGTACCTACGACGACCCGATCGGGCTTCATGAAATCGTCGACCGCGACGCCTTCGCGCAAAAACTCCGGATTGCTCACTACGTCGAACTGCGACTGATCGAGCCCGGCATCGAGCAGCGCCGACCGCACCCGATCACCCGTCCCCACCGGCACCGTACTCTTGTTGACGACCACCTTGTAGCTCCCCTCCTGACCCTTCAGCAGTTGGGCCAGGTCGCGGGCGACGGCGAGCACGTACGACAGGTCGGCCGAGCCATCCTCTTGGGGAGGCGTCGGCAGCGCAAGGAACAGAATATCGGCGTGCGCGACGGCGTCAGCCAGCTGGGTCGTGAACCGCAGGTTGCCCTGGCGCAGGTTGCGCTCGAAAAACGTCTCGAGTCCAGGTTCGTAGATCGTGACCTTGCCCCCTGACAGCTTATCGACCTTCTCCTGGTCGACATCGACGCAGATCACGTCGTTGCCCATTTCAGCAAAGCACGTACCCGAGACGAGGCCTACGTATCCGGTTCCGATGACTCCTACTTTCATACTATTCTTTTATCGTCTGGTAATCTGAAGGATCAGGTTAAGTGAAGTGAGACCGATGCTAAAAAAGCTGATGTAGTCTCGCCACGTGATGCCGCGGATCGTTTTCTCGCCGACGACCACCTGATCGCCGTCGGCCAATTCGGGAGCGTCGAGCAGCACGCGGAAGTCGTTTTCCATCTCGACAAAGTAGAGCGGATCCGAGGCCGAAACGCTAGGCCGGTAGACCGCTACCGAGATGATCCGTGTAGTTTCGGATAGCCGCTGACCTCCAAGCCCCCCTGCCACAGCCAACAGGTCGGTTAGCGCGTAGCCGACCGGCAGTTCGTAAAGACCAGCACCAGCAATGGCGCCGTGCACAGCTACCTGCATACCTATCTGGCCAGAGGTGCGCAACTTGTAGAAGCTGCCGGATTGCCCTTGTAGTCCCTCAAGCTGACCGATCTGGCTGGAGGCGGGCGTCGCTACCAACAACAGCAGTATTAGTGGCACGAATACGCATGCTGAGCGTGTCATCAAAGAGAAGCGATCCATCATAAAGGTCAAACCGTGGTGCCGTACTGATAGGTGCCGTATCCATACCCTTTGGATCCGTACGAATACCCATACGCCCTCTGAGCATCGAAGCGGTTGAGGACCACACCGTCTATTTGCCTCGAGACCGAGTGCAGCGTCTCCTGCGCTCGGTCGACGTCTGAGAGCGAAGTTTCGCCTGCCGATATGACTACCAGGCAATAGTCGGAGTAAGATGCGATGAGAACAGGATCGTTGACGGCCAGGAGAGGCGGGGAGTCGATCACAACGTAGTCGTAGCGGCCCACGCATGCGAGTGATGAATTCGCGCATTCTGTTCGAAGCGAGGAGCTCACCCGGAACGCTGCTAGATCGCCCCGCCGGAATCACTTGAAGCCCATCTACTGGAGAGTGAGCGGACAGCACAGCCTCCTCATCGACGCTGAACAGCAACTCGACGAGACCAGGCTCGCGCGGTACTCCGAAAATGCCGTGCGCGCGAGGACGCCGAAGGTCCGCATCAATGTAGAGCACACGCTTTCCTCCTTGAACGAACGACAGCGCGAGGTTGGCGGCCATAGTCGACTTGCCTTCGCCAGGCCCGGGACTCGTCACCTGGATCACCTTGGGAGGATTGTCGGGATGCGAAAACTCCAGGCTCGTGCGCAGACGGCGAAACCCTTCCGAAATGGGAGAGAGCGGATTGAGCAGCGTGATGAGCGACGTGCTATAGGTATGGCCGTCGATTTCGGCTGTCTCGCGCCCATCGAAGTCCTCCCGAATCGTGCGTTCCATATTTGGAATGAGGGCGAGAACAGATAGGCCTTTCGAGCGGACATCTTCGGGACGACGGACGGTGGAATCCAGGCTTTGCCCCAACAAGACCAGAGCCATACCCAAGATCAAGCCGATAGCAGCGCTCATACCAAATGTGCGGCCTACTTGCGGCGAGATCGGATCTGCTGGTACGACGGCACGGTCGACGACGCGTACGTCTCCGACCTCGGCCTGCTCGGCAGCTTGCGCGCGGAGCTGCTGGCGCTGAAACTCGACCAATCCCTCTTGCCACTGATCCAGACCACGCTGGTACCGCTCGAGGTAAATGCTCTGCTGGGGTAGGTCGCTGATGCGCGCACGCGTGTCGTATATGGCCTCGGTCAATGAGCCCAAACCCGCTGCGCTTGAGGCTAGATCGATGCGCGCTTCGACTGCGCGCCGGGCTAGTTGCTCAATCTGCGCCGCTGCGCCGCCGCTCGCACCGCCCATCGGAATCCCTCCCGCCACCTGGTCGGCTATGCTCGTGGAGACCTGGCCGAGTCGCTCCTCAAACCGAGTGATGGCTCGCCGCAGAGAAGCAACCTCCTGCGAAGCCGGATTAGCGGTTTGGGCTTCCGGGTTTTCGGCATAGATCATTTCCAGTTGCGTTTCGAGCTGGGCAATCTGCTGGCGAAGCTCGGCCACCACGGCGAAATCGGTGCTGCGAATCTGGCTGACGACGCTGGGTTGGAGCCGCTCGATCTCGGCCTCCAGTCCATCCAGCAGAACCTGCTTGGCCCGGCGCTCCGACTCAAGCGACAATACCTCAAGCTGGAACTGCTGAATCTGACCGACAAGGGCTTCAGCCTCGCGCTCGGGCGAGATCACACTTTGCCCAGCGAGGTACTCAATGAGATTCAAGCTCTTCGACCCGCACGGTAGAGTCCAGACGCTGCACCTGCTGATCGAAAAACTGCCGGAGGGCGGTTGAGCTTTGCCTGCTGACCATACGATCATATGACTCGTACTCCTCGGCATACAGGTTAGAGATAACCGTCGCCTCCTCCGGTACGATACTTTTCGCCGAGATGTAGATAAGGTCTACGTCACGGTCTCCGGATCTTACGCTCAAAGCAGAATTCCTCAAGCTGTTGACGATCTCTGTCTGTCCCTTCTGCTCATTCTGGAGCAGGTCGAATCTCTTACCCGTTTCCGGGTTGACTTCGAGCAGATACATTCGATCCAATACCCTGCTTGCCAGCGCGCGCGACTTAATGATCTCCATCTGGGTCGCGATCGAAGCACCGGCACCACTGCCGCCCAGCGTCATTTCCTCAAGCGTTCCACCCTGTTTGTCTACGTACACCATGCTGGTGGCCTCGTAAACTGGATCCGTATTCACCACGTAACCGGCAGCGAGTACGACGGCCACCGTGTAGAGCACCAAAATCATCCACTTTCCACGAACGAGCGATTCCAGGATGCGCCCCAGATCCAGTTCAGGCTCTTCGGTTTCGGCTGCGACGAGCTTGAGAGGGTGACCGGAATCGTTCATAGAGTGCAGGACTAGCTTTGCTAGCGTGAGGCTACATTATCCTCGTATGTGCGTAGATCCCAATATAGATCGGACTCCAAAAATCGGACAAATGGATTTGCTGTGCGCGTGCAGAGGGCAAGTCCGACAAGAACATCTCCATCGTCAAGCAAACCATTTTCCGGCAACTGCCTCAGGATATAAAACCTGGCAAGCCTTAGTTTTTCCCTGGTTTACACGTCCACTACCACTCCATGACCCGCTCACTCTGCCCACGAATCCTATGCGCTATACTGCTCGGCGTAGGCGGTCTTTGTTCAGCTTCGGCGAGTAATGCCCAAGCTCTTCCGGTCGTCAAAGTTGCTTTTGCCGAAGCTGGCGCAAGCGTGATTATGGGGTCAGACCTTATCGCAGCAGTACCCTCTTTGGCCGGTAGCCGGTTCGAGCGCATTCGGTTGTACCAGGACCTGCGCTCGGAGCAAGCGTTGACGTTCCTGCCCCGCAGTTCCGACGGAATTTTGTCGGCAGGTGATTCGCTCGTGTTTTCGACTGCACCTCCCGGTGAAGAGAGTTGGGCATACGAAGAGGCGGCTCCGGTCGGCGTTGGTTCGCTCTACTTGGATAGTGTATTCGTTTGGATAGCGCTCGCCGACGAGGACGTACCTCCGTTCGTCGAGCTAAATCGCAACTCGGCATTCGCTACGTCCTGGACAAAGCGCGCCACCAGGTACGAGGCGGATGCTGTCTACTTTGCGGGGGCTTCCAGTTCGTCGGGGAATCCGCTGTATACGCAGGCCGAGGGGTACTATGAACAGCGCCTGAGCGCGTCGGGGTCGGTATCGCGCGTCGTGGATCTGAGAGGGACGCAACGTGACTCTTTGGAAGCCTCGATACGCGTTGTAGGCGGTTCGGGCGCAAGCCATGGCGGCACACTGACCGTCTGGGCGAGCACACCCACCGGCGATTGGACTCGCTTGGGAGACTGAAAGCGGAATGTGGGACGGCTACGACAGTGCGTTCCCTCAACGTCTCGGGGAGGCTGGCGGGCGCTTCACGTGTACGGTTCGACCTGACCCTCGACCGAGCTAGCCGATCGCCGGACTACACCTACCTCGACTACTTTGAGGTGACCGATGTACAGCGTGGTCAGGCAATCTCGTCGCCCTACGCTCTTACTGCGCAGCCCGGCTCACTTGCCCCATTCGCCCCTTTCGCGTTCGTATTCGTGCGGGAGTCGGAGCAGGGGGGCGTGATAGGAGACTCCGAGACGTTCGCTATTGATGCACCATCTACGGTGTATATAAGCAACCCAGACGACTTGCTCCGGCCCGTTCGCACGTCAGCTTATAGCCGAGCGCCCATCGCCGAACCGGTGGGGGGAGCCGATTACGTGGTCGTCACGCGGCCCGCACTTCGGGCGTCGGCTGAGGCCTATGCCAGTTACAGGCGCACTTCCGGTTACCGTGTGCTCGTCGTCGATCAGCAGGATCTGTTCGATCAGTTCGATGGGGGTCGCCAGCGCCCGATCGCGATTCGTCGCTTTCTCTACGCCACGCAGGACTGGACGACGCCGCCACGCTACGTCTTGTTTTGGGGCGATGCGCTGCTGCCGTTCAAGGGCAAGACGCTCGAACCGTGGGAGGTCATCTCGTTCGGCAACTCGGTTTCGGATAGCTGGTACGGGATGCAGTTCAACGGGCCGACGGATTGGTACGAGATCGCGGCCATCGGGCGCATTCCGGTTCGTTCCAATGCGGAAGGCGACCAGTTTCTGACCAAGATGCAGCGGTACGAATCAGTCGCCGCCTGCTCGGTGGCCTAAACGGGGTCTATTCGTATCGGGCGGCTATTCTGCCGGCGAAGTGTCGACGCTCGCCAGTTATACGTCGGCGTGGGCGAACACGAGCGCCAATGGTCAGGCCCGCCTCGACACGACGCAGATCATCAAGCGCAATCTGGAGAAAGTCGACGCGCGCTATCTGAAACCCATCGAGCGCCAGATCAATGAGGGAATTGGCTGGTTCTCGTTTTTCGGCCACTCGTCGCCTCAGACGTGGGAAATCGAGACGGCTCCGGCAGCCTCGTACGGCAACACCATAGCGTTGCCTCTCATCCTCTCGTTCGGGTGCCGGACGGGGGCTTTTGCGTTGGGTGACGCATCGACGCACACGTTCTCGCTAGCCGAAGAGTTCGTGATCGGTGCCGAGACGGGAGCCATCGCGCACTGGGGATCGAGCGAGTTGAGCACGATCTCGGCAGGCGGTTATCTGGGAAACCAGGTGCACGACTTGGTGATGGCAGACACGATGCGCGTACTGGGCGACGTGTTTCGCACCGCGAAAGGACGCCTCGCCGCCTTCACGACGGGCGGCAGCAACGCCAAAAACCTGCTCCAGTACGGCTTGATCGGCGACCCGGCGACGCGCCTCCAACTCCCGACTCGGCCCAACCTCGTGCTGGCCGAGCGAGCGATTCAAGTGAGTCCCGAACGACCATCCCTGAGCGACTCTGTCCTCACGCTCGACGCACGTCTCGACAATTGGGGCTCTGGCGTTTTCCGACTCGCTCTCTGTGCGAGTTCGCCACTTCACCCCCGACGGACTATCGCGGACAGAGACCAGGCGCGTCGGTCCCTACGCCGACAGCACGAACGCTCGATTCTCGCTTCCCCTTACCGGACTCAAGGCAGGAGCACACAGCGTGGAAGTCTCGATCGACAGCGAGAACGCCATCGCCGAATCGACGGAAACAGACAACACTACGACTTTTTCCTTCGTCGTCTCCACACGCACGCTGGCGTCGAGTACCCTTTCCAACGACGTGTTCTATGGTCGCCCACCCGCTCTCAGCGTGACGCGTCCGATCTCGGCGCCGGACACGGGAAGAGTCGCTTTTCAAGTGGACACGACGCGCACGTTTTCCTCCCCTCTACTCCAATCGACGACGCGAAGCCTGATGCGCATCGCTCAGTTCGAACCGCAGCAGCTGCGGCCAGACCAGCAGTACTTCTGGCGCTTCCGCGACGAAACCGACGCGTTCAGCCCGTGGATCGAACAGTCGTTCCGCTTTGCTCCTTCGCTGGGCCGCGTCGGTTGGGTACAAGCGAAACCGACCGTTACGTCGGGCGAGAGTATACTAAGCTCCGGCAACGTCTTGCTGAGCACCGACGAAACGTTTGTCTCACTATCGTCCGAGCGAGGCAGCGGCTTGCTACTCGGAAGCATCGCTGTCGGCGATCAGTCGTTCGTAACGTTGACACTTGGTTGGGGATTTGTTGTCATCGACGGCGTGACCGGGCAGGTGAAGTATGCAGCCTCTCTTCCCACGTTCAATATGCCAGCAAGCCTGGAAGATCGATTCCAGACGAACAAAGCCCTTGCCACAGCGCGGCTGGATAGCCTGGCACGCGGTCTGACACCGGGAGGCCTGAACCGAGGCGACATCGTTCTCGGTCGCACGCGGCACCTGGGCAATAGCGATGGCACCGTCATCGGCGACGATGTCAAGGCGTCGATTCGCGCGTTGGGCAGCGTGGCTATCGACACCCTGACGTATAGCGGCCACCTGTGGCAGATGGTCGCGCGCGTGGGCTACCCCGACCAGACGCGCGAACGCGTCGTCAAGAGGTCCGCAGAATCCCCCAACGAGATCAAGTGGGATACGACGCTCGTCTTTCGCGACCGCTCGGCCACGTTCACCAGCGAGCCGATCAGCGGCGCGCTGGCTTGGCTCGAAGCCGGAGCAGACGGATCGCTTCCGGCCAACGTGTCGGCCAACATCGACGTGCTCGGCTCGGACGGAACGCACTGTGCTTGCGTCGGCTCCGCTGGGCAACTCGCTCGATCTGTCCGCGATCGACGCTCAGGTGCAACAGCAATTACGCTTGCGGATGCGGGTGACGGACGACCGGGCATACGAACCGATCACGTTGGGCACGCCCTTCGCCGCGGGCACCCTTGCGTCGTGGCATCTCGCCTACGAACCGCTGCCGCGTGTGGCACTCGACGCCGTCACGACGACGCAACCCGATGTAGCCGAAGGAGAGATAGCGCGGTTCTCCGTTCCCGTCCAAAACCTCTCGCTCAGCGACGCGAGCGACGTGCGCCTCGAACTGTTCTTGTCCGAACCGGGACGCACCGAACGGCTGCTCCGCACCGATACGCTGGGCACGCTGGCCGCGGGCACGACACTCACGCGCGAGATCGAACTGGCGACGGACGGTTTGACCGGCACCAACCAGTTGCGCATCCGACTCCGCCACCTCGACGAAGCGTCCTCGCCCGACGACGGACTCTCCGACTACGCTCTCACGTTCGACGTTCAGGGCGACGCGACCGCTCCGCGCTACGTCATCACCATCGACGGCGACGAGTTCGAGCCGGACGACGAACCCATAGCCAACCTCCAGGACCCGGCGTTTCCGTTCGTGTCGGCGCGTCCGACCATCGAGATCCAGGTGCGCGACGACAACCGCTTTCGTGCGCTATCGGACGCGTCGGTGATCCAGCTTTCGCTCAACGGGAAACCGATTTCGATCTCTGATCCCGACGTGCGCTTCACGCCGGGCGACACGCTCGCAGGGCTGGTCTACACGCCCGACCTGACGCGCTCGGACTCGACGTACACGCTCGTCCTGCGCGCGTTCGATGCGTCGGGCAACGAGGCGGCTCGCAGTCCCTACCAGGTGCATTTCCGCGTGCAGACCGAGTTGGAGATCGAATCCGTCCTCCCCTACCCCAACCCGATGACCGACGCGACGACGTTCGCGTTCCGCGTCAAGGGTGCCGATGCGTCCGAGGTCGAGGAGGCGCGACTGCGCGTCTACACGCTGACGGGACAGGTCGTGCGCGAGTTCGACCTGACGGGCGGAGGGCCGGACGCGCTCGACGCCGGGATGCTGCGCATCGGCTGGAACAAGCTCCGGTGGGACGGGACGGACGCCGACGGGGATCGCCTGTCGCCGGGCGTCTATCTCTACCGCGTGTTCTTGCGCGGAGCCGAGGGATCGCTGGGGCAAACGCAGGTCGAGCGCATCGCCATCGTCCGCTAGACCACAACCGGCGTCACGCGTAGTCGTTTGGGGCGACGACGAAACCGCTCCTTCCTCTCAGCCCGTCGGCGAATCCGCGAACGGCGAGTAGCCAGCGCTGCACGTCGCCGCGATGGTGGATCAGGGCGGCAGGTAAGCGGAGGGCGAGTTGGACCGAGGCGACGGCGACGCTCACCCGCCACTGGCTCGGTGTCGCATGGGCGCGGCTGATTAGGAGCGGGTTGCGGACGGCGTAGTAGACGCGCCACTTGCCCTTCGTCAGGACGGTTCGTCCGAGCGTGCGTCGCGTGTGGTGCGCCTGGTTGTTGTGATGAACGACGCGGCTCGACCCGACGCCGACCAATCGCCCATGTCGCGCCAGCCGGACGCAGTATTCGGTGTCGTCGGCGTCGATGAAGAAGTCGGCGCGCGGCGTTTCGGCCCGAGCTACATCGCCTCGAATCAGCAGGCCGACGAACGATAAGAAAGGATACGTCGACGGTCTCACCTTCGGCGGGCACGACGGCGCGCTTGCTCATCCGAGCCAGATTGTACTGCGCGATGTGTAGCGGCTGGACCTGTCCGTCCGATCCGACTTTCACTGGCCCGCTCGCGGCAACGTCTGGCCCCATTGAATCGACCAAAAAGGCCAGCGCGTCCGGCTCAGGCTCGACGTCGTCGTCCATCACCCACACCAAATCCCACTCGTCCTGGGCGGCGCGCTCGATTCCAGCCGCGAATCCGCCCGACGAACCGGCGTTGGACGGCAATCGCACCACGTCTAGGTTGAGATAGGCGTCCAGCACGTCAGCGGTGTGATCGGTCGACGCATTGTCGACGATGATGATACGGTCGATGGCGTACGTCTGATTGCCCAGTGCGCGTAGGCACACGTCGAGTAAATCGGCGCGGTTGTAGGTGACGACGACGGCGCAGACGGAGCGGCGGGCGTTCATGAGATCACCGGCCCAGAGCCGGATAGAGCAATGGAAGAACCATTCAGAGCGAAGTTGACCCACTCGCGCGAGAATCGGTCCCACGAGTAGACGGTCTTCCATCGGGCGAACCCGGTGGCGACCTGGTCGCTGGGCAAGTCGAGCGCTTCTCTGACGGCACGCACCAAGTCGTTCGGGTCACCCGGCTCGAACAACACGCCGACGCCCAGGCGCTCTACGTCGCCGAAGGCGTCGAAGCGAGGTGCGACGATGGGGCGCTCGTAAAACGCTGCGATCTGCAGCGAGCCGGACGCTGCCGGGCGACGGTACGGCAGCACACACACCGAAGCGGAACAGAACACGTCGGAAATCTCGCCGGGCGGCACGAGACCTTGCCGAAACGTGACGTAAGCGGACCTGTCGCGCAGTCGCTCGAGCGCGTCGGCCTGGGCTTGCCCTGCTGGGTGGACACCTCCTGCGACAAGCAGGTGCGAGCCCGTCGCCAGCTGAATTGCAGGAAACGCCTCCATCAACACGTCTAGTCCTTTGTAGGGTTTGACGTGGCCGAAGAACAACAGCACGGGATCCTGAACGGGAAGCCCCAACCGCATTCTCGCTTCGGGCTGCGCTACAGCCTCGCCATACGAGTCGTACACGGGATGTTCGGCGCGGTGGACCGCAAGCCGTGGCGCGATGCGGCGCACGTCGCACTCGACCTCACGCGTCAGCACTGTCACCCCGTCAGCGGCGCGGAGCAGCACGCGGAGCAGCGTGTTTGCCATCGGCCACCAGCGATCGGGACGCACGTCGTGAACCAGCAGATGGATGCGCGTACGCCTGCCGTCGACTCGGCCCCACAGCCGCAGCGCCCCGATCAGCGCGAGGTAGCCTGGCATCGTGAGCGGCATCCACTGGACCAGTAGCACGGCGTCGGCGTCGGATGCGCGCTTCGCTGTACGAAACCACGACGCGGGGGAGAGTACATCGAACGCATCGCCGCTCGGATTGGGGAACGGGTCTTCGACCCGGTTCTTTCCAGGAACGAGTTGGTAGGGAAGCAACAGGCCGACCGATTGCAGCCGCACGAGCGGACGGAGCGACTTGGTCAGCCGTCCGAAGAACACGCCTTCACCCGATCCACAGACGGCAGGAGGCCCTATGGCAAACAGAGAGCGAGAGGTAAACAAGCGAAACTGCTGGTCGAGTGCGCGTTTAGGATAACGCTACCGGATTGCACCCCGCAATCCGCTGCCATCGCCTATTCTGCTCCTCACCAATCGTTTATCTCCCCATGAACTTGTACGCCGTCATCATGGCCGGAGGCGTCGGCAGCCGGTTTTGGCCGCGCAGCCGCAAAGCCTCGCCCAAGCAGTTTCTCCGCTTCTCGGGCGACCGTTCGCTGATCCAGACCACGATGGACCGCCTGGCGCCCATCGTCCCGCCTGAGCGTGTTCTAGTCGTCACGCACGCGCGCTATGCCGAGCACACGCAGCGTCAACTGCCCGACGTGCCGCCCGAAAACATCCTCGCCGAGCCGATTGCGCGCAACACGGCTCCGTGCATCGCCTTTGCCGCTGCGCACCTGGCCGCGCGCGATCCCGACGCGACGATGCTCGTCCTTCCCGCCGATCACGTCATCAAGGATCAAGAGACGTTCGAGCATGTCGTGGCTGTCGCGGCTGCCAAAGCACAGACGCCCGGCGCGCTCGTCACTATCGGCATCAAGCCGACGCATCCCGAGACGGGTTACGGCTACATCCAGTACGATTCTGACGACGACGAGTCGGATGAGGTAGCCGCACGCCCCGTCCTCACGTTCGCCGAGAAGCCGGATCAGGCGACGGCCGAGCGGTTCGTCGACAGTGGCGACTTCGTGTGGAACAGTGGCATGTTCGCGTGGCGCGTCGACTCGATTCAGGCGGCGCTGGCAGAGCACTTACCCGAAGTCGCCAAGACGTTCGCGCCTGTCGCCGCCTCCGCCGGACGCATCGCAGGACGACGAGATCGTGGTTCAGGCGTATGCCGACTGCCCCAGCATCTCGATCGACTATGGCATCATGGAGCGCGCCGAAGACGTGTGGTGCGTTCCGGCGTCGTTTGGGTGGAACGACGTGGGCGACTGGCGCGCGTTCGCCGATTTGCAGGAGACCGACAAGCAGGGCAATGCGCTCCAAGGCGATGTGCTGATTCATGCGTCGGCGCGCTGCTGCGTCGAGGCCGGAGAGCGGACGATCGCCCTCGTCGGTGTCAACGATCTGATCGTAGTCGACACGCCGGATGCCCTTCTCGTCTGCCACCGAGATCAGGCGCAGGGCGTCAAAAACATCGTCAACCACCTGTCGATCAACGACCGCGACGATGTGATCTGATCCGGCATTGCGTAGTGCTATTCCGACGGGGATGCTGGCTCAGGCTGGGGTCCCCGTCTCGCTTTCTAGTTCACGATTTGGTAGTCATCGCTTCACGCGAAGCAGACGGAAACGATGAATCCACAAGGTGGAAGTGACGTAGGGATCCACAACATGACTCACTGGTCACTTCTGGATCGACTGAGTCAACTACCTGTCTGTATGGAAGCCACTATCCCCTCTCGACGCGAACGCGAACGGCTCGCCCGGCGCGATGCAATGCTCGACGCGGCACTTACTGTTTTCGCCGACAAAGGCTACAAACAGGCGACACTCGACGAGGTCGCCGCGCGCGCCGAGTTCGGCAAAGGGACCCTCTACAACTACTTCCCCAAGGGCAAGCAGGAAATCCTGTTCTCGCTCCTGGACCGCCTGTTCACCGAGATGTGTGAGTGGACGCAGTCGCACTTCGCCGAAGCCGAAGCCATAGGTCAGACGGGCCGCGAGATGCTCCGCAGCTACATTTTCAAGCACGTCGAGTACCTCTCTGAGCGGCGCGACGTGTTCGCACTGCTGATGCAGGAAGTCCACCGGATCGCGTTCGACATGGATTTGGAGAAAGTCGGGCGGATGGTCGAGATGCGCGAGCGGATGATCGACCAGATCGCTGCGCCCATCCAGCGTGCCATCGACCGAGGTGAGATTCGCGATCTGCCTGCCAACATCATCGCCCACACGATTCTGGGCAACATCAAAGGGCACCTGCTCGCCGTGACGCTTGAAGCGCACGCCGATCCTTCGTGCTCCTTTATCGAATACGCCGATCCCCAACGCGCCGCCGATCTGATCTCGACGACGCTGCTCGACGGCCTAGCCCTTTCCCCTTCCGCCGACGCCTGACCTGATGCCCCGTCTGCTCCTCTTTCTGGCGTTCGTCTTCGGCGCCCTTCCGCTCCACGCGCAACAGGCCGCCTCAAACGACGCACCGATTCGGCTGTCGCTCGAGGAAGCCGTCGAAGTCGCGCTCGTGCAGAACTACGCGCTTCGCTCGCAGCGGCTCGACGTGGACTTTGCATCGGCGCAGGTGCGTGAGGCGTATGCGGCCATCTATCCCAACGTCTCGCTCAACTCGTCGTACACACGGACGGTCAAGGCGGCGGATCCGTTTGCGGGTTCGGACGCGGGTGGGCTGTTCGGCTCGCTCGGGTTCGTCAACTGGCTGGCCTACAACGAGCGCGCGCGCACTGACCAATCCGTTGTCACGAGTCCGATCTCGTTTCTCGCCTACCAGGACTCTATCGCGGCGGGATACGATCGCTCGGGCGTGACCGTCTCGCAGAACGACAACGCGTTTCTCGTTCCCAACCGCTTCGACAACACGATCCAGATTGAGCAGGCGCTGTTCAACGGGTCGGCGTTCGCAGCCATTAAGGGCGCTCAGGCGCTGAAGGACGTGAACGCTCGGGGCGTCGACCGGCAGGAGCAGGTGCTGGCGCAGCAAGTCGCCGAGCAGTATTTCGACGCGCTGCTGGCTCAGGAGCAGGTGCGTGTGCAGCAGGCGAGCGTCGACCGGGCGGGTAATACCGTTCGCGAAACGGTGCGCCGCGTGGCGCGTGGCGCAGCGCCCAAGTTCGAGCGTCTGACCGCCGAGGTCAATGAGACCAACCTGCGCTCGCAACTCGTCCGCGCCCGGACGCTGGCAGCCACGGCGGTCGACCAACTCAAACTGACGCTCGGCATCTCGCCGATCCAGCCGGTCGTGCTAACCGAAGAACTCAACGTCCCCGCGCGCTTCGACCTCGCAAGCCTGTCGGTCGATGACGCACTGCTGACGGCTATTGAGCGCCGCCCGGACATCGTGCAGGCTGAACTGGGCGTTCGTCTGCGCGAGATCAACGCAAGCATCTCGCGGGCCGCTTTCTTGCCGACACTGAGCGCGTTCGCGACCCTGGGGTATACCGGAACGGTCCCCGACAACCGCACGTCGATCATCGCCGATCCCGACCGTCCAAACGATCCCTTCGCCGTGTCTGAGCGGACGACGGGCTTCTTCTCCGACAACTACTGGCAGCCCAACGTGAGCGTCGGTGCGCGGCTGAGCTGGAGCATTTTCGACGGCTTCCGCACGTCGGCTCAGGTGCAGCAGCGGCGCATCGAGACCGAGCAAGCACGCATCGACCTGGAGCGACTGCTCGACGGTATCCGCTTCGAGGTGTCGGTCGCGCTACGCAACGCACAGGCGGCACAGTTGCAAATCCTGTCGCAACAGCAGAACGTCGACCGGGCCGAACTCAACTATCAGTTCGCCGACACGCGGTTGGACGAGGGCGTAGCGACACCCATCGAAGTGCGCGAAGCGTCGGACCTGCTCGACCAGAGCCGACTGGGATATCTGCAAGCCATACGCGACTACCGCACAGCCGTCGCCTCGCTCGAAGTCGCGCTGGGATACGTCCTGACCGATAGCTCGCCCCTGCGCGTGGCCAACGCCGTCGCAGACGGACTGCCCGCGCCTGTCCCCTCGGGCGACCAATCGCGCGACTGACACCTCCTCCCTCTACGACTCCGGCCCTCACCCTGCCTCTTATGACCCGATTTCCTTTCCGTACGCTCCTGTTTGCGTCCGCTGTGACGTTGACGTTCGCCGCCTGTTCGAGTTCGGACGAAGCCGCCACCGCCGAGACCGAAGCGCCGACCGCGAGGACGATCCGCGTCGAAACGCTCGTCCTGTCGCCTTCTGAGTTCGATGACATTATCGAAGTTTCGGGAGCCGTTGAAGCGAACGAAGATGCCGTTCTGAGCGCACAGTCGTCTGGTACCGTCACGGTTCTGGTCCCACTCGGGCGCACCGTCGGTCAAGGCGGAACGGTTGCACAGACCGACGCCTCCCTCGCCAACGCGTCGCTGGCTCAGGCCGAAGCAGTTTTGGCTCAAGCGCAGGCGCAGGCCGAGTTCGCCGAAGACAACTTCAACCGTCAGCAAGGACTGTACGCCGACTCGATTATCTCGGCGTTGGAGTTCGAGAACGTGCGGACGCAGCGCGCGTCGGCCAACGCGTCGGTCGCTCAGGCACGCGCATCGGTCCAGCAGGCCCAGGCGCAACTTCGCTTCACACGCGTCACCGCCCCGTTTTCTGGCGTCGTCGAAGAGCATCTGGTCGAGCGTGGCGAGCAGGTCAATCCCGGCACGCCCGTCGCCCGCATCGTCTCGACGCGCGACGTAAAGATCACGGCGGGCGTCCCCGAGCGCTTCGCCGGTAACATCAACGTCGGCGACGAAGTGCAGGTGCGCCTGCAAGCCTACGGCAGCGAAGTGCGAACCGGACGCATCACGTTCGTCGGAAGCGCCGTCAATCCGCAGACGCGCACGTTCCCGGTCGAGATCAGCATGGGCAACAGCGGCGGCATGCTCAAGCCCGCAATGGTGGCGACGGTTCTCGTGCGGCGCGAGCAAATCCAAAATGCTCTGGTCGTTCCCCGTGCCGCCATCGTTCGAGAGGCCGACGGTGAAATCGCGTACGTCGTCAGTGGCGGCGAGGCGCAGTCGCGTAAGGTCACGACCGGCAGCAGCTACGGCGACCGCGTCGTGGTGACGTCGGGCCTTTCGGCGGGCGACGAGTTGATCGTCTTGGGGCAGAACAATGTCGCTCCGGGAGACAAAGTCGAAGTCGCCGACCAGCGCCGCATGATCGGCAGCAGCGAGGTAGATCGCACCGACCTCGTCGCCCCACCCGTAGAGTAACCGCAGACCAGACCACCCCACCACTCCTCCGAGAGGAGGGGACGACGCTGTTTAGCCAGCGTCATCACTATTCCGAAGCATCGTATCGCAGCGCGTCGCAACGCTGCCAACCAGCACAGACTCCAAACTCATCCTCCCCTTGTGGAGGGGAGGTGCCCGCAAGGGCGGAGGGGTCCCCCGCACCGCCTCACCCCACGCGCCATGATCGTCACCAACCTCGCCATCAAGTACCGCACGTCGGTCGTTGTGCTGCTGATTCTGCTCGTGCTGGGCGGATTCGTCTCCTATCTCACGATTCCCAAGGAGGCCAACCCGTCGATCGAGATCCCGAACATCGTCGTCACGACGGTCTATCCGGGCGCGTCGCCGGACGACATCGAGAGTCTGATTACTCAGAAGATCGAGTTGGAAGTCAACGGCGTCAGCGGCATCAAGGAGTTGCGGTCGACGAGTACCGAGGGCGTATCGAGCATCATCGTTGAGTTCGAACCGGACATCGAGATGGACGATGCCTACCAAAAGGTGCGCGACAAAGTCGACGTGGCCAAGGCCGACTTGCCGACCGAAGCCGAAGAGCCGATCGTTAGCGAGATCAACCTGTCCGAAGAGCCGATTATGTCGATCAACCTGGGTGCCAAGTACGGACTGGCGCGGTTGAAGGACGTAGCCGAGGACCTGCAGGACGAGTTGGAAGGCATCCCCAGCGTGCTCGGAGTCGACCTGTTCGGCGGGCTGACGCGCGAAGTGCAGATCAACGTCGATCTGGCGCGTTTGCAGGGCTACAACCTGTCGTTCAACGACATCATCAGCACGATCCAGACCGAGAACACCAACCTGCCGGGCGGATCGATTGATGTGGACCGGCAAAATTATCTGGTGCGCGTCGACGGACAGTTCAGCGATCCGTCGCAGATCGAGGACTTGGTCGTCAAGGCACCCAATGGCTCACCGATCTACGTGCGCGACGTAGCCGATGTCGTGTTCGACTTCGAGGACCGCGCCTCGTACGCTCGGCTCGAAGTGCGGCAGACCGAGTTGGAAGACGGCTCGTTCGTGCCCGCCGAGGATCAGACACCGCGCGAGGTTATCACGCTATCGGTCAAAAAGCGCAGCGGCGAGAACATCGTCGAGACCGCCGCCGCCGTGCAGGAGATCCTGGCCAACTTCGCCCTTCCCGCCGGGACGAGCATCTTGATCACGGGCGACGCGAGCGAGAACGTCGAGACGCTGATTCAGGACCTGGAAAACAACATCATCGCCGGACTGGTCTTCGTCGTCTTGGTGCTGCTCTTCTTCCTGGGCGTGCGCAACGCAACGCTCGTCGGCATCGCGATTCCGATCTCGATGCTGCTGGCGATGGTCGTGTTTCAGGTACTGGGCTATGCGCTCAACTTCATCATCTTGTTCTCGCTCATCATCGCGCTGGGCATGCTGGTCGACAACGCCATCGTGATCGTCGAGAACATCTACCGCTTCCGCGAGGAAGGCCACGACCGGTGGGACGCCGCACGCATGGGGACGGCAGAAGTGGCGATTCCGGTCATCACCTCGACCCTGACGACGCTGGCGGTCTTCGCGCCCATGCTCCTGTGGCCGGGCATCATCGGCGCGTTCATGGGCTACATGCCGCTGACGCTGATCATCACGCTTTCGTGCTCGCTGGTCGTCGCGTTGATCTTCAACCCGGTCATTACGGGCATTTTCGTGCAGGTCGAGGGCGAAGAGAAGCCGGACCGTTCGCGCGCTGCCAAGATCACGATGTGGGCGGCAACGGCGTTCGTCGCGCTCCTCGTGCTCGCGATCAACTGGAAGACGTTCATCGTCCTCGCGATTGGCGTTCCCCTCTTGTGGTTCGTCCACACGCGGTTTCTCGCACCCATCGCCGACCGCTTCATGAAGCGCGGCCTCCCGGCGATGACCAACAAGTACCGCGCGTTCATCTCGTGGATGTTGGAGCGCGACTACACGCGCAACCGCGCCATGCTGCGCAACACGCTGGCGCTGGGCAGCTTCACGGCGGGCTTCGTGGTCTTGGTTCTGGGGCTGTTCGTCGGCTCGGTATCGCCCATCGGCGGACAGGCGCTCATGGCGATCGGCGGGCTGTTTCTCGTCATTGGACTGCTCGGCATCCTCTTCCACGCGCTCGAACTCATCTTCTTCGCCGACTGGGGATCGGTCAAAGCCGGACTGATCTTCGGTGCGATCATGCTCGCGATCTTGGGCTTGATGTCGCTCTCGCGTGACATCGAACTGATCCTCGTTCTCGAACTGCTGATCTTACCCGCCGTCATCACGATCGTCGGCTTGGCCGGAGCGTTGCTGGCGCCGGGGACGACGGCGAGCAGCGGCGTGCTCTCGGACAACCGCGCACGCCTGCTGACCGGCTCGCTGGCGACACTCTTTGCCATCATCGGCCTGTTTGCCGCCAACCCGACCGGCGTCGAGTTCTTCCCGCCTTCGGACCCGACGCAGATCCGCGTTACGCTCGAAAACGCGCTGGGCACTAACATCGACGCATCGGACCAAACGGCGCAGGTGGCGCAGCGACGCGTCGAAGAGTTGATGGCCGAATCGCCCGTCGTGGCCGACAACGTCAAGGACTTGCTCGTCAACGTCGGCGTCGGCGGCGACGCGCAGTTTGGTGGCGGATCGACGAGTCCCGAGCGCAGCCGCGTCACGCTCAACATGGTCGACTACGCCGAGCGCGAGGAGCCGTCGACGACCACGCTCGACCGCATCCGCGAAGGGTTGGCGGGCATCCCCGGCGCCAGCGTCACCATCGACAAGGACCAGCAGGGACCGCCGACTGGAGCGCCGGTCAACATCGAAATCAGCGGGAGCGACTTCGCTCAAATCCAGACTATTACCAACGACGTACGCTCGCGCTTGGAGCAACTGAGCGAAACCGGCCAGATCGAAGGATTGGTCGACGTGAGCGACAACCTCAATCAGGGGCGTCCCGAGTTGGAAGTCCTCATCGACCGGGAGCGCGCCGCGCAGTTTGGCCTTTCGACGACGGCTATCGCTCAGACGGTCCGCGCCGCCATCAATGGCATCGAAGCCGGGCAGTATCGGACCGGAGAGGACGAGTACGACATCATCGTGCGGCTCGCCGAAAACGAGCGCCAGACGCTTGAATCGATCCGCAACCTGACGATTATGGACGAAGGCACGCAGATTCCGCTGTCGGCCATCGCCACGCTCCAGACCGGCGGTGGACTGGGCAGCATCACGCGTCTCGACCAGAAGCGAGTCGCGACCGTCAGCGCCAACGCTGCGCCTGGCTTCAACGGCAACGCGATTCTGGCTCAGGTCCAGGCTGAACTAGCCGACTACGAAGTCCCGGCAGGCTACACAATCCAGTACACCGGAGAGAGCGAAGAGCAGGCCGACGCATTCGGCTTCTTAGGCTTCGCACTGGCCGTCGGCGTGTCGATGATTTTCATCATTTTGGTCGCCCAGTTCAACTCGCTATCGGCGCCGTTCATCATCATCGTCGCCGTGGGCCTGAGCCTGATCGGTGTGCTGACCGGACTGATCCTGACGCGCACGTCGTTCGGCCTGTTCACGTTTATCGGCATCATCAGTCTGGCGGGTATCGTGGTCAACAACGGCATCGTCCTGATCGATTACATCATGCAATTGAGAGAGCGAGGCGTCGAGAAGCAGCAGGCCATCATCGACGGCGGCGCGACGCGTCTGCGTCCTGTTCTGCTGACCGCGCTGACGACGCTGATCGGACTCGTCCCACTCACGTTCGGCATCAACATCGACTTCGTCGGCCTGCTGACTGATTTCGACCCGTCGATCTCGTTCGGGTCGGAAAACACGCAGTTCTGGGGGCCGATGGGTACGGCAATCATCTCGGGGCTGATCTTCGGCACGTTCCTGACCCTCGTCATCGTGCCCGTCATGTACTCGACGTTCGACAGCCTCGCCATCCGCGTCGGTCGCGTCTTCGGCAGCAGCGAGGTAGAGACCGACGATGCGACCGCCATCACGTCTGACGGCGGAGATGGACTCGCAGGCGAAACGAGCGTCGTACCGCCCGTACGTCCGGCTACGGCGTGAACGAAGTGGGCGGAGCTTTTGCCAGCACGTCTTGTTGCAAAACTTCTATCTATCGCCCCCGACCTCCATGGATTGGCAGCAACACATCGTGAGCACACCCGACGTACTGCGTGGCAAACCGCGCATCGTCGGTACGCGTATTCCTGTTGCGCTCATCCTTGGATATCTGGCTGATGGAAGCACGGAGCAGGACATCGCTCATGAGTTTCCTGACGTGACGCCCGAACACATAGGGGCTGCCCTGGCCTACGCACGCGACCTAGCAGATTACGAACTCGCCGCCTGATGCGCCTGTTTGCGGATCATTGCGTCCCAGAGTCTGCTGCCCGCGCACTGGAAGCGGCTGGACACGTCGTCTTTCGACTTCGCCACGAGATTCCACCCGACTCCCCTGATCCTGCCGTCATTGCCTACGCTCAGCATATCGACGCAGTCCTGCTCACGTTGAATGGTGACTTCTCGGACATCGTGGCCTACCCCCCAGCTAAGTATGGAGGCATCGTTTCTCTTCAACTCCACGGTCGACCGAGCATACTTCCAGTCGTGACAAACGCTTTGATCAACTGGCTCGAACGAGAACCAGACCAGACGATGTACGACGGGACCTTGCTACTCGTTGAAGCGCATCGAATTCGAGTGCGGCGGTAGTCTTCAGGTAAACCGGTTCACGAAGTGCCACCGGTTGCGATTGTTGCACGTTTCGCACGTCGTGGAGGGCTGGGCGAGCGTGGGATTCACCCGAACGCGGGCAGACGGCCCGTAGCTTGCCTGGTCTCACTTACTCCACCGTGCCCACATGGGCTTACTGATTTTCTACGTCACGATGGCGCTCGTCGTCTCGTTTCTCTGCTCGATCCTCGAAGCCGTTCTGCTTTCGATCACGCCCTCACACGTGGCGGTGATGGAACGCGAGGGCAACCCAGCCGCCGAAAGCGTTAAAGCGCTCAAAGCCGACATCGAGAAGCCGCTTTCGGCTATCCTCACGCTCAACACGATTGCCCACACCGTCGGCGCCGCTGGCGCTGGGTCGCAGGCTGCCATCGTCTGGGGCGAAGGATCGGTCTGGATCTTCTCGTTCGTCGCGCTCTTCGCCGCTGCGCTGACGGTCGCAATCCTCATCTTCACCGAGATCATCCCCAAGACGCTGGGTGCGCAGTATTGGAAAGGGTTAACCCCGCTGGTGGCGCGTGCGCTCAAGATCCTCGTGTTCGTGATGGGTCCCATCGTGTGGTTCTTGCAACTGCTCACCAACCTCATCTCGCGTGGCGAGAAGGATCACGGCGTGAGCAGAGACGAGATCGCAGCAATGGCCGACTTAGGCCATCAGTCCGGCTCGGTCGACGCCGCCGAGAGCCGCATCCTCAAGAGCCTGTTCAGCTTCCGCTCGCTCCGAGCGCGCGACATCATGACGCCGCGCACGGTCCTCTTTCACTTTCAGCAAGACCAGTCCGTCGACGAGGTGCTGGCGGCACATCCGCATATCCGGTTCTCGCGCATCCCGATCTACGGGTCGAACCGGGACGACATGGTCGGCTATATCCTGAAAGACGACCTTTTGCTCCACGCCGCACGCGACCAGGCCGACATGCCGCTGAGCAAGCTGAAGCGTGACTTCGTCGTCGTCCCCGATGGACTGGCACTTCCCCTGCTGTTCGAGCGGCTGCTGGATCAAGGCGAGCACATCGCCCTGGTCGTCGACGAGTATGGCGGCGTGGCGGGCATCGTGTCGATGGAGGACATCGTCGAGACGCTGCTCGGTTTGGAGATCGTCGACGAGGCCGATGCGAACACGGATATGCAGGTATTGGCGCGCGAGCGGTGGAGCAAGAGGGCACGCGCCTTGGGACTGCTGGACGAAGAGGACATCGATCCACTCGCGGTCCAGACCGAGGCTGAGCCACGCGCCATCGTCACGAACAGCACGACGGGCATTGCACAGCAGCAGGTCCGCAGCAACACACCCGATCTCTCCGCCGAACCCGACGCCGTCGATCCGAAGGACGAGCGGTAAATCTGCTCCGTGATCTGAGTAAACGGGCGACGTGAGTCTCGTCCGCACGGTTTTGGTCGGCCCAAATCCACCTACATCGCTATTGCCCATGAAACAGCTTGAAGATTTCGAAGACGCACACCTCCGCATCTTCGACCGCCCCGCCCCGCCCGAGCCGTCGGACGTAAAGACCGTTTACCTGATCGGCATCTGCGGGACGGGCATGGGATCGCTGGCCGGGCTGCTGAGCGAGGCGGGCTATCAAGTCAAAGGGTCGGACGAAAACGTCTACCCGCCGATGAGCGACCGATTGGCCGAAGCGGGCATCGAGGTGCTCAAAGGCTACGATCCGGCGCACTTGCAACCGGCACCCGACCTCGTAATCGTCGGCAACGCGTGCGCGCCGGATCACGTCGAGGCGGCCTACGCGCGCGAACATGGACTGGCGCAGTTGTCGCTGCCCGAGGCGCTGGCGCACTTCTTCTTGCGCGGGCGCCGCTCACTCGTCGTCGCCGGGACGCACGGCAAGACGAGCACGACGGGGCTGATGGTGCACGTGCTGCGCGAGGCCGGACTCGATCCGGGCTTTCTGGTCGGCGGCGTGATGTCGAACGGCGGCGTCAACTACGCCGTCGGGACGGGTCCGCACTTCGTGGTCGAGGGCGACGAGTACGACAGCGCGTATTACGACAAGCGGCCCAAGTTCATGCACTACCAGCCGACGGCGGCCATTATCACGTCGATGGAGTTCGACCACGCCGACATCTACGCCGACTGGGACGACTACCGCAGCGCGTTTCGCCGGTTCGCGGGCATCGTCGACCCCGAAGGTCTACTCGCGCTCTACGGCGACGACAACGAAGTGCGCGTGCTCGAATTCCACGCGTCGGCGCCGCACCAGTACTACGGCATCGACGACGGCGACGACCACGTGACGGCGACCAACGTGCGCACGGGCGAAGGCGGCATGCGCTTTACTCTGGTGGTCAAAGGCGAAGAGAAGGTCGACATCTTCCTGCCGATGAGCGGGCGGCACAACCTGCGCAACGCGCTCGGCGTCGCAGCCATCTGCCTGTCCGAAGGCTTGACGCCCGAGCAGATCGCCCAGGGCATGGGCACGTTCAAAGGCATGAAGCGGCGCCAAGAACCCATCGGCGAAGTCGGCGGCGTGCTGGTCATCGACGACTTCGCGCACCACCCGACGGCCGTCCACGAAACCATCGGCGCGATTGCCGAGCGCTGGCCCGAGCGCCGCGTCGTGGCCGTCTTCGAGCCGCGTAGCAACAGCAGCCGACGCAAAGTCTTCGAGGAGGCGTACAGCGAGGCCTTCGATCGCGCCGAACTCGCTTTCTTGAGCGCGCCTCCCATCCGCCACAACGACTTGGCGAGCGACTTGATGGACTCCGAACAGGTGGTGCGCAACATGCGCGCACGCGGCGTCGACGCCCATCTCGATCCCAACGCCGAAGCATTGCTCCCCGATCTGGTAGACAAACTGCGCCCCGGCGATGTCGTGCTCATTATGAGCAACGGCAGCTTTGGTGGCATCCACAAAAAGCTGCTGGCCGAGTTGACCGAGCGAACGCGCGCTTCGGTGCCAGCGTGACCGCACCGCGCGTCGTTTCTCTCGTTCCGTCGCAGTCCGAACTGCTCGTCGATTTGGGTGTCGTACCCGTCGGCGTGACGCGGTTCTGCGTCCATCCGCCCGATCTCAAACAGCAGGCGAAGGTCGTCGGAGGTACGAAGCAGGTCGACGTGGACGCGATTCGGGCGCTCAAGCCGGATTGGATTCTCGCCAACAAGGAGGAGAACACACGCGAGATGGTCGACGCGCTGTCGGACATGGCGCCGGTCCACGTAACCGACGTGCAGACCCTCGACGACGCCCTCGCGATGATTCGGACCGTCGGACGTCATGTAGGGAAACGGACGCAGGCTAGCGCGCTGGCCCACACAATTGCCGAGCGCTTCGACGCGCTGTCGGTGTTCGAGCCGCTGCGCTGCGCCTACCTGATCTGGCGCGATCCCCTGATGACCGTCGGCTCCGATACGTTCATCTCCGACGTAATGGCGCACGCGGGATTGGTCAACGCCTTCGCAGACCAAACGCGCTACCCGACGTTGACGCTGGATAAACTGCGCGCCTCGGACCTCGACGCCATCCTACTCTCGTCCGAGCCGTTCCCGTTCTCTCCATCCGACGCAGAGCAGATGGAAGACGACACCGGCGTTCCGACTTTCCTGGTCGACGGGGAGCCGTTTTCGTGGTACGGAAGCCGCCTGCTCCGAGCGCCCGGCTACCTGCGCTCGCTCCGGTCGACGCTCGAATCCGTCGGCGCGAGATAGCCGGAGATGGGCGCACGGTAGGGAGTTTCCTCGACACGGTCGGACCAGCCGACAACTGCAAAGCCGATGCCTCCGCCAAACGTAGCCAACACGATTCCTACCGCGGCCACCAAGCCTCGAGTCGGCTCCAGAAATCCTGGATCGTCGTCAACGGTAAAGGACAGTAGAGTCATCAGCAAGCCCGGAGCCGCACCGATCAGTGCCGCACGTCGCGCCTTCGCATTATCGCGCACGCGTATCATCCGATCCACCTGCTGGATGCGCTGGGTCTCCACGGTTTCCCACTGCGCCGATCCCAACCGGCGGTAATGCGTCACGTCCGGCGACAGGACGACGAGGTTGACGCTCTTGATCTGCCGCTCCTCTTCCAGCGTGATGACGAAGCGTCCTCGCGCCATCGCCTCGTTTACTTGGGCGAGTTCGGGCGGCGCCTCGCGCAGCAGGTCGGCGCGCGTTGTAGGTCCGCCGCCGAGGGCTGAGGACGAGCCGCAGCCGGTGAGTGCGAGCAAGAGAGTCGGCAAAAGCCAGCGCATGAACTCAGAAACCAGACGGGACGGATGATGTCGACTCTGCGAGAAAGCGCTCCATCGGACCTTCGTACAGCGTGACGGGACGATCGCCGATCACGAGTGCGCCGAGCAGCCCGCCTCCGGCAGCGCCGATTGCCATCACCGCCACGGCGACGGGACTCAGATCGGCATTCTCCGTCGCCACCAGCGTGGAGAAGGCCAGCGCGCCCGCCGTCAGCGCACCGACGGCTACGCCAGATTCTCTTCCGTTCGGATCGACCTGCTGAGCGCGGACCAGCGAACTCGTAGAGAGGTACTCCCCCGTCGGCTCATTCCACCGCCGGTAGTACGTCGTGTCGACACCGATGGCGAGGTTTCGCACCTTGGTGATGCGTTCGCCGCCGATCAGATCGAGCCTGTAGTGGACGTTGTTGGGCAGCCGCTGATTGAGCGCGACGATGGCGGCGGGCGCATCGCGCAACACATCGCGGCGAGGACCAGGATCTTCGTACGTCCCCTTGCTGGACGCGCACGCCGACAACAGCAGGCAAAGGAGAATCAGGAAGCGGGACATAGCAGTGGTTGGTTGAGCCAGAAACATACGCCGAGGCATCGGGCCGCCGACAGGCCTAACTTGGCCCCTCGTCTCAACCGTCCCGCCGATGCTCCGCTTCGCCCTCGCCGCCCTCCTCGTCCTCTCCGCCTGCTCGCCGCGCCTAGGCCCGCCTGCCGAGCCGTTTCGCGGCGATGCGCCCGCTTACGCCGAGCACCTGGCCGAAGCACGCGTGCTTGCCCAGCGCTACCCGATGATCGACGGACACATCGATCTGCCCTACCGCATCATCAACGAGGAAGTCACCAACATCGGCGCCCTCGACCCCAACGGCGACTTCGACTTCGCCCGCGCACGTGCAGGCGGACTCGACGCACCGTTCATGTCGATCTACATCCCATCGTCGCGCCAAGCTGTCGAAGGCAGCGCCTACCGTCTGGCCGATTCGCTGATCACAATCGTCGAAGACGTCGTCGCCCAATCGCCGGACGAGTTTATGATCGGCACGTCGCCCGCCGACGTAGAGCGCGCGCACGCCGACGGTAAAGTCGCCCTGCTGATGGGCATGGAGAATGGCGCTCCGATCTCGAACCTGGACGACGTGCGCCATTTCTACCGCCGCGGCATCCGCTACGTCTCGCTCACGCACGGCAGCGACAACCAGTTGGGTGACGCCAGCTACGACACAACCGGCACGTGGGGCGGCATCAGTCCGCTGGGATCGGACGTGGTGCGCGAGATGAACCGCCTGGGCATCCTCGTCGACCTGTCGCACCTGTCGGATCGGACGGCATTCGACGCGTTGGAGATCGTGACGGCTCCGGTCATCGCGTCGCACTCTTCGGCGCAGCACTTCACGCCCGGCTGGGAGCGCAACGTGAGCGACGAACTGCTCGACGCCATCGGCGCCAACGGAGGCGTGGTGATGATCAACTTCGGCTCGACGTTCCTAAACGCCAGCTTCCGGGCCGACGCGACGCGGTTTCGGCAGCGGATGCAGCGTGCGATGCGCGACGAGGGCGTAATGGACCGCCAGTCGCCCGAAGGACTCGCGATCTACTACCGCATGCGCCGCGACTATCCCGTCGGTGGCGTGACCGACGTGGCCGACCACATCGACTACGTCAAGGACCGCATCGGCGTCGATCACATCGGCTTGGGATCCGACTTCGACGGCGTCACCAACCTTCCTAGCGGCCTGACCGATGTGTCGATGTACCCCAACCTGATCGCCGAACTGCTGATGCGCGGCTACTCGGAGTCCGACATCGCGGGGATCATGGGCGGCAACGTGCTGCGCGTCTGGCGCGAAGTCGACCGCGTGGCGAGCCAGACCAGCGCCGTGCAGGAGTAGTCGCAACCCGGTTCCATCACCCGGACCAGTCTCGCTCTTACCCTCTCCAACTGTCATCGCGAGCGTAGCGTGGCGATCTCCATGCCATCGGCTAGCGCTGGAGATCGCCACGGGCCACGGCCTCGCGATGACAACTCCGAACCGACCATGCTCCGCCTACTCCTCGCCAGTCTCCTACTCGCGCCCGTCGCACTGGCCCAGACGCCGCAGATCGTCGACGCGCCGGTGCGGTACGACACCGATTTGCTGTCGCCCGCGTTTCACGAGAGCCGCCGCGCCCTCGTCCTCGACGCGCTCCCCGACGACGGCGTGGCGCTCTTCTTCTCGACGCCGATGCGCGTCCGAGAGAACGACGTCGACTTCGAGCACCGGCAGGACAGCTACCTCTACTACCTGACCGGCACCCACGAGCCGACGAGCGTCTTGCTGCTCGCCAAAGGCGGCGTTCCGCACGATAGCCTGGGCAACCCGACGGCCCTGCTGCTCAATCCGCCGCGCAACCCGTTTTCCGAAGTTTGGGAAGGCCGCCGGTTCGGAGCCGCCAGAGCCAGCGCGACGCTCGGCCTGCCCGCCGTCGACAACACACAACTGGAAGACCTGCTCGACGCGCTCGTCGCCGACGGACGCCGGTTCTATCACCTTCCGCTTCCCGAAGGAGTGGAAGACGATCCTGTCGGCGAGCAGATTGCCGCGTTCACGTCGCGCGTGCCGCTGCTGACCGTCGACGGAAACGGCTTCGTCGTTCAGGCAGCGCAGGCGATGCTCACGCTCGACGATCCCGCCGTTTTCCCGCGCGCCCAACAGGTGCTCGGTGGCCGTATGTCTGCGGACGACTTCGAGCAGGACGTGATGAAGCGCGCCTACGCCGGATTCGTCGCCTCCAACACACTCGCCGAGTGGGACGCGTGGCGACAGGCCAACCTCGGTGCGTACGCCAACGGCAGCCTGCTTCCCAGCGTTATCGACCCGATGCGCATGGTCAAGACCGACGAAGAGATGGTGCTGATGCGCAAGGCCGTCGACATTTCGGTCGCCGCGCATAACGAGGTCATCCGTTCCATCGAGCCGGGGATGTACGAGTATCAGGCCGAAGCGCTCGCCGAGTACCTGTTCGCACGCGGCGGCGCACAATCGCCCGGCTACCCGAGCATCGTCGGCAGTGGCGAGAACAGCACGATCCTCCACTACAACACCAACCGCCGACAGATGCAAAGCGGCGATCTAGTCGTGATGGACATGGGCGCCGAATACCACGGCTACACCGCCGACATCACGCGGACGGTCCCGGTCAACGGACGCTTCTCGCCCGAGCAGCGCGCGATCTACGACCTCGTGCTCCGCGCTCAAGAAGCCGGGATCGAAGCATCGGTCGAAGGCGCTCCGTTCTCGGCACCCGGACAAGCCGCGACACAGGTCATCACCCAGGGCCTGCGCGACTTAGGCCTGATCCAGACGCAAGAAGACGTGCGGCGCTTCTTCATGCACGGCACGAGCCACTACCTCGGCCTGTGGGTCCACGACGTCGGCGACCGCACGCTGCCTGCAGGAGCCGTCATTACGGTCGAACCCGGCATCTACATCAGCCCCGACGTGGCCGTCGATCCTAAATGGTGGAACATCGGCGTCCGCATCGAAGACGACATCCTGATCACGCCCAATGGTCCCGTTAACCTCTCCGCCGCGTCGCCCCGCACTGCCGACGCGCTGGAGGCGCTGATGACCGAGCGCGGCTTGGGCAACCAGAGCGCAGGTAACTGACTCAGTCTCTGCGCCTGGGATCGTCGATTCCGCTGTCGAGATGAGCGACGCCTACCTGTTCGCCGCCCCCCGCCCCAACCCAACTCGCACCTCCGCCCGGTTGTCGCTGGCCGTCCGCGTGGCACAGCACGTCGACGTGTCGGTCTACGACGCGCTCGGACGGCGTGTGCTGACGACGTATGCGGGATCGCTAGAAGCCTCGCAGACCGAGACGGTTCGCGTCGACTCGGGCAGCCTGCCTGCCGGGTTGTACTTCGTGCGCGCCGAGGGCGAGACGTTCGTCGCCACGCGCACGCTGACCGTCGTGCGATAGTCGTCCGATGTGGTTAATTAAAGCGTCAGCGATGGAAAATGGAGTAGAGGGCGGCTCGCCGAGTCGCCCTCCGTGGGAGAACACCGACATCGGAGCGACGACACCGTCGTCCCGGACGCAGCACGATGCAACCGCCCATGCCCGTCGTTCGTGCCTTTGGCTCCAACCCGCTCTGAACCCGATGGATCTAAACCGCTACCGCATCGCTCCCGGCACGTCTGTCCGCCTCGCTGACTATGCGACCAAGGAGTCGGACGGAAAGGATGAGGATGCACTCAAAGACGAGTTCAAGGCGCTACGAAAGCGTCTAGCCGAGATGCAGGAGCGGCTTTATGCCGAGCGTAAGCAGTCGCTCCTGCTCGTCTTGCAGGCGATGGACGGCGCAGGCAAGGACTCGACGATTCAGTCCGTCTTCAGCCGCCTAGGTCCTCAAGGGCTGCGCGTGGCGGCGTTCAAGAAGCCTACCGAGATCGAACTGAGTCACGACTTCTTGTGGCGCGTCCATCAGCAGGCACCGGCAGCCGGCGAAACGGTCGTATTCAACCGCTCGCATTACGAAGACGTGCTCATTGTCAAGGTGCACGATTGGGTGTCGGGCGAGACGATTGCAAAGCGATACGACCACATACGCCACTTCGAGGAGTTGCTTTCGGACGCCGGGACACACATCGTAAAGGTGATGCTGCACGTCTCCAAGGACTACCAACTCTCGCGGATGCAACGCCGCCTCGACCGGCCTGACAAGAACTGGAAGTTCAACCCAGCCGATTTGGAGGAGCGCAAACTGTGGGATGACTATATGCGCGCGTTCGAGACAGCGATGGAGCGCACCTCGACCCACTCGGCGCCGTGGCACGTCGTCCCGGCTGAAAACCGTCCGTATCGCGATCTAGTCATCGCCCGCCTGCTGCTCGACGCCTACCAGTCGCTCGACCCGCAGTATCCCGAGCCGACGTTCGACCCTGAGACGATCACGCTCGACGGCGTCTGATGCACTACATCGAGGGCGATGCTGCGCCAGCGACCGATTCCCGCACACGCGATGCCGACCTGCGTTCGTTTCATCGGTATGCGATACGTCCTCCTCTTTCTGCTCGCGCTCACCTGCTCAGGCCTCGCCTCGGCCCAGAGCCAGCGCTCTCTGCTCGACGATCCGACTGTCCGCGCGCGCGCGCAACACGGTTTGGACCGCCTCTACAATGTCGACTTCGACGCGGCGGATAGCCTGTTTACCCTTGTGGCCGACGAGCATCCGGATCATCCTATCGGTCCGTTTCTCAAAGCACTGGGGACGTGGTGGCAGATCCTACTCGACCTCAACGACACCAGCCACGACCAGACGTTCTACGACGAGATGGACATCGTCATCGCCCGCTCGGACGCTCGGCTGCGGCGCAGCCGGTCCGACTTCGACGCGCGCTTCTTCAAAGGGGCCGCGCTGGGGTTTCGGGGCCGCTTGCGCTCCAACCGAGGCCAGTACTTGCGCGCCGCGAGGGACGGTCGCGACGCGATGGACTACGTGCTGAGCATCGCCGACGCCGACACCAGCCGCGCTGACTTCGGCTTCGGCAAAGGGCTGTACGACTACTACATCGCCGCGACGGGAGACCGCTATCCGGCGGCCCGTCCGTTCCTCACCCTCTTTCCCAGCGGCAACAAAGCGCGCGGGCTAGATCTACTCAACCGCACGGCGGACGACGGCACGTTTCTCAAGACCGAGGCGCACTATTTCCTGATGCAGATCGAGTACCTGTTCGAGAACGATTTTTCGGCAACCCGCGAGCACGTCACGTGGCTGCGCCAGCGCTACCCCGACAACCCGTTCTTCCATACCGCCGAGGGTCGCATCCTCGCCCGCTGGCACCAGTGGGGCCAAGCCGACGACGTGTGGGCGGACGTACTCAACAAGCACCTCGCCCGGACGCCCTACTACGGGCGCTCCGCCGCAGAGCAAGCGCTCTACTACCTCGCCCGCTCGCACGCCTCACGCGGCGACTATCGGCAAGCGCTGGTCCGGTATACCCAACTCGAAACGTACTCCAAAGGCCGTCCGAACCCGAGCTACTTCGCCGTCGTCGGCAGGCTGCGACAGGGCCAGACGTTCGAGGAGTTGGGCAAAAAGAACGAAGCCGCCGCCCGGTACCGGCAGGTACTCGCGATGCCGGACAAAGGCAGCGCACATGAGAATGCGCGTCGGTATCTGAGCCAATTGTAACCCGTCGAACGATCAAATGCAAAAGCCTGACACGTCTCGGAGACCTGTCAGGCTTAAGGCTATGAGCAAGGGCCAGACTCAGCCAAGCCCAAGCGCGTCGTTCACCAGCAGGTTTTGCTCGTAGGCATGCACCTTAGCGCTTCCCGTCGACGGCGAGGCGCTGGCCATGCGTCCGGCATACTGGATGCGTTGGTTTCCGTCGCGCGTCTCGGCGAGCAGGTCGTCGAACTGGTAGCGAACGTGCTGCCAGGCGCCCATGTTGGCCGACTCCTCCTGGCACCACACAACGTCGGCGTCGGGATGCGCCTGGAGTTGTTCGCGAATGGCGTCGACGGGGAGCGGATAGATCTGCTCGACGCGTTCGATCGCGACTGATCCTTCGGCTGCGCTACCCTCTCGTGCGTTGACCAGATCGTAGTAGACCTTGCCTGAGCAGAACAGCAAACGCTTGGCGCCGCTCGCTACATCAGCGTCCGGGATGAGCGGTTGGAACTGACCGTCGGTGAAGTCGGACGGTGCGCTGGTGGCGGCGGGCAACCGCAGCAAGCTCTTGGGACTCATCACGATCAGCGGCTTCCGCGCGTCGCGCTTGACCTGGCGGCGCAGTGCGTGGAAGTAGTTGGCCGACGTGGTGAAGTTGGCGACGATCATGTTTTCCTCGGCGCACAACTGCAAGAAGCGCTCGAGACGCGCCGAGCTGTGCTCCGGCCCCTGCCCTTCGTAGCCGTGCGGCAGCAGCAGCACCAATCCGCTGCGCTGGCCCCACTTCTCTTCGGCAGCCGACAGGAACTGGTCGTACACGATCTGCGCGCCGTTGGCGAAGTCGCCGAACTGAGCTTCCCAGATCACCAGAGCGCTCGGATCGGCGACGCTGTAGCCGTACTCGAACGCGCACGCGGCGTACTCACTCAGCAGGCTGTCGTACACGAGCAGTTTGGCCTGCTCGTCTTGCACGTGGTTGAGCGGGATGTACTCGCCGCCCGTCGTCTGATCGTAGAGCACGCTGTGACGGTGCGAGAACGTACCCCGTCGGCTGTCTTGACCGGCGAGGCGAATCGTCGTGCCCTCGGTGAGCAGCGTGCCGAATGCCAATGCTTCGCCAAAACCCCAGTCGATTTTTCCGGAGTCGAACAGATCCTGGCGTTTGCTGAACTGCCGGTCGAGCTTGCGGTGGATGTCGAAATCGTCCGGCTTGCGCATCAGCGCGTCGACAACCGATTGGAGTGCGGGCAGCGTCGCCGACGTGTCGACTTCTTCGAGCGATGCACGGGCGGCTTTGCGCTCGGCACGGCGCGCCAGCGCGCTGTCGGGCGTCTTTTCGAGCAGGTCGCGCGTGCGGACGAACGCCTCGTTGAGTTCGTCGCGGTACGAGTCCATCAACTGCTCGGCCTTCTCGGGCGTCATCTCGCCGCGTTTGACCAGGCTCTCGGTGTAGAGCTTCCGAATCGAACGCTTGGCTTCGATCTTGGCATAGAGGATCGGCTGCGTATAGGTCGGCTCGTCGCCCTCGTTGTGCCCATGAACTCGGTAGCACAGCAGGTCGATCACGACGTCTTTGTTGAACACCTGACGGTAGTCGAGCGCCAGCCGCATTACGCGCACGCACGCTTCGGGATCGTCGCCGTTGACGTGGAAGACGGGCGCCTGAATCGTACGCGCCACATCGGTCGCATAGGTCGACGAACGCGCATCGGCTGGCGATGTCGTGAAGCCGATCTGGTTGTTGATGACCAGGTGCAGCGTGCCGCCGGTTTTGTATCCCCGCAGCAGGCTCATGTTGAGCGTTTCGCCGACGACGCCCTGCCCCGCGAACGCCGCGTCGCCGTGGATAAGCAGCGGAATGACGGCGTCGAGATAGTCGCCGCCTGGAGCGTCCTTCTTGGCCTGACGCAACAGCGCTTGCTTGGCCCGCACCATGCCCTCGACGATGGGATTGACGGCCTCCAGGTGACTCGGGTTGCTCGCCAGCGACAGATGGACCGTCGCACCAGACGGCGACGTGTGCGTGCCGGACGTGCCCAGGTGGTACTTCACGTCGCCCGATCCCTGCGCCTGATCCGGGTCGAGTGAACCTTCGAACTCGTTGAAGATGCGCTCGTACGGCTTGCCCATGATGTTGGCGAGCACGTTGAGCCGTCCCCTATGCGCCATGCCGATGACGACTTCGTTGACCTCCTGATCGGCGGCGTCGCTCAGGACGGCGTCGAGCATCGGGATCATCGTTTCGGCGCCTTCGAGCGAGAAGCGTTTGTGTCCGATGTACTTGGTGTGCAAGAAGCGCTCGAACGCCTCGCCGCTGTTGAGCTTGCTCAAGATGCGCTCCTTGTCGCTCGGCGAAATCGGATCGGCGAAGCGTGTCGGCTCGATCCGCTCCTGCAGCCAGCGCTTTTCGGTCGGATCGGCGATGTGCATGTACTCAACACCGACTTTGCGCGTGTACGTTTCGCGCAGCGTGTCGAGGATGTCGCGCAGCTTCATCTTGGGCATCCCGCTCAACTCGCTCGTCAGGAAGTGGCGGTCCAAGTCCCAGACGGTCAGGCCGTAGAAGGCGGGATCGAGTTCGGGATGCTCCGTCCGGTCGTAGCCCAGCGGGTTGACGTTCGCGTTGAGGTGTCCACGCACGCGGTAGGCGCGGATCAGCGCGAGCACACTGGCCTGCTTTTTGGCCTGCGCCTCGCTCGCGATCTTCTGGGCCGAACGCTGGAGCCGAGTCGCTGCCGGGACGATACGGGAAGTAGGGAATCCCCAGCGCCTCGAACACGCGGTCGTAGAACTGGTCGTCGCCCGTCAGCAAGGCGACGGCTTTGGCGAGGAACGCCCCGCTCTCGGCCCCCTGAATCACGCGGTGATCGTACGTCGACGTCATCGTCATGACCATGCTCAGGCCCGTCCGCGCGACAACGTCAGGCGGCAGCGCTTGGTACTCGGGCGGGTAGCCGATCGAGCCGACGCCGATGATGACTGCCTGCCCGTCCATCAGGCGTGGGACCGACAGATCCGTGCCGATCATACCGGGGTTGGTGATGCTGGCCGTCGTGCCCTGGAAGTCGTCGAGCGTGAGCTTACCGCCGCGGGCACGTCGTACGATGTCGTTGTAGGCGCCCAGAAGCTGCGCAAAGTCTTTCTCCTCAGCGCCCTTGATGTTGGGCACGAGCAGCGTCCGCTTACCCCGCTTCTCGACGTCGATGGCGAGGCCGAGGTTGACGTGCTCGGGAATCGCGTGGAAGCCGTTGCCTTCGCCATCCTCGTAGTACGACGTGTTGACGTTCGGCTCGGCCTTGAGCGCTTCGACGACCGCGTAGGCAATCAGGTGCGTGAACGACACCTTGTCGCCGCCGACCAAGCGCTGGTAGTCGTTGATAAGCTTGCGGTTTTCGGCCATGAGCTTGACCGGAAACGTGCGGACGCTCGTCGCTGTCGGCACGGCCGTACTCTCCTGCATGTTCGTCGCGATCGCCGCCGATGCGCCGCGCAGCGGGTTCAACTCCGCGCCAGCGGGAGCCGGACGTGCGGGCTTGGCAGGTTTCGCCTCAGGCGCCTTCGCCGACGCCCCATTGGATGCCGGAGCTTGCGGCTTGGGCTGAGGGGCCGGCTGCGCAGGACGCGCCGCAGCACCATCGCCCGCTGATGTGGCTACAGGCTTCTGCGCGACTTGCGCACGCGCCTGAACACCGGTTACGAACGACGCATCGGGCGTGTAGTCGGCGAAAAACTCGCGCCAGGACTCGCTGACGCTATTGGGGTCTTCGAGATACTGGCGGTAGTACTCTTCGATGTATCCGGTGTTGAAACCAAGTGCGCTCACGGGGACGGGCGGTGTCTGATAGAAGGCGGAACGGCATCAACGATACGCCCGCATGGAAGGATTCGCGCATTTCTGCCGCAATCGCTCGGGGCCGACATGCGCCCTCACCCTGCTCTCGGGCAGCACGCCGCCTGCGTCTGGCCCAGCGCGTCGCTGCCCCACTGTTCAGCGAACTCAGGGCCTTGGTCACGCTGCTCTACTTTACGCAAATGGGCGCTTCGAGGAGACTTCTGGGTCCCAAATCGGGGACCGGGACGACAGAATGAAACCCAAGAAGAGCCTCTTCAGAGTTCGCACACCTCGCTCGACAGACGGATTGCGTCTTCCCCCCACTCGTCGACGAGTCCGGGCATGACGGCACACAGCGTGCGAGGTTTGGCGCACTGGGCGCCGGGGCCGGGAAGCGTGATGAACTCGGATGCGCTGCGGCCCCTGGAAGAGTGCGCGCGGGCAATCAAAACGTAGCGCAAATAGGCGTTGGCCATCGTGCGGTCGCCCTCGCAGGCGCGATCAGCCAGGTGGTCGAGGCGCAAGTCCGACGCATACCGAAGCGTCCGGTTGGAGGCGAACGCGCGGCGCTGCTGACCGTACTCGGCGAGGTTGGCGGGCAGCGAGGCGAGTAAGTCGCGCTCGGCTGATGCTCCGCTGGGCTGACGCGTCCGGGTCCATTGGGCAAGCACACGGCGGGCGACGTCGAGTTTGGTCCGCTGGCACGTCTGATCAAGCCGCTCCATCGCGTCGACGCCGCGCGTTTCGACGAGTTGCTCGTACGCTTTGCAAAACACATCAGGTTCGGCGCAATCGGGATCGATGTCTGGGCGGTCGACGCCGTTGCGGTCGAAGTAGGCCGCTGCTTCCTCGCCTTCGACGAATAGGCCGTAGACCAGCAGCGCCCGCGCCATAGCCTCGCTGCCCGAGCAGGCCCGCTCCTCGACGTACTCCAATCGGCGCGCATAGGCGTTGGCCAGCGGAGTTTCCAAGGCGGCGCCGTCGGCAAAAACGGCTTGCTGCATGCTCCACTCGCGCGAGATCTGCGGCATCGACGCCAGCAGCAACGTATCGCTGATCGACCCGACGCTGATTGAGTCGAGCGCCGAACGCGCAATTTCGAGACGCGATGGTGGCTCTGGCTCCTGCACGACCGGCGCTTCATCCGGCACGGACGCCGCATCGATGGCGTCCGCTTCCGACCCGCATCCCCAGCAGGCGATGCACAGCATGCACACGCAAAGCAGTCGGAGGGCAGATGGGATCACAGGAAAACGGAGAGTAGGAGCCGTAGAACCAAAAGTACGCTCTCCCCGCTCACGTCTGCATCCCAAACGAAAACCGCCCCCCGACCAGTGTCGAAGAGCGGTTTCTAAAAAGCTTTCCCGGAGCGCCTATCGTGCCTAGGAAATGAGGCGAACCCTTAGCCGATGTGCATTTGGAGTTCTTCGCGGCGGTGACGCTGGCGGAGTTTGCGCAGCGCTTTCTCCTTGATTTGGCGCACGCGTTCGCGCGTCAGGTTGAAGTGCTGGCCGATCTCTTCGAGCGTAAGCGGATGCTCACGACCGATGCCGAAGTAGAGGCGTGTGATCTCCGCCTCGCGCTCGTGCAATCCGCCCAGTGCGCGTTCGATGTCGATTTTGAGCGACTCACCGAGTAGCACTTCGTCCGGTGCGATCTCGTCGCCATCGGGAAGTACGTCGAGCAGGCTGTTGTCGTCGTCGTCGTTGAACGGAGCGTCCATCGAGAGGTGGCGCCCTGTGTGCTGCATCGCCTCGCGGACCTTCTCGACGTCGATTTCGAGTTCGTCGGCGAGTTCTTGGATCGTGGCCGTGCGTTCGTGGCGCTGCGACAACTTGCTGCCGATCTTACGAATCTTGCTGATCGTGCCGATGCGGTTGAGCGGCAGGCGAACGACGCGGCTTTGCTCGGCGAGCGCTTGCAGAATGGCCTGACGAATCCACCAGACGGCGTACGAGATAAACTTGAAGCCGCGCGTCTCGTCGAAGCGCTGGGCGGCTTTGATCAAGCCGTAGTTGCCCTCGTTGATCAGGTCGGCGAGGGTCAGGCCTTGACCCTGATACTTCTTGGCGACCGATACGACGAAGCGCAGGTTGGCGCGCGTGAGCTTGTGGAGCGCTTCCTGATCGCCTTGCTTGATACGCTGTGCAAGGTCGACCTCCTCGGCCGGTTTGAGAAGCGCAATCTGACCGATCTCTTGGAGATACTGATCGAGCATTCGCTGCTGGCGGGGGACGTACATTCGCTACGGTAGGTATGGTGTGACAGTGCGCGGAGGGAGCGTCGCGCGGACGTGAGGCGGCTTGGGAGAGTGTCCGTGCCACGCATGGAATAACGAGGCGGTTCCACTGTCTCTTGCGCGCAAACCGTCGCAACCGTCGTATTATCGCAGGCTTGCGTCTTGGCAGCTCCGTCAGCCGGAAGCTCTTCGGGATAAACGGACTATCCCCCGCCGACGCTCCTTCACCGCGCGATACCCATAGGCTCCGGGTAGGGTTCGCACGAGCGCGAGTGCTCACGCAAAGAAGGCTCCCCCGCCGCAGCGGTTTGGAGAAGCCTTCGAAGCTGTACTAAAGTGTGCCGTGTTAGCGTCCGCTCATCAGGTCATCGGCCTGTTCGTGGTTCAGCACCTTCCACGAGGGCGTCGACAGGTTGCCCGACTTGGTGCGGCGAAAACGGGCTTGTAGCACGATTTCCTTTCCACCTTCAGCGCCCTCGTAGGCCGCAGCGCCCCAGCGCACGATCCACGTTACGCCAGCGGGATCTAAGTCGTGCATGCGCCCCACCTGCTCAGCAACGTAGCGCAGATCGTCGACGACCGAGGGACCCTCGTTGTCTGCGCGCTCGGTCAATACGGCAACGTGCGGACGGTCCTCATCGCCCGACAGGTCGCGGTGGATTGAGAGGTCGCACTGGGCGGCGCGTCCGTATTCCTGCCAGGTGAATGGGGCGTCGTCAAACGTCGGCTGGGCGAGCTGGGCCGATGCCGGGGCGAGCAGAAACAACAGCGAAACGAGCAGGAGGAGGGTGAGGACGAGACGCATGACAGAGGCTGGTTGGTGTGCGGGGCGGACGTGGAGCTAGACCCACCAGACCGCCGAGCGTAACCTCGATCACCACAAAAACTTTGCACGCGCGTCCGTTGGCTTGACGAAACCGCAATGCGCTACACGATGCGCACGACAGCCGAGCGTCCTAGATTGCACCTTTCTCCTCTACGTCCGATGCCCGTGCGCACTCTCTTCGCTCTGCTCCTCCTCGCCCTCGTCGCCCCGCTGCACGCCCAGCCGGACACGTCGCAGCCACGCAACGTCGTCCTGATCATTACCGACGGCATGGGACCGGCCAGCCTGACGATGGCACGCGATTACGTGCTCCACACCCAAGGCCGCGAGTCGCTCTTTACCGACGACTATTTCGTCGGCAGCATCGCGACGGCGGCAACCAACAGCCGCGTGACCGATTCGGCATCTAGCGCAACGGCCTACTCGACGGGACATCGCACGTACAACGGCGCCGTCGGAGTCGACACGCTGCGGCGTCCGCTGGGGACGATCGTGGAAGCGGCCAAGGCACGCGGCATGAAGACCGGACTCGTCGCCACGACGCGCATTACGCACGCCACGCCTGCCGCGTTTTCGGCTCACGTGCCTAGCCGAGCGATGGAGAATGAGATCGCCGATCAGCAATTCGCGCTGGGCGTAGACGTACTCATGGGTGGAGGACGGCGCCACTTCGAAGCCGCAACTGTCGAAGGCAGCCGCCGAACGGACGAACGCAACCTGCTCGCCGAGATGGAGGCAGCAGGCTACACGCTGGTCACGTCGCGCGCAGAACTGGCCGCCCACACGACGACGCCAATGGCCGCGCTGCTGGCGATGGACCAACTCAACTACGAACTCGACCGCCCCATCAGCGAGCCGTCGCTGGCCGAGATGACGGCGGCAGCACTGCGCTTGCTCTCCACCGATAACCCCAACGGCTTTTTCCTCATGGTAGAGGCGAGCCGGATCGACCACGCCGGTCACGAGAACGACCCCGCCGGTCACGTCCACGACATCCTCGCGTTCGAAACGGCGTTCGAAGAAGCCATCCGCTTCGCCCGCGCCGACGGCAACACGCTCGTCCTATCGACAGCCGACCACGAAACTGGCGGTCTCTCTATCGGACGCGACGGTGTCTATGCGTGGCAGCCCGAAGTCCTCGTTCCCGTCACAGCCTCGGTCGACGCGATGGCCGAGATGCTGACCCAAGGCATGGCACCCGCCGCTATCCTCGCCGAACATGCGGGTATCGACAGCCTGACAGCCGACGAGATCGGCAAACTCAACGTCGCCGCGTCGGACGCCAACCCGCGCGCACTCCGCACCGCCATGATGCACCTGATCAGCGACCGCGCCGGAATCGGCTGGACGACGGGCGGGCACACCGGCGTCGACGTCAACGTGTTTGCATTTGGCCCGTCAGCGGGTCGATTCGCTGGACACTACGAGAACGCCGCGTTTGGACGCATGATGGCCGACGTACTCGGACTGGACCTCGACGCTCAAACGACGCGATTGCGAGCAGAGTAGTCTGACTTTTTTGCATCGGCTAACGCCTTGTTTGCAAACGGAGTAGGCCAGGGCGACACCGTGCGCGACTCTGGATTGAGTACGATGCAGCGCAGAGAGTCCGTTCTCTACTCTGCACTCACCAACCACCGCCGCCGTGTCTCGTCTGCTGCTCGCCCTCGCCCTGTTCACCGTTGCAGCCTCGGCATCGGCGCAAACGGCTCCCGAGAATCCGTACGAAGACAAAGAGTGGGCGCTGGTATTCAGCCTCGATGACTTTACACTGAGCAGTTTCAGCGGAGGGCCGGTGACCGTCAAGCGCCACCGCACGCCGACGAGGGCGTGGCGCGCATCGGTCGGCGTAGGAGGCGAGTTCTCGCTGCGCTCCGGTGACATCGACCGAGAGAACCGATTGTTCACGTGAGCGGGATGGAGCGATCACGGACGAATCCACCTCGACAACCGAACGGAGAAATCGACGGGGACCAGAGCATCTTGTCGGCTCGCGCATCGCTGCAGCACGTCCGCTACTTTCCGAGCCAGCGCCCTCTGACCTTTTTCACGGCCATAGGACCAGATCTATGGGTAGCCCACTTCGGTCGGAAAGACGACTTGAATACGTCAGACCGACAGAACACCCGAACGGCCAAGCCAGCCAGACGGAACTTCAGAGCAATTCCAACGCGACGACGCGCCTAGAGGCCGGTTTACTCGGGTCGATAGGCGTAGAGTGGTTTGCGACGCCTTTGCTTGAGCTTCGTAGCTGAGTACAATGTGAGCGGAGGCTACGCGTACTGCGCGAGCACAACGAGCGCACAGCTCGCAGCCGATTGTGACCGAGCGACCGAGCGCGACGAGGACGACCAGATACGGACTCAAGCCAGCAACCGAAGCGTAAGAATGCGAGGGACGTAGATCAGTTTCGTGGTCAATCGCCACGTCCAACGCCCGATTCGGCGTCTCGCTCTACTTCTGAGCCAGATCGCGCTTCCCTATCCTTCGAGCATCAGCATGCCTACCACTTAAATCTAAACCGTCCCCCATCGCACATCGCTACTGCTTTTAACCAAACGCCTAACGCCATGCGCCCGCTGCTCTCTGTCCTGCTGCTCGCAGGATTCGCGCTTCCCTCCCTCGCTCAAACGCCCGACCCTGCCCCAGTCGACGCTACGCCTTGGGCCGTTACGTTCGGATACCATTCCGTCTCCACGCCGGACGATGGACCGTCGATTGGAGCCGAGTATCGTTTTTCCGCACGGCGCACACTCGCGGTGACAGTGACGAGCAGCAGCGCTCGGTCATCGGGCAGTTGGCACGCGGTGAGCTTCGTCGACCCGCTATCCGATGACCGGACAATCGAGGGCGCGACGCTCTTCAGCCGCTACACCGACACCCGTACCAAAGCGCTCCGAATGGAGCACCGATGGACGTTCCTGCCGGACGACACCGTCCACCCCTTCGCGACGCTGGGCGTTACGTTTGGACGTGATCGAGAGCAGCGAGAGAACAACCGCACTCAGGTGGGACAAATCTCCAACCAAAATGCGTTCCGAGGACCGGGCGACACCGAGACAGAAACCCTGAGCATCGGCGCTCTGGGAGCCGTCGGTACCGAGTGGGACGCGTCGGACCGTCTGTCGCTTCGCATCGGCGGCGTGATCGGGTTTGGATATGGACGTAAGGACGTGACCGAAGAGACGCTCCAGTCCGAGTCGATTGGAATCGTTGAGACAGACCAGTGGGTGAAGTACCAGTCGACGCAGCCTCTGTTGGCCTTCGAGCTGTCGGCAGCGTTCCGGTTGTAGACCAGCGATTGCGTTCGGAGTGCGATCTTGCCGGATGCTCCTTTCTCCGCCGATGCTCCGAACCCTGTCGCTCCTGCTCCTCGTCGCCTGCGTCGCCGCCGGATGCAGCGACACGTCCGGCGCTCCGACGGCCACCAACGCCGAGCGCGCCAACGCGCTGATCGCTCAGGCACAGGCCGCGCACGCATCCGACAGTCTGAACGGCGCCCGGTTGTCGTTCTCGTTCAGGGGGACGGACTATAGCGCTCAGTTCGGCGACGACGGCCAACTCTACGCGCGTTACGGGCAGGACGCGTTGGGTCCATTCGCCGATATGCTCGACGGACGCGGTTTCCGTCGCACGCGCGGTGCCCACACCGATTCGCTTCCGCCTGCTGCTGCATTATCTGCCGAGGAGTCGCTCAACTCCGTCCTCTACTTCGCCCTGCTTCCTCGCCCGCTCACAGACGACGCCGTCCAGCCGCGTCACCTGGGCGAGACGCGCATCGGCGACGAATCGTATCAGGTGCTAGACGTGACGTTCGGACGCGAGGGCGGCGGGCGCGATTGGCAGGACCGCTTCGTCTACTGGATTCACGACGAGCGTCACACCATCGACTACCTCGCGTACGCTTTCCACGTCAACGGCGGCGGCATTCGGTTTCGGCAAGCGTTCGGCGCACGCGAGGTAGACGGGATCCGCGTGCAGAACTACCGCAACTTCGCCCCAACGGACGAGACCTTGTCGCCCAACGACTTGGAACGCCTGCCCGAACTATGGCTCGCCGGACGTCTGCGGTACCTGTCGGACGTTACACTCGATGGCGTGCGAGTCGAGCGTCTGGAAGAATGAGGGATCGAGCCGTATGTGAGCGATGATCGGCGAACCGGTATAGGCAAAATCGACATCTATGCCGAGCGTACTCACTCGCCCCTCGCTCAACCCTCCGCATCTATAGTAGCCACACAGAGCCTATTCAGTCGACGATGTTTACCACGAACAGGCGTGGCCAAAGCTCGCTAAAATCGAAAGGGGTGACACGCGCGAACACGTGCCACCCCTTTCGGTGTCTATGCAGATAGCTTAGATAGCGACGACGTTATTCGCGCATGGGCCTTTCTTGCCTTCGCCCACTTCAAACTCGACAGCCTGGCCGTCGTCAAGCGTGGCGTACTGGCCGCCTGCCTGAATTTCTGAGTGATGAACAAACAGGTCTTTGCTTCCATCTTCGGGTGCAATGAAACCGAAGCCTTTGTCGGCATTGAACCATTTTACTGTTCCTTTCATCGTTTCTGTCTGGGTGTTGGTGAAGCAAATAATATACATCCCAATCCATCTATACGAACACGCGATCTAAAAAATCAGCCAAAATACACGGCAGACGCATATTCGGCGGCGTGAGGGAGGCGTGCTCCAGATAGGTCACCGGCACGCCGATCCATGGTAAGACCACGTGCTCCTCGTGGCCAGCACCAGCGAGCCTGCTCACTCTATCTTGCGCCGCGTGACGCGTCGGTCTCCACTCGGCGGTGCTCCTGCACGTACACTCTCGCCGCCGATGAACGTCCCGCTCATTCTGCTCGCCGCTGGACGTTCGACTCGTTTTGGCACCCTGAAGCAAGTCGCCCCAGTCGGCCCTGACGGAGCGTCGATTCTAGCGTACACCGTCGTCGATGCGCTGGTCGCGGGCTTCTCCGAAATCGTCGTCGTCGTGCGGCCCGGGATCGAGGCCATCATCCACGAGCACCTGACCGAACACCTCGGTACAGACCTTCCAGTTCGATTCGTGCAGCAGCATGCCGCACTCGGGACGGCACACGCGGCGCTTGTCGGACTTGCCGGAATCGACGGTCCGGCGGCGATAGCGAACGGCGACGATGCCTACGGTCGCGACGGCTTGGCTTGCCTGTGGGCTTCAGCAGCCGACGTAGGGCGTTCTGAGGAAAAAACCGTACGCTGCAGCCTCGTCGGGTATCCGATCGCGGGCACGCTCTCCGACTATGGCGGCGTGTCGCGCGGCTGGATACAGACCGATGGCGCAGTAGTGACAGCCATCGACGAAGTACATGGCGTGATTGCTAGCGATGGGTCAGGATCCCTTCGCGGGCGATTTGAGTCGGGAGCCAAGTGCGTCGTTCCGCGCGACGCTCTTGGCTCTATGAACCTGTGGATGCTTGGTCCCGGCATTCGCCCGATGCTATCCCAGGAATTCGACCGGCATCAGCGATCGGAGACTGAGAGCGAGTTCATGCTATCGTCCGTCCTCGACCGCCTTCGACGCTCGGGCAGAGTCTCGATTTCGGTCGCCGGGCAGTCGCAGGGTTGGTTCGGGCTTACTTTCGCCGACGACCTCCCCGCTGCCCGAGCACGCATGGCAGCCGCTCACGAGTCGGGGCACTATGCGACACCGCTCGCCCTGCAGGTCGACTCGTTCCGCCTCTAACACTCGATGCTCCATGCAACTCGCTCTAATCGACTGGGGCGTGATCGCTCTGTACGGCATCGTCATCCTGGCGGTCGGTCTCTACTTCACCAAACGTGCGGGCGAGGGGACGACGGCGTATTTCTTGGCGGGGCGCAGTCTGCCGTGGTGGGTATTGGGCACGTCGATGGTCGCCACGACGTTTTCGACCGACACCCCCAACCTCGTCACCGACATCGTGCGCACGAACGGCGTGAGCGGCAACTGGGTGTGGTGGGCGTTCGTGATTACGGGGATGCTGACGGTGTTTTTCTACGCCAAACTGTGGCGGCGTTCGGAAGTCGTGACCGACCTGGAGTTCTACGAACTACGCTACTCGGGCAAGCCCGCCGCCTTTTTGCGCGGCTTCCGGGCGATCTACCTGGGCGTCTTCTTCAACACGATGATCCTGGCGACCGTGACGCTCGCTGCCATCAAAATCGGTGGCGTGTTGCTCGGAGCGAGTCCGCTTCAGGTCGTTCTCATCGCTGGAGCCATCACGGTTCTCTACTCGGCGACGTCCGGGCTGTGGGGCGTCGTGGCGACGGACATGATCCTGTTCGTGCTGGCGATGGTGGGGTCCATCGCGGCAGCCGTTTATGCGGTCGGCCATCCCGACGTAGGTGGTTTGGCGGCTCTTCTGGATCATCCCGCATTAGAGGGCAAAACCAGCTTCCTTCCCGACTTCTCGGACTGGGACACGGCGCTGGCCGTCTTCATCGTACCCATCGCCGTGCAGTGGTGGAGCACGTGGTATCCCGGCGCCGAGCCGGGCGGCGGCGGCTACAACGCGCAGCGGATGCTGGCGGCGAAAACCGAAGACGATTCGCTCAAAGCGATCCTGTGGTTCAACGTCGCGCACTACGGCTTGCGACCCTGGCCATGGGTGTTGGTGGCCCTTGCCTCGCTGGTCGTCTACCCGACGCTCGACTCGATCCAGGCGGCGTTCCCCGGCCTCGACCCGTCGATCTTGGGTCACGACCTCGCGTACCCGGCGATGCTCGTTTTTCTGCCTTCGGGCCTGCTCGGATTGGTCGTAGCATCGCTCGCCGCAGCGTACATGTCGACGGTCAGCACGCACCTCAACTGGGGCGCGTCGTACGTGGTGCAGGACGTCTACCGCCGGTTCGCCGTCCTCGAGGCGAGCGAAGCGCACTACGTCACGGTCGCCCGTATTACAACGGTCGTGCTGACGGTCCTGATGGGAACGGTCGCTCTCGGACTGAGCAATGCGCTACAGGCGTTCGACATCCTACTCCAAATCGGCGCCGGGACCGGACTCGTGTTCTTGCTGCGGTGGTTCTGGTGGCGCATCAACGCGTGGAGCGAGATCAGCGCTATGGCGATCTCGTTTGTCGTCGCCATCTGGTTGACGGGCGGACTCTGGGGCCTTTCGTGGGCATCGCCGGACTGGACGAGCAGTATGAGTTTGGTGATGTCGGTCCTCATTACGACCATCGGCTGGATAGTCGTCACGCTCGCCACGCCACCCGCCGATACCGCGACGCTAGAGCAATTCGTCCGCAAGATTCGCCCACAAGGACCCGGCTGGACGCGTGTGAGCGCGGAGATGGCGCTAGAGGACGAAGGCTCGGGAGATGGGTCGATCTCAGCGGCGGCACTCTCGTGGTTCTTGGGCTGCGTCGCTGTCTACGCCGCGCTCTTTGGAACGGGCTATCTGATCTACGGCCAATTGGGGCACGCCGCCCTCGTGCTCGGCCTCGCGCTGGCGGCTGGGTTCGGAGTAGTACGCTTGTTTCCGCGCGTCGGCGTCCGATGATGAATGAGACCTCAGCACGCGGCTCTGCCGGTACCTCCGAGCGGATGCTTAGACGCTTTCGCGAAGCCTACGGGCGAGAGGCCGTCGGCGTGGCGTTCGCACCGGGGCGGGTCAACCTGATCGGCGAGCACATCGACTACCACGGCGGCCCCGTCCTTCCGGCAGCACTACGTCGCGGCATCACCGTCGCGTGGGCGCCACGCTCGGACAGCACCGTTCGGGCGATGTCGGCTAGCGAGGAGCGCGCATACCCGGCGGTGACGTTCGATCTGCGCGCCATCGGCTCTGCTGAACGGGACGGCGGATGGGGCAACTACCTCAAAGCCGCCGCGATCGATCTGCTCGGCGTCCAAGACTTAGGTGTCGACCTGCTCGTCACGTCGGACTTGCCCGAAGCGTCTGGGCTGTCGTCGTCGTCCGCGCTCGTCGTCGCTGCGGGCCTGGCGATGCTGGATGCAAACCATCGACTCGGCCCGCTCACCGACGCTCGGCGCCTCGACCTGGCAGCGCGGTTCGCCCAAGCCGAGCGCTACGTCGGCACGGCAGGCGGAGGCATGGACCAGGCCGCCAGTCTAGGCGGACACGACGGCTGCGCGATCCGCATCGGTTTCGGCCCGCTGAGTTGGCGCGCGATTCCGTTTCCCCCAGACTTGCGTCTGATCGTCGCCCACACTGGCGTCCGCGCCGAGAAATCCGGCGAAGCTCAGGCGCGCTACAACGAGATCCGCGCGTCGACCCAGCCCGAAGTCGCCGAGCACGTACGGACGGAGATAGAGCGCGTGGGGCTGTTCGAGCGCGCGCTGATGGCGGGCGACGCCGAACGATGTGGCGCGCTGATGGACGCCTCCCACGCCTCGCTACGCGACCGCCTACGTGTCGGTCATGCCGCCCTTGACGAGTTGGTCGCAGTCGCCCGCAAAGCCGGTGCAGCAGGCGCGCGGATGACGGGAGCCGGATTCGGCGGCTCTATCGTGGCGCTAGCCAAAGTCGCTGAATCCAAATCGGTGATCGACGCCCTTCGGCAGGCCCAGCAGCGGATGCCGAATGCTCAGCCCGCATTTATCGCTCATCCTGGCCCCGGCGCCGACGTATGGCGTGTGTCTTGAGTAGACGCGAAATGTGCTACGAGGTAGGCTCGCCTGCATCTCGCACCGACGAGACAGTCAGACAGGCGACGGCTCAGCCTCGACCCATGCTCGGAAGTTCAGCAGGCGATCCTGCCCTTCCACGATCTGTCTTGGCCTCGATCACGCCATAGCACAAAAATGCCACCAGCATCCCTACAACTCCGACAACCGACGCAACTGCGTCGTATGGGTCATATGTATTTCTTCCTCCCAAGTTGTGGAGCTTGAACTCCTGCGTCAGCACGTAGACGCTTACGAAAGCCGTAGCCAGTAAATAGACAGCGCGATCCTGAACCTGGTCAAACCGAGGGCTGAGATAGAGCCTAGCCGCTATGAGCACAGACGCAACATTGATCATTCCGAGGATCGCCTCAAACGTGTTCGGAATGGACAGAACGATGATCCGCAGGAAACCCAGCGAGTCATGGCCAAGCACAAAAGGTCGTAGGACGAACTTATTTAGCATGAACAGGACAAATACGGCGATATACAGCCGAACGATATAGGTCTTGAATCTACCAAACCTCATCGTTTGCCCTCACTAAACGAAGGGCCTGTTGGAAGGCGTACACTTTGGCCTCTTTCCCTTTCCGCGATGGGCATACCTGTCACGCCCTGAAGATGCCGAGGGGTGGGTTGGTACGCCACTGCCCGCGCGTGAAGTCAGGGAAGGCGGCGGGCTGGCTGCCATTCGCGTTCGACCACTGAGTGAGCGGCTGGACGGCACTCAGAGCGGCGGCATCGTAGACGTTCATATCGGTCGGCAAGCCCTCGCGCAGGCACTTGATGAGCCGATAGTCCTCGATGAAATCCATTCCGCCGTGTCCGGCTCCTGCGCTCTGCTCATCGAGATCCGTCCACAGCGGGTGGTCGTAGCGCGGTAGCACATCCTCCCAGGCTTCCCATCGGTGGTCCGGACTGATGCCTTCGATGTGGAGCCGGTTGGGGTAGCCTTGAAAAATGCCCTTAGATCCCTGCACCATGTGGATCCGCGAGTAAGGACGCGGCAGGTTCACGTCGTGCGACACGTAAATCGTCTTGCCGTTTGCCGTCTTGATGAGCGACACGTTTACGTCGCCGAGCACGTACGTCTGATCGCGGCGCGGGTCGCCTGGAGGCAGATGCTCAGCGGCATAGTCCTGAAGTCCGCGCGAGGGCGAACTCATCGACACGAGGTAGCTGAACTGATCGCCCCGATTGATGTCCATCACGTTGGCGACGGGGCCGAGTCCGTGCGTTGGATAGAGGTTGGCATCGCGCTGCGTCGAGTGGTCGAGGCGCCACAGGCCCTCGTTGGTGTCGGAAAACTTGATCGCGCGCAGGTCGTGGAGGTAGCCGCACTCGGCGTGCAGGATCTCGCCCAAGAGTCCCTGTTTGGCGAGATTGAACACCAGCATCTCGGGCCGATCGTAGTTGCAGTTCTCCATCATGACGCAGTGCTTCTGCTGCGCTTCGGCCACCTCGACGAGCCGCCAGCAGTCCTCCAGCGTGTAGGCCGCGGGTACTTCGGTCGCCGCGTGGCTCCCCGTCTCCATCGCATAGACGCACATCGGCACGTGCCACTCCCACGGCGTCGACACGAACACCAGGTCCAACTCGTTGGCATCGCACATCCGCTCGTAGTCGCGGTCTCCGTTCGTGTACAACGCAGGAACTGGCCGATTGTCCGCTCCTACCCATGACGCAACCTCTTGAGCACGCGCCGCATCGATGTCACAAATCGCGACGATCTCGACTCCGTCGATCTGGAGAAAGTTGCGGACGTGACCGCCTCCCTGAAGTCCGACGCCCACGAATCCGATTCGGACCGTTTCTATCGGTGGCGCCGCGAGAAAACCCGGCGGAACCGCGCCAAGCGTTTCTGGAACGGCGTCAAGCGTGGCGCCGCTCATCCCAACTCCAGACGCAGCCGTCCGACTGGGGGGCACACAGCCAGCAAGTCCGCCGGTAGCGGCCATGCCCAAGCCGAGCGTGCCAAGCCGAAGAAGGTCGCGTCGATTGAGGCTGGAATTCTGAGAGTCGGACATGGTCGATGCGAGCCTGAGTGGACGAAACACCTGGATGATAACCCCGTCGCACGCAGAAGAGGCACGCTCAGCGCCGATAGATCTCCCCCATCGACCAGAACAAAGCGAGGCAAGCAGTCATGCCGGAGTCCCGCAAACAACGTCGTCGCCGTTGCCCGGGCGTTGGATGAGTAGCTTCGATCAACCACGTCAAGCTCTCACCCGATGCTCGCCCTCGTCCTAGTCTGCGCCGCCCTCGCCCTGATTCTCGCCCTGTGGCGATTGGGACAACGCGGACGCTACTTCCTCCACGTCTTCCAACTCGAAGGCTACAAGACCAATGAGTACCGCGCGTGGGCTGCGAACCGCGTCGGCAGCCACGTCTGGCGATTATCACACACACTCGGCCTTATCGTAATCGTGCTCGCCGCTTTCGCACTGTGGACGGTCGGCGCGTGGGTCGTGCCGGTGGCGCTGCTGCTCTACGGCATCGCCTTTTTCTCGGCCAAGCTGTACCGCTCGGCGCGCATTAAGAAGCCCCTCGCATGGACCGACCGCATGAAGCGCCTGCGCATCGCCGTCGTCGCGTGGACGCTGCTGCCCATCGTTGGCGGGATCTTGCTCGGCTTGTCGACTGGACTGGGCGCCGATGCGCGATTCGCCGGATGGCTCTGGATTCTGGGCGGACTGTGGGCCGCCGATCTAGGCGCTCCATTCTGGACGCTGCTGGGTGGCTACACGACCAAACCCATCGAGAGCAGCGTCCAAGAAGGCTTCAAGCGACAGGCAAGAGCGACGCTGGCGGCTCGGCCCGACCTGCACGTCTTGGGCATCACCGGCAGCTATGGCAAGACGAGCGTCAAGTTTATCATCGCCGAGTTGCTCAAGCAGAAGTACAACGTGCTCGCCACGCCCAGCAGTTACAACACGCCGATGGGCATCTGCTTGGTGATCAACACCAAATTGAAGAGCGAGCATCAGATCCTGCTCCTGGAGATGGGCATGCGTTACTCGGGCGACATCGAAGAGTTGTGCGACATCGCTCAGCCGCACAAAGCCGTCATCACCAGCATCGGCATGGCGCACTTGGAAACGATGGGGTCGATCGAAGCGATTGCCAAGGAAAAGGCTCAGATTCTGGAGCACATGAAGCCCGGCGGCGACGCGATCCTCAACGGCGACGACGAGCGCGTGCGTGTGCTGTCGGGCGTCAGCGGTAAGCAGTGGCGCGTGTCGCTCGAGGACGAGTCGGCGGAGATCTACGGCTCCAACGTCAGCTACGGAAAGGACGGCGTAAAGCTGACGGTCCGCGACGATACGGGCGAGACGGCTGAGGTGAAGGCCAAACTACTCGGCCAGCACAACGTGATCAACCTCTTGATCGGCGTCGCCGTGGCACGCAGCTACGGACTGCGCCTGCGCCAGATCGCCGCCGCCGCCAGTCGCATCCAGCCGACCGAACACCGCTTGGCCCTTCGCGAAGAAGCCGGACTCACCGTCATCGACGACGCGTTCAACTCCAACCCCGTCGGCGCGCGCAACGCCGTCGAGATCCTGGGCCAGATGGACGGCACACGCGTTATCGTCACGCCCGGAATGGTCGAATTCGGCGACCGTCAATACGACGAGAACAAGATCTTCGGCACCCACATCGCCCAGTACGCCGACCTCGCCATCCTCGTCGGCGACGAGCAGACGCGCCCGATCCAGGACGGCCTGCGCGAAGCCGGTTACCCCGACGCCCAGATCGCTGTCGTCAACACCCTGTTCGAAGCCCGCGACGTCGTCCGCGCCCGCACCAAACCCGGCGACACCGTCCTCTACGAAAACGACCTGCCCGACCAGTACAACGGGTGACGGCAACCGCATTCGACGCCGCCGCGTATCCCGTTCAACTCAACGCGCCTCGTCATGGAAGCCTACAAAACGAAAGCCGTCGTCTCGAAAGAGGGAAGCGTCACGCTCGACGGTCTCCCCTTCGGTGAGGGCAACGAAGTCGAAGTGATCGTGCTCTCGGCGAACGGTCAGCGAGAAAAGAAGCATGGCTCCCTGTTTGGGTGCGATGCGGGGCAGTGTGCTTCGCTATGACGATCCGTTCGGCTCTGCGCTTGACCCGAGCGAACTGGAAGCATTGAAGTGACGCTCCTCGACACGCACATCTGGATTTGGGCGCTCAATGCGGAACGCGAGCGTTGTCTGATCGCCAGTTCGAGTTGGTAACGTCACCAGACATGACTTGGTGGTAAGCGCCGTTTCGTTCTGGGAGGTCGGCCTGCTGACGCGCAAAGGGAAGGTCGACTTCGGGGCATCGGTCGCCGACTGGCTGGCATCGTGCGTCGCGCTTCGTTCGCTCCGTCCCGCTCACCGCCGAAATAGCCATCGCGTCGACGCAGCTTCCAGGCGACTTCCACGCTGATCCCGCCGACCGCTTCCTCGTCGCGACGGCGCGAGCGTTCGGCTGCTCGCTCATCACGTCAGATCGAAAGATCCTTGATTACTCGCACGTATCGACCATCGGCTGACCTGCTGACGACAAAGGGCGTGGGTGTCCAGCAAGGATGCCGCTCGTCACGTGTATTCCTCGAACTCGTCGCTCATCCAGCTACGCTCCCACCGGCGCCAGCCGCCCGGCGAGGAGGTAGAGGACAGCCATGCGCACGGCGACGCCGTTGGTGACCTGGTCGAGGATGACGGCGTTTGCGCTGTCGGCGACTTCGCTGCTCAATTCGACGCCTCGGTTGATCGGGCCGGGGTGCAGGATGCGCAGATCCGGGTGGCGATCCAGGTGCTCGGGGCGGAGACCGAACTGCTGATGGTATTCGCGCAGGCTAGGGAAGAGGCCCGCGCCCTGGCGTTCGAGTTGCAGGCGGAGCGCCATTGCCACGTCGCAGCCGTCGAGCGCTTCGTCGAGCCGATGCGTGACCCGGACGCCCATCTCTTCGACGCCGCGCGGGAGCATCGTCGGCGGGCCGCAGAGGGTGACGTTGGCGCCTAGAGCGTTCAGGCCGTAGATGTTGGAGCGAGCGACGCGGCTGTGGGTGATGTCGCCGATGATCGAGACGTTCAAGCCATCAAAGCCGCTGGTTACGCCCGACATCGTGAGCAGGTCGAGCAGCGCCTGGGTCGGGTGCTCGTGCGCGCCGTCGCCCGCGTTGACGACGACGGCGTCGATGCAGCGCGTCAGGTAGTGGGCAGCACCGGGTGAGGCGTGGCGGATCACGGCCACGTCGGTCTTCATTGCTTCGAGGTTGCGCGCCGTGTCTTTGAGTGTTTCGCCCTTACTGACGGACGAGCCGGATGCGCTAAAGTTGACGACGTCGGCGGACAGGCGCTTTTCGGCCAACTCGAACGAAATGCGTGTCCGCGTGCTACTCTCGAAAAAGAGGTTGACGACGGTCACGCCCCGCAACGTCGGCACCTTCTTGATCGGACGCTCCAGAACGGCTCGAAACTCACGCGCTGTATCCAAAATCAGCCGGATCTCGTCGGCGCCATAGTCGGCCAGCCCGAGCAGGTGGCGGTGGCGCAGTTCGGTAATCGGCTCGCTCATTGGTCGTCCTTGGTTACGTCGACTAGCCAGACGCCTTCGCGCTCGTCGACGTCAGACAGGCGGACACGCACCTCCTGCCCAGTCAGCGTCGGCACTTCGAGTCCCACGAAGTCGGGCGATACGGGCAACTCGCGCAGCCCTCTGTCGACGACGCACAAAAAGCGGACGCTGGCTGGTCGTCCCATGTCGAGGAGCGCGTCCAAAGCGGCACGGGCGCTTCGGCCTGTGTAGAGCACATCGTCGCAGAGGACGAGGTGTCGGCCCGTTATATCAAACGGAATGTCGGTGCGGCGGACGGTCAGCGAGCGCGAGCGAATCCGCACGTCGTCGCGGTACATCGTCGTGTCGAGGATGCCGACGGGGACGTCGAGGTCTTCGAGCGCTTTGACTCGGGCTGCGATCCGCTGGGCGATGGGCACGCCGCGCACCTGCAATCCAATCAAGGCGAGCGGCGGATGCGACGCGTCATCCGGGCGGGCGGCAATTACTTCGGCGATCTGCCGCGCCATACGGTCGAGCGTGCGGGCCAGATCAGCCTCGGTCATCAGGTGCGCCGTAACACGGTCGGCCATCGGTGCATGCGTGGGTGAGGCGGCAAACTACGAACCGTCGGTCAGCCGCTGCAGCACGAGGGCATCATCGCGCAGATGGGCTTGATAGACAACCGGAACGTCTTGCTGCACGTGGAGCGTGTCGCCCACGAGTTGCCACGTACCTGGCTTGAAATGGTGTCCGTCATCGGGAGCCAAGAACATCCAATCGCACGTCCCATCGGCGCGGAACACGTATGCCATGGTGAACCGGCTGGCGGGCGGCTTGAAGGTATCGGAGCGGCGGTACACGTCGATCTCGTCTGTACTCGCGGATTGGTCGATTGTCCAACCGCCCACCACATCGGCGCGGTCGATCGCGCCGGAAGCGTCGCCTTCCAACGAGGCGAATGAGCAGCCGGAGAGCAGGGTGCCCAAGAGAAGCAGGCGCAGCATCGGCATACAGAGTTAAGACGGCGTATATCGCCAAACGACCACGTTGATATAGACCAGCGCGGTGATCAACAGGGCGACGGCAATACCGTCTAAACCTAGCCACTCGATGTCTCGGCGCATCACGGTCATCCCCATCGAAAGCACGACCAGCGTCATGCTCAGCACAGACCAGCGCAGTGAAGGCACCGCTTTTTCTCATCGGTAGCAGTGGATCGGTCGGAGGAAAGTTCAGGCATCGCCTCTCTCATCTGAGTTCAGCACGTCCCACGCCGCGCGGCCAGCCAACCCAGCAGCAACTAGCATCGCCAATCCGCCTACGGGTGTGAACAGCCCTTCGGCTTTGACGATAAGCACCATGCCGACGATGAGCAGAATGGAGGTCGCCGTGCTGGTCCGGCGTGCAGGGCGGCGATTGAGGTCGTCGGGCGAGAGTAGGTAGTCGGCGGGTTTCATGGCGGCTGTTGGAATTAGGGCGGCGGCTTTGAGGTGAAACAGCGGAATGGCGACGCTGAACCGGGCGCCGTTGGCGTACTCCATCTGGTACGTGCCGCGCATCGTGCCTTCGGGCGCGCGTAGGATGACATAGCTGTCGTACTCGTGGACGTCGCCCGGCGCCAGGATCGGCTGTTGTCCGATAACGCCTTCGCCCTCGACCTCCTGCGCCTTTCCGTCGCGGTCGCGGATGTACCAGTGGCGGCGCGTGAGTTGCACCTCTTCCGCCCCCGCATTTTCGATCCGCACCTGATAGGTGAAGACAAACTTGCGCGCCATCCAGTCGGACTGCGCGTCGAGGTAGACCGGACGAACGGTGACGGCTATGTCCTGCGTGGTGGCGGTGTAGGGAATCATGAGCGTAGGTGTGACTCGGGTCGATAGAGCACGTAGGGATATACGTCGGTCACACCTACCGCGCAAGTCCCCGAGCGATCCGCGCGTGCCCTCGGGCCGACAGGTGGATGCCGTCGTCGTAGCGAAACAGGTCGACAGGATCGGCACCGTCTAGCCACGACGAGGCGTCGACTACGGAGATATCTTCAGCGGCCAACGCTTGCACGAACGGGGCGACGCGAGAAGACCACTCGGAGTCAGAGAGCGCGTCGCGGTACGGCATCACAACCACGTCGAACGCGGCGCCCGATGCGGCGGCAGACCGGGCAACGGCTGCGATGCGAGAACGAGCGTCAGCGATCAACGACGAGTCGGCGTATAGGGCGATGTCGTGGTCGTAGTAGACGCGCGGGCGGTCGAGGAGGGCAGCCTTGAGCACCTGATACGTGCGGACGTGGCGCAGCACGAAACCGTGCAGTGGGCCGACCAATCCGCGCATTCCGGCTGGAGCATCCGCGTTCGAGGTGGGCGGATACAGATCGTTCAGGCACCACACCAGCACGACGCGGTCGACGCCACCCCTCGCCAGCCGCGCCCGCGCAGTCGGGACGTAATCGCGGACGCCCAGCCCGATCAGCGCGGTGTTATGCACGCGAGCGCGGCGGGCGAGTCGCCCCGCAAACGTCGAGTCGGGATCGACGCCCGTACCCATCGTGACCGAGTCGCCTAGAAAGAGCCACGTTGGAGCGTCCGTCGGCGAGGTTGAAGAGTACCGCCACGTGTGATCGGCAGTCGACGTGAACCAGGCGCCTGCGCTCTCTCCCTGCGCACTGGCCGCGATGCCAGGCGTCGCGCCGTAGACGCTGTCGGCGACGAGCGCCCTACTCGATCCGAGCGGCCCAACGTGCGGATGGGTCAGCCGGACCGCACCTTCGACTACGACGAGCAGTCCCAGCAGAACGAGCAGGTTGATGCCGATCAGTCGAAGTACACGCATACTCAGATCGCAGTATCAGGAGCCGGACACGTCCGAAGCGGCGACGTACAGATCAGCCACATCCGCATGCGCCAGATCGACCAGAAAACTACCGAGCGCCTTGGTCGTCTGCTCGAAGTGCGCTGCGCCCTTATCCGGCGTCGCCGCCGAGGGATCGCCGACGCCGGTATCGTCCGTCACGCTGGCCCAATCTCGGGGCGCCCACACCCAACCCTCGCGCAGCGCTCGGACGCCGAAGACGCGCGCCTCGCCCGGCCCGGCTACATCGAGCGAATGGACCAAGTCGGGACGCAGATGCTGCATCATGCTCGTCTCCAGTTCGCCCGCATGATCGCCGGGCACGTCGAAGTAGGCGTTGGCATCGAGGATGGTGTACCAGTCGCTCGCGCAGAGGAAAACGTCGGTGCGCGCCTGCAACTCGCGGATCATTTGCTTGAAGCTATTACCGCCGTGCCCGTTGAGAATCAGCAGTTTGCGCACGCCCGCGTGCGAGAGGCTGTCGACAATGTCGGCGAGGATCAGCGCTTGGGTGCTCGGGTTCATGTTCAGCGTCAGCGGCGTGGTCAGTTGCTGCGCGTTGGCGCCCAGCGGAATTGTCGGCAGCACGATAGCTTTGGCCCCCGCCTCCCACGCGATCCGGGCTGATTCGATGGCGACGTGCTCGGCCTGGATCGAGTCGGTCCCATAGGGAAGGTGGAAGTTGTGCGGCTCGGTCGCTCCCCACGGCAGGATCGCGACCTCGTACGCCGTTTCCTGCGTGACGCGCAGTGCGGATTCGGCGAGCACGTAGGGCCGGGCTTCGAGCATAGGATTCAGGTGTGGAGAGGTGAGCGTCGACCGCCCAAGGTAGAACCGCAACAGCGCCTATCGCCGAACACCCCACCCTTCTCGCCGTTGCTCTGACTCGACCAAGACCGCCGATATGCCCGACACCCTCACCGCTCCCACCCTCGACCTCGACGCCATCCGCGCGCAGTTTCCGATTCTCCAACGCGAGATCAACGGACGCCCACTCGTCTACCTCGACAACGCCGCGACGACGCAGAAACCGCAAGCCGTCATCGACCGGATCGCGCGCTACTACAGCGGCGAGAATGCCAACATCCATCGGGGCGTCCACACACTGAGTCAGGATGCGACGGACGACTACGAGGCCGCACGCAAAACCGTCGCCCGGTTCATCAACGCACCAAGCGACAGCGAAATCGTCTTCGTCCGGGGCTGCACCGAAGGCATCAACCTGGTCGCCTCGTCGTGGGGGCAGAGCCTGGAGCCGGGCGACGAAGTCGTCGTGACGGCGCTCGAACACCACTCTAATCTGGTGCCGTGGCAACTGGCCTGCGAGCGTGCGGGCGCACTCCTGCGCATCGCGCCGATTACCGATGACGGCGCCCTCGACCTGGACCGACTGGGCGAAGTGCTCAACCCACGCACCAAACTCGTGTCGACCATCCACATCTCGAACGCGCTGGGAACGGTCGTCGACGTGGCCGAAGTCGTGAGGCAGGCCCACGCCGTCGGCGCCCTCGTGCTAGTCGACGGCGCCCAAGCCGCTCCGCACGCTAAGATCGACGTGCAGGCGCTGGGAGCCGATTTCTACACGTTCAGCGGACACAAAGTCTATGGGCCGATGGGCATCGGCGTGCTGTGGGGCCGCGCCGAGTTGCTCGACGCGATGCCTCCCTACCAGGGCGGCGGCGACATGATCGACACGGTCACCTACGAATCGGCGACGTGGAACAGCCTGCCGCACAAGTTCGAAGCCGGAACGCCCAACGTCCCCGGCGTACTGGGACTCGCCGCCGCGCTCGACTGGGTCGACGGCATCGGCCTCGACGCTATTTCCGATCACGAAGCCGACTTGCTCGCCTACGCTACCGAACGCGTATCGGCATTGCCCGGCGCTCGGATCGTCGGTACGGCGCCGGAGAAAGCGGGCGCGCTGTCGTTCGTCTTTGAGCAAGCGCACCCGTACGACATGGGGACGCTGCTCGACCAGATGGGCGTCGCTGTGCGGACGGGGCACCACTGCGCGCACCCGCTGATGCGTCGGATGGGCGTCGAAGGCACGATTCGCGCTTCGCTCGCCGCCTACACGACGCGCGATGAAATCGACGTGCTGACCCAGTCGCTCGAGCGCGCCCTGCGGATGGTAGGCTGAACCGCTCGGCTTTTCCTCCGCCCGTTACCACACAATTTCGGGCGATGCGCGTTCGGATACGTTGATTGTACTCCAATGGAAACACAGCCCTCTCGCTCTCGGATACGCCGCACCGTCTCGCATTGGTACGACCGTGTGGAAAACGTCGCCGCTGAACGGCCTGTCCATCTCGCCTTCTACGTGTTCTTGGGCGTCGCCGCCATCGTGATTCCCATCTCTCTCCCGTTTTATCTGGGCAACACCGAGAGCTTTCTCGAGAACCTCGCTGCGGAAGCGCATGGGATGATCTTCGACTTGCTCGTGATCGGGTGGTTTATGTTCTGGTTGCAGCGGCAGGGCGAGCGGCGCCTGAGAGCCAACCGCTACCGCGAGGAGATCGACGACTTTTTGGGATGGAACACCGCCGAGGCCGCGCTGCGCATCGCCGGAAACGTACGGCGGTTGAACCGTCTCGGCGTCACGAGCAAACTGACGCTCACCGAAGCTCACCTCAAAGGAGCAGGGCTGTCGGGCGCTCACTTGTCCGAAGCCGATCTTTGGGGAGCCGAACTCACAGGCGCCATTCTGGGGGGTGCGCAACTCGACGGCGCGAACATGGCAGGCGCGCGGCTGCAGTCGGCGAACCTGGAGCGCGCGCAACTTCACGGAGCCGATCTAAGAGGCAGTGACCTTACCGAAGCCAGCCTCGAACGCGCGCATCTAGAGAACGCCGACCTGCGCGCGGCCGATCTCACCGGCTGCGACCTTCAATTCGCCTCTCTGCCATCGGCGCAGCTGGAGCGCGCGTGCCTGTTTCGCGCCAACCTGCGCGGTGCTCGCTTGGACCGTGCTAACCTAAGGGGCGCCATTCTCGAACGCGCTAACCTGCAAGGTGCTCACCTCAACGGAGCCGACCTGCGTGACTGCACGCTCGAAGGCGCCGACTTCACTGACGCCAGCCTAGCCGACGCTCGTATACCCGAAGGCGACGCCCTCGTCGCCCTGTTTTGCGGCGTCAAGAGTTTGGCGCGAGTCAAGTTCAACGACGAGCCTCGGAAGACACTGCTCGAAAACCTGCCGCACCTCTTCGAGCAGCACGCTGCGGTCTAGGCCAGGTTGTGCCGCACCGGAGGATTACGTCCCAACCTGCTCCCGTGTCATCCTGAGCGAAGTCGAAGGCCCCCCGTCGATGACCGCTGCCACGGAGATCCCTCGACAGGCTCGGAATGATGGTGTAGGAAGTGCGGAGCTTGGCCTCATCTCTGGTCTACTTCGTCATCCAGACGCGCAGCAGCGAGATGAGTTGATCGACGTTGACGGGCTTGGTGATGTAGTCGCTTGCTCCGGCGGCCAGGCATTTCTCCCGATCGCCGCGCATGGCTTTGGCGGTGACGGCGATGACCGGTAGATCGGCCAGATGCTCGATTTTGCGAATGGCTTGCGTCGTCTCGTAGCCATCCATTCCAGGCATCATCACGTCCATCAACACCACGTCGATGCTGTCGTCTTTCTGCAGGAAGTCCAGCCCTTCGCGTCCACTTTCGGCGTAGACGACGTCCATCTGGTGGCGTTCGAGTAGACTCTGGAGGGCGAAGATGTTGCGGATGTCGTCGTCGACGATGAGGACGCGGCGACCGGCGAGAGTGGCCTCGGGGCGGTGCATCTGCTTGAGCATCTGTCGCTGTTCGGCGGGCAGCGTCGCCTCGTCGCGGTGCAGGTGGAGAGCCGCTTCGTCGAGCAGGCGGTCGAACGCGTCGACGTCTTTGGCGACGACGGCTTCGGCGCGCTCTTGGAGCCGCTTGGCTTCCTCGGGTTTGAGATCGCGTCCGGTATGGACGATGACGGGCAGGTTGACCAATCCCAACTCCTCCCGGATCGTGTCGATCAACTCGAAGCCGCTCATGTCAGGCAAGCCTAGGTCGATGACGACACAGTCGAACGCTCCGGTGCGGAGCGCAGCGATGGCATCCTCGCCCGTCGCCACGCCGACGATGTCGACGCCATCGCCAGCCATCAGGTCACCGACGGCACGGCGCTGATCGTCGTTGTCCTCGACCACAAGCAGGCGACGCGCAGGCTTTTCGGTCAGCGTTTTCATGCGCTGCAACTGCTCGTGAACCGACTCAGTCGTGACCGGCTTGCTCAGTTGGGCGACGGCGCCCTTGCGCTGTCCGCGCGGCAGTTCGTCGCTCACCGACACGATCAGGACCGGGACGTGGCGCGTTTGGGGATCGGTCTTGAGACGGTCGAGGAACGTCAGCCCGTGCATGCCGGGCAGCTTGAGATCGAGCGTGACGGCGGCGGGCTTGTAGCGTTTGAGCGACGCCGCGGCCTCCTCGCCATGCTCGGCGACGACGGCCTTGAAGCCCTTCTCGTGTGCGACGTCGATCAGGATGCGGGTGAACGCGCGGTCGTCCTCGACGATCAGCAAGACCGCGTCTCCCTCTTCGATGGAGTTGCGATCGTCGGCGATGGGACCGAGCCTGCGTAGGGCGTCTAAGTCCGGCTCGCCCTGCTGCGCGACGGCTTGGGCGGCACTCGGCTTGCCATCAGGCGCCGAAGTGCGGGCTTGCGGCGTGCTGGATTGCAGCTCGCCATCGACCGAAACAGGTTCGGAAGGGACGGGCTGAGCGGGCGGCTGGACCGGCTTGGGCACATGCGCGCCATCGCCGGTAGCACGCGGACGTCCACCGCCGTCACCTGCTCGGGTTTGAATGACGACGCCGGGCGCTGAAGCCGACATCCCATCGCCGGACGAGCCGTCTTCGCGCTGGGCGAGCGGCGTCGGCGAGTAGCGGGCGGGCAGATAGAGCGTGAACGTCGATCCTTCACCCGGCGCGCTCGCCAGGTGGATTTCGCCGCCCAGCAGACGCGCGATCTCGCGGCAGATCGACAGGCCGAGGCCCGTTCCGCCGTACGTCCGCGTGACGGACCCGTCGGCTTGCTGGAAGGCTTCGAAAATGACCTTGTGCTTCTCGGGCAAGATGCCCACGCCCGTGTCCGAGACGGCGAATCCGATTACGCGTTCGGCTTCGCGCAGGTGTGGCGAGTGCAGATCGGACCGGTCGGCTGGCGCGATGCGAAGCGTGACCGAGCCTTCGTGCGTGAACTTGAACGCATTACCCAGCAGGTTGCGGAGCACCTGTTCGAGCCGCTTCTCGTCGGTTTCGACGACGCCCAAGTGTGCCGGGCGCGATCTGGGTATGGAACTCCAGCCCCTTTTCGTTGGCGACCTCGCTGAACATCCGCTCCATACCGTCGACGATGCTCGTGAGCGGCAGCCGCTCGACTTCGACCGCCATCGTGCCGCTCTCGATCTTGGACAGGTCGAGGATCTCGTTGATCAGTCCGAGCAGATCGCCGCCCGACGAGTGGACCGTCGACGCGTATTCGACCTGCTTCTCGCTCAGGTTGCCGTCGGGGTTTTCGGACAGCATCCGGCTCAGGATGAGCATCGAGTTGAGCGGCGTGCGCAGTTCGTGGCTCATGTTGGCCAAAAACTCGCTCTTGTATTTGGACGTGAGCGAGAGCTGTTCGGCCTTCTCCTCGATGGCACTCCGAGCGTGCTCGATTTCGAGGTTTTTGGCCTCGACCTCGGTCTTCTGATCGGCGAGCAGGCGGGCTTTGTCCTCCAACTCGACGTTGGTCTGCTGCAACTCCTCCTGCTGCCGCTTGAGCAGGTCCTCGCTGTCGCGCAGGCTCCGCGCCTGCTGTTCGAGGCGCTGGTTGGTTTGCGTGAGTTCGTCCTGCTGGCTCTGCAATTCCTGGGTGAGCGACTGGCTCTGCGTGAGCAGCGCTTCGGTCCGCATGTTCGCCTCGATCGAGTTGAGCACGATGCCGATGGACTCGGTCAGCTGGTCGAGGAACGTGAGGTGGATCTCGTTGAACGGATGGAACGACGCCAGTTCGATGACGGCTTTGACTTCGCCCTCGAACAGGACCGGCAGCACGACGATGTTGCGTGGCGCGGCAGCGCCCAGTCCGCTCGAAATCTGGATGTAGTCCTCGGGCGCGTCGGTGATGAGGATGCGCTCGCGCTCGAGTGCGCACTGGCCGACCAACCCTTCTCCGGCGCGGAACTCGTTCGCCAGCGACTTGCGCGACTTGTAGGCGTACGTGGCGAGCAGACGGAGCACCTTGTCGCCCGACTCGCCTCCGTCGGCGGTGTAGAACGCACCGTGCTGCACGTTGACGAGCGGTGCCAACTCGGACAGGATGAGCTTGCTGACCGTATGCAGTTCTTTCTGGCCCTGAAGCTGCTGTGTAAAGCGTGCGAGGTTGGTTTTGAGCCAGTCCTGCTCCTCGTTTTTGAGCGTCGTGTCCTTGAGATTGCGGATCATCTCGTTGACGTTGTCCTTGAGATCCGCGACCTCGCCCGCCGCCACGACGGTGATCTTCTTGGTGAGGTCGCCGTCCGCAACGGCTGTCGTGACCTCGGTGATGGCACGCACCTGTGTCGTCAGGTTGGCGGCGAGCTGGTTTACGTTGTCGGTCAGGTCGCGCCACGTGCCCGACGCGCCCGGCACTTCGGCCTGTCCGCCCAGCTTGCCCTCGACGCCTACCTCGCGGGCCACGCTCGTCACCTGATCGGCGAACGTGTCGAGCGTCTCGACCATGTTGTTGAACGTGTCGCGCAGTTCGGCGATCTCGCCTTTGGCCTCGACCTGGAGCTTGCGGTTCAGATCGCCACGCGCAACTGCCGTCACGACCTCGGCGACGCCGCGCACCTGCGTCGTCAGGTTGTCGGCCATTGAGTTCACGTTGTCCGTCAGGTCCTTCCACGTGCCCAGACACGCCCTTGACTTTGGCTTGACCGCCCAGGATGCCCTCGGTGCCGACCTCACGGGCGACGCGCGTCACTTCGTCGGCGAAGCTCGATAGCTGATCGACCATCGTGTTGATCGTCTCTTTCAACTCGGCAATCTCGCCCTGCACCTCGACCGTGATCTTTTTGGACAGGTCGCCCGTCGCCACCGCCGTCGTCACTTCGGCGATCTCGCGCACCTGGCTCGTCAGGTTCGACGCCATCGAGTTCACGTTGTCCGTCAGAGTCCTTCCACGTGCCGCTGACACGCCGGGCACCTGAGCCTGTCCGCCCAGCTTGCCCTCGGTCCCGACTTCGCGGGCCACGCGCGTCACCTCGTCGGCGAAGCTCGACAGCTGGTCCACCATCGTGTTGATCGTGTCCTTCAACTCGGCGATCTCGCCGCGTACGTCGATGGTGATTTTCTTCGACAGGTTGCCGTTGGCGACGGCCGTCGTCACGTCGGCGATGGCGCGTACCTGAGTCGTCAGGTCGGCGGCCATGAAGTTGACGTTGTCCGTCAGGTCTTTCCACGTGCCAGACACGCCTTCGACGGCGGCCTGTCCGCCCAGCTTGCCTTCAGTACCGACCTCACGCGCCACGCGCGTCACTTCGGACGCGAATGAGCCGAGTTGGTCCACCATCGTGTTGATCGTGTCCTTCAACTCGGCAATCTCGCCGCGCACGTCGACCGTAATCTGCTTGCTCAAATCGCCATTAGCAACCGCCGTCGTGACTTCGGCGATCTCGCGCACCTGGCTGGTGAGGTTCGACGCCATCGAGTTCACGTTGTCCGTCAGATCCTTCCACGTGCCACTGACGCCCGGCACGCCTGCTTGCCCACCGAGCTTGCCCTCGGTGCCGACCTCGCGGGCCACGCGCGTCACTTCGTCGGCGAAGCTCGACAGCTGATCGACCATCGTGTTGATCGTCTCTTTCAACTCGGCGATCTCGCCCTGCACCTCGACCGTGATCTTTTTCGACAGGTCGCCCGTCGCCACCGCCGTCGTCACCTCGGCGATCTCGCGCACCTGGCTGGTGAGGTTCGACGCCATCGAGTTCACGTTGTCCGTCAGGTCTTCCCACGTACCCGATACGCCCGGCACTTGGGCTTGTCCGCCCAGCTTGCCCTCGGTACCGACCTCGCGGGCCACGCGCGTCACCTCGTCGGCGAAGCTCGAAAGCTGGTCGACCATCGTGTTGATCGTGTCCTTCAGCTCCAAGATCTCGCCTTTGGCCTCGACCTGAAGTTGCTGGCTCAGGTTGCCGCGTGCAACGGCCGTCACGACTTCGGCGACGCCACGCACCTGCGTCGTCAGATTGGACGCCATTGAGTTCACGTTGTCCGTCAGGTCGCGCCACGTGCCGCTGACGCCTTCGACGGCGGCCTGTCCGCCCAGTTTGCCCTCGGTGCCGACCTCGCGCGCCACACGCGTCACTTCCGACGCGAACGATCCCAACTGGTCGACCATCGTGTTGATCGTGTCCTTCAGCTCGGCGATCTCGCCCTGCACGTCGACGGTGATCTTTTTCGACAGATCGCCCGTGGCGACGGCGGTCGTGACTTCGGCGATGTTGCGGACCTGGCTCGTCAGGTTCGACGCCATCGAGTTCACGTTGTCCGTCAGATCCTTCCACGTGCCACTGACGCCCTTGACTTTGGCCTGTCCGCCCAGCTTGCCCTCGGTGCCGACCTCGCGCGCCACGCGCGTCACTTCGTCGGCAAAGCTCGACAGCTGGTCCACCATCGTGTTGATCGTGTCCTTCAGCTCGAGGATCTCGCCCTTAACGTCGACGGTGATCTTCTTCGACAGATCGCCCGTCGCGACAGCCGTCGTGACTTCGGCGATGTTGCGGACCTGGCTCGTCAGGTTCGACGCCATCGAGTTCACGTTGTCCGTCAGATCCTTCCACGTGCCACTGACGCCCGGCACTTCGGCCTGTCCGCCCAGCTTGCCCTCGGTGCCGACCTCGCGGGCCACGCGCGTCACTTCGTCGGCGAAGCTCGACAGCTGGTCCACCATCGTGTTGACCATCTTGGCCGTCCGCAAGAACTCGCCCTGGATCAATCGGCCCTCGGGTTCGAGATCGACTTTCTGTGTCAGATCGCCCTTAGCGACGGCGCCGATGACGCGTTCGACTTCGCTGATCGGCTGTCCCAGGTCGCCGACGAGTTCGTTGAGCGACTCGACGATGGAGCGCCATCCGCCCGTTGCAGCGGGAAGGGCCGCGCGTTCTTCCAGGCGTCCTTTCTTGCCGACTTTCTGCGAGATCCGGTCGATCTCGTCCGTCATCCGCTCGTTCTGCTGGATGATCTCGTTGAGCGTATTCGCGATCTGCGCGCCGACGCCGGTCGCCTCAATAACGTAGCGCGTCGAGAAGTCGCCACGCTTGACGGCGGTGAGCACACGCAGCAGTTCACGCGACGCATCGGCTCCCAGTCCACCTGGGCAGTCGGACGTGACGACCGGCGTCGGTGTCGGCTCTTTGGAAGGGGCGGGGGCTTTGGAAGCGGCCATCGGATCGAAAACGCAGATCGAAGGACGGAGCGCAGCCAGCTTCACATGAGGATGACCGCTGCCCCATCGTACTAAGGTCCGACAAGATCGCAGATTGACCGGTGCGGAGTGTAACGAAACGGGCCGCGCAGATCTGCCCCATGCGCCGTTACTCCGTAGTTTCCGTGTATGCCCGACGCCTCGCTCCTGCTCGACGACGATACGCCCCGCGAGACCATTGCGCTCGTCATCCCGCTGTTCAACGAGGAGGCGATGCTGCCGATCTTGATTCGCGAGGTCGAGGCGTTTCGGGCCGAGCATCCCGACATCACGCAGATCGTGCTGATCGACGACGGCAGTAGCGACGCGACGCCTCACTTGGTTCGCACCCTGACGGACGGACTTCGGGGCTACCGCGTCGTCCGGTTTGCACGCAACTTCGGTCACCAACTGGCCGTCACAGCAGGCCTCAGCCTGACCACGACTCACTGCGCCGTCATCCTCGACGCCGACTTGCAGGATCCGCTTTCGGTCGTGGGCGAGATGATCGCCAAGTGGCGCCAGGGCTACGACGTCGTCTACGGCGTGCGCAGCGAGCGCGAGGGCGAGACGGCGTTCAAACGGGGCACGGCGGCAGGCTTCTACCGCGCGTTTCGGTGGATGACGGACCTCGACATTCCGCTCGACACCGGCGATTTTCGGTTGGTCTCTCGCCGCGTAATCGACGCGTACGAGAAGCTGGGCGAGCAGCAGCCGTTCGTTCGGGGCTTGATCTCGTGGCTTGGCTTCAACCAGACCGGCGTCGAGTATCGGCGCGTGGCGCGCGTGGCGGGCGAGACGAAGTATCCGCTGCGCAAGATGCTCAAGCTGGCGCTGACGAGTATGCTCTCGTTCTCGGACAAACCGCTGCGCACGGCGGCGTATCTGGGGTTGGGCACGGCAGCGCTTTCGTTCGTCGGCTTGCTGTATGCGTTGATCGCCTGGCTCATCGGGACGACGGTGTCGGGCTGGACGAGCCTGATCTTTGTCGGCTTCTTCTTTGGCGGTGTTCAGCTGTTTTTTCTCGGCGTGCTCGGCCTCTACATGGCCCGCGTCCACGACGAAGCCCGCCGCCGACCGCGTTACGTGATCCAGAGCGTCCGCGACTCCACCGCGCAAGCAACGCCGCCCGCCACAGCGCTGACACCACCGCACCCCGACCCCGCTGCCCAACCGTCCCCCTTGTCATCGCGAGCGTAGCGCGGCGACCTCCGACTTCTGCTGTCTCCTCGAAGTCAGGAGATCGCCACGGCTTTCAGCCTCGCGATGACAAGGGGCAGAGTCCCTGCTCTCCGCCTCGACACCACTGACGCACCCGCCCCCCGCATGGCCGCTTCCCGCTCCCGCAAACCCAGGCGTCAGCCGACGCCCGCGCCGGTCTCCCTGGCCGACGAGCGCTTCGATCTGTCGCCCCTCGTCCTGCTCGGATTGACCCTTGCGACGGCCCTGCTCTACTTCGCGCTCTCGTTCGTGTCGGACGGCTTCTACCAGCACGACGAGGTCGGTCACTTCGTGGGGATGCGGCAGTTCTGGCACGATCCCAACTCGGCGCTGGGCAACTGGGCCAAACCGGGCTACAAAGCGATCTACGCGTTCCCCGCCCTGCTCGGGCCGACGTTCGTCGCCTTTTTCAACGCGTGCGTAGCGGCGGCGAGCGTCTGGGCAGCAACGCGCATCGGCCAGAAGCTGGGCGTAAAGTCGCCGCTGCTCGTCTTCGTGCTGGCGGCGTTTCAGCCGATGTGGATGGCGCTGGCGTTTCGCAACTACTCCGAACTGCCGACCGCGCTGCTGCTCACGCTGGCGGTCCTGGCGCACGTAAACGACCGTCGACTCGCGGCGGCGCTCTTGCTCTCCTACGCCTGCACGATCCGTCAGGAGTTCTTGGTCATCGCCGGGCTGTACGGGCTGTGGCTCTTGGGCAAGCGCGCATGGATCGCAGCCGTCGCCCTCGCACTCTTCCCGCTCATCAATCACGTCTGGGGCTGGCTGGCGACGGGCGACGCCACCTATCTGCTCTCGGACACGCTAGGCTTCGGCTCGGCGATAGCGGACGCCTATCCACGTCAGGGCTTCTGGCACTACTTCTCCACGTCCGAGGTCGTCTTCGGATCGGTCGTGCTGGCGTCGGTCGTCGCGTTTGCTGTCAGCCTGGTCGTGCGCAGGCCGGATGGCGAGCGGTGGCCGTGGCATCCGTTTCTCGTCGTTCCGGTCGTGCTCTACTTCGCGGCGCACGTGGCGTTTCAGATCCAATCTGTCTCGTTGGGACCGGCGACCGGAGGTAACCTGCGCTATCTGACCGTGATCGGTCCGCTCGCCGCTGTCTTAGGCGCGCTGGGCATCGAACGCTCGCGCGACGTTCCACGCTGGGCGCTGGGCATCGGACTGGGACTGCTCGCGCTGGTGGTGATGGCATTCCTGAGCTATGAGCACAACGGAGTCCGACTGACCGATGTACGCGACTCAGGCGTCTTCATCCGAATCCTTCTGGTCGCTGCCGCTCTACTCGTTCCTGTCACTCTGCGCGTTCGGACCCTCGTCGTCGTTGCGTTGACCGTTCTATTCGCATTCTGGACATTCCAGCCATTTGAGCGCACGTCCGAAGACGCGATGATGGCTACCGTCGCCGAGTGGATGCAGGACAGCGGCGTCAACGACGAGCCGATTCTCGCCAGCCACACGCTGCTGCACTACTTCAACGGACGAGCGCCGGGCGACTATCCACAAGGTGCCGCCCCGGTTCTGGGTGTGACGGTCGACACGGCGCGCGTGGGCACCTACGTCGTGTGGGACAGCCACTACAGCTATCGCCCCGAAAAGCGTCCCGACGACGTGAGCTACCAGATGATGCTCGCCGACACGACGCGCTTCCGCTTGGCGAGGGAGCCGTTTATCACAACCGATCAGCGGTTCGGCGTGTTCGTGTTCGAAAAGATCGCCCGCTGATGCGCTTCGCCGTTTTGCTCTTATTGCTCGCCGCCTCACCCGCCTGGGCGCAGATCGAGCAGCCGCTCCCTCAGCCGCTTGCCGACTCATCGCTCGTCGCCGCTGCTCATCTGTACGCGAGTGCGTGGCTGCTGGCCGACTCATCCGCAATGGCGTCGGCGATTCATCCAGCAGCGCGTCGGCAAGTCGTCCACACCATCGACGGAGCCGCTATCCTCGAAGAGCAAGACGCCGCGACGATGGCATCAGCGGCGGGCGAGTTGATGCCGCAACCCGACCAGCTAGACCAGATCGCCGTTCGCGTGATTATCCAAGACGAAACGAGCGCCGTCGTCGACGTCAGGTTGCCGCTGTGGACCGAGCGCGTGACGTTCGTCCGGTGGAACGACGCATGGAAAGTGACGCACTCGGCGTGGCGGCTGAAAGACGATTCGTCCGATGGCCTCCACGCTCACTGAGCCATCAGCAGCCGGGCGACCACGAAGACGATTCCGATCAGCGCGCCGAGACTGATGGCGATTACGTACGACATCAAAAACGCCAGTAAGCCCACGAACGCGTCTCCCCATGACCGATCGCCGAACCGTTTGACACCCCACATCACGAACCCGGAATAGAGCGCGACGATAGGAAGGAACCACCAAGAAGAGAGAGTGCCGTCCGATGAGCCGAAGAGCCAGATGTTATAGAGCGCCGAGATGAAGTTGACGCCTGCTGTGATATAGAAGCCGAGGACCGTCCACTCTGCGAGCGTCGTCCCGTCGCCTCGAAAGAAGAACCGCATCAAAAGGCCCATGGGGAAGGCATTGAGGAGCACGAGCAGCGTCATGTTGCTCTTCATAAACGCGACCATTTTCGCGGCCATCTCGCGCGGTCCTCCGATGTCTTCGGCCATGCGCTCCGCAGCACCCGGGTCCATCGTAGCGACCTGCTGCTCGAACACCGCCTCCATCAACACGATGTAGGAGTCTTCGTAAAACCGGAACGTGAAGAGCACGAACGCCGCCGCGAGGATGACCAGAAGGAGCGGATGCGTGAACCGCCGCCGCTCGCCCGCGACGAAGCGATGCGCGACGTGGCCCGGCCCCCTGCGATAGAGCGTAGCCATCGTGAACAAGAGTCCGCGATCCATTCCCGTCAGGCGGCGAACGAACGTCATCGCCATGCCGCGCAGCGTGAGCCGCTGTTCGTCGTCGACGCTCTGTCCGCAGGCGCCGCAGAATGGACCGGTACGCGAGGTGCCGCAGCCTTTGCAGTCGGCGAAAGGCGAGGGCGCAGGCGTCACCTCAGCAGAACCATCATCAGCGACGGTGGCGAGAGTGAGGAGCGTGAGGGTGTCCATGGGCGAGATAGGAAAGACGCAGGTGACGAGAAGAACATACGAAGCAGACGGGCTTCACTCGCTCGTAACGCTGACTAGCGGGCACAGAGAAGGCTGATCGGTATATCTCCTATGCCCATACTTCGACGCCCTCATCTGCCTCAAAAACGCTCGTCCGCCCTGGTTTTTCTCGGCGTGCTGATGGTCCTCGTAGCTGTAGGTGGCTTCGGAGGATGGTCCTGGTTTCAGAAGATGAACCGCCTCGCCGCTTCCTACCACGCCGAAACGATTGCCTACATCGACCGGATGGATGTGCGCTTCAAAGCCGTTCCCTTGCTGACAGCCAACGAGCGCGCGATGCTCCGCCGCTCACGCAACGCCCGCCACGTAGAAGTCGGCAAAGAGCTTGGAATCGAGCCGCCGCCCGAGCGTACGGGCATCGACACGACGCTCCTCCACCCCATCGCCGACACGGATCAATACGTCGTCGAAGACATGGACTATTCCGTTCCCTATCTGGTGCCTTCTGGCGTGGCCGCGCTCGACTCCATCGGCGCCCGGTTCGCACGCAACCTCGCCGAAGCCGGGTTGCCGAGCTACCGCTTCTTCTTGACCAGCGGCCTGCGTACCAAAGCCGACCAAGCCGCTCTGCGCCGCGTCAACGGAAACGCCGCGGCGGGCATTTCGAGTCACTCGTACGGCACCACGTTCGACATCAGCTACAGCCGCTTCCGCTACGCCCACCCGCCCGGCGATGCACCACCCGAAGCCCCCGCCGACCTGCCCGACTGGTGGCGCGAAGAGATCGTCGACGAGTTCGAGACCCGCGCTGCCAACCGCTTCTCAGGCATGGCAGAAGACTACGAGAGCCGGTTGGTCGCTCTACTCGGACGCGCTCACATCGCACTCGAAGACGAAGGCGTCTTGATTACCGTCATGGAACGCCGCCAACCTGTCTTCCACTCAACGGGAGCGCGACGCGTCCCCACTCAGGTCCCCGATGCGATGGCTATCGTGCAAGGTGACTGACACCGATAGTGTGTCAATGCCGAGCCTATCGCACCGTCAACGAAAGCGCCCACCCCGGACGAGCCGAGGTGGGCGAAAAAGAAGCAGCACGTTCGAGGTCAAATCGAATGCCACACCTGATGTTGGGGGTCGTGCGTGCGCTTTCGATCCTTGTATCGCAACAGCGACCTCCTAAGGCTCGACGCGCATTTCTCTATAGAATGCTCAAACAACTCGTCGGACTCGTCGCAGTGAAAGCGCTTCCCGCTCACGTGGACGTTGATTTCGGTGCGCTGGATCAGCCCCTCTTGCGTGAGCGTGACCGTGGCTTCCGTGATGGACGGATAGACCTGAGTCAGGCGGGCGAGTTGGTGCTCGGTGTACTCACGCAGGCTCTGCGAGGGCGTGACGTTGCGGGTGACGAACTGGACGCGCATGGTCGTTCGGGGTTGGATGGAAAGAACGCGAAGCGGCGCTCGATCATCCGCCCCAGTCGGCCAGGTACGCATCCTCTCGGGCGCGCATCATGGCTTTCTCGTCGGGCGTGGCGTCGTCGTATCCCAGCAGGTGAAGGAGGCCGTGTATGGCGTACCGTGCGGCTTCCTCTTCGTACGAGGAGTCGAACTCGGCGCAGCGCTCGTGGGCGGTGTCGAGATCCACGTAGACTTCACCGTCCACTTCGTTCTCGGTTCCTTCACTCATGGAAAAAGACAGCACGTCCGTTTCGTAGTCGTGCGACAGATACTCGCGGTTGAGTTGATGGACCGTCGCGTGATCCGACAGCACGATGCTCAGCGCCTGAAGCGTGCCCCCCTCGCCCTCTATAACGCGCATCAGCACGTCGCATAGTCGTTCGACGTCGACGGTCAGCGTCGGGTGATCGACCGTGATGTCGATGCGCTCGGACTCCACGTCAGCCCAGGTCGTTGAACAGCGTCTCCGTCATCGACAGCGCGACACTGCTCATGACGAGTTCGGGTGGCAGGCTTGTAAAGTCGGTCGACAGCAGGCGCTCGTCGACGTGTGCGTAGAGCGAGCAGCCTGCTTCGCGCTCCACGACCAGTCCGCTCGTGGCGCCTTCGCGTCGAGCGAAAAAGATCACCTCGCCCAGTTCCTGCGATGCGATAAAGCCCGTACAGCCTTGCACCTGCAAAAACGACGACGGCCCATAGACCGAAACCAAGTTGGGCGGAAGCGCCGCGAGATTGTCGGGCAGTTCGAGAGCCGTTCGGATTTCGAGCGAGAGTGACCGTCCCGAGCGTGCATCGCTCAGTTCGAGACGATGCAGCGGCCCCTCCGTCTTGACCGATACGCCCAGCACGTCGGCGATGCGCGAGAGGTCGTCGGGCGAGAAATCGAAGGGCATGAGCGGCGGTCGTCAGTGAGCGGCAAGTTAGGTCTGTGGCTTGCCGAGCGCAACGAACGCAGCGGATCAGGCGCTCAGTTGCTGCCCGATGTCCTGCCTAGGCATCGCGGTTGAGATCTCATCCGTCGAGGTGCCCTCGTAGAGCGGCGGATGGAAGCGTTCCGTCGGCTCATCGCCCTCTTCGGCCTCGGGAGCCGGAGCCAGCGAGACGACCTCTCGGGCGTGAATGCCTTTGGGTCCGTCGCCCATCTCAAACTGGACGGTTTCACCGGGGGTGAGCGTGCGAAAACGCGCCTCGGTCTGAACGGATGTGTAGTGAACGAAGATGTCGGCTTCGCCTTCAGGATGTTCGAGAAAGCCGTAGCCTTTTTTGGCGTCGAACCACTTAACCGTTGTAACGAGCTTCATGACGGTTCCGGTAGGTACTAGAGGTGAGCGCCTACCCAAAAGGGCAACTAACGGCGTATCCGCACAAGGCGGAGCAGGAATGTAACACGCTTGTCGACGCGCGTCAACCGCTCCGCCCCGGAAATGGAACCAAATGTAACTGTTTCCGACTCAGCGTCACTCCACGTCGTCGGTTTCCTCCGTGCCAGCGGGAGCGGTCAATCCGAGGTATTGTAGAGCGAGTGGCGTCTGCTCCTCCATCTCGGCAGCGGAAGCCGCAAACGACGGATCGCCTGAAATCTCGGCCATGCGTTCAGACAGCGCGGCAGCCTCCTCGAAGGCTTTCGCGCCGACATAATGCAGTTGGAGCACCTGCGACACCTGGAGCGCGTACTGGAAATCCTCCTGAGAGCCGGTTCGAGCGGCTTCCAACTGCTGCATCGTTACGGCTTCGCCTCGCTTGAGAACGGCGATGGCACGGTCGTACGATCGTGCGGCGATGTACGTCCTCGCTAGGCTTGTGAACGTCCGCGCGTCACCCGGAATCGTCTCGAACGGCACTTTCTCCATCACGAAGTCGATCAGGTCGCGCGCCTCATCGTACCGCCCCTCGTCGACGAGCGCCAGGGCTGCGTGCGAGAAGATCGACCGATAGTTGTCGACCATGCTGCGGATATTGTCGTCGAAGTAGACGTCGGGATCGTCCAACCCCCGAAAGCGGAAGTTCTTGAGGTTGCGGATCGTGATGTCCGGCACGACGCGCCCGATGGGATCGTTGTGGCGAATCGGGACGATGCGGTTGGCCTGACCTTCGAGTTGGAAGAAGGGCTGCAAGTCGAGCATACCCGACGGCGCGACCGTAACGGCGAAGTAGAACGGACGCTGCCACCCCTGCTCGGCGTTGCTCCGCAGCATGTCGTAGATCACAATGTCGTTGGGTCCGAGGTAACTCTGCGTCGGGCTGAACTGGCGCCCCTTCCACTCCCACTGCATCGGGCTGACAAACTGCGCCCCGCTCGGGTTCATCGCACCGGGCAGGCTCGCACTCATCTCGTCCGACCCCATCAGGAGGGCCGAATCGACGGGCAATGACATCTGCCGAGGCTCCCACGCTACCGCCGTGATTTCCTCCACATCCGCGTCCGTCATCGACATCGGAATCGGTGCGGAGTCGCGCGAATACTGGTTTTTCAACTGCTTGATGTACCACGGCGTCTGGAGCAGCGACAGGTTCGCCACGCGCACGTCGCGACGCACGCCCTCAACTTCCTGCGCGTACCACAGCGGAAAGGTGTCGTTGTCGCCGTTGGTGAACAGGACCGCGTTCTCGGCGACACTGTTCAGCATGTTGTAGGCGTAATCCGGCGCGACGTAGCGACCGCTGCGGTCGTGATCGGCGAAGTTGACGGCCAGCATCAGGACCGGAACAGCGGCAAACGCGACAGCCGATACGCCCAGTGCAGCCGGGATCTTGGCGCGCGCCTCTTTGACGAGTTGGGCCGCGAGTTCGGCGAGACCGGCACCGCCGATCCCGATCCACAGCGCAAACGCGAAGAACGACGCCACGTACGAGTAGTCGCGCTCGCGTGGTTGGAACGGCGTCTGGTTCAGGTACAGGATAATGCCGATGCCTGTAATAAAGAAGAGTATGAAGACCGCAAACGCCCGCCTAGGATCGCGGAGCGCGTGGTAAATCATCCCGAACAGCCCGAGAAGCAACGGGAGCGCGAAGTACCCGTTGTGACTCGACTTCTCGCTCGGCGTCTGAAACACGACTTTGCGCCCGCCGATGTTGTCGTCGATGGACGCGAAGCCGGTGATGGCTGGGGCGTTCTGTTCGTCTGAATCCTTACCCATGAAGTTCCACAGGAAGTAGCGCCAGTACATGTGGTTGACCTGGTAGCCGACGAAAAACTCCATGTCCGAGTCGTACTGCGCGTAGACCTGCTGATGAGACGGCTCCTGCGAATAGCGACGCGGAAACGTCTTCTCGCGCGTGCTCAGGCGCCCCGTCGCATTGTCGTAGGACTTATCGCGCAGCAGCGGCGTGCTGCCGTACTGCTCGCGCTTGAGATAGCTGACGATGGCTTCCGATGTCTCGGGGTCGTTCTCGTCGATGGGCGGGTTAGCCGCGCTTCGGATGAAGATGACGCCGTAGGTCGAGTACCCGATCAAGACCGCCATCACCGACAGCATCACGAGGTTGAAGACCGGCATCCCCTGCTTCTGCGACCACCACACGCCAACTCCGACGAGGGCGATCACGAACAGCATGAACGCGAACGGCGCACCGACAGCGCCCGCAATCGTCGGCAGCGTCTGGATCATGCCGGGATAGATCGACAGGAAGACGATGCTTCCGACAATGGCCGTCAGCACCAATCCGATCAGCCGCTTCTTGGTCGACCACGACGGCTTCTCGTACTCGGTGTAGAAGAAGATCAGCGCGACGAAGAAGACAGCCAACAGGTTGAGCAGGTGCATCCCGATGGCGAGGCCGAACATGTACGCGATCAGGATCAGGTAGCGGTTGGCCTGCAATCCGAACGGATGACTGCCGCCCTTCGCCAGCGTCGCCTCTTCCGCCTTGGCGATCTCGCTCCATCGCAAGATCAGCCAGACGACCAGAGCCGTAAACAGCATCGACCCCGCATAGACCTCGGCTTCGACGGCGTTGAACCAGAACGAGTCGGTGACGGCAAACGCGCACGCGCCGATCACGCCTCCAGCCAGCGCGACTACGTCGTCCAGTTTGGTGCGGATGCCGCCGCCGGGCTGCGCAACATCGGTCCCCTGCCAGTAGCGGACGAGGTGGACGATGACCAGGTGCGTCAGCAGAATCGTGAACGCGCTCGCAAACACAGACACCAGGTTGACCGCCAGGGAGATGTATTCCGTCGGCACGAACATCGAGAACAGACGCCCGACGAGCATGTAGAGCGGCGCTCCAGGCGGGTGCGAGACCTGCAAGCCGTGCGCGATGGCAATGAACTCGCCGCTGTCCCAGAACGAAGCCGTCGGCGAGACGGTCAGCAGGTAGATGACGAGCGCATAGAAAAACACGCAGGCCGCGACGATGCGGTGGACAGTCCGGGACATAGAAGAGGCAGATGGAAATCGCAAAGGGCAAGAAACGCCGCTCGGGGCATCCGGCGGGCGCGTAACCGGCGAAGCCTCCCAAAATAAACGACGCGAAGCCCTCCCCACGAGGACTCCGCGCCGACGTGACCGCCCGAAGGCAGTCACCCACACCATCTCACTGAGAAGCACGCGCTGTCAAAAGGGTAGCAGACGGCGCGCAGCGTTCTCTCCACATCAGATACCCGCTACGGAGGTCAAGAGCGAAGGTTACGCCGGACAAACGCCCAATGCCATTTTTTTAGCATGCAAAGTCAAAGCGAACTGCCGAAGAAAGCTTGGATTGGAGTCGCCGAAGCGGAGCCGACATCAGCCCCTTCTCCACCGATTGCCCTAAAATGAACGCTCCATCCGCTCACGATCGTGCGGATCGTAGGCCTCGCGGTCTTTCCAATAGGTGCCGTTCGGCGGAGCGACGCGGCGGCCCAGCGGGTCGTGTCCGAACAGGCGCATGATCAATCCGATGGGCGTCACGAGCGCGAAGAAGACGAGCGCCAGCAAAACGTGCGACATCACGAAGCCGAGCACCAGAGCGAGGCCCATCCAAAACTTGTAGATGGGCCGCAAGATCATCGGCAGCGTCAACCCGGCGACGAGCAGGATGCCGCCCAGCCCGAGCAGAACGCTCACCAACGTACCGACTTCGCCCCACCGCCACGCCAAAATCCCGCCGATCAGCAAGAAGACGCCGCCGACCTGCCAGCCGAACGTCCGCAGAGATTTGCGACTCGCGTCTAGCTCGGAAAACTCTTCGGCGACGGCGGCTAAGACAGGGGGCAACCGCATCAGTCGAACGTCAAGATGCGCAAGTCGTAGGCGCCCACTTCGTCAGCGTTGAGCGTTGTCGCCCAAATCGTCCACGTTCCCGCCATCGGAGGAAGGTCGGCTAGCCGCGAGGACGAGGTACTGCCTGAGTCGTCGTTGCGCCACATCTGGCCGTCAGGCGCGCGAACGACGAGGAAGCCGTCGAAGCCGTAGCTCTCCAGTTCGACCGAGAATGGCGACGCCGCGTTAATCGTGCGCTCGATTCGATCGGCGTACTCGCCTTTGGGCAGTTGCTCATCGCGAGGATCTAGGCGTCCTTCGATGATCTCGATCTGAGCGACGTTGCCCGGTGTGATCGTCAGCGTATAGTCGCCACGTCCGCTCTCAGAGAACGAACTGGCCCACACACTATACGTCCCGGCCTTGGCTACGACGGTTTCGATCTGCGACACGGTCGTGCCCTCGAAGTCGTCGTTGGCCTCCTCCATGCCGCCGGGTCCGCGCAGCACCAGGTATGTGTCAAACGCATCCGACTCCATCCGAACCGTCACCTGCTGCCCAGCCTGCAAATCGACCGTAAAGGCGTCGTACGCACCTCCGTATTCGCGCACAGGATCGCCGTCGGACAGCGTACCCGATAGGTTTTGAGTTTGGGCAGAGGCCAGTAGCGGCGTGCAGAACAGGAGCACTAAGAGAATGCGCGACATGGTCAACGAGATCAGTTGGAGGAGGCCGCTACCTGCGCGGCGCGGGCAAGCGCGGCGGCTGCATCGACGACGGCTCCCGTCACGGATAGCATAGAAAACGGAACTAGATCGCCCTCACTGCCGGGGCGAACGACAGTCTGGGGATAGCGGCGCGCCGTTTCGAGCACGATGGTCCGCACCTGTCGTGGAGTCAGCGTCGGAAAGTGGCTCATCACTAGCGCCACGACGCCGGTAACGACAGGAGCCGCCATGCTCGTGCCCTGATTGTCGCCGTACTCATCGCCGGGGAGCGTCGAGTAGATATCGACGCCCGGCGCGAATACGTCTACGCGCGTGCTGCCGTAGTTGGAAAACGTCGCCGCAAGTCCCTCGCCCCCTACCCACGAGGACGCGCCGACTTCGATCCACAGATCCGACCGCTCGCCGTCCAGATACGTGGCCGATGGAAAGTTGGGTTCGACTTCGAGGTCCTCGCTGCTGTTACCTGACGCGTGAACCATCAGCACGCCGCGCTCGGTGGCGTAGCGGACGGCTTCGTCGACGACTTCTTTCTGGGGCGAGTAGCTCTTTCCAAAGCTCATGTTGATCACGTCGGCGCCGTTGTCGACGGCATAGCGGATGGCATTGGCCACGTCCTTGTCGCGCTCGTCGCCATTGGGTACGGCGCGAACGACCATGATGCGAACGCTGTCTGCGACGCCCATCGCTCCGATTCCGTTGTCCCGCCGGGCGGCGACAATACCCGCCACGTGCGTTCCGTGTGTCGCATCCGGCCCGATCACGTCGGCGTTCCCATAGACACGCTGGGTCAGGTCGGATGGATCGTCGCCCACGATATCGCGCGCGTCGAAGTCGACGTTGAGTTTGTAATCGAGCGTTCCGTCGATGTAGTCGCGGTATTCGGAAAGCTCTTTCTGGGTGATGCCGTTGTCGTTGAGGAAGCGCGCTACGGAAACGGCCTGCTGCAAGTCGGGGCGATCGGCGACGCTTCGGAAGTCTGCTTCGGTGAGCGGCTCACCCTGTGTTTTGCCAACAGCAGAGCGCAGTTGCGGCACCTGCGTCCTCACGGCGTCATCAAGCTGCGCGATACCCCCTCGCTGCGCTTCCAACTCGGCGCGCTCGCTGGCGATTTCGTCGCGGTACTGCACGTACAAACCGTAGTCGGCTTCGTCGACAGCCGCAATCTCTTCCTCGGGGATCCCGTCGAAGCGCGCATCCAACTCCCGGTACAACCGGACGACTTCGAGCGCTTCGTAGTTGACGTTGCGCCCATCCGCACCGCCGATGAAGTTCCAGCCGTGGACGTCATCGGCATAGCCGTTGCCGTCATCGTCGACGCCGTTGCCTGCGATTTCGCCCGCGTTTGTCCACAGTCGACCCTGCAGGTCTTCGTGATCTACGTCCGTCCCACTGTCGATAATCGCCACGACGACGCTGCGCTGCGGCTGTCGCTTACTCGCCGTCGGCACATCGATACCGGGGAAACCGCCGGTTCGGTCAGACTGCAAGAACCAATCGTTGGGCGCATCGGCGGGCTGCGGATCCGGGGGCGTCTCCATCACCTCCTCATCGGTCGGGGCTGCAGGCGCATCGACGACGGGAGGTGCCGGTGGAGCAGGCGGGGCGACAGGCTGCGTAGTCGAGCACGCAGCGAGCGTCAGCAACAGCAGCAGCGATGAAAGGCGAAGAGGCATGGTCATTCAGTGGGTTTGGTAGCAAAATACGCGCGTTCTGGATGCCCCAAACGCAGAAGCGCCCCCGAAGCCGAAACTTCGGGGGCGCTTGAGCCGCGCAGCAACACGCTTTGTTTACTGGCACACGCTACTAGGAGCGTCAAAGTCTTCGTTGACCGTCGTACCCGTCACTGCGAAAACCGCATTGTACGACTGGTTGAGATACCGGCCACGAACGTCATACGTCGTGTTGGGGCGAAGCAACTGTGTAGTAAGCGTCAGTGCCGTGATCGCGTCGGGAGTAGCCGAGTTGGGATCGCGGACGATAGTCGGCTTCTTGCTCAACTGGAACCAGTTCGTACCTCCTTGGCGGCGAACCGAGACGGTGAACGGCGGCACGTTAGTGAAATAGACCCCTTCGCTCGAGTTTGCACAAACAGGGCGCAAGGTCACCGTCACGGTCGGTGCAGCCTGGGGCAGATCGACCGTGCAGTTCGTGCAAGTACCCTGGTTCGCAGCCGAAATGAAGTTGTTGCGGAAGAAAACGCCTGTACGGTAGCGGGTACCGCTAGCCGGTACCTTCAACGTCGTCGAGGACGAGTTGGCACCAATCGTTCTGTCAGCTGAAAAACCATAAGCGTAGGCAGCTGCCCGAAGCGCGCCCGTGTTTCCGTTTCTGTTCACGGTAATCGTGATGTCCTGAGCAGGCACCTGCACACGGACGTATACACAATAGAAGCCGACGAACTGAAACCTTCCCACGACGACTGTTCCATTCTTACCCGCCGCGACGGTGAGACTGCCTTCATCTACCCAATTCCCTGCCTCTTCGTCGAACCGAGCGAGCGTGACCACATCACCTGCTGCAACAGGCTGCCCCGTGTTAGGATTGATGACGCCGTCAGGAATAGAAAACTCGATTTGAGGGTCGCCGCTGACTTGGCTTGCCTGATCGTCTCCGACAGATGCGCGGATGTTAGTCACGTTAAAGGCCACGTCCTGCTGACCAGCTGGTGCGTCGCTCTCAGGCACTTCGTCAAACGAGTTAGCTGTCGGATCGAAGACCGTGACTTGTACTTCGGCTTGACCGGCAAGCGTCGTCCCATTTTCATCCTGAAGCTGTGCTCCAGCAGGGACCGTAACCGTCGTGGGAGCGGCATCTCCATCGGGGTCAGCGGTTACTGCCGTGGGTGTGCTTTGATTAATCGTAGCAGACTTAACGGCTACCCCTGCAGGCGGCGCGCTAGGCGACACCAGCTTGATCGTGCGTCCGACAAGGCCAGTGTCCGTCAGCGCAATAACACGGCGCTGCGGCAAGTATCCTTGCGCATCGATCTGAATCGGGATGAGGACCGGGTTGGCCTCGCTAGGGACGATGTCGTTGTCGATGCTGATGTTGAACTGACCGTCACGTACGTCTATGTCATTCGATTCGAGCGCGAAGCCAAACGCGTTCGTCAGCAGTCCTGTCAGTGCGGGATCTGTCACACGGACCGTCACATTCTGGGCCGTGACGAACTCGCCTGTCTTGGCATCCACGATGGCAGCGCCGATGACCGTGTTTTGGTCTTCAACATTGAATTCGAGGACGAAGTTTTCAAAGGCGTCCTCGAGGCCTGATGTGTCACACGCGCTCAGACCGAGCGTTGCAATCACCAGTAGGGGGAGAAGGTGCTTCATGAGTAGAGAAAAAAAGGGAAGCGAAAAGTTGTTGTAAGAGAGGTACGAGTTACTGCGCCCCGACACCCAACGTAATACCAAGAGAAACAACAGGCCAGAATTTGGCCCCTGCGAGATCGGCCAGTTCGCTGTTGACGTTTTCGACGAAATTGGCCGGTACTCCGAGAAGCGCACCTTCATCTGTGAGCACCGTTACCTCAGGCGACCCTACGTAATTGACACCGATCTGAAAGTTCATACCCACGCGCCCCTTGGTCACGTTACCAACACCGATCCCCAGATAAGGCGCGATTGGGTTTGGATAATCCACCTCGACGCCCAACCCGCCAATCTGATCGGGCGTGAATGTTGCGATCACTTGGCCGCCATCCTCTAGGACGTAGTTGGTCTGGCTCCTTACCGAAGCGTTGACTTTATTAAGATTTACGCGAAGTCCACCTGTAATGTGGAAGAAGCGCCCGCCTGGATGAAAGTCTGCAAAGAGTCCAGCTGACCCGACAGTTAGTTCTTCCTCGTAGCCTAACACTAGTCCTTCGACTTCGTGATCTTTTGCTGTCAGTTGATCGTTCTCCACGTAACCCAGAATGCTGTTCGGCTCGGAGATCGGCAGGTAGCTAAAGTTTGCGCGAACATTAAATGCAGGGGTGACCGCGTACGCGACATCGGCTCCCACGCCAAAGGTGCTGACGCGCAGCATGATTCCGCCTCGCTGAGCGGCTACCGTTCCGGCGCTGAAAAAGAGGGCTGCACAGAGCAGCAAGAGATACCGTGTTCTCATGATGAGTCGAGAAATAGAGTAAAGATTAGGGCTACCTCACGCTGAGGAAAACCGCACGGATGTGGTGGGCTGGGGCATTCAGAACTGCATAATCTGACCCCACAATACTACGCATGTAATTGCCTCCAGCCTAATACGCGATTGCGTGGTACGCTATCTACCTCTACCAGTCGAGACAGAAACATTTCGGGCGCTCCCTTGAACCAAAAGCTCGGTGAGAGCACGTCCTGTCGATGCCTTGCAAAAGGGGTTACTTACAGAGACCAGCGCTGACCTGGAAGGATTCACTCAGCGAGCCGTCAGAAGCGACTGCATATGTGTCCCGGAATGTCTCTTCGAGATAAGCGGCGCGTACGTCGTACGTAACACCCGAACGCATCGCGCGCGTCACCTTGACGATTTGCTCAAGCGACCCATTGGCGCGGCGTACGATTTCGGTGACTTTGCCCAGCCCGACCCACTGACTCGTCCCTTGCTCTCGGACCGACACGGTGAACGACGGTAGACTGTCGATGAACACTTGGCGGCCTGACACGGCGCACGTCGGAGCGATCTCGATCGTGACTGGCGGAACGGGCGCAGGCAGCGTGATGCGGCAATCCGTACACGTCTGCTGATCGGCGGCGGCGTACACGACGCCGTTGAAGACGGCACGGGCATAGCGGCGGTCGCCCATCGGTAGACCTAAGAATGTGGCGTGCGCGACGCCCGATCCGGACGAAACGGCCTGACTGCGTGCGTATCCCGATCCGGCGACAGCTATCTCGAATGCCTCCTCGTTTCCGTTACGGTCAACGGTGACCGTAACGGTCTGCATCGGTGCAAGGATGGAAGCAAGGACACTCCTGGTGACAGGCGCATACAGGCCAAACGCCGTCACACTGGCCGTTACACTCCTGGTCTGCTTGCCCGCGCCGACCGTAGCGGTTCCGGCATCGACCCACGACCCGGCCGCCTCGTCGTAGCGTCGCAGGGCGATGACATCGCCCGGCGCAAAGGGGTTACCCGTCTCTGGGTTCACCGCCGACTCAGCAATCTGAAAAGCGACTTCTGTTTGCTTATTGCCACTCGCGGCTTGTTTCCCGCCAACTGTCGCCCGTAGGCTGACGGCCCCGAGTCGCACCGAGTTACCATCGTCCGGCAATGTGGCGACGGCATCGCTGTTGGGGTCGATTGAGGATACTTCGAACTCTATCGCTCCGGTCAATGCCGCACCGCTTGCGTCTTGAAGCGTTGTGCCCTGAGGGATCGTCACCGTTGCACTGCCTGAACCATCGCTGCTCGACGTATTCGATGCGCTGACGGTTGTTGGCTGCGTGGTCTGTCCGCTGGCGTCCGACGCGGCAGGCTGCTGCTGCACGACGACACCGACAGGCGGACGCGCAGGAGACAGCATCTCGACGGTCACGCCGACGAATCCGGTATCGGTGACCGTGATCTCGCGGCGCTGCGGTAAATAGCCATCGGCTTCGAGACGGACGACAAATGTTGCGGGGTCGCTCTGGGAGAGCGAGCGGTTGTTGTTGACGTTGAAGTTGAACAGGCCGTCATCGACCTTGTCAGTGTCGCCGATCGGATCGCCGAACGCGTTGACGAGCAGGTCGCCTCGTCCATCCGGGTACGTCACGGTGACAGGTACCGAGACGAAGTCGCCCGTACCCGCATCGATCAGGTTGACGCCGATCGTCGTGCGCTGCTGCTCGATACCTAGGATGATGTTGAAGTCGCCGAGGGCTTCGTCTGCGGCCTGGAAATCGCACGCGCTCACGCTCAGAGCGGCGAGAAAAAGGAGGAGATGGGAGGTTTTCATTGGGAAACGGTACTAAAGAGTAGGGGGAGAACAGAGAGGAATCAGCGGGCGCCCAGGCCGAGCGTAAAGCCGAGCGAGACGACGGGATGCCAGCGAAAGCTGTCGAATCCACTTTCCAGTCGCGGCGCGTTCTCAGCCGTCGGGCCGATTAGACCCTCTCCCTCCATCGTGATCGAAACGGGGCCGGTGTAGGCTGCACCGAATTGAGCATTCAGACCGAACCGACTGCTATTGGCTCGTCCGAGGCCAAACCCGACATAGGGCGCAATCGGATTCTTGTACGAGATGTCGGCGTTGAGCGAACCGACGCGCTCGGCGGAGAACGTGTAGTCGAGGCTGGCGTCGTAGTAGGGCTGGGCGGCGCGAATCGAACCGCCTGCAGTGCTGAAGTTGTAGAGGCCACCCGCCGTCAGGTGGAAGCGCCCGCCGGTCGGGTGCCAGTCGACGAGGACTCCTGCCGATCCCAGTTGGAAGCGGTCGTCCTCGACCTGCATCGTCAGCCCATCGACGCCGTGTTCGTCGGCGCCAAGCAGTCCGGTTTCGGCTAGCGCCGCCATGTCGGGCACGAACTGTCCAATGCGCTGCGTCGGCGAGGTACCGAAGAAGTTGGCCGATGCCCGCAGGTTGAGCTTTGGCGTGACGGCGTAGGTCAGATCGCCGCCCAGACCGAGCGTACTGACGCGTACCATCACGCCGACTTTTTGAGCAGACGCCGGTGCGACGAGGAGAAGGAAGGCAGCCGCTAGGAGCAGCCGGGACGTGAGCGCGCGCATGGCGAGGGAGGTAGGAGAAGCAAACCGTGGTCTCCCCAGGCTATCGGCGCTTGGATGCAGGAGATAAAGCGTTGCGGCACAAAAGCCGAACGCCGCTTCCGACATCAGTCAGAAGCGGCGTTCAACAGCCGGAGTCGGCAGGACTCATCCTCGCGTCCAGACCTTCATCTTGTCGCGCATGTAAGCCGCTGCGTTCTCAGCGGGAATGCGCTCTTGTTCGAGCGTGTCACGGTCGCGGACGGTGATGGTGCCGAGTTGGTCGCCTTCTTCGACCGTTTCGCCGTCGACGGTCAGGCAGAAGGGCGTTCCGGCTTCGTCCATCCGGCGGTAGCGCTTGCCGATCGATCCTTTGTCGTCGTAGAACGTCGCCATGCCGTCGTCGCGCAGATCGGCTTCGAGTTTGGTAGCGAACTCGGCCATCGGGCCTTTTTTGATGAGCGGGAAGACGGCAGCCGTGATCGGCGCCATACGCGGGTGGAAACGCATCACGACGCGCTCGTCGCCGCCGGTCGTGTCTTCGTCGTAGGCTTCGCAGAGCAGCATCAGGACCGTGCGGTCGAGGCCAACGCTCGTCTCGACGACGTAGGGGATGTAGCGCTCCTGCGATTGGGGGTCGAAGTACTCCATCTTCTTGCCGCTGAACTCCTGGTGACGGCTCAGATCGTAGTCGGTCCGGCTGTGGATGCCCTCGACTTCCTGCCAACCCATCGGGTATTCGTACTGCACGTCCTGGGCGGCGTCGGCGTAGTGAGCGAGCTTTTCGTGGCCGTGCCAGCGCAGCTTGCTTTCGCGCACACCGTTGCCGACGTGCCACGCCATGCGGTCTTCGCTCCACTTCTCGAACCACTCGGCTTGCGTGCCAGGCGCGCAGAAGTACTGCATCTCCATCTGCTCAAACTCGCGCATCCGAAAGATGAACTGCCGCGCGACGATCTCATTGCGAAACGCCTTGCCGATCTGTCCGATGCCGAACGGGACGCTCTGCCGCGTCGTCTCGCGCACATTGTGGAAGTTGACGAAAATGCCCTGAGCGGTCTCGGGGCGCAGGTAGACCTTGTTCTCGCTGTCGGCTGCCGGGCCAACGTGCGTCGAGAACATCAGGTTGAACTGGCGCACGTCGGTCCAGTCGAACGCGCCGCTGTCGGGGCTGCGAATCTCCTCGGCCATGATCAGCGCGTGCAGGCCGCCCGGCATGTCGTCCGAGTTGAGCGCTTCGACCAGGCGCTCGTAGACGGCGTCGGCCTGCTCGTCCTTGCCCTTCTTGCGCAGCTTCTCGATGTGTCCTTCGACCAGTTGATCGGCGCGGTAGCGCATCTTCGACTGTTTGTCGTCGATGAGCGGATCGCTGAACGCGTCGACGTGACCGGACGCTTTCCATACCGTCGGGTGCATCAGAATCGCGGCGTCCAGCCCTTCGACATCGGCCCTGCCTCGGACGACGGCGTTCCACCAGCGGTCCTTGACGTTGCGCTTGAGTTCGACGCCTAACGGTCCGTAGTCGTACGTAGCGGCCAATCCGCCATAAATGTCGGACGAGGGAAACAAGAAGCCGCGGCGCTTGCAGAGCGAAACGATGGTGTCGAGCGTGACGGACATAAGTTGGGGCGAGTCGAAGGCGATGGAGAACAGGAAAGGTAGCCCGGAGGGAAAGCGCGCGGAGTGAAAAGCGCTCGACTCAGCGCTTCGTATCCCGCTAACGAGCAGCGCGCCGCGATAAGGATCGGCCTCAGACGGTCCGGCGAAAAGATGCAAAGCGAAGAGCGCGGCCAAAATCGTCCTTTCTGAAGCGGCAGCGAGTTTGGACGATTTTAGCGAGCGCAGCGGCGCATCAGCCGGACCGACGTTAGCCTTGATCTTTTGCTTCCTTTTGCATCAAGGCAAAAGGAGGCCCCGCGCAGCGCAAGCGGCAAGAACTGAGGCACGACCTGATCTGGTAAGCAGTTGTGGATTCCTGCCTGCGCAGCAATGACGGTCGGAGAGAGATGAGCCGAGCTAGAAATACGCGCCATCCGCGCCTCTCAACACTCTCCCTCACTCGCCTCCCGACAGGTGGAGTTGCAACATGGGCACAGCGACGCCGAAACGACGGCCCTACTCTCTATCGTTTCTCGTCACTGTCCGGCAGGCTCCTGTTCGTGCGTACTCCGCGCAGCAGCCGCCCCCGCTCATGTCCCGCTCTCCCTCGTCTCCTCCTACCCGTATGCAGTTCGCCGGAATCACCGCACAACTCGAAGAGCGCTACGGCTCGGCCGCCCGCGAAGTGTCCGAAGGGCACTGGGTGTTCGAGGTCGGGACGGCGTCGACGCGCAGCCAGGTGGTTCACCTCATCTTGAAGGCGCGCACCGAAAACGGGCAGGACATCTCGCGCATCGTGGCCAACAGTCCCGTCGGGCCGCTGCCTCCGCGCTACGATCTGGAACGCCTGCTTCGGCGCAACGCGCAACTCGACGTCGGCGCAGTCTGCGTCGAAGATTTCCGCGACGACACGGGCCACACGACGGTCTACCTCACCATCCGGGCGTCGCAATTGATGCGCACCGCCGATTTCGCCGAAGTCTGGGAGATGGTCGACATCGTCGCCCGCATCGCCGATCAGCTCGAACGCGAGATCTACGCGACGGACCAGCACTAACGCCCTCCTGCTCCCCACTCTTGATACCGATCTATCCCCACTATGGCTGACCTTTTTTACCGCGCTGGCAAAGGCCGATTTTTGCGCAACGAGAACGGCGTCAAACGCTACGCCGAAAGCGGCCTGAGCGACCTGCTCGTGCGCACGACCAAACGCTCGGCGAAGTACCGTGAGACCAACGAGAACCTGCTCGTCGAGAAGGCCAACCTGCGCATGCGCAACACGGAACTGGCCGAGCAGCCGATGCTCGATGGTAGCGAGTATTTCAGCGTCCGTCGCCGCATTCGCATCAACACGGCGATCATCGTCGCGTCGGTCGTGGCGGGCATCTTCTTGTCGTTCGTGTCGATCTCGGCGTTTCTGAACGAGACGACGGGCGTCGACGGATGGGTGCGTACGATGGCAGCGCTGGTGTTCGCGGTCGTCCTCGTCGGCGGCGGTTTGATTGTCACCGAACGACTGATCGAGTCGCTGATCCCGCGCCGGACGTTCAGGGCCGAAAACAGAGGCGGCGAAAGCCCTAAAGCAGTCGCTTGGCTGTGGGCACTGCTGCTCGTCGCCATCGAAGTCGCCATCTTCGCACTCGCCGACGTGCGCGCGGCCCAGTTGAGCGCTCAGACCGGACACGACGCGCTGTACCTCGGCTTCGTCGTCTTCGCGATGATCATGCCGGTCGTCGCTGGCACGATTCGGTGGGACGCGATGCGCTTCGTTGACGTGTTCGAGACGACACAGGCGTTCCGTGGTACCGAAGACCGCCTCGCCCAAATCGACTCGCTGCTCCAGCAGAACGGTGAGTTCGAGAGCAACTTCTACAAAGTCAAACTGCTCGAAGTCTGGAACGACATCAACGAGTTCAAGACGCACAAGGACAACTTCAACGAGAAGAAAGGCATCGTCGAGACCATCGACGGCCACTTCGTCCAGTCGTTCGACCAGTTCCAGGCCGAAGCCAGCAAGCGCTACGACAACGACATCCGCGACCTGACGAGCAAGTCGATGCGCCGCCTGGACGCTACGCCTGGAGGCAGCAAGAACAACTCGAAACTCGACGCCTTCTCCATGCGCCCCAGCGACGCACCCAAGCCCACCGCCAAGGAAGTCGACGACCGTCCCAAGATGACGGCCCGCCCCGTCCGGTAACCTCTCCCACCTCTCTAAAAGCCCGTTCGGTCCTTGCGCTCGAACGGGCTTTTTGTCTATCGCCATGACCTACGGCTGGCCTGACCTGATCGGCAACATCGGCGTCGCCGTGATTCTGCTCACCTACCTCGCGCTCCAACTCGAACGCATCGACAGCCGCGGAATCGGATATTCGGTAGCCAATGCAGCAGGCGCTTCGTTCATTCTGGTATCGCTGGCGTTCGATTTCAACCTGTCGGCGGCCATCGTCGAGGGGTTCTGGGTGTTGATCAGTTTGATCGGCCTGTATCGTGCGTGGCGCGCTCGCCGTCTGGAAGAGGCTGAACCGTCGTGAGACTACATCAGCCCGCGCTCGGCCAGACTCGTGTAGCCCGCGCCGGCAATGATCACGTGGTCGTGAACCGGAATGCCCATCAGCTTGCCCGCCTCGACGAGTTGCTTGGTGATCGCAACGTCCTCGCGCGACGGCTCGGGGTTGCCAGACGGATGGTTGTGCATGCAGATGATCGCGGCGGCGTTGTCGAGCATCGCGCGGCGGAAGACGGCACGCGGCTCGACGATGCTGGCCGCCAGTCCGCCCGTCGTCAGCGATTGGTAGCCCGTGATCACGTTGGCCGTGTTGAGCAGTACGATCCAAAACTCCTCGACGGGTTTGTCGCGCAGCATCGGCCCGAAGTGGTTGGCAACGTCGGCGGGACTCGTCACCTGAATCCGCTCCTCGCTCGACCGCCCCGTCTCGACGCGCCGCCCGATCTCGAACGCTGCCGCCAACTGCGCCGCTTTCGCCGGGCCGATGCCAACCAGCCGCGTCAACTCCTTGACCTCACGCTTCGAGATCCGAAACAGCGACCCAAACGACTTCCCTAGCGCTCGCCCCAGATCGACAGCCGAAACGGGACCGTTCTTCGTCGTCGTTCCCGAGCCGAAGATTAGCGCAACCAGTTCTGCATCCGACAGCGCCGATGCCCCACGCGCCAGAAGCTTCTCGCGCGGACGCTCGCCCTCGGCCCACGTGTGGATCGCCGAGTTGTAGTTGACATCGGGTTCGCAGGTCGGGTCGAACGGGTCGGCTTCGGTGCGGGGCGGCATGGCATCCTGGGTGTGTGGGTGTGGCTAGACCCAGCCAAACCGCGAGCGTAACCTTGAGACGGAAAAGAGGTCGGATCCTGACGCCTTGACTGGGCCTTTACGACACCCCTCGCCTCACCCACCACCAACTGCTATGGAGCATCTAGATGTATTGATCGTCGGCGCAGGCATCTCGGGCATCGGAGCGGCTTACTACCTTCAGCGCGATCATCCCGACCGGACGTTCGCTCTGCTCGAAGCGCGCGGTGCGACGGGCGGCACGTGGGACCTGTTTCGCTATCCCGGCATCCGCTCCGACTCGGACCTGCACACGTTCGGCTACGAGTTTCGCCCGTGGACGGCTGACCAGTCCATCGCCGACGCTCCAGCGATTCTCGACTACGTGCGCCAGACGGCGAGCGAGCACGCCATCGACGACAAGGTTCGGCTGCACCACAAAGTAGTCAGCGCGTCGTGGTCGACAGATAGCGCGCGATGGACCGTCGATGTCGAGCGGACGGATACGGGCGAGCGCATCCAGCTTTCGGCGACGTGGCTGTTCTGCGCGGGCGGCTACTACCGCTACGATCAGGGCTACACGCCACACTTTGAGGGGCGCGAGCGGTTCGAGGGCGAAGTCGTCCACCCGCAGCACTGGCCGGACGATTTGGATTATGCGGGTAAGCGCGTCGTCGTGATCGGCAGCGGGGCGACGGCCGTCACGCTCGTCCCCGCGATGGCCGACACCGCCGCGCACGTAACGATGCTCCAGCGCACACCGAGCTACGTCCTGCCCGTCCCCACCGTCGACCCGCTCACCCAACTCGCACGCAAACTGCTCTCGCCGGACCAAGCGCACGCGCTGATGCGGCGTAAAAACATCATCCAGCAGCGCGCCGTGTGGTGGTTTTGCCAGCGTTTCCCCAAGGCTGCGCGGCGTCTAATTCGGTGGCTCAACGCCAAACAACTTCCCGACGGCTACCCAGTCGACGAGCATTTCAATCCGCCGTACAATCCGTGGGACCAGCGGCTGTGCATCGTCCCGGACGGCGACCTGTTTCGAGCGATTCGCGAAGGCAACGCGTCGGTCGTGACCGAGCACATCGAGACGTTCACTGAAAAGGGCGTCCGGCTGACCTCGGGCCAAGAACTCGAAGCCGACGTGATCGTGACCGCGACGGGTCTCAACCTGCTACCATTCGGCGGCATCGCGCTGACCGTTGACGACGACGCGGTCCACCTGCCCGACACGATCACGTTCAAAGGACTGATGCTCAGCGGCGTACCCAACTTCTGCGCCGCCATCGGCTACACGAGCGCGTCGTGGACGCTCAAAATCGGCCTGCTGTGCACGCACTGGTCGCGCCTGCTCGCCTACATGGACAGACACGACTATACGACCTGCCGCCCTATCGTCGACGATCCCGACATGCCGACGCGCCCGCTCCTCGACTTCGGTGCAGGCTACGTTCAGCGTTCCATCAACGAACTCCCGCGCCAGGGCGACCGCTTTCCGTGGCTTATGCCCGTTGACTATCAAACCGATTCCAAAACACTGGGAACGGGGAAGGTGGACGACGAGCACCTCCACTTCTCCAATCCTCTCGGAACGGCTGAGGGCGACACGCGATGAGCAAGCTGGCCGGAAAAGTCGCCGTCGTGACAGGTGCCGGATCGGGCATCGGACGGGCGCTTGCGATGGAGCTTGGGCGACGCGGCGCGCGGCTGGCGCTGTCGGACATCGACGAGGCAACGCTTGCTCAGACTGCCGAACAGGTGCGAGAAATCGGCGCCGACGTACACACCTCGTCCCTCGACGTAAGCGATGGATCAGCGTTCGATGCCTACGCTCAATCCGTCTCGGGTCACTACGGCATCGTCCACCAACTCTACAGCAACGCAGGCGTCGGCGGGCTGGCGCGTCCGCTAACGAAGCTGGATGTGGCCGAGTTCGAGCGCGTGCTGAACGTCAACCTGTGGGGCGTGATCTATGGGACGCGCGCGTTTCTGCCGCACCTGATCGCGTCCGGCGACGGGCACGTGATCACGCTGAGCAGTCTCAACGGCTTCATGGGGCAGGCCTACATGACGGCGTACTGCGCGTCGAAGTTTGGCGTGCGCGGCTTCACCGAGGCGCTACGGGCCGAGATGCGAGTGGAGCAACATCCCGTCCGCGTGACCGTCGTCCACCCCGGCGGAGTGCGGACCGAGATCTCGAATGCGGCGCTAGCAAGGGCAGTCGGACTTTCGGCGGATGAGCAAAAGCAAGCCGAGCATCGCTCTCAGGTCTACAACGAGAAGCTGTTTCGGACGACACCGGAGCGCGCGGCTCAACTCATCTTAGACGGCGTCGAAGCTGGACGCGAGCGCATCCTCGTCGGCGGCGACGCTCGGGCGGTCGACTTGGGCGTGCGCCTGTTTCCCTCCTTCTACTCGCGCGTCGTGGCGTGGTGGGAACGGCGGATGTTCGGAGGCGCATCGTGACAGAAACTCGAACGCAAATAGCCCGCGTCTGGTGGGGCGTTCTGGCCCTCGTCGTCGCGCTGTCGGTCCCGCTGGATCTGGTATCGTTCGTTCAAACCAGCGACGGCGAGGCAGGCATCGGCGCACTGATCCTGCGGCATCTGAGCTACTTCACGATGCAGAGCAACCTGCTCGTGCTCGCCGCAGCCCTACCGCTCGTCCGCGATCCACGCCACGACGAACCGGTGTGGCGCGTCGTCCGGTTGGCTTCGCTGCTCGGCATCACGATCACAGCGCTGGTGTTCATCCTGATCTTGGCGCCGAGCTACCATCCCGAAGGCATCGGTCGATTCACGAACATCGGCCTGCACTACATCTCGCCCGCGATGGCCGTCGGCGGCTGGCTGCTGTTTGGGCCACGAGGATCGGTGAGCCACGCGGCCGTCGTTCCGGTCCTGGTATGGCCGCTGCTGTGGACTGCCTGGACGCTGATCCATGGCGCGGCGACGGGCTGGTACCCGTACGGCTTCCTCGACGTGAACGCGCTGGGCTATCCAACCGCACTGCGCAACGTGGCGATTATCACCGCTATCGCCGTAGCGCTGCTCTACGCATTTCGCGCTGCCGACCGCTGGCTGAGCCGTCACCACGAAGAGTAGCGTTGCAGCAGATCAGACTCTACGAGGATACTTCAGGCGACGTGCAGAGCGCTGTCAGGGCAAAGGTCGGCGTCAGCGATGCCGAAGTACGTTAGGCATAAGCATCTGTTTTCTTCTCAGTGACGAGATCGCTCAGATTCTCCGCCCTTTTGACGTGACACAAAAGGACCAAAAGGTCAAGGCTTACGTCGCTCCGGCTGAGGCCGATCATTGGAAGTATTCCAGTTCTCGGCGCTGTGTTCTCCCTGACGAAGTTGGCACTACTCCGAAACCGACGAGACGATGCCTTCGATTAGCGCTTCATTGGTCGGCGTCGTCTGCATGTGGCGGACGAGCGCTTGCATGGCGTCGTTGGGCGGACGGCTCGTGAGGATGCGCATGAACTGGTGGTGCTGGTCGATATTCTCGATCAACAACTCCTCGTTGCGCGTGCCGCTCTTGCGCAGGTTGACGGCGGGAAAGATGCGTTTGTCGGCCATGATGCGGTCGAGCACGATCTCGGAGTTGCCGGTCCCTTTGAACTCCTCGAAGATGACGTCGTCCATCCGGCTGCCGGTCTGGACGAGGGCAGTCGCGATGATGGTGAGGCTGCCGCCATTTTCGATCTTACGAGCCGCGCCGAAGATCTTGCGCGGGATCGACATGGCGCGGGCGTCGAGTCCGCCGGACAGCGTGCGTCCGCTGCCTTCCATATAGAGGTTGAACGTGCGACCCAGGCGCGTCAGGCTGTCGAGTAACAGGACGACGTCTTTGCCCTGCTCGACCAGGCGCTTGGTGTACTCGTGGCACATCGTCGAGACGCGGACGTGGTTGTCCTCCTCCTGATCGTTGGACGATGCGAAAATCGTCGCCTGCGAGGTGCGCTTGAAGTCGGTGATCTCTTCGGGCCGCTCGTCGACGAGCAAGGCGACCAACTCGACTTCGGGATGATTCTGCGAGATCGCCTCGGCCATGCCGTGCAGCATCACGGTCTTGCCGGTCCGTGGCGGAGCGACGATCAGCGCGCGCTGGCCCTTGCCGATGGGAACGGCGAGGTCGACGACGCGCAACGTGGTATCGCGCGGACCTCTGACGAGGTTGAGCTTTCTCGTAGGGATAGACCGTCCGGCCATTCTCAAACTTCTTGCATCTGGCCCACTCGTGCGGGTCCATACCCATCACTTTGTCGACGTGGGCGACCTGCCACGCCTCGCGGCGACCGGGTTTGAGCGTGCCTTCGAGCAGGACGCCGCTGCGCAGGTTGAACTTGTTGACCAGCGCCGGAGGGCAGAACGCGTCGTTGTCGCCCTTGGGGACCGTCGGCTCGAACTCGCGGATGAAGCCGAACTTTTTGTTGCCGATGATTTCGAGCAGGCCGGTGAACGGGACTTCCTGTGACATGTAGCGGAGAGACGAGGAGGACGCGGCGCGCCATGCGCAACGTCGATAGAGGCCGAGAGCGGACGCACGCGCGCCAACGTCCCCGACGAGGTCGAGTTGGGAGGCCGCCGGCTGTATCGCAATCGCTTCGAGCGGGCGGATTCGGGCGACACCTCGCCGCGCATGTGTCCCTGGGACGAGCGCGTAACCGAGAGGTGTCAGACCTGCGGAACGACTGCAAAATACATCGGGTTTCCACTAAGCTTCCCACGCCTCCCATTCGATGCCGCAACCGACCGCTCCGACGCTCTCCTCTCCCCTTCCCGTCGCGTCGCCGGGCGAGGTTCACGGCTTCCGGCTCGACCGCATGCACGTCGAAGTCGACGGACCCGAAACCGCTCCTGCCGTCGTGATGCTGCACGGCTGGGGCAGCAGCGCCGCGTTGATGCGTCCATTCGCGCAGATGCTGACCGACGAGCGTAGGGTTCACAATCTCGACCTTCCAGGCCACGGCCAGACGCCGCCTCCGCCTCACGCGTGGGGCGTCCCCGAGTATGCCGCCCTCGTCGCCGCGTACGTCCGCACAGCAGATCGGCGACGGCCCCGTTCCGTTCATCGGCCACTCCAACGGCGGGCGCATCAGCCTGTTTATGGCGTCGACCCCAGAGTATGCCGGTTTGATCGAGCGGATGGTGCTCGTCAGTCCGTCGGGGGTGACGCCGCCGCGCGGGATGAAGTACCACGTCAAGAGAGGAGTCGCGAACGCGCTCAAGGCGCCAATCAACCTGCTGCCGTCGTCGTGGCAGGGCGACGCACACGCACACCTGCGCCACTCGCTCGTCTGGTCGATGCTCGGATCGTCTGACTACCAGAACCTCGACGAAGCGATGAGGGGTACGTTCGTCAAAACCGTCGGCTTCCACGTCGACGACCAACTCAATCGCATCACCGCTCCCACCCTCCTCTTCTGGGGCGACAAAGACACCGCTATCGGTGCGGCACAGATGCAGACGTTGGAGCATCAGATTCCCGACGCCGGACTCGTCACGCTCCCCGGCGCCGCGCACTACGGCTATCTCGACACGCCCGACGTAGTGATGGGCGGCACGCGTCAGTTCTTGGGACTGAGCGAAGGCACGCGGTCGGCTGGCCCGGCGAAGGGGTGACCGAAACAGTGTAGAGGGTCTATCTCTAGCATCGCTCAAAACCACGAGTTATGCGGCACTGCGCAGCCGGTCAATCACGAACTGATTCAGACTCTTCCACTCGAGCGCCGAGCGCCCACAAATCCGGTTGCTCGATGCACCTCTTTCGGCAGTCGAAGCATGAGTCGCGTATCCGGAAAACGGTGTTGCCCGGCTCCTCTTCCCGCTCCTGCGCAGAAAGCGGGTAATCGTCGATCGATTCTCGGAAGGCCGTGCTCGATTTCGTCGACGCTGCGCCCTTGACAACGTGATGAACGTCCCGCGTATCGAGCACTGTCGCCGTGGAGATAGACCGAGCTTCGATCGTCGAACCTCGACATGGCCCGTGATAGCCTTTACCGAGTCAGCTAATCTTCGTCAGCGAGTTGCTCAGGAGTGATCCCAGCCTGGTCAAGTAGCTGCCGCATCGGCATCGCATGAGTCACCTTCATCGGCATACACGACTGCGGGCGACGGCATATGGACGAGCGGGTCGAACTCCGCCGAGCGCTGATGCGCATGCGCGAACCCCATCTCTTCCGTGACTTCGGCTCCGACGAGCACCGAGCGCTGTCCGGTCTTGCCACGATAACGACGAGTGACACTGGGCCGTCGAAAGGACTAGGCGCAGAGTTCCCCATGTGCTCGTAGCGGAGGATCATAGGAATACAAGCGACGCTGCATTGAATTGGTCACCGGCAAGAGGGCTAATCACTGACCAGTCATTATCACGCCGACACCCGCCGCAAGTTCGTAGCGCGGCCCGTCGTGACCGAGGACGGTGTTGCGGGTGATGATGCAGCGGCCGATGTCCGGGTCGTCGTGGAGGGTGAACATGATGTCGAGCATCGTGCGCTCCATGACCGAGCGCAGACCGCGCGCGCCCGTTCCGAGTTTGCGGGCCTGCTCGACGATGGTGTCCAACGCCTCACGCTCGAAGAAGAGCGACACGCCGTCCATCGCGAACAGCTTCTGGTACTGCCGGACGAGCGCGTTCTTGGGTTCGGTCAGGATGCGCAGCATGGCGTCGTGGCTGAGCTTGTCGAGCGCCGTCGTGACGGGCATGCGGCCGACGAGTTCGGGGATGATGCCGAACTTGAGTAGGTCGTCGGGTTCGACGTGTTGGAAGATGGCGTCGTCGTGCTGGTCGATGCGCGGGCCTGCGATACCGTCGTCGAAGCCGATCGTCGTGGCGGACAGGCGGCGGGCGATGATCTGCTGCAACCCGTCGAACGCGCCGCCGACGATGAACAGGATGTTGCGCGTGTCCATGTTGACGAGCGTCTGCTCGGGGTGCTTGCGCCCGCCTTTGGGCGGCACTCCGGCGACGGTGCCTTCCATGATTTTGAGCAGCGCCTGCTGCACGCCCTCGCCACTCACATCGCGCGTGATCGATGCGTTGTCGCCCTTGCGCGCGATCTTGTCGATCTCGTCGATGTAGACGATGCCGCGTTCGGCGCGCTCAATGTTGTAGTCGGCGGCGGCGAGCAGGTGGGTCAGGATGCTCTCGACGTCTTCGCCGACGTAGCCCGCTTCGGTGAGCGCGGTTGCGTCGGAGATCGAGAACGGCACGTCGAGCGCTTTGGCGAGCGTCCGGGCGAGGAGGGTTTTGCCGGTTCCGGTCGGGCCGAGGAGAAGGATGTTGGATTTTTCGATCTCGACGTCGTCGAAGTCGGGCAGGAAGTCTTCTTCGATCCGCTTGTAGTGGTTGAAGACAGCGACGGCCAGCGCTTTCTTGGCCTGATCCTGCTCGATCACGTAGTCGTCGAGGCGGCGCTTGATGCCCAGCGGCGTCAGCCTCGCCGACCCAAAGGCCCGGCGCGGCGGGAGCGTCATCGTGCTCAAGTCGCTCTCGATGATCGACTCGGCGTCTTTGACGCAGCGGTCGCAGATGTACACGTCCGGCCCGGCGATCATCGACGTGACTTCGTGCGCGGTGCGCCCGCAAAAACTGCAGCGGATCACATCGCCGCTGCGACGGATGCTCATAGGAGGGGACGACATAGGCAATGGGGAGACTCAAAGGTCGTACTATCGGCGGCTGCATGCAACTCCTTTACTTTCAAGACCTCGTCCGTATCACCCCGCCACGCGCCATGTCATCCCCTTCCGACCTCGCCGCCGAGCATCTACCCAGCGCGTTCGTCGAACGCCTAGAAGAGATCGTTGGAGTCGAACGGTTGCCCCTCGTGCTGTCGACGTTCGGTCCGCCCACTCGTGTCGGCTTCCGCTTCAACCCGCTGATCGCGCCGCCGGAGCAGTCGCGCACGGCGTTGGTCAGCGCCGGAATTGCGTTCGAGCCGGTGAGTTGGTACGCCGACGCCGCGACCGTCGACGCGGACGACCGCGATGCGCTGCTCGCCACTCCACAGGCCGAATCGGGCGCGGTCTACCTGCAAAACCTGTCGAGCATGGTGCCTCCGCTCGTCCTCGACCCGCGATCCGACGAGCGGATTTTGGATCAGACGGCGGCACCCGGAAGCAAGACGCTCCAACTCGCCGCGCTGATGGGCGACCTGACGGACGATGCCGAACTCGTCGCGGTTGAGGTCGTCAAGCCGCGGTTTTACAAACTCAAAGCCAACCTTGCTAGCGGCGGCGCGCCTCACGTGCGGACGTACCTGCAAGACGGCATGAAAGTCGGTCGCTACCGCCCCGAGCATTTCGATGCCGTCCTGCTCGACGCGCCGTGCTCGACCGAAGGCCGCTTTCGCTGGGACGAGCCTGGGACGTTCGCCTACTGGTCCGAACGCAAAATCTCAGAAATGGCGCGCAAACAGAAACGCCTTCTCGCTGCCGGACTCGACGCGCTCCGTCCGGGCGGCGTACTGGTCTACTCGACCTGCTCGTTCGCGCCCGAGGAAAACGAAGCCGTCGTCGCCCAAGCTCTCGCCAGCGACGACCGATTGAGTCTGGACCCGATCAGCGTCGACGTGCCAGCCTTCTCGTCGGCTCTCGACGAGTGGCAGGGTCAGCGGTTCGAAGGCGTCGCCAACGCACGTCGCATCGTGCCGGACGGGACGTTCGAGGGGTTCTTCGTCGCGCGGATTCGGAAGGCGGTTTCGTAGCCATCGCGAAGAGCACAGGGACAGCCTGCCCCGCGCTTGCGGGGTGGCGATCTCCATGCCTAGCGGCCAACGGTGGAGATCGCCACGCTTCGCTCGCGATGACAAGGTGGAAACTCAGTCAGCCTCGTCGATTTTGGACTGGTGCTCAGTCCTCCAAGGTCGGCGATCAGCGTTTCCATCCGAGCGATTTCGCGGCGCTGCGTGTCGATGATCGAGTCGGCGAGGGCGCGCACGCGAGGATCCGTGATGTCGGCGCGTTCACTCGTCAGGATGGCGATGGAGTGGTGCGGGATCATCGCCTTCATCCACGCCACGTCGTCGACGGTTTGTTGGCTGCGTACCAGCCAGAACGAGGCGACGAATAGGATGGCGCTGCCGACGAAGATGGCGACGTTGGCCCGCTTGTCTTTGTACATCGACCACATGAACGCGAGCATGATGACGGCCATCGTCGCGCCCATGTAGAGCGCCATGTAGCCTTTGGTCTGGCTCCACCAGACGTGATCGACGATGTAAACCGTCGAGTACATGAGCACGAACATGACGACCGTCGACGTCACGATCATCGCGAAAAAGCGTTTGTAGGACATAGGTGTGATTCAAAATTGGGTGTAAGGGCGACTCGCGTATCGCCAGAGGAAACCGATCAGCCCAACGACACGCCATCGCGGGCGAGTTCGGCGTCGGTAGCGGCGCGGGCGACGGTGCCTGGCGGGTGATCGTACCAGCCGGGATCGCGGTCGTAGTCGGTCAGGCCAGCGCGGACTTTGAGGTTGGTGTACATGCCGCCCATCGTGATGTAGCCGAACGGTCCGTCGCCGCCGACCATCGGGATCGAGTTTTCGGGGACCGCCATGTGGCCCATCTCGACGTGTTTGCCCATATCGTCCATGCCGTACTCGCCCATCGCCATGTAGCCCGGCAGCAGCGGCTGGACGGTCCGGTTGAGCGCGTCGGTCGGGACGCCCGTCACGTTGGGCACGTCGTGGCCCATCTGGTTCATCACGTGGTGCGTCATGTGGCAGTGCATCGCCCAGTCGCCCGGCGCGTCGGCGACGAACTCGGTCGTGCGCGTTGATCCGGTCGGGACGAGGACGGTCGTTTCTGGCCATTGTCCGGCCTGGGGAATCGGGCCGCCGTCGGTCGCGACGAGCTTCCACGCGTAGCCGTGCAGGTGGATCGGATGATGATCCATCGGCGAGAGGTTGCCGAAGCGGAATCGGACCTTGTCGTTCAGGCCGATGACGACGGGCGGCGTAGCAGGAAACGCTTTGCCGTTCATCGTGAGCAGGTTGAAGTCGCTCATCGCGTTGGGATCGGGGCGGCTCGTGCCCGGATGGATCAGCCACTCGTGCAGCATGATCGCCACGTCGCGGTCGGGCGGATTGGGGTCCTGGCGCGGATGGACGATGAACAGGCCCGTCAAGCCAAGCGCGATCTGCGCCATCTCGTCGTGGTGGCTGTGGTACATGAACGTGCCGTTCTGCCGCACGTCGAACTCGTAGCGAAATGTCTCGCCCGGCTGAATAACGGGCTGCGACAGACCGCCGACGCCATCCATGCCCGACGGCAAGAACAGGCCATGCCAGTGGACGGTCGTCGGCGCGCCCAGGCGGTTGGTGACGTAGAAGCGGAGCCGGTCGCCTTCGACGGCTTCGATAGTCGGGCCGTGGACGCTACCGTTGTAGCCCCAGCACGACGCGGTCAGGCCGGGCGCAAACTCGTGGTCGACTTCGGACGCGGTGAGGTGGTAGACCCACGCGCCGTCCGCTGCTTGACGGCCGGTGAGCGACGAACCGCCGGGCGTGTAGACGCGCGCCGGGCGATCGCCGTCCCATTTGGTCGAAAGGTCGGCGGAGTCGGGCGGAGTGGATGCTCGGCGGGCAGCGCTGGCGTCCCACGTGGCGGGGACAGCGGCGGCTTGCCGAAGCGACGAAAGCGCGACGGCACCGACGCCCAGGGCGCCGGTTTTTAGCCAATCGCGGCGAGAAAAGGTGGACATAGAGGTAATCGATAAGAGTTCGGAGTGAGAAAGCTGACAGCTCTCGGAGAGCTGTCAGCTTTGAGCTAGCGTCAGTGCGGGTCGGCGCGCATCGGAGCGGCAGCGGGCGAGGCGGACATCGGCGCAGTCGCCGTTCCGTCCGGCATCCCGCCTGCGAGCAGCAGATCGGCGTCGGCTCGGGCGTTCCAGTAGGCGAGTCGGGCGTCGAGATAGGCGCGCGTAGCGGCGAGTTCGTCGGCCTGAGCCTGGAGCAGCCCAAAGACGCCGACCTGCATCGCGTTGTACTGCCGGAGCGTCGCCTGAACCACCCTTACACGCAGCGGAAGCACGACCTCGCGATAGTGACGAGCGGCCTGCTGAGTAGCGGCCAGTCGCACCTGAACCGCTTGGGCTTGAGCGCGCACCGAAACGCCGAGTGCGTGATACTCGGCCTGGGCACGGCGCAGATTCGACCGCGCCTGAGCTACGCGCGCCTGCCCCGCGTCGAAGATCGGCAGCGCGACCGACACGTCGGGGCCGACCTCCCAGTGTCCGTCTTCGCGCTCGGCTTCGGCACCGACTTCCAGCGCCGGAACGAGCGCTTGGGGACGCGCTGCGCCTGCTACTCTGGCCGCTGCGACTACGTCGTGCCGCGCCGCCGCCAGCGCCAGATTCGACGCGACGGCCCGCTCAACCAGATCGTCGGCGGGGGAGACAGCCGGGACATCGGGCAACCCATCCGCGATCTCAAACGACGCGCGCTCGCCCCACACTCCCAACCGCTCGGCGAAGTGGGCGCGCTGAACCTGTACGTCGGCTTCGGTCGTGAGCACGTCTAGGCGGACCTGCTCGTAGCGCGCCTGCTCCGCCAGAAGGTCGACGGCGGGGACGTTGCCCGCCTCGCGGAGCAGCCGCGCCGACTCGTAGGCGGCCAGGGCGTTCGCGGATGCGCGTTGCATCACGTCGGCGTTTGCCTGGGCCGTTTGGACAGCGAAGAACGCGCGGCGCGTGTCGGCAGCGTGGCCGAGCACGACAGCAGCGATGCGTGCCTGCGACGCCTCCAACCGCGACTGAGCGACGGCTTTGCGCTGCCCGGTCCACAGCCACGACACGAGCGGAATCGACGCGCCCAAGTGGAGATCGGGCGGGCCGCTCTCGCCCACCTCCCAACCGGCTCCGGCAGAGAGAAACGGGTTGGCGAGCAATCCAGCCTGCACACGATCCGCCTGGGCGACGGCGAGATCTTCGTACGCCGATTGCAGCGTCCGATCCGACAGCAGTGCGATCTGCGTGGCAGACGCCTCGGTCAACGGCTGAGCCAGCAGCGAGTCGACGATTCGGTCGGCTCGTGCGTCGTCCTCTGCGTTGAGGCGCCAGATGGGTTCGGTGCTTGTCCGACTGGATAGGTCGACGGACACGGGTGCGAGAGCGTCGCGCGGCTGAACGGATGCGCAGCCGGTCAACGTAAGCGCACCCAGTGAGAGGGCGAACAGAAGGGGTTTAGTGTCCATCGTGCCCTCCTCCGGTCATCGGTTCGGGCAGCGCGTCGATGCGGTTGCCGCACATCAGCATCGACGCGCCGAAGTACGGATTACGCGTCGACGTACCGCGCTGGAGCCACACGCCGCCCATCGGAGCTTTCGCCATGCCGCAGTTGAAGAGCGTCAGATCCGAAACGCCATTCGCCTGGGCCATTCGAGCGACCGCGACGCTCAACTCGCCAAATGCCAACCGCGCGTCGACTAGATCGGTGGCGCTAGCGATTGCGTCGGCGTACGCAGCAAGCGTGTCGATCTCGGGTACGTCGGCCAGCGTTTGGGCGGCAGACTGAGCGGCAGGCAGATCGTCGGCGGCGAGTGCTTCTTGGACGGAGACATACGCGTCGAGAAGCGCACCGAGTGAGTCGGACGCAGCATCGGCCCGCATGGTGTGCTCGGCGGGCGACATCGCGGCATGCTCAGCAGCGGGAGCGCCATCCATCTCGTGGCCCATGTGCGCCATCGCAGCGCCGGGTGGCTCCGCATCTGGAACGAGCGGAGGCGGAAGATTGGGTGGAACGACCGGCGCGAATGCCGCGAGGGTCGGAGTGGTCGTGTGCGCGGCAGACGGCGCGGCGGGGTGGTCGGCAGGCGTGACCTGCGGGGCGGCGGCGACGCAACCTGCAAGCAGGAGGACGGGAGCCAGACGAAAAATCGGCATTGGAAAATCGAGTACAAACGAGGGCACGCGCGCTCACGGCACGTCGTGCGAAGGAGGGCGACACGCGGTCGCCGTCAACCGTTCTCACCAGCGAGAACGGCTCGTTTGCCGATCAGATGATCAGTTGGCCCAACGCCAAGTAGATCGGGGACGCGTGCCCCGGTGGTCTCCATTCGACCCGCCGCACGCGAGGCGACCGCTCGATCGGCGGAAACTCGGCGACGACCGATACAACTAGTGGAGCAGCGGGAATCGACGCGCGGTCGATTTCCATGTGGACGACCGTCGCCACGGCGCGCAGGCAACACGGTCCGATGAGGCAGCAGGGTTGGTCGCCCTCCGTGTGCGTATCGGCGGGACCGCCCCTTTGCGTCATCGGCATGTCGTGCGATGCGGCTCCTTCGACTTGCTCGTGACACGGCGGCGCGACGGGAGTCGCGGGCTGTGCGCACAATGCCGAAAGCGGTGCCGTCAATCCGATCAGGAGCGACAGCACGCCGAGGAGCGCAAGCGGTTGGCGGAGGCGGGTCATCGCGTGTGCCAACCTGCTGTTTGCGCTGAAGTTCGGCGCGGCAGACTCAAAGCTATCAACTCTTAGCGCAAACAAAAACGCCCGGCGAGATCAGGAGGCTCTTCTACCGGCGAGAGTAGTGAGTACTTCCCGGTCTGCACCGAGCGAGTCGTCCCTACACCGAGCCACATCTGGCGTTCCGATCAGTCCAGTGTGCCGTCCCAGCGGTCGTAGACGCTCGGCGCTCCCGCGAAGGGGCTTCCGCCGCCTACCCACTCACTCGCCTGGACTTCGACCGCGCGAAACTCGCCGATTTGCCCTCCGCCGTTGTCGTCCTGCCCGCCGACGAGAAGCGTGAGCGTCGTTCCGGTTGGCATATCGGGCAGCACGGATTTCGGAATCGAGAAGGCGATGCGTCCGGTTTCGGTCGATCCGAGCGGGTTGCGCGCGTCGGCTTCGGCTGGTCGGTACTCGCCGAGCACGTTGCCCAGATAGTCTTCGACGCGCACACCTCCGCCGACAAAGACCAGGTGCGTATAGCCATCTTCAACGCGGGCATTGGCCTCGCGTCCTACCTGCATCGGCCCAGGCCCCGGACCGAACGCCAATGCCGCCATCGTGAGTTGAAAACCGAACTGCGGATTCCAACCGGGATCGACGAGCCTCGCCATTTCGAGGTCGAAAAACCACGCGTCGTCGGTCTCGGAAATGCGCAGTCCGGTCGCATCGAAAATGCCGGGAGCGAATGCCGGTCCCGTCGGATAGGTGTAGGTGCCGGACGCGCCCCGGTCGTCGCCTTTGGGTAGGTCGACGGACAAGCGGACGCGGGCGGCGTCGGGAGCGCGTGTTTTGATCGTCGCGTGATCCAGCAGCGGCCATGCGGGTCCGCTCATCGCAGGCAGGGCCGCGATCTCGGACTGGCTCAGCGGCGTCGCCCACTCGAAACCGGCCCACCTCGCCGTGTCGGGGAGCGCGATCCGCTCGTCGATTCCTACGACGACTTCGTCGACGCTGGCGTACGTCACGGCCATACCCGGCCCATACTCACGCGCTAGCCGAACCGTCATCGGCACGTCCGATACGGCCACGACTTTGCGTCCGCCCAGCGCTTCGAATACGACGTGTAGGGGCCGCTCGAATGCAGAGGCGCTATCGGCAGGTTCTGGTGTGATCGTCAGGTCCATCGTGTGGGCGCCGTTCGAGGCCTCGCCCAGAAACTCGCCTTGAGCTATCGTCCCTCGCTCCATCCGCATCCGAACGTGTCCCCCTTCGACGCGGACGCGAGCGGTCACGTCGTCGCCCCAGGCCTTGGGCAGGCGGGGCACGACGGCGAGCGTGTCGGGTGCGCGGTGGGTGATACCGGCGAAGTCTTCCACCGCGTTGCGGACGTATTCTGCCAGCGTCCACGCCTGCGAGACGGTGCCGGTCAAGCGCGGCAAGTCGTTGCCGGGCCTTGGAAGCGCGTCGGAGTTTTCGGCCATCGTGCCTACCGCGCCGCGACTGAGCGCCATCTGCGTCAGAAAGTCGAGTTGCTCGTAGGCGAGATCGGGCGCGTCCGCTTTTGCCATCAGCGAGACGAGCGGGCCTGTATTCCACGTCCAGATCGTTCCGTTGTGATAGGCGGCGTCTTTCGGGTAGGCTTCGGGCGCGAGATGATACGGATGAAACGCGGAATCCGATTGGGCCAGCGACGCGACGCCCCACGGGTAGACGATCTGTTCGGCCAGCGCGCGGACCAACGCGCCGGATGCTTCCGAGTCGAGGCCGAGCGCTCGAGCAGCGAGCAACTGATTGGGCCGCGTCTGCACATCGGGCGTGCCATCGGCGTCGAGGTGATCGTAGAGCAGCGGACTTTGGGGCATCTGGAAACGGTCCAGGATGGCGGTACGCAGGCGATTGGCGGCGCGGTCGTATCGGCCAGCAGCATTCTTCAGCCCCTCCCCTCTCCCGAGTTCAGCCGTCGCGCGCAGTTGGGCGTAGAACAGCGCCTGGATCTCGACGGCCCGGTCGCCGCGCGGACTCCACTCTCGGCCCGGACCAGCCGACGCGTCCATCCACGTCTCTTGGTCGCCGTGGCGAAGGAGTCCGTCTATATCGGTGCGGGCGAGGGCGGCGTCGGACGCGCGCTTGACGATGGGCCACATCTCGGCGCGAAAGTCCGCGTCGTCGGTCAGGCGGAGGTAGTCGCGTGCCATGATCGCAAACCACGGCGTGCCGTCGGCGGTGTTGTAGGTCACGTCGCCGAGCGAGACGAAGTTGGGGATGCGCCCGTAGGTCTCGCTTTCGGGGTCGTCGTCCTGGTAGCGCCCAAACGCCAGCAAGATTTCGCGCGCGTCTTCCCACTGCCCCGAGACGAGAAACGCACCGGGCAGGCTGATGAAGGTGTCGCGGCCCCAATAGTTGTTGAACCACGGCAGACCGGCAAACAGGCCCGGACCGCGCTGATTCATGTGGAGCGCGTCAAGGGCGATGCGGGCGAGGACAAACGCGCGGTCGAAATCTCTATCCGCCGTCGAAATCCACGCATCGGCGACTAATCCATCCATCCGCGCTCGCCGATCTGACAGGGCGTCCGGCACCGACTCCGACAGCCGCAGCGCACGCGAGCGCGCCGCCTGCATCGTCGCCCCGACCGTGATCACGACCGGAGTGCCCCGCTTGACGTCGAGCCGTCCGGGAGCCAGCAGCGTCTGGTCGATGCTGCCGGTCTCGATCAACCGCGAATCAGTGCGCGCTTTGCCTCGGGCCGAGCGAATGGCCAGCCACGCTGGAGCATCGGGATTGCCTTCGAGCACGTCGCGGCGGCGGATCAGCAGCACGTCGCCCATCTCCACTACGTCGAGCGCGCTCACGTCGCGTCGGTCGGCGATCAGCGGCAGAAACGTCGCGTCGGCGTCTGGCGTCACGACGAGCGCGGCTTCTCCATCGATCAGCGTGATCGTCTCACTCAATCCCTTTGCATAGGACCGTTTGGCGGCGTCAGGATGGACGGTCGCATCCCTCAGGTGAGCAGCGGTGAGCACGTCGCCGCCCATCTGCCACGCCCAGTCGTCGAGTACGACCGTTCCGCGGACGTTCAGGCCCTGCCATGCCGTCGTCTGCGGTCCGGCAGCCTCGCCGTAGAAATACGTCGCTGCGCCGTCGGTGTAGACAAACGGACGCGAGGCCGACGAGTCGGCGTAGATCGCCAGAGAGTCGAAACTGAGAGGCTGGGCCTCCAGAGGCTGGCCCGTCTGAGCGGTTGCGGCGGACACGGACAAAGCGCAGAGCGCGAGCAGGAGAAAACGCATCCGCTTACAACGACGCTCAACTCAGGATCGGTCCTCCCGAGTCAGCGCAAAACACGAACGGCATCGCGCCGGATCAGGTCGACATCTGCACTCATTTCGTAGAATCCGGCGTCGACCAGCAGTGTCGCATCGTTCTTGCTCCACATCCGGTAGCGCACCTCCGGTCCGTACGCGACAGGCAGCCCATCCTCCTCGATCCACTCGAACGCGACGTGCGTCGATGTGTGGAAGAGGACGCCGAGCAACCGCCCGCCTCGCGCGAAAAAGTAGCGGTAGTGATGCTGCCCCGGAGCGGCGTTGAGCACGAGTGCGACGGGGGAATCGTGACGAAAGTCGGTGTGAGCAAGCATCGGATTGGGGATGAAGGATTGACCAAGTTACCAGTCAGGTACACTTGTATCCTAACGGTTCGACCATTCCGATTATCGTCCACTTTATACTCCTCATAAGCGAGCGGCTCAAAAACGACGCTCAGTCGTCCGATTCGCCTTTCAGATCGTCATCTGGTCCGACCTACGAGAAGCTACGCCGAGTGCAATTCCGATGGCACTTCGCCCCTCCGCCTACTCTTCCGACAACGTGTATCCAGCCAGACTGTCGACTGGAATAATGCGGATTTCGGTGATCGCGCCCTGCATGGGGTTGGTGACTGTGCCGACTGAGTAGCTGACGGCATCGGCGGACGAGTCGGCTTTCAGGACTGTGCGCTGTGTCGCAAGCGACGAGGCAAGCCCGCGCCCCATGCGACTCGTACCATCGGTGGCTGAGTGCTCGGCGTAGAGATCCGACGCCGTTCCCGTCTTCAACACTTCGATGCGAGCACCCGCGTCATTTACGTAGGCGTCGCCGGGTTGCGGTCCGCGGTCGCAGGCAGTGAAAGCGAGTAGGGCGAATAGGGGCAGCAGGCGGCGCATAGCGAGCGAGGCGAGGTTGATGAGGTGTCGAAAAACTACGCCTCGACGAACGCCGCGAGATGGCTTATTCGTCCTCGTCCGTCTCCTCCATCTTATCGCGCAACCGGTTTTCAAGCCGCGTCTCGATGTGCGTCCACTCGTCGCTTATGATCGAGAAGTAGACCGTGTCGCGCGCCGTTCCGTCGGGCAGTGTCATGTGGCGGCGCAGCGTCCCCTCTTTGTGCGCGCCGATCTGCCCCAGCGCCCACTGCGACTGCGAGTTGCGGGCGTCGGTCTTGAACTCGACTCGGCGCAGATCCAGATCGTCGAACGCGTGACGCAGCATCAGCAGCTTGGCCTCGGTGTTGACCGTCGTCCGCTGCCAGGGCCGCGCGATCCACGTCCACCCGATTTCGGCGCGGCGATTGAACAGGTCGACGTTGGAAAAGCGCGTGCTCCCGACGACCGTCCCCGTCGCCGCCACGACGGTCGCAAACGGAAGGGCGACGCCGCGTGCCTGCTCGCCCAGCGCCTCTTTGACGTAGGCTTCGATGTCCGCGCGCGACTCGATGCGCCGAGGCGTATACCGCCAGATCCGCTCGTCCATACCGATGTTTACCAGCGCATCGACGTAATCGAGTGTGAGCGGTTCGAGCCGGACGTAGTCGCCTTCGAGGACGACGGGGTCGAGAGTCTGCATGGGGAAGCGAGGTTGGATGAGGGGAGATGGAAGATCGTGGACGGATGCCGATTTTCTCGCTTGTGTCCCTCGCGCACCTGGCAGGTTCTGGGGGACCTGCCAGGTGTCCGGCTCAATACGCTGCTTCTGTCGCGTTCGTCTTCTTGAGTAGGACCTGGGTGAACATGAACAGGATCGCGAAGATGATCAGCGAGAGTGCCGCCGCCCAGCCGAACCTATACATCGAGAAGGCCGCTTCGTAGACGTACGAGACGAGGATGTGCGTCTGATCGTTGGGTTCGCCGCCGTTCGAGACGAGCCAGACGACGTTGATGTTGTTGAACGTCCAGACCGTGCCCAGCGTGATCGCCGGGATCATGACGGGGCGGATCAGCGGAACGGTGATGTTCCAAAACTGCGCCCACGCACTCGCGCCGTCCATGTCGGCGGCTTCGTAGAGTTCGCCGGGAATCGACTGCAACGCGCCCAGCGCGACGACCATCATAAACGGGAAACCGAGCCACACGTTGGTCAGGATCGCGGCGATGAAGGCGTTGACGGGATCGGTCAGCCACGAGACCGGGCCGAGGCCCAGGAACTGTTGCAGCGCCAGGTTGATCGCGCCGTACTCGGCGTTGAACATACCGCGCCACGTCAGCGCGGTGATGTACTGCGGCAGCGCCCATGGGAGGATGAGCAGGATGCGCCACGCGCCTTTGCCCTTGACAAACTTCTGGTGCAACACGACGGCCAGCATCACGCCCAACCCGACGTGAAAGACGACGTTGACGGCGGTCCAGATCAGCGTTTTGACCAGGACCGACCAAAACGCCGACTCCTGCACGACAGCCCAATACTGCTGAAACCCGATGATCTCCCAGTCGCGGATGTGGTACAGGTTCATGTTCGACAACGACAGGACGGCGTTGTAGAAAAACGGATAGGCGACGACCGCCAGCACGATCACGATGGTCGGCCCGAGCAATCCGGCCAGAAACAGCCGCCGCTGCCATTCGGGACTGAACCGCGATGCCTTACGCGCCGGATCCGGCGACGAGTTGCCAGACTCGACGGACTCGCGTTTGTCTTCGACGCGCGTTTCGATGGCGAGCAGATCGGAGTTTTCGGTCATGGGCGGGCGAATGCAATCGTTTTGGGCGACGGTAGCGCCGTTATATATAACGGCGCTACGACCGGATCAGAAAGACAATCCGACATCACAGGGCGGAATCGGCGATGCGTTTTTCGACTTCCTGCTGCATCAGCGCGGCACCTTCGCGCGGAGAGAGTTGGCCGTTCATGACGAGTTGATAGGGACCGCGCATGCCGTCCCACACCTGCCGCATTTCGGGCGTAATCGGCATCGCCTTGCCGACTTCGACCTGCCGCATCGACGCCTGCAAGATGGGGTTGTCGAGGACGGCGTCGGTCGTGAACACGTCGGGGCGCGTGGGGATCGTGGCGAGTTCGCGTGCCATCCGCGTCTGCATCTCGGAATTGGTCAGGTAGACGAGCAAGTCGCGCACGTAGGGCTGCTTCCAGGCGGGCACGTTGACGTTGACGCTGTAGCCCTTACTGCTCACGACTGGAGCGCTCCACTCGCCCGTCGCCGCGATCTTGGGAATGCGCGCGATGCCATAGTCGATGCCCGCGTCGCCGTAGCCCGACCACGCCCACGGACCGTTGATGATCGCCGCCGCACAGCCCTCTTTGAACTGGGTCTCGGCGACGTTGTAGTCGACTTCGCCCGGAATCAGCCCGTACTCGTCGCGCAACTTGACGACGAAGTCGACGGCGCGTGCGGTTTGCTCGTTGTCGAGCGTTGGGGTGCCGTCTTCGGTCATCATCCATCCGCCCTGCCCGGTGAGGAACGGGACGAAGAAAAACGGCTCGGTGTAGTTCCACGTCAGCCCATAGACGCGTCGATCGTTGTTGCGCCCGCACTGCTTGGTCTGAGCGATGGTCTGCAGTTCGGGAATCAACTCTTCCCACGTCTCGGGCACGCTCGGCAGCAGCGCCTTGTTGTAGACGAACGCCAGGTGGTTGCCGACCTGATCGGCGATCATCCACGGCTGTTCCTGCCACCGGAGCACGCCCGTATCGTCGAACTCGGACAGATAGCGCGTCGAGAGCACGCTGTCGAGCGGCAAGATCGACTGAGTCAACGCAAGCGTCGACACGTTGTCCGATGGCCCGAAGATCAGATCCGGCCCCTTCCCGCCGACGCTGGCGATGACGAACAGGTTGCGCAGTTCTTCGGTCTCGCGGTACAGAATGCGCACTTGCCGATCCTCATGTGCCGCGTTGTACTCAGCGATGATGCCTTCAAAGAACTCGCGTTCGGCGCCATCCTTCTGGTGGTCGATGCGGATCTCGACGGGGTCGCCCGGAGCAGGAGGCTGCTCTTCGGCGGGCGCACAGCCGGTCACGAGCAGGAGCAGCGTGAGGAGCAGCGACCACCACCCCGCTGTCCACTTGTCATCGCGAGGAGCGGAGCAGCCTGCCCCGGACTCGATCCGGGGACGTGGCGATCTCCCGGTCTGGGGGCTACGCGGGGAGATCGCCACGGCCTTCGGCCTCGCGATGACAGTTGGAAAGGGCATAGCAGTCAGAGTTGGATGACGGCGCCAGTAAGGGCGGGCAGCGAGATTTCGGTACCGCCCTCCTTCACCGTCGCGGTCGTAGCACGGCGATTGGAGGCGTAGTCGCCGGTATTGAAGCGGACGCGGGGGTCGTCGCTGCTCACAGGTGCGACGAAGGCGGCGGGCTGCTCGCTACGGTTCAGGGCGACGAGGTAGCGCTTGCCTTCGAGTTCGCGTTCAAAGACGAACACCTGTCCCTGTGCGTAGACCTGCCGGTAGGTGCCGCGCGAGAACGTCGGGTCCATCTTCCGTAGGGCGATGGCGTCCTGGTAGAAGCCGAACAGGTCGCGGTCGAAGGCGACCGGATCGGGCGTGCGCGGACGGTCGAGCGGATCGGCGGTCTCGGTGTCGTAGGTCAGGTCTTCCCAGACCATCGGCTTGCGGTCGTCCGGGTCGTCGGCGCCCCACATCCCCGCCTCGGTACCATAGTAGAACATCGGCGCGCCGACGTAGGTCGCCTGGAAGAGCGTGACCAGACGCTGGATGTCGCGCTCGCGGGCGTTGGGCGCGCGGACGAGGTAGCCGTCGTCGTGGCGCGGTGCTACCCGGTCGCCCCAGTCGTAGTCGTAGCGGTCGAAGGCGGCGTAGGGGCGACGCTTGGCGTTGACGATCATCGACGCGATGCGGTCGGTGTCGTGCGAGTCCATCAGGTTCTGCATCGCCCTGGCGGTTGCATCGTCGTACACGTTGCGCCTTGCGTCGAGCGTGTCGGCGAACTGCTGAGCGGACGTTTCGCCGTCGACCAAGAAGCCTTTGACGGGGAAAGCAAACGCGTAGTAGTTCATCGTCGCCGAGAAACCGCCTTCCTCTATGAAATGCTCGGCGTCGAGCCAGACTTCGCTGACCGTGTACGCGTCCGGGTTGATGGCGCGGACGTGGCGGTTCCAGTCTTGCCAGAAGCCGATGGGCACTTCCTCGGCCACGTCCAACCGCCAGCCGTCGACGCCGTCGCTGGGGTCACCATCGCCGTTGGGGTCCATCCAGCGGCGCGTCGCGTCGAAGACGTACTCCTTGGGTCCAGGGTGAAGATCGGTCGTGTCGGCGTTGTCTGCGAAGATCGGCAGCGTCTTGGCGCCCCACCAGCCTTCGTAATCGAACTCCACCTCTTCGGTCGCCGGGTCTTCGTAGGTATTGACCACATACCAGTCGGCGTATGCACTTTCGGCGCCCTTCTGAGCCAGATCCTCGAACGCGAAGAAGTCGCGCCCCGTGTGATTCCAGACGCCATCGATGACGACGCGCAAGCCGCGCTCGTGAGCCGCGTCGAGCATGGCGAAGAACAGGCTGTCGGCGGCAGTCGTGTGCCACGTCGACGGGTCGCTCGTCTCTTGCGCCATCAACTCGAAGTCACCTTCTGGGTCGGGGCCGAAGTAGGGGTCGATGTGGTGAAACGTGTTGCCGTCGTACTTGTGCAGCGAGCGGGCGTAGAAGACGGGGTTGAAGTAGAGCGCCGTCACGCCCAGTTCTTGCAGGTAATCCAGCTTGTCGATCACGCCCTGCATATCGCCTCCGTAGCGGCGGAAAAAGACGGCGGGTTCGTAGAAGTTGTCCGACACCTCGCGCTCCCAATCGGTCCGCGCGTACCAGTCGCTCGTCCACGGCGTGACGGCCCAATCCTCGCCAGGCACGATCGGCGTTTCGAGGCTAGCACGTGTCGGGTCGTTGGACGCGTCGCCGTTGCGGAAGCGCTCGGGGAAAATCTGATACCAGACCGCATCGACGGCCCACTCGGGCACGGTGTCCGTCGCTAGAACGGTGGGCGCCTCTTCGGGCGTGTCGCACGCGGCCAGAGCAACCAGGGCGAGGAGCGGGAGCAGGCGTCGAGTCATGGGGAGGGATTCTAGGGATGCTGCTACTGTCTCCACTGTGTCATCGCGAGGAGCGCAGCGACAGCCTGCCCCGCGCTTGCGGGGTGGCGATCTCCGTGCTATCGGCTGGCTTCGGGGATCGCCACGCTTCGCTCGCGATGGCAGTTGGATGGCCTGGAGTGGGGGCTAGCGCCCGGCGCGGATAAAGGTGCTGGTCAAAGTAGCGTCGCCGGTCGTCAAGCGGAGCACGTAGAGGCCCGATGCCAAACTAGAGACGTCGAGAAAGGCTTCGTGCGGTCCGGCGGACAGGTTGGCGTCGACGACCGTCGTGACCAACCGGCCCAGCGTATCGAACACGTCAAGACGGGCGCTGCCTGCGCGGTCGAGCGAGAACGCCAGGCGCGAGGTCGCGGCGACCGGGTTCGGAGCCGGTGTGCCGAGCGTGAGGGCAGTCGAGGAGATAGCGTCGCCGGTCGACGTGAACGTAGCGGTACCGATGTCGCGGCTGGTGTAGACGCGGAACTCGCCGGGCGCCAGTTGCACGCCTGCGTCGAGGTCAGAGGCCGTCGCAGTCTGGCCGCTGAAGTAGTCGTACCACGTGCCGCTACCGCCCAACCCGGCACCGATAGTCTGATCGGCGGTGCCGAAGTTGCCCAACACGACGGCGTCCATCGTATCGCCGCGCAGGACGATGCGCTTGGTGCCGTTGGGACGGCCCGTGTCGAGCGTGACGTTGGTGTCGAAGTCGGTAAAGACGGCGTGGTTGGTGCGCAGGTTGATCAGGTTGCTCCACGTGTCGTAGAGGTCGCGACTGGCCTGCGTTTCGAGGTAGTCCCAGCCCAAGCCGCGGTTACTGGTGCGTCCGCCGGGGCAGTTGTCCTGTTCGGGAAGGCACTCGTCATTGGGAAAGCCGTAGCCCAACTCGCCCCACTGCCAGACCATCTTGGGACCGGGCAGGGTGAAGAAGAACGCCGCTGCCGTGCCCATGCGCTGGGTCGCCGTCGCCTGGTCTTTGACGGTGTATCCGTTGGGACCGGTGTTGCCGAAGAGCAGGTTTTTGCGCATCAGTCGCTGCTCGTCGTGGTCCTCAAGGATGGCGACGCTGCCCGTGTTCGAGAAGCCGCGTCCGCCCTGCCCCGTATAGGCTCCGGCGGTGTTGCTCTTGCCGTTGTCGTGGTAGCCCATCGTGGCCTCGTTGAACGTCGAGACCATCTTGGTCCACACCATCATGCCGGGCTTGCCCTCGTCGCGTCCGTAGTTGACGAGCACCTGCTCCTCAGGGTTGTCGGCGAAGTGTTCGAGGATGATGTGTGCGGTGGAATCGACGTTCCAGATGGCGTCGGCCATGCGCGTCAGGTTGTCGACGCGGCTCTGATCGTAGCGTCCCCACGCTTCGACATCGGTGCCCGTGTTGCGCTGGGTGAAGCCTTTGGAGAGATCGAAGCGATAGCCGTCGATGCCGTAGCGTTCGATCCAGTAGGCGTTGGCGCGGTCGAGCCAGTAGCGCGTAGCCGGGCTGTCGTGGTTGAGGTCGTTGAAGACGTTGAAGGGGTGTCGAGTCGTCACGTTGGCATACGGACTGTCAGCCGACGGAAGTGCGGCTGGGCTTCCGGTCGCGCTCTGGTTGTAGAGCCGGATCAGCGGACTCTGGCCTGTTGCGTGGTTGTAGACCACGTCGAGAATGACGGCCATGCCCCGGCAGTGCGCGTCGTCGACGAAGCGCTTGAATTCGGCGGGCGTACCGTAGTACTTGTCGAGCGCCAAGTGGAAAGCCGGATTGTATCCCCACGACTCGTCGCCGTCGAACTCGCTGACGGGCATCAACTCGATCGCCGTCACGCCCAGGCGTTCCAGATAGTCGAGCGTGTCGGTGAGCGCTTCGAAGCTGTGCTCGCTCAGGAAGTCGCGGAGCAGCAGTTCGTAGATGACCAGTCCTTCCTGCTTGGGTCGCGGAATGTCATCGGGGAAAACGTCTCGCTCTGCACAAGCTCCTGGGGGTGGAGTCGATGGCATCGTTACAGTCCCGGAAGAACGTTGCGTCCGTCAGCGTGACCGGGTCACTCGTCTTTCCATTGGGATACCCCTCGTCTTCCGCAAATAGAACGAGCGGGCTATATGGGTCGGCGACGCGAATCAGCCCGTCGACGAGGTATTGGAACGGGACGTTCATGTTGGCACTCCCATTTCCTCTTAAGATCGATTTCTGTCCAAAACCACACGCTGTCAGCGTTGACAGAGTCGCGCTTCATCAGAAACTGCTCGCTGGGCGTCCAGTCGTTAAAGTCACCCAACACGTAGACGTAGCGTTTGCCGGGTGCGAACAGGCTCAGTTGAAGCTTGGTCACGAAGCCGGCGTTCGGGCTGGGCAAACTCGTAAACGGACGTGATGCCGTCCTGCAACCCTGCCGGACGCGCCTGATCGACGACCGTCGGCGGCCTCAATCCGACCTCACTCGTCACGGTGCCTTTAGCGGTCGTCGCGGTGATCTTGAACTGTGAGCCGGGAGCGACGCCGGTCGGTAGGTCGTAGCTGAAAAGCCCCGTCGCGGCAGTCGTAGAAGCTCAGGCCGTCGCGCTCGACGCCGTTGACCTCGAACGCCACAGAGGTAACGGGATCGCTGGCAAAGATGCTAGCCGACACGCGCTGGATGACGTCGCCGCCGTCCTGCTCGCGCGCGAGTTGGAACAGCATCGGGTCCGCCACCATCATCTGCGAGTTGCCGTCGTTGCCGACGACAATCGGGTTGAGTGGATCGGCGATCCAAACGCCGCCATAGCCCGGCGATCCCGACGCCGACGCGTTGGTGTGGTAGTGGATCTTGTACTGATGCGTGCTGCCGACGGCGAGGCGCTGCGTGTAGCGGTATTCGTTGAGCGCCGAGTCGAACGTCATCTCGCTCGCGGCGCCGGGTCGGATCGTGCCCGACGCATTCGGCCCCCAATCGTTGACCGTACCGTTGGGCATCGTGCCGGGCGCGAACGCTCGAACAACCGGGCTGATGGTAGGCGCCGTCAGGTCTGGCAGGAAGCGGAACGTCACGTCTAAGCTGTCCTGCGCCCACGCGGTCGGTATCGCAAGAACGAGCAGAGCAAGGGCAGCAAGGAGACGCATGGTGGGCGTTGGGAGCAAAAGGAGAGGTGAAAGACCTGTGGGTCTGACCCCTGCGGGGGGAAGGCTCAGGCCACTCGCAGACGAGCGGCGGAGCCTTTTCCGCGCAGAGGCCGAGGCCCCCGTGCTGCCAGAGCAGACACGAGAGCCATCGGTCTCAGGCGGTTCGGGTTAGCGAACGACCGTCAGCGTGCGGGTAGCCGTCTGTCCGCCCGTCGTCAGGCGATACAGGTAGGTACCAGCCGACAGACGCGAGGCGTCGAACGGCGCGCTGTACGTCGAGGCAGCCTGCATCTCGTCGACCAAGACGGCGACTTCGCGGCCCATCAGGTCGTACACCGTCAGCGTGACGTGCGCGGCCTGGTTGACCGTGTAGCTCACGTTGGTGAGGCCGTTGGTCGGGTTCGGCGCGCTCGACAGCAACTCGACCGTCGTCGGCACCGTGCCTCCGAGATCCGAGATGTCGGTGAACGTAGCCTGTCCCGACGGAAGGCAACCGGCTGGGTTAAGCCCAGCGTTACCGCCCGTGGCGGCGTAGTTGCACTCATACGGCAACGCACCTTGGTCCGGCTGGAACTGCTCGGCTGACGTCGTGAACGTGTACGTGCTCGGATAGTCTGTGCCCGAGGTCGGTACGACGTAGCGGACGCGGCGGCGACCCAGCGCGGACGTGCCTTCGCCCGGCTCAATGACGTACGAGCCATCGCTGCCATACTGGTACTTGTACTGAATCACCGAGTAGGAGTTACCCTTGATTTCGTACGAGCCTTCGTAGACGTTATCACCGTCCGAGTCGGTCAACTGGATCCGCTTCAGCACATCGACGCTTTCGCCGTTGTCCAGCTTGATCGGCAGCCCCTGGCTGAAGGCCCAGATCGGATCTTCGCTATGCACGAAGACGCTATCGGTACCCGGTACGAAAGGCTGGCCGGTTGCATTGATAGCAGACGTCATATCGACGCGCCACGTTGCCGTGATCGTCTCGTTTTCGGGGATGACGTTGTTCGGCAGGATGCTGTTGAAGAACTGGACGCCCAGATCTTGGTTTTGCTCGCCCGCAAATGCGAACGTGCGGTTGGCTCCCGTCGTCGCGGCAGGCTCTTCCCAACCAGCTGGCGGTACGCCGGTGTAGTTGAAGCGCGTCGCAAACTGCTCATCGTTGAAGTCGACGAAGAACTTGTAGTTCAGTTCGGCCTGTGGGATGCGCGTGATGTCGACGATGCCTTCGTACTGGTTGGTACCCGGTACGCGAGGCAAGAGGCACTTGTCAGGATCGCTGCAGCCCCAGTCGTTGAAGCCGCCGCGTACTTGCAGCGTGTCTCCAGCGGCGCGGCTGTAGAGGCCGATAGCTTCGAGCGGCGACATGTCGACGGTGAAGATCACCGAACCGGCGACCGGCTCCTGGCCGGAGTTCGGCGCTTCGTTAGCGTACGTCTTGTAGTAGAGCGTCGTGTCCTGAGCCGGGATCGTGAACGTGCGGTTCTCGATGCCGTCCTCGTAGTTGGTGTTCTCCCCGTTGGCGACGACGAACTTGTAGTTCTGCACCGAACCCGCCAGCGAAGCCGGGTAGTAGGCGACGCCACTGTAGAGGTTGTAGCCCGGATCGGCGCGGTTGTCGCGCTCTTGGGTCAACGTGATGTCCGAATCGCTGCTCCAGTCGAGCGGGCCGACGCCATCGGCGAAGCCGTCGCCCTGCACGTAGATGCGCGGTGAACTGGTTCCGACGAATCCGTCTTCGACACCTTGCGGCGTGTCCATGTAGACGCGGAACGAGACTGCGATGGAGTCTTCCTTGACTTCCCACGGGCGGAAGTTGTAGTTGTCGCCCGGCAAGCTCATGCCACGGAAGTCGCCTCCGTTGAACTCGAAGTAGTGCATCGTCAACGTGGTATCGTTGGTGCCTGCGAGCAGTTGCGGGTTCGGGTCTTTCTCCCAGCCTTCGCCATAGACGTCCTGCGCCTCCTGGCTGTAGAACTTGAAGTTCAGCGTGTCGGTCGTTTCAACGTCGAAGCTGATCTCCCAGTAGTCGCCGCCGACGTTGACGGGTTCGAGCGTCGAACTGTCGTTCCAGTCGATGATCTGTCCGTTGGGCAGCGCCGTTCCGGAGTTGGCTCCGTTCTGGATCTGGCCGCGCACTTCAAAGAAGCTGCTCGCGTCGAGGGTGTCGGGAATGGTGGAGGCGTTGAGTCTGAGCGTGACCGTTCGCTGGGCCTGTGCAGTGCCGGCAAAGCCGACGCCAAGGACCGCGAGCAGCATCACGAGACGCCACCGAGTGGTAAACGTGTTCATGCTGGGCATGGGGTTGTTGGGGGTTGTTGTGAGAGATCCGCAGCGAGGATCGCGACGGATGGGTGGGTAGTGGTAACGAACGAGTGGAAGGGGTTTGCGCTCGCCCTATTGAGTACCTCCTCGAGGTAAAGAAGAGGAAGTTAGAAGCCGATGGCCAGGGAGACGCGGCTCACGTCGCCGAGCCACTTCATTTGCTCGTAGGCGTAGTTGGCTTCGAGGTCGACGGGGCCGACGCGGTAGGCGATTCCTCCACCCAGCGTAAGTCCTCTAACGGCGTCGGGCAGCAGCAGTTCGGCGTATCCAGCGCGTAGGAAGACCATTTCGCCGAACAGGGCGGCTTCCATTCCGGCATTGAGATACTGCTCGGAGTTGTTGGGACTGAGCGCGTCGAATGCCAGCGTCAGACGTGCGTCGTTCGAACGATACAGCTCGCCGGACAAGCCAATGCGCATCGTCAGCGGCAGGTCGTAGCGGTCGGTTTCGAGCAGCGCGGTGTTGCCGGTCCCGTTGCCCTGGTTGTTCGGGTCGATGTCGACGCGCGTGCGGAGGTCGTCGCCGCTGATCTGCATCTTGTCGCCGAAGTTCGAGATGCTGGCGCCCAGGCGGATGCCTCGGAACGGCGTCGTAAACAGCGTGCCCACGTCGAACGCGAGTCCGGTCGCGTTGGAGTTGTAGATGCGCTCCTGGATGTACTTGACCGACGCGCCGATGGAAAAGCGGTCCGTCAGCGAGCGTCCGTAGCCCAAGGTGACGGCGTACGATCCGGCGGTGTAGGTCTGGCCCGTTCCGTTCTGGGCGTCCTCGGTCGTCACTTCGATGTCAGCGGTCTGCATCGACGTGACGCTGGCCGCTACCATTCCGCCGCCAAGGGGCAGCGTAACGGCGGTGTAGCCGAAGTCGATTCCGCTGAACCAATCGGCGTACTCGACCGTCAGCCCGGCGCCGCGCATCTGAGTCAGCCCGGCGGGGTTCCAGTAGAGCGCGGTCGCGTCGCTGCTCGTGGCGGCGACAGCGTTGCCCATCGACGTGGCACGCGCGCCGACAGGGATCGACAAGAACTCGCTGGCCGTCGAGCCACGTTTGTTCACGTCGCGCCCGGCATCGCCGAACGGATCGGCAACCTGGGCGGAAGCGGGCAAGGCAACGAGCAGCGCGAGCAGTAAAGGACGGAGAAGTCGTCTCCTACTCTGCCCCGTCATCCAGGACGTGATCCAGGATCCAGCAGGTGCGATGAGCGAAAAGGTTGGCATCAATGCGAGGCTTCTGGGTCCCGGCTCAGAGGCCGGGACGACTCGGGAGGAAAGGAAAGAGATAAACCGCATCGCTTATTTGATGATGGCAAACGTTCCGGTCGTCTCGCCCACACCGGGCGCTTCGACGTGGTAGACGTACACCCCGTAGGCGACCGACAGGTTATCGTTGGTCTGCAAGTCCCAGGTGATCGTGCCGTTCAAGAGCGCGGCGGGCGTCATCGGGTCGTTCATGCCCTCGTTCATTTCGAGCGTGCGCACCAGCCGTCCGCTGACGGTAAAGATGCGGACGGTTGCCTGGGGCGGCAGGTTGATGAAGCGGATCACACGCGGTCCTCTCCCCTGGTCAAACGCCGATTGCGGCTCGAACCGGTTGGCGGCGACGTATGGGTTAGGCACGACGCGGACGCGGTCGAGTTGGCCGCGCGCCGAGTCTGCCGAGGCCGTCGACGAGCGGGTTTCGAATTCGAACGCGTCGGCTGACAGGAACGGCTTGCGCGTCACGATGGTCACCGACTCACCCGCATCCGGTGTCAGGTCCTGGTCGAGGAAGTCGAGCGTGTTGTTCAAGTCCGATCTGCCACGTCACGACGGGCGTGCCGTCGAGGTCGGTGATCGGCGGCTCGATCAGAACGAGCAGGTCGGACTCGACGCTGTCGGCTTCGAACCGCACCGGGCTATCTCCTGCCAGATCCGGGTTTGCCCCGCTGAACTTGAGGAACGCGTAGTCTACTTCGCGCCCAGTCGCCGTGTTGGTGACGCGGACGTTTGTCGGACGCGCCTGAGCAACGCGGCGGCGGCGATACTCGAGTTCAACGGATTGTCCTTCGCCATCGCCGATGATGTCGACGCGGTAGTCCGCAGGGTTGCGCACGCCTCGGATGAAACCGGCGGAGACGTACGGGTTGAGCGTGATCGGTGCGTTTCCGCTGCCTTCGTTCCAGCCGCTCAGGTCGCGGTTGAGCGTGGTGAACGGGTCCGAAAAGAAGTTGAGGCGGAAGCCCAGCGCGTTGCCCTGATCGTCGAAGACCGGAAACTCGCCGTCCGTGCCGAACGCCTTGGAGTTCTTGACCAGCGTGTCGCCCGTAGCCACCTCGATCAGCGAGAAGTCGCGCGTCGTGAGCGTGTCGGCGATCGACGTGGTGCGCCCTTGGATGACCGTGTCGCGGAAGGCCACGCGGAAGCGGCGGCCCTGCTGCAACACGGTCGGGTCGATCACCTCGAACCCGATACGGCTCGACGTAAAGCCCTGGACGCGCTCAATGGCGTCGATCGTACCTGCACTGTAGCCACCGACCGGAGCGTTGGGCACGACGATCTGCACGTTCGGTCCGGGAATCACGGTCCCGTCGGCGCGCTGCTCGATCAGGATCGGTGTCTCGGTCGGCGAGATGTTATCGGGAATCGAGCCATAGTCGTAGGCGGTCAGCGCGTAGAAGTAGCGGATGCCGTTGGTGACGGTCGAGTCGACGTAGCTGTGCTGCAGGCCCGTGTCGTCGCCGAGGTTGAACTTGACGCCGTTCACGTCGACAGGCTGGAAGCCGCGCCGTCCGTCGCGCAGGTCGAACCGGGCGATGGGTGTGCGGTAGATCGCGCGTCCGAACCCGTCGGTGATGTTGAGCGGGTCGAGGAAGGCCGGATCGGTGGCGCGGTAGAGCAGGTAGCCTTCGAAGTCGTTCGGGTCGCGCCCGATGTCGGACAAGAACTGATCGAACGACTCTTCGGATTTGCTGTCCCAATAGAGCGTGACGCGTCCGTCGCCCGCCACCGAAGTCAGCGTCGGCACGATGGGTGCCTGAGCAAACTGGTAGTCGGCGGCGTAGGCGTCGCGTGCGTTGTCGATGTTGCGCAGCACCTGCTCCTGGTTGCCCTCGTTGGTGGAAGCGCTAGCCGCAATACTGACGGCGAGCGAAATACGCTCGGTCTGCCCAGCGTCGAGCGGGAAGAGGCCACTGCTAACGACCAAGTCGTTCTCGCCCGGAAGCGGCGCGCGCACGTCGATGTCGCCCGGCAGCAGGTAGGTGTTGTAGAGAAAGCCGTCGCCCTGCGAGTTGAAGTTGAGCGAGAAAGCCGGGATGCGCTGCACGTTGGTGATACCGATCTGATCGGACTCACTCACGTCGGTCACGTCGATATTCTTCTCACCCGGGAAGCCTGTGCCTGCGCCGGACGTGGGCTGACCGTCGGTATCGCCCCGGTCGCCCGAGAACACGATGCCGTCGAGTCCGGTGTCGTCGCGGAGGGGATCCCAGTCGCCGTCGTTGTCGATGAAGTCGCTGCGGCTCTCGTCGATCATCTCGTCGATTCCTTCGTCGATTCCTTCGTCGATGGCGCCGTCGCCGTCGTTGTCGATGCCATCGGCGTAGCACTTGCCGATGTCACCGGCGTCCAAACCGACGAGCAGAGCCGTCGCTCGCTGCTGGCCGTCAATCGTGCTGACGACGAGGAAGCGTCCGAACGGATCGGCGGCGGCTTCGGTGACCATTTCTTGCGTCACGACCGGGCTGCCCGGCTCGGACAGATACGGAAAGGCGGCGGTAGGCGAGACGCAGCTGTCGTCGTTATCGATTCCGTCGGCATAGCCCAGTCCGAGGTCGTCGGCATTGACCGAGAGCAGATGGACGCGCAGGCGGCGAGCGCCGGGAATCGTGTTGCGTGCGTTGAAGAACGGGTCGTTGGAGAGATACGGCCAGCGTCCGTAGGCGTCGCCCGAGGCGGCGTCGATCATCGCCTGTGTGACCTGTGGGCTGTTGCCTTCGCCGTCGCTGTCGTTGTCGATGTAGTCCGCGTAGCCCACGCCGACGCTCACGACGCCGTCTGTGCTGAGCGGGATGTTGGCGACACTCTCGTCGATCAAGCCGTTGCCGTTGTCGTCGATGCCGTTGGTCGGGTTTTCGTTGGCGATGAACGCCTCGTTCAAGACGGGGCCGTTGCACTCGCGGACCGAACAGGGAATGGACGTGTCGGTCGAGCCGTCTCCGTCGTTGTCGATGCGGTCGATGGCGTTTCCGGGCGTTTCGAGGAACGCGATCCCCGCCACGCCGACGCGGTCGGCGCCGAACGGTTCGGTGCCGCGTCCATCGCTGTCGGTCAGGAAGGCGACGGCGTTGGAGAGGTCGAAGAACGGCTCGTCGTCCGCCGAGTCGCCGCCGACGAGGTCGGCCAGCCAGATCGCTACGCCGACCTGCTCGTAATCGGTCGTTCCGTCGTTGGTGACGGCGTAGAGCAGGAAGACGACGTCCTGGATCAGCACCTGGCTCCACGCCAGCACGCGCGACTCGGTGATGACGGCCAGCCCGCCGCGCGTCAAGTCGGTCGAGTCGGGATAGAACTGGTTGCTTCCGGTCAGATATCGGTCGTACTGATCGTCGCCCACCTTAAACATGAACTCCTGGTCGGCATTGAAAATGTCTTTGCCGAAAAAGCCGTTCCAGCTACCGGCCCAACCAGGATCGGTAGGGTCGGTGAGTTTGTCCGGCCACGTACCGGGCCACGAGGCCGGGTCGTCACTCTGCGCGATGCCTGCTTCGCTGCCCGACGGGTTGACATAGCCTTCGATAGGCTGGAACGTCCAGCTGTTGTCGCTCTCCCCATCCGGGTTGACGCGGAAGTCGGCCACGTCCATAACGGTCAGGGGACCTGTCGTGCCCTGGACGCGCGCGCCTACCCACAGTTGGGAGAGGGCGACGTAGATGCGGCGCGTGTTGCGCGGAAACTCGTAGTTGACGTCGCCCGGCTGCCCCGACTGTCCCGTCTGGTTCCAGTTGGTGATCGTCGCGCGGATGTTGTTTCCGGCGATCAGGTCGGAGCGGCGCTCGAGGCGGTCGACGCGCTCGTTGCTGGGCACGTGCTCACTGCCGGGCGCGGTCTGCGCGAGGGCAGCGGGCACGCACAGCAGCGCGGTAAGCAGAAGAAGAGAGAGGCGGTTCATGCGAATCGCTTGGGCGAAATCGGAAGGAAAGAGAGAGGTCGTCAGCATCAGAAGCGGATGTCGACGCCCAGGTGCATCCGGCGCGGCTCGGAGTAGAACCCTTGCTGGACGTAGAAGCCGGGGTCGTAAGCGCCGCGGCGTAGCTGGTCCTGCGTCACGTCGGGGCGACCGGTGTCGCCGTAGACACCCTGGACGTTGCGCGCGTCGAACAGGTTGTACACCTGGGCGAACACGCGCGGACGGAAGCGACCTAGCTGGAATTCGCGGAAGACGTTGAGGTCCATGCGGAAGGTCGTCGGCAAGCGGCGGCTGTTTTCAGGCAGCGCGGACTGCACGTCTTTTCCGACCTGCGCCGCCGTAGGGAAGGCAGGCGTGTAAGGGAATCCGGCACCATACTCGCCCAGCAGCGAACCGCCCCAGCCGTTTCCGCCGACGTACACCGATCCGGCGAACTTGTGGCGCTGATCCCATCCCAGCGGAAGCAGCGAGAGCGGCGCATCGTCGCCGAGGAAGAACTGCTGGTTCTGATCCGAGAAACCACCGTCGCCGACCTGGAACGTGTAGGCTCCATTGAAGCCCCAGCCGTCGACGAACGCGCGGCCCAGTTCGAGCGTGATGCCTCGGACGTTGGCATAGTCGCGGTTCGACCAGATCAGGTAGTTGACGCCGGGCTGCTCGGTCGTGATGACCGGGCTGACGCCGACCCAGTTGCGCACGTCGCGGTAATAGCCGACGGCCTCAAAAGTGAAGTCGCCCAAGCCCTGCTTGATGCCGATCTCGTACATCGACGTGCGTTCGGCGTCCAGGTCGGGGTTGCCGAAGATGCCGTACGTGCCACTGTCCTGGCGCAGTTTGTAGTCGTACTGATCGAACAGGCGGTCGAGCGTCGGGATCTGGAGGAAGTAGCCGTACGAGAAGCGGATGATGCCCCGGTCCGTGATCGGATAGGCGATGCCCAGGCGCGGCGACAACTGGTACTTCGCCTCAACGTCGGTGTACCAGTATTCGCGGCGCTCCTCAACCGTCCGGCGGTTGCCGTCGGTTTCCTCATCGGCAGTGATTACGCCGTCGCCGTTAGTGTCGCGGAAGATGTTGATCTTCTTGAACGGGTTGAAGATGTTCGGATCGCTGGGATCGGTCGGCACGCGCCCTCTGCTGTCGAAGTAGTCGAAGCGCAGGCCCGCGTTGACGACGAAGCTCTCGAACTCCATCTTGTCCTGGATGTAGGCCGAAATCGTGAACGGCTTGACGTCGTCGAACGAGTTGAAGTCGAGCGACGACTCGGCAGGCTGCTCGGGCTGCAAGCCGTCCAGGTCGTTGTCGCCGTCGCGGATGGCGAAGCCTTCAAAGCGCAGGTTGTCGAACTTGGCCTGGACGCCCAGCTTGATCAGGTGCGCCTTTCCGACCTGGCTCGTGAAGTCAGCCTTGGCGAAGTAGCTCGTCGTCGTGCGTTCGAAGCGGCCCAAGTCGGTGCCGCCGCGCAGGAAACGTCCGCCGCCGGTCAGGACGGGCACAAACTCGCCCGGACGCACCTCGACCGTATCGGGCGGCGCCAGGTTGAAGTTGTTGTAGCGCGGATCGTTGACGTCATCGTACAGGCGGCTGCTGGCCGTACGCGAGAAACGGGCGATGTCGACGGTGTAGAAGGATTTGGACGAGAGCAGGTGAGTGAACTTCATCTTGGTGTCCAGCCCGTCGTCGTAGTTGCGCTGCCGACCGTCGGGCGACCAGCGGCGCGAGAAATCGGCTGACCGGTTCTCGGCCGTCGATCCCAGCGCGATCAGGTTGACGATCATCTTGTCGTTCAAACGGATCCTGAGGTTGGCCTGTCCGCTGAACTTGTTCGACTCTCCGAGCGGAACGAGCGCCGAGTCACCCGCGGTGCCGTCGATGTTGAAGATCCGCGAGCCGTACACCCATCCGTCGTTGCGGAAGTAGCGCCCGAGCGCGAACAGCGTCACGCGGTCGCCCAGAATTGGTCCTTCGAGCGCGAGCGTCGTGTTGGAGTAGTGCGTCGGGTTGAGGTCGAGGTAGGAGTAGGGATCTACGTCGCGATACTGAATACCGTTGACCGTCGACTCGTCGGAATTGAGGCCGCGCAGCACGTCGTCGCCGCCGTCGCCGGTGACGAGGTAGCTGCCCGTGTACGCCTCGAATGAGCCGCCCCACTTGTCGCCGCTGCCCTCTTTGGTGACGACGTTGATGATGCCCGACATCGCGTTGCCGAACTCGGCGTTGAACGTGCCTGAGATGACCTGCAACTCTTCGATGCCGTCGTTTTCAAGCTGAACCGCTGCGGATCCGTTGTACGCGTCGGTCACCGGCACGCCGTCGACCATAACGGTGACTTCGCTGGAGCGTCCGCCCCGGATGTGGATGTTGCCGTTCTGGTTGGTCACGCCCGCCTGGACGCTCAGCACATCGCTGATCTCTTGCACCGGAAGCCGGTCGATGGTTTCGCTGTTGACGCGCGCTTCGGATGAAGTCACGTCACGCCGTACCGTCTCGGCGCTGGCTTCCACGATGACTTCTTCGCCCTCGAACACCTCTTCGCGCAGTTTGAAATCGACCGTCGTGGTCAGGTCGACGCTGACGCCGACGCCTTCCTTGCGCTCGGTCGCGAAGCCGATGTAGCGCGCGACGACCGTGTACTGGCCGGGCCGCACGCCGATGATGACGAACTCACCATCCAGATCGGTCTGCGCGCCCTGGGTGGTGCCTTCGATAACGACGTTGACGCCGATGAGCGCGTCGCCGCGCCCGTCGGTGACGGTGCCTTGGATCTTGCCGGTCTGCGCAAAGGCAGGCAGCGCGAACAGAAGCGCAAACGCGCTCAGGAGGGAGAAACGAATCACACGTATCATCGACGGGATGGGGTCAATCGGTGTAGAGCGGAAGAGCAGAAAGCTGAGCGAAGTCGACCTGAATGACAGTCGTTTCGCGCAAGCGAGAGAGGTGGGCGTCAACGGCACGCTCGCCCATTCGGTAGCGCACCTGCCGCTCGGCAAATGCGCGCAGTTCGGACGAGGCGAGCGGATCGGAGGCCTGGCGCGGGCCGACCTGCACCAGCGCGTAGCGACCGGCCATAGCGTAGGGACCGAGCACATCGCCCTGGGAGGCGGCGAACACGTCCGGCCCGATGATGCCCAATTCGCGCTGAGCGACGAAGCCCAAGCTGCCACCGCTACGAGCAGCGCCCGGGCGCAGGGTGTGCTGCTGAGCCAACAGCGCAAACGGCTGACCGGGAAGCAGCGCCTTCAAACTGTCGGCTTTGGCGCGCGAGTCGACGAGAATCTCGCTGACTTCGACGCGTGCATCACGCACCATCGTATCGGCATAGCGCGCCACGTGCGCGTCGACCGAGTCAGTCGGCACGTCGACCTGCATCAGTTGCATCCGTCGCGCGTCGACCAGTCGGCGGGCGCGGGCGGCGCTCAGCTGCGATGCGAAGGTGGCCGTTTGATCGAGTCCGAGCGCGCGGGCGTCGGCCAGCATTGCTTCTTGGACGACCAGCCCTTCGACGAACGCCCGCAGATCGGCATCCGACTGCACACGGGCGCGGGTTTCCTCCGGCACGAGAGCGGCGATTTCGCGCACGTCGCCCAGCGTCCACGACTGGCGATCCCTATCCGGTCCAAACGTGACGAGCACGCGATCCAGCCACTGCCCCATCGCTTCCTCAGACGGCACGACGGCGGTTCCGGCGATCAGCGCGGCCAGATCGTCGAACACGTCAGCGTCGTAGCGTGCGCTCGAGCGCACCCGTCTGCTCGCGGACGTAGGCGGTGCGGTCTTCTAGGGCGCGCGTGCGGATGAGATAGGCTTCGAGTTCGGGGCGCTTGGCGGCCAACTCGGTTGCCGTCGGACGCGGCAGGTCGACGCGGCTCAGTACCTGAACAATCGACCAGCCCATCGCCGTCCGAACCGGCTGCGAGACTTGCTCTATCTCCAGGTCGAAGGCCGCCTCTTCGAACGCGGGGTCCATCTCGTCGAAGCCGAACGTACCCAGGTAGCCGCCGGATGCTGCGAGCGCGCTATCGGCGAATGTCTCGGCGGCGAGTGACTCGAACGTCTCGCCTGCCGTCAACCGGGCGTGGAGCGCATCCGCACCGGCCCGCGTCGTAGCGTAGAGGTGGCGGGCTTCGGTCTGCGTGTAGACGCGGCGGACCAGATCCCCAAACTCGGCGGGCGAGACGACTTGGGTATCGTAGAATCGGGCGCGACCAAACTCGGAAAGGAGCAGCGCGCGCCGGTCCGTTTCGAGAGCGAACGCCACGTCGGGGTCGTCGACCAGTCCCAGTGCCAAGGCTTCTCCGGCCAGCAGCCGCTCGGCGACGAGGGCCGAGAGGACGCGTGCGCGCAGGCGAGCATCGTCGGCCTGCCCCGAGCGCAGCAGCGTCTGGCCATACGCCGCGAGGAACGCGTCGGACCTGATCGTATCGGCTCCTGCAACGGCGAGAACACCTGCCGGAAGCGCCGTGCCTGCGTCGACGCGCGGCTGGACCGACGTTTGCGCCTCGACTGAGAGCGGCGACGAGCAAGAAGAGAGCGAGCAGACGGGTCATACCACCACCTCCAGGCTCGAACCGCGCATGATCAGTTCGGGCGTAAAACGCGTCGTTTCTGCCGCGCGGTCGGGCGTTTCCAAGCGCGAGAGCAGACGCTCTACCGAAAGGCGGCCCATCTCATACATCGGCTGCCGCAGTGTCGACAGGCGGGCGTAGGCGCTCGGCTTGATGTCGTCGAATCCAACCACAGCGATGTCCTCCGGCACACTCAGTCCTGCGTCGTGGAGCGCGCTCAGCACACCCAGCGCCTGCACGTCGGTCGTGACGAAGACGGCGTCGGGCAGCTCGGGCATCCGAAGCAGATCCGTGGCGGCCTGATAGCCCGATTCCTCGCAGAAGCCCAGCGGACGCAGATCGGAGGCTGAGATGATCGGTTCGAGTCCGGCCTCGGCCAGCGCACGCTCGTACCCGGCCCGACGCTGCTGCGCGACGAACGGCTCAGGCGACACGGTGACGTGCGCGATCCGGCGGTGCCCGGCGTCGATCAGGTGCCGCGTAGCACAGTACGCCCCCTCGACATTGTCGACCAGGATCGAGTCGAACTCCGCGTCGCTCTCGTCGACCAGCACGACGCTCTGCCGCGAGCGCTGAAGCAGTCGGCGACGGTCAGGCGTGATCGGCGTCGAGAGCAGCAAAAGCCCTTCCGAGCGTCCGCGTTGCAGGGCGCGCGCGAGTTGCCCGTCGACGTCGTCCGGCGTCGGAGCGCAGTAAATGAGCAGATCGAACTCGGTCTCCAGCAGCGCTTCCTGGATGCCACGCAGCACTTCCAGATAGAAGTAGTTGGTCAAGACCGGAATGACCGCCGAGATGAGATTGGTGCTACGCCGCGCCAGACTCTGGGCCATCGCGTGAGGCCGGTAGCCCAATTCCTGCGCCACGTCCTCGACACGAGCACGCGTCGGGGCCGACACGCGTTCGCTGTTGTTGAACACGCGGGAGACGGTCGCAATCGACACCGACGCTTCGCGGGCTATGTCGTAGATCGTGACGGGCACAGAGAGTGTAAGCGCTTACAGGGAAGGGATGTTACCGAATCACTTCGCTCAGGTCAAGTCCAAAAGGAAAGCGCTTACATGAAAATGGCCGAGAGTCCGTTGAACCGTCGCCTAGCCGCGCTGAGCGGGCTGTGAACCACTCGGCTTCACCATCGGTGGCGCAGTGCAGAGGCCGCAACCGCACGAGTGGAGACTACTCGGCCCCCGCCGGATCCCATAGATGAGCGTCCAGGTCAACGCTGTCGTCTGGCCGAAAAGCAACGCCTTCCGACTCCAGTCGCTCGCGCATGAGGGTCGGCGTTTCGAAGTGACGGGCGCCCGTCAGTTCGCCTCTTCGGTTGAGCACGCGATGGCACGGGAGAGGAGTGCCGGCGGCAGCCTTCATCGCCCAACCGACGGCGCGCGCGCTCCGCCCCGACGCCAAATGTCGGGCGATGTGGCCGTACGTCGTCACGCGTCCGTGCGGGATCTCGGCGACGACGGCCCAGACGCGATCGAAGAACGTATCGTCGGCCATCGCTAGGCGTCGTCGTCTTCGCTTGCGTCGTCGGGGGCGCGCAGTGTGTGAGAACGAGCGGGCAGGACTCGGGTGAGTGCCTCGAAGAGTTCGTCGCGGTAGACGGGCTTGGTGACGTAGGCGGCGGCTCCAGCATCCAGCATCTCGCGGCGCTGCTGATCGAACGCCCGCGCCGAAACGACGACGACCGGCGGGTGATCGGGCTGCTCTTCGTGCAGCGTGCGCATCATCGTCAGCCCGTCCATCCGGGGCATCATCACGTCGAGCAGGATCGCATCGTACGCCGCATCGGGACGCCCCAACACTTCGAGCGCTACAACGCCGTCCGTGGCTATTTCGGCGTCGTACCCAGCGCGTTCGAGCATGCGCTGGAGCAACCGCGCATTCATCTGCTCGTCCTCGACGATGAGAACCGTGCCGCGCTCGCCCTTGGACACATCGGGCGCAGGAGGCGGCGTCGGAACGGTCGGCTCGGCTTGTCCAGGTAGCAGACGCTGAATCGTCGAGAAGAGCGCTTCGGACCGGACCGGCTTGATGAGCGCTTCGTCGAACACGTCGAGGTCGGTGTTCGGGATGCTGTCGACCGAGGAGATGAGCAGCAGCGGCGCGCTGTTGTACGTGGCCGAATCGCGGATCAGACGGGCCGTGTCTCCTCCCGACAGGCCGGGCATGTTGTAGTCGAGCAGAACGATGTCGAACGCGCGCGTTTCGAGAGAGTTGAGCGCCGCGCGCCCGCTGTCGACCGTCACCACTTCGGCGCCCCAACGCGTGAGCATCGAACCGTACAGATGCCGATTGGTCTGAACATTGTCCACGACCAGCGCCGAAATGCCTTCGAGCGTGCCGGTCGCCGGTGCCGGAGCGACGGCGCGGACGACGCGGCTCTCCTTGGGCAACCGGAGCGGCAGATCGGCCCAAAACCGTGCGCCCTCCCCTAGCTGACTTTCGACCTGGACGCTACCGCCCAGCAATTCGGCGAGTTGGCGGCTGATCGGCAAGCCCAATCCGGTGCCGCCGTATTCGCGCGACATCTCGTCGGTTTCCCCTTGCTCGAACGGCTCGAATACCCGCGTCTGATCTTCGACCGACAAGCCGATGCCGCTGTCCTCGACGAGCGCCCGCAGAAACGTCTGACCGCCCTTCTCGATGGCACTCATGCGCAGCCGAACGAAGCCGTGATCGGTAAACTTGACGGCGTTGGAGATCATATTCGAGAGGATCTGCTGCACTCTTCGCCCGTCGATGATACCTCGGCGCGGCAGACGCGGGTCGACGGCGAGTTCGAGCCGAAGTCCCTTGCGCGACGCTTCGGCAGCGAACGAGTCGATGGTCTCGGCAGAGAGGTCTTCCAGGTCGACCTCGTCATCGCGGACGGTGATGCGCCCCGCCTCGATTTTGGCTAGGTCCAGCACGTCGTTGAGCAGGTCGAGCAGACGGCGTCCGCTGTCTGCGATGGTCTGGACGTAGCCTCGGTGCTCCTGCTGGATCGTATCGTCGTCGAGGAGCAGGTGGGCGAAGCCGATGACGCCGTTGAGCGGCGTGCGGATCTCGTGGCTCATCGTGGCGAGGAACGTGCTCTTGGACCGGCTCGCTGCCTGGGCCGCGTCGCGCGCCTGCTCCGCATCGATGCGTGCCTGCTCGACCTCGGTCTCGTCACGCACGATGATGAGCGTATTGCCGTCGTACGTGTCGCCGAGCCGAGCCGAAAAGAAGCGCTCGCCCGCCTCTACGTCGAGACTGTACTTGAGCACCTGGACCTTGCGGGTTTCTCGGGCTGTGCGCGCCGTCTCCAGTATCTGGTCCGCAAAAGCGGCTGGAAGCCAGTCGTGAATCGTCGACCCGAGCAACTCTTCTCGGGGCGCAGCGAGCAGTCCGGGATCGGGTGACTGTACGTCCAGATACGTTCCCTCCTCGTCGATGACGAAGAAAATGTCGGGCAAGGCAGCAACGAAGGACCCGAGACGCCGCTTCTCACGCTCTGCGGCCTGCTCCGCGACTCGGACGGCAGTGAGCGGGATGCCCGTCGAGATGCTATACGGCACGCCATCCTCGCCGACGACTGCCGTCGAACTCCACGCTATCGGCACGCGCCTTCCATCCCGAGACACCCAGTCGCTCTCACCGGCCTGAAGAGGGGTGCCCAGCTTGAACTGGCGCATCGCCTCCTTGATCGGCTCGATCATCTCGGACGGCTGGATCTTCTCCCAGATGGGATTGCCTACGATCTCGACAGCCGAATACCCACTGACCTGCTCGGCCATAGGGTTGAACGAATGAACGATACCATCGGCGTCGAACACGACGAGGATGACCGAACTGGCACCATCGAGAAGCGCTTCGGTGAGTTGTTTGGAGTAGGGCTTTTCTGCAAACGTGTGATCTCGATGGTTCGGAATGACGCAAGATATTGGCTGACTACGCGAACAGCGAATAGACCAGCGCCTCTCTGCCAAGATCGTCCCCGCTCACGTGACGACGACGCGACGCCTGGTATGGAGACAACTATATGGCGTTAGTTTGCCGCTCTCCCCCTCACCTCTTACATGGCTTCGATCCTCGTCCTCAACGGACCCAACCTCAACCTGCTCGGCGTGCGCGAGCCGTCGGTGTACGGACACGCCACGCTGACCGACATCGAAACGCGTCTGCGCGACTCGTTCGGACAGGTCGACCTGTCGTTTTTCCAGAGCAACCACGAAGGCGCGCTGGTCGACCGGCTGCAACAGGCCGCAGCCGATGGCGTCGACGGTGTCGTGTTCAACCCCGGCGCCTACGGTCACACGTCGATCGCCTTGCGCGATGCCATCGCCGGGACCGGACTGCGCGTCGTCGAGGTCCACATCAGCAACGTCCATGCGCGCGAGGCTTTCCGGCACGCGCTGATGCTGGCGCCGGTCTGCAGCGGTACCATCTCGGGGCTGGGCGTCGAAGGCTATGCGCTGGCGGTGTTGGCGCTCGTGGGGCAGATCGCGCGGGCGGACGAAGCGGCTGCGCACGAGGGCTGAACGGTGCCGGGATACAAAGGCCATCTGGCGGGCGGATTCTTCGCCTACGGGATTTTTCTAGCGGCACTGGTAGCCGCCTTCACCGTCGACGCGGCCTATGCGCGCTTCGAGTTGATCGAACTGGTCGCCTACCCGATCGGCTTGCTGGGCATCTGCCTGATGTTCGCACTCTGGCCCGACGTGGATACCAACTCCAAAGGGCAGGACATCTTCTACGTGATCTTCTTCATAGCCGACCTGGTGCTGATCGGCGCGCGGCACTTCGAGGAGGCGGCGTATCTGGGGCTGTTCGCGATTCTGCCGATTCTGGGCAAGCATAGAGGCTGGACGCACACATGGTGGGCCATGCTGCTCGTGCCACTGCCGCTGCTCGCGCTGCCCTACTTTCTGTTTCCCGCACGCCCACTGTCCGGCCTGCCGTTCTACGGAGCCGCCGTCGCGGGATACGCCTCCCACCTGCTGCTCGACGGCTACCGCCTGCGCCCCAAGCGCAAACGGGCGCGCCGGTAACCCTTTTGTCTGAATGGGCTTTGCCTCCCGCCTGAAAAAACTCGCGTCCGAGACAGCCATCTACGGCCTGTCGTCGATCGTCGGGCGGATGGTCAACTTCCTGCTCGTGCCGTTCTACACGAACGTGTTCGCGCCGGACCGCTACGGGATCGTGATCACCGTTTTCACGGCGTTCGTGTTCTTCAACATCGCGTACACGTATGGGATGGAGTCGGCGTACCTGAAGTACGCGTCGGGGTCGAAGGGCAGACCGCAGGCCGGAAGCGCGTTTTCGGGAGCGATGCTGGCGCTGCTGGGTTCTTCGGTCGTGCTGTCGGCGCTGCTGGTGCTGTTTTCGGATCAGATCGGATACGTGATCGGACTGCGCTCCGAGTACGACCTGCTCTACTACGCGGCGGGCATTCTGGCGCTCGATGCCCTCTCGGTCGTGCCCTTCGCCGAACTCAGGCTGGCGAACCGTCCGTGGCTGTTTGCGGCGGTCAAGATGACCAACATCGGCATCAACGTCGGCATGAATGTGTGGCTGATCCTGGGGCTGGGCTGGGGCATCGAAGCCATCTTCGTCGCCAACGTGGTCGCGTCGGGCGTCACCCTGCTGCTGCTGCTGCCGATCATCTGGACGCGCTGGGCGTCGCCGTCCAAGGAGTTGATGCGCAAGATGCTGATCTTCGGCCTGCCGTTCGTGCCCGGCGGATTGGGCTACGCGCTGGCCGAACGCCTCAACATCTTTTTCCTCTCCAACCTCGACGAGTCGACCGTCCGGCGTCTCTACGGCGACCAACTCGACGCCGAGGCGCTGATCGCGAAGGGCGAGCAGGCGCGAGCGCTGGCGATTGAGCAGGGCAAGACCGCCGCCGAAATAGCCGACGCAGCAACCGGCGTCTGGGGCGACTACGTCGTCGGCATTTTTGGGACGGGCTGGAAGCTAGGCATCTTCTTGGTGCTCGTCGTTCAGATGTTTCGGTTCGCGTGGCAGCCGTTCTTCCTTGCAGCACGCCGAAGACCCCGACGCCAAACCGCTGTTCGCCCGCATCTTCACCTTGCTGACGGCGGGACTCGTGCTCGCAGTCCTGGCGATCTCGTTCCTCGCCGACGACCTGGTCCGTATTCCGATTCCGGGCGGCGACGGCGACCGCTTCTTGATTGGCCAGTCGTACTGGTTCAGCATCAGCATCGTCCCACTCGCGCTCGTGGCGTATTTCTTCCAAGGGTGGTATTACCTGTTCTCGGCAGGCTTGTACCTGACCGAAAAGACGAAGTATCTGGTCCATGCGACGTTCGCCGGAAGCGCCGCATCGGTCGTGCTCAACCTGCTGCTGACGCCTCAACTCGGCATGGTCGGCGCAGCCTGGGCGACGACCGGAGCATACGCTGTGATGGCCGCCGTGCTCTACGCGATCACACAACGTTTCTACCCGATGGCCTACGACTGGAAGCGCGTGTGGAGCGTCTGTGCACTGGGCCTTGCTCTGTTCGCGCTCTGGTGGTTCGTGCCGATGCTCAACGTGTGGTACCTCGAAATCGGCTTGGTTCTGCTCTTCGGCGCGGCTCTGGTACCCATCGGCATCATCCCGCCGCGTCTGATCAAGCGGCTGCTGAAGCGGGCGTAGGCCGTCTGCGTATCTTGGCGCCACAGCATCCGAGCCGGTATCTATGGGACGCATCGTAGGAAACGTCGACACACCTGCCAAGCGACGCAACGCGCATCTACGTTCGTGCGCCGAAGTCGTCCGACTGCTCGCTCAGCGCCCTGATTTTGGTTCGGAAGAACGCGACATGGCAGCGTTTCTCGTCTTCAGTCTACGCGGCATCTGGACGACCATCGACGAGAGCGCCCAGGTCTGGGACGACCGCGACTATTGGAAAAAAGCCGAAGCGCTCCGCCACAAATGGCGTTGGACACGGACGCAAGCCGACACCATCGAGCAGATCCTCCGAGCAGACACGCTAAACGCCCTGCCCATCCACCTGATCGAACTCGTCGGACAACTCGGCGACGTGACCGTGACGCAAATCACGCGCGACTCGGACTGGTGGGTCGGCGCCTACCGCGCGCTGATGAAGCAACGCGCGACGGCGTGAGCGTCAGACTTGCTGTGCAGCAGTCAACAGCATGAGATGTTCGGGCGACAGAAACCGGCGAAACCCTTTGTCGAACGTCGCCAACTGCTCATCATGGTGGAGAACCGAAGCCGCAATCCATGCATCTGTCACGTCACCGCCACGAAGCCCATACTTCTCGCACAACGCACGCACCGCCTTCCATTCGCCTCCCTGCGTCAGCATATGCACTCCACCGCGAGTCAGGGAGTCGACGAAAGCAAACGCCTGTTCGGTGGGAGTCGGGACCGGGAAAATGCGACGATTGGTGACGATGCGAACGAAGCCGGTAGCGACGACGGGAAGCAATGTCACCGACGACCTGTCCGCCGATTGCGAAAGCCAGTACAGAGCAGGGACGTGGTGAGGATGATCCGAACGCGAGGCAGCGACGAGGACGTTGACATCGGGCGTCATCGGAGATGACCGCGTGCGTAGTCGGCTTCGTCAGCAGCTTCCATCAGACTTTTCGTGCTAGGCGAGCAAAGATCGGTGGCCAAGCCCGTCCCCCCGCGAAACACGGGAAAGCGCTCCGAATCGACGGAGCCTGCCGAGAGGTGCTTGCGCAACGCCTCTGCGACGATCACATCGAGTGTAGTATGCTTCTCACTGGCTACCGCGCGGGCCTGATTCAGTAGATCGTCGTCGAGTGTGAGAACGGTTTCCATAGCGAGTGGCAAAGCGAGTGTACTCTACTCAACTGCGTGGAATAGTTCGGGTTCGGACGGTCGGGTCGGCGCCTACCGCGCGCTGATGAAGCAACGCGCGACGGCGTGAGAGTTGACTTTGCTGGCGAGCAGATCAGCGGTCCAAGTTGACGCGGCAGAGACCGACAAAACCCTCCTCGCCCATCTGCCGCACTGTCACGCGTTCGGCCCGCGCGCAGGTAGCGTGCCTTCGGAGCGGCGCAGCGTAAAGACGGTCACCTCGGGCGGGCAAAACAGGCGCATCGGCACCAGGCTGAAGCCGATGCCGCGCGTTACGTAGAGCCGGTTTCCCGCAGCCCCAATTTCGCTGGCTGCCCAACCTTCGGCGACGACCTCTCGGTCTCGGGCGATGTCCAGCCAACTGGCCGTCTTCATGAACGGAAAGCGGATCTGACCGCCGTGCGTGTGAGCGGCGAGAGTAAGCGGCGCGCTATCGGCAGGCATGTCGCGGTAGGCGACGGGGTTGTGCATGAACACGATGCGCGCCTCGTTTCCGTTCAGCGTCGCGAGCGCTTGGGACGGAAGACTGTGCTCGGCCCACTCCGACCCGATGCCGACGAACGCGAGCGGGGGTAGCCCATCCAAGGCGACGCGCTCGGTCTGATTTTCGAGTACCCGGATACCCTCTCGTTCCAGTTCGTCGGACAGATACTGCGCGATATTCGGACGAATCTGACTCTCACGTTTCATCAGCGAGTAGTCGTGGTTGCCCAGCACGGCCAGAACCGGGATGTTCGCCTCGTGCAGCGGACGCAGCAGCGCCACGGCTTCTCTCACAACGGACGAATCCGGCTTATACACGAAGTCGCCTGCGATAACCACGACAGCAGCGTCCTGGTCAATCGCCTCCTCGACAGCGCGGCGGATCATGCCGACGTTGTCCATCCACATCCCCACCTGAAAGTCGGCCAGCATCGCCACCTTGCGCCCTTCCCACTCGGCAGGCAACTGGGGCACCTCGGCTTCGTGCTCCTGTACGTCGAGGATGAAGCGCGGCTCGACGAACGTCCCGTAGACGATCAGTAGGGCGACAAAGGACAAGACGACGATCAGCGTGCGTTTCACGAGGACGGAGGTTAGGGAGTGTCCTCTTTTCACGTCCGTACTGCGTCTCCTGGTCGCACCCGACGTATCGGTTACATACTGCGCCTCGAACGTCTGCTGACCCAACGCTAGCGAGTTCGATACCTCTTGCCCCCCGTCCACCTAATCGGATTCGTTGCCGTGGTCGTGATCCAGATCGTACGCGATTCCGACTTACTGAGTCGGTTTCTACCGCGCGCTGATGAATCGGAACTAGATATAGCTCGACAGCCTACTTGCGAAAAACGAGCGTCAGATCCTCGGCTGCAATTGCAATCGTGTTATCGCGCAGAGTACCTGTAGAGATCTCAACGCGGCCGTCCTCATTCGTCAGACGCAGCCTGAGCGTCTCCCCATCAAGGGTATAGGTGCCACCAACCTCGCTCTCAAACCTGCTCGTAGTCCCTCCGCTCGACTCCACAATTACAACGTTGGCGATCACTCGCGACTCCTCAAGGCGGACAAACCCACTTTCATATGTTCCCTCGCTATTGATCGTGGCTGGCAGAGATTGACCACCGACCGAAACGAGCGAGTAGGTTCCTAACACGTCATCCGATTCGTCGTCGTTCGAGTCGCAGGCGGACAGAACCAGGAGTAGCAGCACCAAGGCTGCGCGTGAAAACGTACGCATAGAGATCAGAAGAAAGAGTCGCTAGCGAATATAGCCAGAGACCTCTTCCCATCGCTCGCCGCCGTTTACTCGCTGCTGAATCCCAGTCCGAAGCCGAAACCGTGAAACGTGCCTTCGAAGTCGCCGGACGGTTCGGTGCGATGATCGTAGAAATACCGCGCGACGAGAGCAGGACGTAGCCAGCCGCCGATGGCCTTTTCCCCGGTGAGGCGCAGCGACACGTCGCTCATGATCTTGAACGAGCGCCCGCTGAACTTCTCACGGTCGGCGTCGAACGTCCAGGCGTTGGTGAACGTCGTCAGGATGCCCAGCCGAAGAGCGGGGATTTCGAGCGCGTGCGCGGCCTGAACGCCCACGTCGACGCCTCCGGTCGGAGAAGGTTGCTGCTCGCTGTTGGCGCCGGCCCCGCTCACCAGACCCACCCACTCCGACGGCACCGATGACCGGGAGACCCACCATCAGCCCAGCCTCGGCGCGAGGAAGGAGGGCGCCGTCGAGGTAGAGCCAGCCCTTGCCGTTGTCGCGTCCGTTGAGTAGTTCAGTGCCGGTGTCGCATTCGGCGATGTTACACCAGATAAGGTGCATCGTCCCGGTTACGTCGACGCGCGTGTATCGGTAGAGCGGATCGGTGTAGCCGACACCCATTATGTAGCCGCCGAGCGTGTAGGGCGCATTCGACCCGCTGCTCGTAATCGCCTGCCCCGGTGAGGTATACGTGACGTCGTGAGAGATCAGTTGTAGGGAAGCCCGACGATCACGAGCGACTTGAGGAGCACGCGGCATGAAGCTCGTCTGTTCTGGGCGAATGCTCAGAAAGGTAAGAGGGTCAGGAAAGCGACAAAGAGCGAGGTACGGTGCATGAAGCAGAGAGTGATCAGGATCGGAGCGGAGAATGAAGCATGGTAGAGCGTCAGCGCCCCATCACGACGACGGTTTTGGCGACGCGCGATCCGTCGTGTTCGAGCACGAGCAGGTACGTACCGGCTGCCAGCGATCCGGCGTCGAGGCTCGCACGTTGAGGTCCGGCGGCCAGCGTTTGGTCGGACAGGACGGCGACGCGGCGGCCCATCAGGTCGTAGAGCGTCAGGCGCGCGTGTCCGGCGGTCGGCAGGGCGAAGGGGACGGTGGCGCTTCCGGTCGCCGGGTGCGGCCACGTGCCTTCGAGCGTCAGGGCGAGCGTCGAGGCGTCGGCTCGGTGGAGCTGTGACGACAGCCGACAGGTCGAGGCGCGCGAGTCCGTAGGTGAACGTCGCGTTGTCGAACGTGCCCGAGTAGAGTTCTACTTGCCCATCGGCGTCGAGGTCGGTGGCGAAGGCGAGGTCGGCGTTGGGGAAGCGCGTCTGAGCGCCCAGTCCGCCGGTCCCGCCGCGGAAGATCACCAGGTCGGTGCCGCCAGTGTTCTGATCGCGAATCGTCCCGGCGAGATCGAGGACGCCATCGCCGTTGAGGTCGACGAGTTGCAGGCTGCGCAGGTCGGACGAGACGACGGTCTGCCGCTCGGGAGCGCCGAACGATCCGGCTCCGAGCGATCCCGCCGACGCCGTGTTGCGCAGCACGACGAGTTCCTGTTGCGTGAAGTCGTCGCTCGCGTACGCGCCCTTTCCGACCAGGTCGGCCTTGCCGTCGCCGTCCACATCGCCCATGGCATCGAGAAAGAGCGAGCCGGTGAACTGGACGCTATCGACGGCGAACGACGACGCGGACAGATCGGACGCTCCGGTGTTGCGCATCGTGACGACCAGCGGTCCGGCGGCACCGAATCGTGTGTACGCGAGATCGACTCGCCCGTCGCCGTCGAAATCGGCGTCCCACAACGCGACGTCGCTCTGGCTGAACAGGCGGCTGTTGTAGGGCCACGACGCCTGCTTTCCGAAACGCAGCGCGCCCGGTCCGCTCAGGTTTTCCATCGCGACGATCTCGCCCCGGCGCAGCACGACGATCAACTCGTCGCGTCCGTCGCCGTTCAGGTCGACGGCGTTCATGCCTGCCGGGGCAGACTCAAACTCCAACTGGACGCCCGGCGCGAACGCCAGTGTGTCGCCGTTGCTGCGGTTGAGCGAGATCGTGATCAAACCCGATTCGTCGCGGCGAAAGAGCGCGACGGCGATGTCGAGGCGTCCGTCGCCGTCGAAGTCGTGGCGCATCGTCGACTGCCGGAAGTCGCTCTGGTAGTTTGCCGCCACGTAACCTTGCGCCGTCGCCGGTTCGCCCCAACCGTTTCCGTTCGCGAGCGCCGGGTAAACGAGTACGTTGGTGATCTGATCGAGCCGCATCAGGTCCAACTTTCCGTCGCCGTTCATGTCGGCCACGTCCCAGCGGTTGCCATAGCTGGCGTTGGTGTTGCGTGTCGATAAGACGGTGTCACGAGCGGCGATGCCGTCGGGGTTGAACGGATACGTCTGCGTCCGGCTGACGCGCACGAGCGGGCCGTCCGCTGCACTTCCGCCGCTAGCGACGCGCACGCGACCGGCAATGACCCCGCGCGGCACCCGGACCGTGAGCTGCGTCGCCGATTGCGCCGTCACCTCGCCCTCGACCAATCCGACGAACGCTTTGGCATCAGCCGCGAAGCCCGTACCGTCGACCGTGATCGACTCACCGGCGACGACCGAACTCGGCGATACCGCAGAGATGGTCACGCCAGCGTCAGCCGCTCCGGTGGAGAACGGAACGCCCGAGGACCACGGACCGGCCATCAGCCCCGCCGTCGCTCGGACGCGGGCGAACAGCGACGCGCCAGCAGGCAATCGCCGCAGCGTCAGGCTGCCGTCCGCCGATCCGCCGACGCGCACGATGCCGGTCGAATCGAACGCCGCCGACGTGTTGACCTCCACCTCGTAGCGGATCGCCTCGGCGACGTTGGTCCACGAGAAGGTGGCCGATGCGCCGGTCGCGCTCGCCGTCAGCGTCGGGGCGGTCAGGCTGGGCGTGCCTGCGATCCAGTCGACCGTCGCCGCTTCGCCCTCCTGCCCCCGGCCGTTGATGGCGCGGACCGACAGATGCACGCGGTTGTTGGGGCGCGCCTGGACGGGCGGAACGACGAAACTGGTGTCGGACGTGACGTAGCGCGCGGCGTAGTCGGCGGCGAAGCTGTTCCGCGTCTCGACGGTGACAGCATAGCGCTGAGCGGCCCTCACGCTCGTCCATCGTGCGGCGATGGGACCGCTGCGCGTCGGCGTTGGGTTGCCTGCCTCGGGCGTGAGGATCGTCGGCCTGGGCAGGTTGGCGTCGTCGAACGTGGCGAAGCGGATAAAGCGAGCACTTGCGCCTTCGCGTCCGCCCTGCGTCGAGTACATACGCAGCTGGTAGGTCGTCGCGCCCGTGATGAGCGGCGAGGTGAGAACCGTACTGGTCACGCTGCCGCCGCGGACGGTGTCGGACAGGATCGGAAAGAAGTCGAACACGCCGACGCTGTTCGGAACGGGGATTCCGCGTTCGAGCAGGAGGGTGTAGCCGTCGGCTCCGGCTACGGCGTTCCACTCGATGCGGATGCCGGCGTCGAACGCGATGCCCGTTTGCCCACTCGTCGGCGAGGTGATCGTCGGCGCGGCGATGTTGGGCGGCGGCGCTTGGGTCGTGATCGCGATGCCCGGCGTCTCGGCCCCGGCGATCACGCCCACGCGCGCTCGGACACTCCACGTGTAGGTGCGGCTGCCTTGCAGGTTGGTGACCTTGAACGTGTCGGCGAGCGAAAAGCGCTGCGTGAAGCTCTGGGGGTTCGAGGCAATCGTCACGTCATAGCCCGTCGCCCCGGCGACCGGCGTCCACGAGAAGCGAACGCCTCGGTACGGAACGTCAGTCCCCGCCATCGGGCGGATCTGCGTCGGCGCATCGGGTTGGGCGACCGGGTCGAGTGCGCCCAGCGTCAGATCCGACGTATTGAACGGCACGACGACACCCTGCGGATACCCAGGCGGCTGCGCGAGAAACGACTGAGAGCCGTTGCGGGGCGAATCCACGAACGCAACCGCCCGAGCACCGCGCGCATCGCCCGCCCGCAGCAGCGGATTGCCAACCGAGGCAGGCGTCGAAGCCGTCAGACTGCCGTCCGTCGACGCGTATTTGCGGACGCCAACCGAGAACGTGTAGACACTTCCGGCGTCGACTGAAAGGGCGAGGGTGTTGAAGCCATTTTCTTCGTCTGTGTTGCCCGCCCAGCGAAAAGCACCCGCTGCCGAAATCGACCCGAGGAAGGCTTTGCTCGCGTTGGTGCGGCGCAGCGTAACCTCGGTCGGCTTGGATGGGTCGAGCGCGACGCCCCAGAAGTCGTTGGACGAGGTCAAGCCGCCGCCCAGGTAGAGGTCGCCGCTGGCGTCGACCGTCAGCGCGTCCGGCATGTCGCCGCCGACGGTCGGGGCGAAGCGCCACGTTTCGGCTCCGCTCGATGCGTCGTGTCGGACCAGCGTGTAGCCACTGCGTCCGGTGATGTCGAGCGCGCTGAGCACGTAGACGCTACCGCCTCCTGCTGCCACTAGCGTTCCTCTGATGCTCGGCACGACGTACTCGACCGATCCATCGGCAATGCTCAGCGCCACGAGCGATGGTTGAGTCACCGCAACGCTGTCGGCTGTCAAGTCGAGGTCCGATCCGCCCGAGACCGAGAGGTAGAGTCGCTGTCCGTCCGACGCAAACGGCTGGCCGACGACCAAAAGTTGCGAGTCGCTGGTCAACGCCTGCTGGCCGCCCCATTCGAGCGCGCCTGTCGCCCCGTCGAAGCGCGCCGTGAAGCCCGCCGCCCCCGCATTCGGCCCCGCCAGCCCCCGCCCGACGATCAGCGTCGCAGCCGACGGGTCGAGATCCATCGTGGCACCGGTCGACAGCAGGCCCTGAATCGCTACGTCGCCGTCCGGCAAGACCGCGATCAGCGTCTTGGGCGCACCCGATTCGGCTCCGACAAAACTCAGCGCCACAAACTTGTGCGCCCACGTCAGCGTGCCCGCTGCGTCGTAGCGCGCCACGAACGTCGCTCCGTTGGGCGAAGTCGTTTTGAGCGCTGCCAGCGCTGCCGTCGCGCTCAGCGCAAGCGAGTCGTCGAACGTGCCGGTGACGTAGAAGCTGCCGTCGGCGGCGAGTTGGATATCGGTAATCCCGACGCCTCCCCCCTCCAGTGCAGCGATAGGAACGGGGTATTGAGCGTAAGCAGGCGTGGCGAGGACGAGCAGGCCGAGGAGAACAGAGAGGCGGCGCATGAGCGTGGCGGAGTTGGTGCATCCTCACGCTACCCAACGAGCCACCCGCCGCGCGTCCCCGGATCCGGGTATATCCGCCCCCGCTCTATTCGACGCGCTCGCCCAGCGTTTCGGGATGCCCCCGGAGCATCAGCCCCGTCGTGCGCCCGTCGCCGTCGACGACGAACTCCCACGTCAGGTCCTGCTCGCCGAAATAGAAGACCGTCTCGGACGCCGGAACCAGCGGCTCGCTGCCGCCCGCGCCCTCGGGTTCGAGATGCAACTGCCCGTCCTGGAGCGTGATGTGCAGCAGCCCCATCCCCGAGCTATAGCTGCCGACGTGCCGCGCCAGCACATTGTCCGGCACGTCGGCGACGGTCCGCGCGGATGGTAGTCCGAACGGTTCGCCGTTCCAGATCGCCATCGCCGCCGTAAGGATCGCCGTGCGGTGGATGCCTGCTCCGGCCACCAGGATCGCGTACGTCGTGCCCGTCTCGCGTTCGCGCCAGAGTGCCGACTTGGCGCGCTCGCCCTCGCCCATGTGTCCGATGAGGCTGCGCGGATCGTCGGTCAGGAAACGACCGAACACGTAGTCGCTCGGCGTCCCGTCGGCCAGCATCGGCGGACGCCGCGCCGCATGGACGAGCGAGTCGGGCAGCAGCCGCCCGCTCCAGAACGCGTCGTCGAAGGCGAGCAGGTCGATAGCCGACGCCGTCACGACCTCGCCTCCTCCGCCCGCCCACGCGCTCCACTCGACTTCGCCGGACGACTCGACTCGGGCGTTCGCCATCTCGGCCGGAATCGCGACGCGGCGGCGCAGAACGTCGGCATAGGGCTGCCCCGTTACGGCTTCGATCAGCGCGCCGAGCGCTCTCGTAGTTGGCGTTGTCGTAGTCGAACCGCGTGCCCGGCTCGAACGCGAGACCGGGCCGGTGCGTGTCGACAGGGCGAGCAGGTCGGCAGTCGTGACGGCGCGCGTCGTGTCGCGGTGGGCCGTGAGCGTGGTGAGGAAGTGCAGGCCACTCGTCTGATCGAGCAGGTGACGCACCGTCACGTCGGGATACGACCACGGATCGAGGTAGCGCCCGACGGGAGCGTCGAGGTCGACCGCGCCCTCGGCTACGAGCGACAGGACGGCCGTCGCCGTCATCGCCTTGCTCACCGACGCTAGGTAGATCGGCGTCTGCGGCGTGACGGGTTGGCCTTCGTAGTCACCGGCGGCGAACGAATAGACGACGCGACCGGCCGAGTCGGAAACGGCAAACGCGCCGTCGAACAACCCGTCGGCGTGAAGGGCCGCGAACACCGAGTCGAGGCGCGCGGCGCGCGGATCGGTAGTCTGCGCGGACGCAGCGGCGGGAAGGACGAGGAGCAGGATCGACGTGAGCAGACGCATGAATCGAGAGGAATGGAAGGGGATGTTTCGATTAGACACCGAGCGCGCCCGTCCGTTGCTCCGACTACGCCGCTCCGGTCCGAAACGTGACCTCGGCCCGGTCGGTCGTACCGCCGACAGGTGGGTTGGGCTTGCGGACCGTCACTTCGGCCCAGAGTGCGTCGGGGTAGAGTTCGTGCGCGCCGGTCGCGATCAGATAGGCGAGCCGCTCGATCAGGTAAAAGCGATTCTCCATCACGGTGCGTTTGGCGAGGACGTACAGCTTTTCGTAGTCGACGGTCCGGCTCAGGTCGTCGTTTTGCGCGGCTTCGGCAAAGCGGCTGACAGGCAGGCCTACGGCTACGTCGACTTCGAAGCGACCGCCGATGGCGTGTTCTTCCTGCATGACGCCGTGATGAGCGTAGAAAGCAGCATTTACGAGGCGGACGATGGCAGGCATAGCGATGGGATTAGAGGCCGAGGTTGGCGAGAAGTTGCTGCCCGTCGGCGTCGAGCGTTCCCGTCGCGCGCAGCGTGCGCAGGTGGGCCGCGTAGAAGGTGACGTAGAGACCGAGCACGTGGTCGTCGCGGCGGCGGTGCTCGTCGAACAGAGCCACCAGACCCGAGTCGCGCCAGGCGTCGGGGACGTAGAGGGCTTGCGGACCATGGGCGCCGTCGGGAGCCAAGGCGGGGAACGACGCTTCCGGCTCGAATGCGCGCTGTCCCAAATGGCAGCCCACGCACTGCGTCGGCGCGTTGAGCGCACGCGGAGCCGCATCGGTGCGGTCGGCCAGGTTGCCGCTCGCGTCGTACACCATGAAGTCCCAGAAGCCATCGGACCGGCGGAGTTTTACGGTCGTCTCGACGAGCAGACTGTCGCCGCCAGTCGTGTCCCAGTGCTCACCGACGAGCAGCGTGCCGACGGGATAGACGACGCGCCCGCTGTCGGCGAAGGCGCGCAGGGCGGATCGCAGCGCCGGTTCGGGGACGCAGACGCGGCGAGCGTGCTGCGTCATTACGCCGCGTCCCTCGGTGCAGAAGCCGTCGCGGTAACTGCGGTCCGGGTCGAGCGCGTCCATCGTCGGCGGCAGGTTGCGCGCTTGGGCATAGGTCGCCTGAACCCAGGCGCGGATTTCGTCGCGCGTCGCGTCGCCATCACCGTCGGCGTCGAGCGTTCCGGGAAGTTGGTCCGCGTCGACGTAGACCGCCGATCCGTCGCGCGTGAGCAAACCCGACTCAAACGGGTCGGCGACCTCGGCTCCCGTATACGATCCGAACAAGAACGCCAGCGCCTGGCCGCGCACGTCGCTGTCGACGCGTACGCCGCTGGTTTCGGACGAGGTGCAGCCGGTCGCCGCGACGATCAGGAAGAGGAGAAAGAGGAGGCGGTACACGGCACGTATGGAGGTGGGGCGCAAAGATACCAGTAGGGGGCGCGTGCTCGGCAATCGCATTTTCACAGCGTAGGAAGGTTCGTTCCGTTATTTACTTCTCCACCCTCTCTCCGGCTCGCCACCACCCGCTGTGTCTTTTGTCTCCCACCTCCGCTCGATTCCATCGGGCGTTGCCTACTACGGCAAAGGGATTCTCAAAGAGATAGAGACCAAGGACATCTTCCTGTTCAGCCAGGCGATTGCGTTCAAAGTGCTCGTCACGATCGTGCCGCTGCTGGTTCTGGCGACGGGCATCATCGGGCGCGTACTCAAGCAAGACAAACCGTTCGAGGTCGTCGAAGGAGCCGTCCGCGACCTGCTGCCGGGTGGTCAGAGCGAGCAGATCCTGGTGTTTCTGCGCGATCTGCAGGGCGCATCGGGTACGATCACGCTGGTCGGTATCCTGGGCACGCTCGTCGCCGTAATCACCCTGTTCACGACGCTGCGCGCGTCGATCCGCAGCATCTTCGCCGAGGCGTACCGCGACACCCGCTCGATCTTGGGTGGCTACGCGTTCGACGCCCGCATGATCGTCCAGGTCGGGTTGCTGTTCTTGCTGTCGATCTCGATCACGGTCGCCTCGCAGTGGCTGAGCGGAACGGGCGAGGATGTGATTCGGTGGTACGCGCTCGAGTGGGAGTGGCTCTTTCAGGGGTGGAGCGTACTCTTCCAAGCCGTCGGCCTGATCCTACCGCTGTTCGTGACGACGGCGATGTTCGGACAGTTGTACTACTTCGTCCCACGCCCGCGTCCGCCCAAACGCAGCGTCGTGCGGGGCGCGCTGGTGGCCGCCGTGTTGTGGGAGGCCGCCAAGTACGCGTTTGCGCTCTACGCGACGCACGTCGCCGGATTCGATCTGGGCAGCACGTTTGGGCTGATCCTCGCGTTCGGATTCTGGATCTACTATTCGGGCCTAGTGCTGTGCATCGGCGCGTTGATCGCGCTGCTCGACGAGAAACGCATCCGCGCGGATCAGGCCGAGCGAGCACGAGCCGACGAAGACGGGGTCGAGCCGATCACGCCCGACGGTAAAAAACTCGCTCATACGCCGATGCCCGTCCTCCCCGACGACGACTCGGACGTTACGCCTCCCACACCGGACGATCCGCCCGCCGTCCAGACCTCTCGCACCAACGCTTAGCGCTCCTTTGTCCATCCCCCGCGCGCTCGCCTGCTGCCTTCTGCTCGTCCTCGCCCCTCGCTCTTGGGCGCAGGAGGCTCCCCCTGCACGCGAAGGCCCGCCGCTGTTCCTGATCGACAAGTCGACCGAGATCGACCGGCTCTCGTTCACGTTCGAGGGAAGCGAGACGTTCAGCGAGAGCGAACTCGTCGAAGGCGCCCTTCTCGCCACGACCGAGCCAACGTTTCTCGATCGCTTAAAAAGCTTCTGGCCTTGGGCCTCGCTCGAACGGATGACGCTTGTGCCCATCGAGGTCCAAAAGGATGTGGCCCGACTACGCGACTTCTACAAGCAGCGCGGTTTCCCGCAGGCGCGCATCGACTACAGCGGAAGCGAACTCGACACGGCGTCGAATCACATCCACATCATTTTTGACGTGAACGAGGGGCCGCCGACGAACGTGCGAAGCCTGCGCTACCAGAACAGCGACGGCGTACCGCTCGACAGCCTGTTCAACCAGTCTGTTCCAGGTGCCCAGTCAGCGGACCGATGGGCGCGATTTCGGCGAGAAGTCCTCACGCAGCCGGGAGAACGGTTCAGCACGTTCGACTTTTCGGTCACCAAAGGGCAGGTGCTCGACTTCACGCGCGACCGAGGCTTCGCCTTTGCTTCCATCGACTCCGACTCGACGATCTCAGCCGACCAGCGCCTGATCGACCTGACCGTCACCGTCACAACCGGACCACGCGCCGTCGTCGACACGGTGCAGATCAGAGGCAACGGATCCGTCGAGGATCGGGTGGCGCGGCGTGAGGTGCCGTTGCAGCCGGGCGACTTGTTCAACCAGGGTCGCCTGCTCAACGGGCAGCGCAACCTGTTCGCCCTGCCCATCTTCCGCGTTGCCGTCGGCATCGTGCCGGACCAGCCGGTGGACTCGACCGTCACCATCCGCTACGAAGTCCGCGAGGCGGACCTGCGGCTGTTTCGGGCGCAGACGGGCTACTCCCGCGAGGAAGGCATCGTGCTCCAGCCGTCGATCGAGCACCGCAACTTTATGGGCAGCGCGCGCTCGCTCGCCCTGGCCGCCGAGTGGCGCACGACGTTCCTCGCCGCCGCCGCAGGCGACTTCAAGCCGGTCCGAAGGCTGGACGTGCAGGCCACGCTGACGCAGCCGTTCGTCTACCGCCGCGAGCTATCGGCCATCCTCGCCCCGTTCTACCGCTTCGAGGACAACGACAACCTGGGCATCGGATACCGCGAGGTGGGCCTGAACACGACGCTGATCTACGAGATCATGCCGTTCCGCACCGCCAACCTCCGCTACACGTTCGCCGTCACCCAACCGCTGAGCGTGCGCGACGCCCTTTCGCGCGACGCGTTCAACCGCAGTATCCTCGGCGGAAGCGCCACGCTGGGCAAAGTCGACGACTTCTTCCAGCCGACAGAAGGCACGCTCTACCGTCCCGGTTTTGAGGTAGCGGCGGGCCTGTTGGGGTCGGGCGTCGAATACGCCAAAGCCGAGTTGAACGTGGCCCACTATCGTCCGCTGAGCCGCAACGTGCAGGCCGGCGCGCGGCTCTACGGAGGCTATATCAAGCCGTTCGGCGCGAGCAGCGACCAGTTCGACCCGATCGTAGAGTACCGCTTCGACCTGATCCGCTTTTACGCAGGCGGCTCGTCGGACGTGCGCGGCTGGGGCTTGCAGCAGCTCGGCCCCAAACTCATCATCGCCGACACCGTCGCCCTACCCGCTGGACCGAGCGGAGTGGGACCGGCGCAGCCTACCGTAGTGCAAAACTTTCTCTACGAGGCGGTCGGTGGAACGGCGAAGGTGGCAAGCAACCTCGAAGTGCGCACCCCCTTCCCCGGCTTGGGCGACAACTGGCGAGCGGCGTTCTTCGTCGACGCCGGATACATCAACGCTGCCGAGGGCGGACGTGGCCTCTACAACGCCAAGCAGTTGCGCGTCGGAACGGGCGCTGGCATCCGCTATCTGACGCCGATCGGCTTCCTGCGCCTCGATGTCGGCTACAAAGTCAACCCCGCAGAGTCGGACGTGTACTCCGCCGAAGACCTGTACCGCAAACGCTTCCTGAACGAGGATCCCAGAGCCAGCACGTGGCGCCGATTCGCCGTCCACCTGAGCATTGGGCAGGCGTTCTAAGGGCCTTGCCGCCGGGCGGATTCGCTCACCGAATCCGCATACGTGCGAGGGAAGAAGGAAAGAGCAGAGACGAACCACGCTTCTCGGCCTCCCGACTTCGCTCAACCTGCGCGTAACTGACTGTCTCTTAACGCCTACGGCACAACGCGCCACCCGAGATCGACCGATCTTGCCGTTCTCTACTGACCGCCCCTTCCTCCCACCCAATGGAGCCTGACCGCCCCATCCTGCCGCCCGACAGCCCGTCCCGGCCCGTCGGGGCCGATGCGCCCAAACAGGACGCACCGCGCACCAAGCCCAAGCGTTCGGTTTTGGGTCAGATCGGACGCATCGTGGGCGGAGTGCTGCTTCTGATCGTGGTCGTTGTAGGCGGGCTGTTGGTGTGGCTTCAGACGCCCGTCGGTGCCGAGAAGACGCTCAATTACCTCGCCGATCAGTTCAATCCGTACGAAGACGCGACGCTCGACGTCGAGGGCGTCAGCGGCAACTGGCTCTCGAACCTGTCGCTCTACGGCGTTCGACTGACGCGCGAGGATGGTTCGTCGATGGCGCAGATCGACTCGCTGGAACTGGCCTACAACCTCTTGGCTATCCCCAAAGGCCGATTGCACCTGCGCGACGTGCTGCTCTCCGGCGCGACCCTCGACATCCGGCAGGGAGTGGAGGGATTCGACATCGCGCTGCCGTTTCTACCCGACACGCTCGCCGCCGACACGAGCCAAGGTGGACTGATCATCCAGGTCGACCACGCCGACGTGAGGAGGACCAGCGCCGACATCACGTTCTACACTCCACCTCCGTCTGCAGACTCGACGCTGACGCTCTCGGACGTCACGCTTCTGGCGAATGACTTCCTCCTGGACGAAGAGCTGGTGTTCGAGGTCGACACGTTGGCGCTCGCCTATGCGCTACCGCGCGATCAAGGGACCGGCCAACTCAACGCCGGAGCGAGCCTAGACGACAACCTGCTCACCCTTCGGAGCCTGCAACTGGTCTCCGAAGCGTCCGACCTGTTCGCCCAAGGCACGGTCCGGCTCCCCGATCCAGGCGGTGCGGACGCCAACGACGGCGACGAGGACTCCAACATCTTGCGCGACCTCGACTTTACAGTCCGCGCCCAGCCGCTGGCGTTTAGAGACCTATCGCTCTTCCTCCCCGACCTGGACCCGTCGCGCTCGATTTCGCTCGATGGCGACGTGCGCGGCGACCTGGACGAGTTGATCGTGGAGATCGACGGGCGGCTTTCGGATGGGGCGACGTTTGCCGCGAGTGGCTCGATTGCACCGCCGAATCAGGGCGATCAGGTCGCGTTCGTGCTGGGCGGAAACGTCCGGCGCTTCGACCTGGGCTTCTTTGGAAAGGCAGGCGACCCCTCGCCGGGCGTCGTGAGCGGCACGTTCGAGACCGACCTGGAAGGCGCGACGCTCGAAACCATTGGCGGGACGGCCCAAGTGCGGCTGTTCGACACGCGCGTAGCCGACTTCGCCCTCGACCGCACGCGCCTGGACGTGCGCGCCAACGACGGCACGTTCCGACTCGACTTGGCGACCGGCACGCGCGGCGCAACGCTCGCGGCCAGAGGCACCGTGCGTCCGTTTACAGAAACGCCGACGTACGATCTGCGCGGCTCGTTCTCGGACCTCGACTTGGCAGCATTCACCGATGGGCAGCAGTCGAGCGACCTCAACGGCACGTTCACGCTCGACGGGCGCGGCATAGACCTCGAGACCATCCGCGCCGACGTTGGCCTGGGGCTGGTCGACGCGCGCATCAACAACTACACGATCCGCAGCGCCGACTTGGACCTGAACGTCCGGGGCAAGCAGGTGAGCGGACTCGTCGCCGCCTCACTTCCCGAAGGCAACCTGCGCGCCGATCTGTCCGCCGACCTGCGCGGCGCCGTGCCGTCGTACCGCGTCACCGACGGCGTGCTGACGGGCCTCGACGTAGCCGCGCTGATCGGCGACACGACCAACAGCCGCGTCAACGCGCGCTTCCGCCTGGCCGGTAGAGGGACCGACGTGCGCACGATGACGCTCGACGCGACGGCACGCTTGGACGACACCGTCTGGGGCACATACGTCGTCGAAACCGCCGACGTGACCGCGGCTCTGCGCCGAGGCCGCCTCGACGCCGATGTGGACGCTGACCTGGAAGGCGGCAGCTTCGATCTCGCGCTCTCGGCACGCCCCTTCGTAGATCCGCTGACCTACCAGATCGACAGCGGATCGTTTGCCAACGTGAACCTGGCACGCCTGCTCAACAATCCCAATCTCACGTCCGATCTGACCGGCACGATCTCGGCGAGCGGAACGGGCGTCGATCCCGAAACGCTGGCACTCGACGCACGCATCACGCTGACCGATTCGCGCCTGAACGGTCAGCAGATCGACGCGGCCAACGGCGTGATCGCCGCGCGCTCGGGTGATTTCGAGTACGATCTGGCCTTGCAGACGCCCGAAGGCCGGACCCAACTAGCGGGTAACCTGAGTCTACGCGGCGGCGAGGTGGCACTCGAACTACGCGAGAGCACGTTTGCCGGACTCAACCTGGGCGCGCTGCTCGGCTTAGGCTTCTCGACCAACCTCAACGGCAGCGGCACGCTCATCGTCCAGGGCACCGATCCGCAGACGATGACCGCCATCGCCGACCTGGAACTGACGCGATCGCGCATCAACACGTCGATCATCCCCGTCGGCTCGCTCGACGCCACGCTCCGAGACGGGTTCGCCGACGTGAGCGCCAGACTCGGATTGGTTCAGGGCGTGGTCGCCGTCAACGCCGAAGGTCGCTTCTTCGACGCCGTCCCGACCTACCGCGCCGATGGCATCCTGTCCAACGTCAACGTGACGCAACTGGCCGGGCTGGACTCCATCGACGCCGCACTGGACTTGCGCTTCGACGTAGAAGGAGAAGGCATCGACCCCCAAACGATGCGCGCCAGCCTCACGGTCGTCGGCGACACGTCGCGCTACGAAGCCGTCGACGTGTATGGCATCGACGCACGGGCGCACATTGCTGGAGGCGTTATAACCGTCGACGCGCTTCAACTCGAATCCAACGCTGCCGACCTCGCAGGGCAGGGTACGATTGCCGCGTTCGATACGCTGGGCGCCGTTTCGGATTTCGAGTTGGCCGCCCAACTGCGCAGCGTCGACCCGATCCGTCCGTTCCTACCCCCTGTGCCGCTCAGCGTCGAAAGTGGGCAGATCACGGCGAGCGTCACCGGACCACGCGGCGCGCTTCTCGTCGAGGCGCAAGGCTCGGTAGCGAGCGCCGTTTACGACGCGTACCGTGCCGGAGGGGTGAGCGGAGACGTGGCCGTCGTGCTCAACAGCGACTTCGCCATTCAGAGCGCGCGCGCCGACGCCGACATCGGCTACTTCTCGATGCCCAACCTCATCCTGAGGCGAACGGATCTCGAAGTCGACTACGACGGGCAGGAAATCGTCTTCGACGCCGAAGTAGAGGCCGACGACCGCCGCGATGCGCGTCTTGCCGGCGTGCTCGACCTGCGCCCCGAGTCGCAACTCGTCCGGCTCGACTCGCTCAATATGCGGTTCGACGGCGAGCGTTTCCGCTTGCTGCTGCCCGCCACGGTCAGCTACGGAGACGGCTACCGCATCAGCAACTTCCTGCTCGTGAGCGACGATCAGCAGGTCGCCATCGACGGCGTGATCGACCCGCGTGGCGAGCAGAACTTGGTCGCCACGTTCGACGGGCTGCGGCTCGACGGCTTCACCGATCTGTTCGGCTACGGATCGGTCGGCGGCACCCTTGACGGCTTCGTGGACTTGACCGGACCGGCGTTTGCGCCCGTCTTGAGCGGCGCGCTCGACCTCGACCTCATCTCGCGCGGCGAAGCCGTCGGTACGCTCGACTTCGAGTTGAACTACGATGACCTGAGACTGGACGCCGACGCGACGTTCACCCACGCCGACGGCTCGACGCTGCTGCTGACGGGATACGCGCCCATCGACCTGCGGCTCGATACGCCAGAACCCACCGAAGCGACGACGGCGGCGCCCGAAGGCGTGCGCGTCCAGGCCGCTGCGGGACCGGACGCGGGCGGCGTCGACTTCCAGATCGTCGCGGACTCGTTCTCGGTCGGCTGGATCACGCCGTTCCTGCCTGATCGCGTCGTGACCGACTTCGGCGGCAAACTGACCACGCCCGAGCAGATCACCATCCGGGGCACGTTCGCCGATCCGATTTTGGGCGGCGACGCTACGTTCATCAATGGACGCTTGGGCTTGGTCGCCACCAACCTGACGTACCGCGACATCACCGCCGACCTCCTGCTCGAAGGCAACCGCATCAACGTCCGCAACCTTTCGCTAGACTCGGGCGGAGGGACAGCCGAGGCTCAGGGCACGCTGCAATTCGAGAAGCTGAGCGTCGGCGACTTGGACCTGACCGTCTACGCCAACGACTTTCTCGCCATCGACAACGACCAGTTTCGCTTCGTCGCCGACGCTGCGCTGGACGTCGAAGGCACGACACTGGCTCCCACCATCCGCGGCAACGCAACGGTCATCTCGGGCGACGTGCACCTCGACGGCGGAACGCAGTTCGAAGCCATCGCGCTGACCGACGAGGACATCCTCAACGTCGAGTCGACGTTCGGCATCCGCGTCGAAACTGCCGATACGACGACCAACAAGGTCATCGACCGGCTGTCGCTCGACATGGACATCGAACTCGACCGCGACAACTGGATCCGGCAGGAAACGGGACGCACGATCGACATCCAGTTCAGCGGCGACATCCAGGCGTATAAGCGTCCCGGATCCGAGTTCAACCTGTTCGGCAGCATCGACATCATCCCCGAGCGCTCGCGCATCGTCCAGTTTGGGCGCAAATTCCAGATCACGGGCGGTACACTCGACTTCAACGGACTCATCCTCGAGACCAATCTCAACCTGGACGCCGAGTTTATCGTGTACAAGCCCAGCACACGCGAGCGCGTCGCCTCCATCACGCTGGGCGTGCGGGGGCGCCTCAACGCGCTCAACCAGCCGGACGCGATCACGCTGGGCAGCGAGCCGCAGATGGAAACCGCCGACATCGTCAGCTACATCGCAACGGGACGCCCTGCCAGTCAGAGCCTCGCGCTGGGAAGCGGCGGAAGCGGCGGCGGCCTGGCAAACCAGGGATTGGGACTCGCACTGGGGCAGGTGGCCGGTCTGGTGCAGGGCGCCGCAGGCAACGGACTGGGGCTGGACGTGATCGAAATCGAGCAGGACGGAACGCGCGGCACGCGACTCACGGCGGGCAAGTATCTTAACCGTCGCTTCTTCGCGAGTTACTCTCAGCCGATTACCTACGGCAACACCAACGAGGAGGGCAACTCGGGCGCTTCCCAGCAGCCCACCATCACCATCGAGTACGAACTGTCCGACTGGCTGCTCGCTCGCCTGCTCTACGACCGCGCCATCTTCCGCCTCAACTTCCAGACGGAAACCTCTTTCTAGCTGCCCATGGGATTCCGTTCGTCGCCCGGCGCCACCAACTCGTTTTTCAACCAACTGCTCATCCGCACGGGCGAGCTAGCGATGTTTTCGGGGCGCTTTTTCGCGCGCTTCTGGCGGCGACCGTTCGAGTGGCGCGAACTGTTTCGGCAGATGGATGAGGCGGGCACCAAGAGCTTCTTGCTCACGGCCGTCACCGGCTTCTCGATCGGGATCGTGCTGGCGCTGCAGAGTAGGGGCACGCTCGCCCGCTTCGGCGCCGAGGCGGTCCTGCCCAACATGCTCGTGCTGTCCATCTTCAAGGAGATCGGGCCGATCATCACGTCGCTCGTTCTCGCCGGACGGTTGGGTGCCGGTTTCGGCGCCGAGGTTGGGTCGATGAAGGTGACGGAGCAGATCGAAGCGCTCGAAGTGGCTGCACTCAAGCCGTTCAACTACCTCGTCGTCACGCGCGTGCTGGCGTGCGTGATCATGTTTCCGGTCCTGACGATCTGGACCGACTGCATCGCCATCTTCGGCGGCTATCTAGAGAGCGTCGTGGCCGTCGATGTGGACTACCGCGTTTTCCTCTATTCGGCATTCGAGACGATCCGCCTCACCGACCTGATCGTCGACACGATGAAAACGAGCGTCTTCGGATTCATCGTCGGCATCGTCTCGTGCTACCTGGGATACACCGTGCGCGGCGGCACGCGCGAAGTCGGTCAGGCGGCGATGCAGTCGGTCGTGATTTCGTCGCTGCTGATCCTGATCGCCGACGTGCTCATCGTCCAGCTCTCGATCACCCTCTTCGGCGACATCTCCGGCTGACCCATGCCCGACTCCAACACCCAACCCTACGGCGGATCGCCTCCGCCCGTCGATACGCCCCAAGGTCGTCCGCCCGCGTTCGAGTTGGGCAGCGGTCCTCCGTCCGACGATACGGTCGTCGAGTTGCGCGACGTCTACAAAGGCTTCGGCGAAAAGGAAATCCTCAAAGGCGTCTCGTTCGATGTGCCGCGCGGCCAGAGCGTCCTCGTCATGGGCGGATCGGGAACGGGCAAGAGCGTCACCATCAAGCACGTCGTCCAACTGCTCGACCCCGACGCGGGCGAGGTCTGGGTGCTGGGCAAACGCGCCGACCAACTCGGTCAGGACGAGATGGACGAGTTGCGGCTCAAAATCGGTTACCTGTTTCAGAGCGGTGCCCTGTTCGACTCGATGACGGTGTACGAAAACCTCGACTTCATCTTGGGGCGGCACACCAAGCAGTCCGTCGGCGAGCGGCGCGACCGCATCGAAGAAACGCTCAACTGGGTCAACCTGATCGACTCGGCGCCGCAGTATCCGTCCGAACTGTCGGGCGGTCAGCGCAAGCGCATCGGGCTGGCCCGCTCGATCATCCTCGAACCCGAGATCATGCTCTACGACGAGCCGACGACCGGGCTGGACCCGATCAGCGTGCGCGTCGTGAGCGACCTGATCACACGTTTGCGCGACGAACGCGGCATCTCGTCCATCGCCATCACGCACGACATGCTCTGCGCCGAACTCATCGCCGACCGCATCTACTTCATTCAGGATGGCGTCATCGGCGCCGCCGGTACGCTCGACGAAGTCCGCAACAGCAGCGTGCCCGACATCCGTACGTTCTTCCAGGCGAACGACCCGTCTATTCCCGTCTCCTTCTGACGCCGCGTCCCGACGCTCCCGTATTTCCCCCCTTGACCTATGCCTCGCCAAGCCCGCGTCGGCCTTCTCGTACTCGCCGGATTCGGCCTGTTCTTGGTCGTCCTGTTCACGATTGCGCAGCGCTCGTTTCTGCTGAGCAGCACATTCACCGTCCAGACTTCGTTCTACAACGTCGCCGGGTTGGTACCGGGAGCGCCCGTACAGTATCAGGGCGTCAACGTTGGGCGCGTGGAGGGCGTGATCTTGCCTGGGCAGCCTAGTGACAAAGTGCGCGTGGAGATGCAGCTCGACGAGGACGTGCAGCACCTGATTCGCTCGAACACCCAGGCGCAGGTGCAGTCGGACGGACTGGTCGGCAACATGATCATCGTGCTGCTGGCGAACACGGCTCAGGCGCCTCCCATCGAGCCGGGCGGAGCGATTCCAGGACTGGAGCCGTTCTCGCTGACCGACGTGACCGACCGCGCGTTGACGAGCGTTCAGGCGTTCAACGAAGTCGCCGAGGGTCTGCAACTCATTCTGTCGGACGTGCGCAATGCCGAGGGCACGATCGGCAGCTTGATCTACGATCCCGCGCTCTACAACAGCCTCGTCGCCACGACGACGGAGACCGAAGCCCTGCTGGGCCGATTGGGACAGAGCGCCGAAAACATCGTCCTGAGCGCCGAGAACACGACGGCTGGACTCAACGAGATGCTCAACAAGATCAACAACGGCGACGGATCGCTGGCGCTGATGCTCAACGACCCGTCGTTTTACAATCAACTCGTCGCCGCGTCGGACACGCTGCTGACGGTTACGCGCGATGTGAGCTTCGTTACCTCCAACCTCGAAGAGGCGACGGCGTGGGGATCGGTCGCCGCCTTCCGCGCGGCTGAGTTGACCGAGGCGTTGCAGCAAAACTTCCTGTTCAAACGCTACTTCGAAGAGCGCGGCTACACCGATCAGGCGCCGTTCGAAGTGCGCGAGCGCGCCATCCGCAGCAGCCAGCGCGAGATCGAAGAGCAGAGACGCGCCCTCTACGAATGGCAACTGCGCGTCCAGGCACTCGTCGACCGGCTCGAAGCGCAGGGTGTCGAGACGCCGCCCGCTCCCGAGTCGCTACCCAACGACCTGCCGACTCCGAGAGGACAAAGCGCGCCCACTGGCAACGGAAACGGTGATACGTCGTCGACTTCTCGCACGCCCGGAGCGTCCGCCCAACCCGCAGCAGGCGACGACCTCGCATGGATTCCGCAGGCGACTCGGCAGCGGCGGTGAGTCAAGACCCGCACATCCCTCCTACTGAGCGCCGAGCAGCGTTTGAGGCAGTCGCGTTCGCGGGAGCGATGCTGCTGTTCCTGTTTCTGGTCTACGATCTACACGCGTTCAACGGGCCGCAGAGTTATCTGGTCGTGCCCCTCGTCGCCATCTCCGGGGCGATCCTGGCGTGGCCGATGCGCGACAATCAGGCCGTCCGCGCCCTGCTCCTGGCGGGCGGGTTGGTCGTATTGCTCTGGCTTGGGCAGCAACTGTTCGGCGTGCTCCTGCCGTTCCTGATCGTCTACCTGTTCGCGTTTTTGTTCGAGCCGCTGGTGTCTCGGCTGCACAAAAAGCGCAACATCCCACGCTGGGTGAGCGCACTGGGCATCGTAACCCTGCTGCTCGGCGCCATCGGCGGACTCTTGACGTTCGTCGTGCCCAACCTGCTCGGCGAAGCGCAGAACCTCACCTCCCGGCTGGTCGGCGTCGTCGGCGACCTGCGGCAGTGGGCGCTCACGTCGCCGACGCTCGACCGCATCACCGAAGGCGGATTGGTCGACCGCGAAATGCTCGTCAACGAAATCAGCCAGGCCGTCCAGACGACAGCTGGTCGGCGCAGGGGGCGACATTCCGCGCGCGGTCAACGGCGTCGTGTCGCGCATCGGCAGTCTGCTGAGCACGTTTACCGTCTTGTCGATCATGCCGGTCGCGCTGTTCTACTTGCTCAAAGACTACCCCTTCGTCACCCGCCGCGTGATGGAGCTGTTTCCGACGTTCGGCGGCAAGCGCGACTACCTCGTCACCGCCAGCGTCGTCGTCGGCGATTACCTGCGCGGCCAACTCATCATCTCGTCGATTGCGGCCTTCAACGTCGGCTTGCTGCTGCTGCTCTTCGGCTTTCCCTACGCGATCCTGATGGGCCTGATCGCGGGCGTGCTCAACCTGATCCCCAACATCGGCGCGCTGATTACGATGGCGCTGGGCGTCGTCGTCGCGTTGATCTTTGGAGACCCGCTTGGCAAAGACCTACTCGTCGTCGTGGGCGTGCTGCTCGGACAGGCTCTACTCGAAGGCAGCATCCTCTCGCCGACGATCCTGAGCCAACAAGTCGGCCTGCACCCCGTTCTGATCCTGATCTCGCTGTTCGTGTTCGGCTTCTTCATGGGCATCATCGGCCTGTTCGTCGCCGTGCCGATCACCGCCATTGTGATGACGCTCTACAAGTCGTATCGCGACCAGATGCATCTCGACCTGCTCGATTATACCGAGTCGTCCTCGTTGCGCTCGCCGCGTAGTTTCACCTTCTCCACGACGCACCCCTCTCTCACCGACGATGGCGCTCTCCACGCCTCCGATCCGCCCTCGATTGATGACACACCCGCAGGCTGACGCGCGCGCTCACCGCGAGACCATAGCGACGTGGACCGTCGGGGGCCGCCTGCATCCGTCGGGAAGTTTGGTCGCGCGTGCGCTACTCCGGTGGACCGGCGACCCACTTCGAGCCGAAGCCTTTCACTTGCTCGTCGGATCGCTCTTCGCGCTGGCGTGCGGCGGCGCCTACCTGCTCTCGGGCAGCCTCCCTACCGGTTGGTCGGCGAGCGTTGCAACCTGGGCGATCTGGGCGAGCATCGGCGGCACCTTAGTCGGCCTAGTCGGATGGACACCCAGTCTCCACGTGCTGCTGAGCGGCGACGCCCTACTCATCCGGCAAGGTGATGTGCATACTCGCGTCGAGTTGAGTCAGATCGTCGGTTGCGGCGCACTTGGACGCCCGGACGTTCCACCGCGTCCACCGCCGATACGCAGGCGTGCGCACGTTCGCCGTGCGCACCAACGCTCTGCTGCTCGTCGAGACTACGGATGCCCCCTTCGTCATCGGCCTCGCCACCTCATCGGACCGCGACGCTCTCCACAACGACCTGAGCACTCACCCGGCACCCGCCTGCATTCGCGCCCAAGTAGCCGTCGCCGCCCACTAAAACGCCCGTCCTCCCCCTTAGCAAGGGGAGGTGCCCGAAGGGTGGAGGGGTCGAGCGGAGATCACCGCAGTCAGACCACCCCACCCTTCGGGCACCCCTCCTCATCTGAGGAGGAGACGTCTTTTCCGCAGCTCTGCGCAGACTATGACCTTCGACCACCTCCACACCGACTCAGGCAGCGACGCGCGCGCCGGGCTGCTCACGACCGATCACGGCACGATCCAGACGCCGCGCTTCATGCCCGTCGGCACGCTGGGTAGCGTCAAAGGCATCTCGCCGCTCGAACTGAAAGAGGAGGTCCGCGCCGAGATCATCCTGGGCAACACCTACCACCTGTTTCTGCGCCCCGGACTCGACGTGCTGCGCAGCGCAGGCGGGTTGCACCGCTTCATGGGCTGGGACCGCCCGATTCTGACCGACAGCGGCGGCTACCAAGTGTTCTCGCTCGCCGAGAATCGCAAGATCACCGAAGAGGGCGTCACGTTCCAGAGCCACATCGACGGAAGCCGCCACCTGCTCACGCCCGAGTCCGTAGTCGACGCTCAGCGCGCCATTGGATCGGACGTGATGATGGTTCTCGACGAGTGTCCGCCCGGCGACGCCGAGGAATCCTACGCTCGCACGTCGAACGAATTGACGCTCCGCTGGGCCGAGCGCGCCATCACGCACTGGCGCTCGACCGATCCGATCTACGGACACAGCCAGGCGCTGTGGGGCATCGTGCAGGGCGTCGTCTATCCCGAGATCCGCAGGCAGTCGGCCCGCGCGCTGGTCGACATGGAGTTTCCCGGCTACGCCATCGGCGGCCTGAGCGTCGGCGAACCAGCCGAGGATATGTACGCGATGGTCGAAGTCGTCGCCCCTTTGCTACCCAAAGACAAGCCGCGCTACCTGATGGGCGTCGGCACGCCTGCCAACCTGATCGAAAACGTCGCCCGCGGCGTCGACCTGTTCGACTGCGTGCTGCCCACGCGCAACGGTCGCAATGGGACCGTCTACACGACTGAGGGCATCGTCAACCTGAAAAACAAGAAGTGGGAGCATCACCAAGGTCCGCTCGATCCTGGCCTAGACACCTACTCGGCGCAGACGTTCAGCCGCTCGTACTTGCGGCACCTGATCCGCAGCAAAGAACTGCTCGGCATGCGCATCGCCAGCCTGCAAAACCTGACGTTTTTCCTCTGGCTGATGGACCAGATGCGTGGAGCTATCCTCGAAGACCGCTTTGTAGCGTGGAAAGACGAGTGGCTACCGCGCGTGAGTCGGAAGGCGTAGCGATCTGAGAGACAAATGAAAACGGCCCCACCTCCGATGAGGCGAGGCCGCAATATTCAGAACGTAGTCCGAGTCAGTCGAGGGCGCGCTTTGCGGCTCCGGCAGCGTCGGCGTGGGCGTCGCCGACTTTCTTCTGCACCTTGCCTTTGACTTCATCGGCAGCGCCTTCGGCCTGGAGGCTGGTGTCATCGAACGCATCGCCGACGGCTTTCTTGAGTTTGCCTTTGGCTTCGGTGAAAGCGCCTTTGACTTGCTGAGTGCGGCCTTCCGCTTCCTGGTCGCGGAGACCGTCTTTGATGTCCTTTTTGATATCGCTCATGGTGTATCGGTATTCGTGGTTGGGAGATGCTGCCACCCGTGGGGTCTGCCGTGGATTCACACCGGCGACAACGTCACGCGTGACGCGCTCTCGTTACGGTTACTGATTACGTCCAGTCCCGCCCCGCTGCAGTTCGCGGGACTTGAGCGGGGCGCAAGTACAACCGCCCGAATGCGGTCTACCCTACTTACAGATACGCTTCGCCTCGCGTACGGCTTCGGACCGAACGGGCAGGACTTCCATACGCAACGACGAACGGTTCGACAGAACGCACGACAAGCGAGCCAGCCCCGACTACCGTATGCTCCCCGACTTCGACGCCGTGGAGCAAAACCGCTCCAATCCCTATGGCAGCATAAGCCCCGATGCGGCAATTCCCGCCCGTTGTTACGCCAGGAGCGAGGCTTGCAAAATCGCCCAGAACCGAATCGTGATCCAGAGAGGCCTTAGTATTGACGATGCATCCTCTTCCGACAGAAACGCTCGGATTGACCGTCGCCCCCGCCATGATGACCGTGCCCGCTCCAATCGAAACGTCAGCCCCAATGCTTGCCGCAGGATGCACGGTCGAGACCAAGATGAGTCCGGGGCACAGCGCTTCGATCCGCTGCGTAACCTGAGAGCGAACCGTATTGTCGCCGATCGCGACGACGAAGCCCTTCAGGTCGTGCGTAGCCACCAAATGGGGCAGGTTCTGCGGGCTTCCCAGTAGGGGATAGCCCGCATATCGCTCACCAGTACTGTGACTATCGTCGAGGAAGCCTGCCACGTGGTAGCGTCCTTCGTTGCGCATCACGTCGGCGACGACCTTTCCGTGCCCCGATGCTCCTACAATTACGATGGATTCCATACCCTGCCCGCAAAGGCTTCTACTGAACGCTAAACGGCTCCACGCCGTCCGCAGAAGGTAGAGGCAGCATCCTGCGATCTCCAATGGCCGAAAGCCGGGACCACCGCTCTTCGGGTAGTGAACGCCTCACCGAACGCCGCGTATGGAGCCGACACCCTCTATCCTCCTCCGATGCGCACGTTCGACGTTCCCACGTTCTACCAAAGCCCGATCATCGGCCAGGTCAAGGCGCATCGGCGGACGTTCGATCCTCGGAAGCGTGACCTGGCACCGTCGATCATCGACTTTGGGCCGGTGCGGTTTCTGCTGGCGCGGCACTTCGGATTCTGCTACGGCGTCGAGAATGCCATCGACATCGCTTACCGCGCACTCGACGAGCATCCGGACCAGCGCATCTTTTTGCTGTCCGAGATGATCCACAACCCGCACGTCAACGACGACTTGCAGGCGCGCGGGATGCGGTTCTTGCGGACGACGACCGGAGAACAACTCATCCCGTTCAGCGAACTGACGCCCGACGACATCGTGATCGTGCCCGCGTTTGGCGCCACGCGCGAGGTGATGGCGAAGATCGAAGCCATCGGCATCGACCCGCTGAGTTGGAATACGACGTGCCCGTTCGTCGAGAAGGTGTGGAAGAAGAGCGCGCAGATCGGTCGCAAGGACTACACCATCGTCGTGCACGGCAAGCGGCTGCACGAGGAAACGCGGGCGACGTTTTCGCAGGCGCAGCAGCACGCGCCTGTCGTCGTCGTGCGCGATCTGGAGGAGGCCGAGCGGCTGGGACGCGTCGTCGCTGGTCAAGAGGATGCCGAGTACTTTTTCGCTCATTTCGGCGGACGGTTCAGCGAAGGCTTCGACCCCAGTCGCGACCTGCGAAGCATCGGCGTGGTCAACCAGACGACGATGCTGGCGACCGAGACGCAGGCCATCGCCGAGCACCTGCGCGACGTGATGCGCGCCCGTTACGGCGAGTCCGATTTGAAAGCGCACTTCGCCGACACGTCGGATACGCTGTGCTATGCCACCAACGAAAACCAGAATGCGACGCTCGCACTGATTGAGCAGGGAGGAGACGTGGCACTGGTTGTTGGCGGGTACAACTCGTCGAACACGAGCCACCTGGTCGAACTCTGCGCCGAAGCGATGCCGTCGTTCTTCATCCACTCGGACGCCGAGATCCTGTCGCCGGAGTTGATTCAGCATTTCGATCCGCATCACGAGCAGGTCGTGCGCACCAGCGATTGGATGCCCGGCCATCGCCCGCTTGATGTCGTCCTCACGGCAGGCGCGAGTTGCCCCGATGCGTTGCTCGAAGGCGTTCTGCGCCGCGTGCTCGACTTCTTTCCCGACGCGTTGCCCATCGAAACGGCCCTGCTACCCTTCGCGGATGGAGAACCGGCGTGATCGACGCTACACCGACGCGTCCCGACTGGTCGAGTGTTGCTGCCTTCGAGCATTTTCTACACGCGCACCTACCTCCCGCCCGCGCCCTTGGCGTTCGCGTCGATGTGCTTGAGGATGAGCGCGTCCGACTCATCGCTCCACTCCAAGCCAACTGCAATCACAGAGGTGTCGGCTTCGGCGGAAGCGCATCGGCGTTGGCATTGCTCGGCGCATGGGCGGCGCTGCAACGCGCGCTCGACGGCAGATTCGGCGATGTGGAGGCTGTAGGCGGCGGCGCTTCTATCCGCTTTCTCAAACCGATGCGCAGCGACCTGATCGTAGAGGCGTTGGCGCCAGAAGGATGGCCGCAAGCGGCCCAACGTGCTCAGACAGATGGAAAAGCCAAAGTCCAGACGTCGTGCGTCGTGACGAGTGGAGGACGCGACTGCGCGGTCGTCGACGCTACCTTCGTACTGCTCGCCCCGTTTCACTGGTAGCGACCGCTCCCTCCCGCCGATGCTCCGTCCGCTCCTGCTCGCTCTGATGTTCGCGCTACCGGTCACGAGTGGCTGCGACGCGCTGACGCCGCGCACGCCCGAAGCACCTGCCGGAACTGCCACGTTCGTCCAGCCGGACACGCCCGAAACGGTTCTGGCCAACCTGATCGCCAGCCTGCGCGAGCGCAGTCCGAGCACGTACCGCCGCTCGCTCGACCCCAACCTGACCTACACCCCGTCGCGCGAGGCCGCTTCCCGCGATGGCTTCTGGCAAACGTGGAGCGCTGGGGAAGAGGAAGCCTACTTCCGCACGCTGACCTCTGCCGCCCAGCCTGGCGCGACGTTCTCGCTCAGCCTCGCGACGACGACGCCGTCCGAAGTCACCGCCGACGCGTTCGTCCTCGACACCGACTACGTGCTCATCACGCCGCACAACCGCGCCGAAGCCCCGACGACGGTGCGTGGACGTCTGCGCTGGCGTATCGAACGCGCGCCGGACGGCCTCTGGAGCCTGACCGATTGGGCCGACGAAGCCACCGACGGTCCCACGTGGAGCGACCTCAAAGCCGCTTTCTTCCAGTGATGCGGCACGCTCAGGCTTCGCTAGAAAGGGAGACCTGGCAGGTCCGCGCTGGAAAGGCGATTTGGATTCTCCCGATCCTCCTTCTCGCCGCCTGCAACCCTTTTGCGCCCGCCGTCGAAGAAGGCGACGCCCTCGGCCTCGGCGATCCGACGACCATCGAAGGCTTTTTCACTGCGTTTCAAACGGCCTACGAACTGCGCGACCTCGCCCTCTACGAACCGCTGCTCGACTCGGCGTTCACGTTCGTGTTCTACGACTTCGATGCCCAAGTCGAGCAGCGCTACGGCTTCGAGCAGGATTTGCGCACGACGCGCGGCCTGTTCACCCAGAGCAACCTGATCCAGTTGCAGTGGAATCAGATTCTGCAGCAAACCGTCGACGATCCTCCGCTGCGCGCCCAAATCGTGCGCCCGTTCAACCTGACCGTTTCCCTCGACGGCGGCTCGGTCTTCCGAGGCAGCGGCAACGTCAACTTCCTCCTCGTCCGTGCCGACACGACGGCGGCCTGGCGCTTGCTCCGCTGGCGCGACGAGAGCGAACTGTGATCTCGTAGTACCCATCGCCGTCTCTCTGCATAGGGGCAAAACCGGCTCAATCTCTCCCGATTGCTCTTTCTGACAGCGCTACCTTGCAGGCATGATTCAACCCAAAAAGTCGCTCGGGCAAAACTTCCTGCGCGATCCCAACACGATCCGAAAGATCGCCGGTTCGCTGGACGCCAAGCCGGGCGATGCCGTCGTCGAAATCGGGCCGGGGACGGGGGCGATGACGACCGAGCTGCTAGCGATGCATCCGAAGATGGTGGCGCTCGAAGTCGATCAGCGGGCCGTCGCCGTGCTGAACGAGGAGTTGCCTGACCTGGACGTGCGGCATCAGGACGTGCTGACGGCGGACTGGTACGCGCTGGACAAGGAGCTAGGCGGGCCGCTGCACGTGATCGGCAATCTGCCCTACTACATCACTTCGCCGATCCTGTTTTCCCTAGTCGACGCGCGCGACGTGGTGGCCGAAGTCGTCGTGATGATGCAACTCGAAGTAGCGCAGCGGATCGTCGCCCAACCGCGCACCAAAGCGTACGGCATCTTGAGCGTCGTCTTTCAGCGCTACTGCGATGTCAAGCTGCTCTTCAAGGTGTCGCCACACGTGTTCTTCCCACAGCCCGACGTAACGAGCGCCGTCGTCCGCCTGCGGTTTCGGGCCGATGCGCCGCCGCCTTCGCCCGACGAAGATCTGTTTCGGCAGGTCGTGCGTGGCGCGTTCGGACAGCGGAGGAAGACGCTGCGCAACAGCCTGCGATCGGCGTTTCCCAGCTCTCCACGAACTGCCGGAAGAATGGGCGAAGCGCCGCGCCGAGGAGTTGACGCCGGACGAGTTCGCGCGCCTCTCGCGTTACCTTGGCGAGGTGCTGGAACGGTAGGTCGCCACCTCTCCCGTACTCGCTGTCCCGCTCTTCTACTACCGGTCTGCCGCCCGTGACGCCTCCGCCCGACCTGCTCGAACCGGACGCCCCGGACCACGAAGCGTCGGACCCGTCTCGACCGCTGTCGCCCGACGATCCGCACGCCATAGCGGACGAAGGAGAAGATGAGGAGCAGGGCCGTTACGAAGCGCCCGAGATTGATGACGACCTGGTCGAGCACGTCGAGACGCTGCTCCACGCCGGAGACGAGCGCCGTCTGAAAGCCGTTCTGGGCGACCTGCCACCCTATGACTTGGCCGTCATCCTGGGCAACGTCTCGCCCGACGATGCGCGCGCGCTGTTCGACCTCTTTAGAGTCGATAGAGCCGCCGACGTGCTGGTCGAGGCCGAAGAGAGTTTCCGCGAGCGCCTGCTCGAAAACGTGTCGCACCGACGAATCGCCGAGATCGTCGACCAGCTCGACACCGACGACGCCGCTGACGTGTTGGGAGAGTTGGACGACGAGATGATCCGCCTCGTCCTGCCGCGCCTGGAGGATGCCGATGAACTGCGCAGCCTGCTCCGCTATGCCTACGACACGGCAGGCGGGCGAATGGCGACCGAAGTCGTCTCGGTCCCCGACTACGTCACGGTCGGCGAGGCTACCGAGATCGTGCGCCAGTTATCGGACGAAGTCGAGGATCTGTACGTCCTGTTCGTCGTCGACAAAGACGGGAAGCTGGTCGGCATCGTCCCGCTCAAACGCCTGCTCCTGTCGCACGCGACGACGTTCATCGCCGACATCGTCACGCGCGACGTGATCGCGGTCACCGTCGAGGAAGACCAGGAGGACGTAGCGCGCATCATGGAACGCTACGACCTGGTGTCGCTGCCGGTCGTCGACCTGGAAGACCGGCTCGTTGGCCGCATCACGATTGACGACATCGTCGACGTGCTCCGCGAAGAGGCCGAGGAAGACTTGCAAGTCATCTCGGGTACGAGCGGCGACGAAGAGTTGTCCGACTCCGTCTGGCGCATCGCACGCGGTCGACTGCCGTGGCTGACCGTTGGCTTGTTCGGGACGCTGTGCTCGGCGTTCATCGTCAAGTCGTTCGAGGGCACGCTCGAACAGGTCGCGGTCCTGGCGATGTTCATTCCCGTCATGACGGCGATGGCGGGCAACGCGGCCATCCAGAGCGCCGCGATCACGGTTCAAGGTCTGGCATCGGGCCGCTTGGTGATCGGCGAAGCGTTCGGGCGCGTCGGCAAGGAACTGGGCGTGGCACTGTTCAACGGCATGCTACTCGCCGCCATCTTCTGCGTCATGATCTTCGTGCTCGACCCAGCCGACGGCAACTCGGCTCGGCTGGCGGGCGTGGCGTCGCTGGCCCTGCTCGTCGTCATCGTCCTCGCGACCGTCAACGGCGCGCTGATTCCCGTCGTCCTCAAACGCGCCGGTCTCGACCCTGCCTTGTCGATGGGACCGTTCGTCACGACCGCCAACGACATCCTAGGCCTGAGCGTCTACTTCGGCATCACGACGCTGCTGTACGTGTGAGGCTACCCGTTGCCGGAGATGAGTTGGATTACGGCGCTCGTTATCTGCCCAATCGTTGGTGGCGAGAGCACGCCAACGGCTCGGTCGATCAGCGAGTCGTTGGCGGTGAATAGCTTACCGGGACGAACGTAGCTCGTTCGGTTCAACCCGCCCGATGCGAAATCGGAGGACATCAACTCGACCGCTTGACTGTCTGCGTATGCTCTACTCGTTACCTGAAGTAGCACGTAATCGCCGCGTCCCACATCGGCAAGCACGACGGCGGGCCGGAGCTTGGACGCGCTGACAGATCCGAGAAGGGAAATCGGACGAGTACGACTGCTCCGCGAGTTATCGTTGCAGGTCGTTCCATGCCTCGTCCTCCTCTTCTCGCTCCCAATCCGAGAGGGCAGCTTGGCTAAGCATCGCCGTTTCATTGGCATTCTTCTCGCCAAGTAACGTAACGAGCGCGCGCGCGCCGGGCGTAAGATCTACAGGTTCAAGAAGGCGCAGACTTCCGCCTTCTTCGACAGTGGCTTCAACGGTTCGCAGCATGACATGGGGTATGAGAAAAGCCAAACGTTCACACTGGTGGATCCGTTCGGATCACGCCTCGCCCATGTCACGCGCTTCTTCGAGTACGTCGTCCAGCGCCTTCCAAAACTTGGCGATGCGGCGCTTGTTGACGCCCAGATCACTGCGCCCGGTGCGCGAGGCACTGCGGACGTAGAGAGCCGAGCCGTCGCTATGGGGGACGACACGAATCGCCAGATCGTCGGTAAACAGCAAGACGCGGAACGTGGCGTCGATGTGCAACCGCTCTTCGTCGGTGATGACGGTGTGCGGGCCGACTCTGCTCAGGGCGTGCTCGGCGATCAACCAGAGCGTGTACGGCGCGACGTCAAACGGCTTGGCATCCGTCGCGCAGTTGGGCGTTCCGGGACACGGCGGCAGCGGCGTCGCTGGGAGGGCGTCGGGCGCGCTCACGTGGTTGCCTTGGCTTCCAGCGCCTGAATCGCGCGCTCCTCGTTGTACTTCGATGGGCACTTTACCAAGATGTGCTCGGCTACGAACGCCTCACCATCGACGCGGCCTTCGACGACGACCTGATCGGCGTCTTCGAAGTTGGGCGGCTTGGGGTTGTGGTAGACGACGGGGCGTCGCGCGCCGCCTTCGTCGAGCATCACGAACGAAAAGACGTTAGTGTTTGGGTCGTAGTCAAATCCTGCATCGCGATCCCACGTGCCGACGACGTGCGCGTTAGACGACGTGCGCTCGGCCTCGGCAAAGTCCATATAGCCGCCGACGTTGGCGCCGAAGCTGTTGATGAGCAGGACGCTGAATACGGCTAGCAGCACGAGGCCGCCGATGGTTTTGGGCTTCATAGCGGTCGGAGTTAGAGAGAGTCGGTACGAGGAGCGCGCGCGGGGGATTCCGCAGAACGGTCGAATGCGTCACGCTCATCGGCTAGTTTTTCGAGACGAGCGATACGGCGATCCGTCCGAGCGATGAACAGAGCGATGCCGATCCAGATCACAGGCGAGGACGGCGGCGACGACGTAGAGTTTGTCCTGTTGCAGCAGGTAGACTTCCAATCCGACCGGCGGTGCTTCGGGTATGCCTACCGTCGGCACAGACGTAACCGAAGCGACGGAGTCGGCAGCGGTCGACAAGGAATCTTGCATCGCAAAGAGCATGAGGGACAACGTCACAGTGCGGAGGGCGGATCGAGGCGGCGCTCGGCAAACGCGAGGCGGACGCGCTGCGTGTAGAGCACCCAGAACAGCGCGATGAACAGGAAGAACGAGGGGTAGAGCACCAAGCGCATCAGCGGATGCGTGATGTCGCTGAAGGCGGGATTGCCCTCGGCGCCAGGGTGCAGGCTCGCCATCTGACGCGGCAAGACGTAGAGCAGAAACGGCACGGTCGCGAACGCAAACAAGTTGTACGCCGCTCCGATGCGCGCGCGCAGCCGCTCGCCGTCGAACGCCGTCCGCAGGATGAAATAGGCGACGTAGATCAGCATGACGACCGCCGCCATCGCCTGTTTGGGATCGTTGTTCCACCACTTGCCCGTCCCCTGGTACCACGTGAAGCGCGCCCAGATCATGCCCGTCACCAAGCCGAGCGTCCCGAAGAGCAGCAGCAACCGGGCCGCCTCACGCGAGCGCACGTCACGCGCGATGTCGCCGGTCCGCAGGTATTGAAACGCGTGCCACGCCGACACGCCCGACGCTGCCATCAGCGTGAACCACATCGGCACGTGGAAGAACAGGTTGCGGGCCGTCTGCGCCAGGATGTTGTCGACGCGCGGGAAGTCGATCAAAAAGCCGCCCAGCACGACCAGCGTCAGCCCGACGAACACGATGGCGCGGACGACTGTGTATCGACGGAGATTTACAGAGGCGACAGGCATAAAACAATCTGCGATTGAGTCATGCTAACGACCCAAGCGCGCCTCTTTTCCCAACGCGCGGTGAATACAGGCAAAACGCACAGCCGTCACACCCGGTAGGTGGAGAAATACATATCGGCGGAAAGCGCAAGGGGCTTGCCGTTCGACTCGACCTCGCGCCTCAAGACGTCGAACGGTTCGCGCGCGCCCAGCACATCGGCGAAACGAGCGAAGCGGTACGCGTCCGAGAGCAGCACGTGGGCCAATTGCGCAGCCGTCACGTCCAGCACGGCGCGCTCGACCTGTGCGGCCTGATCCGTAAAGCCCGACACACCGGCGAAGTTGGCCGCGTGATCGTAGGCATCGTCGCCAGCTTCGGCCACGTTCCAGCGCGACAGCACGTCCTCCAGTCGCACCTCGAAGTCGTAACACACGACTGTCGCTCCCGACCGGCACACGCGACGCAGTTGGGCAGCAGCGGCGTCGCGGTCGACGTAGGCCATCGATCCGGCGAACGTCACGGCGTCGACCGAGGCGTCCGGCAGTGGGAGGTGCTCCGCCGATCCTTGCCGATGCATCACGCGTGGGTGAGGTGTCGCGCGGTCCATCATCGCCCGACTTGGGTCGACGGCGTAAACATGGTCGCACCAGTCGGCGAGCGCGTGAGCGGAATAGCCTGTTCCGCAGCCCACATCCAGGCCATCGGCGAAGCGCTCGCCCAGAGGAAGCGCGCGTTCGAGGATTCGCGTGTGCAGATCGGGCCGATAGGCGGCATAATGCGCGGCGATGGCGTCTGCGTAGAGATCGTTCACGTCAGTCCGTCCACACGTACTCGAACAGCAGCGCCGACGCGGTGATCACCGTCGCGGCGAAGAGTGCCAGCGTCGTCAGATCGCCTTGGGCTGTCGACCACATGAACGCGCCCGAAAGCGCACCACGCGTGAGCCGGACGCCGGGCAGTAGGACGGGGACGAGGAGCGGAAACAACAGGACCGGCAGTAGGGCAGCACCACGCTGATCGGCCCTCGCCAGCATCGACGCCAGCAGGGTAGCGGCTCCTGCCAGCCCGACGGCCCCCAGTGCCAGACTGCTGATCAGCAAACCAGGATTGGCGACGCCCTGCCCCAACACGAGCAGAAATGCGGGCGTCGTCGACGCGCTCAGCAGGCCGACGAGGACAAGGTTAAACAGCAACTTTCCGGTATACAACGCTCCAGGTGGCGCGTGGAGACGCAGGAACAGCAGCGTGCCGCCCTCAGCCTCGTATACAAACGCGCGTCCCAGCCCGACCGACGCGCCGAACAGCAGCACCATCCACAGCATCGCCGCCAGGACGGTCGGCGATGCGCCTTCGCGTCCCAGGGCGAACCATACCAACACAGTCGTCCCGCCCGCGAACGCCAGCGTCAGGTTGAGCGCAAAGCGGCTGCGCAGTTCCAACCGCGCGTCCTTCTCGAAGACCGCCCACGCGCTGCGCATCCAGGCGCGGGCGCGGTGCGTTGCGTTCGGTGTCGCGGGTGGCTTGGTCATGTGCGGCGGATTCTGCCCTTACGATACCACCCAACCGACTATGTCGACGCCTCCGCTCAGTCCATCTTTGCCGAAATCCGACCGCACGCGCGGCGCTCTGCTCGGCCTGGCCGTCGGCGAAGCGCTCGGTCGTCCCATCGACAAGATGAGTCACCAGAACGTGCGGACGTATTTCAAAGGCATCAAAGGCTACGTCGGACACGAGCGGACTGATGTCGAGGCGGGCGCCATCGGTCCTATTGCTGCTGGCCTCGTTGGATACGTCGGCGCAGGCCGCGACACACTCGCCGACGATCTCCCCAAGGGAGCGCACAGCATCGCAGGCGGAACCGCCGCCGTCCTCTACGACGACCCGCATCGGCGTGCCAGCGCTCTGAACACGCTCCACGCAGCCGCTCTGCGCTACGCCATTGAGTCAATCCCCGACGCGTTCGACGCCGACCTGTTCTGGATGCACCTCGAAGAGAGCGCGCGCGACACCGACGCTGCTGACCCGCTCGCCAGTGTCCGCGACGCACGCGACTTCTTCCCACTCGACCTCGCGGACGCGTGCGGCGGGACGGACACCGCAGAGTCCGCATGGTTGTTCGGCGTGGCGATGTTCGCGCGTAACCCCAAACTCGTCGAGGCGACGCTGCTTTCGGCTGTCAACGTCGGCGGGTGGGCGAGCATCGTCGGGGCAACGGCGGGCAGTTTGCTCGGCGCGCTGAACGGATGGAGTGCGTTTCCGGCGGAATGGCGCGATGGGCTGACGCAATCCGATGACCTGCGCGCGCTCGCCGGATAGCGCTCTCACGCCGCCGTTACGCTGATCGAGAAACGGACGGGGCCTCTTCGTGCTTCCAATCGGCTCATCCAAACCACCCGCTATGTCCGCCACTCCACACGTCCAGAATTCCAGCGAACCGACGCGGGCCGAAGCCATCGAAACGCTCGCCGACATCCTGACCGACTACCGCGTCTGCATGCTCGTCACGAGAGACGCGTCCGAGGACGTACTGCGGGGACGCCCGATGGCGCTGCGCAACGACCGCTTCGACGGCACACTCTGGTTTTTGACCGACAGCCGCTCGCACAAAGTCGAAGAGGTGGAGCGGGAACGCGATGTGTGCGTCGTCATCAGCGATCCGAGCCAGGAGCGTTCGGTCTCGGTGTCGGGCAAGGCGTTTCTGTCGCAGGACCGCGCCAAGATCCACGAGGTCTGGACAGAAACCGATGCTGCATGGTTTCCCGAAGGTCCCGACGGCCAGCACGTCGCGCTGCTGCGGGTCGAGGTGACGGCTGCCGAATACTGGGACGCCCCCGATGCCAAGCTCGTCCAGCTCTTCGGCATGGCCAAAGCCTACGTCAGCGGCGAACCGTACAAAGGCGAGGGCGCCGAGAACGCTAAGCTGGAACTGTAGCCCGAGACACTCCGACTCGGAAGAAACAGAGGCGCATCGACCAGTCAATATCCCCTAATTCGGGGAGGCACAGGGTGCATCAAACGGATAGGTTGCGTGCAGTTCAACTCCCGCACGCATGCCTCGCCTGTTCTCCCTCCTGGTCCTCTGCGCCCTCGCGTTCGGCTGTGACTCGTCCGACAACGACGCGTCCGACATCGCGCCAGGCGACGCTGCCGCACTCAGCCAAGCGATCTCGATCGCAGGAGCGGAGCGGCAGGACGGAGCGCCTCCCGCACCCAGCACCGACGATGCAGCGCCATCGGTATCGGCGGGCGCCGGGGATGTGCCGATCGCGCCGGGTGGAGGCGTCACGCTGAACTTTCTAGCGACGGCCCGGCAGAATATCGCTGGGATCTACGTGGCGATTGCAGGAGCGAATCAGTTTTTCGTCGTTTCGGGAAGTGTCGGGAGCAACGCGAGCTTCACCTTCACGCTTCCGTCGAACATCGTCCCCGGCACGTTCCAGATCGTGTACTGCGTGTACGACGTCAACGGCTTGGTCTCCAATCTGCTGACAACGACGATCACAGTCGACAGCAGCGCAGGCGCGACCGCGTCGGGCGGCGGCGCAGGCAACACCGACGGCGGCACCATCGATTGGCGACGAACCGCCACTCCGGTCAGGGGCACGCCCGGACGCCAGTTCTCGTACGACTGTCCGGCGGGCGGCACGTTCTCGACGGTTTGGGGCACCGATCTCTACACCGACGACTCGTCGATCTGCACTGCTGCCGTCCACGTGGGCCGCATCACGGTTCAGACGGGAGGCCGAGTCACGATCGAGACGCGCGATGGAGCGTCGAGCTATGCAGGCTCGTCTCGCAACGGCGTGAATACGAGCAACTGGGGAGCGTGGGGCAACAGCTTCGTCGTGCTGTGACACGCTGCCGCAGCCCACGCTCGGGCGCTTACCCTGCGACTGGCGTCGGCGCATCGAACTCGCCGATGAAGCCGATTTCGGTCTGGAGCGCGTAGCCGGTCTCCTTCTCGACCGTCGCCTGAATGTGATCGATCAGGCCCCTCACGTCCGACGCACGGGCATTGTCGGCGTTAATCAGGATGTTGGCGTGGCGCTGCGTCACCATCGCCCCGCCGACGCGCAGGCCCTTCATGCCGCACCCGTCGATCAGCCGCCCGGCGCCGACGCCTTCGATCTTCTTGAAGATGGAGCCTGCCGACGGCTCGCTGTGCAGCGGCGGGTGGCGTTCGCGGCGCCACTCGATGTTGGCTTCCATCACGTTGTGCATCCGGCCCTGATCGCCCGGCGTGAGTTGGAACGTGGCCGAGAGCACGATGTCGTCCGTCACGTGAAGCGTCGAGTAGTCGTAGCCGAAGTCGAACCACTCGTGATCGACGATGCGGCGCGTGTTGTCGGCGCCCAGCAGTTCGGCGGACAGCGTGACTTCCTCGACGAACATCGTCCGCTCGCGCTCGGGCGGCGGCGAGAGAAAGTGGAGGTTCTGCCACAGCGCCCCGCCGACCGTCGACGGGATGCCGACGTAGTGCTCCAGACCAGACAGCCCAGCGTCGACGGCTTCGGTGATCACGTCCGGGTAGAGAACCGCCCCACTCTCGGCCCACAACTGCGCCTTGTCGCGATCAATGCGGACGTGGCGCGCAGCGTTTCTGATGACGAGTCCGCGATAGCCGCCATCGCCGACGAGGATGTTGGCGCCTAAGCCCAGCAGGAAAAACGGAACGTCCAGTTCGCGCGCCGCCGTCACCGCTCCGGCGAGTTCGTCGGCGGTGTGCGCCTCGACAAAGTAGTCTGCTGGCCCTCCGATCTGGAACGTCGTATACGGAGCCAGCGCTACGTCGTGTTGCAACCGGTCTCCCAATCGGTCGGACAGGGCGGCGGCGGTCGAAGGCGTAATCTGGGGCACGATCTAGAAAAGGCGAGTGAATTGCGAAGTACGCTCGGCTGGCCGATGCGTGCCGGTGCGACCGATGCGTAACCCGCTTGGAATCGACGGCTGTCCAGAGTCGGGCTGACTCGCTGCGCAGCGCTCCCACTTTGATCGGAAAACCGCTTTTTGCAGTACGGTACAGGTTTGTGAGTTGGAAAACGCCTTTTCCGTCCCGTCTTTGAGAGACGGAATGAGACCCAACGGGCGAATCCCACGCATTTTCTATGGAGGGCACACCTTTTGCGGAAGCGTTCTGCACCCCCCTCCCCCTACACGATTATGGCAGAGACGACACCACCGCCCGCCGAAGCGCCCGAGTCGGCGCTGACGGCCACGCCGGTCAACGTCGGCCCCAAAGAAGTGCTGCCGGTACGCCGACGCACCGATACCGGCGTCGAGCGCGTCGCCTTCGAGCCGATTCACAACGAAGGCCACCAAGACGACGATCCGTCGGACGGAGGTAAGCTGTATATCCGGCGCGCGATCCTCTTTGGGTCGATCTCTCTGATCTTGATGGCGATCGTCTGGATCGCGATGGAAAACCCGTTTCCCAATACACCGCTGGCGGCATTGGCCGTCGAGCTGAGTTGGCAGGGACTGTTCGTGTTCTCCTCTGTCGTCGCGCTGATCCTGTTTCTGATGCTGCTGCTGATGCGGTACTTCGGGCTGATGATTATGTCGTACCTCAACGTGGCGAGCTACACGCACCACGAGACCGACGAGACCGAGATTGGCACGCCGATGATTTCGATCATCGTGCCGGTCTACAACGAAGGCGTCCTGCTGCGCGCCACGATTCAGTCGCTGCTCCAGCAGAACTATCCCAAGTACGAAATCGTGATCGTCGACGACGGCTCGACCGACGAAACCGGCGACATCGCCCGCGAGATGGTCGGCGAATATGGGCACGTGACGGTCAAGCTCGTCGAGAAGCCCAACGGCGGAAAGTCGACGGCTCTCAACGCGGGCATCCAAGTAGCCGAGAGCGACTTCGTGCTCAACGTAGACGGCGACTCCCAGCTTTCGCCCAATACGCTGCGACGCTGCATCCGCCACTTCGCGGACCCCAAGTTGGGTGCTGTTGCGGGTAACGTCAAGGTGACGAACCGCACCAACATGATCACGCGCTTGCAGGCGCTCGAATACGTCGAGGGGCTGAACATGGCCCGAAGCGCGCAGAGCCTGATCAAGCTCGTCAACATCATTCCGGGTCCGCTCGGCCTCTTCCGTAAGCAGGCCATTATCGACGCCGGGTGGTACGCGTCGGATACGTTCGCCGAAGATTGCGACGTGACGCTCAAGATGATCCGCGAGGGCTGGAAGGTCGACTACGAACCCGAAGCGCTGAGCTACACCGAGGCTCCCGATAAGTGGATCGACCTGCTCAAGCAGCGCTACCGCTGGACGCGCGGCATCGTCCAGGCCATCCGCAAGCACCGCGACCTGTTCTTCAACCCGACGGTCAACTTTGGTGGCACATTGGTAATGTGGTCGATGGCGTTCGAGAGTCTAATCTGGCCGATCATGAACGTGTTCGCCAACGTCTACTTCGTCATCGTCGCCGTAACGACGGGCGCGAGTTACTACCTGATTTTCTGGTGGCTCATCCTGACGATCCTCGATATGATCGCGGCTATGTACTGCGTCGCTGTCGAGAAGGAAGAAGCCAACTTGATCCTCTACTCGGTCTTCTACCGCATCTTCTTTATCCTCTTCGTCGACGTGTGTAAGACGTTTGCGTTGATCGAAGAAGGGCTGGGCCTGGGTATGACGTGGGGCAAACTCAAGCGCATCGGAACGGGCGAGGAATCGTCGGCTCCAGCTACGACCTAGCCCACGCCTTAGCGACTCCCGCTTTGCGACACATACTGAGACGGCACGCTGTCTCTCTCATAAATCCTCACCCTATCGCATAAAACGGCCCCTTTTGCATTCCGACGAACGTCGGGCACGGTGCTTGTTCTATTGCTTTTACGTCTCCCCCCGGCAGCCCCCTCTGCCTTCATTGCGCCCCTCGGAACTATGGAACTCATCCCTATCCTATCGACGATCGTCCTCGTGATGACGATCGCCACGTGCATCCTCGCGGTTGCTGCCTACTTCCTCTACAAAGCCCGAGAGCGCAAAGCGCGTAAGGCGCGGGACAACGGCACGGCTCCGGCCATCGTCGAGATGCAGGAAGAGCCGCACATGCTCGTCGCGCCTCAGGGCAGCATCCCCGTCGCCGCGCTTGGGCAAGGGCAGGGCGCCTACAACGGAGATCAGCGCTACCTCAGCGCCGCGCCTCAGCAGCCAGCAGACGGTTACTACAACCAGCAGCGCTACGAAGAGCAGCCGTACGCCTACGCACAGCAGCCCAACGGCAACGCGCAATACCAGCAGCAGTCGAGCGCCGCTCCGGGTGGCTTCGACTACGACGACCGCCCTCAGCGCCAGCAGCAGCCCGAGCGCAGCTGGTCGAACACCGAAGCGAACGACCAAGCCGATCAGCGCCAGCAGGAGCGCCAGCCGCAACAGCGCCAGCAGTCGGGTTCGATGTTCTACGAATACACCAACGACGGCTTCATCCCGGTCGATGCCCAGCAGCAGCAACAGCAGCGCCAGGCGCTTCCACCCGCGCCGCCGCCCGTGCCCGCTAGCAGCAGTGCCGAAGCCGCACAGCATTACGCCAGCCGACAGCAGGCCGAAGCCGACGGTGCTCAGCAGTTCGCCTACGAGCAGCGCGCCGAAGCCGAGCAAGCGCAGCGCCAGGCCGCGCAGATGCAGCAGCAGGCCCATCGAAAAGACGACAACCGGCAGCAGGAAGACGGCTTCGCGTGGTTGTAACCCCGCGCGTCTGTCTTTCCCTCTCCTGACGCCCCCCCGCCGTTATGAAGCTCACCGACTTTATTGACCACCGCGTCAATGGGCTATGGCTGTTCGTCCTAGGCGTCGGCCTCGTTGCCGCCGCCCTGCTGACGTACGTCTACCTGCTCGAAGGCGTGATGGGCACGTTCTCGATCCAACAGGCTAACCCGACCCGACTCGTCCAAACAGAAGCCGACGAAAGGCCGCGCGTCGCCCTGCTCAACTCGAACTATACGCGGCGTGCCTACGCCGTCAACAACCCGCAGGACACGACCGCAGCGTGGGTCAACCGCGCGCTCAACTCGTGGAACGACCTGCTCTTGGGCCAGGACTTCGCCCAGTATGCCCAGATCGACGATGAGCAACTCGAACGTGGCGATCTGGCGGGCTACGACCTGCTCATTCTCCCCTCTTCACTCGCCCTTTCGGATCGCCAGATCGAGATGATAAAGGAGTTCATGGAGCGCGGCGGCAGCATCTGGGCGTCGTGGCAGCCTGGCATCTACGATCAGAACGGCGCGTGGCGCGGATGGACGTTCGCCGAGGACGTATTCGACGTCACCTACATCGGCGAGGTGAGCCGCTCCAACAGCAACTTCCAGGCGTACACCGACACCTTTCCGGGCTACACGCCACCGGGCATGTACTTCCCCGAGCGCGTCACGTCGAGCGGCGTGCGCGTAACCGATGAGGCAGCCGACGACTCGCTGACAGAGGCTTCGTTCGACAGCAACCTGCCGACTTCGCTGCGTCAGGACAAGCGCCGCGAGGCTCAGGTGGCGGGCTTCACGCCGCTGCGTGACTACGTCTGGATGGACACCTCGACGACGAGGCTCCCGCGTGCCGACTTCGCCATCGCCGACACGATGCGCACGTCGATCCGTGGACTGGACGGAGAAACGCGCGTTCGCGATGCCGTCGCCGTTACCTATTACACGTGGAACGGACTGGTGTCCGAGACGCCACGCGTACCCTATCCCAACACCAGTTCCGGTATCCGCCGCATGACCTTGCGTGCCGGTACGCCGGTGACGGGCAACATTTCGTCGGGTTACCGGGCCAAGGTGCAGGTGTTTACGCCCGCCGTTGCCCTCGAAACCAGCGGCGACCGCGCTCGCCCATTTGCTTTCTGGTACGACTTCGCGACCGAAGACCTCAACGTGACGGAAGCGCTGCGCACGTCGACGGCTGCCGTCTACGGTACGTACGGACGAAACAACGGACGCTTCGTCTACATGGGCTTCCAGCGTAATGCCTTGTGGATCGACCGCAACGACGTCGAAGACCAGGAGGCGTTCGCTCAGTTGTTCAGCAACCTGCTGCGCTACCTGCTCCGAGAGCCTGTCACGTGGACGCACGACTGGCCCGCGCCCTACGATGCCGCAGCTATGATCGCCGTCGTCGATGACGCCGACCAGCCGGAAGGACTAGAGAGTGTCGCCGGGCTGCTGAGCCGGGACGGAATCGGCGGCACCTACTTCGTGCGCCCCGATTCGCCGGGTCTGTCTGATGCCGTCCTCCGCCAACTCTACGCACAGGGCGACGTGGGCGTCTACGGCGACTTCCGACAAAACGAGGACGGCTCCACGCTGGCCCAAACTCGGACGTTGGAAGAGATGCGCTTGCGACTCGAACAGCGCGTAGGCGGACGTGTGGGCGGGTATCGCCCCTCGACAGCAGGTATCGTCGACACGACGACGCTTCGGGCGCTGTCGCTCAGTAGCTACAGCTACTTCCTCCCGGACTCGATCGGCAGGAAGATGTCGCCCAAAATCATGGGTGCGCCCAATGAGCGATTGGTCCGCGTCGGCTATACGTCACGCTCGGACCGCGACATCGACGTACGCAGCCTATCGGCCTCGCCCCTGCTTCAGGACGTCACGAGGGCCGCCTACGAGGGCAGCCTGTACCGCATGATTCTCCACACGAGCGGACTGGCAACGTCTGAGGGAGGCCCCATCCTGAGTCAGGTCATCCGCTCGCTCAAAGACCAAAATTTCTGGATCGCACCCGGCGACGAGCTGGCCCACTGGTGGCGCTTGCGACGGAACGTCGAGGTCCAGACGAGCCAGTCGGGACCCAACCGCGTCAACGTGGAAATCACCAACTTGAATGCCGAAGCCGTCGAAAACCTCGCGATCAGCGTAGTACCGGGATTCCCCGTCATCGACGCGTCGAGCGTCACCGTGCGCTCGGAGATCATCGAGTTGGCCGAAGAAGTCGGTCTGCGCGAGCGGACGGCAGTGCGCGCAATCGTCTCGTCAGACGGAAGCATGATCACCCTCCTGCTCGACCGGATGCGCCCGCAGCAGACGGCTGTGCTACAGGTCAACCTGTGCGTCGAGGAAGAGGACTGCATCGCCCGCATCGCCCTCGCCGACTCCGGCATCAACTAGATCCGCCCTGCTCGGCCCGCCTACCCGTCGGCTGCCGACCGACGCCCTCCGCCCTCCTCCCCCCATGCGCGCTCCCTCTTTCTCCTCCTCCTTGCGGCCCTTCTCGTGCCGCACGCTGCATCCGCCCAGGCCATTCCGCCCGGCGTCACTGCCGCACAGCCACTAGCGAGCGTCGGGACTGGACTCGGCGAGTTGCGCATGACGAACGTCGACAGGCCGTTCGTCTTCGTCCACCGCCCCGACGTTGCGCCCGCCGACTGGAAGCGTCCGGTCGAGCAGTTGCGCGACGTGGTGCGCTCCTGGGAAGTGTTCTTGCTCGGACTGGGCATCCCCTACCAACTCGTTGACGACGACGACCTCGAAGATGGCCTACCGCGTCACGCGCGTGTCTTGGTGTTGCCTGGATCCGAGTTGATTACGCGTCGGCAAGAGCGGCAGGTTGAGCGGTTTGTGTCGCGCGGCGGCGGACTGATCGCACAGGGACGCATCGGCCTGATGGACGACGACGGACGCGGCGGCGACCGCAACGAGGAGTTTTTCCGCAACCTGTTCGGCGCCGAATACGTCGACGCGCTTCCGCCCCAGGAAGGCGGCATCTTCCAGTCGCTCGACGGATCGCACCCGGTCACGGCAGGCATCGAACCGGGCTTCCTGATGAACTTGGTCGCCCAGGTGCCGACGACGGCGGCGCTCCCGATCACGGCGCAACCGCTGGGCACGCTGCTGACCTACAACGCGCCGGATCAAGCGTCCTTCGACGGCCTGACGATGCTGATGAGTGGGCAGCACGAGCGCGGACGCTTTGTCTGGACGCGGTTTCGCCCGTCGGACGTATCGCGCGAACCGACGCAGCAGCGCGTCTACGTGACGCTGCTGATCAACGCCTTGGCCTACGTCACCGATGTGCCGGTTGCGAGCATCCGCCCGTGGCCGCGTGGTCGCTCGTCGGCTGTCGCTCCGGTCGTGATTCCGCTCGTCGGCGACCTCAACCTGTTTCGCCCGTCGATGACGCGCCTGATGGACGCCCTCGAACGCGAGCAGGCTCCGGCGACGTTCTTCCTCACGTCCGAGAAATCGGCCCTGTTCACCGACATTATGGAGCGCGGCGCCCAGATTGGAGAACTCGCCCTATCGTCCGCCGACGACCGCGTGCTGCGCGGACGCACGCTCGACGAGCAGATCCAACGTCTGACCGACGGCGTCGAGTTGCTCTCGCGCTACGGCTCGAACATCAGCGGCATCCATCCGCCCGCCGGATTCTACGACGAGAACACGATCCGCGCGATGGAAGAAGCCGGTCTGCGCTACCTGCTCCGCTTTCCGCCGCACCCCAACGCCGGTATCGACCCGCTCGGCCTGACGGAACGTGCCGATTACCGCGAAACGCGCTTCGGCTACCTGATCGACCCGGACACGCTGCGCGTCATCGGACAGGTCGGCATCTCGGACGTAAACGCGCCCGGCATCGTGTCGACCGAGGCGATTCCCGAGCAGATCACGTTTGACGACAGCATCGGGCGACCTACCGACGAAATCGACCGCCTAGGCACTAGCCCTACTGCCGTCGTCGATCGCAACGCGCCGCCTCGCAACGTGCCGATCGACCCACGCGAGCGGGCCGACGTGTACGAGCCAGAGCCGCCCGTCGCCGTCGATCCGCTGGCCGACTTCCGCACCCGCGAGCGCACCAACACGCGCCGCCGCCCCGGTAGCCGCACGAGCGCTGCGATCACCGAACCGGCTCAGCCCACGACGCAAGGACGCGGCACCGCAACAGCCGAGAAGCGGCAGGATCAGGCGGCTATGGACGCCACGTTTCAGGACGACCGCACGCCCAACCGCGCGCTGCTCCACGGCCTGCCTACCAACGAGTCGGACCCGCGCTTCAACAACCGTCCGCTGCGTCCCGGCGGAACGTCGGTCATGATGCCCGGCGGCGAGACGGCGACCTACTACACAGACGGCACGATGGCCGACGGATCGCTTCCTACGCCGGAAGCCGAAGACGTGTATTCGCCCGGTACCCAGGGCATCGCACGCCCTCTCCCCCAGTCACGCCGCTTGGTAGCGATGCCGATTCTAGGACGGACGACCTACAACATCACTTCGAACCCAGCCATCGGCGAGATCCCGGCGCTACAGTTCGCCGCTTACCGAGACGACTTTCTAAACGTCCACGACGCGCGCGGCCTCTACGTCATGCCGATCCAGGCCGAACTGCAAGCTAAAACCGACGAGCAGGCCGATGTGGTCGCCCAAGTCGCGCGCTACGCTCGGGCCGAAGGTGCCTGGGTAGCGACGCTGAGCCAGGTGCGCGAGTGGTGGTTGCAGCGCGACCGCGTCCGCGTTTCGCTCTCGGAGTTGAACGAGGAAGGCGTGACCGTGACGATCGAGAACGGAAACCGTCTACCCGTAACGGGCCTGAGCGTAGACCTCTTCGTCGACGTTCCCGAACGCCGCTCCAGCCGGTTGAACAGCGCAGCCGCCTACCTCGCTCCGCCCGAAGAAGACGACCGCATGGTGCTGGTCATCGCAAGTCTTTCGCCGGGAGTTTCGACCTATCGCATCGCATTCGATCGCGACTGAGTGTAGGCGCGCTCTGCTCTATCATCGCAAGCGGCTCAGCCAGCGCCGTTATCGATGATGTCGGATTGATGCAGATCCTGAGTTAGCGAAACGGCTTTTCTTTTGAGAGGAACGCGCCCAAATCGTCGACTCCGATGGGGCCGTGGCGATAGAGCAGCGGCTCGCCGAACGTAGCACCAACGCGGTACCCGAACGTGCGCGCCTGCGATTCGACAAACGCGTGGAAGGCCGGGTTGGAGATGAACGTCTGCGGCTGATCGTCAGGCTCTTCTTGGTCTGCATCAGGCGTGTGGAACTGGGAGCCGAACGCGTGCAGCGCGGCCATCCGCTGCTCCCACACGTCGGACACATCGACGACGACGGTTGGCGTGAAGGGAATCGACTGCATGTAGTGGAGCGCGTGGCTAGGGCGGTGCGGCTCTTGCGCGTTGCCGTCGGCATCAGTCGTTTCGATCATGCGCAGACCTGAGTAGAACAGCGCGTCACCCACGAGGCGGGCGGCTGCACCGTGGTCGGGATGTCGGCATTCGGGCGCGTTGAGCAGCACGATGTGCGGTCGGTACGTGCGCAGCGCGCGGATGATCGGCAGTCGGGTGTCCGGCGTGTTTGTGATGTCGCCGTCCATCATGCCCAGATTCTCGCGCGCGTGGATACCCATGATCTGAGCAGCAGCCTTGGATTCTTGTACCCGGCCTTGGGGAGTGCCTCGGCTACCCAACTGCCCCTGCGTCAGGTCGATTATGCCTACGCGGTGCCCATCGCGCACCAATCGACAGGCGATTCCACCCGCACACAATTCGACATCATCGGGATGTGCAGCGAAAGCGAGAACGTCGACGGGGTCGGAGGAGCCGTAAATCAGCATGCAAATAAGGAGTAGAGAAGAAGAAAGCGCATTCGGAACAGCACTGTTGCGCATTTTCATGCACCTTTACAGAGAAAGATCATACTATTGGATTCGGTGACAACCGATCAGCGCACAATGCGCTGCACGTATTTTGTCCCCGTTCCCACTCACAAACGAACGCACACCATGCCTACTCGGCTCCTCACCCCCCTGATGGCCCTCGGCCTCCTGTTCACCGTCACCGCCTGCGAAAACGACACGGCAGCGGAAGAAAACATGGAGGACGTCATGGCAGAAGAGGTCGCTCCGATGAACCCGGACATCGCCTCGGTCTATGACGGCCCCGTCCAGACGGTCGCCGGAACCATCGAAGCCCTCAACATGGGCCTCACCAACATCCCGGCCGAAGCCGCTCTCCAGAACATCGACGGCTGGATCTACCAGCTCGAAGGAGCCGAATTCGAAGGCGCCGAAGAAATCACCGACAACCTCGAGTCGCTCGCCAGCGAACTGCGCGAAAGCGATCCGATGGACATCGACGGTGACGACATCGCCGAGCGCCTCGACCGCCTCGGAGAGTTGACAACGGCCGCTGCTGCTCTCGCAGCCGGTACCGCCGCCAGCGAACTGAGCGAACTCGGTGCCATGTTGACGAGCGCCGGTGCCAGCCTCCGCTAAATCCGGAAGCAGGTTCTAAACCCGCCAAGCGGCGCATCTCTCACGAGGTGCGCCGCTTTTGCTTTGCAGCTACCTATGCGGGGGTCGCGCGCTCGCTGAGTAGAGCACACTCCCCGCCGCTGCGCGAGATGGACTGGCAGCCCACTCCGACTCAGCAAAGGGCGATTCATGAATCGCCCTTTGCGCTGGCCTACACGCCAAGCCAATCTGCGGCGACGTTGCATGCAACGTCGCTACGGGCTTTGATCGGACGATGGGGTCAGTTGGCGACGATGTTGACGATGCGGCCCGGCACATAGATCTCCTTGCGGATCGTCTGGCCTTCGAGGTGACGCTGGATGTTCTCCTCGGCTTTGGCAGCTTCCATGACGACCTCCTTGCTCGCGTCCGGCGCTACTTCGATGGTGGCGCGAGCCTTGCCGTTGATCTGAACGGCAAGCGTGATCGAGTCTTCCACCAGCAGCGACTCGTCTAACTCGGGCCAGTCGGCGTAGGCGAGGCTGTCGGCGTGGCCCATCAAGGTCCAGAGTTCTTCGGCGACGTGAGGGGCGAACGGCGAGAGCAATAGCACGAACGGCTGGGCAATCGCGCGCGGCACGACCTCCCACTTGTTGGCGGCGTTTACGAACTCCATCATCGCAGAGATCGCCGTGTTGAAGCGCAGTCCTTCGATGTCCTCGGTGACCTTCTGGATGCACTGGTGGAGCGTGCGCAACTCGTCGGCAGTCGGCTCGCTATCGGAGATGCGGATCGCGCCCTCATCATCGGTGAGCAGGCGCCACGCGCGGTTGAGAAAGCGGTGGACGCCGTCGACGCCGCGCATATTCCACGGCTTGGTCTGCTCGAGCGGTCCCATAAACATCTCATAGAGCCGCAGGCTGTCGGCACCGTAGTCGCGCACCACGTCGTCGGGGTTGACGACGTTGCCCCGGCTCTTGGACATCTTCTCGTTGTTCTCGCCCAGGATCATGCCCTGGTGCACGAGTCTGCCGAACGGCTCGGGCGTGCTCACGACGCCGATGTCGAACAAGACTTTGTGCCAGAAGCGGGCGTAGAGCAGGTGTAAGACCGCGTGCTCGGTCCCGCCGACGTAGAGATCGACCGGCATCCAGTACTTCTCCTTTTCGGGGTCGACGAGCGCGTGTTCGTTGTGCGGGTCGATGTAGCGCAGGTAGTACCACGACGATCCGGCCCACTGCGGCATCGTGTTCGTGTCGCGGCGCGCGGGCTGCCCATCGATCGTCGTGTCGAGCCAGTCGGTCGCTTTGCTCAGCGGGCCTTCATAGGTGCCGGACGGCTTGAAGTCGTCCATCGGTGGAAGCTCGACCGGAAGCTCTGCGTCGGGAATCGCGTGCGGCTCGCCGTCGACCCAGCCGATGGGGAACGGCTCGCCCCAGTAGCGCTGACGGGCGAAGATCCAGTCGCGCAGCCGGTACGTCGTCTCGCGGCGACCGACGCCTTGCTTTTCGAGCCACGCCATCGTCTTCTCTTTGGCGTCGGCGATGCTGTCCATTCCGTTCAACTCGAACGGCTTGATCGACACGCGCTGCCCGCCGCCATAGTGCGAGTTGACGTACGTGCCCTCCCCGGTATAAGCTGCGATCAGGTTGCCATCCTCGTCCTTCTCGCCGCCGCTGACGACCTCGACGATGGGCAGTCCGAACTGCGTGGCAAAGTCGAAGTCGCGCTGATCGTGCGCGGGGACGGCCATGATCGCGCCGGTCCCGTAGCTCGCCAGCACGTAATCCGAAATCCAGACGGGGACGAGTTTGTCGTTGATCGGGTTATAGGCCAGCGCGCCGGTGAAGACGCCGGTCTTCTCGCGGTTCTCCTGTCGCTCGCGATCCGTCTTGTTTTTGGCCTTGGCAACGTAGGCGTCGACTTCTTCGCGCTGCTCTTTGGTCGTGATCTTGTCCGTCAGCGGGTGATCGGGCGCGAGCACCATGTACGTCGCGCCGAACAGCGTATCAGGCCGCGTCGTGAACACCTTGACCGGCGCGTGGGGAAATCCGACGACCGCGAAATCGACGTTGGCACCCTCGCTCTTGCCGATCCAGTTCTCCTGCATCTTGCGCGTCGACTCGGGCCACTCGACCAGGTCGAGGTCGTCGAGCAGGCGGTCGGCGTAGGCGCGGATGTTGAGCACCCACTGCTTCATCGGCTGCTGGATGACGGGGTGTCCGCCCCGCTCGCTCACGCCATCGACGATCTCTTCGTTGGCGAGGACCGTGCCCAGCGCAGGACACCAGTTGACCGGCACCTCGTCGACGTAGGCCAGGCCGCGCTTGAACAGTTGGAGGAAGATCCACTGCGTCCAGCGGACATATTTGGGGTCGGTCGTGTCGACCTCGCGCTTCCAGTCGTACGAGAAGCCGAGCATCTGCAACTGCTCGCGGAAGCGGTCGATATTCTCGGCGGTCTTGCCCTTGGGATGGTTGCCGGTTTCAATGGCGTACTGCTCGGCGGGCAAGCCGAACGCGTCCCAGCCCATCGGGTGGAGCACGTTGAAACCCCGCATCCGCTTGTAGCGCGCGAGGATGTCCGTCGCCGTGTAGCCCTCGGGGTGTCCGACGTGCAGGCCGCTTCCGCTCGGGTAGGGAAACATGTCGAGCACGTAGTACTTGGGCTTGCTCGTGTCCAGGTCGTCCGGCGTGCGGAACGTGTCGTTTTTGGCCCAATAGCGCTGCCACTTGGGTTCGATGTCGGAGAACGGGTAGCCAGCCATGATGCGGATGTAGTCGAAAAGTCGGGACGCCAAAGGTACGGGAGCCGAACCCGGCTCGGCGCGCGTGGGTTGCTCCTTTCCACCATCTGCCCAACGCTTCACCTCTGATATGTCCAACACCGCCACGCCCGCCGAACTCCTCAGCCGCAGCAAAACCATCGCCTTAGTCGGCTACTCGTCGGACCCGTCACGCACGAGCCACCGCATCGCCCGCTACCTCGCCGACGCCGGTTTCGACGTTATCCCCGTCAACCCGAAGTACCAAGAGGCGATGGGCCGGACGTGCTACGCCAAAGTCAGCCAGATTCCCGACGATGTGCAGGTCGACATGGTCGACATCTTCCGCCAGCCGCGCTTCGTCGAAGGCGTCGTCGAGGACATCGTCGCAAGGATGGAAGCCACCGGCGACCGCCCCGTCGTGTGGACACAGATCGGCGTGCACAGCCAAGAGGCCGAGAAAGTCGCTGATGCTGCTGGTCTACCCTACGTCCGCAACCGCTGCACGATGGTCGAGCACGTGCGGTAGAGCCTCTGCCGTCCCGGACTCGATCCGGGACCCAGGACGTTTTAGCAACGCAACTCGGCGGCCTGGACATAGCGCTTGTCGAAGCAACGATTAGCCCCGATCACAAAATCCCCGGCTCAACCCGACCTATTAAATCATTCCACCCCGAGTTGTCCTTCTCGATCAGGTCAATCTTCCAAGCCCGCCTCCACCCTTTCAGCAGTTTCTCGCGAGCAATAGCGTCTCGTATATCGGTGTGCCGCTCGAAATAGACGAGGTGATACACGCTGTGCTTGCGAGCAAACTCACTTCCGTGCCCGGTGCGGTGCTGCTCGATTCGCCGGAGTAGATCACGTGTGACGCCGATGTAGAGTTTACCGTTGCGCTGGCTCGCGAGGATGTAGACGAATCCGGCAGGCATGATGGACAGCTCTTCCGTCAGTCTCCTAGGTCCCGGATCAAGTCCGGGACGACGAACTGGAAAAGAATGAGCCAGATAAAGAGGTGCACCCGGCAGGACTTGAACCTGCAACCGTCTGCTTAGAAGGCAGATGCTCTATCCGGTTGAGCTACAGGTGCGATGCCAGAAAGATACGCGCACAGATTGAAGCTGGCGTGCGTAGACTCCCTACGCTGAACCCCTAGCGTTTCCAATGCGTTACGCTCGGCTTGACTCTTATTCCGCGCCGCCGATGCAGCCTCTTCTCGACCTCGACCTCTTAGACGACATCGACGCGCCCAAGTTGAGCGCGACCGAGACGACTGGCACGCGTAGCGTTTATATCGAGACGTACGGTTGCCAGATGAACGTCGCCGATAGCGAGGTCGTCGCTTCGGTTCTGACGGAGAACGGCTGGGGCCTGACGCGCGACGCCGATAGCGCCGACGTGGTGCTGCTCAACACGTGCGCCATTCGCGAAGGCGCCGAGCAGAAGGTGCGGCGGAGATTGGCCGACTTTCGCGCCGACAAGGTCAAGCGTGGACGCGATCTACAGTTGGGTGTGCTGGGCTGCATGGCGGAGCGATTGCGCGCCAAACTGCTCGACGAGGAGAAGCTGGTCGACTTGGTCGTTGGGCCGGACGCCTACCGCGATTTGCCGCGGTTGCTCGACTCGCACGACGAGACCGGGCAGGCGGCCGTCAACGTGCAGCTCGAGCAAGGAGGAGACGTACGCCGATTTGGCACCGATCCGCTACGACACCAACGGCGTCAGCGCGTTCGTGTCGATCATGCGCGGGTGCGACAACATGTGCGCGTTCTGCGTCGTCCCGTTCACGCGCGGGCGCGAGCGGAGCCGTCCGAGCGTGTCGATTCTGGACGAGGTGAAGGCATTGGTCGACGGCGGCTACAAGGAAGTGACCGTATTGGGGCAGAACGTCAACAGCTATCGCAGCGAGGAGAACGGCGGACAGGTCGACTTCGCCTACTCTGCTCTACCGCATCAGCCTACTCTCGGACGATCTGCGCATCCGCTACTCGACGAGCCATCCCAAAGACTGCTCGACCGACCTGCTCCACGTCCACGCCGAACGCGCCGGACGTGTGCAACTTCATCCACTTGCCCGTCCAGCACGGATCGACCGAGACGCTCAAGCGGATGCGCCGGACGTATAGTCGGGAGCAGTACCTGCGCCTGATCGAGCAGGCCCGCGCTATCGTGCCGGACATCGCGTTTTCGACCGACTTGATCGCCGGGTTCTGCGGCGAGACGGACGAAGAGCACGCCCAGACGCTGTCGCTGATGGAAGGGGTGCGCTACGATCACGCGTTCATGTTCGCCTATAGCGAGCGGCCCGGCACCTATGCGGCGCGCAAGTTCGAGGACGACGTACCCGAGGCGGTCAAGAAAGAGCGGTTGAGCCAGATCATCCGCCTGCAAAACCAGCACAGCCTGGAGTCGAACAAGCGCGACATCGGCACGATCCAGACCGTTTTGGCCGAAGGCGCGAGCAAGCGCTCGGATGCGCAACTGATGGGCCGTACCGATGCCAACCGCGTCGTCGTGTTCGACCGCGACCACTACGCGCCCGGCGACTACGTGGCCGTCAGGATCGACAGCGCGTCGTCGGCTACGCTCAAAGGCGTAGCGCTGGGCAAGACCACGATGATCGGCGAGGGCGTCATGCTCGGGTAACGTGGTAAATCGGACGCGAGCGTACCTTTATCCACAGACCTCATGACCGATAACGCCGTCATGAGGTCTGCACCGCTCCTCTCTCCACCACGCCTCTTCTCATCGCCCGCGATGAACCTGATCGTCTACGCGCTCTTGGCACAGGGCGGCATCCTGATGCTCGGCATCGTGATGTGGCTGGCCCTCGTGCGGCGCGAAGTCACCGGCGCGCGTGAACTGGCGCTGCTGTCGCTGGCGTGCATGGGCTGGGTTGCTGCCGACATGCTGGGCGTCTTCGTATCGGACGCTGAGACCGTGCGGGTTCTGTCGGTCGCGAGCTACCCGTTTATCGCCTTTACACCCGTCGCGTGGCTGGCTTTTGCGCTGACGTACACGGGGCGAGGTGCCCAAACGTCGTCGTGGTGGTTCCGCTCACTGGTCGGGCTGGCCGTCCTCACGACACTCGTCGCCTTTACGAGCCATCTGCATAACCTGCTCTACCTGACGGATACCGTGGTGAAAATCGCCGAGTGGACGGGAGGGCGACCGGCGTACGCTGTTCGTCCGACGTATGGGCCGTGGTTCTGGGTGAACGGTGCGGCGAGTTGGTGGGCGACGGCGGCGGGAAGCGTCCTCGTCGTGAGCGAGCATATGCATGCGATGCAATCGCAAAAGCGGATTTCCCGCTGGATCGCTCTGAGTGCGCTGCTTCCGCTGGGCGTGAACTTCGTCTACGTGCTGCGGCTCGTGCCGATGATCAAAGACCTGACGCCCATCAGCCTGGGCATCACGATCTCGGTCATGTCGATCATGCTGTTCCGCTATCGGCTGTCAGACGTGCGCCCGTTTCGCCGGTCGGCCCTTGTCGACGCGCTGCAAGAGGCGGTCTTGGTACTCGACGAGCGAGGTAGGGTGACCGACTTCAACCCGGCGATGCGCCACATCCTTCACCTCGACGAAACGGACCTCGCACGTCCGCTGATCGACCGCGCCTCGCGCGACGGACTGCGCTTGCCGGACGAACTGATCGCGGCACGCCAGGCCGACGACGAGGCACCCCCTGGCGCTTCCGCTATGCCACCGACGGTAGAGTTGAATACCGACGACGGGGTGCGCTGCTTCGAGTACCGATCGGCGCCACTGCACGACCCGAGCCGGCAGGGTGTGGCCGTCGGGCGCGTGATCTTACTCCTCGACGTGACCGAGCGCGAGCAGCAGCGCGACGCACGTGAGCAGGCCGAGGAAGCCTTGCGCCAAGCCAACGCCGAGTTGCTCTCACGCAACGACAGCCTGGATCAGTTCGCACACACCGTCGCGCACGACTTGAAGAGTCCGGCCAACACGCTGCGCAACTACGTCCACCTGCTGCGCGAGGACGAAGACATGCCCGACTCGATGCGGCTCGAAAGCCTGAACGCCATCGACGCCGTCAGCGCCAAATTGATGTCGATCGTTGACGAGATGTTGCTGCTGGCCGGAGCGCGCCGCCAGCCCGTCGTACCCTTGCCCATCGCGATGGAGCGCGTCGTCGACGAAGCGTTGGAGCGACTCGAACCGATCATCGCCGAGCGCGGCGCTTACGTCAAGGCTACGTCCACTTGGCCGCAGGTGCTGGGGCACGCGCCGTGGGTCGAGGAGGTGTGGGTCAACTACGTCTCGAACGCGCTCAAATACGGTGGATCGCCACCACGCGTCGTCCTGGGCGCCGACACCAGTGCGAATGGGCACGCTCGGTTCTGGGTGCAGGACAACGGAGCGGGGATCGACCATGCGGACCGCGACCGGCTGTTCGTCCCGTTTGCTCGCCTGCATGCGGGCGGCATCGAAGGGCATGGATTGGGACTCGCCATCGTCCGTCAGATCGTCGAGCGGTTGGGCGGAACGTGCGGAATCGAAGACAGCCCGCTGGGTGGGACGACGTTCTACTTCACGCTGCCCGCGGTGGAAATGATCGAACTCAATGAGGCGCCGCCCGTCAGACTCACACACTGACCGCGAGGGGTGAGTTCTGACGGGCGCACTTTAGAGGACAGCTACCGCGCAATCAGTTCGACGTGATCGGTGTGACGCAGTAGATCCCAGTCGATGCCTTCGGCAGACATCAGCGCGTGCCAGCGGCGGCGCGGCTCGGCGTGACGGGCAACGGTGGCGAGAAACACATCGCGTCGAGCGACAGGGAGTCCAGCGTGTTCGAGCGCCATCAGGTTGGGAGGCGGCGGCACGTCGCAGTTGCTACCGTCGGTTTCGGCGAGTTCCAGCAGCTTCATCTGGACGCCTGCCAGCGCGCGCCGCACGTGCCGCACCGTTCCGCTGTCGATGCTGCCCTCGGCCAGTCCGCATTCGGCGAGCAAAAGCGTTTCGTAGAGCCGCGTTAGCCCCATCACGACGTGCGCCAAGTGGCTCTGGTTGCGAAAGTCCCACAAAACAGGATAGAGACGCAGGCCGTGCTCCAGTTGGATGATCTTATCGCCGATGCTTTCGCAATACGTTTGCAGCGACGCCACCGACGTTCCGTTCCATGCTTCGATCACGGCGGACTCGGGCGAGGGCAGCGTGCGGTGCAGGTTGAGTGCCAGATTCCACTTGAACATCGCCGACTGGACGAGCGGTACGAGGAACGAGATGCTGAACGTGACGAGGAAAAAGCCCAGCGTTGCCGCGAGCGCCGTCATCACCTGCCAGAAGGGACCACCCGGCTCCAGCCCACCGATTCCGAGCGTCGAGAACACGAACCCGGCGAAGTAGATGCGGTCCCACATCCCGGCAGGATCGCCCGACCCCGAGTGGACCACGGCGGTTTCGGCGCCCATAAACACCAACGTCCAGCCGATCCACGTCCAGCCGATCCAGCCGCCGACCATCGCCATCGTGACGACCACACCCAGTTTGCCCTTGAGCGAGGGTACGGCCATCCGGTGCAGCTTGGACAGAACGGTGCGCATCCCCCGAGCGAACCATCTGGTCAGCGGAGCGAATCCCGACTGCGTCGTCGTGCCGAAGACTTCGAGCGACACGACGATCACGACGCCGATTCCCAGCACGGTCCAGAGCCAGTGATACATAAAAAGTCGACGTGTGGGCGAGAGTGCTCGTCCTATCACCCATCACTCACCTCAGCAGTGCCCACCATCATCGGTTAGTACGAGACCGTCGTATCCCGGTGCGATGCCGGGCGGCGTGAGATCAGCAATCTCGGCGTGGCTGGCGTTGTGACTGATGTGCGTGAACGTAGTCTGCCGCGCCCCGATGCGCCGCGCTGCTGCAATGGCCTGCTCAAACGTGAAGTGCGTCCGATGCGGCTCGGCTCGCAGTGCGCTGATGACCAGCGTGTCGACGCCTGCGACCAAGTCGTACGACGTGTCGGGAATGCGGCTCACATCGGTCAGATAGGCAGTCGCGCCGATGCGGAAGCCGAGCAACGGCAGTTCGCCATGGAAGGCGGGAATGGGGACGACGCGCACACTCGCGCCGGATTGGTACCGACTAGGGACGACGAACGGCTGCTCATCGACTTCGTGCAGGTCGAGGCGTGGAGCGCCGGGATACCGCTCCGCTCCCTCTACGAAAGCGTAGGGATAGGTGCTTCTGAGCACCTGGGCAGATGTGGGCGAGACGTAGAGCGGAATCGGCGTCCGGTTGTCGAACAGGAATGGGCGCAGATCGTCCAGCCCGCCGACGTGGTCGTAGTGGTGGTGCGTGATCAGGACCGCGTCCAGCCGGTCCATACCGATGCGCAGTGCTTGCCTCCGCAGGTCCGGCCCAGCGTCGATCAGGATGCGCAGCGGTTCGGCAGCCTTATCGGTCTCGACCGTCAGCAGCGCGCTGGTGCGCAAGCGATCGTCGTGCGGATCATCGGACGTACAGACGGCGCAGCGGCAGCCGACGACAGGGACGCCGGTCGACGTGCCGGTGCCCAACAGCGTCGTCGTGACACGGAGCGCGCTGGATGATTCGCCGCTCACGACGTAGGCTGGGTTCGGGCGGACAGCGCGTCGATTCGATCCCACTCGCATCGTCAGCGCCTTACGCGTCGTCGGGCGGAGGTACACGTCGTCGAGGTCGAACGCGCGCAGGCTCGCGGCAAGAACGGCTAGGTTGACTTCGGGCGGATGCATCCGGTTGAGCACGATGCTGCTCTCACCTGCGACTCGGCACGCGCCGCCTCTGAAGCGCCCCCGCTCGGTCCGCACGCGCAGTCCGAAGTGCTCGGCCACCTGCGAGAGTTCGGCGATGATGTCGGTCGTTTTCATGGGACGTGTAACGCGCGAGCGGTGGGAAAGCGCCCGCGTTTTACGCTCGTCGCCGAGTAGAAGAGGACTTCTCAACCGTCATTCCTGCGCAGGTAGGAATCCACAACCGCCTGCCAAACCAGAACGTGCTTTGCTATCTGCCTCCGCTGCGCGGGGCCTTCTTTCGCCTTGATGCCCTTCGACTTCGCTCAGGACAGGCGCCAGGAAGCAAAAATCAAGGCTTGTGTCGCATCGGCGGACGCTGCGCTCCGATCGCTGAACCCGTTCAACTCGCTCGCAAACTCGCTCCCTTCGGCTTCGCTCAGGGCAGGCGCCCACGAACGGCTTCTGGAGGCTCTCTCCGCTCCGCGTCTTTGTCGCCGACCCGTCTCAGGCCGACGATCTCCTTTCCACTCAGAAACCATCTCGCCTATCGCCCCGACAATCGGCTGCTCCTACGCCACGATCTCAGGTGCGGCACCAGATCGTCGAGGGCCACGTCTTTGATCTTTCCACGCGTCGTGCGGAAGCGAATGGCATCCCAGCCCAGCGGCTTCACCGGACGCAACTCTTCGCCGCCGACAACCAGCCGGTCGCCACGCAGAGCGTGAACCAAGACTTCCTCGTAACGCGAACGGCGGATGGTGCGCGGGGCGAACAGGCTCTCCCATTTACACGCGCGCCCGACGTCTTCGTAGGCGGCGGGGCGGTCGTCGAGGTCGAGCAGAGCAGGCGTTTCGCCGGTCATGATGCCCGTCAGCAGGCGCGTCGTGAACGGCCCGGCGATCTCGCGGATCGGAGTCAGAAAGGCCTCGTACATCTGTCGCGCGGCCTCGCGCAGGCTCACCGGCTGAGGACCGGACGGCGTCTGAATGCGCCACTTGCGCTCGTTCGGATGCGTGTCGAACGGGTTGCCGTCCGAATAGGAAGTGGCGTGCGCGAGCCAGCCTTTGCGCGACGTGTGCGGCTTGGGCGTCAACCCGTCGATGATGGGCACGTGGTTGTCGGCGAGGACCGCTTCGGCGTACGACGGCCAGTTCATGACCGCACGGGCGATGCCGGTGACGAGCGCCGTCGTCGCGATGGAGAGTGCGGGCGAGGGCGAGAAATCGACGGTCAACTCGACCCGGTTGCCGCGCGGACGCACGCCGACACCCGTGCTCTTGCGGTTCGACGCGACGAGCATGACCGGAGCCGGAAGGATGTGGACGAGCAGCCACGCCAACTCCTCGACCGTGCCAGCGGGAGACTGCTCGAACGATAGGTTGTAGTGCGCCGAGAAGCCGACCAGCTTGGCTTCATTACCCGTCTTGCGCTCCCAATCGTCTAGCCCGCGGCGCAGATCGGCGATGCCTTCCCAGAGGATGCGACCGGCGCGCTCGGCGCAGCGATATTCGACCTCGACCGGCGGCGTCGCCACTTCGATGACGCCGGTGTCGAAGTAGACGGCGGCTCCTCCCGGCAGGTGGTACGATGTCCCCTCACGGTGGACGAGGTCGTCGCCCAGGAACGCGCGTGGATCGCCGAACACGTCTTCGGGGCGCCGCTTGCGACCGTTTACGACCAACTCAAACTCGGCTTCCAAGCCGATGGCGGCCATGCCCAGCCCGGACAGCGAACGCCGCGGCTTGCCGACGCCCAACTTACCGACCGCGTCCAGCGGCCCAATCGGGCGGATGTGTTTATCGGTTGGCGTATCGGGCGCCAAGGGTGGAACAGGGATACTCACAGGTCAGGTACGGCAGCGGACGGTGGGACCAGCGCGAGGCGGCCCAGCGTCAGGTGGAGGTGGTCGTCGTTGGGTGACGGCGGACGGACAGTGATGCCCGGCAGCGTCTTTTGGATGGCGTCGCGGTAGCGGTTGAGCGTTTCGGACGAGTCGAGAAAGTCGTCGCCGATGCGGTAGAGATCGACGGCTGTGCCCCAGGCGTGCGCTTCGTTGGGCCGGAAGCCTTGGTGCGCCGGAGAGCGGTAACCGCCGTTCGCCATCACGTGGACGTACGTCTCGACCTTCTGCCGCAGCAGTGCCAAGTGCGCCGCCATAACGGTAACGGCGAGCGGCACGTAGCGCGGAAACTGCCGCACGCGCGGATGCTCGCGCAGGTCGACGTTCAGAAACTCGTAGAGTCCGAATCCGGGTGCCAGATCGGTCTTGCGCGCGACTTCCCAGCTGTCGACGCGGTAGAAGTAGCGCGGCAGGCGGGCGCGACTGTTGCCCTCGCCGAGTAGCGCGCCGGGGCGCAGCAGTTGGTGGAGATCGTCCGGCAGATCCTGCCCGTCGACGATGGGGAGCAGGTTAGACATCGTCGTTCTCGGGCATGGTGAGCGTCTCGTAGAACGCTTTGGAAACGTCGGCGACCAGATCGGAGCGGCCTTTTACGTCGGGCTTCCACTGCGTCAGAATCGCCAGCGCGTAGGGTTTGCGGTTGGGCAGGTAGACGAGTCCGCAGTCGTGCTGGACGATCGAGATTTCGCCGGTCTTGTGCGCCACGCGCGCACCTTTGGGCAATCCGGCGGGGATGCCGCTTTTGAAGGCCTGATCGAAGAGGATGTCGCGCATCTGCTCGCGCATCTTTTCGCTGAACGCGTCGCCTTCGACGAGCAGGCGGAGCAGCATCACCAGCCCTTCGGCCGTCGTCCGGTTGCTGATGCCTTTCTGATACGCCGCCTCGTCCTCGACCCCGCGCACGACGCTCACGCCGCGCACGTCCCACTTGTCCAGCGCAGCCGCAATCGCCTCGGGCGTCACCAGGTCGACGAGCAGGTTGGTGGCGAGGTTGCTCGACGTGACGATCATGTGGTAGGCCAGCCGCTCGACAGGCATCGTCAGCCCCAGCCGCTCGTAGACTTCGCTGTTGGCATCGCGCGACGACGACACGCGGAAGGCCGATCCGTCGGCTTTGCTCAGGAAGCGGTTGCGCACGTGGAGCGGCTCGCGCAGGTCGAAGCGGCCTTTGGAGGCGGCGTCGAACAGCGCCAGCAGCACGGCGACCTTCATCGTGCTCGCCGGGTGAAACGAGCGCGTTCCGTTCAGGCTGAGGGCAAGGCCGGTTTCCCAGTCGTAAGCCGCCGCTGCAAGGGCTTCGGCGCCGTGTTTCTGGCGCAGCGCTTCGAGGCGGTGATGGAGCATGAGGGGGTGCTGCTGGGAGTAAAACGCAAAAGTAGCCGGTGTGTGGGGAGACCGAGTGCGCCGCGCGCAACGCTTTGGTTAAGCAACCGACTCTTCACGTCTCACGAGACGACGCTCGCCGCGTTTACCTAGCGTTTGTCGAGGGAAGCGTCCAACGATGCGCGTGTCGTAGGGCAGAACGGTCGAACAGAATTTCCCTCCGTCAGAGGTTAAGCTGAGTGGCATCGGCGCCGATACACCAGGTAGACAGAAGCCCACGGCTTCCCCATCCAAATGGCATCGAAAGACGAACCCGAGATCGAAGAACTCACCGCCCCCTTCTGGATGGCGACGTTTTCGGACATGGTGACGCTGCTGCTGACGTTTTTCGTCATGCTCGTCGCGATGTCCGAGGTCAAAGTCGAGAAGTTCAAGGAAGCGCTGAGCTACTTCCAAGGACGGACCGGCGTGATGCAGTTCGAGTCGAGCGTGCCGCAGGTGGAGCCTCCTTCCAAGACGCAACCTCCGCGCGAGAGCGACAACCGGGCCTCCGTCGAGATGGCGCAGCGCTACGAAGAACTGCTCGAATACATCGACGCCAACAATCTCTCGGGCCTGGTCGACGCCGACCTGACCGAGGACGGCATGCACTTCGTCATCAACGACGCGGCGATGTTCAATCCCGGAAACGCCGAGATCATCGAACCGTCGCGCACCCTCCTTGGCCTCATCGCCAACCTTCTCACCGACGACGTGCAGGCCGTCGTCGTAGAGGGCCACACCGACGACCGGCCCATCCGCACGGCACGCTTTCCCAGCAACTGGGAGCTGTCGACGGCTCGGGCTTCGTCGGTCGTCCGCCTGCTTCTCTCCTCACCCAGCGCACTGCCCCCCCAGCGCTATACCCCGCTCGGCATGGCCGAGCATCATCCGATAGACACTAACGACACGGCAGACGGCCGAGGCCGCAACCGGCGTGTCGAGATCTTTTTTCGCTGGACCCAATGGCAGACGTAACTGAAATCCCTACCCCCAAGCGTAAGGTCGGCCTCGCCGCCATCCTGATCCCCATCGCCGTTCTCTCGGTGTGCGGCGGCGCGTTGTTCTCCTTCTCACAGTACGCCGTCGTCTCGCGCGTCGTCGCGACGGCTACCGGCGTGCCCGTGCAGAAAGCATCAGTCGCAAATGAGGACGGCGTCATCATCGACGACGAGGAAGCAGACGAAGACGAGGCCGATGGTGAGGCGATGGAATTCGGCCTCTTTCACGAGATCACCGGCATGACGATCAACCCGGCGGGTTCGGGAGGATCGCGCTACCTGCTCGTCAACGTCGCGCTCGAAGCGGCGGAGGAAGAGACCATCGCCCAGATCGCCGAGCGTGAGTTCGTCGTCCGCGACGCGATGCTAGCCGTGATGGGAGCCAAAACCGTCCCGCAACTCGCCGACATCGCCCAACGCTCAGGTCTCAAAGACACGCTGCGCATGGAAATCAACAAGGTGATCGACGCAGGCAAGGTCGAGCGCTTCTACTTCACGCAGTACGTGATGCAGTAAGCGGCGGAAGCGGGCCGAGTGCGGCGCCAACAGCGCACCCCACCGCCACACCCGCCAACGCTGGAGATCGCCACGCTTCGCTCGCGATGACAGTCGGCGGAGTCGTGCGGCAGTACTCCGCTCTCTGCGTCGACAGTTGGCGAGGTGCGTGGCAGTTGCTCCGCCTCTGCGTCGACAGTCGCCTAGACCGTGGCAAGGCCTCGCGTTACCGCGTCGCCGTCATGTGGAAGACGGGCTGACGCTGTTCGTAGGTCACCATGACGGCGCCCTCGTCCTGCAACGCGCGCAGCGTGCGGCCCAGATCGGCTTTGAGTTCGAGTGCCATGCGGCCACCGGCTAGATCGAGTGCGATGCGCGTCAGCCGCTCGGCGTCCGAACCCGACTCGACATCGTCAATGAACTGAGGCGCGCGGAAACTGGCATAGGTCACGTCGACGGTCGTGCCGAACTGATGCGTCGTCTCGGTTGCGGCATTGCGGTTGACCCGGCGCAGGCGCTCCTGATCGTCGCCGGTGCGTAGGGCGGACGTGATCTCGAACCGCATCGGAGGCACGCCGCGCTCGGCCAGTCGGTCGTGGAAACGGCGTCCGATTTCGACGAGCAAATCGTAGGCAGCGGGCGTAACGAGCGGAGTCGAGTAGTCCATCTCGCGCACAATCCACCACGTCGTATCGGTCAGTTCGACTAGCCGTCCGCTGGCGATGAGCGAGCGCCGCGCGTCCGCGTCGACGGGCTGCGGGACACCCTTTGCACGCGCCACGTTGAGCTGGGCGGCATTGCGGTGCTTTTGGAGACCCCGGATTTGCGTCGGCGTGAGCAGCGAAACCGGGCGTAGGGCTTCCTCGACCGCGTGCGCGCGCTCCATCGCGCCGTCGATCAATTCGGACGTGGACGGCCCGGGCGGAACGGCGTCGGTAGGAGCAGCGATGGGTGGCGGGGCATCGGGCGCACAACCAATTGAGAAGAGCAGAACGAGGGCGACGAGACGATGCATGGGCGGCGGGGCGTGCGAGCCGACGAGTTTGTCGGTTCAAAACGTGTCATGTCCGGCAGACGTGACATGTTTCCGCGCTCTGACCGCGACGCTTCCCCCCGGCGGTGGCCCTAGTTTCAGGCTCCCAAACCGCCTGACTGTGCCCACATCCAAACTCAAAAAGGAGCTGACGCTCTTCGACGTCTACGCCATCAGCACCGGGGCGATGTTCAGTTCGGGCTTCTTCCTGCTGCCCGGCCTCGCGACGGCCAAAGCCGGACCTGCCGCCGTCCTCGCCTACCTACTGGCAGGCGTGCTCATCCTCCCGGCCATGTTCAGCCAGGCCGAGCTATCGACGGCGATGCCCAAGGCGGGCGGCACGTACTACTTCCTGGATCGCAGCCTGGGACCGCTCGCCGGAACGGTCGGCGGACTGGGAACGTGGCTCGCTCTCGTCCTCAAAAGCGCGTTCGCGCTGATCGGCATGGGCGCGTACCTCTACTACCTCGTCGACGTACCGATTAAACCGCTGGCAGCTGGATTGACGGTCGCATTCGCCGTCCTCAACATCGTGGGAGCCAAAGAGACGAGTGGATTACAGCGGCTGCTCGTGGCGATTCTAGTCGGCGTGCTGATGTTTTTCGTCGTTCAGGGATTGGTCGAGGTCGTCTCGCTCGGAGCGGCCAACGTCGAGCGGCAGTTCACGCCGTTCGCTCCGTTCGGCGGTGGAAGCCTGATCGCCACAATCGGACTCGTCTTCGTCAGCTACGCCGGATTGACCAAAGTGGCGAGCGTCGCCGAGGAGGTACAGAACCCGGATCGCAACATCCCGCTGGGCATGATCCTGTCGCTCGTCACAGCGACAGCCCTCTACGTCGTCGGCGTGTTCATCCTCGTCGCCGTTCTCGACGCCGACGAACTGCGCAGCGACCTGACGCCCATCGCGACGGCTGCCGAGAGCTTTTTCACCTGGCTGCCCGGAAGCTGGGGCCTCTACCTGATCGTGATTGCAGCGATTGCAGCGTTTGCGTCGACCGGCAACGCGGGCATCCTATCGGCCAGCCGCTACCCGATGGCGATGGCGCGCGACCTGCTCGTCACGCCTCGCCTAGCCGTCCTGGGCAAGAGCGGAACGCCGACGCTGGCAATCGTCGTGACCGCAGCGTTGATGATCGTTGCCATCGTCGCGCTCGACGTCGAAAGCCTGGCAAAACTGGCGAGCGCGTTTCAGCTGGTGATCTTCGCCCTGGTCAACGTCGCCGTGTTGGTGATGCGCGAGAGTCACATCCCGTCGTACGTGCCCGGCTACCGCAGCCCACTGTATCCGTGGATGCAGATCGCGGGCATCATCGCGCCTATCGTGCTGATCACCCAGATGGGGGCGCTGGCATTGGGGCTGACCGGCCTGACGATTCTACTCAGCCTGGCATGGTACGCGTACTACGTTCAGCCCAATCCGAAGGTAGAGCGCGAGGGTGCCATCTACCACCTGTTTGCCCGTCTGGGCCAGCACCGCTACGATCCGCTCGACGGAGAACTGCGGACGATCCTAAAAGAGAAAGAGATGTCGGACTTCGTGCCGTTTGAAACGCTGGTGACCCAGTCGGTCGTAATCGACGCCGATGCGGGGCGCGACTACGAGTCGGTCGTGCGCCAGGCGGCGCTGGAGTTGGCCCAGCGGATCGGAAGCCCCGCCGACGAACTCGCCGAGGGATTGCTTCATGGCGCCCGCTTTGGCGCGACGCCCGTCATCCGAGGCGCCGCGCTCCCCCACCAACGCCTGCCGGGAATCGACCGCCCATACCTCGCTCTGGTGCGGTGCCGCGATGGACTGGAAGCGCCAGCCTACGACCTGGACGTAACCGATGGCGAGGCGACGACCGGCAAGGTGTTCGCCGTCTTCGTGCTCGTCAGTCCGACCGAGCCGCCGGGCCAGCACCTGCGCACGTTGGCCGCGCTCGCGAGCCGGATCGACGAAGTCGGCTTCCTCGACGCCTGGCGCGCGGCGCCAAACGAGCAGGCCATTCGGGAAACGCTCGTCACCAACGACCGCTACCTCACGCTCGTCCTCGACGCTGACGGAACGACGGCACCGTTCATCGGTCGACGTTTACGCGAGCTGCGCCTTCCTCAGGGCGTGCTCGTCGCCCTGGTTCACCGCGACGGTCAGGCCGTCGTACCCTCCGGCAGCACGCTGCTTGAAGTGGGAGACCGCCTGACCATCATCGGCGAGACCGACGGCGTCCGCGAACTTCTCGACCGCTTTTCCTCATGACCACTACCGGCTCGCTCGAACTCCGCACCATCCCCCTCGACAAGCTGCCGTGGTCGCTGGTGCACGAAGCAGATCCCGAGCGCGCGCACGTCGAGGCGTACATCCAGGAGGCGTCGCGGTTAGGCGCGTATGCGGGAGACGCCGTCGTCGGCATCGCCATCGTCGGACTGACCGAGCCGGGTATCGCCGAGTTGCACGCCATCGCAGCCGAACGCGCATATCGTCGGCAGGGCGTCGGGCGCTGGCTGCTCATCAACGCGCGCGAAGAAGCGATCCGCCTGGGCGCCCAAACCCTGCGCGTGGCGACGGGCAACTCCAGTCTCGACCAACTGCGCTTCTACCAGCGCTCCGGCTTCCGCATGACGCACATCGACCGAGGTTACTTCGACACGGCATTCGCCGAGCCGCTCGTCGAAGACGGCATCCGCTGCCGCGATCGCGTCTGGCTCGACATGCCGCTGCCGAAGGCGCAGTCGTAAGGCCAAGTCGATCTCCTCAGGATAGATGATACCAGATCCGAGAAATGCTGGTGCGTCCCTTTTCCGTCATCCTGAGCGAAGTCGAAGGATCCCCATGCTCTGATGGCAACGGAAGGAGATCCTTCGACAGGCTCAGGATGACGTTGTTGAAAATGCACCGCCAAACCTCGGACCTGGTATGAGGAAGCAGTTGTGGGTATTCATGCCGCTTGGGGACGAGGGCAAAACCTCTGAGACACGTCTCATAACGCACCGCGCCCCCGACACCAGAAGGCATCGGGGGCGCGGTCGGCGTGTGTAGGAGCCGTTGAACTGCGTCGAAGTTAGCGCACGAGCGTCATCTGGCCCGTCTTGGCGCCCGAAGGCGTGATCAGACGGTAGAGGTAGACGCCAGCCGTCAGGCCTTCGGCGACGAACGGTACGCTGTGGCTACCGGCGGTCATCACGCGGTCGAGGACCGTGGCGACCTGGCGGCCGGTGAGGTCGTAGATCTCGATGCGTGCGTCCGATGCGGTCGGCAGCGTGAAGCGGATGTCCGTGCGGCCCGCGAACGGGTTGGGCGCGTTTCCATTGATCGCCAGCTCGCCTGCGTTCGCGTCGTCACCGATGGCGGTGAAGCGCGTGTTGCGGGTGAAGCGGACGTTCTCGACGGCGAGGTCGAAGGCCTGAGCCGACTGGTTGTTACCCAGCGCGTAGAACGCGAGCAGGGTGACATCCGACGGATCCAATCCTTCCGATCCAGCCGAGCGGCGCAGGTCCGACAGCGGGATCGTGATCTCGCGCTCGTCGCCGGTCAGGGCGATCTCGAACTGGTGCTGATCCCAGCTCTGGATACCGGCCTTCTCGACCACGACGCTGTACCGTCCCGTTCCCTTGGCGGTGAAGCTCAGGGCTTCGTAACCGGTCAGATCGACCGGCTGTCCGTTGGGGCGGAAGTAGCGGAACATGCTCGCAAAATCGGTGACCGATCCGCTAAAGCTCGCGCTGCGCTCGACGTGGTACGCGTCGTCTTCTGCTGCCCGTCCGTCAACGCCCGTGGCGAAGTTCTGGACGGTAGCGTTGCCCGACGTGTAGCTCCACGCGCCATCGGCGTAGTAGAGCTGGTCGACCGACGTGCTGGTGCCGTGCTGGACCGAGAAGCGCGCGTCGAAGATCGTCCCGACAGGAACGACGACTTCGGTGTACGTCGCGCTCGCATCCGTGGCGGCAGGCAGCGTGATCGTCTGCGTGAACTCGGACTGCTGGCCGTTGGCGGCTTCGGTCTCGGTGCGTGCAGCGAATCCGGTGACGGTCAGCGTTCCGCTCGGCGTTCCAGCCATGCGGAGATGCAACTGACCTTCTTCGTAGCGACCGCTCTGGACGAACGTGCTCGGCGTGGCCGGGACGTTGTCGTACGAGTTGAGGTAGCCGACGCTGCCCTGAGCACTCAGCTCGCTGAGCAGGCCTTCGACGAGTTCAACCGTGTAGGCGGGGCTGACGCTCCAGACCTGCAGGTTGACGACGCTGCTGCTTCCGCTCGGCGTGTAGTCCGAGTAGGCGAAGCGGCTGTCGACGACGAAGTCCGTTCCACTGCGGTAGGCGACGAGCGAGACCGCATAGTCGACGCTTCCGTCGGCGTGGATCAGGTGCTGCATCACGAACGGGCGTCCGGCGACATCGATGGTACCGATGCTTTCGAGACGGCCACCGCCCAAGCGGTCACAGGTTGCCTTGGCGTGGTCGTAGAGGACACCAGCCGGGCTGATCGCTCCAAAGAGGGCACCCATGCGGCGGCCTTCCGTGCGGAGGTAGTCAGCGGCGAACACGTTGGTCGCGTTGGTGACACCGAGCAGGTCGCCCGGCGTGACTTCGTACGCAATCGACTCGTTCGGGCCGTTGGTCGGCACGATGCTGCGCAGGCCACCGTCGTCGCCCTTACCGCTCGAAGCGGCGAAGAGGAACGGCTCCGGCGCTGCCATCAGCGCGGTCTGTGCCCGTGCGTCCTGGCGGCGCTCGAACAAGCGCTGAGCCAGCAGCGAGGCCATCGAGCCTTCGCTTTCGACACCGGCGTTGCCGCCACCCGAGCTTCCGCTCGTGGTAACGGTCGCAGCCGACTGGTCGTCTTCGCCTGGGTTGTTGTTACCCGGCGTCGAGTCGCCGTCCGGCTGATCCGACTTGCTGATCTGCGCGATGTTAACGAACGTGCCCTCGGCGTCCACTTTAGCGGTGTAGCTCAATGTGGCGTAGTCGCCGTTGCTCAGCGCGCCGATGGCCCACGTGATGGTCTTGGTCGACGCGTTGTACGTCGCACCCGAACCACTCGTGATGCTCTGGAACGTGAGTCCGGCGGGGACGATGTCGGTCGCTTCGACGCCCGTGGCATCGACCGGACCTCTGTTGTCGACGCGGATCGTGAACGTCACCACGTCACCCTTCTGAGGCGCGGGCTTGTCGACGCTCTTGTCGAGTTCCAGGTCGGCGTTGACGGCAGGCTGCTTCGGCGTAACCGTTGCGCTGTCCTGGTCGTCCTCGTTCGCGTCGCCGTTACCGGGCGTCGAGTCGGGATCGTACTTGGCCGACTTGCTGACCTGGGCGATGTTCGTCACCGGGTTGGGCGTCGAGACCTTGGCCGTGATCATCAGCGTGTTCTTGCCGACGGGCAGCTTGTTGCTGCTGGTCGCTTCGAGGTCCCACCGGCCCGTGTTCGGGTAGTAGGCGCCGCGCGATGACGGTGTGGCTGACGTAGTCGAGTCCGGTCGGGAGCTTGTCCGTCACTTCGACGGCTTCGCCTGCGTCCGGGCCTTTGTTTTCGAGCACGATGGTGAACGTCACGTTGTCGCCCTGGATCGGCGTCGCGTTGTCGACCGTCTTGGTGACTTCGAAGTCGACGACCTTACAGGCCGTGCTGTTCTTGCTGGCCGACGACGTTTTGCCGTCGAGGACCCAGGTCTGCGTCGTTCCGCTGGAGAACGTCGTCGAGAACGCCTGGAACGCGCGTCCCTGCGCAAACTGCGTCGGCTGACCTTCGTCGCCGTTGTTTGCTGTGGTAAAGCGGTTGCGGTTGCCGATCAGGATCGTCTGAGCCGATCCAGTCGGGTTGTTGTATCCCCAGAAGGCGCGGTAGTGACCGCCTTCGTTGGCGACGCATTCGAGGACCGGGCTGATGCGCTTGACGGCGAAGCCGAAGTCGGCGTCGCGGTAGTTTTCGCCAGCGACGACCGTCTTGGCGTCGGGGTTGTTGTTCGTCGTGAGGTCTTTGCCTGCAACTCCGCTCTCGTCGACCGTCACGCAGTAGGCGCCGGGGACGAGACCTTCGAACAGGTAGGTGCCACCGTTGGCAGTCGTGGCGTCGGCGACGAATACGTCGTCGCCCGTACCGCATTTGTTGTCCGGGCCGGGCGTGTTGAGCGTCACCTTGACGCCGTCGATGCCGGTTTCGCCCACGTTCTGCGTGCCGTTGCGGTTGTCGTCGTTGAAGACGGTGTCGCCGATGGTGGCGAAGCAGTCGCCGACGCTCGTTGCCGAGGCCGCGTTGAGGAAGACACTGTCGCCGCCGTTGGGCGAGGTGACTTTAACGGTGACGTTAGAGACGTTGGCCGGGACGTTCGCGAGCGTCGCGCTGCCCAAGTAGGCTTCGCTGCCGTTGTTCGGGATCGTGACCGTCTGCTGCGTCGTGACGCCACCTGCGGTGATGTCGACGATGACGCTGCGGTTGTCGTTTTCGACATCGGTGAGCGCGTAGTTGACCGTGATGTCACGGGCGCGGCTCGCGGCGGGAAGCGCGATCGTCTCGGTCACCATCGAGGTGCGGTTGACGAAAATGTCGCGCTCGCTGAACAGACCGGCAGCCTGGTTGCCCGCTCCGCCGTTGCGCACGACGTAGAGGTTGAAGGCGCGCGGCGTCTTCTTGGGCGATCCCTTGCCGCCCGTGTTGACCGTCGCCGTCACCTTGTCGATGTTCGTGCCACCGTCGAGGCGAACGCGGTAGAAAAACCCTTTGCCCGCGTCCGAAGAGGTCGGAGCCGAGAGGACTTTATACTCGCCGTCGGTTTCGAACGAGACCGTCGCGGCAGCGTGGTCCTTGACCGTTACCTGGGCGATGATGTAGTCGACGTTCGATGGGTTGGGGATGGCAAGCATCGCAGGATTGACCGATGCTGATGAACTGCCCATGCCCATTGCATAGAAGTCGATGGACTGGCCTTGGCCGCCGTTGGCCGAGCAGTTGAATGCAAAGTTGTCGCTGCTTCCGCCTTTTCCATCCTCGAAGCCTGGAGGCGTTGAAGGCGTGCCGCAATCGTCGGCGCTGTAGGCGGGCGTGAATCCGCGCGAGGACTGCGTATCGCCATTCGTGTAGAGATCCCATGCGAAGAGCACGCCGCTAGGGTGACCGCTTGTCGTCAACTCAGGAATGACCGGCCCCATGTAGAGGTCGGTCTGCCAAGTGCAAGCGGGCACATCGATGTTGATCGTGTGCGTTCCCGGTCCATACTTGGCCGTTTTGTTGCGGTAGAGCACCTGGTCCTCAAACGGACTCGCCTCTCCGCCTGGCAGGGCGTACGAGGTGAAACTGACCTCGACGGGGCAGGCATCGTGCGGCAGTTCAAGCGTGGCCTGTCCAGCAACGACGCTGTTCTTGCTGTTCGCGTTGTACTGCTTGAGATCGTTGTAGGTGTACGTCTTACACGTCTGGCTGTTGGAGTATGTCGCCGCGGGAAGCGGCTTTCCTTGGACAGCGTTGACTTCTTCGTAGACCGAGCCGCGCATCTCGGGAGAGACGGGGTTAGTCTGGCGCTGCGCAAAGGCCGTCGGAACGACGAGCGCGCAGAGCAGCAGCGCGAACGCATAGGAGCGCGTTGTGGCGAGAGGCATGTGGGTGAAGGAGGAGAGAGAGGAAATAGCCCTCGACTTCAAAGCCTCCGTAGGATGGAAGCGAGAGCAGAGGGACGATGACGAAGCGAGGCTTCTGTATGGCTACCCACCCTTGCACAACATCCGTACCACCAGTGAGACACTGACCCAAAAACGTCCTCCAGATCCCCTAAATGCCGTTTTTACATTCCGGTATTGAGACGAGCCTCTGTTTTTCCAGCGTCTCATCTCAGGACGAGACGCCCACGATCCGCTCGGTCTCATTCTGATTTCTTGATGCCGATGGCGCGCGGAAGACGCCCTATTCGATTCCACGCGCGACATCGGCTCGCCACGGTTGACACCGGAGCGTCGCATCGGGTACCTTTCCAAGTCGGGTTCCGTCTCGACACACCGCCCCTCTTCTCCTGCCGCCGACCTCTGTGCCCGCCTCTCTGCCCGAAGACTGGATGCTATACGCTGCGGCGATCCTGTTTGCGCTCGTCCTAGTCGGTAGCATTATCGCAGCAGTCTCGAACCGCCGCTCGTCTCGGCGCAAAGGCCGTGGCGATAGTCTACCCTCCGCTCTGGCAGCAGGGGCACCGAGCGACGGCATCGTCTCGCCGGTACGTCCCCGAGGAACGGTCAGCCAGGAAGACGGAAAGCCCGAGGGTCCACCACCGCCCGTCCCCGGCTCGGCTCCGTCTGCTCCGAAAACCGTGACGCCTGAACCCGACACACCGACGCTCCAGCAACTCACCAAGTCGGTCGCCCGTGTGCGGTCTGAAACGCCGCGTGACCCCGACAGCGTGACGCCCGAGCAGGCCGCTTTCGCCGCACGCGCTCACCTGGTCAAGTCGCTCTTGTTTTCGTCGGGCGCCCAGACGATCTGCGTGCTACGTCACCAAGACGGACGCTACACCGTCGTCCAAATGGCCTCGCGCAACGTGTTTGCCCACGGCCCAGCATCAAAACGCTCGTTCCTCGACCGGACGGCCTTAGGCCCTGACGAAGCGGGCGAGATCGCGCGCTACCGCGTCGGATCCCAGTTGACGCGGAGTGCGCTGCAATACTATAAGGAGGAGTTGGATATCCGCGAGGTCGTCTCGACGCGCTTCCGGCTGGGCGGCGTGGATCACCTGCTGCTCGCCGACACGGTCGACGAAGGCACTCTCGACGGCGAACGCATCGAACGCCTGCTCCTGTCGACAGCTCACGCGATGGAGATCGCCTCCGGCGACGTGGATACGTTCAAACCGCTGCCTCCCATCGCCAAGCCTGCAGCCGCGACGAAAGCGAAGGAGACCCCACAGATAGCTACGACCGACACGCTGGACGTGCCGATCAGCGACGACACCCCGCTCCGCCCGCGCCGCGACATCATCGCCGAGGAGTTGGACATCGAAGGCCCCTTCGCGCTGGCGATGCTGCACCTCGCCGAAGAGGAAGGCGAGTCTGTCGAGCCATCCGAAGAGCGCGATGCCCGATTCGAGGCGAGCGTACGCGAAATCGCCGCCGGGCACCGCGTCGAAGTGTTTGGCGAACTCCAATACGGCGTCTTCGTCCGCGACTCCGTCGATGCCATCGAAGCGTGGATCGGGGCGGCACACCAGGCGCTCAACGCACCCGAGGGCACGCGCGTCATCGTCGGCGGCGCGCTGCGAGGCGAGGACACGTCGCCCGACTTGCTCCGTGAAGACGCAACCGCCGCACTTGAAGCCGCCTACCGCGAGGGCGAACCCATACTTTACAGCTAATCGCGCACGCTCCCTCGCGCCTCACCATCCCCTTGCCTGTGACCGACTCCAACGCTTCGCTCTTCGTCACCGTCGTCCTAGACGGTGTCGGCATCGGAGCACTACCCGATGCCGCCGATTATGGCGAAACCGACTGCGACACGCTGGGCAACATCGCCGAGCAGCGCCCGATGCGCCTGCCGATCCTGCAAGCACTCGGCATAGGCCACACGCGCCCGATCAAGGGCATATCGCCCGTCTTGCGTCCACGCGCTTCGTACGGCAAGATGGCCGAGCAGTCCGCCGGAATGGACTCGACGAGCGGGCACTGGGAGTTGGCCGGACTGCAACTCGCGACACCGTTTCCGACCTACCCGGAAGGCCTGCCCCAACCGCTGCTCGACGCGTTCCAAGAGGCCATCGGAGCGAGCGACATCATCGGCGGCGAACCGGCGAGCGGGACCGACATCATCGCCCGCTACGGAGACGAGCACCGCAAAACGGCACACCCTATCGTCTACACGTCGGCGGATAGCGTCTTTCAGATCGCCGCGCACACCGACGTTACGCCGCTCGAAACGCTCTACCGCTGGTGTCGCATCGCACGCGAGCAGGTCTGCGTCGGCGACCACGCCGTGGGTAGGGTCATCGCCCGCCCGTTCAACGGGGAGTCAGGAGCGTACGAACGGCTGGACTCGCAGCGCCGCGATTTTGCGATGCCGCCTCCGCGCCCGGCCCTCCCCCAGGTGCTGCAGCGCAACGGCGTGCAGACTGTCGCCGTCGGCAAGATCTACGACCTGTTCGCGGGCGTCGGCTTCAATAGAGCGCACAAGACGGACGACAACGCCGACGGCATCGAGCAGACGATCCAGGCGATGGAGGCTGCGCGCGGCATGAACCGCCCGACGTTCATCTGGACCAACCTGGTCGACTTCGACTCCAAGTACGGCCACCGCAACGACGTAGAAGGCTTCGCCCAGGCCCTAGAAGCGTTCGACACCGCCCTGCCTCGCTTGGTCGCCGCGCTGCCCAAAGGCGGACGCCTGCTCATCACCGCAGATCACGGCAACGACCCTACGACGCCGTCGACCGACCACAACCGCGAGTACGTTCCCGTCCTCTACTACGGCGACGGCAACCCGCGCGACCTGGGCACACGTCCGACGTTCGCCGACCACGCCGCGACCGTCGCGAACTACTTCGGCGTTGAGATGGCCGCAGGGACAGCGTTTTAGTCCGGTGGGCGGAGACACCGACGCGTTTGCCGATCTCGACGGCGCTCCCAACAACGCCGTCCATCCGCTGACTCGGGGTGCGTGGCGCGTGTGGTTGTCCGAGCATCACGAGACAGCCGATAACGTCTGGTTCGTCTACTACAAAAAGGCGACCGGCAAGCCCGTCGTCACCTACGACGAATCGGTTGAAGAAGCCCTCTGCTTCGGCTGGGTCGACAGCCTGCCGCGCAAGCTGGACGACGAGCGGTCGATGCTCTACTTCGCCCCGCGCAAGAGCGGAAGCAACTGGTCGCGCCTCAACAAAGAGCGCATCGCCCGACTCGAAGCCGAGGGGAAGATGTCAGCCTCAGGATCCGTTCTGGTCGAGCAGGCCAAACGCGACAAGAGCTGGAACGCCCTGGACGACGTTGAAGACCTCATCGTCCCCGACGACCTCGCCGCCGCGCTAGCCGACGCTCCGCCCGCTCGCGCACACTGGGACGCCTTTCCTCCGTCGACGCGCAAAGGCATCCTCGAATGGATTCTCAACGCCAAGCGCCCGACTACGCGGCAGAAGCGCATCGATGAGACGACTCGACTCGCGCAGCAGAACAAGCGCGCGAATCAGTGGCCGCGAGAAGGATGAGCAAGGTCGCATTTTACCGCACTGTTTCGGAGGTGGAATATCAGCAAATCAGACAAACTCGCTCACTCCTCGCACGCAGCATGGAAGGCAAACACGTGTGGGAGAGTCGGGGCGACGCAGAGGTGTTCGCCTCGAGATCCGGTGATCATTACGAACCCGATGGATATCGCATCGTTGGCGTCAGTATTCCTGACCACTTGTTGACTTCTGTTTACCGATGGCCTCGACTCGACGGAATCGGGCCTGCACGATTCATACCGGCGGACTTGCTCCCACGCTGTCACGTATTCTTTCTCGACGAACCATGACGCACGCCACCGCACGCCTTCGCTGGCAGATTGACCGCGCGACGCGCTCGCTTCCCGAATCGGGGTATTCAGCCCCTGCTGTCTTCGACGACGCCGACAGTGCAGAGGCCTGGAGCTTAGTCGTGATTCCTGAGCAGCAACGCGGGACGGAAGAGTTGGCGCTGATCCACTTCCTCGTTGACGACGGGCCTAGCCACCTGCTTCGGACAGGCGCTGCGTTCTCGCTTCGGGAAGGCCCGGCTACAATCGCACATGGAGAAGTCACCGCTGTCTTCGAACTCGCTCTGGCTGCATAGTCACATCACACCAGCGCTCCGGCCAACGCGAACAGCACGACGCTGACGCCTGCGATGGCTAAGCCGTAGGGGAGCTGCGTGTTGACGTGGTCGACGTGGTCGGCGGCGGCGGACATGGATGAGATGATGCTCGTATCCGAGAGCGGCGAGCAGTAATCGCCGAAGACGCCGCCGGAGAGGACGGCGCCTAGCATCAGTGCGGGCGACAGGCCCAGCGACTCGGCGACGGGCAGGGCGATGGGCACGAGGATCGCGAACCCGGTCCATGACGAGCCCAAGCGTGAATGAGACGAAGCAGCCCAGCAGGAAGACGACGGGCGCGACGAGCCAAGCCGGAATGCCGTCGCCCATCAGACTCGCCACGAATGGGCCGATCTCCAGGGCGCGCGACACCTGCCCGAGCGCAAACGCGAACACGATTAGCAGCGTCACGCCCACCAGTCCGGCGCTGCCTTTGAGGACCAAGTCCGTCGACTGCGACAGCGTCAGGATGCGGCGTCCGGGCAGGGCGTAGAGAACCATCGCCGTTCCGATCGACAGGCCGACGGCCCAGAGGACTGATGTCGAACCGGACCCAGCGGTCAGATCGCCTTCGCCCGTGATCCACAGGCCGATGAAGACCATCGCGACGAGTACGAGGATTGGCAAGAAGAGGTCGATGGGGCTGCGCGGCGAATGCTCGACGGGAGGCAGGTGCGAGACTTCGTCGGACACGAGCGGGGTCGCGCCGGGGCGTAGCAGTTGGCCAGTCTCTCGGGCGCGGATTTCGGCGCGTCGCATCGGGCCGAAGCCCCAACCGGTGATGGCGGTGAACAAGGCGAACAGGACGGCGCCCCACGCGAAGAAGTTGAAGCCCAGACCCGCTGCCAGCAGTCCGATGCTGGCGTCGTCGGCGACTCCCTGCGTCGCCAGCAGGCCGAGCACGTAGGCGCCCCATCCGTTGAGCGGGATCATCATGCAGACCGGCGCGCTCGTCGCGTCGCAGTAGAACGCCAGCTTTTCGCGCGGCAGGTTGAGCTTGTCGAAGAACGGTCGGGCCACGGCGCCGGTCGTCAGGCACGTGATCGACGACTCGACAAAGATCGACAGGCCGACGAAAAACGCCAGCAGTTCGGCGCCCCGGCGCGTCTGCCCCCACCCGCGTCGCTGCGCCCACTCGACAAACCCGGCGACGCCGCCCGACGCCTGCACCAGCGCGATCAGCCCGCCGACGAGCAGGCAGAACAGCACGATGCGCACGTTGCCCGCATCGGCGAACACGGCGACCATCTGATCGGCCAACTCGCGCAGCCCCAGCAGCGGATTGCCGCCGACCAGAATCGTCGTGCCCAGCCACAATCCGGCGAAGAGCGAGAGGTAGACTTGCCGCGTCGTCAGCGCGAGTCCGATGGCGAGGATGGGCGGAAGGAGGACAATCCAGTCCATGAGCAGCGGGATAGGGGAGTCGCCAAAAGTAGGCATCCGAGCGCGGTGCCGATCCGTTCGCGCCAACGTGCGTTTCAATTGGAGCAATCAACTCCGACCGATGGACTTACTTACCGACGCCCCAACCGCCGAGATCACCAACCGCGTGGCCGAGAGCGCCATCAGAGTGTTCGACCTCGCCGGACTCTGGGATGATGCTCAGATCGACGAGATCGACATGGAGCCGTTTCTGTTCAAAGGCCTCGTCCTCCGCGAGCGCGACTTCCGCGATCAGGTCAAAGCCTACGAGTGGCAGCAGCACGCCGGTCATCACGTCGCCCTGTTCTGCTCGACTGACGCCATCGTACCGACGTGGGCGTGGATGCTGATCGGCAGCAAACTCGAAGGCGTCGCCGCCAGCGTCACGCACGGACGTAGGGCCGACGTGAGCCGCGAGTTCTATGCCCGCGCCCTCGCCCAAGTCGACTGGTCCGCCTACGACGACGCCATCGTCGTGATCAAAGGCTGCGGCTCGGCTGTCGTGCCGACGAGCGCCTACGTCGAGGCCACGCAGCAGATGATGCGCGTCGCTCGCAAGTTGATGTATGGCGAGCCGTGTTCGTCCGTCCCGCTGTGGCGTAAACCCAAAGCCAAACCTGCCATGCGGACGACGGCTCAGGTGGGCACGCTCAAGCCGATGCCCTTTGCGACTGACGGCGACACCTGCGACCCAGCGACAGGGGTGTGCTGAGATGGCTCGACAGGCGTACGGGTTTGATTTAAACGGCGGCACAGTCGGTACGTTCGGAGATCGCCGCGTCGCTTCGCTCCTCGCGATGACAAGGTGGAGGATTGGAATGATGAGGCTTGCAAGTGAGAGGAAAGAGGAGAAGTCGGCCTGATCTCGGTCCGGCGAAAAAGACGCAGAGTGGAGAGAGCGGCCGCATTTGTCCTGTTTGAGCGCCAGCGAGTTTGGACAAGTGCAGCGAACGCAGCGCCGCGTCCGCCGGACCGAGTCCAGCCTTGATGTTTTGCTTCTTGGAGCCTGTCCTAAGCGAAGTCGAAGGGATCAAGCGAAAAGAAGGCCCAGCGCAGCGACAAGCAGAAGAGAAACCCGCCATGAACGCCACCTACTACGCTCTCCACGCCCTCACCGCCGAGTGGCAAGACCTCCTCGGCGCACGCCTGATCGACGCGTTCACCCAGCAGCGCAACGAACTCACGCTGGCGTTTGAGCAACCCGGCGGCGAGGTGCAACGCGTTCAGGTCGGCACGAAGCCTATCTATCTGATGCGGTCGGAAGGCTACAACCGCGCCCGCCGCAACACGACGACGCTATTTGAGAAAGCCCACGGCCTGATCGTTTCGGGCGTTCGCATCGCCGATCTGGACCGATTCGTCTTCATCGACTTGCGAAACGAGAGCGGGACCCGGATGGGCACGCTGCACCTCGTCCTGTTCGGCGGTCGTGCCAACGCGCTGTGGACGAGGGACGACGAAACTGTCGCTGAGGCCTTTCAGCACAGCGCTGAACTCGAAACAACAGCGCTTCCCCTGTCCCGCCCCGCTCGCATCCCGACTAGTGCCGACGAACTCGCCGAACGCTGGAAGGGCGACGATCCAGCCCGTGCGCTCCGCCGTGCGTGGCCGCTCTTCGACGACCTGCTCGCCAGCGAAGCGCTCCACCGCGCAGATTTCGATACGGATGCTCCTGACTGGCCCACCCTCTTCGCCACCTGCCAAGCCATTCACGCCGACGCGCTCGCCGCCTCCTCACCCGGCATCCTGTGGCGCGGCGAGATCGCACACGCGCTGACGCTGATCGAACTCCACCAGCCGACGCCCGGCCTGCGCCTCGAACCACTGCCGTCCGTCGACCGAACGATGCAGATCTTTACGCGCCGAACCCTCGGACAGGACCGCTTCTCCGCGCGCTACGACAAGCTGCACACCCGACTCAAGCGCGCGTCGCACCAAGCCACACGCCGCGTCGACCAGATGCTCGAAGCGCTCAGCCAGCCCTCGCGCGCTGACGAACACGAAAGCGCCGGGCACCTGCTCATGGCCCAACTGCACCGCGTCGCGCAAGGCAACGAGTCGGTCGAAGTAGACGACCTGTTCGACGGCGGCACGCGGACGATCTCGCTCGACCCGGCTCTGTCGCCCGCTGCCAATGCCGAGCGGTACTACGCCCGAGCGCGAGCGTCGCGTCTGTCGCGCGCATCTTCGGAAGAGCGGTTCGAGCAGTCGCACGAGGAAGCCGAGCGGTTGTCGGCGACGCTCGCCGAACTGGAGGCAGTCGAGACGCTGGAAGCACTCGACACGTTTGAGGCGACGCACGGCGAGTGGGTGCGCGAGTCGACATCCGATGCGCAGGCTGAGAGTTTGCCGTATCGCGTGTTCGACATCGGCAGCGGATACCAGGCATGGGTAGGCAAGGGCGCGCACCAGAACGACAAGCTGACGCTGCACCACGCCCGCCCATTCGACATCTGGCTGCACGCGCGCGGATCGCCGGGATCGCACGTCATCGTTCGCGTCAAGGGCCGCGACGATGCGCCGCCTGGAGTCGTCATGGAGCGCGCTGCGGCGCTGGCTGCGTGGTACAGCAAGCAGAGAGGCAGCAGCCTGGTGCCGGTCATCTACTCGCCGCGAAAGCACGTCCGCAAGCCCAAGGGCGCCCCGCCCGGATCGGTCCGCGTGCTGCGCGAGGAAACGCTGCTCGTCGCGCCTGAGGTGTGGAAACCATTGTAGCGACGGTGCATGCCCCGTCGACGTGAGGCTGCGATGATGTCGGGCGGCGTTGCATGAAACGTTGGTATGTGCAAGTTGGACGGGCCGTATTCTGAATCCGTCTAAACCCTCTGTTCATGCCCCGCCTCACTTTTTGGGGAGCCGCCCAGACCGTCACCGGCTCCAAACACCTGCTCGACCTCGCCAACGGAAGCCGACTGCTGCTCGACTGCGGCCTGTTTCAGGGGCGCGGCGGCGAGAGCCGAAACGAGCAGTTCGGCTTCAAAGCCGACACCATCGACGCCGTCGTCCTGTCGCACGCGCACATCGACCACATCGGCCTGTTGCCCAAGCTGTGGAAAGAAGGCTTCCGAGGGCGCGTCTACTGCACGCACGCCACGCGCGACCTGGCCGCCCTGCTGCTGCTCGACAGCGCGCACATCCAGGAAAAGGACGTGTACTACTACAACAAGCGACGCGTCAGCCGAGGGCAGGAGCCGGTCGACCCGCTCTACGAGACCGAGCACGCCGAGGAGGTCATCAAGCTGTTCGTCAGCCTGAACTATCACCAGCCGTTTGAACCTGTCCCCGGCGTGACCGTCCACTTCCGCGACGCCGGACACATCTTGGGGTCTGCCAGCGTGAACCTGTCGATCCGCGAGGAGGGCCGCACGGTCACCCTCGGCTTTACGGGCGACGTCGGCAATCCAGGCCGCCCAATCCTGCGCGACCCCGAGCCGATGGCCGACTGCGAGTACGTCATCTCGGAAAGCACGTACGGCGGTAAAACGCACGCACCGAGTAGCGAGAGCAAAGAGGCGCTGCTCGAAATCATCAAGCGGACCGCAGCACGCGGCGGCAAAGTCATCATCCCGTCGTTCGCCGTCGGACGGACGCAGGAGATCGTCTACGCGCTCGACCAACTCGCCAACGAAGGCACGCTGCCCGACATCCCGATGTACGTCGACAGCCCGCTCGCTGTCAACGCGACCAGCGTTTTCCTCGCCCACCCCGAGTGCTTCGACGCCGAGTTGAACGAATACATGCGCAGCGATCCAAACCCGTTCGGCTGGGACCGCTTGCAGTACATCCGCAAGGCCGAAGGCTCGAAAGAACTCAACGAGCGGACCGATCCGATGGTCATCATCTCCGCCAGCGGCATGGCGACGGCGGGCCGCATCGTCCACCACCTGCGCAACAACGTCGAGAACCCCAAGACGACCGTGATGATGGTCGGCTACTGCGCCGAGGGCACGACGGGACGCGACCTGATCGAGGGCGACAAGACGATCAAGCTCTTCGGCGACGAGTTCGAAGTCAACGCCGAAGTCGAGGTGATGAACAGCTTCTCGGCCCACGCCGACGAACCCGGCATGGTCGGCTTTCTATCGCACCTCGACCAGTCCAAACTGCGCCAGACCTTCCTCGTCCACGGCGACAAGGAGCGCGCCGAGAAACTCAAATCCGCGCTCAAAGATAAAGACTGGGGCGAGGTCGTCATCCCGGCGCACGGCCAGTCGTTCGATCTGTAACTTGTGGCGCTCCAACCGTCAGCTATGCCCGTCCTTCGTCGCACCGTCGATCTCGCCAAGTTCAACCCGAATTTGCCGTTGCCCTACTCGCTCCGGCTCGAGGACGTACAAGCGACGATGCAGGACGTGTACGATTTTCTCTTCGACGTAAACACGCTGCTCGTCGGTCGCGGGCTAAAGCGGATGGACGACATGATGCGCCCCGCTGCCCTCTCGGGAATGCTCTCCGACATGCTGACGGCCAGCCTCGCTCAGCATTCGCGCGCGCTCACCGAGAACACGTTCCACAACGGTCATCCCGACTTGATCGTGCAAGGCCGATATGCCAACGACAAGGTCAAGTCAGGAATCGATGGCGTCGAGATCAAGGCGACACGGAAAGCAGGCGGGGCCGTCGACACGCACGGTGCTCGCGAGCAGTGGATGTGCGTCTTCGTCTACCAAGTCGACGCCAAGACCGAACCTGCCGTCGACCGCGCCGCGCTCCGTTTCACCGAAGTCTACCTCGGCCACGTGACCGTCGACGACTTCCGGCACAACGACCGCGGCAAGCTGGGCACGCGAACGGCGACGCTCGACAAGGACGGCATCGCCAAACTGCGCGAAAGCTGGGTCTATCTCGACCGCTAGCCGACGTCGAGCGCAGCGAGTTGGGGGATGGCCTTCTGAGCGAGCGCGACGTACTCGGCGTCCATCTCGATGCCGATGCTGTCGTAACCGACTGCGTTGGCCGCTGCCAGCGTCGAGCCGCCGCCCGCGAACGGGTCGAGCACGACGCCTTCGCCGAGCGGAAGCGCTGCCCGCACGACCTGCCGCATGAATGCCTGCGGTTTGAGACTCGGATGCGGCGCGATCTGCTTCTCCTTTTTGCGCGTCGGATGCGAGGTGATCACGTCGCCGAACGGTTTGTCGTCCGAGATGCGACGTAGTCCGCCGGTTTTCCATTTACGCAGATTGTCCTGCACGCGTCCGTCGAGTGGCTTGCGGTAGAGCAGCCACGGCTCCCACTGCGAACGCGGCATCACGGAAACGCCGTCGAACTCCTCGTGCGCGTTCTTCGGGCGATCGCCGCCGCGCATCGTCATCACGAGCCGAATGATTTCGCCGCGTCGCTCCAATCCAGCCCGAACGAAGGCGTCCGACAGCAGATACGAGACGAGCGGGTTGGCAGCGACCATCAGACATCCGCCTGGAACGAGAATGCGGCGCACAGCTCGTCCCCAGCGTAGAAAGAAGCGGTGTAAGTCGTCGAGTTGCGCTGTCGTCAGCGTCGTAAACCGGGGCAGCGGCGCGCGCTGATGTCCGTCGAACGAGGGCGGAATGCGCCAGACGCCGCCCTTTCCACTGCGGAGCTTCTGCTTCTCGGTCTTGGAATACTCGACCAGTCCGTACGGTGGATCGGTGACGACGGCGTGGATGCTGTTTTCCTCGCGCGCTTCCATCCACGCAAAGCAATCGGCCTGCACGAGCGTCGCCTGACCGATCTGGACCGAGGGAAATGGCTCAGGCTTCTGAGCAAGGGGCGGCGCGTCAATGGAGCGGTAGCGCCCACGTCCCACCTTCTCGAACTGCTCGGGCGTGTTGAGTTGCAGGTACGACTGCACCGACGAGCGCGGCACCTCGCCTCCCACGTAATCGACGACCGACTCGTGAATCGCTTTGACCGATGCCTCAGCCCCCTAACGGCATCAATGGAATAGCGGATGGCATCGCGCACGACTCCAGGACTGTTTCTGACGGTTTCCATTGAATCAAAGGTAGGTGTGACCTAATGTAAGACGTTCGGAACGTCATGCGCAATCGATCTGCATAGTCCTCCGCGATTTACACGCTCTTCGTTGCTTGTCAGGCGGCTACCGCGCTATATTTGCCGTCCGATTGGCCTCGTGCCTTGCTCGGAGGAGTGGGTGAGTGGCTGAAACCAGCACTTTGCTAAAGTGCCGTGCGCCTAAAGCGTACCGGGGGTTCGAATCCCCCCTCCTCCGCACCAAAACGCCGCCCCAGACGCTGAGTCTGGAGCGGCGTTTTTCGTTTGACGAGCAGCGTCAGTTGATAGTAACGGGGAACGTGAAGTCGATGTCGTTCTCCACGATGCCGGGTCGCGCAGCAGCAGTCGCCGTGTCGTTGCGCTTGTCGGTGGGGAGGTTGGCGTCCTCCTCGTAGTGGCGCAGTTTGACGCGGAACGTACCGGTATCGTTGAAGCCACCAACAACAGCCATCTGGAACGTCAGACCAAGCGGATCACCGTTGGGGTCGGTGTCGAGGTTGGAGATCGTGATGTTGTCGCTCACGGCACCTTCGGCGGTGTAGAAGAAACGGTGAGCGTCTGGCTCTTCGTCGCGGATCTCGGCGGTAATGCTTTCAGGCGGCGATTCGAGCGTGTTTTGCAAATCGATGGCGACGTTGTACGTCGCGCCGGGTATGAGAATGAGCGGTTCAGCATTTTGTAGCACGCCCGCTTCGTCGAAGTTGGCGTCAGCGGTTACCACGGCGCCTCCGCCCTGAGGCGACAGCGTGAGGCGGACGAGCGTGATGACCTCTTCTTCTCCTCCGCCTTCGTCTTCGTCGGGATCGTTGCTGTCACATGCGGTGACGAGCAGTAGACCGGCGAGAAGCGGCAGAAAGGCGAGGCGGCGAAGCGCGCGGTAGGAAAGCGTGGTACGCATGGGGTTGGGGGTTTGGGTTGGTTGGTTTAGGTGATGTAGGGCGACGCCGTGCGTCTCCCAGAAGTCGCCGCCGTCAGACGACAGCGGCGCGACCGATCTAGCATCAGTCGTGGTGGTCGCCGCGTCCGAGCGGGACGTCGATGCGCAGGGCGACGTTGCGACCCGTGTCATGCGCAAACAGGCGATAGCGGCTCAGCACGTCGCGGTAGGTCGTATCGAGCAGATTGTCGACGCCTAGGCTGACGCGTGCCGGACGGCTGCCGCCCAGCGCGACATCGGTCTGGATCTGCGCCGACCAGAGCGTGTAGGCGGGCGGCGGCTCGGCGTAGCCCAGCGCGACGACCGATCCGGCTTCGTCGACGGTCGTCGGAAAGCGCGTCTGCCGAAAGGCGTGCGTCACCTCAATCGTCGCCGACGGACCGCGCAGAATAGACAGGTTGGGCAGCGCATATCCCAGAGACAGGCGGATGCGGTCGGACGGCATCTCGAACAACGGCTGATCGCGGCCTCGGTCGGTCCCGCGCAAGAGCGAAAACGCCCCGCCCAGCGTCACGCGCGACACGTCGACTTCCAGGCCGCCATCGGCACCGATCAGAAGAGCATCGGTTTGCTCGTGCTCGAACGCAGGAAACACGCCGCGCACGGTCGTCACGACGCGTTGCTGAGGAAGCAGCAGCAAGTAATCGTCGATGCTGTTGGCGTAGACACTCGCCTCGCCGCGCACGGTGAGCGACTGGTGACGGAGCGTCGCGTCGAGTCCGTAGCTGCGCTCGGCGTCGAGGTCCGTATTGCCGAACTCGAACTGACCGGTGCCGTGGTGAACGCCGTAGCTGAACAATTCGTTGGGGCCGGGCGGCCGCCACGCCAGCGACACGTTCGATGCAATCGACCACGCATCGGCGAAGCGCCACAGTGCGCCGCCCGCCGCACTCAGTCCGCTCCACGCGCGATCGGTACGCTCAAAATCGCCCCGACCACCGGCCTCGCGTGGGTGAGCGATCAAGTCGTGGACCTCCCATCGCGCTCCGGCTTCGAGCGTCACGTCGGCGCGCGTCCACAGGCCACGCCCGAACGCACCGCCCGACACCATCCGGCTGTTCGGCACGAGGTAGCCGACAGCGTTCGTGTTGCCCTGCGTCTCGCCCGATACGCCGACAGTCCACAACGCGTCGCCCCCCATCAGACCGACCGGACGATGGCGATAGACGGCGTCGAGCGTGTGCGTCTGCAACGTCAGGTCGATCTGAGGGCGCGCCAGAGGATCGCGCCCCGCCAGTCGGTCGGCGTCGAACTCGCGCCGCCGGTTCTGCTGATAGCCGTATTGCACTTGGGCGTTGGCGCCACCGGGCAGTCTGCGACGCAAGCGGACGGCGGCCAAATCGTGCGCGACGACCTGCTTGGGCGCGTCGATGGTATAGCCGAACTGGTAGTCTACGGCTGGGCGTCCGGTCGCGATGACTTCGTCCAGATCAGCAAACGTATTGAAGTGGGAGCCGCGGTAGATGCCCAAATCCGTGCGGTAGGCGCTCGCGTGCGCTTCGGCTTCCCATCCGCCCCGGACGTAGGCTGCGGCGACTTCGCCCGCGCGCTCAAAAAATGCCGTGTTGCCCAGCACGTAGTCGGGCGTCCGCGCGTCGCCCGCACGCCGAAGGCTGACCTGCGCCCGCACGCCCAACCCGGGAATCGCTTTGGAAGCACCTTCGACCGCTGCCGTCCCCGCCAGTTGGTCGCTGTTCGAGAACGCGTTGAGCGCCACGCGCCCGCCCCAGCCCGGCGCCGTCGGAAGCGCCGCATCTTCCAACCGAACGACGCCGCCAATCGCGCCTGCTCCATACTCGACCCCCGCCGCACCACGCACGACCTCGACACGCGCCGGAGCGAACGGATCGACTTCGGGCGCATGCTCGGCGCCCCACTGCTGCCCCTGCATCACAATGCCGCTGCGCACGACGACGACGCGGTCCGAGTGCAGGCCGCGAATGACCGGCTTGCTGATGCTCGGCCCCGTCGACAAGCTCCCCACACCGGGCACGCGTTCGAGCGTTGCCCCCAACGTTTGCCCGCGCACGTCGGCCAGTTCAGCCGCATCTAGCCGCGCGACAGACTGCGCGCTCCGTTCGAGCGCTTCGGCGATGGCATCTTCGGTCACGACGACTTCACCCGCCTCATCGACGAGGGCCGTCATCTCGAAGCGGACGGAAACGTCGCCCGCCCGCAAGTCAACAACTCGCCGAATCGACTCGAAGCCCACGAAGCGCACGTCGACCGTTAGCGTATCAGCGGGCAACTGAGCCAGACGAAACTGGCCGTCGGCGCCTGCCAGCGATCCGACCGAAAGGCGCGGAGCCGTCACAGTAGCGCCGGACAGAGGAGCGCCATCGGACGCAACCACCACGCCGGTCAGCGTGCGAGAAACAGTCTGTGCAGACGCCCCAACGGGGACGCAGGCCGCGCACAGAACGACCAAAAGGGATAGCGAGCGCATCGAACGATCTGAACTCGACACCTCAGAACAGAGGCACCAGCGGCGAGATTACGCGCACATGGATCATCCACGTGCGCACTCATCAGCGCGCCATCGTCCGATCAGGACACACTCAGGCGCGCGCGTTCAGACGGACAGGTGGCCCTCGGTCGCTCGGCTGCTCGACCGCCGCATCCATCCCAATCGAAGCCGCATCAACGCCTAGAGCGACAGACTGCATCGCTCCGGCAGACAGCACGTCGCCCGATACCAGCGCAGCCAGGGAGACCGCGCACAGGCATGGCCCGTGGTTGCTCGCGTGCTCGTGCGCGACGGCACCATAGTCACCCGATCCGTCCAGGTGGACAGCGTCGTGCTTCTGGTGCGAGTGGTCGATCTCGTGCGCAATCGGCGCCGCCACACCGCCGATCCCGAACAGGATCAGCAGCAGTAAGGCAAACGCGGGACGCTGGGTCGACATGGGGAGATACACGACGGCGCGCGCGGTGGGTTTCAGCTTTGCGTGCTGCAGCCAGTGAAGGAGCGGTGCCCAGCCCAAAGTTGAGACGCTCACGAGCCTTACATCGCCATCCCGCCGTCGACGTGGAGCGTGTGGCCCGTGATGTAGCCTGCTGCGTCCGACGATAGGAAGACGACGGCGTTGGCGATGTCCTGAGGCGAAGCACCGCGTCCGAGCGGCGTGCCGGACAGCATGGCCTCGCGCGCTTTGTCGCCCAGGTCCGCCGTCATCTCGGTCTCGACGAAGCCTGGCGCGACGACGTTGGCGCGCACGCCACGTCCGCCGAGTTCTTTGGCCAGGCTCTTGGTGAAGCCGATGATGCCCGCTTTCGAGGCTGCGTAGTTGGCCTGTCCCGGATTGCCCATCACGCCGACGACCGACGACAGGTTGACGACCGATCCGCCCCGCTGCTTCATCATCGGGCGATACGCCGCCTTGCAAAACGCGAACACGCTTTTCAGGTTGGTCCCGATGACCGCGTCCCAATCGTCTTCCGACATGCGGATCATCAGCCCATCGCGCGTAACGCCCGCGTTGTTGACAAGCACGTCGAGGTTTCCCCACTCTTTGACGACGGCATCCACGACGTGGGCTGCATGCGCGACATCCGCTGCATCGCCTTGGAAGACGAGCACATCGGTACCGCCCGCGCGGAGTTCGTCGGCCAGAGCATTTGCTTCTTCTTCCCGGCTGCGAAACGTGAATGCGACCTTGGCGCCCGCCTGAGCGAGCGTCTGAACGATGGCACGTCCGATGCCGCGCGAGCCGCCCGTAACGAGCGCCGTTTTTCCTTCGAGTGAAATCATCAATTTGGGAGAGAAGCGCCGTTATATATAACGGCGGTACAGGGAGAGGTGAGAGAAAAACGGAAGCCCCCGTAGCGTCGCAGCATGCTGCGACGAGAGGCAACCGTCAGCCGTTCAAAAACGCCGTCAGTTCGTCCGCCGTGCCCAGCGTGAGCGTTTCCGTCGTGCGACCCAGCGTGCGCTTGGCCAAGCCCGACAGCACATTTCCGCTTCCAACCTCGACGAAGCGCGACACCCCAGCCGTCTGCATCGCCGACAATGTCTGCGACCAGCGCACCGGCGCCGTCAATTGGTCGAGCAGACGTGCACGGATCTCGTCGGGATCGACGGTCGGCGCGGCGGTGACGTTGAGGTAGACGGGACAGATCGGCGACTCGATGGCAACGTCGGCGAGGGCGGTGGCAAGTCCCGCGCGGGCGGCTTCCATCAGCGGCGAGTGGAATGCGCCTCCAACAGCCAGGCCAACGGCTTTCCGCGCGCCAAACTCCGCCGCCTGAGCGATCGCCCGAGCGACGGCGTCTTCGTGGCCCGAGATGACGACCTGTCCCGGCGAGTTATAGTTGGCCGGAACGACGACGCTGATGGGCGTCGAAACCGACGCGCATAACGCCTCGACTTGCTCGTCCTCGGCGCCCAGAATCGCCGCCATCGTGCCCGGCTGCACGCTTCCGGCTAGCGCCATCTGCTCACCCCGCAGCCGGACCAACCGCAGACCGTCGGCGAACGAAATGGCTCCAGCCGCCGCCAGTGCGCTGTACTCGCCCAAACTGTGTCCGGCAACAGCCGACGGAGTCAGCTTAGGCGCAGCGACGGCCCACGCCGCCATGCTGTGGACGTAAAGCGCGGGCTGCGTGACCTCGGTGGCACGCAGCTTCTCGGCTGCATCGTTCGACCCCGAAACGTCGAACATCAAAGCCGTCAGCCCAAAGCCCAAGATCTCGTCGGCCTGCTCCAACCGAGCACGAGCGTCGGGAAACGCGTCAAACAAATCGATCGCCATGCCTGGCTTCTGCGCGCCCTGCCCAGGAAAAAGAAGTGCTGTCATACTCATATCTGTGCCTGTGATATCCTGTAAGGGCGATTCACGAATCCGAATCGCCCAGTTTCAAAAAAGCAGTCGGTCTACAGTCCCGACATCTGATCCAGCGGCGTCCGCTCGTCCGGACCATGCTCCATCGCCGAGCCGTCGTAGCTCCACTTGACGTAGCTGGCGCCCCACGTAAACCCGCCACCAAATGCCGCGAGCACCAGATTGTCGCCCGGGCGGAGATCGCGCTCCCACTCGGCGAGACACAGCGGAATCGTCGCCGCCGTCGTGTTGCCGAAGCGGTCGATGTTGAGCATGACCTTTTCCATGCCGACATCCATGCGGCTCGCCGTCGCCGAGATAATGCGCAGGTTGGCCTGGTGCGGCACCAAGAACCGGATGTCGTCGCCCGAAAGACCGTTGCGCTCCATCACGTCAGCGGCGGCCTCGGCCATGCCGACGACGGCGCGCTTGAACACGGGGCGTCCGTCCTGCTGCAAATAGTTCTGGTTCAGGTCGACGGTGTCGGGGCGCGTCGGGCGCAGGCTGCCGCCGCCGGGAATCGAGAGCAGATCGCCCCCCGCTCCGTCGCTGTGCTCGACCGAGTCGATGACGCCGGTTTCGTCGGTCGACGGTTCGAGCAGGACAGCACCAGCGCCGTCGCCGAACAGGATGCACGTGTTGCGGTCCGAATAGTCGATGATGCTCGACATCATGTCGGCGCCGATCACGAGGACACGCTTGTGCTTACCGCTCTCGATAAACTGCGCGCCGGTCGACAGCGCGAACAAGAAGCCCGAACAGGCCGCGACCAAGTCGAAGCCCCACGCATCGCTCTCCAAATTCTGCTGCACCAGCGACGCCGTCGCCGGGCAATGCATATCGGGCGTCGTCGTGCCGACGATGATCAGGTCGATGTCGGCTCCGGTCAAGCCGCGCTTGTTGAGCAGCACGCGTGCCGCTTCGGTCGCCATGAACGCCGTCGCCTTGCCTTCGCCTTTGAGAATGCGACGCTCCGAGATGCCCGTCCGAGAGCGAATCCACTCGTCGTTCGTGTCGACCATCGTTTCGAGGTCGGCGTTCGTCAGGCGGTCGGGCGGCAGGTAGTGACCGACAGCGGTAATCGCGGCGCGGGGCATAAGCGGCGGTATAAGCGAGTGGGAGACGAAAGGTACGGCGCCCACGCCCACGCGATCCGCGCTGTCCGATCAGCCGGCGGCGCGCTCTACTCGAACTGCGCGAACGACTCGGCGACGGCCTCGGTCACGCCCTGCCGCGCGAGTTCGGCGCCCGCCTGGATCATGCGCTCAATGGCGCGCGGCGTCGAACCGCCATGTCCGATGATGACGTTGCCCGATACGCCCAGCAGCGGCGCACCGCCGTAGTTCTCGTAGTTGAACGGGCGCTTGATCTCGGACAGCACACGTCCGACGAGTTGCTGCTCTTCGGCCCCCAATTTCATCCGCTGCATCGCCTGGGCTGCCATCTGAGGCAGCGCCGTCGTAATCGACTCGCCCAGTTTGAGTATTACGTTTCCGACGAAGCCATCGGCCACGATCACGTCGGCGGCGTGGTGCATGACGTCGCGCCCTTCGATATTTCCGGCGAAGCGGATGCCGTACGCCTCGCGCAGCAAGTCATAGGTTGCTTTCGCCTGGGCGTTGCCCTTGCCCGGCTCCTCGCCGATGTTGATCAGGCCAACGGTCGGCTTGTCGGCGCGCAGGATGCGCTCGGCGTAGATGCTGCCCATCCGACCGAACTGAACCAGGTATTCCGGCTTGCAGTCGACATTGGACCCGGCGTCGAGCAGGAGGGCCAATCCCTTGGTCGTCGGATAAAAACCGACCAGCGACGGGCGGTCGACTCCGGGAATGCGCCCCAGAATGACGAGCGCTCCGGCCATGACCGCACCCGTATTGCCCGCGCTCACGAACGCGTCGGCGAGTTCGGCTTTGTGCGCTGCCAACCCCAGGTGAATCGACGAGCGGCGCTTGTTCTTGATCGCCGACGAGGGCGACTCGGCCATCTCGATCACGTCGGGCGCATCGTGGAGTTCGATGGGCAGCGTCTCGCCATTCAGCGCTCGGTCGAGCAGTGGGCGAATGCGATCGGCGGGGCCGAAGAGCAGAACGCGCAGATTGGCGCCACCCGAACGCGCGGCTTGAACGGCACCTTCTACGACGACGCCGGGCGCGTCATCGCCTCCCATAGCGTCTACGGCAACAGTGATGGGCATGGAGGGCGGTAGGATCGGAGGGAGAGGTAGGAAATGCGAAACGCCGCGCGCAGCGGCTCCGCAGACTCAAAGCTACGGAACGCGCTGCACGCGGCGGAAGATCGGAGCGTCGACGAGGGCACTCATCGACGCAGCCTCACGGTCACGCGACTTCGGCGACGTTCAAGCACCTGGCGACCGCGGTACGTACCACAGGCGATGCACGCGCGGTGCGTCTTGTGCTGGGCGCCGCAGTTCGGGCAAACCGTCAGCGTGGGAGCCTCGAGGCGGTTGTAGTACTGCGCGCGGCGGTGCGAGCGGCGGGCTTTGGACGATTTGCGTTTCGGGTGGGCCATTGCGGTGTGCCGGAATCCGGCGGATTAAGAGTCGAGTGGAGAGAAGAGTACGAGATCAGTTCTCGTTTTTGCGGTCGAGCAGTGCTTGCCAGCGCGCGTCGACCACGTCGCCGTCGTCGTCTTTGAGCGCGCCGAACGTCGTCGGAATCTCGGCGTCTTCGGCACCGGGAGCGATGCGGCGCTGCGGAAGCGAGAGCATGAGCGTATCCCGGACGGGCGTCGTGAGGTCGAGCGAGGTTTGACCGGCGTCGAGCGGAAGCAGGTCATCGGTCGGTTCAGAACCGGCGTCGATGGCGTGCGCAGCCGCGGACGAGAAAACGACCTCGTGCGTACCTTCCACATGCTCCTCGAAATCGACCATCGTGCGATCGCAAACGAGCGCGGCGATTGCCGAGGTGTCGAGCGTGACGTGCGCCTGATGATCGGATAGATCCAAGCGAACGTCGACCGTGATGTCGCGAAACGCCTGATCGCCCAAGTCGAGATCATCGGGCGACGGATGGAGCGTAAACGTGTGGACGCCCGGTGAGAGCGCGGAGATACGGAGATCAATCATGGAGAGTCCTCGCGGGAATGTCGAAAGAACAAGACTGCGAAGATAACACGCGCCACACGAACCGACGAAGAAGAGAACCGCGATCCCCGTCAACTGTCGATGAAGCACGAGAGGTTTCCCGACAGAACGCGCCCCAACTGACACAGCAAGTACAATCCAGCAACGCTAACTCCCAACTGTCTCTCTATGAAATCGGGCAGACATGTCTTGCCAAACCAAAGGGGTCTGGGTTACCATTCTCATAACGCTTCGGAAACATGCGTGAAGGTGCTCGGGCAGCCCACTTGGTGCCGTAGGTTCACGTCCCTTTTCTCCGAAGCACACACCCGAGGAGACGCCACCGAAGCGGCGCCCCCACCTGTGTATAACAGGTGGACAAGCACAACACCTGCGCACAAACACTCTCTGGGCACTATCGCCGAGCCGCCCCTAACTCAGCGCGCCCACCCAACTCATTCGCCCCTAAGTTCAACAGATACATGGTTTCGCACTCGTCCACACCCTTCCTCTCTTCTACCCCCGCCTCTACCAAAGGCGCCCAGAAGGGACGGATTGCGCATGGTGGACATGTGGAATCGGCTGTGGATAACGCCTCGGCCTGCTGACGCACTTCTCTCCGTCTCGTCAGTAGTACCGCCCACCCCGAGCGCGCCCTCACCTTATGTATCAATCGGCAGAAGAAGCCTGGAAAGCCTGTCTCGACCTGATCGAGTCGAACGTGCGTCCAACAGGTTTCCGCACGTGGTTTCTCCCGACCAAGGGGCACTCGTTGGAGCAGGTCGGCGAGGTGACCAAGCTCACCATTGAGGTGCCGAGCCATTTCTATTACGAGTGGATCGAGAGTCAGTACCAGCACCTGCTGCGCAAGTCGGTGCAACACGTCTTGGGCGACGGCGGACGCCTTTACTACAAAGTATGTGTAGCTCAAGGCGACAATGGACGCGCCGGTGCGACGGTCAATCTGCCGACCCAGCCGCAGCACCCGACCGACCATCCGCAGCAGCGCCCGGCTCGACCGCAGGATCATCAACTGCCCCGACATACCAGCCAGCAGCCACCGCATTTCTCGGCGCCCCAGGACAACCTGCACTCCTCGCCGCCTCCTCAGCAGCATCGCCCTCCCGCTCCCAGACCTGGGTACGATCAGCACCAGCGTCCGTATTCGGACGTCCCAGGCCAGCCACGCCCCGGCCCGGCCCGACCTGTCGGCAGACCGCAGCGCTCGTACGGCGCTCAGCCCCAACGTCCGCTCGGCGATGCGCCCGTCGGTGGCGAGACACCGCGCCTGCGTCGCAAACCCGCGCCGCCAGCGACGCCGTTCGCACTACCCGGCATCGAGCGCCATCGCCTCGAACCCAACCTCAACCCACGCTACCAACTCGACCGCTTCGTCGGCGGCGACAGCAACGCGGTCGCTCTGTCGACGGCTCAGGCCATCGCCGACAAACCGGGCAACACGTCGTTCAACCCGCTCCTGCTCTACGGCGGCGTCGGGCTGGGCAAGACGCACCTGATGCAGGCCATCGGCAACCACATCTTGCAGACGCGCCCTGAACTCGTCGTGCGCTACATCACGAGCGACGACTTCACCAACGAGTTCGTCGCCGCCATCCGCGAGAACAAAGGCAACGAGTTCTCGATGACGTATCGCTCGGTCGACGTGCTGCTCGTGGACGACGTGCAGTTCCTGGCGACGCGCGAGAAGACCCAGGACGAGTTCTTTCACCTGTTCAACAAGCTCTATCAGGACGGCAAGCAGATCGTGCTCACGTCCGATCAGGCACCGCGCGAAGTCAAAGGCGTCGAGCAGCGCTTGGTATCGCGGTTTGCGTGGGGCGTCGTGCTTGAGGTACGTCCGCCCGGCTTCGAGACGCGCATGGCGATTTTGCAGCGCAAGGCCGAGGACGAAGGGCTAGACGTGTCGCCCGAGATCATCGAGTTCATCGCACACAACATCACCAGCAACGTCCGCGAGTTGGAAGGCGCCATGATTCGCCTGCTCGCCAGAGCCGGTAGTGTCGGCCAGGAGTTGACGTTACCGATGGCAAAGGAAGCCTTGCGCGACCTGATCCAGAACGCGCCAACGCACCTCACAATCGACGAGATCATGCAGGTCGTCAGCGAGGAGACGGGCGTATCGGTCGAGCAGATGTGCCACAAAACGCGCCGAAGCGATCCCGTCCGCGCCCGCCAGCTTGCGATGCACCTGTGCAAGAAGTACACGTCGCACAGCCTGAAGAAAATCGGCGTCCACTTCGGCGGGCGCGACCACTCGACGGTCATCCACGCGCTCCGCAAAGTCGAAGACACTGCAGACGTAGACCCCGACTACCGCGCCACGCTCGACGCGCTCGAACGCAAGGTCGAACTGCGCCGCCGCTAGGCCTCGGTTAGCCGGTTAGGATGAGTGCGTTTCACATCTCTCGCCCTTAACTACTTCTCAAGCCACATCTCGTCCCAGACTCCCCGTTGCCTGAGTCAATCGACAGACGGTTAAGAACTCATCGTTGTTAGGCTCTGGGATTCCTATCCTCCGAAACCCCGAGCGCCGCTCATTCGTCGTTACCGACACCGCTTTCTTCTCGCCGCCGCACCCCGCCCGCTCATGACCTTCTCCGCTTCCAGCGCCGACCTGCTGCGCGCGCTCACGACCGTCGGCGGTGCGCTTTCGGGCAAGCCGACGATGCCGATCCTCGAATCGATTCTGTTCGAGCGTGACGAAAACAACCTGCGTCTGAGCGCTACCGACCTGGAGATTTCCATCGTCCAGTCGATTCCGGTAGATTTCGATGGCGACGAAGGACCGGCACGGATCGCGGTCCCCGCTCGCCGGCTGCTCGACACGCTGCGTGCGCTACCCGATCTGCCGATCACGTTTGCCGTCGCCCAAGACTTCGGCGTGACGATTCGGACCGATCAGGGCCGCTACAAAATGGCCGGATTCGACGGTGGCGATTATCCCGAGATTCCGCGCGTCGAGGGCGAGACAAGCGTGCAGACGCAGGGCGAGTTGATCAAGCGCGCCATCCAGAAGGCTAGCTTCGCCGTCAGCAAGGACGCGCTGCGGCCCGCGATGATGGGCATCTACTTCCAGATCGGAGCCGACGGTGGAAAAGCCGTCGCCACGGACGGGCACCGCTTGGTCCGCCTCAACATGGAAGAGTTGACCGCCGATGAGCAAACCGACTTCATCGTCCCAGAAAAGGCGCTCAGCCTGACCGCCCGCGTCGCCAGCGACGGTCCCTGCACGCTGAGCGTGTCGGGCGGATACGTCGGCTTCACGTTCGAGAACGCCCGCGTCGTCGCGCGCATGATCGAGGAGTCGTATCCCAACTACCAGGCCGTCATCCCGATGGAGAACGACCGCACTGCGACGGTCAACCGCCAAAGCCTGCTCGCCGCCGTCAAGCGCGTCGGCCTCTACGCCTCGGCCACACTCAAGCAGCTTCGCCTGACGCTGACGACCGACCAAATCCAAGTCGCCGCAGAAGACGTCGACCGTTCGAGCGAAGCCAAAGAAACCGTCTTGGCCGACTTCTCGGGCGAGGAGATGACGATCGGCTTCAACGCCGACTACCTGACCGAAGTCCTGAGCAACGTCGACGCCGAGGACGTGGTGATCGCGCTTTCGTCGCCCAATCGCGCGGCCATCGTGACGCCGGGCGAGCAGCACGCGGGCGAAGATCTGCTGATGCTGATCATGCCGGTCATGCTCAACACGTACGCCTGAGCTACCCACTCTAACCTGTTCCAAACGGGAGAGTCGACGCGGTTCGGCTCTCCCGTTTTTCGTTGATGCAATGAGAGATAGTGGATGACAGGAGTGCGCACGGCTTTCCGAAACGGTGAGAGTGGTAGGCGGAAAGAATGTCCGTTCGGCGATGCCGGATCAGCGTCAGGGGCGGCTCAGAGGCTTGGCACGGACCTCGCCTATCGACGGGTAGCCCATCGTGCTGCCCCCTATGAACGTCAAAACCATCACCGGCCCTTCCATCGCATCGGCGCTCAACGAGGCGCGGGCGCTGTATGGCGATCAGGTCGTCCTGCTCGAATCGAACGGACCTTCGGGCGACCGTCCAGCACGCATCTCCGTGCTCGCGGATCGCGCCGTTGCCGAGCGGCCTGTTGCTCACGTAGAAACGGCGGCGTCCCCCTATGGACGCGCACGCATCGACCTGACGGCGGACGATGGCCGCGGCGACAGTGGCGATGGTGCAGATCTCCGCCGCGCGCTCGAAACGCTGCGTGCACGAGCCGGAGCGCCCGATATGGAGCAACCACTGCGTGCGTTGCCTGCCCGCAACACTCCGTCTCCGCGTCGCGAATCGGTGCAACCCCAAACGCCAGGACGCGGACGATTACACGCACCGATTGGCGCTCGCCCGGAGCGAACTCACGTTGCCGTCGCCGCGCCTGCTGCTGTCGAAACGATTACGACAGACGCCATCGCCCAGGCTCTGGAAACCCACTTAGCGCCGCTACTCGACCGAATCGCCGGGCTGGAACGTCGGTTGCATGGGGCCGCTATCGGAGCCGCTCATGCGTTTGCGGCGCATCCGCTGTATGCCGGACTGCTGAGCCAGGGAATGCGGCCCCAGACGGCGATGTCGCTGTTCAACGGACTGGCCGACAAAGGCTTCTCGTCGGACACTCCCGAGACCGACTTGCGCTGGGCGCTGGCCCAAGAACTGCGCAAGCGACTGGAGCCGACGACGCCGTCGCGCGCTGTTGGGACTCAGGTGTTCTGCGGGCCGAGCGGCAGCGGCAAGACCTCGCTGATCCTCAAACTGGCGCTCCACTCCAGCTTCTACGGTCGCCGGTCGACCGGCATTCTGGTCGTCCTGCCCGAAGACGATGCGGCCCAGGCGTTCCACAACCCCATCGACGTGTATCGGCGGCATGGGCTGGCGGTTCAGAGCGTCCAGCATCCGAGCGAGATGCCCGACGCGCTCGACCGGATGCGTGCGTTCGACCAGATCCTGATCGACACGCCGCCGCTGCCGCGCAAGCACGATGCGATGGCCGGGCACCTGCGCAGACTCAAAGGTCTCATCGACCCGATCATGCCGTTGCAGGTGACGTTCGTCTACTCGGCAGCCGACGCGCTCGATGGTGTGCGTGAGCGCCTGTTCGACGGGTTGCCGCTGACGCCTGACGCCGTCGCCCTGACGCACCTGGACGAGACGACCGGCTGGGGCAGACTCGCCGACTGGCTGCTCGCGCTCGAACGCCCCGTCCCCTACGTCAGCTGCGGCCCGCGCACGCCGGACGATCTCTATGGCTACTCGCCGACGTGGTTCGTCGAGGAGATGATGCAACTCCGATGACCGATTACTCACCCGCTCCCGCCACCGTCATCGCGCTCGTTTCGGGCAAGGGCGGCGTCGGCAAAAGCGTCGTCACCGCCAACCTCGCGCACACGCTCGCGCAGGGAGGCGCACGCACCGCCGTCGTCGACGCCGACGCCGGGCAGGGCGCCCAAGGCATCCTGTTCAACCACACGCCTGCGGGCGACGTGCTCGAATGGTCCGAAGGTCGCGCCCACGCCGAGGACGTAACGCAACGCACGCCGGGCGGCGTCACGCTCGTCCAGGCCGCCAGCCACGCCATCGCCGACGTTCCGCAGTCGCTGTACGACGGACTGGACGACGCACTCGGAGCGCTCAAATCGTCGCACGACTTCGTCCTGATCGACGCGCCTGCTGGGACCGATGGATTGGTCCGCTGGGCGCTCGACCGCGCCGACCTCGGCGTGCTGGTCGTCGTCGGTGAGCCGACCGCCATCGCCGACGCGTACCGACTGGCCCGGCTCGTGTGGACGCTCGACCCCGGCTATCCGATGGGCCAGATCGTCACGTTCGCCGACGACGCCGCCGATGCCGAGAGCGTCGCCGAGCGCTTCGCCCAGGTCACGACCGACCTGATCGGCCAGGCGCCTGCCTACCTGGGCTACGTGCCCTTCGCGCAATCCATCCGGCGATCCGTGCGCGAGCAGCGACTGGCCGTCACGAGCGACGCCCGCATCGGGACCGCCTTCGCCCTACTCGCCGCCGTCCTCCAGGCCGGACGCACGCCCGCTTCCATGGCCCCCGACCTGACACGCGGCTCCAACTGATCTCCTACTCTCCATCATGTCCCAAACTGCTACCAAAACGCTCGAAGCGCCGACGCTTTCGCCTGTCATTCCAGCCCTGATCGCTCAGATCAGCCTGACCGTCGCCCTGCTGCTGTTCATTCGCGACCTGTGGATGCTCGCCCCGCTGGATCACGCGCTGATGACGGCAGGTGGAGTCGGCACCTTGCTCTACGCGGCGCTGATGGGTGCCTACGTAGTCGCCAAACGCGCGATGATTCACACGCCGCCTACGGAAAAGAAAGCGTCAGCCGACGCTCTAGAGACTGCGTCTGCCCCTGCCACCGCAGCAAAACCAGGCCAACCGACCCCATCCCGTGAGCCAGTCGCCCACGCATCCGCGCCTGCCGCGTTACCCGCGCCTCCGGTTCCTGCCTAATTGCCGCCGCGCGATCCGATAGCCCCGACCGACCATGCAACTCGTCACCCCGCCTACGCTCCAAGAGCGCGTCGAGACCTACCTCTCCGACCCGACCGACGCCCACCGCGAAGCCGTCGTGCTCCACGGCGTCCGGCTGGTGCGCTCGCTCGTCGGTCGCGTATCGCTGCCGGACTCGCCGCTCGCCACGCGCGACGACTTGGAAGGCGCTGCCTTGGTCGGCCTGATCCAGGCGCTCGACAGCTACGACCCCGAAAAGGCGAAGTTTTCGACGCACGCGCATCGCCGCATCCAAGGCGCCATTATCGACTATTTGCGCGAGATCGACCCGCTCTCGCGTGGCAAGCGGCAAAAGATGGCGCACGCTCAGCACGCCTACGCGACGTTGCAGCAGATGCTCGGCGACGAGCCGACCGACGAGGACGTTGCCGACTTCATGGGCCTGTCGCTCGACGAGTACCACACCGTTTTGGGCGACGCGCAGGTGCGGTTCACGCTCTCGTACGACGCCCCGCTCGACGAAGAGAGCGGCATGACGCGCGGCGAAACGCTAGCCGACGACGGCGCGCAGCAGGGCTTCGAGGCGTTCGAGGATGCGATGTCGATGGAGGCGCTGGGCGAGATTATCCGCCACCTGCCCAAGCGCGAACGCGACATCATCGCGCTCTACTACTACGAAAACCTGACGCTGCGCGAGATCGGTGGCATCATCGGCTTGACCGAAGCCCGCATCTCGCAGATCCTGGGCAAAACGCTGCTGGGACTACGCGGGAGCCTCACGCACGTGCGAATGGCGGCGTAATCCGAGCCGATGGCTGCGGTGCGCCCGGCGGCAAGGATTCTCCGACCGGCACTTCGTTGGCGATCTCGACCAGGTTTCCGTCGGGATCGTTCAGGTAGATCGACCACAAACGCGACCGCGCGCCGACGCGCCAGACCGGGCCGAGCACGATCTCGACGCCCTGCCGCCGAACGTGGCGCTCGACCTCGACGAGCGGAAGGCTAGCACGCAGGCAGAAATCCGCTGCTCCGCGTGTGGGACGCTCGGCGTGCGGCCCGACGACGGCGTCCGACGGTTGCAGGTTGATCTTCTGCCCGCCGATCAGCAGCGCGTGCCGCGTCTCCCCTGCTGCGCCCTCGAACGACACCGACTGGCACTTCAAAACGCGCGTATAGAAGTCGATGGACGCCTGGACGTCGCGGACGGTGAGGACGAGGTGGTCGATGGCGTCGAGCATGGGCAAACCGGTTTGGGCAGCGCGCAAGCTACCGACTCGTTGCGCGCGTGTCACCGTTGCGCTCGGTCCGACGCTACGCAGGGCGGTTACAACGGTCTCTCTCCACTACATCTACCCATGTCTTTTCTCTCTACCGAACACCGCTGGGACCTTCTCAGCGCCGGAGCTGCCGCGCTCGCTGCCTTCGCTACTCGCAAAATCGTCGCAGGCCTGTGGTCCGCCACGACGGGCGAGGACCCGCCCCGCAATCCCGAGTCGCCGCATACGGCATGGAGCGAAGCGCTCACCTGGACCCTCGCGACGAGCCTGGTAGCCGGAGCCGCAGGCCTAGCCGCGCGGCGCGCAGCAGCCAAACACCGTCCGGGGCTACCGGCGTCGGGCTGAACGACCTCCATCCAAACGAAAAGCCCGACGACTCCATGCGAGCGTCGGGCTTTTCGGTGCGGAGAGGGTGGGATTCGAACCCACGGACCCTTGCAGGTCGTCGGTTTTCAAGACCGGTGCATTCGACCACTCTGCCACCTCTCCGATTTGGTCGCACGCAAACTACGGACGAAGCTGCGACGCGTCCACCTACTCACGCGTAGATGCCGCGCAGTTTGAGCGACAGGTTGACCTTCTCGATGGCGAGCACGTAGGCCGCGATGCGCGGTGTGATGGCTCGGGCATCCGCTATGTCCATCACCCGGTCGAACGCGTCGGTCATAATGCGTTCGAGCCGCTCGTCGACCATTTCGGGCGTCCAGAAGTAGCCCATCCGGTCTTGGACCCACTCGAAGTAGCTGACGGTCACGCCGCCCGCATTGGCAAGGATGTCGGGGATGACGAGCGTGCCGTTGTCGTGCAGAATCGCGTCGGCGGTTGTGGTGGTGGGACCGTTGGCGCCTTCGACGACGATGCGCGCCTTGATCTCGGCGGCGTTGCGGCTGGTGATCTGCTCTTCCTTGGCGGCAGGCACGAGCACGTCTACGTCGAGCGTCAGCAGTTCGGCGTTCGTGACCGCGTCGGCGTGTGGGTAGCCCGTGATCAGGTTGCCGTTCTCGGCTGCGTAGCGCAGCAGGTCGGCGAGGTCTAGTCCGCCGGGGTTGTAGATGCCGCCTCCCATGTCGCTCACGGCGACGACGGTGCAGCCTTTCTCGGCCAGCAATTCGGCAGCGACTGATCCGACGTTGCCGAACCCCTGGACGGCTACCGTCGCCCCTTCGGGCGTCATGCCCAGCCGCTTCATCGCCCGTAGCGCGCACGTCATCACGCCCCTGCCCGTCGCCTCGCGCCTGCCGACCGATCCGCCCAAGCCGACGGGTTTTCCGGTCACGACGGCGTACTCGGTCTTGCGCGCGTGCATCGAGTAGGTGTCGAGTATCCACGCCATCGTCTGGGCGTTGGTGTTCATGTCGGGCGCCGGGATGTCGCGGTCCGGCCCGAACACGTCGATCAGGTTGGCCGTGTAGCGCCGCGTCATCCGCTCGATCTCGCCCAGCGACATCGCCGCCACGTCGCACCGGATGCCGCCCTTGGCTCCGCCGAACGGCACATCGACGACGGCGCACTTCCACGTCATCCACGCCGCGAGCGCTTTGACCTCGTCGAGCGTCACGTCGGGCGCGTAGCGGATACCGCCTTTGCTCGGTCCGGACGTGGTGTTGTGGATCACGCGGACGCCCTCGAAGACTTCGAGCCGTCCGTCGTCCATCATGACCGGCACGCTGGTGATGTGGACGTGCGCGGGTGTGCAGAGGTAGCGGTAGGTGCCGTCGTCGAGTCCCAGGATGCCTGCCGCCACGTCGAAGCGGTCCATCATGGCCTGAAACGGGTTATCGGGTTCTACGATGCGGCCTGGAGCGCCAAAGAGGGAGGTGTCGTAGATGTTGCGGTTTTGGGGCATGCGTGCAGGAGCGATTTCGGTGGAGCCAAGCTAGGGAGATGGCGACGCGTCGGCTCGCTCCGAGTATGGAGTAAGGGCGATTCGTGAACCGCCTTTACGTCTCACGTCATCTGCCGCTTGTTGCCTTACCGCTCCCCTCGCATGTGCGATTCCTCGCGCATCTGGCGCAGGCGCTCTTGGGCGTGGACGTATTCGTCGGGTAAGGCGCTGCTGTCTGCGGCGGTGAGGAAAGACTCGTAGGCCTGGCGGACGCGGGCGCGGTCGGCGTAGTAGGCGTCGTAGAGCGTGGCCAACCGGTAGCGAAAGGCGGCGCGTTGGGGGTCGAGGTCACGCGCCAAGTTGTAGTGGGCGATACCGCTCGGATAGCGCTCCTGAGCCTGGTCGATCTGGCCGAGATAGCCATGAACTTCGGCGAGCGTGGCCTGGTCGAGCAGTTCGGTCGTGCGCGTGAGCCAGCCGCGCGCCGTCTCGTATTCCTCCAAGGCGAGGCGCGTCAGGCCCAAGTAGTAGGTCGTCAGCCAATCGTCCGACTGGATGCGGACAGCGCGCGTGAGGACGGTGTCGGCGTTGGGATAGTCGCGGTTGAGGTAGTGCGCGGCGCCGAGCATCCGAAGCGTCGGGCCGACGGTATCGCCCAGCGCAACTGCGGTCTGGATGTGCTGGACGGCGCGCGGATAGTCCTCCAGCTTCATCTCGATGTCACCGCCACGGCGCCACACGTCGGAGTCGTCGAAGTGGCGACCGATCAGCCGGTCCCACACGCGCTTGGCCGAGATCGGCGCGTCGGTGTCGATGTAGATGCGCGTCAGGGCGAGCAGCGACGAGCGATCGAAGGGGTCGAGTTGGAGCGCAATTTCGTAGCCGACGATGGCGTCGTCGGTCCGGTCTTGCTGGAAGTGAACGAACGCGAGGCGGGCGCGCAGATAGGCGTTGGTGCTGTCGGCCTGGACGAGGGCGGTGTAGACCGGCTCGGCGTCGTTCCAGCGGCGCGTGCCCGACAGGTGGCGGGCATAGGCGAGGGCGGTCGACGTGTGCGTCGTGTCTTGGGCGTAGGCGCGGGCGAGCAGGGCGCGGGCATCGTCGGTCTTGCCGCCTGCTTCCAAGCTCTTCGCCCACGCCATCTGCACGCGTCGACTCGACGTATCGGCCTGGGCGAACGCTTGCGAGGCGTCAGGGAAACGCGCCTGATCCGCGAATGCCAATCCGCGCAGGTAGGCAGCGTCCTGCGTCGTGTCGCTCGCGAGCAGGTCGATCGCCGACTGCGCTTCACCGTCGGCGATCAACGCGCGGGCTGTTGCGAGCGGATCAGCCTGAGTTTGGGCGAAGGCGGTGGGCGCCACGAGGAGTGCGAGGAGCAGCAGGCGAAACATCAGACAGAGGCAGTTGGAGCGGTCGGTAAGAATACGAGACACGCGAGGTGCGCGATAGTCGCTCTTGGCTCGAAGCAAAGGAGACCTGGCAGGTCGCCGACGACCTGCCAGGTCCGCGTTGGGCACCCATCGCCAATCGACCAAAAACTGGCGTCTGCGGCGCTTTTTTCGTATCTTTCGACTACAAAAACCATCCCCTTTCGCGGCTCTCGAAGGCCCTTCCACCGCTGCCCTCGACGCCCTTTCGTACCTGCATGGAACTGGACCCGAACGACGCTCCCCTCGACGACGCAAACCAGGGCGCGACGCCCGACGCAACCGGCGATGGTGGCGGCCTGCTTCCGCCCGGCGGCGCGGCACCGGGAGCGCTCGAAGACGCGAACGACGACAGCGCACGACGCATCATTCCGATCAACATCGACGACGAGATGCGCTCGTCGTACATCGATTACTCGATGTCGGTCATCGTCGGACGCGCACTGCCGGACGTGCGCGACGGCTTGAAGCCCGTCCACCGGCGCGTGATGTACGGCATGTCCGACCTCGGCTTGTCGGCGGGATCGGCGCATAAAAAGAGCGCCCGTATCGTCGGCGAAGTGTTGGGCAAGTACCACCCGCACGGCGACACGGCGGTCTACGACACGATGGTCCGCATGGCGCAGGACTTCTCGATGCGCTACCCGCTCGTCGACGGACAGGGCAACTTCGGTAGTGTCGACGGCGACAGCGCGGCGGCGATGCGCTACACCGAGGCGCGCCTGACGCGGTTGGCCGAGGAGATGTTGAAGGACATCCAGAAGGAGACGGTCGACTACCAGGAGAACTTCGACGGCTCGCTCGAAGAACCCAGCGTCCTGCCCGCCGCCTACCCGAACCTTCTGGTCAACGGATCGGACGGCATCGCGGTCGGCATGGCGACGAAGATTCCGCCGCACAACATCGGCGAAGCCATCGACGCGGTGACGGCTTACATCGCCGATCCCGACATTACGATCGACGGGCTGATGACGCACCTGCCCGCGCCCGACTTCCCGACCGGCGGCACGATCTACGGCTATCAGGGCGTCAAGGACGCGTACCACACCGGGCGCGGACGCGTGATCATGCGCGCCAAGATGCACGAGGAGGAGATTCGTCCGGGGCGGATCGCGCTGATCGTGACCGAGATTCCGTACCAGGTCAACAAGTCGACGCTGATCGAGAAGATCGCCCTGCTCGCGCGTGAGAAGCGGTTGGACGGCATCAGCGACATGCGCGACGAGTCGGACCGCGACGGCATGCGCATCGTGATCGAACTGCGCAAAGACGCGATCCCGGACATCGTCAAAAACCACCTCTACAAGCTGTCGCAGTTGCAGCAGACGTTCGGCGTCAACATGGTGGCGCTCGTTGCCGGACGCCCGCGCCTGCTCAACCTCAAAGAGTGCATCGGCTACTACGTCGAGCACCGCCACGACGTAGTGGTCAGAAGGACGCAGTTCGAGTTACGCAAGGCCAAAGAGCGCGCGCACATCTTGGAGGGCCTGACGATTGCGCTCGACCACTTGGACGCCGTCATCGCCATCATCCGGGGCAGCGCCGACACCGACGCGGCACGCGTCAACCTGATCGCGGGCGTCTTCCCATCGAAACTGACGACGCAGCAACTCGAACGCCTCGACTTGCCGACCGATGGACAGCCGATGTTCGGCCTCTCGGAAGCGCAGGCAGACGCGGTTCTCGCGCTCCGCCTGTCGCGGTTGTCGGGACTGGAGCGGGCCAAGATCGAAGCCGAGTACCGCGAGGTCATGGCCGAGATCGCCCGCTTGGAAGGCATCCTCGATTCGCGCAGCGAGCGCATGGCGATCATCGTCGGCGAACTGGCCGACGTGCGCGAACGCTTCGCCGATCCGCGCCGGACGGTCATCGACTACCACGGCGGCGGCGACTTCATCATGGAGGACATGATCGACGACGAGCAGGTCGTCGTCACGATCTCGCATCAGGGCCTGGTCAAGCGCACGAGCCTGGTCGAGTACCGCACGCAGGGACGTGGCGGCGTCGGCAGCCGAGGCGCCGGAACGCGCGACGAGGACTACGTCGAGCAGTTGTTCTCGTGCTCGAATCACGACTATCTCCTCTTCTTCACGGACAGCGGTAAGTGCTTCTGGCTGCGCGTGTTCGAGATCCCCGAAGGCGCCCGGACCGGCAAAGGCCGCAGCATCCGCAACCTGATCCAAATCGACGCCGACGATAGGGTCCGCGCCGTTCTAGGCATCAAGAAGGCCGATTTCGAGAACGAGGAGTTCTTGGAAGACAACTACGTCCTCATGGCGACGCGCAACGGACTGGTCAACAAGACCTCGCTCGAAGCCTTCAGCCGCCCGCGCAGCAACGGCATCATCGCCATCGCCATCGACACGGGCGACCAACTGCTCGACGCGCGCAAGACCAACGGCGACTCGCACGTCATGCTCGCCTGCTCGGGCGGTCGCTCGATCCGCTTTCACGAGGACAACGTCCGATCGACGGGACGCGGCACGCGCGGCGTCCGGGGCATGACGCTGCTCGAAGGCGAAACGCTCGTCGGCATGATCGTGATGGAAGGGCACGACGAAGACCGAGACGTGCTGACGATCTCGGCCAACGGCTACGGCAAGCGCACCAAACTGGGCGAATACCGCGCCCAGAGCCGAGGTGGAAAGGGTATCATCACGATGAACACGACCACCAAAACCGGCGCTCTCGTTGCCCTCAAAGCGGCGACGGACGAACACGATCTGATGATCGTCACGTCCAACGGCACGATCATCCGCATGGACGCCGGAAGCATCTCGACGCTGGGCCGCAACACGCAAGGCGTTCGGTTGATTTCGCTGCGCTCTGGGGACGCCATCGCCGACGTGACGCCGCTGATCGTAGAGGATGTGGAAGAGGGTGAGGAAGCCGCCGAAACCGAGTTGGCACCGGGCATCGTCGCCGAAGACATCGCCAAAGACGAGGCCGATACGGTCGCGGGGGAAGCTATCGAAGACGTGACGCCGGACGAGGAGGCGTAAGCCAACCAGACATCGATTCAGCAACTCAAGGGCTGGCCGAGATTACCTCGGCCAGCCCTTTTTGCATTTGGTGTGAAGAGGATTGGACGACTATTTGCATCCGTCGGATTTAAGTCTGCGCCGCATCGCCCGATAGCGCGGACACCTCCCCCCGACTCTCCCGCGCCATGACCTCCTCCCGCTGGCTCACGCACCGCATCATCGCCGCCTTTTCGCTCATCGCGATCCTCGCCACAGGCTCACAGATCGTCGTTCAGCATCTGATTCGGCAGAACGCGACGACGGCGCGCGTGCTCAACGAATCGGGGAGACAGCGGATGCTCAGCCAGCAAACGGCAAAAGCGCTACTCCGCGCCTCGGCGACAGAAGGGGCCGTTCGGATGGAACACCTTTCCGAAGCCCAAGCCGCTTTGCTCCGCATGGACCGGATGCACACGGCCCTGACGACACGCGACGACGCGCTCGGGCTGGAAGGCGATAACAGCGCTGCCATCGGCGACCACTTCGCCGAAGTCACGCCTGCACTGGCTCAACTGCATGCGGCATCGACCCAACTGGTCGCTCATCTCACTACGTCGACAGAGGCTGCGCCGATGCGGTTGCTGTCGGGTGTACAGGTTGGCGAGCGGGCGTTTCTGAGCGCGATGGACGCGCTGGTGTACGAGTACGAAACCGAGTCGCTAGCCCAAGTCGCAACGCTCGAAACGGTCGAACTGGGCCTGTTCGCAGCGATGCTCCTCACGTTGGTCGGGCTGCTGGCGTTCGTGATGCGCCCCGCTGTGCTGCAAATCCAGCAGTTGGTGCGAGGGATGAAGCGGGCCAGCATGCAGGCGAACGCGACGAGCGACGAACTGATGGAGGCCAACGAGCAACTAATGAACGCGCGCGCCGACGCCGAGGTAGCGCTTCAGGCGCGCCGCGAGTTCTTGTCGGTCGTCAGTCACGAAATGCGGACTCCGCTCAACGGCATCCTGGGCATGGCTCAGGCGATGGAGGGCACCACGACGACGACCGATCAGGCCGAATGTCTCCACGTGATCCGGCAGAGCGGTGAGAAGATGCTGGACACCGTCGGCCACATTCTCGACTACGTCGACGCGCCGCACCGCTCTAGCGGCTCGGACCGCATCGACATCCGCCAGCTGATCGACGCTGTGATGCGCGATACGGCGAGACTCTCCGAAGCTGCCGGACTCAGACTGAGCGCACGCATCGCGTCGGACGTCCCGTTATTCGTTGAGGGCGACGCGACGCGCCTGCGCACTGTTCTGCTCCACCTGCTCGCCAACGCCGTCACGTTTACCGAAACCGGATCCGTGTCGCTGCTCGTCGACGTGCACTATGGCGCCGACGAACTCAACTTCATCGTCCGCGATACCGGAGCAGGCATCGAGCCGACGCAGATCGACCAGATCTTCGACCCGTTTTACCAGGGCGACGGCACGCACGCACGCAAAGCCGATGGCCTGGGCCTGGGGCTGAGCATCGTCCAACGGATCGTCCACGCGCTGGGCGGACGCGTCACCGTCCAGAGTGTCAAGGGCGAAGGCACCGATGTGGCCTTCTTCCTGCGTCTGCCCGAAATCGCCGAGGCGATAGCGCCGCGACGCGAAGCCTTGCGCGGACGTAGGGTGCTCATCGCCGGAGGAAGCGCACCGTCGCGTCAGGACCTGGCGCACCTGCTGCGCGACTGGGGCGTCCACACCTACTGCGTCGGCTCGCCTGCCGATGCTCTGTCCGCGCTCGAACCCGACTCGGACTTCGACGCCTTCCTACTCGACTCGCCCGTCTCGCTGGATGAGTCCGGCGACACGCTGATCGACGATCTAGACGAACGCCTGCCCGACGTGCCCGCCATCCTGCTCGGCTCCGACGCCGACTCGGACCGCGCGCTGCCCGATAAGAGCACGCTGCTCCGTAAACCCGTCGACGCCGAAGAGTTGTACGAAACACTCAGCCGATCCATCGCGGCGTCGGCGCTGCGGATTTTGCAGCCGGTACGCGCCGAGATGAAGCACACGTTCGAGGCCGTTCCAGGCGTGGCCCGGATCCTCGTCGCCGAGGACCACGCGGTCCAACGCGCCGTCATCGTCCGCACGCTCGAAGGGTTGAACACCCAGGTGCATTCGGTCAGCAATGGACTGCAAGCCGTCGAAGCGTTCGAATCCGGCGCCTTCGACCTGATCTTTCTCGACATCCAGATGCCGATCATGGACGGGCTGACGGCGGCGCAACTCATCCGCCGCGAAAGCCCCTCGGCCCGCATCATCGCGCTGACGGGCATGGCCGGGCAAACCGACCGCTCGGTATTCTCGGACGCCGGATTCGACGCGCTCCTGTTCAAACCGCTCAAACGAGAAGCCGCCGCGCAACTGATCGACCAGGCGATGAAGGCACGCGAAGAACCGATCGCCATGCCGATAGCGGCCCGCGCGACGGTCGTCGTTCGGTAACTACCGATTGTTCGCCTCGGCGACGCGGACGCGCTGTGTCTCGTCGATGCGGTAGGAGAAACCGCGCCCTCGCCGCTCCATCACGAACACGCCTTGCGCACGCCGCCTGTCGACGATGTCGAGTCCGTCGCGGCGCACGTACGTTGCCTCGATAATCAGCGGCTCGCCTGCGCGCGGAGGCTCCAATCGAGCGCGTGACCGAACCAGCCGCACGTCGCCGCTCGTGCTCAGCCACAGCGAGAGGCTATCGCCTGCGGCGGGATTGGGTCGTCTATCGGGCGGCGATGGAAACGCAAAGTCGTAGCGCCACGACGCGCCGTCGCGCACAGGCTGGCGAGCGAGTCGAAGCCGCAAGACGGCCCGCGCCGGCGATAGGTGCTGGGCGATCAGGCGCTGCAACGGCGGCAGCTTGCGCATCGGATCGAGCCTCCCCACGTGCCGCGCGTCGATTTCGCGCCCGTCGATGTGCATCGGGCCGTGCTTCACGTCTGGCGCAGATCCCGGCGCAAACGTCTCGAACCGGATGTACCGCAGCGTCGACGCACGACGGTGCGACTCGATCAACCGCTCGACTTCGATGCGGGCCTCGAATGCTGCCTGGCGCTCCCGAACGCCCTGCTCTCGCGCCCAGACGGACACGTCGGGCTGGACGGCGTGCGCGCAGGGAGCGATCGCGAGTAGAATGAAGAGGACGAACAAACGGTTCATGCCCTTAAGAACGGTCTATTTGTCTGCGGGATGTCACGGAAGAATGGCGAATCGCCGATTTTGAAGACAAGAGGACGGCGTCAGCGTAACTCAGACCGCGTCGCCGAGTAGCTTTCGGGTAGCCAGCCCACAAGTCCGATGCCCCAGCCGCACCTGCTCGTCGTCGAAGACGACACCCACCTTCTCGCCCTGCTCTCGACTCGTCTGCGCGACGAAGGCTACCGCGTCACGACGGCTACGACAGGCCCCGAAGCCGTCGAAGCAGCCGAGGCCGACGCGCCCGACGTGGCACTGATCGATGTGATGCTGCCGGGCTTCGACGGACTCGAAGTGTGTCGCCGTCTGCGTGCGAGCCTGCCGACGGTCTACGTGATGATGCTGACGGCCAAGAGCAGCGAAGTCGACCGCGTCGTTGGGTTGGAAGTGGGCGCGGACGATTACGTGACCAAGCCGTTCAGCCTGCAGGAAGTCGTCGCGCGTGTTCGCTCGGGGCTTCGCCGCCTCCACATGACCGAAGCCGCGGACGAAAGCGACCAACCCATCGCCATCGACGGCCTGCTGATCGACCTGAGCCGCCGCGAAGTCTCGGTCGGTGGCGAGCCTATCCAACTGACGGTCCGCGAGTTCGACCTGCTCTACTTCCTCGCGAGCCACGCCGACAAGCCGTTCACTCGGATGCAACTGCTCGACAAGGTCTGGGACCTGCGCTACGAAGGCTACGAGCGAACCGTCGACAGCCACGTGCAGCGCCTGCGCTCCAAGATCGAACCCGACGCCGGATCGCCGCGCTTCGTCAAAACGGTCTGGGGCGTAGGCTACAAACTGCAATCCGAGGCGGCGTGACGCGACGCACATGGCCCGACCTTTTGTCATTGCGAGGAGCGGAGCAGCCTGCCCTGAGCGCAGTCGAAGGGACGTGGCAATCGCCGCACTATCGGCTAAACTCGGAGATCGCCGCGCTTCGCTCGCCATGACAGTGATCAGGTTGTGCTGCTTGCCTCTCCGCCCTTCTTCCCTCCTCGCATGTCCTTCCCTCGCCCAAAAACCGTCGCCGGACGCGTCGCGCTCGTGCTTGTCGGCGTGCAGGTGGCGACGAGTTTGCTGGCCGTCGGGCTGGCGGCGGTGCTGGCATCGGGCGGAAACCGGCAACTGGCCGCGCGGAGCATGGAGCAGCAGCTGGACGCCGTCGCGCGGGAGATCGAGGAACGCGCGGCACCGCTCTACACGCTCGACGCGCTTCCGCCACTCCTGCTTTCGGACCTGGAAACGCGCTTCCTCGACCCGATCTACCTAGTCGACGCCAACGTTGACGCGATCCGATCCGTCGGCGAGGCCCCCAGCGTGCACCTCGACGACGCGACGCGTGCCGCGCTGACCGAAGCGATGGCGACGAGCGACGTGTTCGTGCAGGTAGATCCACGCAACACCGTCGGAGCCGCACCGCTTTTCGACGCCGACGGGCTGCTCGTGGGCAGTTTGCTCGTGCTGCCGATGGAGGAGACGCTGGCTCAGACGCTGGCTCCGCAACGGCAGGCGTATGCGCGCGCGTTGGCGTTGTCGGGCGTCGTCGCACTGGGGTTGGCGCTCGTACTCGGACTCGTCTACACCCAACGCCTGATCGCCCCATTGCGCACGATTACGAGCGGCATCGAACGCGTCGGCTCGGGCGACTACTCGGGACGGCTCCCCGCCACGCGCACACCCGACGACGAAATCGGGCGGCTGACGACAGCCGTCAACCGGATGGCTGAGCAGGTCGCGGGCAGTTTCGACCGGCTGCAGACGGCGGATCGGCTGCGGCGCGACTTGATCACCAACGTCGGCCACGATCTGCGGACACCGCTCGCCGCGCTGTCGGGTTACGCGGAGGAAGCCGAGCGGCTGATGCGCGAGGGGCGACCGGACGAGTCGGCGCAAGCGCTGGCGTCGGTCCGCCGACAGAGTGGGGCGCTGGCCCGGCTGATCGACGACCTGTTCGAGTTGTCGATCTTGGAAAGCGCTCCAGCCCCGTTGCGCCGCGAACCCGTTCCGCTGGCCGAGTTGCTGCACGACGCAGCCGACCGCCATAGGGCGCTGATGGCATCCGACGGGCTGGACTTCGCACTCGACCTACCGCCCGCCCTGCCAACGCTCGACGCCGACGGCTTACGCCTGCTCCGGTTGATCGACAACCTGCTCGCCAACGCGCGCCGCCATACAGCCGAGGGCGGACGCGTCACGCTCTCCGCCGATTGGCAGCCGGATCACGTCGCCCTCCATGTCGCCGATACGGGATCAGGCATCGCGCCGGACCTGCTACCGACGCTTTTCGAACGCTACCACAGAGGCGACGGCCCTCGGACGCGCGGCACGAGTACCGGCCTAGGCCTCGCCATCGCCCGGCAGATCGCCCAAGCACACGGCGGCACGCTGACGGCTCAGAGCACGTTCGGCCAGGGCAGCCGCTTCACGCTCCTCCTTCCCACAGATCCGCTCCAAACGGATGCCGCCTTCCCAGAACACGTCGGCGAAGGCGGCATTGGCGAGCCGGACGATCGGATCAGTTGACCGCGATACGGCGCGGCTTGCTCTCCTCGGCTTTGGGGACGTGGACGCGTAGCACGCCATCGGTATACGACGCTTCGATGGCGTCCGCACTTACCGACTGCGGCAGGCCGAACGAGCGGTAGAAAGCGCCATACGTGCGCTCCGTTCGGACGACGTGTTCACCTTCTTGCTTGGACTCAGCGGAGCGCTGGCCCGACACGGTCAGCGTCCCATCGTGGAAGTCGATGGCGATGTCGTCGCGGTTCATGCCGGGTACGTCGATGGCGAACGCGTAGGCATCGTCGCTCTCGCGGACTTCGGCGCGGGGCGCCCACGTGTCGGTCGACGAGCGGTCGCCGCGCAGGAGGTCTTGGAACGCCGAGTCCATCTGGCGCTGGAGGGTGCGGAGGTCGCTGGAATAGCGGGTTACGTTGCTCATGGGTGGAATGGGTTGGTGTCGAAAGGGCAGGCGGACGGATGCCGCGCTGCGCAGTTCGCACCTTTTCAACCGGCGTGCCGACGCGGTTCGTCCGTCAGGCTGGCGGACGAACCGCGGCTTCCGTTTGCCGCTTTGACCGATCCGCGCAGCATCCCACTGACGAAGTTGCACCCCGGCTGTCGCTCCGACACGGGATGGGCTGCTTCCGGCTGACGATTCGCCACAATCCGGTTAGATCACTCATCCACCCGACTCGGCGCGTCTATTCTCGGGTGCGGCACGACTACTTTGCGCCTCTTCATCTGCCCCGATCGCCGTGCGCCTGCTCGCCCTCCTGCTCCTCGCCCTGTGCCTAGGACTTCCCGCCGCCGCGCAGGAGACCGAACCGCCTCAGCAAACACCCATTCCCACCGTCGAGCCGCCGCCCCTTCCGACCCAGGAAGCCGAGCCGCAGACGATCCCGGTTCCGACGGTCGAACCCCAAACCGTCCCCGCGCCGCAGCCGCAGCAGACGGCTCCTCAGCCACGACCGCAGCAAACGACGCCGACACCGCAGCCTCAGCGAACCGAGCCGACTCCGACACCGCGACAGACGCAGCCCGCGACGCCTACGCAGCAAACGCGCACCACACCAGAACCGCAACCGTCGGCGCCTGTCTCTCAGCAGGCAGCCCCACCGCCCCCCGCACTCGTCGACACCGCAGCCGTTGCCGCTGCTCTCCGCGACTCGGTAGCTGCCTCTCAATCGCTAGAAGCACGCCTCGCCTCGCTGCCGACGCCGACCGATGCGCTGCCGTCCATGGGTCCAGCCTGGACGCCGCCTGCTGACGCCGATTCAGCGCGTGCATCGCTCGAACGCGTACGTCGGCTAGGCTTCACCATTGTTCGCGTGGCGCCCGGTGTAAGCCGCGACCTACGCGCGTGGGCTGCTCAGTTAGGCGTCCGCTTTTACGTCGACTTGCCGCTCTCCTACCTGACGGCGACACAACTGGCGGATACGTTGGGCTACGTCGCGCGCATGGCCGACTCGCTCAAAGTGTCCGGCGCAGACTCGACACTGGCAGGTATCGGGCTGGGATCGAACCACGCCACGCGTTCGACCGCGACGTGCGACGCGCTCCAGCAGGCCGCACAGTCGATCCGCCAGCGCCTGCCGCGTACGACGGTCTACTATCAGACTGCTTTTACCGACGACGCGTGCTCGCCCGACGCCGGACTTCCTCTCCTCGACTTGCGCGACAGCGACGACGCGGAGCAGCGCTGGGCCGATTGGAAAACTGCCCACCCCGACCGTCGCGCTGCCCTGCTGTTGGGCCGAGCCGTCTACGCAGGCGAGGAAGGACTGCGCGCTGGTCACTCGCCCGAGCGCGCTGCGCGTCTGCTCGAAACAACCTTCAACGCACTCGCCGCCGACACGACGCAGCCCGCCTTCGTCCTACTCCACCGCTGGGCGACGATCAGCGAAGACCCCTACGGCCTGTTGACAGACGACGGATCGGACACGATGCCGCTTGTCGCTGCCGCCGACGCAGTCCAGGGTATCCCCTCCTCGCCCGCCCTCGCTGCCGGAACGGTCCATCCCAACCGCCGCGCCGACTGGTTGCGTCTGGGCGGATGGGTCGTCGTCCTGATGATCGGGCTGGCCTTTTCGTCCATGCTGCGGATGCGCCAACTCACTGAGCGCTTCTTTACGGCGTCCGGCTTCTTCCGCGAAGACGTGCGCGGCTCCCGTGACGGACTGCGCCTCCAGACCGCCGTTTTCGCCACGCTGATGCTTGCGTGTGGTGCGTTCGCCGTGACGCAACTGCTGCTCGTCCTCAACGACACGGCAGCTTCGGGCTACATCCGGCACATCGTTGGGGGCGCGATTCCGTTTGGAGCCGTCACCGCGTGGCTGCTACCAATTGCCCTCGTCGGAGCGGGGTGGATCGTGCTGCTCGTGATAGGGCTGGCCTTCACGCTGCTCTCGCGCGGACGCCACAGCTTCACGATGGGGCAAGCACTGATGATTCAGGCGTGGCCGCGCTGGCCGCTCATGCTCCTGCTTATCGCCGCCCTGGTCGTCCCAAGCCTGCCGACGGCTTACGTCGGAGGTGTCGCCCTAGCCCTGCTCATCGTCTGGGCGCTAATCGCCGTCGGCGCGACCATCCACGCAGCCCTCACGTTCTCGTCGATCACCAACACGACGACGCCCGTCGCCTTACTCGTCGTCCTGCTCCATCCCCTGACGTGGCTACTGCTCGTCGGCGTCGGAAGCTACTTCGCAATGCCCGAGCAGATCGGTCTGGCGCTGGACTTGTTGATGCGCGGGTAGAAATCTAGCGCCTTTCGTATAAGAACGTCTACCGAGGCGTCGTAACTGAGCAGGCTGCTAGTTGCTACCCAAGCCGCTCACCTCGGCATCTATTCAGAATGGCTGCCTCTCACTCGACGCGATCCACCGATCCTAGCATGCGGTACAGTGTGGCCGACCCGAGTAAAAGCGATCCACTCAAGACGACCGCCATTACAAGTGCGGTCCTCCATATCTCTGACTGCTCTAAGCCGGAAATGCCCGCAGACATCCACAAGGCGGAGACGACGCCCGTCAAGACGGCTCCGACCATCAAGGCTTTCCATTGCCGCGTAGACTTGCGAACGACGAGGTAGGCGATGGAGAAATAGGCGAGCGCCAACGCTCCGAATGAAGGGATGGCGAAACGCAGAAACAGGCCCACCCCTGAAATCTCGCTAGGCCACAAAAGCAAGACAACGAGTGCGAGGCCTGAACATAACACGGCCACGGTAACAACCGAGCCAGCTACAATGCCACCGAGTGGACGCGTGAGTGGAACGGGTGTAGGTTCAGGCATGGCTCACTTACCGCGCCGCCGACGCTGCCTCGCGTACCTGAGCGTCGAGTTCGGACGGCAGCACTATGGGTTCGCGCCCCGCGCCGTCGCCGGACAGGGTCGCCGACGTAAGGCGTTTCCAGACGCGGTCGGAGAAGTCGAAAAACGGCTGCTTGTGACGCAGCCAGCCGAAGTGCATCACGTAGGGCGTCACGTCGAGGTAGTCGCCGCGTCCGGGTAGAGCCGAAGCTATGCGGATGATGCGATCGCGGACGCTGGGGATGCGCAGGCCGCGCAGCGAGTAGACGAAGCGGTCGCAGTAGTAGCGGCAGAGCACGTGCTCGAAGTCGGGATCGTACTGCGTCAGCCCTTCGATAAAGTCGAGTTGGGGCGAGTTGTAGCCTTGGAACCACGTAAAGACGGGCAGGCGCAGGCGACTCATCGCCATCGCGATACTCCACTCGCACGTCTCTTCGTTGCGCCCCTCGTTGAGACGGCTGCGGAAGTGCGTTTCGGTCTGGCGGTCGAGGAAAGAGCTGGCGCTGTCGCAGACGAGCCGCGTCACTTCGTCGTCCTGGGCGTAGATCATGCCTGCCTGGACGCGCGGCAGGTGGCTCAGACCAAACGCACGCATCGTGCTCCGGCGGCGGTCGAACAAGAAGTCGAAGGCGACGCTGAATCCTTTGGGTCCGCCAAAGAAGAAGTCGGCGCGTTCGAGGCCGGTCGCCGTGAACGGGAAGGCGGCCATTTGCTGCCACAGCGCGTCCGGGTTGCGGCACCACACCATGTCGGCGTCGACGTAGAGGCTGCGGTCGTACGGCTTGAACTTGTAGATCGCGTGCTTGAAGCCGACGATCGACCGGTTCTCGACGGGCAACTCGACGACACGCTCGAACAGCGTATCGAGTCCGTGTTTGCGTAGCGCGTCGCGCTGCTCCTTCGTGCAGTAGAGCGCCACAGGCCGGTGCGCGTCGTGTCTGCGCAACGTCACCACCGAGGCTACCGCGTGCTGGACGTAGCGTTCGGCGCCGTAGGCGTGTAGGACGTATCCTTCCGTCGGGTCGGACATGCGTGCGGAGGTGGCGGGGGTCGGCTGCTAAACTAGGGCGTTACGCGTCCTCCGGCGCCGATGTTCTGCAAAGACGAAGCGCACCCACCCCGAAGGATGGATGCGCTTGCGGTCCAAACGGAGACCCAGATCAGCCTTCGTCGCGGGCGATGCGGCGCTGAAGCACGTTCATTAGGCCGTCGTAGCCTTGGCGCTGGAAGACGCGCTTGAACTGGCGGTTGTAACTGCCTGCCGTCGACACGTCGTCGAGGATGATGTCGACGATGCGCCATTCGCCGTCGCGCTTGTTGAGTTCGTAGTCGACGCGTGCGGTTTTGCCATCGAGCGTCGTGGTCGTCAGCGCCGTCGCCTCGTCGCCTTCGACGCGGATCTCGTTGTAGCGCACGTCGGCGCGGTAGATGGCGAGGTTACTCAGCGACTGGTTGCGAACGACCTGGCTGAACGCGTCGACGAACGCGCGCTTCTGGTCAGACGAGAGATCGTTCCACTCGTTGTCGAGCGCGTGGATGCTCATCGCACGGAAGTCGATGGCGCCGTTGAGCAGTTCTTTGAGTTGGTCGCGCTGGGCGTCGGTGAACGTGGAGCGTGTGCCGAGGACGGCTTTCACATCGCGGTCGCGCTGCTGCAAGAGGGCGCGGACTTCGGCCTGCTGAGCCTGAACGGGGGCGACGCCAATAAAGAGGAGCGCGAGGAAGAGGGCGGAAACGAGTCGTTTCATGTCTGCTATCGTGGACGGAGTGTTGTCGTATGTCGTGGAGAGGGGCAGCGGATAGACGGCCTGAGCGCCGTTTTGTGCTGCCTACCTGTTATCGTTCCACATCCGTGCCGCTTTGCGCGCCGACCATGCCACCGAGCGATCCGCCCTGAGCACGCAGCGTCAGCACGCCCGACGCGTCGAGCAGTCGAGCGACGGCGACGTTGTACCGCTGAATGGCCTCGTAGTACGACGCTTCGGCTTGGAGCTTGGCCTGGACTGCACGCACCAGGTTTTCGGTATCACCGGTACCGAAGTCGAGCGCCAGTCGTTCGTCAAGTACCACTGCCGCGTCAGCCGGTACGCTTCCTCCTGCGCGCCCAGCGCGGCTTCGGCGGTGACGAGGGCGCGGTACGCCGTCTCGACCTCGAACAGGATGAGTTGGTCGGCGGCGTCCTGCTGGAAGCGCACTTCTTCGCGCTCGGCCTGCGCCTGCTGCACACGCGCTCGCGTTTGGGCAAAGTTGAGGTTCTGCCGCACCACGAACCCGCCGATTACGCTCTGGCTGATGAGACCATCGTTGACGTACGGGTTGGGCTGGCGAAAACGGCCTTTGGTATAGGCATAGTTGGCGCGCGCACCGATGCCGAGCTTGGGATAGTAATTCGACTGCGCAACGGCGACCAGGGCATCGCGGGCAGCCAGTCCCGCATCCGCCTGGGTGAGTTCGGCGCGGTGGGCGAGGCCTAGCGAGAAGTACGTGTCCATCGGCTCACGCTCGAACGGGATGGGCGTCAGGCGCGCATCGGTTGCGGCGAACGTAGCGGTTTCGGGCAGGAAGAGTTGGCGGCGCAGCGCGGTTCGGGCCGTCAGCACGCCCTGCTGCACCTCTACCAAACGGCGGACGAATTCCTGCTCGGTTAGCTGGACCTGGTAGAGATCGCCGTAGCTCACGTCGGGATCGCCGTCGTCGAGCATCTGCGTGAGTTGACGCTTGGCCTGTGCGATCAGCGGCTCGGTCTCGACGGCGAGTTGTTCGAGGCGGAGCGCGAGTTGCAGCCCGAAGTAGCTCTCGGCCAGACGCAGCGCCGTCGTCGTCGCCTGCACTTCGACTCCGGCTTCGTCGACAAGGGCGCCATAGCGCGCGGCACGGATGCTGCCGGTCAACTCGCCCCACGTCCACAGCGGCTGGACGACTTCGACTTCGACCTGGTTGAAGGGACGCAAATCGTCCTTGTCGTTCTTGACGCGCGGATCGAGATAGAGGGCGTCGGTCGAGCCGGTGTAGTCGTCCGGAATGCGCAGACTCGGCGCGAGACTGTGGGCGGACTCGGCTTTGAAATCCGTCAGGAAGCGGCTGGCGCGTGCGAGGTTGAGGCGCGCGTCGCTGCGATCCGCTTTGGACCGCGCGATGCCAACTTCTGGACTGACCGACAGGGCCTCGACGATGGCCTCTTCGACCGTCATCCGAACCGTATCCGCAAACGCCCCGACTTCAACGGGGACACGCATGCTGTCTGCCGTTTGCGCTCGGGTGTCCGCTACGGTGAGCAGCGAGAGCATCGAAAACAGGACGGCGAGGCGCGCAAACATGGCGTTCCGGGTGGGTGAGCAGAGTGGTACCGACCGATTCAGCAATCGTGCCGACGCGTCGGAAGGGTCACAACCGGCACGTCGTGATGTCGGTGACGAGGACGGCGCGTGCTCCGGCGGCGGACAACTCGTCGAGCAGGCGGTTGGCGTCGCGACGCGGAGCCATGACGCGGACGGCGACCCAGTCCTCCTTGTTGGTCGGCGAAACGGTCGGCGACTGGATGCCGGGCGTGATCGCACGAACGACGTCGAGCAGCGACCTCTCGACGACGTAGTCAATCAGCACGTAGGCGCGGGCCGTGATGATGCCTTTGACGCGCTGGACGAAGCGACTCACGCCCTCGTGATCGAGGATGGACGTATCGCGTCCGATCAGGATCGCCTCACTTTCCAGAACGGGATCGCCGACGGTTTTGAGTCCAGCCTGTTCGAGCGTGCGGCCCGTCTGCACCACGTCGGCGACGGCGTCGGCCACGCCCAGTTGGATCGAGATTTCGACGGCGCCATCCAGTTCGACCACGCGGGCGTCGATGCCGCGCTTGGCCATGTCGTCCCTCACGATGTTGGGATAGCTCGTCGCGATGCGCAGGCCTTCGAAGGCATCGGGGGTCAGGTCGGAGTCGCGCGGGACGGCGTAGCGGAACGTGCTGCCTCCAAAACCGAGCGGCAGCAGTTCGGCCAGCTGGGAGCCGGAGTCGGCGGCCAGATCGCGTCCCGTGATGCCGATCTGAAGCGTTCCGTTCGCCACGTAGACGGCGATGTCGCGCGGGCGCAGGAAGAAGAACTCGACTTCGTGATGCGAGTCGCGCGCGATCAGATCGCCGTCGCCGCGTCGGACTTTGTATCCGGCCTCGCGAGCCAGCGTGACGGCGCCTTCGGACAGGGCGCCTTTGTTGGGGAGGGCGATGCGGAGCATGCGGGAGGTCGATTAGAATGCAGAAGCGCCTTCGATGGGCGACAAGGTCGGGGAAGCGCCGTTATATAACGGCGGTACGAGGAGCGCAGCGGGCTACAGGTGCTTGTACACGTCGTCCGGCGTGAGGCCGACGGCGAGCATCATCACCTGGGCGTGGTAGAGCAACTGCGAGATTTCCTCAGCGGTGCGCTCCTTGCCCTCGTGGTTGGCGGCCATCCACACTTCGGCGGCCTCTTCGACTAGCTTCTTGCCGACGCCGTGTGGACCCGCAGCGACGGCGCGGACGGTCCCCGAGTCGGGATCACCGGCGGCGACTTTGGCGGTGAGTTCGGAGAAGAGTGCGTCGAAGGTTTTCATGCAGGCGGCAGATTGAGCATCCGTCCTACGATTTGGACAGGCAGCCGTGTGCCCACGCCCGTGAGAAAGCCGGGCGAAGACTGCGCTACGCTCGGCTCGCCAACTCGGTCAACGCCTCGCCGCTAACGCGCTGAACCGTCCACTCGTCCATCCCACGCGCGCCGTGGCGACGGTAGACGGCCAGTGCGGGTTCGTTCCAGTCGAGAACGGTCCACTCGTAGCGGGGCCAGCCGCGCTCGATGCACAGTTGGGCGCCGTAGGCCAGCAACGCGGTTCCGGCCCCTTTCCCGCGCGCGTCGGGTCGGACGTAAAGGTCTTCGAGCCACAGCCCTTGCAGCCCTGTGAACGTCGAGAACGTCGGATAGAAGAGCGCGAACCCGTCGTCCTTGCCGTCAATGTTCGCGACGACCGCTTCGCATGCAGGACGCTCGCCGAACAGCGCGGCGTGCAATAGTTCGGGCGTGTTCACCATCTCGTCTTCCATCTTTTCGTAGACGGCTAGCTCACGAATCAACGCCAGAATCAGGTCGATATCGGCGGGTGTGGCGGGGCGGATCGTGACGGGCATGAGCGAGTCGTTTGGAGCGGCCTCGAAGATAGATGCGCAATCAGCCGGTGTACGAGACGCGGTAGATGCGGCCGTTTCCGTCGTCGGTGAGGAGCAGGCTGCCGTCGGGAAGCACGAGTAGGCCGACGGGACGCGCAAACGTCGTCGGGCCGGACGGGTCGAGCAGGAAGCCGGTCAGGAAGTCTTCGTAGTGACCCATCGGCTGGGCGCCGTCGAAGGGGACGTGGACGATTTTGTAGCCCGTCCCCTGGCTCCGATTCCAGCTTCCTCGAAACGCGACGAATGCGCCGCCCTGGTAGCGAGCCGGAAACTGATCGCCGTCGTAGAACTGGACGCCGAGCGCAGCGCTGTGGGCTTCGAAGAGTACGTCCGGCGTGAGGGTTTGCGATGCCAAGTCGGGGCGCTCGCTCACGTCGCCGTTCATGCGGCGCGGGTCGAGGTTGTCGGGCGCGAGGTAGGCGTAGGGCCAGCCGTAGAAGCCGCCCTGCTGGACGCGCGTGAAGTAGTCGGGCACCAAGCCGTCGCCCATGCCGTCGCGCTCGTTGACGGTCGTGAACAGATCGCCGGTCGACGGCTGAAACGCCAGACCGACGGGGTTACGCAGACCGCTGCCGTACGTCGTCCGCTGGCTGCCGTCGGGCCGCATTCGCTGAACCGACGCGCGTGGAAGTTCTTCCTCGTCCACGTTGCTCTTGCTGCCGACCGACACGTAGAGGTATCCGTCCGGCCCGGCGACGACGTTGCGCGTCCAGTGCTGATTGTAGCCGCCCGGCGTGAGTTCGGTGATCACCTCTCCGCTACCGCTGATCGACCCGTTGTACGCGTAGCGCCGAACCTCGCCCGTGTTACCGACGAAAAACGCGCCGTCCATAAACGCCATTCCGAACGGCTGATCCATCGCATTATCCGACGTGGCGAACGTCGTCCGCGTTTCGGCGACGCCATCGCTATCCGCATCAGACAGGCGAGCGATGCGGTTTGCGCGGCTTTCGGCGACGAGCACGTCTCCTTCGGGCGTGAGCGCGAGCCAGCGTGGAGCATTGAGTCCGTCGGCCCACACCTGGACGCGGAAGCCATCGGGCACGTTGAGCGTGGCGCCGCTGGGCACGTCGACGACATCCGGCCCCTTGCGCGCCGAGTTAGTGGCGAACGGCTCGGGCAATGCGTCGAGCGTGACGCGGATAGGCGACGGCGTTAGCGTGTTGGTCGGCACTTCCGAAGCGAGCATTCCGGGCGCGGGTGGCGCCGGTGGAGTGTCGTCGACGAGGGCGGCGTCCTGTGTCGAGCAGGCGACGAGCAGCAGGGCGAGCGGGAGTAGGCGGGCGAGCATGGCAGAGCGGTTGGACGTGGCAGAGCAATGCGGATCTACGCGCGGAGTTCGGCGCGCGAATCTGCGCACGGCGTAACACCTGCGATTGGCGGCGTCCGAATGCGTGGCGACTGAGCCTACGCGCTGTATCCTGTCGCCCCCCAACGCCTCTGCCTCTCCTCGCTGATGTCCACACCTCCCGACGACTCACCTCCGCTCCGTCCGACCGACGATGCCGAATTGGAGGCGCGCGCCGACGACGCATCAACCGAAGAGCGCACGGACAGCGACACGCTCGACACCGATTTCGTCGAGACGCCGGGCACGATGGAACACCCGTTGACGCGCGAAACGAAGCGCCCGCAGACCATCGTGCAGGCGCCGCCCGGACTTCCACTCGTCGTGCGGATCGTGGCCGGACTGATGGCCGTCGGCGTGATCGGGGCGATGGTGTGGGCGTGGCCCAAGCCGGACCTGACGCGTTCGTTTGCCCAACTCGCCGAGCCGGGATCGACACCCGTCGCCACCACACTGCCGGACGATTCGGACGTGACGCTACGCTCGGGCGCGTCGCTTCGTGCTGTCGGAGGCGTCGGCGGAGCCGAGGCACCACGCGTGCTCCTGACCTCGACCGAACGCCACTACCTACTGCGCGGCGACGCGCGCTTCACCGTTCTACCCGACGATGCCAACCCGTTCGTTATCGACGCCGGTCCGGTGAGGGTAACCACGCCCGGCGCCCGATTCGCCATCGCCGCGTCGGATTCGTCGGCGATGGTCTACGTCGAGAGCGGATCCGTCACCGTAGAGGCCGACTCGACGCGGACCGTTAGCGGCGGGCAACAGGTTCTCGTTCGAGGTCGCAGACTGGGTCTGCCCACTCCCGTCACCTCGTCTGCCGCCATCCTCGACTGGACGACTGGCATGCTGGTCCTCGATCAAACCCGGATGTCCGATGCGACCGACGAACTGAGCCGTCACTTCGGTACCGCCGTCCGCATCCCGCCCAACGCACAGCGCCGCCGACTGACCGGCACGTTTCGGCTGACGACGCTCGATTCGGCCCTCGTACAGATCGGCGAGGCAGCGGGTGGCCAATTCGTCAGGGGCGGAAACGCGTACGTGTTCACCCAGCGCTGACGCGGCGCGGCGTAGCTTTCGGCCATGCCCGACGCCAACCTGACGTTCTCCACGACTACGGACCCCGACGCGTTCGCGTCGCCACACGTGGAAGCCTTGTTCGTCAGCTACGGCACGTGCGCGATGACGCGGGCTGCCGTCCGCCTGCTGCGGCAGTTCGAGCCGACTGTTCCGATCACTGTCATCGACAACGCCTCACTCGACGACACCGTCACCCGGCTGCGCGCGGACGCTGGCGATCTCGCTCCCTTCCGCCTGTCCGATGGCGTCAACTGGCACCACGGTCCCGCGATGGATGCGGCGATGCGTGCCACGTTTGCACGCCGATTGCTGATCCTCGACACCGACACGTTCGTCTGGCGCGCGGGCTTGATCCAGGCGATGCAGGACCGCGCCGAAGAGACGGGAGCGTGGGCCGTCGGCCACCTGCTACACGTCGACTCGGACGGCTTCAACGCCGATGACCATACCGAAACGCCATACGTCCATCCCCACTGCGCTCTCGTCGACGTAGCGACGTACCGGACGCTGGCACCCTTCGAGAAACACGGCGCGCCGTTCGTCCGCACGATGGAATCGGCTCACGCGCGCGGGCTGATCGTGTCGGATTTCCCCGTCGCCGAGTACGCCTATCACGCCGGACGAGGGACGGTCAACCGGCACGGCTATGGACTCGGCGGGCGGAGCCGATGGAAGCAAGCCGTCCGCGCGATTCGCCGACGGCTGCTGCGACGGTAATCGCTGTCAGTTGCTGTTGTAGACCGTCCAGACTTTGGCGTCGCCCGACGCGATGCGGATACCTCGGCGCTCGACCTGCTTGCCGTCGCGCATCTTGGCGCGGAAGTCCCAGCAGCCCGCACCGATGGTGAACCGCTTGCGACCGCCCGAACTGATCACTTCGGATCCGCCCAACTGGTCTGCGCCCCAACTGTCGCTGCTACACGACGACGCGTAGAAATAGAAGATCGACTGCCCGGTTTCGTTCGCCACCTCAATGATGCCTCCGCCGCTGCTGTTCGAGTTGGACGCGTAGCGCGCGGGCGAACTGCCCATGCAACCGGCGAAGAAGAGGACAGCGAACAGGAGCGAGGCGAGGCGGCGCATGGCGAGTAGGGGTTGAATGCACCTATAAAAAGCACATTCTCTCCTCGCGCCGCCATCCCCAGATCAGGGGATATAGAGCGCTGGGCGGCACTCACCCGATCGCGAAGTAGGCCAAGGCAGCAACCACAAAGCAGAACCCCCACTGCCCCAGAACGAGATAGCGTCGGCGTACACCTCTCCCCGACACAACCAGAGTGGCGAACCAAGCCGCTCCGCCCAGAGCGAAATACCCGCTCAGCATCAGAAGAACCGTCGACTCGTTCGGGATCGCATCGGTGAACCCGGCGACTAGCAAGACGATGGCGGCAGCGAACAGGCTCACCGACACCCAGTGCCAACCAGCCAACGCCTGCACCCAGGCCGTACGCGCCGCACCTGCGTCGCTCTCAGGAGCAAAGAGTCGGTACTCGCGCGCTCCGACGAACGTGTGCGCAGCAAACGCCACGAGCGTCAACACTCCGGCGATGAGAGCGAGCAGATTCATGCGCTCGGCACTTCGCCGTTGTCCTTGGCGCTGTTGTTCTTGTCGCCGCTACCGATCTGTCGAGGTGCCGATGCCTGAGCCAGCATTCCAGCGATGTCGACGCCGGTCGACGCGCGCAGGCTTTCGAGCAAGGCAGGCGTGGCTCCGGCGATCTGGCTCATTACAGCAGGCACGCCCTGCCCGTTGCCGCCGCTGTCGACGACCGTCAGCTTGTCGATCTTGAGGTTATCCACCGTCTTGATAACTTCCTTGAGGATCTCGGGCAGCATCTGGATCAGGAAGAGGCGCTCGGCATCGTCCCCAGCGGCTTTCCACAGTTCCATTTTCTGCTGGAGAATGGCGATCTCGGCGTTTCCGCTCTCGGTGATCTTGGCCGCATCGCCCTTGGCGATTTCCATCAGCGCCTGTCGTTGAGCTTCAGCCTTGATGATCGTTCCAGCACGCTCACGCTTCTCCATGAGCAGGATCTCCTGCTCGGCCAGTTCCTGCTCGGCCTGGGCTTCGGCGACGCGCGACGCCATGCCCGCTCTGGCTTCCTCGGCCTGACTCTTCGCGTCGAGCTTGGCCCGCACGATGCGCACTTCGTTTTCGGCCTCGGCGACGGCCAGATCCGCGCGCGCCTGGGCGACTTTGGCCTGCTCCATCTTCTGCGCTTCGATCACCTCGGCTGCCGAAATGATGTGCGCCGTCTGCTGCCGACCGATGGCGTTGAGATAGCCCGTATCGTCGTCGATCGACTGGATCTTGAGCGTGTCCAGGTGCAAGCCCAGAGCCGACAAGTCCTGATCGGCTTCGTCGAGCAGTTCCTTGGCAAACTTCAGCCGGTCCTCGTTGACCTCTTCGGGCGTCAGCAGCGCCAGCACGCCGCGCAAGTTGCCTTCGAGCGTCTCCTTGGCGATCATCTGCACCTCGTCCAGGTCCTTACCCAACAGACGCTCGACGGCGTTGCTCAACTCCGGCTCCTGCGACGCGATCTTGACGTTGGCGATGGCGCGTACCTGAAGCGGGATGCCACCTTTTGAGAACGCGTTGGTCACCATCAGATCGAGCGGAAGCGTCCGCAGATCGAGCCGGTCGACCTCTTCGATGACGGGAATCCGAAAGCCGCGCCCGCCCCGAATCACGCGATAGCCGACGCTCGTGCCATCGGCCATGGCACGCTGTCGACCCGAAAAGATCAACACTTCGTTGGGCTGACAAATCTTGAGGTTCGCCTTGATAAACTGCAAGACGACGAGCATGGCGACGATGATGACGCCTGCAATAACGAGGGCTTCGGTCATGACAGTGGGGATGAAACGAGAAGGAGATCACGCCTACGAAGCGTGGGTAGCAAAGGTACGCGGCAACCAGCGTGTGAAGACGATTTCAAGGACGGTCAGCCCGCGCCCAACGTCCAGAACGTGATCCAAAACAGCACGTAGCGATAGAACAGCGTGACGACGATGAGCAGTCCGGCGATTCCGACAAAGGGAAGAGGAGAGATCGCCAGCGCGACAGAGCGCCACGCCGACGCTCCGCGTGTCAGCCCATAGGCTCGGCGCAGCGCCAGGTACAGGTAGATCATGACGAACCAGAAGGTGTGCGTCTCGCTGATGTACGACGCCAGACCTCGTGGCAAACTGGTATACAGGAGGCTCCCGAAAACTGCGGTATAAAACAGCAGCCAGGCCGACATGATGACCAAGAGTTGCCACGCCATCAGGTGCGTCGCGAACACCAGATGGTCGGCCAGCAGGCGACGCGGCAAGAGCGCTTTGAGCAGCAGCGCTGCGAGCGGAATAAGCAGGATCACGAGCGTTCGCGCTAGGGCGCTGCTCCGCGCGTTGAACCGCTGCTCGTACCGGCGAAACGACTCGGTCTGAACGACAACTTCAGTAGGAGTCGCTTCATCCAGTCCGATCCGACCGGCGACGTGACCGGTAATGCCAGCGCCTCGGCTGTATCCCTGCCGCTCCATCTGCGAACGCAGCGACGTGTTGTAGCCCGAGAACCCGGTGTACGGCTGGGCGACAAAGTAGACGAGGTTACACAGCAGGAACAGGCGCAGCGGCGTCAGATACGGACGGCGTCGTCCGGCGATGTGCTCGGCCGTCAGCGCGCCGGGGCGGAAGACGAGCAGCCGAAACGTCCGCCAGAACGTGCCGTCGAGACTGAACGCAGATCCGAGTACGTCGCCGACGAAGTGGCGGACGGTGCGGTCGTCCTCGCCGAGTCGTTTTTCGCCGCACGCGTGGCAGTAGGGACCCTGCAACCGCTCGCCGCACGTCACACAGACGTTGGGGAGAGAGCGGTCGGCGGAGGAATCGCTCACGTCAGCTGGTAATACGTCGCGGCGGAGTGGGGACAGATTCGTCCATAGGCGGCAACTCTCCGCCCGGACGCACGACGCGGGCGATGCCCTCCTCGACCTGAACCACGACAACTTCGTCGCCCGGATCGAACGTGTCGGGGCCGCCCAGCGATGCCGCCCGGACACGGTGCCTCCCCGTTCCAGTCGTGACGACGACAGCGCCCCGATCGTCGGCTCCAAACGGAACGACGACGCGCGCCGTCCGCCCGATCAGCAGCGCGTCGACGCCAGTATCCGCCGACACGTGCGCCTGACCGACCGTTTTGATCGCGTACGTCCCACCAGCCGAGACGACGAGTCCGGTTGCCGCAGCCAGAATCGCAGCCAGTGGTTCGGCGGTGCCCAAGTAGTGGAGCAGCACGCCCGTCAGCCCGAACGCCGCCGCCAGCAGCAGCACGGCACGTAGCGAGATCAGATCGCCCGGGGAGAAGCCGCCGCCCGACGCCACATCGCCCGCATCCGAGTCGATTTCCAGATCCAGATCGGCATCCGCGTCGAAATCGAGGTCTGCGTCTCCTGCATCCGCATCACCGCCAAAGAGTGAGAGACCGACGAAAGAAGCCGCCGACGAGCAGGGCGATCCAGTAGAGCGTGAGCATGGCGAGTGGCGGTCGAGAAACGGCAAGGTAGGGGCGGATCCGCGATCCGTCCGGACAAGGTCAGTCGTTCAGTCCGTCGCCGATCAGAGGGACAAAGCGGAAGGCGCCCGCTTCGGTTTCGTCGAACGTCGTCGCGCCCGTTCGGACGATGCGGAGCATGGTCTGGTCGCCGCCAGTCTCGCCGACAGGGATGATGAGGCGTCCGCCTACTTTCAGTTGCTCCATCAGCGCGCGCGGAACCGACGTCCCTCCCGCTGTCACCAGGACGGCGTCGAACGGTGCGGCTTCGGGCCAGCCCAGCGTGCCGTCGCCCCAGCGCAGGTGCATCGTGTAGCCCAGGCGTTCGAGCAAATCGGCGGTGCGTGTGTGGAGCGGCTCGTGGCGTTCGATGGAGTACACGTCGGCGCCCAGTTCGGCGAGGACGGCGGCTTGAAACCCGCTTCCCGTACCGATTTCCAAGATGCGCTCGCCTGGCTTGGGGTCGACCAACATCGTCTGCGCGGCGACGGTCGACGGCTGCGAGATGGTCTGTTTGTGGCCGATGGGCAGCGCCTCGTCGCGGTAGGCGCGGACGTGCAGCGCCTGGTCGACGAACTCGTGGCGCGGCACTTTGGCGACGGCGTCCAAGACGCGCTCGTCGTCTAGACCGCGTGCGCGGAGCAGGTCGATGAGCGCCAGTCGGCGGCGGGCGTAGCGGTCGGCCATAACGGGGTCAGAGTTCGACGGGAGCGGCTTCCTCGCGCGTGGCGCCCAGCGCTTCGGACAGGTAGGCGCGCAACTGCTCCTCGGTCACGTCGCGCGTGAGTTGGCCGTTCCAGCCAATCGACACCTGGCCGGTCTCCTCGGACACGACGACGACGAACGCGTCGGTCTGCTCGGCCAGCCCGAGTGCGCTGCGGTGGCGCAGACCCAGGTTGGGGTCGATGTTGACGCGCTGCGTCACGGGCAGGATGCACCGCGCCGCCTCGATCAGTTCGTTGCGGACGATCACGGCGCCGTCGTGGAGCGGGTTCTGTCCGTAGAAAATGGTCAGCAGCAGGTCGTGCTGGAGTTGGGCGCGCAGGATCGTGCCGGTTTCGGCGTAGGAGCGCAGTCCCGGTCGAGCGCTCGAACGCGATCAGCGCGCCGATGTGACGGCGGCTCATCTCGACGACGGCGGTCACGACCTCGGTCGTCACGTCCGTGCTCTGCCTGCGGGCGCGCGTCAGGATCCGCTGGACGACGGAGTTTTGACCGAGCAGCAGCAGCAGCCGCCTCAACTCGGGCTGAAACAGGACGATGAGCGCGAGCACGAAGACCTCGCTCAGCGAGCCGAAGAGCGCGCGCAGGATCGTCAGATCGAGCGCCTGGACCACCAGTTGCAGCACCAGCAAACCGCCCAGTCCAATCGCGATCTGAACGGCAATCGTCCCCCGCACCCAGCCATACAGCTTGTAGAACAAGAACGCCACCAGAGCGATCTCGAACACGTCTTTCAGCTCGACGAGCGAGAGCAGCCATTCGAGAAGCGTCACGGGCGGGCGGAGAGTGAAAGGCGCAAGATACCGACGCGGTTAGCCCGCGCGCTCCCCTTCGACGGCGGCGAAGGTGCGCAACGCCTCAACCGTCGCCCGCACGTCGTGAACGCGCACGACTGGGCGCCCCACCGAACCGCTGCGACGGCCACGCCGACTGACCCGAACAACCGCTCAGAAGCAGGCGGCGGATCGCCCCGACGCAGCACCTGACCAATCGAACTCTTCCGCGACGCACCGATCAAAACCGGGCACCCCGTCACCTGTGCGATGCGGTCGGTATGCGCGACGAGCCGCAGGTTTTCCGCTGTCGTCTTGCCAAAGCCGAAGCCCGGATCGACCAAGATGCTGCCAACGCCCGCCGCCTTTGCTGTCTGCACCGATTTGACCAGCGACTCAGCTACCTCGCCGACGACATCGGCGTAGGAATGCTCGTGCGGCATATCGCCCGGTCTGCCCAGCGCGTGCATCACGCAGACGGCGGCCCCGACGCGCGCCGCGTGAGTAGCGGATTCGGAGGAAAAGCGCAGCCCCGTCACGTCGTTGACCAGGTGGACACCCCGGTCCAACGCTTCCTTCGCCACGCGTGGCTTGTACGTGTCGACCGAAAGCAGCGCATCGGGAAAGCGCACGCGGATCGACTTCGATGACCGGAAGAACACGCGCCAACTCCTCGTCCTCGGCGACCTGATCGGCTCCGGCTCCGTACGTCTTCCCACGCGGACGCGTACTCTCTCCGCCGATGTCCAGAATCGCCGCGCCTTCGGAGAGCATTGCAGTCGGCCTGACGCAACGCTGCATCGACGGTGTCGTAGCGCCCGCCATCGGCGAACGAGTCCGGCGTTACGTTCAGAATGCCCATCACGTGTGCCCCCACATCACGCAGCGCAGCGGCTCGACAATCGAGCACGCGGTCACGCAGCCGAAGGACGAGAGGATCAGCAACCATAGTTCACAGCATGTAGCGTCGTAGCACGCTACGACGAAGGCCAGTTCAGTCCACCAAATCCAACGCCTCCAACACCCCGACGACCGTAGCGTCTGTCGGCACCATGCGCGGGCGAAACGGAACAGCGGCTTCGGCAGACGTGGCGACGAGGACGTAGTCGCCCGGACCGGCGTCGCACGTATCGAGAGCGGCGAAGGCCTGGCCCGACGGATGCTTGTGCTCGTCGAGTTTGCGCACGAGAAGCAGGCGCTGCCCGTCCAGATCGGGATGCTTGCGCGTCGCCCAGACGCTTCCGATGACCAGCCCGGCGATCACGCGTGGCCCTCCGCTACTTCGAGATTGTCGACGATGGCGACGACGACCGCGTCGACCGCTTTGTCCTTGGTCTCGGGCGTCAGCCGCGCACTCGACCCCTGAACGACCAAGACGGTCTCCCCAACTCCCGCACCGACCGCGTCAACGGCGACGACCGAACTGCCTGTCCCGTTGCCCTCCAAGTCGATCTCCTCGGCGAGCAGCAACGTGCGTCCGACCAATCCGTCGTCTTTTCGGGTGGCCCAAACGGTGCCGATGATGCGAGCGAGCGTCATGTCGTACGGGGAAGATTTGCGATGCGGTTACGTGAGAGTCGGCGCCCGGCGTGGTCGGCCACGTTGCACGGATTCACCTACCAACCTACGTCATGGCGACCTCGTTTCAGCCCGAAGATCCACACTCCGAATCCAAACACGGCCGCAGCTTCGGCTCTCTGATCTGGCTAGCCGTGCTGGGCATCCTAGCCATCCTGCTGGTCGTGTTTTTCGTGATCTAGCGGCACGCGGCGGAGTCGGGGTTGTAGGACGAAGTGCAAACCGCTGGTGCAATCGACAACTCTCCGGCGCTGCGGACCCGGACCCCGTGCGCAGGCGTAAACTGGAAGCGCTTTGCCTCTCCTTTTTGGGAAGCGCAATGACCGATTCTACTCTGATCCGATCTTCCGATATGCTCTCCGCACCCGACACGCCGACAGCCGCCGACACCCTCCTTACCGCATACGAAAAAGCAGGCGCCGAAGACCTCGACCCCCGCTGCGTGCCTCAGATGCTCGAAGGCGATGCGCCCGTCGGCGACGAGATCTTGTATCCCGGCTACTCGGACATCGACCAGAAGACGTGGCGCATCCTCTACAAACGGCAGATGGAATACCTGCCCGGACGCGCCTGCACCGCATACCTACGCGGCGCCCAGTCCATCACGATGGGCGGAGAGCGCATTCCCGCGCTGAGCAAGTTGTCGGCACGGCTGAATGAAGCGACCGGATGGACAGTCGCCCGAGTGCCCGGTCTACTCCACGAGCGCGACTTCTTTACCCTGCTGAGCGAGCGCGTCTTCCCATCGACCGACTACATCCGAGGGCGCGAGGAGTTGGACTACACGCCTGCGCCCGACCTCTTCCACGACATCTTCGGCCACATGCCGATGCTGACCGAGCCGGACTTCGCCGACTTCTACCAACTCTTCGGCCGCGCCGCACTCAAAGCGACGGGACAGCAGCGGATCGAGATGGAGCGGATGCACTGGTTCTCGGTCGAGTTCGGACTGATCGAACAAGCCGAGGGTCTGCGCATCTTCGGAGCGGGCATCCTGTCGAGTAAAGGCGAAGTCGAGAACGCACTCTCGGACAAGGTCGAGAAGCTGCCGTTCAGCCCCGCCGCCGTCGCCGCGCAGGACTACGACGTGTGGCACCTGCAACCGCGCCTGTTCGTCCTCGAATCGTTCGAGCAGTTGGTGTCGGAGTTCACCGATTGGGCCAAAGGCCAGGACTTGTTGTGAGCGAGAACAAGCGGGTCGAAGCCGTCGTCACGGGCAAGGTGCAGAACGTCGGCTACCGCGCTTACGCCCGAGAGGAAGCGGCGACGCTGAAGCTGATCGGCTGGGTGCGCAACGAACCCGACGGGACGGTCCGGCTCGTCGCCGAAGGACCGCACGACGCACTCGAACGCCTGCTCGACAGCCTACACGTCGGCCCGCGATTGGCTAAAGTCGACCGCATCGACGAAACCTGGACCGCACCCGAAGAGCGTCACAGCGGCTTCGAGATTCGCAGGTAGCCCCCTCGCGCCTGTTTAGCCTCCGCTCTGTAGAATCGCCCGCAGAAAGGGGTTGTTCAGGATCGATACGACGACGAAGCCAACAAACAAGAGGTGAACGACGAGCAGCGCCGTGGTGACAAAGCAGGCGATTTTGAGCATCTTCGCTCCATCGGCAAGGTGACGGAGCGCGTCGTCGAGCGTCACCTCATCGGTCGCGAGGGCATAGCGGACAAACTCATCTCCCGAGTCGCGAGTGCGCAAACCGAAGAGGATGTAGGGAACGCCGACGACGGCACCGATGATCGACAGACACTGAATGGCCCCATACACGACGTGAAACGTGCCGATAAAGCGCAAATCACGCCCCATTTTGGAAATCGTTTCGATGGGGAGTTCAGTGGAGAGCATACCTGAGGAGAGCGTGGGTGGCACCCTCCCGCACTACGTCTCGCACTCCGGCGAAGATGCGGAAGCGAGAAAAGGCCCCACGGTCGAGCGCACCCGCCTCGCCACCACGGACAAATCCGAGGCTTTGCAATCACTCGGCAGCAGCCCCCGCACTCCGTAGCGACGACGCGTGCAGCGTCGCCTCCACGCCTCGCTCAATATCCGCTGCCCATGTCATCCATCAGGCCGCTCGACATAAAGAACGCGATCAGGGCGCCGTAGAGCAGAAAGCCGATGACCATCATCACGACGGTGGCTATAGCGGCAAACTTGAGCATCTTCATCCCGTCGGCCAGGTGGCGGTGGGCGTCGGCGAGCGTCATCTCGTCGGCCATTTCCGCGTAGCTCAGAAACGCCTGTCCCGAGTCGCGGCTGCGCAGGCCGAAGATCAGGTACGGAATGCCGACGATGGCGCCAATGATCGACAGGCACTGCACTGCGCCGAAGACGACGTAGAACGTGCCGACGAAGCGCATATCGCGACCGAGTTTGGCGAGCATTTCGGAGGGAAACATGGCGGAGATGGGTTGAGTGAAGATTCATCCACGCTACGGATCAACCCCTTCTCGGCGCAACAGCGATCGCCGATTTCCGAATGCTCTGGCTCGGTTGGCGATGGGCACACTCCTCCCCATCGCAGCGTTCCACCTGCCGATCCAACCACCTGATCTCCAACGACATGAACACTCTTCGCGTAGGCTTCCTCCTCGTCGCTCTGACGGCGCTCTTCGTCTGGATCGGCGGAATGATCGGCGGGCAGAGCGGTGTCGTGATCGCGTTCGGGCTGGCCGTTGTGATGAACCTGGGCAGCTACTGGTTTTCGGACACGATGGTGGTCAAGATGACCGGCGCACAACCCGTCGCTCCCGGCTCGGCGCCCCGGCTCGAGGCGATGATCGAGCGCCTTTCCCAACGTGCCGGACTGCCGACGCCTGCCCTCTACATCGTCCCAGATCCGCAGCCCAATGCGTTCGCGACCGGACGCAATCCCGAACGCGCCGTCGTCGCCGTCAACCAGGGCCTGCTGGACATGCTCGACGAGCGCGAAATCGAAGCCGTCGTCGCGCACGAGTTGGGGCACGTCAAGCACCGCGACACGCTCACGATGGCGATCGTCGCGACGCTGGCCGGGGCGATCATGACGCTGGCGAGTCTGGCGCGATGGGGCATGATCCTAGGTGGTGGAAGCCGGGACAACGACAACGGCGGCGCGCTCGGGATGCTGGTGGCGATGCTCGTCGCCCCCCTCGCCGCCGTCTTGATCCAGACCGGCATTTCCCGCGCCCGAGAGTTTGAAGCCGACCGCGCCGCCGCCGAACTGACCGGCTCGCCCGACGGCCTGATCAACGCGCTGCGCAAGCTGGAACGGGGCGTCGAGATGGTGCCCCAGACCGTCGCCACACCGTCGACGGCGCACTTACGCATTGTCAACCCGCTTCGGGGTGGCGGCGCACGAGCAGCGTTCGGCGGACTCTTCCGCACGCACCCGCCGACCGAGAAGCGGATCGAGGCGCTGATGGCGCTGCAAGGACGTGTGTGACGCCGAGCGCGAGGAGGGCGTCTAGACCCAAGCGACGCCACCCATAGCGACGCTGCGATGCGGACCGACTAGGATACTGGCGGTTCTTCCTGCCTTTCGCGTGGTGGAGGCCCTGTGCGGTCCCGATCTTGGGGACTCACCTGTTTGCCCTGCTATGCTTCCTCTCCTCGCCGCCGCGCCTCCGTTTCTGGCCGAGATGGTCGTGCTGCTGGTGATCAGCGTCGCCATCGCGTACCTCAGCCTGCGCATCAAATTGGTGCCGATCGCGGGTTTCCTGATCGCGGGCGTGCTGATCGGCCCGAGCGCGTTCGGACTGGTCGAGGATCGCGAGTTGATCGAAGGGATGGCCGAAATCGGCGTGATCCTGCTGCTGTTTTCGATCGGCGTCGAGTTCTCGATCGAGAAGCTCAACCGGATCAAGCGGGCGATTTTCGTCGGCGGCAGTTTTCAGACGATTGGAACGGTCCTCGTGACGACCGGCATCCTGATGGCGCTGGGCGTAGCGTGGAACGCGGCCATTTTCACCGGCTTTCTCGTCGGCTTGTCGTCCACGGCCATTGTGCTGTCGCTGCTGAGCGAACGCGGCGAAACCGAGACGCCTGCCGGAAGCCTGAGTCTGGCGACGCTCATCTTCCAGGACTTCGCCGTCATTCTGATGGTGCTGATGGTGCCGATTCTGGCGGGAGGCGCCACGTCTCCGATGGACGGGTTGTTCGTGCTGGGGCGGGCGCTGCTCGTGATGGTGCTGGCCGTCGTCGCGGCGCGCAAACTGGTGCCGCCGCTGCTCGAACGCGTGGCGCACACGCGGCGGCCCGAACTGTTCTTGCTGACCGTCGTCGCGCTGTGCTTCGGCATCGCGTGGCTGGTCTCCCTGGCCGAAGTCAGCGTCGCGCTCGGAGCGTTCCTCGCCGGATTGGTCGTATCGGAAAGCCGATATAGCGATCAGGCGCTGGGCGAAATCCTGCCGCTGCGTACGGTCTTCAACGCCGTCTTTTTCGTCTCGGTCGGCATGCTGCTCGACATCTGGTTCGTCGTCGAGAACCCGCTGCTGGTGATCGGCATCGGAGCCGCCGTGCTGCTGATTAAGGCGCTGATGGCGGGCGGAGCCGTCGTGATCCTCAAATACCCGATCCGCGTCGCCGCCGCCGTCGGGCTGACGCTGGCCCAGATCGGCGAGTTTTCGTTCGTGCTCGAACGCGCGGGCGAAGCGCAAGGGCTGTACCCCGCCGGATTGGAGGAAGGATCGCAGGCGTTTATCGCCGTGTCGGTCCTGCTGATGATCGCGACGCCGTTCTTGATGAGCGCGGGTCCGCGTGTCGGCAAGTGGATGGCGCGTGGGCGACTCGCCGAGTGGGGACGCGAACCCGATCCGCCACCGCCGCCGCCCTTCGAAGACCATACGATCGTCGTTGGATACGGCCCGGCTGGGCAGCGCTTGGGATCGGTGTTGCGCGACTCGGGCATTCCCTACGTCATCGTCGAACTCAATCCGGCGGCGACGGCGCGCGCCGACGGACACGAACACGTCATCATCGGCGACGCGAGCCGGGAGCACCTGCTCGAAGCCGCAGGCATCGACCGGGCGAAACTGCTGGTCCTCGCAACCAACGACGGACAGGCCAACCTGCGCATCACGCATCAAGCCAAGCATCACAACCCGACGCTCCAAGTCATCGTCCGAGCGCGCTACCTGACCGAAGTCGAGCCGCTGCATCAGACCGGAGCCGACATCGTCGTGCCCGAAGAGTTGGAGACGACGGTTCGCCTGTTTTCTCACGTGCTAGGCGCCTACCTCGTCGCGCCGGATGTGATCGAGCAGCACGCACGCGCCCTCCGCTCGGGCGACTATCAGGTCTTGCGTGGGTCGATTCAGGAAGCACACCTCATGGTGCTGCAAGGCTTCGACGAGGACGGGCTGCACACGCGCGCCGTCATGGTCCGCGAGGGCGCGCACGTAGCGGGCAAGTCGCTCGCCGAACTCCACCTGCGCAACCGGCACCACCTGACCGTCCTCGCCATTCGCCGCGACGGGCGCACGTTCGGCAGTCCGGCAGGCAGTTTCCGCCTGAAGCCCGGCGACCGGATTGTGCTCATCGGGCAGGCGCTCGACTTCGCCGATAGCGCGCCGCTCTTCCGTCCGATCGACGAAGACCTACCGCCTATCGTGCTCCCGGACGCGTCCTAGCATTCCCCAGGAGAAACAGCCCGATTTAGATCCGCAGGCTGAACTGCACCTGAGCCAGCTCGCCGGGTCCCGTCGTAGTCTGCGTAGCGCGCAGTGCGCCGCTGATAAAGATCGACACGGTGGCCTTGCCCTCACGATCCGGGTCTTCGCACGTCGATTTCAGGCTGGAGTTGAAGACCGACAGATCGCCCTGATCGGTGACGGTTACCCGCTCGATAACTTCCCACGGTAAGACCTGCTTTTCGAGCGATACGAGTGAGCGCTCGGCATTGCGGTATTCGATGGCGCATCCTTCGCCCGTGTACGTGCCCTCTACGGCGTAGCGCACCTCGAACGTCTGCGACGCGCCGACCGGATCAACGGGTGCGTCGTCTTCGGTGGAATCGCACGCAGCGAGGGAGAGCACGAGGAGAGCGAGCGGAAGGAGGCGGAGCATGGCAAATCGGAAGTGAGCGCCTAGTCTAACGGCTCTTTTCGGTCGCATCAACCCAAAAAGCGCCGAACTCTCGCAGGTACCCGGTGGGCCGTCGCCCAGCCCGTCAGCGCGTCGCGGTGAACGTGCCTCCGACCCGGCAATCGCCGAAGCCGCACGACTGCCACTGCCCTTCGAACGAGTTGCCGATGTCGCCTTGCACGCGTGCTGTGAGGGTGACTCCCAGGTCCGGGATGAGCGGCACGGGATACACGTACAGGGTCGAGTCCTGGCCTATGGATCCTTCGATACGCCCCCTGCCGGACAGCGCGGTGTGTGCGCCACGGCTGGCTTCGACTCGGAACGTCCCTTCAACGTCGGCGAGGGTTTCCCGGATCGGGCCGCTGGGGTCGCGAAACGAAAGCGTCAGCGTGCCTTCTGCTACCACCAAACCGTCCACATCGCGCGCAACGTAATCGAACGTGCCGGTCGAGTCGTCGAGGTCTTCGCCGAAGATCTGGCAACCGGAGAACGACGCGAGGAGAATGAGGGCGAGAAGTGCGCGCATGACGAAGCGGTTTGGACGAGACCCAAAGAGTAGCAGAATGCCCGCAGGAAAGCCGAAGCCTCTTGCTCAACAGTCCCTGCACGCCTCTCAGTCGTCAGCGCGCCCGAGTCGATTCGTCGACTACGGTACGCAGCCGAGCCGGAAAGTCCGTGATCAACCCGTCGACGCCCATCGCGATCAAGTCGATCATCCGCCTCCTATCGTTGACCGTCCACGGCACGACGCGCATCCCTGCCGCGTGCGCCTCTTCGACCCTCTCCCGAGTGACGAACAGGTGGTACGGACTCCACACGTCGGGCGCGAAATCGAGCACTTGAGCGCCCTGGCTCGGCGTCTCGTACGGAGCGCCGTCGTCGACGAGCAGGGCAAGCGGTATGCGCGGGTCGATCTGCCGAGCCGATTGCAGCGTCCGCACGTCGAACGATTGGATCGTGGTGCGCTCCAGCGCTCCAGCCTGCTCCGCCGTCGCGATGATGAGCGCGACGAAAGCATCGGGAGCCGGGTGGCGATCGCCGTCCCACGTCGAGCGCGACTTGGTCTCGACGTTGTAGAACGGAAGCGCCCGCTGAGTCTGGCGCGCGTGGGCGTCGGCTGCCGTGATTACCTGAGCGAGCGTCGGCTTGTAGGCGGGCTGCGGCTGCTGGTCGGGAAAGCGCGCATGGCCTCGGCGTCCGCAGTCGAACGCCTGTACGTCCGAGAGCGGCATCTGGTAGATCAGCAGCGACTCCGCCTCGCCTTCCGTTACGGGCGATCCGTCGGGGTGCGAGCAGATGTCGGCGCTCATCCACGGTTCGTGCGATAGGACGAGGACACCATCCGACGTAACCGACAGATCGAGTTCGAGCGTCGTCATGCCGTCGTCGAGCGCGCGCAGCATCGCCGCGACCGTGTTTTCGGGTAGCACGCCGCGTGCCCCTCGGTGTCCCTGCGCATCGAAGCCGCCGGGGAGAGCGAACCGCTCCACGCTGGAGGGCGATTCGGACACGTCAGACAAACGGGGCGAAGAACAGGCGGCAAGGGTCACGGCGAGGAGCAAAGGCGAGAGGCGCATCCCGAAACGTAGGCACGCGAACAGCAGATGCCTCACGCGTAACACAACCCTAATCCGGCGCACTCCTCACAACGCGATCAGACCTTCGACCCCGCTGACACGCTCGTAGACGGCGATCACCTCGGCACTGGATTCCATCGTGGGCGAGAGCGTCGTCGAGATGTAGTTGCCGTTGCGCGAGGCGCGCGTCTGTAACTCGTAGCCGTCGAGGAGGCGCTGCAACTCGGGCATGTGTTCGAGCGGGACGATGAACTTGAACGTGTAGTCGGTCGGAAAGTCGGTCTGGTCGTCGAGGAGGGTACGGAAGTTGGTCCACCACTCAACGTCTTGTTTGGAAAGAGGCGTCATCGTTGGAATCGGGTATGGAGAAGAGCGTTCGAACGCCTGCGATGCGCTTTCGTTTGCGATCCGTCGCGCGCCACGCACGGAGACGTTACACGCTGCTCGGCGCCAGATTCGGCGTGTGGCGTTGAGCCGGGCTTACCACCAAGTCTTGCTCTCCGACCATGTCTACTGACACTCTCGAACGCTCCGTTTCCTCCTCTGCCCGACCATCCAAGCACGACGGTATGGGCGCAATTCCCTACAAAGGCGGCGTCTCGTTTCGCGTCTGGGCGCCCAACGCCGACGCTGTCTTCGTCACCGGACCGTGGTGCGACTGGGACGAGGGCAAGGAGTTGGCGCGCGATGGCGACGGCGGATACTGGTCGGGCGTCGTGCGCGGCATGAAGCCGGGTGCGCAGTACAAATACCGCCTGCTGGCTGGAGGCGAAGAGTTGTTTCGCAACGATCCGTACGCGCGCATCGTCACGTCGAGCGTCGGCGAGAGCGTGGTCTACGACGATCATGCCTTCGACTGGGGCGACGATGACTTCCAGATGGCGCCATGGAACGAACTGGTCATCTACGAACTCCACGTCGGCACCTTCAACGATCGCAACCCCGACGGACCGGGCACGCTCGATCAAGCCGCCGAACGCCTCGACTATCTCGCCGAGCTGGGCGTCAACGCGGTCAGCATGATGCCGCTCGCCGAGTTCGCGGGCGATTTCTCGTGGGGCTACAACCCGGCGTATCCGTTCGCCATCGAAAGCGCCTACGGCGGACCGGACGCGTTCAAGCGTTTCGTCAAAGAGGCGCACGCACGCGGCATCGCCGTCCTCACCGATGTCGTCTACAACCACTTCGGCCCCTCCGACCTCGAACTGTGGCGCTTCGACGGCTGGGGCGAAGGCGACGGGGGCGGCATCTACTTCTACAACGACCACCGCGCCGACACGCCCTGGGGCATGACGCGCCCCGACTATGGGCGCGAAGAAGTCCGCAACTACATCCGCGACAATGCTCGGATGTGGCTGGGCAGCTTCCGGTGCGACGGCCTGCGCTGGGACGGCACCGTGTTCATTCGCTACAAGGACTTCTGGAAGAGCGAAGGCTCCGAGTTGCCCGACGGCTGGTCGCTGATGCAAGAAATCACCCAGGAGATGAGCGAGAAGCATCCTGGCGCGCTGATGATCGCCGAGGATTTGCAGGGCGACGCGCACTTGGTCGAGCCAGTCGAAGCGGGCGGAGCAGGCTTCGGTGCCCAGTGGGACAGCCTGTTCGTCCACCCGATGCGTGCGGCACTGGAGGTGATGTCGGACGACGAGCGCAACCTGTACGACGTCGCAGAAGCCATCGGGCATAGCTACACGCTCGACGCGTTCAGCCGCGTGATCTATACCGAGAGCCACGACGAGGTCGCCAACGGACGCGCCCGGTTGCCCGAAGAAATCCACGAAGGCGACGCGCTGTCGTGGGAATCCAAAAAACGCTCGACGCTAGGGGCCGCCGCTGTCCTGACTGCGCCGGGGATTCCGATGCTGTTCCAGGGCCAGGAGATCGTTGAAGACGAGTGGTTTCGAGACACCGTCCCGCTCGACTGGAGCCGACTCGAACCACTGGGCGGCATCCGCACGATGTACCGTGACCTGATCGCGCTGCGCCGAAATCTCAGCGGCACGACACGAGGCCTGTCGGGGCAGACGGTCCGCGTCCATCACATCAACCACGACGACAAACTGATCGCTTTCGTTCGCGAAAAGGACGGCGGACCGGGCGATACGACCGTCGTCGTCCTCAACTTCGCCAACCGCGCGTACGACCACTATCGCATCGGTTTGCCGAGTGACGGCACGTGGCACCTTCGCTTCAATTCGGACTGGACCGGCTATGGCTCAGACTTCGGCGATCATCCCTCCCACGCAGTTACAACTGATGGAGAAGGACACGACGGTGAGCCTCACTCGGGATCGATTTCCATCGGCCCCTATACAGCGCTCGTCTTTTCTCAGTCCGAGTGAAGCAGGTCTGCCAGCATACATCAAACGATTGAACCGCTAACGATTCAGTCACATGAGCAACCGATAGGAGACGCGGGCACAGTTTTTTGCATGTTTGAACCTGTGTGAGGCCGCGAGAATGTCTCGTGGGGCAGATAGAATGCTGTTGAAATAGGAGTGGGATAGATATTATGTGCTATCCCTCAGCACGTATCGCGTGCTCGCTTCTTTATCGTGATACGTTTTTATTCCTTCACCTGCGATTTCTACCGTCCCACCCCTGCGTAGGAATCGCGCACGTTCCCTCCTTCCCTATGCGTACGCCACGCAACGTCTACCGCATCGACATCGAGCCTTCGGAATCTTTTCCGGGGCGCCACTCTACTCACGGCTGGCAAGTTCGCATCCGCCGCGCCGGGACGCAGCACACTAAGTTTTTCGCCGATGCCAAATACGGCGACCGCGACAAAGCGCTCAAAGCCGCCGAAGTCTTCCGCGACGAACTCATGCCGACGCTTCCCGAAGCCGACAGCGCGACCGAGCGCTCGGCCCAGGCGCGCAGCAAGACCGGCGTCGTCGGCCTCAGCTTCTGCACCAAAGACGACGGCAGTGGCAACCACAAACCGTACGTCCAACTGAGCTGGACCGACAACGACCGCAAACGCAAAACGGCGTCGTACTCGGTCGAGCGTTGGGGCTTGCGCAAAGCTGTCTGGAACGGCGTCTCGCGCCTGCACAAGGAGCGCACCGAACTGGGCCGCAAGACCGACGAGACACAAGACATGTTCGCGACGGCCTACTCGCGCATTGTCCGCGACTACCCCGAGCACGCCGGAGACGACTGAGCCTCGTTCGAGGCTTTCTTGGTTCACTAGGGCGCTCTGCGACTAGTCCGAGTACGCGTCATTCTCCGCCCGAAACAGAGGTAGCGCCTCCTACTCCGCAACTTCTGTTTCGCTGCTGAGACTACTCCCTCATCCGCCGGATGGCCCGCACGATGCGTGGTCGTCCGGCGGTGTCGTTTTGGATCGTCACGTCGTCGAATTGATCGGGCGTGAGCAGGGCGGCTGTCGCGCCGGCGTGGTCCGCGTGCGTTTCTAAGACGAGCGTGCCACCTGGGTTGAGACGATCTATCGCGTGCCGAGCCAGCGCGCGATAGAACAGCAGCACGTCCCCCGGAGCGAACAGCGCCAGGTATGGCTCGTGGTCCCGCACTTCGGGTTCGAGCGATGTCTCTTCGTTCTCGGCAACGTAGGGCGGGTTGCTTACGATCACGTCGAACGTGCCCGGCACGTCCAGCATGTCGGCGAGCACATCGGCTGAGTGGAACGCGACGTTCAGCCCCAACCGCTCGGCGTTGGATCGGGCGATGGCGAGCGCGGCGTCGCTCACGTCGCACGCAACGACTTCGGCTACCGGCACCTCGTCGGCGAGGGCGAGCGCGATGCACCCGCTTCCCGTCCCCGCATCCAGCACACGCGGACGCGCATGCTCACGCGCCGCGTCGATCGCCCACCCTGCGACCTCTTCGGTCTCAGGACGCGGAATCAATACGCCCGGCCCGACGCGCAACGTCAGCCGCCGAAAATCCGCCTCTCCAACGAGGTACTGCACCGGCTCTCGCCGCGCTCGCCGCTCGACAAGCTCGTCCAGTCGTCGTCGATCTTCGCTGGACAGCATGCCGGCAACTGACTCTCCCATTCGGCTGCGCCACCACGACCGAGGCTTGTCCATGACGTGCGAGACTAGCCACGCCAGCGATGAGTCGGCATCGGTGATACCGGAATCGATCAGGCGCGATCGGTAGGCGTCTAGAAGAGAGCGGAGCGTATCGGGCATCTCACGTGAACGAGTGGAAAGGTGCGACGTGCCCAAAGCGCAACAGTCTCCTCCTATCGGCAGTCGCAGCGAACTCCCCCTATCTGCCCCGCGTCCAACATCTCTACTCACTCCGACTTTTCCGACTCCAAATATGTCCGCATTCGCAGGCCAGACTATTCTCATCACCGGCGCCTCTAGCGGCATCGGCGAAGCCTTCGTCCGCCACCTCATCCCGCTCGACGCCACACTGATCCTGACGGCGCGCTCCGAGGAGAAGCTCAACCAGTTGGCCGAAACCGCAAGGGCATCCGGGACCGAAGCCCACGTCTACCCGCTCGACCTAGGACAACCCGGAGCCGCGCAGACGCTCTTCGACCAGACGACCGCAGATGGCCACGGCGTCGACGTCCTGCTCAACAACGCAGGTTTTGGGCTGACTGGCCGGCTGGAAAGCCTGGAAGCCGCCGAGTTGACGAACATGACGCAACTCAACGTCACGGCTGTCACCGAACTGGCTCGGCTCTACGGCGAGTCGATGCTTGCACGCGGGCGAGGGGGCATCCTCAATGTGGCGTCGACGGCAGCGTTTATGCCGATTCCCTACTTCGCGGTCTACGCGGCGACGAAGCACTACGTCAAGGCGTTTTCCGAAGCGCTGCACGAAGAGTGGAAAGGGCGAGGCGTGACGGTCACCTGCCTGTGCCCCGGCGCCACCAAGACCGGATTCGGCGACCGGGCCGACATGAAGGCGAGCTTTTTCGAAAACGGCGAGACGCCCGAGAAAGTCGCCCGCGTTGGACTTGAGGCGCTGGCGCGGGGCGAGCGCACGGTGATCAGCGGCGCGGCCAACGCAGCGATGGCAAACGTGGCGCGGCTGCTGCCGTCGGGCGTGTCGGCTAAGCTGGCGGCTCAGATGTTTGCGCCCGGCGACGAGGCGTCGTAACCTTTACGTCGCACGTTTGGACCCCACATCGACACGTGCGCCCGGCGCGATGTAAGCGCTTACCACGCGGCGAAGTATCTTCGTCGTTCCCCATTGCACTATCTCTCCCCTATCCGATCCGCATGACCACGCGTCAGAAACTCGAAGCCGTCTCCCAGAACCTCTGGTGGAGCTGGAATCCCAACGCCCGCGACCTCTTCCGCGACATCGCGCCCGACGTATACGAGTCGAGCACGCACGCGCCCCTCGCCGCCCTGAAAGCTGCCTCGGACAACACGCTGAACGACGCCAAAGTCGCGGATCGCATCGACGCTGTCTACGCCGACTTCCGCTCCTACATGGAGACGCCCGGATCCAAAGCCAACGCTCCGGCGACGGCCTACTTCTGCATGGAATACGGTCTGCACGAAAGCCTCGCGCTCTACTCGGGCGGTCTGGGCATTCTCGCAGGCGACCACTGCAAGGCTGCGTCGGACCTGAGCGTGCCGTTCACGGCTGTCGGCCTGCTGCTGCGCGATGGCTACTTCAAGCAGAAGTTCGACACCGTCGGCTGGCAGGTCGAGGAGTATCCGGTTCTCGACCCCGCCGACCATCCGATGACGCTGCTGACCGGACGCAACGGCGAGCCGCGACGCGTGACCGTTCACCTGGGCGGCGAAGCCCTGCGGCTGCAAGCGTGGGAGTTGAACGTCGGACGCACGCGCCTGCTGCTGCTCGACTCGGACCACGACGAAAACCCGGCTCACCTGCGCCCGCTGACGCGCAAACTCTACCAGGGCGACCGCCGCATCCGACTCCAGCAAGAGATCGTATTGGGCATCGGCGGACTGCGGATGCTGCGCGCGCTCAACAGCGCCGCCGAAGTCTACCACCTCAACGAAGGCCACTGCGCGTTCCTCCTGTTCGAGTTGATGCGCGAGCGCATGGCGACGGGCGAGACGCGCGAGCAGGCCACTCAATGGGTCCACGATCACTGCGTGTTCACGACGCACACGCCGGTTCTGGCCGGGCACGACCGCTTCGAGCCGGACCTGCTGCTGGGCCAGTTGTGGAAGATGCGCGACGCGCTCCACCTGAGCGACGAGCAGATCCTCGCCTATGGACGCGTCAAGCCCGACGATCATCAGGAGTGGTTCACGATGACTGTTCTCGGCCTCAACCTGACGCGCGCCGCTAACGGCGTCAGCAAGCTCAACGGCGAAGTCGCCCGCGAGCAATGGACGCAACTCTACCCCGACCGCAAAACCGCCGAAGTGCCCATCGGCCACGTCACCAACGGCATCCACCTGCCGACGTGGACAGCGCAGCCCGCCCGCGAATTCGCCAGCAAGCATCTAGGCGATTGGGAAGCCGACCGCATCGCGCCGACGTTCTGGCAGAAGATCGACCAAGTATCAGACGCCGACGTGTGGGCGCTCCGCAGCGCGCTCCGCAAGCGCCTCGTCGACTTCGCCAAACAGCACGTCGCCGAGCAGACGATGAAGCAGACGTTCGGCCTAGACCCCGACACGCTGACCATCGGCTTCGCTCGCCGCTTCGCCACGTACAAGCGCGCGCCACTGTTCTTTCACGATGTCGAGCGGGCAGGCAAGATCCTGTCCAATGCGGATCGTCCGGTCCAACTGATCTACGCCGGTAAAGCCCACCCCGCCGACGAGGGCGGCAAGCGCTTTATCCAGCAGATCTACGGCATGACGCAGGAAGCGCCGTTCGAGGGCCGCGTGCTGTTCTTGGAGAACTACAACATGGAGATCGGACGGATGCTCGTCAGCGGCTGCGACGTGTGGCTCAACAACCCGCGCCGTCCGATGGAAGCGTCGGGCACGAGCGGCCAGAAAGTCAGCGCACACGGCGGCCTCAACCTGTCGATCCTCGACGGCTGGTGGCCCGAAGGCTACGACGGCAGCAACGGCTGGTCCATCGGCGACGACGACTCGGCGCAGATCGCGTCCGACCCGAGCAAGCAGGACCGCGACGACGCCGAGTTCCTCTACTCGACCATCGAAAACTCGGTCGTCCCCGAGTTCTACGACCGTACCGACGGCGTGCCCTCGCGCTGGGTCACGCGGATGAAGAACGCCATGCGCGAGCTTCCCGCTCAGTTCAGCTCCGAACGCATGGTCGCCGACTACGTCGAGCAGATGTACGACGCCTAATCGCAAGCGATCACTGAGCATAGCGCCGCCGTCTCTCCTCGTGAGGGGCGGCGGTGTTTTCGTTTGGCCAGCCTCACCGCTAGCACGCGAAACACGCCCCGTCAATATCGCGTGGGCCTTCGCGCTACGATCGCCTATCTGTATATCGGCCATGACTGCCCGCGTGCTCTTCTCGCTCCTCATCATAACCGTCTCCTTGCCTATCACGGTAGAAGCGCAGACGTTCGACCTCAAACGTGGTTGGCTCGTGCGGGTACAGACCCAAGACGGTTCTACGCTTGCGGGTCACGTAGCAAGCACCTCGGATGATTCGTTTGCGCTGCGTACCGATGGCGAGCTTCCGACTCGGGTCGAGTGGAGCCGAGTGGACGGCATCGAGCGTTATGCTCAAAATCCGACGAATGAGCTTATTGGGATGGGCGCGGGGCTGATCGTCGGGTCATTCGTAGCCGGGCAATTCATTTCTCTCTTATTCGCGGGCAGGCCGAGTTTGGACTTGGAGCATTTGCCTGAGCTGATGCTGTTTGGTTCACCGATTGGGATAGTCGTTGGCATGCCCATCGGCGGCGCCATCGGTGCCCGGAAGGGCATGCGCTGGGTCGACGTGCCGCCGGGAACGACGGCGCGCGGCGTCGGGCTGAAGATTCGGTTTTAGCCTGCTGCGATCAGCCCCAGCAGCGCGCGAACCTCGGCGTGCGAGTGGGCGATGGCGTCGGCTCCGGCTTCGCGCAACGCATCAGCGTCAAACGTGCCGACAAGTCCAATCGTACGCGCTCCGGCTCCGCTAGCTGAGCGAATTCCCATTACGGCGTCTTCGATGGCGACGCAGTCCGACGCGTCCAGGCCGAGCAGCCGGGCACCGGTCGTGTAGGGCATCGGGTCCGGCTTGTAGCGGGTTACGTCGTCCGCCGTCACGACAGCATCGAAGTAGTCGTCTAATCCAAACTGAGCAAACGCGCTCTGCTGGCTCACACGCGCCGACGAGGTGACGAGCGCGGCTGCAATCCCCGCCTCTCGGACGGCACGCAGGGTGTCGAGCACGCCGTCGACGAGTTGCAACTCACCTTCGAGCGACTCCATGTGGCGGATCTTGCCCAGGCGCAACTCCTCTGCCGTAGCGCGGTCGCCTGCGTAGTCACGCGCGACGACTTCGTAGATCTCGAAGCCGGATCGTCCTTTGAACGTCGCCCACACATCAGCAGGAACGTGGATGTCGTACTCCTCGAAGAGCAGGTCTTTGGAGCGATCGTGCAGCGCTTCGCTGTCGAGGACGACGCCGTCCATGTCGAAGAGGATACCTCGGAAGTGGGTCACAACGCCTCTCGGCTGAACGTCCGCGACTCGCCTTGCTCAAATCGCCCGGCATCCGAGTCAAAATCCCACTCGTCGATCGTGAACTCCCTTTCGGTCACGCGAATGATGTTGAAGTAGTTACGGCCCGCATTGCTACCCCTTCCGCGCGACGATGTCGCCGTTCCCGCGCTCGCCACCACGACGCGATGTCCCTGCGCCGTCGTCGAGAGCCGACCGTTGGGCAGCACACGCGCCGCCTCGACGTGGGAGATGTGGAGGTGTCCGCACAGCACCAGATCGACGCGCGCCGACGCGGTCACCGCCAGCGTTTTCTGCGCGTTGCGCGCCACTTTGTGATCGCCGATCGCACGCAGCCGCAGCAGGTGATGATGCAGCATCAGGATCCGAAAGTCGTCCGGATTGCCGTCGCCAAAAAACGGGCGAATCGCCCCGCGCGCCGTCTGCCCCAGTCGTCCATTGGCAATCGTGCGCCCATGCGCGCTGTTGATGCCCAAGATCGATAACCCTTCGGCCTCATACGTCGGTGCCAGATCGGGCGAGATCATCCGTCGATACCGCGCCAGCGGGCGCAGCAGTCGACCCAGCGGATTCCACCATTGGAGCGTGTCGTGGTTGCCCGGAACGACGAGTGTCGGCACGTCGAAACGCTCGATCAGCGCCCGCGCTTGCCGAAACTGGTCGGGACGAGCACGCTGCGTCAGATCGCCTGACAAGCACACGACATCCGCGCCTTGCGCCTGCATCGTCTCCACCATCGCGTCGACGATGCGTGGATGCCCGATCTTCCCAAAGTGAATGTCCGAAGCGTGCGCAATCGTGTGCGTCATACCAAAACCCCGTAAGGCCGATTCACGAATCGCCCTGGCTCAACGATCACAGCAACATCGTCATCGGCGCTTCGAGCAGGCCTCTTGACGGTGCCCAAGAACGCCGCGCCCGACGCACCATCTAACACGCGGTGATCACACGAGAGCGTGACTTTCATCCGCTTGCCCGGAACGACAGCGCCGTCCTTGACGACTGCCTCGTCACGGATGCCGCCAATGGCGAGGATCGCCGCGTTGGGCGGGTTGATGATGGCTGTAAACTCTTCGATGCCAAACATGCCCAGGTTCGAGGTCGTGAACGTCGACCCGCTGAACTCTTCGGGCGCTAGCTTTTTGTCTTTGGCGCGGCCCGCCAGTTCGCGCGTCTCGGCTCCGATCTGCGCCAGTCCCTTGCGGTCGGCGTCGCGGATGACGGGCGTGAGCAGTCCGTCTTCGATGGCGACGGCGACGGCGACGTGCGCGTTCTTGTGGTAGCGGATCACGCCGCCCTCTTCGTCCCACGACGCGTTGACAGCCGGATGCTGCCCCAGCGCGACGGCGCACGCCTTGGTGACCAGGTCGTTGAACGACACTTTGCCCCTCTCCTGCTCGGCTGCCACCTTGTTGATCTGCGAGCGAAACGCCATCGCCGCCCCCATGTCGATGTCGACCGTCAGGTAGAAGTGCGGCGCGGTGAACTTGCTCTGTGCCAGACGGCGCCCAATCGACTTGCGCATCTGCGAGATGGGCGTCGTGGTGAAGTCGCCTTCGGACGGAAGAGCGGGAGCCTGCGGCTTGGCCGGAGCGGACTTCGCGGGCTGTGCAGCCGGAGCGCTTTGCTGCTGAGCAGAAGCCTTGTGACCTTCGATGTCGCGGCGGACGATGCGCCCATCCGTGCCCGTCCCGCTCACGCCCGACAGGTCGATGCCGCGCTCCTTCGCCATCGCACGCGCCAACGGCGATGCCTTGATGCGCCCGCCTTCTGTCGTGCTGCTGCCAGAGGCCTGCTGCGGCTGACTGGCTGGCTGTGCGCTGTCGGCTGCTGCCGAAGGTGCGTCGAGGGTATCGCCTTCGTGCGTGCGGTTGGTCGGAACGGTTTGGCCTTCTTGGTGATCGCCTTCGACGGCGGAATCAGGCGCATCGGTTTCGGTCGCTTCGGCCTGCTGACCGGTCGCACCGCCGCCGTACTTGGCGAGAATGCCCGAGATGTCTTCGCCTTCTTTCCCCAAGACCGCGATCAGTCCGCCGATAGGGATGCCCGCGCCTTCTTCGACCAGCTTTTTGAGCAGCACGCCGTCGTCGTAGACCTCCAGGTCCATCGTGGCCTTGTCGGTTTCGACCTGCGCGATCACGTCGCCGGACGAAACGGCGTCGCCTTCGTTGGCGAGCCACGCGGAGAGGACGCCCTCTTCCATCGTGTCGCTCATTTTGGGCATTTCGACGGGGATAGCCATGTCGGTCGGGGTCGGGTGTGGGGCGAGGTGGGAGTGAGACCGAAGCCTCATGTCATCCCGAGCCTGTCGAGGGATCTCTCGAAGTTAGCCGCGACCACGGAGGTCGCTGGCTCGCCTCGCTCGCTCAGGATGACGAGGTAAAAGATTTAGACGTACAGCACGGCTTTCACCGCGTCGATGACGTCCTGCGTCTGCGGCATGTAGTGCGCGATCAGGTTCTTGGCGTACGGCGCCGGGATGTCCTTGGCCGTTACGCGCATGATCGGCGCGTCGAGGTGGTCGAAGCAGCGCTCCTGAATCTGATAGGTGATCTCGCTAGCGACCGACGCAAACGGGTTGCTCTCGTCGACGATGACGAGCCGGTTGGTCTTGCGGACACTGTCGGCGACCGTTTCGATGTCGAACGGGCGGATCGTGCGCGGGTCGATGACCGTCGCTTCGATGCCGTCCTTGGCGAGTTCGTCGGCGGCTTCGATGGCGCGCCAGTAGCTCTTGTTGTGGGCGACGATGGTCACGTCCTTACCCTCACGCGCGACGCGCGCTTTGCCGATCGGGATCAGGTAGTCTTCGGCGTCGGACACTTCGCCTTTGAGTCCGAACATCAGCTCGGATTCGAGAAAGACGATGGGGTCGTCGTCGCGGATGGCGGATTTGAGCAAGCCTTTGGCGTCGTCCGGGTTCGAGACCGAGATGACTTTGAGGCCGGGGAACGTGGCGTAGATGCTCTCGACCGACGTGTTGTGCGTTGCGGCGAGTTGCCCGGCGGCTCCGTTGGCACCACGGAAGACGATAGGCATCGCAAACTGGCCGTCGCTCATGTAGCGGATTTTGGCGGCGTTGTTGATGATCTGATCAATGGCGACGAACGCGAAGTTCCAGGTCATGAACTCGATGATCGGACGCAGCCCGTTCATCGCCGCGCCGACGGCCAAGCCGCTGAAGCCGTTTTCCGAGATCGGCGTGTCGATGATGCGCTTGGGACCGAACTGGTCGAGCATCCCTTCGGACACTTTGTACGCGCCGTTGTACTCGGCGACTTCCTCGCCCATCAGGAAGACGCGTTCGTCGCGCACCATCTCTTCGGTCATCGCGTCGCGGAGTGCTTCGCGGAATTGCAGCATTGCCATCGGTTCTAGTCTTGATTTGTCGGGCCGCCGATCTTGTCATCCCGAGCTTGTCGAGGGATCTCCGAAGTAAGCCGAAAAGACGGGGTTCCTTCGGCTTCGCTCAGGATGACGGGTGAAAAGTGGGAACGCGAGCGCTACGAGATAAACGGGTAGTCCTTCTGCGAGTAGACGTTTTCGTACGCCGTCTCGATACCGGGCAGCGGGCTGTTGTCCGCAAACTCGACGGCTTTCAGGACGACCTCTTTGGTCTCGTCATCGATGGCGTCGAGTTCGTCCGACGTCGCGAGCTTGTGGCCGACCATGTAGGCCTTGAGGCGCAGGATCGGATCCTCGTCCTTCTTGGCGTCCATCTCCTCCTTGGTACGGTAGTTCTGTGGGTCCGACATCGAGTGGCCGCGGTAGCGGTACGTCTTCATCTCGATCAGCGACGGCTTCCCTTCGCGCGCCATCTCGACGTGATCGCGCAGCGCCTTGGTGACGGTCAAAACGTCCATCCCGTCGACAACCGACGAGGCGATGTCGTAGCCCACGGCCAAGCGGCTGAACTCGGGCTGGCCGAACGCGCGCTCGGTCGAGGTGCCCATCGCGTAGTTGTTGTTCTCGATCACGACGACGACCGGCAGCTTGTAGAGCGACGCCAGGTTGAGCGCTTCGTGGACCGCGCCCTGACCGACGGCTCCGTCGCCCAAGAACACGATGCAGACGCCGCCGTCCTCTTTGTACTTGTGCGCGAACGCGATGCCGACGCCGACCGGCACGTGCGCGCCGACGATGCCGTGCCCGCCGAACATGCCGACTTCCTTCTTGAAGTAGTGCATCGACCCGCCCTTGCCGCGCGAGCTTCCGCCGACTTTGCCAAAGAGTTCGGCCATGCACTCGTCCGGCGTCATGCCCAGCGCGAGTCCGATACCGTGATCGCGATAGGCCGTAATCACGCTGTCGTCGCCGACCTTGAGTGCGTTGACCGTTCCTGTCGAGACGGCTTCTTGTCCGATGTAGAGGTGGAGGAAACCAGCGATCTTCTGCTTGCCGTACATCTGGGCCGCGCGCTCTTCGAACCGCCGCTGGAGCGTCATCGAGCGGTACGTCTCGCGCAGGTCGTCAGCCGACATGCCGAGTTCTTCGTGACCGAAGGCGCCGCCTTTGTAGTGGTTGAACGTGAACTCGACGGTCTCGGCCACCACGCCGCCTTTCTTCTTGGGCGCGCGCTTGCGAGCGGCGCGGGGTTTCGATGCAGTTTCGGCCATGAGGGAGAGAAAAGACTTCGCGGGCAGGACGGTAGGATGGAGCGCACGACGGACGGTCGGTGTTCCAAAACCCAAGATACCCGCTCCGTACGGCTCCCAAGACCTACTTGTCCCCCGACGGAATCGGCTTCACACGCCCTTCTATGGGAAGCGCTTCCAGACGAGTCACTGCGTTGCGATCGTTATCTTCGCCGGTTCTCGCCACCGCCCCAACTGCTCGCTCCCGTGTCGCTCCCGCCGCCCGAAATGGACTCGTCCGGCTTCGTACCGTCAGACCTGGCTGCTTCGCCTGATCTGCTGCCCCAAGTGAGAGGCCGCGCCATCGTCATCGTGCCGACGTACAACGAGGCGCAGAACGTCGAGGTCGTCATCGACCGCGTGCTGGAGCAGCCCGGCCACTTCGACATCCTCATCGTCGACGATGGATCGCCCGATGGAACGGCTGGCCTGGTCCGCAAGGCGATGGATGAGCACCCCGAACGCGTCCACCTGATTGAGCGCGAAGGAAAACTGGGGTTGGGGACAGCCTATCTCGCTGGATTCGGCTGGGCGCTGTCGCACGATTACACGTACGTGCTCGAGATGGACGCCGACCTCTCGCACAACCCCGCCGACCTGCCCGCGCTGCTGGCCCCCGTAGCGATGGACGACGCCGACCTCGCCATCGGCTCGCGCTACCTGGGCGGCGTCCGGGTAATGAACTGGCCGCTGACACGCCTGATGCTCAGCTACGGTGCGGGGATGTACACGCGCGCTATCACCAATCTGCCGGTTCAGGACGTAACCGCAGGCTTCAAGTGCTTCCACCGCCGCGTACTTGAGGCCATCGACCTGAGCAGCGTAAAGTCGAACGGTTACTCGTTTCAGGTCGAGATGAACTACCGCGCGTGGCGCAAAGGCTTCCGGCTGTCCGAAGTGCCCATCGTATTCACCGAACGGACGGAGGGACAGAGCAAAATGAGCAAAGGCATCGTCCGCGAGGCCGCATTCAAAGTGTGGGAGTTGCGGCTACGGGCGCTGACGGGGCGGCTGTGAATCGGCACGAGTGCTGAATACAAGCGGCGACTTCGCCTTCCGTCGCTCAAACGGGCTTGTATCCTGGGGCGGTATCCTCGTCTCTACCTCAGTAGCGAGACCCTCTTATCAGACTGATCGCATCCGTTGACTAAACCATACGACGTACTCAAACGCGCAGCCGACGTAGCTCGTGGCGGGGACAGGACTGCTGCTGGCCACGCCCGTTTTGGCTGGCGTAGCGCTTGTGACGCGCTTGGCGATGGGAAGCCCCGTGCTCTTCCGTCAGCGACGCATCGGGCGTAACGAACGTCCCTTTTCGATCGCCAAATTCAGGACGATGAAGTCCGGTGCCGGATCGGACGCCGAGCGCATGACGACGTTCGGAAGCTTTGTACGGTCGACTTCGCTGGACGAGCTTCCGCAACTGTGGAACGTATTCAAAGGCGACATGAGCCTGATCGGACCGCGTCCGCTGCTGCCCGAATATCTGCCGTACTACTCGCCCGAGCAGGCGCGGCGGCACGAGGTACGCCCGGGTATTACGGGCTGGAGCGCGGTCATGGGGCGCAACACGCTAAGCTGGGACGAGCAACTGGCACACGACGTGTGGTACGTCGACCATCGGTCGCTCTCGCTCGATGCGCGCATCTTGTGGCGCACCGTATGGACGGTCGTGGCTCGCAAAGACATTGTTCAGGAAGGACAGGCAACGCGTGAGCGCTTCGACGATCACGTACGCGCACGCAGCCTGGGAGACGTAAAGCCTGCCGATCAACTCTCCTGACGTTTCGCCTACCAACGGATCGCGCGCGCTGGAGTGGGAGTAGAAAGCGCTTTCTCATCCAATCCCGTACGCATATGTCCACGCAGGGCACTCCAATCACGTTTTCCGACGGCGCACTCCACGTGCCCAACCATCCGCTGATCCCGTTCATCGAAGGCGACGGCATCGGCCCCGACATCTGGGCGGCGGCGAGTAGGGTGCTGGATGCTGCAGTAGAGAAAGCCTATGGCGGCGAGAAGTCCATCGTGTGGACCGAGGTGCTGGCCGGGGAGAAAGCGCACGATCAGACGGGCGAGTGGCTTCCACAGGCGACGCTCGACGCCATCGAAGAGCACTTGGTCGCCATCAAGGGACCGCTCACCACGCCCGTCGGTGGCGGCATCCGTAGCCTTAACGTGGCGCTGCGGCAGAAGCTGGACCTCTACGCCTGCGTGCGGCCCGTCCGCTGGTTCGAGGGTGTACCTTCGCCGGTCAAGGAGCCGCAGAACACCGACATGGTCATTTTCCGCGAGAACACCGAGGACATCTACGCAGGCATCGAGTTCGAGAACGGATCGGACGACGCCGAACGATTCAAGGCGCTGCTCAAAGAGCATTTCCCCGACCGCTACGCCAAGATCCGCTTTCCCGACACGGCAGGTTTGGGCATCAAGCCGACCTCGCAGGAAGGGACAGAGCGCATCGTCAAGGCCGCTATCGAATACGCCATCGCCGAAGGACGCGACAGCGTGACGCTCGTCCACAAGGGCAACATCATGAAGTTCACCGAAGGTGGATTCCGCGACTGGGGCTACCAGACGGCGGTCGACCATTATGGCGCCAAGCCGCTCGACGGCGGTCCGTGGCACGTCATCACGACCGACGACGGCAAAGAGATCGTCGTCAAAGACGTGATCGCCGACGCGTTCTTGCAGCAAATCCTGCTTCGCCCTGCCGAGTACGGCGTCATCGCGACGCTCAACCTCAACGGCGACTACGTGAGTGACGCGCTGGCTGCTCAGGTCGGCGGCATCGGCATCGCGCCGGGCGCCAACATCAACTACAACACGGGGACGGCCATCTTCGAGGCGACACATGGGACCGCGCCCAAGTACGCCGGACAGGACAAGGTCAACCCGTCGAGCGTGATTCTCTCGGGCGAGATGATGCTGCGCTACATGGGCTGGAACAAAGCCGCAGACGCCATCATCGCGTCGATGGAGAAAACGATCCAGCAGAAGCGCGTCACCTATGACTTCGACCGCCTGATGGACGGCGCAACTCTGCTCTCGTGCTCGGGCTTCGGCGACGCCCTGATCGAAAACATGGACTGAGCCGAAACCCATCTGCCAAACCATCCGATAAGCTGTCCTCTTCTGAGCCGAGGGGACAGCTTATCCTTTTGTGCGTACTGCCCGCCCTTTCTTCAGACCGGATGAACCTCCGCTACCACATCGACCCACAACTGCGCATCGGCGTCGTGACGTGCTTCGACGTGCTCACCATCGAGACGTTCGAGATTGGAATGGAGCGCCTGACGCGCGACCCGCTGTGGCAATCGGGATTCGGCGAACTGTGGGACTGCACCGAGGCGACGGATCTGCGCATCGGGCCTTCTGACCTGCAACGAATGGCCGAGATCGACCACGCATACTCAGACGTAGTCGGAGCAACGGCGATGGCAATGCCGTCGTTTGCAGCGCGGTCACTGGCGCAGTCGTACTTCAGCCTGTTTCCGCTCGGACGACCGGCGCGTGTGTTCTCACAGGTCGAGGAAGCGCGCGCGTGGCTTCTCCACACGATAGCAAGCCTCGGCGGTCCGACGAATGCGTAACGCCTCCTCCGACCGGGAGCCGACGTACGTCGCCGCATCGTTGGACGGGTTCACTCACGAACCTCTGCCATGCGCCTACTCGCCCTACTGCTCCTATTCACCGTCACCGCTTGTACCGAGGACGTGGAAGTCGAAGAAAACCTCGCTGCCGAGGAAGTGACGGTCGCCGAAGTCCCCGAAATGCCCGCGGCAGCCGAACAACTCGTTGGTACGTGGCGCTCGGACGACGGGCGGGTAGTCACGTTCGACCGAACCGGCACGATGGTCTCGCCCATACTGGGTGACAGCCAGGTAGCGTTCCGCTTGGCCGTCGATTCGCTCTACGTGTCCGATTCAGACGTGTACGGCGCGGAGAGCATCACCGACGACCGCCGCTATGCCATTGAGTCGCTAACCGAGGACGCACTCACGCTTGGTCCCGCTGGACTGCCGCTCTCGGGTACGTACGCGCGTTCCGACTGAACCTCGCACGCGTTCCCCTCTATCGCCGACGGAGAACTCTTCTCTGTCGGCGTTTTTGTATCCACCGCCATGCCCCGCATCACCGACGACGGACAGACCGTCACGCTCGATCTGCACGGCTCGCGCGTCGACGAGGCGCTGCGGATGGCCAAACGAGCGCTCACCCTGTCCGCTCAGCGAGGACGAAAGCGTGTCGACTTGGTACACGGCGGATCGACGACGGATGGTGCGACGCACACGATCAAGTCGGCGTTGTACGACTGGCTCGATGGCCCGCAGCCGCCACGCGCAGTAAGGAGCGAGCAGCGCACGTACGCCGTTCTATCGCTTCACCTCGACCTGACGACGCGAGCGCAACCGGCTCGGCTCCGCCTAAGCGACGTGATGCGGTAGCGAACCGAATACCGTCGGAGTTACCAGCCGTCCGCATTTGCCGATGAACGAGGGGAGAGTATCCGCGTTTGTATGGAGATCGCGTTATGACCTCTATGCACTCTCCCCTCATCGGTATTACCACCTCGTTTGCCAACGGGGAACAGCGGCTGCGCGCCGAATACGTGTCGGCTGTCGAGGCGGGCGGTGGTGTGCCGCTCGTGCTCCCGACGACGGTGGACCAGACGACCATCGATGCGCTGGCCGACCGGATCGACGGGCTGATCGTAACAGGCGGGCCGTGCGTGGCGATGGGTATGGAGGGCGAGCGCCCCGACGATCTCTCCGCCTGCGATCCAGGACGGGACGCGTCGGACACCGCATGGCTTGATGCCGCCGATGCGCGCGACCTTCCGCTCCTCGGCATCTGCTACGGCATGCAACTGATCAACGCGCGCGCAGGCGGCACGCTCTATTCCGACGTAGAGGCACAGCGCCCCCAAGCGCTCGTTCACAGCGAAGGACGCGGCGGCCAACCGCACGCGCTGCGTATCGCCCCAGATACGTGTCTGTCGCACATCATGGAGCATGCCGACGAAACGGCTCCCCATCCGGCCCGCAGCATCTCCGATGATGCCAAAGCACCTGATCTGGTGCAGATCGATCTGGGCATGTTGGAGCCAAACGATCCACAGAACGGCTTCGGCCCGCTCACCGTCAATACCGTCCATGTGCAAGCCATACGAACCGTAGGGCGCGGACTACGCCCGTCGGCGACGGCTCCGGACGGCGTCGTGGAGGCGATCGAATCGCTCGACGGGCGGATCGTTGCCACCCAGTTTCACCCCGAGCGGCTAGGCCAAACGTGGCATCCTCTCTTTTCCGATCTAGCGCAGCGTGCCCGCACGTACCGATCTTCCGCCGCCGCGCTCGCCCCTCTCCCCTCCCTCACGTAACGACCTCTCTTCATGCAGTACGACGACCTAAACCGCCCCCCCTCCGACCCCGACGACGACGCGCTGCGCGGAGGATATTCTACCGAAGAGTCCGCTCAGATTTCAGCCGAGCGCACGCCGGGCAATCAGCAGGCCGAGTCGTTCACGCCCGATCCCGAGAAGAAGAAGCGGAAGCTGGCGTTTCGTGCCGCGGCTCTCACGTCGGTCGCTGTTTTGCTGATGCTCGCCGTTACGGGACGGCTTGAAGCGCTCGTCGAAAGCGTGCGCAACGCGGTTACGCCAGTGGTAGAGATCGCTGCTACCGAACCTGCTGCTCCCGCTGCGCCAGTCGCCCTGAAGTTTACCACGCTCGATTCCCACCCGGACAAGCTGTTCGCTCCCTACACAGCGGGCGAAATCACGGGCAACGTGGAGACCGAACCGCGCCTGCAACTGATCGGCCCATTCCGCGAGTTGCTCGACACGTACGAGCAGCGCCAAGGCATCGACGACAACTTCACCGTCCGCGTGCTCGACAAGCGGTCGAACGAGACGCTTGAGATCTACGTGCTCGACAACCTCAAGACGCGGTACCAGGAGACCGGAAATGCCAACTGGGACCAAATCGACGGTCAGCGCCGAGTGGAAACGCGTCGGCTCGTTGCCAAGTGGACCGCGCAGGGCGTTCCTAAGCCCGACATCAGTGTCAAGTGGGGACGCGCCAACCAGGTGCTCGAAGCGCGCGAGCGTGAGGCTCCGTACATCGCGTACGAGATTCAACTCTCGCGCTTTTTGGGCCTGAGTCTGCTCTCGACCGAGATCGGTACCGTCGAGACCTTCAACCAAGATCGCCTCGTTTCGAGCGTCGACGCGCGCTCGCGCTACCAGATGATGCCGTACATCCTCAACCAGCGCGGCATCGAGCGCTACACGCTGCCGACGGGCGCGGGCGGCAACGTGACGGTCAACGAGGAGTGGCACCCGCTGCTGACGATGCTGCCGTCGTTCCTGACGGTGCGCGGTTACACCAACGCCGCTGGGCACGAGATTCCGGGCGTGTCGAGCTACCACACCGGCCTGGGCAACATGTTCAACTTGTATCGCCTCTTCCTCAGCGAAGGCCAGCGGTATCTGGGTCCCAACACGACGGTCGTCGACGCCTACATGTGGGCCGTCACCGAAGGCTACCCGACGGTGTCGAGCCGGACGAGCTTCAAGACGTACTCGCGCGGCTACATCCCGTCGAACTACGGTGCTCTCCGCGCCACGGACGACCTGGAGATCGATCGCAGCAAGACGTTCCGAGGCGACCGCGTCCAGCTCGCTAGCGGACAGCAGACGTTCCTCAGCCAACTCGTCGCCACCCTCGAAGCAGGCAGCGGTATCGAGTGGCCGACTGCCAGCAGCGACTCGCTGACGATCTACCAGCGCCTACGTGAGATGAACCCGCACATGTCGCTGCCTTCGGGCGATGGCGTGGACGGCGTGCCGATTACGGGCGACGTGAAGCTTACCGCCGAGTCGGGCGGAAAGCCCGTGCGTTTCTTCCTTCCGCTGGGCGCTGTCGCCACTCTCGAAGCCGGACGCACGACGCCGCTCTTCAATGCGTCGGCGGCGTTCCGCTACGACGAGAACACGTACAGTATGGACGACCGCGACGTGACCGAGTGGGACGTGGCCTACGACGAGATGATCGAGGCTGGCGCTCAGTTTGGTTTCACCTACGAAAACCGGACGCGCCTGGGCCAGATGAAAGAGCAGTTCGACCGTCTGTACGAGCAGAACCCGACCTTCTACCGCATGGTGCAGCGTGATGCGATTCGCACGCACTACGGCATGTGGCGGAGCAACGTCTGGGAGAAACTCGCCGACGCCAACGAAGCCGTTAGGGGTCGCGTACAGATGCCGACCGCGCCGCTCTCGCCGCTGCCCCGCACCACGACATCCGCTCCGGCGACGCTGTCGGACTGACGCAGTATTGCTTTAACTAAACCGCCCTCACGTGCTTGGCCGCGTGGGGGCGGTTCGCGTTTGGGTGGGGTCAAACGCTGCTGACGACTGAGGCAGGCAATATCCCCGAATCCGGCGATGCGCGGTTGCTGGGCGCACGGTTACGCTTGGCTATCACTTATCCCGTCGCCATGCGCCACGCTCTCACCACACTCGCCTTTCTCGTCCTCGCACTCCCTGCTGCAGCCCAGCAGGTACGATACGTCGTCGACGAAGACGACCCCGGTCTCATGACGCGGCAATGGATCGGGGTTGAGCCGATGTACGTCGACGCCGGGATGGACAACATCGACGGTGCACAGATTGGCGCAGGCGTGTCCGGGCTGTTCGAGTTTGGCCGAATTGCTGCCGAAGGCGCTGTCCGCATCGCCTACTTCACGTTCGAGGATCAGGGGTCGGCCTATCAGTTTGAGGGCGGCGGACGCTTCACGCTCTTGCGGCAAGACCGCACCACTGACATCACCGTCCTCCTCGAATACAGCGAGTCCACGTTCGTCAACACGCGGACCGTGCGCACCCGTACCATCGAAGTGCCCGGCATGCAGCGCCGCAATTACTTCGTCCGAGGAGGCGTCTACGGCCGCCGATCCGCCTACTCGACCGACGGCATTACGGTCGCGAGCGCCGAGTCTGCGCTATCGCATTCGGGTCTGTATGCAGGCATCGGCGGCGATCAAGGTCACTACATGCAGCTTCGCCTGAACGACAACGATGGGCAGGGAGTGTACCCGTTTCCTACGTCCAGTCTGATCGGACTCTATGCCGACGTACTGCTTCTCAAAGGCACTCTTGACAACGACCTCCTCTCCGGCGTCGAAGATGACGGAATGGGATGGCGAGCGGGCCTCTACTGGCACCTCACACCTGTCCCGTCGAGCCGTATCCGGGCGAGCAGAGGATTCTTCGCGACGCTGATCAGCAACATGAACGCCAAAATGGAAGTCGGCGACCGTCCATTCGAAGGCACGTACGTCATGGCAACTATCGCCTTTCCCGTCTTCGAGCGATAGACTGGCAGCCCGCAAATTGTATGACACATCGGCGTCACCCCTGATCCCGATCTTGGATCTCATCCACCAGATCGCCCAAATGATTGTCGCCGACACGCTCCGTTCCGCTCACTTTTACGCCGACCGATTGGGCTTCCAGATTGCCGCTGCCGGGCCGCACGTTTCGCCTTCCGACCCACAGCCCGAATGGATTTTGCTACGCCGTGGTGCCGTCGACGTGATGCTGCACGCGCGAGCTTCGTGGCCATCTCACGTGATTCAACTCCATCCCAATGCCCCGATCACGCTCTCGATCTCAGGCGCGAAGAAGGAGTCACTCGTGGATCCCGATGGCGTGCGCATCGACGTTTTGCCGGAGGCTCTCGTACAACCGATACGTCGCGCCGCGTAACGCGCCTACTCTGCCTTGTCGCCGAAGAGTTTGCGTACGTCGCTGAGTTCGCCGCTACGGAGCAACTCGATTACCTGCACCGGGCGAATGGAGGTCGCGCTGGGAGGCGTGCTCTCGCTTTCTATCAGCCGCCCCAACACGGTCAGCATCGTACCCAGCACTGCATTCGGTGCTGCACGGGCGAGCGACTCGGAGAACGCCGACGCGTGAATGCTGTCCTGCCGAGCGGCTTCCGAGAGTGCGGCGTGGAAGTCCGCACCCGCGTCGCCGTCCATCTGGGTACGACGCACGACAATCATTTCCGCCATCGCCGTCAGAGCGTAGTAAAACGCTGACTCCAGATCTTCGGGACGGAGGCGCTCGCCCAAAACCATCTGAAACTGGAGTGCGAGTTGATCATGTGTCGGACGCCGAACGAACGTGCCTCTGCCCACCTGACTCTCGACAAGCCCTTTCGCCGACAGCGACCGGAGCGCCTCACGGACGGCGGTTCGGCTGATACCAAACTCACGGACGAGTTGTCGTTCGGGGGGTAGCCGGTCGCCGGGGCGCAATTCGCCCGAGAAGATCTGCTGCTGAACGGAGTCCACGACCTCTTGATACAAGCGAGAGCCAGACGAGAAGGGTGGAGGCATAGACAGAAGAGGATACTACCGATCTCTAGGTCAGGAAGACGTATGTCGACTCAGATTACGAAGGTCGAATATACAACCTATGCCACATAAATGTCTCTCCCTATGTCCTATTTTCTCAACAGGCTAGGCCTGTATAGGTCCGACCTTTACTCACGACACCGTAAGTCTGCTAGCCTGGGAATCTAGACTGTTCACTCGGGATCTGGAGAACGAAAATGGTCGAACGTCTCGGCTTCGAGTGGGACGAGTTCGCCCTCGGCGGTTTGGATGTTTACTCCATCCTCTAACCCACCGACGCGTCCGATGGGAGTGAACAACCCTTGCTTGGGAAGCCGCTGCAAATCTGCCTCTGACATCGTAAAGACCAGTTCGTAGTCCTCACCACCGAACAGGGCGTACACGTCTACGTCTTGAGCGAAGCGGTCGGCGACGCGGCGTGTTTCCGGGTCGATGGGCAGGGCCGCCTCGTAGATCGTCGCGCCGGAGACACTGGCCTGCATGATGCCTCTCACGCTGGCGGCTAGCCCGTCCGATGCGTCCATGCACGCCGATGGGCGCACGCGCGCAGACTTCCATGCTTCGACCATTTCGGTTCGTGCGGTCGGGGCGAGTTGGCGCGCGAGCACGTACTGGAAGTTCTCGAAATCAGGCACGAACGACGGGTTGCGGCTCAGTGCGTCTTTGCTCTGCAGCAGCAACTTGAGTCCGGCGAACGCGGCTCCGACATCGCCCGTGACGCAGATGATGTCGTCCTTCTGCGCGCCGTAACGGTAGGCGACCTCTCCTTCGGCCGCTTCGCCGATGACCGTGATCGAGAGCGTGAGCGCGTGCGCTGCCGTCGTGTCGCCGCCGATGATGTGCACGCCGTAGTGCCCGCAGGCGCGCTTGAAGCCTCGATAGAGTGCCTCGACTTCTTCGACGGGTAAGTTCGACGGTAGCCCGAGTGCGACGGTCGCCCACAACGGACGCGCGTTCATCGCTGCCACGTCGCTCACGTTGACGGACATCGCCTTGAAGCCCAATCGCTCCATCGGCGTGAAGCTTCGGTCGAAGTGGACGCCTTCGACCAGCGCGTCGGTCGTCACGACGTGGACACGGCCATCGGCGACGCGGTAGACGGCGGCGTCGTCGTCGATGCTCTGGATCAGGTCGGGCGCGTCGATGGGGCCGAGCAGGTCGCGCAGGCGGTCGATCAGGCCGAACTCGCCGATTTCAGATAGCTGCATAGGGAAGCGGTTGGATGGGTGTGGTCGTCCCAACGCGCAATCGAGAACGATGCTTCGAACGCCGCGGTGGGCAGGTGCGGCTTCGCGGAAAACGACCATCGACAGGGATGAGCCGAGGAGTGAAACGCGTGCGTGCATAGTAGGGACATGTATCGCCCTACGGGATTGGGAGCGTCAGTAGCTGATGCTGCCCTGGATCGTCGCCCTACTCGCGCCGGTTGCGCCAGGCATCGACGTGGGACGCGCGCTGACGGCTTCGCTGGCGAGGAGGGCGAAGCAGATGGCCTCTTTCATGTCGCCGTCGACGCCGTAGTCGTCGGTCGTTCGGATGCTCGTATCGGCGAACAGGGCGCGCAGACTGTCCATCAAGGCGCGATTGTGGCGACCGCCGCCAGAGGCGATCAACACGCCGAGCGAATGCCGGTCGCGGACGAAGCGGGCGTACGCGTCGTGGATGCTGTGCGCCGTAAACGCCGTCAGCGTGGCGACGAGCGTGCGCGCCGCTTCTGACTTCGATCCCTCGCCGTCGCCGTCGGACAACTCGGCGTCGTCCATCAAGCGGGCGACGTAGCGGTCGTCAAACAGTTCGCGCCCCGTCGACTTGGGCGGCGGGCGGTGGAGGTAGTCGAGACGCAGCAAGCGTTCGAGCAGGTCTCCGTCGGGCTTGACCGACAGCGCGATAGCTCCACCTCGGTCGTACGGCTGTCCAAACAGACGCTGCACCAGTCGGTCGACGATCATGTTGGCTGGGCCGGTGTCGAACGCGTATACATCGGACGCGTCGCACCCAGCGGGCAAGACCGTCAGGTTGGCGATTCCGCCCAGGTTGAGCAGTCCGCGTGTTTCGCCCGAGTCGGAGAAGCGCACCCAGTCGAAGTACGGTACGAGCGGTGCGCCCTGCCCGCCCAACGCCATGTCTGCCGCGCGGAAGTCCGAAACGACCGGCACGCCGACGAGCCGCGACAACGTCGGCCCACTGCCGATCTGAAGTGTACCGCGTGCCGATGTGCCACCGACTGCTTCGGAATCGGGACGTGGAAAGACCGTCTGGCCGTGCATGCCGACTAAGTCGAGATCGCTCATCGCCAGTCCTGCATCGGCGACGGCGTGACGCACCGCTTCGGCGTAGACGTGGGGCAAGTGCGCGTGTAGCAGCGTCACCATGCGCACGTCCGACGTATCGACCTGGGCACAGGAGAGCAACGCGGCTTTCAGTCTGTCCGTCATCTCGACGCTGGCGCTGCCTAGCAACTCGGTCGTCGCATGTCTCCCGCTTCCGACCACTCGCACGCACGCCGCATCGACGCCGTCCAGTGACGTGCCGCTCATCAAGCCGACGACGACGCGTTCGCCTTTGCGCAGCACCCGAACGAGTGGGTGGTCGGCGTAGAGATCACTCATAGCCCATCGCGCGGAGCCGGGCGGCCTGGGCACGGAACGCGTCGGCGGCGTCGGGCTGCTCGCTCGCCTGACGGTCGAACAGGCGCGCGGCTTCGCCCCGTATGGCGTCGGCGCGATCGGGCTGCTGCTGGGCGAGTCGCTCGAACACGCGCGCGGCTTCGTCGGCGTTACCCTGGGCGGCGAAAATGCGGCCCATCGTCGGCGAGACCATGTCGTCGATGTCGTCTTCCAGGCGCGGCGGGGGGATCGAGTCGAGGTCGGGGCGCGGACGCATCCGGCCTGCCGAGTTGAGATCGGCGATCAAATCGTCCAGGTCGAGATCGGCGGGGACGCTCGGCTCGCTCGCAACAGGCGCAGGAATCGGCGCGTCGTCTAGTGCCATGCGCCCCCAACCGCTCGGCGGCGTCGGAGGCGGCAGGTCGGTGGGCAGAGAGGGAGCGTTCGGTTCGGGCGTGTCGTCCGTCTCGAACGATTGGGTGCGGAATGCATCGGCCAGACGTGAGGCAAACGGCGCGTCGAACGCTTTCGACGTCGTGTTGAGTCCGGGCGGCGGTGGCGGAGGCGGTGGCAGATCGTCGTCCTCAATCGGCCTAACCGGATGCGTCTGCTGAGGACGCGGAGGCTCTGGGATCGGCTGCTCGGCAGGCGGCGACGCATAGTCGCCCAGCCGGATCGGACGCAGCGGAGCAAGCGGTGCCGACTCCATCGGCGCAGCGGCAGGCTGGGGACGCGTCGGCAATTCGGGCGCCGGGTCAGGCGGTGCCGGACGACTGACGAACGGCTCGGGACGCGGAACGGGCTTGGTGCGCGCCTGAGGCGGAGCGGGTGCGGGTTCAGGCTTCGGCTCAGGCGTCGGTGTCATCGACCGCAACGTCGCAATCACACGCGTCGACCGCAGCACGCCTGCCCGCGCCATGTCGAGGTCGGGCATCAGCAGCGAGACCGTCTGCCACGCCGAGAGCGCGTCGGGCCAGCGGTGCAGCGCCTCGCACGCCTGGGCGTAGAGCACGTGGCCGGGCGCGTAGGCCGGGGCGTCCCGCAGTAGGCGGGACAGCACGTTAGCGGCTTGGGCCGCATCGCCGCGCGTCATCAGCGCAAACGCGTGTTCGATCTGAGGAGCGGCCATATCGGAGGCGGGTGGGCGTGGGGACAAAGGTACGCACTGCCCTGCCTGAGCGTTCACCCGCCCACGGCCACCAGCGGCGGTCGTTTCAGATTCCACCACGTCAACGTCACGAATCCGGCAGCGAAGAGCGCCTGAAACGGGACGGCCACCCACGCGCCCGTCGCCACGACGACGACCAGTCCGGCCAGCGCGTAGAGGGCAACCAAGCCTTCCACCCAGACGACCAGCCCGTGCGTGCGTCGGACGTAGCTTGGCCGCGCTTTCGTTCTAGCGCCATCGCCCGATGCACCGTCACCTTGGGCCAGCGACACACCGCACGTCGCGCCGTCGCCGGACGAGAGCGCGATGTGCGGTAGGCCGTCGCCTGCGAACGACAGACCGGCGCTCGATCCGATGCGATACTTGGGCGTGCGGACGAACCCGGTTTTGTGTCCGCGCCACGCGTCGAATAGGGCGAGCGTGTTGCTCAGCGCCAGCCCGGACGTGCTCGCCATGTAGAGCGGGAGCCACAGCAGGCGACGCGGCCAGTCGGGGTAGAGGTGCCGCTGCGCTACGACCTGAGCCAGCCCGAACCCGGCGAATCCGACCAGCCCCAGGCTCATCAGTCCGAAGTAGACCGGCCCTGGCCCCATGCCTGCCGAGCGCGCCCACGTCACGACCGGATGCAGCAGCAGCGCGCCGAGTACGAACGGGAAGACAACGTGGGCCGTCAAGTGCAGCATACCGTACGTCTTCTGCCGAGCCGACACGTCGCCGCGTAGCAGCGGGCCGACGAGTTTGCGCGCGGTCTCGGCGGCGCCTTTGGTCCAGCGAAACTGCTGCTGCCGAAGCGCCGACATGTCGATGGGCAGTTCGGCGGGGACTTCGATGGGGTCGACGTAGCGTAGGCGCCAGCCGCTGAGTTGCGCGCGATAGCTCAGATCGAGGTCTTCGGTCAGCGTGTCGTGACTCCATCCGCCCGCCGCGTCGATGCACGCGCGCCGCCACACGCCTGCCGTTCCGTTGAAGTTGAGCATCAGCCCCTCCTCGTCGCGGACGCGCTGTTCGAGCGCGAAGTGCGCGTCGAGTCCCATCGCCTGGACGCGCGTCAGCAGCGAGTAGTCGGGATTGAGGTGGCCCCATCGCGCCTGGACGAGTCCCACGTCGGGCGCGTCGAACCCGGCGACGGCGCGCGTCAGGAAGTCGGCGTCGGGGACGAAATCGGCGTCGAAGATGGCGACTAAGTCGGCGTCGCTCTGCTCCAATCCGTGTTGTAACGCACCAGCTTTGTAGCCTTCGCGCCCATCGCGACGGACGTGGGCGATCCGAAGTCCCATCGCCTGCCACCGCGCTACGCTCCGCGCTACGACAGCGGACGTATCGTCGGTCGAATCGTCGAGTACCTGCACGTCCATCCGGTCGCGTGGATAATCGAGTTGGGCGACGGCGTCGATCAGCCGGTCGGCGACGAAGGCTTCGTTGTAGAGCGGAAGCTGGACCGTCACACGCGGTAGATCGGGCGTCACTCGGGGTCGCGAGGGCGGAACGCCGGGCTGCTGCCGCTCCATCCCTATTGCTTTGATCGACAGGATCAGCAGATGGATGCCGAACACCAACAGGACGGCCATGCAGACGGCGTAGACGGCGGCGGCGACGGTGACGAGGTAGGGCAGCAAGGCCGTCATGCAGGAGGTAGTAACAAGCGGCTACGCTACGACCGCGAAGACGCACGGGCAAGCACTGCACAGGGCTTTCGCACGACGGAGGCCGGATGTGATGGCGGCGTGAGATGTCGGACAACTGTCGGAGTCATCGTCGAATGACCATCTCGCGCTGACCTGGCAGGTCGTAGGCGATCTGCCAGGTCTCCACACTAGCTCACGGCATCGGCGCGGTCGCTGCGGCGAAGAGGCGATACCAATCGTCCGGATCCAGCGCGACGCCTGCGGCCTGGGCAGCAGCGCGGAGACGCTCGGGTGTAGTGGTGCCAACGACGGGCGTGATTCCGGCGCGTGTCAGCCACGCCAGTGCAATCGCCTCGCGCGACGCGTGGTACCGCTCAGACAGTTCGGCGACGAGACCTGCGATGCTACGCGCTCTTTCGCTCGCATCGTCCGGCGGCCAGGCGACGTGTCCCTTCGCCAACGGCGACCACGCCTGCAACTCGACGTCCACCGACTGCGCATCGGCCCGCGCGTCAGACGCTCCGGTCCACGGCTGGGGCGCGTCTGCTCGGTTATACCAGGTCGCCTCCGAAAGCGCGCCCGGATGGAGCAGGCTCACCTCGATCTGATGCACCTTCCACGGCACGTCGGCGACGGCTCGCAGCGCCTGAAAATGAGACGCCGGATAGTTGCTCACGCCGAACGCCGCCACCTTCCCCGACGCATGGAGCGATTCGAGAGCCTGAGCCGTGTCGGACGGATGCGCCAGCGGATCGGGGCGATGGAGCAACAGCACGTCGATCTGCTCGACCTGCAACCGCTGCAAACTCGCCTCGACCGCAGACGTCACGTAGCCCGCCGACAGATCGTAGCGCACACCGCCTCGCCCTCGCCCTCGGGCAGGACGATTCCGCACTTGGTCTGGATCTCGATTTGGGCGCGCAGGTCGGGCCGCTCGGCGAGAACTTGCCCGAACACGCTTTCGGACTTGCCGCGCGTGTAGATGTCGGCGTGGTCGAAGCGGGTGATACCGCAATCGAGCGCGGTGTCGACGAGGGCGTGGGCGCGTCGGACAACGTCGTCGGTCAGCGGCGAAGCGTCCCACGTGCCGCCCAGGTTCATGCAGCCGTAGATCAGCGGGGAGTCGGGCATCGGAATAGGTTCGGGTGAGCGGCGAAACTAGCGACTCGGCAGGACGCGGTGCAGAACGGAATACGTCGGCGCGTACCCTTGCCGCTCGTACCACTCCGCAGCGTCAGCATTACCTGCGCGAACGACGAGCGTCACGACTTCGGCGCCGTGGTGCTGCATCCACGCGTGCGCTCGGTCGAGAAGCTGGGCGCCTATTCCAGCCTTCTGATGCCGCTCAGCGACAAACAGGTAGCCGATGGCGCCTTCGGTTGCCTTGACCGATGCGGTGCACAACCCGGCAGCAACGCCGTCGACACGAGCGATTTCGATCCGAAACGGTCCGCGTGCGCGCTCGGCGGCGAAGCGGCTGTGCCATACGGCGGAAAGGTGCGCGCGCTCGGCTTCGGGCTGGGCGACGATGCTGACCTGTTGGTCTATGAACGCCTGCCACAGCGACGCCACGTCATCGGACAGATCATCGGCATCGGGCGTCTCAAACGTCGTCACGGTGCCAGACGCGAGCGCACCCAGCCCTCACCATCGCGGACGTAAAGCAGGCGATCGTGTAGCCGATTGGGGCGGCCCTGCCAGAACTCGATCTCTCTTGGGACTACGCGATAGCCTCCCCACCCTTCGGGGCGCGGCACATCCGAACCTTCGGGATAGGCAGCCTGAGTTTGCGAGAGACGGGCTTCCAATTCGGCACGCGTGACCCGAGTGCTTTGCGGCGAGACGAGGGCACCGATGCGACTCCCGTGCGGGCGGCTCGCGAAGTAGGCGTCGCTCTCACCCGCCGCGATGCGCGACACGTCACCCTCGATGCGAACCTGCCGTTCGAGCGGCGGCCACCAGAACACGAGCGCGGCCTTGCCTACCGTGTCGAGCGCACGTCCCTTTCGGCTGTCGTAGTTGGTGTAGAACACAAATCCGCGCGCATCGGCGCCTTTGAGCAGCACGATCCGAGCCGATGGCGCACCGTCTGCGTCGACGGTCGCGAGTGTCATCGCGTTGGCCTCGCTCACGCCGTCGTGCGCCTGAGCATCGGCGAACCAAGCGGCGAACTGCTCCAATGGATCAGACGAAGCCGACTCCTCATCGAGCGCGCTCTGTTCGTACGATTGGCGAAGAGCAGCGGCGTCGATAGACATAGCGTTGGAGGCGACGAGTGGAGCATCGGATAACGCCGAGCGTCGGCTGCGGCTCCACTCAGGCCGTCTTGCGGCGCTGTTGGTCCTCATCGGCGGGATCGCGAAGCGCCGGAGGAAGCTCGGTGCGTCCAAGCGTGTCGAGCACCTCGTCCATCGTCGTGCAGACACGGGCATGTTTTCCGCGACGCCGTTCGAGCGTGGCGAATAGCTTGGCGATGACAAAGACATTGTCCCGCTCGCCGTAAAACACGTCGATTCCGCCTGGATCCTCCAAAACCGCCTCGAGAAGCGGCGACAGATCCTCAGGCAAAATGATGATCTCAGTCGCCTGCGTGCAATCCCAGATCACGGTCATGTTGTCGTGCCAGTCGGCATCGGAGCGCAACTCTTCGAGAGCGGCCAGCTTACTGTCGCGATCTACGCGCCCTTTCACCCACAAACGGGCGAGCGATTCCTCTGGGACTATGCGGTACTGACAGAAACGAGGCATAAGACAGTGACCAAATAGATACAAGAGTCTATGCTATCTCTACAGATTTGGTCCTGTACGCACTCACGACCCCACCCTTCGCATCGAAGGATACACCGGTTTGTCGGCTGGATCGCGCAGTGCAGTCGGTAAACTGTCACGTCCGAGAGCGGTGAGCACGTCTGCCATGGTTTCGCATACGTGCGCGCGACGCCCCTTACGACGCTCAAGAAGCGCGAACAACTTGGCGACCCCATATGCAATGTGCCGATTTCCGTAGAATAGATCCATTCCGTCTTCCTCAGTAATGAGGTTGAGCAAGGCAGGTATATCGGTTGGCGCTAGAATCACTGCCGTGTCGCGCATGCAGTCCCAGATGACATACAAGCCTGGCTTCCAGAGTGGATCGGAGCGAAACGCGTGGATAACAGCCATTTTGAGCTTGGCCGTAGCATGGCCTTCCAGCCAGATGCGGGCGATGTTTTCGTCAGGGACGATGGCATAGCGAAAGGAACCGGACTCTTTCATAAATAAATCTATAAAAACGAACCTATAGGAACATACACCCTCGCTAGGCCGAGGAGTTCTCGCGGAGCATCACGAACCGGTTCCTACGAGCGCGCGCAGACGGTCGGCGGAATCAGGAGTGTCGTCACCGTGCGAGGGTTGGCGGAGGAAGGCGTTGAGAGCGTTTCGAGCGGATACCGCGCGGTCGACGTTGGCGTCGCTGCCTTTGACGTAGGCGCCGATGCGGATCAGGTCTTCGGCCTCGCGATAGTCGGCGAGCAGGCGGCGGGCAGTTTGAGCGTTGGCGACGTGATCGGGCGTAGCGACGCGCCCCATCGTCCGGCTGACGCTCTGCAAGATGTCGATGGCCGGATAATGCCCCTCGTGCGCCAGCTTGCGCGACAAGACGACGTGTCCGTCCAGAATGCCTCGGACGGCGTCGGCGACGGGTTCGTTCATGTCGTCGCCGTCGACGAGGACGGTGAACAGGCCGGTGATCGTGCCCGTCTCGCCCGGTCCGGCGCGTTCGAGCAAACGGGGCAGTAGGGCGAAGACGCTGGGCGTGTATCCGCGCGTCGTCGGCGGTTCTCCTACGGCCAGACCGACTTCGCGCTGCGCCATCGCAGTACGCGTGACGCTGTCCATCATCAGCAGCACGTCTTTGCCCTGATCGCGGAAATATTCGGCGACGGCCATCGCCGTGAAGCCGCCTTTTACCCGGCTCATCGCTGCCTGATCGCTCGTGACGGCAATCACCACGCTCCGCGCCAACCCCTCAGGTCCCAGGCTGTCCTCGACGAACTCGCGGACTTCGCGCCCACGCTCGCCGATCAGCGCGATCACGTTTATATCAGCCGTCGTCTGCCGCGCCATCGTGCCCATCAGCGTGCTCTTGCCGACACCCGACCCGGCAAAGATGCCGATGCGCTGCCCCTTGCCCAGCGTCAAGAATCCGTCGACGGCGCGAATGCCCGTGTGCAGCGGCTCGTCGATCAGGCGGCGCGAAAGCGCAGCGGGCGGATCGCGGTGCAGCGGTGCCGGTGTGCCTTTGGGCAGCGGTCCCTTGCCGTCGATGGGCTGACCGCGCGCGTCGAGCACGCGCCCCAGCAGCGCGTCGCTCACCTCGACGGCCAACGGCAATCCGGCGCGTTCGACCAGGCTCCCGGCGCGCAGGCCATGCGTTTCTTCGAGCGGCATCAGAATCGTCGTCCTTCCCCGCACACCGACGACTTCAGCGGATACGAAGCGTCCGTCAGGCGCGTCGCCCTCGTGGACGTAGCACAACTCACCGACCGAAGCGCCCACATCCGACGCCTCGACGAGCAGTCCGACGGCGCTCTGCACACGCCCGAATCGACGATCAGCGGCAGGCGCAATCTGTTCGAGACACGAGCGGAGAAAGGGGAAGTCGGACATGACCACGTTTAGTGCCAGGATCGCGCCGAACGACAGGAGGACGCGTCGGCGGCGGTTTGCGCAGAGGCGCGGCACATCTTGCCCGTGTACGAGGCAATGTGACTGAGTAGAATGTGAGGATGCCGCAAAGCAAGCTCCCTCTCTTCTCACTCTGCTTACGTTTGATTATACTGGATAGATCGTTTACACCAGCATTGCCATGCGCCTATCCACTACCCTCTCGCTCGCCATTGTCTGCGTTTTTCTGTCGTCCGCTTGCGACAGTGGAAGCGACGTGTTCACTGAGCAGGAAGACACACCACGCGTACAGGAAAACGCTGACCTGTTCGAGGCGCGCATCACGTCCGCCGACGGAACGCGGACGGTTTCCGGGACGAGCACATCGCCCAATCCGGACAGTTTGCAAGGCGGCTTCTACTCGATCGTGCCGCGCGACTCGTCACTACTTCCCCTGACAGTCTTCGAACTCGCCTCCTCCGCCAGCGGGGAGAGGTTCGTCTTCTTCGGCTACCCATCAGGCGGCCCGGCAGCCGAGACGGGATACGACATCGGCTCGCCGATCATCATTCTGGACGCGCAAGGCAACCCGGTGGAGGAAATCCCCGACTTTTACGCCTTGTATTTCGCCGGTGAGTCCAGACTCGCACTCGCCAGCAGTGGGACGCTCACGTTCACGACCGTCAGCGACGACAAGCTAGCGGGCACATTCACCTTCGAGGCCCGCGAACGCCCCGCTGATTCATCGATGAACCGCGACATCACCGTCGAAGGCACCTTCACGACGACGCGGCGTGCAGCACCCAGCCGCACCCGCTCGCGCTGATCTCTCGTTTCACTCTCAAAGGGCACGCTTTCGACGAAAGCGTGCCCTTTGGCGTTTTTGCTCGTCGAGACCTCATCCTCGCGTCATCGTCTGGGCAGGGCGTTCTTTTTTGCATCGTGGCGCCGGACGGATGCATTAGCCGTTTCGCTACCTTTGCGCCATTTCGCTCCTACCTCCATGCGCAGCTTTTCCACGCTCCTCTTGCTCACGGCTCTCGTCCTGCTGTCCGCCTGCGACAGCGCCGACTCGGTCGCCGATCTCGTTTCCCCCGCCACGTTCGAGGCGACGATCACATCGTCGTCAGGCGTGCGCAGCGTGACGGGCGAAAGTCTGTCGCTCACGCCCGACGAGTTGGGCGGCTCGTTTCTGGCGCTCACCGTCGGCGACCCGGGCGACGAACAGACGTTCACCATCCTGCGCCTCGTGGCAGACGATTCGGACGAAGAGTTTCTCTTCATCGGCGCCCAACCTGACGCACTCGTCAAGGACCAGACGTACTCAGTCGGCTTCAATCGCATAGACGAGCAAGGCAACCCGGTCGGCTTCCAACCCGAGTTCGTCGGCGTCTACCTCACGGACGACGCCACCACGTTCGGCCTCGCCGATGGCGGGTCGCTCACCTTCTCCAACGTTGGCGACCAAATGACGCTCGCGGGCCGATTCGCCTTCACGACGCGCGAGACCTTTGGGCAGGACGGCAACTTCTCGGATCAGGAAATCGAGGTCGAAGGCTCGTTCGTAGCGACGCAGCGCGAGGCTCCCAAGCGCGACGGCACGCGCTGACGCCTTCTGCCGCCCCAAAACGGCGCGCTTTTCCTCTCGAAGACACGCCGTTTCTCGTTTGGGATCGTTTGCCACACAACCGCCACACTCTCGCGAAAGGGCTGACGCAGATCGACGGCTACTCTGAAGGCGTTCACTTCCACTCAACCCCGCACCGACCATGCGACGCTCTTTCCTGCTGCCCCTCGCCGCGCTCCTCCTCTTCGCCGCCTGCGACAGCGCCGACGGTACCGACTTCGCCGAAGTCGCCCAAACGTTCGAGGCCACCGTGACGTCTGCCGACGGCACGACCGTCGCGTTCTCCGGCTCGACCGACGCACTGACATCTGACGGCGTACTCGGCGGCGGCTTCGTCACCTTTACCCGCGACGATACGACAAAGACCGGCACCGCCGTCGGTCTGCGGTTGGTCTCGGACGACCGAACGCAAGCCTTCCGCCTCGCCGGTTTTCTAGCCGATGACATCGCTCTGGATTCTGCGTATCCCATCGGCCTGCCGACCGAGAAGGTAGCGCGTCGCCGCGTCGCCCCCGTCGATCACTTCAAAGCCGCCTACCACTTCCGCGGAGACAACGACCGTACCCACGCACTAGGCACCGACGGCACGATCACGTTCACCGCGATGACCGACGAATTGCTCGAAGGCTCGTTCGCGTTCGACGCCGTCGTCCTCAAGCGCCGCGACGCCGCAGCCGACTCAACGGCTCAGCGCGAGACGGTCAGCGTCGAAGGCACGTTCTCGGTCGAGCGCGCCGAGCGCAAGCGCAAAGACAAGCGCCGCGACTGAGTCTCTGCCGCATTGTGGATCGAAAACCTGTCAGGTCGTAGGGGCCTGACAGGTTTTTTCCGTTGGATCATCCGCCCAATCCATACACCTTGCCCGGCAGCGCACGCCCCAGAAAGTCGGCCACTTCGCACGTCACCTGAGCAACGGCTTCCACGTCGATGCCGGTGTGCACGCCCATCGCAGCCAGAATCGCAGCGGTGTCTTCGGTCGCGATGTTGCCGGTCGCGCCGGGGATAAACGGGCAGCCGCCCAGTCCGCCCATCGACGTATCGAACCAGTCGACGCCCGACTCCACTGCCGCGACCACGTTGGCGAGTCCGGCGCCGCGCGTGTCGTGCAGGTGGAGGACGAGCCGAGCGTTCGGAGCAACCTCACGGACGGCAGCGATGCGGCGGCGAATCGATAGCGGGTGGGCACGTCCGGTCGAGTCAGCGAGCGAGAACGTGTCGACCTGGTCTGCGAAGCGCGCGGCCAGTCGGGTGACAGTTTCGAGGTCGACGTCTTCGGCGGCAGCGTAGCCCCAGACCGTTTGCAGATTGAGTTGCACCTCGGCCTGCCCGTCGCGCGCCATGCGGATCATCGCCTCGGCACGTTCGGCCCCTTCCTCGACGGTCATGTTCACGTTGTCGCGTGCGTGCTGCGGGTGCGTCGCAATCGACAGGTCGATGGCCCTCGCGCCGGATGACAACGCTCGCTCGACACCCTTCTCGTTGAGCGCCAATGCCGAGTACACGCAGCCGTCGACGTTAGGAAGTGCGGCGAGTACGTCGGCGGCATCGGCCATCTGCGGCACCCACTTGGGGTGAACGAAACTCGTCGCCTGGATGCGCGGCAGACCGGCACGTGCGAGGCGGGTGATCCAGTCGACTTTGCGCTCGGTCGGGATCGGCTTGGATTCAAACTGGAAGCCGTCACGCGGTCCGACTTCGCAGAGCGTGACGTGGGTGGGGAGCGGTAAATCGGTCATGCGGAAAGGTAGCGCGCGCATCCCTCTTCGTGATCGGTCCGTACCCGATGCACGCGCCGTATGCTATCGCTCCGCCCCACGTGCTCATGATCTCTCGCCTCGCGCCGCTCGCGCTCCTGCTGCTCGCTGCCTGCTCGTCCTACCCCGACGCGCCGCCGCCCGGCCCCGCCCCCGACAGCCCGACGACGTCCGCCACGCCCCTGAGCGATCGCACCGTCGCCTACACGATGGATGTCACGCTCGACCCTGACGCCCGAACGGTCAGTGGTACGATGCGGGTTCGGTGGACGAATACGGACGCCGTCCCGGTCGACACGCTGATGTGGCACCTCTACCTCAACGCGTTTCGCGAGCAATCGACGTGGATGGCAGAGAGCGGCGGATCGCACCGCGGCAGTACGGTCGAGGGCGAGGACAAGTGGGGCAGCGTGACCGTCGACCGCGTCGCGCGCGATGGCGTTGACCTGACCGACCGCCTGACGATCTCGCCCACCGAAACGGCGATTGCGACCGATTCGACCGTCGCCGCGCTTGCGCTGAACACCGCTGTCGCGCCGGGTGACAGCGTCGTACTCGACGTCGCATTCACGTCCAAGCTGCCGCGCATCTTCGCTCGGACCGGTTACGCTGAGACCGCTGGGGGCGAGCCGTTTTTCATGGTCGCGCAGTGGTTTCCCAAACTCGCTGTCTACGAAACGCCCGGCACCCGCTACGTCCCCGACGATGCGCCGCGCGGACGGTGGAGCGCGCACGCCTTCCACAACCACAGCGAGTTCTATGCCGACTTCGGCACGTACCGCGTCCGCATGACCCTTCCGACCGACTACGTCGTCGGCGCAACCGGCCTGATGACCGATGAGCAGTCCGGCGACGACACCAAAACGCTGACCTTCGCCGCCGACGACGTGCACGACTTCGCTTGGACGGCATCGCCCGCCTACCGCGTATTCGAGTCGCAGTGGAAGCACGTCCGCTTGCGCCTGCTCACCCAACCCGAGCACGCCGGACAAGCCGACCGCTATCTGGAAGCCGCGCGCGTCGGGCTGGAGGGCTATTCGGATCTGGCAGGCGAGTACCCGTGGACGACGCTGACGCTGGTCGACGGAGTGGGCGACTCGAACGGGATGGAATACCCGACGCTCGTCACGCTCGGCACCGGCTACGGAGCACCGCCGTGGGTGCGGCTGCCCGAAGTGGTGACGGTGCATGAGATCGGCCACCAGTGGTTTCAGGGCATGCTGGCCTCGAACGAAGCCGAAGAAGCGTGGCTCGACGAAGGCATCAACTCGTACACCGAAGTCCGCATCATCGACGCCGCGTGGAATGGGGCGGACGGCGACGGATCGGTGATTGACCTCCCCGGCTTGGGCGCGAGCGATTTCGAGGTGCAACAACTGAGTGCAGCAGGCCTAGACTTGGGAGACGGTGCCATCGCCGCCCCAACGTGGGAGCAAGAAAACGCCTATTCTGCCCGCGTCTACTCCAAACCGGCGATGCTGATGGCGAGCATGGAAACGCTCGTTGGACGGGACGCGATGCGCCAGGTGATGCGCGACTACGCTGCCACGTGGCGCTTCCGCCATCCAACGTCGCGCGACTTCATCGCGTCGGCTGAAACGTCGACGGGGCAGGATTTAGGCTGGTTCTTCGACGCCTACCTCTATGGCGACGCTGTCCTGAGCGACAGCCTGAGCCTGGACACCGACTCGACCGGCAGCGTGCGCCTCCAGGTTCACCGTCTGGGAACGGCACCTTTCCCTCGCCAGGTCGAAGTCATCTATCCGACTCGCACTCAGATACTCGACGTCGACCGAAACGAGGGGCTTGACGTGCGCCTCACCGAAGCCCCTACGAGCGCGCGCCTACTCGCCGTTCCGCTCGACCAGAACGCCGCCGACGATGCGGTTTCGCTCCGCCCCGACGCCGCGTTCGCGCGCAAGCTGCACCTCAAAGCCGCGCAAGCTGTCCACCTCCTCCTCTCTGCACTCACGAGCCTGTGACTGACCTCTCGCCGCAGGACAACCCACTCGAACTGACGCCCGAGCCGTTTCCCACGCCCGACGCGCCGCCTGTCCACACGTCCACCGACTTGCTCCGCGCCGGATCGACGTTCGCAGCCCGTCGCATCGGAGTGAGCGCGTTGCTCCACGTGCTGCAGAGCGCGCTCGCTCTGCTTGGCACCTTCTCGGTCTACTGGTGGACCGGACGCGCCACAAACCGCCTGGCGCTCCCGCTCGACTACGACGAGGTGTCGCTGCTGACGTGGGCAGGCATCTTGGGGGAGGCGGGAAATGGCTTCGCACTCGCATTTCTCAACTTGCTCTGGATTATGCCGCTCGTCTGGATTGTGTCAGCGGCGCTGCGTACCGGCGTCGCCTTCGCTGCCTCGCACGGTGGATCTGGCATACGCACCGGCCTGGGACACTACGGATGGCATGGCGTCGGACTGGCCGCGCTGTTCGGAGTTCTGGCGATCGCGTGGCTGCTGGTCGCCTTTTTCGCATCCGCTACCGTCGCCGCGTTGTGGGACGGTGCGCCGAACGCGCTGTGGAGCTACTTCGTCCTGCTTCCGGTCTTGCTCTTCGGCGGCTGGGCGATGCTGGCCTTCGCTCACGACCATGCCCGCGCCGCCATCGCGTTGGGATCGCGGATCACGGACGCCGTACGGCTTGGCCTCGCCGCCATCGGCAGAGACGGACCGAGCGTGCGCGTCGGCGTCGGAGTCGTGCTGATCGGCTGGCTCCTCTGGCTCGCCCCGTTCGTCGTCGACACCGCGCTAGACGGCGCGTCGCCCGCTGGTTTCTGGACCGCGTTTTTGATCGGGCAACTGTTGCTCTTCGCGCGCACGTTCGTCGATGTCGGTTGGATCGCAGGCGTTGCGGCCCGTCACGTCACCTTACGAGACGACGAAGCGTCCTGGCTCAGCCTGCGCTTGCCGCGTGAGCCGATCGTATTCGTCGAGGAGGAAAGCTCACCGAGCGTCCTCATGCCAACGGAAAACGGCGAGGGGCCGACCGATCCACGAGATCGACCAGCCCCAGATGGTGCGCCGTAGGCGGTTCAGGCTGCTGCCTGCTCTGCCTCGTCGCTATCGACCGACTCGGCAGCGTGGTACTCCGTTTCGGTACGCACCTCGTCGATTACCTCGTGCTCGGCCAGCCAGCGCTCGGCATCGATGGCCGCCATGCAACCTGTACCCGCCGCTGTAATCGCCTGCCGATAGACGTGATCTTGCACGTCACCGCACGCAAATACGCCATCAACGCTCGTGTACGTGCTCGTCGGTTTGGTCAGGATATAGCCGTTCTCGTCCATGTCGAGCTTGCCCTTGAACACCTCTGTATTCGGCGTGTGGCCGATGGCGACGAAGAAACCGCCGACAGCCAGATCACGCGTCTCGCCTTTCTCCGTATTGGTGATTCGGACGCCTTCGACCCCGTTTTCGCCCAGCACGTCATCAACGACGGTATTCCAGAGGAACTCGATCTTCTCGTGAGCGAACGCACGCTCCTGCATCACCTTGCTCGCGCGCAATTCGTCGCGCCGGTGGATGACGTAGACTTTCTTGGCGAAGCGCGTCAAGAACAACGCTTCTTCCAAGGCCGTGTCGCCGCCTCCGACGATGGCGAGGTCTTCGCCGCGGAAGAAGGCCCCGTCGCATGTCGCGCACGCACTGACGCCGCGCCCGAGCAGCCGCTTTTCGTTCTCCAGGCCGAGGTACCGCGCCGATGCTCCGGTCGAGATGATGACCGTCTGCGCCAGAACCGGCTTCTCCTCGTCGACGACGAGTTTGAACGGACGCTCGCCCAAGTCGACGTGCGTCACCATGCCATAGCGCATATCCGCGCCGAAACGCTCGACCTGCTGCTCCATTTGCTGCATCAGATCCGGCCCCATAATGCCTTGGGGAAACCCGGGGAAGTTCTCGACATCGGTCGTCGTGACGAGCTGTCCGCCTGGCTGTGGCCCTTGAAAGACGACAGGAGCGAGGTTGGCGCGCGACGCGTAGAGTGCTGCCGTGAGTCCGGCTGGACCGGTACCGACGATGACGACGTCGTGGCGCTCGGCCTTGGAAAAGTCGAGCGTGGTAAGTGGCGAGGAGTTGAGTTCCATAATCGCAAACAGATAGAGACAGAAATGCCCGAGACCGACACGATGGTCAGCCTCGGGCGAAGGGAGGCATCAGGGCCGAGCCGTTACGCGGGCTGAGCCGACAGCGCTTCAAGCTTCTCGGCGAGCACCTTTTTCGGTACGGCACCAATCAACTGATCGACGACCTGTCCGCCCTTGAAGAAGAGCAGCGTCGGAATCGAGCGTACGCCGTACTGCATTGCGACATCCGGGTTTTCGTCTACGTCGACTTTGCCAACGAGCGCGCGTCCGTCGAACTCATTGGCGACCTGCTCGATCGTCGGCGCAATCGCGCGGCACGGACCGCACCACGTCGCCCAGAAGTCGACGAGGACAGGCTTATCGCTGTTGACGACGTTGTCGTTGAAGTTGGCGTCAGTGAGCGTGAGATATTTGGCTTCTGCCATGACCGGATTGGGTTTGTCGGTTGAGGAGTGCGAAACGGTGCGTACAGGGCAATGTTTCTGGAATGATCGGTCCACATCTAACGAGGAAGTCCGTTCAGCCTGCTGCCAGTGCTGCTGGTTCTTCGAGCGCGCGACGCAGACTGTTGTGGTATCGGTCGCCGAGGTCGGCACCTGAAATGCGGATCGTCCCTCTGTCCCCCACGCGGAGGCTCAAATTCCCGCCCTGGGTCACCACGCCGAGCCGTGTCACCTTGACGCCGTGCCCTTCGACTCGGTCTTCGAGATCATCGGCGCGCTCGGCGGAAACCGTGAGCACGATGCGGCTCTGCGCTTCGCCAAACAGTGCCGCATCCGTCCGCAAATACTCGTGCATCTCAAACCCAGCGTCGATACCCAGTCCGTCCGAGAACAACGCGACTTCGGCCAAACACGCCGCTAAGCCACCGTCCGACAGATCGTGCGCCGACTGCACCCAACCCTCGCGAATCAGGTTTTGCATCATCGTCTGTACGTAGCGCTCTTCGTAGAGGTTGAAGTGCGGGGCGTCACCCGCCGTCTGCTCATGGATAGAGGCCAGATATTCGGTCCCGCCGATGTCGTTGCGATGCGCCCACGCGATAGGTGAGAGCAGGAAGACGACATCGCCTGCGGCTTGAGCACCAGCCGGTGTGACGTGCGCCAAATCATCGACGACGCCGAGCATACCGATCGTTGGCGTCGGAAAGACCGCGCCGTCCGGGTTTTCGTTGTAGAACGACACGTTGCCGCCCGTCACCGGCGTGCCCAACTCGGCGCACGCATCGCCCATACCGCCGACGGCCTCGGTAAACACCCAATAGACTTCGGGCTTGTACGGATTTCCAAAGTTGAGGCAGTTCGTCACCGCTACAGGTCGGCCTCCCGCGCACACTACGTTCCTCGCCGCTTCAGCAACAGCGATGCGCCCCCCCTTCCGAGGATTGAGATAGACGTAGCGACCATTGCAGTCTGTAGCCATCGCAAGCGCTTTGTCCGTTCCTTTGACGCGAACGACAGCCGCATCACTCGCCCCCGGCCCGACCAGCGTATTCGTCCGCACCTGCGTGTCGTACTGCTCGAATACCCACCGTTTCGATGCAATGTTAGGCGACCCCATCAGGTCGAGCAGATACTGAGCCGCCGTATCGATATCGGGATCGTCGATGGAGTCCTGATCGAACGCATGGGCTACCTCCAGATAGTCCGGCTTACGCGTCTCGCGATAGTAAACCGGGGCACCACCGCCCAGCACCAAGTGATCAGCAGGCACCCGCGCGACTTCGTCGCCATGCCACAGCACGACGACCTCACCACCATCGGTCACCTCGCCGATGTCAGCATACTTCAGATCCCACTTAGCAAAGATGGCTTCCAGATCGGCCTCTCGCCCCGGCTCGGCGACGATCAGCATTCGCTCCTGGCTTTCGGAGAGCATGATCTCATAGGGCGTCATGCCCGTTTCCCTGATCGGGACGCGTTCGAGATACAGCGTCATACCGCACTCACCTTTGGCACTCATCTCGCACGACGAGCAGGTGATACCCGCGGCGCCCATGTCTTGAATCCCGGAAACCACCCCAGCGTCGATTGCCTCTAGCGTGGCCTCTAGCAGCAGCTTTTCGGTAAACGGATCGCCTACCTGGACGCTCGGACGCTTGGCTTCACTCGCTTCGCTGATTTCCTCGCTGGCGAACGTAGCGCCATGAATCCCGTCCCGCCCCGTAGCACTCCCGACGATGTAAACACGCTTGCCAGCCCCCTGCGCAATCGCCGACGCCGTCTTGCCGACTTCGACGATACCGACACTCATCGCGTTGACGAGCGGGTTGCCCTCGTACGCTGGATCGAACATGACTTCGCCTCCGACCGTCGGCACACCGAACGCATTGCCGTAGTCGCCGATGCCTCGCACCACGCCGTCCAACAAGAACCGGACGCGCGGATTTGAAAGGGAGCCAAACCGAAGTGAATTGAGTGACGCTATGGGTCGCGCTCCCATTGTAAAGATGTCCCGCTGAATACCTCCAACTCCAGTGGCGGCTCCTTGATAGGGTTCGACGGCAGACGGATGGTTATGACTCTCGATCTTGAATGCGCAGGCAAGTCCGCCGCCGATGTCTACAAGACCTGCGTTCTCGTCTCCTGCCTCGACGAGAAGCGCATCGCCTGAGCGGGGTAGCTTTTTGAGCAGCGCGATGGAGTTCTTGTACGAACAATGCTCCGACCACATAACGGAGTAGATCCCCAACTCTACCGGCGTCGGAATACGACCGAGTTTCTCGATGATCCAGCCGTACTCCTCTTGAGTGAGTCCATGTTCAAGGGCGGCTTCCAGATCGACGGCGCGTTCGCGTGCCATAGGGTCAAGGGTGCGTGAGCGGGAGGGCTGCTAAGATACCGAGTGCAGGAAGCCAAGCGGAGAAGAGCAAACGCAAAAAGCCCCACCGCTGACGAATCAACGGTGGGGCTTAAAAGGAACCTGGCGACGACCTACTCTCCCACCACTTGGGCAGTACCATCGGCGCTGCAGGGCTTAACTTCTCAGTTCGGAATGGGATGAGGTGGACCCCCTGCGCAATAATCACCAGGAAATAGTGACATCTGTGCTGCCATGATAGACAGCTGTTTCCATTGTCTGTTACCTCTTCAACGAGCGGTAATGAAAGTATGCGGTCTCTATCAGGAGACCCATATGGTTTAAGCCACATAGGCGATTAGTACAGCTCAGCTTCACACATCACTGTGCGTTCACATACTGCCTATCAACGTAGTCATCTACTACGGCCTATAAGGGAAAACTAGTCTTGTAGTGGGCTTCGTGCTTAGATGCTTTCAGCGCTTATCCCTTCCCGACATAGCTACCCTGCGATGCAGCTGGCGCCACAACAGGTACACTAGAGGTCAGTCCACTCCGGTCCTCTCGTACTAGGAGCAGATCTACTCAATTTTCCAACGCTAGCAGCAGATAGAGACCGAACTGTCTCACGACGTTCTGAACCCAGCTCGCGTACCGCTTTAATGGGCGAACAGCCCAACCCTTGGGACCTTCTTCAGCCCCAGGATGCGATGAGCCGACATCGAGGTGCCAAACCTCCGCGTCGATATGAACTCTTGGCGGAGATCAGCCTGTTATCCCCGGCGTACCTTTTATCCTTTGAGCGATGGCCCTTCCATGAGGAAACCACCGGATCACTAAGTCCTGCTTTCGCACCTGCTCGACCTGTATGTCTCGCAGTCAAGCATCCTTGTGCCTTTGCACGCTACGTACGATTACCGACCGTACTGAGGATACCTTTGAAAGCCTCCGTTACAATTTAGGAGGCGACCGCCCCAGTCAAACTACCCACCTAACACTGTTCCCCGACCGGATAACGGCCGCGGGTTAGGCTGCAACCAAAGAAAGGGCGGTATTTCAAGGGCGACTCCACAACGCCTGGCGACGCTGCTTCATAGTCTCCCGCCTATCCTACACATCCTTTGGTCGAAGTCAATGCTAAGTTGCAGTAAAGGTGCACGGGGTCTTTTCGTCCCGCTGCTAGTAGCCGGCGTCTTCACCGGCACCACAATTTCACCGAGCTCACGGTTGAGACAGTGCTCAATTCGTTGCACCATTCGTGCAGGTCGGAACTTACCCGACAAGGAATTTCGCTACCTTAGGACCGTTATAGTTACGGCCGCCGTTTACTGGGGCTTCGGTCAAGAGCTTCGCCTAAGCTAACCCCCTTCCTTAACCTTCCAGCACCGGGCAGGTGTCACTCCCTATACATCGTCTTACGACTTAGCAGAGAGCTGTGTTTTTGTTAAACAGTCGATTGAGCCTTTTCACTGCGGCCCTCCCTTGCTTTTACTAGGGGAGGGCGCTCCTTATCCCGAAGTTACGGAGCTAATTTGCCGAGTTCCTTAACCGTGAATCACTCGAGCGCCTGAGGATACTCTCCTCGCCTACCTGTGTCGGTTTACGGTACGGGCACCTAAGACAACGTACGACACTTTTCTTGGCAGTATGTTTGGGATCACTATAGTTCAGCCGTGAGGCCTCCCTTACTGTCGTGTTTCAGCTTAAAGACCGGTGTTTTAACCCCAGTCAACCTACGCACTTCAACGTCCATCCGTCAGGACGCGGATCTTACACTTCTGCGTCATGCCTTACGTTAACGCCTTTCGGTGGTACGGGAATATTTAACCCGTTTTCCATCGCCTACGCCTTTCGGCCTCGGCTTAGGTCCCGACTAACCCTGTTCTGATTAGCATTGAACAGGAACCCTTAGGCTTACGGCGGTGGCGTTATTCTCGCCACTTATCGTTACTCATCCCTACATTTTCGTTTCCAGAAGCTCCACGGACTCTCACGAGACCGCTTCAATGCCGCTGGAATGCTCCCCTACCATTCTGTAAAACAGAACCCGAAGCTTCGGTGCCATACTTGATGCCCGAAAATTTTCGATGCCGAGCCGCTCGACCAGTGAGCTATTACGCACTCTTTAAATGAATGGCTGCTTCTAAGCCAACATCCTGGTTGTCTAAGCAGCTCGACCCCCTTTGTTCAACTTAGTATGGACTTGGGGACCTTAGCTGTCGGTCTGGGTTGTTTCCCTCTCGGACACGGATCTTATCACCCGCGCCCTCACTCCCGTGCATCACACTATCGGTATTCGGAGTTTGTCAGGATTTGGTACCCGGTGAAGGGCCCTAGTCCAATCAGTAGCTCTACCTCCGATAGGCTAACACGAGGCTGTACCTAAATACATTTCGAGGAGTACGAGCTATCTCCAAGTTTGATAGGCCTTTCACCCCTACCCTCAGCTCATCCGAAAACTTTTCAACGTTTACCGGTTCGGTCCTCCACGTGGTCTTACCCACGCTTCAACCTGGCCAAGGGTAGCTCACTTGGTTTCGCGTCTACCCCCAGTGACTCAGCGCCCTATTCAGACTCGCTTTCGCTACGGCTGCGGTGCTTAGCACCTTAACCTTGCCACTGAGGAGTAACTCGTAGGGTCATTATGCAAAAGGCACGCCGTCACCCCGTAGGGCTCCGACTGGTTGTAAGCGCACGGTTTCAGGATCTATTTCACTAGCCTACTAGGCCTGCTTTTCACCTTTCCCTCACGGTACTTGTTCGCTATCGGTCATGGATGAGTATTTAGCCTTACCAGATGGTGCTGGTAGATTCCCACAGAGTTTCACCGGCTCCGTGGTACTCAGGGTACTCGTAATGGCAGTCGCTTTACGCCTACGGGACTATCACCCGCTATGGTGCAGCTTTCCAGAAGCTTCGACTTGAGTTCGTGCCATAATGTTCGAGCCCTACAACCCCAGTCTGACCGTAATCAGACTGGTTTGGGCTATTCCCCGTTCGCTCGCCACTACTTGGGGAATCACTATTGTTTTCTCTTCCTCCGGCTACTTAGATGTTTCAGTTCACCGGGTTTGCTCTACACGCCTATGTATTCAGCGTGTAGTAACACCCTTTTAGGGGTGCTGGGTTTTCCCATTCGGAAATCTACGGATCAAGCGCCTGTGTGCGGCTCCCCGTAGCTTATCGCAGCTTATCACGTCCTTCATCGCCTATCCATGCCAAGGCATCCACCGTGCGCTCTTATTTGCTTAAACCGGGTCTCCTGATGGAGACCGCATATTTCTCTCAATAACGCTCGTTTACTCGGTAACAGGACCGCGCCTCTTGATCGTTTTACGGATCGCGCGGTCTATTACAATGGAAACAAGATGTCAAAGAACAGATCCGGCCGGACTGAAGCGTCCGCCTGGATAGTGGAGTTACACGGATTCGAACCGTGGACCCCCTGCTTGCAAAGCAGGTGCTCTACCAACTGAGCTATAACCCCGCCTGATACGCTCGAACTGCGCGTTGCGGCGCGCAGGTGTGGGGCTGGGAGGAGTTGAACCTCCGACCTCACGCTTATCAGGCGTGCGCTCTAACCACCTGAGCTACAGCCCCGGACGTTTTATGCCGTCTGCGCGGCGTGCTCTCAGGCGAGAGCGATGTTGATCTGTCAAAAGAACAATCCCCGTGTGGGGGAGTGACTCTCTTGATGAGAGAGAAGCATAGCGAGTCGAGTCAATTCCGCAGGATGAGCGAAAACTCTTTAGGAGGTGATCCAGCCGCACCTTCCGGTACGGCTACCTTGTTACGACTTAGCCCCAGTTACCGAGCTCGCCTTCGACCGCTCCCTCCCTTGCGGGTTGGGTCACGGGCTTCGGGCGCTCTCGACTTCCATGGCTTGACGGGCGGTGTGTACAAGGCCCGGGAACGTATTCACCGCGTCATTGCTGATACGCGATTACTAGCGATTCCAGCTTCACGTAGTCGAGTTGCAGACTACGATCCGAACTGAGAACGGCTTTGTGGATTGGCTCCTCCTCGCGGAGTGGCTGCCCATTGTACCGTCCATTGTAGCACGTGTGAAGCCCTAGGCGTAAGGGCCATGATGACTTGACGTCGTCCCCACCTTCCTCAATCTGCTTGCGCAGGCAGTCTCGTTAGAGTCCCCGACATTACTCGCTGGTAACTAACGATAGGGGTTGCGTTCGTTGCGGGACTTAACCCAACATCTCACGACACGAACTGACGACAGCCATGCAGCACCTCACTACCAGTCCGAAGAAGATCCCTTTTCGGGGACTGTCCGGTAGTGTTCGAGCCTAGGTAAGGTTCTTCGCGTTGCATCGAATTAATCCACATGCTCCACCGCTTGTGCGGGCCCCCGTCAATTCCTTTGAGTTTCATTCTTGCGAACGTACTCCCCAGGTGGGATGCTTAATGCGTTAGCTTAGGCACCACCTCAAAATGAGGTGACACCGAGCATCCATCGTTTACGGCGTGGACTACCAGGGTATCTAATCCTGTTTGCTCCCCACGCTTTCGTGCCTCAGTGTCAGTAACTGTCCAGCTGCCTGCCTACGCCTTTGGTATTCCTCGTGATATCTACGCATTTCACCGCTACACCACGAATTCTAGCAGCCCCTCCAGTACTCAAGATCAGCAGTATCAAAGGCAGTTCCACAGTTAAGCTGTGGGCTTTCACCTCTGACTTACAGATCCACCTACACACCCTTTACACCCAGTGATTCCGGACAACGCTTGCACCCTCCGTATTACCGCGGCTGCTGGCACGGAGTTAGCCGGTGCTTATTCATACGATACCGTCAGACCCTGCAGAACAGGGTGTTCTTCTCGTATAAAAGGAGTTTACGCCCCATAGGGGTGTCATCCTCCACGCGGCGTGGCTGCGTCAGGCTTTCGCCCATTGCGCAATATTCCTCACTGCTGCCTCCCGTAGGAGTCTGGCCCGTGTCTCAGTGCCAGTGTGGCTGATCATCCTCTCAGACCAGCTATGGATCGCAGTCTTGGTGAGCCGTTACCTCACCAACAAACTAATCCAACGCAGAGCCATCTTGGAGCATATTACTTTCATCATCACCCGATGCCGGTTGATGACCATATGCGGTATTAGCCTCGGTTTCCCGAGGTTATTCCCCACTCCAAGGTAGGTTCTCTACGCGTTACGCACCCGTGCGCCACTTTCCACGACCCGAAGGTCGCTTCTCGTTCGACTTGCATGTGTTAAGCCCGCCGCCAGCGTTCGTCCTGAGCCAGGATCAAACTCTCCATAGTAGAGATTTGATTTATCTGTTTTTTTGTTGTCGCTTCAACCCAATCTGAACAGATGAGATCTGTAACAGAATCGGAATTGACTCGGACTCGCTATGCTTCTAGTCTCATCAAAGAACTGTGCCTTATATTGGCTTCCGTGGTTAGATGCGCGCCTTTGTGAAGGCCGCTTTTCGTTGCTCGGATTGTTATGATACGGAATCGAGATTGACTTGTCAAGTCTTTTTTCCGTTTCATCCCCGTTTCACATTTCCACCTTTTCGTTTGCTGACCGTGTCAGCGCGCCGCCGTTGCGAGGATTGTTATGATACGCTGTTTGAGTCGGGGCGTCAACCGTTTTGGTCGCATTCGCGAAGCCTTCTAGTTAGACACCTGATCGCTCGGTTCAGGTCGTATCAGCCAGTCTAAGAACATCCTACCGTTTGGGTAGGGCGCTCGCAAACACAGGTCCAGTAGGTCGGTTTCCGGCTTTTTGGTGTAAGTGCAGTGAAGCTCGATTTAGACGCGCACCTTTTGCTCTGAACAGGGTGGTAGCTTGCTTCTTCTCAGTCTGGCACCCTTCTCCTAACACTATGCGCGAACGACTCGCCCCCCTCTTACGCACCCTCAAGAACCTCTACTTCTGGATTGGCGCTGCTGGCCTAGCTCTTTTCGTCTACCTCGGGCTTGCTGCCTTCGACAACCTGATCATGCCTTCCTACACGCGTCAAGGCCAAGCGGTCGAGGTACCGCAGGTCGAGCGTATGCTGCTAGAGGATGCGCTGGCCGCTTTGGATGCCCAAGGATTGGAAGCCGAGCAGGTAGAATCACGCTTTGTCGGAGATCGACCGCCTAACGAAGTGCTGGAGCAGGAGCCATCAGCAGGGTCGCAAGTCAAGCGCGGGCGTCTCGTCTATATCACGGTCAACTCAAGCGAACGACCCGAGCGTCAGATTCCGAGTGTGATTGGGTTGGGAGTCGAAGATGCCCAGGCCCAGCTTCGGTCTATCGGCTTCAAGGTCGAGACGAGAGCAGACGACATCCCCTCTCCTTATAAGAACACCGTCACGCGGCAGCAGCCTGAGCGCGGTGTGCAGCTAGCCGTTGGAGAGATGGTGACACTGTATTACAGTACGGGGCCGTCGGACTTCTACGTGTCGGCACCGGACGTGACGGGGATGTCTGTCGAGGCAGCGCGAGCACAGCTGCGAGGCGAATCGCTCAACAGTATCGTCGTCGGTGAAGGTGACGACGAAGGGGCGACGGTCTTGCGTCAAAGTCCTGAAGCAGGAACGCGCGTACGGGGTGGACACGAGGTCCGCCTGTTTACCGACCCTGCAGAAGTCGACGAGGGCGTCGGACTAGATATATAGACGCGGCTCAGTCTTCAAGCACGACTTGGAAACCAGACGCTACGTCCACGCGGACTCGGGCGCCCTGGCTCGTGGGGATGACACGGCCCACAAAGTCGGGCTGGATGGGGACCTCGCGGTGGCCTCGGTCGACGAGAGTGACGAGTTGTATTTGGCTTGGACGCCCCCAATGGACAACGGCGTCGAGAGCAGCGCGGATCGTTCGTCCGGTGTAGAGCACGTCGTCTACCAAAAGGACGCGTTTGGTGTCTACCTCGGCCTCTGGGCGAATCGGCTCGCTCGGTTCTCGGTCGTCCCGGAAAGCGGAGATGTGGAGTTGGGCTGACGCGACTGCCGTACCGGACTGCGCTTGTATTGCTTTGGCTAGAGTTTGTCCTAGCTCCCATCCGCGCGTACGGAGTCCGAGGATGAGCAGTTCATCGGCTCCGTGATTGCGCTCGATTACCTGTGCGGCAAGCCGATCAATGATGCGGCGGACGAGGTGGGCGGGGAGCAGGATGCGCGGCATCGGACCAAGGCAAGATCGAGAGATGATGGAAGATAGCAGCGATGGTCAGTGAACCTCTACCTGCGCCGACACGCCATTTCACAACCACAAAACACCGATGCGTCGATCCTCGCACGCGTCAGAATCCGCCGAGTGCGTTGATCAGCGCGTCGAGTCCCAACCCTCTCGCGCCGGTGCGTTGGCGCAGACTGCACCACAGGTCGAGCAGGAGCATCTGAGCCGAGTGCAGCGGCACGGCGATCCAGAACGAGCGACATCGCCATACCAGCGCGCCCAGTGCAACGCCACCCAGGATCGACAGGAACGCTTCGGCGAGCGGTTTGTCGAGGTGGAGCAAGGCGAACGGGACGGTCTGGGCGATGATCGCGTAGAGGCCGAGGGCGCGCGCGCTGCCGAACAGGACGAAGCCGCGCCACAGGTACTCCCAACCCATCCAGTAGAAGAGGAAGAGGGCGTGGTAGATCAGAAAGAAATCCCACCGATGTGCAGCCGGATCGAAGTGCGGGTACTTGCCTAAGAACGCGTCGGTATCCGACAGTACCCACGTACCGATAGCGACGAGAGGTAGGTACAGGCCTCCAAGCAGCGTCGCCAGCTTCCAGTCGCCCAGCCCCAATCCGATCTGCGATGGCTTGCGCTTGAATACGAGCATCAGAATCGCGATGGGAACAACGAAACCCAAAATGCCCTGCCAGCCGAACCACCATCCCCAACTCATCAGCCCGACGGCGTCGAAGCCCAGCGATCCGATGTCGAGATGTGGCTGAACCAGGTCGCGAAACACGCGCTTGCTCCCGACCTCGACGTGGACGAAGACGAGGACGACGGAGCCGAGCAAGACCGTCACGGCCATCGCATCGAGCGAACGTACGGCTTTGACGAGCGCGCGCCATTCGACGGCAATGCGGGCGCGTAGGGTCATGGAAGGCGAAGTCTCGGGCAGGGCATGCGGTCCGGCGAAGACCTAGCCGGTCTCTTAGGCCTGCTAGGTCTTCGTGTGGTGATCAGCATCGCCGAAGATACCCGTCCATTCGTACAGGCGCTCCCTACGAACGAAAAGCGTTCTGGAGAACGAACAAGACATTTTCCTTACGCTCGCGCAGACGACGGCTGTAGTACGGCCACCACTCCGTTCCATAGGGGACGTAGACGCGCATGTTGTAGCCTTCATCGGCGATGGCTTTCTGCGTTGGCGCGCGCATACCGTAGAGCATCTGAAACTCGAAACGCTCGGCACCGATGCCTTCAGCGGTCGCAAAGTCTTTTGTCGCCTGGATCAACGCGTCGTCGTGCGTGGCGATTCCGGGATAGCGCGCGTGCTGGACGAGTGCCTGCATATAGTCGACGTAGGCCATGCGGATGTCGGCCATGTCTTGGAATGCTACGTCGGCAGACTCTCCATAGGCACCTTTGCACAAGCGAACGCGAGCGTTCAACTCGCACATTCGGGCGATGTCCTTGGCGGTGCGCTTGAGATACGCTTGCAGAACTGGGCCGACGTGATCCGGAAAGTCGGGATACACGCGCTCGAATACGTCGAGTGTGCTCTGGGTGATGTCCGAGCCTTCCATGTCGAGGCGCACGAACAGGTCGCGCTCCTTGGCCACCTCGAGCAGGTAGCGCAGGTTGGTCTCGGAAAACGACTCGTCGATCTTTTGGCCCAGCATCGACAGCTTGATCGAGATCGACAGCGTTGCGTGGTCCATACCGCCGCGTCCAACGGCGATTTGATCTTTGTCGCGGCGGTCGGCGAGCGTGTGGACCAGATCGACGTAGGCATCGCGGGCGCTCAGGGCCACGTCGCGGTCGCTGACGTATTCGCCCAGCAGGTCGAGCGTAACGAACAGGCCATCGTCGACGAGAGAGCGTACGACGGGCATCGCGCGGTCGAGCGTTTCACCTGCGACGAAGCGGCTGGCGAGGAAGAAGGGAAGTTTCACGGCGGTGGCGTCGGAGAAAAGCGGTTTTCCAATGCCAACGCATCGGATCAAGCCGGAGTTTACGCCACCAGCGCCGTCTCCAGGTCGCTCCACAAATCTTCCACGTGCTCAAGCCCCACCGATACGCGTAGCAGCGTCTGAGGCGCCCGCGTTCCGTCGCCTTCGACCGACGCTCGGTGTTCGATCAAACTTTCGGTCCCGCCCAGCGACGTCGCCTGACGAAACGTCGCCAGCGCATTGGCGACGCGCCTGGCAAACGCTTCATCGTCCGGCCCCATCACTTCAAACGAGAACATTGCTCCGAATGCGTCCATCTGACGCGCGGCGATGGCGTGACCGGCGTGCGTTTCGAGTCCGGGATAGTGGACGCGGGCGACGGCGGAATGCGCGTCGAGTCGTTCGGCGAGCGTTTGCGCAGTTCGAGTCTGCGCTCTTACGCGGACCGCGAGTGTGCGCATACCTCTGAGGGTCAGCCACGACGAAAACGGATCGAGAACGGCGCCCGCGCCCTTTTGAAGCGCGTCGATGCGCTCGGTGTGCTCGCTCTCCTCGCGCGACAAGACGGCGCCACCGAGCACGTCCGAGTGCCCGGCGATGTATTTGGTGAGCGAGTGGACGACCAGATCGGCGCCGAGTTCGAGCGGGCGCTGCAACACTGGCGTCGCCCACGTGCCGTCGACGGCGAGGACTGCGCCACGTGCGTGCGTGTCGTCGGCGAGTTGCGCCAGGTCTGAGATGCGCAGCAGCGGATTGGACGGCGTCTCGGCCCAGACCAGCCGCGTGTTGGGCGTCCAGGCCCTTTCAAGCGCGCCGGGTTGCGACAGGTCCGCGTTGGTAAACGTCAGGTGGTCGACGAGCGCCGTTTCTAGTAGATGGCGGACGCCGAAATACACGTCGTCGGCCAACACGATGTGACTGCGTGCGGGCAGCGTCGCCAGGACCGCGTGGACAGCCGCCATGCCGGACGCGAACGCCCAGCCGCGCGCTCCGCCTTCCAACTCGGCGAGCGTCGTTTCGAGCAGCGCCCGCGTCGGGTTGCTGACGCGGGCGTACATGTGGCCGCCGCGGTACCCGCCGTCATCCGAACGCTCGAACGTCGACGATAGGACGGGCGAAGCGACCAATGCTCCCGTCGACGGATCGGCGACGCACCCGGCGTGAGCGAGCAAGGTGTCGAGTCGGCGGGAAGGCGAGGAAACGTCGGCCATCGGCGAGTGGAGTTTCGCCTAAAGGTAAGGGCGATGCTTCCGCCATTCGCCATCCCCACACCACCCCTTACTTTGCAATGCCTTCACAGCACACGCCATGCGACACGTGCCGCCCCTAACTCCTACGACTCAGCAGAGCACATTGCTCTACTGGTCGACAGACGCCGATCTGGTGCTTCGGACGTGGTCCGCAGCAGTCGACCAGATGGCTGGCGCTGCGGTGACACACGGCAACTCAGTCGACGTGCTGATCCAGGCGCTGGGTTTTCCTGACATCCTAGTTGCGGCTCACGACGCGGCGCGCGGCGGCGTCGTGTCGCGCTACGATCTGGCGTGGAACGGCGGCAGCCTGAGCGTCGAAGTGCGACCGGGCGAAGCCTTCGGGACACGCGGCGTCGCCCGGTTCGACCCGAGTTCCAACGGAGAGAGCGGTTCGTCTCGCATCGCCACGCTGGACGTGCAGGGTGGCGTGATCGTCCACTGCGACGCAGAAGCGCCGCTGGTATTTGGTCGATCAAAGCTGATCGGTGTACCGCTGGAGGTGCTGCTCGACGCTGAGTTCGACGAGAGCATGGCGGCAGCATTCGACGGGCGGACGGAAAGCGTTCCTCTCGTGCGCTACCATTCGGGCAGGGAATCGGCTGGGCTGGCCGAGGTGCATTTCGAACCGCTGGGCGAGCACGCAGACGCGGTATGGAGACTCACCTTCTACCCGCTCGCCGAACAACCCGAAGCGCAGCGCGAGTTGGCGCGCCTCGCTTCGTACGCGCAGAACCATCCGCATCCCATCGTCGAAATCACGCCGAGCGGCACCGTCCGCTTCGTCAACGACGCCGCGCATCGGAGCCTTCCCGAGTTGGCCGAGCGAGGGTTGAGCCACCCGTTTCTGTCGGATATGCCGCTCATCTCGACGGCCTCGGAAGCGCAGACTACGATCTCGCGTACCGTTCTGCTACCGGACGGGCGCCGCTTCGAGCAAGAAGTGCGGCGCATGGCAGGCGGCAACGTGCGCGTGTTTGCCCACGAGGTCACGAGCGCCTCGAACGCTGCCGCCGCACTCCGCGACCAAGCCATGCAACGTAGCGTGCTGAACGACTCGCTCGTCTACCAGCGCGACCTCGCCCGAACGCTCATGGGTACGCTGGCCCTGCCCGTATTCGTAGTCGACGCGAGCGGCTTACCGACATACGCCAACTACGCGGCTGCAGCATTCACGGGCGTCCCGATGAGCAATATGTCCGGTCGCTTATTTCTCGACTTCGTCCACCCCGACGATAGGGAGCGAACATATCAGCAGTTCAGACAGCGTGCACAACGCGGCGGAGGGCGCTACGAGATCCGCCTTCTCCACGCCGACGGGTCATTTCGACCGGGACTCGTCACCGCCGCGCCGCTTTCGCACGCCGACGGAAGCTATGCTGGCTCCATCGCTACGTTTACCGACCTTACCGAGCAGGCCGAACATCAGCATCACGTCGAGACGCTGCGCCGCTTTTACGAGAGCGTGCTGGCCGAACTACCCATCGAAGTCAGCGTGCTCGATGCCGACGGCTGCTACTTGTACCTCAACGCCGAGGCAGTCCGCAATCCGATCCGGCGCGAGGCCCTCATCGGCAAACGCCCGGGCGATGTGACCTCACCCAGCGAAACCGAGACGCATGTGATGCGAGCACGGCAGCGCTGGATCGAGACCATCGTGCGCACCCGGAAGCGAATCTCCGTCGTCGAACGACGAAACACGGACGATTTGGGCCACACGCAACTCGTCCAGCAAACTGGAATCCCACTGCTCGCCGAAGACGGACACGTCACCTTCGTCGTCGTCTACGGCGTCGACATTGGCGAGCAGGTGGTGCACGAGCGCGAGCTGACGGCGGCGCGACGCGCGGCTGAGGAGATGAACACGCTCAAAACCACGCTCGTGACCAACATGAGCCACGAGATCCGCACGCCACTCACGGTCATCATCGGATTCGCCGATTTCCTGAGCGAGGACCTTCCGCCCGACACGGACCGCGAGCCACTCGCGTTGATCAAATCGAGTGGCGAACGGCTGCTCGACATGCTCAACGACATCCTCGACTCGGCCCGCCTCGCGGCCCACTCCTTCCGACTCGACGTGCGTCCCTACGACGTGCGAGAGGTCGCTCGGTCCGTCGCCAACCTGTTTCGCCCCGAGGCCGAGGAGCGTGGCCTGTTTGTGACGTGCCGCGTTCCGTCCTCGCCCGCCCGCGCCGCCGTCAACATCGACGCGTTGCGCCGAGCGGTGAGCCACCTGGTCTCCAACGCGGTTCGGTTCACGCAGCACGGCGGGGTCGAAGTCGACGTGCGGAACGAGCAGAACTCGGTCGCCATCGTCGTTACAGACAGCGGAGTGGGTATCGACCCCGCATTACTGCCTAGCCTGTTCGAGCCGTTCAGTCAGGGATCGACGGGCGACACACGCTCGCATCAGGGCAACGGATTGGGGCTTTCGATCGCGCGCGGATTGACGGAGACGATGGGCGGCACCATCTCCGTCGACTCCAGGATCGGCGCCGGATCGACGTTCATGCTCCGCTTCCCCCGCTTGGCGGACACTGCGCCGTGACGCTCCGGGTGGCCGGAGCCGATGGGTGCAAGCCGGGATGGGTTGTCGTCGCGTTTTCAGTCGAATCGCCAGAACACGCCACCGTTACGCTCGCAGAGCACATCAGCGGCGTGAGCGATCAGCAGCCAGACCGCCTACTGATCGACATGCCTATCGGACTGCCCGACGTCGCCCAACGAGGCGGGCGATTGTGCGACAAAGCGGCTCGCGCACTTCTCGGTTGGCCCCGCAGTTCGTCCGTTTTCTCTCCTCCCGCACGCCCGACGCTGACCGCAACAGACTATACCGACGCGCTCGTCCGCAATCGCGCCACCGATGCCGATGCGCCCGGCTTGAGCAAGGAGAGCTTCTACCTCTTCCCTCGCATCCGAGAAGTCGACGCCTGGATCACACCCCATCGCCAATCGTGGGCGAGCGAAGGCCATCCCGAAGTCTCGTTCGCCCGCATGAATGAGAGGCAAACCGGCGGCGGATCGCTGCGTCCGGGAAAACGCACGCCCGAGGGCCGACAGTTGCGCCGCGCCCTGCTCATCGGCGCAGGCTTTCGTCCCGACGAGTGGACGAAGCCCAAAGGCGCGGCGTGGGACGACGTGTTCGACGCTGCCGCCCTCGCGTGGAGCGCGGCGCGCTGGCTCGACGGATCGGGAATCGTCCTGCCCGGCACTGCGACCGAACGCGACGCACGCGGCTTGGAGATGACGATTCGTGCGTGAACGACTGCTCGTGTTCTATTTACTGTCGTCCCGGACTTGATCCAGGACGCAGAACGCGCTTCTCTGACTGACGAAAGCCAGCACTACGAAGAAACTCCTGGGTCCCGGCTCGGGGGCCGGGACGACCGCTTGAGTGTAACTCAGAACCGTCAGTTCAGCACGATCTCGATCATAGTCGTGTCGCCTGCCATCACGTCGACCGATGTCGTGTCGGCTTGGTACCCGGCGACCGTTGTGCGCAGCATATGGGTGCCTGCCGGAATACCCCGAATGATAGTCTCGCCATCGCTGTCGGTTGCGGTGCCAAAGTTCGTGTTGAGCAGATGACGGTTGCCATTGAGACCCCGTTGCCATCGGCGTCGACAACGCGGCCCATTATGACGCCTCTTTCGTCTTGTGTTTCCATCACTTCGTCGACCGATTCGGCGACGGGACCGGGCGCAACGAGTCCGCTTTCGGGTTCGGATTCGCAGGCAGCAAAGAGTAAGACAAGCGAGAACAGCGTGAGGTAGCGCATGGAGTCAGCGGATGTGGAGGAGCGAAACGGTGGATCGGCGGAGCGCGCGTACGATGAGCGCCCAGACGAAAAGCGAAAGTACGAGCGTCAGCAGCACGACGACACTGATAATCGTCGGTAGCGGAGCGACGGCATAGGCGAAGCTGCCCAGCCAGTAGCGCACGAGCACATAGGCGACGGGCAGCCCGATCACGAGCGCCGTGAGGAACGGAGCCGCTGTCTCGCGCGCCAGCAGCCGGACGAGCGCTAGAGTCGGTGCGCCGAACGTCTTGCGCACCGCCACCTCGCGCGACCGCCGCTGATGCGCGAAATGCGTCATGCCAACCAAACCCGACAGCGCGATCGCCACAGCCAGTAACGCGAAAAGGCCGAATACGCGCGCCATCCGCTGCTCCTGATGGTATGCGGCGTTCAAGTGACCGTCGACCCAGCCGTACGAGAACATCTGTCCAGGCGCGACGCGCTCCCAGACCGCGTGCAACTGCTCGACTACATCGCCTGCACCGGGCCGTGTGCGGACGAACAGCATCCCCGCGCTCCCTCTGGACTCGCGAATCACGAGCGGCGGAATCGGATCGTGGAGCGAGAAAAACCGAAAATCGCGCGTGACGCCGACAACGCGCATCTCGCCACCGTTCACCTCAACACTCGCGCCGACGGGGTCGCGCAAACCGAAGATGCGAGCGGCTCGCTCGTTGAGCAGGATCTCGGTTTCGGGTTGAGCGATCTCGCGCCCTGCGATCAGTTCGATGCCGAACGTGTCGAGGTAGCCCGGAAACGTGTCGAGGTGCGGCATCTGCATGGAGGCGCCCGTCGAATCGCGCACGTACTCGGATAGGCCAAACTCGCCCGGCAAACGACCGGCGCTCACGCTCTCTACGATGCCCAGCGCATTCCACTCAGCCTGAAGCGTTTGCTGTCGCTGAGCCGAAACGCCACGCTGCGAACGCACAAACACGACGCCGCTCGCATCCATCCCCATCGGCTGCTCGGTCGCCCACCGCACCTGCTGCCAGACGACCGACGCGACAAGTACGAACACCAGCGTCGCCGCCAGTTGCGCCGCTACCAGAACGCGTCTCAGCCCAAATCCCGACGGCGTCCCGCTTCCCGAGCGCAGAACGGCGACCGGATCGAGCCGAGCCAGCAGCAGCGCCGGATACCAGCCCGCGCCCAACCCGATGACCAGCGTCGCGCTCGCCAGCCCTATTGCTACCCATCCCCACTCACTCATGCCCGGCACCAGTTCGATGCCCACCGCACGCCCGACAGGATCGACCAGCAGCACAACCAGACCAAATGCCACACCTGCCGCTCCGACCGCCGTCACGAGCGACTGCCCTAAATACCGCCGCACGACGCCGCCTGCAGACGCGCCGATCGTCTTGCGCACACCGACCTCAATGCTTCGCGTCTGATGCTGCGCCGTCGACAGCGTGACGTGGTTGAGCGCCGCCATCAGCAATACGAGCAGCGCGCCCGCAGCAAATGCGTACAACGTCCGAGGATCGCCGCCGACGCTGATCTCGCTTATCGTGTTCGAGTGCAGGTATACGTCGGCGATCGGCAGCAGCGACAGGTCGATCAGGTCGCCCGTGCCGGGCGGCGATGCGCTCTCATCCACGTACGCATTAATACGGCTGGTAAGTTCGTCAGGGTCAACGCCTGGAGCAGCCCGCACGTAGGTGGCGGCGACGTAGCCGTTCCAGATGCGCCTTCCCTCCAAATCGGTAGGCAGTAATGCGTCGAAGGTGACGTGCGTCAGCGGCTGATCCGGCGCGACGACAGCAGTGACGATGGACGGCTCTCGCACGTCTATCACGATCGATTCGCCCACGGCTGGACGGTCGCCGAACAACTGCCTCGCCAGCTTATGACTCAGCACGACGCCGTTCGGAGTCGCAAGCGCCGACGCGAGGTCGCCCTCGGACAGTCGAAACGGAAGCACGTCGAACAGGTCGGACGTGGCGAGAAATACGTCGTCGATCTCGGCCAGTGCGTTTGGATCGGAAGGCACACGCACTAATCCGCCTCCACCGCCGAGCAGTGATGCAGCAGCTTCGATACCGGGAAACCCATCCGCGAGCGGATCGACCAGCGCGCTCGGCCCTTGCGCATGTTCGGTTTCGACATCGCCGTGCGTCCACGTCATCTGGATGCGGTACGTGCGGTCGGCGGCGGGCCATGCATCGTCGTAGCTCGTCTCGCGCAGTGCGATCAGGCCGAGCAGCGCGCAGCAGACGAACCCCGCCGTCAGCGACAGAAAAACGGCGGCGGACGCCCACGACAAGCGCGCGGTTTTTCGGCGGAGCAGATCCAGCATGAGCGACGGATGGGCAAGTGATATCGTCCTAGACTACGAACAGGAGACGACGCTGCTCGACAGACTCAGAATCATCCCCCACCTTGCCCCAGAAACGAGATCTGGTAGTCGAGTCGTGTCGTGTCGCCGTCTCGCACGTCGACGGCGACGCTGTCGAGGATCGCAGGACCGCGAAACTTCACGAATACCCGTCCCGGTGGCACCTGGGGAAGCACGTAGCGCCCGTCGCCGCCCGTCTTGGTCCCGATTTCGCGGGTTGTCGACGATGAGCGTTAGATCCTGCATCGACCTGCCGTCCGGCCCCGTGATGCGGCCTACGATGACACCCGCGTTAGGTGGTGCGACGGCCTCGGGCGCCATCGGCGTGGTGTATACATCCGGCTCAGGCGTCACGTCGGGATCGGAAACCGACGCAGGCGGTGGTGGCATCTCGCGCGCATCGTCGTTCTGACACGCGGCGAGAGAGACAGACAAGAGCAAAAGAGCGGCGATGCGGAGCGCTGGCATGGAAAGGCAGTTCGGATGTGCCTTCCTCAACCGCATCTCCACGCGCGCTCTTCCGTCCGATTGCGACGCTGCCGGGAAAACCAGGTGGGATCTATGGACCGAGTCAGTTGGCCCAGGCGCTTCGGTCGAGCGAACGGTACTGGATGGCTTCGCTCAGATGTTCGGTCCCGACGCGCTCGCTGCCACCCAGGTCGGCAATCGTCCGGGCGACTTTGAGAATGCGGTCGTACGCGCGTGCCGACAGGCCCAGCCGGTCGAGGGCCATACGCATCAGGTTCTGCCCAGCCTGGTCGAGCGCGCAATGCGTCCGCACCTGAGGCGAGGACATCTGCGCGTTGCAGTGCGCCGACGATCCGGCCAGCCGCTCGGCCTGCACCGCCCGCGCCGCCACGACGCGCGCCCGCACGTCCCGGCTCGACTCGCCCGGCGCCTTGCGATTGAGTTCGTCGAACGGGACCGGCGCCACCTCAACGTGCAGGTCGATGCGATCCATCAGCGGACCGGACACTTTGCTCAAATACCGCTGCACCTGGGGCGGAGCGCACGTGCAGGCGCGTCCTGGGTCGTTCAGATGCCCACACGGACACGGATTCATCGACGCGACAAGCATGAAGCGCGCCGGATACGACAGCGTCGCCCGCGCCCTACTGATCGTGATCGACCCTTCTTCGAGCGGCTGACGCATCACTTCGAGCACTTGCCGCTTGAACTCGGGCAACTCGTCGAGAAAGAGGACACCATTGTGCGCCAGGCTGATCTCCCCCGGCAGCGGAGAAGCACCACCGCCGCACAATCCGGCGTCGGACACCGTGTGGTGCGGACTGCGAAACGGGCGTGTCGCCACCAATCCGCCAGCGCCGAGCGTGCCGCCGATGCTGTGGATCTTGGTCGTTTCGAGCGCTTCGTCCAACGTCAGCGGCGGTAGGATCGTCGGGATGCGGCGCGCGATCATCGTCTTGCCGCTTCCCGGCGGTCCGACCAGCAAGATGTTGTGCCCACCCGCCGCGGCGACTTCGACCGAGCGGCGCACGTTCTCCTGTCCGCGCACGTCCGACAGGTCGCGCTCATACGTGGCGGCGTCGCGAAAGAGCGCGTGGACGTCACGCGTGTGCGGATCGTGCGTCGAGCGGCCCGCCAGCAGTTCGTACGTCTCGCGCAGCGTCGCCACGCCGTAGACGCGCAGGCCCGTTACGACAGCAGCTTCGTCGGCGTTGGCGAGGGGACAGATGAAAGCGGCTTTTCCGTCGGCTCTGGCTTGAAGCGCGGCGGGCAACACACCTCGGACGCCACGCACGCTTCCGTCGAGCGCCAATTCGCCTAAGATCGACACCTTATTGAGCCGGTCGGCAGGTAAGTCGGGCGCGAGGGCGGCGAGTAGGCCAACAGCAATCGGCAAGTCGAACGCCGCTCCTTCCTTGCGCACGTCGGCGGGAGCGAGGTTGACCGTCGTAGCACCACGCGGGACGGGCAGGCCGCTGTTTTTGAGCGCGGCGAAGACGCGGTCTCGGCTCTCGCGGATGGCGCCGTCGGGCAGACCGACGACGGTATAGCGCGGCATTCCGGCCTCGACGTGGGTTTCGATTTCGATGGGGAGCGCGTCGACGCCCATCGCCGTGCTGCTCCAGATGTGGCTGAGCATCGTCTGAGGGGAAGGTGGGACAGGACCTTTCTAGACTCCAAAAAATCAGGCACGTAACCTCGGCGACGAGAAAAAGTCGGAGGCTGAGCAAAATCAGCAGCTTGGACGGAAACCCGGCGCTTGATGCGGGGTTGGGCGCCCGCTTTTCAGCGAGATCGTCTCGCGCTCCTCTCTTCCCATACCGACCCATGGAAGATCTCTCCACCGACGGCAACATCAGCCGCAGCGTCCCCAGTGTCTCGCGCGAGCGGTGGCACGCCCACGTGCTGACCAAGATGAACAAGGGCTATCGTCTCATCATCGGCGAGCGCAAATCGGCCAACTTCCACCACCCGGCGCACGGCTACGAAACGTGCTCGCACGAAGTGGCGCGCAAGATGATGCTGTCCGGCGAGATCGTCGCCGTCGGCACGCACCGCTTGGGCACGATCTACGCGCTGCCCGTCCTGTCGAAAGCTCCCGCCCGTCCGCCCGTCGACCGTCACTCGGACGAAGACGAGGAGTACGATGCCGACTTCGCCCCGCTGGACCTGAGCGACTTCGGCGCCGACATGGAGCTGGAAGAAGTCGAGGTCGAGCACGAAGAAGACTGACCTTCTCTGCTTTGTATCAACGGGCGCTCTTTCCTAGGTGGAGAGAGCGCCCGTTGTGTTTGGAGCGGTCAGCTCAATTCTCTCAGACGCCGAGAGGTCGGCGGTTTGAGGCGATCTACTGAGCGGTCGGGTCAGCAGCTGCTTCGGCAGGATCGAGAACCGCTTCGACCGAATCCGTAGCGACAGGGGTCACGTCTGGGGCGCCCGCGACTTCGGTCGTGTCCGATGCAGCGGCGGGATCTGGGTCGATAGAGCCGTCGAGTCCTTCGAACATCAGCATCGTCGCGATCGCAAGCACAACGGTGACGGCGACGGCGACGAGCAACACGAAGTAATCGCGTTTGCCTGAGTCGACATGGGTCTCGGCTACGGGCTGTTTGCTGGCGGCTTCGGCGGGAGTCTGGGCGCCCGCCTCGGCGCGCAGTCCGGCATAGCTGGCGTCGGCAACTATAGGGTCGGAGTAGAAATCGGTCGGCTCGGAGAACGCACCGGCGCCGTACGAGCCAACGCTCGCGACGCGCCAGAAAACGGGGCCGCGCTTTCCGTGCAGCACGTTGCGCACTTCGAGTCCCGTTGCCTCTACGCGCTCGTCGACGATCAGACGACCAAAATCCTCATCCGGCGACACCTGCACGTCGTACGCCCTCGCGCCCTCGACGGGTTGCCACGACAGCCGAGCCGCGTCGCCACGGACGGGGGCGGACAAAACGGGGGCGACGAGTTCGGGGGCGGGGAGCGCAGCAGGACGGTGGGCCATCGGCAGTCGGCGAGGTGAGGAGCGCGCAAAATAACGGCTCGCTGCACAGGTCGAACGAATGCGCGTCCGGCAGGCGGTGAATTCGGGGCCGAATCCGGCTCAGGCCTCGGTCATGCGTTCGAGTTCGTGGGCAGCGAGTTCGATAAAGTCGCGCTCGGTCACGATGCCGACGAGTTGCTCGTCGCGGACGACGGGCAGGCTACCGATGTTGTGCTTGCGCATCAGGCGGATCGCGTCGTGCGTCGTCGCTTCGGGGCCGATGGTGATGGGGTTCGTCGTCATGATGTCGCGGACGGATGCATCGGCGGCGGCGTTCGGTCCGGCGAAGTGGGCGAGGACGTTGCTGTGCGCGACCAGCCCCAGCAGTTGGTGATGTTCGTCCTCGACGAGTACGTGGCGGATGCGCTGCCACTCCATCACGGCGGCCACGAGATCGACAGGCTCGTCTTGATGAGCGGTGAACAGGTCGGTCGTCATCACGTGCTCGACGCGGGTGCGACGTGCGCGTTTGGGATAACTCGCCGATCCGTGCGTCGCCAGCGGCCACGTGTGGACGGGGGCGCCCGACGCCTGGCGGTCGCGCATGGCCGTAACGAGGGCAGCCAGGCATTCAGAGCGCGACGCACGCGAGTTGGATGCGCGCAGGGCGGCCAGCGAGTCGAGTTGCCAGCGCGCGCCGTTGCGTCCCGACTTGACGCGGGAGCGAATGATGCCTAGATAGCGCGCGCTGTCGGCGTGGTCGATGCCGGACGCGTCCAGGCCGGTGCGGGCGAGCGGAAGCAAGTGGTCGAGGATGAGTTCGGTAGCCGACATGCGAGAACCGTCGAGCCAGCACAGTTCGGCGCCCAGTCCCTCGCGAGCGGCGCGGAAGAAGTTGCTCTTGACTTCGTCGAAGTGGAGACGCGGACGCACATCGCCAAAACGCTCGACCAACCCGCTGACCAGCCCAAACCAGAACGCGGCATTGGCCACCTCGTCGGCGACGGTCGGCCCGGCGGGGAGGATGCGGTTCTCGATACGCAACGTCGGCTGCCCTCCCGATACGCCGTAGACGGGGCGATTCCATCGATACACGGTGCCGTTGTGGAGCGAGAGCGCACGCATCGACGGCACATCGCCGCGCGCGAGGACGTCGAATGGGTTCTCGGTCTCGCCTTGGGGCGTCAGGATGACGCGGAAGCGGGCGATGTCTTCGCGGTAGATTTCGGTCACGCTATCGCGCACCCAGTCCGACCCGAAGTGGACGCGCGGGCTGAGTTCGCGCAGGTGCAGGTGGCTCGTCCGCGTGTCGACGGCCTGCTGAAACAGGGCGATGCGGGTCTCGTGCCACAGCCGCCGACCAAACAGCAGCGGACTATTCGCCGCCGCCGCCAAGACCGGAGCCGCCACCAACTGAGCGGCATTGTAGTACTGAGGAAACGCCTGCGGGTCGACCTGGAAATGCGTCTGAAACGAGGTATTGCAACCTTCGAGCAGGACACCGTGGTGCCGCAAATACAGTTCGTCGGCTCCGCGGATCTGAATAAAGCCTTCGTCGCCGCGCAGGTTTTGGATCGCCTCATCGATGGCGAAGTAGCGCGGCTCGGGCGTAACGGCGTCGCGCGTGATGTCGGACAGCGTGAGCGTCGGCAGGATGCCGGTCATAACGACGTTGGCGCCTTCTGCCCGCACGGTTTCCTGCACGATGCCGAGCAGATCGGACAGTCGGCTTTCGAGCGTACTCAATGCTCTGTCGCCCCACAGGATCGGATCCGTGCCAAACTCGACCGAGAAGCGCGTGATCTCGCTGACAATCTCAGGGTGCGCTTTGCGCGCCAACACCGCCTGGATGATCGGAGCAGCCTGCTCGTTGGCGTCGACCATCGCCAGTTCCTGTTCGGCGCCGATGTGCGGCTGTCCGCTCGCGAACCGTCCGTCGGCGAGCATGCGATCAAAGGCGCGCACTTCGCGCAGCAGTTGCCGAGTGAAGGCCCGCAGTTCGGAGGTCGAATGGGCGTTCTGGACGTTCGGGTCTCCCATACGTTCGGGTGTGGAGGCGACTCAGCCGAGCCGGGTTAGGGGAATAGAATACCGATCAGCCGACGACCGGGCCGCCGATGTGGAGCGAAGCGGTCAGAGCAGGCGCCGATTGCGCCGGGTCGAGTAGGCGTTCGGCATAGGGCAACAGCGTCCGCTCGCTGACCAATCCGACCAACCGCCCCTCGTCTACGACCGGCAGCGACCCGATGCGATGGCGCGCCATCCGGCGGACGGCGTCGGCCAGCGGCGTATCGGGGGCCGTCACGATGGGATCGCTCAACAAGAAGGAGACGATGGGGTCGTCGCCGTCCTCCCCCTCAAGCTTCGCCATGTGCCGTAAAAGCCTCAATCGGTCGACCAGCCCTAAAAGAGATTGGTTTTTGTCCGATACCAGTACATGACGCCACTCGTTCGACACCATGCGGGCTGCGACGTCACTCGCTCGTGCGTCGGCGGAAACGGTGGGGAGATCGACGCGCATCACGTCGCGGACGTAAAGCGCGTCACCGGCGGGAGCATCAGTCATAACGCTGCGTTAATTTAGGAGATCATATGAACAGCCACCACGCCGTGACGTTTCCCACCACCTCGTCTACTCCCCGTCGCCGTCAGCGCCGTCGGCTCACAACGTCGTACGTCTGGGCGTTTTTCGGAGCGATGATAGCGCTCGTCGTCGCCTTCTTCGCCTCGCCCGTGCACGCGCAACGCGATGCCAGTGCGAGCCTCGCTCAATATGCGCGCGCCCTGACGCAAGCGCAGGCGGGCGATCACGACGGTGCGTTGGAAGCCTACGACGAACTCGCGTCGACCTTGACAGGAAGCGCTTCCGCCGACGTGTACGCCGCATCCGCGATGAGTCGACGCGCACTGGGGGATCTGCCGGGGGCACGGAGCGACGCCGAGTCTGCCTCCAACCTCTCCACATCGCCACGTTACCAAGCACTGTCGGCTGAGCTTGCGATGGAGGCCGGAGCGTTTACCGACGCCGAGTTGAGCTACGAACTGGCGCTCCAAGCCGATGCGACCTACGCCCCTGCCCTCTCTGGACTAGCCGAACTCTACAACCGCCTGGCCCGCTACGACGTGGCCGCCCGAACGCTTGCCCGTCTCCCCAACCCGACCGACGACGACCTGACGCGCACGCTCGACCTCGCCGAACGCGCCGGAGACATGGGCCTTGCTGCCCAGGTGCTCGACCGCTTGCTCGTGCTCCGTCCGTACGACTCGGGGCTGTGGGTGCGCAAAGGGCAGTCGCTCGCGCGGCAAGACGACGAGTTGGCGCAGGATGCTTTCGCTCGTGCGCTCGCCCTCGACCCGGACAACCGCGAAGCCCGAGCCGCACTGAGTGCCACCACGATGGAGACGTCGTCCTCCCTGTTGCCGTCGACGCCCGCACGTCAGGCTGCCTGGTCCGGTGCGCTCGACGCCGCCGCGCTGCAAGCCGAGGCCGACGCTAACGCACGCGACGCCGATGCCTGGGGCGTTGCTGCTATGGCGTGGATGGAAATGGGGGACGATGCCCGCGCCGCACGCGCCCTCGACGACGGACTGCTCTTCTTCCCCGGCAACGTGCGACTCCACCTCGCCCAAGCGTACCTCGCCGCATTAGCCGGAAACGACCCTACATCTGCGCTCACGCAAGCCGAATCGGAAGCCGATGCCACAACATCGCGCGCAGTCGAGCAAGCAGCCGCCCTCATACGCGGCGACGCAGTCGAGACAGGTGCGGCACTCGTACGCGCGTTTCTGGTGCCTGCCCAAGGCAGCGCGCTCTATCTCCGGCTGACGAATCGGCAATAACCGCCCATACGTGATCGTGGCGTGATCTGAAACGAGGCGACGCGGCGTTCCTTGACGAGACGCTGCACTTCCGGCCCCTCATGCACACCGCCACTTCTGACACGACGCGCTCGCGCTCGCTCTTCATCGCCGCCGAAGCGCTGGGGTGGACGATCAGTCCGCTGGTGATGCCGATCGTCGGCGCGACAGTGGCCGCCCATGCGCTAGGGGCTTCGTCTCAGACGACACTGTGGATCGGCATCGCGACGCTCGTCGGAACGGGCCTGCTGCCCCTCGCCTACATCGTCCACCTGATGCGGACAGGCGATGTGGACACGCTCGACGTGCGCGAGCGGACGAGCCGGGTGCGCCCGATTCTGTTTTCGGCGGCGTGTATGTCGGCACAGGCCGCATTACTGTCGTGGCTGCTCCCTGCTGACCTGTCGCTCGTCGCAGATCTGGCGTGGATGCAGGTCGTCAACCTGCTGCTGCTGCTGTCGATCACGCTGTTTTGGAAGGTATCGTTTCACCTATCGGCCCTGGCGAGCGTCGCCGGAGCCATCGCCGGACTGATGCTGTTCGCGCCGCTTGATCGTCCGATCTCGCCCTTGCTGCTGAGCGTATTGCTCGGGTTGATTCCGCTGCTGGCGTGGGCGCGCGTGTACGTCGGTGCGCATACGTGGCGGCAGACGATGGCCGGAACGCTGTTCGGGCTGGTACTACTGCCGCTCGAAGTGGCGCTGCTCGTGGCGCTGAGGTAAAGCGGTAGCAGTACCGACACCTCTCGGCGCACCGATTCACCCACCGACGGCGACGCTTCACGAAACGAAGAGGTAAGACGCGAAGTCGATTGCCTAGATTGTTCACCCTCTTCTCTGCACGCCCTCGCCTATCGCGCTCGTTACGGTCTCCTTCGCTTTCTGTCCGTCCGCCATGCGCGTATCCGCACTTTTTCTCCTCGGCCTGTTCGCCCTATTGCCTGCGAGCGCGCAGAACTGGGGCACGATTGTAGGCCGCGTCGTCGCCGACAGCGATGGCGAGACGATTCCCGGTGCGACGGTTGTGATCCAAGGCACTAACTACGGTACCGCAGCACTGCCCAACGGCACGTTCGAGATGCGCGCTCCCGCTGGGCGCTACCTGATGCGCGTGTCGGCCATCGGCTACATCACGCTCTTCGACAGCGTGACAGTCCGGCGCGACGAGCAGACGGCGTTTTCGGTCCGGCTCGCATCGGCGATTTTGGACAACGACGGCGTCACGGTCCGCGCCGAGGCGACGGGCGCGGGCGTGTTCACTATCGACCCCAAGGACATTCAGAACATCCCAGGTCCGTTTCGGACGCCGTTCCACGCCATTCGTGTGTTGCCCGGCGTCGCGGGAAATAACGAGTTGTCGAACCAATTCTCCGTCCGTGGCGGTGGGCTGAACGAAAACCTGATCTTTCTCAACGGCTACGAAGTCTACCTGCCGTTCCGCCCGCGGCAAGGCGAACAAGAGGGACTGGGCATCCTCAACCCCGACCTCACCGAGAGCCTGACGCTCTACACCGGCGGATTCCCCGCACGCTACGGCGGACGCCTGTCGTCGGCGCTCGACGTGCAATACGCGCGTCCCATCGACGAACCGATTGGCGGCTCCGCTACACTATCGACGCTCGACGCGGCGGGCATGCTGAGGGCGAGCGCGATGAACGGCAAACTGGGCTGGATCGTCGGTGCGCGGCGAGCGCAGGCGGCTCGGCTGTTCGGCGGACAGGATCTGGACGGACAATTCGACCCCGAGTACGTCGACGTGCAGGGAGCCGCGGCGTATCAGATCGCGCCGGGCCACGAAGTCGAGGCAACCGGCCTGTGGCTGCGTCACCGCTTTAACCTGACGCCGACTTCGCGCATCACCTATACCGGCGTCATCAGCCAGGACCCGACACAGGCCGCGACGGACTTCCAGAGCATCTTTTCGCGCTTCAACGGCAGCGAGGAGAGCGGCTACACGACGGCGTTCGGCGGATTGCGGTTCAAGAACGCGTTGAGCAGCAAACTCCAGGTCGAGCACGACGTCAGCCTGTTCGACACCGACGAGTTCGAGGAGCGCGACATTATCGGCCAAGCCCGGTTGAGCCAGGTCGATCCCGGATCGGGCGAGGGCGTCCCTATCGGCGATGGCGAACAGGTCGATCAGGCAGACAACCGCATCCGCGTCACCAGCCTGACCGGACAAGGCCGCTACCGACTGCTCGCCGGAACGCACGCCGTCGAAGCCGGATGGATCGCCCGCCGCTTCCGCTTCGACGACCAGATCAACGAACTCGCCGAGCGACGCGCGCTCGATCCGATTACCGGAGAGCCAGACACGCTCGTCATCCGCGACATCGACGACGCGCTGACGGTCGACACCGAGCAGATCGGCGGCTACGTGCAAGACAGCTTCGGCCTACTCCCCGGCGACCGGCTCGTCGCCACCGTCGGCCTGCGCGCCGACTACTTCGGCTTTACCGACGAACTCACCTTCTCACCGCGCCTGTCGGCCCGTTATCAGCACACGCTCACGACGACCTACAACGTCGCTGTCGGTGTGTACCACCAGACGCCGACGTATCAGGAGCTTCGCGGCGAGCGCCAGGCGATCTCCGGGCCGGGCGGAACGATTGCCAGCGCCCTCAACCGCGACCTGAAGAGCCAACGCGCGGTCCAACTCGTCGTCGGCGGAGAGCGGTTCTTCGAAAGTCGTCGCCTCTACCTGCGCGCAGAGGGCTATTACAAGCAGCTTTCGAACGTGATCTCGTACGACTTCAACAACAGCCAGGTGCGCTACGCAGGCGAAAACGACGCCGAAGGACGCATCTACGGCTTCGACGTGCAGTTGCGTGGTGAGATGGTGCCCGGACTCGAAAGCTGGTTCAACTACGGCTATCTCGTCGCTCAGGAAGACATCAAACCCGAGTTCGAGGACGCCTTCACGAGCGGGATCCTTCGCCGCCCGACCGATCAGCGCCACACGTTCTCGCTCTTCGTGCAAGACTACATCCCCGGCGATCAAAGCTGGAAGCTGCACACGCGCATCCTGTTCGGCAGCGGCTACCCGTTCACGCCGCTCAACCCCGGACGCCAGATCGGAGAGACCAGCTATCCCATTCCCGCCGAGCGCAACAGCTTCAGCTACCCCGAATACCGCCGGATGGACCTGGGCGTGACCAAGGAAATCGTCTTCGGCAACCCCGCCGATCCCGCGTTCCGCATCGACGCAACAGCCGAGATCCTGAACATCTTCGACATGGACAACGAAGTCGCCTCGACCTACGTCGCGACCGGCGACCGCTGGAAACGCGTCCCCACGCGCCTCACCCCGCGCACCTACAACGTCCGCATGCGCGTCACGTTTTAGCCTGCCGGAGCAAACGTGAATGCCTCGGAGCCTTTGACGAAGTAGAGCGAGTGCGTCTTCTCGCTGCTGGTGTCGAGCACGCGGACGAAGTTGCGCTGCTCCTCGAAAACCTCCATCAGCAGCGTGTTGCGCAGATGGATCTGGCGCGGTGGAGCGGAGGCTTGGTAAACCAGACGATAGGTCCACGTCTCCTGCCCTGCCTCTACGCTCTGAGCCGACGTGACGACCGTTCCCACGAGCCGCGTGCCGTCAGCGATGAGAGCCACGTGATCGGCGAAGTAGGCCGCTACGCGCGCGTCGACGAGCGGCGTCGCTTCGAGTTGGGGCGCGGACTCGGCTCCTCCTGCTAGGGCGCGCTCCAAGTCGTCGCGGAAAAAGCGAACCTGAAAGACGACGGTCTCGCCTTCGATCAACATGCGTCCGTGCGAGAGGTGGATGTCGTGCGGGACGGGTGTTGGCGAGATGAGGAGTGCGAGGAGGAGCGTCAGGAGCATGGCGGGAGGTGGCGATACAGTCTCTGCGGTCGCAAGGAACAGCGCAATCGGCTGATCCTGAGTAAAAAGGGCGATTCATGAATCGCCCTTACGGAGTCGGTAGTGGCTGGTACGATGGTGGCGCGAGAGGGGCGGAGGCTCAAAACGCAGTGCGGCGGCGAAAGGTATGATGCCCCCTCGCCGCCGCAGCGTGTTGGTCAGTATCTAGCCGGTCAGTTGGCTTCGACGCGGGTAGCGGTGAAGTCGGCGGGGCCGGAGAAGGTCAGGCCGGTGACGGCTCCCGACGCATCGCGCGTGAACACGATGGTGGCTTCGGCTTCGCCCCATTCGAACGCGTCGTCGGTGTCGCCGCGCGTCAGGCCGAACGGTCCCTGTCCGTTGATCGTGATCTGGACGACCGATCCGTCGACGGTGAACTCCATCGGGAGCGGACGCTCGACGCCCATGAACGAACCGGCGTACTCGGCTGCCTGCTCGGGCGTGAGCGGACGCATCAGGCCCATCGCTTCGACCTCGGCGTCCGACATCGTCGGTGCAATCCAGAGGTTGTCGGCGCGGTTGATGTCGGCGTAGGCTTCGTCCGGGTCGAGTACGACGACGGAGAGTTGCTTGTCCGAGAACATACCGACGGTGTGCGTCATCTCGTTGTTGCGCCACACGTCGGCGGGGACGACGCGGCGATCCATCGTGCCGTCGGCATAGCGGAATTCGAGTTCGATCGGCATCACGATCCCACCGCTGTTGTCGACCTGGACGCGGTAGTAGTTGGCTCCGCGTGAGGCGTCGTCGGTGAGTTCAGACGCATCCTGCTGCGATACCTGAGCGAGCGTCTGATCGTTGGCGTTGGTCGTGTAGAACCAGCCGCGCCAGAACCAGTCGAGGTTCTCACCGCTCCCTTCTTCCATCGAGCGGAAGAAGTCGGCGGGCTGCGGATGCTTGAACATCCACTGCGTCGAGTAGAAGCGGAAGGCTTCGTCGAACGCCTGAGGTCCAAGGATTTTCTCGCGCAGCATGATCAGCCCAGTCGCGGGTTTGCCGTACGCGTTCGAGCCAAAACCGCGATGAACGACGTCGGATTCGGCCATGATCGGCACCTGGTCGTCGTCGCGCATGTAGCCGATGATCTGGCTGGCGTCGCCTCGGCTGGCAGGCCAAACGCAGTCCTCGGTTTGAGTCCACTCCTGACCGCAATACGTCCGGGCGTAGTCGTGGCGACCGTAGTATTCGAGGAACGAGTTCAAGCCTTCGTCCATCCACGTATGCTGCCGCTCGTCCGAGGCGACGATCATCGGAAACCAGTTGTGGCCGACCTCGTGGATCGTGACGCCGATCAGGGCACGCTCCAGATCCTTCCGAGTAGTTACCGTCGGCGTCGGGGCGGGCGCCGCAGAACGAGATCATCGGATACTCCATTCCGAAGACGGGACCGTGGACGTTGGCGGCTTTGGGATAGGGATAGGGAAACGACATCTCGCCGTACGTTTTGAGCGTTTGGATCGTGGCGCGCGTCGAGACTTTGTCCCACAGCGGCATGGCGTCGCGCGGGTAGAGCGAGTGGACGACGATGGGCGTGGTCGTGCCGGGATAGGTGTATCCGGCGGCGTCCCAGACGTAGGTTTTCGACGAGACCCACGCGAAGTCGCGCACGTTTTCGGCTTTGTAATGCCACGTCTGCATACCGCTCGAAGTCGGGCGCGACGCGGGCGTCATGACTTCGTCGGCGGCGATGATGAAGACCGGCTCTTCGCTCTGGTAGGCGCGGGCTAGACGGTTGCGCTGCTCGGACGTGAGCACCTCGCGGTCGTTCTGGAGCACGCCCGTCGACTCGACGATGTGATTCCACGGCACGGTCAGCTTGACGTCGTAGTTGCCGAAGTTGAGATAGAACTCGCCCTGTCCCAAGAACTGATCGGTCTGCCAGCCCTGCACGTCGTCGTAGACGCTCATGCGCGGAAACCACTGCGCCATCTCGTACAAGTAGCCGTCTTCGACCATCTCCTTGGCGCCGCGTCCGTCGTCGGGAATGCGGTAGCTCCAGTCGATGTCGAACGAGACCGTCTCGCCGCTCTTGACCGGAGTCGGCAGGTTGATCTTCATGATCGTGTCGTCGATCCGATAGTCGGCAGGGACCGTGCCGCGCGCTTGGACGATCTCGACGCGCGTCAGGTCGTAGCCGCCATCGAAGTTATCCAGTTCGAGAAACTGACGCGCCTGGGGGCTGAGATCAGCGGGAATCGCCGACTCCAACTGATACGTCCGGCTGTGCTCGCGGCTGCGGACGTTCTGGTCGAGTTGGACCCACAGGAAGGGCAGGTCGGACGGGCTGTTGTTGTGGTACGTGATGCGCTCTGATCCGTGGATCGTGTGGTCCGTCGTGTCGAGGCGTGCTTCGATCACGTAGTCGGCGCGCTGCTGCCAGTACTCGGGGCCGGGCGTGCCTGCGCCGGTACGGTAGCTGTTGGCGGCAGGCCAGTCGAGCGGGCGGAAGATGGATTGGTTCGTACCGTCATCGCCGCCCAACCAGTTCTGCGCGGAGGCAGGAACGGCGAGGACGAAGGCGAGCACGAGGAGTAGCGTGCGCATCGTGTGGAATGGAGTGTGAGAAAAGAGAGCAACCCCCAATGTAGCGAAGGCCTAGGCGAAAGGTTACGGTCAAACACCGACCGACAGAGTGGGGGCGCGCACTACATCCTACTCGCCCGACACGAACAAACCGGGGCGCCAACACGCACTCGTCAGCCGCTCGCCAGCGCGTCGACGACCAGCGTCAGCGCGCCGCCCAGCGCTACGCCCGAGAGCACGAGCGTCCACGCGCGGTTGGTCAACCCGGCCAGCTTGGTCGCCGCCAGTCCGACAATCAAAATGCTCAGCAGGATGACGACTTGTCCCAACTCCAGTCCGACGTTGAACGCCAGCAGCGGCACGACGAGCGATTCCTCGCCGCCCAGCGCCGCACGCAGGAAGCTGGAGAAGCCCAGCCCGTGAATCAGCCCAAAGCCCACCGCCAGCCCATACCGCGTGTACGCCGAGCGCTTCGACTCGGCCTCGTACGGCCCCGCCGGTTGCCGCTCCTGCCAGATCGTAAACAGCGCCGTCGCGACAATCGTCAGCGGGATCAGCACCTCGACCAGTCCTCCGTCGACCGTCACCAATCCCAACGTCGCCAGTGCGAGCGTGACGCTGTGGCCGACCGTGAACGCCGTCACCAGCCACAACAGCCGCCGCGCGTCGCTCAGCGTATACGCCGCCACCAGCGCGACGATGAACAGGATATGATCGTACCCCTGAACGTCGAGGATATGCGTCAGGCCGAGATCGAGGTAGGCGGAGAAGTCGTCCAAGAGCGCGCGTGGTGGGATCGGACAAAGGTAACGAACGCTGCTCCTTCGTCGGTGCCCGAACCGTGCCCAACGCCTCCCGTTGAACCGGCTCTTCTCTCTACTTCGCTGCTATGTCCGACACCGCTGCTCACGAAACACTCACCATCACCGGCATGACCTGCGAACACTGCGTCCGCGCCGTCCGCCAAGCCATCGACAGCGTCGACGGTGCTCAGGCTCAGTCGGTCGCCATCGGAACGGCGACCGTTGCATACGATGAGCGCGAAGTTCGCTCCGACGTGATCGAAGCGATTGAGAGCGAAGGCTATGCTATCGCAGGATGAGGCGTCAGCGCCGTAACTCGGCGGGCAACTCGTCCAGCCAGCCGCATGCCAGCACGCCCCACAAGCCGACCATAATCGCTTCGGCAGCGTCGTGGCGGATACCTACGAGGCGAGTTCGGCGCGCAACTCGGACGGTGAGTAGACGCGAATCGTGCTGGGAGAAAAGTCGGAGCCATTTCGTGTGACGATCGCCTGGCAACCGGCAGAGCGAGCCGCCTCGTACACCACTCCGTCCTCTACGTCAGAAAACGGTCCATTGAGCGCGCGCTGCACCTCGTCGTGGCCGACGCTAAGGATGGGCAGAAGGCGAGTCACACTTCGCACGCGGGTACGAGCCTCTGAAGCCGTTCGCCCTTTGCGATACAGGTAGAAGAGCGTCGTGGCGGCATGAGCGGGAATACCGCCGCGTATGTGGCCCCTCGCTACGGAGTCGAGGAGAGCCGCTGCATCGCGTACCCACGGTTGGCGCTCCAGTAGCACGTCGAGCACGACGTTGGTGTCGAATGCAACGTGCAGCGTGGTTTCAGGCATGCTTGCGCGCTGCGTGTCGGAAGTAGGCTTCCTGCGCGTCTTCGCCATCCCACCCCGCTCCATCGGCGCTCCCGATCAGTGCGCGGACACTCGGGTGCAGCATCTCTTTCCATTCTCCGGACGCGTCCGTTGATTCCGTTACCTGTTGACGAATAACGCTCTCGACCCATTCGGAAAGCGACTTCCCGGCAGCCTCCGCGTGGCGCTCGACGAGAGCGGCAACGTCGGAGTCGAGTTCGAGCGTGAGCGTGTCTTTCATCGGTGTCATGGGAGGTTTGCTCTCAACGTCAGGGCGTGGTGGACGGTTCGTTCACCTCCGCAACTCAGACGGTAACTCGTCCAGCCAGCCGCACGCCAGCACGCCCCACAAGCCGACCATAATCGCTTCGGCGGCGTCGTGGCGTAGGCTCGTCGGCGATTTTGCTCCGCTCCACGCGATCACGGACCGGGCAAGTGTGTCAGCATGGGATTTGGCGTCTTTGCCTGATCGCTGCTCGCGCGGCAGGAGCAGGTCGCGGCGCCACGTTTCGGCCTGGATGATGCATGCTCGGATGCCCTGACGCTCGGCTTCGCGTGCCCACACGTCGGCCAAGTCTCCGCCGCCTTCTAAGACGACGCGGGCGACGTTCGGCTCAGAGCGGAGCAGTCCGTGCGCGCCACGCTTCAATCGGTTGCGGGCGCCGAAGTTTTGCGAGCGGTAGCGGATCAGGCGTCCGTCGTGGCCGAAGAGCGCCAGTCCGGTGCGCAAGCCCAAATCGACGGCGAGCAGCGTGGGCGGTGACGCTTCTTCGGGCACCGCGTCAGGCCTGAACGATGTAGGCGGCTTCGTCCGAGATGCGCGAGGGTACGTTGTCTCGGTCGAACGCGATCACGACCAACCCGCCAAACGCGGAGATGCGCTCGATCAGATAGACGTCTTCGGTGAGTTCGTCGTGCTCGCGCTCTTCCTCGCGGTCCGTCTGGGCGACCCGGTCGAAGAAGGCGTCGGCGTGGTGGAAGCAGAGGACCGAGGGGGACTCGCCCGATGCGTCGAACACTTCGCGGATGTTGCCTTGGGTTGCAGGCATCTCGCCCGCGTGCAACTCAGACAGATCGACCTGGTGGAGTTGCAGATCGGACGCTGCGGCAAGCGTGCCGACGAAGATCTGCCGGGTCTGATCGCTAGCGCCGACGAGCACGAGTGCGCGGTTGGGCCGGGGGGTCTCCGTAGCGAACGCCTGGAGCGCATGGGGCAAACGGGAAGGATCTTCGAGGCGGAGGGGCTGGGGCACGAGCAAAAGTCTCTGAATGGGGGATCGCAACAACTCGCCACGCGCGCACTTAGATGCACGCCCAAACGCGAAGAAGCCGTCTCACACGTTACACCGATGCGGCGCTTTAGGTACCGAACCTTGCGCCCGTGCCTCCGTTCATGGAGGCTACACCGACGCGTCCTACCGCCCTCGCTCCCTGCCGATGAGATCACTCCGCTATATCCTGCCCTCCGTCGTCCTGTTAGGATTGGGCACGCTCTTGGGCATGACGCTCGAACAACGCGCATCGGACGGGCCGGACCTGCAGCGCGATCTGCGCAAACTCGAAAGCGCCTACTACATCATCACGCAGCAGTACGTCGAGCCGGTCGACACGGGAGCGCTCACCGAAGCGGCGATTCGGGGGATGCTCGAAGAACTCGACCCGCACTCCAGTTACGTCTCGCCCGAAGAGATCGCAGCCGTGCAAGAAGGCTTTCGCGGCTCGTTCGGCGGCGTCGGCATCATGTTCGAAATCGTCGACGATACGGCGCGTGTCATCACGACTATCTCGGACGGGCCGAGCGACAAAGCAGGCATCATGGGCGGCGACCGAATCGTCGGCGTGGACGACAGCAGCGCGGTCGGCTTCGACAACGACGACGTTCAGAAGGCGCTCAAGGGCGAGATTGGTACACGCGTCGGCATGACGATTGTCCGGCCTGGTTTGGCGCAGCCCATCAACTTCGAGATCACGCGCGGCACCATTCCGCTCTACACCGTCGACGCGGCGTTCATGGTCGACGACCAGACCGGCTTTATCCGCATCAACCGCTTTGCGCAGACGACGCACGAAGAGTTTCGCACGGCGCTCGTCGACTTGAAAGGCAAAGGTATGCAGCGCCTCATCCTCGACCTGCGCGACAATGGCGGCGGCGTGATGCAGTCGGCTATCGGCATGGCGGACGAACTGCTGTCGGGTGGCCAGACGATCGTGTCGACCAAGAGCCGCAACGTGCAATACAACAACTTCGAGAAGGCGACCGACGGTGGCCTGTTCGAGAAGCAGCCCGTCATCGTGCTCATCAACGAGATCAGCGCGTCGGCCAGCGAAATCGTCAGCGGCGCGCTCCAAGATCACGACCGCGCTCTTCTCGTCGGTCGCCGGACATTCGGCAAGGGGCTGGTTCAGGCGCAGTTCAGGCTGCCGGACGAAGCGGTCTTGCAGATGACGATCTCGCGCTACTACACGCCCGCCGGACGCCTCATCCAGACGCCGTACGACCGCGCCGAGAGCAACGAGTCGTACTACGAGGACAAGTTCGAGTCGCTCAACGAGTCGATGTTCAACCCGTCCGAATACCGCGATAGTGTGCCCGACTCACTCGTCTACACGACCGATGGCGGACGCACGGTCTTCGGCGGCGGCGGCATCCTGCCCGACTTCGTCGTCGTGCCCGACACCAACTCGCTGGTTCTCGGCGTCGCTCGCAAGAGCCTCGACTTCCGCTACGCCCGCTCGATCTTCGACAAGAACGAAATCGGCCTGCGCGGTGAGTGGTCCGACCCCGCGGCCTTCGTCGCCGGATACCGCGTCGACCAGGCGATCTGGGACGGTTTCCTCGCCTTCGCCGATGAGGACGAGCGCGTCACGCTGACCGACGATCCATCGCTCGCCAATCCGCGCGAAGGCATTTACTTGCGCGCCGGTTTGGAAGAACTGCGCCCTGAGTTGGAGCGCCGCATCAAAGGGTACCTCGCGCGCAACCTGTACGGAAGCACGGAATGGTGGCCCGTCACGCTCGGCGACGACCCGGTCTTCCGCCAGGCGATGAGCCTCTGGGACCGCGCCTCGGATCTCTCGATGGCGACTCCGGCACGTCGGCAGTAGGTCTTTTTACTCTGACATGCAGGGCGCTCGGCGAGTCGTTGAGCGCCCTGTTTTCGTTTCCGCCGCTAACCTGGCAGGTCTAAGCGGACCTGCCAGGTTTCCTACTTGACTATCCACCATGTCTACTCCGCTCCGCCTGCTCGCCTTGCTCTTGCTTCCGTTTCTCGCGGGCTGCCAGACGATCAAAGGCATCGGCCTCTCGTTCGTCTACGACAACGCGGATCTGCCCGACGAAAACGTGCGCAACGACGTGTCCTACGTCGGTGGGTCAACGGATGACAAGCAGCGACTCAACCTCTTCGTGCCGCTCGCCGATTCGGTCCGAGGCGACACGTGGCCGACGGTCGTGTTTGTCCACGGCGGCGGATGGAACGAGGGCGATCGCAACTTCGAGTTCGGAGGCGAGGACCTGTACAACAACATCGGTCGCTTCCTCGCTGGACGCGGCATCGGCGCGACGACGGTTTCGTATCGCCTGCTTCCGGGCGCGACGCTCAGCGATCAGATTGCCGACGTAGCGCGCGCGACCGCGAAGACGCGTCAACTCGTCGCCGACGCGGGCGGCAACCCCGACGCGCTGATCTTGATGGGACACTCGGCAGGCGCGCACCTGGCCACACACGTCGCGCTCGACGTGGAAGCGCAGCAAGCCGCCGGGATTCCGCGACCACTCCGTCTGCGGTGTGATTCCCGTCAGCGGCGCGGCCCTCGACCTGACCGACCGCCGTTCGTTCGAGATCGCCGAGGACTTCGACTACTACGGTTCACGCTTCGGCCCGCCCAATGCATCGTTCGGCGAACTCCCGCCCGAAGGTCCGCCTGCGCAGTGGCAGATCGACGCGTCCGTCCTCCCGCTCGTCGACTCGAATGCGCCGCCGTTCTTAGTCATGCACGCTGGAGGCGACTACCCCGCGCTGATCCGCCAAGCAGAACTGCTGGTCGCCGCACTGAACGCTGCCGACGTGTCGACCGAGTACGTCGTCGTGCCGGGCAAATCGCACGCGCGCATCATCCCGACGCTCAGCCGCGACGACCAGACGGCAGGTCCGGCGATGCTTCGTTTCATCCGCAGCCTGAACTGTGGGTGATCGACGGAGACCTGGCAGGTCCGCGCAGGGCGCTACGCCTCCAACCGCTCCAACAACGTCTCGCGTCGCGTGCGTCCGACGCGCAACTCCTTGCCGTCGTCCAAGACAGCGGTATAGGCGCCGCCGGATGCCGAGCGGACCGCGCGTACCACGTCTAGCCTGACGATGGACGAGCGGTGGATGCGGCAAAATGCAGCGGGATCGAGACGGTGCTGCAATTCGCCGAGCGGCGTGTGGAGCGGAAGCGCATCGGTCGTCGTGTGGGCGAGCGTGTACGAGCGGTCGGACTCGAAGTAGCGGACGGCTTCGACGGGGACGATGCGCTGCTCGTTACGCAGCGTGACGAGCAAGCGGCGCAGGTAGGGCGGCGCGTCGTCGTGGTCAGCGCTGGGCGACGGACGGTCGAGCGTGTCGCGGAGTTGGCGCGCGGCGTCGCGCAGGCGGTCGGGCGAGAGCGGACGCGGCAGGTAGGCGGCAGCGCCGATGCAGAGCGCGTGCCAGGCGTCGGCCTCTCCGCCGCCGATCAGTACGATAGCTGGGCCGACTCCGCGCATGCCGGGCGCGGCGAACGGCATCGGTGCCGACTTCTCTCCGGGAGCGACCGGCGGAAGCTGCCGAGCGTCGAGTACCAAGGCGTCCGGGCAGCGCGTCAGGTGCTGCCACAGTTCGCCGATAGTGCCAGCCGAACGCACGTCTGAACCGTCGGAAGCGAAGGCATCGACGAGTTGATCGCGCTCATTGGCGGGGGCGACGATGCCGATGAGCAGCGGGGCGTGCGAAACGATCATGAAGTGGTGGCGGTCGGTGGGTACGTCGTGCAGTCGGGAGCGCGAGGATGCAGTTGGGCGCGCAGAAGGCCTTTGTGATTGGCTCGCGAATGACTAGCGCAGGCAGGTTAGATAGATTTGATCCACATGCCAGCGATAGCCTTCCCAACGACCTACCAACGTGCGTGCTCCCTCTGGAAGCACGCCCCGGTGACCGTGTGCGCAATCTTCGCTCTCGTCGCCTGGGCCTTGCCGGTGAGCGCCCAATCCGACTCGACTCCGCTCGTATCAGGCCAGATCGCTGACGCTCATACCGGCGATCCGGTCGCGGGCGCCGCCGTACGCATCACCGGTACTGCGCGGGGAACGGCGGCAGACGCAGACGGACGCTTCGAACTAGCGCTCTGCTCGCAGCGATCCGCAGCGCCCCACCCGTGCGCCGACTCGCTCACCATCTCAGCCCTCGGCTACACCTCCCAGACCGTCGCCGCCGCGCGCAACCTGCGCATTCGCCTGGCGCCGATAGCGCTGAGATCCGGAGAGGTCGTCGTCACGGCGACACGGACGGCCAAGCAGATCGAGGACGTAGCAGTTCCTATTCAGGTCGTCACGTCGCAAGAGATCGGCGAACGAGGAAGTGTTCGGCTGAGTGACCTGCTGGCGACGGTCCCCGGCTTGGTGCTGGCCGACAATCACGGAGGCGGAGTCCAGGTGCAAGGGTTCTCGTCCGACTACACGTTGATCCTACTCGACGGCGAGCCGCTGATCGGGCGCACGGCAGGTACGCTGGATCTGAGCCGCATCACGGTTGCAGGCGTCGAGCGCGTCGAAGTCGTGTCGGGGCCGTCGTCGTCGCTCTATGGCAGCGATGCGTTGGCAGGCGTCGTCAACCTCGTCACGTCGGCTCCGCGCGCCGGTCAGACTGCTACGATGACAGCGCGTGGCGGCACGTTCGGCACGTCCGAGTTGACGACCGAACTCGCAGCGGGTCGCGACCGGTGGAGTGCCCGCGCGCTCGTGAACCGCTCGGCATCGGGCGGCTACGACCTGACGCCCGACGCATTCGGCCCAACCGTACCGTCGTACGCCGACTGGACCGCTGATCTGCGCACCCGAGTGGATCTCACCGACCGCGTCAACCTGGATTTGGGTGCCCGTTTCGCTCACGAAGAGCAGCAGGGCGCATTCGCGACAGGCTCAGGCGACGAGGTGCGCCGTTTCGACGACCGCGCCGAGCGGACGGACTGGAGCATTCATCCCGAACTGTCGGCGAGGCTGACCAATCGACTGCGCGCGACGGCAACGCTCTACGGCGCCCGCTACACCGCCCAGACGCGACATACGGCACAGTCCGGCGACGAGGTTCTGTACGACGACGCTTTTGACCAGCGCATGGCGAAAGCCGAGCTTCAGGCCGATATGGGATGGAGTGCCCAGCACCTGAGCGTCGTCGGCGCTGGCGTGACGGACGAGCGGCTGGCAGGCGAACTGCGTTACGGAAGCGACGCGCCACACGCCCGGCAGTGGTTCGCGTTCGGACAGCACGAGTGGATACCGTCTCGCTCCCTCCAACTCACCGCGGGACTGCGCTTCGACGCTCACTCCGACTACGCCGCTCGCCTGACGCCGCGCGTCTCGGTTCTGGCACGACCGCTCGACCGCGTCCGGCTCAAAGCAAGCGTCGGTAGCGGGTTCAAGGCCCCCGCATTCCGCCAACTCTACCTCTCGTTCACCAACGCCGCCGCCGGATACAGCGTCTTCGGCTCGTCGCGCTTGGCCGACGGTCTGGCTGATTTGGAAGCGCAAGGTCAACTCGCGCAGACGTTCGTGGACCCGTCGCGATTGGCCGACATCAGCGCCGAATCGTCGACGGCCTACAACGTCGGCATGGCGTGGGATGCGTCGGATCGGCTTTCGCTCGAAGTCGGCGGGTTTTGGAATGAGGTGCGCGACCTGATCGAAACGCAGCCCATCGCGCAGAAGACGAACGGGCAGTCGGTCTTCGGCTATTTCAACGTCGCCGAGTTGTACACGCGCGGATTGGACGTGCAGGTCAACGCGCGTCCGGTCGACGGGCTGACGCTGACGGGCAGCTATCAGTTGTTGCAGGCGCGGGACCGCGAACGCGTGCGCAGCCTCCGAGCCGGAACGGTCTTCGAACGCGATGCCCAAGGCCGCGAACGCCGTCTTTCGCTGGGCGACTACGACGGCTTGTTCGGTCGCTCGCCCCACTCGGCAACATTCGGCGCGACAGCCACACGCGGCGCGACCACGGTCGACCTCCGCGCACGCTGGCGCAGCCGCTATGGGTACCGCGACCTCGACGGCAACCAACTCGCCAACCGCGACGACGAGTTCGTCAGCGGCTATGCGCTGATCGACGCGACGGTGTCGCACGACTGGACGCTACCTGCCGCCCGTCTCACGCTGCAACTCGGCGCCCGCAACCTCGCCGACGTGACGCGCGGGCTGCTCGTGCCGTCGCTGCCGGGACGGACGCTGTTCGCCCAGATCGGCGTGACGCTGTGATGCGCGTGTCTCCGTCTCTCCCTCACCGTACGGGCGATTCATAAATCGCCCGTACGCAGCCTCTACACCAACATCAACCCACCACCATCCTACCGATGAACCGACTTTCTCTCCTCGCCCTCACCGGGCTACTCGCGCTGACGGCGTGCGACTCCAACGACGCCTCGGACGACGTCACTCCGCTCAACGTCCAGACGGCGACCAACGTCGAGGGCGATCCCACGACGAGCGTCGATCCCATGACGGGCCGTCCGTCCGGCAACAACAACCTGTTCACGCTCTACGACCTCGAGTCGGGCGAGATCGTGCTCTCGTCATTCGAGACCGACCGCAGCATCCGCGAGCGCGACTCGGCGTCGACCGCGTGGGACATCGGCTTCAAAGGCAGCACGCTCATCTTCAACGGCGGCACGAGCGGCCCGGGCCAAGGCGCGGCGCAACTCGTCAGCGAGACGTTCGCGAGCATTGCTGTCGCCCCTGAGAGCGGATACGTCGCCGACGGATCGAACACCGATTGCCCTGCTGTCGAAACGCCCGCCGGTTCGTTTCCTGGTAGCCCGTATGCTGTCTGCACCGGATCGAATAACGGCTGGTACAACTACGACGGCGCGATCCTGACGCCGCTCGCTGGACGCACGATTGCGCTCAGAACGGGCGAGGGCAACTATGCCAAAGTCCGCATCCTGAGCTACTACCGCGACATGCCGACCGCACCGACGCAGGAAAGCCCGTCGCGCTACTTCACCTTCGAGTACGTCGTCCAGCCCGACGGCTCGCGCAACCTGAGCGAAACGACGGCCCGCTAACGGCACCACCATCGTCGGAGAATGCGCCTGTCTGGGTGTTCTCTCGCTCACGGCGCGGCTTTCGACACTCGGAGGCCGCGCCACTTTTTTGTATCTGACCTCGATCCCCATGAGCACAAGCTGGCTCCACTATCTACCGCTAGCATCGACTGTCGTAGCAGCGGCTTTCGCTATCGTGCTGGCGCAGCACGTGCGGCGTAAACCGAACGCGCGCTATCTGCACTGGTGGCTGATCGGCGTGATCGCCTATGGCGCCGGTACGTTCGTGGAGAGCTGGACGACACTGGCCGGGTGGCAGCCGGGCGTGTTTCGGGCGTGGTACATCGCCGGGGCACTGCTGGGTGGGGCGCCGCTGGCTCAGGGCACGGTCTACCTGCTGCTGCGCCGCCGCACCGCCGACATCCTCTCCGCCATACTGCTCGCCGTCGTTGCCGTGGCGAGCGTGTGCGTGCTGCTGACACCGCTAGACTATGCGCTCGTCGAAACGCACCGCCTCTCGGGAGCCGTGATGGAGTGGCAGTGGGTGCGGCTGTTCTCGCCGTTCGTCAACGCCTACGCGTTCGCGTTTCTCGTCGGCGGCGCGGCGTGGTCTGCGTGGGTGTACTACGAGCAGGGACAGGAGGCGCGCAGCCGGGCGCTGGGAAATGCGCTGATCGCCGTCGGCGCGCTGTTGCCGGGCATCGGAGGCGCGTCGGCGCGGGCGGGCCACGTCGAGGTGCTCTACGTCACCGAACTGGTCGGCTTGCTGCTCATCTGGTGGGGCTACACCGTCATCGTGCGTGACCGCAGCGCGTCGATCCACGCCGCCCAACGAGTCGCACCAGCTCTCACGTAAACGCTGCGTCTCTACCGCAGCACCGTCATCGTGCGGGTGCGTGCCGTGCCGCCCACTTCGAGGCGATAGAGATACACGCCCGCCGACAGTCCGCTGGCGTCCCACGTGGCGTCGTGGCTTCCCGCCGGGCGCATGCCGTCGACTAACACAGCGACCTCGCGCCCCATCACGTCGTAGATCACGAGCCGAACGGCGCCCGGAGCGCTAAGTCCGTAGCCGATGCGCACCCGCCCGCGCGATGGATTCGGAGCGGCAAAGTCGAGCGTCGCTTGTTGCACACCTGTCTGCGAAACGACGGCGTGCGGACACCGCCCAAGAAGACCTGGGCGAACACGTCTTGTCCATCCGCACCCCGGAAACTGCTGGTCACGGCAACGAAGCGCCCGTCGGTCAGGCCTGCGATGTCTCCTCCCAGGTCGACGCCTCCGGTGCTCAGCCCACTGCGGTCTCCGAACGGTTCGCCGCTCGGTCGGACGCGCTGCGTGTGCTGCGTCGTGCCCGGCCCCGCTTCGTTGACGGTCCACGAGGCGACAAACTCGCCCCCAGCCAGAGGCGCCGTCGCGACGGAGAAGATCGGCGATGCGGCAGGTGGCGAGATCTCAAACAGGCCGCCGCTCGGGGTGCCGGACGCATCGAACAGTCCGCCTAGCACGCGCGCCTGACCTGCCTGCTGATCCGCCCACGTAACGACCATCCTCCCGTCGATCAGCGTCGCCGCCGACGCGTGGCTTTGATCCGCCCTGAAAATGCGTGCGATGCGAAACGGAGCGCCCGGTGTCGATAGCGACGATCCATATGTGCGCCCGTAAATATCAGAGAACGTGCGTGAGACTCCGACGACGGTCCACGCCGTCCACGCGACGCCGAAACCATCGCCCAGCGCCGTAACCGACGGGGCGAGCGTGCTCTCACCGCTCGAACTGACCCGCACTCCCAATCCAACCGCAGCGCCGGACGCAGCGTACCGCCGCACCCACGCCTGCTGGTCGAGATCGGAGCGGCGCTCCGTCCAGCCGACGACGAAGCCGCCATCGGGAAGTCCCGCCACCGAGCTAACGACCTGATCGCTGCCCGTAGCCGATGAGACAGGCGTTTCGACTCCAACTCTAGCGCCGAACGCGTCGAAGCGCTGCGCATAAACAGCAGCACGTTGCCCCTGCTGACTGTAGCTGTCCCACACCACGACGAAGCCACCGACCACCAGTCCCGACACCACAGGTCTGGCTTGTCGCCCATCGCGAAACGTGTTGACGACGAACGCCTCGCCGACGCTCCGCCCATCGGCGCCGAAGCGCTGCGGCAGCGATCTCGCTCTGCTCGTCAGAGTTGGGGGCGCTGTCCCAGACCACAACAAAACCGCCTCCCAACAGCCCGGCTACAGCAGCGTTCTCTTGATTGCCCGCGCGGTCGGCGTTGACGAGAAACGGCTCGGACGGATCGACGGCGTCAGGATCGACGATGCGCGCATAGGTAGACAATCCGAGTTCGTTGGCGCGCCCTCTGCTGGTCCACGAAACGAGGTAGGTGTCGCCCGAGCGAGCCGCGATGGACGCGGAGGTTTGCACGCCCTGCCGCACGTCGTTGACGTATTCGGCGTCGCTTTCCGGCTTGCCGGTTGCGTTGTAGCGACGGCTCACCAGATCCAGGCGGTCGACCGACGCGCCCTGACTCCAGACGAACGCGAACCCCTCCGTCTCCAGGCCGACGACGGCTGGCATCTCCAAAACCGCCGCGCGCGCGACTTCAATCCGCTTGCCTCTGCCGATGCCGCGCCCTTCGTAGCGCTGAAATGCGAGCGAGGTGCTGGTCGCCTCGTTGCTCGTCCACCCGATGACGAAGCCCCCGTCGGACAACGATCCGATCAGCACATCATTCTTCTCGCCGCTGGCCCCAGCGACGACGAAAGTGACATCGGCAGGCTCCCCGTCGTCGGTGTAGCGCTGTGCCACCACCTGCTCGGATCCCGTCCCCGACTCAGCGACCCAGGTCACGACAAAGCCGCCGCCGGACAGCGTCGCCACGCGAGCGTCGCGCTCGACGGGGTCTTGGCCCGAAGCCACTCCGGTTGGGCGGAAAACGGCACCGACTGGCTGCGCCTGGGCGTCGTAGCGCTGCGCGAAGATGCCGCCGTTCGAATCGTCTCCCTCGTAGCTGGTCATCACGACGACGAAGCCGCTGGGCAACGAGGAGACCGATGGACGGGCATCCACGCCGCCTCCCAGCGCAATCCGAAACTCTTCACCCATCCGAGCGCCCGACGCGTCGAAGCGTTGTCCGTACGCCTCCGCTCGCGCCATCCGCAGGGCCACCGTCCGCAGCCAAACGACGACGAACCCGCCGTCCCCAAGCGGTGCCACGCTCGGTCGACTCTGAGATCCATCGAAGCCCACGCTAAACGCAGTCGCTGCGCCGAGCGGGTTGCCATCGACGCCATAGCGCTGCGCACGCATCGTCGTCAAACCCGTCGGCTCCTCCAGAGAAGGCCAGACGACGACGGTCGTCCCATCGGACAAACCCGCGGCAGCGGACGAACCCGAAGCCTGCGTGCCGACGATGAACTCGCCGAAGGGTTGCGCCTGGACGGTTGCGCTTGGCGCGCCCAGCGAAGCAAGAGGAAGCGAGACCGCGAGTAAACTGCGAAAAGGACAAGGCATGGTGTTGGCAACGAAGGGTGGTGCAGACTCGTTCGGAATAGGAGGAAAGCTCAAATCAGCGGCCTCTGCACGAGCCATCGTCAAAAGTAGTGCCTGGCTTGCCGGACGCAGGTTTCGTGCTGCGGCTACGGTGCCGCGAACGGGCGAACCAGGCAGCCTCATATTCACGACTGCTCAGCAACGCGCATCACGCACGAGCATTCGATGCACACAACTATTCGCTTTGCCATGTCTCGCTTCCTGCAGCTTCTGCTCTTCGCCGTCCTGATCGCCCCGGCTGCCGCGCAGACTTCCGACCTCTACGCTCTTCAGAAGGATGTGGCGTTTCTGTCGTCTGACTTGCTGATGGGGCGCGAAACCGGAACCGAGGGCGAGGCGCTAGCGGCGCGCTACATCGCCGAGCGGTTCGAGCAGGTAGGCCTGACGCCCGGAGCCGATGGCGACTGGTATCAGTCGTTCGACTTCACGTTCTCGACCAACCCGCACGCCGAACCGGGCGAGGGCGAGGCGCGGACGGGACGCAACATCGTCGGCATGATCGACAACGGCGCGAGTGAGACTGTCGTCATTGGGGCGCACTACGATCACCTGGGGCACGGCACGTTCGGCTCCCGGCAGCCCGACGATCACGCCATCCACAACGGCGCCGACGACAACGCCTCAGGCGTGGCCGCTCTGTTCACCATCGCCGAGCGCTTGCAGATGGATGACGCACCCAAGAATCGCAACTACCTGTTTCTGGCGTTCTCGGGCGAAGAGCTTGGACTGTACGGATCGAAGTATTGGGTCGACGCGCCGACGCTTGCCATCTCAGACGTCGCCTACATGATCAACCTCGACATGGTCGGTCGGCTGAACGAAGCCGGAGAGTTGGCCGTCAACGGCAGTGGCACGTCGCCGGTCTGGAACGATGTGATTGCGGCAGCAGCCGAGCCGGTCGACCTCGACGCCAAGCTGCACGAATCCGGTCTGGGGCCGAGCGATCACGCGTCGTTCTACCTCGCCGACATTCCCGTTCTCCACCTGTTTACGGGCCAGCACGAAGACTACCACAAAGCCAGTGACGATGCACAACTCGTCAACTATGACGGGCTGGACCGCGTCGCGCGCTTCGCGACAGGCATCATCGCCGGACTGGACGAGCAGGCGGTGCCGTTCACCAAAACGCGCGACGAGAGCCAGGGGCGGATGAGCTTCAGCGTTACGCTCGGCGTCATGCCCGACTACGTGTACGACGGCGAAGGCATGCGCGTCGACGCCGTCCTCGACGATCGCCCCGGACAGGCCGCCGGAATGCAGAAAGACGATATCCTAGTCGCGCTCGGCGGATCGACCATCGCCGGAATGCAGGACTACATGCGGATGCTCAGCGAGTTGAAGCCGGGCCAGACCGTCCCCGCCATCGTCCTGCGCGACGGGCAGCGCGTCGAACTCAGCGTGACGTTTTAGCCTTCCGGTAGCGCGTACTCGTTGGCCTGATCCACTTCGCCCAACCATTCAGGAGACGCGTGTGCGAAACGACACGTCGTCGATGATCGGCGTGAAGTGTGCCGCTCTCGTCCGTGATGGTGAGCGTCTGGACGCCGTCGAACGCGAGCACGATTTCCGCCCCACCTCGGTAGCCATCCAAAACGGCGTGAGTCGCCGAGTCGCCGGTGTCGGACTCGAACGTGACCAATCGCTCACGCGACGTCGAGGAGGAAGTCGACTCCGCCAGCCGTACGGACACCAAATCGACAGGGAAGTCAAAGCGGAGCACGATGGTCCGGCAGGTCCCCAGCAGCGCGTATCCGGTCGTCCCGCCGAAACCTCGAAGCGCACTCACCCGCGTTTCGCCGCTTCCGCTTTCGGCGTGCAGCGTGACCCCGGCAACCGTCTGCGAGACGATTCCATCGACCGCGTGGGCCGACTCGAAGTCAAACGTATCGTACTGCGTCGCCGCCAGTTGCACCAGCAGCACGATAGCGCACACGGCTGAGGCAAACAACGAGAGCGGCTTCAGGGGAGAAGAGCGCACTGTGCCGAAAAGGATCGCGCTTGGTAGGAAACGCGGTGGTGTAGGACTGGCAAACTAGCCAACCCCACCCCTTATGTGCAATATGCTAAGCGGTTACTCGCCGAACGCTCACGACTTTGTCAGACCGGTTCTGCCTCCGTCCGGTCGTCGAGCAGGAGTGCGGTAGCCGTCGCGTCGTCGCGCAGGCAGGCATCACGCACCAGACTCTGGCGGACGTAGGCGCGCGTCCGGTCGAGCGCTTGCAGAGCAAAGCGGCGTTGCAGTGTGCGACCGAGCAGCCCGAAGCCGACGCGGTAGACGAGGTTGGGAATCCGCGCGCGCTTGGAGAACGAGTGGACGCGGAAGTAGACGCGTCCGCTCCACTCGCGCTTGACGATCTCGAACGTGATTTCGCCTCGCTCGAAGTGGCCTTCCAGCGTGCGATAGCTGTAGCCCCAGACGTGCTCCATCCCTTCGGGCGTAGCGCGCGTCTCGTCAAGTGTGCGGCTGATGCGGACGCCGAACGGAAAGCGGAAACCGGCAAAGCGTGCGTCGAGCAGCATCGTCCGTCCGTTCATGTCACTTTCGGGGTCGAACACACCGCGTACGCGCTTAGGGTTGGGAAAGCGGTAGGCGCGCACGAAGCGGACCGCGCGCGCGAACGACCCGTCTTCGAGTGGCTTGCCAGCGGGTTCGGCGACGAGATAGGTGCGGTCGTCGTCGTGGTTCCAGTCTGCGGGCGGCGCGTCGGACGAAGCGTCGTCGTCGAAGTTGAGCGCGCGGGCGGCTAGATCGGCGAGGATGCCCTGGTGCGGTGCCATCTCAGCGGCGTCCCGAGTCGTCATCGGATCGGCGTACGGCGCCTCAAACGTGCGCACATCGACTGGCTGAGGCGGCGCGTGCGAGGCGAGGCGTGCGGCTTCGGTACAAAACCGCGTCCACATATACGTCTGTCCACCTCGCGCGGCAGGCGCCCACCGATACGCCAGATCGACGGCCCTCGTGTGGCTGCGCGCGCGCGAGTAGATGCGAAACCGCAGTCCCGGAGCGTCGCCGGGTTGGTCGATCACCTCGAACGTGATGCGCCCGGCTTCCATGTGATCGTCGAGCGTCGCCAACTCGAACGCCGTCGGCGTGACGCGTGTCACTTCGACCGGACCGTCCCACGGTCCCATAATGTGGATGTAGAACCGATCGCCAACGCGAAGTCGGCCCGGCACACCCTTCGTCCTCTCGAAACGCGCCACCTCGGACGGCGTGCAGAGTTGCGGATCGGACTGAATGAGCGCCATCCACTCTTGAGCCGACACGTCCGGCGCGTCAACGTCGACCTGGTAGCGGCGGAAGAACAGCGGGCCAGTGCCCTCACCGATGGTCTGCCGCTCGCGGTCGCGCTGCTCCAGACGGCGCGCACGAGCCAGGTCGTCCTGGTTGCGGCGCCACGCCACGTAGCCTCCCGCAGCGGCTGCAGCGGCAGCGGTGACGAGGGCGATTCGACGAGCGGAAGACATAAGACGAGGCGGTGAGGTGGAGCGGCTTGAATCCAACGCCGACGACCGAGGGTCCCGACAGACGCGTAACTGCGTCGCACGCGCGGCGTTGGGACACGACCGCTCACTCCGCGCGCGTTCTGCGCATGATCGACCTCTTCCCTGTGCTCCGCTCCCTCTTCCTGCTCGCCTTCGTCTCCGCTGCCCCAGCGTGGAGTCAAGACTGCGCGATCCTGCTGCACGGACTGGCGCGTACGTCTGGTTCGATGTCCGAAGTCGGACGCGTACTCACGAACAAAAGCTACTACGTCGTCAACGCGGACTACCCGTCACGCGACTTCCCCATCGACGTGCTCGCCGAGTCGACGATCCCCGACGCCCTACGCGCGTGCCCGGACACGTCGACGGTCCACTTCGTGACGCACTCGATGGGCGGCATTTTGGTGCGCTACTACCTGAGCCAGCATCCAGTCGAGCGGCTGGGACGCGTCGTCATGATGGGACCGCCCAACGGCGGCAGCGAGGTCGTCGACAAACTGCGCAACGTACCCGGCTTCGGCGCCATCAACGGACAGGCAGGCGATCAACTCGGCACCGACACGACCAGCGTCCCCGTCCAACTCGGCCCAGCGACGTTCGAAGTCGGCATCATCGCCGGAAGCCGCAGCATCAGCCCGATCCTGTCGGCCCTGCTTCCCGGCCCGGACGATGGAAAGGTCGCCGTCGCCCAGACCTGTCTTGAGGGAATGACCGATCACCTCGTCCTACCCGTGACGCACACCTTCATGATGCGCAACGGATCGGTGCTCCGGCAGATCGTGCGCTTCTTAGAAACAGGCGCGTTCGACGACGAGAAAGGCGAACGCGGCGCGTGCGATAGGGCAAGCGAATAACTCTACGCTGCCTCCAACTCAGAACGCGAGACGACGAGTCGGTCGATTTCAGCCTGCGCGTCGCGGGCTTTCTGGCGCTCCTTCTCGACGACGTCCTCTGGCGCGCGGGCGGTAAACTTCTCGTTGCCCAACTTGCGCTCGACCGACTGCAAGAACTGCTGCTTCTGCTCGATCTCACGTGTCAGCCGGTCGCGCTCGGCGTCCAAGTCGATCATGCCTGCCAGCGGGACGAACACTTGGGCGCGTCCGGCCACGACGGTTGCGGAGGCTGATGGGCGTGGGGCGTCGACGGCGACTTTGATCTCGGCCTTTGCGAGGCGGGCGAAGTAGGCTGCGTGTTCGTTCAGCGGTGCGATCAAGTCAGCCTGCGAAGTCGACAGCGACACGACGGCGGATACCTCTTTGCTGGGGGCGACGCCGTAAGAGGCTTTGACTGAGCGGATGCCGCTGACCAACTCTTGCACCAACTCGAACACGGCCAATGCGCGGCTGTCCTCGTGCGCGGGCGTGTGGGCGGGCCATGACGAGGCGATGCACGCGTCTCCGGCCTCGCGCGGGCGCAGGCGATGCCACAACTCCTCGGTGATGAATGGCATGAACGGATGCAAAAGCTGCATCATCTGCTCGTAGAGTTCGACGGCGAGCGCAATCGTCTCGTCCGCCATATGCTCGCCCGACTGTGGCTTGATCAGTTCCAGATACCAATCGCAGTAGTCGCGCCAGAACAGGTCGTAGAGGGCGAGGACGGCTTCGCTCAGCCGGTAGCGCTCCATCGACGCCTCGACCGAAGCAATCGTCTGGTTGAGGCGCGTCACCATCCAGCGCTCGACCAGCGTCAGGTCGCCGAACTCGCGCGTGCGGCGGTACGACGTGCCGGCGTCCATGAACTGGCCGAACACATTGTACGCGTTCCAGATCTTGTTGGCGAAGTTGCGGCCCATCTCGAACTTGGTCGGCTCCAGGCGAATGTCTTGGCCGGGCGTGCAGAGGACGGTCAGGCTGTAGCGGACCGCGTCGGCGCCGTACTGCTCGATCATGTCGATCGGGTCGATGCCGTTGCCCAGGCTCTTGCTCATCCAGCGGCCCTGGGCGTCTTTGATCATGCCCGTGATGAACACGTCGCGGAAGGGCGGCGCATCCATGAAGTGCAGGCCCGCCATCACCATCCGCGCGATCCAGAAGTAGAGGATGTCGTAGCCGCTGACGAGCACGTGGCCCGGGTAGAAGGCGGCCAGATCGCGCGTCGTGTCGGGCCAGCCGAGCGTGGCGAACGGCCAGAGCCACGACGAAAACCACGTGTCGAGCACGTCGTCGTCCTGCACCATGCCGGGTTCGGGCTGCTCGATGCTGACGACCGGATCGCGCGTTTCGTCGCGCTCGCCGTCCGCGTCGACGTAGTACCACGCCGGAATGCGGTGGCCCCACCAGAGTTGGCGGCTGATCGTCCAGTCGCGCACGTTTTCGAGCCAGCGGTAGTATTCGTTTTCCCAGCGCTTGGGATGGAAGACGACCTGACCGTCGCGGACGACTTCGAGGGCGGGATCGGCGAGCGGCTTCATCCGCACGAACCACTGCGTGCTCTGCAGCGGCTCGATGACGGCCTTGCTGCGGCTGCTGATCGGGACGGTCGCTTTGTACGGCTCGATTTTGTCGAGCAAACCGGCGGCTTCCAGATCGGCGACGATGGCTTTGCGCGCGTCGAAGCGGTCCTGCCCGGCGTAGGCACCAGCGGCGTCGGTCAGTTTGGCGTCGGGGCCGATGACACTGATGAACGCGAGGTCGTGGCGCTTGCCAATGTCGAAGTCGTTCTTGTCGTGCGCAGGCGTGATCTTGAGCGCTCCGGCTCCGAAATCGCTCTTGACGTATTCGTCGGCGATGACAGGGATAACGCGGTCGGTCAGCGGTACGCGCACGTTTTTGCCAACGTGGGACGCGTATCGCTCGTCGTCGGGGTGAACGGCAACGGCCGTATCGCCCATGATCGTTTCGGGACGCGTCGTGGCGACCGTGATGCTGCCGCTCCCGTCTTCGAGTTCGTAGCGCACGAACCACAGGCTGCCGTCGCGCTCGACGTTGTCGACTTCTTCGTCCGAGATCGCCGTTTGCCCGTCCGGGTCCCAGTTGACCAGGTAGTTGCCCCGATAAATCAGACCGTCCTGGTAGAGCTTGACGAACGTCTCCTGAACGGCGCGCGTGAAGCCCTCGTCCATCGTGAACCGCCCGCGCTCGCTGTCGGCGCTGACGCCCAGGCGCCGCTTCTGCTCCAAGATCGCGCCGCCATACTCGTCCTTCCACTCCCACACCTTGTCGATGAAGGCGGCTCGGCCCAGATCGTGGCGCGTCTGGCCGGTCTCTTCTTTGAGCGTCTGCTCGACCCGGTTCTGCGTCGCGATTCCGGCGTGATCCAGCCCCGGCATCCACAGCGCGTTGTAGCCCTGCATCCGCTTCATCCGCGTGAGCGCATCCTGAACGGCGTCCTGAAGCGCGTGGCCCATGTGCAGGCGGCCCGTCACGTTGGGCGGCGGCATCATCACGACGAATGGCTCCTTGTTGGAAGTCTCGTCGGCGTGGAAGAAATCAGCGCTTTCCCAGTAGCTCTGCCACTTGGCTTCGATAGCCGACGGCTCGTAGGAAGTCGACGCTTCTTCGGCGTTCGGCGGGGTCGGGATCGGTCGGTCGGTCATGGCAGCAGTCAGCAAAGGGCAAGTGCGCAAGATGCGGTGACGTCACACCTCGAATCAACGCGCAGACGCGAGGATGGGGCGAAAAGCGGACCGAGGATGCGTGCCCGTACATCGCCTGCGTGCGGCTCATGCCGACCATCATCTAGGAAAGGGAAGACATACGTAGCGTGTGCTCTATTCTGCTCGTATAGACTGTCCGACATTATGACCCGCCTTGCGCTCTTCTCCTTCGTGATCGTCGGTTTTCTGTTCGCCGGATGCGACGCGACAGACCCGACTCTTCCGCCAGATCCGCTACCAGAAAACTCAGAAGGCGGAGACACCGACGAGGGGTCGGTAGCAAGGCAGTTCTCGATGAACTGGGAGGCAACCGACACACGCGCTGTCGGCGCGGACGCACTAACGCAGCCACGAAAGGATGTCGTACTCAGCACGAGTTACCTATGGCTGGATTCTAAGGCCGACACCTAAGGCCGCTACGTTGATGAGACTTACCGGCACGACGTTGAGACCTGATAGCAAGTGGTCTCGTTCAAGTAGCGTTCTACGATATTCGATGGTCTTCTGACACAAGTAGTCAAACAGCCTCTGCCAATCCGATAGCAACCGCTGTGTTGCTCGGAGACGCACGAGATCCCGACCGGGTAATGATCGATTTTCAAAATGGTCGACTCGATCGATCCTTCTCCGTCGGCCTGAATATGTACTTCGACAACGTAAATGTAAACTTCGACACGGATAATGGCATCGTTTCCGCCACTCCCCTGACTGCTGGGCGCCTGCTTGACGAGGCTACATACGCCAATCCTGAGGTGCCACAATTTGTTCAGATCAGAAGCGACAGGCGTGCTAGGGCTATCACCAGGCGTGACCTGATAATCGAACCTTTGGGTTACGCACGGTTCGAGTCTGATCTTCAAAGTCCTGGCGATTCGCCTACCCAAATGTGGACGCGCATTGATACAGGCCAATATATTGTAGCGGGAAATATCCTGCTTTTTTGGAAAGGTTCTGAGCCGTTTGGATTTGATAGCGACTACCAACTTGGGGAAGTCAGCGGCTCGGCAGCAACCGAGATCACCATCAACGGCCCGAATCTGTATTATCCTTCGCGCACATTCAAGCGGAAGGACTGACGACCCATTCGTTGTCTAAATATGTACCCCCAAAGCTCTCCATGTGCACCCGTCCCGCCTCACGCGCAGGCTAGTTCGCACTCGAGCTCTCATCGCCGTTGGCAGGCTGCGACTCGGCTGATCCAGTTGCCGACGTGTGCGAGGCTCCTTCGCCATCGTCGTCCAAGACGAGCGTCCAACGCTTGCACTTGAACTGGGACCTCAGTCGATTCGGGGCTATAGAGACCCTAGAAACAGCAAGATCGTCGTGCTGAGCACGCTCGGATTCGTAATGGATTTCGGTGCACGGACGTTCGAGATAAAGTTAGAAGGCACGTACGAAGAAGGAAGCGGAGGCGGACAGAGCGATACACTGCGAGTTACCGGAAGCTTCGAGCGCTTCGGCAGTCTCGCCCGCTTTCACATCGACTACGGACCGAATCTTGGCCGAGTAACCTCGGTGCCTTCATGAGCGAGGCGCAGGAAGTTGATTCTCGGGATTCGACCGCTGATGCCTTTGTTGGATCGGTGTGGATCGAATTCCCAGAGTTCGGGACACTGGTACTCGACGCTGGGAAGCCGTCACGCGTGCTCAAGGGTCCGGTCGCGCTCGACGCGACGCTGGAAGGGGTAGGCTATCCTCAAACAGGTCCTACCTGCGCCAGAGGTGGGTGCCGACGCACGTTCGAGAATGCAACTCTTATCTTCAGTCCCGACGGAAGAGTAAAGTCTAGGCAGGTTCACTACCCCGAGGGCAAGCCGGGCGAGAAGGTGACGGATATAGGATCCGGGAGATACGCTGCTGCCGACAACTTTCTCGTCATGGAAGTGGGCGGTCACCTGCGATTTGCCGAGGCCAAGGATGGTGTCTCCTTCGCAAGCGGACTAGAGTTCAGGAGAAACGTACTCATTGGATCCGGCTACCAATTCCCTCCCAACTATACGTTCAGCGGAACGAGCACCGCCGTCGCAGAACCTCTATCTCCTTGTGACTGACCGCAACGCTGCCCTTCTCGCCCTCCGCCCCACAGTCGACGCTGATCCTGACGCGGCTTCGTCAGATGTCGAGCGGTTCTTTCACGCCACGTTGCGGCCCGTCCTCAAGCTGCAGAACGAGACGCTCCTAACGCTTACCGCCCGTGAGGTGGGCAAGCGAGTAAAAGGGCTGGCAGAGATGGCGCCGGACGATCAGCGCGAGCGGTTGACGCAGGCGTTGGCGGGCGACTCGCGGCTCAAGCGGACGCTCGTCGGCGTCGTCTATGGCGCGCTGACGGCTCAAGAGTTGGCATTTGCGCTCGACCACGAAGCCGAAGTGCGACGCCGCATTGTGGCGCTGCTCGCCGAGCGGGTGCGGAGCCAATCGGGATCTGTCGTGGAGCGCGCGAGCGCGTAGGTCTGGCGGCGACCGTTACCTCATCGGACGGAGCGGCGGCTAGAGTATGGTACACCACACCATTCTCCGTTATGAATCGCCTGCTGCTCCTGGTCGCCCTCGTTCTCACGCCCTCGGCTATAGCTCAGTCCGACGAGGCAGCGACGTACGTGCCGCGCACTTCGGGCGTACACGTGCTCGCAACTGCCGGGCTGGGATCAGGGCAATCCGGCAGTGCGGGAGTGGCCGTCACCTGGACGATGGGCAGCAGCGACAGGTCACGCTATCCGATCGGCGGATCGCTGGGGCTTGAGCATGCTGAGGGCAGAGACATGGCGCTCTTCGATACAGGCGCGTTCGAATCCTACCGCATGACCAACGTACTGGTGGGCGCGGACCTATCGGCGCGGTACGTTCAACTGCGCGCGTCGGCGGGCGTGGGGCGAGTCGCAGGCCGACACTATCCCAACTGGGACGAGAGCGAATACGTCGAGGCGCCGGAGAGCTGCTACTTTCTGTGCTTCGGTAGCCGTGAGGGGCTGGGATCGCTCCAATCGTTCGACGCGCTCAACGTACCGCTGCGCCTCGAAGTGCTGGCGACGCCCCCGACTCGCCTCTTTCCCTGTTCGAAGCCGGGTCCACGGGTGATGGCCCTTGGGCTGTTCGTGCAGCACAACGTCAACGACGAGCGCTCCTTCACGTCGGTCGGCCTTATGCTCGGCGGCGGCCTGTTCCGATGATGGGCGGAGCGTCGGTGCCTGTCGTGGAGCGCGTGAAGATGTAGCACCCCGCGGATAACCTCAGCGGTGCGGTTCGTTAGGCTGGCTTCCCCTCCGCTCTGTGCCATGCCGACTCGCCTTCTCGCTTTCGCTCTCGTTCTGCTACTCGCGGGATGCTCTTCGTCGCGCTCCGACTCTGACCGTGTGGTAGACGATGCCGTGCTGACCGGATCGGTAACGTATCGCCCACGCATCGCGCTTCCGCCGGACGCCGTCGTGACGGTCCAACTGCTCGACGTGAGCCGCGCCGACGCCGCCTCGACCACGCTCGCCGAGCAGACGATTCGCACCGATGGTATGCAGGTGCCGATCCCTTTCCGCCTGACGTACAACCCGTTCGACATAGACCCCCGGATGCGCTATGCCGTCCGCGCGACCATTAGCGACGGGGACGGACGGATGACGTGGACGACGGACATGGCATACCCGGTTCTCACCCAGAACGCGCCGATGGACGACGTCGCGATCGCTGTCGTTCAGGTGACGTCGCTTCGTTCGACAGCGCAAACGCCGCGCGAGAAGCTGATGGGGACGTCGTGGCGGCTCTCCGAACTCAACCAGGGCAGCGGCATGGCGCGACCGGAAGGCGATGCACCGTTTACGCTCACGTTCGCGTCGGACGGTAGCTACTCGGGGCAGGCCGATTGCAACCGCTACGGAGGCACCTTCCGCATCGACGGCGACGACCGACTCACACTTTCGCAGGGACTGTCGACGCTTGCAGCGTGTCCGTCGGGCATGGCGTCGAACGCGTTTTTTCGCTCGTTCAACGGCGTCACGCAGTTCATCGTCGACGGGGAACGGATGATTCTATCGGGCGCGGGCGGCACCCTTCTTTTCCGCCGCGACGATACGGTCCAAACCAGCGACGCCAATCTGCCGATGCTACCTCAGCCGACGCGCCAGACGTACGTGTACACGTGTCCCAACAACGGTCCTCGGTTCACGACCCGGACCGGACCGGGCGAACTCGCCGTCTGGCTCCCCGAATCGCTTGGAATGGAATACCGCGTGCTCGGGCAGATCCGCGCAGCGAGTGGAGCCAAGTATCAGGACGGCGACCTAGTCGTCTGGACGCAGAACGAGACGGCGATGCTCGACATCGGCGGACGCAGCTACACCAACTGCCGGATCGACTACGAAGCGTCGCGGGCTGCAACGACTCGGCTAGGCGGTGTCAACTTCCGAGCGGTCGGGCAAGAACCGGGGTGGGAACTGACGATCAGAGACGGCGACCGCATCACGTTCGCCTACGACTACGCCACCAAGACGGTCACCACGCCTGCCCCGGCTTTCGTCCGCGACACCCAAGGTCGCATGGTGTACCGCGCGCAAACCGAAGCAACCGATCTAACCGTCACTATTTCGTCCACCGATTGCGCCGACAGCATGAGTGGTCAGCGCTTCGAGTCCACCGTGACCGTCGTCCACAACGGCCAAACGTATCGTGGCTGCGGACGCACCCTCCGCTGAGACAACAGCGCGAACATCTAGAAAACAAAAGAGGGCGACGCCCGAACTCGGACGCCGCCCTCTAGGGGAATGCGATGTGATCTACCGATCAGTTAGCGCTGTACTGACGGAAGATGTTGGCGACTTTGGTCGCCTCAGCGTCAGTACGGGGATGGACGCCGAGTAGGACGCCCCCTTCTTTGAGTCCGCTTTCGTAGCGCTCGACGCGCTCTTCGGGGATTCCGGCTCCTACGAGTCCACCGAGCAGGCTTCCGCCTAGCCCGCCTGCACCGGCTCCCATGAGCGCAGCAGCGATGGGACCACTAATGGCGAGGCCGATTCCCGGAAAGACGATGGGCGCAGCGGCGGCGCTGATCGCGCCCAGAATGCCACCAATGGTACCACCGACGGCTCCGCCGACTCCGGCTCCTTCGGTCGCTTTGTTGCCCATCTCGGTGTGCGCCTCGCCGACGGTGCCGTCTCCAGCGTAGTGCGAGTCACGCGTGTCTTGCGACATCATCACGCTGATCTGGTCTTCCGCAAATCCTTCGCGGCGCAGTTCGGCATACGCGCTGTCGGCGTGGGCGCGGTCAGAGAAGAAGCCCGTCAAGAGACGGTCGGTCGTGTTGGTCGTAGTCATGATAATCTGGGGTCTGATGGAGAAACCCAAGCGCCTGTAGTGATGCCTGAGTCATGTGCATCATATAGACAGACGACACCGCCCGTTTCAGCAAGGTGAGAGAGACCTGTAACCCGCGTACGCTTCGCCCTTCTCGTTACACCTTGCCATCTGACGTTACGCAGCATCCGGTTTGGCACGCCGCGTCAGTTTGCGCAGCAGGCGTCCATCGATGGCTGCCAGACCGACGGCGATAAGTCCCAACCCCGCCAGTTGCCGCAGCACTAACTCCTCTTTGAGGACAAGCACGCCGAGCAGCATCGCCGTGATCGGGACGAGGAAGGTGACGAGGACGACGTTCGTCGGGCCGGTCGCCGCGAGCAGGCGGAAGTAAATCGTGTAGGCGACCGCCGTCGATAGCAGCGCCAGCGCCAGCACAGCGCCGACGCTCGACCACTGCACGCCTTCGAGCGCCCACGGCTGATCGACGATCAGCGTGACGGGGAGCAGCAGCAGTGCGCCGCACGCCAGTTGCCCGGTCGCCATGGCGGTCGGAGCGATCTTGCCTTTGAGCGTGCGCGCATAGATGGTCGTTCCGGCGTAGAACATCGACGCGCCGACGCAGGCGAGTTCGGCAAGCAGCATCCCGTCGACGCCACTCAGCGCCGATGGGCCGATAATGATGCCGACGCCCGCCAGTCCGATCAGCACGCCGCCCAGCCGTGCCGGGGTAATCGTCTCGTCGGACGAGAAGAAGTGCGCCATCAGGACGCTCCAGACAGGCGTACTCGCATTCAGGATAGCCGCCAGGTTGCTGTCGATGCGCGTCTGTCCCCAGAACAAGAGGGTAAACGGAATCGCCGAGTTGAACGCGCCCAAGATGAAGAGCGAGCGCCACAGCTTCCAGCCTTTCGGCAACTGGACGCCCAGCACACGGATCGCGATCAGCAAGAACAGCGAGCCGAAGATCAGGCGGCCCTGCACCAGCGTCAGCGGCGGCAGGCTGACGAGCGCCAACTCAGCCCAGAAAAACGAACTCCCCCACAGCATCGACAAGATGCCCAGCAAGCCCCATTGCGCGGTCGTCATGGGGCGGTTCAGTTCGGACATCGGCAGGTGTATTGGGGAGCGCCAAGATCGACACCGGGCGAGCGAATAGGAGACGTCGGTAGGAGGAATCTCGGCGCGGCTTCAAGTCGACCTGCCCGATCCTCAGGCTACCGACGATGCTCCGACCCTTCCGAATAGATCGGCAATCCGTCTCCGGCGTGGTGGGCGAAGAGCAGCGCCGTTTCGATGCGCGCCACCTCGGGGCGCTCGGTGAAGGCGGCCAGCGCCAACTCACGCAGATGATCGGTGTCGCGCACGGCGACGTGGACGAGCGCGTCGGATGCTCCCGTCGTGTGGAAGACCTGGACGACTTCGGGAAGCGCGCGGGCGTGAGCGAAAAACGACTCGACGACGTCGCGCGCGTGCCGACGCAGCCGAACCGTCACCAGCGCCTGAACCCCTACGCCGATGCGCGATGGATCGACCGATGCGTGATAGCCCGCCAGCGTCCCGTCGGCTTCCAACCGGCGCGTGCGTTCGAGCGCCGTCGACGGTGCTACACCCAGCCCCGAGGCGATTTCCTTGTTCGACATCCGCGCATTGTGCTGCAAGAGGCGGATGAGGGCGCAGTCCGTTTCGTCGAGAGGGCGCATGAGGGGTCGCTTCCGAATAGTCTTCGGTCAACTTACTCTTGCGCCGCACATCCGCTACTATGGAGAGACAAAAACCGACTGATCGACCATGCCTGACCTGCACACCCGCGCCGTCCACGCCGGACGCCACGACCTCACCGACCTGGGCGTCCACGCGCTGCCCATCGACCTGTCGTCGACCTACCCCTTCACCGACTTGGATAGCGCGACGGCCAGCCTCGACGCCTTGGTCAGCGGCGACGCGTCGGCTCCGAACCCGATCTACGCGCGCCTGCACAACCCAACCGTCGCCCGCTTCGAGACTGCGTTCGCCGACCTGGAAGAAGCGGATGCTTCGGTAGCATTCGCCTCAGGCATGGCCGCGATGACGGCGATCCTGCTGGCTGCGCGCTCGGACGGCAACCACTTGGTCGCGACGCGCCCTATTTACGGCACGACCGACCACCTGCTCTCGTGCGAACTGTTGGGCTTCGAGGTGACGTGGACGACGCCCGACGGCGTTGCCGATGCCATTCGCCCCGATACCGCCCTCGTCATCACCGAAACGCCTGCCAACCCGACGCTCGACCTCGTGGATTTGGAAGCCGTCGTCGCGCAGGCGGGCGATGTGCCGGTCGTCGTCGACTCGACGTTTGCGACGCCGGTTCTGCAGCGTCCCCTCACCCAGGGCGCCGCCCTCGTACTCCACAGCGCGACCAAGTTCATCGGCGGTCACGGCGACGTCGTCGCGGGCGTCGTAGCGTGTGACGACGCATGGGCCAGACGGCTGCGGCAAATCCGCCTGGTGACCGGCGCGATCCTCCACCCGCTGGCGGGCTACCTGCTCCATCGTGGCCTGCAAACGCTGCCGCTGCGCGTGCTCCGCGCTCAATCGACGGCGACGGACCTCGCACAGCGACTCGCCAAAGATGAGCGCATCGGCAAGGTCCACTTCCCCGGCCTCGCCGGTGGCGACCCTCATGGCTTGATCGGACGGCAGATGGACGGCCCCGGCACGATGCTCGCCTTCGAGATGCCCGGCGGACACGACGCCGCGGCCCACGTGCTACGCTCCGTCCGAATCGCCCTCCCCGCCGTCAGCCTGGGGTCGGTCGACACGCTGATTCAGCACCCCGCCGGACTGACGCACCGCGTCGTGTCCGAAGAAGGCCGCGCCCAGGGCGGCATCTCGGGCGGTCTTCTGCGGCTATCGGTCGGACTGGAAAGCGCCGACGACCTGTGGGCCGACCTGTCGCACGCCATTGAGCAAGCGATGGTGGGAACGGCGTAGGCTACTCGCCCTGTCCCGGAAAGACGGCGGTGTAGCCTTCGACCGTGTTGCCTGGTCCGTCCGGCGGTGCCCAGCGCGCGTCGTCGGGCGTCTGGATGACGGCAGGCCACGGGTGCTGCTGGGGCGGATCGACGATGGTGCGCTCGACGCGATTGTAGCGCGCGAACCCGCCGTGGAAGTTGACGTCGACGTAGAGGCGGCTGCTCACGATGCGGTTGTGCGACGCGCCCCACTGGAAGACGACGTGCCGGATGCCGCGAATGTCGGCGTCGCGCAGGGTGCAGCGCTGGGCTTGCGAGAAGCGGACGTAGCCCGTTCCGCCTTTGCCCTTATTCCATGCGCCGTTGACGACGACACGCTCGCTCTCGACGGCGTAGCTGCGCTCGAACGCGAGGGCGTGCTTGCCCGTCATCTCGACTGCCACGTCACGCACGCCGCCGCCTTCGGCCCATAGGTAGCGGATGCTGCTCACCTGGTAGTCGGGATAGAGGTTTTCGTAGACGAATGAGGCTTCGCCGGGACGTGCGCCGGGAATCTCGTGGCGGATGCCGAAGCGCTCCAAAACAACGTTCTTAGCCGGACGCACCAGCCGAACGTCGGTCCCTGGCGGGAGGTCGAGGTCGAGCGAGCGCAGCGTCGAGATGCGGCTACCGGCAACGGCGCTCACCGGACTGAAGAACTGCTGGATCTGCGGATAGCGTTCGTCCCACACTTCCGATCCCAGCGCGCGCAAAAAGGCATCGTCGTTTTCGGCGGCGAACCAGAGTAAGGTGCCGGACGGCAAACTGGGTGCGTCGTCGACCAAGCGGATGCGACGGCTTCCACGCAGGGCGGTATCGGCGACTTTGCCGACGGATCCGCCCCGGTCGCCTTCGACGAAGAACGCGGCTTCGCCGTCGCCCGCTGCCGCTTTGGTCATGCGTACGATGACCTGCGTCTCGTCCATCCCCATGCCTCGGATCGTCACGCCCGAACGGGTCACGTGGACCGGCGCGTCGAGGTAGAGGACGCCGTTTGGCAAGAGAAGCGTTCCGCCGCCAGCGAGATCGTCGAGTGCGGCGCGGAAAGCAGGAGAATCGTCGGCGCTGTCGTTGGCCCGAGCGCCATAGTCGGTCAGGCGGACGGTGCGGTTGGACGGTGCTGCCGTCGGCTCAGTCGTAAAGGCAGTCTCAGTCAGCGGCGTCTCGTCAGCAGGTTCGACTTCGCGCTCTTCGTCGTCGTTCAGAGCAGCGGGAGGCGTGATCGGCGCCAGGCCGGGACGAATCGGCTCTGCCTCAAACTGATCGCCGCGTGGGGGTTCGGGACGTGGGAGCGGCTCGTCGGAAGCGCGAGTAGGTGTCCGGTCGACAGAAACGAGGCGCTCGTCATCGGTACGTTCGGAGGCCGAGCGAACGGGACGATCCGGCGTGTCGTCGCCGCCAGTCCAACTGGTGATCGCGCGCTCGACGGCGCTGGGGAAGTCGAACAGGTTGGGCGTCCGAAACACGCTCGTCAGCACGCCGACGAACAACAGCAGCGTCACGAGAGAAACGATCATCTGGAACGTCGGCATCCAGCGACGCGAAAGGGGCAGCTTCTCGCCATCGTCGCCCGACGACTTGGCTTTGCTCCACTTCTGCTCGCCCAGGTTGAACAGCGCCCGCACCTTGACGATGGCTCCGACCCACTGATCGTACAACTGCAACGGCAGGTCGACGATGCGCATTTGGTGTCCTTGGAGCACGAGCACGAGGATCTGGAACAACCGCACCATGATGATCCAGGCGACGTAGAACGCGGCGAACCACGGCGTCACGAAGATCGTCAGCAGGAGCATGGCAAACGGCGCGATGAGCGTCGTCCACATCGAGATGCGCTGGTCGAGAACGGCGTACCAGACAAATGCGCCGATGCGCTTGGGTCCCAGTTCGAGCGTGCGCGCGTTGGTGCGCATCGTGTTGCCGTTCCAGCGCAGCATCAGGCTCCGCGACAGCTTGAAAAAGTTCTGCGTCCGCGTTTCGAGCGAGTAGACGACGACGTCGGGCAGATAAAACATCTCCCAGCCGTTTTTGAGCAGTACGAACCACGTGCTCTTGTCGTCGCCCATCAGAAACCGGATCCGGCCGTACACCCAGTGCTGGATGTGGTCGTCTTCGAGGTAGCTGACCATCTCGTTGCTCAACACGGCGTCGGCGCGAAACACGCTGTAGCGGCCCGTCAGCGTGAGCACTTTGCGCGACAGGGCGATCGACTTCATCACCGAGTGCCGCTTGATAAACTTGAGCGAGAACCACTCGCGCACCAAGGGCGACGCGCGGTAGATGCGGCCCAACTCGTCGGTCGTCAGCGCGCCCAGTTTGGGGAACGCGCGGAAGTAGGGCAGGCACTGGGCGACCGTCCCCTCGCCGACTTCGGTGTCGCCATCCATGAAGATGATCACGTCGTCGTAGGCGGACTCGGCATCGGCGCCGGACTCGCGCAGGTCGTCCGACCGGATCTGACCGATGACGCGCAGGGCGTCTGCCATCGCGTGACGCTTGCCTTTGCTCTGACGCAGATACGTCATCCGCAGGTTGGGCGGATGACCATGCTGGAGAAACAGGCGGCGAAACAGGGCTTCCTCTTCGTCCGACCCGAGCGTCGCGACGGCATGCACGTCGATGTGCGGAAGGGCGCGGACTTCGCGTGCCATCGCCTCGACGACGCGTGCCGTAACGCCCGGATCTTCGTAGTACGACGGAATCAGGAAATACAACCGCTGCGGCCACGGATTGCGCTGGCTCTGCGCGCTGGCTCTCAGCGATGGATAGACGAACTGCGTGTAGAAGAAGCCCCTCACCAGGTGCGTCACGAACCAGCCGTAGCGCCACAGCCCGATCACGCCGATCAGAATCAGCCCTTCTTCCTGTCGGATGAGCACCTTGGCACGCCACGCCCACCCCGGCAGCGCCGCGAGAACGACGGCGAACACGATTCCCCAAATGAGAACCGGAAGCACAGCCGTCCCCAACGATGCGCTGATCGTCGGTCGGTGGGGTGATCCATGAAGAGGTTGTCCGTCGGCCATATTACCGGAGACGCCCTGAAAGAATCGTGCCCAATCCGACTTCTACTTCGCTGTCCGCCTGCATTCCCGACGAAACGCCCTGCGGCAACTCGTCGAGCAGGATGCGGACGGGGATGAGCGCTTGCTGGTCGGTCAGGATCTTGCCGGTCCCGGTCTCGCCCAGCGCCAGTTGCCCGACGGCGACGACGTGTCCAGCGACGGATTCGCCCGCTGCGGGAAAGCGCACCGTCGCGGCGGCGTTGGTCTGAATCAGGCGCGCCTCGCGAAACGGGAAGTAGGCGAGCACGAACGGACGCGCGTCGGTCTCGATCGTCATGACCGGATTGCCCCCCTCGACGTAGCTGCCCGCATTACGGACCAGCGTCGAGACTACGCCGCCGGACTGCGCGATGACACGCGCCTGCTGGACGCCTTCGGCGGCGCGCTCGAATGCCTGCTGAGCGTCGCGGAGCGTGGCTTCCTGCTTGTTGAGGTCGCGCTGCAGATCGAGCAGGCGCAGTTGGTTGGATAAGCGCTGGTTGCTTCGGCTTCCGCCGCCCGACGAATACGTCCGTCCACCGCCTCGGACGGCAGCGAGATCGGCGGCTCGGGCCTGGCGCATCGCCTCAGCTTCGCGCGCTTCGGCCTGCACTTCCTCGAAAGCGCCGCGCGTCATCGCTCCGCCTGCAAACAAACGCTCGGCTCGGATCGCTTCTTCGGCGGCTTGGGTCGCCTGGATCGTGGCGGCTTCCAATCGGGCACGCGACGCCTGAATCGCTGCTGGGTCGACGCCCTGCTGGATGATCGTTGGCTCCACGACATCGTCACTCGACGAACCGGACACCAACGACTGCGCCTCACTCAACGCGTCGCGCGTCTGATCGACGAGCAGTTGCTCGGATTCTACAGCGGACTGCAGCGCCTCCAACTCGATCCGCGCCGACTCGTCGTCGAGTGCGAAGAGCGGATCGCCGACTTCGACTAGACTCCCTCGGCTACGAACACTTCGGTGATGCGGCCCTGAACCGGCGCGGTCACTTCGACCGTCTGCCCGCGCAGCGACGCCTGGACGCTCTGCACGTTGGAGCGCTGGTAGAGCATCAGGAAGATGATCATGAGCAGCAGAAACGCAAGCAGCAAGTAAAACGCCATGCGCCCGACGTAGCTCTTCTTGTCTTCCTCGCGGTCGTCCTCGGACAGCGCGGGGGCCGTCTCGCCTTCGGGAGAGACCGCAACGGCTGCTAGGCCAGAGGCCGAGTCTTCGGGCCGCAACGGAAGCGTGTCGTACTGAGCGTAGCCCGCGTTCCCGTAGGGAGCCACAGCCGTCGCCTGCACCTGGGCGTCCGCATATCCATCCGAATAGGCGTCGGCTTCTGCATAGCCCGCATGCTGCCGAGCACGCGCGGCGTCAGCAGCCAAATCGCGATCGATTTCTTCTTGCGTAGGGAGCGTGGCCGAGCCTTTGTAGCCGGATTCGTCTCGCTCGTTGTCGTCAAATGTGTGCTGGTACGCGTCGGAGTTGTCGTAACGACGGCCCGAATCGGCGTCGGTGCGTCCGTATCCATCGTCGCGCGTTTCGTATCGCGGCTCGGGAGCCGAGTACGCGGGCGTAAACGCAGGGGCAACCGGACGGGGCGATGGGGGACGCGGAGGAGCCTGTGCACGCTCGGGAGCCGGACGCAGCGGCGGAGCGGGCGCCTGTTGCGGACGAAGAGGCGCAGGCCGCGGAGTCGGCGTGCGAGACGACCTCGTCGGGGACAGCGTACGGCAGCGTGAACGTGTCGTTGGGCGTGTAATAGGTCGCAGGTTCGGGCTGCTCGGCGTCACCGGTGTCGGGCACAGGCATGCTCAGACCGTTGGGAAGCGAAAACGTGGCCTCCCCTCCCCACAAGTCGACGATGGTCGCCTTGACGGTCATCTTCTCGGCCTTCCCGTTGCGCTTGGCAGCGAGCACCAGGTCGATGGTGTCGCCGATGCGGTTGGGCGAAAACGGATTCTCACCCGCCTCCATACCGCCGACGACTAGCCGATCTTTGGTGAGCGACGAGACAGGGTAGGTGAACCCGCCGTAGCGAGCCGTGAAAGTAGGACGTTCGGCCATGATCATGGGAGGCCCGCGAGAGCGTTCAGAGTATAGTACTGCCGCCAGGCTTCGAGGCGCTGGACTTCGGCGTCGGCACGCTGCGCGATGGAACGCGCGCGGAAAAGCAAGATGTCGTTGGGCGTCACGCCTCTGCGCGTGCCTTCGGCGGCCTGGAGCGCCTGCTCGTCGAGCGTCGCCTCGCGGACGAGCACTTCCTGCTCGATCATGGCGACGGCGCTACGGGCTTCGATGTAGTCCGAAAGCGCCTGGCTCACGCGCTGCTGGCGGTCGAGGTACTGCGCGTCGCCCTGCGCCTGCTGCTGCTGCAGATAGGCAGCCTGCTCACGCCGCGACGAAGCAGCGCGCGTAAACACGTCGAGCGGAACGGCGAGGTTTGCTCCGATGCGCGGGCCGCTGCTGAAGGAGTAGGTGTCGATGGTATTCTGCTCGGGCGTAAACGACTCGCGAAGCACGTAGCCCGCATAGACCGAAAAGCGAACGTCCCCAAGCGAAGGCGCCGGAACGCGAAGCGGGATGGCCTGGGCCGCGCGCTGGGCCTGAAGACGCGTCAGGCGCACCAAATCGGCCTCGTCGATGAGCGGCGGAAGCCCCGTCGGATCGTCGATCACGAAGTTCGACTCAATGCGCAGGCGGCGGGCGAGTTCGTCGCGCAGACGTTCGCCCAGCGCGCCATAGCGGATCGCGTCAGCCGTGTAGCGCTGCGAGAGTAGTTCGGCGGCAAGGGCGTCTGAGCGGAGCACGTCTTGCGTCTGGTACAACGCGTCGAGCCGCTCCGAAACCGTATCCGTGAGCGCGACAGCGGCTAGAGCGGCAAGCGCTTGGACTTCGGCCTGCAAGATGGTCAGCGCCTGCTCCCTCGCGAACAACCGAACTTCGGTTGCGCTTTGCTCAGCTTGCGACGCAAACGCATCGCGCAGGTTGGAGAGGCGACGCGCTTCGTAGCGGGCTTCGGCTAGTCCGCCGTCGAGCAGCTCCCATACCAAGTCGACCGATCCTCTGTATCCCGTCTGCGTGTCGAGATCGACGTTGTCGGAATCCAAGAAGGCTTGAGCGCCAGCACGAAACGTGAGGCCGTAGTCTCCGGCGTAGCGCAGATATTCGGCTTCGTACGCGGCACGCTGCGCCGACGCTGCCGTCCCTGTTGCGAGGACGTCTTCGGCTCGGTTAGCGAGCGCTCCTAGCGAATACTCTGTTTGCGCCTGCACGTAGGACGCACAGAAGAAAAGGATCAGAATGAGACAGGCCGTGCGCATAGGACGCGAAACCGGGAAGGGAGGGAAGTATCCATCGACTCGACAAACACCGCGCCAAAGCTCGGCTCCCAACGCGACAAACGCAACGCGCCGCCCCATCCTGAAGAGAGGGGCGGCGCGCAAACTGACTATAGAGGCGTTTAACCGTCGGTTTTGGAGATCGTATCGTCTGAGACTTCGTCGGGCTTGTAGCCGCGCTTGGGTTCGAGAACGGTATCGATCAAGCCGTACTCCTTGGCTTCCTTGGCACCCAGCCAGAAGTCGCGGTCGGCGTCGCGCGTGATCTCCTCCATCGTCTTGCCGGTGTGGTGCGCGAGGATCTGATAGAGACGCTCCTTGATCCACAGCGTCTCGCGAACCGCAATCTCCATGTCCGATGCCTGCCCTTGGATGCCCGAGAGCGGCTGGTGGAGCATGACGCGGCTGTTGGGCAGCGCGGCGCGTTTGCCGGGCGCTCCACCCGCGAGCAAGATCGACCCCATCGACGCGGCCAAGCCCACACAGATCGTGTTGACTTCGGGTCCGATCATCTGCATCGTGTCGTAGATCGCGAGACCGCGATAGACCTCGCCACCGGGCGAGTTGACGTACATGTTGATCGGCTTTTCAGGCTCCTCGGATGCCAAAAACAGCAACTGCGCCACGATCAGGTTCGCGATGTTGTCGTTGATCGGCGTGCCGACGATGACGATGCGCTCCTTGAGCAGGCGGCTGAAGATGTCGTAGCTACGCTCGCCCCGACTCGTCTGCTCGACGACCATCGGCACCAAACCACTGATCGGCTGGTCGCCCAAGCCGCCTTGGTAGATGCTGCTGGGAATCCGGAGATCTTTGCTGAATTTGAGGAAGTCCTGAACCATATCGAGAGCGTCTGAAAGCGAAAAAAGCGGACGGAAACGTACCAGACCTTAGCCTTCCTGTTCCTCTGAAGGGGTCTCGTCGGAAGCGTCGACGACTTCGAACGACTCGTCTTCAGAAGTTGCCTCTGCCACTTCGTCGACCGTACGCGCGGCCTGGGCTTCGGCGCGTTTGTCGCGGCGGGCTTTGAGGTCGGCTTCGACTTCTTCCTGCGTCTTGTCTTCGAGCGTCACCAGCGTCGCCAGCTTGTCGAACAGGCGCTCGCTTTCGAGCCGACCGACGAGTTGATCCATCACGCCTTCCTGCTGCGCGTAGTAGTTGCGCAACAGGCTCGGATCGATCTCGTCACCCGCCTGCTCCGCGAAGTACGCGTCGATCTCCTCGTCGCCGACGGTGATCTCCTCGCGTTTGACCAAGGCGTCGCGGATGATCATCCAGCGGGCCTGCTCTTCGGCTTCGGGGCGCATCCGCTCGCGCAGACCGCTCATGTCGAAGCCTTTGGGCAGCTGTCCGCCCAATTGCTCTTTGGCGCGCTGCACAAATGCGTCTTGGAAAATCGAAACAGCCGAGTTGGGCACGTCGATAGGGTACTGCTCGGTCAGCGCGTCGACGAACTGCGTTTCGAGGTATTCGCGGTTGCGACCCTCCCACGAACGGGACAGCTCGCTGGTGATGTCGGCGCGGAGCGCGTCGACCGATTCGACTTTGCTTCCGGTCGCTTTCGAGGCAAACGCGTCGTCGACGGTGGGGAGCGTCTGCGTCTCGATCTTGGTGACGGTCACGCGGTAGTCGTGCGTTTCGGAGTCTTCGTCTTCCGTCTGGGGAAGCGTCACGTCGAACGTGTCGCCCACCGTCTTGCCACGGAGCGCGGCTTCGAGTGCGTCCTTGACCTTTTCGTCGCCCAACTGAAAGCGAACGCCTTCCTCGGTCGAGTCTTCGACCGGCTCGCCGTCTTCGAGCAGCGCAATGTCGACTGTGACGTAGTGATCGGTGTCGAGCGTCGTGCCTTCTTCGGCATCGGCGAACTCGGCAAACTTCTCGCGCAGCTCATCGACCTGCTCGTCGACTTCTTCGTCGGTGACTTCGTGGACGAGTTTGCCCAGCGTCAGGTCGCTCAGATCGCCGATCTCGACGTCGGGACGCACGCCGAATGCGATGACGGCGCTGAAATCGCTGGTGCCGTCGTAGGCCATCTCGGTGATGACCGGCGCACCGATCACATCGTAGGCCGGGTTTTCGATCACTTCGAGGTCAAACGCCTCCTGCACCTCACGCTCGGCGACTTCTTGCGCGACGCCCTCGCCGTACATCTTGCGGAGCATTCCGATGGGCACGCGGCCCGGACGGAAGCCCTTCATCTGGACGCGGCCTTTGTACTTCTTGAGTTCGGCGAGCAGTTTGCCTTCGAGTTCGGCGGCAGGCGCATCGAGGCGGAGTTCGTAGTCGGCGGGGCCGGTCTGTTGGATCGTGGCGTTCATCGAGAACCGAGGCGGGAGTAGACGTAAAAGAGAAAGTGCAAGCCGCTTTAGAGCGACTTGCACGTAGGGCAGTTCCAAAAAGAGACGGGATAGACGACCAAAACGGCGCGAATCCGGGTCAGCTTTGGTGCGGCTTGGGCGGTTCAGGAGGAGCGGTAAGCCCTGCGATGCGCGCGTAGCCGTCTCCGCGCTGCGTCGCCATCTCTTTCAACTTGAACTTCCAGAGCGCCGCGCCGATCAGGTTGCCGGAGATCGTCTCTCCATCGCTCAGATGCAACGCGAAGTTGGCGCCACTGCCCTGCGTCGCGCTCCAATCCACGCGTTCGATATCGGTGATAGGGTAGCGCTTGCTCCCCCAGGGACGTCGCCACACGACGGCGTCTTCGTGCAACTCCAGCGTCGAGAGACCTCGAAAGCCGGATAAAGGGGCAAACTTGCCTTTGAGAATAGGGGCGGACATACTACAAACGGAATGGTGGTGGCAGTGCTCAGACAGCCAAGACTGGTGATAGCCCTTAACGAGTGAGCAGGGCAGAGTAGATACACACCAGAACACGAAGTACTCGTTAGAAAGCTGTGTAAGATGCTACCGTATCGACCAAAACCTGTTACACTTACCCTCGCCTGAGCACCCAATCAAAAGTCCGTACTCAGAGCGACGTAGACCTGCGGCGGCCCGAACTCTGCTCCGTCGAACGGCCATGCCACCTCGACGCCCAGCGGCAACCCGAACACGAATCCGCGGATGCCGCCTCCCATTCCAGCCAACACATCGTCCAGACGTCGACCTTCCGGTTCGTCCGAGAGCACGTTGAAGCGCCGGTTGTCCATCTCGCCCCATACGGCTCCTATATCGGTGAAGGCTACGGCGCGTAGGCCGTATAGGGTTGGTAGTGGACGCAACGAGAGTACGCGAGCGAGCGGAATACGCACTTCGGCGTTTACCAGGCCGAAGTAGGGTCCCTGGCGCGCATTGATGGCGTAGCCTCTCAGCGGCAAGATCGGCGTGGCGAAGGCGAATCCCGACAGCCCGGTCGTCGGAAGCGGACTGCGTGCGTCGACGCGCGGGTTGAGCCAGCCTTGCACGCCCGACGTGTAGAACGACTGCGGGTCTGTTCCTACGGACGCAGCGCCAGACGCGCGAACGGCAACCGTGTAGCGACTCCATGTCGCGTAGACTCTCGCGTCGGCCAGGACCGTCGCGAAACGGGCCGGTTCTCCGCTCACTGTGACAGGTACTCCGGCGAGGGATATCGCCCCGCGTCGGCCTGAGCGTACGCCCCACGCGCCGTACTCCGTCGCGTCGTACGTGGAAGTGAGCGAGGGATAGAGCAGCAGGCGGCTAACGGTCGGTTCGGACGGGTCGAACAGATTGGCCTCACTCACGCCCAGCAGCGCTATCCGAGCGTCGACGCGGCGGAAGCGGTCGAGCGGGCGCATCACGCCGACACTTCCGCTGTAGAGTCGGTAGCGCGCCAGGCTGCGGCCCAGCGTGTCCGTTTCGAGCACGCGTGAGACGTGGGCGCCCTGCACATCCCAATCCATCCGCCTGCCGATCGACTCGAAGCCGACGACATAATCCGAGTTGCGCAGGTCAAGCAGCAGGTTGCTTCCACCATATAGCCGGTAGGCACCCGTCAGATCCGAGAACCGAACCTGCGCCGTTCCCTGCAATCCATACAGCGTGTTGACTTCGGACGACGCGTAGACGATGTCAGTGGAAAACGTCAGCCGATAGGGGTGTGGGATGGCCCTACCCAGCGAGTCCACCTCGGTATCGGAAGCGGCGGCCTCTGGGATCGTCTGCGCCTCCTCTGCCTCGTCCACCTCTGGATCGCCGAAGTCGATGCGGATTTGTCCCAGGTTGCCGTCGGCAGAGTCGGGCAGCGCAGGATTGAGCGGAGGGATCGGCTGTGGGGCGGCGACGGCGTCGCGCAGAAAGACGTTGTTCTGGCGGATCGACGCGTCGGCGATGCGTAGGGCGGGCGCTTCGGCATCGGTGCGGCCTTGCAGACTGCGCATCGCCCAAACGGTCGGGGCAGCGGACGTGGAATCGGCAAGTACGTCGCGCAGCAGGAATAAGGATGGCGAACCGTTGTCCAGCGCCATCACAGCAGCATGCGATCCGCTGGGCGTCACGCTGACTTGCATCGCACCTTCGAGCAGGTTGGTCAGCAGCCGAACGCGCTGGGTCGCCAGGTCGAGCGCGTAGAGGTTGGCGATTCCAGACGCGTCCGACACGAATACGACAGCGCTGCTCCCATCCGCCGACCGTACGCCCTGCGCATGGGCAGCACCGCGCATCGGCTGATCGAGAAGCGCGCGTGCCGAACCGGAAGCCGGACCCGGCGCCTCTACGTCGACCGGAAGGCGGTAGAGGCGCGTGCCCGTCGTATCGGAGAGCACTGAGCCGTGGTCGACGGAGTGGAACAACAGCGCGTCGCCGTCGGGCATCCAGGCCGGAGCATGTTCGGCGGACGCGTCGTCGGTCAGACGGACAAAGCGCTCAGAGGCACCGCCGCTCGGCAGGTAGAGCAGAAACAGATCGCTCTGCGACGCCCCCGATGCCTGAACCGCGAGCACATCGCGCGAGGGGTGCCACGCCAGCGCGATCACCTGCTCGACGTGAGGGAGCGGATGCAGCGTCGTTTCGCCTGTCGACACATCGACGATGGCAACGGCTTCGTCCGGTCCGCTCGTCACAGCAACGGCCAAGCGCGTTCCCTCGCCGTTCCACGAAAGTCCCGGCGAGAGGAGCCGCAGCGCCTCGAACTGCGCCGACGGCTGTCCTGCGAGAAGGCGCCGTGCTTTGGCTCCGCGCCGCGTCTCGACGACGTAGACGCCGAACGTCCCGCCGTCGCTGCTGACGTAAGCCAATCGGTCGCCCATCGGCGAGAGCGCGGGCGAACTGCTGAACACGCTCCCCGACTCGGGCGGCACGAGCGGTTGCGCCGTCTGCACCAGCGATACACGCGCGGCGGCTTCCGGGAAGTAGACGGCTCGCACCGATTGGTGCCATCGCTCCGACAATCCGGCTAAGTCCAGCCCGACGGCCCGGCGCAGCGCGGCGTCCAAATCGCGCGAGGTGCGCAGGTACCCCAGCACTTCGGCGATTTTATCCGCGCCATACTGCTCGGCGATGAAATCAAAGAACGCCTGCCCGCCCCAATACGCAGCGAATCCGTTCAGATCGGCGGCCTGAGGCAGCGTTCCAGCGAGAACGGCGTCGCGCAAATAGGCATCCGACTGCGTGCTCCACGGTTGAGCGGCGTACTCGGCCAACCCCTCCCCTAGCCAGATCGGTAGACGCGCGCGCAGGTTGTTCTGCAAGATCGCCTGGACGGATCCGCCGTAAAACTGATCGTTGAGGACGGCGTGCACGAGTTCGTGGTGCAGCACGTGCCGAAACTCGGCATAATCGCCCGTGAACGGTAGGACGACGCGGTTCTTGAACAACTCGGTGACGCCGCCGATGCCCTGCGCATCGTCCGGGAGATCGACCGCCGTCGTTGCGGCAAAGGCGCGATGACCGGCATAGAGCAGGATCGGCACGCGCCGCGAGAGGTCGTGGCCGAGCAGGTCCCGGATCTGTTCGTAGGCTTGCTCGGCTGCACCCGCAGCGAACGAAGCCAGCGGATAACCCTCTCCGTAGTAGTACACGTCGAAGTGATCCGTCCGCACGAACGCCCAGTCGTGCGACTCATACTGGATCTTGTTTTTGCCGAACGCGAAATACTGGGCGCGCGTGGGGGCGGCGGCCAGCAGCGTCAGGAGGAGCAGCGCGAGTGGTCGGGACATCGTCAGAGAATAACGCCGCTCTGCCTGATTTGCGGATGCACTGCCGCCCCTTTCACACTTCGCCGCGCGCGACCCGCTCGAGAATGGCAACCGCGCTGTCGACTCCGTCTTCGCTCCGTATCGCGCGTCCCAATTGCTCCGCTCGCTGCCGCATTCCAGCGTCCGTCGTCGCTTGCACGAGCGCGGCGGCTAACTTCTCGGGCGTCAGATCTTTCTGCGGGATGGGCGATGGACCAACGCCGAGCGCGTGGACGCGACCTCCCCAGAACGGCTGATCGCCGAAGAACGGGCAGATGACGGTGGGTCGTCCGGCGCGGAGTCCGGCGGCTGTCGTTCCGGCGCCTCCGTGGTGGACGACTGCCGACACGCGCTCGAACAGCCAGTCGTGTGGCGCCGATTCGAGCAAGTAGACCGAGTCGGGCAGATCAAACGCCGTCAGTCCGCCCCAACCCGTCGCAAGGACTGCGCGAACGCCTGCGCGCTCGACAGCTTCGAGGACGATGCGCGTCGTCCGCTCGGGATCGCGCGCTGCCATGCTGCCGAAGCCGATGTAGACCGGCGGATCGCCCGCGTCGAGGAAGGCTTGCAGGTCGTCGGGCGGCGTCCAGTCGTCGGAGCGGTCGAGGAACCAGGATCCGGTCGTTGTGGCCGAGTCGGGCCAGTCGGATGGCGTGGGGACGACGTTTGGGCTGAACCCGTGGAGAACAGGAATCGGCGAACCGTCGACGTGGTGGAGGAAGTCGACGTTGCGCGGGAGCGGAGGCAAGTCGTGCGTCATGCGCCAGGATCGGGCGAAGTAGCGTGCGAATCGGCCCGAAATGCCGAGCACGATGCGATACGTCAGCCGGTTGTACCACGCGCCCCACCCGCGTTCGGGGAAGCCGACAGCGGGAAAGGCGTCGGTCGGCACGAGTTGCGGAAACAGCAGGCCGAGGACGGCGGGGACGCCCAGCTTTTCGGCGTAGTGCGGTGCTCCAAACATCTTGGGATGGTAGACGATCACGTCCGGCTGCGAGGTCTCGGCTGCTGCCCATCCGTCGGCGACTAAGTCGCGCTGCATCGGCCCGATGCGACGCACGATGCGCAGCATGTTCGCAAGCGTCTTCGCGTAGCTGCTGCCCATCGACTCAAACATGGCTCGTCCCATCGGCGAATCGGCGAGCGCCACCAGTTCGTCGCTGACCGGCGCAAACGTCAGGTCCGCCTCTTCGACGACAGCCCGAAAGCGCGGACTCGTCGCCAGCGTGACGTGGTGTCCAGCCTCAATCAGCCCGGCACCCAGAGCGACGAACGGTTGCACGTCGCCACGCGAGCCGATGGTGAGCAGGAGGACGCGCATGGCTTGGAGAGTAAACGATGTACGATGCGAGACGCCACTCAAGCCAGAGTCGTCAGCTCGCCCGAATCCACTTGATCAGATCGCCGTAGCTGGGCTTTTTGCCATACGACAGGATGCCGATGCGGTAGATGCGCGCCGACAGCCACATCGTCGCGAGGAAGCCGCCGAAGAGCAGAATGAGCGAGGCCAACACCTGCCACAGCGGGACGTCGGTGATCGCCATTCGCGCCAGCATCAGCATCGGCGAAAAGAACGGGATGAGCGACATCACGACGGCGAACGTGCTGTCGGGCGCTTCGAGAATCGGCGTCATCGATACGAAGCCGAGGATGACGGGAATCATGATCGGGACTGTGAACGACTGAGCGTCCTGCACCTCTTCGACGGCGGATCCAGCGGCGGCGAACAGGCTCGAATAGATCAGGTAGCCGCCGATAAAGAACAGCACGAACGCGACGATCAGGCCGAATCCGATGTCGGGCATCAGGTCGGGCACGTTAGGCGCGACGGCTTCAGCGGGCGCCCCGGCTTGCTCGGCCATCGCCTGCCCCTGAGCGGCGATGGCGTCGACGTTGGACGTTTCGGCGAACATGCCGATGATCGGTCCCAGCGCGGCGGCGCCTCCTAGGATAATCGCCAGCCACGTGACCTGCTGCACGACGCCCAGCAAGCCGACGCCCAGCACTTTGCCCAGCAGCAGATCAAACGGTTTTACAGCCGATACCATGACCTCGACGACCCGGCTCGTCTTCTCTTCGATCACGCTCTGCATCACCATCGAGCCGTAGATGAAAACGGATAGGTAGATCAGAAAGCCCATCACGCCGCCCAACGCCGCGCCACCGAAGGCGTTTTCCTCCTCTTCTGTACCGTCCTCATCCACGCGAACGGTTCTGCTCTGCGGCCTCGAACCGATGATCGCACGCACCTCGTCGGACACCCCGGCGCGGTCGAGCCGGATGTCCTCGACGGCTCTGCGAACCTCGCTTTCTATACGGCCACGCACCATGCTACCGCCGCCGGACGACCCGTAGAATGATATTTCGCCCTCGCCGTCGAGCAGACTCTCAGGCAGCAGAACGGCTATGTCGTAGCGCTCGGACAGCACAATGGCCGACAGGCTGTCGGCGGGCAGATCGACTCGTTCGGCTGTGCTTCCATCGGGCAGCGCGTCTTCGATGCGCTCGTAGAGCACGCCCGTCTCGTCCGCGACGGCGACGGTTGAACTGTCCGTGCTCGCCATCAGATAGCTGACGCCGACTCCGGCGGCGATCAAGGCGAGGAAGCCGAACGGCGTCAGCAGTGTGGCGAGGATGAAACCTTTGGAGCGTGCCCGGCGCCAGAACTCGCTGCTGAGGACGGTAAGTACGTTGCGCATCGGATCAGGCGGAGGTAGAGAGGGAGGCAGGCGCGAGATCGGCCTCGCCGACGGTGCGGACAAAGATCTCCCGCATCGACGGCTCGGCCATGTGGAAGCGGTAGAGCGTGTCGACAGACGCCATTGCTGCGTCGAGTACGCGGCGCCCCGGCGTGCCGTTGAGCAGTTGAACCGTCGCGCGGTGCTCGGTCCTATCGCTGATGCTGACCAAACGCTGGGCGACCAATTCGTCGAGGAAAGCGGCAGATCCGTCGTATTCGAGCAGGACCGTCCCGCGTCCAAAACTGCGCTTGACTTCGCGCACGCCACCCGAGAGCACGACTTTGCCCTTGTTGATCAGGCAGATGTCGTCGCACAACTCTTCGACTTGCTCCATCCGGTGCGACGCGAACAACACCGTTCGTCCCTCTTGTCGCAGTTCGTAGACCACGTCTTTGAGCAGGTCGGCGTTGATCGGGTCGAGTCCGCTGAACGGCTCGTCGAGGATGACGAGTTCGGGTTCGTGGACCAGCGTCGCGATGAACTGCACCTTTTGCTGCATGCCCTTGCTCAACTCCTCGACCTTCTTACCCGCCCAATCGCTCGCGCCGAGCCGCTTGAGCCACGCGTGCATCCGCTTGATCGCCGTCGGCTTGTCGAGTCCGCGCAGCATGGCGAAGTAGACGATCTGCTCGCCGACCTTGAGCTTTTTGTACAGTCCGCGCTCCTCGGGCAGGTAACCCATCACCTCTTGCGACCACGGCCCAACCTCTTTGGCGCCGAACGTGATTCGTCCTTCGTCGGGCATCGTGATGTGTGTCACCATCCGAATCGTCGACGACTTGCCTGCGCCGTTGGGACCTAATACGCCCAAGATGCGCCCCGGCTCGGCGGTGAAGCTGACGTGATCGACGGCCGTGAAGTCGCCGTAGCGCTTGACGACGGTATCGACGTGAAGAGTCCGCATGAGTCGTGGGGAAGGTGAGCCGCAAGCTACGGAGCCGAGGGGAGCGAGTTACGCTTACAGCGACGCTCTGCTTCTACTGCCCAACTACAACAGCGCCGCGCTCGGATCGTCCGGGCGCGGCGCTGTTGTACTGGAGTTCGTGTCGCCTTACTCGTCGGCTTCTGAGTTTCCGTCCACTCGCACCGCCAGCACGCTGCACGACGCTCCCCGCAAGACGGCAGCCGTGACGCTTCCCAGCAGGGCGCGCCCCAATCCGCGACGCCCATGCGTGCCCATGACGATGCATCCCGCTTTGCGATCGCGCGCGACGCGGTCGATCAACTCGGGGGCTTCTGCCCGTCGCACGATGAGGTCGGCGCCCGTCACCCCGACTGCGTCCATTTGCTCTTGCACCGCTTCCCTGGTACCAAGTGGGATGTCCGTTTCGGATTCCGCCAGGTCCCAAGGCGCGAACAGTCCGATGTTTTGCGGCATCGGGGCGACGCTGTGCACGACGACGACCTGCGCGCCGTAGCGCTCGGCGTGGGCTGCACCTGCTCGGAGCGCGGCGGCTCCATATTCGGACAGATCGGTCGCCACCACGATCGGGTGGTCAGGTCCCGGCAACCAGTGATCGGCCTGCATCGGAACGGCCAGTGTAGGCCAGCGCGCATCTCGGATCACGTTCTCGGCGACGCTTCCGTATACGAAGCGCTGATAGCCGCGTCGCCCATGCGTGCCCAGCACGATGACCTGCGGGTTTAATTCCCGAGCCAAATCGAGCGTCGCCGTGGCCGGGTGCGCGGCGTGAGCCACGTGAATCGTTGGCGACAGAGCCGCGCACGACCCCGGACCGAGCGTACGGTCGACGACCACCTCGACCTGAGCGCGGTATCCTGCGTCGGGATCGCTCGGAGGCAGATAGGTGGGCGGCGTCGGGCGCGCGTTGAGCAGATGGAGCGAAGCACCGGAGCGTTCGGCAAGATCGGCGGCGACGCTGAGCGCTGGATCGAGGTCTCCGTTGAGGTCGAGAGGCGCGAGGACGGAGGCAGTAGGCATGGGAGGCGAGATAGGATGAGCGTACCTCCAAACTGCCTCGCTCTCTCTGCACCGCCTGACAGGAGAGACCAGTGCGGAGCGGCCTCTACTGCCCGTCCTCACGTGCGGAGCGCTCCCCTACATCTCGGATTGCAGCCGCGCCCATACTTCGACTGGATCCAGCCTGCTCCGCTTGCATCTGCCACTCGACGACGCTACGGTAGAAGTAACAGATCACGCCCCAATAGCCTTTAGCAGATCGGGCAAATCCGGCGCAGCGCTGAACAGGAAGGCACGTCCTTTCTTTCGTTTGTGGAGCAGGCCACGCGCCTCCAAATCTATCAGGTCGGCGCGGGCTGTAGCGTACACTATGGCGTGACTGTTTTTGTGCGACGCGATTGTATACGAGCGTCCGGGCTTACGCAGAGCGTGACCCAGAAGGGCGAGTTGCCGAGGGTTCAAGTCAGCGCCGGGGCGGAGTAGTCGATGCGCCTCTTGGAGCTGACGCGACTTGCGCTTGAGAAAAGCGTGGAGCGCGTCGACGGCCTGCTCGACGGCACGGAGTTGGGCCAGTACGAAATAGGTCAAGTCATTGTCGTCGGTCTCCGTATAGAGAAACGATTTGCCGTAGCGCGCCGGAGCCTTTTTCAAGATCGAAGAGATCGAGACGAACTCCATCAGCCAGTAGCCTTCGCGGAGAGCGTACCAGTAGAACAGCGCGCGTGCCGTACGCCCATTACCATCGACGAACGGGTGATCGTAGGCGAGCCAGAAGTGAAGCAGAATGGCTTTCACGAACGGATGCAGAAATCCCTCCGCGGGCGCGCCGTTGGCAAACGAACAGAGCGCTTCGATACGCTCCTCGATTTGACCTGCTGGAGGTGGTCGGTGCAGCAGTTCGTCGGTATCGCTGTACACGCCGATACCGTCACCTGGTGAGCGGAAGACGGCATCCGAAGCCAGCGTGTCGCGCGTGATGATGCGATGGAGTTCGAGCAGGAGCGAACGCGACATCGGTTGGTCGCGCACTTCCTGGATGCGCCTCATCGCCTGGTAGTTGTTCAGAATCATCTGCTCGTCCTTGGTCCGCGGCGCCCGGTTGGTGCGCAGCATCTCCTTGGCGACGGCCCGCGTCGTAGCAGCGCCCTCCAACTGACTCGACGTGATGGCTTCTTCGGCTAGCGAACTGACGATGTATCGATCTCGCGTTTCGGGATTCGTGACGGCTTCGGGCAGCGATAGCGTACCACGCGCTCCACTGTCGAGCCGGTGTAACCGCTCCAAAAGCGGATCGGGCAGTGTGTATCCAAACGCGTGCCCCTGCGCGTCGACGAGAGGCACGGAGCGGCGTGTCTGGTTGCGGGCCAGTTTCAACGCCGCCCACATCTCGTGGAGCGTCCACCCTTCGGGTGGCGTGATGAATCGCAGCGTCTCCCAATGCCGATAGCGCCCTTCCGGTGCCGAACCGAATGGCGACGTCACGAGGCGACTTATTTCGTCCGGCGAGCGCGATTGCACCTCCCGAAGAATGTCAAACCAACGAGGCGGAGTCTGAGGAATGCGCATCGAACTATCAATCAACTATCAGTAGCTATCAATATTGATAGTTGACAGCACAGTTCCACTACGAAGCCGGTTGCTCCCGCTCGTACGCCAACCGATCCTGTAGCCAGCGCTCGACTTCTTCGAGTGGGCGATTGGAGCGGTCGGCGTAGTCGGCGATCTGGTCGCGCCCAAACTGCCCGGCGTTGAAGTAGGCTGCCTCGGGATGGGCGAGGTAGAGGCCGCAGACGCTCGCGGCGGGGTGCATAGCCAAGCCATCGGTGAGGGTGACGCCGGTTTTGCGTTCGGCGTCGAGGAGGTGCCAGAGGGCGTGTTTCTCCTGATGGTCGGGGTTGGCAGGATAGCCGGGAGCGGGGCGAATGCCTCGGTAGGCTTCGCGGATCAGGTCGTCGTTTTCGAGTTGCTCGTCCATCGCGTAGCCCCAGTAGTCGCGCCGGACGCGGGCGTGGAGCCATTCGGTCGCGGCTTCGGCCAAGCGGTCGGCGACGGCTTTGGCGAGGATCGCGGCGTAGTCGTCGTGCTCCGCCTCGGCGCGTTGGGCAATGGCGTCGGCGCCGTGGACGCCGACGACGAACGCGCCCATCCAATCGTCCACCCCGACCGGGGCGACGTAGTCGGAGAGGGCGCGATTGGGCTTGCCAGTCGCTTTGCGCGTTTGCTGTCGGAGCGTGTGCAGCCGGGCGATCTCGCCTGTGCGACTGTCGTCAGAGTAGAGCGCGATGTCGTCGCCAACCTGATTGGCGGGCCAGAGGCCGAGGGCGGCGTTGATCGTGACCTCACGCGAGCGCTCCCATCGGTCGAGCAAGGCGTTGGCGTCAGTGTGCAGCTTCCGGGCTTCGGCTCCGACAGCCGGATCGTCGAACAGGCGGGGAAACTTGCCCCGGATCTCCCACGAGATGAAGAACGGCGTCCAGTCGATGAACGGGCGCACGTCGGCGATGGGGACGCCAGGCAGAACCGTCAGGCCGAGCTTGCGTGGGCGCGTGATCGGGACCGTCTTCCAGTCGAACGTGGGAGCGTTGGCGCGTGCCTGATCGAGCGTGAGCAGGTCGAGCGCGGCGCGTTTTCGAGCGTAGGCAGCGCGGGTATCGGCGTAGTCGTTGGCGACCTCGTCGGCGAAGGCGGCGCGTTCGTCGCCCGATAGTTTTTGGACGACCGGTACGCTCCGGCTCGCGTCGAGTACGTGGACGGTCGGGCCGCCTCTGTACGACGGTGCCACCCGAACCGCAGTGTGGACCTTGCTCGTCGTCGCCCCGCCGATGAGCAGCGGCGTCGTCATGCCGCGTCGCTCCATCTCGCGCGCGACCGACACCATCTCGTCTAGGCTTGGCGTGATCAGCCCGCTCAGCCCGATCACGTCGACGTTTTGCGCTTGGGCTTCGTCCAGGATTTTGGCAGCAGGCACCATCACGCCCAGATCGATCACGTCCAGCCCGTTGCACGCCAGCACGACGCCGACGATGTTCTTGCCGATGTCGTGCACGTCGCCCTTGACGGTCGCCATCAGCACTTTGGTGCGCGCTTTGGGTGCCTCGCCCCCAGCGGCTTGCTCAGCCGCGATGAACGGTTCGAGGTGGGCGACGGCACGCTTCATCACGCGAGCGCTCTTGACGACCTGGGGCAGAAACATCTTGCCCTGTCCGAACAGGTCGCCGACGACGTTCATGCCGTCCATCAGCGGCCCTTCGATCACGGCCAGCGGCGACGGATACGCCTGCCGCGCTTCCTCGACGTCGTCGACCACGTGGTCCGCGATACCCTTAACCAGCGCGTGCCGGATGCGACTCTCGACCGGCTCCTCACGCCACGCCTGCGTCACCTCCTCGACTGGCCCCTTTTGCGCAACCGTTTCGGCCAGATCGACCAACCGCTCGGTCGAGTCCTCACGCCGGTCGAAGAGCACGTCTTCGACCGCATCGCGCAAGGCCGGATCGACTTCGTCGTAGACTTCGAGTTGGCTCGCGTTGACGATGCCCATGTCCATCCCCGCCTGAATCGCGTGATAGAGAAAGCAGGCATGGATGGCTTCGCGGACGGTGTCGTTGCCTCGAAACGAGAAGCTGACGTTGCTCACGCCGCCCGACACGCGCGCGCCGGGCAGGTTGGCTTTGATCCAGCGCGTCGCCTCGAAGAAGTCCAGGGCGTAGCGGTTGTGCTCGGCGATGCCAGTCGCGACGGCGAAGATGTTGGGGTCGAAGACGATGTCGTGCGGGTCCATACCGACCTCGTCGACCAGGATTCGGTACGCACGTTCGCAGATCGACGTGCGGCGTTCGAGCGTGTCGGCTTGCCCTTGTTCGTCGAAGGCCATCACGATGACGGCGGCGCCGTACGCCTGGCAGAGCCTAGCCTGCTCGCGGAAGGCGTCTTCGCCCTCTTTCATCGAGATCGAGTTGACCACGCACTTGCCCTGGGCGTTCTGCAACCCGGCTTCGATCACTTCCCACTTGCTGCTGTCGACCACGATCGGCACGCGCGAGATGTCCGGCTCACCGGCGATCAGCCGCAGGAACTGCGTCATCGCGGCCTTGCTGTCGAGCAGGCCCTCGTCCATGTTCACGTCGATCATCTGCGCTCCGCCCTCGACCTGTTCGCGTGCGACCTGGAGCGCCGTGTCGAAATCGCCCTCTTTGATCAGCCGGGCAAATCGGCGGCTGCCCGTCACGTTGGTACGCTCGCCGATGTTGACAAAGTTGGCGTCCGGTCGGGCGATGAACGGTTCGAGTCCGGCGAGTGAGAGGAACGGCTGAGGTTCGGCTGCAACGCGCGGCGCATGACCCGCGACGGCGTCCTTGATCGCGGCGATGTGGGCAGGCGTCGTGCCGCAGCATCCGCCGACGATGTTGAGCAATCCGTCGCGCGCCAGACTCTCCATTTCAGACGCCATAAAGTCGGGCGTTTCGTCGTATCCGCCCATCGCGTTGGGCAGTCCGGCGTTGGCGTAGAGCGAGATCGGGACCGTCGCCACGTCCGCAATCGCCTGGACGAATGGGCGCATCTGGCTCGACCCCAGCGCGCAGTTCAGCCCCACCGACAACAGTTCGGGCGCGTGGTTGGTCGAGATCCAGAACGCCCCAGGCGTCTGCCCGGACAGCGTCCGCCCTGACAGGTCGACGACCGTTCCGCTGAGCATGACCGGAATCCGCGTGCCCTCGTCCGCAAACGCCTGACGAATGGCGAACAGCGCGGCTTTGGCGTTGAGCGTGTCGAAGATCGTCTCGACGAGCAGCACGTCGGCGCCGCCTTGGATCAGCGCGCGCGCCTGCATCCGATACGCTTGGGCGACCTGCTCGAAATCGACCGACCGGAAGCCGGGATCGGTCACGTCGGGTGAGAGCGAGAGCGTCTTGCTCAGCGGCCCCATCGACCCGGCGACCCAGCGCGGATGGCCATCGGACTGCGCATCATCGGCGGCAGCGCGGGCGAGACGTGCGGCTGCGACGTTCAGTTCGCGAATGAAGTCCGCGTCGTCCAACCCGTACTCGGCCTGCGAGAGCGTCGTCGCGTTAAAGGTGTTGGTCTCGACGATGTCGGCTCCCGCAGCGAAGTATGCCGCGTGGACGTCGCGGATGATGCCGGGCTGCGTGAGGCAGAGCAGGTCGTTGTTGCCGCCGAGCAGAGAGGCGTGATCGGCGAAGCGGTCGCCACGGAAATCCTCTTCTTGCAGGTGGTGCTGCTGGAGAACCGTCCCCATGCCGCCGTCGAGGATGGCGATGCGTTGGGTGAGGAGAGTGCGGAGAGCGTCGGCGCGGTCGGACATCGGAAGTACATCGAATGGCCCCCGAGTACGCGGGCGATTGGGAGCGGTGCCGACCGTTGAACCGCTCTCCGCACTCTTCGGCGAGTCAGCACCTTCCGCATGGATCCCTGGTCCCCCCCACGCGTCGACACGTGCTACCCCGCCTGCTATGCCCGATCCGATTCTCCGACTGCGCGACGTGCGCAAGACCTATCGCACCGAAGCAGGCGATGTTCACGCGTTGGGTGGTGTCACCGCAAGCGTCGAGGCAGGCGCGTTCTGCGGCATTGTCGGACGCAGCGGAAGCGGCAAGAGCACCCTGCTCCACCTGCTCGCGGCGATGGACCGACCGACGAGCGGGACTGTTCTGGTCGATGGCGAAGATGTTGGGACGCTCAGCCGCAAGGGGCAGGCGCGGTTTCGGCGCGAGCGCGTCGGGATGATCTTTCAGCAGTTCAACCTGGTCGCGTCGATGCGGGCGCTCGAAAACGTCGAGTTGCCCCTGGTGCTGGCGGGCGTGGCGCCGGACGTCCGGAGGGCCAGAGCACTCGAATGCCTCGACTCGGTCGGCCTATCCGCGCGGGCGACGCACCGTCCTGCCGAACTCTCGGGCGGCGAGCAGCAGCGCGTAGCGATTGCGCGTGCGCTCGTCGGCGATCCTGCCGTCGTGCTGGCCGATGAGCCGACAGGCAACCTCGACTCGCAGACCGCCGAGCAGATTGTCGACTTGCTCCATGCCCTCAACCGCGACCTGGGTAAGACCATCGTCGTCGTGACGCACCACTTCGCCGAGATCGAAGGTGTGGCGACGCAGCAGATCCGATTGCAAGACGGAATCCTCGCCGAACCCGAAGCGACGTATGTCTGATGCGGCTCAGCAGCCGACCATCGGCGCGCATACCCGTCCCGTTGTGCTGCTCGGCCACCCGGTTGGACACAGCCGCTCGCCTCACTTGCACAATCCCGTCTTCGCACGCGCGGGCCTCGACCGAGTCTACCTCGCCTGCGACGTACCGCCTCACCGACTTGCCGACGCCGTCGCCGGACTGCGGGGGCTGAACGCGGCGGGTGCCAACGTCACGATTCCGCACAAGCAGGCTATTGTCGGTCTACTCGACGACCTGTCGGACGAAGCATATGCCTTGGGCGCCGTCAACACCATCACCAACAACGACGGGCGGCTCACGGGCCACAACACCGACGTAGGCGGTTTCCTCGACGGGCTGGCCGATCATGCTGAGCAACTGCGCGGACGTGCGATGCTGGTGTGGGGCGCGGGCGGAGCGGCATCGGCGGTCGTCTACGCGCTGCTGACGCTCCAACCGTCGCGGCTGACACTCGTCGCCCGCAGACCTGAGCAGGCACAGTCGCTGGCGGACGCTATGGCGGCATACGACTCCGACGGCGCGCTGTACGTCGCTGACGCTGGCGAAGCAGACGGGCTAGCGCATCAGGCGGACCTGCTCGTCAACACCACACCGCTGGGCATGACGGGAACGCTCGCCGATCGGACGCCCTGGCCTGCTGCTGACTTTCGAACTGGGCAGGTCGTCTACGATCTAGTCTACACGCCAGAGCAGACCCGTTTGCTGCGGGAAGCGGCTGCCAAGGGAGCGTTCCCGATTGGCGGAATGCCGATGCTGCGCGGGCAAGCAGCGCGCGCGTTTACGCTCTGGACAGGGATCGACGCGACCTACTGACGCGGATGTAAGTGAGAAGGATGTGTCTTCTTTTCTATTGGACCTACCAAACCCGTAACGGCTATCGGTCACCCTGGCGATCAGTGGAACAGCCTATATGTGCGACTGCGTAGTGCCGCACTACTTACCCTCCCACGCTTCCTAATGGCTTCTCCTACTTCTGACTCCGACACGCCCGGTGGAAGCGCTGATGTATTGACGCGCCCATCGGTTCTCGTAGTGGAGGATAATCCCGACACGGGCCTGCTTCTCTGTACCCTGCTGGACGAGGTCGACCTCGATCCGGTGCTCGTTCACTCCTATGACGAAGCAATCAAACGCTCAGGCGAACGGAAATTCGACCTGCTGCTGCTAGACATCAACTTGGGAAGCTCGCGAACCGGCGTCGAATTGCTGACCGAGTTACGCACGCATGAGGGATACGCCGACACGCCCGCCATCGCGTGTACGGCCAACGTGCTCTCCCGCGACACGCCGGACTGGTTCTCTGAAGCCGGATTTACGGCCATGGTTGCCAAGCCGTTTTCCTTCGACCAATTGTTCGCGGTCATTAACGAGCAACTCGGACGCTCCGACGCATCGGCCCAAGCGTGACACGACCTGCTGACGTGACCTCGCCCAATTCACCTCTACTCGCCGACCTGATTCGCCCAACGGGTCTGAGCGCGTTTCCCAACGTCGCTGCTGCCTTCACCACTCGTGACGGAGGCGTCAGCCAGTCGCCCTTCGGCTCGCTCAACCTCGGATTCAGCACGGGGGATGCGCCCGACGCAGTAGAAGAGAACCGTGCGCGTGTGGCTCTCGCATTGGGGTTCACGCCCGACCAGATGGCGATTGCCGGACAGGTTCACGGCGATACGATCCGCTACGTCGAAGTTGGCGGCACCTACCCACGCTGCGACGGACTCATCACCGATCAGCCTGGCGTCCTGCTCTGCATGATGGCTGCCGATTGCGCGTCGGTCCTGCTGGCCGATGCCCACGCGGGCGTCGTCGGCGCGTGCCACAGCGGATGGCGCGGAACCGTCGCGCGCATCTCGGCTCAGACCGTTGGTGCAATGACGGAGCGGGGCGCTGATCCTTCGCGCATCCACGCGTACGTCAGCCCATGCATCGGGATCGAACGCTTCGAAGTCGGCGAGGAAGTCGCCGCAGAGTTCGCAGACGAGTTCGTCGACCGGACCACGTATGCCAAACCACACGTCGATCTCAAAGCCGCCATCCGCGCTCAGTTGGTCGAAGCGGGCGTGCCTATGTCGCAGATCCAAGTCGACATGCACTGCACCCACACGCACGCCGACCGCTTCTTCTCCTACCGGCTGGAAAACGGCGAGACGGGACGCATGATGGGCGTAATCGGCCTGCGCTAGCGCTCGGGCGCGTGCTCGACCTGCTCGATCTGGCGCGATCCGTCGGGGCGATGCGTAAGCAGGAGACGAACGGTGTGCGGCGGCAGCAACGCTTCGATCCGGCTCGGCCACTCGACGATGCAGACGCCGTCGTCCCACAGTAACTCGTCGCCGCCGATGCGCCGAAAATCGTCCGGTCCGTCGAGCCGATAGGCGTCGATGTGGTGCAGCGGCGGATCGGTATCGTAGGTCTGGACGAGCGCGAACGTCGGGCTGCTGACGTGGTCGGCACTGCCGCCCATACCTGAGCAGATGCCGCGCGTGAGGTGGGTTTTCCCGGCGCCCAAGTCGCCATAGAGTGCGATTACGTCGCCCGGTTGCACTGCTTGTCCGATCTGCCTCCCGATGCGCTCGGTCTCGTCGGGCGATGCGGAGGCGGTGGGGGACGAAACCAGAAGCACGGGCGCAGGAGAGATGCTGAACGGACCGAACCCCTACGCCAGCGGCCTGCTCCCCAAACGAGAGCAGGCCGCTGGTCGACGCCTTACGTCGAGAGATTAGGAGGTCAACATAGGAGCGAACGTGCCGTGCGCCCAGGCTTCCAGACTCGTCGGTGTAGTACTCGAATCGGTGCGAGGGTCGGCGCTGTAGCCCGTCGATCCGATAGACGTGTAGAGGTCGATGAATCCCTGCTGCCAGTCGTCTGTCGCGCCCATTCCGGCGAACTGCTGGCGGAGCGCGTCGGGTGGCACCTGCTGGACGGCTACGTCGCGGCCCAGTGACTGAGCGAGAACTTCGGCAGCCTGCGTGTACGAATAGTCGCGCGCGCCATGCAGCGGGACGACCTCGACGCCGCTCCACTCCGTCGTCAGCAAATCGACGGCGACCTGAGCGATGTCGCCGGTCGCGATCATGCCGGTCGTCGTCGTAGGTGGCACGGGGAAGAAGATCGATCCGGCGTTTTGAATCGCTGGGATCTGCTGCTTGAAGTTCTCCATAAAGAACGTCGGACGCAGGTGGCGGACTGCGGCGCCTGTCGCGTCCAACAAGCCTTCGATGCGACCCAAGCCGCTCACCGGACCGTGCGCGTCGTGGTCGTGCGCGCCTTCGCTGGACACGTGGACGACGCGGGCGATGCCGTTGGCCTCGATCGCTCCGGCAGCCGAACGGCCCAACGATTCGTACCAGCCGATCAGCGACTCGGTCGTCCAATCGGGCGGGCTGATCCACAGCAGGGCATCGGCACCTTGGGTCGCGTCTCGCACAAAGTCCGCGTCTTGCTGCTCCCCTTCGCGCGTCTCTACGGCGTCCCGAATGTCATCGGGCAAACGCGCGGCGTCGCGGATCAGGAGGACCAGGTCGGTATGCCCGGCGTCGAGCAAGTGGCGGACGACTTGGGAGCCGATCTGTCCGGTGGGTGTGGTGAGTGCGATGCGCATGGGCGTCGAAGTGTGAGTGAACCCGTAAGGTCGACAAATAACCTGGACGATCAGTATCCGACAGGCCGTATGTTTGTGCCGATCGTCCACAACAATCCGTTTCCGCGTGATTTCCTACGATGCCCTCGACCGCGCCCTGGCAGCATTACAACCGCGCGGCGCGTTCCTCTATCGCAGCGAGTTGTCTGGCGATTGGGGACTCTCGGCGCCTCAAGGACCGGCGTCTTTCCACGTCGTCGAGTCGGGGAGTTGCCGGGTCGAGGTCGGCGGACATACTTCGCTGCTGAACGCCGGCGATCTGCTGGTGCTGCCCCACGGATCGGTCGTCGCGTTTCGCAGCGTGGAAGGCATCGCTGCGCCCTGGATCGACGATCTGATCGCTCAGTATCCACCGGGAGCGGACCGTGTACTACGCATCGGCGACGGCGACGAGCCGACGCGGTTGGTCTGCGGCGAGTTGGACTTCGACGACACCCTCCCCCACCCCGTACTGGCGGCGCTACCGTCGCACGTCATCACGCGGGGCGCAGGCGACGAATCACCGTGGCTATCGCATACGCTGAGTTTTTTGTCGTGCGAGGCACGGAGCAACCGCCCCGGCTCGGCCACGGTGATGGGACATCTGGGCAGCATCCTCTTCGTCCAGGCGATCCGGTCGTACGCAGAATCGCGCGCCTGTTCTAACGACGGAGACGTGTCCTGGCTCGGCGCGCTGGGCGACGTGCACCTCGGCCCGGCTCTACGCGCCATCCTGACCACTCCCGAGCAGAGGTGGACCGTCGAGGATTTGGGACGCGAAGCCGGACTGGGCCGCTCTGCGTTTGCATCGCGCTTCCGTGATCGCGTCGGAGAAACGCCGATGCAGCACGTCACGCGATGGCGCGTCTATCACGCCTCACGTCTGCTGCGTTCGGACCTGGGACTGGCCGAAATCGCCGAGCGCGTCGGCTACGAAAACGAGGCGGCGTTCGGGCGCGCGTTCAAACGCTGGACCGGCACGCCGCCGGGAGCGATGCGCCGCGCCGCCTAAACGCGCTCGCCCCGACAGACAGGCGTCCACCGGGGCGAGTGCGAAATGGGCAACCTGTTTAGGTCGCTGCTACCGGCGCGACACCTGGAGCAGGCGAAGCGATGCGGAGCACCAAGTACCCGATCAGACCCATGCCGATCGAAGCGGCGAGGATACCGATCTTCGCCTCGTCGACGTAGCCGGGCACTTCGGTGAACGCGAGGCTGGCGATGAACAGCGACATCGTAAAGCCGACGCCCGTCAGAATCGCGACGCCGAAGATCTGGATCCAGCCCACACCAACAGGCAGGGCGGCAATTCCCGTCTTGACAGCAATCCACGACATCACCATGACGCCGATAGGCTTACCGACCATCAGGCCGAGGATGATGCCCATCGTGACAGGCGATCCCATGTCGATACCGCCGCCCAGCGCGACGCCTGCGTTGGCGAGCGCGAAGATGGGCAAGATGAGGTAGGCGACCCAACTGTGCAGCCCGTGCTCCATCGTATAGAGCATCGACTTGCCGTTGGCGAGCGTACGCATCGGGACGGTCATCGCGACCAGCACGCCCGCAATCGTTGCGTGGACGCCTGAGACCAGAAACGCATACCAGACGACCAAGCCGAGCAGCAGATAGGCGATGATGGGCAGGTCGATCTTGTTGCTCATCACCCACAGAATGGCGAGAACGGCCAGCCCGATCACCAGCGCGACCACGTTGAGCTTCGCGGTGTAAAAGAGCGCGATCACCATGACCGCACCCAGATCGTCGACGATGGCGACGGCCGTCAGGAAGACCTTGAGCACGACCGGTGCCCTGCTTCCGACCAAAGCGATGATGCCCAGGGCGAACGCGATGTCGGTCGCCATGGGGATGCCCCATCCGTTGACCGAATACGCGATGTCGGTCAGTTGTTGTCCCACCATGCCGGCGGCTTCTGCTCCACCGATAGCGTTTGCTGCGGTGAAGTAGTAGAACGCCGCGGGCACGAGCATACCGCCGATGGCGGCGAAGATGGCAAGGCTGGCCCTGCGCGGCTCGTTGAGTTCACCGGCGAGCACCTCGCGCTTGATCTCCAGGCCGACGAGAAAGAAGAACAGCGCCATCAGCCCGTCGTTGATCCACAGGATCATCGGCTTGACCTTCATCGCGCCCGTTCCGTCGTCCGACAGCGGAATGGCGACTTTGAACCACGCGGCCTCCTTGTCGAGCGTGAACAGGCTGTTGTACGCTTCGGCCAGAGTAGGAATGTTGGCCCAGATGAGAGCGACAGCGGCGAAGGCCATCAGCAGAACGCCTGCGAATGCTTCGGTGCGAGCAAACTCGCGGAAAGCGCGGAAGCGGGTGTCGGGAGGGAGAGGTTGGCGAGAGGCCATGCAGAGGGAGAGGGTAAGCGGTTGCGGGCGCGGTGAAGAGGGAAACTAAGAGGCGCGCTGAAAACCGACACATCCGGTTCTCAGCGCCTGTGTTCTTCCACCGGGTGGGGCGTCTGGATGTGGATCAGTCGGAGCGAGCGCATAGCATTCGAGAGTAGACCGGTTCTATCGACACGAATCGGGCAGAGTTCAGGATACGCTCAGGGTTAGCGACCGGAAGGACAAGTCCGTAACACTGCATGAAGCCGATTTCGCACGGCAACGCCGCTCTCTACTCGCCAGGACGCGCGTCCTTTTCGACTGGAACGAGCACACGCAGCGCGTCGGGCAGCACACGCGCGTCAAGCGTAGCGGTGTCTCGGAGTTCTTCGCCATCGCACGCCGCATCCTGTGGCGGATCGGACGTAACGCGCACCGACTGCCCCGGATAGAGGCGCAGACGCTCGCTCTGCTCGGCGTGAAAACCGTTGCCCTTGAAGAAGCTGACGATCGCACTCCACAACAGCGCGAACATCAGGCCGATGCCCATCCGCCGTATGACGACAGCCGTCAACTTGCCGTCGTCAATGGCGACGCTGGGTAACAGGTCGAGGCCGCGCATTCCGGTGTGGCCCGTATTGCACACGAGGCAGGTCATGCCGCGCGTCGTGTGCGTTTCGCCGTCCGTCGTGATGTGATAGCGGACGGGATCCTGAGTCCGAACTTCGTCGAGGTAGGTTTTGAGGTAGGCCAGACGCCCCACTTTGGCTTTGAGTTTATCGTCCGAGTGGGCCACCATCGACGCTTCAATGCCCAGCCCGAGCCTCAGCATGAAAAAGCCCTCCTCGCCGTGCGTGCCAGCGTCGATGGTGCGGACGGACGTTTCGCCGGACTCGCGGATCAGTTGCATCGCGTCGTACGGATCCGACGGGATGCCGAGGGAGGTAGCGAGCACGTTTGCCGTACCCATCGGGACGATTCCGAGGACGGCATCCGAGTCGAGGAGTCCGTGGGCGGCTCCGTTGACGGTCCCGTCGCCGCCCGCTGCGATGACGAGATCGGCACCGTCGGCGATCGCGCGACGGGCCAACTCCTCCGGCCCGTCGTCGCCGACTTCGTGGACGGTCCAGCCTGGGTCGATGGGCAACTCGTCGCGTCCGGGAAACGAGCCGGACCCCGGATTCAAGATCAGGTGGACGTTCTGAAAATCAGGCGGCTGTTGGGTACGCATTCGTCGTTCACCCGCTGCCGATCCGCCTGATTCAGACGCGCGGTAACGATGCGGCAAGACGAAGCCCTATGCGCTATTTCGCCTGCTCGCGGACGGCGTCGACGATGAGAGTGGCGGCACGGTCGACGTCAGACTCGGTCGTCGTGCGGCCCAGGCTGATGCGCAGCGTGGCGAGGGCGTCGGCGGCCTCCATCCCCATCGCCGTCAGCACGTGCGAGGGTTTTCCGCTGCCACTGCTGCACGCGCTCCCTGCTGAAATCCCGATCTCACGCAGGTTCGCCATCACCAGAGCCGACTGGGATCCGGGAAACGTGATGCTGCTCGTGTTGGGCAGTCGCGACGCGCCCTCGCCGTTGACGCGCGCCGACGCGATGCCCTCCCGAACAGCGCCCTCAAAACGGTCGCGCAGCCGAGACATCCGAGCCGAATCGTCTGCTCCACGCTCGGTCGCCAGCCGCGCCGCCGCTCCCATACCGACGATGCCCGGCACGTTGAGCGTCCCCGGTCGCACGCCGCCTTCCTGACCACCACCTTCGATCAGCGGAACGATACTCACGCGCGGCCCACGTCGCCGCATCCACAGCGCACCGACGCCTTTCGGTCCATAAAACTTGTGTGCCGACAGCGCGATCAGGTCGGCGTGCTCCGACGACAGATCGACTCTTGCCCGGCGCCTGCGTCCCGTCGACGAACAGCAGCGCGCCGACATCTCGGCAGATCGAGTAGATCTCAGCCGTCGGGTGGACGACGCCGGTTTCGTTGTTGGCGCGCATCAGCGAGACCAGAGCGGTGTCGGCACGGAGACTAGCGCGCAATTCGTCCAGGTCGATCTGGCCCTGCGCGTCGACGGCCAGATACGTCACCTCCCAGCCGTCGCGCTCCAGCCGAGCGTGCGGATCGAGAACGGCGCGGTGCTCGGTCCGGCACGTGATCAGGTGGCGACCGCGCGCGTCGGCGTACCGATGGGCGACGCCCTTGATGGCGAGGTTGGCGGCCTCGGTCGCCCCGCTCGTCCAGACCAGTCCGCGCGCATCGCCGCCGATCAAGTCCGCCACGTGACCGCGCGCCGCTTCGACCGCTTCGGATGCGGCCCAGCCCCACGCGTGCGCCTTACTCGACGCGTTACCGAACTGATCGGTGAAGTAGGGCAGCATCGCCGCCAGCACGTCTGGGTCGACGGGCGTCGTGGCGTTGTGGTCGAGGTAGATCATGAGTCTGGAAAGCGGCGTAGCGCGTCATGTTCTTCGGATTGGTACCGTTCCAGCGCGCGCGGCGTGCTATCCTTTGCCTCCCTAACCGCCTCCGCCATGCGCCGCCTGCTCGCCCCTCTCCTGCTCCTGTTCGTCTTCGCCGCGTGCGACAGCGCCAGCGACGAACCCCGCATCGCTGGAGGCGTCGACCTCGATGTGCTCTTCGCGCCGCCGACGCAGGCCGAAAAACAGACGATCCTCAACGAGTGGCAGGCACGCACGCCCATCGCGACCGAGAGCGAAGTCGTCCGTATTCAGGACGCGACGATCGCGGGACGCGCGTACACCGCCAGCACGTACCGCTACGTCATCGACGGGCTGGATCTGTATGGACTGGTTCTCGTGCCGACCGAGGCGGCGGCTGCCGGGTCGCTTCCCGTTCTCCTCTACGGACACGGTGGCGACGGCGGAACGTCGCTGGCCGAGGTATCCGGACTGGCGGGCATTCTGCTCGCGGCGGACAAACAGGCGATCTGGGTCGCCCCCTCGTTTCGCGACGAGCCGCTGCGCTTAGGCGATGCCGGAACGCTCACGTCCGAAGGTCCCGCAAGCCCGTGGGACCGTGACGTAGACGATGCGCTCGCCCTACTCGACGTCGCACTCGCCGCCAACCCTTCCGCAGACGCCGGACGCATCGGAGCCGTCGGACTGAGCCGAGGCGGAGGCGTGTCGCTCCTGCTCGCCGTGCGCGACCAGCGCATCACACGCGTACTCGACTTCTTCGGCCCGACCGACTTCTTCGGCCCTTTCGTCCAAGACATCGCCGCCGACGCGCTCGAAGGCGGCGACCGCAACCTGCCCGGCTTCGACGTACTCAACGCGCGCTTTATCCAACCGCTCCAGCGCGGCGAGATCTCGGTCGCCGATATGCGGCTCGAACTGCTGCGTCGCTCCCCTGCCCAGTTCGCCGACCGACTTCCCGTCGTTCAGGCTCAGCACGGCACGGACGATCCGACGGTCCTCGTTGGGCAAACGCGTCTGCTCGAGCGCGCCCTGAGAGAGGCGGGTCGCCAAGTGACCACCGACGTATCAACTCCATCGAGCGCAGAGGCCGAGTTCTTCTATTGGGAAGGCGGCGTGCACAACCCGGCCTCGTTCCCGCTCAACTGGATCGGCGAGGCGCAGGGCTTCTTGGGCAAGCTGTGACCGTCGCCATCCGCTCGTTTCACCTGCCGGATAGCGGTTGGGCCGACGCCAAAGCCATCCGGCAACTCGTCTTCGTCGAAGAGCAGGCCTGTCCGCCCGACGAAGAGTGGGACGCCTGGGACGAACCGGCGACGCACCTGCTGCTCCCCTCAACGACCAATCCGCAGCAACGGCGCGATGGCGCCCCGATCCCGATCACGAGGGAGCCGCCAAGCTCGAACGCTTCGCCGTTCTACCCGACGCACGAGGCAGCGGACTGGGTACGCGCCTCGTCCAAGCCACCATCGCCGACGCCGAACGCGCCGGGTTCATCGACCCAGACGATCCACGCGCAATCGCACCTGGAGCGCTTCTACGAGCGGTTGGGCTTCGTCCGAACCGGAGCCGCCTTCGTCGAAGCCGGTATCCCGCACGTTCCGATGACGCGCACGAGCGAGGAGGTTTAGAGGTATCCGTGATGGCAGCTCTGTCGTTCCCGCCCCAGAGCCGGAACCGCTAGGTTGCGTAGCAATCCAGAAGTCCCCTCGTGACGCTGATTCAAGTCAAGTAAAAGTACCTGTTCAACGTCCTGGGTTCGCTGCGCGGTCCCTACGGGTGCCAGATCACGCCCGGGACGATAAGTCTGAGAGTTGGAATGATGCAATTCCCGACACAAAGGCCTTTCATCCCTTCGCGCGTCGCTCAGCAAAGAACGACCGCAGCATGTGGGCCGACGCTTCATCCTCGACGCCCGAAACGACGGCGCAGCGATGGTTCAAGCCGTCCGTCGCGGAGCAGGTTGTAGAGCGTGCCACCCGCACCCGCTCGCTCGTCGAACGCGCCGAACACGACGCGCGGCACTTTGGCCCAGACGATAGCTCCAGCGCACATCGGACAGGGTTCGAGCGTGACGTAGAGCGTGCAGCCCGAGAGGTACTTGTCGCCTGTCGTCTCGCACGCTGCCGTGACCGCGATCATTTCGGCGTGAGCCGTCGGGTCGTTGAGTTGCTCGACCATGTTGCGCCCCTTACCGACCACGATGCCGCCCTTGCACGATGACCGCGCCAACTGGCACTTCGCCTGCGTCGTAGGCGAGTTCAGCTTGGCGGAGCGCCTGCTTCATCCATCGTCGGTCGTCGTGGAGCAGGCGGTGGAGAGCGGCGTCGGGCGTTTCCATGAGATGCGAGTCGGTGCGTTGATCTGCACGCTGTGCACATTCGCCTGGTTGCCGGGACACAACGGTTTGCAAAATCGGCAAGGTGATGCGTGGTATTCGCCCAACCCTTCCCTCCCCCAACCGTCTTTCCTGCGAAGGCAGGAATCCACAACTGCTACCCAAACCTGAACGTGCTTCTGCAACTTGCGCTGCGCGGGGCCTTCTTCTGACTTGATTCGAAAGAAGCAAAACATCAAGGCTGGACTCGTCGCGTGTCGGTGACACTCCGGCTGACGCGGCGCTACGAGGCTGAAAACGTCCAAACTCACTCACAAGCTCGTTTAAACAGGACCTTTTCTTGACGCCTCTCCGCTCTGCGTCTGTTTCGCCGAACCGAGATCAGGCCGACCTTTTCCACCTCAATCTCTTCTATCTACTCCGCTCAGTCTTTGCTCGGCTGGACCAGATCGGCGTAGTCGTCGTGCCGCCCGAGCCACGCCTGCACGAACGGGCAGTAGGGAAGCACGCGCAGGTCGTGGGCACGCGCATAATCCATCGCGCTGCGGACGAGCGAGCCGCCGACGCCATGCCCCTCGGCTTCGCTCGGCACTTCGGTGTGCAAGAGAGCAATGCGCGTTTTGCCCAACGCGTATGAGAGAAACGCTTCGCCGCCATCGGTCGAGATCGTGAAGCGCTGACGTTCGGCGTCGTGAGTAGCAGTCGTAGGCATTGACGTTAGGGCGATTTACAACACGATCTGCTTGCGCATCCGAGCGACGGGGACGCCGAGTTGCTCGCGGTACTTGGTAACCGTCCGGCGGGCGATCGAAAAGCCGCGTGCTTCGAGCAGTTTGGCGATGGCCTGATCGCTCAGCGGCTTTTCCTTGTCCTCCTGCGACACGATGCCTTCGATGATCGCGCGGACCTCTTTGTTCGAGATCTCCTCGCCGCTCTCCTTGGTCAAGCCCTCGGAGAAGAAGTACTTCAGCTCGTAGACACCGAACTCCGACTGCACGTACTTGCCGTTGACGACCCTACTGACCGTCGAGATGTCCATGTGGATGATCTCGGCGATGTCCTTGAGGATCATCGGTTTGAGGTTGCCCTCGCCGAAACGAAAAAACTCAGACTGGATGTCGACGATGGCGCTCATGACTTTGAGCATCGTGTTGCGCCGCTGCTGGATCGAGTTGATGAACCAGCGCGCGCTCTCCATCTTGTTCTTGAGAAAGCTCTTGGTGTCACTGTCGTAGCGGCTCGTCGGCGCCTCTTTCTTCTGGTCTGCCGACAGGTTTTCAAGCATCTGACGATAGCCCTTGTTGACGCGCAGTTCGGGCGCGTTGCTGCCGTTGAGCGAGATGATGAACTCGTCGTCGACGACCTCGACGGTATAGTCAGGCGTGATGTAGTTCTGCTGCGCCGTGAACGCGCCCTCGCCCGGTTTGGGGTCGAGCCGCTGGATCAACTCATACGACTCCTTCAACTCCTCCGGCTCGATCTCAAGCTTGCGCATGATCTGGTCGTAGTGCTTCATCGTGAACGCCTTGTACGCCTGTTCGAGGATGTCGATGGCGGTTTCGCGTCCGTCCACGTCGTTCGGCAGCGCGTACAGTTGCGTCAGCAGGCACTCTTTCAGATCGCGCGAAGCGATGCCGATGGGTTCGAGCCGCTGGATGCGCTTGAGCACGCCTTCGACCTGACCGTCCTTTGGCGTGACGCCGTAGTTGAACATCAGGTCGTCGACGATGGAGTCGAGCGACCGGCGCAGATAGCCATCTTCGTCGATCGAGCCGATGATCTGCTCGGCGATGATCGCGTCGGTGTCGTCCAAGTCGAGGAACGGCAATTGTTCGACGAGCGACTCGATCAGCGACGAACTCGACGCCATCGGGATTTCGCGGCGCTCTTCCTCGGCGCTCTTATCGACCTGGGCTTTGTGGCCGTAGAGATCGTCGGGCGAGTGGAGCAGTTCCTCCCAGTCGTATTCGTCCTCGCTGGGCTGCTCGCTGTCGTATTCGTCTTCGTCCTCGTTGTCGGACTTCTCGTCTTTCTCCTCGCGCTCTTCGCCCTCCAGTTCGTCGTCTTCCTCCTCGCCCTCTTCGAGCAGCGGATTGATCTCCATCTCGGCCTTGATGCGCTGTTCGAGCGCGAGCGTCGGCAGTTGCAGCAACTTGATGTACTGAATCTGCTGCGGCGACAGCTTCTGCGTCTGTGACTGGCGTTGTGAGAGATTCAGCATGGCGTTAGGGCGATGTGGGCGGACGGGCCGCGCGGGGTGTTCTAGTTCTGATGCAGGTCGATGCCGAAGTCGCGACGCCGCACGTCGACGGCCTCTTTGAAGCGGGCGTACCAATCGGCTCCATAGCGGCGCGTGAGCGGTTCTTCGAGGAAGTCAGCGAGTTGGATGGACAGGCGCTTACCGTGCGTCACGCCTCCCGAGCACAGCGGGATTTTTTCGTAGTTGAGCACTTCCATCTCGTCGTACTGCTCGACGCGGATCGGGTACAAATGGCAGCTCTGCGGCTTGTGAACTTGGGTCTTTCCGGTCCTGAACGCGCGCTCGATTGAGCATTTGGCGACCGGGCCTTCGTACGTCACGAACACGCACGGCCCGCCTTCGACACACGTCGTATTCAAGCTGCCCCACTTCGATTTCTCCCACGGACCGCGCGTGGCGATGGCGTGACGCGCTTCGGGCGTCAGCAAGTGTTCGACGGTCGGCACGACGGCTTCGAGTCCGGCCAGTTCGCTTTCGACGAGGGGCGCACCGGCTTCGCCCTGCACGCAGCAGCCGCCGTGACACGCTGCGAGGTTGCAGGCGAACGGGGCATCAAGGAGATCGTCGGAGACGAGAACGTGGTCGACAGCGAACATGAGTGGCAAAAGATGTGCCTAAGAGTACGCAGTCGGAATGCACCTGTCAACGACTTTCGGACGCAGACTGCGCGCTCATCGCCGCGTTGACCGTGGGAGGTCGCGCGAGAGCCGCTTGTATTTACTGGAGATGACGGCCTGATTCTGTATGACAGAACGCCGTCACATCGGACCCCGATTTTGTCGGGCCGTTCGCCATCAGCCCAATCGGATTCTCCGAAAGCGCACGTCGGAGCGTCCGACGCCGTCGAGCGTTTCCTGTCGACTCTACTCTCCCGCTATGTCTGCTCGCCCCGATCTCACCGCCTCGACCGGCACGTCTGCCGAAGAGGATTTCGACAAAGCCCTGCGCCCGTCGCGCCTGTCCGAGTTCGTCGGTCAGCAGAAGATCAAGGACAACCTGACGGTCTTCATTACGGCAGCGCTCCAACGCGGCGAGGTGCTCGACCACGTCCTGCTGGCAGGACCGCCCGGATTGGGCAAGACGACGCTCAGCCTGATCATCGCCGAGGAAATGGGCGCGGAGGTGCGGTCGACGAGTGGCCCGGTCCTCGACAAACCCGCCACGATTGCGGGCCTGCTGACCAATCTCAACGAAGGCGACGTGCTGTTCATCGACGAAATCCACCGGATGCCCAGCGTCGTGGAGGAGTACCTGTACTCGGCGATGGAGGACTACAAGATCGACATCATGATCGACAGCGGCCCCAACGCGCGCAGCGTGCAGTTGCAGCTTCCGCCGTTTACCCTCGTCGGCGCGACGACACGTAAAGGCTTGCTTACGGCTCCGATGCGCGCCCGTTTCGGCATCGACTTTCGCTACGACTACTACACCGCCGACTTGCTCCAGCAGATCGTGGAGCGCTCGGCTGGGCTGATGAAGATCGAGATCGACAGCGACGGCGCCTACGAGATCGCACGTCGCAGCCGAGGCACGCCGCGCATCGCCAACCGCCTGCTTCGACGCACCCGCGACTTCGCCCAGGTCAAAGGCGACGGATCGATCAACCGCGCCGTCGCCGATCATGCATTGAACGCGCTCGACGTGGACGAGCAGGGGCTGGACGACATGGACACGCGCATCCTGATGACGCTCATCGAGAAGTTCGGCGGCGGACCGACCGGGCTGGGCAACATCGCCGTCAGCGTGGGCGAGGACAGTGGTACCATCGAAGAGGTCTACGAGCCATACCTGATCCAGGAGGGCTACATCGAACGCACTCCGCGAGGACGCATCGCCACGCCTCACGCCTATGACCATTTCGGCCTGACGCCCCCTGCCAAGCAAGCCGAGTTCTTCAATCTCGACAGCGAGTAGTCTTACCCGTCGACTTCGTCCGACAAGTCGAGGTCGGCGTACAGGTCGGCCAATGCGAACGGTTCGTCGAACAGCGGAGAGTCGAGGATGGCGTCGAGGCCGGAGAGCGTGCGAATCGACCAGCAGTCGGGGCGGCGTTCGTAGAGAGTGACGAAGGCACGGTCGGACTCGAACAGCCAATAGGCGTGGACGCTGTCCATGCTCGTGTACGCGCTCAGCTTGGTCGTCCGGTCTTTGTCGACTGTCGACGGCGAGGCGACTTCGACGACGAGCAGCGGGTTGAGCAGCGTGCGGGGTTTGGAGTCGTCATACTGCGGGTCGCAGGCAACGGTAGCGTCCGGGTAAACGTAGCGGCCCGAGGGCACGCGGACGCGGATATCGGGATTGAACGCGCTGCACTTCTTGCGGCGAGCGGCGGCATGGAGGGCAGCGAAAACAGCTCCACCCAGCAGACTATGCTCGGGCGATCCGCCTGCCATACCGAGTACTTCGCCGTTCCAGGGAACGAGGTAACCGTCAAAGAACTCGTGTTTGCCTTCGTGCGCGGCGTCGTACGCGAGGTATTCGGCTTCGGTCATGCGGCGGCGAGCGGGAACGACGGACATGGGCGTGGGCGAAAGTTGGGAATCCAACGGATGGAATCGACGACGGATTCGAGAGGGATGCAGGTGCAGATCGGATGAAAGTGCGTCGGCGTGCTTGCCCCTCACCTTGCGTCAGGGTCGTACCGTAGAGGCTCATACTCGTCGCCGCTATGCCAAACTCACCCAACTGCTACCGCATCGGAGACGTGGCGCGCAAAACCGGACTCACCATCCGCGCGCTGCGACACTACGATGCCATCGGACTGCTCACACCCGCGCGTCGCTCCGACGCTGGGCAACGGCTTTACGCCTCACGCGACCTGATGCGACTGCAGCGCATCGTGTCGCTCCGCGCGTTGGGGCTGTCGCTCGCCGATGTGTCCGATGCGCTGGATCGTGACGATCCGATTGGTCTGATCGACCGGCACGTCGCACACCTGCGCGCACGCATCGAAGCCGATCGGCGCGCGCTGGATCGGCTCGAACGCGTCGCCAATCGGTTGCGCGGGCGGAATAGCGACGACGAGGACGTGTTCACCTTCATCCACATCAGCACCATGATCGACCAACATTACACCCCCGAACAGCTCGCCCAACTCGAAGAGCGAGGCCAGCAGATGGGAGGCGAGCAGATGCACGCCGTCCAGCAGCAGTGGGCGACGCTGTTCGAGCGTTTCGACGCGCATCGACAAGCAGGCGACGATCCGGCTTCGCCCGACGTACAGTCGCTCGTTTCCGAAGCCCAAGCGCTGATCGGGCAGTTCACCGGCGGCGACGCGGACATCCGCTCGTCGCTCGACTCCGCCGTGCAGCACAACCCCGACGAGATGTACCGCGCGTGGGGCATCTCGCCCGAACTCGGCACCTACTACGGCTCGGCGATGGCAGCATCGGCCAAGTAGATAGCTTCCGCCCTGGACGCAGCAACGCCGCACTTGGACCGTCCAGGTGTGGCGTTGCTGCTTGCGCTCGCGTCGGTTGAATCGGAGTGTTCTGTGTGCAGTAGCCGAGTCGTGACGAGTGCGCCGAGAGTCAGGCGGCTATGTTCGTCGGATGCACCGATTGTCCAACCGATTTCTCCTGCTCCTCCTGCTGCTGTCCGTTGCCGGATGCGGCAGTCTGGGACAGACACTTGACGAGTTCGCCGAACTGGTCATCAGCGGGGGTGAGCAGCGATTGCGCGACCCCATGCGCCCGATTCGAGGCCACGCGCGCGTGCTCATGATTGCGCTCGACGGCGTGAGCGAAGACCAGTTGCGTGCCGCACTCGCCGACGGTGACTTGCCGAGCCTATCCACACTCATTGGGCCAGAGAGTGCCAATGGCGTCTACGAACGTGGTTATTTCGCACCGGGTGTCGTGTCCGCGTTTCCCGCCGAAACGTCGGTCGGATGGGCGACAGTCTTTACCGGAGCGCCGCCCGCGGTGACCGGAGTGACGGGCAATGAGTGGTTCGATCGGCACGAGCGCGTCGTCTATGCGCCGGTCCCGCTTTCCGTTGGAACGGTCGAGCAGACGCTGTCGATCTGGTCCGACGACCTGTTCGGCGAGCAGATTCAGGCGCCGACGCTGTTCGAACAGGCGGGCGTTCGGTCGCACGTGTCGATGGGATTCGTCTACCGAGGCGCGGACCTGCTCACTCCGCCCGACCTCAACGATGCTGCCGACCTGATCGACGGGGCGTTCGACATGCTCTTTGGCGGTATCGACGAACTCTACGAAGAACTGGATCAGGACACGTGGGAAGGCTTCGAGCGAGGTGCCGACCGCTACGGCATCCCCGACCTGCAAGTCGCCTACTTTCCCGGCGTCGACCTGGTGGCGCACGAGTCGGGGCGCGAGGAGCAGCGACGCTATATGCGCGACGAGATCGACCCGCACATCGACCGCATTTTGGCACGTTACCGCCGCGACGACCTGCTGCGCGACACCTACGTGTTCGTCGTTTCGGATCACGGACACGTCGAGACTCAGGCCGAAGATCGCAACAGTCTGAGCGGCGACGGAGAGGACGAGCCGCGTGCGTTGCTCGATTCGCTCGGCTACCGCGTCCGCACGAAAACAGTCGCCGAAGTGGACGAGGACCACGACCTGGTAATGGTGTACAACGAAGCCGCTGCCTCGATCTACTTGGCCGACCGCTCGACCTGTCGGGAGCCGGGCGATGAGTGCGACTGGCGCAAGCCACCGCGCCTGACCGAGGACGTGATCCCGCTTACCCAGCAGTTGTACCACGCAGCGTTCGACTCATCCGCGCTGGGGGGACTGGCCGGAGCGCTCGATCTGATTCTGGCGCGCGTGTCGGACCCCACCGGGGAGACGAGTCCGCCGTTTCAGATCGTCACGCGCAACGGATGGGTTAGAGTCGAAGACTACCTCGCCCAGAACCCTCGCCCCGACTTGGTGCGCTTCGCAGAGCGCCTCGACTGGCTCACCAACGGTCCGCTCGGCCACCACGCGGGAGACGTGATCCTGCTGGCCCGCTCGGGCAATGACGTGCCGAAAGCCGACCGCTATTATTTCGGTTCGCCGCGCGTGTCGGGTCATGGCGGTGCATCGGCAGGCGAGAGCCACATCTCGTTTCTCCTCGCCCACCCCAACGCGTCTGGCGACGAGCTGCGCGACCTGATGAGCGCCCAAGTCGGCCCGACGCCTACGCAGCGCGACGCGACGCCACTCGTACTCGGCCTTCTCGAACAGCCTCCTCGCAGGTAGAACCGAAGAGCAGGGGCACCCTCCCAGGCGATTGGAGCCGACCTCCGTAGGGATGTCACGCTGCTATCCGAGCGACGATGAGGCGCGCTTGGGCAAGTTGCTTCGCCGAGACAGATCGCTCCCACGCCAGCGGACACCGTGGGACCACACCACCGCGAATGCAAAACGCCCCGCCCGGAGCAATCCGAGCGAGGCGTTAGAAGTCGAGAGGCGGGCGCGTCAGTTGACGTCGCCGTAGCCTGCGCAGTCGGAGATGGCCTGGGCCTTCTCGGTCTGGCCGACGTTGGTGTACGCCTGGAAGAGCGCGCGGCAGGACTCTTCTTCGCTCTCGCCGTTCATCCGCGACAGTTCGCGGGCACGCTCGAGGGGAACGATGGCGCGCTCGAAGAGGCTTTTGCGCTGATTGACCAACTGGTCGATCGAGGCTTCGCGCGTAGCGACCTCATCGCGCGAGAGATCGCCGCGCTGCTCACGCAGGGCATCGTCGGCCAGGCGAACCTGATCGTTGACGTTGACGGCCTGGTTGATGAAGGCCGCGCCCAGGTTGTAGTAACCGTTCGGGTTCATCTCGTCAAGGCTGACGGCAGCTTCGAGCTGGACGATGGACTCGTCGTAGCGCTCTGCTTCGAGCAGCAATGAGCCGTAGTTGTAGCGGTACGTCGCGTTGTTCGGGTCGCGCTCGACGGCTGTGCTGTAGAAGTCCATCGCGCGATCCATCTGACCGGCAGCGATGTACGTGGTGAGCAACTGCTGGCGGATAGCCTCATCGTCGGGCATCATCCCCGTTGCTCGCTCGAGCAGAGAGACGGCATCGTTCTGGCGTCCGTTTTCGCTGTAGAGCGACGAGAGGTAGATGAACGTGTTGGAGTCCATGTCGCCCTTTTCGATCGCCATTTCGAGAACCGGAATAGCTTCTACCGGGCGATTGGCCTGGACGAGCGCGAAGCCCTGGTTGACGTAGATAGTGGCCGTGTCGGGCGCGATGATGGTGGCATCGCTGAACGCCATCGCCGCCTCGCCGAATAGCGCAGGGTCACCGGCTTCCTGAGCCGCGTTGTACTTCGCGATGCCCTTACCGTACGCACCGACATACGCTCGCTGAAGCTCCATCGATACCTCGGCCTGGAGTTCTGGGTCAAGCTGAGCAGCGCGCTGATACGCCGTCACCAGTTCGCGCGTCATCTCGGTGCGCATTGCCGGATCGTTGGCGTCTTCGAGCTGCGCCATGTAGATGTCGCCTTTGAGCTTGAGGGCGGTGGCGTTGTCGGGGTTGGTTTCGAGCGCCTTCTCGATGTTGCTCATTGCGCGGTCGTAATCCTTGTTGCGCAGGTCGAGTTTGGCACCTTCGACGTTGGGATCGCTGGAGCATCCGTCGGCGGCACCCAAGACGAGGGCCAAGCACGCGATGAACAGCAAGTGGCTGATGCGTTTCATGAGGGTAGGAAGTGGGATAGTGAAAACGATGAGAACGGCGCGGATCAGTGGGCGATGCCGCCGCCGCACACGCAGTACGTCCAAGATACACGCGGGCTGGCGCGTGAAAAGAGGCGATCCGGCACGATTGTGTGAGAACGTGCCCAGGACGCTGCCTCGCGTGTGCCGAGCAGCGTGATGCGGAACCGCACCCGACGGCTCGGCTGTGTAACGACCTCCCCGTTTTCCTTGCCCATGCCCGCACCGACGCTACCAACACGAGGCGCGCGCGCGTTACTCTCGGGCCTGTTTGACTATGCGGGCCTGTTTCCGCCCGCCGCGCTCAGCCTTGACGATGCACTCTCGGAGTGGCGCCGCCATCGCGAAAGCGCGGCTCGCTGGATGCTGGGTGCCTTCGTTTTGCCCGTCCGCCTGCTTCCCGATCTGGCCGAGCGATTGGAACCGCATGAGTCGGTCCCGCTGTCGCTGCTACCAACGGGCGGTCCAGACACCGGACTCTGGCTCGATGCACTTCACGCCGATCTACGGTCGATCCAGGCTTTTTTGCAGGCTGCTCCCGACTGCGTCGCCTCCAGCTTCGAGGCGCGGATGCCGCTCGATGCCCAGGGCGATCACGCACCGGCGTTCCTCACCCGCACCGCCCGCCTGCTCCGCGATTTCGAGAGCGACCGCACGACGGTTTATCTCGAACCGGGTTGGTCGGCGGAAGCGATCGACGATCTGCCACGCACCCTCCAGTCCATCGCCGAGCACAACGCGCAAGAGGGAGGATCTGTGTTCGCGGCCAAGCTGCGCATGGGCGGCGTCACTGCCGATGCGTTTCCCTCGCCCGACTCTATTGCAGCGGCGCTCGTCGCCATTCGTGACGCAGGCGTGCCCTTCAAATGCACCGCTGGACTGCACCATCCCGTCCGCGCCTACCACGACAGCGTGCAGACCGAGATGCACGGCTTCCTCAACGTGTTCGCCGCGTGGACGTTTGCGCACGCCCTCGACGCCGACGCCGACCACCTGGCGCGCGTCCTCGCAACGACTGACGCCGATGCCTTCCGCGTCTCGGAGCAAGGCATCGCGTGGTGCGCCGGCGAGGGCGCATCGCTCCATGCATCGCCCGACCAGATCCGGCTGGCGCGCCGCTGGGGACAGGGCATCGGCAGTTGCTCGTTCGACGAACCCGTCGCCGACCTGTCGACCCTCGGCATCGCCACCGGCTGACCTTTTTTACTCCTCGACTTTCCGCTACGTGACCACGTTTATCGACCTCCCCGACGACACCCTCTTCCCGCTCGAAAACCTTCCGTGGGGCGTCGCCGCGCCCAATGGCAAAGGCCCCCGCCCCGTCGTCCGGCTGGGCGATTGGGCCGTCGACCTGCACGCGCTCGAAGAGGCCGATCTGCTCGCTAACGTCATCGGCGAGGCGACGCCGTTTAGCGACAGCACGCTCAACGCGTTCATGGCGATGGGCAGCAGCGTCTGGACCGAAACGCGCAAACGACTCCAAGCGCTACTCTCCGGCGACGATCCCGCGCTCAAAGACGACGCCGATCTGCTCGAACGCGTCCTGATTCCGCTGTCTGACGTCGAGATGCAGCTTCCGGCCCGCATCGGCGACTACACCGACTTCTACTCGTCGCGCGCGCACGCCACCAACGTCGGCACGATGTTTAGAGGCGCTGACAACGCATTGCAACCCAACTGGCTGCACATCCCGGTCGGCTATCACGGGCGCGCCTCGTCGGTCGTCGTGAGCGGCACACCCGTCCGCCGTCCGCTGGGCCAACTCAAGCCCGAAGACGGACCGCCGACGTTCGGCCCCAGCAAACTGCTCGACATCGAACTCGAAATGGGCATGTTCGTCGGGACGGGCAACGCGATGGGCGAGCCGATTCCTGCTGCGTCTGCCGAAGAGCACATCTTCGGCATCGCGCTCGTCAACGACTGGAGCGCGCGCGACATCCAGAAGTGGGAATACGTCCCGCTCGGCCCCTTCCTGGGCAAGAGCTTCTGCACGACCGTCTCGCCGTGGATCACCCCGCTCGACGCACTCGAAGGCGTCCGCGTCGCCGGTGAAACGCAAGATCCCGAGCCGCTGCCGTACCTGCGCACGCCCGGCAACAACATGTTCGACGTGACGCTCGACGTTCACCTGCAGACGTCGGCGATGAGCGAGCCGCAGCGCATCTCGCAGTCCAACTTCAAGCACCTGTACTGGTCGATGGCTCAGCAACTCGTCCACCATGCGTCGAACGGCTGCCCGATGAACCCCGGCGACCTGCTCGCGAGCGGCACCATCAGCGGCGAGGACAAAGGCAGCTACGGCAGCCTGCTCGAACTCACGTGGCGCGGCGAACACCCCATCGACCTGGGCGACGGCGGTACGAGGACCTTCCTCCAAGACGGCGACACCGTCATCCTCACCGCCTACGCCGACCTGCCGTCGGGCGTCCGCATCGGACTGGGCGAAGCACGCGGCACGATTTCACCTGCGCCTGATGTTGCGGCGTGATGGTTTAACCAGCGCTATCACGGTGCTGACTCGGCGTGTTCGCAAGAATGACGAGTGGCGATGAAGGTTGATAGGGAAAGGAGGACTGGGTCGATGATGAACGACCGGCCTGAGACGGATCGGCGAAAAGGACGCGGAGCGTAGGGCGCGGCCAAAATCGTCCTGTTTGAGCGTCAGCGAGTTTGGACGATTTCAGCAACCGAAGCGCAGTGTCCGCCGATGCGACATACGCCTTGACCTTTTGCTTCCTTTTGTGTCAAGACAAAAGAAGGCCCAGCGCAGCGGAAGCGGATAACGCGGCACGTTCAGGCTTGGCAGGCAATTGTGGATTCCTGCCTGCGCAGAAATGACAGTCCTACGAGAGAGGGACCATGATTCCAAAGCAAGGCACTCATCATCCCAAGCCTCGTACTTTTCCCACAACCGATCCCGACCCATGCTCCTCGCCCCCTCCATCCTCGCCGCCGACTTCGCCCACCTCGAAGCGCAAACCGAGAGCGCCCTGATCGCTGGCGCCGACTGGATCCACGTCGACGTGATGGATGGCCTATTCGTGCCCAACCTATCGATGGGCGCCAACGTCGTCCGCGCGCTAAGACCGCTGGCCGACCGGACCGGCGCGCTGCTCGACGTACACCTGATGATCGAACGGCCCGAGCGCTACGTGGAGCAGTTCATCCAAGAGGGTGCGGATCTGGTGACCGTTCACGTGGAGGCAACACCGCACCTGCATCGCACGCTCGAACTGATCCGCACCGCCGGAGCACGCGTCGGGGTCACGCTGAACCCGGCGACACCGCTGAGCACGTTGGAAGAAGTGCTTCCTCTCGTCGACCTGACGCTGATCATGAGCGTCAACCCTGGCTTCGGTGGCCAGAAATACATCCCGAGCAGTACCGACAAGATTCGGCGGCTGAAGCAGATGATCGTGCAGTCGGGCAGCAGCGCGCGGATCGAAGTCGACGGTGGTGTGACGGCGGATAACGTCGGCGAAGTCGTGGCGGCGGGCGCGGACGTCGTGGTGGCGGGAAGCGCGGTCTTCAAGGGCGATGTGGCGGCCAACGTGCGCGCGCTCAAAGCCGCAGCCGACGTACAGCACCTTGCCTGACGCAGCGCAGACTGGTGGGATGGATTGGGTGCGCGTGGCCCTGCCGCTGCCGGTTGATCAGACGTACACGTATTCGGTACCGCAAGCGATGCGGAGTGGCCTGGAGGTCGGAAGCCGGGTTGTGGTACCGTTTGGGCGGCGCGTGCTGACGGGCGTCGTCGTCGAGCCGGGCAAAGCGTCCGACGCCGACGGTTTCGAGGCCAAACCCATCGACGACGTGCTGGACGACGGGTCGGCGGCGACGCCCGACCTGTTGCGCCTCACCAAGTGGATGGCGGGATACTACGTCTGCTCGTGGGGCGAGGCGCTGCGAGCCGCGCTACCGGGCGGACTCGACGTGTCGACCGAGCACACGCTCCATCGCACCGAATCGGACGTGGGCGATTGGGCCGATCACGCGGTCGGCGGACCGCTGCTGCGTGCGATGGGTCGAGCACCGCAAACGCTGTCCGCGTTGCGCCGCCACGTGCCAGGCGCGACGCTGGCGATTGCGCGCAGGCTCGAAGCAGACGGCGTCGTCACGCTGGCTAGTGGTCTGTCGCAGCCACGCGTTCGGACGCGGTCGGTCGCGCATCTTCGGTTGGCGGCGGCGTTTCAGTCGGCTCAGGGCGTCAAGGACGTGCTCGAACAAGTACCCGGCGACAAGCAGAAAGCCCTCCTCCGTGCGCTCCTCGACGCCGGTCCGGGCGACTGGCACGTGCAGGCAGGCATCGTCGCACAGGCTGATGCGAGTTCATCGACCGCCACGAGTCTGATCAAACGCGGACTGATCGAGCGAGAAGATCGGGAGGTGCTGCGCGGCATGGAAACCGGCGCCATCGCTCCGGCCACGCCCGTGACGCTGCGCGACGAGCAGACCGAAGCGCTCGACGCGATCTCCCAGCAGATCGACGCTCGCGAGTTCGGCACGCTGCTGCTCCACGGCGTGACCGGCAGCGGCAAGACCGAAGTCTACATCGCCGCGTTGCGCCAGACGCTGGAGCAAGGACGGACCGGCATCGTGCTCGTCCCCGAGATCGCGCTGACGCCTCAGACCGTCCGCCGCTTCCGCGCGCACTTTGGCGACCGCATCGCCGTGCTGCACTCACGCATGAGTTTGGGCGAGCGCTACGACGCATGGCGCGCCATCCGCGACGGACGGTTCCAGGTCGTCATCGGTCCGCGCTCCGCCGTCTTTGCGCCATTGGAAAACATCGGCCTGATCGTCGTCGACGAGGAGCACGAGAGCAGCTACAAGCAGTTCGACCCGGCCCCGCGCTATCACGCACGCGACACGGCGATTCTGCGCGCCAGCCTGTGTGGAGCGACGTGCGTGCTAGGCAGCGCCACGCCCGCGCTCGAAACGTACCACAACGCGCAGTCGGGCAAGTACGCCTACCTCCGCATGACCGGACGTGCCCCGCTCGCTGACGGGACCGAAGCCCAACTACCCAGCGTCCACGTGCTCGACCTGACGCGCGAGACCAAGCGCCACCAGGTCGACGGCGCGCTGTCACGCAGACTCGTCGAAGCCATCGGCGACCGCATCGCCAAAAAAGAGCAGGTTATTCTGCTGCAAAACCGGAGGGGCTACGCGCCGATCCTGGAGTGCCGCGACTGCGGATGGTCGCCGTTTTGCCGCGACTGCTCGGTCCCGATGCCGTACCACAAACGCGGCAACCAACTCCGCTGCCACTACTGCGGACGCAGTGCGCGTCGTCCGCGTGCGTGCCCCAAATGTTCGAGCCAGCGCATCGATCTGATCGGGACGGGGACTCAGCGCGTCGAAGAGCAACTGGCCGAGCAGCTTCCCGATGCACGCGTGCTGCGCATGGACCAGGACTCGACCGGACGCAAGGGCGCGCACCAGAAGTTGCTCGACGCATTCGGAGCGGGCGACGCCGACGTGCTGCTGGGCACGCAGATGGTCGCCAAGGGGCTGGATTTTCCACGCGTCACGCTGGTCGGTGTCATCTCAGCCGATACGGGCTTGCTGCTCCCCGACTTCCGCGCCGAGGAGCGGGCGTTTCAACTCATGACGCAGGTAGCAGGACGCGCCGGGCGCGCCGACCTCGCGGGCGACGTCATCATTCAGACGCGCCGCCCAGACCAGCAAGCACTCGTCTACGCCCGCTCGCACGATTACGTCGGTTTCGCCGAGTACGCGTTGGAGGAACGCAGACTGTTGCGCTATCCGCCGTTCGGACGCGTCGTCGGATTGGAATTTAAAGGCCCCGACGAGCGCGCGACCAAAGCGGTGGCTCACGATTGGACGCATCTGCTGCGCGACATCGCAGGCGATGCGTTCGAGATTCTGGGTCCCGAAACCGCACTCATCGCCCGCCTCAAACGGTTCTATCGGTTCACCGCACTCGTCAAAGTCGCCCCAGATGCACCAGCGGTTCAGCCCGTTTTACGCCGGACGATAGACGCGTTTGGCTCACTGCCCAGCGGCACGAGGGTCAACATAGACGTGGACGCCCAAGCGCTGACGTAGCGAAGGAGTCAGGCCCAGCGCTGTGACGTCCGAGTCAGGACGCTTTTCTGTCGCAGACGGCGAAGTGACCACGCGCGGAACGATACAGACAACCGGCGAGCCATCACAGAGCGGCGGGGAGGGCCATGAACAGCAGGCACATCACGAACAAGAGTAGCAATACGAGGCGCATAGCGAAACGATAAAAGTGGAACAGTATCTCCGACGCCCTGAATAATGAAGTGGTGGGGACGAGCCGGCAGGTGTAAATACACCCTACTTAGCCGCCATACCTACTCAAGAAATCGTTAACCCGTCGGAAGGGGTTTGCACTCGGGTCCCTAACTCGGACACACACAAAAGCGGCGCCCTCCGATCAGGAAGACGCCGCTGAGCAGCCGATCTAGTTGGCGCTTACTCCACCGTCACGCTCTTGGCGAGGTTGCGGGGTTGATCGACGTCGCAGCCGCGCATCACGGCGACGTGGTACGACAGCAGTTGCAGCGGAACGACGGTGACGAGCGGGTCGAGGAAGTCGGACGTCGACGGCACCTTGATGACGTGCTCGCACAACTCGTCGAGTTCGTCGTTGCCCTCATCGGTAATCGCGATGACCGAGCCGTTGCGCGCGGCGACCTCTTCGATGTTGGAGACGACCTTGTCGTACGTCGCATCCTTCATCGCCACGACGACGACCGGCATGAATCGGTCGATCAAGGCGATGGGACCGTGCTTCATCTCGGCTGCGGGATAGCCCTCGGCGTGGATGTAGCTGATCTCCTTGAGCTTGAGTGCGCCTTCGAGCGCGACGGGGAAGTTGTAGCCGCGCCCCAAGAAGAGGAAGTTCGACGCCAGACGAACCTGCTTGGCGAGTTCGTGAATCTGACCGTCGGTTTTCAGCGCCTGCTCGATCTTGCCCGGAATCAGGGCGAGTTCGGCCAGCTTCTCCTTCATCTGCTCCTCGTTGAGCGTGCGTCCCTCGGCCATCTTGAGCGCGATCATCGTCAGGACCGTCACCTGCGAGGTGAACGCCTTGGTCGACGCCACGCCGATTTCGGGTCCAGCGTGCAGGTAGACGCCTGCATCGGTTTCGCGCGCGATCGTCGAGCCGACCGTGTTGACGATGCCGATGACGGGGATACCGTTCTGCTTGGCCTGGCGGACGGCGGCCAGCGTGTCGGCGGTTTCGCCCGACTGCGAGATGACGAACACGACATCGCCTTCGCGCAAAATCGGCTCGCGATAGCGGAATTCCGAAGCGTACTCGACTTCGACCGGGATGCGTGCGATCTCTTCGATCAGGTATTCGCCGACCAATCCAGCGTGCCAACTCGTGCCGCAGGCGCAGATGATGATGCGCTTGGCGTTCTGGAGCGTCTCGACCATCCCGATCAATCCGCCCAGTGTGATCGTCCCCTCTTCGGCGTTAACGCGTCCGCGCATCGAGTCGGCGATGGACTGAGGCTGCTCCATGATCTCCTTGAGCATGAAGTAGTCGTAGCCGCTCTTCTCGACGGCTTCTACGCTCATTTCGAGTTCGATCACCTCTTTGCGCAGCGGCGTGTTCTCGGTCGTCATCACCTCGTACCCGCTCCGCTTCATCACGACCATCTCGCCGTCGTCGAGGTAGATGACCTGACGCGTGTGCTCGACCAGCGGCGCCGCGTCCGATGCCAGGAACCACTCGTCCTCGCCGACGCCGATCAGCAGCGGACTGCCCTTACGCGCGCCGATCAGTAGATCCTCGCCATCCTCCTTGCTGACGAGCGCCATACCATACGTCCCGTCGACCTGCGTCAGCGCTTGCTGAACCGACGCGACCAGATCCAGCCCGGTTTGCTTGCGGATGTCGTCGATCAGGTGGACGAGGACTTCGGTATCGGTCTCGCTCTTGAACGCGTAGCCTTTGGCGATCAGCGTCTTCTTGAGCGCGTTGTAGTTCTCGATGATGCCGTTGTGGACGAGGGCAAAATCGCCCGTCGACGAGGTGTGCGGGTGCGCGTTGATGTCGTTGGGGAAGCCGTGCGTCGCCCAACGCGTGTGGCCGATGCCCAGCGTGCCGTCGTAGCCGCCGCGTCCTTCGACGCTGCTCGCGAGTGCGCTGACTTTGCCCTTTTGCTTCTGCACCTCCAACTCGCCGTTGATGATTGCGATGCCAGCCGAGTCGTAGCCACGGTATTCGAGGCGTTGGAGACCGGAGAGAAGAATGGAATCGGCCTTTTGCTTACCGATATATCCGACGATGCCACACATAGATGTAAAGAGAAAAGTGGGAGATGAGAATGGACGTGGTGGGGGAGGGAATGAGGATATGCACGCCGGATCGGTCGGCACCCAGTCCGGGTGGGCTATCCACAAAAGGTTACGCCCTTTGCGTGATCGCAGGCTACGGCACCCTCCAGCGTCGGCGACGTTGGCAGGGTCTCTCCTCTTCCTCGACGATGCGCCTGCTCTCCCTCGCCTTCTTGCTACTTGGATGCACCGCGTGCGCTCCACCTGAGGGACCGCCGATGATGGACCTGGAAACCGAAGAGCCGACGACCTACTATCTGTCACACGACCGAGGGCGCACCCTCCACTTCCAGATCCCCATTCGCAACGACACCGACTCGACGGCGAGTCTCTACTTCTTCGTCTACGCATCGGACGACGTCGCTCAGCCGCCTGCGCGTCAGGTGTATCCGCCGATGGCGCAGCGGTCGATGCCACCATCGCGTACGTTCGCTGTCGGGCGTCCCGATTTGGGTGTCTACAAAGAGTTGTCCGCAGGCGATACGACGACGATACGGGGCCTGCTGCCGCTGCCGACCGAGTGGAGCGACCGTCGCCCCATCGTGACGGATGGCTTCCGCGACTTGCGACTCTACGCCTATACAGCGGCTGGCAAACAGGTATACCTCCAGTCGTGGCCGCTGCGCCGCGTTAAAGGCGAGACCTTGACCGAAGGCGAAGCGCGCAGTACGTTTCGATAGATTCAGTAGACATCGCGCCCCACGCATGCGGCCCGTGTCTACGCTCCGTACTCAGCGTGTCGATTCCTACTCGCGCGCGGTACGGCTTTTGTGCGCATATACGTACTCTCCCCCGCGCCCGTGTTGCATCCTACCTCTATTGGTCGCCTGGTGACGCTAGTCGCCTTTGCGCTGACCGTCGCCTCCGTTCACGCTCAGTCGCCCTACTCGTGCGACCCAGCCGCCTGTACGCTACCCGATTGCCTGTGCGCCTCGACGCAGTCACCGGGTGGTCTGTCTGCCGCCGATACGCCCCAGTTCGTCGTCATCACCTTCGACGACTGCATCACGGAGCGCACGGAGCAGGTGACGCGCCCCCTGTTCGACGATCTGCGCAACCCGGACGGTACGCCTGCCGTCGCCACCTACTTTTTGAGCCTGGAGCGATGTCCCATCAGCGGGGGCAAATCGAATCCAGACCTCGTCGCCCAACGCGCGCAGTATGGCGACGAGATAGGCGTGCACACCGTCTCCCACACGACGTCTGCTCATACGCACCGCGGTGGGTGGAAGCGAGAGGTGAGCGGAGTCGTGCAGTACCTCGACAGCTTGGGCATCCGATCCAACGGTCTGGGCTTTCGTGCCCCCTACGTTCAGACCAATCAGGCCCTGTTCGACGAGCTGCACGAACAGGACTTTCTCTACGAAGCATCCGTGTATGAGCCGCCCTTCTGGAGCCGAGTGTCGACCGGCTGGGGGAGTTACGTCTGGCCGCACACGCTCGACTTTGGCCACGGCAATCACTGCAATTGGGGCTGGAACACCAAGTGCACGACCAAGTCGCTGCCCGGCCTGTGGTCGTTCCCGCTGTACTACCACGTCGACCCCGACCGGAGCGATCCGTACGTGGGCGCATTCGACGTAGGCAACCCACACTACTCCGGCGGTCCGCACATCAGAGGCCACGCGCTCATGAGCGTACTGACGCGAAACTTCGAGGCGACTTACAGCGGAAACCGTGCTCCCCACGGCCTCTTCTTGCACGCCGAGACATTCGAACACCAAGAGTTTCGTACGACCTATCATCGTGCCCTTCAGCACATGGCCGCCCAGCCGGATACGTGGTTCGTCTCGATGCGCACCGTTATCGACTGGATGAGAGCGCCGATCCCGGCGTCGCAGATGCCGTCATGGATGGCAGGACGCTGTCAACCCGGCGAGGCCTGCCACACCGTCGTTTCAGCCGATGATCGAGAAGTCGCACGCGCTGTTCGGCTGGCACCGACGGTTACGACCGGAACGGTCGGCATTTTCGGCACAACCGCTGCCGTGGAGCCGATTCGGATCTATGACACCCTCGGCCGTCTCGTAGTCACCGTGCCTTCGGATACGCGGACGCTCGACCTGTCCCCTTTCCCGACCGGCTCGTTCTTCGTGCGCATCGGCACCGACGTTCATGTAGTGACGCGCGTCAACTGAGCACTGCCGCTCTCCTCTCCAAAAGCGATATGCCAACAGACTCCCGCCCCTAGGGAGACGAGACGTTTGACAAGTGGAACGACCTTTGAGCATATACCAACACAGCCTACGCCTCCCCTTCATGCCGATTCCTTTACGCCTCGCTCTCTTCTTCGCCGCGTGTTGGGTGGCTGCTCCTGCTGCATACGCGCAGCCTGAGTACTCGTGTGACCCCGCCGCGTGTACGCTACCGGATTGCCTGTGCGCATCGACGCAACCGCCCGGCGGTCTCGCCCTTTTCGACGCGCCCCAGTTCGTGCTCGTCACGTTCGATGATTGCGTTCAGACGAACAACGAAGCCGACATTCGGCCCATGCTTGCAGGCGTGCGCAACCCGAACGGCGCCCCGATCAACGTCACGTACTTTTTGAGCCTCGAAGGATGCGCTCGGGACGACACGACCGAAGCGTCCGTCGTGCTGGATCGCATCAGCGCCGGAGACGAGATCGCCGTGCATACGGTCACCCACTCGACGTCCGACACGACCAGCTTCAACACGTGGCGACGTGAGATCGCGGGCGTGCTCACCTACCTCGACCGACTGGGCGTCCCCCGCGAGCAGCGCGGCTTCCGAGCGCCGTTCGTAGCGACCAACGCCGCCCTGTTCGACGTACTCCAGTCGCTAGGCATTCTCTACGACTCGTCGATCTACGACTCGCCCTTCTTCAGCCCCGTCTCTAACGGCGTCGACAAGTTCACCTGGCCTTATACGCTCGACTACGGCCCCGCCCAAAACTGCGCGACCTGGGCCACCTTCAACAGATGCACCGACGATCCCAAACCCGGCCTGTGGTCGATTCCCGTCTACTACCACGTCGACGTGCGATCCAATGGCGAAAACCGGGCGGACTATTTCGGCACGTTTGACGTCGGAAACCCCACGTTTTCGTTCAGCCAGAAGTTTACCGGCGACGTGCTCTACCAGATATTGGTGGACAACTTCACGGTCCGCTACCGGGGCAACCGGGCGCCGCACGGCGTCTACCTCCACGCGCCGACCTTCCAGACTGCCGAGTATCGCGAGCCGTACAACCGCGCGCTCCGCTACATGGCTTCGCAGCGCGACACCTGGTTCGTCACCGGCGAGACGCTGATCCGCTGGATGCGCGATCCGGTCCCGGCATCGCAAATGTCCGCCTGGATCGCGGGCACCCTTACCTCGACCGACGATCCCAATCGCATCTCCGACCTGCGCCTGACGCCGTCGATCACAGACGGATTGGTCCGCGTCGACGGCACGATTCCGTCAGGATCCATCGCCGAGGTGTACGACACGATGGGCCGTCGCGCCTTCTCGTTTTCGATCGCTTCGGGCGACCGGATCGACCTCAGCGCTCTCTCATCGGGACTCTACTTCGTTCGCATCGGAGAAACGGTGCGCGGCGTCACGCTTCGGAAGTAGTCGATTCGGCGAGAATAGCAGCGATAGCGCGCAACTGATCCGCCAGCGGCGATAGGTCGTCGGCAAACGTGTCGAGCATGGCGCCGTGTGCTCCCGCGGCGACGGCGGCTCGGGTGAGCGATGCGGTCTTTTCAGACTTGCCGGTACCGTAGGTAGCGTCGGCGAAGATGGGCAAGTGACTGCGTGCCTGAACTGCCGCCATACTCGACACGTCGAGGGTGCGCGTCGGCTCTCCGAACAGGCGCAGTCCGCCTTCGCAGAGCACGACCTGTTCGTTGCCGCCTGCCAGCACGTAATCCGCCGCAACGAGCCACTCTTCGATCGTCGCATTGGCGCCCCGGTAGAGTAGAACTGGCGTGCGCAGCGTGCCTAAGTGTTGGAGCAGATCGGTGTCCGTCATGCGGTGCGCGTTGGCGACGAGCAGATCGGCGTGGTGCGCTGCTGCATCGGCTTCCGACGGTGTGCCGACGGCAACGGCGAGCGCCAATCCCGCCGCCTGGGTTGCGGCTCCCATGCGGGAGAGGTGATCGGCGATGGGTTCGGGCGCCTGAGTAGGACGCGCCGCGCGGGGACCGCCGAAGCCGAACGTGGCGCCAGCTTGGGCAGCAGCATGGGCGGCTCCGAGCAGATCGGACGCGGTATCGAGCCGAGCGCCCAAGACCAGCGATCCATTGCCGATACGCGCGTTGCCGACGGGGACGACGGTAGCATCCTGCTTCCACGCCCGGCTAGCGAACCGGTACGCCTGAGTCACCCGGTGAACTTGTGCTACGCCGGGGAGCCGAAGCACCTGCCGTACGTCGAACCCCGGTTGTACGCCCAATGCGCCCAGCGCGGTTTGGGCTTCGCCGCTCGACTTGTGTACGTCGAACCCCAACTGGCTCAGGTGGCCGATGACGACCTCGGTCTGCGAAGCCGAGGCGTCGGGATGGAGGACGACGATCATGACGAAAAAGCGGTTTGCGTGTCACAAGGTACGACTTCTCAGGATGAGGCTCCCGGTCTCACATCGGCTCATTAGAACGAGCGCCCGGCACGCCGAACCCTACTTTATCGCCACTCTACGCCGTTTCCTGCGCCCTCGCCAAATGTCGGCACAGCGTTTGAGAAGCCTTCTCGTAATCCCCTCGATCAGTCTTATGGAATCCACCCTCGCTCCCAGCGCGCCGCTCGCCGCGACCTATACGCCCAAGATCCTCACTGGCATCGACGCCATCGACCGGAATTGGGGCGGCTTCTATCGCGGCGGCTCGTACCTCGCGTACGGACGCGCCGCCAGCGGACGTGATCTGCTTACGATGCGCTTTACCCAGGTAGGCGTCCAGATGGGCGAGAGCGTCTTGTTCTTATCCCCGTCGCGTCCCAAGGATCTGATGATTCAGGCTGCGTCGATTGGCTTCAACTTGCGTGAGGCGTACGGTCAGGGGCTTGTCAAGCTGCTGCGCATCCCGCCGGTCCTCAACCAGCAGTCGAGCGACGACAGCGGCATTCTCAAGTCGATGCGCGACTTGGTGGCGATCATCCGGCGTGAGAAGCCGCAGCGGTTGGTGCTCAACGACTTCATGCCGTTCGTCATGTTTCGCTCGTTCGACCGCTTCCGGGGGGCGTTCGTCGAGATGCTCGAACACACCGACGTGCTCGACATGACGATGGTGCTCGTGATGAGCGAGCCGGCCAACAAGGAGTCGCATCAGATGATCGACTTCATGAACAGCCAGATGACCGGCTCGATCCACGTGATGACACCGGGCGAGCGCGAGGATCTGCACCAGAAGCGCCGCTTGGTCTTGATGCCGAACATCGGCCACCTGCGCCGCAAGAGCGAGGAGATCTGGGACCTGACGCCGTTTATCGAAGAAGAGCAAAAGCTCGCTTCGGGACCCAATCTGCTACCCGGCTCCCAATTCGTGGCGCCCGAAGCCCAAGAACAGACGTATCGCGCGATCCGCCTGGGCGCGCCGATGCCGCCTGCGACCACCGACCTTCCGGTCCACGAAGAGCCGCCCGTTCCGACCGGCGGCATGCGCCTGGGTGGTGGTGCCCCGCGCCCCGTCGCGCCGTCCGCCCCGACGATGGCGAGCGAGATGCCTCAGGTGCCGACCGTCTTGGGCGAGCGCGAGGAACTGCCCACGCCGACTCCCGAACCGATTCCGGCACCGCAGCCGCCGACGCGCCAGCAGTTACGCCCGAGCGCTCAGCAGCCTGCTCAGCGTCCGCCCGCTCCGCAGCAGGCCGCGCCAGAGCCGTACGAGGCTCCGCGTCCGCAGCAGCCGATCACTCCTGAGCCGCCGCGCAACCTTCCGCACCACGGCGCGCCTCCGAGCCGCGAGTTGCACGACACGCCCGCTCCGTCTGCGCCGCAGAGCTACGAGCCGCCCCGTCCAGCACCGCGCCCCACGCCTCCGCCCGCGCCCGCCTACACGCCTCCGCAGCAGCCCGTTCAGCCCGAGCCGGTGGCGCACGAGCATGAGCCGCAGCCGACACGCACCGAGGCGCACTACGACCGCCAGCGGTTCGTCCAGCGGTTGCAGCAGCACTTCGAGCGCCGCGAGAGCAGCAACACGCCGTTCCTGCTCGTCGCGATGCGGATGGACCCGCAGGCGAGCCAGCACAGCGGCCCGTTCGACTTCGACACCGTTTCGGACCTCGTCGCCAGCACGCTGCGCCCCGCCGACGACCTCTACATCGACGCCGAAAACGAACGCTTGGTCGTCTTCCTCGACGACACGCGCGACGATCAGAAGCAGGCCTTCTTTGGTCGCCTGAAGCAGCGCTTGGCTGCCGATGTGCCGCAGAAAGCCGATCATCTGCTCCACGCGGTCTCGGCCGTCACACTTCCCAACGGCCAGCCGTTCGGTACCGCCGACGAGTGCCTCGCTTACGTGCTCTCCTGACGTAACCGCCATCGCCGCTCCTCTCGGGCCTCCCCCCTGCCCAACCATGTACCGTTTCCTCCTCCTCCTGCTCGTCCTCCTGACGGCCACGCTTCCCGCGTCGGCTCAGGAAGCCGCGACCGTCGCCAACGCACGCGAAGCCTACGAGCGCTCCAGCTACATGGACGCCGTCGACATCGCCACGCGCGTGCTGCGCCAGGACCGCAACAACGTCGACGCGCTCATCATCCGAGCCAGAGCGTACGAAGCGTCGGAGCGGTACGCGTCCGCTGTGCCGGATTACGAACGCGTTCTCGCCATCGACCCGACCAACGCGGCGGCGATTGAAGGACGTCGGCGTGCTCAGTCGTTGGTGCGCGGCGCGCAGGATCGCGAGCAGCAGGAGCGCGGACTGGGCGGCGAAGTACGCGCACGTCCCGACGACGTGACGCTGCGGCTGCGCTACGCCGAGTCGCTGTTTCGCCGACGGGACTTCCGCGAGGCCGCCGACCAGTACGAAGCCTACCTCGCGCGGACGCAGGGCAACCCGGGCATCGTTCAGCGCTACCTGATCTCCATCGCCAACTACAGCGGCGGCAACGCGCGCGGCGAGGCCGAAGCCCAGCGCTTTCTCGCATTCTATCCGACCTCGGACGACCTCTACATGCGCCTGGGCTATTTCCGGTTCTGGCAGGGCAAGTATCAGACGGCGCGCGAAGCGTTTGATCAGGCGATCCGCCTCAACCCGAACAACGCCGAAGCCCGACGCGGACTGGTCGAGCTGAACGCACCCGAGCGTCAGGCCACGCCCGAGACGAGCAACTACCCCATCGACATCCTCGTGCGCGAACTGCGGACGGATCAGGGCAATGCTACTAAACGCATCGAACTGATCGACCTGCTGATCGCGAACGGTCGCTACTTCGAGGCGCAGCAGAACCTCGACGTGCTCGAAGAGGGCTATGGCGAAGATGCCGATTTCAGACGTCGCCAAGCCGTCGTCGCTCGCAACCTGCCGTTCGAGAGCCGTCCCGGTCAGGGCGGACAGGCGACCGGCGGATCGACACGTCCTGCGGCTCCCACCGAGTTCATCGTCGACCGGCTCTACCGCCAGGTCAACGCCAACCCGGACAACGACGAGCGCCGCTTCCAACTCGTCGACGCGCTGCTCGATTACAAGCGCTACGCCGAAGCCTTCGACCAGTTGATCGAACTGCGCGAGGAGTACGACACGACGCGCCGCTGGCTCGAACGCTTCGTCATGGTCGACGAAGGCTACATCGAGACGCTGGGCGAGTCGCCGATCTACGCCATCGACCGCCTGCAATACCGCCTCGCCTTCAGCCCCGGCGACGACGCTCGCCGCCTGGCGCTGGCCGAAGCATTCCTGGCCGAAGGACGCGCCGAGGAAGCCTATCAGACCTTGACGCAAGGCGAACTGCGGGTTGCCGGAGACGCGCGGACGCGTGACCTGTTCGAGCGCATCGAAGTGATCCGCGAGCAGGCCCGCGCCAACCGCATTGCCGAACTCGAAGCGATGGGCACGATGCGGGGCACAGACCGCGACGACCTGGCCGAACTCGCCCAACTCTACCTCGCCGACGAAAAGCCCAGTGAGTCTATTGCGGCCTACGAGCGGCTGATCTCGCTCTATCCCAACGATTTGCAGGCGCGCGTCGACTTCGCCCAGACGCTCAACGTCGCCGGGTTCTTCGACGACGCCCTCGACGAAACCATCTTCCTGCTCGATCAGGAGCCGAACAACATCGAATACAAGGAGCTGTTCGTCCTGACCGCCATCGCTGCCGGACGCATCGACGGGACAGTTGAGCAGTTCTTGATGGACTTGCTCCAGCGCGATCCCGACAACGCCGAACTGCTGCTCGAACTGGGTGCGATCCGCCTGCGTCAGGAGCGGCTGGACGAAGCCGACGAACTGGTACGCCGCGCCCTTTCGCTCGGACTGGCGCGCAACGCCGGACGCGGCGTTCAGGTGGACGGACTGGCCATCGGTCAGCGTGCCGAAGTGCTCGAAGCGCTGATCGAACGCGAACGCGCCCGGCTGGACGATGCCGCCGAAATCGCACTGCTCAACGACGCCCGCGTGCTGGCCCGCAACGGATTCTTCGGCGACGCCGTCGACGCCTACGAGGTCTACTTCGCCGAGATGGGCCGACGCACGCGCGGTGAGTTGAAGGAGTACGCCGGGGTCTACTCGGCTGCTGGAGACTTTGTGACCGCGCTGTCGATCTACCGCGCGCTGCTGCTCGAACGCTACGAGTACGATGTCGCCAAGGAGATCACCAAAAACCTCTACTACCTGGGCGACTACTCGGGCACGATCGAGTCGACGCAGCGCGTGCTGGCCGAGAACCCGCGCGACTTCGAGGTCCGCATCCTGCTCGCCGATGCCTACCGCGAGGCCGAGCGCTTCGAACTGGCCGCGCAGCAGTACGATCTGGCCCGTCAGTATGGCGCCAATTCCGAGTTGATCGAAGAGCGCGAGCGGCTGCTCCAGGAGCGCGCCCGCTTCTCGATCATCGTCGACGAACCCGGAAGCGGCAGCGGGTTTGCAACCGTCTTCTCGCCCCACGTCGACGCGACGATTGCCAAAGGTGGCGGCGCCGACTTCCAGCGCTACGGCGGCGGCATGCTGGCGCAGATCACGATTCCCGGCGGCCTGATCAGCACAGTCGGCCTGACCTCGCAGTACCTGTATGGGACGGAACTGCTGCGTCTCAACTCGGACCGCGTCGACCGGCAGCAACTCAACCAGGTATACACCGGCCTGGCGTACGATATTTCGCGCGAAGAGGTCGAGCCGGGCGAGTTCGCGTTCACCAACCGACTGGAAGGACGCGTCGGTTTCTTCGACTACGACGGCGGGCGGACCGTCCCGTTTGTCGAGGCCCGCTACTGGCGTCAGTCGCCCGCTCGCTACCGCGCGTCGGTCGGCATTCAGAACACCGAAGGCTCGACGACGCTGTGGTCGCCCGCTGGTGGCCTCTACGACCTGCGCCTGACGCAGATCGACGGACGCTACGAGTCGCGCGCACTCATGCCGGATTCGATCTTCCGCGTCAAAGGCGTCGTCGCACTCAACTTCGTCGACGACAACGCAGGCTTCATCGACTCGGGCGCCAACTTCGGCATCAACCTCAACGCCGAGGGCAGCTACCTGATCTTTCCCAAGTTCTACCTGGGCGCCGCCTACTACCTGCTCGACTATCAGACGACGACCGACCTCTACTTCTCCCCCGACGGCTTCTCGACGTACGACGCCTTCCTGGAATTCGAGCGTGGATCGGAAGTGACCGCCTCGTACACGCGTATCCGCACGTCGCTCGGCTTCGTCGGACGTAGTGGCGGCACGATTGCCTACCGCATCGACGGCGACATCATCCGCCGCTTGAACAACAAGCTGTCGTTCATCCTCAACTTCGGGCTGGGCCAGAGCACGCGTCCGTTTGGAGGCGTCGGCGACAACCGCTACACGATCTTCAGCGCCGCACTCGGTGTCTATTGGACGCTCTGATCATTCGGCCTAATCATCCACCCCGGAGCATCTGCGCCAACTGCTGCACGCGCGGGTCGGACGGTGCCACGTCGAGTGCGCGTTGCAGCGTCGTAAGGGCGCGCTGGTCTTGCTTTCGCGCATAGAGCAAGGTCAGGTTGACCCAGCCATCGACGTAGCCCGGTTGCCGCTCCACGGCTCGAACGAGCAGCGGCTCGGCGCGGTCGGCGTCGCCCTGATTGAGGTAGAACGTGCCCAGGTTGCCCAGCGCTGTAGGATCGTTCGGCGCTCCGGCGACTCCAGCCTCGAACTGCTTGCGGGCCTCGTCCATCGCTCCTTTCGATGCGTACAACGCCCCCAGATTCCCACGCGTCTGGGCATCGGCAGGCTCGAGTTGTGCGGCTCGGAGCAAAGCGGCTTCGGCTGCCGACACATCGCCCTGCCGAAGCAGCAAGGTGCCCAGATTGTAGTGCGCCTGCGCTAGCGACGGTTGCTCGCGAGCAGCAATCGCGTACTGAGATTGAGCGTCCGCCATGCGCCCAGACGACTCCAGGAAGCGACCGTAGTTGACTCGGACGGTCGCCAAGTCGGGCTGGATGGTCAACGCTGCACGGTACAGGCTGTCGACGCGCGTGCTACGGCCTGTCGCTTCGTAGGCTTGAGCGAGGGTGTTGAGTCGTTCGGGAATCGGCTCGCGCGCGGCACGCTCCAGGTGCGGGAGAGCCTCTCGCACCTGTCCGCGTTGCATCTGGGCAAAGCCGAGCAGGTACTCGGCTTCGAGCCACTGGCCTTCGCCCGTCAGCGACGCATTGAGCAGGCGAATCCCCTCGTCTGTCCGCGCCACTTCGCCGCGCTGACTGCCGTACACGATGTTCGCCATTCCACGCAGAATGTCCGCTTCTGGACCGCCTTTGTCACGCGCGAAGTAAGCGACGAGCGGCGCCTTCGACGCGTCCGGGAGCGCCGTGATGGTGTCGCTGACGACGCGTACCCAGTGGTCGGTAAACGACGAGTGAGGCGCTTCGTGGCTCTCCACCTTGGGCATGTGGCACGACTGGCAGTTGGCCGTTGCGGTGTGCTGGGCAGCAAACTCGGTCTGGGCGAACTGAGCGCTCAAGTCGTCGGGCGCGTGGCACGTCTGGCAGGTCGCGTTGAAATACGCCGGCCCCTTGTCGCGAAACCCTTCGTGCGGGTCGTGGCAGGTCGTGCACGTCATCGCAGGCGACGCCTGGTAGCACGCGCTCTGCTTCATGCGCTCGGCGTGCGAGATGATGCCGACTTCGGTCACGCTCGTTGGCACGTCGGGGCTGAACAAGGCGACGTGATCGCTGAACGCCGTTCCTGGGCGATAGCTGTACGCGTCCTCGCCTTCGCGCCTGAGGATCACGCTGCCTTGCAGGTGGCACTGCTGGCACACGTCGAGTTGCAACTCGCGGTCCAGGTGATCCGGGTTGACGATCGAGTAGTCGACGGTCTCGGTTTCGCCGCCTAAGCCTTCCAAGTGCTTCTCGACGTGCAGCGCGCCGGGACCGTGACACTGCTCACAGCCGATGCCCTGAGGGACGCGGTCGTACTTGCCTTCCACAAACTCAACGGGATCGGGCGTCGCGTTGTGACACGTCATGCAGGCGTCCGGCACGAGCCGCTCGAAACGAGCATTCTGCGCGCGATACCCCGGGCTGAAATCCCATCGCCGCTCCTGCGTGTAGAACGTCAACGGAAGCTGATAGAGGCGACCATTCTCTTCGCCCAGATACGTTCGCGCTGCCGACCCACTACCGACGACGTAGCGCACTTCGTACACGAGTCGATGGGCCGTCGACCCGCTCCACGTCTCCTCCTGAAAAAAGCGGTCGCCCTCCCGATACGCACGGTAGGTATAGCCCCCCACCACATCCTCGACGACTGGACTCGGCCACGACTCTACCGCGTTCTCAGCCGATAACGTGTAGAGCGACTGCGCCATTCCGTGCGTCGCATAGCTGGCCACCAAATCGCCGTGGCATTGTCCACACGACGCATCACCGACGTACGCGACCGACCGATCTGCCACGTTCTCGAACGGGGACGACGCACGCTGGTCCAGCTTCTCCGACGCTGGCTTGTTGCACGCACCGACTGTCAGCGTCAAAAAGGCTGCAAAGCCGACGAGTAGGAGTGCGCGAGAGGTCAACGGGAGAGGTGCGAGTTATGAAAAGTGTCTACGGGTGGTCCTCAAGTTGGAATGGCGTCCCTCTATCCGTGATCCTGAGACTGCCGAAAGGTGACACAGGAGGAGGTGCACCATCCGTTCTCTGGGTTCGCACGACTCAGGTCGACGGGTGCTACTCTGAATCGGCCTAAAACTAACAGCGGGATCGCCCTCGTGAAAGGACGATCCCGCTGAAGGGTCTGAACGGGTCAGCGAATCGCTTAGAGCGTCACGCTGGCCGTGATCATGTTGACGGCGTCGAAGAACTCGACCGAACGGTAGCCATAGTCGACGCGAAGGGCGGTGCCGTTCACATCGAGGTTGAGGCCGCCGCCGAAGTTGTAGCCTTCGTAGAACGACTCGTCCATGTTCTCCTGCAGTTGCACGCCACCGCGCACGTAGAGGATGTCAGCGAAGCCCAACTCGAGGCCGCCCGAGTACTCGTCCTCAGAGAACGAGTTGGAGCGGAAGTTGGTCAGCGCCGTGACCGAAGCCGACGTGCCGAGTGAGCGCGTGTACGTGGCGCCGAAGTTGAGCTGCGAAGGCAGTTCGTAATCGGCTCCGTCGAGCGACAGCGCGTTCGGGGTTGCGTTGGCACGCTGGTTCGTCAGTCGGTTGAACTGGACGAGGCCGTTGCCACCGAAGTTCATCGACGGACCGAAGTTCTGCAGGCTGACGCCGAAGCGGAGGCCTGACTCACCAACGGTGTACGCCATACCGACGTCAAACGCGACACCAGCCGAGTTGACATCGTCGATGCGTTCGCTCAGCGCTTTCGCCGTCACGCCCGCAGAGATGCGGTCGGTGAACTGGCGTCCGTACGTGAGGCCTGCGACGAGCGTCGAGGCGGAATACGTACGGCTGCTGATCGTCGGCTGGTTTTCGGTCTGCAGCGGGATATCGCCGAAGTCCCACGAGGAGAGCGTCAGCGCGATCGAGTTGTTACCGAAGTTCTGCGCCACGCCGAAGTAGTTGATGCCGATGTCGGCAACGTAGTTCGTGCGGCTGAAGATGACTCCGGTACCGTCGTTCTGCGCCAGCCCTGCCGGGTTGGACAGCAGCGATTCGAGTGGCGAGACACTCGTACCACCGGCGGTGTAGGCGGCTCCGAGTGTGGCCGTACTGGCCGTTACCGGAACGAGCAGATACTGTGCTCCGGCGGTGCCTTTGCGGTCGCTCTGGGCCTGGACCGCCCCTGCAAGAAGCAGGGTAACGGCCAGGCAGAGCGCAAACAGATTGCGTTTCATAGAGAAAAAGGGTCTTGTTGTGCGAGAGAGAGGTCTTTAGAGCAGGTCAAGCTGGATGCGTTTTTTGATGACGCCGAACTTGATCACCTTCTCTTCGCCATCAGGCAACTCGATGTGAATCAGGTACATGCCCGATGCGATCGGCAGCGCTGCTTCGGTCTGGAGGTTCCAGTCGAGCGTGCGAGCCGGACCCGACTTCTCGAGCGTACGGATGAGCGTTCCGCTGAGCGTGAAGATGCGAATCGTCGCCGTTTCCGGCAGGTTGACGAAGCGCGCCACGTCGCTCAGGTTCGAGACCTCATACGAGGACGCACCTTTGTACGGGTTCGGAACGATACCGATCTGACCGCGAGCAACTGCCAGGGACGAATCCGTGGTTGCTGCCGGAGCGATTTCCGTCGTCGAGAACGACAGCTTGTCACCAACGGAGTTCGGCTTCGTACGTCACGATGCGGAAGATCGTCCCTGTTCGGGCAGCGGTTGTGCGTCATCGGGCGGCATCTCCGTTCGCACCGTTGTGCCACGGGGAACAACGAGAACCGTACGAGCGAACAGCTCGTGGTCGATCTGCGTCGCCAGTCGAACAGTCGACGTTGTCGTTGGCGAACTTGTCGTAGCCGAGCCGTTCCGGGCGAGAAGTCATCTACCGGCGTGTACCAGTAGATCCAGTCCGTGAACGGATCGTTCTCTCCAGCTCGAATTGAGAGAATCCATCGTGCGACAGGTCGTAAACCCCGTTTGCCGTAGTCCGCGGAATCCGGTTGACGGATAGGATCGGTACGATGCTGTAGTCATCCGAGGATCGTCCTGGGAGTGAGCTTGACGTCATCCGAAGGATCGTTCGGCGTAGCAACACCGTGTACCACATCTCGAACGGCAGTGGAACGGCAACGCCGTCCTGGAAGCGACGGTAAGCCGTCGATCCTGTGCGTTAAAGCGCCATCTCGGGTCACCGAGCCGACCGAAGTACGGCGTTGCTGCCAGCGGCTGAAGATCGAACGCGAGAGGAACGAGACGTAGTCACCGGTACCACCACCATGACGTAGAACAGTCCAGTCGGCCGGTCCACCTGCGTCGACGCTGCACCAGCGGTTCGCACCACCCGGCGTCGGGAAGCCAGCGAAAGGCTGCGAGCACCCGGCTCCGGCGGAGCTAGAGCGGCCCGGAGGCATTGCGACAACCGAGAAGCTCGAGAAACCGAAGTCCGGCCCGGTGATCTTGAAGTTCAGGCCATCGAACAAGAGCGACTGCTCACCTGCGATCTGCGTCAGACGCTCACCGGTACGGCGAGCCTGTGCGCGTCCGTCCACCAATTTGGTGACCGTTCCGTCGGAGTCGTGCGGAGGAGATCGTAGGTACGTTACCGTGCGCGATTCGGACGTTCCGTTCGGCAGGTACGAAGTCGAACGTGAACTCATAGAACTCGACCGAATACGTGGCGTCGATCAGCTCGGCCGGGGTTGATGACGGTAGCGACGAACTGGCCTTCGCCGATGTTCGTCGGTGCACCTTCACCCGTGAGGCCGGTGCCGAAGGAAGCGATGTTGACTTTCCGTCCCGAGATTTCTTCAGGCGAAGGCATCACGATGAACCGGCTCACGGGGCTGGGGAGCACCTTGAGGATTTCGGTGTCGCCGTTGTACGCCACGGCACGGATGCCATAGTAGTACTCGGTGAAGTTCGTCAGACCCGTAGCGCGGAAGGAGTACTTCAGGCCCTCGGTGTCCGGGAACGTGGCCACGATGACCGTTTCGTTGCTGGCGTTAGGTTCGAAGACGCGCGAGACGCCGTTGACGACGTCATACACGGCGACGCGCTCGGCATCGTCCTGGTTGAACTCAACGGTCGGGTAGCGGAAGACTTCGAATGCTTCGAAGTTGTACGTCCGATCCGATGCGCTGCCGTCAGGCAGTTCCTCGAACGAGAACGGGTTGAACTCCTCGTACTGCTGCACATAGAGCGGATCGTCGTAGCTCCACGAGAACACGACCTGCTGGTCCAGTTCGGAGATTGCGACGTTCGGTGCGAGCGGCGGCTGAGCCAGTTCGAAGTTGGCGTCGAATGCCGACTGTGCAACCGCGTCGTCTGCCTTCATCTTGGCGACCGAGCTGAGGTTGTCGTCGCCTTTCGACCATACGATACCGTAGACGAGTTCCTGGGTTGCTCCCGGTGCGAACTCGAACGGTCCCGTCGAGATCAGGAAGCGGCGGTCACTCGGCGTGTTGGTAGTTCCGGCGTTGTCGATGTTGACTTCGCTCCAGAACTCTCCACTTGACGGGTTACCCGGCCACATGAAGAAGGTCTGCTGCTGAGTCAGCGGTACATGCCAGGGGAGTTGCGCGACTCGTTGGTCGGGCCGTAGCCATCGCCGCAGTTGACCATCGGGTTGTCGTCCTGCCAGATGCCCTGGAGGTAGTTGTACCAGTCCGTGCTGTTAACGCGGGGGTTACCGTTGGGACCAGTCGCGTTGTTGTAGTACAAGAAGACCGTGGTGCCCAGGCGGGTCGAGTTCTCGTGAATCGTTCCGTCCGGATCGGTGAACGTCTGTCCAGGAGCATCGACGAGCGGTCCCTGGAAGAAGTCGTAGCCGAGCGCAGGCGGTGCCGTGCCGTAGCCGTCCGATCCTTCGTCGTCGTTATCGCCGTTGTAGACGAAACCGAGACCAAGCGTCGTGTCCGATCCGACGTAGTCGTCCGATGCGTTGCCCAGGTCAGGATCCGACCACACGCCGAAGTAGGCGTTCGTCAGCGGCGTCGTGCCTTTGTAGTCGATCTCGTACCGGTAAAAGGTCGTGTTGCCGATGGCACCACCGAGGTTGAACGCAAATGCGAGCTGGCGGATTTCGATGCCGATGGGTGCTGAACCGGTCGATCTGTGCTCGCCACCTACGTCGTTGAAAACCGTAAAGCCCATCTCATCTGCCGAGCCGTTTCCGGGGAACAGCGGGAGCTGTCCAGCAGCGAGGTTCAGCGTCTGGTCGACGTTGGTAACGGTGACTTCCGACTCATCGTCGTCGAAGCTGCCGTTTCCGTTGGCGTCGACGAAGGCCGGTGCGCCCAGGCCGACGGGCCAGTCGCGCAGGTCAGGAGTAGTCGTTCCGTCCGCCAGGTATTCGCGAAGGGCCGTTTTGTTGACCACGAAGATGCGGTCGTACTTACGACACGTCGGGTCGACGAGACCACCGGCGTCGTTGAGCGGGCCGGGATAGAATTCCCATGGGCCGTAGTCGGTGGCAGCGAGGCGGGGCTGGCCGTTGACCAGACCACCGACCCAGATACCGGACGCGAAGACGGCGTTGGGCGTGAGGGGTTGCCCGGGCTGTACGGCCGGGACGTTATAGACGTTACCGGCGCCCTTCCAAAAGAGGCCACCGTTGTTATAAAGGCGCGCGCGGACGTTGTTGACGGCAAGGTCGGCCACAGCCGATCCTGTCACCTGGCAGTTGCCCTGCGTGATTTGCGCCTGAGCGTCGGGCGCGAAGACCACCAGGGCCAGCACGAGCGCTGCAAAGCGTTTGTAGTAGAGATTCACAGTCAGTAGAGAGCGTGTGGGGAAATGCAAACCAAAGCGAGAGAGGGGCCGACCGGGGCCGCGCCCCTCTCTCTGGTTCAGCTTAGAAGTTCAGTCGCAGGCCGAGGCGCGTCTGACGTGGGATACCGTAGTTGTACGGCGAATCGACACGGTTCTGATAGTAGAAGCGATCGATCGTGCCAACAGGGAAGTCCTGAAGACCACCTGCCGACTCGAGGTATCCGTCGGTGTCGGGCTGGCCAGTGGCGTTGAAGACACTGGTCACGTTGTTCGAGTTGAGGACGTTCTCCATCTCGAGGTACGCCGTCATGTTGGCGGTTCCGACTTTGAAACGGCGGTCGATTTTCATGTTGAGCAGGAACGTGCCGGGGAGGTTGGCACCGTTGATCTGCCCAGCAAGACCCGACTGGCGAACCTGCTGGTCAACCGGGAAGGGATCGAGATAGCGCGAGTACGGCTTGCCGCTCTTGAACGAGCTGAGGAGGTTGATTCCAAAGTTCTCGAGCGGACGGAAGCCTCCGACCTCGGGACCGTCTCCGGCACCCAGACGATAATCGAGCGTGACGTTAGCCGTGTGGCGGCGGTCGAAGTCGAGTGGCGACAGGAAGTTCGGGACGAACGGGTTGGCCTCACGGAGCCAGAAGATCCGGCTGGTCGTGTTGGCATCCGATCCCGTGCCTTCGGCGAAGCTCAACGTGTAGTTGGCGTTCATCGACACGTTGTTGAAGCGACGCAGGTCGAATTCAATTTCGACACCCTTGACCGTTCCGAAGTCGACGTTCTGATACGTCGAGTAGTTGTTCGGGAAGACGTTCTTGAGTGCGCGAAGCTGAATCAGGTCATCGATCTGGCGGAAGAATCCGCTGATCTGGATGGCTGCGTTCTCACCCAGACGCTGGCGGAAGCCCGCTTCGTACTCGGTGATCGTTTCCGGCTTCAGGTTCGGGTTGTTCAGCGTTCCAGGCGAACCCAGGCGAGCCTGATAGGTGTCTGATCTGCGCGAACCCGTTGTTCGACGGACGCTGTGAGAGCACGTCGTAGTGCGCAAAGAACAGCGCCTGGTCCGTGACGGGGAACGTCACACCGACGCGAGGCTGGAACGTGACGCTCGGCTCGACATCGACGAATGCGGCTTCCTGCAGCAGGGTCGCATCGCCGGTTGCGCGGGCGCGTCCTGCGGGCACGAGTCCGGGAGCAAGCTCCTGACCGTTCGTGTCGTAGAACTGACCGTCGAGGTCGCGATAGCCCGTGACGTCGTCGCCGCTGTAGTAGACGGCAAAGTCGCCACCTACGTTCGAGGGCGAACCGGCTACGTCACCGGCGCGAACGATCGGCACGAGTGCGAACTGGTCACGGAGAACGCGCTGGTTGGAGTCGTACACGTCGAGACGGGCACCCAACTGAACCACGAGGTCGCGGTACTCAATTTTGTCCTGCAGGTAACCGGCGTAGTAGATCGGCTGGATCGGTGCGATGTTGCGATCTGCGTTCGAACCATCCTGCTGAGCGAAAGCCGTGAGGTTTTCGTCGTCGACTTCCTCGAGACCGTTGAAGCTGTATCCGTAGTAGGAGACACTGCTTCTCAAGTCGTCATAGGCGATCTGGTCGTAAGGCGTCTGCGTTTCGCTCAGGACACCACCGGGGCGGAACGACGCACGACGCGCTGCACCACCAACCGAGAACGCACGGCTGGTACGCTGCTCATACTCACCGCCGAACTCCAACTGGTGGATACCCAGCTGCGTCGTGGCGTTGAACTGGAACCGAAGCTGCTCGGTTTTGCTCTTGCTATACCCACCCGTAGCTCTTCCGGGCAGCGAGTAGAGGCTGCGGCCAACCGTGTTACCGGGGAACTGGTCGTCGTTGAACTGCTGCGCCAGCGTATCTCCGCTGATGCGGAGGTAGCGAGCGGCGACAGCGTTTCCTGGACCGTCGATGTCGCGGTAGTCGAGAATGTCCTCGATGTCGCGGCTGAACTCCTTGTCGAAGCTCCAGGCCTGGAAGTTTTCGTACGAGGCCTGAACCTGGTAGAACGTCCGATCCGACAGGTAGTGCGTCACGGTCAAGAAGCCGCGGCGCGTTTCGTTCTCGTTCTCGTTGCCTCTGTCCTGGTTGAACAGGTTACCCGTGCGGCTGTAGCTCGGGGCGTCGCGGCGAGCGAACGTACCACCGATAGCAACGCGGACCGAGTTGACGGGCTGCAGGTTGAACTTACCCGAGAGCGAGTACCCCGTGTTGCCGTCGTTGATCTTGGCGTTTTCGTAGGTGAAGTCGTCTTCGGTCAAGCGGTCGGCGCCCGGGATGAGAGCGACGAAGCTTTCGCCCATGGTGGGATCGACGAGAGTCGCCGACGAATCGCCTACGGAAATCATTCCCGTGTCGAGCGTGCGGAAGCGCGTGGCACCCAGCGAATCCGTGAACTGGATCAACTGCGGGTTGGCTTGAAGCCTGTCGTACACGTCGTCTCTGACCGTCAGGAACGGCTGCGCCTGCGGGCTGCCGTCGCCGATGTCGTAGTACTCACCCGAGACGAAGAAACCGAGCTTGTTGCCCAGGATCGGGCCGCCGAGCGTGGCTTCGACTTCGTTGTATCCGTAGTCGTCGAGCACTTCCGAGGTCAGCGCTTCGATCGAGCCGAAGAACTTGGTCGAGGCGTTGCGGGTCGAGACCGAGATGACGCCGCCGATGGCGTCGCCGTACTTGGCCGGAAGACCACCGATGATCATCTCCTGCTCCTGAATGGCCGACTGCGGGACCGCGAGGCTACCCGTAATCTTGACACCGTCAACGAAGTAGATGACGTCGCTGGAGCGACCGCCGCGAATGTTGAGCGTACCGGATCCTTCGTCGCTGACGACGCCCGACTGGATGGCTGCGATAGCTGCCACGCCGCGGACCGGCAGGTTCTGGATCTCTTCGCCACTAACGACGCGAGGCGTACCCAACGCATCCTTCTGGATGAGCGGACGCTGATACTCGACGACGACGCCTTCGAGCAGTTCACCCGGAGAGAGCGTGAAGTTCAATTCGCGCGTATAGCCCGAGTTGATTTCCACGTCGGTGACGGTCGACGTCTGATAGCCGACGAACGACACCTGAACGTCGTAGTTGCCGACGGGGAGACCGAGGATGGTATAGTTGCCGTCGAAGTCAGCGGCAGTGCCAAACTGAGTTCCAACGATGAGGACTGTGGCGCCGGGAAGGCCTTCGCCGGTCTCTGAGTCCAACACGCGACCCGACAACTTGCCGGTGCTTTGTGCGAACGCAGCGACGGGGAACGCCAGCGCGATGAGCATTAGGATGCTCCACTTGCGGTACATAGTGCTACCTGAGGTTGATGATGTGGATGTCACACGTCGCGAGCCAAAGGGCTGGGCGGTCGTGCGGTGGGAATGGTCGACCCCGACATCAGCGCGTAGGGCGCTGCCCGCCTTGCGGGATGCACCGAGTACCAGCGTTCCTTCTCCGTCTACCGATGCCTCGATCCGACCCGAGCACGAAGCAGGGGAAGAGAACTGAGTATTCGGTGAGAGAGTCGTAGCAGTCTGGCGCAAACAGCGAGGGGGAAGACGGTTTTTCCATCCCCGACCAGAAGTCGGGACTTGGATTGAGATATGAAGATACCCGGCCCCTTCGTTCGTGTCAAGGCAAAGTTAATCCCCTATGGTCATTTGATGACCCGAGTTATCGTATCCACCCCGTCACACGTACCGATGCCCCTGCCAGTCGTATTGCATACGAAACACTACCCCGCCGATGCGCCCCCTCTGCTCGTCCTACACGGCTTTCTGGGATCGGGCGGCAACTGGTCGACGCTGTCGCGAACCGCGTTCTCGACCGTTCGCGACACGCACGCTCTCGACGCTAGAAACCACGGTCGTTCCCCACACACCGATGCGTTCTCCTACACCGACATGGCGGCGGACGTGATTGCCTTTATGGACGCTCAGGGCATGGAGACGGCAGATGTCCTCGGCCACTCGATGGGCGGCAAGACCGCGATGACGCTCGCGCTGACGCACCCCCAGCGGGTCCGCAGCGTGATCGTCGCGGACATGGCGCCGCGTGCCTATCCGCCGGGCCACGACGCACTTTTGGCCGCCCTGCAATCGGTCGAGTTGAGCGCTCTCGATTCACGGTCCGACGCCGACGCGCTGCTGGCCGATTCTATTGGGGATTGGGGCGTCCGCCAGTTCCTTCTTAAAAATCTGACGAGGACGCCCAACGGCTACGAGTGGGCGCCGAATCTCGACGTTCTGGCAGCGCGCGCTACGACGAAATCCTCCACCCCGTCGCACCTGCCGCTTCCGTTCGACGGCCCGGCTCTGTTCGTGCGCGGCGGAGCCTCCAACTACGTCCGCGACGCCGATTGGCCTCAGATCCAGACGCTCTTCCCACACGCACAGTTGGTCACGATCCCCGACGCTGGCCACTGGGTCCACGCCCAAGCCCCCGACGCGTTCGCCGCTGCTGTCCTATCGTTTCTGAGCGACTAGAGACACCAGACGTGTTGATTCACAGGCTGCGTAGCGCCTCGACCGGCTCGACGCGGGACGCACGGCGGGCGGGCACCCATCCGGCGAGAATGCTGACAAAGAGCGCGACTGCGAGAACGGCCAGCACCATCCCAATGCCTGTCGAGAAGACGGGCAGCGTGGGCAGACTCTTGCTTTCGAGATAGGTCGACACCGCAAACTGGATCAGGCCCATGCCCGCGTAGCCCAACCCGATGCCGACGACGCCTCCGATCACGCCAACGAGCGCGCTCTCGGCCAGAAACAGACGCTGTAGCAGTCCCTCTTCGCCGCCGACTGCTTTCATCACACCGATCTCGCGGCGCCGCTCCATCACGCTCATCAGCATCGTGTTGGCAATCCCCAGCGTCGCCACGACCAGAGCGATCAGGCCGACGATGCCCAGCGCCAGGTCGATGAGTGTAAACAGGCGTTCGAGTTGGGCGAACTGGTCGCGCAGGCTCGATGTGTGGGCACCGGACTCTTCGACAGCCGCGACGACACTCGCGTGGGCATCGGGATCGCTCAGTTGGACGCGCGCAGCGCCGTACCCTCCGGCTGTCTGCGAGCGCCGCATGAGCAGGTCGATGGTCGAGAAGAACGTCACCTTCTTGACGGTCCGCGCATAGCCGATCGGCAGCAGCACGCGGAAAAACGACGATACCTGTTGCCCATCGTCCGGCAGCAATCCGGCGACAGCTACGCGGTTGACGTTTTCTCTGAACGGCAGCGTCGTCAGTCCCATCCCGAACGCGGCGGCAGATGCCTGCATCGCACGCAGATCAAGCGTCGCCGATACCAGGTCGACCGTATCGCCGACGATGGACTCGGGCGGATCGAAGCCTAGCCGCTCGGCCATTGACGCAGCCATCAGGATCGAAGCGTCGGACGAATCGGCAAAGAAAGCACCAGAGGCCGGTTGGTAGGCTTCGATGTCGGCAAACGAAAGAGGAATGGCCTCCGCGTTGGCGATGATCTCTCGCTCCCCGCTGCGCACCTGAACAGGAAACACGATTTCTGGGAAGGCTGCCAATACGCCGGGAAGTGCGGCGATTTCGGCCAGCAGACTGTCAGTGACGGGGACTTCGGGCTTGGCGTCCTCCTCGGGCTTGCGCGTCTGAAACGCCAAGTCGCCCGCGCCGCCGAAGGGATCGGGCCGCGATGTGACGCGGAGTGTGTTGTACAACTCCAGCCGCTCGAACTCGCCGCGCGCATTGTTCTGCAGGCCCGCGCCGTAGCCGATCAGCGTCAGCAGCGCGCCCACGCCGACGGCGACCCCGGCCAGGGTGAGCAGCGTTCGGGTGCGATTGCGCCGCAGGTTGGACGTGGCGAGGCGAGCGAGGTCGGCGTTCCGCATGGAGACGTATATATAGGACGGGGCAAGCTATCGCCTAGCCCACCTGCGGTGTGTGCAGGCGCGGTGACTACTCAGGACGAGCGCGCGTCTAACCAGGCACAAATCGGCGCCCGTCGGAGCGCACGGCAGGGGTTTACTCGTCCGCGCGGTCTACTTCGCTGTGGAGTTTGAGGACGGTCGTCCCGTCGTCTTGCTCGATCACGAGGGCGGGGTCGTCGGCTGAGCCGTTGCGGGTCACTTCGCTGCCCTTGATCGTGCGCGTGATCTTGTCGGTGTGGGTGCTCTGGACGGTCCCCTCGGCGGTCCCGTTGCCCCACTCCCACGCCACACGTGTGCCTTTTCGAATCGCCATGTCTGTTGGTGGTCAGGTGAGTGGGTAGCACTCGAATGGCGAGCCGCTGTGCCCACAGATCGTCCGGTGTTACCCAGTGCTCACGTCACCGCGCGTTCGGAGACGGCGTCTCGTCCAGTTCGATGCCCCGCAGGAGACCGTTTTGCTCGACGAGGACGAACGTCAAGCGACCGCGTCGGGGCTGCGCGGTGAACCGGCGAAACGGCGCATCCCGCTCGACGGCAACTATCGTAGTCGTCCCGATGCCGATGCCGACGAACCCGGAGTTCTCGCGAAAGCCGATCGTCGCCAGAGGGCGAGGCGACAGCCCGGCCCCATCCTCGTCGGACTCGAAGACGTTGACCGCGCCGATGCCGGGAGCGCCGTGGACCAACCGGATGGTACGCGGAAGTAAAGAGCCGGGCGAGTCGTCCTCTAGGTAGAGGTAGGGTTTGGAGACGGTCGTATCGAGCAGGACGAGCGTCGTCAGCCGCTCATCCTCGACGCGTACCAACTGGTCGATAAAGCGGCGGCTCGCGTCGTCAGCGTTTCGAACTCGGACGCGCGGATCGCCGACTCCGACCGTGACGTAAGGGAGCGTCTCACCGAATTGGACCGCGTCATCGGGCGCGTCGCCCAAGAAAACCTGGACAGCGGGCGCGTTGGGTGCGGCATGGACGAAGCGGACGAACCCGTCGTCGGATTGCACAGCATCGCAGCCGGTCAGGGCGAGAAGAGCGAGCGCGAAGAAGAGACGCACAGCGGGTAGATTAATCAGAGGAAAGGCCGAAGCGGGCGCGATTGGATTCGTCGCCCGGTCCGTTCAGCCGCCAGTAGGGTAGCCGGTCGGAGCCTTGGAGAACCGCACTATCGCCGGTCGAGGTTTCCCACGACACGACCCGTTTCGGTGACGCCTGTTCTACGTCGTAGGTGCGCGTGTAGTCGGCGTACGAGAGCACGAAGCGCGTAACCGGCTGTCCGTCGCGCTCGGCCTGGGCGCGCGTGATCGTGGCGGCGACGGCGCTAAGCGGCTCGTGGGTCACGCGCTGCTGCCAGAGCGAGGGAACGAGGTGGCCGGTCCAGTCAGCGCCACCGGCGAACGGTCCGTCGAGTTCGCGCAGTTGGATCAGCAGCGCATCTTCGTAGAGCGTGCCGACGGGCGCCTCCATCGTCTGATCGGACTCGTCCTCTCCGGCGAAATAGGAGTAGAGCGTCGAGCGGAAAGCTGCGAGGCCCGGCCAGACGCCCCGGAAGACGTGACCACACCACTCTTGTGCCGTCAGCGTGAGTTTGACGGGCTGGAAGCGCTCGGCGCGGTAGGCATCGACCGGCGAGAAGACGCTCGTCATCACGCTGTACGGGTAGATGCCGGTGTCGAACTTCTCGGAAATGTTGAGCTTCAGAACGCTCAGCGGCTCGTCGGCAGCATCGTCTTTCACCAAGGTCGATCGGCTCAAGCCTTCGGTGACGTAGATCAGCACCAACTCGGCATCGCGCGGCGCTCCGTAGCGACTGCTGACGGCTCGGTAGCTGGACATCTCAGCGTTTCCGTCCCCCCACGCCTGCCAAAACTCGGACGATGCGCCTGCCGTCGGCTGCTCGGGCAGCGCTACGGCGTCGACGGCGCGTTGCCGCAGGTCGGATGGGGCAGCGGTTTGCGGAGGCGGAGGCGTCGCGCATCCGGCGATCAGGGCAGCGGCGAAGAGAGCGGTTCTGATCATCGGGACAGAGTCTAGGAATCGCACGAAACGATGCGTTGTACCGGTGGGTTCGACCGCTTTATCGGACCGGCTCACGCACGATTGGCCCTGTGGCTGCGTTGGCTCTCCACTGCTCTGCTTCACCCGCTCCCCTGCCCCATGCCCCGCATTCTCTGGATCGACGACGAGATCGACCTGTTCACGCCGCACATCCGAATGCTCGAAGCCAAGGGCTACGAAGTCGTCAAGGCGTCCAACGGCGCCGATGGCGTCGAGGAAGTCATGCGCGCCCAGCCCGACGCCGTCCTCTTGGACGAGCAGATGGCGGGCATGGGCGGACTCGAAACGCTCGCTGCCATCAAAGAAGCGCGTCCGGCGACGCCCGTCGTGATGGTGACCAAGAGCGAGGAAGAGCACCTGATGGAAGAAGCGCTCGGCAGCCAGATCGCCGATTACCTGACCAAGCCGGTCAACCCAAGTCAGATCCTGCTCACGCTCAAACGCCTGCTCGACCAGCAGCGGCTGACGGGCGAAAAGGTGCAGTCGGACTATCTGCAGCAGTTCGGCCAGATCACGCAGCGGCTGGGCGGACGGCTCGACTTCGAGGAGTGGACCGATTTGTACCGCGAACTGGTCCGCTTCGACGTCGAGATCGACTCGGAAGAGGGCGTGCGGCAGATTCTGGACGATCAATACCGCGAGGCCAACCGACAGTTCGGCAAGTTCATTGAGGACGAATACCCCGGCTGGATCGCACAAGACGGCCCGTCCGACAGCCGCCCGCCGCTCTCGCACGAAGTCGTCCAGCAGTTCGTCGTGCCGCACCTTCGCGACAAGAAGAAGGTCGTCTTGCTCGTGATCGACTGCATGCGCTACGATCAGTGGCTGGAGTTCGAAAACCTCATCGGCGGCCTGTTCGATCTTGACGCGTGAGTTCCACTACGGCCTGCTCCCTACGGCGACGCCGTTTTCGCGCAACGCCATCTTCAGCGGCCTGCTTCCGCGCGACATCGCCCGGCTGTATCCGCAGAAGTGGAATCGCGAAGGCGACGAGCACAGCCTGAACCAGCACGAGGAGGAGTTTCTGGCCGATCAACTCCATCGCAAGCACCTCAAAGACGTGCGGATGAAGTACCAGAAAATCGTGTCGACGCGTGACGGACGCGAGCTAGCGGCCAAAGCGTCGGATCTGTCGCAGTCGGACTTGTCGGCTATCGTCGTCAACTTCGTCGACATTCTGGCGCACAGCCGGAGCGAGAGCAGCGTGCTTCGCGAGATCGCGCCGGACGAACGCGCCTACCGCGCCCTGACGCGCACGTGGTTCGAGCACAGTTGGCTGCGTCAGACGCTCGAAAGCCTCGCCGACCAAGACGCCGTCGTCGTCATCACGACCGATCACGGCGCCATCCGCTGCCTGCACGACACCAAAGTCATCGGCGACCGCGACACGTCGACGGCGCTGCGCTACAAGCACGGTCGCCAGGTCAAAGCCGACAGCAAGCACGCCATCGTGATCGACGATCCCAACGCGTGGGGCCTTCCGCAGCAGGCCGCCAACGAGAACTTTATCATCGCCAAGGAAGACTACTACTTCGTCTACCCGACCAACTACAACCACTACCAGAACCGCTACCGCGACACGATGCAGCACGGCGGCGCCAGTCTGGAAGAAGTGATCCTGCCCGTCATTACGTTGCGCGGACGGAAGTAGCCGTCATCGACTCCATAGTCGGTAAGGGCGATTCATGAATCGCCCTTACTCGTGCCCTGATCTTGTGAGCGAACCGGAGCGGCTACGTCCGCAGCACGTTCTGACGGCGTAGGTAGTCGGCGACGGGGTGGATGACGACGGGGCGCAGGCGGTAGCGCACATCGGCGTCGGCGGAGGCGAAGAAGACGGGCGTGCGCTCGCCGAACGCGGACCTGGGCGCGTCGGGGTCGGGCGTGGTTTTCTTCGCGGTCGGCATCGGCTCGATGAGGAGGACGTTGCCGACGCGCTCGAACTGCTCGATGGCGGAGCGAATCGGGACGCCGCCCATTACCTGAGATAGCTCGCGGATGGTCAGGCTTCGGTGGTCGAGGAAGGCTTTGAGCGTGAACGCACTCGCTCGGTCGAACGCGTCGAGGAAGGCAAACGAGAGTTTGGCCGGTTGGTGAATGCGAACGATCTCGCCGTCGGCGTCGATCTGAACCGAGCGAAGCCAGTAGACCAGGGCGAGTGTCAGATTCTGCCCGCTGACTCGGGCCAGTTCGTCGAAGTAGAGGCGACGCAGCGCAGGCTGCGTGTCGATCTCGCCTTTGGTGGCCTTGAGCAGCATCCGCTCGGCTTTGCTCGTTTTGGCGTCGATCGGCTCGAAGTGCAGGGCCAGACCGCTCTTGTCGTGCCGCGCCATGATGACGTCTTCGAGCGCGTTGCGCCCCAGCCCGCCGACTTCGTGCGTCAACACCAACGATGTGGCCTGGGGAAGCGCGCTCCGAAGTGCCTGCCAGCCCGACGTTCCTACCGTCCCGATCCAAAGGATGCGCGTATCGGTCTGCGAGAGGAAGAGCAGCACGTCGCGCGCCAGATCGACGCCGCCGATGGCGCGTAGCATCAGATGCTCCATCCCGCCCAGGATCACGACGGGCGGACGCTCGCCTGCAGGCGAATGGTGAATGGCGGTCCGAAGATCGGCCAGAGACGCACCTGCTTCCGGCGGCAAGTCGAGCGCGCGGGACAGCCGGGCTGCGAGCGCATCAGCCGATGCAGGTCGCGCGCGGAGTTCGATGCGATGCACGTCGTAATCGGCCAGCACTTCGGCTTCGGCGACCCGCGTCAGGCTGGTAAGTCCCGAACCGGGGCTGCCCGACAGGACGAGCGTGTTGCGCAGTCCGGCTCGCCACTGGCTCTCGTGCCGACGGATGCGCGCCAGATCGACGGTGCGGCCTTTGAGCAGGTCGGGATCGGCGATGGGGCGCAGCGAGAACAGGTGCCGGTACGGTGCGGGCAGACGTTCGAGCAGTTTGTCCAGCCCGGCGATGGCTTCGACCGTTCCCAACTCGTGGATGTCGCCCGACCCGGCTACGCCGACGGCCTCCTTGCCCCTGCGCAGCAGCCCGCGCACGCGCACGCGGAGCAGCCGAGCGTGCTTGCGTACCCACCAACTGATGTGACCGAACCCGCTGCCGATGCGCCGCCCGGTCTCGCGCATCTGGTCCATCGCCTCGCGCTGCACGTCGGCGGCTTGGGCGCGCAGGCCTTCCTCGACGCGCGAACGGTCGATCACGCGCTTGAGCACTCGGTCGACAGGAGCCACGGCGGACTCAGCGGCGGTCGGAAGGATGTGACTCAACGGTTCGGCGAGCAGGGCTAGCCGAGTCGACGAGCGACGCATACCGTTCGTCGACAGGTCGCGGGCTTCGGCGAGGCGTTCGGCAGGCGCCGTGGGTTGGTCGCCGGTCTCGATGTCGTGCTCTTCGTCGTCCTCGCCCGCATCGTCGGGCTGGAAGAGCGAGTTGAGGCTCGATAGCGCCGTTTCCAGGTTGAAGCGCAGCACGGCGGGCACGTCGTTCATCTCCTTGACGAGCGCGGCGACGGCTTCGCGGATGGGTTGTGCCGCTTTCTCCGCCAGATTCTCGGCTTCGGCGTCGAGAGCGCGTTGGACGTGGGCGCGCGGTGTCTCGACGAGCACATCGACGGTCGGATCGACGGTCGGCGCACCGCTGGCGACCGACTCAGGATGCAACTCGTTGACGCGGACTGTCTCGGCGACCTGCTGCGGGAGATCGCCGATGCTTTGGCCTAGCGACTGGGCGCTCTCCTTGACCCGCTCTTCCAACTCAAACGCCTGCACCTTCCCCTTTGCTCGCTCTGTAGCTCCTAACGCATCGCTCAGCGCATCCGAGACGGCTTGCCGAGCCGCACTGGGCGATTGCTCGAACGCCTGCTCGACTCTTGGCAGCGGAGCCGAGACCGCGTCCGACGTTTCGATGAGCAACTGGCTCACCGGCTCGACGAGAGTCGCTCGGAGTGCGTCGATCCACTCCGTCAGCGCAGCGTGTGCGGCATCGGGAATGTCCATCAAGCTCACCAGTGCGCGCAGCCGAGCCGACGCGCGTTCGTACCAGTCCGTCCACTCGTCGTCACGGTCGGAACTCATCAGCGCACTCAGCGGCTCGACGGTGCGCGTCCGCATAGGCAGCAGAAACGTACCACCGCGCGCCACGTCGCTCCGCCAGTCGGTGTGAGCGCTCTGGGTCACCGCACGTGCTCGTTCGCGAATCGACGCGGTGTCGAGGGTCTGGGCTGCCAGCGCATCGCGGAGTTTCATCGCCGCCACGCGCGCCTCGGTGATGGCGTCCGATGCCCTTGTGCTCACCACTTCGACCGACTGCGCGTCGGGCAGCGCATCGAAGTCCTCATCCGACTCAGGGAGGGTTGCGGGATCTACTTTGGGAGGCGCTGCGAGCGTCGGTGGCGTGGCGGCTCTTCGCTCGTCAGGCGCGAGGAAGTCGGCGTAGTGGCGGCAGCGCTGTTCGGCGCGCAGGGCGGCATACACGGCGTTGGTGCCCAACGTCTCGACCGTTGCAGCAACGCGCGCCACGTCCTGCTCCACCGCGCGGAACGTGGGCAACACGGCGTTCGGCAGACGAACGACCGCGTGATACCGCGCCAAGTGCCCCAGCGGAATCATCTGCTCGGGCGGTTTGCCCTGCAGCTTGCGCCGAATCCGCGCTACCGACTTGCGCGAGTTGACGTAGAACGAGTCGGCCTTCTCTTGGGCGAACAGCGCATCCGGCGCTGGGCGAGAGACGGACTCGGACTGGCTCGCCGCGCTGTCCTCCCACGCCGCCAGCAGCGCACGCCGCGCCTGTGCGAGCGACCGAGCAGGCGCGACCTGCTCCAGCGCCTGATCCATCTGGTCCAGCGCGTCTCGAAGATGCGCGCGGTACATCGTCGCGGCCTGCCACTGATCGAAGGGCGTCCGGCTTCCGGCTGCGTTACGCTCGGCGTCGAGGTAGGCAACCGAGTCGCCGATCTGCTGATCGAACGTGCGGACGGCCTGGCGCATCGGCGTCACGACGGTATCGCAAATCGCGTCCAGATAGCTCAGCAACGCGCCATCGGTCTGCTTAGACAGCGGGTTGGTTAGCGGGTCGACGGTTGACGTCGGTTGGGGGCGGGAGACTTCGGTCATTCGACCCGCTCGGAAATAGAGGAAGCGACGGGCAACTCAGCGTTAGGCGGCGCCGTGGCCTGGGCTTCATCAGGCGGATCGACCGGCGCCGGTTCGTCCGGCTTCAGCAACAAGCCCAGCCGACGATACTCGCGCCGTGCCGCCTGCGTGATCTCGCTCTGGAACGCGAACTCGTACTTGTGTTCGAGCACGTAGGCTTTGACGCGCACGCGCAGCATCAACTCCTTGTCGAACACCTCTTTGACGAGAACGACGACCGGCTTGCCCATGTAGATCAACTGCGAGGCCGCCGCCGCTTCGTACGCCACACTCTTGGCGACGCCTTCGTCGGCCCATATCGGCAGGAAGAGGTCGGTTACGACCTGGCAGTCGGGCACGCCCGCGTTGGCGTTCGACACCTGCCCGTCGGTGATCTGGCTGTTGGGGACAGACACGAGGTTGTCGTCCGGCGTGACGATGCGGGTCGACCGGATGCCGATGGAGACGACCTCGCCGTACGTGTCGCCTACGGCCACCTTGTCGCCCACCTGAAACGGCTGATCGAAGATGATGACCAGTCCGCCGAAGATGTTTTTGAGCACGTCTTGCGCCGCGAAACCAATAGCGACGCCCGCCGCCGCACTCGCCGCGATCAACTGTTCGCCCGTCAAGCCGATGATGACGCTGATGACGAGGTACGCCGCAAACGCCCACGTCAGGATGCGGACGATGGGGATGAACCGCTTGTACCGGAGCGCTTCTTCGGCATTTTGCGCCGCGAGCGAGTTGAGTAGCCAGACCGAGAACCGGATGACGTAAGCCGTCAGAATCAGGACGAGGATCGAGAAGAACGCCTTGATGCCCAGCCCCTTAATCGTATCGCCCGCCTCCTCGACGGTTTGCCTCGCCTGATCCGCCACAGACCGCGAGGTGTCCCGACGCGCAACCGTCAGCGCGCGCCTCAGGCTGTCGTTGCGCATTTCAAGCCGACTCTGCCGCGCGAGGACAGACATCAGCAGCGCCGCCACCTCGCCGCCGTCGCTCGTCATTCGCGCTGTATCTACTGCCGCCGAGTCGACGGGAGTTGCCCCTGCCCTCTGGATCGAGTCCACGGCTTGTACGACGCCTAGAGGAAGCAACGGCCCAACAAATCGCGCGGTCACCGAGTCGAGCACTTGCGCCTGCGCTGACCCGGCCAGCAGCAAGAGGAGGAGCGAGAGCGCGAAGCGGGGCATATGCGATAGGAGGACGCGTCGAATGTACGGACCGCCGCTTCACGACCGAAACAGCCGACACCCGCACCATTCAGAATCGCAGGCCGACCGATAGCGCGTGGTGCAGTCCGTAGTAGTCTCCCGCATCTGCCGTTTCGCGCCCAGCCAGCGGCAGTTTGCCGAAGTCGTGCCCGTCGAGCCGAAACGTGTAGCCCGCCGTCAGCGCCTGATCGCGGACCGGAACGGCGAGTCGCACTCCGGCTTCGACGCCATAGGCCAAGCCCGACGCCCCGAAGTCGCGCGAGGCGATTCCGACCAAGCCCATCGCCCAGACGCGCGTGCGTTCTCGACGGTCGGCCCAGCCCAATCCGCCGCCCAAACTGAGCGCGTCGGCTGAGAACTCGGGTTTCCCGAAGACGGGGATGGTAGCCGTATCGTCCACCAGCACCTCGTCGTCGGACCGCACACGCCGAGACGTAATCGCCAGCCGGACGGGGATGCTGCAGGCGCTCGGTGATCGCAAACGGCTGCTCGACGTGAGCGCGCACGTCCCACACGGTCAGGCTGCGATCCGGTAGCGTAATTGCGTTCGGCGCAGCGTCGCCTGGAGGCGGGCGAGACGAGTTAGCAGGATGCTCTATTGTCGGATTTCCATACAGCGCTTCGACGAACAATCCGCGCCCTTCGTAGCGCAGTCCGAACACCGGAGCCGAGAACTCCAACACGTCGCCGACTGCCGCCTCACCCGCGTAGACGAATTGCATCGGCGCCACGACGACCGCGACGCCCTGCTGCTGAACCGACTGCGCGACGGCAACCGGGGCGAGCAGCACGGCTACCAGCACGATCAGCCGCCTCATCTTTTCGGCGGACGCTGCGAGCCGTCCGGTTGGGGCTGCGTGGGCAGGTCGACGGCGGCTTCGTCGGGCGCGTTGTCGGACAGGTCGAGCGGCGTGATGTCGCGCGTGATCTCTTCTCCGGTTTCGGCGATGTGGAAGCGGAACGCCATCGGGTGCAGGTTTTCGTCCTCTTCGAGCTTGATGCGAACGAGGTAGCGGAAGCTCCACCGCGTCGTCCGGTTGGGCACGCTGCGCGACAGAAACGCCGACAGGAACGGGTGAATGCGCAGGCGCAGCGGCTCTTTGCGCCCGGCTTCGCGATACGCCGCTACCCATCCGCGCATCTTGGCGAGCAGTTCGTCCGGCGTCTCGCGTTTGCGTTTCTGCCTGTTACTGCGCGAGTTGGACGATTTGCTAGAAGAAGCGGATTTCTGATCGTTCGCCGACGACTGCTGCGCCCCTCGGTTGTCTCGCGACGAGTCGCCACGTGACGAGTCACCGCGTGATGAATCACCTCGCTGATCGTTCGAGCGTCCGCGTCCGCCCCGGTTGCCTCGGCCTCGCGCGTTCGAGTCGTCGTCCGAGCGGCTGCGGGATTGGCGGTCGTCCCCACGTCCGCGCCCGCCGCGCGACGAGTCGCTGGAGCGGTCGTCGTCGCGGTTGGCTGGCGTGTCGGTGGCTTGCTGCGCTTCGACCTCGGCGCGGGCTTCGTCTTCCCAATTGCCTCCGTCGTCGTCTTCGGGCTTGTGGAGCGTCGTCAAGGCCGGGCGCAGGCGCTGGCGCGTGATCTGGACGATGCCGAAGTCGCTCATCGGCAGCGCCTTGGTGACCGCTCGGTCCTTGCGGAATTCCTTGAGCAGTTCGTCGTAGATCTTCTTGCGGTTGCGGTTGTCCTTCAGGTCGATGAAGTCGACGACGATGATGCCGCCCAAGTCACGCAGACGCGCCTGACGCGCAATCGTCCGCGCCGACTCGAGGTTGACGCGGATCGCGTTTTCCTCCTGGCTCAGCCCGCGTCCGGCACGCCCCGAGTTCACGTCGACGACGTGCATCGCCTCGGTGCGCTCAATGAACAGGTAGCCGCCGCCCGGCATGTCGACGCGCTTCTCGAACGCGTCGCGGTAGTCGCGCCCGATGCCGACGTGGTCGAAAATGGGCCGCTTGCCGTCGTAATACTGGACCGCGTCCTCCATGTGGGGCGCGACGGCCTGCACGTAGAGACTGAGGTTGTCGTAGATCTTTTTGTCGTCCGTCAGGATGCGGTCGAAGTCGTCCGAGAACAGGTCGCGCACCAGGCTCGACACCATGTTGACGTCCTCGAACAGCTTCTTGGGCGGCTTGGGCTTGCCCTGCATGCCGCCTTCGATAATGTCCCACCGCTCGGCGAGGAGCTTCAGATCGGTATCGAGTTCGCGTGCACTTTTTTTGGACGCCTGGGTCCGCACGATCACACCAAACCCTTCGGGCAGGAGGGACCGGGCGAGCACGCGCAGTCTGCGCCGCTCTTTGTACGAGCCGATTTTCTTGCTCACGGCAACGTAGTCCGCCATCGGCACGAGCACGAGAAAGCGCCCGGCCAGCGAGATGTCGGTCGAGACGCGGTGCCCTTTGTGGCCCATCGGCTCCTTGGAGATCTTGACCAGGATGCGCTGACCTTGCTTCAGGTGATCCTCGGGACGCCCTTTGAGCTGCGGCAAATCACGCCGTGCCTGACGCTTCGGCGGACCATGCCGCGCCCGGCGGCGAATGGCGAACAGGTGATCGAGACCATCTTCTCGGTCGCCCTTGCCCGTCGCCTTGCCGTGTTTGGCTCCGCGCCGCTTGCGCTTGGACAGCCGCTTGCCCGGCGCGACGCCCCAGCTACGCAAGTCGGGATCGTCCTGCTCGACGAACGCCAGCATCTGCGGCAGGTTATCGGTCAGATCCGAGTAGTGCAGAAACGCGTCCTGCCCCATGCCGATGTCGACAAAGGCCGCCCGGATGTTGGGCATAACCTTTTTGACCTTTCCCAACACGACGTTGCCTATCGTCCGTGCGTGTTCGGGCGTTTCGATGTGAAGTTCGGCAAGTTGACCGTTTTCGATCAGTGCGAGCCGGGTGGTACCGTTGTGGCCCGAGACGACCAGTTCTTTTTTGCCCATGTGGGGAGTACGTGCGCGCTGCCGTCCGTACGTCGCACACGATCCATCGGACCGATCTGAGCGCCGTCCATCGGCGGCTCGTTGTGCAGGTAGCGGGCGACGAGCCGTCGAGCCGGACCAGAAGGTGGTCGGGGGGTCGGGCGAGCGCGCGAAATCGGCAGTGGTCCAAACCAGCTGCCTAAGAGAAAAACAACCGCGCGCGCTAGGCGGCGAGCGTCAGGTCCTATCGTATCGAAAGGAGGACCGAGGACGCTCGCACGAAGACAGTGCATGCGGACGAAGTGAGCCATGAGGTGGCGAGGGACGGCGTGGCGGGCGAGAATCAGAATCGAAGCGACCGACGTGCCGAGCCGCAGAGCGGCGGTACAAATAGAAAGAGCGAGTCGGAGTGGCGGAGCAGTCGGCGCGGAGCGCGTACCTGCTGCGAGACCATTGGGAGCCTCGCCACTTCGACCTACTTCCCGACGCGCGCGTTACGGTTTTGATCCGTCCGCTTGCGTACAATAGCCGACCCGCTGCGCCTTTCACCAAAAAACCCGCGCACTTGGGGAACGCCCTCCCCCTGCCGCCGACTTTAAAGAAGGCTGTCCCGCCACGCAAGGTGGAACCGCTTTTCCGATATTCGCGCCTCATCAGACTTACCTACGCTCCATGCCCGACGCAGCCCCTCAAAAGATTAAAGCCCGTGGCCTCGAAGGTGTCGTCGCCCTCGACACCGAACTCTCGCACATCGACGGGCAAAAGGGTGAGTTGATCTATCGCGGCTACGACATCGACGACTTGGCCGAGAAAGCCTCGTTCGAGGAAGTCGCCTATCTGCTCTGGAAAGGCAGCCTGCCCACCGCACAGCAACTGGGCGAACTGAACGACATGCTCCGCAGCGAGCGCGCGCTGCCGCCTGCCATCGTCACGCTGCTGCGCGAGATGCCCGAGGACGCCGATCCCATGAGCGTGCTCCAGACGGCGGTTGCCGCGCTGGGCGTGTTCGATGGCGAGACGGCTGACGCAAGCCCCGAAGCCAACTATCGCAAAGCCGTCCGGTTGACGGCGCGCATTCCGACGCTGATCGCCGCGTTCGACCGCATCCGCAAGGGTCAGGAGCCGATTGCCCCGCTGAGCGACGGATCGACGGCCTACAACTTCGTCTACATGCTCAACGGCGAGCGTCCGGGCGAGCAGGCCGACCGCATTTTCGACGCTGCCCTCACGCTGCACGCCGAGCACGGCCTCAACGCGTCGACCTTTACGGCGCGCGTCATCGGCTCGACGCTGTCGGACATGTACAGCGCAGTCGCCGGAGCCATCGGCGCCCTCAAAGGCCCGCTCCACGGCGGCGCCAACATCAAGGTGATGGAGACGCTGCTCGAAATCGACGCGAGCGGCAAGGACCCGCGCGAGTGGGTGATGGAAGCACTGGGCCGCAAGGAGCGCATCATGGGCTTTGGACACCGCGTCTACAAGACGTTCGACCCCCGCGCCCGCCTGCTTCGCGAAACCAGCGAAAGCCTCGCCGACGAGCGTGGACAGCGCAAGTGGTACGACATCTCGGTCGCTATGATGGAGACGGTCAAGTCTGAAAAAGGCCTCGACCCCAACGTCGACTTCTTCTCGGCGAGCGTCTACTACATGCTCGGCATCGACACCGACCTGTACACGCCGATCTTCGCCCTAGCGCGCATCACGGGCTGGACGGCGCACCTGCTGGAGCAGTGGGAAGACAACCGCCTCATCCGCCCCAGTGCGGACTACGTTGGCGAGCGCGGCCTGACGTTCCCTGCCGTAGACCAGCGGTAATCGCTGAACTACCGACAACCCAAAGCCCGTCAGATCTACTCGGTCTGGCGGGCTTTGTAGTTGGACCAAGACCTAGCAGCACGCTGTCTGGACCGAGTCTAAACCTCCCTCAAAGCTTGACTTTCACTTCTTTCTGAAAGAAGAAACAAAAGCCCTTTTTCGCTCTTATCCCATGCAGACAGCCGACGCCGAGCATCGACGCGTCCATCCGATCCTCTATATTAGTCGGGTCTCTGTCTGCTCCCCACACACCGTCACGCAATGGCTCTCGACACCATCGACGCGCCCGCCAAATTCGAGCGCAAAGCTATCCGCCCCTATCGGGTGCGTTCTGGCATGTTCGCTTGGATGGCACACCGCCTGAGCGGTCTCGCCCTGGTTGGCTACCTCGTCGTTCACATCTGGGGGCTAAAGGCCTTGTCGGATCGCGACGCATACAACGAGCTGATCTCCAGCTACCACGGCGCCATCTTCAAAGTCGGCGAGTTCATGCTGTGGGCCGCCGTCGTCTACCACATGATCAACGGCCTCCGCATCGTGCTGATCGACTTTCTGGGATGGAGTCCGCACCAGAAGCGGCTGTTCTGGACGCTGGGCGCTGTTGCCGTCCTCATGATCATCGCAGGCGGATATCCGTCGATCTACGCGCTCGTCAAACACTTCGGAGGCTGATCGATGGCTAGCTACGGAAAAAACCATAAATCGCAGGCGTTCGGTTGGTTCTTGCACCGCGTGTCGGGCACGTTCCTCGTCTTCCTGCTGCTGACCCACTTTTGGATTCAGCACTTCGACGCCACGAGCGCCAGCGTAACGCACAGCACAACCGCCGTGCTGACGTTCGAAGGCGTCAACGAAGCCGTCGTCAACAACGTGATCGCCGAAGACGATCTGGAACTGGCCCAAGCTGTTCTGAGCGGCGACGAATCCGGGTTTGACGGTCGTCTCGACGGACTCTCACAGGTCGAGCGCGAGCGGCTTCTCGTCGCTGCGGGTGCTCTTCCGACGTATTCGGACCAAGCGCAAGCCGCCGTCAACGAGCGCCGCGAAGCCGGTGTCCTCCCCGGAGCCGTCGGCGATCCCGTTACGAGTTACGACGTGGCGATGCTGCGCCTTGCCGACCCGGTCTATGCCGTCTTGTGGAAGGCGTTCAACATCTTCTTCCTGCTCTTCGCGCTGCACCACGGCTTTTACGGCCTGAACAACATCCTGACGGACTACATCCGCAATCCGCTCGCTCGCGTCACAGCCGTCACGCTCTCTTGGGGATTGGCGCTTGTGCTCCTCATCATCGGTCTCTACTCCGTCGTCATGGCGGGTTGGGGGCTGGGCGGCTAACTAGACCTAACTACCAACGGATATGACCTTCACGCACGACATCGTAATCGTCGGAGCCGGTGGCGCCGGACTCATGGCGGCCCTCTACGCCCGCGAAGGCGGCGCAGACGTAGCGGTCGTCTCCAAGCTGCACCCGCTGCGCTCGCACACCGGAGCCGCTCAGGGTGGCATCGGCGCGGCGCTGGGAAACGAGGAAGAGGATAGCTGGCTCTGGCACGCGTTCGACACCGTCAAAGGCTCGGACTACCTGGGCGACCAGGACGCCATCGAGACGATGTGCAAGGACGCGCCACGCACCATCCGCGAACTGGAGCACTATGGCGTGCCGTTCAGCCGCAACAAGGCCGGTAAGATCAGCCAACGCCGCTTTGGTGGGCACACGCGCGGCTTCGGCGAGGCGCCGGTCCGACGGGCTTGCCACGCCGCCGACCGCACGGGTCACACGATTCTCCACACGCTCTACGACCAGTGCACGAGCAAGAACGTGCGCTTCTACGACGAATACCAGGTGCTCGACCTGCTGATGAACGAGGACGGCACGTGCTCGGGCGTCGTCAGCTACGAGATCCTGACCGGTGAAGTCCACACGTTCCACGCCAAGATCGTCTGCTTCGCGACGGGCGGCTACGGGCGCGCGTTCAAGACGACCTCAAACGCGCACGCCGGAACGGGCGACGGCATGAGCATCGCGCTGCGCGCGGGTATTCCGCTCGAAGACATGGAGTTCGTCCAGTTCCACCCGACCGGACTCTACCGCCTGGGCATCCTCATCACCGAGGGAGCGCGCGGCGAAGGCGGCATCCTGCGCAACTCGGACGGCGAGCGCTTCATGGAGCGCTACGCGCCGACGGTCAAAGACCTGGCCCCGCGCGACCTGGTCTCGCAGTGCATCTACAAAGAGATCCGGGAGGGACGCGGCATCAACGGCAAGGACTACGTCCACCTCGACATGACGCACGTCGGGACCGAGGTGCTCGAAAAGAAACTGCCCGAGATCACGACGTTTAGCCGCACGTATTTGGGCGTCGACCCGGTCAAGCAACCGATTCCGATCTCGCCGACGTGTCACTACGCGATGGGCGGTATCCCGACCAACGCCGATGGACAGGTCGAACGCGCCGAGCGTGGCACGACGGTCCCCGGCCTCTACGCCATTGGCGAGTGCGCCTGCGTGAGCGTCCACGGTGCTAACCGCTTGGGCACGAACAGCCTGCTCGACTTGGTCGTCTTTGGCCGCCGCGCCGGAATCCACATGGCCGAGTCGATCCAGCAGGACAAGAAGAAGGCGCCGCTTCCGGATAATCCCGAGAAGAAGACGCGCGACATGCTCGACGAAGTGCTGAGCCGAACCGGAGGCGAATCGTGCGTAAGCGTGCGGAGCGCGCTGCAGGAGTCGATGATGAAAAACGTCTCGGTCTTCCGCAACGAGGAAACGCTGACCGAAGCCCTCTCTGATCTGCGCGAATTCCGCAAACGCGCCCGCACCGTCACGGTCCGCGACAAGGGCAAGCGGTTCAACACCGAACTGCTCGACGCCATCGAGATCAGCTTCATGGTCGACTACGCCGAGGCCATCGCCGCTGGAGCGATGCATCGCAAAGAGAGCCGAGGCGCCCACAGCCGCGAGGACTACGTCGACCGCGACGACGACAACTGGCTCAAGCACAACCTCTTCCACAGCGACGGCGAGGGCAACTTCGAGTTCACGTACAAGCAGGTCAAACTGGGCCGCTTCGAGCCGAAACTGCGCGTTTACTAAGCCGCTCAGTCCCAGAGGTCGTCCATCGCGAGCGCAGCGTGGCGATCTCCAACCGCTTAGGCAGTCCTCGGATCGCCGCGTCGCTGCGCTCCTCGCGATGACAAACCGAGGGTTCGTCCCTCCACCCGACTAGATGAAACTGAACGTCAAAATCCAGCGCTTCAACCCCGAGGCGGACACCGAGCCGCACTGGGAAACCTACGAAGTGCCCGCCGAACCCATCGACAGCGCGCTCAGCCTGCTGCTCTACGTCAAGTGGCACCTCGACGGCACGCTGACGCTCCGCAAATCGTGCGCACACGGCATCTGCGGCAGCGACGCGATGCAGATCAACGGCGAGAACAAACTCGCCTGCTCCATCCTCGTCCAAGACCTGGCGAGCAAGGACGGCGACACGATCTCGTTCGGCCCGCTGCCCGGATCGCCGGTCATCAAGGACTTGGTCATCGACCAGACGCGCTTTTTCGAGAAGTACCGCGCCGTCATGCCGTGGCTGATCAACCACGAACCAGCGCCTGAACTCGAGCGCTTCCAATCGCCTGAAGACTTCGAGATCATCGAAGAGGCGACCAAGTGCATCATGTGCGGCGCCTGTACGCACAGCTGCCCATCGACCTGGGCCGATCCGACCTACCTCGGCCCGGCTGCCATGCTCAAGGCGTTCCGCTACACGTTCGATACGCGCGACACGGGTTCGGACCAGCGCATGCCGATCGTCGACAGCAAGGAAGGACTGTGGAAGTGCTACACCATTTTCAACTGTGTCCAGGCGTGCCCCAAGGAGATCGACATCACCCGCTGGCTCTCGGCTCTCAAGCGCCGCGCCGTAGTAGAACGCTTCGGCTGAGTGGCATTGCCACTTTCTTTTTCGCTCTTGCGGCTCTACAGGCTCTGTCTCAATCGGACAGGGCCTGTCTTGCGTTTAGGCTACGGCGTCGTTGCGGTCTGCGGTGAGTTGCCGTGGCTACTTTACGCCATGCGCTATCTCGCCCTCCTGCTGCCGCTCCTCGTGTTCACCGGATGCCGCGGCGTTGGACTGCGTGAGATGAAGTCGGCAGTCGAGAAGACAGTGGGAGATTCCTCGCGAGTGACGGCGTTTTATGCCGACCGCGACTTCGCCCCCTATTGGGCGCAGAAGCCCGGTCTGAGCGACGAGGCCATCGACGTAGTCAATCGACTGTGCCGCGCCGATGATGAGGGACTAGACGCGTCCGCTTTCGACCTGCCCGCGCTTGCTGACCTTCTCGAAGCGGCCTACGACGAAGCGCTACCCGATTCGCAGCGCGCCCGGGCGACGGCCCAGCTCGAGATCGGCCTGTCCGATGCGCTCGTTCGGTTCGCCGATCAGATGCACCACGGCGTCACCGATCCGCGCGCGCTGGGCGCTCAATGGCAAGTCCAACGCGACACGCTGATGGCATCCGACGTGCTCAGGCGAGCGACTGGCGACGGCATGAAAGCCTTGGTCGACGAGGTATCCGCGCCGCGCCCGGCGTATGCCGAATTGCGACGTGCGCATACCCGGTATCGAGCAATTGCGGCACGTGGAGGGTGGAAGTCTGTGCCGTCGCTGGAATCGCCGAATTTCGCCCGCTTGCTCACCGCCCGGCTCGCCGCGACGGACGACTTGTCAGAGGACGCCGATTCCCTATCCGCATCGCCCGCCGATCTTGCCGAGGGCGTGCGCAACTTCCAACAGCGCCACGGGCTGCTACAGACGGGTAGAGTGGACGAGGAAACGCGCTCCCGTCTCAACGTGTCTGCCGACGACCGCGCACGCACGCTGGGTCGCAACCTGGAACGCGCGCGGTGGATGCCCGCTCAGCCCGGCCCGCGCTACCTCTATGCCAACCTCGCCAGCGGAATCGTGCAGGGCTTCGACGGCGGCGACGATCCGGTCCGACTGACCGCCACATCGACGCGCGACACCCCCCTCCGAGCCGACACATTGCGCACACTCACGATGGCTCCCACGTGGAACGTGCCGCCCGCCAAGGCCGCCGACCTGATGCGCCGTGGTCTGCTGACCGAAGATGCCGGTTTCGAGGCGTACCAGAGCGAGCAGCGTGTACCGATGAGTGGCGTCACCGAGGGTGAGTTGGCGCGTGGGACGGTTCGCGTCAAGCAGCGCGGTGGAGGCCGCAATGCGCTGGGCAGCCTGGCACTTCGTCCGCGTCTCGGCGGAGCAACGTTCGTTCATGGCGGCGACGACGATGAGGTGACTCCTGCGGGCGTCGATGTGGCGGACGCTGCAGAACTGGCAGCATTCGTCCTGGACTGGACATCCGAGCGGGCCGCCGCTGCCTTGCGCGCCGCACGAGCCGAGGAAACGGCACGCGTGCTGGACATCGAACCCGCACTCCCCTACTTCGCACTCTACCTGACCGCTTGGGCCGAGCCAGACGGAACCGCGCATTTCCGTCCCGACGTGCGAAAGCGTGATGCCGCCCTGGACCGCGCCCTACGAACCGCCGCCGCCCAGGTCGACGCGCGTCAGTTGTCGGACGCCTGCGTCCTCCTGACGACGCCACCCGCTACCGACGGCTAAGCCGCACGCGTAATGCGCACCAGGTCGATTCGGCTCGGATTGCTGTCCAGAATCGTGAATCGATAGCCGTCTACGTCGACCGACTCTTGGGCGCGCGGGATGTGATCGAACAGGCCGAGCAGGTAACCGGCCAGCGTCTCGTATTCACCCTCGGGCAGAACGACGCCGTGCGTGGCGAGCGATTCCACGTCGATGCGTCCGACGGCGATCAGCGTGTCGGGACCAGCGCGCCGAATCATCACTTCATCGGCGTCGAACTCGTCTCGGATGTCGCCGAAGAGGGCTTCGAGCAGGTCCTCTCGCGCGACCAATCCCGCCGTTCCGCCAAAGTCATCCATCACGACGGCGAGGGAATGGTGCCCCGTGATCATGGCGCGCAGCAAGGCATCGACCGGCATATCGACGCGGACGAAGAACGGCTCCCGCATCACGGAGGCGAGCGATTGCGGATCGTCGAACAGGTCAAACGCAAACGCGACGCCCGTCACGTTGTCGAGCGTTTCGCGGTAGACGAGCAGGCGCGAGTGGCCGGTCGACTGAAAGCGCGCGCGCAGTTCGTCCAGAGAAGCCTTCTCGTCGATGGCCTGAATCGCCGTGCGCTCGACCATCAGCCCAAACAGTGCGAGGTCGCCGAAGCCGCGCACGTTGGCCGCCACTTGCTCATCGACGACGTGCGGAGCTACCAGATGATCGACATCCATCCCAAGTAGCCGCGCCACGATAGAGAGCGGAGCGCGAAACAAATGCGTGGACGGGCGACGCCACCGAGCTAGCGCGTAGGGCAGCGCGTATCCGATGACGAACGCGAGTACCGCGCCAATCAGCCCAGCCGCAAGCAGCGAAGTCGACGATTGGAGTAGCAACCACGTCGCCAGTGCTGCCATGAGCGCCGTGGCTCCCAAGCCACCGATCTGCGCGAGTCGCAGCAGCGTTCCGGAGTCGGACTCGCGGTGGAGCGCGGCGTGACCGGCCCAGCACCACGCGCTCAAGGCGCCGGTCGTAATCAGCAGGGCCGTCGTCACAGAGCGGATCGGTTATCGGCCACTCCAGACGGGGCGACGCTTTTCGAGAAACGCCGTCGCTCCCTCGCGCACGTCGTCGGTCGCACAGGCCTGTCCGAACAGCTTGGCTTCGGCCTGCTGCCCGTCGGCGAGCGGACGATCCGAATGGCGCAACGCTTCGAGTGTCAGACGGATCGCTACGGGCGCCTGAGCCGCAATCGACTGGGCCATCTTTGTCGCCGCCGCCAGCGTTTCGTCGTGTGGAACGACCTGATTGACGAGTCCGATTTCGTACGCACGCTGGGCGCCGATGCGCGCACCCGTCAGGACCAACTCGGTCGCAATCCCTAACCCGACGAGGCGCGGCAGCCGCTGCGTTCCGCCATAGCCCGGAATGATACCCAAACCGACTTCCGGTTGACCGAAGATGGCTTTCTCGCTCGCGACGCGCAGGTGACACGCCATCGCTAGCTCGCATCCGCCGCCCAGGGCGTAGCCGTTCACGGCTGCGACGACCGCCTTGGGAAGCTGCGCGATCTGGTCGAAGACCTGCTGTCCGCGACTGGCGAAGTGCTGTCCGCTCTCGGCGTCCAGGTCTGAGAACTGACCGATGTCCGCGCCTGCGACGAAGCTTTTGGTGCCCGCACCCGTCAGCACGACGGCTTTGACCGCCTCGTCGTCTTTGGCGCGCTCGAACGCGTCGCCCAAGGCTCCCAGCAGATCGTGCGACAACGCGTTGAGCTTGTCGGGACGATTGATCGTCAGGGTGAGAATGCCGTCGTCGGCGACGGAGTAGAGAACGAGGTCTGAGTCGGCCATTAAAATCGATGGTGTAGGACGACTCGCGAGCCGTCCAGGTGCAAGAGAGAGCGTAAAGGCTACCGTTCGCGCGTGCGGCCCGTCCCCGTCAGCCCGTCCAGATCGCGGCTCAGGTCGTCCAGGCTGCTGTCGATGGAATCGAGATCGTCGAGCAGCGGCGGTTCGGGGTCGTCGAGCGAGACGCCACCGCCGGGAATCGACGACGAGAAGATGTCTTCGACTTCCAAGACCGAGCGCTCGGTCTCTTCGACCTCTTCGAGCAGCGTGTCGAGTTGGAACGTGATCTCCTCGGGGTTACGCAGCGTCAGCGACTGCTCGTGGATGTACTGGACGACGTCTTCGATCGTGGCGAGTTGGGCGTCGAGGATCTCGAGGTTCTCCCTCCCTTTCTTAGAGCGCGTCAGACGGCTTTCCAAGATGCGCAACCGGCGCTCTTTGACGGCTCGGACGCGCGGAGGGTCGTCCGACATGTCCTGGCGGAGCGCGGCGATGGCGGCGGCAAGTTCGGACTGCGTCGTCTGCTGCATCGCATAGGCGTAGCGCTCGCGCTGGTGCAGCAGGTTGAGGTAGCTGTCGAGCAGGCCGTTGATCTTCTTGATGTGGCTGTCGAGCAGGCCTTGCGAGGCATACGACAGCTTCTCGTAGTTCGCCCGGATCTCGCTCTGCAACCGTTTCAGTCGACCGTAGCGGCGCTGGTCGGTCCGGCTCAGCGTCGAGAACACCTCCTTCTGCGACGGTGCCTTCTTGCGCTCAGCGGCTTTGCGCGAGCGGATCGCTTTCTGCCACCTCGCATCACGTGGGACAGTCCCCAGGAAGAGCAGTTCGGCAGCGGCGGTAAAGAGCAGCAGCAGGTTGGTGAGCACCTCGCCTCCGCCCAGGATACCCGCACCGAACGTGACCGCCATAGCGACGATCAGGAACGTGAGATTCCACGGGTGGAGAAACGCTTCGCGCGTGTAGTTGGGCGTGTCCGAGGCGGGCATCAGGTGCGGCGTCCGAGCGTTTTGGTGGATGGAGCGACGGGCGCGTCCGGGTCGGAATCGGCAACGGGCGGCGTGCGGCCGAGCGTTTTGGACGAGGCCGACGGAGCAGCATCATCGTCTAGCGTGTCGCTGGCGGCGGGCGAGGTGCGCGGAGGCGCCGAGAGTTCGCCTTTCATCTGGGCGACGAGTGCCCGAGCGCGTTCGGCGCGCAGCGCCTCGTCGTCGGCTTCGGTCGTGGCGTCCAGGTCGAGGCCTTCGGTCGCGATCTCGAAGCGGGCTTCGTCCATCGCGGTGTCTCTGCCGACCCTATTCATCGCCTGTTCGAGCGCGTCGAGCGCACCCGACGATCCGCTGACAATCTTGCTGAATGCCGACGCGACGCGGCTCTTCTGCTCAGCCCCGCGCACTAATCCTTTGAGCCGACGCATCTCCAGCAGATGCGCCTTCTCCTCGGCTTTGATCTTCTCGAACTCGTCGGGCGTCATAGGAGCCTCAGCGTTCTGCCGACGTGCGGTCGCGGCCCAGCGTGCGTCCGTCGCCGCCAGAAGGCAATTCTTCGTCGATAGAGATAGACGGACGGACCGGCGGCGCTTCGGGTTCGAGCAGGCCCATTTCCATCTTCATCTGCTTGACCAGATCGGCGGCGCGCATCGACTCGGCGTCCTCTTCGATCTGCATCGCCTCGCTGTCGACGCTGTCGAGCGCCAATTCCATGCGGGCTTCGTTGCGGGCCGTCTCCTCGTTGACGCGGCGGATCATCTCGTCGTGCGTCTGATCCATCCCGCCGACTTCGAACTGTTCGAGCGCGTCGGCGACGCGGCCTTGCCACTTGGCGCGTTCGTGGGCGCGCAACGCCTCGCGCGCCTGTCCAATCTTGTTCTCCTTCTCGCGCATGAACGCCTTCTTGACCTGCAACGCCTTGTCGTAGGCAGCGGTCGCGTACTTCAACTGCTCCCTACTGCTCGACAGGCGTTCGCGCGCCTGCTCCATGCGCAGCGCGTACTGCTGAGCGATGTCGTCGCGTCCGGCTGAGATCGCGGCTTTCATTTTGTCCGTGTAGCCGCCCTGCTCGCGCTCGGCCTTCTGGACTTCCTTCTGGAGCAGGATCACGTTGGCCTTGACCGTCGCGATGTTCTCGTTCATCTTCGGGACCTGATCGTTCAGTTCGCGAATGTTTTGTTCGAGAATGAGGCGCGGGTCCTCCATCGCCGAAATAGCGCCGCCGAAGATGGACTTGATGGCCCGAGAGAAACGTGTCCAGAGAGACATAGGAGCGAAGTGAGTGGGGAGTGCCTAACGGAAAACTCGGCGCGAAGATGCACAGACAGGGCCAAGATAGCACGCTCCGACGCGCCAACCCCGCCCACGCGTCGCGACGCGCCGCACAAGCGCCCGTAAAGATGCTGTCCCCGTTGGGCGCCGACGCCACACGCTCGGTTAGACGCCTTTCCCATCCCGCTGCCCATGCTCCAGGACGCTCCCGCCCCGCCCGACACGACCGCCGCCGACTCGACGTTCAAGACGGCTACCGATGCCGATCCAGCAATCATCATAGGTAAAGTGCAGGAGATGTTCGAGGGCTTCTTGCGGCTGATTCCGAGCATCGTGCTCGCCGTCGTCACGTTCGCCGTTTTCATCGGACTGGCAGCAGGCGTGCGGTGGCTGATTCGGCGGTCGATGAAGGGACGCAAGTCCAGCAACGTCGCGATGGCGATTGGGCGCGTGGCCTACGTCATGATCCTGTTCGTCGGCCTGCTGATCGCGCTGACGATTGTGTTTCCGTCGATGAACGGCGCGTCGCTGCTCCAACTGCTCGGCGTCGGCTCGTTGGCGATTGGGTTTGCGTTTCGCGACATCGCCCAAAACTTTCTTGCTGGACTGCTGCTACTCTTGCGCGAACCCTTCCGCGTCGGCGACCAGATCCGCTACGGCGATTTTGAGGGCAACGTCGAGGCCATCGAAACGCGCGCGACGTTCCTGCGCACCTACAACGGCACGCGCGTCATCATCCCCAACGGCGAGATCTACACCAATGCCGTCAAGGTGCTGACCGCGTTTCCGACCCGCCGCAGCGAATACGCCGTCGGCATCGGCTACGGCGACGACATCGAGAAGGCACGCGCGGCCATGCTCGAAGCGCTCAAAGGAGTAGAAGGCGTTCTGCTCGATCCACCGCCCGACGTGCTCACCGACGAACTCGCTGGATCGAGCGTCAACCTCGAAGCGAGGTGGTGGAGCGCGCCCGACATCAGCACGGTCAAACACGTCCGCAGCAGAGTGTTGACCGCTCTCAAACTCGCCTTAGACGAGGCAGGCATCGACATGCCCTACCCGACCCAAGTCACGCTCTGGCACGACCAGACCGAAGCCACCGACGGCGACCGCACGCGCCAACGCGAAGGCTGGCCCGTCGGCAACAATCCGCCCCAGGCACGGTGGAAAGTCGAGCGCGATGGGGAAACCTGAGGCCCTGATGCTACGCAGTTGCCGCCCCTAACGCTGCGACCGTAGAACGCGCTTCCGAAAGGTGGCGAGCCTGATGTGCCCACGTGCCTTCGAGCCACGAGGCGACGCTTGCTCCGGTGTGCTCGCCCGATACGCCGTGATCGGCTAGGGAGATCAGACTGTCTTGCAGGCGCTCGAAGCGGTCGAGAATCTCGGCGGGATCGTGGTCGAACGTAGGCACGATGTGGAGGCCGTCGTCTTCCAGTCCCTGATCGCTGGCGTCGCGCTCGAAGAAACCGTCCAATCGGCCCAGCGACACGTCGTGCGGGTGGTTGCGGTCGGCGGCTTCGCGGAGTTGGGGAAGCAGCATGGCCGCCGTCACGTTGAGGTGCGCCAAGATCTGGAGCGCGCTCCACTGCGTCGGGTCGGTCTGCGCGTTAAGGACAGCACGCGAGTGAGCTTCCACCAATACACGGGCTTCGGCTTTATGCGATTCGAAGGCGGCGTGCCAGCGGTGTAGGTCGGACATGTCGGAGTGCGTTGGTGGTGCAGAGGGTTAAGCGAAATGGCAGCCCACTGAAAGCGCTATTCCGTCGTAAAAACCAACACACCGTCGCTGATCAGAGTCGCAACCAGATCGGAAAGATCGGGAGACTCAAGGTGCGGGACCAGCGCGCGGGCATCCACGGTGGACGCGTCGGCGAGGAGGGGCGCGGCCCAGGCCATGTCCGCGTCGAGGTGGAAGGCTTCACCGGCGGCGAAAAGCGTCCGCGAACCGTCGGCGTGGTCGACGTACGCCATGCGAGCGCCGGGCGTGCGGGCGAGTCCGGCTCCGCTCTCTAGCTGCGCCTGGGCATCGTCGGCTTCGATCCAGTTGGACTCGTCGTCTTCGGTAAAGCGGCGACGCTCAGTCACCAGCCGTCCGAATGTCTCGGCGAGCGCGTCCTCATCGGTCAGCAGGGCGGTGAGCGTAGAGCGTACTTGGTCCAGCGCGTGCGCGTCGATCTGGCCGGGCGATGTCGTCGGGGCGAGCGGCGGATCGGTGTAGAACGCGTCGGCAGGCAACTCGACCAAGGCGCGTTCCAGCACGGCAGCCAGCAGATCCTGATGCGACGGCGCGCGGAAGCCAACCGATAGCGTCAGGCAGTCCGTCACCGCCACGCCTTCGTGCGCCCAGCGCGGCGGCAGATAGAGCAGATCGCCCGGCTCGACTTGATACTCGGCGCCCCACTCAAACCCAGCGCTCGCGCCAGTGTCGATGACGGTCACGTCGAGGTCGTCGATCAGCACTTCGTCTTGGGCCGACAGCGGTGCCGCACCGACGCGCCACGTTCGCTCACCGATCCCCTGAATCAAGAACACGTCGTAGTTGTCGGTGTGCGCGCCGACGCCTCCGCCTGCCGGAGCGAACGAGGCCATCAGGTCGTCCATCCGCCACCGAGGAACGAAGGCGAACCGCTCCATCAGGCTAGCGGCTGCGGGCAGATGCTGGTCGATCTCTTGGACGAGCAGCGACCATTTCTCGTCCGGCTGCATCGCCGCTTTCAACTCGCGCCGCGTAAACGGCCCGTCGCTCAGTTGCCATTCGTAGTCGCCGCCGGTCTGCTGGATCAGCCGACTCATCGCGTCCGGACGTGTGGCGAGGTCGATCAGTCCGTCCGGCGTGACGGGTGGCTGAAAGTCGGCGAACGCGCCCTTGACGAAGAGCGGCTTTTGCTGCCAATAATCGCGCAGAAAGTCGGCGATGGAGAGGTCTCCAAACATGGAAATCGGTGGTCTAGTCGAGGAGGGAGCGCAGGGCGAAGTAGAGCGGGATCAGCATCAGCAGCACGAACGCGACGGCGGCCCACGCGCTCACGCGGCGTTCCGGCACGAACTCGTAGCCGCAGAACGGGCATTCTTCGGCATCGAATGGCGCGTCGAGGGCGCACGACGGGCACTCTTTGGTTTCGGGGTCGGACAGGCGGGGCATCGGGCAGGGAGTTCAAGCAGTGCTTGTCTGTCGGCACAGTCAGGCCATATCGCCCAACTCGCGCAGGATGGCGTCTTGCTGCGGCTTGGGCAGTTCGAGCGGGTCGAACGATCCAGGCGCGGGCGGCGGCAAGCGGCGCGGCGGCGGGAATGGCGCTTTGGGCTTGATGACGCGGACGGCGAGAGCGAAGGCGCCCGTTGCGGCGGCGGTCAGGGCGAGGGTGCGGAAGGTGCTCATGGCGTCAGGTCAAAAAGGGGTTATGGGTAGCTTCCTCTCCAATCGTCGTCGGCGGGCCGTGGCCGGGGAAGACGCGCGTCTCGGGCGGAAGGGAGAGCAGTTGGGTGTGGATCGACCGCATCAGCGTGGGCAGATCGCCCAGCGGCAGATCGGTGCGACCGATGGAGCGGCGAAAGAGCGCGTCGCCACCAAAAACGGTAGCAGCGTCAGCGTCATAGAACGCGAGCGATCCGGGCGAGTGTCCCGGCACGCCAAGCACCTGCCACGTGCGGTCGCCGAACGCGACGGTGTCCCCTGCGTGCATCGGCGTCGTGGTCGTCGGCGTCTGGAAATCGGGCACTCCGAACATGGCCGCCTGCTCAGACGAGCGCGTCAGCAACGGCGTTTCGGCGGGGTCCATGTGCCACGTCAACCCCAACCGCTCGGACAGCGCGTGCGCACCCAGGATGTGGTCGATGTGCGCGTGCGTCAGCAGCAGATGCGTCGGCGTGGCGCCGCTCTTCTCGATGGCGCGAACCAGCTGGTCGACCTCTTGGGGCGTGTGCGGCGACGCGTCGATCAATGCGGCTTCGCCCTGACTCACGACCAGGTACGACGTGGTGGCGAACGGGTTGAACGTAAACGACTGGATCGTCATCGGCAGCGGGCGGGTGAAGCCAGCTAACGCCCAACGCGCGCGTGGGATGCACGCCGCACGAGCGGAACGACGCGCTACTCGCCCAGAAAAACCGGCTTGGACGGCGCGCGGCACGTCTTGCTCTCACTGTCAGCGCCCACCGCGTCGGGACGCAGCCCCTCGCCGTACTTCCAGCGAATGCGCTCTGCTTCGTGGCGGACGTTTTTGGAACACATGCGATAGCCCGCATCGCCGACGATGAGCGTGGCTTTGGAGTCGAGACCTTCGATCCTGAAATCCGATGTCCACAGGTTGTGGTCTCGACGCGACGTGCGGGCGTTTTCGGTAAAGATGCCGCCGCTGCCTCTCATCCGCGATCACGTGCGCCCACCTCACCCATGTACGGATGTGCTCTTCGTGAAGCGCCCGAGCCTGCGCGCTGTCGGTCAACCATTCGATGTTGACGCCCGCCACTCGCCCGTTCCACAGCGCGACCTGCCGGTAGCCGAGCAGAATAGATTCGCCTTCGATCTGCCCCATGATGATGTAGCTCCATACGTCAGCGCCCCTGCTATCCGGAGCACGTTCGTCCGGCTCGCCGAGATAGGCGTGGACGACTGAGTCGGGCTGCCCGATCCAGCCTTCGATGGCGCGCAGTCGGTCGAAGCTTGGCGAGTCGACGTTCTGAGCGTGAGCGACTGGAATCACGAGGAAGAGCAGGAGGAGGATGCGCATCATCTCGGAGTGTGTATGTGCTAATAGGATACAAGATGGCGGCCCACGTTGCTAATCGGAAGTCCACATCGGTGCGCAAACCAGAGCGCGCGGCCCTACTGGGCCTACCCAACATCCTTTGCAGAGCTTTGACGGTAAAGCGACAGGCAGTCTATTTAGATTCAGTCTATATCACATACCACCACGTCATGATTCGTCTCTTTCTGCTCCTCGCTCTCACTGTTGCCCCGGCGGACGCACAGCCCTTCCGATTGCTCACAGGAACGGTGACAGAAGCCTCATCCGGGGCAGCCGTAATTGGAGCGCACGTCTCGTCCGGAAACGCGGGGGCGGTCACCGATGGACGCGGGCGCTATGAGTTGCGATTGACCCAAGAGCAGGCCAGCGAGTTGGTCGTGCGCGCATTGGGCTTCGAGACCGCGCGCCTGCCCTTCTACTTAGAGTCCGACACGCTCCGCGTCGACGTGCGGCTCCGCGCGGCGATCTACGAAATGGGCGAGGTCGTCGTCGAGCACGCCACACTCTCCGGTAGCGATGCCCTGAGCTTGCCCGGAGCCATTCACGTCGTCGGTCCGCGCGAGTTGGGACGATTCGCCAGCGCAGACGTGCACCACGTGCTGCGCCGCGTCCCGGGCGTCTACGTGTCGGAAGAAGATGGCTACGGCCTGCGCCCCAACATCGGACTGCGTGGAAGCGGAAGCGAGCGGTCCGAGAAGATCACGGTTTTGGAAGACGGCGTCCCCATCGCCCCGGCTCCGTACAGCGCGCCTGCCGCGTACTACTTCCCCACGGTCGCGCGGATGGCGGGCCTCGAAGTGCAGACCGGCGCCAGCCAGATCCGCACCGGACCGATCACGACGAGCGGCGCACTCAACCTGATCTCGCAGCCGATTCCGGACGGTCCGAACGCCGTCAGCGGCTTGGCCGACGCGCGCACGCTTTCGCACGGCGGGCGCTTGATCCATGCGTATGCGGGCCGCAGATGGACGCACGGCGGAGTCGTCGTCCAGGCGCTGCGCAACCAGAGCGATGGCTTCAAGGCGCTCGACACCGGATCCGAAACGGGCTTCGGCAAAACCGACCTGATGGGCAAAGCCGAACTCCACACCGACGCGTCGGCGTCGGTTCAGCATCGACTGAGTGTCAAACTGAGCCTGACCGACGAACTCAGCGACGAAACCTACCTGGGCCTTAACGCACCTGACTTCGCCGCTACGCCCTTCCGCCGCTATGCCGGATCCCAGGTCGACGAAATGGATGCCGAGCAGCGCCAGGTCGTCGTTCGCTACACCGTCGAGCCGTCGGACCGCGTGAGCGCGCAGGTGACAGGCTACGCGACAGCGTTCGAGCGCAACTGGTACAAGCTGGATAAGGTGAACGCGGGCGGAGGGTCGGCCAGCATCTCCAGCATCCTATCGGCTCCGTCGCGCTATGCGGACGAAACGGCCATCCTCTCGGGCGCGGCCAGCGGCGACGATGCGCTCCTCGTCAAGGCTAACAATCGGGCCTACCGCGCCGAAGGCGTTCAGGCGAGCGTCCGCACCCAACTCGAGACGGGCCGCGTGGAGCACGAAATCGAGATCGGCGCGCGGCTCCATCGCGACCAGATGGACCGCTTTCAGTGGGTCGACGGCTACCGAATGGACGCAGGCGACATGACGCGCACCAGCAGGGGCACTCCCGGATCGGACAGCAACCGCCTCGAATCGGCAGACGCCGTTAGCGGTCACGTTCAGGTGCGCAGCCAGATCGGACGCGTCACGCTGCTACCGGGCGTCCGCCACGAGAACGTAATCCTACGCCGCAACGACTGGGGTACGTCCGACCCTGAACGGACAGGAGCCAACCTCACAACCCGCCGCAACCACGTCTCCGCCTGGATTCCCGGCGTCGGCGTCGATGTCGAAATCGAGCCGGGCGTGCACGCTTTTGGTGGCGTCCACCGCGGCTTTGCGCCTCCCGGATCGCAAGAGGGCGCACAGCCCGAGCAAAGCGTGGCCTATGAGTTGGGTGCACGCGCGCAGCGTCGCCAGGTGCAAGCGTCGATCACCGGGTTCTGGAGCGACTATGCCAACCTGCTCGGATCCGACCTGGCGGCAGCGGGCGGCGGCGGCACGACCGAGCGCTTCAACGGCGGCGAAGCCACCACGTACGGAATCGAAGCCGCAGCCGACACGGACGCTGGAATGCTGTTCGGCCTGCACACGTTGCGCCTGCCGCTGCGCGTAGCCTACACCTACACGTCGAGCCGCTTTGACCACGCGTTCGAGAGCGCGTTCGGCCCGTGGGGAACGGTCGCCGAGGGCGACGAACTGCCCTACCAGCCGCGACACCAGGGATACGCCGAAGTCGGCATGGTCAAAGGACGAGCCGAAGCATTCGCAGCCCTGTCCTTTGTGGGTCGGATGCGCACGCAGGCTGGACAGGGAGCCTTCGAGTCGGACCGCACGATCGACGCCCATGCAACACTCGATCTTCGGGCTGCTTACCGAATCGACGGGGGCGTTCAGCTGTACGCCACACTCCGCAACGCCACCGACCACGTGTACGCGGTCGCCAACCGTCCGGCGGGGCTGCGTCCTGGTCTGCCGCGTACGTTTGCCGTCGGCGCGAGCGTCGCGTTCTGACGCGCAGGCGGAGGGAGACGCGATTAGAGCGAAGCGGAATTCTCACGCGTTCTGACTTTCGCTAGCGCTCCTCTCTCCGCCGCTATCAAACTCCTCCACCGACACATCGTCCGCGTGCTGGTTGGCCAGGTTCGTGGACTGGATCGAAGCGCACAGCCGCGTGTTTGCGCTTGGCATCAACCTATCGGCCTCTCATGGAAACGCGCTCTGTCTGGCACTCCGACCCTGAAATCCTCAGCGGCACGCCCGTCTTTGTCGGTACCCGAGTGCCGGTGCATAATCTGATCGATCATCTGGCGGCGGGCGTCTCGCTCGGCGACTTCCTGAACGATTTCCCCTCGGTCTCTCGCGAGCAAGCTGCGGCGTTTCTGAATCAGTCTGAGCAAGCGCTGTTGAGACGAGAGGCGGCGTGACTGCGCTCTTTCGCATTTTGCTGGACGAGGGCGTACCGGAGAGTCTGCGACACCGATTCTCCTCTGAATTCGCAGTCGAGACGGTGCGGTTTCGTGGATGGTCTGGCAAACGAAACGGCGATTTGATCAGTGCAGCCGAGCCGCACTTCGACGTTCTGATCACAGTCGACAAGAAGATGCGGTACCAGCAGAACGTCAGCGTGCGTGACCTGCGCGTCGTCGTTTTAGATGCGAAAGGGACGACGGTCGATGATCTGACCCCTCTTCTCCCGAATGCAGAGCAATCCATTCGCACCGCAGAACCCGGACAGGTGATCGTGGTCCGGTAGCGCGTTCTACCTTTCCGCAGCGCACTGCCTCTCGCCATCAAACTGCTCCACCGACACATCGTCCGCATGCTGCCCGGCCCGTTCGTGGGCTGGCTGGCGACGCTGATCCTGCTGCTGCTGCTCCAGTTTCTGATCCGGTATCAGAAGGAACTGGTCGGCAAGGGGATTCCGCTGATGGCGATTGCCGAGTTGATCGCATACAACCTGAGCTACATGGTCACGCTCGCCGTGCCGATGTCGATGCTCATCGCGGTGTTGACGGCGTTCGGGCGCATAGCCGACAGCCGAGCCTACGATGCGGCGCGGAGTGCGGGCGTGTCGCTGCCGCAACTGGCGTGGCCGGTTCTGGTCGTGGCCGGGCTGGTGTCGCTGGGGATGCTGCACGTCAACAACGTGATCTTGCCCGAAGCCAACTTCCGCGCGCGGAGCCTGTGGCAGGACATCCGGCGCAGCAGTCCGGGGTTCGCACTCGCGCCGGGCGTGTTCTACGAAGAACTGAACGGGTACGCCATTCTGGTCGACGCTATCCCGACGCCGGGCAGACTCGCCGGAGTGACCGTCTTCGACTACTCGGAGGGAGCCGACAAGCGGCGCGTCATCCGAGCCGAGCGCGGACGGCTGGAATCGCAGCCCGGCGACAGAGTCGATCTCATACTTGAACGTGGTTCGGCCAGTCGGCTGATGCGGCTCGACGAGTACGCCGTCGAGCGTGACGAGCAGATCGCGTTTGGCGAACTGCGCATCCGGCTGGATCTGGGCGACTTCGGATTCGAGCGATCCGAAGGCTCGGACTATCGCACCGACCGCACGACGCCCACGCGCGGCCTGATCGCCCTGGTCGACAGCCTCGACCGCGATGCCGACGAACGCGAGCGCGTCATCGTTCAGGAGACCGACTCGCTGCTGCGCCTGCTACTCGACCCCCAACTGGCAGACACGCAAGGCGACGCTGGCCCGCTACCGACGCCGATACTCTCGCCCATCACCGCAGATGGTCCCCCTACACCTACCGACCCGTTCGCCGGACTGACGCAGGTGGACCGCCGCCGCGTCGCGGACCAAGCGGCGGGTGCTGTGCGCGATCTGATGCGGCAAGTCGAGGGGCGACGCAACAGCCTCAACTATACGCGTGATCGCGCCGACCGGAGTAGGGTCGAGATTTATAAGAAGTACGCCGTCGCGCTGGCGTGCTTGATCTTCGCGCTGATTGCTGCGCCACTGGCGCTCATCTTCCGCAGGGGCGGGCTGGCGGCAACGGGTGGCGTCGCACTGGCGGTCTTCCTGTTCTACTGGATCTTGCTTACGCAAGGCGAGAAGTTTGCGGACCGTGGCCTGATCGCACCGTGGATCGGCATGTGGGCGGCTAACGGATTCCTGGGCGGGCTAGGCCTGTGGCTGATGCTGTCGAGTCGGGGATTGCCGCGCTGGCTGCGCTTGCCCGAGCGCGTGCGTCTGGCGTGGCGCCGTCCCAAGTTGGAAGAATAGAGGTGCTGTTCGCCTAGGACCACTCGTGGGCTTCTACCAACGCTCCATTGCCGCTGACCGAGAGGGCGCTCGCTTGCACCTTCGGATCGTCCTCCACCTGGAACGCACCGATGGCATCGCGGAGCGTCTCAGCTTGCTGCTGGAGCACGCCGCCGATGCGACTGATATCGGCAGCTTCGGTCGCGGCGGAGGCAGCCGAAGCCCGTAGCGCCCCGGCACGAGCGGCGACCGTCTCACTCGTCGCTGCCTGCTCTTCGGTCGCCGCAGCGATCTGCATGATGCGCTCGCGTGCGACTTGCGTACCGGCTACAATGGCTTGGAGCGAACGCCCCGCGTCTTCCGCCGACTTCACGCCCTGCTCGATCTCGGTGCGGCTATGGGCGATGGCATCGACCGCGGCGGACGTATCCGTGCGGATCGTTTCGACCATGCGTTCGATGTCTCGTGTGGCCGACGCGGTGCGCTCGGCGAGTTTGCGCACCTCGTCGGCGACGACGGCGAATCCGCGCCCGCTCTCGCCTGCTCGGGCGGCTTCGATGGTCGCATTGAGGGCCAGCAGGTTGGTCTGCTCGGCGATCTCCGAGATCGTGGCCGTGATCGTGCCGATCTCCTGGCTCGACGTTCCCAGCCGCTGGATCGTGGCCGACGCCTCGGATGAAATACGCGCCACCTCGCGCACCTTCTCTACGGTCCGGTTCATGACCTCGCCTCCGTCCTGGGCACGCTTACCATTGTCAGCGGCGGCGCTGGCGGCCTCTGCGGACACAATGGCGTTTTCGTTGATGGTCTGCACCATCTCGGACATGGCGTGCTCGACCTGCTGCGTCTCGTCCTCCTGACCACGCGCACTCTGCACCATCCGGTTCGCCTGTTCGTCGATGCGCGCACTCGTCGCGCCGACCTGGTTCGCCATCTCGCGCACGTGACCGATCAGCGTTCCGATGCGCTGCGACACGGCGTCTACCGAGTCGTAGAGATCGGCGAGCGGTTCGTCGTCGGGGCAGCGGTTTGCGCGGTACACCAGATCTCCCTGAGCCACGCGCGCCAGTCCCTCACGCAACCGCTCGACGCTGGCCTCAATGTGGCGCGTCCGCTCCTCGGTCGCCATGCGCTCGGCTTCGGCAGCCGAGTGTGCGTGCTGAGCTGCCAGACGAGCGGTTTCAGCGGCTTCAGACACGTCCTCGGTGTCGACTTGCGACTGAGCCATCCGCTGCTGCTGCTTCCAGCCGTGGGTGCATCCGATGATCAAGAAGGCGACTTCAAAGACTACCCATGCGGCATGCTCCAGCACGCGCCAGATCGCGAAATACGAATCGTAGAAAATCGACTGCGGAAAGAACGCACCGCGCAGCAAGTGATCGGCGGCGATGACGACCGTCGCCACGATCAGCACTTTGGGGCTGCGATAGAAAGCTAGAATCGCGAGCGAGGCGAAGATGTGGAAGTGCATTTCGAGCCGCCCGCCTGCCAGGTGGATGAGTAGCGCCGAAACCAGCATCTGACTCGCCGCCACGAAGTAGCGCGTCGCCGGAGCGGACGGATGCCGAAACGCCGCCCATGCTGCCGGGAGCGTGAGCAGACCACCTAGCAGGACGGCCGTCCAGAGGTGGAGGTGGACGCTGCTCGCCTCTCCTTCCCACGCAGACGGCGACACCAGCAGCGCGACGCCGATGGCGAACACCCACTGAGCGGGCATCAGATAGGCGAAAAACGTCGAGGCAAGACGATAGTCGGCCTCTCTGTGCGAGACGCACAACGCATCGATTCGCGCGTCGGCGGAAACGGGAGGTGAGAGGAAGTTGAACATGGCAGTTGCAGGAAGGAGTAGGAAGTAGCGCCGCTCACGACGTCGGATTGGCGAGAGGACACCCGTAAACGGGAGCGACCTGCGGATCAGAAAGAGCGAGAGAGAGCGACGCGAGTGCTTGGGTCAGAGCGAAGCGGGCGGCGTTTCCGCCTTCGTGTCCGCGGGAACCGGTGATGCCGCCGGAAAAACGCAGCGTGCCGTCGGCGGCGTAGAGCAAGACGTGCCCAGACGTGAGCGCACCAAACCGCTTGGCATCGCGAGCGCCGGGGTCCAAGACCACGTGTGCACTGGGAAGCGCGCCGATCCGGGCGTTGAGGTCATCGCGCAGATCGAGAGGCAGCCCTTCCTGCGTCGCCATGAGGACGACCTCTATGCGCGGCGGAGAGGCGTTTCCACGTAGCGCCGACGAGAGTTCGGCCAGGGTCGCCCGGGTGCAGGGGCATTGCGGATGTGCAATCACCAGCAGCGTACCCCGTTCGCCCGGAGCCGAGAATGGAGCATCGGAAGGCCACAGCGATGGGGTCACCAGCGAATCGCCCGGCTGAGTGGCGTGATCAGAGAGCAGCACGAATCCCGTCACCACGCAGGCGGCCCAGCAAATCAAGGCGATAGGAATCAGGCGGCGACGCGTCACGGCGGAAGAGGGTGTAGGTGTCTCAGCTATCGGCTGACGCCCTACTTTGTAAACCCAGCCGCGTCACTTCATCCCTTCTAATCAGGTCGTGACGTACCGCTCTTCTCATCTCGCCATCGCGGTCGCGTTTCTAGTAGGAAGTGGTTTCTTAGAAGGACGTACTGATTCCCACTCGTCGTCCTCTAGCGGCTCACAGCATCCCCGACCCCTGACATGCTATACCTCGTCCCTACGCCCGTCGGTAATCTGGAAGACGTGACGCACCGTGCGCTCCGCATCCTGCGCGAAGCCGATGTCGTCGCCTGTGAGGACACGCGCACGAGCGGCAATCTGCTGGCGCACTATGGCATCGACACGCCGCGCGTCGCCTACCACGATCACAACGAACGCCGCACCGCGCCGTGGCTCGTCGAGCGGATGCAGGCGGGCGAAACCGTCGCCTTAGTCACCGACGCCGGAAGTCCGGGCATCTCAGATCCGGGTTTCTACCTCGTCCGAGCGGCTATCGAAGCGGGTGTCGAAGTCGTCGCGTTGCCGGGGCCGACGGCGTTCGTGCCTGCGCTGACGGCGTCCGGGCTACCGTGCGAACGGTTCGTATTCGAGGGGTTCTTGCCGCAGAAGAAAGGACGGCAGACACGCGTCCGCGAACTGGCCGACGAGGTCCGCACGCTCGTGCTCTACGAAAGCCCGCATCGCCTTGTCCGCGCGCTCGCGCAGTTAGTCGACGAGTGGGGCGCGGACCGCCCTGCCGCCGTCTGCCGCGAGATCACCAAGAAGTTCGAGGAGGTACGACGAGGCACGCTGGCGGATCTACACGCGCACTATGCAGCGCAGACCAAGGTGCGGGGCGAGATCGTGCTGGTCGTCGCCGGGACCGGGTATGTGCCCGAAGGCGTGTTTGCGGTCGACGAAGAGGCGGACGCGTGATGGGCTAGCGGATCGGGATGGCCGTGTTGGGGTTTGTGTTGCCTCTGCTCTGACTTCCGACTCTATGACCGACGCTCCTGCTTTCGTCCCTCCGCCTACCGTTCTCACCGACGCTGAGGAGGCTGTTCAGGCGATTCTAGCCGAGCCTGGCATACACGTCGTCCACTTCTGGGCGCCGTGGTGCGGCAACTCGGTCGACGAGCTTCCCAGGTGGCGCGCGCTGCTGAGCAAGGATCGGCCCGATGCGACGGTGGCGTTCGTGACGGTCTGGAACAACGGGAAGAGCGGGCGCGAGATGATGGACGACAACGGCATCCCGCAGGATGTAGTCGAAATCACCCAGACGGATCGCGGGCCGTCGAGCATCAAAGAGTTGCGGCGGAAGGAGTTTCTGGGCCTGCCGATGACGTGGATTCCGTCGACCTGGATCTTCCGCGGCGAGACGCTCGCCTACGCGATCAACTACGGAGAAGCGTCCGAGGCCATGCTCCGCACCCTGATCGCCGACACCGAGCGTGGCTGGTAACTCAGGAGCTTGCGCGGTCGACGTTGCGGGCGCTGTAGGCCATGACCGCCCACAAGACGGCCCACGCGCCTGCAACCGGATACCACGCCGGACCGCCGAAGAGCATGACGGCCAACGTCGCCGCGTAGAGCGCGTGGTTGAGCCATTCGGGAGGCGCATCAGCGGGGCGAGCGAAGCGGATGCCCGAGAACAACGCAACGCCTTTGAGCACGATCATCAGGACGGCGTATATGCCGACGCCCCAAAGCGCCCACCGCTGTCCGCTCCATACGGCAAAGACGGTAAACGCGAAGACGAGCAGGTCGACGATGAGATGGCGGAGCATAGACGCGGAGTTGGTAGAGCAAAGGTAGCACCCTCGGCTTACCAGGCGGCGGCCAATCAACCGAACGGATCGGCGTCGAGCACGAACGCAGCGGCTTGTCTGGGCATCCATCGCCACCGTCCGACTAGATCGGCGGGCGCGCATGGATCGGGTGCATCGGTCAGCCCCAACGTCCAGCCCAGCCAGCCGACGATCTGCTCGGGCGACACGCCGCGTTCTCGAAGTGCCTCCAGCGTCCATCCGCCTTCGCGCTTGGAGACCTTTTCGCCGTCGGGCGCGAGGATCAGGCCCAGGTGAGCGAACGTCGGCGGCGGACTTCCAAGCGCTGCCATCAGCGCGATTTGCCGCGCGGTCGAGTCGAGCAAGTCGGCGCCTCGGACAACCTCGCTGATCTGCATCGCCAAATCGTCGACGACGACGGCGAGTTGGTAGGCGTAGACGCCGTCGCGCCGTTTGAGCACGAAATCGCCGACGTAGGATGCCGTGTCTTCGCAGATGCGTCCTTGCACCAGGTCGTCGGAGCACACTTCGCCGTCGTCGACTCGGAAACGCAGCGCGGCGTCGGTCGGCGGCATATCGAACCAGTCATGTGCGAGATCGGACGGTCGCCACTTGCGCGGATACGGCGGTAGACCGGACGCGCCGTGTGGAGCACTCGCCAGTTCGCGGAGGTCTTTGCGCGAGCGTCGGCACGGAAACAGCCTGCCAGACCGCGCCAGACGAGCCAGGGCCACTTCGTAGAGATCGCTGCGCTGCGATTGGAAATACGGTGCGTGCGGTCCGACTTGGGATCCGTCCGGCTGCGGCCCCTCATCCCAGTCCAGGCCGAGCCACGCCAGATCGCGCATCTGCTCGTCTGCCGCTCCGAGGACGACGCGCGGTCCGTCGAGGTCTTCGACGCGCCAGACGAACGCGCCATTCTGACTCCGCACGCTCAGCCACGCCGCCAGAGCGGTGCGCGCGTTGCCCAGGTGAATGGGGCCGGTCGGCGAGGGAGCGTAGCGTCCGCGAACGATCACGGGAAGAGTGGAAGGGTATCGCGACTGTCGTCTGTGAAAACCGGCGGCGACGGTCGAGCCGGTCGGGGCATCGGTTACCTTCCCATACCGCCACTTGCTCCCCACCCGATGCCCCGCACGCACCAACGCCGCTCCAACCGCACGCATCAGACCCAATCGCTCGGAGCCGTCCTCGACCAACTGCTCGACCGGACCAACATGCGGGGCAAGATCGACGGAGTGCGCGTGGTAGAGGCGTGGGCCGAACTCGCCGGGCCTGCCATCTGCGCACGGACGCACAGCGCCAAACTCCAGTCCGACGTGCTCCACGTGCGGATGCAAACTGCCGAGTGGCGTCACGCGCTCCACATGGAACGCAGCGGCTGGCGCGACCGACTCAACGCGCACCTGGGCGAGTCCGTCGTACGCGAGATCGTATTTCGATGAGGGCCGGTCGCGCTGCGCTGCTGCTCATTTTGCTGGCCTTCGCTTGCGATGCCTGGGCGCAGACCGAGCCGCTCGTCATCGGCGACACGTTCACGCTCCACTCGTCGATCCTGGACGAGACGCGCCGTATCAACGTATACGCCCCTGCTGGATACACCGCGTCGGACACGCTGCGGCTGCCGGTTCTCTACATGCCGGACGGAGGCATCGGCGAGGACTTTTTGCACGTCGCCGGGCTGGTGCAGATCGGATCGCTGAACTGGACGATGCGGCCGTTCCTGCTCGTCGGCATCGAAAACACCGAACGCCGCCGCGACCTGACGCCGCCGACCGAAGTAGCGTCGGACCGCGAGATCGCGCCCATCGTGGGCGGATCGGCTGATTTCCGCGCCTTCCTGCGCGACGAGTTGATGCCTCGGGTCGACGCGACGTACCGGACGACCGGCGAGACGGCATTGGTCGGCGAGTCGCTGGCCGGGCTGTTCGTCGTCGAAACGCTGCTCGTCGCGCCCGAGATGTTCGACACGTATATCGCCCTCGACCCGAGCCTGTGGTGGAACGCCGAGCAGATGCTGGCAGACGCCGACTCGCTGCCCACGGATCACGTCGCCAAGCCGACGACGCTGTTTCTCGCCGCGAGCGCGCAGCCCGAGATCGCGTTTGCCACGATCCGGCTCGCCAACCAACTCCGCGCCGACGCGCCCGCCAACCTGACCGTCCACCATCGCGCCTACCCCGAAGAGGAGCACTGGACGATCTACCATCCCGCCGCACTCGACGCGTTTCGATTGGTCTTCGCCCGCGAGGACGAGTGACGATCAATGCCGCCGTTCCTTGCACGCGGCTCCAGCAAACCGCTTGGCGGAGGAGGGCGATTTAGCAGGCCTATCCCAACTACGTGGATTGGTCGGGATAGATCACCTCGAACGACTCGCACGCAATCGGAAGGGCCTCGGTTACAGCATGCTCGGTTCCAGCGAGCACGCGCTTGTAGTACGCGCGGTGGACGCGACGCCAGTAGGCCAACGAGCCGTCGCCCTCTCCTTCCAGCGCGGCAAACTCAGCGGTCACGTCGCCTAATGGAACGATAGCGACGTGCGTCGTGCGGATGACGCATTGGGCGACGCCGTTCCAATCGGTGACAATGTTCAGATCACCGACACTCGGGATGGGGTCGCCCTGGATTTCCAACTCAGCCAGCGACGTAGGCGGTGGCGCGTTTGATGCCGCGCACCACCAGATCGGCGCATTGGTCGGCATCGTTCTCGTTGTCGCAGAAGTACCAAGCAGGTGGCGGATCGGCGTGCGCATCGGCTCCGTCCGGCGTGGCGCGATAGGCGGACCAAAGGGCGACGACGGACGGATGCGGGGGCATGAGTCGGAGAGGGATCGGCAGGTTTTCCCAATCTACTGTGCGTGGGATTCGTAGGCTATCGGCTCACCAATCGCGCTGCTCGTGGACTCGACGCTCTTCACTATCCTGATCCTGCTGGCCCTCGCGACCATCGTCGCGCTGATCCAGGCGCGTCGGCGCGACCGCTGCTTGAAGAGTTTTGAGGGCTTTCCCGTGACGCTGTCGCGCGCCGATGGCAACCTGGCGTGGGGCACGCTCGACCTCTACTCGACGGGGATGGAGTTACGTTACGCGCATCCCGTCGAGGCGGACCTGGGGCACGTCGAGCGGTCGGTGCTGACGTACAAGGAGGAGTATCCGAGCATCGTCGCGCTGTATCGGTTTCCCGAAGCGCTGTCGGGCGAGCGTGAGGAAGAGCGGCTGGCGGCGCTCGAAAACACGGCGCATCCGAGTCTGGCGCGGCGGCTGTGGCGCAAGGCTCGCAACTGGGCAGCGCTGCTGCGCGATGCCTTGGTTCAGTCGGCGGGCATGATCGTCGGGGCCGTTAGCAGCAAGAGTCCGGGTCTGGCGAAGAATCAAGCGGGGTTGCAGCAACTATCGGGCGAGGCGCTGGGGTCTGCGGGTGCGGCGTACGATCCGTTGCTCGAAGCGCACCTGTTCCGGCTCGTGACGGTCGATCTGGTGCGCGAGGGCAAGCCGAAGCAGACGTATTGCGGCTGGCTCAAAGACTACACAACGCAGTTTATCGAAGTCGTCGACGCGTTCGCCAACGACGCCGAGACGACGACCGAACTGCGCACCGTCGCCGCGTCCGATCCGCCCGAAGACGTTGAGATCACGTATGCCGACGGACGCGTCCGCATCCGCAACGGAACGGACCGCCTGCTCTACGTCGCCGAGGCGTGGGCCGAGGGAGAAGCTGCCCACGCGCCACCGCCCGTCGTCCCGTTCGCTCCGCCCGGCACGACCTCCGCCAGTCCTCCGCCGGTCGCCTCACCTCGACGCGAATGGGAACGCGCCTTTGGCTGCCTCCTCCCACCCGGCACCCACGCCGACATCACCGCTCCGCCGACGCCTTTCGCCGACGTTCACGTCCGAATGGGGCCGGCGGGCCGTGTCGACTTGGTGTTGCCGCGCGCCCTCGCTCGCGTACGCCACGGCGCCGACGGGTCCGAAGCACTGAGAGCCGAGAAAACGCCCGATGGAGCCGAGCAGAAGAAAGGCCGCGCGTGGCAAGTGCTCCAGCGCGGCAGCGGCACGCCCGAAGCGCCCAGCACGGGTGCCATACCGAAGGAGGTACAGAGAGGCTGAACCTCGCCTCTACAAGCGCGATGGCAGCGCCGCGCGTTCGATTTCGCTCACAAACAGGTCCGGGGCGCGGTCGGCCCAGGTGCGGAAGCGGGACGATCCGCCCGTCGTTCTGCCCAGCGACAGGAGCGCGTCGAAGTCGAAGTGATCGGCGTGGACACCGGCACCGCACTGCTCGGCGTCGCGGGCGTTGCAAAACTGCTCGAAGTGGCCTTCGACCGGGACCATCAGCGCGGGCTTGCCCAGGTACATCGCCTCGCAGACGCTCTCGAATCCGGCTGTGCAGACCAGCCCTCGGCAGCGCGCCATGTGGTCGAGAAAGCGCTCGCCACTCAGCGGATGAAACGTCAGGCTGTCGGTCGACTCGAAGCGCTGAGGCGACTCGCAGAACACGTGGATCGGCACGTCGGGGTGCTGCCGACTCCATCGTGCTACCTCGTCGGCGTATCCGGCGTTGAGCAGGTAGACGAGCAAGAAGCCCTCGTCGACGGTGTCCAACTCGGTCAACTGCGAGCGCAGCAGCGGCGGCACGACACGCAGAGCGGGATCGCTGGGCAACTCGGGCGCATCGTAAAACGAAAGCCCCAACCGACGCGCTGCGCCCAGGCCGACGATGCGGGTGAACAGTTTGGCGCCGACGCGCTCCATCACCCGCTCGTTGGGCCACGGATAGCTCGGGTGATGAAACATGAATTGATGCCCGACCGCGACGACCGGAATGCTGTGACGCCGTATTGCGGTGTGCAGCGCGCCAGTCAGCGAGTAAAAGTTGACGATCAGGTCGGGCCGAAAGCGCTCGATAGCGTCGTCGATCACGCGTCCCGCAGCGATCAGGTCGGGCAGTCGGCGCAGGTTCTGGCCCAGCGTGGCGAGCAGCGATACGCCTTTGCCGTCGGCAGCATGCCCGAAGCCCGGCTCGTCGTAGCGGACGACGGGGCAGCCGATGTCGTCGCGGAAGAAGCCTGGGATCTCGCGGCTCGGATTGGCTCCGACCAGGACCGCGTCGACCGAGTGACCGGCAGCGCGCAGGATCGGAGCGAGGGCGAGCGCTTGGGTCAGATGCCCGCGACCTTCGCCTTGGATGTAAAACAGGATGCGGAGCGGACGCGCGGGGTCAGCCATGAGCCAGGGAGACGACGGGAAGAGTCGACGCAACGCCGTCGCCCGACGCCTGCTCCTTGGTCAACTCGGGCGCGATGGGGACGGTCCACCACAACAGTTCGAGGCGGCCGTCGAAGTGCTCGACCAGAGCGGTACAGCTTTCGACCCAATCGCCGCAGTTGAGGTAGCGGATGCCGTCGATCATCCGGTCATCGGCGCTGTGGATATGACCGCACACGACGCCGTCGACTTCGTACTCGATGGCTTTCTGCGCGACAGCGTCCGAGAAGTCGGCGACGAACTGGACGGCGCGCTTGGCCTTGTGCTTGAGCCACGCCGAGAGCGACCAGTACGGTTTGCCCATCCGCTTGCGCATCGCGTTGTAGTGCCGGTTCGAGGACGAGCGCGATGCGGTACGCCGACGATCCCAGCTTGCTCAACCACCGCGCGTGCCGGACGACGCCGTCGAACTCGTCGCCGTGCAACACGAGAAACTGCTTGCCGTCCGCCGTCGTGTGGATGGCGTTGCGCTGCACGACGATCTCGCCGAACCGATGGCCGACGAACTGGCGCGCGAACTCGTCGTGGTTGCCGGGGATGTAGACCATCCGAGCGCCTTTGCGCGCCTTGCGCAGCAGCTTCTGGACGACGTCGTTGTGCGACTGCTCCCAATACCAACTCTTCTGGAGCGCCCACCCATCGAACACGTCGCCGACCAGATACCAGCGCTCGGCGTCGACGTGTTTGAGGAAGTCGAGCAGCAGGTCGGCTCGACAGTCGCGCGTGCCTAGGTGGAAGTCGGAGATCCAGACGGTGCGGTAGCGAATCGGCTCCATGACGGATATGCGGTTGGATTGTGCAACCTAGCCGGGGGGTGTTACCGGGCGTTTATCGGGCCGTTATCGCGGTGTTGCTGATTCTTCCGTTGCTGTCCCTGCCCCCATCCCTCCGGTTTGTCATTGCGAGGAGTGCGGTGATGTGGCAATCTCGGCGTTTGTCTGCGAGGTGGAGCCAGCGATCGTTTTCGCGATCTCTGTCGTGTCGTGTTATCTGCATTCCGCTGCGCGGGGCCTTCTTTTGACTTGATTCAAAAGAAGCAAAAGTTCAAGGCTGGACTCGCTCCGGCTGACGCGGCGCTACGAGGCTGAAAACGTCCAAACTCGCTCGCAAGCTCACTCAAACAGGACCTTTTCTTGACGCCTCTTCGCTCTGCGCCTGTTTCGCCGGACCGAGATCAGGCCAATTCATGATCGACTCAAACACGGTGGCCCTACGCAACAGTTGCGGGCGATGACGCACCCCGTAGCGCCGTTGCATGCAACGGCGTTGCTCCGTCGCCAAGACATACTCAAACGCCAAAGCGCCCGGCCCCTCACTTGGAGAGACCGGGCGCTCAATGATCTCGAAAGATCAGGTCGGCGATGTTTAGCGGACGACTGTCAGCGCGCGACTGATTGATCCGTTGGGCGTCGTCAAGCGGTACAGGTAGGTACCCGGCGCCAGTGTCGATGCGTCGAACGAAGCTTCGAATGTGCCCTGCGGCTGAACATCACCATCGGCGAGAACGGTGATTTCGCGGCCCATCAGGTCGTAGATCGCGAGGTAGACCGGAGCCGACTCGGTGAGCGCGAACTGAATCCGCGTCATACCCGACGAGGGGTTCGGCATCGCCGTGATCGCCAGCGAGGTCGCCGCGATTTCGTTGATCTGGTCGATGGAGACCGTTTTGGAGCCGTCGTTGAGAAGCGCGTCCAAGGCGGTCCATCCGGCGATCCAGACGCGACTGCGAGGATCGAACGCGCCACGGTAGCTCACCTCGGTGAACCAGTCGCCGAGCTTGTCAGCCGAGTAGTCCGCACCCGAAGCGGCTACGCTGCTGCTGCCGACGCGGGGATCGAGGCAGTTGCCGGGCTCAGCGTCGCGACAGACCGCTCCGATCTGCGGATCAGCCGACGTGTTGCCGCCTGCCACGTACGTCGCGAACGTACCCGCCGCATCGCCTCGGATGAAGTCCGAAAATGCTGCGCCCTGGCCGAACGAGCCAAACACGTTGTTCACGATCTGCAAGCGGCCCGCGCTGAACTGATCGAACGCGTCGAAGGCGCCGCCGCTGCCCTCGTCTACGCGCAGCGCGCGGCCCGGTCCGTCGGTGAAGACCGAGTTGAAGTACGATACCGCCGTGCCTTCGCGCAGGCGCACCAGTGGCGCGTTGCCGTCGTTGCCCGGAGCAGAAGCCACGCCCGAGCCGATGTAGGTCGCGTTCGAGATCGCGCCCGTCGAGAACGGCGTCGCGTTCGTGCCGCCGTCGTCGCCGCCGTCCTGCTCGGCGCAGCGTCCGGCCTCGTCGTCGTCCTGGATGCAGAACCAGAACTGACCACGTCCCGACCAGCCCTGGTCGGTGTCGAAGCCGTCGTCAGCCGAAAACGCGACGGCGGCGTACTTGATGTCGACGGTTCCGCCGAAGATCTCGATGCCGTCGTCGTTGCTCGCGAAGATCTCGACGTACTCGATCGTCGTGCCGTTGCCGACGCCGCCGAGCGTGAGGCCCTGGATTTCGTCGCCTTCGACGCCCGAGATCGAGAAGCCCGAGTGGCGGATCGAGACGTAGCGCAGGCTCCCGCTGTTGTCGGCCGGATTGCTGCCGCCGTACTGAGCCGACTCGCTGGTCGGGTCGATGCCTTCGATCTGGTTGTTGGTCGTCGGCTGGTTGGTCGGCGCGCTGCCGAGCAGAATGACGCCTGCCCAGAGACCGCGATCCTCTTCCGTCAGGTCGCCCGAGTCGGAGAGGTCGTCCTCTTCGGCGGTGAAGATGATGGGCTGCTCCGCCGTTCCGACGGCCATCAGCTTGGCGCCTTTGCGGACGATGAGTGCAGCGGCGCCGTCGCCAGTCGTGATGTCGGTGTTGAGCACGCCGCGCACGACGGTACCGGCCTCGATCGTGAGCGTGGCGCCGTTGTCGACGAAGATCAACCCGTCAAGCAGGTATTCGTTTTCGCTCGTCCAACGCGTGTCGGCCGTAATGTCGGCGGTTACGCGGATCGTTTGTCCTTCGGCCTGAGCTCGCGCATCGTCGTTGAGGAACGCGTCGAGAGCTGTCCATCCGGCGATCCAGACTGGAGCGTTGGGATCGAAGGCGCCTTTGTAGTCAACATCCAAGAACCAGTCGCCGAGCTTGTCAGCCGAAAAATCGGCGCCCATCGTTTCGGCTGCACTCGACTTGGGGTTGAGGCAGTTGCCGGGCTCAGCGTCGCGACAGACCGCTCCGATCTGCGGATCAGCCGACGTGTTGCCGCCTGCCACGTACGTCGCGAACGTACCCGCCGCATCGCCTCGGATGAAGTCCGAGAATGCTGCGCCCTGACCGAACGAGCCAAACACGTTGTTCACGATCTGCAAGCGGCCCGCGCTGAACTGATCGAACGCGTCGAAGGCGCCGCCGCTGCCCTCGTCTACGCGCAGCGCGCGGCCCGGTCCGTCGGTGAAGACCGAGTTGAAGTACGATACCGCCGTGCCTTCGCGCAGGCGTACCAGTGGCGCGTTGCCGTCGTTGCCCGGAGCAGAAGCCACGCCCGAGCCGATGTAGGTCGCGTTCGAGATCGCGCCCGTCGAGAACGGCGTCGCGTTCGTGCCGCCGTCGTCGCCGCCGTCCTGCTCGGCGCAGCGTCCGGCCTCGTCGTCGTCCTGGATGCAGAACCAGAACTGACCACGTCCCGACCAGCCCTGGTCGGTGTCGAAGCCGTCGTCAGCCGAAAACGCGACGGCGGCGTACTTGATGTCGACCGTTCCGCCGAAGATCTCGATGCCGTCGTCGTTGCTCGGCGAAGATCTCGACGTACTCGATCGTCGTGCCGTTGCCGACGCCGCCGAGCGTGAGGCCCTGGATCTCGTCGCCTTCGACGCCCGAGATCGAGAAGCCCGAGTGGCGGATCGAGACGTAGCGCAGGCTCCCGCTGTTGTCGGCCGGGTCGCTGCCGCCGTACTGAGCCGACTCGCTGGTCGGGTCGATGCCTTCGATCTGGTTGTTGGTCGTCGGCTGGTTGGTCGGCGCGCTGCCGAGCAGAATGACGCCTGCCCAGAGACCGCGATCTTCTTCCGTCAGGTCGCCCGAGTCGGAGAGGTCGTCCTCTTCGGCGGTGAAGATGATGGGCTGCTCCGCCGTTCCGACGGCCATCAGCTTGGCGCCTTTGCGGACGATGAGTGCAGCGGCGCCGTCGCCGGTCGTGATGTCGGTGTTGAGCACGCCGCGCACGACGGTACCGGCTTCGATCGTGAGCGTGGCGCCGTTGTCGACGAAGATCAGCCCATCGAGCAAATACTCGTTGCCGTTCGACCACGTCGTATTCGACGTGATGTCGGCGGTTACACGGACGGTGCTGGTCTGCGCCATCGCCGAAGAGGCGGTGAGGAGCAGCACCAGTGCTGCGAGGCGAAGGGTAGCGAGTGCTTTCATGGGTTGGAAGCGTTTGGTGGACCCGACTGGCAGAGTGCCGCTCGGGAAGGGTTAGTTGGTGGGCGTAGCCGGTGTCGCCCGAGCGCCGCCGCCGAAGCGCGGGCTGTAGCTCAGGCCGAGCGAAAAGCTGGTGCCACGGTCGCGCTGGGCGAAGAAGGCGTCGCCGCCACCTGGACGCGTGGCGTCGTAGACCTCGCGGAAGTCCGATCCCAGGATGTTCTTGACCGACAGTTTGAGCGAGAATTGCCCCGGTAGCCGCTGCGAAGCGGTGAAGTCGAGTTGCGGGACCGGCTCCTCGTACACGTCGGGCGTGCCGCCGAGCGAGACGCGGCTCAAGCGGCGACCGAACACATTGAAGTAGACGCCGATGTTGGTGCCGCTCTCGAAGTTCTCGTAGGCCAGGTCCGCGTTGACGATGAACGGGCTTTGTCCCTGGAGCGCGCGTGTGTCGCTGGCGTCGGGGTCGAGACCAGCGGCGGAAGTCGAGTTCGGTCGAGTCGATGGAGATCGTCGATCCGATGAACGACGCGTTGACGCCCAGATTGAGGTTGCGCAGGATCGGCGTGCCGCTCAGCGACGGCACGCAATCGGCCCAGGCCCTGACGCGCTTCGAGTTCGAGGCCCAGCACTTCGGCGCTCGACACGTTGCGGAACGACTGCGTGCCGTTGTTCGAGATGATGACGCGCTCGATCGGGTTTTGGAAGTCCTTGAAGTAGACGCTCGCCGCGATGATATCGCCGGGATTGGTAAACCACTCCCAACGCAGATCGTAGTTGGTGATGAGCGTGCGATCCAGATCCGGAGTTGCCGACTACCTGCTCGCCCAGCGCGAAGTCGACCCTGGCGCCCGGTGCCAGTTCGAGGAACGTCGGGCGGGCCAGCGTCCGCGTCGCCGCCGAGCGCAGGTTCATGTTGTCCGTCAGCGCGTAGACCACGTTGACCGACGGTAGCCAGTCGCGCGTGTCCTTATCGCTTCGGGCGAAGAAGCCGCGTCGTGTCGCTCGTGGCGGCGTTGATGACCGTCGAGTCGACGCGCTGCGTCAGGATGTCCTGCGTCGTCGACTCGTAGCGCGCTCCGGCGATGATGCGCAGCCGCTCGAACGGCTCGACTTCGAACTGTCCGTAGCCCGCCGCGACAGTCAAGTCGGCGTCGTAGTTGTTGCCCAGCACCAACTGGTTCTGGCTGTTGTCGACGACGTACGATCCGATCTGGAAGCGCGTCGGGTTGCCGTTCGGCGTCGAAGCGCGTCGTGTCGGTCACGCCGAGTTGCCCGAAGAAACCGGCCACGTCGCCCAAGCCGTCTTCGCCCGCGCCAAACTCGACGTCGTCGAACGCATAGTCGAAGCGGCGCTCGGTCGCCTCACGCGTCGTGCGGTCGTAGCGTCCGCCGAACTTGAACTGAATCGGACGGCTCGCCACATTCATCGGCACCGTCACATCGAGCTTGCCGCCCTGAACGTCTTCCTGTGTCTGCCGGAAAAACCGCGACTGCCCGTTAACGCCGACGACGCTCAGCGTTGTAGAACGACGTGTCGCGCCCGCCGATGTTGCGCGTCGTGATCGTGTTGGCGAAGAAGCGCTGATCCGGCTCGTCGATGGTGTTCGTCGCATACGTGCCCATCCACTCGATGGTCGCGTTCGAGGCGGCAGGAATCTGGTGGCGTCCGCGCAATTGGAGCGAGTAGAGATCGCGCTCGGTGTAGGCGAGCGCGCGGTCGACGAAGACCTGCGACGATCGAGCTGCTCGGGGAAAAAGCCCGGAGCAAACGCGCCTGTTGCTCAGCACTGCGCGAGTAGAGCGAGTTGAGGCCGATCTCGTTGCGCGATCCCATGCGGTACGTGAAGTTGGCGATGCCGCCCCAGTTGATCTCTTCGGTCCCGCGCGCGTCGTTGAGCAGCAGTTGCGGACGGATGCTCGCGTTGCCCTCCTCGTCGATGCTCGTTGAACGTGTAGCGCTCGACGCGCCGCCGTCGTAGAAGTCGGACGAACGGCCCCAGTTGAGGCTCAGCACGTAGCCCAGCGCGTTGGTGCCCAAGTCGTGCCGGTTGCCCAGCGACACGGCGTAGCTCTGATTGATCGGTCCCTCGCCCTGCCGCATGTCGAACGTCTGGCCGAACGCACGCGAGATGTCATCCAGCTGCTGCGCCTGGACCGGGTCGCGCCGTGCCTGACGCGGGTTGGGAATCGCGCCGGTGCCGTTGAAAAAGTTGGGCAGTTCGCGCGTGCCGTCGTCGAACGCAAACAGGTCATTGCTGCCGCCGGCGAGAACAGGAAGCCGTCCTGAAACTGCGTTTGGGTATCGAAGCCCGAAGATGCCGAAAAGCGCAACTCGAACGCTTCGGGGAACGACTTGGTGCGGATGTCGACGAGGCCGCCCGAGAAGTTGCCCGGCTGATCGGGCGTAAAGGTTTTGAGCGTGACGATGTTTTCGAGCAGGTTGCTAGGAAACAGGTCGAACTGGACGCTGCGCCGGTCCGGGTCGGCGGTCGGCAGCGCTGGCGCCGTTGAGTTGCGTGTTCGAGTAGCGGTCGCCCAGTCCGCGCACGACGACGAACTTGCCGCCGACGACGCTCGCTCCGGTCACGCGCTCCATCGCATCTGCCGCGTCCGATGCGCCGCTCTTGCTGATCGTTTCGGCGCTGATGGCATCTGACACGCCTGCCGCGTTCTGTCGGTCACGCAGCAGAGCCGCCTCGTTGTTGCGCACCAGCCGGGCTTCGACGACGACTTCGCCCAATAGCTGCACGTCCTCGCTCATCGTGATGTCGATGCGTGTCGTCTCGCCCGCTTTGATTTCGACGCCCGTAATGCGCTGCGTCGTGAAGCCGACCGACGAAAACACGACGTCGTACGTCCCGACTGCGATGTCGGGAATCCGATATTTGCCGTCGATGTCGGTAGCGGCTCCCTGCGTCGTGCCGTCGATGACAACCGTCGCGCCGATGACGCCTTCGCTGAAGTCGGCGTCGATGACCGTTCCGGCGAGGATGCCGGTTTGAGCGTGGAGTGGAGAGAAGCCTGTCAGGGCGAACAGGACGAGCGCAAAGGCGAGCGCGACGCGGTGTGAGAGAGCGATCATTAAACCGAAAAGCGAGGTGGGATGAACCTGCCAGAGGAGAAGGATTCCGGCTCAAGGGGATGGGAGCCGGAAGAGCGAGCAACCTATCCGGGCCGAGTTACCCGAGTGTGTTCGGGCCATTACCTCACCGTTATCCGATCAAGACCTCAGTGTTACCCGCCCAAGCTTCACAGACCACACCGCCAGGTAACGGACAGCCTCTGTGCTACGGATTCGCGTGATACAAAGCGCTCGTCTTGCCGCCGTTGGTGTGCCCATCCCGGCGATCGGAACAGGGTGGTGCCAGAATGTTTGTTGGACCGACTAATACGGATATTCTGTTGCCTACCCACTCCTCGGCCCGCGTTGGGCTGGTTCTCTTCGCGCTGTGGCTGATGGTATTCGCGGCGGCAAGCCAGATCATGATCGTCTCCCCGATCCTGCCCGACATCGCGCGCGCGTTGGACGTGGAGACGGGGCGCCTCGGCTCGCTGATTTCGGTCTACGCGATCATGCTGGGCGTCTTCTCGCTCGTCGCCGGACCCGTCTCGGACCGCCTGGGTCGACGCGTCATTCTGCTCGCCGGTACGCTGTCGATGGGCGTCGTGCTGCTGCTCCACGGATTGGCACACAGCTTCTGGGCGCTGCTCACCATGCGGATGCTGGCGGGCGCGGCTGGCGGACTCTTGTCGGGCGCTGCCGTCGCCTACGTCGGTGACTTCTTCCCCTACGAGCGGCGCGGATGGGCCAACGGCTGGGTGATGAGCGGCATCGCACTGGGTCAGGTGCTAGGCATTCCGGCTGGCAAGATCCTCGCGACGCAACTCGGGTTCGAGTGGCCATTCGTCGCGTACGGCTTCGTGATGCTACTCGCTGCGTTTCTGACGTGGCGCTTCGTCCCCCAACCGGACGTCCAACTCGCCAAGGACCGCGTCACGTTTGGAGGCGCGTTTCGTTCGTATCGCGCGCTGCTCGCCCAGCCTGCCCCGCGCGCCGCCGTCGTCGGCTACGCGCTGATGTTTCTCGCCATCGGCCTGTTCATCCCCTACTTCCCGCTCTGGCTCGAAAACGAAATCGGACTGACCGGCAACGCCATCGCGGGTCTCTTCCTGGTCGGCGGACTGGCGAACTTGGCGACGGGGCCGATGGCGGGCAAGCTGTCGGACCGCGTCGGACGCAAACCGCTCGTCGTGGCGTCGTGCGTGCTCTTCGCCCTCGCGCTTCTCGCCACCCCCTACGTCGTCACCGGCCTGGCAACGGCCTACGTCTTCTTCGCCCTCGCAATGGTGAGCGTGGCGATGCGCATCGCGCCGCTGCAGTCGCTCGTGTCGGCCCTCGTCCCGGACTCCCAGCGCGGCGTGATGATGAGCGGCGCCGTTTCGGTCGGTCAAGTCGGCATGGCGACGGGCGCCGGACTCGCCGGACTGATCTACGCGACGTTCGGCATCGGCGGCAATACCGTCGGCGCTACGGTCGCCGTCGCGCTGATGGCCGTCGTGGTCGTCTACTTCCTCCCCGAACCAAAAGGCGACGCGCCAGATCGCGCCGGAGTCACGCGGCCGCTATCGACTCGCGCCCAGCACCCTCCGCATGTGGCAGGGTGACGGTCTCATTGACCTGGCGGCGAACGAGCAGAACAACGGTGCAGTCGCCGATCTTCGTTCCAGGTATACCAGCGCCTCATCATATTGAGCGATCAAGCCGCACTCCTGATACCAGAGTGTGCGGAGCACGATTTGTAGGTTTCCGGCCCGCTCGACATGCTCTCGTAACCACCGCCGAAGCATTCGGTTGTAGATCATGTGCCGATCCGCTCAGTCGTACAGGGCAGCGAGTGTTGCGCTTCGTAGACGCGTCCCAGTAAGAGCGCGTCTGGTAGCGAAAATCGGAAGTCACTCCCGTAGTTGCCGCCGCCTGCCACGCCGTTTCGAGGGGTGACGCCGGATGCACGAACCCTTAGTGAACAATGCCATGCGCGGCTCACTGACGCGTAGCGAGTCGACCAGACCGAAGTGATACTGCGCAGCCTTTACGACGTCCGCGCGGTTGGTGACCAGTTCCTCTCGGATGCTCTCGCGCGCTGTTTGGGCTGCCTCCAGATCCGCGCGATTCTGCAGCCACGCATTGGCCCCGAGCGCGAGCACAACGCCTAACACGACGAAAAACGATTCGAGGAGCAGGGACTGCCAGTGTATGTACCGATCGGCCATGAGACACGAGATAGACCCCCGAAGGTAAGCCGACAACGCAGCTGCGCATCGATCCAGATGAGACCGTTCACGCTGCCAACAGCCGAGGGTGATCCATCTGCGCGCTTGCGAACCGCAGCGCCGCGTCTACGTCCGCCAGTTCCAGATCCGGTAGTTCGTCGATTACCTGCTCCTCGTGTCAACCCTGCCGCCAGTAGATCCAGCACGTCCTGCACGCGAATGCGCATTCCTCGAATGCACGGGCGTCCCCCGCACTGCGCCGGATTGATCGTGATGCGTGCTTTCCAGTCCATGCAATGACAAACACCGATCGGCTGCGCACAGGTTCAACGCAAAGCGGCGCGCCCAGCGGAAGCCGAACGCGCCGCTCCGTTTATTGCCGGAGCGACGAGTCGCTTGGTACGACCCTCATTTCGTCAGCGCGGCTTAGCTGTTGAAAACGGCCGATTTCGAATCACATCCCGATCTTGCATCAGCGATGTGTATCCGTTCCAAGCTGCTTCTGGCAAAGCGAGCACGCGCTCTGCAGTATCCATTGGAGATTCAGGAGCGAACCGGCAGTGGAGGACACACGGCGGCGGCTCGGCCTGTTCGCCAAAGATCAGTGCTCCAAAATCACGGTCGAAGGTGAGAAGCGTGGCCTCCGTCTGCACAGCTTTCCGAAGCACCTCAACGCCGAGTAAACCAGAGGCGAGTTCCGCGATAGCGTCCACCTGATACCCCTGATCACGCAGCGCGTTGATTGAAGGAAGCGGCACGTTCTCGTCGGCGAGGATTCGCCTCATGCTGCCGGTCGGAGATACGTCTCGTCTTGCAATGCATCGGCGGCATAGGCGAACACGGCGCGTAACTGCTCCGGTGTCAAGTGCGGATAGGATTCGAGCACCTGTTCGACGGTCCAGCCCTGACCGAACAACCCAAGAAGGAAGTCGGCTCGCATCCGCGTCCCACGGATCACCAAGTGTCCGCCCGCGACGCCGGGTGCGCTGTGAAGGTGTTCGTTCCAGTCCATGCACACGCAACGGAGAAGACGATTGAATGGGTCCGATCTCGTTCATGGCGACAAGATGAGTGAACCAGGCATCCTCGCCAAACGAAACCCAGCCTCATGAGATAGACATGGCCGAACATCAAAACGGCGCACTCAGCCGAAGCCGAGCGCGCCGCTCCTTTTTTGCCACATCACCAGCAAAAAGGGGTGTTCAGAGCCTTTTCAGGCGGGCCTGTCAGCCGCAACCTGACGAGGTGCCGCAGGCGGTGCAGACGTAGCACGCGCCGCTGCGGACGGTGATCGAGCCGCAGTTGGAGCACGGCGGGCTGTCCTCCTGGTTTTGGTAGGTCGCCGTGGCCTTCTGCTCGCGGGCCATGAACTCCTCGACCGTGCCGCCGACGAGCGGCTCGACGGGCTGCGTGGCTCGATGCGTTCAGGCTGAACAGGTTGGCCTGCTCCTCGTCTTGGGCGGGGCCGCTGCGCTGTACGATCTGCGCAACGGCCTCAGTAGGGTTTACGGCTGCCTCCTCCTGCTCGGTCTCTTTGCCCAAGAACTTGCCGCCCAAGTAGCGGAAGATGTAGTCCATCAGGCTCTTGGCGATCGGGATCTGCTTGTTGTTGGTAAAGCCCGACGGCTCAAACCGCATGTGGCTGAACTTCTGGACCAGGTCTTCGAGCGGCACGCCGTACTGCAAGGCCAGCGAGATGCTCGTCGCGAATGCGTCCATCAGGCCCGAGATCGTCGATCCCTGCTTGGCCATCGTGATAAAGATCTCGCCCGGCATGCTCGTCTCCGGATAGAGACCGATGTGCAGATAGCCTTCGTGCCCGGCAATCGAGAACTTGTGCGTGACCGATGGGCGCTCGTCCGGCAGGCGTTTGCGGATCGGCTTGAAGACGACCTTCTCGACGATGCGCTCGGCGATTTCCTTGGCTGTCTCGTCCGACAGCGTCGGCAATTCGCGAGCCATACCGTCGCCGCGTCGTCTCGACGTCCTTGTTCTTCGTGTTTCCCCCTTCCTTGGTCGAAAGCGGCTGGCTGCGCTTGCTGTTCTCGCGGTAGATGGCGACGGCTTTGAGGCCCTGCTTCCAGCCCTCGGTGTACGCTTCGGCGATGTCGCCCGGCGTGGCCGATTCGGGGAGGTTGACCGTCTTGCTGATCGCGCCCGAGATGAACGGCTGGCAGGCGGCCATCATGCTGATGTGGCCCATGTAGCCGATGGCGCGCGTGCCGTTGTACGGCTTGAACGCGCAGTCGAAGACCGCCAAGTGCTCGTCTTTGAGGCCCGGAGCGCCTTCGATGGTGTCGTTCTCGTCGATGAAGGTGCGGATCGCCTCGGCGTCAGCTTTGGTGTAGCCCAGCGCTGCGAGCGCTTCGGGGACCGTCTGGTTGACGATTTTGAGCATGCCTTCGCCTTTTCCGGCGAGCAGCTTGTACTTGACGAGCGCGATGTCCGGCTCGATGCCGGTCGTGTCGCAGTCCATCATGAAGGCGATGGTGCCGGTCGGCGCCAGGACGGTTGCCTGAGCGTTGCGGTAGCCGTGCTTCTCGCCTAGATCGACCATGCGATCCGCCGATTCCTGAGCGGCTGTGCGCAGGTAGTCGGGGCATGTCGCGCCGATGTCAGCAACGGCGTCGCGGTGCATGCGCATCACTTCGAGCATCGGCTCCTCGTTGCCCTTGTATCCGGGGAACGGGCCGATCTTCTTGTTCGCGGCGATCTCGGCGCTACGGGCATACGCCTCGCTGTGCTCGATCGCCATCAGCGCGGCGGCGACGCTGCGGCCCTCGTCGCTGTCGTACGGCAGTCCCATCGACATCAGGAGCGCGCCCAGGTTGGCGAAGCCCAGTCCGAGCGGACGGTACTTGTGGCTGTTCTCGGCGACTTTGGCCGACGGATAACCCGCCGAGTCAACCAGAATCTCCATCGCCGTGATGTAGATGCGAGCCGCGGCGCGGTAGCGCTCCACGTCGACCGTGCCGTCGGCGTTCTGGAATTTGCGCAGGTTGAGGCTGGCGAGGTTACACGCCGAGTCGTCCAAGAACATGTACTCCGAGCACGGATTCGACGAGTTGATTTCGCCGCTGTTCTTGCACGTGTGCCATTTCTGGATCGTGTCTTCGTACTGCACGCCCGGATCACCGCACAGGTGCGTGCCCTCGGCGATGCCGTCCAGGATCATCTGCCCGTCGACTTCCAAGACCGTCGACCCGTCCGTCACGCTGCGCAGCGCGTAGGGCGTGCCGTTTTCGACTGCCTCGAAGAGCGCGTCTTCCAGCCGGACGCTCTGGTTCACGTTCTGGAACGCGACCGATCCGTAGGCCGGACCGTTGAAGCTGCCGTCGTAGCCCTGCTCGATCAGCGCCCACGCCTTCTTCTCCTCCTCCTGCTTGGCCTCGACGAACTCCATGATGTCCGGGTGCCACGACTTGAGCGTCTGCATGATCGCCGCGCGCCGCGTCTTGCCGCCGCTCTTGATCGTGCCGCCCGTCGCGTCCTGCACGCGCATGAAGCTGACCGGACCGGCTGGAATGCCGCCGCCGACTGAGCTTCTCGTGCGAGCTACGCAGTTTGGACCAGTCCGCACCGACGCCCGAGCCGTACTTGAACAGGCGGGCGCTCTCGCCCATCAACTGCCAGATGTCGTCGATCGAGTCCTTGACCGAGATGATGAAGCAGGCCGATGCCTGAGGCCGCTCGTACGGATCGACGTCGACGACCTTGCCTTCCTTATCGCTCCAGCCGCTGATCGTTTTGCCGCCCGTGTCGCGTACGCCGTAGAGGTGGTGCAGGCCGACGTTGAACCAGACCGGGCTGTTGAACGCGCCGTACTGGTTGGTGCAGAGCCACGTCAGTTCGTCGTAGAACGTCTCGGACTCTGCTTTGCTGGCGAAGTAGCCCTTCTCCTGCCCCCAATCCGTGATCGTTCGCGTGACGCGGTGCACGAGTTGGCGCAGGCTGTGCTCGCGTCCATCCTCTGCCGGGTCGACACCGTTCTTGTCGACGTCGCCGTAGAAGTACTTCGACGAGACGACGTTTGTGGCGAGCAGGCTCCAGTCGCTGGGAAACTCGACGCCCTTCTGCTCGAAGACCGCTTCGCCCTTTTGGGTTGCGGATGGCGGCATCACGCGTCTCCCACGTGACCGAATCAAAAGGGTCCTGACCGTCGGTCGAGAAGACGCGGTCAATGGTGAGGCCTTTGGCGAGGCGGGCGGCGGACTGAGCCATGCAAGTGGGGATGAGGTGATGTGCAGCAACTCCCAAACGCGCAGAACCACTCTATATCCGTGAGCGACATGTGTCTCCGGGAGTCCGGGCGTTCGGGTATCCAAGAAAGTCAGCAGACAGGCGAAGCGCAAATCGGCTTTTCAACATGTGGGAGAGTCGATCAGATGAGCCGCTTTGCAAAACGGCTATATAAAACAGGCTCATTCCAGCTCTATTGGAGCACTTTGGATACAGTCAAATATCCGTTTTTCAGACATTCGCTTGATTTGTCGCACATATAGACCCGCTTGATTGGGGCTGCAACAACGAGGTTATCCACAGGTGTGCAGAGATAGCGGACATCGAAAAAGCCGATGGTTAGGGGGCAAGCCAGGCGAGCAGATTCCTATTCTAACGCAGTCCTCCTCCGTCTGCCTCACTCCTCGTGCGCTCACTCATTCTGTGTCTCGCGCTGCTTGGCGCTTCGGGCTGCGTCAGTCATGCGCCGATGAGTGTGCTGTCGTCCGGGCCACTTGCTGGATCAGCACAATCGAAACCCAAAGCCGGAATCGTAGCGTCTGGACAAGCGCTCTCTGGCATCGAACCGCTCATCGTGATGCGGTCGCCCTGCTCGCGTACACCCGACGACGCCCCTCCCGGCGCATGCGACGAACAGGCGTATAGAGGCGTCTATCAAAGTGCCTTCGGGATCGGCGGATACGCAGTATCGAGCGAGAGGTCCAACACCGCACTATCGGTGACGCTCGGGCTGGGCGTCGCAGGCATCGACGTGACGTGGTGGCCGGTCGAGCGCGTCGCCGTTACCGCAGCACTCTCGGCGCCGAGCATGTGGGCAGGTTACCTGACGTACGTGCCCATCGCCAACCAGACCGCGGCGCTCGTCGCCGGTGCCTACGTGCGTCGGCGGACAGACACGTTCGGGTTCGACTACCCATCCGAATCGTACACGCCGCAGTGGGAATCACGCGCCTCTCACGACGCTGGCATTCGCTTGGTCTTGCGCCTGCGCGACCCATCCGGCGGCCCCATTGGGCTGGTGCTCGACGGGCGAGCGGGCTACGACTGGGCACTCGGCGGATTCGTCCTCGGAGTGAGCGCCGCTTTGGGCGGTTGACTCCCACCACTCCCTCAACCGCCAGTATCAGCTGGCTTTCGCTCTCTAGATGTTTCGATTGTACCTCTCTGCCTGCGCACTTCTCGCCAGCCTTCTGTTCACTGGATGCGCCAGCCACGTGCCGATGAGTTCTGCGGCGCTGCTTGCGACCTGTCGAGACGCAAAAGGGGATTCGGGGTCACCGTGTTCGGTGCGTCGCTGGCCGACCGCCCCAGTCCGACTGTTGACGGTGAGCGAGTGTGAAGTCCAGAACTTCCCGGCCCCGAACTGCTCCGCCCCTACTCCTCCGTGCGCGCAAATCGGAAATACAATCCGAACGGCATTGGTGGCGGTCTGTACCTGACGGCCCAGTCTGAACGGTTCGCGGTTTCGGCCACGGTCGGTGTGCCGGTCGCTGGGCGTCGATGCGTCTGTACGCGTTGCAGATCCGCCGTCGTGACAGCGGCCTATTCCGGTGGGCAGCGATGGAGCGCAGGTGCGTCGTTCGGCGAGTCCATCGCCGACGATCTATTCGCCTTGGCGACACTCGAATATCGCCGTCGCGGCCTGACGTACGACGACCCACTGGGCGGCGATCCACCTACTCGTTCGTCACCTTCACCCGGTACAGCGACGAGGTCAGCGCACGACTCTCGCTCTCCTGCGAGGCGAGGGCGTCGCACGGCGAACCGGCGTACTGCTCCACGTCTCGGCAGGCTACGATGTGACGCACACGGCACCCACGCTGGGCTTCGGCATTGCGTTCGGCGGCTGATCTAGAGCCAGCGCCGCACGCGCCGAGCGTACGCGCCGAACTCCGCCCCGAACACCTCTCGCAGCGCATGCTCTTCGGGCACGATTTGGAAGCGCGTCAGGTAGGCAACGAACACGACCACGCCGATCAGTGCAAGCGGATGTGCCAGCCACACCGCCCAGCCAGCCAGCGCCAGCGCCATTCCCAGATACATCGGATTGCGCGTGGCGCGGTAGACGCCCGACATGACGAGCGACGACGCTTTGGAGGGCCGCGTCGGATCGACCGTTGTCCGAGAGCGCCGAAATGCCAGCACGCCCGACACTGCGATACCGAAGCCGACTACCACAAGCACGGCGGCCAGCGATCTGCGAAACGGAATCACGATTGTCAGCGACGGCAGCGCTCGGGCCAGTCCCCAAGACAGCCCGGCGCACAGCAAGGCCACGAGGACAGGCGGTAGTTTGAGTTCGAGCGCCTTCACTGCCCGCCGTGGAAAAACCACAATCCGCCCGCCTGATGACCGAGCGTGAGGTCCGCGATGCCGTCGCCGTCTACGTCGAAGAGTGTGGGCGCGAGGTCGGCGGGCATGGGCTTGTCCGGGAGGTTGAGATCGTGAGGGGCGAAGTCGGCGCTTCCGAGCGCGGCTTGCCGATAGCCGACGAGCGTTCCGCCGCGCGTGCCGATGACGAGGACCAACAAGCCGTCTCTGTCGCGGTGGAGTGTGGGGCGAGCGCCGCTGCCGTTGCGATCGACGAGCGCTTCGGATTGGGCGACGAAGGGACCGGGCGCGGTCCGCGATCCGTCGTTGCGCAGCAGGTTGAGGTCGCCCGACGACTCGCCGACGATCAGGTCGATGTCGCCGTCTCCGTCTACGTCCATCGCGGTCGGAGCGGCGAAGTTGCCGCGTGGGACTTCGGCGAGGGGCGATCCGTCGGTCGTCATCGGCGCGAACTCCATCGCGCCGGTCTGTCGGAACGCGAACACGTCGCCCGAGAACGAGCCGACGAGCAGGTCGGATAGTCCGTCGCCGTCCAGGTCGGCGATCGTAGGAACGAAGCTGTATCCGCCTAAGTCGGGCAGGTCAAGGCGCGCAGCGCGCAGACTAGGTACAGCGGGCGTGCCGACGTTCTCCCAGACGAACAACTCGCCATCCGTCGTACCGACGACCAGATCCGCATCGCCGTCGCCGTCCAAATCGCCCCAGGCCGGAGCCGAGCCGGAGCCTGCGTCGAGTCCGGGAACGAGTGTGTCCGTGACGCGCGTGAACGTGCCGTCTTCGCGCTGGGTGAGCAGGTGGAGGTTGCGCAGCGGCGCCGTTCCAAAGGCGCCGCCGACGACGCCGACGGTGAGGTCGTCGCGCCCATCGCTGTTCACATCTGAGACCGCAGCCGCGTTGTATCCCGCCGTCCGCAGCGCCGATGTCGGAAACGCCGTCGTTGCGATGGGAAACGCAGGGTGCGGGCACGTGCCGTCGTTTTCGAGCAGGTAGAGGCTGGGAGAGAAGAAGTCGCCCCAAACCAGGTCGTTGTCGCCGTCGCCGTCCACGTCTGCCACGTCGAGTGCGCTCGCGCCGTGCTTGGGCCGCCCACTTTCGCCCGGAGCCGACGGGCCGTAGTCGTCGAATTCGAACGGCGAGGGCGCCGACTTTTGATCGCCGATGACCAGCACGCCAGGCCATTCCTCTTCGAGCAGTTGGAAACGCGGCACGCCGTCGGCACCCGGCCCCAATCCCTCGAAAACCGTCAGCGTGCCGTCGACCTGCGCTTGCAGCAGATCCAGAATCCCATCGCACGTCACGTCGGCCAGCGCGGGGACGTTTTGTCGATCTGCCGAAATGGGATCACCCGACCGCGCGTCGACCAGCGGGCCGATCGGGTCAGCAAATCCCTGATCGGCTCGCTGGTAATAGCGAATGCCCGAGAGCGGTTCTTCGGCGAGCACGTCACCGTCGCCGTCGCCATCGAGATCAGCGACACGCGCCCACTGCCCGACGCGCAGATCGTGCCAGTGATCGGTCCGCCACGCCAGATCCGTCGGAGCCGGGCCGACGCGCTCCCACAGCGTCAGCGCGTCGGCGTAGGTCTGCACGAGCAGGTCGAGGTCGCCGTCTTCGTCCACGTCCCACCACTGCGGACGCGGCGCCGCCACACCTCCTGCAAACGGATCGCGCACGATCGTCCCGCTCGGGTCGACGACCGAAAACGGAGCCGAATCACGTGTCCACGTCTGCGCGCTCGCCGGAGCGACAGCGAGCGCGAGAACCAAAAACGCCCGCGTCACAGCGGACGGACCGGCACGCGCACGTCGACGCCCGCCCAGCGGATGCGCAGATCAACGCCGCCCTCGACGGCCACGAAGTCGTAGACAAGCGACTGCTCGTAGCTGTCGGCCTCGTAGGTCGTCATCGGAGCCACGACTACATCGAGCGCAGCATCGTACTCGTCGGCGAGGTGCTGACCGGGATGCGTGTTGAGGTGGATCGTCCACGGCTCGGCCTCGCGCGGCGTCGTGAAGACGGCATAGACGCCTGGTGCCAGCGTCTGCCCGCCTACCATGACGAAGTCCGTCACGACGAGTTCGGTCGCCATGTGCGCTCCGGTCGACCAGATCTGATCGTAGCCGACCAATCCGCCGAAAACCGTCCGGCCTCGCGCATACGGCTTCCCGTGCACGACATGGAGGTAGGTGCCGTCCTCGAGCGTCGCCCCGGCCCGTCCGACCGCGCTCCCTGGCGGCGGGTCCGACTCGTCGACGCGCAGTCCGGTGACGACGAAGGTCTCGGCATCGGCTTCGACGGGGGCTTGCGCCCACGCGAGGCAGGGCATGAGTAGAGCAAGAATCAGTAGGAGCGTGCGCATGGTTGGGAGACGAGTGATACACCGATAACGCCGCATGTCGCCGCGTCGTGCCCGCGCTCACCGCGACTGCGAAAACCTATCGCGTTCGAGTGTGGCACCTTGCGCCAGCGGACGCGTTTGGTCATCTTACTGATTCCGGTGCCTTGGCCGAGTGGTTAGGCAAGGGTCTGCAAAACCCTGTACAGCGGTTCGAATCCGCTAGGCACCTCCCGATCCGCCCACTCAGTTGTGCTGAGTGGGCGGTTTGCGTTTCGGGTGACACAGCGGCGTCAGCGCACGCGGGTATCTTGCGGCTGCCCAACGCCGAATCCATGATTACCTACGTCTCAGGAACGCTCGTCGAGAAGAAGCCCACACACGCCGTCGTCGATGTCGGCGGGCTAGGGTACCTGGTTCAGATTCCTGTTTCCACGTACGAGGCGCTCGGCGACGTCGGCGCAGCGACGAAGCTGCATACGGTCTTCGTCGTGCGCGAGGATGCTCAGCAACTCTACGGCTTTTCGAGCCTGGCCGAGCGGACGATCTTCGAGGCAATGACATCGGTGTCGGGCATCGGGCCGAAGATGGGATTGGCGGCGCTCTCGGCCTCACGGCCCGCCGACCTGCAAGACCGCATCCTGTCGGGCGACGCGGCCCAACTCACCTCCATCCGGGGCGTCGGGCGCAAGACAGCCGAGCGGTTGGTCGTCGAACTCAAGGACAAGATGACGACGATGGACCTGGGCGGAAGCGGCGCGCTCGGAAGCGGAGACGATGCCAAAGCCGCCGCACGTGCCGACGCACTGGCTGCCCTCGAAACGCTGGGCGTCCCCCGTGCGACGGCCGAGCGCAATCTGCGCAAAGCCATCCGCGCCAACCCCGGCGCCCAATCCGCTGACGAATTGATTCGACTAGCACTCCGCGAATGAGAATCGGCCTGGACTTCTCGGCGTACCCTCGCCCTTACGCGCCCCCCAGAAGCTCTCGAATGGTCGCCTGCCGAAAGTCGAAAATCCGATCCAGTTGCCATCGCACGATGGGATGCGCAATCTCGCCCAATGGATAGAGCGGCAGCGCATAGCGCACCGCATCCTCGACGCGTGTGCCGCCTTCTTCTTCCTCAAACGTGTGCGTGTGATGCCACACGCGGTACGGCCCCTTCCGCTGTTCGTCGACGAACAGGCTGGGTGGCTCCCATCGGCTGATCTCGGTTCGCCAGCCGAATGGGATGCCGAACAGTGCCAAGCGGTACTCGATGATCGCGCCCTGCACCATCTCATCCGGCGCTTTGGCGATGCGGAAGTCCAACTCAGGCGGCGTGATGCGGCCCAGGTTTTCGGCCTCGGCGAAGAACGCAAACACCTCTTCGCGCGGCAGCGGGACGTGCGTCGTGCGCGTGAGCAGGTGTGTCCGGGGCAGGGCGAAAGCCATCTGTTTACAGGTTCGCCGCTGCTGCTTTGAGTTCGTCGACCTTGTCAGTCCGTTCCCACGTGAATGCGTCGCCTGTGCGCCCGAAGTGGCCGTAGGCGGCGGTCTGGCGGAAGCGGGGGCGTTTCAAGTCGAGCGCGCGGATGATGCCGGTCGGCGTCAGGGGGAAAACGTCGCGGACGATTTTGGACAAGTCCGCTGATGCGTGCGAGCCGGTCCCGAACGTGTCGACGTTGACCGACACGGGCTGGGCGACGCCGATGGCGTAGGCGAGTTGGACGAGCACTTCATCGGCCAGCCCCGCAGCGACCAAGTTTTTGGCGACGTAGCGCGCCATGTACGCGGCCGAGCGGTCGACTTTGCTGGCGTCCTTACCGCTGAACGCGCCGCCGCCGTGCGCGCCCTTGCCGCCGTACGTGTCGACGATGATCTTGCGGCCTGTCAGTCCGGCGTCGCCATGCGGACCGCCGATGACGAATTTGCCCGTCGGGTTGACGTGGAGAATCAGGTCGGCATCCACAAGATCAGCCGGAAGGACGCGCGGAAGCAGGTGCTCGACGACGTCGGCCTTGATCTGTTCGAGCGAGACCTCGTCGGCGTGCTGCGTAGAGACGACGACGGTGTGGACGCGCTCGACGGTTTTGCGGTCGTTGGCGTACTGGATCGTGACCTGGCTCTTGGAGTCGGGGCGCAGATACGTCATCACCTCTCCCCCCTTGCGGATCGCTGCGAGTTCTTGGACCAAGCGGTGCGACAGGTGCAGACCGAGCGGCATCAACTCTTCGGTTTCGCGCGTGGCGTAGCCGAACATCATACCCTGATCGCCCGCCCCTTGCTCTTCGTGCAGTCCGCCGCCCTCGTTGACGCCCTGGGCGATATCGGGGCTTTGCTCATGGATCGACGAGATGACGCCGCAGCTTTCGGCGTCGAAGCGGAGGGCTGGATTGGTATACCCGATGTCGCGGATCACGTCGCGGGCGACCTGCTGCACGTCGACCCATGCACTCGACGTCACCTCTCCGGCCAGCACGACGAGTCCAGTCGTGACCAGCGTCTCGACGGCGACGCGGCTTTCCGGATCTTGTTCGAGAAGCGCGTCGAGGACGGCGTCCGAGATCTGGTCGGCGACCTTGTCGGGGTGGCCTTCTGAGACGGATTCGGACGTGAAGAGGTACGGCATCGAAAAACGGTGGGTCGAGCGAGTGGGGAGCGTCAGCAGGCGTAGGGAACGCGAAAGCCGCTTTGTAAGCCCGTCGGCGCGGCAGGTTCGCGCATCCGGTCGGCATTTTGCACGCAGCAGTGTTCGGAACAGCGGCCCGCGCGGGCGCGTGGTTGCCCGTCGTGGACAGCCGCCGTAGCTTTCGGATGACACATCCACTTGTCGGCATGCGCCGACTCCTCCTCTTACTCATCCCCACATCCGCATTATGAGCACCGTAGCAGACCAGGTCAAAGCCATCATCGTCGACAAGCTCGGCGTAGACGCCCCCGACGTCGTCACCGAAGCCTCGTTCACCAACGACTTGGGCGCCGACTCGCTCGATATCGTCGAACTCGTCATGGAGTTCGAAAAGGAGTTCGGCATCAACATCCCCGACGAGGACGCCGAGAAGATCTCGACCGTCGGCGACGCCGTCAGCTACATGGAAGAAAAGACCGCGTGACCTCGCGGACAGACGACGCGGCTGTTAGGGCGCGCGTCTCGTGACTCCTTGACGACGCACCCGCGATCCAGCTTCGGCTCGGAATCGCGGGTGCGTCGCTCGTATAGAGCAATGCGCGCCGGAGTGCATCCCAACGCACCACCCGGACGTATCCACCACCTTCGGCTTTCTCACCCAAACCGCTCCCCATGCCTTCCCCTACCACTGACCCCTCCCGCCGCGCTGTCGTCACCGGACTGGGCACTGTTTCGCCGCTGGGCATCGACACTCCGAGTTCGTGGGACGCGCTGCGCGAAGGCCGCAGCGGAGTCGGCCCGATCACACGCTTCGACCCGGCTGACTACCCGACGCACTTCGCAGCCCAGGTACCGGACAGCTTCGACCCGCACATCGCCATCGACAAAAAACTGTCGCGCCGCCTCGACCCGTACGCCCGGTTTAGCCTGGTCGCCGCGAGGGAAGCTATCCTCGACGCCGGACTCGACACCGCGTCGATGACCGACAAAGAGCGCGCGCGCGCGGGCGTCACATTCGGAGCGGGCATGGGAGGCATGCACATCTACTACGAGCAGGCGCAAAACCTGATGAACTATGGGCCGAGCCGCGTCTCGCCGTTCTTCATCCCGATGCTCATTACGGACATGATTCCGGGTCTGATCTCGATGGAGTACGGACTGCGCGGCCCCAACTACGCCATCGTATCTGCCTGCGCGACGGGTAACAACAACATCGGCGAGGCCGTCATGCTCATCCAGGCCGGACGTGTCGACGTGATGGTCACCGGATCGGGCGATGCGTCAGTCAACGAAACGGGCGTCGCAGGCTTTACGGCAATGAAGGCGATGTCGACCCGCAACAACGATCCGCAGACGGCCAGCCGCCCATTCGACCTCAACCGCGACGGCTTCGTGATGGGCGAAGGCGCCGGAGCGCTCGTCGTCGAGAGCCTCGCTCACGCTCAGGCGCGCGGCGCCCGCATCTACTGCGAGATCACCGGGCTGGGCATGAGCGCCGACGCGTATCACATTACGGCTCCGCACCCCGAAGGCATCGGTGCCGCGCTGGGCATGCAAGGCGCCCTCGACGACGCCAGCCTCAACGCGTCCGACGTGGACTACCTCAACATGCACGGCACGAGCACGCCGCTGGGCGACATCGCCGAGACGAACGCTATCAAGCATGTCTTCGGCGAGCACGCCTACACGATGAGCCTGTCGTCGACTAAGAGCATGACGGGCCACATGCTGGGTGCCGCTGGTTCGTTCGAGGCCATCGCGTCGATCCTCGCGATCCACCACAACGTGATCCCTCCGACGATCAACTTCGAGACTGCCGACCCGCAGTGCGACTTGGACTACACGTTCAACGAGGCCAAAGAGAAAGACGTCAAGATCGCCGTGAGCAACGCATTCGGCTTCGGCGGCCACAACACGTCGGTCGTGTTCGAGCGCTTCGAGGGGTGAGCTTTTGACCCTGCTGCTCCCATGAAGCCAACAGACTACTTCAGCGCAGAACGAGCGAGCGAGGCGTCACGATGGCTGACGTTGAACGTGCGTTGGCGAACGAACTCAGGCGCGAGATACAACCCGATGGACGCACACGTATATGGGGCTGGGCAGACGCGCTCGACCAATGCCTTCGCGTCATCGTGGACTCAGATGGCGAGATGTTGATCAACGCGTTTCCTGATCGAAATTGCACCAAAAGCCACAGGTCCCCATGATTGAATCCAAGCGCCCCGCTATACGCTTTCAGTACCATGCCGAGACAGATATGCTGACGATGGTTCTGGTCGACACGCCCTATCAAAGCGATGGGGCTGAAGACACAAACGACCCAGACATCGTCTTACACTACCGAGATGATGGTCGCCTCGCCGAAATCGAGATTGAGCACGCATCGACCAAGGTCGATCTAGAGGCGATGCGAAAGAGTCCAATCTTCAGCGATTTCCAATCCGAGTTGGATGTTCGATCCATCCGCGAAAAGCTCGGGTTGACGCAGGCGGATTTCGCGGACTCGCTCGGCGTAAGCGTAGGTGCGGTTCGTAGTTGGGAAAAGGGTAAGCGAGCACCACGCGGTCCGGCTCGACGGCTGATCGAACTGTCTCGCGACCGTCCAGGCGTCGTGTTTGAGCGCTTCGAGGGGTGACGCGCATCCTCTCGCACTTTAGGCATAAAGCCGCTCTGGTCGATAGACTGGGGCGGCTTTTTTCATGCGTCGATTAAGAAGGAGGCCGATGGAACCGATAGCGAAAGCGACTCCCCTACATCCCACCTCCATGTTCGACGCTTCTCGCGCCCTGTCCATCCGCGCCCGACTTTACGCTGGGTTCGGCGTGATGCTGATCCTCTTGATCGCTACAGGAGCGATGGCGCTCTACATCAGCCACACGTTTCGCGCCGAGCGCGCCTATGCACAAACGCACATCCTGGCGCCGCTCGAGCGGGTCAGCCACATGGCGACCGCGTTTCAGCAGATGCAGACCTACGCAGCACGAGCCGTTCAGGATGACGATCCCACGACCTTCGCGGCCAACGTCGACCGAGTGGGCGAACTCGGTGCTGAACTTGCCGAGCAGGAAGCGGCCTTCCGCTCCGCTCTCTCCGATGGCGAACTGGTTGCCGTCTACGACGAGTGGACAGACGTACGAAAGGCATACGAACGCGAAATCGAGTCCGTCGGCGATCTGGCGATGACAGGTGATACGGAAGCTGTCCGGCTGGCGGTGTCTACGACCGTCTACGACTCGGCGCAGGAGGTGATGGCGGGGATCGCGAATCTGCGCGAGCAGGTGCTGGCCTATGGAGCAAACGCGACCGCACAGAACGATCAGCGCCAAACAGGACTTCGGTGGATGCTGGCGCTACTCGTCGGCGTGTCCGTCTTGATCGGGATCGCATTGGCGGCCCTTGTCTCGCGGCGTGTCGCTGATGGGTTGTCGGACCTCGGCGCCAAGTCGGATCGGCTCGTCGCGGGTGATCACACGGCTGAGTTCGATACGCAGCGGCAAGACGAGATCGGCGCGCTCGGTCGCACGCTCCAGCGGATGGGCGGTCGGCTCGTCAAGCGGCAGGTCGCTATCGAAGCGATTCTCAACGTGTCGAAGGCCGTCAATCAGGAGCGCGATCTAGACAAAGGGCTGTATCTGGCGCTCGAAGCCGCGCGCACGATCGCAAGTTCGCGATTTGCTGCGCTCGCCCTGACCGATGCACGTGCGTCTCAGCCGTTCGTGCAAGTAGGACTGGGCGATGCGTCCAGCCGAAAGACGGCGGACCAGGCGATCTACTCGCTGCTAGAAGCGCATCCCAACGCCGACGCCCCTGAACTCGGCACGATCCGTCCGCTTCTGGCGCTTCCCGTTCGCGTCAACGACCATCAGGTCGGCACGCTCTATCTCGGGCAGCGGCACGTCGGCGATGGTGCCTTCTCGCAGGACGACCGCGACATCGTTTCGGCTCTCGCCGCCGTCCTCGCGGTCACGGTCGACAGCTATCAGGCGGCTGCGGCGCGGCGTTCGGTTCGGAAGCAGTTGGAGCAGAGCGTCGGCGTGATTCTCGATGCGATGAGCGAGTTCGCTGACGGCAACCTGTCGGTCCATCTGGACGAAGCGTCCGTCGCTGGCTCGTCGATGACCGAACTGCCGCGCTTATACGCCGGGTTCAACCGCACCGTCGCCCACGTCGGGGCAGCGATCAAGGAAGTCAGTAATTCCGTCGACGCACTGGCTGCGGCGTCGGTCGAAATGAGCGCGACGGTCGAGCAGATCGCCTCCAGCACGGACCAGCAATCGCACCAGGCGCAAGACGTGACGCACGCGATGGGCGAGATGGTCGACACGATCAACGCCAACGCGTCGGTGTCGATGCAAGCGGCGGAAGCGGCAGCGTCCAACGGTCAGTTTGCTCAGGACGGCGGCGCGATTGTGCACCAGACCGTCGAAAAAGTGCGCGAGGTGGCGCGCGTGTCGACCGAGACGGCGCAAGACCGTCGCCCGCTTGGGCGCGTCGAGCCGGGAGATCGGCACCATCGCCGCGACGATTGCCGAGATCGCCGAGCAGACCAACTTGCTCGCGCTCAACGCCACGATCGAGGCCGCCCGAGCCGGGGAGAGCGGACGCGGATTCGCCGTCGTCGCCGACGAAGTGCGCAAACTCGCCGTCCGCACAGCCGACGCCACGCGCACCATCGAGCAGACCATCGCGACGATTCAGACCGATACCGAAACGGCAGTCGGCGCCATCGAGCGGAGCCGATCCGAAGTCGAACTGGGCGTCTCGCTTGCCGAACGAGCAGGCCAAGCGCTCGAACGCATCGTCGAGGGTACCCACGCCGCGCGCGACCGCATGATGCAGATCGCAGCGGCGACCGAGGAGCAAAGCGTCACGTCGGCGATGGTCGCCCAGAGCATCGACGCGATCACGGCGGCGACGTCCGAAGCGGCGCACGGCACGCAGGATGTCGCCCACGCCACCAACGAACTCAGCCGATTGGCGGTATCGCTGCAAGGGACCGTCCACCGCTTCCGCTTCGACGCGCCTCCTGCCGCTTCGGGCGATGGATACGCAGCGGATCGCGGAGCCATCGCGCCCTCGGCCAGCGTGTCGCCGGTTCATGCGGGCGTTGTGCCGAGTTGACGGATGGGCTTTGGCTCCCTGCCAGGTCTCCCGGTCAACCCAACTTATCGCCTGACTCCAGCCGCTCGCGCTGCTCTTTGCGCTCGGCCATTTCCGCGCGCTCCTGTGCCACGACGGGCGGGTCGTCCGCATGAAGCGTGGCGGGTTCTGCCGACGGCGCTTCGCCAACGCCCGGCGGCGGTGTGCCCATGCGCGGCTCTCCCAATGCTTCGAAGTCGTTCGGGTCCAGCGTGGGCAGTTCGACGCCCGAGTCGACGAAGGCGATGAGTAGGTCGCCGGGGAACGCTTTGGTGTCGTCCAGTCCTTCGGCGACGACGCGCACCTTGCCCGCGCTGGGAACGACGAAGAGTGGAATGGAGCGCTTACCGAACTGCTTGGTGAACGCCTGGGCGTCGAACGCCTCGGTCAGCCGCACGACTTCGAGCGAGGCGCCCTTTTCGAGTCGCTCCTCGATGGAGCGATACGTCGTGTGCGCGCCGAAGAGCGGACGCCCGCGCAGGTGCGTCGCAAGCTCGCCCTCGGAGTCTGCCGCCGAGTCCTGCCGAGCCGACAGTTGGTAGACATCGTTGGTGCCGAACGCTTCGGCGAAGTTGAGTGCGGCCAGACTGTTGACCTCGTCGTTGGGCGTCAGCGCAAGCAGCCTGCCGATGCCGCCCAGATCGAGTTCGTCGAAGATCGTTTCGCTGAGCACGTTGGCCTGAATCGCGTCGAGTTTGGCGCGGTGCGCGTTTCGGACGTGCATCGGGTTCGCGTCGATCAGCAGCACTTTGACACCCTGCTCTTTGAGCGCCCTGCCGATGCGCCACGCCCACGCATGCGCGCCGACGATCAGCACGCCCTGTGGATCCGGGTGCGCCAGTCCCAGCCAGCGCGCCAGCGGCGAGATCGTCAGTCCATAGACGAGAACCGTCCCGACGATGACCAGAAAGATGATCGGCACGATGATATCGCCCTGCCCCGGCAGGATCTCGTTGACGCGAATCGAGAAGATGCTCGCGACGGCAGCGGCGACGATTCCGCGCGGAGCCAGCCACGCCAGAAACGCCTTCTCGCGCCAGTCGATGCGCGTCCCGATCGTCGACAGGTAGACGGCGAGCGGACGGATCGCCAGCATCATGACGGCCAGAAACGCGAGGCTTCCGGGCGTCACGTAGTCCAGCGCGGACTTGTCGAGCCGGGCGCTCAGAATGATGAACAAGACCGAGATCAGCAGCACGCGCAGGTCCTCTTTGAACTCAACGATGCGGCGGATCGGCGCGTAGTTCTGGTTCGCCATGAAGATGCCCATCAGCGTCGTCGCCAGCAGGCCGCTCTCGTGTTGCAGCATCTCGGTCAGCGCAAAAACGGCGACGACCACCATCAGCGCGACGGAGTTTTGCAGGTAGTCGGGCAGCAGTCGCCGACGCAGCAGCATCACCAGCAGCGCCGCGCCCGCCAGCGCCCCGCCGATGCCGATAAACAGTTCTTTGACGATGCCCTCGAACGTGTGGAAGACCAGCGCGCCCAGGCCTTGTACGCCCGGCTCGTTGATGAGCAGAATCGTTTCGAGCACCAGGACCGCCAGAATCGCCCCGACCGGATCGACGACGATTCCCTCCCACTTGGCAATCGTCCCGACGCGCCCCGTCGGACGCACGTGGCGCAGCAGCGGGATGATGACCGTCGGCCCCGTGACGGTCAGGATGCCGCCGATGATCGCCGCGATGCTCACGCTCACGCCCAGCAGCCAGTAGGCCGCCAGCCCGGTCAGCACGCCCGTCACGGCAACGCCAATCGTGATCAGGTTGCGCACCACGTTGCCCACGCCTTCCAACTCGCGCAGCCGGAGCGTTAGCCCGCCCTCGAACAGGATGATGCCGACGGCCAGCGACACAAAAGCGAACAGCCCGTCACCTTGCAACAAGGCTGGGTCGAGCATCCCCGTCACCGGCCCGGCGAGAAACCCGAACGCCAGCAGCAGCAGGATCGACGGCAGCCGGAAGCGCCACGCGAGCCACTGCGCACCCACGCCGAGTACGAATACGGCGCCGGCGGCGAGGAGGAGAGTTTCGGTCAAAGCGAGTCGGAAAGGTGAGCCGAAAGGTACGGACACGCCAGTTTTCGACACTTCGCGCCTGTACCCATCGGACATCGCGAGATGGACTCGCCTGGATCCTGACGACACGGAATATGGAGCGCGGAGGCTTCGCCGCAGAGGGCGCGCAGACTGCCACCCACGCGTAACGCCCTCGTCGTCGGCGAACGCGATGGGAGCGCGAGCGTGTGGACTGCTCACCCAACTCCGACCTCATTATGTCCGCATCCAATTCCGGCACGTTCCTCATCGGCGGCGACCTGCCCGTCCACCGCCTCGGCTACGGCGCCATGCAGATCACCGGCGAGGGCGTCTGGGGCGATCCGGCGGATCCCGATCAGGCGCTCGCCGTGCTCAAGCGCTCCGTCGAGCTAGACGTCACGCTGATCGACACGGCAGACAGCTACGGCCCGTTCGTCAGCGAAGACCTGATCTGTGAGGCGCTGCACCCGTACGCGGACAACGTGGTGATCGCGACTAAAGGCGGCCTGACGCGGACGGGACCGGGCAAATGGCACGCGGTCGGACGCCCGATGTATCTGCGCCAGTGCCTCGAAATGAGTCTGCGCCGCCTGAAGCTGGAGCGCATCGACCTGTACCAACTCCACCGCGTCGACGACAAGGTGCCGATGGAAGACCAACTCGGCGAGTTGAAAGCGATGCAGGACGAGGGCAAAATCCGCCACATCGGGCTGAGCGAGGTGACGGTCGAGCAGATCAAGCAAGCACGCAAGATCGTCGACGTGACGACGGTTCAGAACCTCTACAACATCGGCACGCGCCAGCACGAGGACGTGGTCGACTACTGCGAGGCCAACGACATCGGCTTCATTCCGTGGTATCCGCTCAACACGGGCAAACTGCTCCAGACCGACGACAGCCCGCTCGCCCGCGCCGCCGCCGACCTGGACGCCACGCCCGCCCAGGTCGCTTTGGCGTGGCTGCTCAAACGCTCGCCCGTCATGCTTCCGATTCCCGGCACGAGCAAGGTCGCGCACTTGGAGCAGAACGTCGCCGCCGCGGATCTGGAACTGAGCGACGAGGTCTTCGCCAGCCTGAGCGACGCGGACCACGACTGAGCGCTGCACGCACTGCGGCGTTTGATGGGTTGAGTTGGGCGATAACACCTCCCGAGTCTCAAACCTGTCAGGTTTCCGCTCCGAATCCACAGCACCGGACGAGTAGGCGTCGCATCTTGGGCGGATGACGATAACGGTCCACCCCCTCTACACCTTGCTGTTCTGCCTCATCCTGTCGGGGTGTTTGCCGAACAGTTGCCGCCGCGAGGAGGACCGCTCGCTCTCCGCCGCCGACAGCCTGTCGATCGCCCTGGCCGAAACGATTGCCATCGACACGCTCGAAGTCGTGTGGCAGTCGGGCGATTTCGATTTCCCTCGCACAGTGCGATGGGCACCGGACGGCGCGCTGTGGGCCGTCGACGCGGAGCGGGCGCAGGCGATGGCGTTCGACGGTGCCGGAGCGATCACGCGGCTGATCGGAACGGATTTGGAAGCCCCCTACCTCGCCGGATTCCGAGGCGATTCGCTCGTGCTGTTTCAGCCATCGCCCGCCTTGTTCGCCATCTACGGAGCCGATGGCGATGCGCCACGCCGGTTCAACGTACCCGACCTGCCGGACGAACCCGCGATGCTGCGCTACGGCTCAGTTTGGGGCGACGGCTTCGTGTTCAAGGGCCTGAGCGAGACTACGCCGCCGTTCCTCCTCACGACCGACGCAAGCGGCGAATCGGCCCAGCGCTACGCCTTGCCCGGTCCGTTCTGGCGCTACGCCGGGCTGATGAAGCCGACCCCAAACGGCGACCTACTCAGCCTCGCCGGTTTTCGCCCCGTCGCCGACCGCCTGTCGCGCGCATCGCTCGTCGACACGACGGCAACGCCCGACACACTGCGTTTGGACGGTTTCTCGGCCCCCGTCCCAATCATGGCCCGCGCGCGCCGATTCGCCCAAGGCGAAGACACCGAGCCTCCGCTGTTGACCGCGTCCGCTGACCAAGCAGGCGACCTGCTCTTCGTTCTCAACATGCGTCCCGGCTGGCTCCGCATCGACGCGTACGACGCATCGGGGATGCTGCGGCACGTGTTCAACGAACCCAACCCACAGGCAGGCAAAAACTTCTACCCGCGCGACATCGCCGTGCGGCAATCGGACGGCGGATACGACATCGCCGTAGCCTTCACCGATCCCGAACCGCGCGTCGCCGTATACCGCTGGACTCCCGCCTTCCCCCAACTCCCGTAGCGCCGTAGCACGCTACGGCGACTCTCAGACCACGCAAGCCTGCAGCCAATCGCAAAAGACGACGGGATGTATCCCGTCGCTACGGGCACGATCAGAACGCATCAGTTGCCGATAGGCGAGCCGGGCGGCGGCGTTAGCGAGCGTGGCAACTCGGCGTCCGGTGCGTAGTCGCGGGCGAGGTAGCGCGTGATGCGGTCTCGAGAGCCAGCGGGCGTGATCGTCGCCGGTCGATAGGTCGGTGGCGAGTTGGGCGAGGTGCGCGTCGGTTGTAGCACGGACCGTCGATGCCGCGCGCGTATTCGAGGACAACTCCATCAGCGCGCGCGTCCACTCGGTCCAGACGGATTGGCGCACGTTGGCGTGATAAGCGTCGTCGGTTTGGGCGCCACTTCCAATCGTGGTGGTCGTCCGGTCGAGGAGACCCGAGAACGAAAGGAGTGACGCGTCGAGAGCGGGCTGATAGGCGAGGCGCGTCGCACGGGTGGCGTCGAGCAGATAGCCGAACGTCAGTGCGGCGCCGGTCTCGGCGGGGGCGACGGGGTCGAACGTCAGTCCCGTCCGCCCGTCGAACAGCTCGCGCGTGCCCCAGTAGCCGGGCGGACGCGGCGGAATCAGGCCGCGCAAGCTGGCGGGCAGCGCGAGGGCTTCGGGAGTGACCGTGGCGAGAAGTGCGGCGAGGGCGTCATTTTGGGATCGGGCGTCGACCGGAGCCATCCGCTGCGAACCGTCGCTGCGTTCGACGTAACCGTACGAGACACCACCCACCAAGTGCGCGGCGGCGTCGACCTGATAGCGATGACCGAGGTAGAGCGGCACGAGCGCTTCTTCCAGCGTGGCGAGCGGACGCCCCTGACGGATCGCGGATTCTCCGAAGCGGTCGAGCGCCATTGCGGCGGATCGCCATCTGATCGCGCAAGGCTTGGGCCGCGTCCGTGCCGTTGTCCCACAGCGCGCCGACGGGCGTTGCGGCTCCGGTCGGGCGTGCGTCGGTGTCGGACAGGTAGCGCAGACCGCGCTCGCGATTCTCGCGCAGCACGGTTTGCATCGTCCCCGCATCGTGCGCGTAGCCGTAGCGGATCGCCTGCACGTCCCACTCGCCGACGCCGACGCCGTACGCATCGGACAGATCAATTTCCCCATCCGCCAGCGTGACGAGGGGCGCCGGATAGTCCATTACAGTCGAGCGGTCTTGCGTGCTTCCGGCAAAGTTGTGCGCCAGCCCAATCGTGTGGCCGACCTCGTGCGCCGACAGTTGCCGCAGACGCGCCAACGCCAGTTGCAGCATCGGGTCGTCCGCCTCGCTGCCAAAGCCGTCCGCGTTCGCACCGACGTAGGGCGACAGCAGCCCCTCGGCGATCAGATAATCCTGCCGCACACGCAGCGATCCAAGTGACACGTGGCCCTTGAGAATCTCGCCCGTCCGCGGATCGACGACCGAACTGCCGTAGCTCCAGCCGCGCGTCGAGCGGTGGACCCACTGAATCGTGCTGTACCGAACGTCGAGCGGGTCGACGCTAGTCGGGGCGCACTTCGACGCGGTAGCCGTCGCGGAAACCGGCAGCCTCGAACGCATCGGCCCACCAGCGCGCGCCGTCGAGCAGGGCCGAGCGGACCGGCTCGGGCGTGCCGGGGTCGAGGTAGTAGACGATGGGATCGGCTGCGTCGCACAGGCCGGACGCGTCGGGCGGAGCGGCGCACTCTAACCGGTGACGCGTGATCAGGCGCTGTGTCAGGTCCTCGCCGATGGGAGCGGCATAATCGGCGTAGCTCATCGCGAAATAGCCCGACGCGGGGTGGAAGGCGCGCGGCGTGTAGCCGTCGTCGGGCAACGCGACGAGCGAGTGGCGGACGCGCACCGTCACCGCTTCGGCATCGGCGGCGACGCTGCGCACTTCGCTTCCGGGCGACGACGAGGCGAACGTCAGGCGCGCTTCCATCTCGGAGTTTTCAGGAAACGCTTTGAGCATCGTCGGCACCAGAGCGCTGCGTTTGGCGTCGAGCGAGAAGGTGCCCTGCCCGGTTCCTCTGAGCGTTTGCGCCACGCCTTGGGCATCGCGCACCACGAACGGCGTCGCGTCGACGAGCACGCGCCCGCCCGTTTCCGCCACGACATCGAAGGCCCATACAACGCTCGACGCAAACGCATCGGCGACGGCCAATCGCTCAGCCGGATTGTCGCTCTCGGCGCGGTAGTCGAGGTTGGGCTGCACCATCAGAATGCGCGGGCCGACACGCTCGAACCGGACGACGCGCGTGCCGGTCAGCTTTGAGCGGTCCAGTCCCACATCGTTCGACCCCAGTCCGGCGGCCAGACTCGTCACGTAGAGCAGAGTCGGCGTCCAGCTCGGCGATCTCCATCCACACCTTGCCCTCTTTGGCGTCCCACCAGAGCGGCCACATCCCGTCGCGCCGATCCATGCCGTCGGTCTTCTTGGCAATCGTCGGCAAACCAGACGATGAAGCCGAGGCGGACGCAGACGAGGGCGGCGAAGCGGGCGGCGCCGTCGACGAGCAGCCGAGGGCGAACAGGACGAGGGCGGCGAGGGGGAGCAGGCGAGGCATCGGCGGAGCGGTTGGGACGCCGCTAAAATAGACGACTTGGCGCGGAGCACCGATGTGCGCCCTGAAACCAAGTGCCCTGCGGTCGAAAGCGTCGGCGAAAGCTCCGAAAGTGCCAGCGTAGGTACCAAAAGCGTCGGTGTATGGCCCAGATGTGCCAGCGTAGGCACCAAAAGCGTTGGTGTAAGCCTCGGAACCGTCGATGTAAGCCTGCACCGGGAGGTTCGCGTGCTCCGCAGCGAGAACAGGGCACGCGGCGACGCCTCGGTCTGCTTCGAGGTTGGGCGCGCTACCCTTGGAGAGTGGTAGGCGCCTACGCTTGGCCGGATGCTACTCCGCCCCTTCCAGCGGCAGCCACACGCGCAGCGTCGATCCTACCCCTTGCTCCGACTGCACGTCGAGCCGGGCGCCCAGCATATCGGTCAGGCGCCGAACGATGGACAGGCCCAGCCCGCTTCCCTCAAACGTGCGCGACATGCCGTCCGACTCCTGGCGAAACGGCTCGAACGCTGCCTCTACGAACGACGGCGCCATACCGATGCCCGTGTCGGCGACCTCGATCCACCCATACTCCTCGCTCGCGCCCACACGCACGTCGACCCGTCCGCGACTCGTAAACTTGACGGCGTTGGAGACCAGGTGCCCCACGAGTCGGTCTACGGCGTCACGGTTCGTCGTCAGCCAGAGAGGGTGCGAGGGAGCCGCGACGGTGAGGCTGAGGTGTTTGGCGCGGGCGCGCGATGCGTAGGGATGAACGGCATCGCGGACGATGCGCACCACGTCTACGCGGTCGGCCTCGAACGGAATCCCGCTTTCGAGTTGAGCGAAGTAGAGGACCGAGTTGAGCGTGTCGAGCAGCCGCTGCGCGCTCGTCTGAATGATGCTGACCGTTTCGGGATCGGGATCGTCGGGGTCGTCGGCAAGCAGGTCGGCGAAGCCCAGGATTGCTGTGAGCGGCGTGCGGATCTCGTGGCTCATGTTGCTGATGATGCCCGTCTTGAGCCGCGCGGCTTCCTCGGCACGCTCTTTGGCTTCGAGTGCGGCGGCGCGCGCTTCCTCGAGTGCTTGCGCGTGCCGCTTCTCATCCGTCACGTCCTGCGACACGCCTGCCATGCGCGTCGGGCGACGACCTTCAGCGTGGATGCGACCCAGCGTGCGCACCCATCGCTCCTCGCCCGCCACCACGACGCGGTACTCGACCGATACGTCAGCGACACCCGATACAGCAGCGCGCAGCATGGCAGATTTGAATGGCTTCGTCACCGACGCACGATCCTCGCGCACCACTTGGCGAAGCGCCGTAACAGCACGCCCGTCGAAGCTGACAACGCCGTGGATGGCGCACGTCTGCGAGGACCAGTTGCCGAGATCGGCCCCGAAGTCGTAGTCCCACACGCCGATGTGCGCCGACTCGACGGCCATCTGCAGATACTGCTCGCTCGCTACCAATCGGCGTTCGGCGGCTTGGCGTTCCGTCGCATCTACGATCGAGAAGGAGCACAGCGGCACACCCGCATCGGTATACCCGACGAGGTTGACGGACACCTCCAGATAGGCGTCCCCAGAAAGCATCGACTGGCGGTAGGCAAAGTAAACCGGCTCTTTGGTTCGAATCGCGGTCCGATACGCGTCGAACCACTGAGCAAGAGCGCCCAATTCCGGACCGATCTCCCGCACACTCCCATCCGGCATCGGTACACCCGAGCGCCCGAAAAACGTTCGGGTGGCGGCATTGGCGATGACGAACACTATGTCGTCAGGGTGGACCTCGACCACGCCCATCATGCCCGGCACGGTGTCGAAGAAACTCTGGAGGATCGCCGTCTGCCGCTCGAAGTCGCTCCTCGCCCGGCGCGCCTCGTCTATGTCGACGCACGTGCCGACGAACTCAACGAACTGCTCGCTCCTCAAAGACCGGAACGACCTGCGCTCGCGTCCACCGATAGGCGTCGTCGCTTTTGCTGCGGTACTCCGTCGTGTACGGACGGCGCGCCTGGATCGCTTCGCGCCAGCCCTCGGTCACCCGGAGTGCGTCATCCGGGTGCAGGGATTCGACCCACCCCCATCCTTTGGCTCTTTCCGAAGAGAACGACTCGCTAAGCGGATGGACACGGCGCAACTCGGTCACATCGCCTCCTGCATCGGCTACGAACGTGACCTGCGACGTCGTCTCGACCAACGCGCGGAAGCGGCGCTCGCTGGCGCGCAGATTGAGTTCGGTCGTGATGAGATCGCTCAGTTCCTCCAGCGCGACGCGGTCGTCGTCGGACCACTCGTGCGGCTCGAGTGTCGATGGCGCAGAGCGAGCCGATGACGACCCCGTCCGACGCGCGCACCGGGACGCCGAGATAGGCGACGCACGCCCATATCGACAGACTGCCCGGTTGTGTCGCAGAACGGCGTGCTCGAGAACGTCCGGCACATTTAGGAGGCCGCTCGTCACCACAACGTACTGACAAAGCGATGCATCGAGGCCCGACCTCTCGTACGTGACTCAGATCGTTCGGAAATCCGTGGGTGCTCTTGAAAAAACTCCGGTTGTGATCGAGGAGCGAGAACAGCGACACGGGTGCGCCGATTATACGCGCCGCGAGCCGAGTAAACCGATCGAATGTCTCCTCCTCGCAAGAATCGAGCAGGCCGGTGCGATACAGGGCAGCGAGACGAGCAGGGTCGTCCAGCGCGTGGGGAGAGGAGGAAGGACATGCGTACAGAGACGAGAAGCCCGAAGAGTATCGGCAGGCCCGAAAGAAAGGTAACCGGCTGTTTTCCCTCGGTCCAATCGGCGCATACGGATTCACGAGATGCATTCGCACACGTGCCAGCGGTTCTGACCGGAGGTTTGGAGATCCCGCAACCGGCGTTTTTTCTCGCGGATACGCGCGCTGTCGCTATTTTTCAGGCTTCCCAACTCTGCCCTTTCACCACACGCTATGCCGCCTGAAGATCTGCCTTCGTGGATGCACGACGTGATCGCGCAGACAGAGGGCGATAGCCGGAGGGTACTGCTCGAATCCGTCCTCGGCTTTACGGTTACGGGCTTCGGCGGCGAGGAAACCGAGGATGCGCGCCCGGCGAACGCCATCGCGCGCGGCCACGTGGTATGGCGCAGGCGAGCCGGTCGTCGTGGCGGGGCGAACGCTGCGCCGCGTCTACGTCGCCGACGATCTGCCGCAACGCTCCTATCGTGACGAGCACAAGAGCCTGATCGTCCGCTCGCTCGACGTGGCCGACTCGGGCGGCGAGCGCCCATCGTTTCTCAACTTCTGGTCTGGCTACCGCGACGCAGGCACTCGGCAGCGCGGGGCCTATCTCGACTGGCTCGCGGGCGGCGCCCAGACTCCCGTCGACAGCTACTACGCGCTGCTCTACTTCTACGGACTCGAACGCCGCTTCTTCCGCGACACCCCGAGCGGCGAAGAGCGCGCCGATCTGATCGCCGAAGTCCGGCGGCTGCGGGGCGTCATGGGGACCGACCATTCGTTTCGCTACCGATCCGACGCGTTTCTGGCGGCTGCCGCCGCGTTTTCACCGGAACGGCATTACCTGACCGAGCCGGACATCGAACTGCGAAGCCAGCCAAGTCATGGGCTGCTGATCGCACTCGGCCAGGCAGCGCTCGACAAAGCGCCCCTCTCGGCAGATTGGATGCTGGCGTGGCTGTACCAGGACGAACGCGTGCACAAGTCTGCGGCGGCGCGGCGCTGCCTCGACGAGGTCCGCGTGCTGTTCGGCCAGCGCTACCGCGCGCAGTTCGGCGATGGAATCGTCGTCAAGCCCGGAAAAGAGCACCTCTCGACGCTCTACCACGCCGCCTCGGGCGACTTCACCAAGGTGGCGTCGGACCACGGCGTGCCTGACGTAAGCCGCTCGCGCAAACCACTGAGCGACGCGCTGCCGCTGTTCGACAAGAGCGTCGCCGAGTTGGACGCCTACAGCCGCTGGCTCGCTCGCAACCCCGCAGATCGCGACTCGGCCCAGGCGCTGGCGCTGCTCCCGCTCGACCTCTCGCGCCAGCGGCTGGCCGATTCGTTCGACCCGTTCCTCAAATGGGTGCGCGATGCCGTCGACAGTGAGGCATTTGCCCAAGTCGACGCCGTCGATTTGGGGACGCAGTGGCTGGGATCGTCGGGCACGCTCAACAAGTCGGGCGCACTTCCCAAGCGGCAGGCTGAACTGCTAAGCGAACTGCTCGGACGGATGGACATCGGCATCGAACCCGACGTGCGACGAGGCGGAAAGGCAGTCAAAAAAGGCCAACACGCTGTCCTGTTTCGCGCGACGGATGCCGACCTACATCGACCGTCGACGGCGTTTCGGTCGCCGAGGTTGCGCTCGTCCTGATGGCTGCTGCGGCCCACGCCGACGGTGTCGCGTCGGACGCTCAGTGCGCGCACGTCCGCGCGTTCGCCCAATCGCACGACGTACCGGCGTACGAAACCGAGCGGCTGTCGGCCCGCGCCGTCTTCCTGCTGCGCCATCCGCCCGCTCTGCGCGACGTACGATCTGCCGCCAAGAGCCTTGCCGATTCTGACACGGCAGGAGTTGTCGCACCACGCGCTACTGACGGCCAGTCTCGATGGGACGCTGACGCCCGACGCGAGCCGTACGATCAGCAAACTGTACGAAGCGCTCAGCCTGCCCACCTCGGCGCTCTACTCCGACCTGCATGCGATGCAAACGGGCGTCGACGCGCCTACCCTCGTCCGTCCAGGCGGCAACGCATCGCTCGGGTTCGCCCTCCCCCAGCGTCCGAGCGACGCGCCCGCGCCGACGTTCACGCTCGACCTCGACGCCGTCCGCGCCAAACTCGCCGACACACACCGAGCCTCGGCTCTCCTCGCAGACGTCTTCGCCGACGAAGAGGAGACCGAAGCCGCCTCGCCTATCGCAGAGCCGGACGCCCTGCCCGGCCTCGACGCTCCCCACTCGGCGCTGACGTTGGTGCTGGTCGAACAAGCCGAGTGGTCGCGCGACACCTTTGAAGCACTGGCCAGCGAACGCGGACTGATGTCCGGTGGCGCACTCGAAGCGATCAACGAGTGGGCGTTCGATGCGTTGGGCGACGCGCTGATCGAAGACGACGATCCGCTAACGGTGGACCTCGACGCGTGGCGCGCGTACCAGTCGGCTGCCTGACCCATTTCCACCGACCTCCTACCGATGCAGCCCGACGACCGCCCCAAGATCCGCCCTCGCGAACGAAACGCGCTCGTCCAGGCGCTCCGCGCAGGCGTCGTGCCGCGCAGTGGGTTGCAGCACATCCAGGTGGGCCGCAGCAAAGAACTCGACGCCCTGCTGCGCAACATCGACCACGTCTCCGACGGCGGATCGGCGGTGCGGTTCGTGATCGGCGAGTACGGCTCGGGCAAGACGTTTTTCCTCAACCTGATCCGATTGGTCGCCCTGGAGCGCGGCCTGGTCACCCTCAGCGCCGACCTCACACCGGACAAGCGGTTGCAAGCCGCAGGCGGGCAGGCGCGGGCACTCTACGCCGAGTTGATGCGCAACCTCGCCACGCGCACCAAACCGGACGGCGGAGCGCTGCCGTCGATCGTAGAGCGGTTCGTATCGCAGGCAGCAAGTCAGGCGCAGAGCGAGGACCGTGACGTCGAAGAGGTGATCCGCGAGCGGCTGACGTCGCTCGAAGAGTTGGTGTCGGGCTACGACTTCGCTTCGGTGATCGCGCACTACTGGCGGGCACATCAGGACGGCGACGCGGGCGGTAAGGCCGACGCGCTGCGGTGGCTACGGGCCGAATATCCCAACCGCTCGTCGGCCAAAAAGGACTTGGGCGTCTCGGCGATTATCGACGATCAGTCGTGGTACGACTACCTCAAGCTGATGGCGCGCTTCGTGCGGCTGGCGGGCTACGGCGGAGTGGTCGTCGTGCTCGACGAGGTCGTCAACCTGTACAAGATGCAGCACAAGACGGCACGGAGCCGCAACTACGAGCAGGTGCTCCGCATCGTCAACGACAGCTTGCAGGGTGTATCGGAAGGCGTGCTGATGCTCTTCGGCGGCACACCCGAGTTCCTGATGGACCCATATCGCGGACTCTACTCGTACGAAGCCCTCCAAACACGCCTGGCCGAAAACACATTCGCCCGCGACGGCCTAGTCGACCTCTCCGGCCCGGTCATGCGCCTGCAAAACCTGTCGCCCGAGGACCTGTATGTGCTGCTCGCCAACATCCGCCGCGTGTTCGCCGAGGGCGACGACAGCAAGCACCTCATCCCCGACGACGCGCTGCAAGCGTTCATGCGCCACTGCTCCGAGCGCATCGGCGACGCCTACTTCCGCACGCCGCGCACGACCGTCCGCGCCTTCACCGATCTGCTCGCCGTGCTAGAGCAAAACCCCGACGCCGACTGGCACTCCCTCCTCGGCTCCGTCGCCCTGGCACCCGAGTCCAACCCTGACCTGGAGCCGCTGGCCGCCGGTGATGACGCGGAGGACGATGCCGATGGCCTGTCGTCGTTCACGATGTGATGGAGAGGTTGTGAGCGTTGAGTCAGCAAGGGAGATTGCCACGTCCCCCGATCAAGCCGAGGGCAGGCTGCTTCGCTCCTCGCAATGACAAAGTGGAGAGAGGTGGAGACTTTGCGCCAACACTCCGAGCCGACGTGTTTAGAATCGGCCTTAGACGATCCGGCGATCAGATGCAGAGTGGAGCGAGCGTCCGAAGAGCCGTTCGTGTCTGAGCGCAGCGTCTCGACGCGTAGCGAGTTGAACGGGTTCAGCGAACGCAGCGCCGCATCAGCCGGATCGACGTAAGCCTTGATCTTTTGGTTCTTTTGTATCAAGACAAAAGGGCCGGACAACACAACCGGCACACTCACGGATCACAACTCATCACGATCTAGCCTGGCAAGTAGTTGTGGATCCCTGCCTTCGCAGGGACGACGGTTGGAGAGAGGCAAACCATGCGGCGCGTTATATACCGGCGTCGCCAAGACTTCTACTATGCCCACAGCCTCCTCCGCCTTCGAGAGCCTCCACCCGTCGGTCCAAAAGTGGGTGTATCGCCAAAACTGGACGCACCTCCGCGATCTCCAGGAGCAAGCCATCGCCCCGATCCAGGCAGCCGAGCGCGACGTGATCCTGGCAGCCGCCACCGCGAGCGGAAAGACCGAAGCCGCCTTCTTACCCATCCTCTCGCGCCTCGCCGAACGCAAGCCCCAACCCGGCTTCGGCGTGCTCTGCGTCAGCCCGCTCAAAGCGCTGATCAACGACCAGTACGACCGGCTCGGACTGATGGGCGAAGCGACGGGCATCCCCATCCACCGCTGGCACGGCGACGTGGCGCAGAACCGAAAGACGACCGCACTGCGCAACCCAAGCGGCGTCCTGCTGATCACGCCCGAGTCGCTCGAAGCCCTGTTCGTGCGGCGCGGACTCGAAGTGCCGGGCCTGTTCGCTGGCCTCGCCTACGTCGTCGTCGACGAGTTGCACGCGTTCATGGGCGACGAGCGCGGGCGACAACTCCAGAGCCTGCTGCACCGCGTCGACCTGGCGATTCGGCGCAGCTGTCCCCGCATCGCGCTCTCGGCCACGCTGGGCGACATGCGGCAAGCCGCCGAATACCTGCGTCCGGGCGATGGCGAGCGTGCCGTCATCATCGAAGGCAGCGGCGACACCTCCGAACTGCGGATGCAACTGCGCGGCTACGTCGAAGAGGCGCCGGACGACGACACCAACCAGCCGTCCGCTGTCGAAGCCATCGCCGATCACCTCTACCAACACCTGCGCGGACACGACAACCTCGCGTTCGCCAACAGCCGCGCGTTCGTCGAACTGCTCTCGGATCGCCTGCGCCTCAGGTGCGAAGCCGACAAAGTCCCCATCGAGTTCTTTCCGCACCACGGCAACCTGTCGCGCGAACTAAGGGAGAGCGTCGAGGCCGCGCTGGGATCGAACCGCCCGACGACCGCCGTCTGCACGTCGACGCTCGAACTGGGCATCGACGTGGGATCCGTCCACTCAATTGCGCAGATCGGCCCGCCGCCATCCGTCGCCAGTTTGCGCCAACGCTTGGGGCGATCCGGTCGGCGAGCAGGTGAGGCGGCGATCCTGCGGATGTACGTTACCGAGCCTCCGACGACGGGCGACGACCGAGCCGACGTAGCGCTCCGCCTCAAACTCGTCCAGTCGATTGCGATGGTCGACTTGCTGCTCGACCGCTGGTACGAGCCGCCCGGCGAGCAGGCGCTCCACCTGTCGACGCTCGTGCAGCAGGTACTCTCGATGATCGCCCAGCACGGCGGCGCTCGGGCCAATCAGCTATTCTCCGTGCTGTGCGCCCACGGCCCCTTTCGACGCGTCACGCCTGCGCTGTTCGGCGACTTGCTGCGCTGTTTGGGAAAAGGCGACGTGCTCCACCAGTCGAGCGACGGGACGCTGATGTTGGGTCCAGTCGGCGAGCGGCTGACGGGTCACTACTCGTTCTACGCTGCGTTTGCGACTCAGGACGAATACCGACTGGTCTGCGGCGGATCGTCGCTCGGAACGCTGCCAGTCACCTACGCCGTCATGCCCGGCATGCATTTGGTGTTCGCGGGCAAGCGGTGGAAAGTCCTCGCAGTCGAGCAGAGCGAAAAGCGCATCACGGTCGAAGCCGGACCTGCAGGAACGGCGCCCTCATTCGGAACGAGCGTCGGCGGCCTGCACACACGCGTCGTCCAGCAGATGAAGGGCGTCTACGAGCGCGACGACGCACCCGGCTACCTCGACGCCCGAGCTAACACGCTGCTCTCCCAGGGTCGCCGCCAATACGCTGCGCTGAAGCTGGCCGACCGCGCCCTCGTCCCAGCAGGCGAAGACACGCTGCTCTTCCCCTGGCTAGGCAGCCGCGCTCTCGACGCACTCGCCTTGGCGCTTGCCCATTCAGGAGTCGCCCCTGAGCGCTACCCGATCCACCTGTCCGTTCCCACGTCCGCCGCCGATCTCAAAGCGCGCCTCCGCTTGCTCGCCCGCCGCGATCCGTCCGACCCTGCCGTTCTCGCCGACCTCGCCCAAAACAAAGCGACCGAAAAGCACCATCGCCTCCTCTCCGACGACCTCCTCAGCGCCGACTACGCCTCGTCCCACCTCGACGTAGCCGAAGCGTGGGAGTGGCTGCGCGCGTGGGCGCGGACGAAGGCGGTATAGACAGGACGCGCTATTAGGGCTTGTCTGAAATAGCGGCCTGATCTCGGTCCGGCGAAAAAGACGCGGAGAGAGCGAGCGTCAAGAAAAGCTGCTGTTTGAGCGAACGCAGAGAGCGAGTTTGCAGGTTTCCAGCGAGTGATCGCAGTGTCAGCCGGAGCGAGTCCAGCCTTGATCTTTTGCTTCCTTTTGCATCAAGGCAAAAGAAGGCCCCGCGCAGCGGACATGAAGCACCATCCTTTAACCCGTATCAAGCCGGAGAGCAGCGTCATTGTACTATCCGACTTCGGTAGTCAACTCAGATTGACACGTCGCTTCGCTCCTCGCAATGACGAAGTGAGTGGTTGTAGCCGGACCTGGAATACCTCGCTATGCTTCCTCCACGCGCGGCTTCTTCCCCGGCCACACGCACAAGTCGTACACCGGGCACCGCTCGCACGCCGGATTGCGCCAGTAGCAGCAGCGTTGGCCATGCAGCATCAGCGCCTCGTGGTGGTCATAGACGGTCTGCGCATCCCAATCGCGCGGCAGCAGTTCGGCGAGCAGATCGTGCGACGGACCGACCGCGACCTTTTCGCCGATCAAGCCCAGCCGTTGCGCCACGCGATGGTGGTGGCTGTCGACCGGTAGGGCGGCGATGCGCAGGTTGCTGAACAGCAAGACGGCGGCGCTCGTTTTAGGGCCGATGCCTTTGATCCGTTCGAGCCATTTGCGCGCGCGGGCGGCAGGCCAATCGGCCAGGGCGTCGAGCGAGAGGCCATCGGTTTCGGGGGCGTCGCGGATGGCGGTCAGCACCTGCTGGATGCGCGGCGCTTTCTGCTCGGGCCACGTGGCGGCGGAGATGGCAGTCTCTATCTCTGCGATCGGCGCGTCGATCACATCGTCCCACGTCGGAAAGCGTGCACGGAGCGATGTGTAGGCGCGTCCGCTGTCGGCGTTTTTGGTGCGGTGGGAGAGTAAGGCCGACACGAGTTCGCTCAGCGGGTCCTTGTCCGAGAAATAGGCGATGGGGCAACCGTACGCCTCGCACAGCCGCTCGTGAACGTCGAGCGCTCGGCGCCGCAGCGCATCGGGATCGGCAAGAGCAGAGTCGAACAGATTGGACATGCCCCTACCACGCAGGCGCGACGAACGCTGTTCAGCGGGCGCCACATCGGTACGGATGCGTCGATTTCGTACCGTGGAGAGCGCAGGCTAAAAGATGTCGACCAGATCGAGGTGACGCAGGTAGCGGCCGGGGCTTTCGCGGAAGTCGCGCAGGAGTAGGTCGAAGTCGGTCAGCGTCGAGTCCATGCGCAGGTAGAGCGTCGAGTCCCCGAGCAGGCTGGCGATGTTGCCGCCGCCACTGCCGACGAACAGGGAGTCAAGCCGCTGCGACGAGCGGGTTAGGGCTTGCAAGCCGGGTTGCAAATCGGCGAGCGTCTGGTCGGCGCGGGACGAGGCGTTGGCGAGGCTGCGCAGGATGGCGGCGAGCGAGTCGGCGTTGGCGTCTGAGTCGCGGGCGAGGGCTGCGGTAAGCACTTCGGTGTTGGCCGTGATCCGGTCGATGCGGCGCTCCTGCGATTCGGCGATGCGCGTCAGGGCGGCGGTGGCGCGCGACAGGTCGGCGAGCGTTTGGCGCAGGTCGCTGTTAGGATCGGCGAGCAGGCGTTCGGTCGCCGACAGCGTGGCCGTCGCCGTGGCGGTCAGCGTATCGACGCGGCCCAGCAACAGCGGGCCGGACTCTTGGGCGCGCGTGAGGATCGAAGGCGTCGGGTCGGTCTGGATTTCGGATCCGTCGGGCAGCAGCGGAGCGCCGGGCGGCGGCGCCTCCAAGTCGAGCGTGACGCTTCCTAACGCCGCGACGCCGCCGACGGTCGCCAGCGTACCCCGCATGATCGGCGTTCCGTCGTTGACCGTCAGATCGACCTGCACACGGCTCGTCTGCGCGTCGAATGCGACCTGCGTCACGCGACCGACCGGCACGCCGTTGAGCTTGACTTCCGATCCCGTGACCAGTCCGCCCGTCTGCTCCATCCGCACGAAATACGAGTCGACGCCTGCGAACAGCGGCAGCCCGTCGAAGAAGCGAACGCCGAGCAGCACGACGATCAAGGTGGCGACGAGGGCGAGGCCGACGAGGACTTCGGTTCCGAGTTTGGAGCGCATCAGGTCGTGGTAGAGGTGAGGTCGGGGCGTCCGATCTGGTATTCGCTGGCCCGTACGAACGAGAGCAGGATGTCGTCGGTCGCGCGGTGCAGGTCGTCGGGCGTGCCGGTCCAGTGCAGCGTCCCTTCGTGGACGAACGCGATCCGGTCGGCGACGCTCAGGACGGCGTGCATGTCGTGCGTCACGACGACACTTGTAATGCCCAGCGTGTCGGCCAGGCGGGTGATGACTTCGTTGACGGTGTCCGACGTCTGCGGGTCGAGTCCGCTCGTAGGCTCGTCGTAGAGGATGTAGCGCGGTTCGAGCGCGATGGCGCGGGCGAGGGCAGCGCGCTTCTGCATGCCACCGCTGATCTCGCTCGGCTTGCGGTCCGCCGCCTCGGTCATCAACACGAGTTCGAGGCAGACCGCGACGCGCTCGGCGACCTGGGCAGGCGTCATCCGGGTAAACATCTCCAACGGAAACGCGACGTTCTCGGCGATGGTCTCCGAGTCGAACAACGCGCCGCCCTGAAACAGCATCCCAAAGCCCTGCCGGATTTTGCGCAGTTCGCGGTACGAAACGGTCGTCAAGTCATCGCCATCGACGCGGACCGTACCGACATCGGGCTTGAGCAGGCCGATCAGGTGCTTCATCAAGACGCTCTTCCCCGAACCGCTTCGCCCGATGATCGCCAGCGTCTCGCCGTCGCGCACGTCGAGGTCGATGTCGTAGAGCACCTGACGACCGTCGAATGATTTGCACAGGTTGCGGACTTCGATCACAGCAGCAAGACGGCTAAGAGAAGGTCGGCGAACAGGATATATACACACGCCGTCACCGCCGCCTGAGTCGTCGCGCGGCCCACACCTTCGGCGCCGCCGCGTGTATAGAAGCCTTTGTAGCAGGCGACGGACGTGATGATGAAGCCGAACGAAACGGCTTTGATCAGCCCAAAGACCGCGTCGAACGGGCGGAAGAAGTCGCGCGCGCCGCTCACGAACTCGCCCGTCGTAACAGCGCCCGTCACCTCGCCGACAAAGATCGCCGCGCCGATGCCGACGACGCAGGCCGCCACGTACAGGACGGGCACCATGATCACGCCCGCCAGCACGCGCGGCGCCACCAAGTAGCTCGCCGCGCTAAGCCCCATCGCTTCCAACGCGTCGACCTGCTCGCTGACGCGCATCGTCCCTAGCTCCGCTGCAATCCGCGCGCCGACGCGTCCGGCCAGCAGAAACGCCGTGATGACGGCGCCCAGTTCGAGGATGATCGACGGAGCGACGATGGCGCCGATGATGCTCGGCGGAATGAACGGCGACACGAGTTGGTAGGCCGCCTGCACCGTCGTGACGGCGCCCGAAAAGCCTGCCGCGAGCACGACGATGGGCAGCGACGCAAAACCCAGACCGACGCACTGCTCGGCCAGATTGCGCCGCAGCACGCGGATGTCGACGGTCGCGAACGCACGCCACAGCAGCATCGTGTAGCGTCCCAGCGCCCGAAACGGCGAGAGCAGCGGTCGAGCGAGGGCGTGAGTACCGGGCATAGAGGGAGCGCTAACGGAGACGGGCGCAGTGGTTCCGGTACGAACGGTCCGTTTGCCCGAAAGCGCGCGCGCTTCACGGTCTTTCTCTCTGACACCTCTCCCCACACTCATTCGCATCGGACGAGCGCGTCAGCACGTACCAACCACACGAACGCTAACCGTAGTTTACCCAGCGACTTCCCAAGAAACGATGGCCCTCTTCGACACGCTCTCGCCCAGAACCTTGCACGTGCTGAGATTTGCGCTAGTGTGGGCTGTCGTTATGGTCATGTTGATTTCGCTGATCAACTGGTTTCTTGTAAATGAGTACGAGGGATTGCTTTACCTGCTCATGATGTTCAGCGCTCATTTCGCTTTTGGGTTGTTCATGGGCTGGATCGACTGGCACGGACGCATCGAGTTGAAGCGCCGTGCAAAGCGAAAACGACACGTGGAAACCGACTGACCGTCTCATGGCACTTCTCGACACGCTCTCGCCCAAAAGCAGACACATCATCCGTCACGGACTACTGTTCGCGCTGACCGTCTTTGTAGGAATGACCGCGTACGAGTGGTTTTTCGAGGACGGCATCGATTGGCCTCGCCACCTGCTCATCGGAGCGATCGTATACCTGCCGATCGGATGGATAGCGGGTTGGTTTAACTGGCGCACGCATGAGCGATTGCGGATCGAGCGCGAGACGTTGGAGCGTGAGGACGAGGAACAGCGGCTGGCGGCACTCGCGCTGATGGAGAGTCGGAAGCGGTAGGCGAGCCAGCAAGAGGCCTGTTGCTCGGCCAGCGTTTCAGCACACTCCTCTTCAGCAGATGGAGTCGCCGTGCTCGTCTGCTTCGGAGCGGCACCGACTGGCCCCGCTGAGCGTTACCGGCGTCTCACCCTACCCACTCGCTCATGGAACGCGGCTCACTGATCTACGGCCTCATCATCTTTGTTCACATCCTCGCCGCGTTTGGCTGGTTTGGTCTTTCGCTGCGGTTGCAGGCGCTCGCCAAACTCAACGTGACAGACGACATCGCTAGTGCCGGGAAGAAAGCGACGGTGGCGATGACGGCGACGGCGGTCCTGTTGTGGGCAGGCGGGTTCGTCGGGATGCTGATCGGCGGCGGGTTTGCCAGCTACGGCGCGACGTACCACACGAGCGTCACGCTGATTCTGGTTCTCGTCGGCGTTCAGGTGTTCGGCATCGGGCGGGCGTGGAACGGATACGCGGCAGGCACTACGCCTGGCAAACGCGTCCAGATGTGGATCGGTATCGGCCACTTGCTGTGGTTCGTCACGCTGATCCTGATGCTGTGGCCGCAGTACTTCGCCCCGGCGCTGGGCTGAGCCTGCTGGACAGGCGGCTGGAGAGTCTACCTTTCGCGAGGTCGCACGTGTCGTGTGGCGCCTCGAAACGAGAGAGATCATGCAGCTTGCCGCCCAACTCATCGTCGCGCTCGTCGGACTGATCCACGTCTACATCTTCGCGCTGGAGACCTTCCTGTGGGAAAGACCGGCGGGCCTGCGCGCTTTTGCGATGACGAGAGAGCGAGCGGCGGACACCAAGGTGCTGGCGATCAATCAGGGCGTCTACAACGGCTTCCTCGCCGCTGGGCTGTTCTGGGGATTGAGCCAGGGAGCCGATGGCGCCGACGTTCAGGCGTTCTTCCTGATCTGCGTTTTTGTAGCGGGCGTGGTCGGCGCGGCGACGTTCTCGCGCAAGATCCTCTTCGTCCAATCGGTCCCCGCCGCGCTCGGGTTGCTGCTGCTGTTTCTCGCGTAGAACCGCCCTCTACTCGGCGGCGGCCTGCAAAATGCCCTCGCGCGTCAGAATGGCGTCGACGATGCGCAGGCGGGCGCCGACGAGGTCGGTAGCATCGCTCGCGGCTTCGGCGTTGAGCGCAAACACGACATCGCCGCCGTCGGCTTCTGGGCGTTCGACCCATCCGACGAGCCATCCGATCTGCGAGCCGCCAACCGCATCGCTCAAGCCGGTTTTGCCCAGCAGCCGGGCCGAGCCGCGTTCGATCAGGACCGGCACGATGCCACGGACGGTCGCTTCGGTGGCATCCGAAAACCCTGTATCGCCCATGCGGAGCGCGTCGACGAAGCGCACCTGCTCGTCTGCCGAAATCTGGAGCGAGCGGTCGAGCCAGAACAAACCTATGTCGTCGCCGACGACGCCGTTGCCGTAGGGCGTGCGGGCGAATGCGTCGAGGTAGCGCTGCCGTCCCACGTCGCGGGCGACGCGTTGGTAGAGCCAGACGACGGAGTTCGCCATGCCGGTGCGCAGCGTGTGATCCTGATTCCAAGGACGAATCGACCGCTCGATACCGTCCCACACGAACAGGGAATCCACATCGCGCACAACGCCTGTCTCGACGGCGACCAAGGCGTTGTACAGTTTGAACGTCGACGCGGGCAGGTAGCGCGTCGCGGCCCGCTCGGAGTCGAAGCGCTCGGTGTGCCCCGTATCTGGATGGTAGAGCACGAACGTGCCGCGTGTGTCCTCGGCAGCGAAGGCGTCGGCCCAATCGGGGCGTTCGGTGTCGACGAGCGGCGGCTCAAGCGTCGGCTGGGGCGCGCATCCGGCGAGCGCAAGCAGCGCGATGGCGAGAAAACGAGAGCGCATATCGGATCGAGGCGTGTCGTAAGGTAACCGCAAAGCGTCCCGTAGGGATGACCGCTTGTGTCGCCCTTCTCAGCAGACAATCAGCACGTTCGAAAGCGAAGCCGAACAGTCCGCAGAGAAAGACCAACGCCCGCATCGAGGCGAAACGCGACAGACCGAAGTCGGTAGCTTGCCTCTCCACTCGCCGCCCGCCTGATGTCCGTCCGCCGCCTCCGCTCGCAGTTCGAGCGCGCCTTGATCCTCGAAAATCCGCATCCCGACCTGGATGGGTACCTGTCGGAGTTGGGCATCGAACCGGAACGCCTCCCCGAAAGCGCGACGCAGGACGAAGCATTCGTGCGGCAGCGGCTAACCGAAGGCGGACACGATCTGTTGTTCAAGCGCTCGCGCTTTCCGGTCGACGAAGCGTTGCTCCAATCTGCGCCCCACCTCGCCGCTGTCGTCCTCTGCTGCATCGGCGACGACAGCGTCGACAAGGAGGCGTGCGCGCGGCATGGCGTTCTCGTCCTCAACGATCCGGTCTCGAACGGGCGCAGCGTCGCCGAATTGGTGATGGGCGAGATGATCTGCCTCGCGCGGCGCATCTTCGACAGCCACGACGCCGGACGACGCCACCTGTGGACCAAGGACGCAAACGAGCGCTACGAACTCAAAGGCAAGACGCTGGGCATCATCGGCCTGGGCAACATCGGCAAGCAGGTGGCGCGCATGGCCGACGCGTTCGGAATGGACGTGCTGTTCTACGATACGCACGTCGTCGCGCGCGAGGTCGGGTTGGCGCTGGGCTGGCGGTCGGTTGGATCGCTGGCCGAGGCGTTTGCCCAGTCGGACGTAATCAGCCTGCACGTGTCCGCCGAGGACCGATCCGGACGCAGCAACCGCGACCTGATTACGCCCCAGCACCTGGCGAGTCTGGCGTCCGAACGCGGACCGGGCAGCCCGCGCCTGTTTCTCAACGCCGCACGCGGCTTCCTCTACGAACCCGACGACTTGGTCGCCGCCGTCGAAGCCGGACACGTGCGCGCCGCTGCCGTCGATGTGTTTCCCCTCGAACCCGGCAGCAAGCGCGACGCGTGGGAGAATCCGTACGCCAAGGAAGGCGGCATCGTTACGACGCCCCACATCGGCGCCGCGACTCAAGAGGCCCAGCCGCGCATCGCCCGCTACGTCGCCGGGTCGACGCGACTGTTGCAGCAGTACGGCACGGTCCGCGACACCGTCTACATGCCGCAGCACACGATCGGCGTCGAGTCGGACGCGCCGTACTGGACGCTCGCCGTCGTCCACGCCGACGCACGCGGCACGCGGAAAGCTATCGCCGACACGATCTACGACGCAGGCGTGAGCACGCTGCACTCGGCCCACCGCGACTTTGCCACGTACGGCATCGCCTACGACGTGTCGGCCCTCGACGCCCCACTTCCCGATGACGCGCTCGACGCTATCGTCGACACCGCTGCCCGCCTGACCGGAAACGCCGACGCTATCCGCTCGATTCGGCAGTTCGAGGTCACGTAGGTGACGTTCGCGCCGTGGGTCGAACTGGGCTGGGGAGTAGCGTTGGCGCTGGTAGTGATCGTCGGCGCGAGGATGGTTGGAATGGACCGAGATCGTTCGTTCTATCCGACGCTTCTCATCGTGATTGCGCTGCTCTACCTGCTGTTCGCGGCAATGGGCAGCAACGCGTCTGTTTCTCGTAGAGGCCGCCGTTGCATTCGCATTCGTAGGGATGGCGACGATGGGCTATCGGAGGTCGACGTGGTGGCTCGTGGCAGGCTACCTGCTGCACGCCGGGTGGGATGTAGCGCACGACGTAGTGACGACCAATGACGGAGTGCCGCACTGGTGGCCGGGATTCTGCTTCGGGTTCGACGGCGTCATCGCGGCCTACCTTGCGTGGCGCGAGAGGTCCAGCAGCGCGAATTAGGCGTCCTGAAAGCGCCGAGTGCACAGCGCAAGGCCATACGAAACCCCCTACCCGGTTCGTATGTAACTGGTAGGTCACTCCGCCGTCTTTTCATGACCCGATTTTCGCGCCTAGGCTCGCTCGTGCTGGTGTTCGCTGTCGTGGCGACCCTGGCAGAGCCTGTCCTTGCGCAGCGGCCATTTCACGTCTACGATCCGTTCTACCGCAGTGAGACGGCGCGGCGGGCGTTTCATGAGACGTACGCCGTTTCGGGCGAGGTGTCGTACCGTGCGGCGGGGCCGGTCCAAGGCAGTCAGAACGCCATCGCCCCCGATCCGCTGGGCGTCGCGTTTCGACTCGACTATGCGCTGACCGACTACCTCGACGCCGGTGTCATCGTCGATGCCGCCGGAGCGACAGGCGCCCGCGCGATGCGGTGGAGTTGGGTCGTGCTGACCTACCACCGGACGGAAGGGTTCGACGATTACGCCTTTCGCCTCGCCCTCGACCCGGACGCGGATGGACGCGTCGGTTTTCCCCAAGCGGATCTGGCGCTGATTGCGTCGTCCGTGCTGTCGCCGCGCGTGTCATCGGACTTCGTCGTCGGTGCGCGTAGAGTCAAACGTGGGTATCAGCAGTTCGAATCGCTCGAAGACATTCAAGCCGCTCCGCCCGCCGCGCCTCAGCCGTCGTACGCGCTCCACAACGCACGCGCGTTGGGCTATGAGGCGAACCTGATGATGACCTACAATCTGCACCTGGGACCGAGCGGAAGCAAAGCCTATCTCGGCATTCTGGGACAGCACGGCGAATACCGCCTGCACCGCTCGCCCGGAGCCGACGAGGTCGTCCGCGCCTCGCTTTCCGCCGACGCTGGCGAGCCGGATGAGCAGGTTCAGCGGTTCAGCGGCGGCGTGCTATGGATCCGCCCCGGCTTCGAGTACCACCGTCCGCACTACCGCCTGACGCCGTTCCTCAACCTGCCCATCGTGCAGTGGAATCCGCGCGAAGGATCGCCCCGCGCCCGACCGCACGTCGGCGTTCAACTGATGCTGCGCTAGTCTGTGGGGCCAATTCCCTCGCCCTACACGCGCATCGACCTGCCCGACCGCGCCGTCGTCGGCCTCGTGTCGGATACGCACGGCTGGTACCACGACGGACTGGACACCGATCTGGCCGGATGCGATCTGATCCTCCACGCCGGAGACGTGGGCACGCCCGACATCCTCGACCGGCTCGAACGCTTGGCGCCGACCTACGCCGTTTGGGGCAACATCGACGGGCGACCGATCCGCAACCGCGCGCCCGAGCATCAGCGGCTCGACTTGGGCGGATTGCGCGTGTGGATGACGCACATCGGCGGACATCCCAAGCGGTGGGCCAAAGGCATCGGCCCAGTTCTGACCGCCAATCCGCCAGACCTATTTGTCTGCGGCCACAGTCACATCTTGCGCGTCGAGCGCGTGCCGCGTCTGGGACGAATGCTCTACGCCAATCCGGGCGCGGCGGGACGGCAGGGCTTCCATCAGGTGAAGACGTGTCTGCGGCTGACGGTCGAAGGAGGGAAAGCCGTCGGAGCCGAAGTCGTGGAATTGTCCTGACGCGTTGGCGATGGGGCGTGCCGCATCGGTACGTTACAGGTGAATCATCCGCCCCATCATGGCTCCCGACCTCACGCCCCGCGCTCAGCGCACCGAACGCTTTGACCTGGGCGCGCTGCGCGAAACGAGCCTCTTGCTCTCGTCGTCGCTCGACCCCGCGTTCATCTTCGGCAACTTGCTGCTGACGGTGATGAGCAAGCTGCTCGTCACACGCGGAGTCGTCTTGATTCCCGACGATGACGGCTGGCACGTGGCGGCACACCGGGGACTGCGCGGTATCGAGATCGGGGCGCTGCTCGCTCCGCATCCCGAAATCGGCCCCGGCGCGTGGGACGATGCCGACACGACAGCGGCCCTCGCCGATCATCGGCTGACGCACGTGATGCCTATCGCGTTCGATGGCGATACGCTGGCGATCCTCGCGCTGGGCAAACCGCTCCGGGGCGAGATTCCAGACGAGGCGAGACGCTTCACCGATTTGCTGCTGAGCATGGCCGCGCCCGCCGTCCAGAACGCTCAGACCGTCGAGGCGCTGCGCACGAGCAACCGGACGCTCGACGGCAACGTCCACCGGCTGAGCACGCTGTTCGCCCTGGCGCAGCAATTCGCCGCAACGCCCGACCGCAAGCAGCACGCGCGCACGCTCGGCCTGACGCTGATGGGCCAGATGACGGTGAGCCGCTACTTGTTCGTCGCCGAACGGACGGCAGGAGGGGCGGGCTACGAGATGGTCGCCGCGCGTGGGCTGCCCAAAGACGCGACGACCGATGGGTTCAGCCCCGACTGGGTGTGCGAACTCGACCGGACGCTGACGCCCGATGACGAGTGGCCCGAAGCCTACGCCGGACTGCGCGACTGGGGCATCGACCTGCTCATTCCGCTTCAACAGCAAGGACGCACGTGCGGGCTGATGGGACTCGGCGCGCGCATGAACAAGCAGCCGTTCGTGGGCGGCGACATCGAACTGCTCGAAGCCATCGGCCAACTCGCCTTGACCGCCGTCCGCAACTCGTTTCTGCTCGACGAGCAACTGCAGAAGCAGCGGATGGAGGAAGAGATGCAGATCGCCCGGTCGATTCAGGAGCGGCTGCTGCCCCAGTCGCTGCCCAACGTACCCGGAGCCGAAATCGTCGCCGTCGCCGTGCCTGCGCGCGAAGTCGGCGGAGATTACTACGACGTGATGGAGTTGTCGGACGGTCGCATCCTACTCGCCATCGCCGACGTGACCGGCAAAGGCATGGCTGCCGCGCTGCTGATGGCGAACATCCAGGCGTGCCTACATACGCTCCGCCCGATGGAGATGGAGCTATCTGAAGCCGTCAGCCACATCAACCGCGTCATCTGCGCCAACACGACGTACGACCGCTTCATTACGTTTTTCGGCGCGATCTATCATCCCGACACGCGCAGGCTCGACTACGTCAACGGCGGCCACAACCTGCCCTACATCCTGCGCGTCGACGGCTCGCTCGAAACGCTCGAAGAGGGCGGCCTGCTGCTCGGCGTGATGGACGGCATGCCGTACGAAACCGGCCACGCCACACTCCAGCCCGGCGACACGCTCGTCACGTTCACCGATGGCGTGACCGAAGTCCACAGTCCCCAGGGTGAAGAGTGGGGCGAGGAACGTCTCGAACCGCTCCTCTCCGCTCACGCCAACTCCCCCGTCGCCGACCTGCGCGATCTGATCCTGAAGGCCGTCGATGATTTCCAAGGTCCCAACGTCGAACCTTTCGATGACCTGACGATGGTCCTCCTGCGCGCCCTCCCCGAAACACTACCGCCCGCAACACCGAGCAAGGGCGATTCATGAATCGCCCCAACGCCAACCATGAGCACAGCAAGAGAAAGGTCCTAATCACTCAAATGCAACGCGAAAGTAACGAAGCTCAATAAATCTCTCAACAGGTCTTTCGCCGAGGGGGGCTAACTCCGTATCGTTTGGACATCAGCGCGGATCACGTGAGAAATCACTTGAAGTCCGACATTCCTCCTTTTGCGCGGACCCATGACGCCTCCTGCCCACTTTCGCACTCCCCGCCGCTCGCGTGGCATGCGTCGCCTGCTTGCTGTGTCGGCCCTTGCCGCAGCTCCGTTCTTTGTCGGCTGCGCGTCGATGCAGAGCGACTACGCCGCCCCGGAGCGCTCGCAAAGCGCGACGACGTTTGCCGCGACGCCCGCTCAGCGATACCTCGCACTCGAAGACGAGATGGTGTCGGATTCGCTGAGTGAGGAGCAGGCCGTGCTCGTGATGAGCCGCGTCTACCGCTACCAGTCCGACATCCTGCTCGCGCTCTCCGCCGACGACACGGACGAAGCAGAAGGCCTTTTCGACCTGGCGATGGCGGATCTCGCCCGCCTGCGTGACCACGAAGACATCCTGGGCGAAGTCGACCGCCCGCGCTACCGCGAACTCTACCGCTCGGTCATCACCGAGTATGAGCACTACTACGGCGTCGCGCCGGACGATTTGCAGACGCAGCGTGGCGGCGTGTTCGCCCTGCGCGCCGAGATGTTCGCCGCCCTCAACGACGACCTGGCGTCGCTCGACGGTGTGAGCCTGCCCGACCTGCGGCCTGCCGAGACTGAGTTTCCGATGACGCGCCACCGCCTCGTCGATCAGAGCATCGCCTACCTGCTCAAAAGCCCCGACAAGCACCTCTATCGCTGGATCGAGCGCTCGCACACGTATTTCCCGATGATCGAGCAGATCCTCGAAGAGGAGGGCGTGCCGGACGAGTTGAAGTACCTCGCCATGATCGAGAGCGGTCTGCGTCCGAACGTCAACAGCTGGGCGCAAGCCGGTGGTCTGTGGCAGTTCATCCGCCCGACCGGACGCGCCTACGGACTCGAAGTCAACGAGTGGGTCGATGAGCGCATGGACCCCGAAAAGGCCACGCGCGCTGCGGCTCGCCACCTGCGCGACTTGCACACGATGTTCGGCGGCGACTGGCAACTGGCGCTGGCGGGCTACAACTGCTCGCCTGCCCGCATCAAACGCGCCCTTCGCCGCGCCGAAAGCCGTCTGGGACGCACGCCGACGTTCTGGGACATCTACGACGACATCCCGCGCGAGACCCGCAACTACGTGCCGCAGTTCATCGCCACGGCGCTGCTGGTCTCCAACCCGTCGGCCCTCGACCTGACGAGCCTGACGCCGGGACCGCGCTACACCTATGAGCGCGTCGCCGTCAAGGGACCGCTTCCGCTCGACCGCGCCGCCGAACTCGCGGGCGTCGACGAGCAGGTGCTGCGTGCGCTCAACCCCGAACTGCGCCGGGCCATCGTGCCGCGCACCAACGGGCACTACGCATTGCGCCTCCCCGCTGGCACTGCCTCAACGCTCGTTACGGCGCTGGGTGGATCGGAGCAGAGCGGTCCCGAAACCGAGCATACTGTCGAAACGGGCGACTCGCTGAGCAAGCTGGCTCGTCGCTACGGAACGACTGTCGAAGCGATCCAGGGCCGCAACAACCTGGCTTCCAAAGAGATCATCCTGGGCGAAGCGCTCATCATCCCGGCACCTTACTCGGAAGCTACCGGCGGCGTCGCCCTAGCTAGCGGGCAGATCGAGTACGTTCAGTACGCCGCACGCCAGTCGCGTCCGATCCAAATGGGCGATGGCTCGCAGATCACCCCGACCTTCACGGCAAACCGCTCGACCTCGTCCAGCAACGCGCGTTCGTCTTCGTCCGCTTCTTCTGCGAGCCGCAGCACGCCGACGCGGACCGCATCCGCCGAAACCCGCTCGCGGACGGTCTACCGCGTCAAGCGCGGCGACAACCTGTCGAAGATTGCACAGCGCTACAGCGTCACGGTCGGGCAGATCCGCAACTGGAACGACCTGTCGGGCAGCACCATCCGATCCGGTCAACGCCTGACGCTCTACACCAACGGCTCGGCTCCGGCTGCTGCGTCGGCATCGTCAACGCCTGTACGCTCGGCCAGCTACCGCGTCCAGCGCGGCGACAACCTGTCAGAAATTGCCCAACGGCACGGTACGACGGTCGCCAACCTACGCGCGTGGAACAACCTGTCGGGCAGCACCATCCGCTCGGGACAAAATCTCAAAGTCCAGGCGCCCACTTCAGCATCTACGCACCAAGTCAAACGAGGCGACAACCTGACCGCGATTGCGCAGCGCTACGGCGTCACCGTCCAGCAACTGCGCTCGTGGAATGATCTGTCCGGTTCTACCATCCGCCCAGGCCAGCGCCTGCGCGTGAGCGGCTGAACCGGACGCAGTGGGGTGGAGGAGAAGAGGCTGTGGCTGCCTCACCATTCCCCAACGAGGGCGCGTGCATTCCCCCGCACGCGCCCTCGGCTGCGTTTTAGGCAAAGCCATCCTTCGGTCGTAGCGGTCAGTCGTAAGGGCGATTCATGAATCGCCCTTACGGGGTCACTTGCTCAGGTAGCGATCCAGGATCGCGCGCCAGCTGGGGCTTTCGGTGCGTTCGAGCAGGGCGCGTGTCAGCGGCTCACGCAGCGCGCTGCCCGGGGCGACAGCCAGTGCCCACTGTTCAGACACCGATGCGATCGACGACACATCGACATCGCCTTCGATGTTTAACGCAGCCAATTGCGCGTTGATAACCGGAACGGCGTCGATGAAGGCATCAAGGCTGTCGGCTTGGACGGCGATCAGGCCCGATCCGAGATCGCGGAAGGTGCGAAAGTCGAGTCCCTCGGCACGTAACACATCGGCGGCGTACGACCCGGCGACGGCGCCGACGGTTTTGTCTTTCAGGTCGCCGGGGAGTTGGACGCCGCCGCTGCTTCCGCTGCCGCCTCCACCAACGCCCAGCGCGGCGACGAGGGCCGTCGTCAGCGCGGCAGTCACGGCCATCGAGACGAGCATCCACATCAGCGCCGAAATGCGTCCCCCGACGGACTGAGGTGCTTTGTCGCCGTAGCCAATCGTCGTCATCGTGACGCCTGCCCACCAGAACCCGTCCCAGATGCCGACCTTTCCCGTCCGAAACTCCTCGTCGTTTTCGGAGCGCTCGAACGCCCACACGATCACGCCGACGACGAGCAGCATGACTGACAGGCCGAGCACGATGCGCAGAAACGTCGGGTTGAAAAAGTTGACGAGCACTTTGGCCAGCGCGCCCTGCTGTTTCTCGGCGATGCCCAATCGGGGTGCGTAGTACGCAGGAAGGAAGTCGGCGCGGTCGAGATCTTGGAGCGTGACGGTCGACGTGAGGGCTACGTCGGCGCCTCGGCTCAGCGCGCGCGTGAGCAAGCTATCGGCGTCGACCTCCATCAACTGCGCATCGAATCCGGCCTCACGCCCCATCGAGCGCCACAACTCGACGGCGGCTCCGTCCCACGTGCCATCGGCCAGCTTGATCGCGAACGGCGGCGCGTGGTGGACGGCGGCGGTCAGCGTTCCGCTCAGCGTGGAAGAGCGGAGGCTGTCGGCGGGTTGCGCGGACAGCGGCGCGACGGTCAGAAAGGCGAGGAGTAAGACGAGGCGCACGGAGTCAGACAATCAGGTGAAGCCCTGACACCGATTGAGCATAGCTTCCGTTCGTCCGTCACGATACCGTCGCCGACGGCTACTCGCGCCGAAGTGCTTCGATGGGATCCAGTTTGGACGCACGCCACGCCGGGTAGACGCCGAACGAGAGCGCGAAGCCGGTCACCCCGACGACGGCGACGATCACCCAGACCCACGGCACGACAAACGGCGCCTCGAAGAAGACCGCCACGATGTTGCCGACTCCGACGCCCAGGATGGTGCCGATCACGCCGCCGATCTGACACAGGATGACGGCTTCGATCAAAAACTGACGCAGGATGTCGCGCCGCTTGGCACCCAGCGATTTGCGCAGCCCGATCTCGCGCGTCCGCTCGGCGACCGTCACGAGCATGATGTTCATGATGCCGATGCCCGCCGCCAGCAGCGTCAGCAGGCCGATGGCGACGCCGCCGATCGTCACGCCACGCGTCAGTCCTCGAAACTGCGACAGGTTTTCCTCAGCCGTGCTGACGGCAAACGTGTTCTCCTCTCCCGGTCCGACGGCTCGAATCACGCGCAGCGCGCCGATGACTTCGTCCTGCGTCTGATCCATTGTTTGCATCGACGGCGCGCGCACGTCGATCGACAGGTTGCGGTTGGGCCGTCCGTACATCGAAAACAGCGTCGTGATCGGCGTCAGCGCCATCTGATCCTGATCCTGACCGAACGCGCTGCCTTGCTCCTCAAATACGCCGACGACGTTTAATCGACCTCGGTCCGTCGACACGGTCTCTCCCAGCGGATCGCGTCGTGGAAAGAGTTCTTTGGCGAGCGACGAACCCAAGATCACGACGGGTCGATCGTAGCGCACGTCGTCCAGTGACAGGCCGCGTCCGCTGGCGACTGTGCGGTTGTTGTTGTCGATCCAGTCCTCGGTCGAGCCGATCAGTTGCATCGACGGTTCGGTCGCGATGCCGCCGTAGCGAAAGCGGACGCCGCCCTCTCCGGTCGACGGGCTGATGCCTGCGGGAAGACTGGTGCGCTCGGCGAGTAGGGCGGCCTGCTCGTACGTCAGGTCCGGCACGCGCCGCTTGCGCTCTCCGGCGCCCTCGACCTGCAAGCCGCTCGACTTGAAGACCTGAAACGTCGTCGCTCCGAACGACTCGACCGTCGACACGACCGAGTTCGAGATGACCTCGACGGCTGTGACCGATACGATGATCGCGAACACGCCGATCACCATGCCGAGCAGCGTCAAGGCGGAGCGCAGCTTGTTGGAGCCGAGCGCCGATGCGGACATGGAGAGGAGTTCGCCGGAGTTCATGGGCGGTCTTGGCTTGTGCGTCCGATAAGTTCTGCGCCTCTAACAGATGAGGCTTCAGAGATCGGCTCGTTCTTCGTCTTGCTGACGTGTGTCGTTCTTTTCGCTTGATCGAAAAGAACCAAAAGATCAAGGCTTACGTCGCACCGGCGGACGCTATGCTTCGGGCGCTGAAATCGTCCAAACTCGCTCGCAGGCTCGCTCAAACAGGACGATTTCGGACGCTCCCTGCGCTCCGCGTCTTTTTCGCCGGTCCGCCTCAGGCCGATTCCTTCTCTTCCGGAATGACTTTGAAGCCGCTGAAAATTTGGCACTGCATTCTCCTCATTTCTCCAAACCGTCGTCCCGGACGTGATCCGGGACCCAGGACGCAGAACGAGTTTCCCCACCTGACGCAAGTCGGTCCTAGGACAAGGCTTCGCCGCTATAATTCGGAAGTCGAAATAGCTTCTTACCGCTGTAGCAGAAGTGATCTCCGTCCGCATCATTCGTAGCGGAGCGCGTCGATGGGCTTTTGCTTGGCGGCCTGCCACGCGGGGAGGAAGCCGAACAGGACACCGACGCCGACGCAGATGCTGAGCGCCAACACGACGATGCCGGGCGAGAGCGAAGCCGTAAACACCATGTTGATCGCGAGCGTCGTCAGCACCGAAATGCCCAAGCCGATCACGCCGCCGAGCAGCGAAACGCCGATGGCTTCGAGCAGAAATTGCAGCAGGATCGTCCGGCGTTTGGCGCCGATGGCTTTGCGCAGGCCGATCTCGCGCGTCCGCTCCTTGACGGACACGAACATGATGTTCATCACGCCGATGCCGCCGACGAGCAGCGACAGCGCCGTCAAGAACAGGCCGATGCCGTAGATCGTCGCCTTGACGCCAGCGACCTGCTCGCGGAAGCTATCGGTCTTGTTGATGGCGAAATCGTCTTTGTCGAATGCGTCCAGACCGCGCGCAGATCGGGCCATACCGCGCAGTTCGTCCTCGACATCGGCGGGGGAAGCCCCATCGCGCGCTTTGAGGTGGATCGTGTAGTTCCAGCGCTGCGTGTTGTAGAGCTTGCGCGCCGTGCGGAGCGGAATCTGAAACTGTTCGTCGAACGAGAACAACCCCAGAAACTTACCCTGAGGAGCCAGCACGCCGATCACTTCGAAGCGGGCACCTTCGATGCGGACGCGCTTGCCGATGGCCTCTTCGTTGGGAAACAGCGTCTCGGCGACATCCGAGCCGAGCACGACGACGTTGCGCGCCGTCTGCTCCTCGAAGTCCGAGAAGTACCGCCCCTCCTCCACCGACATGTTGGCGACGTTGGTGTACGACGGCTTGGTCGCGGTCGCCCGGACACCGCGTGCAGCCCTATCGCGGTATTGAATCGAGCCGCCGAAGTCGAGCGTCGGCGCGGCGGCGAGAATCGTATTTGCGGTCGTGGAGCGTTCGAGGATGCGTTCGGCAACGGCCAGCGTGAACTGCGGACGTCGGCGCATCTCCTCGCGCGCACTCGGCGGCGTGAACCACGGACGCTGCTGGACGAAGTACGTGTTGATGCCGAACAGCTCCATCGACTTGTCGAAGGCGCGCTCCATGCCGTTGATCGTCGTCATCGTGGTCGTGACCATGACGATGCCGATCACGATACCCAACGTCGTCAGCAGCGCGCGGAGCTTGTTCTGGCGGAGCGCATCGGCGCTGTTGCGGACGCCTTCGCGCAGTTCGTAGAGGATCGCGTTCACGTGGCGGACCGGGTGGGGAGTCCGCAGAATACGACGATGCGCGCCGTCCGCTCCCTACCCGGCTCAGAACGTCGTTGAAAGCCGAGATAAGGACAAACGGAAACCCGCCCACGTCGCCCGTGATGATCTCCGACGTGGTGAACAGAGCAAAGTCGGTAGACAGGCGATCACCAAAGAAGCGGACTCCACCCGACAGCACGGCCTGTACGCCTCCGCCTACAGAAAACACGTAGTTCTCAGAAATCAACTTCGTTCGGTTGCCGATCTGGTGCTCTCCGCCCAAAAGCCCGAATACGTTGCTTGCATTCCCGTCGGCATAGCCCTGAGCTACCCCAACGGTCACGGCACTCTCCCGACTTCCGAACGTGCCGACGGCGTATCCAATGCCGAAGATCGGAGACTCATCTCCGTCGAGTCCAAAGAAGGCACCAGCGAAGCCACCCACGGCCAGATCGACGCCGTCCGACGTCCACACCGTCGCTTTCGGCGCTGCGTAGATCAACTGCCCCGGCGCGCCGGGAATCAGCGAGATGCCTCCTGCGAGCGTCAGGACGTCTCCCGCGCCCACGGCGACGAATGGAAAGAAGAGTTCGTACAGTGCGGCATAGCCGTTTCCGTTTCCGATGGATCGTGCCGTCGGACCGATAAGCAGCCGCGTCGGATTGGGGTCGACGCCCGCAAACTTCCGCCCGCTCATCGACTCGATCACCCGCACTTGGTCGCGCGGAATCGTCATCGTGATACCGCCGTCGGTCGTCAGGCGTAACTCGGCAGCCGTCATCGACTCGACGACGCCCATAACGCGCGTTCCATCTACAAGCAGAACCGTGACACGAGCGCCGACGGTGTCAGCGGACGCGGTGGGCATTTCCTGAGCACGCGCTGGAGCAGCGAACGCAAGCAAGGCTGCCAGTAGGACAATGCGAAGCATGAGGGCGTGGCGTGATGTGTCGAAACAAACGCCCGATGATACGCCGCTGGCAGTGACGGCGAAAGATAATCTCGTCGACCGTCAGGAGGCTGGAGATCACGAGGCGCGCCGACAGCGGTTCTATGCCTTCGTGCTGGTTTCGAGCACCATCTGGAAGACGAGCGGGGCGACGATGGTGGCGTCGCTCTCGACCAAGAAGCGCGGCGTATCGGCGGCGAGTTTGCCCCAGGTGATCTTCTCGTTGGGCACGGCGCCCGAGTAGCTGCCGTATGAGGTTGTCGAGTCCGAGATCTGGCAGAAGTAGGCCCACAGCGGCGTCCTTCTGTCCATGTCCTGTTCGAGCATCGGGACGACGCAGATCGGGAAGTCACCCGCTATGCCGCCGCCGATCTGGAAGAATCCGATGCCGCTACCGACGCCTTCGCTTCCGGCTTCTCCGGCGTTGTCGGTGTACCAGTCGGCAAGCCACGTCATGAACTCAATGCCGTGCTTGACGAGGTGCGGGCTTTTGAGATCGCCGTTGAGGACGTGCGACGCGAAGATGTTGCCCGTCGTCGAGTCTTCCCAGCCGGGCGTGACGATGGGCAGGTCCTTCTCGGCTGCGGCGACCAGCCAACTGTCTTTGGGGTCGATCTGATAGAACTCCTCCAATCGTCCCGAGCGGATGATCGAGTACAAGACCTGGTGCGGAAACGCGCGCTCTCCAGCGGCCTCCATGCGCGTCCACTCGTCGACCAGGGCGGCTTCCAATCGGCGAAACGCTTCCTCTTCGGGGATACAGGTGTCGGTGACGCGGTTCATGCCACGGTCGAGGAGCGCTTGCTCGTCGGCAGGCGTCAGGTCGCGCCAGTTGGGAATGCGCTCGTAGTGATCGTGGGCGACGAGGTTGAACAGGTCTTCCTCCAGGTTGGCACCCGTACACGAAATGATATGCACCATGTCGCGCCGGATCATCTCGGCCAGACTCAGCCCTAACTCAGCCGTCGACATCGCCCCGGCCAGCGCGACGAGCATCTTGCCGCCGCCGTCGACGTGATCGCGGTAGCCGTGCGCGGCATCCACCAGCGCGGCGGCGTTGAAGTGGCGAAAGTGGTGAGTGACGAAGTCGGAGATCGGGGTCGCGGACATAGACGGGCGTGAGATTCGGTTGAGTGGAGTAATAACCGACAGTCTAGGCGCCGGGTTCATCCGAGCGCACGTGCAGGTACACGGTTCGGCATCTTCACCCACATCCCGCATCTGCGGTCGAACTCCGCCGCGCGCGCTCACGTTTATATCGCTCCATCTACCTTCTCAAACCTACCAGCCCATTGGAGATCGCACCGCCGCCCGCCGCCGTCGACGCCTGGACGTCCACCGATTCGGAAGCGCTCTACCGCGTGCCTGCCTGGGGCGAGGGATACGTCTCCATCACCGACGCAGGACACATCGCGATGAAGCCCGATCCTGACGGTCCGGCCATCAGCCTGCCTGCCGTCGTCGAGGAGTTGGTGGGGCAGGGCGTTCGGCTGCCTCTGGTCGTCCGGTTTCAGGACCTGCTCGCTACGCGCGTCAAACTGCTCAACGAGTCGTTCCGCACCGCCGTCGAGGAGAGCGGCTACGGCAACGGGTATACGGGCGTCTACCCGGTCAAGGTGAACCAACTGCGCGAAGTCGTCGACGAGATCGTCGAGGCAGGCAAACCCTATGGCTACGGACTCGAATGCGGCTCGAAAACCGAACTGATCGCGACGCTGCCCCGGCTCGAAGACGACGAGACGCTGCTGCTCGTCAACGGCTACAAGGACAGCGAGATGCTGCGCCTGATCACGACGTTCCAGAAGCTGGGCCGACAGGTGCTGCCCATCGTCGAGAAGACGACCGAACTGCGCCGAATCCGCGAGTTGGCCGATGAAGCCGGAGTCGACCCGCAGTTCGGAGTCCGAGTCAAACTGTCGACCGTCGCCGAGGGCATGTGGCAGACTTCGTCGGGCGACCTGTCGAAGTTCGGCGTCGCGCTGCCCGAGTTGGTCGACGCCGTCGACGAGTTGATCGCGGCGGGGCAGAACAAGGCGCTCAGACTGCTGCACTTCCACATCGGCAGTCAGATCGGCGACGTGCAGGCGATCAAGTCGGCCGTCCGCGAACTGACGCGGATTTACGCACACCTGACGCGTCGCGGTCTGGAGATCGAATACCTCGACTGCGGCGGCGGTCTGGGCGTCAACTACGACGCGCTCCCTTTGGGCGGCGGACGCGGCGGCGTCGACTACACGATGCAGGAATACGCCAACGCCATCGTCTACGCGGTCCAGGAAGTCTGTGAAGCCGAAAACGTGCCGCCGCCGCGCATCGTCACTGAGAACGGACGCGCAATCACGGCGCACCACTCGGTCCTGGTCGTCGACACGCTGGGCCGCACCGAGAAGCCGACCGTCGCCGACGGATTCGAGTTGCCCCAAGGCTCGCACGAAGTGGCGCAGAGTCTGTTCGAGATGATCGCGAGCGTCGAAACGGCGGCGGGGCTGGGCGAACTGCTCGAAGTCTACCACGACGCTGTCGACGTGCGCGAAAAGGCCCACGCGCTATTCGGCTACGGCTACCTGCCGCTCGATCAGAAAGCCCTCGCTGAGCGGCTGTTCTGGACGGTCTGCAACCGCCTCTACGTCCGCGTCGAAGCCGCCGGACCCGACTGGGTACCCGACGAACTCGTCCGCCTGGGCGACGCGCTGACGGACCAACTGCTGTGCGACTTCTCGGTCTTCCAGTCGCTGATGGACCACTGGGCGCTAGGCCAACGCTTCCCCATCGTCCCCATCGACCGGCTCGATCAGCGCCCGACGCGCCGTGCCCGATTAGTCGATCTGACGTGCGACTCGGACGGCAAGGTCGCCCGCTTCGTCAACGGCGGAAAGGAGAAGCGCGCACTCGAAGTCCACGATATGCCCGAGGGCGAAACGTACCGTCTGGGCATTTTCCTGGTCGGCGCGTATCAGGACATCCTGGGCGATGCGCACAACCTGTTCGGCGGTGTGTCCGAAGCACACGTTTACGTCGACGATGAGGAGCCGAGCGGGTACTACATCGAAGAGATCCTCAAAGGCACGTCGGTAGAAGAGATGCTCGCTCGCGTCCAATACTTCCCGCCCGGACTGCAACAGCGCGTTCAGAAGACGCTGCGTCAGAAGTCGAAAAGCGGTACGATCCGCCCCAAAGAGGCCCAGACGATTCTCGAACAGTACCGCGCCTTCTTCGCCTCAACGACGTACCTCGACCCGCACTGACGGCGCTGCGTCTGCCTCATGCTCTCCACCTTGTCATTGCGAGCGAAGCGTGGCAATCTTCCGATTTAGCCACAAGCACGGCGATTGCCACGTCCCCGGATCAAGTCCGGGGCAGGCTGCTATGCTCGTCGCAATGACATAAAGTTAGGTCGCTCTGCCGCCCGTTTCTGCCTCATCCGCCCGACGCAGCATGCTGCGTCGCTACAACACGCCTTCCCTATGCCTGATACGATTCACCTAGGCCTCGTCCAGTTCTCGATGACGCCGGATGTAGACGCGAACATGGCGAAAGCCATCGACGGTATCCGCGAGGCGCACAAGCAAGGCGCAAGCGTCGTGTGTTTGCCCGAACTGTTTCGCTCGCCGTACTTCTGCCAGACCGAAGACGCCGACCACTTCGCGCTCGCCGAAGCGATTCCTGGTCCATCGACCGACGCGCTGGCGGATGTTGCGCGTGAGTTGGATGTCGTCGTTGTGGGCAGTCTGTTCGAGCGTCGCGCCAAGGGACTGTACCACAACACGGCGGCGATTCTGGACGGCGACCGGGGCTACGTCGGCAAGTATCGCAAGATGCACATCCCGGACGACCCGCTGTTCTACGAGAAGTACTACTTCGCACCGGGCGACCTGGGCTTCCAGACGTGGGAAACAAGCAAGGGCGACCTGGGCGTGCTGATCTGCTGGGACCAGTGGTATCCCGAGGCCGCGCGCTTGACCGCGCTGCAAGGCGCCGACGTGCTCTTCTACCCGACCGCCATCGGCTGGCATCCGTCGGAGAAAGCCGAGTATGGACACGCCCAACGCGAAGCCTGGATCACGGCCCAGCGCGCCCACGCGATCTCCAACGGTGTCTACGTCGCTGCCGTCAACCGCACGGGCTTCGAGCCGACCGATTGGAACGACGAAGGCGCTCACGAAGCCGGACGCGGCATTCAGTTCTGGGGCGGATCGTTCGTCGCCGGACCGGATGGGCAGATCGTCGCGCAGATGGGCGAGCAGGAAGAAGGCGTTTTGGTCGTCGAAACCACGCCCGACCTGATCAGCGGACAACGCCACGGCTGGCCCTTCCTCCGCGACCGCCGCATCGACGCGTATTCGGATCTCACGCAGCGCTATCTGCGCGGGTGACGCGGTCTTTGTGCCTCAACACAGGACCGGCCTCAGGCGTATCGGCGGTCAAGACGCGGAGCGCAGGGCGCGGCCAAAATCGTCCTGTTTGAGCGCAGCGAGTTTGGACGATTTTAGCAACCGAAGCGTAGCGTCCGCCGGTGCGACGTAAGCCTTGACTTTTTGGTCCTGGCGCCTGCCCTGAGCGAAGCCGAAGGGGATCAAGTCAAAACGACGGACAAACGACTACCAGCAACATCCAGATTGCCACGGCCTACGGCCTCGCAATGACAGCCAAGGGAAAACACACAGCTATGACCACCGACACCTTCGCTACCCGAGGCTACCGCATGCCCGCCGAATGGACGCAGCACGAAGCGACCTGGCTTACGTGGCCCCACTGCACCGAAACGTGGCCCAACACCGATCTTGATGCGCAAGTCGTCCCCGTCTTACGTCGCTATGATTCGGGCGCTGATGACCGGCGAAACGGTCCACGTCACCTGCCCGGACGAGGAGCGGCTGCGCTCGGCCCAGGCGCGGTTGAAGGCCGAAGGTATTCCGTTTGGAAACGATACGCCCGTCCGCCTACACCTCGTGCGCGACGGACGATGAGTGGATCCGCGACTATGGCGCGCTCTTCGTCGCGCAACGACAAGGGCAACCGGATCGCGACCGATTGGCAGTTCAACGCGTGGGGCGGCAAGTACGACCGGACCGAGCAGAACAACCGCGTCCCCCGAGCGATGGCCGAGTTGCACGGCGTCGAGCGCGTCGCCTTCGAAATCGTCCTCGAGGGCGGATCGGTCGAGATGAACGGCGAGGGCCTATGCCTGACGACCGAAAGCTGCCTGCTCAACCCCAACCGCAATCCTGATCTATCGCGCGCCGACGTGGAGGCCTACCTGCGCGATGGCCTGGGCGTCACCCAAACGATCTGGTTGGGCGATGGCATCGCGGGCGACGACACCGACGGCCACATCGACGACATGACGCGGTTTGTCGGTATCAACAGCGTCGTAACCGCCGTCGAATCCGATCCTGACGACGCCAACTACGAACCGCTCAAAGACAACCTCGACCGCCTGCGCGCGTGGCGCAGTTCGACCGGGTCGGCGCTCGACGTACACACGCTTCCGATGCCGCCCGCGCTCTTCCGCGACGATCAGCGCCTGCCCGCCAGCTACGCCAACTTCCTGATCGGCAACGCTGCCGTCTTGATGCCTTCGTTCGATGCGCCCAGCGATGACGAGGCCGCCGACATCCTATCGCGCTTGCTCCAGCGTCCCGTCGCTCGCATTCCGGCGCGGGATCTGGTGTGGGGACTGGGCGCGTGCCACTGCCTCAGCCAGCACGTGCCCGTCGGAAGCTAGCGAGCGCGTTTGGCGAGTTCATCGGACCCGATACCTAGCGGTCCGGCCTGGAGGTTGTGGTAGTTCTCGACGGCGTTGAGCCACGTCAACTCGACGATCTCGGTCTCCGAGAAGTGCGCCTGAACGCCCAGAAACGTCTCGTCGGCGACGCTGTGGCTGCGCGTCGCCTCCTCGCAGTAGAGCAGCGCCGCCCGCTCGCGACGGGTGAAGCGGTCGGACGTGCGGTAGTCGGCCAGCGCGTCGAAGCGTTCGGCTCCCATCTGTGACCGCAGCGCTTGGGCACGTTTCAGATCTGAGCAGAACGCGCAGCCGTTGACGCGCGACGCGTTGGCGCGGATCAGCAGTTGCAACCCTGAGTCGATGGACAGGCCGCTAGCGATGCGCTCCATCTTCTGCGCCAACAGACCCAGCTTCGGCTTGCGCGCGTAGATCACCCGAATCGGACCGATGACGGCGCCAAACATCCGCCGCGACAGCGCAAATGCAGTCCGCTCGAACAAGCTGCGCGGTGTGTCGATGGGGACGAGGCGAGGCATAGGATCAGAGGGAGAGATCCGCTCTGTTATCGGCCCAGCAGCACCTGAAGTAAACCCGCTCCGTGAAGACTGACGCTCGGTACGACGATGATAGAGTTAGTGCGCAGATCGAGCGCCGAGTCGTCGTAGAACACACCGACTTCCAGACTAATGCCCAGATCTGTCGTCCCTAGTCGGACGCCTCCAAATGGGCCGATGGTCGGCAGATCGCTCACGGCCTCACTCGACAGCGGAAACGTCTGCATGAACCGCATGCCGCCGTAGGGCGTCGCGATCAAGTCTTCGCGTCCCGACGCGATCAGCGTGGCTTCCAGATGCGCGTTCAGTCCGCCGTTGATGACGCCCATTCCGCCCATCGCGGCCCATCCGAGCGGAGCGCCAGGCTGGGCCGCCTGAAACTGATGCTTGGCGTTGACCACGATGCCCGAGTAGCCGGGCGCGTAGATGCCGATGTCCGTCGATGGCCCGATTCCGAAACGCGCGCCGGTCGATGCGAGGAAATAGGCACCCGAATAGCCGTCCTGAATGTCGTCTTCGTCGTCGCGGTATTCGACTCCGACAGGTACGAGTGCGATAGAGGTCGTGGTCTGGAGTTCACCCTCAGGAGCCGTCGCCGCCGTCGTGCCGACGGTGTAGGGCACGCAGCCGGTGAGCAGGTGCGACGCCGCAGCGAGCAGTAGCAGGAGTGGGACGAGGGAGCGCATACGCATGGTGGAAAAACGCCGCACTATCGCGCATCCGGTCGATTAGATCCGCGTGCGCCGTGAAGACTGCCGATCGGCGACCTCGTCGTCAACTTGGCCCACAGTCATCAAGCAGCCGACGCTGAGATTCGGCCTCGATTTTCGGGACAGTCCCAGCGATGGTGCGGGCCAAGCGATCGGCGAGGGCTTCGAGTTCGCGGTCTTTTTTTGCGCGCCAGTTCACGTCCAAGTTGCGGATCAGCGGGCCGAAAACGAGCATGCCGACGGCGAACACGCCCAGACCAATAAACGCGGCCTTGACCATGATCAACGCCACGACAGCGGCGAGTGCAGCGGGAATCAGCGCGTATGTCATTCCCTCAGCAGTCGGCGACCCCCATCCTACTTTCTGGCTCATCCGCACTTGGACGCCGTCCCCTCGCGGGCGCATCTGGACCGTTGTAACGACGCCCATGCTGGTCGTGTGGCGCCACTCGAATGTCTTGCCGATCTGCTCGGTGTCGTGGACGCCGTAGCCCAGCGCGCGCATGATCGGATCGCTCGTCATGCCGAAGCGGTGTCGCAGTTCGACGATAACTTCTTCAATGGCGGCGGCGAGCGAGTCGTCGTCGAGGTCGGGAAACGAAACGAAGCGCTCGGCGAAAATCTGTGTATCCGACTGCTCGTCCGTCGCCTCTCGGCTCACACCGCCCATTTCGCGCGCGGCCTGCCTGAGTGCCGCCGGATCGATGCCCGAACTGGCGGCAACGGCTTCGAGTTCGTCGAGCGTCAGGCCGTCCTCGTCGCCGGTCGGTCCGTGCGATTGGAGTTCGGCGGCGCGCTCCATCAGCGCAGCGATTTCTTCGCGAGAGTAGGTGCGTCCGTTCATAGTAGGCCAAACGTACGACGACAAGTTGAGTTACGCACGCGGTGCCAGCGCGTCATCGAACGACGACAAATTGCTGCGTCGCCTGCCGCCCGTTCTGGCTCAACCGAAGCAGATAGGCACCGGGCGCCAGCGCGTCGGTCGACACCGTGACTTCGTGCGGACCGGCGGCGAACGTGCCGTCAACGACGAGCGAGACACGGCGACCAAGCACGTCGAAGGCTTCGATCAGCACGCGCCCTGCCGTCGGCGTCTCGAACGCAATGCGAGCCGAGCCGCGCGCCGGATTAGGAGCCGGAGCGTGCAGCGCCAGCCTATTGGCGGCTTGGGACTCGTCGGCGCTTGTGACCGTCGACAGAGCGAATATCTGCGTCTGGTGCGGGCCGATGTCTAGACCAGACAGCGAACTGCCTGTTGCCGTGACATCGGACGTACCGCCTTTGAGCACGTCGACTAAGGTGTGGTCTCCCGGAGCGATCAGTCCGGGCGGCAAGCCCAGCGTCATCGCACCCGACGCATCCGCCGTCAGGTTCGAGACGACCAGAACCGCCTCGCCATCCAGTTCTCGCACAAAGGCCATGACGGAGTTGGGCGCTCCCGTAACGGCGAGGTAGTCGCCCCGGCTCAGCGCGGGCGACGCCGTCCGCGTCTGGATCAGACGCCGATAGTGGCTGAGCAGCGAGCCGTCGTCCCCAGACTGCCCTGAGACGTTCGGGACGTATAGCTGCCGTCAACGGCGATCCACGGATTGCCGCTCGTGAAGCCCGCGCCGGATGCGCCGGTCCATTGCATCGGCCGACGGATCTGCTCGTCGGGTTTGACGCCGGTCTGCCCGATCTCCTCGCCGTAGTACAGATACGGCGTTCCAGGCAACGTGAGCAGCAGCGACGCAGCGCTTCGAGCGCGGTTCTGATCGCCGCCGAGCACGCTCATCACGCGATCCTGGTCGTGGTTGGTCAGGAACGTAGCATAGCTCAGGTGTGGATATTCGCCGTACGCCGCCTGCACGTCCGCTGCCAACCGCCGCGCGTCGCCCGAGCGGACAGCGTTGAGCATCGCCCCGGCCACGTCGAACGCGAAGCACTGCGACAGGCTACCGGGCGCGACGTACGGAAGTACGCGATCTCGGCTAGACCACGCCTCACAGACCGTGTAGGCGTCGGGATCGGCCTGCCGCGTGCGGGCGGCGAAATCGGCCCAGAGCGCGTGTGTCTGGGGGAGATCCTCGTACGTGTTGCCGTCTTCGAACAGATACTTGACCGCGTCCAACCGGAAGCCGTCTATACCCACGTCTTCGAGCCAGAAGTCGGCGGCGGAGAACAGGCTGTCGCGGACAGCAGGCGTCTCGAAGTTGAGATCCGGCATCCCGCCCCAGAACACGCCCCAGTAGAAACCGCGCGAGCCACGGTGCCACGCCGTCCCGAGCGGCCCACCCGTACTTCCAGGCGACGCGTTCCAGCGGTAGAAGTCACGGAACGTCGCGTCGCCCTGGCTCGACGCCGTAAACCACGGATGGCGGCTCGACGAGTGGTTCATCACGTAGTCGATCACGACGCGGATGCCGCGCGCGCGTGCTTCGCGCATCAACTCGCGCATGTCCTCTATCGTGCCATAGTCCTCCTCGACGCCCCTATAGTCGGTCACGTCGTAGCCGTGGTAGCTAGGCGACGGATTGATCGGCATCAGCCAGAGCGCGGTCACGCCCAGGTCGTCGGTCGTCGATGGGTCGCCATCGTTGAGGTAGTCGAGGCGCGAGATCAGGCCCTGCAAATCGCCGATGCCGTCGCCGTCGGAGTCTTGGAAGCTGCGGACGAACACCTCGTAGAAGACCGCGTCGTGCCACCAGTTGGCCTCGAACGGCGGACGCTCTGCGACGGTTACGGCATCGCCGAATCGTCAGCGTGTCGGCACCTTCGGGACCGGACGCGATCAGCGTCGCATCGTACGAGCCGACGGTCGAGTAGCGCACGACTGGACTCTGATCGGTCGAAGTAGACGGCACTCCACCCTCGAACGTCCACGTCCAGCCTGTCACGTTGCCACTGGATCGGTCTCCGAAGTAGACGACACCGCCTTCGGTCGTGCGGGCGGGCGAGGCGCGAAACTCGGCGATGGGTGGGCCGGTCGGCGGGGCTTCGTCGCTGTACCACACGCGGATCGTGTTGCCGCTGGGCAGGACGCGATACTCGCGGTTCGGCCCGGCGTTGGGAAACTCCTCGGTCCCCGCCCAACTCCCGTCGATCCGAAACTTGAACGCGATGTCGCTGCCTACCGAGAAGCCGCCTTTGGTCAGCGCATAGACCGAGTCGCCATCGGCATCCGCCAGCCGATCACCTGCGCCGTCCCAGCCGTTGAAGCTGCCCGCCACATCGACGTATTGCGTCGCCGGATCGAACTGCCCCTCGGTGATCCGATAGCGCATGTCGACCTCGAAATCGATGGCGACGGTCTGGGCGTGCGCAACGGGCGCGGCGAGAAGAGCGAGGAGTAGGACGAGGCGCATCTGAGGCGGGCTGGGACTGATCTCGCCCAACGGTCGAGAGGCAGGAGCGATCCGAGACTCTACCCCTGACGCCCCGCGATCAGGCTGTCGACGACGCTGGAGTCGGCGAGTGTTGAGGTGTCACCCAGGCTATCGGTTTGGTTTTCGGCGATTTTGCGTAGGATGCGGCGCATGATTTTGCCACTGCGCGTCTTGGGCAGACCGTCGGCGAACTGGATGGCGTCGGGTTTGGCAATCGGGCCGATCTGGTCGCGGACGTGCTGGATCAGCTCGGCGCGCAACTCTTCGTTGGCCTCGAAGCCGTCGCCGACCGTCACGTAGGCGTAGATGCCCTGCCCCTTGATGTCGTGCGGCATGCCGACGACGGCAGCTTCGGCGACGGCGGGGTGGAGGACGAGGGCGGATTCGATCTCGGCCGTTCCCATCCGGTGGCCGGATACGTTGATCACGTCGTCGATGCGGCCCGTAATCCAGTAGTAGCCGTCCTCGTCGCGGCGGCAGCCGTCGCCGGTGAAGTAGCGGTTTTGGAAGTGCGAGAAATAGGTCTGCTCGAAGCGCGTGTGATCGCCGTAGACCGTTCGCGCCTGTCCGGGCCAGCTCTGCTTCATCAGCAAGATGCCCTCGCCCGGACCTTCGAGCACGACGCCGTTCTGGTCGACGACTTCGGGTACGATGCCGGGCAGTGGAAGCGTCGCCGAGCCGGGTTTGAGCGGTGTCGCACCCGGCAAGGCCGAGATAAGCACGCCGCCGGTCTCGGTCTGCCACCACGTGTCGACGATCGGGCAGCGGCCTTGGCCGACGACGCTGTGATACCAGCGCCACGCTTCGGGGTTGATCGGCTCGCCGACGGTACCGAGCACGCGCAGGCTGCTCCGGTCGGTCGACTCGACGAACGAATCGCCCTTCGCCATCAGCGCACGGATCGCGGTTGGCGCGGTGTAGAAGAGCGTGACCTGATGCTTGTCGCAGACCTGCCAGAAGCGGCTGGCGTCGGGGAACGTCGGCACGCCCTCGAAGAAGACTTGCGTCGCGCCGTTGAGGAGCGGGCCATAGACCATGTAGGTGTGGCCCGTAATCCAGCCGACATCGGCGGTGCACCAGAACACGTCGTCCGGCTTGAGGTCGAAGACGAGTTCGTGCGTGTAGCTCGCGTAGACGAGGTAGCCGCCGGTCGTGTGGACGACGCCTTTGGGCTTGCCCGTCGAGCCGGACGTGTAGAGGATGAACAGCGGGTCCTCGGCGTCCATCGGCTCGCAGGGGACGTCGGCGGACTGACCCGAGACGGCGTCGTGGTACCACACGTCGCGTCCGTCCTGCATCGTCACGCCGCAGTTGGTGTTCTGAACGACCAAGACGGTGTCGACGTCGGGGCACATATCGAGCGCGGCGTCGGCGTTGGCTTTGAGCGGGACCGTGCGTCCGGCGCGTTTGCCTTCGTCGGCGGTGATCAAGCAGGTCGACGAACCGTCGAGGATGCGGTTGGCCAAACTGTCGGGCGAGAAGCCGCCGAACACGACCGAGTGAACGGCGCCGATCCGGGCGCAGGCCAGCATCGCATAGGCCGCTTCGGGGATCATCGGTAGGTAGATCGTGACTCGGTCGCCCTTCTGGACGCCGCGCGCTTTGAGTGCTCCGGCCAGTTTGGATACCTGCTCTTTGACCTCGGCATAGCTGATGCGGCGCGCTTCGTCCGACGGATCGTCCGGCTCGAAGATCAACGCGGTCTTGTCGCCGTTCCCAGCCTCGACGTGTCGGTCGACGGCGTTGTAGCAGGCGTTCGTCTTGCCGCCCTGGTACCACTCGATCGACACGCCGGGCGCGTTCCAGTCGACATTCATCACCTGGTCGAACGGTTGCATCCAGTCGATGCGCTCGGACTGCTCACGCCAGAAGCCGTCGGGATCGTCGGCGGCTCGTTTGTATAGGGCGCGGTAGGCGTCGAGCGAGCCGATGTGGGCGGCGGCGGAGAAGTCGGCTGAGGGTGAGTAGACGGCGTCGTCGGACATGGCAGGGTGTTCGTGTGAAGGATCGGCAAGGTAACGGACGCAGTGACGTGCGAAAGCGTTTCCGGCTGGCTGAGATCGGCACCGATGCCCCAGCGACGCGTCTCACTGACATGACTCGAATCTGCGTGTACTGCGGCTCTCGGCACGGCGCCGACCCTGATTTTACCCATGCCGCCCGAGCGCTGGGCCGTTCCATCGCCGAGCGCGGTATAGAACTCGTCTACGGCGGCGGTCACGTCGGACTGATGGGCGAGGTCGCCGATGCAGCGCTCCAGGCGGGCGGCGAGGTAACGGGCGTCATTACCGACTATCTGGTCGGACGCGAAGTCGCGCACCGGGGGTTGACGAGCCTGGAGATCGTGTCGACGATGCACGAGCGTAAGGCACGCATGATGGAGTTGTCGGACGCGTTCGCAGTCTTGCCGGGCGGACTAGGCACGCTCGAAGAGCTGTTCGAGACGTGGACGTGGGGACACATGGGATTGCACGTCAAGCCAGTCGGATTGGTCGACGTGGGCGGCTTCTGGCAGCCGTTGCGCACGTTAATTGAGCAGCAGGTCGCAGCGGGCTTTGTCCCCGAGCGCTCGCTCGCCAACCTCCACGTGCGCGCCACGCCGGATGATCTGCTCGACGCGCTGACGGCTGACCTCGCATGAGCGGACGGCTCCATCACCCCGATCCCGCTCTCGTCCGCGAGATTCTGCGGGGCTACACCTTGCCTATGATGGGCGATCACGGCGCCGGGCACTGGGCACGCGTGCTCGAAAACGGCTTGCGGATGGCCCCGATGACGGGCGCCGATCCGGTCGTCGTCGCCCACTTCGCCGTCTTCCACGACGCGCGCCGCGTCAACGAATACGACGACGAACACCACGGCGAGCGCGGCTCCCAACTGGCACGCGCGATGCGCACCAAGTGGCTCTCGTTCCTATCCGACGATCAGTTCGCGCTCCTCACCCACGCCTGCGACCGCCACACCGACGGCACGACCCAAGGCGACGTAACCGTGCAGACCTGCTGGGACGCCGACCGCCTCGACCTGTGGCGCGTCAGCATCGAACCGTCCGACGTGTACCTCTGCACCGCCGCCGCCAAAAGCGACGAAATGAAAGCGTGGGCGTACAGCCGCAGCCTGTTCAAGCGCGTGCCGAATTACGTGCGGTCGGAGTGGCTGGCAGGAGACTGAATGCGCGGCGGTAGATTGGGCGCTGTCTTTCCCCTCTGCCGATGAGCTTTCTCCCTTCCGCCTCGCGCACCCGTCCGCCCGGCTTCACGACGCGCCTGCTGGGGCGAGTCGAGACGCTAGGCAACAAACTGCCCGACCCCGCCATCCTGTTCGTCCTCGCGCTGGCGATTACGTGGGTGCTTTCGGCGATTCTCTCGGGCGTCGCGTTCGAGAGCCTGGACCCACGTACGGGCGAGGCGATTCGGGTCAACAACCTGCTGACAGGGACGGCGCTGGCCGAGTTCACGTCGAACATGGTGACCATCTTTACCGGTTTCGCGCCGCTGGGCGTCGTGCTCGTAGCGATGCTCGGCGTCGGCGTGGCGGACTCGGCGGGGTTCTTCAACACGGCGATCAAGCTGATGCTGAGTAAAACGTCGGCGAGCCTGCTGGCGCCGATGGTCGTGCTCGTTGGCATTTTTAGCAGCAGCGCCGTCGACGCGGGCTACGTGCTCGTGATTCCGCTGGGAGGCATCATCTTTCACGCGGCAGGACGGCACCCCATTGCAGGCGTCGCGGCAGCGTTCGCGGGTGTGTCGGGCGGATTCAGCGCCAACCCCGCGCCGTCGGCCCTCGACCCGCTGTTGCAGGGCTTTACGCAACCGGCGGCGCAGATCATCGACCCGTCGATCCTCGTCAACCCGCTGGGCAACTACTTCTTTACGGCCTCGTCGACGCTGCTGATCGTCCTGCTCGGCTGGTTCATCACAGACAAAATCGTCGAGCCGCGCCTGAGGGCCAACACGCCCGTCGACACCGACGAAGCGCAGCCCGAGATGGGCACGTTCGCGCCTCGCGAGCGACGCGCGTTCTGGTGGGCGTGCGCCGTGCTGGTCGCCGGTCTGGGGCTGCTGGTGATGTCGCTGCTGCCTGAAAGCTCGCCGTTCCGCGACGCCAACGGATCGCTCAACTCGTTCTCGGCGCCGATCATGCGGTCGATCGTGCCGCTGATCTTCCTGCTGTTCCTGATTCCCGGCCTGGTCTACGGGTTTGCGGCGGGCGTTTTCAAGAGCAGCAAGGACGTGGTCGACGCGATGACCGAGGCGATGCGCGGCATGGGCTACTACGTCGTGATGACGTTTTTCTGCGCCCTGTTCGTCTACGCATTCGGCACGCGCAACCTGGGCGCGCTGTTGGCCGTCGAGGGCGCGGGCGTGCTGCAGACGCTCGACCTGCCGGGCGGCGTGACGATCTTCGGGCTGGTCTTCCTGACGGCGTTCGTCAACCTGTTCGTCGGCTCGTCGAGTGCCAAGTGGGGCCTGCTCGCGCCGATCTTCGTGCCGATGCTGATGCAAGTCGGCCTCAGCCCCGAGTTGACGCAAGCCGCCTACCGCGTCGGCGACAGTTCGAGCAACATCATCACGCCGCTGATGCCCTACTTCCCGCTCGTCGTGGTCTACTGTCAGCGCTACGTGACCAAAACCGGCATCGGCACGCTCACGTCGATCATGCTGCCCTACGCCGTGATTTTCATCGTGTGCTGGTCGATCTACCTGCTCCTCTACTGGGCGACCGGCCTGCCGCTCGGCTTCCAGGCGTCGTACACCTACCCGCCGATGTAGCAGACCCCAATCGCTAGGCGTCGTCGCCGACGAACAGGATGCGGCGGACCAGTCGGCGGCTGTCGGCGCGTCCGCCCAGCGATCCGGCGAGGATGCCGATGCCTGCGATGAAGATGCTCAATTTCACGTGGTCGATAGGCTGGATCGCCGGGTCGACGGTCGGCCACGTTTCCATCAGGCGCTCGGGGAAGACGGTCACGATGGCGGCGAACGTGCCCAGCTGCGAAGAGCGCGTAGAGCAGCAGCATCGTCAGCAGCAGCGAGATGCCGGTCGCCGTCGCGGTGACGACGGTCGACTCGCTCAGCACGTGGCCCCGGTCGACGCGCGCCCCCAGCGCGAACGCGCGGTAGAGCACGAGCGTCGCGCCGACGACGGCGGCCAGCGCGAACAGGCTCAGTTGGTAAAACTCGACCGTGCTCGCCACGTCCCACGGTTCGGGGCTGAAGAACAGCAGCAGCACGACCGACAGCGCCGCCGTGATCATCGTCGGTAGCCCAGTCGCCATGCGCAGCGGGTTGGCCTGTGCGACGGCGCTCGCAATGCCTCTGGCGTTGTGAGCGATGGAGGAGGCGACGAAGCCCAACCGTGAGCGCCCCTTGCTCGTCCGATCGTGCGCTTCCAACGGCAGCGCGCGCTCGATGGCGTCGTACTGATCGGGCGTGAGATGGTCCATCGCGTCCAACTCGTCGACGCGCGCCAGCCGGTACATCACGTTGTCGGACCGGTCGACGTACGGCAGGTTGACCAGATGGCCGAACGTGTGAAGCAGCAGATGCGCCAGCCGATGCACGAGCCGGTCCTCGTCGTCCGCATCGCCCCAAAACGACGGGTCGAGCCGCTTGGTCGACACGATGCCGACGTTGGCGATGCGCGACGGCAGCGTGAGCGCGTACGAAAGCGTTGACGCGGCAAGGTCGACCTCGGTCACGACGAGCAAAAAGTGGATACCGCGCTCCAGCTTCTCCGACGCCCCGATACGCAAGAAGTCGAGCGGCGCGTAGGCTCCGGCTTCGGGCGTCAGGTGCGGCCCCTCGAACGCCGACAGATCGACCGCCACGTCGAGTTTGCCCGCCAGCACGCGCCTCACGATCTCCACGGCCGCATCGACGCGGCGATGGAAGCGCTCCGAATCGCGCCCCTCGACGTCCATCGTCATGACGCCGACGGTATAGCGAGGCTGGGACATGGCAGGAGTAGCGAAGGGACAGCGCCAAGCTACGGTTCACGCGCACGACTGGGCACTTCGCCCTCCCTGCTCTACCGGCGACGGTCTTGGACGCCTGCGTGCCTTGTCTCAAACCGCGCACGCCGTCTAGGTTTGCCAGTTCACCTGCTCTCCCGCCATGCGCCGACTGCTACCGCTCGTCCTGCTCCTGATCGCCGCGCCTCTGGCTGCTCAACCCGCCCGCCGTGCGAGTCTGACTCGGCGACCGTCGTCCTTGAAGGCCGTGACGTACGCGCCCGGCTCTACACTAACGGCGCGCTGTTCTGGCGAGGAGACGGTAGCAGCGAGTACGAGGTAGGTGGCGTCAATGCCGCCTTCGCCACCACGTTTTGGATCGGTGGACTCGTCGGTGGCGAGCCGCGCGTTTCGATGACGCAGTACGGACCGTGGGAGATGTGGCCCGGCCCACTCGACGCCGACGGCAATCCCGCCCGCCGACTGCGCACCACACGACCGCATCTACCTCGTCACGACCGACGACCTCGCGCACTACCGCGATACCGGCGAAGCATCCGACGACCTGCGCGACTGGCCCGCTCACCTCGGCGCCCCAACCGTCGACGGCGACGGAATCCCGGACAACTACGACCTCGCAGCAGGTGATCGACCTCAACTGCTTCGGCGACCAGACGGCGTGGTGGGTGATGAACGACGCAGGCGGCGAGCACAGGGCGACGGGGTCCGAACCGATCCAGCATGGAGGTTCAGGTGACCGCGTATGCCTTCGACCGTCCCGGTCCCATCGGCGAGGCGTCGTTCTACCGCTACCGCTTGGTCTATCGGGGCAGCGAACCGCTCACCGACGCCTGGACCGGCTTCTACGCCGACATAGATCTGGGCAATGCGTCCGACGACTATATGGCGACAGACTCGGCGCGCAATATGACCTACGTCTATAACGGCGACGATTTCGACGAAGGCGCGGACCGGTACGGCGCCAAACCGCCAGCGCTCGGCTACCGCTTTCTGGAAACACCGCCCGACGCGAACGGACAATCGCTCGGCATGACGCGCGGATGGTGGCCGACGGCGAACAAGACGCGGCTCAACTTTTCCCAAAGTCCTGCTCGCGCTCACACCGTGATGCAAGGCCGCTGGAACGACGGCTCACCCCTGCGCCAAGCGGACGGAGGCTTCGACTATACCGGACAGGATACCGCCCGCGTCGTCCACTTTGTCTACCCATCCGACCCGCTGAAAAAGACGTTCTGGAGCGAGTTCGATTCGGGAGGCCGGTTTCCCGGCCCCAATGCGCCCAACGAGCGCACGACAGCCCTCACGACCGGTCCGTTCACGATGCAGCCGGGCCAATCGCACGACCTGACGCTCGCCATCATCTACGGACGCGGAGCCGATCACCTGGACTCGATCGTCAAGCTTCGCGCCAACGCGGACGGCATCGCGGCGGCGTGGGCCGATGGCCTGTCGCCCAGCCCGCTGCCACCGCCTCCACCTCAGCCGCCCGTCCTGACCGTGATTTCGCTTCGGCACGTGACCGAGCAACCCGCGTCGAGCCTCGCCGACTTCGAGCTAGGATCGGGCGTCGATCAGGCGATGCGGGTCGAGGTCTACGACGCGATGGGCCGACGCATGAGTGTCCTGTTCGACGGCGAGATGAGTCTCGACGAGCGCCAGACGCTCACGCTCGATACGTCGCGGTTTGCGCCCGGCGTCTACTTCGTCCATGCACGCGGGCGCTACACGACGGCTACGCGCGAACTCGTCGTCGTGCGGTAAACCGCTGTCCCGGCGAGGCGCCATCTTTCGGTTCGCCTCGGTGTTGGTGCTCTGCGAGGTCGATTCAGTGACGCGCGTAGACGGCGACCGAGTCGCCCGAGAAGACCAGCACGTCGTAGCGGTCGGCAGGGCGTCCGGGCACTTCCATCCCTGGCGATCCGATGGGCATTCCCGGTACCGCCAGGCCGGTGGCATTGGGCGGCTGCTGGCGTAGCAGACGCACCACGTCGGACGCTGGTACGTGTCCTTCGATGACGTAGTCTCCCACCAGCGCCGTGTGGCAAGAGCGCCCGCCAGCGGGGACGCCGTAGCGATCCTTGACGGGCGTCACGTCGGGCATGTCGCGCGTTTCGACCTCAAAACCCGCCGCGCGCATGTGGTCGGCCCACGCCGTGCAGCAGCCGCACGTCGGCGAGCGGTACATCGTGACCAGCGGGAGATCGTCGGCACATCCGGCGACGAGGAAGGCGAGCGGCAGAAAGAGGAGCAGGCGCATCGAAAAGGCGAAGGGCTTGGAGGTACCGGCACAACGCGCCGGACGCCGAATCAGTCCGTGCCGACGAAGAACACGGCGTTGACAAACAACCGCTTACCGCCTTCCCAGAAGCCTCGGAAGAGCGGATTGTCGATCAGGTAGACGACGGCTCCTCTGCCCATGTCTTCGACGCCGTAGAGCAGCGCGCCGCCCAAGCTCGGACTGCGCGTCGACTCCGGCGAATCCGCTGACCGGGATGCCGCTCGCGACGACGCCGACGTTCCAGCCGTCTTTGAGCGGCGCGTAGGCGCGACTCGACCGGACGAGCGCAAACGTCTCCTCGCCGTAGCCAAACGCCAGCGGATGCGTCGGGTCGAGCGTGACGCGGTGGATGGCGCCGGGCGTCGACTCGGACACGCCGTCGCGCTCGCTGTCGGCGTAGCGGCGCGGGGCAGCGGTCGAGTCGTCTTCGGATTCGTCCGCCTCTTTGCGCGTCAGGCCGAAGCCGTCGCGTCCGGCCAGCGAGCGGGCGGCGCTTTCCAGAGCGACCAGTCGGCCACCGGCGCGGATCCAGTCGCGCAGATCGGACAGGCGCTCGTCAGAGAACACGTCGTCGTAGCTGCCCGGCGGGAGGACGAGCACGTCGTAGTCGTAGAGCGCGACCGCGCGCATCAGAGTCGGAGGGGTTGGCGAGCGTGACCGGATAGCCGATCTGCTGCTCGAAGAAGTGCCACACCTCGCCCAGCCCCAGCGACGACGCAAAATCACCCGCGGCAACCGCGACGCGCGGCGCCTGGACGAATGCGACGCCGCCAGAGCCAAAGTCCTGCCCTGCGTCGACGCGCGTCGAACGGAGCGCGACCGGCTCGACGCCATGCGCTTGCGCGATCCGGGCGACGGCGTCGCCGAACGAGCCGTCGGCCCTCCTGTCGTTGCCCTTACGCGTAAACACGACCGTTCCCCGCTCGAACTCGCTTCCGCCTGCACGGAAAGCCGACGTCGACAGGCGCGCGCTCAATCCCGCCTCGAATGCATCGGCGAGCGCGCGCAGTCCGTCCATCGATTCGAGCGGCAGCGCGTAGGCGACGGCGTTGGCGTCGGGCGCGTCGGCTTCGGCCTCGTACCACGGCCCCGTCTGGACCGGCAGCGACGCGGTCACGGCCCACGCGTCCAGGTCGTGCGCATAGGGCAGCGACCACGCCGTGATGTCGTACGTCAGCGAGTCCGGGATGCCCGCTTCCGGCTCCATCAGCACCTGCGCCAGCGTTCCGTTGGGCTGCGCAGCGCGGATGACCAAGTCGCCCGGCGAGACGGTAAACGTCTCCGTCTGTCCTCTGCGGTACGCGTAGCCCGTCGCGGTAGCGGATTGTGCGGACGCTTGATAGGCGATGCCATTGGCGTCGAGCAGGCGCGTCAGTTCACGCAGCGATTCGGTCCCGTCTTGGGCCGAGACGACGTATCCGACGTACGGCGCGTTCTCCCCGCGTCCGGCCCGTGCGTAGTACGCCTCCATCTCGCGCACCAACTCGGCCCGCGTGTCCGACGCGACGGCGACGGTGTTCATACTCGTCGCCACGTGCCCAGCGATGCGGTAGGCCAGCGTGAGCGTATCGCCCTCGGACGTTTCGATGCCGATTCCGGCGCGTCCCGATCCGCCCTGCTCGTACGTCATGCCGATGGCGCCGTTGTAGGTCGGCCACGTGTCGCCGTACGAAGGGTAGAAGAGGTCGAAGACTTCGCCGGTGAAGTACAAGCGGCTGGCCTGATCGAACGATTGGGCGTTTCGCGCTCCCAACCGCGTTTGCCAGTCGCGCTGAAACGGCGTGATGACGCGGTGGAACGGCTCGGCGGCAGGCGCGAAGTAGTACGGCGCGTCGACGCCCTGCTCGTGGAAGTCGGCGTGGACGTGCGGGTACCACGTGCGGTAGAGCGCGACGCGCTGCTGGCTCTCGATCTGCGTCTGCCACGCCCAATCGCGGTTCAGGTCGAACAGGTAGTGGTTGGCGCGACCGCCGGGCCACGGCTCGTCGTGCTCCCACGCGTTGGGATCGGCATTGGCGACGGGTAGCGCGCGACGCTGCCTGTACCAGTTCACGTAGCGCTCGCGTCCGTCCGGGTTGATCATCGGGTCGATCAGCACCACGACGTTTTCGAGCCACGCCGACGCCTGCCCGTTGGCGGGATCGGCGAGCCGGTAGAGCACCTCCATCGACGCCTCGCTCGACACGCTCTCGTTACCGTGTACGTTGTAGCTGAGCCAGACGAGAGCCGGAGCATCGCCGCCGGACGCGTTGCCGCTGCCCATTCCCAACCGCTCCAGGTGCGCCATCCGAATCGCGTCGATGTTGGCCAGGTTGCCGCGGCGTCGCCACCGTCGCCAGCACCAGTTCGCGACCTTCGTACGTCTCGCCGTACACCTCCATCGCCACGCGCGGCGACTCGCTGGGCGACGTGCGCCACGTAGTCCATCACGCGATAGTGCGACGTAAAGCGCTCGCCCAACTCGTAGCCCAGAAACTGGGCGGGCGAGAGCAGTTGCGCCTGAGTCGGGGCGACGACGAGGAGCAGAAGGAGGGCGGCAATGCGAATCATGCGGCAGCGAATTGAAGAGGTGCCAAGATACCGGCAACGCAGAGGGGTATGCACACAGACCTCGAAGACTGCTTCGCGCCCTCGCGTTCGCTGGCCTTTCCAGAAATGAACCCCTTGCGTTGACACAGTGTCATCAATCGCGTATACTCTTTCTGCGCTAACCGTCCACCTCCATGCCCGCACCATCCGCCGCCGCTCAGCGCCGAGAGGAAGAGAAAGCTCAGCGCCGCGCTTCGATTCTCGACGCGGCGCGTGGAACGGTCGCCGAGAAGGGCTTCGACGCGCTAACGATGGGCGACATCGCCGCGCGCGCGCGGCTGAGCCGGAGTTTGGTCTACGTCTACTTCGCGGACAAAGAAGACCTGGGGCATGCCCTCGCTCACGAGGCAGCTGTCGACTTGACGGCGCGGTTCGAGCGAGCCGCCGCGCTTCACCCGGTCGGTATGGACCAGATTCGAGCTATAGGACGTGCCTATGTCCGATTCGCCCGCGAGCAACCTGTAGGCTTCGAGATGATCGCCCATACTCAGGCGCGCGAAGCCGACCCCGATGACATCGGCCAGAACGAGGGCGCGATGCTGCGCACCAGCGTGTCGACGCTCCACTTAATGGCCGACGTGATCGGCCGCGGTCAGCGCGACGGGTCGATTCGCTCGGCCCTCGACCCGGTCAAGACGAGCATCAGCCTGTGGGGCTTTTTGCACGGCATGATCCAGATGTGGTCGATGAAGGGCGCGATGCTCGGCTCCAGCTTTGGGTTCGACGAGGACGCGCTGCTCGACCACGCCTTCGATCTGATCGGGCTGGCACTCGGCGAAGCACATACCTGCTAAAAAAATTTGATAACCTTATGACACATCGTCAATATGAGACATAAAGACAAAAATAGACTGATCGTCGGATTGCTGTTAGTGCTGCTCGGAGGTCTGCCCGCGCGCGCTCAACTCACCGAAGCCGACGTGCTATCGGACCTGACGGCGATGGCGCTCGAGCGCAACCTGGGCGCGTCTGAGCGGGCGTCGGACGTGGAGGCGAACCGGGCCGCGTTCGACGCCTCGCGCCTGGCGTGGCGGCCGACACTCTCGCTCGACGCGCGCTTTACCCGGGCGGGTGGCGGTCGCACGATTGACCTACCACTGGGCGACTTGCTCAACCCGGTCTACCAGTCGCTCGGCTCGCTAACGGGCCAGCCCGGCGCGTTCCCAGTGCTTGACAATCAGTCGATTGGGTTTCTGCGCGAGCAGGAGCAGGAGACGCGGGTCCGGTTGGTGCAGCCGGTCTACCAGCCGCGCCTGACCGCAGCGATCCGGGCGCGACGGGCAGCAGCCGAGGTATCCGAACTGGGCTTCGACGCCTACCGCGCCGAACTGACGCGCGATGTGGCGGTCGCCTACTACACGCTGCGGCAGGCCGAGCAGAACGTCGCTGTGCTGGCGGCGGCGCGCGAACTGGTCGACGAAAACCTGCGCGTGGCCGAGCGCCGACAGGATGCAGGCGACGCGCTGCCCGCCGACGTGCTGCGCGCCCGCGCCGAGACGTTCGCCGTTGCCGGAGAGCAGGCCGGGGCGACGCGCGACCTGGACCTGGCGCGCTCGTTCCTGAACACGCTCCTCGACCGCCCGCTCGGCACGAGGATTCCCACCGCCCAGCCGGACGTTTCGACCCAAGCTGATGATGCGTCGCTCGAGGTTCAGCAGGCGCAGGCCGCCGCTCGCCGAGCCGAACTGGACCAACTCGATGCCGCCGTTCGCGCCTCGCAGGCGTCAGTCGCGCTGGCGCAGGCTGATCTGCGTCCTTCGGTTGCCGTCGCCTTGGATGCGGGCGTGCAGGGCAGAGGGTACGTGCCGGACGACGACGGGCCGTTCTACCTCGCCTCGGTCGTCGCGTCGTGGACGCTGTGGCGTGGCGGAGCCGCCCGGGCAGAGGTGCGGCAAGCCCGCGCAAGGCTCGACGCCGCCCGGACGCGCCGCCAATCCGCTGAGCAGCAGATCCGCCTGCAAGTGCGGCAAGCCGACGACGCCGTCCGCGCAGGACGCGTCCAGATCAATGCTGCAGAGCAGCGCCTGACCGCCGCCCGCGAAGCCTTCCGCCTGACCAACCGGCTCGTCGCCGAGGGCGCGGCGACGCAGGTGCAGTTCCTCGACGCCCGAACGGCGCTGACGCAGGCCGAACTCGGACTGGCCGCCGCTCGCTACGACCTCCTCATCCAACGCGCCCGGCTCGACTTCGCCGCCGGGACTTTCTCCCCAGACCGATGACTCGACTCCTCCTCTTCTCGTGGTGCGCGCTAGCACTCGCCGCGTGCTCCGCCGACGCGCCCGCCGCCGATCCGATGCCCGCCCATCGCACTGTCGAAGCCGCTCAGGTTGAGCGCGTCGACGCACCGTTGCCCATCCGCGCCAGCGGAACGCTGGCCCAGGCGTCCGAGCAGACGTTGTCGTTCAAAGTCGGCGGGATCGTGGCTCGGATGTCGGCGGACGTGGGCGATGCCGTACGGGCTGGGCAGGTGCTGGCGACGCTTGACCTGACCGAGATCGATGCTCAGGTGCAGGCGGCGCGCTCGGCGTCCGAAAAAGCCGACCGCGACCTGGCCCGCGCTCAGCGTCTGCTGGCCGACTCGGTCGCCACGCCGACTCAGGTGCGCGACGCTCGGACGCAGTCCGAAGTGGCCGCGTCGAGCCTGCGCGCCGCTGAGTTCAACCGCGCGTTTGCCGTCGTCCGAGCGCCCGAGTCGGGCCGCGTGCTGGCGCGGATGGCCGAGCCGAACGAGTTGGTCGCGCCGGGGCAACCGGTCTTTCGCGTCGGCACGCAGTCGGGCGGATGGGTCGTGCGCGTGGCGCTGGCCGACCGCGACGTGGTGCGCGTGCGCGTCGGCGATGCGGCGCGCGTGGCGCTGGGGGCGTTTGCGGGCGAGTCGTTCGGCGGGCGGGTGATGCAGGTGGCCTATGCGGCGAGCGGTCCGGGCGGCACGTTTGAGGTCGAAATCGCCATCGCCGATCCCGATGGACGGCTGCGCTCGGGCTTCGTCGCAACGGTCGAGATCGCGCCGCAGGGCGACGGGCACGCGCTCGTCCCGGCGTCGGCGCTGGTCTCGGGCGATGGTGATCGGGGCGTCGTGTTCGCCGTCGACGAGAGCGGCGTCGTACGCGAGCGGTCGGTCAGGGTGCTCACGTTTACGGGCGATCACCTCGCCATAGCCGATGGACTCCAAGGCGTCGCCCGCGTCGTCACGACCGGCGCTCCGTTTCTGACTTCGGGCGATACCGTCACCGTCGCCGCCGCCCCGCTCGCCGTCCGCTAATCCGCGCGTTCTGCACACTCCCGATCCGCCATGAAGCTGCCTCGCCTCGCCATCCACAACCACCAGTTCACGCTCGTCGTGGTGGTGATGCTGACGCTGCTCGGCGTCCAGAGTTTTCTGACGATGCCGCGCACCGAGGACCCTGTCTTCGACATCCCGACGACGCGCGTGATCGCCGTCTATCCCGGTGCCGGTCCGGGCGACGTGGAGCGCGACGTGGTCGATCCGCTCGAGGAAGAGATCAGCGAACTCGAGGATCTCAAATCGCTCGAAACGTCGATTCAGGACGGACTGGCCGTGATCGTCGCCGAGTTCGAGGCGTTCGCCGACGCCGACGACCGCTTCGACGCCGTCACCCAGGCCGTCTCGCAGGTGCGCGGCGATCTACCCGACGGCGTGGCCGCGCTCGAACTGGTACGCACCTCTCCGGGCGACGCCGTCATCTTCCAGGTCGCGCTCACGAGCAGCGACGCGACGTACCGCAGTCTCAAACGCGAGGCCGAGCGGGCCGAGGACGCGTTCGAGCAGGTCGCAGGCGTGCGCCGCGCCGACGTGTGGGCGATCCCCGATCCCCAAGTGCGCGTCGGGCTGGACGTGGGGGCGATGGAGGCGCGCGGCGTCGGGCTGGGTGAGGTCGTACAGGCCGTCCGGTCCCAAGCGCAGAACCTGCCGGGCGGATCGGTCGAGGCAGGCGAGCGGCGCTTTACGCTCCAAACGTCGGGCGCGTACCAGAGCGTTGAGCAGGTCGGACGTACAGTTGTTCGCGCAGGTGCGGGCGGCGGCGCGCTCTACCTGGACGACGTGGCCGACGTGCGCCTGGGCTATGCCGACGACACCTACCGCGCCCGTCAGGACGGCGTCCGGGCCGCAGTCGTGACGGTCGTGCAGCGCGAGGGCGTCAACATCTTCGACGTGCGCGAGGGACTGGAAGAGCGTCTTGCCGAGCTGCGCGCCACGCTTCCCGCCGGAATCGAGGCCCGCATCGCGTTCGACCAAGCCGTCAGCGTCGACTCGCGGGTGAACGGCTTCTTTGCCAACCTGCTCCAGGGCATCGCGCTCGTCGGACTGGTCGTGCTGCTGGCGCTAGGCCTGCGCGCGTCGATCGTGGTGATGCTCGTCATCCCGGCGGCCATCCTGATCGCGGTCAACTGGCTCGACCTGGCCGACTTTGGCTTGCAGCAGATCTCGATCGTCGGGCTGGTGATCGCGCTCGGCCTGCTCGTCGACAACGCTATCGTCGTGATCGAGAACGTGGCGCGCTACCTGTCGCAGGGCATGACACGGCGCGAGGCGGCAGCTAAAGGGACGGGCGAGGTGGCCTGGCCCATCGTCGCAGCGACGGCGACGAGCGTGCTGGCGTTCGTGCCGATGATCGCGATCCAGAGCGGAACGGGCGATTTTATCCGGTCGATGCCACTGACGGTCGTCTTCGCACTCGTCGCCTCGCTGATCCTGGCGCTGACGTTCACGCCGATGCTGGCGAGCCTGCTGTTGCCCGAAAGCGGAGGCCAGAAGGTAGGCAAACCCCGGCGGACGCCGATCCTCCAGCGCGGACTCGACGCAGTTTCGAGTCGGTTCTACGAGCCGCTGCTCGCGCGTGCGATGCGCCGCCCGACCCTGGTGCTGACGCTGGCGCTGGCGTCGCTGATCGGAGCCGGAGCGCTGTTTCCCTTGATCGGCGTGTCGCTGTTTCCCAAGTCGGGCAAGCCGCAGTTTCTGATCAGCCTCGAGACGCCCGATGGTGCCGGACTGGACGCGACCGACCGCGCCGCGCGTCACGTCGAGGCCGTTCTCGACACGTTCGGCGAGGTCACGACGTACGCGACCAACGTCGGCCGCGACAATCCGCGAATGTACTACAACGTCGTCCCGCGCCGCGACCTGCCCAACGTCGGCCAACTGCTCGTCGAGACCCGGACGCCCGATCAGGTCGAGCCGCTCGTTGCGCGCCTGCGTCCGCTGCTAGCCCGGATTCCTGGCGTCAACGTGACGTACGAGGTGTTCGAAAACGGCCCACCCGTCGACGCGCCCGTCGCCGTCAAAGTCCTCGGCCCGGACCTGGGCGAACTCAGGCGGCTGGCGCGCGAGGTCGAGCGCATCGTCCGCGCAACGCCGGGAACGGACGGCGTCTCGAACCCGCTGAGCCAGCCGCGCACCGACGTGGCCGTCCGCATCGACCGCGACAAAGCTGCCCTGCTGGGCGTGTCGGTCGCCGACGTAGACGTAGCCGTACTGGCGACGCTGAGCGGCTTACCCGTCGGCTCGTACCGCGACGACGAGGGCGTCGACCACGACATCGTCGTCCGCCTGCCGCTCGTCGACGACCAGGGCGAGCGCGTCCGGGCGGGCTTCGACGACCTAGACCGCGTGATCGTCAGCGGGCGAGGAGGCGTCGTACCGCTGCGCCAAGTCGCGCTGCCCCAGTTCGAGCCCGTCGCCGCCCGCATCGACCACGTCGACCTGAGCCGCGCGGTTACCGTCACGTCGGACGTGAACACGGCGGCGGGCTTCAACGAGATTGCCGTAACGCAAGAGATCGTCGCCCAAGTGGACGCGCTCCGATTGCCGCCGGGCTACCGCGTCGTCTATGGTGGTAAGCTGGCCGCGCAGCAGGAGAGTTTCTCGAAGCCTGGGCGGCGCGCTGATCGTGGCCCTGCTGGGCATTTTTGCCGTTTTGGTGCTCCAGTTCGGCTCGTTTAAGCAGCCGCTGATCATTTTTGCCGCGATCCCCCTCTCGGCCGTCGGCGCGTTTCCCGCCCTACTGATTACCGGCTACACGTTCAGCTTCATGGCGTTCATCGGCTTCACGAGCCTGATCGGAATCGTCGTCAACAACTCGATCCTGCTGGTCGATCTGGCGAACCGGCGAGTCGAGGAGGGCGCGCGCGTCGGCGACGCCGTCCGCGAGGCCGGTCGGACGCGCTTCGCCCCGATCTTGCTCACCACGCTGACGACCGTCGGCGGACTGCTGCCGCTCACGCTGACCCGCTCGGATCTGTGGAGTCCGCTTGGCTGGGTGATCATCGGCGGCCTGCTCGTCTCGACGCTGCTGACGCTCGTCGTCGTGCCGGTCCTCTACGAGCGCCTGACACCCGAAGCCGCCCGCGACGCTGCCGAGGAGCCGTCTGCTTGAGAAACAGTCCGATTGCTCCAACAGCCAATGAACAGGGCGGCCGAAGGAGCGGATCAGCGCATGCGCACCGTTTCGGCGCTTAGGCAAAGTGTACAGATCGCCTGAAACCACCGAATCCGCACGCCTTTTGCGTTCGGGCGCGTTGTAGTCGGCTACCTTACCGTCTTTCCAACCGCCCTCCTCATGCGCCTCTTCTCGCTCCTCCTCTTCGCGTTCCTCGCCGTCGGCTGCCAGCCGGACGCATCGGCTCAGGACACTCCTGCCGCTTCGGTCGAACTGCCTGAGACCAACTTCTACGCGATCAACACCACGATGGGCCGCGTCGTCGTCGAACTGTTCGACGAGACGCCGCTGCACCGCGACAACTTCAAGCGCCTGGCCGTCGAAGGCACCGTCGACTCGACGCGCTTCCACCGTGTGATCAACAACTTCATGATCCAGGGCGGCGACCCCAACAGCCGCAACGACATCCCGTTCGACGACGGACAAGGCGGCCCCGGCTGGCAGGTCGATCCCGAGTTCAACAAGGGCTACCACTTCCGAGGCGCCCTCGCCGCCGCGCGCGAAGGCGACCAGGTCAACCCCGAGCGTAAGTCGTCGGGCAGCCAGTTCTACCTCGTCCACGGCATGCCCATCGACTCGACGATCTTGATGGAGATGCGCGAACGCGTCCGCATGGGCACGAACGACGCTGGCTTCGACTGGCCCGAAGAGGTAAAGGCACGCTACTTAGAAGAGGGCGGCGTGCCGTTCCTCGACGCCCAGTACACCGTCTTCGGACGCACCCTCGAAGGCCAGGAGGTCATCGACGCCATCGCTTCGATGGAAACCGGACGCGCACGCGGCGAACGCAGCATGACCGCCGATCAGCCGCCGACGCCCGTCTATCTCACCATCGAGCCGCTCCCCAACTATACGCCGCCCGCCTCGGCAGCGAGTGACGCGCTCGCCACGGCCCATCTGCCGTGCCACCCAATGGGCGCTGCCCCAGACGCCACCACCGGCCTACCCAACTGTCATCGCGAGGAGCGCAGCGACGTGGCGATCTCCATACCGAGCCGCTGCCGGAGGACGATCGCCACGCTTCGCTCGCGATGACAGGCTGAGAGTATGGCGATTGCGCTCTCACTCGTCGTTGCCCTCCACTGACGCCCCAACCAGCATGACCCACTCCGACACCACGCCCGACCGCACCGAGCAGGAGATCGCCCGCCGTGCCAGCCGCGACGCCATCGCCGCTGCTGGAGTCGACCCGTATCCCGCCGCTGCATTCCAGCGCACGACCGACGCCGCGGCCATCCTCGGCACCTACGACGACGAGCAGCACGCGCCCGCCGAGGGCGAGGAAGCCGGATCGTACCGCGTGACCGTCGCCGGGCGCGTCGTGGCGATTCGCGTGATGGGCAAAGCCGCGTTCCTGTCGATTGCCGACGAGAGCGGGCGGGTTCAACTCTACGTCCGCCGCGACGACTTGCCCGAAGGCTACTACAACGCCGTCGTCAAGAAGCGCGTCGACCTGGGCGATTTCGTTGGCGTCAGCGGCTGGGTGTTTCGCACGCGGACGGGCGAGGTCAGCATCCACTGCGAGACGTTTACGATGCTCACCAAAGCGCTGCGCCCGCTGCCGGTCGAGAAGGAAGTCGACGGGCAGGTGTTCAACCAGATCACCGACAAGGAATTCCGCTACCGCCAGCGCTACGTCGACCTTGCGCTGCACCCGGACGTGCGCCACGTGTTCAAGCAGCGCGCGACGATCGTCAGCACGATCCGCCGCTTTCTGGACGAGAAGGGCTACACCGAAGTCGAGACGCCTGCCCTCCAGCCGCTTTATGGAGGCGCCGCTGCGCGGCCGTTTACGACGCATCACAACGCGCTCGACATGCCGCTCTTCCTGCGCATCGCGGACGAGTTGTACCTCAAGCGCCTGATCGTCGGCGGGTTTGAGGGCGTGTACGAGATCGCCAAGGACTTCCGCAACGAGGGCCTGTCGCGCTTCCACAACCCCGAGTTCACGATGCTCGAAGTCTACGTGGCCTACCAGGACTACACGTGGATGATGGAGATGGTCGAGGAGATGGTTCAGACGGTCGTCCAAAAGCTGAACGGCGGCACCAGCGTCCAGGTCGGTGAGCACACGATTGAGTTCGGCGGCTCGTGGCGTCGACTTCCATTCTTCCAGGCGATCCAGGACGCGACGGGCCACGACCTGATGGGCAAAAGCCGAGACGAGATCGAAGCCGCTGCCAAGTCGCTCCACATCGATACCGACGCGTCGATGGGCGAGGGCAAACTGCTCGACGAGATTTTTGGCGAAACCGTCGAGCCAAACCTCATCCAGCCGACGTTCATCACCGATTATCCGGTCTCGCTGTCTCCGCTCGCCAAGCGCCACCGCGAGCACGACGGATTGGTCGAGCGCTTCGAGGCCATCGTCGGCGGCAAGGAGATCTGCAACGCATTCAGCGAACTCAACGACCCCGACGACCAGCGCGCCCGTTTCGAGGAGCAAAACCGCCTGCGCACAGCCGGTGACGACGAAGCCCAGCCGCTCGACGAAGACTTCCTCCGCGCCCTCGAATACGGCATGCCACCGACGGCGGGAATGGGCATGGGCATCGACCGATTGGCGATGATGCTGACGGGCCAGCCGTCGATCCGCGACGTGATCCTCTTCCCACTCATGCGCCCCGAAGAGGGACGAGCCGCGTCGGAAACCGAATCGCCGGACCCTGACGCGTGAACCGAGCGTATTCATACGCTCCCACGGCCCTCCTGAAGCTGCGGGACATCGCGATTCCGCATTACTAAAACGCGCTCCAGCGCAACTCCGCTATGGCTAAGCAACAGCCGATCAAGCAGGAGGGCACCGTCACCGAGGCCCTTCCCAACGCCCAGTTCCGCGTCGAACTCGACAACGGACACACCATTCTCGGCCTGCTCTCGGGCAAGATGCGTAAGTTTTTTATCCGCATCCTCCCCGGCGACCGTGTCGACGTCGAGATGTCACCGTACGACCTGACCAAAGGCCGCATCGTCTACCGCTACAAGTGAGCACGTTGGCGCCTCAATCGCGAGGCGCCGACTCGTAGATCTGTACGCCCCATTCGGTCGACCAGTACACGCGTGCGCCGTCCGACCAGACAGAACGCCCGGCCCCACTCGGCGACTCGGTAGTCGCGAGCGTGCGACCTGTCGCCGTGTCGAGGGCGTACAACCACACGCCTCGGCTGTGATAGACGACGCCGCCTGCGTAGCACGTCGTTCCCGAATCGGCGCGTCCCAAGTCGGAGCGCCATACTCTGCGGCCCGAATGCGCATCGACAGCAACGACGTGCGCGCCCTGCTGAGACAACAGTAGCGGACGCTCCACGTGTTCGTCTGTGGCCAAAGTGAGTCCGTTACCGTGCATCTCGTCGATGCGCCAGCGTTCGGTGCCGTTCGTCAGGTCGACGCATGCGAGGAAGCCTGCACCGCTTGTACTGCCGATCCACGCGAGATCGCCCTGTGCTACGATACGTCCGCCGTTTGCTGCGCCGCGCCCGCTGACCACCACGCGCCACCGCGTGGCGAGCGACTGAGGATCACGCGCGACGAGAACGGTCGAGCCGTATCCCGGACGCAAATCGGGCAGCGACTCAAGCACGAGCAAGTGCCCACCACCAACGCACAGATCCTGCGCCGGAGCCGTAGTAGCCGCACTGCGGACCCGCTCTCCGGTCTGCTTATTCAGCGCCATCAATGCGGACTGCCGATACGGGCGTGTGCGCTCAACGGCGGCGTAGAGCAACGTATCGGTCTGTCCGTAGCGGTTGTGCTCCGCGAACGCGTGCCCCGCGGGAAGGCGCGCCGTCCACCGCGCCGTGCCGTCCTCTAGCGAGAGCGCTCGAACGTATTGCGGGTTCTCGCCGGTCGCGTAGAGCAATGCCGGATCCTCACTCGTCGTCAACCGCTCTACTTGCTGTGTTGCGCTGCGACTCCACGCCATACTCCACTGCCGCGTACCACGTGCGAGATCAGTGCCTATCAACAGGTCCGAGTCCGTGTGGAGCAGGATGTCGTGTGCGAGCAGCGGAGCCGTTATAGAGGCCGTAGGTGCGTCCGTCTCGATGGGAAGTGCCGCGATCGAAGCAAGAGGCGGAACGGCTTCATTCATGCGCGGCGGCGTGCGAGACGGAGAGAACGGAAGGCGGAAATCGAGTGGTGGCATAGGCGCGTCGGCAAGGTGGTGGGAGCGGGCCGATAGGGGTAGACCAGAGGTGGTACGGCGTAGCGCTGCGGTGGTCTATCAGACTACGGGGACGGTGTGCCCTGCACACAGGAGGTTTCTCCCGATCCGAATGTCGGTTTGTCCCGACTTTTCTGGAGGAAGCGACATCGCACCTGCGGTCCTGTCCGATAACTTTGGAGTCGCCTCCTGTTTGCGTTCACGCGATGGTGCCTAGCTTTACACTTGCTCCTACCGCACTCTGTCCTGCTCCGTGCTCGCACGTCTCCTCGCCATCCTCCTGATTGCTGGTACCAGTTCGGGCATCTGTGTCGCTTATGCAGCACCGCAAAACGCTCCCGCTGACTCTACCGAACTTGAAAATCGGCGTCAGGGCCAGGCAAGCTCGGGAGATAGCATATTCGTTCGGTACGACTTCAAAAGAGGCCAGACGGTTCATCTGTACGCCCAGGGCGATTCCTTAGTGATGAACTACTGGCTATTCCGAACCTTGAATAGCACGTTCGTCTCATTTGACGACCCTAGGACAAACACCTTCCGTGCTGGATTCGGGCTAGGCGAATCCAACATGCAACTTTATATAGATTATTCTAAGTACATACTATCCTTAATCGCTCTTCTAATACCTTCGCTTGTATTTTTAATAATTCAACTCATGAGGAGCCGAAGATCCGAGAAGGAGGCGAGGGAGAATCGAGAGGCGCGTTCTTCGCACACGTCGATACATTGAGCAAAGTCGCGAGGATGAGCGCAAGCGACTGGCACGCGAACTGCACGATGGACCGCTTCAAACGCTGTACGCTCTAAGAATGAACCTGGCGTTGGTCGATCAGAGTCCGGAGCAACATGATGCTACCGTCGGCGAAGTCGCATCCGAGTTGCGTGGGCTTACCGATACGCTACGCTCGCCCTTGTTGAGTGGCTACGGGTTGGGCGAGTCGCTTCGTACACTTGCCGAGCGGCACCGCAAGACGAGCGGTATGTCGGTCGACCTCACTATCGAACCAGATTTATTTTCAGACAGCCACACGGACGCGATTCCAGAGCAGCAGACGACTGCGCTGTTTCGAATGACCCAAGAAGCACTAAGCAATGTCGCCCGTCACAGTCGAGCAGAGCACGTTCACGTCATTTTGCGTAGGAAGAACCTGAAAGGCGATGAAGGTGTCTCGCTGATTATCGAAGATGACGGTGCTGGATTCGACTATGGCGGATCGCTTGGAAGACCTAGCCGAGAAGGGGCACTATGGTCTGCTCGGACAACGCGAACGTGCTGAGATTCTCGGCGGCGAACTCTTCGTGTGGTCTGCTCCCGGTCAGGGCACGCGACTCACGGCCTGGGTTCCACTACACGTATCCGGCTTCTTAATCGAATCTCACCTCCTACACACGACTCCATGAGCGCTCCCTACCGCATCGTCCTGGCTGACGATCACGCCGTCTTTCGCGGTGGTTTACGCCGTCTTATAGAAGAAGACGCAACGCTTCAAGTCGTCGGTGAGGCGTCAAATGGTGAGGAGGCATTGGAAGTCGCCGAACGTCTGCTTCCCGACGTACTCGTGCTCGACATTCAGATGCCCGGCATGTCCGGTCCCGAAGTCGTCACAGCCATACGCGAGCGAGGCATAGCGACACGCATCCTCGGCCTCTCGGCACACGACGATCCAACATACGTCGAGCGATTCCTGCACGGTGGAGCGTTAGGCTACGTCACCAAGGATCGTCCACCCGCTCTCATCGTTGAGGCTGTTCGACAAGTCGCCCAGGGGATGCCGATCTGGTTGGTACGCCATCCTCTTGAGTCCCCTCTCAAAGCGATGAACGAACGGGAGCGCGATGTGCTGCGCTTACTAGGAAGCGGATTGACCAATGAGAAGATCGGCGAACAGTTAAGCGTATCGACCTCTACGGTGCGAAACGCGCTCACAGCAATCTATGAGAAGGTGGGCGTCACGACGTCTCGCGAGGCGATTGCATGGGCATGGCGGCACAACTTGGTCGACCCATAAGTCCGCCTGCGGATATGGGCACTGAAAATGGAGGAATGTCCTGAAAAGTCGGGACATTCCTCCATCCATTTCGGGAGGAACGTCCTTGTAGCTGGAAAGAAGATCAGGGTAGGTTGATGACAATCAGTTCGATTCAACCCCTCCTCACTCCCCCTGCTCATGAAGCGCTCGTACCGTCTCCTCAGCCTCCTGCTGGTCCTCCCGTTTCTCGCGGGCACCAACTCCTTCGCCGGCAACCCCGCTACAGACACCATCGTCGCGGAAGTGCCCGAACTGACAATCAATCCACCTAGCGGGAAAGCTGTAGAGTTTTACCGAAGCGACCTAGGATGGCAAGCTGTCGACACAGAGCAACTGGCTGGCCTCTCGAATGAAGTAGATATCGTCTCCCGAATTGATCCTCGACAAGATCAACGCAGTGGCTTCCGAAGCGAGCGTCGCAGGCGATCCGGGCTGGTTCTGCGAAATCATCAAGCACACCGACGGTCCGTGGACGTGGAACTGCTGGCGCGACTCCTGATCCTCACGGATCCCGACTAAGGCGGGTCGAGACGGTGAACCGGGCGATGTAGGAGCCGTTGAGACGTCTCATGACAACTCACGGTAGTCCGGTCCACAACTCCCCGCCTTTCCAAAACGCAGGCCCTTCGGATACGTCCGGGGGCCTGCGTTTTGCTGTTGAGGCTACGCCGATAGGCGTCGTCGCCGGAGCCGGGACTGAGGCTGGCCTACGCGCGCTCGTCCTGCTCGACTCGGACGCTGATGCTCACACCTGGGGCGCGTCGCTCCACGCGTTGCCTGCGCTGGCTGGTCACCCGCTGATCGGCTGGGTCGGCGATGTGGCGTGGGCGCTGAGCGTCGACTACGAACTGAGCGATCTGGCCGATGAGAAACTGCGAGGCGTTCCGCTCGATCTTCAGGGCACGCCATTTCAACGCGAGGTGTGGGAGCAGTTGCGCGCGCTGGCGTGGGGCGAGACGACGACGTATGGCGCATTGGCGGCTTCGCTGGGCAAGGAGATCGGCGCGTCGCAGGCGGTTGCCGGGGCATGTGCCGCCAATCCGGTCGCGGTCGTCGTGCCGTGCCACCGCGTCGTTGGTGCGAGTGGCGAGATGCGCGGCTATCGGTGGGGCGTCGACCGGAAACGGCAGTTGCTGGCACGCGAGCAGCCCCCGGTCCGCGATCTGTTTTCCTGACGGTGCGAAACGACTGGACATAAAAAGGCCCCCGTCGACAAGGTGCGACGAGGGCCTAGCTGTCGGGGAGCCGACAAGGCTGGTGCTAGCAGCCGAAGCCAAAGGCTCCTTTCTGCATGTCAGACATAGGATCACCTCCATAGATAAGGGCAGAGAGTAAAACGTGGCGCGCCGCCCAGTAAGACGCGCGACGTAGCGTGATGCGAGCAGCCGTACTAGCCTGCTCACGTCGGGGCGAACACGGGTTTAGACATGCTGTTCCAACCTGCTAGAAAATCAAGACATGGCGGAAAACGGACGGTCGCGCGCGTGCGCATGACGTAGCTTTTCGGACTGTTCAACCGCGTTTTTCGTCGCTTTCGCCCCACCTGCGTGACGCTCCCCGTCGAGGATCCGGTCCTCATCTTCGCTCTCACGATGTCGATCGTGCTGCTGGCTCCGATGCTGTTCAAGCGCGTCGGCATGCCGGGGCTGGTGGGGCTGATCGTCGTCGGTGCGATTGTGGGGCCGAACGCCATCGGCCTGCTCGCGCGCGACGCTACGTTCGAGCTGTTGGGAACGGTCGGGTTGCTGTACCTGATGTTTACCGCCGGGCTGAGCATCGACTTCGACCAGTTCACTCGGCTACGCGGGCGCAGTGTGACGTTCGGACTGTTCTCCTTCACGCTGCCGTTTGTGCTGGCGCTGGGTGCCGGGTTGGGACTGCTCGGCTACGGCTGGTCGGCGACGCTGCTGCTGGGCGCCATCGTCGGCTCGCACACGCTGCTGGCCTATCCGATTGCGCAGCGGTTGAAGCTGGACAAATCGCCTGCGGTCGTGATGACGATGGGTGGAACGGTGGTGACGGATCTGGTGAGCCTGCTGCTGCTGGCGGTCGTGACGCAGGTGGCGGCGGGCAAGGCCGAACCGTCGGATTGGATGTGGTTCGCCGCTCGGGTTGCGCTGTTCGGCGTAGCGGCGACGTGGGGCGTGCAACTGCTGGGACGCTGGTTTTTTCGGACGGTCAAGCAGCAGCCCGACGTGCAGTTCGCGTTCTTGCTGACGGTCGTGTTTGGCGCGGCGTTCGTGGCGGAGCAGGCGGGGCTGGCGGCGATCATCGGCGCGTTCGTCGTCGGGCTGTCGCTCAACCGGCTGGTGCCCGAGCAGTCGCCGATGATGACGCGGATTCTCTTTGTCGGCGAAGCGCTGTTCGTGCCGTTCTTCCTGCTGTCGGTCGGGATGTTGGTCGACCTGGGCGCGCTGCTTCAGTTACCGCTGTGGGCGTTGGCGATCTTGCTGTCGGCCCTCGTGCTGGGCGGAAAGGCCATTGCCGCAGCGGTCGTCGGCAAGATTTATGGCTACTCGCGCGACGAGCAGTGGACGATCTACGGCCTGTCTTCGCCCCAAGCGGCGGCGACGCTGGCGGTAACGCTGATCGGCTTCGAGATCGGGTTGTTCAACGAGCAAATGGTCAACGGCGTCGTCGTGATGATGCTCGTGACGTGTCTGGTCGGCCCGTTCGTGGTCGAGCGGTGGGGACGGCGGATGGCGCTGGCGGCCGAGAGCGCGCCGAGTACCGAGACCCCACCGCAGCGCATTCTGGTCGCGCTGAGCAACCCCGAAACGGCCGAGGAACTGACCGATTTGGCGCTGCTGATCCACGATCCATCGTCAACCGTCCCGATCTACCCGATGACGGTCGTGCGCGATGGTCCTGGCTCGGACGCGCGCGTGGCTCAGGGCGAGGCGATGCTGGGACGCGCCGTCTTGCACGCCGCCGCCGCCGACGTCGAGATGAAGCCGCTCACTCGTCTCGACCACAACCCCGCGTCGGGCATCGTCCGGGCGACCAAGGAGGAGCGGATTTCGACGGTCCTGATCGGTTGGAACGGAGAGAACACGGCGCGCTCGTTCATCTTCGGAAGCGTGCTCGACCAACTGCTCGGCGAAACGCGCGAGATGCTGTGGGTTTGTCGCCTGGGGCAGCCGCTGGGGACGGTCAAGCGTATCCTCGTCCTCGTCCCGCCGTATCTGTCGCGCGAAACCGGCTTCGCGGCTGCCATGCGCGCCGTCAAGATCTTAGCCCGTCAAGCCGGTGCCGAACTCGTCCTGATCGCTGCCGAACGCTCGTCCGACGAACTCGAGGCGACGAGCCTGCGCATCAAGCCGGATACGCCGCTTCGGGTGGAGCAGATGGACTCGTGGACCGACACCGTCTCGACGCTGGACAGCCTCTATAAGGGCGGCGACCTGCTCATCCTGCTCACTTCGCGCGAAGGCTCGCTGGCGTGGCGCCCCGCGCTCGACCGACTGCCGCGCGTGCTCGCTCAGCGCTTCTCGAACGCCGGACTGCTCGTCGTCTACCCTGCCGACGTTCCGCTGCGCACCCTAGTCGGCCCGCCGTCGGGGAGCGGCGCTCGGGCGCTGGGAAGAGCCATCGCGCCTGAGTTCGTGCAAACGGGTCTGGAAGCCGATACGGACGAGGAGACGATGCTCCGCGCCCTTCTCGAACCGCTGGCCGAGATGGGCTACGTCGAGACCAACGCGATGCTCGACCGGCTGCGGGCGGGAGGAACAGACTACGCCGTCGAGTTGCGTCCCGGCGTCGCGTTCTACCACGCCCACACGAGCCTGACTCGGGCGACGCACGTACTCGTCGGCACGAGCGAGGCCGGGTTGCACCTTCCCGCATCGTCCGGTCCGGTTCACGTCGTGCTGATTTTCCTGTGCCCTCGCTCGGTGGGGTCGAGTCGCTACCTGAGCAAGCTCTCTGCCGTCGCGCACCTGGTGCAGTCCGAAGAGCAAGTCGACGCGCTGGCCGCCGCCGACGATGCCGACGATGTGGCGGCACTGCTGCTCGCGGCGTTGCAGGAGCCGGAATAAGTACATCTGTACGCGAAGTGTCCGCTGGTGTAACACGATCTGTCCGCCTCCGTACAGCGAACGCGTGCCCACCCGCCCTAGCTCGTTCCATACGCCTGGGCACAGCGGTTGCCCTCTGCCGGTGTTTCCGCTCACTCACGAACCTCATCCGATGATTCGCCTCCTCTTCCTCCTCTTTCTCATTGCGCCGACCGTCCAGGCGCAGGATCTACGCACGATCACGCTCTTCGAAGCCGTGCAGATCGCGCAGCAGCAGAGCACGGCGCTGCGTCGCGCGCAAATCGCCAACCTGTCGCGCGAGATCGCCATTTCGGATGCGCGGAATGCGTACCTCCCAGACGCCAACGCCTCGCTGTCTGCCTCACAGACGTATGGACGCGACTTCGACGTGCTGAGCGGCAGTATCATCAACGAGACCAACGAGTCGGCAGGAGCTTCAGCGAGCATTGGATACACCCTGTTCGATGGAGCACGCCGAGCGCGTGTTGCTCAGGCCCGCGTTGGCTTGCAAGCCGGAGAGTTGGGACTCGAACGTACCGAGCAAGACCTCGTCTTTCAAGTCGCGACTCAGTTTCTAAACGTCATCTCTTCACGTGAGCAGGTCGACGTGCAACAGGTGGCGCTGGATCAGCAGGTCCGTCTGCTCGATCAGGTAGAAGGCTTGATCGCAGGCGGCGTGCGTCCGGCATCCGAAGTTTTTCAGCAGCAAGCTCAGGTGGCTCAGGCGCGCCTGAGTGTCGTCAATGCGCAGCGCACTGTGCAGCTTGCCGAGGCCAACTTGATCCAACTGCTCCAACTCGACCCGTTCGTCAACTACCGCTTCGCTATCCCAGAGCTGCCCAATCTGTCGGACGAATCGCTCAATGCCGAGAACTACGAACTCCGCGGCCTGATCGAGACCGCCTACGAACGACGCGCCGATCTCGATGCGCTCGAAGCCGACATCGAGTCCGCCGAACTCAGCGACGTCGATTGCCAAGGCAGGACGTCTTCCTCGCGTCTCGGCATCGGCTAGCTACGGCACGTCTTGGGGCAGCGCCTTTGTGCAGCCCGTGATTCGACGCCAATGGCGCAATCGTAGGGCGCGAGCGGGTTCAGTTTCTAGACCAACTCGACCAAAGCCGACGGGGAAGTATCAGCCTGTCCCTTTCGGTCCCCATCTTCGACGCGTTTCGGACGCGCAACTCGGTTCAGCGGGCACGCGTGCAGGCGCAGTCGGCGCAGCTCAACCTGGAAGACCAGCAGCAGCAGATCGCGACGCAGGTGCGCCAGTCGATCCTCGACTACCAGTCGGCGGCAGCGCAGGTGACGTTCTCGCGCGTCCAGGTGGAGGCCGCACAGCAGGCATTTCAGGCCGCTGAGCAGCGCTATGCGGCAGGCGCGGGCACGCTCTACGACGTGCAGCAGGCGCAAACCCAACTCACCAACGCGCAGAGCAACCTGGTCAGCGCGCAGTACCAGTTCGTCTTTCAGGAGAAGCTGATCGACTACTATACCGGCACCATCGACATCGACCGTCTCTCGTTCGACTAAGCGCATCGGCGCACTCTCACTCCCTTTCCAATCCCTCGTTATGGCGCAGATCCCCGCCCGGAAAACCTCCAATAAGAAGCTCTACATCGGCTTAGGCGTACTCGCCCTGCTGGTTGTCGTCGCCATCATCGCTGCCAGCATGTTAGGTGGCGGCGACAACGGGACGGAAGTCAACGCAGAAGTCGCCAGTCGGCGTACGATCACTCAGGTCGTGACGGCGTCGGGGCGGATTCAGCCCGAGACCGAGGTCAAGATCAGCCCCGAAGTATCGGGCGAGATCATCGACCTGCGCGTAGCCGAAGGCGATGCGGTCCAGGCGGGTGACATCCTGATCCGCATCCGGCCCGACATCATCCAGGCCCAGGTCGAGCAGTTGCAGGCCGGTCTGTTGCAGTCGCGGGCGAGCCAGAGTCAGAGCGAAGCCAACCTGCTCAACGCGCAGCAGGATCTGGCGCGTAAGGAAGGGCTGGCAGCGCAAAACCTGATCGCCACGGCAGAACTCGAAGCTGCGCAGACGCAAGTTCAGGTCGCCGAGGCTCAGGTGCAGGGCGCTCGCTTCTCAGTTCAGTCGGCGGAAGCCCGGTTGCGTGAGTCGCGCGAGCAACTCGCCAACACGACCATCGTCGCGCCGATGAGCGGGACCGTCAGCCAACTTAACGTCGAGTTGGGCGAGCGCGTCGTCGGCACGAGCCAGATGGCCGGTACCGAGCTGCTGCGCATCGCGCAGTTGGAGCGGATGGAGATCGAAGTCGGCGTCAACGAAAACGACATCGTCAACGTGACGCTGGGAGACAGCGCGCTGGTCGAAGTCGACGCGTACCCCGACGTGCCGATGCGCGGCGTCGTGACCGAGATCGCCAACAGCGCCCGGCTCAACGCGGCTGGGACCGATCAGGTGACCAACTTCCTCGTCAAAGTGCGCGTGTTAGGCGTCGGCATGCCCTCGCCCGGCGGCATCACGACGGCAGTCGCGCAGCCCGAAGTCGTCATCCCCGGCGGCGACGTACAGCTTCGCCCCGGCATGAGTGGGACGGTCGACGTGTTTACGCAGACGGCGCAGAGTGTGATCGCCGTGCCCATCGGTGCCGTCACCGCGCGCGACTTCAACAAAGTTCGCCCCGACACCACCGAAGGCGCCGTCGCGCCCAGCGGTGAGGACTTGCGCAAGGTCGTGTTCGTCGTCGAAGGCGGAAAGGCGCGGATGTTCGAAGTGTCGACCGGCATCGCCGACGCCACGCACATCCACATCCGCAGCGGCATCAGCGATACGGCGCGCGTCGTGACGGGTCCGTTCAGCGCGCTCAGCCGCACGCTCCGTCCCGACATGAGCGTCGTCATCAAAGAGAAGAGCCGATTCGACACGACCGACGAAAGCTGATCGGCGACCCGCTCGTCCTACTCTAGCGCGTGATGGCGCGCCGACCTCCTGCCCGACCTTTTCGATGACCGACACCGCTCCCCTGCCCTACTCTCCCGCTCCCGCCAACCGCGACGCGCTGATCCGCTTGCACGGCATCCAGAAGATGTACCAGATGGGTGCGGAAAAAGTCCACGCGCTGGCGGGCGTCGACCTAGAGATCGAAGCAGGCGAATACGTCGCGATCATGGGTCCGTCCGGTAGCGGCAAGTCGACGATGATGAACATCCTGGGTTGCCTCGACACGCCGACGGGCGGCACGTACGTCCTCAACGAGCGCGACGTCAGCCACATGACGGACGACGAACTGGCGACGGTCCGCAACGAGGAAATCGGCTTCGTCTTCCAGACCTTCAACCTGCTGCCGCGCGTCGACTGCTTGAAAAACGTCGCGCTGCCTCTGGTGTACGCCGGAGTCTCGCCGCGCGACCGCAACGAACGCGCCGCCCAGGTGCTGACGAACGTCGGCCTGGGCGACCGGCTGACGCACAAGCCCAACGAACTCTCGGGTGGTCAACGTCAGCGCGTCGCCGTAGCCCGCGCGCTGGTCAACGATCCGTCCATCCTCCTCGCCGACGAGCCGACGGGAAACCTCGATACCAAGACGAGCGAGGAGATCATGCTCTTGTTCGAAGAACTCTACCGAAAGGGCAACACGCTGCTCGTCGTCACGCACGAAGAGGACATCGCCCAGCATGCCCGCCGCATCGTCCGCCTGCGCGACGGATTGGTCGAAAGCGACGTGCGCGTAGACGAGCCTACGCTGGCTCGGGCGGCGGTGTAACTCTTGATTGGCCGACTAGATTTCGTCGGCCAGTTTCTCGTCGCCGGTCATGATGCGCTTGCGTCCGAACCACGCCAGCGCGGTGACGAAGGCGAATCCGGCCAGCGCCAAACCGAGCGCAATCGGCCAATCCGGTCCGGGAGCGAGCAGGCGCGATGGATCGGGCACGCGTTCGACTATGCCGTCTTTGACGTGCTCGATGTAGGCAACCCACGGCCACAGCGCACGCAGCGATCCGGCGAGCAGGCCGACCAGGACCGCCATCGTCAGGTCGTGGTGATGGTCGAGCAGCCAACCGAGCAGCTTGGCGAACGCGCCCAGTCCGGTCGCGGCGCCCAGCGCGAAGATGGCGACGTAGCCCAGATCCAGGCTCCGCAGCGCGTCGAGCGTCGTCGTGTAGAGGCCGAGCACTTCGAGCAAGAACGCGCCGCTGACGCCCGGCAAGATCATCGCGTTGATGGCGATGGCGGCAGTCGCAAAAATGCGCAGCGCACCGGGATCAGCCGCATCGCCCGAGCGCGGCAGGCCGACGAGTAGGAACGCGATGACGGCAGCGACCAAGGCAATCACGTAGTGCGCGTTCTTGTGCTCGTGCCGCTCGCGCCACGGAATCACGAGCGACGCGGCGACCAGTCCAAAGAAGACTGCCCGGCACTCGACCGGATACGTTTCGAGCAGGTGCGGAATGAACAGCGACCCCAATCCAATCGCCAGCCCGATGCCGACGAGTAGCGGAAGCAGCAACCCCCACGGCAGCGCGACGAACGCCTGCATCGCCTCACGGAATCGCCCACGGAGCAGCAGCAGGATCGCCGAGACGCCATCGCTGATCGCCCCGATCAACCGCGCGTAGATGCCGACGATGAGCGCCATCGTGCCTCCGCTGACGCCGGGAATGATATCGGCGCCGCCCATGAGCAGGCCCTGAAGGAAGTGCGTGACGAGGCGCATCGGCTGGAAGTCGGGTGAGCCGGTCAGAATAGGGCGGGCGCGCGGTAGCCGGGGTTACGTCGAGGCGAAAAACGACACGTGGGGCGGCGGCTGGAGGCAAAAGATGTCAACTCTGCGAGAGTTGACATCTTTGAATACTTTGACTCGTTAGCGCACGACTGATAAATTGGGCACCGCGCCCACGTTGACAATGAGCGCAGGTCCGTCGGCAGGCGTGATGCGCACCAGGTTGCCCGAAAAACTCGAACGCACGAACACGCGCTCGCCGTCGCGATCCGTGAACCAGCCCAAGAGGTAGCTTCCGGCGTCAACGCCGTTTCGCTTGCTCAGACCTGCAACGTCATCCCTCGAAAGAGGATCGACCTGCACGATGGCGCTCCGGTCGACAGCGTAGCGATAAACCGCGCCTCGAACCACGATCTGCTCGCCGTCCGCATCGACCCACGAAATGGAGAACGCGGCGATCAGCAGCACGAAGAGGGCGACGCCGATTGCCAGCGCGCGCAGGCCGAAGCGGGTGTAGTAATCGTCGGCCATCGCGCTGCAGGATCAGAACCGCAATCGGCTGCGCAGGTGCGGGTCGTTGTAGAGTTCGGGGTAGCTCTGGCGGAAGGCGTCGCGCGTCTGCGGGTCCAGACGGAAGGCGGTTTCGAGCGAGGTGATCGTCTCGTCGCGTTTGCCTAGCGCGTAGAGCGCTTTGGCCTGCTGAAAGTAAACGCCAACCATTTGCGGCGCGGCTTGCAGCGCATGGCGATAGGCGTCGAGCGCTTCGCTGGGGCGATCGGCTTCGAACAGGGTTTCGGCGTAGTCAAGCCACGACTCACCGTTCTGCGGGTCCATCCTCACGACCGTCCGGTAGGCGTCCAGGGCCTGGGCGAGTTGGCCGCCGTTGTAGAGGCTATCGGCGCGGGCGTACCAGAACTCGGTCGTGTCGGGGCTGAGTTCGATGGCTTTGGTGAACGACCGGACAGCCTCGGTGTAGCGGCCCAGCGCGTCGAGGCAGCAGCCCATGCCGTACCACGCTTCGGCGTAGCCCGACTCGTGCGCAATCGCCTTCTCGAAGTAGCCGATGGCAGCGTCGTACTCGCGCTTCTCTTCGTAGGCCAGGCCGATGTTGTAGTACGTCGCCGCGTCGTCGCCTTCGAGTACGATGACGTGCGCATAGGCGGCGATGGCCTCGTCCAGTTGGCCCAGATTGGCGAGCGTGTTGCCTCGGTTGTAGTGGGCCGAGGCAAAGCCTTCCTGAATCGCCAGGGCGAAGTCGTAGGCGTCGAGGGCGGGCGCGAACAGACCCGTCCGGTTGCGGACGATGCCCAGGTTGTACCACGCATCCGCCGAGTACGGGTCGATGTCGAGGTGGCGCTCGTACGAGGCGATGCTGTCCTGGTCGCGGCCCAGACGGTCGTAGCAGTAGCCCAGTTCGTAGTGCGCCTCGGGGTGCTCTTCTTCGATCTCGATACACGCTTCGAAGCAGTCGACGGCCTCGTCGAGTCGGTCGGCGCGTTCGAGTGTCACGCCCAGGTGGAAGAGCGCGTCTTCGTACGTCGGGTCCATCTGGAGGACGCGTTCGTAGAGTTCGATAGCCTGCGCCGTCCGGCCCAGGTGGTCGTACGTCAGCGCCATGTTGACGAGCGTCTCGGCATCCATCGGGCTGATCGAGAGCGCGCGCTCGTAGGCTTGCAGCGCGGCGCCGTGGCGTCCCATCAGGCCGAGCAACACGCCGCGTCGCATCCACGCCTCGGACTGAAACGGCTGGTCGCGCAGGATGTCGTCGATGACTTCGAGGGCGTCTTCGAAGCGTCCGTATTCGTAGTAGAACGTCGCGATCTCTTCGAGCGCCTGCGAGTCGAAATACGCGTTCGAGTCGTGCTCATACGACCGAATCAGGTCGCCGAGGCGGTCGTCATCGGCGTCGTCCGCGTGATCAAACTCGAAGTCGAAGGGACCCATAAACAGCGGCTATCAAAAGGGACGAGGAACGACAGAGAAACGCCGAACGTGCGTGCAGGATTCTAGTCAAGTATAGGGGCAATGCCCGGTCGGTTCAAGCGCTTCGCCGAGGCTTGTCCTATGGTTGCAAAACGCGTTCCCGGCGGGCGTTCTTGTGCCCAACCGCCCGACATTCCGCACCACGACCCTACCGCTCGACCCCATGCTGATCACATTCGAAGGCCTCGACGGGTGCGGCAAGACGACGCAAGCACGCGCCGCGCAAGCGCACTTGGAGTCCAAGGGCAGACGCGTCCACCTGGTGCGCGAGCCGGGCGGCACAAGCCTGGGCGAGACCGTGCGTGCCCAACTGCTCGACCCCAAACTTCAGATCTCGGGTATGGCCGAACTGATGCTGTTCTCGGCGGCACGCGCCCAACTCGTCAACGAGATCCTCGTGCCGACGCTGGACCGAGGCGATGTGGTACTGTGCGATCGATTCTACGACTCGACGCTGGCCTATCAGGGCGGCGGACGCGGAATGGACGTCGACTGGCTCGCCGGTTTTTGCCGACGCGTTACGGGCGGCCTCGCGCCGCGCCGCACGTACCTGTTGCGTATCAGCCCGCAGGTGGCGCGTGCTCGGCGATCGGGCCGCGACGAGGACCGGATGGAGCAGACCGGCGAAGCCTTCGCCGCTAGAGTCGCCGCGACGTACGACGCTCTTGCCACGCGTGAACCGCAGCGCTGGTGCGTGCTCGACGCCCACCGCTCGCCTGACGAGCTGAGCGACGTGATCCGCACCGATCTGGATGCGCTACTCAAGGCGTGATTGTGGATGCCATCGTCCCTAACATTCCTGCGCGGACAGAGGTACAGAACGCCTGCTGTGGCGCCTCTTACTCTAACCCTGAGCGATGCTCGACTATTAGAATACACTCGTTGAGGTGGGCGGCATGTCGCGAGGGAAATCGCCGGCGATCTCGCCTGAGATTTTGATCGTCACCCAGATACAGAGGAGCAGGGCGACGAGGGCGCCGATGAGGACGGTCCACCGGGCGGTGTCGGCAGCGTTTCCGGCCTCCTGCCCGGCCGTTTGAGCGGCTTCGCGGTTGAGGGTGCGCAGTTCGGCCAAGCGACTGCGCGACTGCTCGAACGCAGGTACGAACGACTGAGCGTAGATCTCACGACGCGCATCAGGTTCGGCTGAAGTGACGCGCTCATAGGCGGCTTCCGCCTCGCCGAACGACTGGGACAACGCCGACGTGACCTCGCCTTCACCGTCGATGGTCAGGTTGCCACTCGCGATCTGGAGTGCTCTCTTAAATGCGGGATTGGCTTGGCGGGCGATGTTCTGGGCTTCGTCGTCGCGCCCGAGCAAAACCAGCAAAGCAGCGCTGTCCAGGCGTTCCAGCGCGATGTCCATGTCGGTCGCAGCGGCGAGCGAGCGCTCGTTTTCGACCAGAACGGTGTCTACGGAGCGGCCCAGCTGGTCAATCGTAGCCAGCGCTACAATCGAGATCACGACGAGCGGCAGGATGATGATCGCGAAGCCCGACGCGATACGCGTACGCAGCCGAATGCGGGAGGGAGGAATCGGCATAACGAATTCAGATTAAACGACGAGGTCTTCTTCGACCACTTCGATCGCGACTTGGTTCGGGCGCAGGAAGAGGGCCGACCCAAACGAGAGTGGCCCCAATCGCCCAGCGAACATGAGCAAGATGATGACGATTTTGCCCAGCGCGGTCAGATTGCCCGTGACGCCCATCGACAGGCCGACCGTTCCCAGCGCGCTCGCCGCTTCGAATGTGAGCACGTCGAATGGTGCGGCTTCGGTCAGCGTGAGTACGAACAGGCCCGCTAGCAGCATGACGGCGTAAAACGCCAGCGACGCCGTAGCTGCTCGAACGCGCTCATCGGGCACGCGCCGCCCACGAAACGAGACGACTGAGCGCCCACGCAGCACGCTGCCCATGACGGCCCAAATCGCCGAGATCGTCGTCGTTTTCAGTCCACCACCTGTGCCTGAGGGCGACGCACCTACGAACATGAGTAAGATCAGCAGGAAGAGCGCGCCTTCGGACAGTGCGCCGATGGGTACGGTGTTGAAGCCGACCGTCGTCATGGCCGTCATCGACTGAAAAAAGGCTTCCATGATGCGCATCGCGGGCGGCCCAGCGAGTGTGTCCTGTCCAGACAGAAAAACGCCTATTGTGCCAGCAATGGTGAGCAGCAGCGTCAAGCGCAGGATGATGCGGCTCGTGAACGTGAGTTCTTTCTGCTGCCCCGAGAGCACGCGCCACACGTCGACGAAGACGATGAAGCCGACGGCTCCTAAGAATGCCAATGTTGAAATGACGACGTTGACACCAAAATTGCCCCGGAACGCTTCCAGGCTAGTGTCGAACAGGCTAAATCCGGCAGTGCAAAACGCGCTGATCGAGTGAAAGACGGCTTGATAAAACGCGTGCTCGACGCCAGCGTTGGCAAACAATGCCCACAGCGCCAGCGCGCCGACCGTCTCGAACGCCACCGTGAACACGATGACGCCCTTAACGAACTCGTCGAGACGAAACGACTTGGGCATCGAAATGTCGCTCTCCATCAGCCGACTTCCGCCCTTCGATAGGGTTCGCCCGCGCGCAAGGACGATGAACGATCCCATCGCCATATAGCCGATGCCGCCGATTTGGATGAGCAACAAGATGACAAGTTCGCCAAACAGCGTATAGGTGCCTGCCGGACTAACCGTCGCCAAACCAGTCGTTGAAACGGCGCTGGCAGCAATGAACAGGTGGTCGAGAGAGGAGACGCCTCGTCCCGCGTTCGCGAACGGCGTCGCTAGCAGCAGCCAGCCGATGAGAATACAAGCGAGGTATCCGAGTAAGACTACTTTGACCGGCTGCACATGGCGTGTAGCGCGCGTGAGGGCAATAATGATCGGCGAGCGAGACACAGACGAGTCAGCGGTTGGGGGAAGACGGCGCGTCTACTCGAAGGCCAGCGGAAAGAGTCGAAGAGTGGCGAGCGGGGCCTGATTTCATACGTCTACGCTCAGGATGACGTTTCTAAAAGCGCACCACTAAATCTCGGACCTGGCATCATGGTTGACGGTAATTTGTGCGCCGATTCGCGTTGAGCAGAAGCCGTGCAGCCTCGATGTCTGGATCGCGTCCCTCGGACACATCGGTAGCAGTCCACTCGGTGGTGATGTCCGGCTTGATGGGGGCGTCAGGAGGAGCACTGGGACCGAGTTGACGCAGCAGCGGAATGTCGACGACGATGCCGGTTTGGGGCAGCGTCAGCATCACCATCAAGCCGCCCGTAATGCCTCTGCGGTTGCCGCCCAACGACTCTCCGACGAGCGTCGCGAGTCCGCTCCGGCGGAGGTGCACACCCAGCAGGAACGTCGCCGAGGTCTGGAAGGCATCCGTCAGCATGACGACGTGTCCCCCGAAGGCCTGAGGCGACGGCTCTACGTGCGAGCAGCCACCCGCGCCGCGCAGTAGGTAGCGCCCGTCCGGTAGCCGCTCGAGAGCTTGGGCCGGGATCGGCTGCTTCCACCCCTCGTCCCACGAGCGCAGATAGGGGAAAAACGCCGGATCGGCGCGATCGGACGCGAGGAGCACACGGTCAATTGCGGCGCAGGGAACGGTCCGCTGTGTCAGGTACGACGCAACGTGTTCGTACCCCAGCGTTCCGCCCTCGACTCCGCGCGCGTCGAACATCAGGGCCGTCGCGCCGCTGTTCCGAACGGCACCGAACAACCGAGCGAGGACCGAGTCGGCGGGGGCCGAGAAGCGGTTGGACAGGAACGACCCGGCCCGCACATAAGCCGTCGAGTCGTCAATCAGCCGCCACGACCACGCGCGCTCGTCGTCGAACGCATCGATACCGCTCGCGCGCAGCCGCTCACGGCGCTCCTGCTGACCAATCCGCTCGACTTCGACTACCTCGCTGTGCTGATCGTCTGGTCGCTGGATGTGCAGCGCTGTGGTTTCGCCGTCGCCGAATACAAGGGGATAGAGCCGGTCGAACTCGGGCCAGCCGCGCGGCAGCACGTGACCGGGAAGGATGCCGAGGCGGGTGCGTCGCTGAGCGTCCACTCCGCGTCCGTCGCCGCGCGTGAGGCCGACCAGTTGGTCGAGGAGCGACGAGGTCGAACGTTCGTCGATGGCATACACCGTCGTTCCGGAGGGAAGCAGGCCATCCGTCAGGTCGCGCGTGACGATCAGGTGCTCGTCTTCGCCCGCTCTTCCGACGCGAAAGAGAAACGGCAGCACGCGACTCGCATCTCGCGCATCGGCGACGGCACCCTGCTGGTTGTATGGGTTGACGAACGTGTGCCCGTCCCGCACGACCGCGAGTGCCTGCACGATGTGGAGCATGACCGTCGACATCGACACGTTGCTAGGCCCCGCCGACAGTCGTTCGCGGGCGACTCGGATGGAGTCTTCGAACTCGTCACGCTGCTCAAACTCGTCGAGGGCCGGATGGTAGGCAATCAGGGTGCGCCGGAGCAGGTCGAGATCAGCGCGGACCGAGTCAGCGGAGAACGTCTGAGCGTGGAGGAGCGGTGGCAGCAGGATCGCGAAAGCGAAGAGGATGGCGAAGCGCATGGGAGTGGGCAGTTGAGACGCCTGAATGCTAGCCCAATCGACGACGGCACTCGACTCACCACGCGGTTTGCGACGTGTCAACTGGCGTGTTGCGACCCGTTTCGTCGCTTTGAGCCGCCCACCATGCACTCGGCGTCGTTCCCGTCGCCTTACGGAAGGCCCTGTTGAACGTCGCCTTGGAGTTGAATCCGCAGTCCATCGCGATGCCCAGCAGCGTGTGGGTCGAGGCATCGGGCAGGAGCAGCCGGGCTTGCACGGCTTCGACGCGGTAGCCGTTGACGAAGTCGGTGAAACGGCACCCGAAGCCCTCATTGACCACGTGCGACAGAGCGGCGACCGGAAGGCCCACGTCACGCGCGAGAGCGGCGACGGTCAGATCCGAACGCAGATAGGCTCGCTCGGTCCGCATCCAGCGATCCAGGCGAGGCGTCCACGCGCGCACTCCGTCAGCGCTGAGCGGAGGCGGCGTGTCGGCAGTTTTGGCTTGGGCACCGGACGAACGGCGAAAGCTGAACAGCAGCCCGGCAACCGAGACGTAGTAACCCAACACGGCGTAGGTGAAGGTGACCCACCACTGCCGCTCGTATGAGAACGAAACTCCCAGTACGTACGCCACGCGAAACCCGGCCACGACTACCAGGCCCACCGTCGCGGCGCTCGCGAACCGCATCAGCCACTGTGCGACGCGGCGCTGCCGTTCGTCAGCTACGACGATTCGGCGAAAGCGCAGCGCCAGACGCAGCGCCGCTACGATGCAACCTGCGGCGACGATCAGTCCGACTTCGCCCACGACGCCGCCGAGCAGCGGTCCCCACGTCTGCGCGTAGGGCGTTCCCCACATCGTCTGCGCCCACACGATCAGCCGCATCAGTACGTCGGCTCCGGCTAACCCAACGAGCGCCCACACGACTCGCCTGTGGGTCGCTGCGCGCGATACGGTGGCCACGTAGCCCAGCGCCAGCGGACCGAGTAGCAGCGGACTTCCGATGGGAAAGTTGGACAGCCACGCCGCCCGGTCATAGCCGCCCATAAAGCCGATCAGGTACGGCGCGATCTCGAGCGCCGTCGCCGCCAGGACAGCGCTCAGCCAGCCGTCGGGTGCGCCGGACGCCTTGGCACTTCGAACGGCCAGGATCGCGCTCGCGACGACGCATTGAACGACGCCGAGAAGGAGAAGAATGCCGTATAGATTGAAAGCCGTATCCACGCTCGGCGCTGAAAGTCCGCGGTCAAGATACCGCCCCTGTTTCGCGTCGCAGGTCGAGGTGCCGCATGATGGGCGTGGCGGTCGCTCCGTGCAGGATGACGGAGAAGACGATGCACAGCAGAACGGTCACCCAGACGTCGCCCAAGCTGTCGAAGTCGGCGCGCGTTTGGGCGAACGCGAGGTAATAGATCGAGCCAACGCCGCGCACGCCGAAGAACGCAATCGCCCAGCGCTCGCGGTGCGGAAGTTTGCAGCCAAACAGAGCGAGGTAGCCCGCCAGAGGGCGAATTAGGAGCACGAACACCGCCGCCGTCCCTGCTGCTGCCCACGTGAGCGACTTCCACTCGCCCACCAGAATACCGCCCAACATGACCAGCGTGAGAGCGGTCAGCGCCTGCTCGATCTGATCGCCGAACTCGACCGCTTTGGTCTGATACCCATCACGCGGAGCAACGCCGCGCGCCGTGATCGCGGCGGCAAAGACGGCGAGGAAGCCGTAGCCGTTGACCAGTTCGGCAGCGCCATAGGCCAGCGCCGTCGACGCGAGGATGAGGAGGCCTTCGTGCGAGTCTTTGTCGCTACGCCGCGCCGCCTCGGGTTCGTCCGAAATGTGGAAGACGTAATAGGCCAACACCCAGCCGATGCCGACGCCGACGACGGCCCCAACCACGATGCGGTAGACCAGGTCGAAGCCGAACCACCGAAGCAGCCAATCCGACTCACCCAGCGTTCCCGCTGCTGCTGCACCCGCGATGGCCAACGCGAGATAGGTAAAAGGAAACGCCAGCCCGTCGTTCGTGCCAGCTTCTGCGGTCAGCGCGAAGCGGACGTCGTCTTCGGCTTCCTCGTTGGGTTTGCCCACCTGAACGTCGCTCGCCAGAACCGGATCGGTCGGCGCCAGGACTGCGCCCAGCAACACGGCGGATGCAATCGGGAGGCCCATCGCCCATCCGCCGAACAGCGCGAGAGCGGCAATCGAGAGCGGCATCGCAATCGCCAGCAGCAGCCAGACGGGACGCCACGCCTTCCATCCGGGGCGCCGGTCGATGCGCAGTCCGGCTCCGGCCAGCGACAGAATGACGACGAGTTCAGTCGCGTATTCGAGCGCGTGCGTAAAGCCGTCGTTGGTGATCGGGTGGAGTTTGGGCAGCAATCCGCCCGGCAAGAACGCCAGCGCACCCAAGCCCGATGTAGAGCATCGGCAGCGAAAGCGGGCTGCGGTCGAGCACGTTGGGCAGCGCTGCCATACCGAGCAGCGCTAGCCCAGCGACGAGATAAATGGCGACGTGTAAATCCATGCAGAGAGGTGGTAGAGACGAAAGAACCGGCTCCTCCGTTATCGCCACTGTCTAACTCCTGCGACGATATGCGCCTGTTGCTCCTCTTGGTAATCGCCTTGGCCTCGGCTTCGACAATCCAGGCGCAGTCTTCCTCCGTTTCGTCAGCCCCCGTCGGACGATGGGCGATCCCGAACGACGATGGCGGCACGCCCGATCTCATCCTCGACCTCTACCTCGTGGGAGACGAACTCCGCGGACGCATCGTCGACACACCGCGCAACCCGGGCGCGGTCTGCTCGAAGTGCGAGGGCGCGGAGAGAGGACGCCCGCTCAAAGGCTTCGTCATGATTACCGGCCTAGAGCGCGACGGCGACCGATGGACGGGCGGCAAACTCTTCGCCCCCGATATGGGCCGAACGGTCAACTGCGTGATGTGGACTGAGGGCGATGATCTGCGCGTGCAGGGACGCGTCGGCTTGTTTCGCCGGACGATGACGTGGACGCGGCTGGGCGAGTGAGGAATGCGGAAGCTGGCGCCATCTGAGGCGAGCGCGGCATGGGCTACCTTTTCCCGCGTCACGACTCCACGCTCATGGTCCGCCTCATTCTGCTCAGTTGCCTGCTGACAACCGCCTGCTCGCCACCCGCTCCCCCGTCGACGAGCGAAGCGACCCCGTTTGACCAAGCGCCCGTGTGGGCTGCAGATGTGGTGTGGTATCAGATCTTCGCCGAGCGCTTCCGAAACGGCGACGCGAGCAACGACCCGACGCCCGCCGATATGCACGGCGCCTACCCAGGCTTCGTCCCAGCCGACTGGCAGATCACGCCGTGGACTCACGACTGGTACGCGCCCGACGCCTACTTCGACGGACTGGAAGCCCGAGGTGATTTCAACGGAAATCCGGTCGCCTCGTTTGGCCAGAAGGCTCAGTTGCGACGCTACGGCGGCGACTTGCAGGGCGTGCGCGACAAGATCGATTACCTCGACTCGCTGGGCGTGACGGCCATTTACTTCAACCCGCTCAACGACGCGCCTTCGCTCCACAAGTACGACGCCCGCTCGTGGCTACACATCGACCCGACGTTCGGCCCCGATCCCGCAGGCGACCGCGCGCTGATCGCATCCGAGACGTGGGACGATCCGTCGACGTGGACGATGACGGCAGCGGATCGGATGTTCGTCGACGTCGTGTCTGACTTTCACGCGCGCGGCATCCGCGTCGTGCTGGATTACTCGTGGAACCACACCGGACGTGAGCACCCGGCGATGCAGGACGTCATCGCCAAAGGCGAGGCTTCTGAGTATGCCGACTGGTACTGGACCGAGTTCGACGATCCGTCCACGCTTACGGATGAGTTCTCGGTTCAGGGTTGGTTCGGCGTGTTCGAGTTGCCCGAACTACGCGAGACTGTCCACCACGACGCGACGCAGGGCATGGAAGCCTACGACGGCGACTTGTACAGCCCATCCGCGCGCGAACACATCTTTGCCGTTACCCGCCGCTGGCTCGACCCCAACGGCGACGGCGATCCGTCCGACGGCGTTGACGGCTACCGGCTCGATGTGGCGGCTGAAATCGGGCTGGATTGGTGGCGTGCCTACCGACGCGTCGTTCGTGAGGCGAACCCCGACGCGCTGCTGATCGGTGAGATCTGGTGGGACGTGTGGCCCGATCACCTCATCCATCCCGACGCCTTCCTCGCCGGCGACACGTTCGACGCGATCATGAACTACCGTTGGTACCGATCCGCCCGCCACTTCTTCGCATCAGCCCCGAACGCGCTGCCCGCTTCGATTTTGGCCGACAGCCTGCGCGCCTACCTGGGCGACACCGCTCACCCGTCGATGAACCACGCGATGATGAACGTCGCCGCCAGCCACGATACGCCGCGCCTGCTCACGTCGCTCTACAACAGAGGCCGCTACAAGTACCACACGAAACCCGACGACGACCCGGCCTACCGGATCGACCGGCCCGACGCGCGCACGTTCGAGACGGCGCGGATGCTGCTCGCCCATCAGTTCACCTACGTCGGCGCGCCGCACGTGTGGAACGGCGATGAGATGGGCATGTGGGGCGCCGACGATCCGTCGCCGCGCAAACCGCTGATCTGGCCCGACCTCGCGTTTGAGCCAGAGACCACCCACCCGCTCGGCCTGCCGCGCCCGACCGACAGCGTCCGCTTCGACTCGGATCATCACGCCTACTACCAGCACCTGACCCGCATTCGCGCTGACTATCCAGCGCTGCGCCGAGGCGAGGTAGACTTCGTGCTCACCGACGATGTACGCGGATTACTCGGCTACACCCGCACGCTGGACGACGAGACGGTCCTTGCCCTGTTCAACACGAGCGACGCGCCGCATACCGTGACCGTAGCCACGACCTCCGCTTCCTCTACCGACCTGCTCGGCAACGCCACCTCAGTCACCTCGATGAGCGACAGCGTACGAGTCGTGCTCCCGGCTAGGCGCGCGGCGATTCTGGCGGCTGAGCGGTAGGGCAAGCGCAGCACCGCCCGGCCCAACAAACGTCGGACCGGGCGGCGGTGGATCGGTGGGGGGCCGAAAGGTGAAACGCGTCAGGCGTAGACTTCCTGCTGCTGCTTGGCGGCCATGTGCTCCAACTCGGAGAGGGCACCGGGCAGTTCGCTCAGGCCCCGAATGACCAGGTGAGCGCCTCTGTCGCGGAGGATTCCTTCGTGGCGCTCGGGGTCGGCCTGGGGCGGGACGTGTCCGATGGCCCAGAAACCGGCAGCGCGGGCGGCGAGCATGTCGTCACCGGTATCGCCGACGTAGACAGCCTCTTCGGGGTCGACGTTCATGCCGCACTGCTTGAGCATCGCGAGCGAGCGGCGAAGGGGGTACGGATCGGGCTTGGTGCGGCGATCCTGCTGCTCCATCGCGACGAGAAGCGGAAAGTGCTTTTTGAGGCCGAGGTAGTCGAGCGTCCACTTGGCTTCGGCTTCGGGGCGCCCAGTGACGATGCCGAACACGCGTCCCGGCTGCAACTGGGTGAGCGTCTGCGGCGTCACGAGCGACGCTTCCTGCTGGATCAGCCCGTTCCAGTTCTCGCCCCGGTAGCGGCGCTGGAATTCGTCGTGCATCCGGCTGTACGACACCTCCATACCCGCCTCGCGGATCAGCGTGTAGGTCAGCTTCCAGTCGTCGTTGAAGCCGCCTCGGTCCTTGTACTGCTGGATCTGCTCGCCCGTGATCTCGCGTCCGGTAAAGAAGTGGACGGTCTCGGAAATGGTGCGGCGGTACGAATTAGAGACGTCCACGAGCACGCCGTCCATGTCGAAGAGGAGGGCGCGGAAGGGAGAGCTGGCCATACGGAAGAGGACGGGGTGTAGAGGGAAAAGACGGGTGGTACAGAGCGGTAAAGCGCTTCTGCGCCTCAACTTGTTCCGTCAAAAACTGCCCCGCAGCCCCGCAACTATCGCCCGAGCGCTACCAGACGAGTGCTTGCGACGCCAACGTCCCCCTGCGCGCGAACGAGGTAGACACCCGCCGAAAGCGCACCCACATCGACCACGAGCGGATGCACTCCAGGTCTGAGCGGACCGTCGTACAGCGTCGCCACGCGGCGGCCTCTCACGTCGAAGACCTCAGCCGTCACCTGCTGCGCCGCACCCAACCGCAGCGTAACCGTCGCCTGCGAACGAGACGGAGTCGGCGAAGGCGATGACAACGCGAAACCAAAGGCGGACTGCGCCGCATCCGAGACGACGGCGCTACTCGTCAATTCGGCGTCCATCCATGCCAGACGCTCGCGCAGCCAATCGCTTGAGGTAGTCGACTTCCTGCGCGTACGTGTCGCCGACGTAGGCGTTGGGCCAGACGTAGCGGCCCAAGACCGGCCACCGCTGGAAGTTGCGCGCCTGAGATTCGCCGAGCAGATCGGCCGTCGCGTCGATAGTCGCCATCAGCGAGTCCTCGTGCATCGGCCCCTTTCGCAGTTCGGACCAGCGGAGGGCGGCGGCGTTGGAGAAGCGCTCGCTTTCGGCCAGCTTGGTCCACCAGAACGGGACGGGGTACGAATCACCGCGCAAATCGGCGTGGTAGCGGAAGCCGGACGTAGCGGCTCCGTCGTAGTAATCGGCGTTGCCGAACGCGAGGTTGAAGTCCCAGACGGGACCGGCGTGCAGCAGCGGGTCGATGGAGTCCTTGTCCTTGTGCAGATACGAACTCAGCCGATAGCCGTCGACGTTGGCGCCCAGTTCGTTGAGCAGAAAGAAATCGACGAACGAGCCCACGTCGATCAACGATGGATAGCCGGTCGTCTCGTCCTCGAAATCTGCCGACGCCATCGTCGACTCGAAGTCGAACAGAAACTGCTGGATGTACGCCTTTTGCTCGGGTACGATGTCGTCCGCGTCCGGCTCGTTGAACTGGTAGTAGGGGCGAAAGCGCGAGTCGGCTCCGGAAAACGACGAAGGCCATCCCTCCTCGCGCCGGTCGATCTGGATCACGTAGCCGCCCGTCAAGTCGTCGCCCGACGTTTCGTCCTCTTTCAGATTGTTGACGTCGACGCGGTTCTTGTCGCGCTTGATCTTTTCCATCAGCACGTAGACGCCCTGATACTGCCCGTCGATCACGACCTCGCAGTAGCGCGTCCGGCTGGCGTAGCGACCCATCGAGCGCGCCAAGCGATACGTCAGCACGTTGCGCATCAGCGATTTGTCGCTGTACGGCGCGTGGAGAATCCAGTCTTCCTCGTCGGGAAAGCCGAGCAGCGACACGTCGAGATCCTCGCCGTCCGCATCGCGCGTCTCGAACCCGTACTGCTTCTTGGGGAAACTCTGCGACGAAGCGCCTCTGATCTCGATCCCCGCCCATCCGTCGTAGTCGTTGGCCGGATCGGTCAGCCGGTTGCGCACGCCCTCGCCGCCATCAATGATGCGCATCCGCACCGTAACCTTCGGCTCGTCGACGATGGGCTGCCCCTGCGTTTCGATCACGACGATGGGCAGGTTCGACGACGTAAACGACTGCGCCCACAGCGGAGCCGGAAGCGAGACGAGGAGCAGGAGGAGTAGGCGCGTACGCATTGCGGCGGTCCGGTTGGAAGTGCCGAAAAGATAAGCCGTTACCAACCGACCTCTTCGACCGTCCGCCCATCCGTCCGCAGCCACAGCGCGCCGCGGTGCGTCAGCCGCACGTCGGCTCCGGCTTGGGTCCAGCGGTCAAGGATTTCGGCGTTGGGGAGGCGATAGACATTCTGCCGAGCGACGCTGACGACGGCCGTTCCACCCGGCTCCAGGACGGCGTCGACCCAGCCGGGCGTGCTGCTCGTGCGCGATCCGTGATGGCCGACTTTGACGACGTCTGCGCGCAGCAAGCCTTCGCCGATCAGAGGCGACCAGCGGTGGAGCATTTCGGCTTCGGCTTCCTGTTCGGCGTCGCCTGCGAAGAGCAGTTCTACGTCTCCGTAGCGAATGAGCAGGACGACGGATGCGTTGTTGGCTTCGTCCTCGGGCAGACCGGCGCGGACCGGACCGAGAACGGTGGCTGTGATTCCGTCGCCCAAGTCGAGCGTGTCTCCGGCGACGACGCTCTGGCGCGGAACGGCGAGGCTGTCCATCAACCAGCGCGTTTCGGCGTAGAGGATGCTGCCAACGTCTTGCCCGTTGTCGACGACGCGGCCTACGTCGACGGTTCGGAGCAGCGTCGGCAATCCGCCCAGGTGATCGGCATGCGGGTGGGAGATGACGGCAGCGTCGAGACGGTCGATACCCAGGCGGTGCAGGTGCGGGAGGATCGTGCGCTCTCCGGCGTCCCACGTGTCCGTCAGCGGTCCGGCGTCGATAAGGATGTGCCTGCCGGATGGCGTTCGGAGCAGGGCGGCGTCGCCCTGTCCGATGTCGAAGAACAGCACGTCGAGCGATGGGCGGCGGGCTTCGCTCGAAAAGACCCCGCTCCACACGCTGACGGCGGCGAGCAGGAGCGCGGTTGCAGCCAGCGGCGCACGGACGGCTCGGTATCGCCATCCCATCAGCAGCAACACGAACGCGGACAACGCGGCGACGAGGAGCGGGCGCGTCACGAAGCCCTCGAACGCCCACTGGCCCAACGCCTGCTCGCCGGTCTGCGTCGTCCAGATGAGCAGGCGGCACAGGCCATCGGCGGACGCACCGAGAAGAGTGGCGACGGGCGGAATCCATGTCAGTAAGACCGTCAGCAGCGCCGATGCGAACGCGAACATCGTCAGCGCCATCGCGGGCAGGTTGAGCACCAATCCCGCTAGCGGGACGCGCCCGAAGTGAAAGAGCAGGATCGGCGCCGTCGCAATCGTCGCGGCGACCGTGGCGGCTGTCGCATTCCACAGCCACTTTAGAACGGCGGACTGTTGGACGCGCTTGGGAGCCGCAAACGTGATCGTACGGCCCAGCGTGAGCAGCCCGAGGACGGCGGCAAACGAAAGCTGGAAGCCGACGCCAAACAGTCTGGTCGGTCGCAAGATGAGCAGCACCAAGGCCGCCACCGCCAGCGCATTTGTCCCCGCCGACGGCTTCTGAAACGCTCGCCCGACGACCGCCAGCGTCGCCATTAGGACTGCGCGCCACACACTGTCCGAGCCGCCCGTCACCAGCGCGTAGACGCACAGGATCGCGATCGTGACCGCCGCGCGGCTTACCTCCATCGCGCGGAATCGCAGGCCGATGCGGAGCAGAAACGGACGCAGCAGGTCGTGCAGCAGCATCCCGACGAGCAGCACGTGCAGGCCCGATACGGCGAGCAGGTGGAGCAGTCCCGTCCGGGCGAACTGCTCGCGCGTTTCGTCGGCGATGGCGTGGCGCTCGCCCAGCAGCAGCGCCCGGAGCAGGGCGCGTGGCTCTTCGTTTGGCACGAACCGGATCAGCGTCGTCTCGACATGCGAGCGCACCGCAACGACGACGCGGTCCAGCAGGCTCGGCGACGTGTTCAGCACGACCAGATCCGCTGTGGGATCGGCAGCGTTTTCGGGCGCCTTGACACGCATCGTCGCCCACGTACCTTTTCCGACCAGGAACGCGCCGTAGCCGAAGTCCGACGGATTGCCTTTGGACGGTGGCGGACGCAGCAGACCGCGCAACCGCACGTGCTGTCCTTGCTCTAACGGCGGCGGCTCAAACTCGGCTCGCCAGTTCGACGGCACGACCGAGACGGCCACTGTCCCCCTCCACCGTCGGCCTTCCGACTCGACATCGTCCAGCGTAAACCGCGCACTCCGATCTCCGACGCGAACCGACGACGCGATGCGGCCCGACACCTCGACTTCGCTTCCGACGAGCCACGCGTCGCGCTCGACCGCGTCTGACGGCGGCGTTCCAACCAACTGCGCGACGTGACCGGGCGGTGGTGTCAGCGCAGCGCACAGCATCAACCCGCCCATCCCGAAAAGGGCCAATCCGATGCCCAGCGCTTGTACCGCCCCACGCGGCGCGTACAACCGATTGGGCCACCAATTCGCCAGCGCGATGGTCAATCCGACCAGCAGAATCGCGCCCCAGACGACCAATTCAGCCGTCGGCGGGGCGAGGGCGTCAGGCGGTAGACCGCGCCGTCCGGCGAGGGCGATACCCGACGCGAAACCCACCGCCAAGACGACGGCGGGCGCGGCGTTGAGGTCGAGTCGGCGGCGGATCGCCATAGGTCGAGGAGGGAGAACGCGCACGATCGGACGTGCGTGCGTAGCATACGGCTCGGCGAGAGGCGGCGAAAGCGGCGTGAATGCCTCTCTGCGCGCGAACCCCTTGCCGACGCGCTCATACAAACCGGCTCTGCGTTCTACACCTCCGACTTCATGGCCGTCAGCAGCCGCCGACTCGTGCGCGAGCGCGTTCTCCAAGCCCTCTACGCAATGGAACAGGGCGGCGGCTCGGGCGACGAGATCATGCGCAACGTGCTTCGTCCCGACAGTTTCGAGAAAGGCGTCGCCCGCACGTTCGCCGAGAAACTGTTTCTCCGCGCGCTCGACAACGTCGACGCGACCGACGCGCTCATCCAGACGCACGCACAAAACTGGGAGTTCGAGCGCATCGCGCTGATCGACCGCTTGGTGCTGCGAATGGCCCTGACCGAGTTGCTCGCGTTCGAGGACATCCCGCCCAAAGTGTCGATCAACGAGGGCATCGAACTCGCCAAACGCTACTCGACCGACAAGAGCGGCCACTTCGTCAACGGCATCCTCGACAGTTCGCTGATCCAGTTGATGGAAGAAGATCGCCTGCGCAAATCGGGGCGCGGACTTGGTCGGCATGCCCACCAAGTCGACGCTCGCCGCTGTCAGCCGCAAGAGCAGCGGTGCCGGGAAGAAAGCGTCGCCCAAGGCCAACACGCCGCGCGGATCTGCCGCCGAAGAGTCCGACGCGCTCCACCAGCCCATCGCTCCGCTTGCCGATGCGCCCGAAATCGCCGACATCGAGATCCGCGACACCGGGCTGACCGGACGGCGCAGACGCAAACGCGTCGGCCAAAAGACGGCTGCCGAAGTCATCGCATCGGCCAAGGCCGAAGCGACGGCGCTGCACGCATCATCCGAAGGCGAATCGCCTGACGCAACCGACGACGCCCCACGCTCGTGAGCCTGATCGCCATCGGAGACGTGCACGGCTGCGCTCGGACGCTCAACGTGCTGCTGCGCAAGCTCGACCTGCAACCGGACGACCACGTCGTCTTCGTCGGCGATTACGTGGACCGTGGACCCGACTCGCGCGGCGTGATCCAGACGTGCATCGACCTGCAAGACAGTGTCCGTTGCACGTTTCTGCGCGGCAACCACGAGGCAATCATGCTCGGCGCCATCGCACCCGACGCGCCCATCGACGCCGTCGCGCACTGGCACCAGAGCGGCGGCGGTGAGACGCGCGCCAGCTACCCCGGCGGCATCATCGCCCCGGCCCACGTCGCGTTTTTGGAGGCAACCGAGTTGTACCTCGACACGCCCGACTTCTTCTTTGTCCACGGCGGCATCCATCCGTGGCGCACGACGGCCTACAGCGCCGCGCAGTCCGATCCCGACATCCTGCTCTGGACGCGCGAACACATCGAAACCCAACCGCGCGACGTGGTGTGGGAGAAACCCGTCGTCTGCGGCCACACGCCCAAGCCGCAGCCCATCGACCGCCCGCACCTGCTGATGATCGACACGGGCGCCGCCTACGTCCACCGAGAGGGAATGGGCCGATTGTGCGCCGTGCGCTTGCCCGAGCGCGAGTTCGTATTCGCCGATTACGCCGAGTAATTCGCGCTACGCCGCGCCCGCTGCTTCGTCGAACTGCAAGGCGGCGAGCCGGGCGTAGAGACCGCCGCGCTGCACCAACTCCCCATGCGTGCCCGTCTCGACGACGCGGCCTTCGTCGAGCACGACGATGCGATCGGCGTTGACGACGGTAGCCAGGCGGTGGGCGATGACGAGCGTCGTGCGGCCCTGCATCAACTCGTCGAGCGCGGTCTGAACGGCGCGCTCGCTCTCGGCGTCGAGGGCGGACGTGGCTTCGTCGAGCAGCAAGACCGGAGCGTCGCGCAGGAAGGCGCGGGCGAGGGCGATGCGCTGGCGCTCGCCACCCGACAGCGTGATACCGCGTTCGCCGACGGGCGTGTCGTAGCCGCCGGGGAGTTTGGAGATAAACACGTGCGCGCTGGCCCTGCGAGCAGCCGCTTCGACCTCTACATCGCTGGCGTCGAGCCGTCCGTAGCGAATGTTGTCGCCGATGGTCGTAGCGAAGAGTTGCGTCTCTTGGGGGACGTAGGCGAGAGACGCGCGCAGGTCGGCCAACTGTACATCGCGCACATCGTGTCCATCGAGCGTGACGCGGCCCGACGTTGGGTCGAAGAAGCGCGGGATCAGGCCGATCAGCGTGCTCTTTCCGGCTCCGCTTGGCCCCACGAGGGCGACGGTTTCGCCGGGTGCGATGCGGAGTGAGACGTCGCGCAGAACGATGGTCGGCGCGGTGGTGGTGTCCTCCATCGTCCCGTTTCCACGTGGAACGACTGCACGTTGTCCATCTCCACCGACGCCGTCAGTCGCCACATCGGTAGTCGCGTACGTGAACGACACGCCGTCGAATGCGAGTTCGCCGCGCACATTGGCAAGCGGTCGTGCACCTGGACGGTCGGCGATTTCAGATTGGGTGTCGAGCAGCGAAAAGATGCGGTCGCTCGCTCCGGCAGCCGACGAAAACGTGGTGTACAACCGGCTCAGCCCACCGACGCCGCGTGCGATGTTGAGCGCGTAAAAGATGAACGCAACGAGGGCGCCCGCCGTCAGACGATCCGCCAGCACCTCGCGTCCGCCGAACCAGAAGATCAGCGCCAGCGACGTAAACGAGAGCAGTCCGACGCTCGTCCAAAACGCGTTGGCGTAGACGATCCGCTTGCGCGCCTGCTCGAACAGCGTCTCGGCGGATGCGTCGAAGCGGCCCGACTCGTGCGGCTGGCGTCCGAACGCCGTCACGACCCGGATCGCCGTCAGCGCTTCTTCGGCGATGGATGTCGTTTCGGCCAGTCGGTCTTGGACGGCTTTGGCGAGCGCGCGGATCTTGGCGCCGAAGTAGCGTGCCAGCAGCGAAACGGCCGGGACGATGGCGAACGCCAGCAGACTCAGCCGCCAGTTGAGCAGCACCATCAGCACCACCGATCCGACCAGACTCAGCGTCTGCGTCACTAACTCGACCAGCGCCGTCGTCACCGCAGCCCGCACCGATCCCACGTCGTTCGTCAGTCTGCTCGTCAGATCGCCCGTCCGGTGCGTCGAGAAAAAGCGCGCCGACAAGCCGAGCAGGTGCGCATACAGCTTTTTGCGCAGATCCGTGACGACGCGCTCGCCCGTCCATTCGAGCAGGTAGTAGCCGATAAAACCCAGAACGGATTGCAGCAAGAACAGGCCGACGAGGGCCAACGCGATCTGGTCGAGCAAGCCGCTGTCGCCCTGCTCGAAGACGGCATCCAGCAACCGCTGCAATCCCAGCGGCACGACCAGCCATACGAGCGACGAACCCGACGCCGCCACAAACGCAAACCCCAGCCGACGCCGGTACGGTCGCGCAAACGCCAGCATCCGCTTTACGGCGCGGAGCAGTCCGGCGGGTTTTTCAGTAGGCGAGGCGGCGCGGTCGGACATGGCTTCGACCAACGCCATGCGCTTCAGCAGTTCCAGCCGCGTGACCGGCAGGGTACAAACTTGCCAAGTCTTGGAGGCTCGGCAGCGCTGATGAGCGGTTTTATCGCAGTCGGAACGTGACTGGCAGCGTCATCTGCACCTTTACGGGACGACCGTCGATGCGGCCCGGCTGGTATCGCAGCACAGTCACGCTGCGTAGTGCTGCGTCATCTATTTGTCTGTTGACACTCTGTATCACAACCGCGTCTCGAACGGCGCCCTGCTCATCTACGACAAACCGAACACTCACGACTCCTTGCTCACCCGCACGTTTGGCGCTTTCCGGATAGGTGATGGGGCGACGGGATTCGGGTATTAGGCGCGGCGCGGCGTCCACCTGATCCTCGGAGTACACGCCGCCGGGATGCGCCGGATTCGTTCTCGGAGGCGGGTCGACGCCCTGAAACCGGATCGGCAGCGTGCGATACGAGGCGATGGGCTGATCGTCGAGGCGGGCGGGCGTAAAACCGAGTGTCTGGGTGACCGCTTCGAGCGCGATGGAATCCGCCAGCGGCGACACGCTCTTCAGTATCTGCGGAGCCACAACGCGCCCATGCCGCCCGACCTCGAACCCGACGACGATCTGCCCTTCGCCCTGCGGCTTCTGCTCGGCGACCATCTGGCCGATGGCGTCCATCATCGCCCGCGTCGCGAGTTGCTCGTTGGGCAGCAGGCGCGCAGCTAGGTCCGGCATCGGATACGTCTGCGCGTCGAAAAGGGGCGGGGCTGCGAACGCTGAGTCGAACGCGACCGGCACCATCATCCGCGTCCGCACCGAGCGTCCGTCGGCTTGCGCGGGCGAGTAGCGCAGCATCCGAACGGCGCGCAACGCCTCGGCGTCGTGATCGGTCGAAAGGCCCCGAGCGACCATCGCGTCTGAGACCGCTCCTGACGTATCGATCACGACCTGCACGAACACCTTTCCGCTCCGCCGTTCGCCATCGGGATGACGCGTGTGCAATCTAGATAGTCGAGCGCCGTCGATGCATCCGGGAGCAGAGCAGCCGCCAGGTCGACGCGGTCATATATCGAGTCGGCGGCGGATTGCGCTCTGGTCTGTCCAGCGAGGAGCAGCAGCAGGACGAAGGCGAAAGAGCGAGGTACGGACATCTGAACGGGCGAAAACGAATAGGCCTGAATGGAAGTAACGGCTGCGCCTGGAGTTTAGCCCGCTGCCCTTCCACACTTCCGCGTTTCTGCAATCGACTCGGCACCAACCCCACCGCCATTTGGTATCCGCCTCTCATCCAACCGACCCCACTCCATGCTCCGCCTCGACGCTTCGCCTGCCCTCTCGTTTCTCGACGATGGCGCACTCGACCACATTCAATCCGACGTGCGAGCCGCTCATCAGGCGCTCGTCGGTGGGACCGGTAAAGGAAGCGACGCGCTGGGCTGGCGTGATATGCTGCTCACTCCCAACGATGCCCTCCTCGACGACTTGGAGACGACAGCCGCCCGCATCCGCGCCGACGCCGATGTGCTGATCTGCATCGGCATCGGCGGATCGTATTTGGGAGCAGAAGCTGTCATCCAAGCGCTGACGCCCTACTTCGGCGACACCGGCACGCGCGTCGTCTTTGCGGGCAACCAGATGAGCGGCGTCTACCTGCGCGAACTGCTCGCGAGCCTGGACGGGCAGTCGGTCTACGTCAACGTGATCTCCAAGAGCGGCACGACGCTCGAACCGGCGCTGGCCTTTCGCGTCGTGCGCGCGTGGATGGAAGACCGCTTCGACGATGCCAACGACCGCATCATCGTCACGACCGATCCCGAAAAGGGTGCGCTCGAAGAGTTGCGCAAGGAGAAAGGCTACAAGAAATATGTCATTCCCCCAAGCGTCGGCGGACGGTTCTCGGTCCTGACACCCGTCGGCCTGCTTCCCATCGCCGTTGCGGGTATCGACATCCGCAGCCTGTTCTACGGCGCCGCCGATCTGTGCAAAAAGCTCGACTCGCCCGACGCCGAAGGTGACGCGCTGACCTACGCCGCCGTCCGCGCTCTGCTGCTCAAGCAGGGCAAGACCGTGGACCTGCTCGCCACGTTCGAGCCGCGCCTCAACGCGTTCGGCGACTGGTGGCAGCAACTCTACGGCGAGAGCGAAGGCAAAGACGGCAAAGGCCTCTTCCCCGTCGGCATCCGCTACTCGACCGATCTCCACAGCGTCGGCCAGTACGTGCAGGACGGCCAGCGCACCATCGCCGAGACGTTTCTGATGCTCGAACAGGACGGCGGCGATCTCAAGGTCCCCCAGACCGGCGCCAACCTCGACGGACTCGACTACCTGATCGGCCAGACGTTTACGCACGTCAACCGCAACGCCTACGAAGGCACACTCAAAGCGCACACCGACGGAGGCGTCCCGGCGATGACACTGTGGATGGATCGCCTGACTCCGGGCACGCTAGGCGAGGCGATCTACTTCTTCGAGCACGCGGTCGGCGTGAGCGGCTATTTGCTCGGCGTCAACCCGTTCGACCAGCCCGGCGTCGAAGCGTACAAGCAGGAGATGTTTCGACTGTTGGGCAAACCAAGCGCCTGACTCTACAACCATCCGCTCGGCAAACGCCACCTTCCGATCTGGAGGGTGGCGTTTTGTGTTTCTGGACAGCCGCATCATTGGCGCTCGCTGTTACCGATGTGGAGAACACTGCTCTACCGCGACGCCCAACGTCGCCCCTAGCGCATCCGATGCCGACCTGCTGAGCAAAGCGGAAGCGTAGACGCCTCTTGGAAGAACACAAAAGGCCAAATCGAGCGCTTGTGACGGCAAAGCCACGGCGTATGGATGCTGCTGCCTAGAAAGGACACTTAGACACGCGTGTAAACACATATTCCACCACGTAGACAACGCTGTGGATAAGAGCGGTATCAACGGCGCATAACGCTGCTGTAACACCCATGCGCAGACGACGAGTGGAAAACCCCGCTGTATTCCCCAACGGACCCCGCACGTTTCCACTGTGTGGATAGTGGTGCATAACACACCCGGCTGGTTGTCCACAATTCTGAAATCGACTCCGGATTAGTGGATAATCGTCGTCGACTAGCCGAGACAGTGGGCGAGGTCGCGTTCTGGCTGGCGCGCGTCTGTGCGTAAGAATGCGGAAAACAGCGGGGTTCGTCCACAGCGGGCTACGGCGAGATGTGGGTTGCTCGGTTACCCCCATTTCCACGACGCCTACTATATCAACCCCATTTATTTAAAAAAGAAAAGACAACAGTAAAGAGGGGTGTGGAAGCGCGGGCAGGCCGAGCACGGACGATCCCTCTCCCGTACTTTGGAGCCGTCACCCAATCCCGCTGCCCCGATGATCCGCCGCATCCTCCTCCCACTCGACGCCGACGACGACACCAACGTCGCCATCCACTACGCCGTCGACATCGCTCGCCGACACGATGCCGAAATCACCGGAATGGCCGTCGTCGATACGCAAGGCATCGAAGGTTCGTCGACGGGTGGAGGCATCGGTAGCTTTTACTATGCCGAGAAACTGCGTGATCGGCTGACAACGGAAACGAGGGAAACGGCCCAGCAACTCATCCGCTCGTTCTCGGAAGCCATGGAGACCGCCGGTATCCGCTCACGGAACGAAGTCGAGGAAGGCGTTCCGTTCGAGCGCATCGTCGAGGAAGCCAAATATGCCGACCTGCTGATCGTCGGACGGAATCCGCACTTCTTCTACGGACACCCCAACGAGCGGACGGAAACGCTCGCGCGCGTCGTAAAGGAATCCGGCTGTCCGGTCCTGACCGTTCTCGACCCGGTCAAACCTGTCGAGCGTGTCTTGGTGGCCTATGACGGATCAGATGCTGCGGCTCGAACGGTCCGCCAGTTCGCCCAGCTCAAACCGTTCGGAGACTCCGTCGCCGTTCACGTGCTAACCGTCGCCAAAAATGCGCGTGACGAAGGCGACGCTCAGATTCACCTCGCCAACTTGCGCAGCTTCCTGGAAGCGCACGACCTGCCAACGACGACGACGTTCGCGACAGGCATTCCGTTCGAGCAGATCCGCGCTCACGCCGACTCGACAGGCGCTGACGCGATTCTGGCAGGCGCGCACGCCGTCAGCAAACTGAAACGCTTCGCCTTCGGCTCGACGACCGCCTCGCTGATCGAAAACGAGTCTCGTCCGCTGTTTTTGCACCACTGACGCGGTTATCCACAGTAGCGCGCACAGTGTGTACAATGGACTCGGCCTGTGCAGCTTGTAGAGCTTTGCCTGTGCCATATGCGATTACTGACGCAATCCGAAGCAGTGGAGTTCTCTCAGTAAGAGCGTCCATTGCGCAAATGCAAAACGGCCCGAAAAGCCTGTTTAGAGTGCTTTCCGAGCC